>NZ_CM143648.1:0-3596341 GCF_055081035.1 Clostridium sp. CM041
ATAATTTTTAGGGAGAGAGGATTATGACAAGTTATTTAATAAGTGATAATGTGGATACTTTTGTAGGGATGAAAATGGCAGGAATAGAAGGCATTGTTCTTCATGAAAAAGAAAAAATATTAGAAAAAATAAAAGAATTAAAAAAAAATGAGGGAATAGGAATAATAATAATAACAGAGAAAATTGCTCTTTTAATACCAGACGAGGTAAGCGTCATAAAATTGTCAAGAAAAAGACCCCTTTTAGTGGAAATCCCAGATAGGCACGGCTGGAACCGTGATAGTGACACTATATTAAGATACGTTAAAGAGGCTATAGGGATTAAAATATGATAATTATACAAGTATAATAGGAGCGTAAGAATTCGCAGGAGGGTTAGTTATGACCACAATTGAAGATAAGATAAATTTATTTTCCAAGATAATATATGACAAGGTAAATAAAGAAAAAGAAGAAAAATTAGAAACATTCAGTTTCGAGGCTGAAAAAAAAATCAATATAGAAAAAGAAAAGATTGAAGAGCTTAGACGGAACATACAAAGGGAAGTTACAAAAAAAACTAATATTAAAGCAAATGGAATAGTAGCAAAAGAAAGGCTTAATAAGCAAAGAGAAGTGTTGTTTCTTAAGGATAATTTGATTATTGATGCTCTAGAAAATGTTCAGGTAAAGCTTGTACAATTTGTTAGTTGTGAGGAATATAAACCGTATTTCATAAGTAACCTTAAAAAGACTTTAAATGCGATGGATAAAGGAAACTACTATATTATAGTACTAAAAAGGGATTACGAAAAATTCAAAAGTGAAATTGGACTTATACTAAAGGAGTACAGTGATGATAATTTTGAAGTAAAAATTTCAGAAGAAGACTTTATAGGCGGACATATACTAAAAGATTTTGAAGGAACATTTATTATAAATAATAGTATATATGCTGCATTACAAGATAGTAAAGAAAGAATTGGTGTTAGGGTTATGGAAATGCTGGCCTAAAAAGGGGAGGAATAACATGGAAGGAAACATAATCGGAGTAAATGGTCCAGTTATAAAAGCTGAACACATGAAGGGTTTCAAAATGAGAGAAATGGTTATGGTAGGAGCAAGGAAGCTCATAGGTGAAATAATAATAATAGAAGAAGACTTTGCAACTATTCAGGTTTATGAAGAAACTAGCGGGATTAAGATAGGTGAACCTGTAATTTCTACTGGGAGTCCTCTTTCTCTTAAATTAGGGCCAGGAATACTCGGAAATATATTTGATGGAATTGAGAGGCCACTAGAAAAGATAAATGAAATGTCTTATGGATTTTTACCAGAGGGTATAGGGCTCATTTCTCTTGATGAAGAAAAACTTTGGGATGTAGACATTATCGTAAAGCCTTACGATGAATTAAAAGAAGGACAAATATACGCAAACGTTCAAGAAACTGCTTCTATTATGCATAAGATAATGGTTCCGCCAGGGGTTTTTGGAACTGTAACCTGGGCATGCGAAAATGGAAAATACAATATAGAAACCACAGTAGTTAAATTAAAGCAAGGCGAAAAAGATTATGAACTTAAACTTTATCAATATTGGCCTTGCAGAACGCCAAGACCGGTAAAAGATAAAAAAACTATTTTTAAACCACTTATCACGGGCCAAAGAATAATAGATATATTCTTCCCTTTGGCTAAAGGAGGAACTTGCGCTATCCCTGGGGGGTTCGGTACTGGAAAGACTATAACCCAACATCAGCTTGCAAAGTGGTCTGATGCAGATATTATAGTGTACATTGGTTGCGGAGAAAGAGGAAATGAAATGACAGAAGTTCTAGAAGAGTTCCCGAAACTTATAGATCCTAGAACGGATTTACCGCTTATGAATAGGACTGTGCTTATAGCTAATACATCAAACATGCCCGTAGCTGCAAGAGAAGCAAGTATTTATACAGGAATAACTATAGCGGAATATTTTAGGGATATGGGATATCACGTTGCTATAATGGCAGATTCTACTTCGAGATGGGCAGAAGCCTTACGTGAAATCTCTGGAAGACTTGAAGAGATGCCTGCTGAGGAAGGTTATCCAGCCTATCTCCCATCAAGAATTGCAGAGTTTTATGAAAGAGCGGGTTATGTAGAAAACTTAAATAATACAGAGGGTTCTGTTACTGTAATTGGGGCAGTGTCGCCTGCGGGAGGAGACTTCTCAGAGCCTGTTACTCAAAATACTAAAAGATTTGTTTCTGTTTTTTTAGGACTTGATAAAAAATTAGCTTATGCAAGGCACTATCCAGCAATAAACTGGTTAGCAAGTTATAGTGGCTATTTATCACTTTTAAAGGAATGGTATGAGGAAAACGTGGCGGGAGACGTAATGGACTTAAGAGCAAAGATGCTTAAGCTTTTATATGAAGAAAATAAGCTTTTGGAGATAGTTAAATTGGTAGGTGAAGATGTGCTGCCGGACGCGCAAAGGTTGATTATAGAGGTTTCCAAATGCCTTAAAATCGCGTTTTTGCAACAAAATGCATATAATGCTGTAGATACTTATGCACCTTTAAACAAACAATATAAAATGCTTAAAGTTATAGAATCATTTTATGATAATGCAAGCAGAGCTGTGAAATTTGGAATACCAATTTCTGTTATAATAAACAAAGAATTAACGGAAAAGCTTTATAAAATGAAATACAATGTACCCAATGATGAACTTTCGATAATAGATGATTTAGAAAGTGAATTAGTGAATTATTTTGATGGAATTATAGAAAAATATAGATAATGATTATTATCTACATTATAGAGACTAGCAGGGAGGTCCAATATGAAAAAAGAATATTTAATGTTAAATAAAATTCAAGGGCCTTTAATTATACTTTCCAGTGTTGAAGATGTAGCATATGATGAAATCGTTGATATAGTAGTGGATGGAAAGTATAACAAAAAAGGAAAGGTTGTTCAAATTTATAAAGACAAGGCTATAATACAAGTTTTTGAAACAACAACTGGTATGTCTGTCAACAATACATCAGTTCATTTTAGAGGGGAATCTTTTAAAATAGCCCTTACAAAGGATATATTGGGAAGAGAATTTAACGGGATAGGCGATCCAAGAGATAATGGTGGCGAAGTTTATTCTTCAAAAAAATACGATATAAATGGAAGGCCCATGAATCCTGTAGCTAGAAAATACCCTAGAAACTATATACAAACAGGAATATCATCTATAGACTGTCTTGCTACATTAATAAGAGGGCAAAAGCTTCCTATATTTTCTGGAAATGGTATGGCGCATAATGAACTGGCAGCACAAATTGTAAGGCAAGCAAAAATCTCTGATGAGGCTTATGAAAAATTTTGTATAGTATTTGGAGCTATGGGCATAAAGTATGATGATTCTAACTTCTTTAAGAAGAGTTTTGAAGAAGCGGGAGTGCTTGAAAAGGTGGTTATGTTTACAAATCTAGCAGACGATCCTATTGTAGAGAGAATAATAACTCCAAGATGTGCATTGACTGCTGCAGAATACTTAGCATTTGAAGAGGACATGCATGTACTTGTAATACTTACAGATATGACTAATTATTGTGAAGCATTAAGAGAACTTTCTTCCTTAAAAGAAGAAGTTCCAAGTAGAAAAGGTTATCCAGGATATTTATATTCGGATCTAGCGTCACTGTATGAGAGGGCTGGAATGATGAAGGGGAGAAAGGGTAGTATAACACAAATACCAATACTCACTATGCCTAATGACGACATAACTCATCCGGTACCAGATCTTACAGGGTTCATAACCGAAGGGCAAATTGTTTTAAGTCGCGGAATAGAGCAAAGAGGCTATTATCCGCCAGTAAACATCCTTCCTTCCCTGTCGAGACTTATGAAAGATGGCATTGGCGAAGGCTTTACAAGGGAAGATCATGGAGATGTATCAAATCAAATATTTGCAGCCTACTCTAGGGTGCAGGATGTAATAGCACTAGCTCAAGTTATAGGAGAAGATGAGCTTTCGGAAATAGATAAGATATATATGGATTTTGGTAGGGCATTTGAAGAAAAGTTTTTAAAACAGGAATATGATGAAAATAGAGATATGACAGAAACTTTAGATTTAGCTTGGGAAGTTCTTAGCATATTGCCGAGTAATGAGTTGGATAGGGTTTCACCTAAGATTTTAGAAAAATATTATAAAATAGTGGTGGAGTAATATGGAAACATTTGCACCAACTAAATCTACATTAATGGCTGCTAAAAACTCCTTGGATTTTTCTGAAAAAGGCTTTGAACTATTAGATAAAAAGAGAAATGTACTTATAAGAGAAATGATGTCTTATGTATCTAAGGCGCGCGAACTTCAAGATGAGGTAAATATAACTTTTTCAAAGGCATATAAAGCGCTAGAATCTGCAAATATAAATTCAGGAATAATAGAAATAGAAGATGTAGCTATGACCATAGGTGAAGCTAAAGACTATAAAATTTTATTTAAAAGTGTTATGGGTGTAGAAGTTCCTAAAATTCTTTTTGAAAGAAAAGAAATAGAGCCTAAGTATGGGTTTTATAGAAGTAGTGCGGCTATTGATGAGTCTATGAAACAGTTTAACAATGTGAAATATTTAACCTATGAGCTGGCAGAAGTAGAAAATGCTGTCTACAGATTAGCCATGGAAATAAAAAAAACTCAAAAGAGAGCAAATGCACTTCAAAATATACAAATCCCTAAATTTGAGGAAATGGTCAAATTTGTTACAGAAGTTTTAGAAGAAAAAGAAAGAGAAGACTTTTTTAGACTTAAAGTAGTAAAAAAGAAACATAGAAAGGAGGATTAGATAATCTTCTGCGAAGGTGAATGTCGTTAGAAGTTGAATAATAATATTAATAAAAGAATATTCAAATTATTCAAAATGTGTTATAATGACATTAGAATAGGAGGATAAAAAAGAAAAATTATAGCTAGATTTAAATTTTACGAAGAAATGTTAATGTTAAGGAAGTTTTAAAAAAATTACTGTTTAGTTTCAAATAATATATGTCAAATATATAATTATGAACAAAATTTTAAATAAATAATAAGAGGTGGAGTATGGAAGAATATAGGGGTTACGTAATAGAAGTTGTAGAAAACAATGAGAAAGAATATCCATATAAAGCAATAGCAATAAAAGAAGAACAGGAAATAAAACATAAGGGGCATAGTAAACTGCAAGCCATCGATTTTGTTAAGGGAACAATTAATTTAACAATAGCCCGAAATGCTAGTCAATAAATATACAGTATTTTAAAAAGTATTAAAAAAAACATTGCATATTAACAAAATATATGTTATTCTTAACGAGTTGGGATTGCAAAATCAACAACAACAAGATATTTGATATGATTAAAACATTACCTTTTTAGGCATATAAAGTAAATCAGATCTTAAATCTTAATATAATTAAAAAGGAGAAATGTTTAAATGGCTGATAAGACTATAGTATGTAAAGATTGTTCACAAGAATTCGTATTCACTGAGGGTGAACAGGAATTTTATAAAGAAAAAGGATTCGAAAATGAACCACAAAGATGTCCTGATTGTAGAAGAGCTAAAAAACAACAAAACAATAGAGGATTTCAAAGATAGTATTATCTAAGAAAAATTACCTATAGGAATTAATTCCTATAGGTTTTGTTTTGTAGAAAATTATTGCATAATTTTAAAAAGAATATGGTATAGTATATAGAAGATAATGCATATGCCTTATTATAAGTACCTAGGTAAAGGAGCGATTTGAATATGAAAAACATAAAATTAAGTAAAGCTAATTTAAATAAAATTAGAATAAATAATGTTATAATTGCCAAAACACAACATATTCATGGGGGAACCTATGAAGGAGGAAGAGTTGATGGTAAGAAACATGGCGAGGGCACTTTTAGTTATAGCGATGGAAGTAAATATGTAGGCCTTTGGAAAAATGATCAAATGCATGGCCAAGGTACACTGGCTTTTTCAGGTGGAGAAAAATATATAGGAGAGTGGAGTAATGATGAGAAGCATGGATATGGAATATATACATGGCCTGATGGTGAAAAATACATAGGATTTTGGGAAAATGGTGAAAAATGTGGTCAAGGCATTTGTACATGGCCAGATGGAGACACATATATAGGTGACTTAAAGAATGGACTTAGGCATGGAGAAGGAATTCATACTTGGGCCCAGGGAGAAAAATATATAGGGCAGTGGCAAAATGATGAAAGAGAAGGGCAAGGAATGTATATTTATTCAGATGGAGAAATTGAAATTGGAGAGTCTAAAAATAACAAATTAATAAGGTAAAGTGATTGTAAAATAACAGATAAAAAATTCTGTTATTTTTTTATCGTTAATGACATTTCGGCTTGGAAGATGATTTAAGTGGAACCTTTTTGGAATAAGCATAATATTATATAGCAACAAAAGAAGCATTAATGGTAGAAACTTAGGAAAAATGATTTTAAACAAAAATATTTGCCTTCGGAGAGGGGGGGAATATATATGTGTTGTTGGTGGATAATATTATTATTACTAGCTGATGATTGTGGCAGGAATGATTGTGACAGAGATGATTGTTGTTGCAATACTGTTATTATAAATTGCAATAAGAGACATCATAGAAGAAACCGTAATAGATGTGATTTCTAAAATTGTTATAAGGGTTTTGAATGTTAGTATATAAAAAAACTAAATTAAGAATTTGAAATTACGAAGACTTTAGATATTTATTCTAAGGTCTTCTATTTTATTATTAAAAAGTATATTTATACTATACTAATCTATTCAAATAAATAAGAACAAGCTGATTAATATGAATATTTATTGGATAAAATAAAGGGTATGGAGGTGTGAAAATGCTTGAAAGTATATTTTTAGTAATGCTTAAATTATAAGGAAACAAAAAAATATGGAACAAATTTATATGTTCTTTTAATAGATAAATTTTCAAGTAGAATAGTTTATTATGGTTAGACCTTTAGTGTATTATGCAATAACAATATTGATGGGATGCCTTACTTGTTTGATTTTAATAAATAATCCTATTTTAGGTGCAGTTATAGCAGCATCCTTTTTAGCTATAATGTTTTTTACTATAGATAAAAAATTTTTTTATATAGTAGTTTGCTTTTTTATTGTAGGAAGTATAAATTATTATTCTTATTTTAATACTAATCTACCAAGTAAACAAAAGTTAAAAGTGAGGATTTCAGAAAAAAGTACATATTATTGCACTGCGAAATATGATAATAAGAAAATTGTTTTGGAAGGAGATATCTTTGAATTAACGCAGGGAAGAAGTGTTTGGATAAATGGTAATTTTAGGAAAGTAGCGGTGTATGAAAGAGGCATCGTTGGAACATATACAGTTAAAAATTATAAAATTTGTAATGAAGATTTAATATCGAAAATTGAAAGTTTTAGAAGAGGCTTATATGAAAAGTTTTCAGAAGTATTAGGAAAAGAAAAATCTGCTTTAGTTATGGCAGTATGTTTTGGAGACAGTGGGTACATAGAAAAAACGCAAAAAGAAGATTTTAAAAAATTAGGTATCAGTCATGTTATAAGTGTATCAGGACTACATATGTCAATAGTATATAAATCTTTAGAAATTATTATGGGTTATAAAATAGCTTTATTATTTTCTTTTGGATATATGATATTTACGGGAGGTCAAGCCTCTACAATAAGAGCATTTATAATGATTTTTATATTGAAAATATCAAGTATGGTTTATAAAAAATATGATAGCTTATCTTCTCTTAGCCTAGCGGCAATTATACTATTAATAATTAGACCTTTTTATATTCTTGATATAGGATTTATGCTCTCATTTCTTTGTGTTCTAGGAATTATAGTATATAATAAGAAAATGAAAAAGGTGCTATACAAATTACCATCTACTTTAAACGAATCTTTTAGTTTAAGTCTAAGTTCCCAAATATTTTCTATGCCCTATGCAATTGGAGCCCTTAAAACTTTTAGTTTAGGATTTCTTTTTAGTAACTTATTGTTATTGCCATTCTATACGATAGTTGTGGTGCTGGGGAATATGGGTTTAGTACTAAGCCCAATTTATCAATTGTTCAATTTAGTAAACTACGGACTATATACTGTTTTAATGATTATAGAATTTATTCAAAAAATATTAAGTATATTATTACCAGAAATAATTTACTTCTCTTATATAGAGAGTTTAGTTGTATTTGGACTATATCTGTGCTATGTTGGAATTAAAAAAGGATATGGGCAATTTAAGTATGTTCCAATCTGCATTGTTTTTATTTTTGCTTTTCAAAATTATAAGGTTTTTCCTGAGATTAGCTATATAAATATAAATAAGAATGATATAGTTTTAATACAATATAAAAAAACTACAATTGCGGTGACCACAGGCAATATTAATGTGAAGGAGTTAAAAGTGCCTGTGAAGGTAGATAAAGTTTTTAAGGGTTACACGGGAGAGTCAACTATCAGACTTTCACAGAGATATGAAGTTAGGCTAATTGGTAACGGTAATAAATTAGATGTACAAGTGTGTTTTGTGAAAAACACAAATATAAAACCCGATAGGGAGGTATTTAATGATAGTGCATCATCTAATAATATCGGTGAAGAAATTATACCGTTTAAATATATTGTAAAGCTAAAAAAGGACGAAACATATACATTGCCAGGTACAATAATAAATAAATATGTAATTATAGGAAATAAAACATTAAAATTTTCACAGGGGTTGGAGGAAATATTTTGATTAACTTTACAGAGCTTGAGAAAAAAATCAAGAAACATGAACTAGATAATTGTTATATATTTTGTGGATCGGATGAAAAACTAATAAAAAATCATGTTGAATTTATAACCGATAATGTATTAAGTAAGGATTTCATGGATTTAAATTATTCGAAATTTGATGGTAGCAAAATTGATTTTGAGACAATTGTTGACGCTTGTGAAACCATGCCATTTATGAGTGATAAAAAGGTTGTGGTTGTATACAGGGCTTCATTTTTAGATGATAGTGGTGGAAGTAAAAATTCGGGAGATATAAAAAGTAAAAATTTCGCTATACTAAGCGAATATTTGAAAAACCCTTCACCACATTGCATTTTAGTCATATATTATGTGTTTTCAAGTGACAGAGAAAAACCAAGCAATAAAATAAAAAAACTAGATAAAAAATCATGTGTCATAAAAGTTGATAAATTAAGGGGGGAATCGCTTCAAAAAAAGTGCAAGAATTTATTTGAAAATGCTGGAACGAAAATTGGGAGATCAGAACTTACTTTATTCTGTGGCCAGGTAGACAATAATATGGATATAATATTAAATGAAATAGAGAAATTAGTTTCATTTACGCAGGGAAGAGAAATTACTAAAGAAGATATTTTGGAGATGATGCCTCAAAAGAGTGAAAATGATATTTTTAATTTAGTTGATTATTTGTCTCAGAAAAATATTAAGAAAGCTCTAGACGTTTTAAATGAACTTATATACAAAGGAGAGAAGATACCACTTATCTTATTTATGCTAGGACGACAATTCAATCTTTTATTTAATCTTAAATTAGGCATTGATAGCGGGAAAACAAAAGAAATATTGGCGAGTGAATTAAAGCTTCATCCGTATATTTGTGAAAAAATGATCTCGCAGAGTATGAAGTTTACAATAAAGGCACTAAAGAGAAATATTGAACTATGTGTCGATACAGAAAAAATCTTAAAAAGTGCGTCTACTGATGATAAGCTTAATATTGAAGTTTTTATGATAAAAACTGTTATGTAACATTATAGCTTCGTAGATAACGATTTATTATCATTTCTAAGACTGTCTACTTTTGAATTGTTACTCCTTTAAATATCTTTTACAAAAAAAACAAAAAACCGGTGTAAATCACCGGTTTTTTTATTATGCAGTTAAACTTAAAGCGTTTAATTTAGCTGCTAGTCTAGATTTTCTTCTTGCTGCCTTGTTTATGTGAAGTATTCCTTTTGTTACAGCCATATCTAAAGCTTTAACCACGCTTGCATATGTAACTTTAGCTTCTTCAACATTGCCAGTAACGACAGCTGTCTCAAATTTCTTTACCTTAGTTTTTAAAGCAGATTTAATCATTGTGTTTCTTTGTGTTTTAACTTCAGTAACTCTAATTCTTTTTTTTGCTGATTGAATATTTGCCATTTATTTTCACCACCCTCGTATTTAATAACATGTCAACAGTCTTGGGTAAAACTGCATACGAATCTTTTTAATTATTCAACTGATATTATAGCATTAAAATTTAATCACTTCAAGTGTAATTTAATCTATATATATAATTTTTAATATAAGGCACATTTTAAATAAATGAAAAGCTTAAAAAAAAATTTGAAGGGATAGGAAAGGGCTATTAGGAAAAGCTAATATTAAAAATATAGTTGAGGTGAAATTATGATAAGTGTAAGAACAGATTTAGCGGTTGAAGCTAAAGAAATATACAAAGCAGAAAACAATGGTGAGATGCCAGGTGTTGATGTAGAAGAGTATAACGAGGGCGATATTAAAATTACTAATGTAAAAATAGTAAGTGATATTGGCGAAGAAATGATGGGAAAACCAAAAGGTACATATATAACTATTGATATTCCGGAATTTGTTCACTATGATGGTGATGCAATGGACAGAGTAAGCATTGTAATGGGAGAGGTGCTCGCTCCGCTTATAAAATTAGAGGATAGCATGACAGCGCTCGTGGTTGGACTCGGTAATTGGAATGTTACTCCTGACGCTGTAGGACCAAAAGTTATTTCAAAAATAATGGTGACTAGGCATTTAAAACAATTAGTGCCCGACTCTATAGATGAAGGTATAAGGCCAGTATGTGCCATATCCCCTGGAGTACTAGGAATAACCGGTATGGAAACTGGTGAAATAATCCGGGGCATAGTGGAGAAAATCAAACCTAATTTAGTTATTTGCATTGATGCATTGGCTTCTAGAAAAATGGATAGGGTAAACAGAACTATACAAATAGGGACTACTGGGATTTCTCCAGGAGCTGGAATTGGGAATCGGAGGATGGAAATAAGTGAAAAAATCTTAGGAGTGCCAGTTATTGCTATTGGGATTCCAACAGTAGTTGATGCGGCAACACTAGCGAATGATACCATTGATTTAGTACTTGATGAAATGATTAAATCCGCAAATGAAGGCAAAGAATTTTATAATATGCTTAAGTCAATTGATAAGGTAGAAAAGCAAAAGATGATTGCTGAAATATTAAATCCATATGTTGGTAACCTTGTAGTTACACCAAAAGAAATTGATATGGTTATAAATTCAGTTTCTAAAATTATTGCAAATGGTATTAATATAGCCTTGCAACCAGCATTAGACTTAGAGGACATAAATAAGTATTTGAACTAGTAATAACTTGATATATTCCCTCATATATATTGTATAAGCGGGGGGGATAAAGATGAGTTACAAAGGTATAGAAATTAAAGGTAAATATAAGAATATGATAAGTGAAAAAATGAATTTTTCAAAATATGCTATTAAAAAAAATAGTAATGTGAGAATATTTTTGTGTGCTTTCATATTACTCATTATTTTTTTATTAAGCCTGATTTTACCTAAAAGTGCTAAGGCGGACAATGAAGGAAAATATAGAAATTACTTTTATGTTAATGTTATTAATAATTCATTAGCAGTAATTAAGTCCTCAAACACAGAGCAGCAGTATACTAACAGTGAAAATAGCATGAAACTTTCAGCATTATCATTTTTAGGAGTAGATATTTTAAACCCTATATCTATAATAGTGAAAGAAGTTGCATTTTTGGATAATAATGACGCTAGTGCTGATGTAAGTAATTCAAAATTTAGTCCTGATCCCTTTAAATTAGAAGATAAACAGGTAAGTAAGTCGGAAGCGGAAGCTAAAGATTCTAATCTGGTAGCGCCCCTTGATAATCCTGATTTGAAAAAAGCTTTAAATAATGCAAAGCCTAGAGTGCTTATATACCATTCTCATACCTGTGAAGCTTATCGCACATCAGATAATGATAGATCTAAAATTGATTGTAGTTTAGATCAAACAAGAAATGTTTGCACTGTAGGAGATGTAATAAAAGATGAACTAGAAAAAAAATATGGAATTGCAGTTATACATGATAAAACTGTGCATGATAAAGGAGATTATAATAGTTCATACAAAAAATCTGGAGTTACATTAGACAGGTATTTAAAGGAATATAAAAAATTCGATTTAATTATAGATTTACATAGAGATAGTGTACCCAATAAGAATGCAGTAACTACTAAAATAAATGGGCAAAATGTAGCTAGATATATGTTTGTAGTGACAGATGGAAACCCTAGATATTCAAAACAGAAGAAATTAATAAATTCCATGATAGGAATATCAAATAAATTATACCCAAATCTTATAAGAGGCAATGAAATCCATGTTTATCATCGTGGAATTAGGTTTTATAATCAAGATAGAAGTGATAATGCTATGCTAATTGAAGTAGGCGCAGAGAGTAATACTGTCCAGGAGGTAAAAAATACTGGTAAGTATCTATCAAGAATAATGGCAGAACAATTAAATAGAAAAAAATGAATAATTTATTTTAAAAAGTGCATCCTTACTAAAGAGAAGATAATAATTAATAATTATATTCTCTTTAAGGCAATTGTAAGGAGGCACTTTTTATGCTTAAAAAGGGTAGAATTAAATATTTTCTTGTGATTTTTATTTCTTTTTCTATCTTAATTTATGGATTCGTCAAAGTTAATATTAACAAGACAGAACTTGTGAGAAATAAGTCGAAATTTACAATGGACTTAAAATTAAAACCTGTCGATTTTAGAATAGAGACTAAGGACTATGGTTTTTATGTGAATAATAAAATATTTGATAACATGAAAAAAAAATGCATTAGTACATACAATGGTATTTTTTCAAAATAATATAAAAATACATATATTAAGCGGAGTAAAGTATAATGTAGAATCATAATACGCTTACAAAACTAGAGATATTTATGATATAATTTAATTTATAAAACTAATATGCTTTAGGATAAAGTATGTTTATGTTAAACTAAAGCAAATGATTTGATTCATATAGAATAACGGGGGTACAAATTAATGCCGAGTAATAGACAAAAATACATAAGAAACTTTTCGATAGTTGCACATATTGATCACGGCAAGTCTACTCTTGCAGATAGATTATTAGAAAAGACAGGCACTTTAACTAAAAGGGAAATGGAAGAACAAGTACTTGATAATATGGACCTCGAAAGAGAAAGAGGTATTACTATTAAATCTCAACCAGCAAGGCTTGTTTACAAAAGGGAGAATGGAGAAGAATACATATTCAATCTTATAGATACTCCGGGACATGTAGATTTTAACTATGAGGTTTCAAGGAGCTTAGCTGCTTGTGAAGGTGCTGTGCTTGTAGTAGATGCATCGCAAGGGATTCAAGCTCAGACTTTAGCAAATTGCTACCTTGCTCTGGACAACGACCTAGATATTGCACCAGTTATTAACAAAATAGATCTTCCTAGTGCAAGGCCAAGCGAGATAATTCAGGAAATTGAGGACGTAATAGGTATTGAAGCACTTGATGCTCCTCTAATCTCTGCGAAAACCGGGCTTAATGTAGAAGATGTTCTAGAAGCTGTAGTAAAAAAGATTTCACCTCCTAGTGGAGATGAAGAAGCACCACTTAAAGCTTTAATTTTTGATTCATCATATGATAGTTACAAAGGTGTTGTATGTTATGTAAGAATTAAAGATGGAATTGTTAAAGCAGGAACAAAGATTAAACTAATGAATACTAATAAAATATACGATGTAGTAGAAGTTGGAGTTTTTGTTCCAAATTATCTGCCCGTACCGCAGTTAAGTGCCGGGGATGTTGGATATATAACAGCATCTATAAAAAATGTTAGGGATGCACGAGTTGGGGATACAATAACAGAAGCGTCTAGACCAGCGTCTAAGCCACTTAAGGGATATAAACCAGCAGTGCCTATGGTGTTTAGTGGTATTTACCCGGTAGATGGTGCTAGATATGGAGAATTAAAAGAGGCACTAGAAAGACTTCAGTTAAATGATGCAGCGCTAGGATTTGAACCAGAGACATCTATTGCTTTAGGATTCGGATTTAGATGTGGATTCTTAGGCCTTCTTCATATGGAGATAATACAAGAAAGAATAGAAAGAGAATTTAATATAGAAATCATCACGACAGCTCCATCAGTTATATATAAAGTAATGAAAACTAGTGGAGAATTAATAGAAATAACAAATCCTACAAATCTTCCAGAACCAACGGAAATTAGTTATATGGAAGAGCCAGTAGTTAAAGCGTCTATAATAACACCATCAGAATATTTAGGATCAGTTATGGAGTTGTGCCAAGAAAAAAGAGGCGTATATATTGATATGAAATATATAGAAACCACTAGAGTAGTGCTCAATTATGACATGCCTCTTAATGAAATAGTATACGACTTTTTCGATGCCTTAAAATCAAGAACAAAAGGATATGCATCTTTTGATTATGAATTTAAGGATTATACCACGACTCAGCTCGTAAAACTAGATATTTTACTTAAAGGAGATAAAGTAGATGCTCTGTCTATGATTGTTCCGGAGGAAAGAGCTTATCATAGAGGAAGAATTATGGCTGAAAAACTAAAAGAGCTTATACCAAGACAAATGTTTGAAATACCAATACAAGCATCTATAAACTCAAAGGTAATAGCAAGAGAAACTGTAAAGGCACTTAGAAAAGATGTTTTAGCTAAATGTTACGGTGGAGATATTTCAAGAAAGAAGAAATTATTATCGAAACAAAAAGAAGGTAAAAAGAGAATGAGACAAGTGGGAAGTGTAGAAGTTCCACAAGAAGCATTTATGGCTATACTTAAAGTAGATTAGGAATAAAGTGAGGCTTAAACTATGAAGAATGTTGCGTTGTATATACATATCCCTTTTTGCAAGCAGAAGTGTTTATATTGTGATTTTCCGTCATTTGCAGGTAAAGAGGAGTGTATGCTTGATTATGCCGCAGCTCTAGCAAAAGAAATAAATAGTATAAGAGATAAAAAAATAAAAACTATATTTATAGGTGGGGGAACTCCCACCTATTTATCTTTAGCGGGCTGGGAAATGATTGGGAAAAGTATTGATAGATTGGATATGTGTGACGATTTAGAGTTTACGGTGGAAGGAAACCCCGGAACATTTACAGGGGAAATATTAAACTTTTTAAAAAAAATAGGAGTAAATAGGATCAGCATTGGACTTCAAGCCTTTCAAGATTCTTTGCTTAAAAAGCTGGGTAGAATCCATACTATTGAAGATTTTAAACAAAGCTTTCAAATGGCTAGAAATCTAGGTTTTGATAATATCAATGTAGATTTAATGTTTGGACTTCCGTCTCAAACGATTAAGCAGTGGATGGAGACTTTAGAGAATGTAACTAACCTTAATCCAGAACACTTATCTTGCTATAGTCTAATAGTGGAAGAGGGAACGGCTTTTTATAAAGGGCTTGAAGAAGGCACATTAAAGCTTCCGGATGAGGAAATAGAACGAACTATGTACGCACAGACAATAGAATATTTAAGAGAAAAAGGGTATATACAATATGAAATTTCAAATTTTGCAAAAATCAATAAGTCATGTAGACACAATTTAGTATATTGGGAAATGGGCGAATATATAGGATGCGGCGCTTCCTCTCATTCATATAGGGATGGGTTTAGGTATAAAAATGAAGAAAATATAGAAAAATATATTAAGAAAATAAATGTTGATTGTTGTGCAATAGTAGAAAAAATAAAGAATTCATTTAAAGATGATATGGAAGAGTTTATGTTTATGGGTCTTAGAAAGAATGTAGGCATAAGCAAAAGTGAATTTAGGAAAAGATTTGACAAAGATATAGATAGTGTTTATAGGGAAGTAATAAATAAATATGTAAGTAATGGATTCATGGAAGAAAA
This sequence comes from Clostridium sp. CM041, assembly GCF_055081035.1. Lineage (NCBI taxonomy): Bacteria > Bacillati > Bacillota > Clostridia > Eubacteriales > Clostridiaceae > Clostridium > Clostridium sp. CM041. The sequence continues at coordinate 16,012 of NZ_CM143648.1, forward strand.
TGATAACAATATTTTTTTAACTTATGAAGGTATTGAAATATCGAATGTGATTATGGCAGAATTTCTTCTATAAATACATTGCCATAAATTTCTGTCTAAATATATTAATATTATATCACCACGAAAATCAAAGGAAAGCGTAGTATGCTTAATTTAAACCGATATAACCAACATATAGTGGCTGAATTAAAAAATTAAGGTTATTGACAAATACATTAGCAAATGATATTTTTAATACATACTCGTTAGCACTCAACTGTAGTGAGTGCTAATAAAAGAGGTGATATTATGGAAATGGATGAAAGAAAAATTAAAATACTTCAGGCTATAATTACAGATTATATAAATAATGGTGAGCCTGTTGGATCCAGAACCATAGCTAAAAAGTACGATTTAGGTATTAGTCCAGCTACTATAAGAAATGAAATGTCAGACCTCGAAGAGCTGGGATATATAGAACAGTTGCATACATCATCTGGTAGAAAACCATCAGATAAGGGTTATAGATTATATGTTGATAGACTTATGGAACTTACGAAATTATCCAATGAGGAAGAATATATGATCAAAAATCACCTTATTAATGCTGCTTTATATGAGGTTGATAAAATTGTTAAGCAAGCAACACAAATGCTTTCTCTTCTTACAAATCTTACATCTATAGTTAAGGCACCATCTGTTCAAAAGAGCTGTATAAAATATATTCAGCTAATGAATCTAGATGCTGAGAGTATTTTGTTTGTAATTATTACAGACAGTGGTATCATCAAAAATAATGTTATTAAGATTAGAAAACCTATTGGTAGTGATAGCATTGCAAAACTTAACAATATGCTTAATTTTAGATTGAGAAAGCTTACAATTGAGCAAATAAATTTAGAAGTTATTAATAATTTAAAAAGAGATTTAGCATTTTATCAAGAAATTTTTGATGGAATTATTCCAGCTCTATATGATAGTTTGTCTGGTGTTGAGACTTCAGAAGTATATATTCAGGGTGCTGCAAATATATTTAACTACCCAGAATATAACAATATTACTAAAGCTCGTGAGTTCTTAGTTTTAGTAGACAATAAAGAGAGTATAAATAGTTTACTAGGAGTAGGGGACATTACAGGTAATATTACAATTAAAATTGGTGAAGAAAATTTTGTTGAATGTGCTCGCGAATGCAGCATTATAACAGCTGTTTATAGCGCGTCCGGAATACCGCTCGGATCTATTGGAGTTATAGGACCAACAAGAATACCTTATGGAAAAGTTATATCTGTACTAACTGGGATAGTTAAAGAATTAAATGATAATATAGCTCAAATTTATGATGACCATAGATAAATTTTAAAATTAAAAGATTTACTTTGAGCCAGAAATGGAGGGATGATTTAGTGAATACAAATAATCAGGAAATTTTAAAAGAAGATTTAAAAGAAGAAAACACATCAATACCTAATAATGGGGCTTCAAGCTCAGTTGATGAAGCTGGCGAAAGTCAAAGCACTATGGAAGAGACAGAGGGTTCTATAGAGGAAACTGCAGAAGAAGCTGAAATAGTAGAAGAAGTTGAAGAACTTTTAGAAAGTGAAAAAGATATGAAAAAAAATAAGAAAAAATTAGAAGAAGAAAACATTAAATTACAGAGTGAGCTAGATGATTTTAAAGATAAATATTTAAGGACATCTGCTGAATATGAGAACTTTAGAAAAAGAACAGTAAAAGAGAAACATGGTATATACACAGATGCTTGCGCCGATGTTTTAAAAGAGGTTTTGCCAGTACTTGATAACTTAGAAAGAGCACTTTCTGTTGAAGGAACTGGGGAAGATCTAAGAGTCGGTGTGGATATGACAGTAAGACAATTTAATGATGCCTTTACTAAATTAGGGGTAGAAGAATTAGTCTCAGAAGGTGAATTTGACCCAAATCTTCATAATGCAGTAATGCATGTTGAAGATGAACAATATGGAACTAATGAAATAGTAGAAGTATTCCAAAAAGGTTATAAAAAAGATAACAAGGTATTAAGGCATAGTATGGTTAAAGTTGCAAATTAAAGATTTGTATTATAAAAAAATATTATAATAAAATATAAGAATTATAACAATTATAATTGTTATGGTCTAAAAGGAATATGAGGAGGAAATAATAATGGGAAAAATTATAGGAATAGATTTAGGTACAACAAACTCATGTGTAGCAGTTATGGAGGGTGGAGAACCCGTAGTAATTTCTAATTCAGAGGGTGCAAGAACTACACCATCTGTAGTTTCATTCCAAGCTAATGGAGAAAGATTAGTAGGTCAAGTAGCAAAGAGGCAAGCAATTACAAACCCAGACAAAACAATAATGTCAATTAAAAGAGAAATGGGTTCCAATCATAAAGTAGATATTGATGGAAAATCACATACACCACAAGAAATTTCGGCGTATATTTTACAAAAAATAAAAGCTGATGCTGAGGCTTATTTAGGAGAAACAGTTACAGAAGCTGTAATAACTGTACCTGCTTATTTCAATGATAGCCAAAGACAAGCAACAAAAGACGCAGGAAAAATAGCTGGACTTGAAGTTAAAAGAATAATAAATGAGCCAACAGCGGCAGCTCTAGCTTATGGTTTAGATAAAATGGATGTTAACCAAAAAATATTAGTATATGATTTAGGTGGCGGTACATTTGATGTATCTATATTAGAACTTGGTGATGGTTTATTTGAAGTAAAATCAACTAATGGTAACACTAAACTTGGTGGAGATGACTTTGACGAAAAGGTTATGAATCACATAGCCGACACTTTTAAAGCTGATAATGGAATAGATTTAAGAAATGATAAAATGGCACTTCAAAGATTAAAAGAAGCTGCTGAAAAAGCTAAAATTGAATTATCATCATCAATGCAAACAAATGTTAATCTACCATTTATTACTGCAGATGCAACAGGTCCAAAGCATATAGATATAAATTTAACAAGAGCTAAGTTTAATGAGTTAACTCACGATTTAGTAAATGCTACAATAGAACCAATGAAAAAAGCACTTGCAGATGCAGGGTTATCACTTAATGAAATAGATAAAATCGTACTTGTAGGTGGTTCAACAAGAACACCAGCAGTTCAAGAAGCGGTTAAAAACTTTACTGGAAAAGATCCTTCAAAGGGAGTAAACCCAGATGAATGTGTAGCACTCGGTGCAGCAGTTCAAGCGGGAGTATTAAGTGGGGAAGTTAAAGATGTTTTACTTCTTGACGTAACTCCATTAACACTAGGAATTGAAACTCTAGGTGGAATAGCTACTCCTTTAATTGAAAGAAATACTACAATCCCAGCTAAAAAGAGTCAAGTATTCTCAACAGCTGCAGATGGTCAAACATCAGTTGAAATTAATATTGTTCAAGGTGAGAGACAAATGGCTGCAGGTAACAAGACTTTAGGAAGAGTTACTCTTTCAGGAATTGCTGCAGCACCAAGAGGAATTCCACAAATAGAGGTTACTTTTGATATAGATGCTAACGGTATAGTTAATGTATCAGCTAAAGATAAAGGAACAGGAAAAGAAGCTAAGATAACAATTACAGCATCAACTAATTTAAGTGATGATGAAATTGATAAAGCAGTAAAAGAAGCAGAAAAATTTGCAGAAGAAGACAAAACTAGAAAAGAAGAAATTGAAGTTAAGAACAATGCAGAACAGTTAGTATACCAAACTGAAAAAAGCTTAACTGAGCTTGGAGATAAAGTAACAGAAGATGATAAAAAAGATATTGATGCTAAATTAGAAGCTCTTAAAAAAGTTAAAGACGGAGAAGATATAGAAGCTATTAAGAAATCTACTGAAGAATTAACTGAGGCTTTCTATGCAGTAACTACAAAAATATATCAAGCAGAAGCTGAAAAAGAGCAAGGAGCAAACCCAGGCGAAACTAACGCAGATGGAAATGCTCATCAAGATGACAATGTAGTGGATGCTGACTTTAAAGTAGAAGAAGATGAAAAAAAAGAAGATAAATAATTAGTAAAATCAATTAAAGAAAGGGATGGGTAACTACCCTTCCCTTTCTTTAATGTACCAGATCCGCAGGAGATGGGTATGTAAAGAAATATTAGCAATATGCATAGAAAAACTATATAATAGTGATGGTTAAATTATTTTAAGGATTACTTTATATTAGAGATTAGTTTATAATATAGAAGTATATATATTTTAGGTGGTGAAAAGCTAGATGTCAAAAAAAGATTATTATGAAACTCTTGGCATAGAAAGAGGTGCCAGTGAGGAAGAAGTTAAGAAAGCTTTTAAAAAAGGTGCATTAAAGTATCATCCAGATAGAAATCCAGATAATAAAGCGGCGGAAGACAAATTCAAAGAAATGAATGAAGCATACCAAGTTTTATCTGATTCAGAGAAAAGATCAAGATATGATCAATATGGTACAGCTGATGCAAATGGAGCAGGCTTTGAGGGTAGCTCTGATTTTTCAGGATTTGGTGGTTTTGGAGATATATTTGGCGACATATTTGGAGGTGGAGGATTCTCTTCAAGAAATCAGAATGGACCTAAAAAAGGTGCAGATTTAGAATATAATCTAAACCTGCATTTTGAAGAGGCTGTTTTTGGGGTAGAAAAAGAGATATCCATTACAAGAAATGAAAAATGTGGCGATTGCAGTGGTAGTGGTGCTAAAGCCGGTACTTCGCCTAAAACATGTGATAAATGTGGGGGAGCTGGGCAGATAAAAGTACAGAGAAACACTGCCTTTGGAAGTTTTGCTAGCATGAGCACTTGTGATAAGTGTGGTGGCAAGGGTCAAATGATCTCTGAACCATGTAAAACTTGTCATGGTTCTGGGAAACAGAGAAAAAATAAAAAAATTAAAATTGATGTTCCGGGTGGAGTTGATACTGGAAATGTTATGCCTCTAAGAGGTCAAGGGGAACAGGGTGAAAAGGGCGGCCCATCAGGAGATTTATATATAAATATTAGAGTAGCTCCTCATAAAAGTTTTAAGAGGAATGGAACTGATATTCATATAGAATCTCATATAAGCTTTGGGTATGCAGCTATGGGAACTGAAATTAAAGTGCCAACCGTTGATGGAGACGTTAAATACAAAGTACCAGGAGGAACACAATCTGGGACTGTATTTAGACTTAAGGGTAAGGGAATACCTAGAGTAAACGGACATGGAAGAGGCGATCAATACGTAAAGGTTATTGTTGATATTCCAAAAGCTATAAATGATAAGCAAAAGGAAGCTTTAAAATTGTTTATGGAAGCTAGTGGCGAGAATGTAGATTTTTTTGAAGAAAATAAAAAGTCTATTGTAGATAAAATATTTGGCAAATAATAATAAAAAACTCCGTTTTGTAAAACGGAGTTTTTTATTATAAATAAGGAGATTAATAATGAATAAAGATTGGATTGAAGTAACTATAATAACAAGTAGTGAGGCTGTTGAAGCTGTATCTGCAATGCTATACAATACGGGAGTCGAAGGGGTCTCTATTTTAGATCCTTTAGATTTGATTTTTAGACGGGATCATACTACAGATTGGGACTATTTTGATGAAACTATTATAGATACAAAGAGTGGTGTTGTAATTAAGGGATACTATAAAAAGGATGAAAAATTCCAAAAGCACTTAGAAGATATTAAAGCAGGGGTAAATAATTTGCCAAAGTGTGGATTAGACAAAGGTGTTGGATCTGTAACGGCAGAAAAAGTAAATGAAGAAGACTGGGAAAATAACTGGAAAAAGTATTATAAGCCAATAAAGGTAGGGGAAAAGATAGTTATAAAGCCTATATGGGAAGAATACAATAAAAATACTGATGAAATAATTGTGGAACTAGATCCAGGTATGGCTTTTGGAACTGGATCTCATGAGACTACTAGAATGTGTATAAAGGCACTTGAGAGGCACGTGGACGCTAACTCAACAGTTTTTGATATAGGAACAGGTTCTGGAATATTAGCTATTGCTGCGGCTAAGCTTGGGGCTAAGAAAGTCATAGGAGTTGATTTAGATCCAGTAGCAGTAGACTCTGCAAAACAAAATGTTAGCTACAATGATATAGGTAATATTGAAATATTATACGGAGACTTAATGGAAGTTGTTAAAGGAAAAGCGAATATAGTTATAGCTAATATAATGGCTGATATAATTATATTTTTGACGCAGCAAGTTAAGGCGTTTATTGTAGAAGGTGGATATTTTATATCTTCAGGGATAATTTTAAGTAAAAAAGATGATGTAATAAATAAGTTAACTGAGTGTGGCTTTAAAATTGAAGAAATAAATATAGAGGGTGAATGGGTTTGCATAGTTGCAAAGTTATAGCAAAATAAGGTGCATGAAAATAGAACAGTGTATTTATTTGAATGTACCAAGGCTTAAGGAGAATAAATAATGCATAAATTTTTTGTATCAAAAAATAGTATAGATGGAAACAATGCTGTTATTGATGGTGAGGATGTAAAACATATATATAAGGTATTAAGGCTTCAAATCGGGGATAAGGTAAGTGTTAATAACTGTGAAGGTAAAGAATATGTAGGTGAAATAACCTTAATAGATAAAAAAGCAGTAAATATAAATTTATTAGAAGAAAATTCTATAAATAATGAAAGTCCTATTGAAGTATACTTATTTCAAGGTATGCCTAAATCAACAAAAATGGATTTAATAGTTCAAAAAAATACGGAACTTGGGGTTAAAGCAATAACACCTATAATTACAGAGAGAGTAGTAGTTAAAACTGATCTTAAGGAGTTTAAAAAGGTGGATAGATGGAATAGGATAGCACTTGAAGCCTGCAAGCAGTGCAAGAGAAGTCTGGTGCCTCAAATTAATGTTCCTATAGAGTTTGACAACTTATTACAAGAACTAAAGTACATGGATTTAGTAGTGGTTCCCTATGAAAATGAAGAAGGTTATGGTATAAAAAAATTAGTAGAAAATATAGAGAAGATACATATTAATAAAGTTGCTATTGTAATAGGGCCAGAGGGTGGATTTGAAGAAAGTGAAATATTAAAACTTAAAGAAATAGGAGCAAGGATCGTTACTTTGGGACCGAGAATACTTAGAACTGAGACTGCAGGATTTACATGTTTAAGCCTTATAATGTATGAACTGGGAGACTTGGGAGGGAAGGTGTAATGAAAGTTAAATTGCTGCCTTAGGATGTACGGTAAATTAGTATGAATCAGAAACAATGATAGGAAGTGCAAGAATTATAAAATTTTTCAAGCAATAAATATATGTAGCAGGAGAAAAAAAAATTATGTTGAATACTATAATATAACTAAGGTTATGCAAGGAGGTGATTATGTGGAAGAGGAAGATTGTATTTTTTGTAAAATAGTAAAAAAGCAAATCCCTTGTGAAATGGTTTATGAAGATGAAAAAGTTATAGGATTCAAGGACATAAGCCCTGAGGCACCAGTACATGTTATAATTATTCCAAAGCAGCATATTGCTGACTTAAATTGCTTAAAACAAGAGGAATCAGAAATAATAGGTCATATATTTATTGTGGCAAAGAAAATTGTAAAAATTCTAGGAATTGCTGATAGTGGATATAGAATTGTAACAAATTGTGGAGAACAAGGGGGTCAAACCGTTCAACATATACATTTTCATTTGTTGGGTGGAAGGATGCTTAAGTGGCCACCTGGTTAGCATATAAGGTTTATTCAAACAAATAATGAGGTGTATTCTATTTTAATTTACAAAATGTTGAATTTTTAAAAATATTTTATATATAACAAAACAGCAATGAAAATGTTGACATAATGTAAAAGTGTGTTGTATAATAAAAAATGTGCTATTTAGGCCCCGCATTAGCTGCTTTTAAATTGAATTGAGCTAGCGGAGGGAGGGATAATGATGTCAGAAATTAAGGTTGGAGCAGACGAGACAATTGAGAATGCTTTAAGAAGGTTTAAGAAGAAGTGCGCAAGAAGTGGAGTGCTCGGAGAAGTAAGAAAAAGAGAACACTATGAAAAACCAAGCGTTAAGAAAAAGTTGAAATCAGAAGCTGCAAGAAAGAGAAAATTTAAATAGAATTTTTAAAATGGAAATAGGCAATGTTAGAGTGCCTTCCTCAGCAGTTAACTAGATTAGAAATTATAGAGCTATTCAAAAAGGCAGTTGTGTAATTGGTGGATAATGGCATGAAATACATTGAAAAAATTATGTTTGCCTCATTGCTTAAAGTTATAAGCAATGCAGATGGTGAACTTATTAGTGAAATAGCAAAATAGTATTTGAATAAATGAAAGACTCAGCGGTTGCTGAGTCTTTTTTTTTATTGGAAAAAATTATAAAATTTAAAAACTGTAATTTGTTAGACTTTTTTTTCATAAATTTAATATGAAGTATTTTATGAGGTGAGTGTATGGATAATAAATTTTATAAAACGAAAGAAATTATAGCAAGTAAGTTAGAATTGCCAAGAGATATCCTGTTAGATTTACCAAAAATAACTATTTTAGCTAACAGTGAAATAAATATAGAAAACCATAAGGGTGTAGTAATCTTTGAAGAAGAAGAAATAAAAATAAATTCCAATGTGGGTCCGATTTCGATATACGGTAAAAATTTTAAAATACTATTTATAGGGGGAAACACAATAACTTTGAGTGGCAACTTTAAGTCAGTTGTGTATGAAAGTCATGAATAATTTTAAAAAATATAAAAAAGGTAATATCACAATGGAAATACAATCATTAATGCCAGAAAAATTTATAAATTTACTATGGAAAAATGGTATTCCAGTTAAGAACATAAAAAAAATAAATATAACAACTGTAGTTTTAGAAGTGAGATTAAGCGACTATGGAGAGATTAGTAAAGTGGCAAAACGAACAGACACTAGAGTTAAAATTATAGTAAGGAGCGGAGTATCATTTTTTTTAATAAAATTAAGAAGTCGATCTGCACTTCTACTCGGGGTAATCTTGTTTGGGAGCGTAATATATTATTTATCTACATTTGTATGGAATATAGAAATCAATACGGAAAATTATATAAGCCCATATGAATTGCGTCAACAAATTAAGGGTTTTGGGATAAGACCAGGACTTAAAAAGAAAAATATAGATGTTTATGATATTGAAAATAAAATCACAAGAAGTAATGATGAAATAATGTGGGTAAAGGCAAGGATTGACGGTGTTAAGTTAAAAGTTGATGTAATAGAAAGACAATCACCGCCTATTATAATTAGTAACCAAACACCTTGTAATTTAATAGCAAGCAAACATGGTATGGTAGTTAGAGTATACACTACAGAAGGTACAGCCGTTGTAGAAGCCGGGAAAATGATACAAAAGGGGGAGCTGTTAGTTAAAGGAGAACAGGGCAAGGAGGAGAGTGTTTATCCTGTACATGCGAAGGGGGAAGTTATAGCAAAAACTTTTTACGAGGAGATTAAAGAAGTCCCATTAAACAATATATCAAAGGTTAAAACAGGAAACAGTATAAGCAATTTATATATAAAATTTGCAAATAAAAAAATTTATCTAAAAAATAACATAATTCCATATAGTAATTATGATAAAATAGAAAATAACAGTAAGTTTATAAAAAAAGAAATCTACTATGAAATTGAAGAAAAAAATATACCTGCGGATGAGGGTAAGGTAGTAGAGGGGATGTATTCTAATATTTTAAAAAATTTAGACAAAAGTGTAAAAATAATAGATAAAATTAAAGATGTAAAAAAGGAGAAAGATAAGTATCTAATAAGAGTGGTGGTAGTTGCTGAAGAAAATATTGCTTCAGAAGGAGAAATAACACCCGAAAAAGTGAGTATACCCGAAAAAAAATAGTGCATCTCAAAAAACATTAAACATTAAGAAAGAAAATATGTTTTTATAGTTTACTCGAGAAGAAAAGGTGGGGATGGGATATGAAAAATATAAGGGAACTTATGAAGCTTAATAAAGCAAAATCATATTTGATTTTTATAGTTACGGCGATTATAATGTATTCAATTTTAGTAACAGCTTTAGTTCCAAAAAAGTATACAATAAATGTGGGAAGTATTGCAAAAGTAGATATAAAAGCTCCTAGGGAAGTTGAAAATGAAGGAGCCACAGAAATCAATAGAACAAAAGCTGTAGAGAGCGTAGGAAAAAAAACAATTAAAGTTTCAGTAAATGACAAGGCTATAGAAAATATCGGTAAATTATTTTCAGCAGTGACCCAGTTAAACACTAGTAAATCATCCACAAGTAATAGCGTAGACGCATCTAAAAAAACATTATCGGAAGAGGAAAAAATAGATTCACTCAAAAAGAGCAACCCAATTCCTAATTTTACCGATGAAAATTATCAGACTTTAGTAAATTTAGAAATTAAAAAAGCCAAGGAATTAGAAATATTTCTTAAAGATACGATAACAACCCTTTATGATATAACCACAATAAATGAAAATAAACCTGAAGAAATTATATTGGCAAAGGGGATTATTGCTACACTTATTAATAACTCAAATTTTCCTAAGGAAATAAGAACGATAGGGATGTCCATCGCAAATGTAGAAGTTCGTCCTAATTCAATCTATGATAAAAAAAGTACAGATGTGTTAATAGAAGAAGCAAGGAAAAGTGTTAAACCTGTTATGATTAAGAAGGATCAGATCATTGTAAAAGAGGGGGAGCCAATAACCTCTGAGCAAAAGGCACTTTTAGAATCCTTAGGGCTACTAGATAATACTAGTAATTTTGAATGGTCATTATATACAAGTGTAGCAGCGCTTGTATGTCTAGTAATATTACTTCAATGGTTTTATTTATATAAGTATCATACGGCGATTTTTAATGATACAAAAAAATTAGTTATGATTAATCTTCTTAGCATAATAGCTATACTACTGGCTAGAACATTAGGCATAATTTCTTTGTTTGTAATTCCATTAGCTTGCGTGCCAATGCTTATGACCATTTTAATTGATGATGAAGTATCAATAGCTCTAAATATTCTTAATTGCATTCTAATTAGTGTTGCAGTTAATTTTAATTTTGAAATAACAATATTAGCTGTGCTAAATTCTATTGTCGGGGTTATGATATTAAAGAAAATGCAACAAAGAAACGATATATTATATTCAGCTATATATATTGCAATAATAAACCTTATGGTGTATCTATCTATGGGGTTTTTGCTAAGCAATAGTATAATTGATGTTTTAAAAAAGGCAGGACTAGTGTATCTCGCAAGTCTTATATCTGGAGTACTTACTATAGGATTTTTGCCGTTTTTTGAAAGCTTTTTTGATATAGTGACTACAGTGAAACTTTTGGAACTATCAAACCCTAATCACCCACTACTAAAGCGGCTACTTTTGGAGGCTCCAGGAAGTTATCATCATTCTGTGCTTGTAGCTAACTTGTCAGAGGTTGCAGCAGAAGCTGTTGGAGCGAATCCTGTTCTTGCAAGGGCTGCTGCATATTATCATGATATTGGGAAGATAAAGAGACCATATTTTTTCAAAGAAAATCAATTAGGAAATGATAATCCACATGAGAGAATAACTGCAAATTTAAGTACACTTATAATTATTTCTCATGTAAAGGATGGGTTAGAGCTTGCAAAAGAATTTAAAATACCTAAAGTAATTCAAGATATCATTAGGCAGCATCATGGGACGACTTTAGTTAATTATTTTTATATAACTATGAAAAATTCTAGTGACAATCCAGATGAAGTTAAAGAAGAAGATTTTAGATACCAGGGACCGAGTCCTGAAAGCAAGGAAGCGGCAATTATAATGTTGTCTGATATAGTGGAAGCAGCTGTAAGATCAATTCCAAATCCTACGAAAGGTAAAGTTGAGGAAATGGTTAATAAGCTAATAAAAAGCAGACTTAATGATGGACAACTAAATAATTGCGATTTAACTTTAAAAGATTTAGAAAAGATAAGAAAGGCATTTTTAAAAGCGCTTTCTGGAATATACCATGAGAGAATAGAGTATCCAATGGACAAATGGCAAAAAGATAAGGAACATGAAGATAAAAAAATGAGGCTAGAATAAAGGAGTAAAAATAAGTATGATTTTTATTGATAATAGGCAAAATAAGATTGAAGTTTCGAGTGAACTTGAAACTGTTATAAAAAATGTCATTGAGTATACGCTTAAAGAAGAAAAACTTTTTATAGATAATGAGGTAAGTGTTATCTTTATTGACAACGAAGAAATCAGAAAAATAAACCTAGAGCATAGGGGGATAGATAAAATTACAGATGTGCTATCTTTCCCTATGTTACATTATCCAGAAAATAAGGTGTTTAAAGATGTGTATGTAAATTATGAATTTGACCAAAGTGATTTATATGATGAAAGGCTAGTAATTGGGGATGTTGCATTATCCCTGGAAAAAGCGAAACAGCAAAGTGAAGAATTCAGTCATTCATTTACTCGCGAATGTGCGTATCTTACAGTACATTCAATTTTACATCTGTTAGGTTATGACCACATGGAGGAAGAGCCAAAAGATATTATGAGAAAAAGAGAAGAAGAAATATTGAACAATTTTAAAATATCTAGGTAGGATACACTTATGGTTAGTTTCATGTGTCTTACTGCATTAGAATATTTTTAAAGGTGGTTAAGTATGAAGGTTAAGAAATTAGTTGATAGTTTTAATTATGCTATTGAAGGAATCATATATTCCATTCGCACGCAAAGAAATATGAAGATACATATGTTAACTACAATAGTAGTGCTTACTGCCACTTTTTTCTATGATTTGTCAAAGATAGAACTTTTAATTATTACCATGACTATAACAATGGTCATAGTGGCTGAAATGATAAATACGGCAGTAGAATGTGCCATAGATGCTACAACAAATTTTTATCATCCACTAGCCAAAATTGCTAAAAATGTCGCTGCTGGCGCAGTACTAGTAACCGCTATAAATTCAGTCTTAGTTGGTTATGTGATATTTTGGGATAGAATAACTCCTTTTAATATGACAGTTATGTTAAAACTTAAAAAATCTGACCCTGACATGATTTTTTTTATGCTGGTTATAATTTGCATTGCTACAGTAATAGTTAAGGCGATTTATGGCGAAGGAACACCACTCAGAGGAGGAATGCCCAGCGGACACAGTACCATAGCTTTTTCAGTAGCTACAGCCATAACATTATTAACGAATGAACCTTTAATTATGGTGTTATCATACTTGCTAGCTGTAATTGTTGCACAAAGTAGGGTTGATTCAGAAATTCATTCTATATTAGAAGTGGTTTTTGGTGGTGTTTTTGGGACTTTATTAACATTGCTACTATTTAAAATTTTAGGATAATTAATTTTTTTATGTCTAATGACTAATATCCGAAATATAATTATAATATTATTGAAATACTAATATTTAATGATATAATTGGTATACGTGATTTTTCGTGTATATGTGAAGAATAGCTGTCAAATTATTTGAATAGGAGTGTGCTAATGGATTATAAAAAGTTAGCTAGAATCGCAATAGATGCTAGAGTAAATGCATATGTGCCATATTCGAAATTTAAGGTAGGCGCAGCAGTTGTTACTGAAGATGGGTCAATATATACTGGATGCAATATTGAGAATGCTTCCTATGGAGCTACTAATTGTGCCGAAAGAACAGCAATTTTCAAAGCTGTATCTGAGGGGCATAAAAAAATCAAGGCTATTGCTATAGTTGGAGATATGTCAACTAAGACCTATCCATGTGGTATTTGCAGACAAGTTATAGTAGAATTTGCCACAAAAGATATTGATATTATATTAGTGAAAAATGAAGAAAATTATATAATTAAGACTATGGATGAAATATTACCAGGTGCTTTTACTAAAGAAGATTTATTAAAGTAAGATAACAAATAATTAATAAATACTATTTACTAAAGATAATCAAAAGGAGGATATATGTTTAAATCAGGATACGTAACTATTATAGGACGCCCTAATGTAGGGAAATCTACATTAATAAATTATATTATGGGGGAGAAATTATCAATTGTGTCTAATAGACCCCAAACTACAAGAAATAACATACAAACAATTTTAACTACTAAAGAATCTCAAATAATATTTGTAGATACTCCAGGAATGCATAAACCCAGACATAAACTAGGAGAGTATATGGTTAAAGTAGCAAAGCAATCTGCCAGTGAAGTAGATGTTATATTATTTATAACTACGCCAGGAGATGAAATTGATAAAGGTGATATGCATATTCTTGAACAATTTAAAGATACTAAGGTACCCGTATTTTTATTAGTTAATAAGATTGATGAGAATACTCAAGAGAGGGTAGCTAAAACTATTCAAGGTTATTCTGAGTATTTTAATTTTAAGGAAATAATACCAATTGCAGCTTTAAAAGGTAAAAATATTGATATAGTTACTAAACTTGTAGAAGAGCACATTCCAGAGGGGCCTTTATATTACCCAGAAGATATGATTACAGATCAGCAAGAAAGATTCATTATTACTGAAATTATAAGAGAGAAAGCTTTGAAATTATTATCGCAAGAAGTGCCTCATGGAATAGCAGTAGAGATTATTACTATGAAAAGAGATAAAAAAGAGATCTACAATATTGAAGTTAACTTGCTTTGCGAAAAAGATTCTCATAAGGGAATAATAATTGGAAAAGGTGGAAAAACCCTAAAACAAATTTCTACTTATGCAAGACAAGATATAATGAAATTATTAGGAGAAAACATACATCTGAGATTATGGGTAAAGGTAAAGAAAGAATGGAGAGATACTTCAAGTATTTTGAAAGAGTTAGGGTATAAATAGGGGATGATTTTCTGTCGATTTTAAAAACTAGGGCCATTGTTATAAAGACACAAGAGTTTAAAGAGACTGACAAGTTAGTTTGGCTTTTTACTGAAGAATTTGGAAAAATAACAGCCATAGCAAAGGGAGCCAGAAAAAATAAAAGCAGATATATATCAGCGACCTTACCTTGCTGCTATGGTGAATTTGTGCTTTTTAAAGGGAAAAATTTATATACAATAAATGAAATTACAATAATAGATTCTTTTCAACAATTATTAAGGGACCTAGATACAATTACTTATGCCTCGTATTTTAATGAATTAATTGATATAACAATGGAGAATGAAGAGGTTAATAAAGAGCTTTTTATTAATTTAGTTACTGCCTTTTATTTCATGAAAAATGACGTTATGGATATAGAAGTCCTAGCCAGAACTTTTGAAATAAGAATTCTAAAGGCAACAGGTTATGCATTAAATTTTAACTACTGCGTTAAATGTAGAAAAAAAATAACCATGTCTAATAACATTGATTTGATATCTTATGGCCCAATTTGTAAAGAGTGTGAAAAATTAAATAGTATATATATTTCAAATCCTACATATAATACATTAAAATTCTTAAACAATTTTGGTATGGATAAAATTAATAGAATTATTGTTTCAAAAACATCCAAGCTCGAGTTGTATAAAATTTTATCTTTTATTATTTCTCAAAATTATACACGTAAGCCGAAGAGCTTAGAAATGTTTAATTACTTAATGACATTTCAAAAGGAAAGTCGCCCACTTCTATAAGTGGGTGAATAACAATGAATAATTGTTATTTACAACTGGACAAATTATAAGGAGGAATATTTCAATGGCAGAAATTACACTAGAGAAGATTGATATTGTTAAAGAACGAACAGGAGTTACGTACACTGATGCTAAAGAAGCATTAGAAGAATGCGATGGTGATGTAGTTAATGCTTTGATTTATATCGAAGCAAAACAAAAAAAAACTGAAAAATTTAATATGAAAGAAATGTACACGACTAAGGATGAGTTTGTAACCTGGATAAAGAATACAGCACGAAAAGGAAATGTAACAAGAATAAAAATAAAAAAAGATGAAACTGTGATTATAGATATACCTGTTAATGCTGGTATTGCAGCAGGTCTCGTTGGATTATATATGCCCTCTTTAATTGGCATAGGATTATTAACAGCAGTAATCACAAAGGTTAATATTGAGATAACTAAAGAGGACGGTTCTGTGGAGTTTATTAATACTATTATAAAAAATAAAGTTGAAGATGTAAAAGGCAAAATGAGTGATATAAGTGAAGATGTAAAAGAAAAATTTAATGATACAAAAGACAGTCTTAACAAAGGTAGTAAAGATAGCAATAATGAAAATGTATATCAATATACTGTAAAATTTGATGAGCAGAACAAAGAAGAAGGAAAAAAAGAGTAACTGATATATTCTTTTTTCTCTATTTTAAAACTTTGATCAATGCTATTTTCACTTATATAAAGCCAGCAACTAATAAGTTGCTGGCTTTATATAAGTGAAAATCTAACTATATCTTAAACAAAAGTGATTAAATCATGATGCATTTGAGTGTGAAAACGTGGTATAATGTTAGGAAAGGTATGTAAAAATTTAGTATAATATCATTTTGTGGAAACGTTTTATTTCAAATATATACCGTTTTAAAAAACCTGAGTAAGGTTAAATAATCTTCTGCGAAGCTGTAACATTAACGAATTCATAAGGAAACTTTCCTTCTGAAATCTCGTTAATATGGTGTTGATTGTAGTTAATGGTATATTTATATACTAATTATCATATATAATTTAGAAGGAGTTGGGTTAAAATGAAAAACAAAAAATATGTATACTTATTTAGCGAAGGTAATATGTCAATGAAAAATCTTTTAGGTGGAAAAGGTGCAAACCTTGCAGATATGACAAGCCTTGGAATTCCAGTTCCACAGGGATTCACAGTAACTACAGAAGCTTGTAATAAATACTATGAAGATGGCCAATTGATCGCATCAGATATTACTCATGAAATTCATGCTAAAATGGCTGAACTTGAAAACATTACAGGAAAGAAGTTTGGAAGTTTAGAAAATCCATTACTTGTATCAGTTAGATCTGGAGCAAGAGCATCGATGCCTGGTATGATGGATACAATCTTAAATCTTGGATTAAATGATGATACAGTAGAAGTTATGGCAAAATTAACGAATAATCCAAGATTTGCTTATGACTCTTACAGAAGGTTTATCCAAATGTTTGCTGATGTTGTTATGAATATTGAAAAAAGAAACTTTGAAAACATGATGGATAAAATGAAAGAAGAAAAAGGCGTAAAATTTGATACAGAATTAGATGCGAGTGACCTAAAAGAATTAGTTAAACAATTTAAAGAATTCTACAAAGAATATAAACGTGAAGAATTTCCAAGTGATCCTAAAAGTCAGTTAATAGAGGCTGTTTCGGCAGTATTTAGATCATGGGATAATCCTCGTGCAAATGTATATAGAAGATTAAATGATATTCCAGGAAATTGGGGAACTGCGGTAAGCGTTCAAGAAATGGTATTTGGTAACAAAGGAGAAACATCAGGAACGGGTGTTGCTTTCTCAAGAAATCCATCTACAGGAGAAAAAAGAATATATGCTGAGTACTTAATGAATGCACAAGGGGAAGACGTTGTTGCAGGGATAAGAACACCACAAGATATATCACAACTTGAAAAAGATATGCCAAAAGTATATGAAGAATTCATGGGAATTGTTAAGACCCTCGAAACTCACCACAAAGATATGCAAGATATGGAGTTTACAATCGAAGATGGAAAATTATACTTTTTACAAACAAGAAACGGTAAGAGAACGGTGCAAGCCGCATTAAAAATTGCGGTAGAACTCGTTGAAGAAGGAATGTTATCAAAGAAAGAAGCTATAATGAAGGTTGAGCCAAAACAACTAGATACATTACTCCACCCTAACTTTGATGCAAAAGAATTAAAGAAAGCTATAGTAATAGCTAAAGGCTTACCAGCATCTCCTGGAGCTGCCTGTGGAAAAGTTTACTTTACGGCTGAAGATGCAAAAATTAAACATGAAGCTGGAAATAAAGTTATCCTTGTAAGGCTTGAGACCTCACCAGAAGACATCGAAGGTATGGTTGCTGCAGAAGGTATCTTAACAGTGAGAGGTGGAATGACATCACACGCTGCGGTTGTTGCAAGAGGAATGGGGACTTGTTGTGTTGCTGGATGCTCAGACTTAAAAGTTAATGAACAAGCTAAGAGTTTCCAAATTGGACAAACGATATATAATGAAGGCGACTTTATTTCAATGGATGGAAGTACAGGAAATGTATACGCTGGAACAATTAAAACGGTAGAGCCTGAAATAAATGGTTATTTTGAAATATTTATGGGCTGGGCTGATGAAATAAGAAGATTAAAGGTTAGAACTAATGCCGACACTCCAAGGGATGCTGCTCAAGCAGTTAAGTATGGAGCTGAAGGTATAGGACTATGTAGAACAGAGCATATGTTCTTTGATGCCGATAGAATAATGGTTATAAGAGAAATGATTGTTGCTAAGGATGAAGATTCAAGAAGATTAGCATTACAAAAATTATTACCAATGCAAAGAGAGGACTTTATAGGAATCTATGAAGAAGTTGAAGAAAGGCCAACTACAATCAGATTTTTAGATCCACCGCTACATGAATTTTTACCGCATGCTGATGAAGATATAAAAGAATTAGCAAGAGATATGGGAATAACTTTTGCAGAGTTAAAAGCTACTGTTGAATCATTGCATGAAGTTAACCCAATGATGGGACATAGAGGATGCAGACTTGCAGTATCATATCCTGAGATAGCTGAGATGCAAACTAGATCGGTTATTGAAGCAGCTATAGATGTTAAAACTAGAAAAGGATACAATATTGTTCCAGAAATCATGATTCCTTTAGTTGGGGAAGTTAAAGAATTAAAATATGTTAAAGAGGTAGTAGTAAGGGTAGCTGATCAAATCATAGCTGAGTCAGGCATTGATTTAAAATACATGGTTGGTACAATGATTGAAATACCAAGAGCCGCACTTACAGCTGATTTAATAGCAAAAGAAGCAGATTTCTTCTCATTTGGAACAAATGACTTAACACAAATGACTTTTGGATTTTCAAGAGATGATGCTGGAAACTTCTTAAAACATTACTATGAAAAGAAAGTTTATGAATTTGATCCATTCCAAAAATTAGATCAAACAGGAGTAGGCAAACTCGTCAAAATGGCAGCTGATCTTGGACGAGAGGCTAATCCGGGTATAAAACTTGGGATATGTGGAGAACATGGTGGAGATCCATCTTCTGTTGAATTCTGTCATAATGTAGGACTTGATTATGTATCATGTTCACCATTTAGAGTTCCGGTTGCAAGACTTGCAGCGGCTCAAGCTGAAATAAACAATCCAAGAAAAAAATAATATTTAAATGTAATTAATCAATTAAAAGTAAAAAGCCACTGCAAAGCAGCGGCTTTTTACTTTTAACAGAATTTAAATATCAGATTTATTATGTTATTTTAAATTTATTTTTAAGATACGTTTTAAACTTTTGAACAAAATCTAATTGATATTCATTATTGTTAGTTGCGTTATCTAGCAGGCGGTAAAAGGCTTTTTTATTACATTTGTTAATATTACCATAATAATCTCTTGATATTTTCCAATATCTTTGGGGGAAAGCCAAATAAACAAAAATATATTTGTAATCATCTAAGGTTAAAGGTAGGATTTTATCATATAATTCTAAAAAATGTATTGCTAGATCTAAATCCCATTTTGTACTATCTCTTTTTAGTAAGCGCCTTAAACAGTAGGAAATATCATGGGCGCAAAAGTCATTTCTACATTTATCAAAATCAATTACCCATATTTCATTATTAGTATCAAATATAATATTTTTATTAACATAGTCAAGGTGGCATAATGATTTTGTAAGATTATTGAGGTTGATATCATAAGCAATGTTTGCAGAATATTTAGCTAGCTTACTACTTGTTTTAAAATGATTAAGGTATAGATTTGAAAAGGCATCATTATATTTATAAGCCAAATTAGAGGAATTAAGAAGGCCTTCATAGTGTTTATATATGGAAGGGCCCAAAGGGCTAAAGTCCTCTTTTATGGAACTTCCATATATAGGCATAAAGTTAATGCTGACTTTATGCATATTTGCAAGATTGGTACTACATAATAGAATATGATTAATATTATCATAATCACATTTTATACCATTAATCCAGGGGGTGAGTATAAATAACATATTATTATAGTTTACAAATCTGTTATTTGTGTTTGTAGGAAGTATGCGAGGTACATGGATATTATTTCTGTATAACCATTCTATAGCTGAGTATACAAATAATAAATCGTTTATAGAATAATAAACTTTTTTTAAACAATAGCATTTACCAAAGTCTTGCACTTTATATACAGCCCTTTGTTTATCTGTATCTTTAAATTTGATTTGCGTGATATCAGCATTAGTTAAGTTATATTGAGGCAGAATGTGTCTTTTTACATTTTCGGCAGACAATAAATTTATGTTATTAAAGTTTTTAGCCGTAGATGGCATCTTAACACTCCTAAAAAATTATTACATTATTAGGATATTAATAAAACTTTAATATTATACATTTAACATTAAAAAAGGGAAATTAATTTGATTCGTAGAATACTAACTAAAGCGTCTTTAAAAAATAATATGCATACTTATCAACCGTTTTTAGAAGATGCCTAAATTTAGGAGGAAAACCATGGATATTCGCAAAAAAATAGAAAATAATGAAGGTAATAGCATTATACGATATGGGGCGTTATCTCTAAACTCAAAAGGAAGGAAAGTATTAGAGGATAAGGATGAGGTAAGAACCTGTTATATGGTGGATAGAGATAGGATAATACATAGTAAATCATTTAGAAGATTGAAGCATAAAACTCAAGTATACATAAAGACTAGTAGTGATCACTATAGAACAAGATTAACACATACCTTAGAAGTTGCACAGATAGCTAAAACTATAGGGAGAGGCATAGGCTTAAATGAAGATTTAATAGAAGCTATAGCAATGGGTCACGATATAGGGCACGTACCTTTTGCTCATAATGGTGAAGAGGTGCTTAATGATATTTTGCCACAAGGATTTAGGCACAATGAAAATAGTATTAGAGTTTTAACAAAAATTGAAAAATTAGGTGCTGGTCTTAATTTGAGCGCGGAAGTGCTAGATGGAATTCTCAATCATAGTGGGTTTTCTTCTAAAATTGGAAAGGCTTCAACACTTGAAGGTCAGGTTGTTAGGTATAGTGACAAGATTGCATACGTAAATCATGATATAGACGATTCTATAAGAGCTGGATTGTTAACTGAAGCAATGCTACCTCCAGGTGCTATTGAAGTATTAGGGGCAAATCATGGCAAGCGAATAGATACTTTAGTTAAAGACTGTATTTATAACACCATAAATAACTTAGATATAGGGGATATAGGTGTATCACTTAGTGAAGGTGTTGGAAGTGCATTGGGTGAATTAAGAAATTTTATGTTTGAAAATATATACAAAGGTGAAATCTTAAAGGCAGAAAGACAAAAATCACAATTTGTGGTAACGCATGTATTTAAATATTACTATAATAATCCACTGGCTATGCCGGACTTTTATAAAAGCATAGTTAAGTATGAAGGTCTACATATAGGAGTAGCAGATTATATTTCTGGTATGAGTGATGACTATTGTTTAATGCTTTTTAATGATTTATATGTGCCTAGGGTTGTTATTTATTAAAATATGATAGAAACAAATATTGGGTTTGGAAAACATATTAATATAAAATTTATAAATAAAAAATAAAAAATACAAATATTGAAGGAAATTTGTGTTTTATAAAGAATATAGTATAAGCAAACATAATTTTTTTAAAAAAAATGATTTTAAAGAAGGATAATACACTTTTTTGTCGAATAAAATTATATTGTGAACTTATATAAGTAAGGTGGTAATAATCTATTGATTGCTGAAGATGTTATCCGAAAAATTAAGGAACAAAATGATATTGTGGATGTAATATCTGAAAGAGTTAAACTTAAGAAAGCGGGGCGAAATTATATTGGTCTTTGTCCTTTTCATAATGAGAAGAGTCCTTCTTTCACAGTGTCTGAGGAAAAGCAAATTTATAAATGCTTTGGATGTGGTGAAGCTGGGAATGTAATCAGTTATATTATGAAGGATAGGAATGTAAATTTTCCTGAAGCAGCAAGGGTACTCGCTGAGAGAGCTAACATTAGTATAGAAATGGACAATGAGGAAAATAATGTTCAAAAAGACATTTATAAAAAAATGTACAATATTAATGTAGCAGCGGCTAGGTATTTTTATGACAATTTAAGAAAGGACAAGAAGGCTGAAACATATTTCTTAAACCGAGGCATTACGGAAGTTACTATGAAAAAATTTGGGTTAGGTTTTTCGTTTGATAAATGGGATGGATTGTTATTATACCTGAAAAGGAAAGGCTACTCCGAATTAGATTTACTTAGTATAGGATTAATTATTAAAAGTCCTAAAAATTCCTATTACGATAGGTTTAGAAATAGAATAATGTTTCCTGTGTTTGATTATAAAGGCAGCGTCATCGGATTTGGAGGAAGGGTTTTAGATGATTCAAAACCTAAATATTTAAATTCACCTGAGACACCATTATTTCATAAGGGGCTACACCTCTATGGATTGAATTTTGTAATAAAAAATAATAGATCTCGAACAATAATAATTGTAGAGGGATATATGGATTGTATTTCACTTCATCAATATGGGTTTTCAAATGCCGTTGCGTCCCTTGGGACGGCACTTACTATTAATCAAGCAAAATTATTGAAAAAACATGTAGACAAAGTTATTATTTCATATGATGCTGATGTAGCAGGCCAAGCAGCAACATTAAGGGGCCTTGAGATATTAAGGACTGAAGGTTTTGATTTAAGGGTGCTGATAGTTCCAAAGGATAAAGATCCTGATGAATATATAAAAAACAACGGAAAGCAGGCTTTTCAAAAATTAGTGGATGATGCTCTCCCCTTAATATATTATAGGATTAAAAGAGCAGGTGACGGAATAAATTTTTCGAATAGTGAAATGATAATACAATATGTGAAAAAGGTTACTGAAATTATTGCAGATTTAGATCCTGTCGAAAAAGATGTTTATATAAAAAAGGTTTCTGAGGAAACAGGCATCAAAGAACAGGCAATATATGACCTACTAAGTGACGAAATCAACAAAAATGCAAAAAAAACCAAAAAAATGAATATGCAACAAGATTTTGGACAAAAATTATACTTAGAGCCAGCTTATATTAAGGCTGAAAGAAATTTGTTGAAATTTATGTTTATAAATGAAGAAAATTGTAATTATATCACAGAAAACTTGGACCTAGAACAATTGGTACTTCAAAGTCATAAAAGTATATATACATTAATTGTTAAATATAAAAACTTAACAAAAGATGAAAAAACTAAAAAAATTGAATTTATATGTAATGATATAGAATGTACAAAAGAGTGGATAAATACTATGGAAATTGAATTTTCTGGAGATGAAGAGGATCATAAAAAACTTATAAATGACTGCATTAAAGAACTTAAAAAATTCAAGTTAGAGGAGTCGAAAAAAGAGATTATGAATAAAATCAAACAATATGAATCAAAAGGTTTGCTAGAAGAATCTATACAATTAGCTCAAAAACTTATAGAAATGCAAAAAGATCTAAAACAATTATAGTAATTTGAAAGGAGGTAATATGATGAAGGATAAAAGTTCGAAAATGACTATAGTCAAAAAACTTATGGAAAAAGGGAAGAAAAAAGGATCTTTAACTTATAAAGAAATAATGGAAGAACTTTATGAGATAGATTTAAGTCCAGAACAAATAGAAAAGGTTTATGAAGTTTTAGAGTCAATGGAGATAGAGGTTATTGGGGATATGCATCAAGCTGCTGCACCTGAGACTGGAGCTCAAGCTGAAACAGAAACTGAACCAGAAACTGAAGAATTGGATGTTAGCATACCGGAAGGTGTATCTATAGATGACCCTGTTAGGATGTATTTAAAAGAAATTGGAAAAGTTGCTTTATTATCATCAAGCGAGGAAATTGATCTTGCTAAAAGAAACGAAGAAGGAGATCTAGCTGCTAAGAAAAAACTAGCAGAGGCTAATTTAAGACTCGTGGTAAGTATAGCTAAAAGATATGTTGGTCGCGGAATGCTATTTTTAGATCTTATTCAAGAAGGTAATTTAGGACTAATAAAAGCCGTAGAAAAATATGATTATAGAAAAGGCTTTAAATTTAGTACTTATGCTACATGGTGGATTAGACAGGCAATAACTAGAGCAATAGCTGACCAAGCAAGAACTATAAGGATACCTGTACATATGGTTGAAACTATAAATAAGCTTATTAGAGTTTCAAGGCAATTGCTACAAGAACTCGGACGTGAACCTCAACCAGATGAAGTTGCTGAAAAAATGGAAATGCCTGTAGCAAAAGTTAGAGAAATTATGAAAATTGCACAAGAGCCAGTATCGCTAGAGACTCCTATAGGTGAAGAAGAAGATAGTCATTTGGGCGATTTTATTCCTGATGATGATGCTCTTGCACCAGCAGAAGCTGCTGCATTTACAATGTTAAAAGAGCAATTAATCAACGTTTTAGATACTTTGACTCCTAGAGAAGAAAAGGTTTTAAGATTAAGATTTGGACTAGATGATGGAAGGGCAAGGACCCTCGAGGAAGTTGGAAAAGAGTTTAATGTAACTCGTGAAAGAATTAGACAAATTGAAGCAAAGGCTTTACGTAAGTTAAGGCACCCAAGTAGAAGTAAGAAACTAAAAGATTACTTAGATTAGAACAGTATACTTAAGAAAACACCTTATTTAAGGTGTTTTTTCTACTCCATGTAGAATCATGTATGAATATTTACAAGGTCGGTTTAAATATGCTATAATATGCTTTAGAAGGTGATTAAATGGGAAAGTACATATCAAAGAGGGGACGCGGTTTAGGGTTTATTTTGCTCACGACTGCATTATATAATATATTAATATTAATAGTGCTCAGGTTTACTAATTCATACATTGTAGTTAGTTTATTAAAGGTCTTATTAGTGTCTTGTAATATATATCAAGTATATTACATCTTGCTTTATGCATCACTTAAATGTACTATTGATGACGAAAATCTTAAAATTTATGCAGTTATAAAAAAAATAATTATACCATTAAATGAAATTGGAGGATACACTATCTCAACTGGTACAATTGAGGGGGTTAAGCTTAATGGTATAGCTACGAATAATTTTGCAATGGGTAGATTTGTAATTGATAAAATAGGAATGTGTAGAATGTTTGTTACAAATAATAAAAATGTTTTTTACATAAAAACTAAAAACATGAATTATGCAGTTTCGCCTCTAGATTATAAAAAATTTGAGGAAACTTTAATACATCATGATATACATGTGGTAGAGTGGAAATATAAAGTAAATAATAGCTATAATCTTCATAAAGACAAGCACTTCATTTTACCTTTAATGGGTGTAAGTATAATAGTAATAATATTAACCTTAAATCCACTTATATTATATTTGAAACGTAATATACCTAATATTATGCCCTTAAACTTTGATGCGAATTTTAATCCAATACAAATGGGAACAGGCAAACAATTTGCATTTACTCAGATGATTTACGGGGTATTAAATATGGCGTTGCTTTTTTGTATGTATTATGCAAGTTATTTTTGCGCAAAACATGATAGAAAATCAGCATATAAATATATTTATATGGCACTAATTGTGGCAATGATATTTTTAATATTGCAGTTTAAAATATTAATAAATTTTAGATAAGGATGAGAGATATGGAGCTTAGTATAAGATTAAAATGGATTGCAAGTATGATAGAAGAATGTGATAGTGTTATCGACGTAGGCACGGATCATGGGTATGTTCCTATTAATTTAGTGAAAAATGGTGTAATAAAAAAAGCTATTGCCTCTGATATAAATAAAGGGCCTGTTGAGAAGGCCAAAAATAATATTATTCATAATAATATGCGTGGTCAAATTACTTGTAGACTGGGAAGTGGACTATCTACAGTTGAAAAGGGAGAAGTCCAGGTAGCTATTATTGCAGGAATGGGTGGTAATTTAATAAGAGACATTTTAGAAGCTGACTTAGATGTTGTTAAACAATTTAATTATATGATACTTCAGCCAGTTCAAAATGCTGAGGTTTTGAGAGAATATTTATATGTTGCTGGATATGATATCCTTGATGAAGAAATTTGCAATGATGATGGTAGATTTTATGAAATTATAAAGGCGAGATATAATACTAAACCAGTAGAAGTAGACAGTATATATTACGAGATAAGTAAAATATTATTAGATAAAAAACAATTAGTAATGCGAAAATTTATAGAATATAAGTTGCAAAAATATTCCAAAATATATGATGCTTTAAATGAAGATACAATTTTATCTGAAAATAGGAAAAAGCAACTTTATCTTGTTATAATGCGACTTAAGGAGTTTTTGAAATGCTTTTAAAAGTAAGTGCTATTGAGCATATTATGCAGCAGGTTGCCCCACATATACTAAAAGAGGATTATGATAATGTAGGATTAATGGTTGGGGACAAAGATGTGCAGGTTACAAAAATTTTAATTGCATTAGATTGCACAATGGACGTGATTCGCGAGGCAAAGAATAAGGGGTGCAATTTTATATTGACTCATCATCCTCTCCTTTTTGTTAAACCCAAAACTATTACCACAGACACTTTAGTAGGGAAAAAAATTATTGAGCTAATTGTGAATGGTATAAATGTATATGCTAGTCATACAAATTTAGATTCAGTTAAAGGTGGACTTAATGATATTGTCACAGAAATTTTAGGGTTTACTAATTATAAGGTAATTGAGAATTCAACAATTAAAGGGTATAATAATGGTGATAATGGTATTGGAAGGCTAGTGATTCTGGATACCCCAATTTTATTAATGTCCTTATGTGAAAAGGTTAAAAAACTTTTAAATACTGAGTATATTAGGTATGCAGGTGACCATAATAAAGTAATTAAAACCATTGCAATTATAAATGGCAGTGGAGAAGACTTTTTTGAGGAGAGCATAAAATTGGGTGCGGATTGCATTATTACAGGAGATACTAAATACCATCATGTTAGTGATTTATTAGAAGAAAACATAGCGCTGATTGATGCTGGGCATTTTGCAACGGAGTGGACACCACTAATAATATTTGCAGAAAAGTTCAAAAATCAATTGATAGAAAATGGATATGACAATGAGGTTATAATTTCTAAGAATACACATGATCCATATAAGGTTAAGTAATAATAAAATACTATTTGCTTTTATTTTAATAGTATGATATCATTGGTTTTACGAGTAAGCCAGACAATCGCTGCTAATTATTGCGTGCAATAATTAGGAGAGGAAAGTCCGAGCTCCATAGGGCAGGGTGCTGGATAACACCCAGTGAAGGTGACTTTAAGGAAAGTGCAACAGAGATATACCGCTAAAGGCATTCAAAAGTTTAGTTTTTCTGAATTTTTAAATGTACTAGCAAGGATGGAAAGGCGAGGTAAGAGCTCACCAGCGCAATGGCGACTTTGCGGCTATGTAAACCCCACCTGGAGCAAGATCGAATAGGAGAACATTATGAGGCTGCCCGTCTCGTTCTCGGGTGTATCGCTTGAGCCTATTGGTAACAATGGGCCTAGATAGATGATTGTCTAATACAGGACTCGGCTTATAGGCTTAGTCGTACCAAAAAAACTCACTTTACAGTGAGTTTTTTTTATTGACTAAAAATTCAAAATATGTTATAGTCATGCGAAGTATTACAAATTAATAATTTCGGATGAAGATATTTGGAGAGAGATGTATAACATCCACCGAAGAAGTTAAACTTTCAGGTATCCATTTTTGGAGAAGTACTGATATCGGACGAACCTCTGGAGAGACTTATATAAGCACCGAAGGAGCAAGCTAAACATTATTAAATTACATATTATTTGTATGAAATTTAATAGTGAATTAGTGAAACTCTCAGGTAAAAGGACAGGGTTATTTTCAAGAGGTCATTTTATTTTGATCTCTATTTTTTGTGTGCTTTAAAAAATAATGGTCTCACAGAGTATTAATTGGTATAAATATATTCTATACACAAGAAATTTTTTTATCTGAAAAAATTTTATAACTAGAAGGAGCGTGTGTTTATGGACTTTTTATCAATTATTAAAGGTGTTAACGGTGTTTTGTGGGGGTATGTACTAATATTTTTGTTATGTGGTACTGGAATTTATTTTACAATAACGTTAAAATTTGTTCAAGTAAGAAAATTTAAGGATGCATTCAAAAAGACTTTTGGAGGAGCTAAATTCGGCAATAAAGCAGGAAAAGATGGAATGTCATCCTTTCAAGCCATGACAACCTCAATAGCGGCTCAAGTAGGAACAGGAAATTTAGCAGGAGCCGCAACTGCTATAGCATCAGGAGGACCGGGTGCTATATTCTGGATGTGGCTAAGTGCTTTCTTTGGCATGGCAACTATTTTTGCGGAAGCAGTGCTTGGTCAAAAGTATAAACAGACAGTTGACGGTGAGGTGACGGGAGGACCTGCTTACTATATTAGTAAAGGACTTGGGAGTAAAAAGTTGGCAGCATTTTTCTCAGTAACTATAATAATTGCATTAGGATTTATAGGGAATATGGTACAATCTAACTCAATAAGTGCAGCAATAAGCCCAAATACCAATATTCGTATAATCATTGGTGTGATAGTTGCAGCATTAGCGGGTATGATTTTTATTGGAGGAGTAGGCCGAATTGCAGCCTTTACTGAAAAAGTAGTTCCGTTTATGGCTATATTTTATATTTTGGGTAGTTTAGGAATCATTATAGTGAATTTTGCTAATTTAGGACCAGCATTTAAAATGATATTTGTAGGAGCTTTTAACCCTAAAGCGGCTACTGGCGGTTTAATAGGAGTTGGCGTAAAAGAAGCTATGAGATACGGCATTGCAAGAGGTTTATTTTCTAATGAAGCTGGAATGGGGTCAACACCACATGCACACGCAGTTGCAAAAGTTAATCATCCAACTGAGCAGGGACTCGTTGCAATAGTATGTGTATTTATTGATACCTTTATAATTTTAACATTAACTGCACTTGTTATATTAACTACAGGAGCATTAGATGGAAAAACTACTGGTATAGCGTTAACTCAAAAAGCTTTTTCGAATGGTATGGGAAGTCTTGGAGGTCCCTTTGTAGCTATAGCGTTATTTTTCTTTGCTTTTTCTACCATAGTAGCTTGGTATTTTTTTGGAGAGGCAAATGTTAAATACTTATTTGGAAAAAAAGCGTTAACGACATATAGAGGATTGGTTCTTGTATTTATAGTATTAGGAGCAGCTCTAAAGGTTGATCTAGTTTGGGAACTCGCTGATACTTTTAATGGATTAATGGTTATACCGAATTTAATTGCATTATTAGGTCTTGGAGCTTTAGTTAAAAAGACTTTGAAAAATTACGAAAATGATTTTGAAAAGAAAAACTAAATTTTATAATTTACTTTTAGAAAAAAACAGGATGGCAGATTTATGCCATCCTGTTTTTTGTTAGTATTAAAATAATAAAAGTATGGACTACATTAAGATAACAAATTTCATAATTACTATACGTGTTAAATTTCGTAATTTAATAATATTATAGAAAAATTAAAAACCACTTTATTCTAAAATATGCTTTTATAATTAGAAGAAGTATATTATAATGTGATTATAACGAATTATAAAAGAAAATCATTGTTTAATATTCGTATAAATATAAATTTTGGAGGTATTAATCATGAAAGATAAGATATATAGGTTATATGTAGAGAAAAAAGCGAACTATAATGTTGAAGGTGAAAAAAAATTAAGAGATATAAAAATAAATTTAGGTATATCGAATTTGGATGGGCTTAGACTAGTTAATAGATATGATGTTATGGGAATAACCAAGGAGCAGTACCTAATGTCAAGGAATACAATATTTTCAGAACCTACAGTAGATCAGGTTTATGATGAAGAGTTAGATATTCAAAAGTACGATACTGTATTTGCTATTGAATTTTTGCCTGGACAATATGACCAGAGGGCAGATTCGGCTGCTCAATGTATACAAATTTTAACTCAAGAGGATAAACATATAGTTAAAAGTGCAAGAGTTATAGTGTTAAAGGGAAATATTACTAATGACGAACTAAATAAAATTAAAGAGTATTGCATAAATGCTGTAGACTCAAGAGAAGCAGAGTTGGGAAAACAGAATGATTTACAGCAAAGGTTTAATGAGCCAGAACAAGTAAAAACAGTAGAATCTTTTATTGAGATGAATGATACGGATTTAAAAGAGTTCTTAAAAAGTAATGGACTTGCTATGAGCTTTGAGGATTTGAGATATTGTAGAGATTATTTTAAAGAAACTGAAAAGAGAGACCCATCTATAACGGAGATAAAAGTTATAGATACGTATTGGTCAGATCACTGTAGGCACACAACTTTTAATACTGTAATTGATGATGTTTACATAGAAGATGGTAAATATTCTAAACCAATTAAGATGGCTTACGCGGAATATTTAAATACTAGAGAGTTTGTTTATGATAAATCAAATAGGGACGTAACACTTATGGATATGGCTGTTATTTCCATGAAAGATTTAAGGAAACAAGGGAAATTAAAGGACCTTGATGTTTCAGACGAAATAAACGCCTGCAGTATAATTGTGGAAGCAGACATTGAAGGAGAGAAGGAAAAGTGGCTAGTAATGTTTAAAAATGAAACCCACAACCACCCTACTGAGATAGAACCTTTTGGTGGTGCAGCTACTTGTCTTGGTGGATCAATAAGAGACCCATTATCAGGTAGAAGTTACGTGTATCAGGCAATGCGTGTTACTGGCTGCGGTGATCCAAGGGCGAAAATTTCAGATACAATAAAAGGCAAACTTCCTCAAAGAAAAATAACACTTGAAGCTGCTCATGGATTTAGTTCTTATGGAAATCAGATAGGACTTGCTACAGGACTCGTTTCTGAAGTTTATGATGAAGACTTTGTGGCTAAAAGAATGGAAGTAGGGGCAGTTATTGGAGCTGCACCTTATAAGAATGTAGTTCGGGAAAAACCAATGGCATCTGATGTTGTTATACTTCTTGGTGGCAAAACAGGACGTGATGGATGCGGAGGAGCTACGGGGTCATCTAAGCAGCATAGCGAGAGCTCAATACTAACTTCAGGATCAGAAGTTCAAAAGGGTAATGCGCCTACAGAAAGAAAGATTCAAAGATTATTTAGAAATCCAAAGGTTACGACGCTTATAAAAAGATGTAATGATTTTGGTGCAGGCGGAGTATCCGTAGCTATAGGGGAACTCGCAGATTCACTTATAATAAATTTAGACAAAGTCACTAAAAAATACGAGGGCTTAGATGGTACGGAGCTTGCTATATCAGAATCCCAAGAACGTATGGCTGTTGTTGTTAGGCGCGAAGATGCTGTCGTATTTATAAAGCTAGCAGAAGAAGAAAATTTAGAGGCTGTAGTGGTGGCGAAAATAACTGATGATAATAGGCTTAAAATGGTATGGAAGGGAAAAACTATTGTTGATGTGAGTAGAAGTTTCTTAGACACAAATGGAGTTAATCAGCGTATTAATGTAAAAGTAGCAGCACCTAAAGAGAATCAATACTACTTTTCAAAAGATTCAAAATTGAGTGAAGGTAATTTAAAATCAATAAAAGATTTATGGAATTCTAATCTATCAGACTTAAATGTTTGTAGTCAAAAAGGATTAGCTGGGAGGTTTGATAGCACAATAGGAGCAGGAACGGTGTTAATGCCTTTTGGTGGAAAATTTCAGAAAACACCAATTCAGTCCATGGTAGCAAAATTACCTGTACTTCGCGGAGATACAACCACTGGTACAATAATGTCCTATGGGTACAATCCTAAATTATCAAAATGGAGTCCATTCCATGGAGCTGCTTATGCAGTAATAGATTCTGTAGCAAAGGTAGTGGCTAGTGGTGCTAATTATGAAAATATTAAACTAACATTTCAAGAGTATTTTGAAAAATTATCAAAAGAACCGTATAAGTGGGGTAAACCATTTTCATCACTTTTAGGGGCATTACATGTACAAAAACAATTCAGCATAGCGGCTATTGGTGGAAAAGATAGTATGTCAGGTACATTTAATGATATGAATGTACCACCAACGCTTATATCCTTTGCTGTCGATGTTATAAATACAGATAAGGTTATATCTCCAGAGTTTAAAAATGGAGATAGTCAGGTTGTTTTAGTTTACGCAAATACTTGTGAAGATGGATTACCTGATTTTGGAAAGCTTCGTCATAACTATAAATTGGTAAAGAAGTTAATAGATAGTGGCAAGGTGTTATCAACCTATGCAGTAGGGATGGGAGGTCTGTCAGAAGCTATATCAAAAATGTGTTTTGGTAATAAGATAGGATTTGAATTTAAAGAAGATATTCAGGTGGAAAGCATATTTAAAGAGGATTATGGCAGCATTGTAATGGAAATAGATAAATGCACGCTTTCAGAGCTAATTAAAGAGAATTTAAATATTAAGATACTTGGACAGACTCAGGTAGAACCATTTATCAAAGTCTTAGGGGAAACTATTAGTCTAGAAGAAGCGTTAAGTAAGTGGGAAGGACCTTTAGAAAGTGTATTTAGTACGAAAGTAAATACTAGTAAACTAAATATCAGAAATGATAAAATTTATGCAAGCGTTGAAAATCCAAAATTGAAATCGGCTCCTGCAATTAAAATAGCAAAGCCTAGAGTT
This sequence comes from Clostridium sp. CM041, assembly GCF_055081035.1. Classification (NCBI taxonomy): domain Bacteria; kingdom Bacillati; phylum Bacillota; class Clostridia; order Eubacteriales; family Clostridiaceae; genus Clostridium; species Clostridium sp. CM041. The sequence continues at coordinate 48,812 of NZ_CM143648.1, forward strand.
ATAATTCCTGTGTTTCCGGGTACTAATTGTGAATATGATTCTATGAGAGCCTTTGAAAGGGCTGGAGCTGAAGTGGAAATTATGGTAATAAAGAATCTATCATCAAGGCATATTGAAGAATCTATAAAAGCTATAGCAGAAAAAATAAAAAGTTCTCAAATTGTTATGATTCCAGGTGGATTCAGTGCTGGTGATGAACCAGATGGGTCGGGTAAGTTTATTGCTACATTCTTTAGAAATCCTATAATACGCGAAAGCATACATCAGTTATTAAAAAATAGAGATGGGTTAATGCTCGGAATATGCAATGGCTTTCAAGCCTTAATAAAACTTGGGTTACTTCCCTTTGGTGAGATAACGGATATAACACAAAACAGCCCAACCTTAACGTATAATGAAATTGGTAGACATGTATCTTGCACAGTGCAAACTAAAGTGGTTTCAACCCTGTCTCCTTGGCTTAGTAATTTAAAAGTTGGAGATGTGCATTCCATTCCAGTATCACATGGAGAAGGTAGGTTTGTAGCAAATGAAGAAGTAATTAAAAAATTATTCGCAAGTGGTCAAGTAGCCACTCAATATGTAGACTTTGACGGAATGCCAAGTTATGATATAAACTTTAATCCTAATGGTTCAATGCATGCTATTGAAGGAATCACTAGTTTGGATGGAAGGGTTTTCGGTAAAATGGGTCACTCTGAAAGAGTAGGCGTTAACACTTTAAAAAATATTATTGGTGAGAAGGATCAAAAGATATTTGAGGCAGGAGTAAATTATTTTAAATAAAAGATAAGAAGCAGTAAGGGTACAAATTGTGCCCTTGCTACTTCTTTTTTATTTTTTTTGAATACGGATATAAAAAGCTGGTTGAACTTAAAAATGCGAACAATTTATCGGTAATAGTAATTAAACGCACATAAATATAGAAGAAACACGAACAATAATAATAAAAATAGCACTAATGCATTGACTTAACGAAAAAGAACTGTTAAGATGAAATTATAAAAGTTGTTATTTAATTACATTGGGGAGGTAATAAAATGAAGGTAGGAATTATTTTTGGAAGTAAATCAGATAAGGATATAATGAAAAATGCAGCGATAGCACTTAAGGAATTTGATGTAGATTACGAAGTACATATTCTCTCGGCTCACAGAGTACCAGAAAAATTAAAAGAAGTAATAAATGAAATGGAATATAATGGGGTAGAATGTATCATAGCAGGGGCAGGACTTGCAGCGCATCTTCCAGGTGTAATTGCATCACATACATTAATGCCGGTGATTGGAGTGCCCATTAAAGCGGCTCTTGGTGGTATAGACTCACTACTTTCAATTGTTCAAATGCCAAAAGCAATTCCGGTTGCTACTGTGGGCATCAATAACAGTTATAATGCTGGAATGCTTGCAGTTCAAATTTTATCCCTTAAGTATATTGAACTTAAAAATAAATTAATTAAATATAGAGAAGAAATGAAAGAAAAATTTATAGCAGAGAATGAAGAAGATATAGAATTTTAAAATGAAAGTTAAGGAATGCGGTTTATAAATTAAAATTTGAGGAGTGATTGTTAGTGGAAAATTCAGTATTGTTATATGAAGGAAAAGCAAAAAAAATGTTTAGCACAGATAATAAGGATGAGGTCAGAGTATATTATAAAGATGATGCAACAGCATTTAATGGAATTAAAAAAGCTCAAATTGAGAAAAAGGGAATTTTAAATAATAGCATAACTACTATGTTATTTGAGTTATTAGAGAAAAAAGGTATAAAAACTCACCTTATTAAAAAAATAAGCGATAGAGAACAACTTTGTAAAAAGGTTGAAATAGTGCCTCTAGAAGTAATCGTAAGAAATGTGGCCGCTGGTAGCATGGCAAAACGATATGGAATAGAGGAAGGAACTAAGCTAAAAACAACAGTCCTCGAGTTAAGTTATAAAAATGATGAATTAGGTGATCCACTTATAAATGATTATCATGCAGTAGCAATGGGGCTTTCGACTTTTGAGGAATTATTAGAAATATATAAAATGGCTTCAAAAATAAATGATATTCTAAAGGAAATTTTCTTTAAAAAAGATATTAATTTAATAGATTTCAAATTAGAGTTTGGGAGATTTAATGGAGAAATAATTTTGGCAGATGAGATATCACCAGATACTTGTAGATTTTGGGATGTTAAAACTGGAGAGAAATTGGATAAAGATAGATTTAGAAGAGATTTGGGTAATGTTACAGAAGCTTACGAGGAAATATTAAGTAGAATAAATAATAAATAAGATAATACAAGAAATAGTGGGGAGGGATTTCTTTGAATAAAGTTGTAGAATTAAACCAAATATCCATTAATGATGAAAATAAGCTAAAAGATGAAGATAAGTTTAAAGAGGAATGTGGTGTTTTTGGGGTTTTTTCACCGGATAAAGACTTAGATGTTGCATCTTTAACTTATTATGGACTTTATGCTTTGCAGCATAGGGGAGAAGAAAGTGCTGGGATAGTATATTCGAATGGAACTACCCTCACTTGTGAAAAGGCTATGGGCCTTGTGTGTGATGTTTTTAATGATGAAAAGATTAAACTAATGAAGGGTCATGCTGCCATAGGGCATGTAAGGTATTCAACAACAGGAGGCAGTGAAGTAAAAAATGCACAGCCACTTTTAAGTAAATTTAGTCTTGGGGACATAGCTATAGCGCATAATGGTAATTTAGTAAATGAAGATGTCATAAGAGAATTACTAGAGGATTGTGGATATATGTTTCAAACATCCATAGATTCAGAAGTTATATTAAATCTAATTGCTAGAGGCGCAAAAAAAGGAATTGAAAAGGCTGTAGTGGATGCAATACAGGCTATTAAAGGGTCTTATGCAATAGTAATGCTTACAAAGGAAAAGTTAATAGGAGTTAGAGATCAAAATGGCATTAGGCCTCTTTGCATCGGGACAATAGGTAATAATTATATTCTTGCATCGGAAAGTTGTGCACTTGATGCAGTAGGTGCAGACTTTTTAAGAGATGTAAAGCCTGGTGAGATAGTAATAATAGATAAAAATGGACTTACATCAATTAATTTTGCGGAAAAAATTAAAAATGCAACTTGTTCATTTGAATATATATATTTTGCAAGACCAGACAGTACTATTGATGGGATTAATGTGTACACTTCAAGAGTGGCAGCTGGACAGCAGCTATTTAAAGAATCACCAGTCGATGCCGATATGGTTATAGGGGTTCCAGATTCAGGTATGGCCGCAGCAATAGGATATTCTAAAATATCTGGAATACCTTTTGGAATGGGTCTTATAAAAAACAGATATGTAGGTAGAACCTTTATAAGTCCCACTCAAGAAATTCGGGAAAGGGCAGTGTCTGTAAAACTAAACGCATTAAAAATAAATGTAGAAGGTAAAAGAGTTATTCTAATAGATGATTCAATAGTTCGCGGAACCACAAGTAAAAGATTAGTTGAAATATTAAAAAAAGCTGGAGCGAAAGAAGTTCATTTTAGGGTTTGCTCACCAGTAGTGAAATATCCATGTTATTTTGGAATAGATACACCTTATAGAAAAGATTTAATTGGGGCGAACACTTCCGTAGAGGAAATTAGACAAGAAATAGGTGCAGATAGTTTAGGATATCTAAGCATAGAGGGGTTATTAAAATCATTAGGTCATACTGAATATTGCTTAGGGTGCTTTAATGGTACATATCCAGTATCAGCTCCATATGAAAATGACAAAGCAAGATTAGAAAGGTAGGCGATATTCATGATAACTTATAAAGATGCAGGTGTTAATATCGAAGAGGGATACAAATCAGTAAAGCTTATAAAAGAATATGCGGCAGCCACATTTACAAAAGGTGTTTTAAATCATTTAGGGAGTTTTGCTGGTATGTTTGAAATAGGCGAGGGTTATAAAAATCCTATTTTAGTTTCAGGCACTGATGGAGTAGGTACAAAACTTGATATTGCATTTAGAATGAATAAATATGACACTGTAGGAATTGATTGTGTTGCTATGTGTGTAAATGATGTCCTTTGCCATGGTGCAAAACCACTTTTCTTTTTAGACTATATAGCTTGTGGTAAATTAGATTCTAAAGTATCATCACAACTGGTAAAAGGTGTATCTGATGGATGTATTCAATCAGGATGTGCACTTATAGGTGGTGAAACTGCGGAAATGCCAGGGTTCTATAGAGATGGGGAATATGATATGGCGGGATTTACTGTTGGCATAGTGGATAAACACAAAATTATTGACGGCTCTGCAATCAAAGATGGGTATTCACTTATAGGTATTGAGTCAACAGGTCTTCATAGCAATGGGTATTCATTAGTTAGAAAATTAATACCAGATTTAGATATTGATTTTAAGGGGGAAAAGATTGGAAAGACACTTTTGACTCCAACAAAAATTTATGTGAAAACTATATTAAGTCTTTTAGAAAAATTTGATATAAAGGGAATGGCACATATAACAGGTGGTGGTTTTTATGAAAACATACCTAGAATGTTTAGTGAAAAATTCACAGCAGTGGTAGATAAAAATAGTTTTAATACTCCAGATATTTTTAGGCATCTTATGTCTCTCGGGGTAACGCAGGAACATATGTTTAATACATATAATATGGGAATAGGATATGTATTATGTGTTGAAGATAAGGATACTTTAAAGATTATAAAGACAATTAATGATTTAGGGGATAGAGCATATAAAATTGGGCACGTTGAAGCTGGGGGTGCAGGAGTTTGCTTAAAATAGCTGTACTGATATCAGGGAGCGGAAGCAATCTTCAAGCAATAATAGATAATATAGAAAGTGGATACTTAAACTGCTCTATAGAAGCAGTAATTAGTGATAAAAAAGATGCATATGGCATAGAAAGATCAAAATCTAAAAATATAAAGACATATATATTAGATAGAAAACAGTTAGGTACTGGGGTTTCAGATGAAATATTAAGAATTGTCGACGGAAAAGTAGATCTAATAGTGCTCGCTGGGTTTTTATCTATACTTCAAGGGGAACTTCTTTGCGTATTTAAAAATAAAATTATTAATATTCACCCAGCGCTCATTCCATCTTTTTGTGGGGAGGGAATGTACGGTATGAAAGTTCATGAAAAAGCTATAGAATACGGTGTTAAAGTTTCAGGATGTACAGTCCACTTTGTAGATGCTGGTACAGACTCAGGTCCAATTATAATTCAAAAAGTTGTAGAGGTTTACAGCGGCGACACGGCAAATGATTTGAAGCTAAGGGTTCTAAATGAGGAACATAAAGCACTACCAGAAGCTATTAAATTAATAAGTGAGAAAGAAATAGAAATTAAAGGAAGAAAAGTATTAGCTATTGGAAAGGTGGAGTAATAATGATTAAAACAGCACTTATAAGTGTTTTTGATAAAGAGAATATTTTAGAACTTGCTACATCCCTTCAAAAAAATGGAGTAGAGATTATATCTACAGGTGGAACTTTTAAGTACTTAAAAGAAAATGGCATAAAAGTTTCGGAAATATCTGATGTTACAGGATTTGAAGAGATATTAGGTGGGAGAGTTAAAACATTACATCCAGTTATTCATAGTGGAATACTAGCAGTGAGAGATAATGAAGAACATATGGCAACTATAAAAGCTAAAGGAATAAAACCTATTGATATGGTAGTAGTTAATCTTTATCCTTTCTTTGATAAAGTATGCGAAGAGATAAATTTTCAAGAGAAAGTTGAATTTATTGATATCGGTGGACCAACTATGCTAAGGGCAGCTGCTAAAAACTTTAAGGATGTTATTGTACTAAGTGACACAACAGATTATCAAAATATTATAAAGAAAATGGATGCTAAAGAAGAAGTGGATTTCAAAACTAGAAAACATCTAGCGGGTAAAGTGTTCAATTTAATATCAGCTTACGATGCAGCAATAAGTAATTTCTTACTGGGTGAGGATTCATATCCAGATTATTTGGCGGTTTCTTATAAAAAGCAAATGGATTTAAGATATGGTGAAAATCCTCATCAAAGTGCAGCTTATTACGTTAGTACATCGGGAAATGGAGCAATGAAGGATTTTAAGCAATTAAATGGCAAGGAATTATCTTATAACAATATAAAGGACATGGATATTGCTTGGAAGGTAGTATGCGAATTTGATGAAATTGCTTGTTGCGCGTTAAAACACAATACCCCTTGCGGCGTAGCTACTGGTAGCAGCGTACTTGATACATATAAAAAGGCATATGAATGTGATCCAATGTCTATTTTTGGGGGCATTGTTGCTTTTAACAAAAAGATAGATAAAGAAACTGCAAAAGAACTTATAAAAATATTTTTAGAGGTTATTATTGCACCAGAGTTTGATGAGGAAGCATTACTAGTTTTAAAAGGTAAGAAAAATTTAAGAGTCATAAAATGTTTAAGTAAAGCAGTTGGCACAAAAAATATTGTTAACGTGGATGGTGGAATATTGGTACAAAGTTCAGATGATAAATTAATAGATGATATAAAAGTAGTTACAAAGAAGAGCCCAACAAATGATGAAATGAAAGATTTGATATTTGCCATGAAAGTAGTTAAGTATGTTAAATCAAATGCTATTGTAGTGGTTAAAGATGGGGTGACTAAGGGGATTGGTGCAGGTCAGGTAAATAGAATATGGGCAGCAGAGCAATCATTAGAAAGGGCAGTAGATGCTACAATAATGGCATCAGATGCATATTTCCCATTTGGAGATGTTGTGGAGCTAGCTGCAAAATACAGCATAAAAGCAATTATACAACCAGGTGGATCTATAAATGATCAAAAATCAATAGATGCATGTAATGAAAATGGAATTTCCATGGTGTTTACGGGCACTCGACATTTCAAACATTAGGAGGCTGATTTATGAAGGTATTAGTTATTGGTTCTGGAGGACGCGAGCATGCATTAGTATCAAAGGTTGCAGAGAACTCCATTGTCGAGAAGGTGTATTGTGCTCCTGGTAATGGTGGCACATGTAGAGAAAATAAGTGTGAGAACATTAATATTAGGCAAATAGATGAGCTTTTAGCATTCGCTATAAAAAATAAGATAGATATCACAATAGTTGGATCAGAGGAATGGCTTGTACAAGGTATAGTAGATAAGTTTAAACAAAAAGGACTTAAGATATTAGGACCTAGTGAAAAAGCGGCAAGGCTTGAAGGAAGTAAAGCTTATTCTAAAGAATTTATGAAAAAATATGGTATAAAAACAGCTGTATATGAAGTTTTTGAAAATGAGAATGAAGCTATAGGGTATTTGAAAAACTGTGAATATCCTATAGTAATTAAAGCAGATGGCCTGGCAGCAGGTAAAGGAGTTATTATATGTAATGACTTTACTGAGGCTGAGAAAAGCATAAATGATTTTATGGTGTTAGATATATTTAAAGGTAGCGGAAAGAAAATTATAATTGAAGAGTTTTTAGAAGGCGTAGAATCGTCGATACTCTCCATAACAGATGGAAAAGTTATAATTCCTTTTGTATCTTCAAAAGATCATAAACAAATATTTGACGATGATAATGGACCTAATACAGGAGGTATGGGAGCTATAGCACCAAATCCATATTGTAATAAAGAGGTATTAGATGAATTTTATGAAAATATATTAAAGCCTACTCTTAAAGGAATTCAAGAGGAAAAAATGGATTATACGGGCATAATATTTTTTGGTATAATGATAACAAAAAAGGGTGTATATTTGCTTGAATATAATGTAAGGTTTGGAGATCCTGAGACGCAAGCGGTCCTTCCGCTTATGAAAAGTGATTTTACAGAGCTTGTGATTAGTGCTATAGATGGTGAACTTAAAAACTTTAATTTAGAATGGAATGAAGGATATTCTTGCTGCCTAATTGCTGCATCAAAAGGTTACCCTGGTATTTATAATACAGGATTTGAAATAAGTGAGCGTAGTAAATTAGAAGGCAAGCTATTTCTAGCAGGTGCAACGCATGAAGATGGTATCATGAGGACAGCTGGTGGTAGGGTTTTGGGAATAACAGGTCTTGGTCAAACACTTAAAAAAGCAAGGGAAATAGCTTATGATGATATGAAGAAAATTCAGTTTGATGGAATGCACTATAGAATGGATATTGGGATATTAAAATAACAAAAAAGGTAGATGATTTATAAATCATCTACCTTTTCATTATGTAAGCCTATTAAAAAATGCTTATAAGCATTTTCACGGCAACAGCTAAAGACATGGTTACAAATATAGGTTTTATAAGTTTTGAACCCTTATTTAACGCAACGCTTGTACCCACTTTAGCCCCTAAAATCATAGATATTGCAACAGGTACTCCTATCATGTAATTTATTTTACCACTTATGGCAAACAAAATTAGGGCTGTAATATTGCTTATAAAGTTTAAAATGCGGGCATTAGCGGAAGATACTACAAAGTTAAACCCGAAGATACTTATAAATCCAAATACTAAAAAGGAACCAGTTCCAGGACCGAAAAAACCATCATAAAAACCTAGAGAGAGAGCAAGGATTATACCGTATATAACATTTTTTTTAGTAAGCCCTTGAAATTTATCTTCAAGTCCTAAAGATTTAGAAAAAAGAGTATAAATTCCGATAAATAAGATGAGAATTAATACCAATCCATTTAGAAATTTCTGGTCTATATTTAGTACTGTTCTAACACCTAACATTGCACCTATGAATGTAAAGGGAATAAGATATTTTAGAAGTTTAAAATCAGCCTTGCCTGATTTTATAAATCCGAGAGAACTAGTAAAAGAACCAGCAGTGGCACTGAATTTGTTAGTGCCAAGCACCATGTGAGGAGGCAGACCTGCAAGCATAAAGGCTGGGACGCTTATTAAACCACCACCACCTGCTATGGAATCTACAAAGGATGCTAAAAAACCAGCTATGCATAGAAGAATAATTTTAGTAATCATATGGCACCTACCTAATTTTTATTATTTAAGAGTGAATACAAAGTCCTACTATTAATATATATGATTTCTAAGATGTTGTAAAGGAATACAGTGATGATTTAAGTCAAGTAATAATCAAAATAGACTAGCATACTAATTTGTAATTTATTGAATACTCCTTAATAGCCTATTGATTTATATGTAATATATACGTATTATATATAGATGGGATTAAAAAATTATAAATATTTCTCTAATGTGAAATTAACAAAATAAACTTTATGAAAATAATATTATATGGGGAGGATTTAAAATGGTAGAACAAAATGAAAAAACAATTGAAGCGGATAGTAACAAACAGGGTATTAGATGTGGAAATTCAAATGAGGTCAAAGCTATTAAACCTACTTTTGTAGATGCTTTTACAGCTAGCCTTATAGATTTGATAGTTATAGGGGCAATATCAACAGTAGGAGTATTTGTGATAGATGCGGTGATTAAATTAGCAGGATATGCTGTAGCTCAAAAGTTCCAAATGTCATTTATAATCTTTATGGTTGTTATGGTACTATACATGAGCATTATGGAAAGTGGAAAAACGTCTGCTACATTTGGTAACAAAGTATCTGGACTAATTATTACAAAAAGATAGGAGTTTGAGAAAACAATATGCAAAAAAGAAAAGAATATGAATTTTATATAGAAAACTTAGAATTTCCAGCACAGGGCATAGCATTTTACGAAGGTGAAAAAGTTTTGATAAAAAATACATTGCCAGGGCAAAAGGTAATTGCTAAAGTAGCAAAAAAGAAACACGATGTAGTAGAAGCAAAGCTTGTAAAAATACTTGAAGATGTAGACTACAAAATTGAGCCTCTTTGCAAGATTACAGATTTATGTGGAGGATGTAGCCATCAATTTCTTTCTTATGAAAAACAATTAGAATTTAAAAAGCAACAGGTATTAAAGTTGTTTGAACAAGCAGAAATAAAAGATTTTGAGTTTCTAGGTATAGAAAAGAGTCCTGAACAGTTCGAATATAGAAATAAGATGGAATTTACATTTGGTGACTTTCGAAAGGGTGAAGAATTAACTCTAGGAATGCATACCAAAGGAAGAAGCTTTAGTATAGTTACTGTTGATGATTGTAGAATAGTAGATGTGGATTTTAGAGAAATTCTGAAATTAGTATTAAATTATTTTAAAGAGTTAAAATTTACACACTATAATGTAATGGAGCGCGAGGGATATTTAAGAAACTTAGTTATTCGAAAGGCCCAAAATACTGGTGAAATATTAGTAAACATAGTAACTACATCTCAAGTAGATTTTGATTTTAGTGAAATAACTAATATGCTTAAGGACTTAAAATGTGAGGGAGTCATTACAGGAATAATACATACATTTAATGACTCATTATCAGATATAGTTCAAGCAGATAAAACTGAAACATTATATGGAAGAGAATATATTATGGAAGAATTATTAGATCTTAAGTTCAAAATTAATCCTTTTGCTTTTTTTCAAACAAATACAAAAGGAGCGGAAAAGCTTTATAGCATGGTTAGAGATTTTTTAGGCGAATCAGAATCAAAGGTAGTTTTTGATTTATATTGTGGAACGGGAACTATAGGACAAATTGTTGCAGCTAAAGCAAAAAAAGTTTTGGGAATTGAATTAATAGAAGAAGCAGTTGCTGCTGCAAATGAAAATGCAAAAATTAACAAATTAGACAATTGTGAGTTTATAGCAGGGGACATAGCGAAGGTTATTAAAGAGGTAAAAGATAAACCAGATAGCATTATTCTAGACCCTCCAAGAGCTGGAGTACATCCTACAGCATTAGATTATGTAATAAAATTTGATGCCAGGCACATAGTTTATGTTTCTTGTAACCCTAAAAGTCTAGTAGTTGATCTTAAGGAAATGATCAACAGAGGATATAAGGTGCAAAAGGTAATACTAATGGATATGTTCCCACACACTCCTCATATAGAGACTATTGTTGATATAGTAAAAGTTGTGTAGCCATATATATCAAAGGCTAAGATAGAACTATGGAGTGAATTTCCTTAGTTCTATTTTTTTTGTTTTTTTCAGGGGAGAAGCCAGATATAACGAGGAGAGAATTAAGTGAGTATAGTATGTATTGGAGATAGTTTAACCTTTGGCTATGGAGTTAATAAATCGGAAAATTGGGTTAGCCTTATAGCTAAAAGAATAAAAGAAAAAATTATTAATAAAGGGATACCGGGAGACACAACGTACGAAATGAAAGAAAGGTTCAGAAAAGATGTTGTTAATTACAATCCATCAAGGGTTTTAATTATGGGAGGAACAAATGATATATTTTCAGAAGTAGGTATTGATACTATTTTTAATAATATAAAAAGCATGGTAGAAATGTCTGAAACAAATAATATAGTTCCGATAATACTAATACCATTACCGGTTAAAAAAGATATTTTAATAAAATTAATGTTTGAGGATATGGATTATACAAAGGTTAATAAGCAGTTAGTTGAGCTGCGGAATTTATTAATTAAGTATGGGAATGAAAAAAGTATTATATCTATAGATTTAGGAAATATTATACCAAAGACCATAAATATAGAAGAATATTTTTTAGCTGATGGAATACATGTATCAAAAGAAATTCATAAAGAAATGGCTGAAACAATATATAAAAAATTTTACCAATTAAAGAGAGAAAAATAAAAACTATCACTATAAATAATTAGATTGCAAAATAATATATTTAATATGAGCACAATTATATCTGTAATTCAATTAAAACATGTACCCTTTTTTATTTGAATGGCATATTAAAGTAGTATAAACTCAAATAAGGAGGGTACATGATGGTAGAGATAATTACACAATATGTATTAATAGTACTTTTAGTAATGGGACTTGGGTATTTAGCTTATTTGTTAAAAGAAAAAGGTGTAAATATTAAGGATGACTATTTTGGTCTTGCTTATATAATACTTGATTCTTTAACACCAGAAGAATCTACACCTGAAAATGCTAAGAAAATTATTAGAATTGTTTCAAAAGCAGTGCAATATGTAGAAACTAACTATAGAAACAGCAAAAATACCCTTAAAGAAGAAGAAGCTCTTAAAATTGTAAAAGAAGGCACTAATTTATTGGATTTTCATAGTAATGTAGATGATGAAAGCGTAAAATATTTAATAAGATTAGCTGCGGCATTATTGCCACCAACTAATAAAAAAATAGATTGACCATATTGGTGACTAAAATTAGAGCGAATTACAGTATTGGCCAGTAGAAAAATCTTATTCTGCAGGTCAATATTTTTATATAAAATTGGGTAGAAATCATATAAAAGAATAAAAACCTCTCTGAAAACAGAAACTAATGTTCTGATTTTTTATATAAATCCCTTTACCTTTTGCTAATAAACATATAAAATAACAAATGTATGATAAAATTTTATTGGAGGATTTTTATGAGTTTTGATAAAGAAGAAATTCAAACATATGATGTAACAGACTTAACTTCTCTAGAAAAACTTGAGCCTGTGAGAATAAGACCTGGTATGTACATAGGGTCTACAGGGAGCAAAGGTCTACATCATTGTATATGGGAGATTTTGGATAATTCTATAGATGAGATAGCTAATGGCTACGGCGATAGAGCTGAAATTATATTAAATAAAGATAAAAGTGTCACTATTATTGATAATGGTAGGGGTATTCCAACAGGAATACATCCTATAAAAAATAAATCTGGTGTAGAAATGGTATTTACTGAGCTTCATACTGGCGGAAAGTTTAATAATAAAAATTATAAAACTTCTGGTGGACTTCATGGTGTTGGAGCAGCAGTTGTAAATGCATTATCAGAATGGTTACTAGTTGAAATAAAGCAAAAGGGGAAAATTTTCACTCAAAGATTTGAATATGCTTATGATGCTGAGTTAAAAAGACTTATGCCAGGTACACCGGTGGGTAAGCTTGAAATCATAGGAGAAACAAAAAAAACAGGCAGTAAGATTACTTTTATGCCGGATAAAAATATATTCACTACTTTGGAATTCAGTTATGATTTTATTGATGAAAGATTACAAGAATTGGCGTTCCAAAATAAAGGAATTACATTAGTGTTTAAAGATAAGAGAAAAGACGGAAACGTCATGAAGGAATATTACTCTGACAGGGGCCTTCTAGATTTTATTGATTATTTAAATGAAAGCAAAACGCTTCTTCACAAGGACCCTATATTCTTTCAAGGTGAAAAGGAGATAAATGGGATGCAATTATATGGAGAAATATGTATTCAATTTACCGATTCTACTACAGAATACATTGCGAGCTATGTCAATAACATACCAACTACAGAATCTGGAACTCATGAAACTGGATTTAAAACAGGGATGACAAGGGCTTTTAAAGAAGGAGCTAAAAAGCTTAATCTTTTAAAAGAGAAAGATAAGGAATTTGAAGGTGACGATTTAAGAGAAGGCATGACAGCAATAGTTAGAATTAAAATAAGTAACCCAATCTTTGAAGGTCAAACTAAAAGCAAGCTAGGAAATAATGAGGCATACAGCATGATGAATGAATTGTGTTATGTTAAAATTTTAGAATGGATAGAAGACAATAAAGATATGGCTACTAACATAATAAATAATGCACTTTCTGCCGCATCTAGACGGGATAAAATAAAAAAGATTAATGAAGCGGAAAGAAAAAAAGTAGGTAAGGGAGCAGCTCCTCTTGCAGGGAAGATTGCAGTATGTACAATAAAAGATTCAAATGTTACAGAATTTATAGTAGTTGAAGGAGATTCAGCTGGTGGAAGTGCTAAGCAAGCTAGAGATAGAAGGTTTCAATCTATAATGCCATCAAAAGGTAAAATTATGAATACAGAAAAGCAAAAGCTAGAAAATGTACTAGCTAGCGAAGAGTTAAAAATATTTAATACTGCCATTGGAACAGGAGTTTTAGATAATTACCATGAAAAAGATTTAAAATATGATAAAATAATTATTTTAAGTGATGCAGATGTTGATGGCTATCATATTAGAACATTATGGATGACGTTTATTTATAGGTATATGAGGCCACTAATTGCAAAAGGTCATCTTTATATGGGAATGCCTCCACTTTATAAGGTTTATAGGAATACGAAAAATGGTGAAGTGGCTAAGTATGCATATAGTGATGAGCAATTAGCTGAGACGAAAAAAGAAATTGGGAAAGGGGCTTTTATCCAAAGATATAAGGGGCTTGGAGAAATGAATCCAGATCAACTTTGGGAAACTACACTAAACCCAGCTACAAGGACGCTTCAACAGGTTACTATAGAGGATGCAGCAAAGGCTGAGAAGATGGTTTCACTTCTAATGGGCGATGTTGTTGCACCTAGAAAAAATTATATGTATAAATATGCTGAGTTCTAACGACGCTTTTGAAAGTCGTTAGCATCACATTGTGTGACGAACAGCACCGTAGGTGATGATTAATGGGGGGATTTGCTAAATGGCAAAAAAAATTGATGTACCTAAAGATAATAATATAGTAATGATTCCAATTGAAGAAGCTATGCCAGATAACTATCTACCATATGCCGTGGAAGTTGCAAGAGAAAGAGCACTGCCAGATGTACGCGATGGTTTAAAACCAGTGCATAGGAGGATTCTTTATGGAGCATATATGCTAAAGGCATTTCCAGATAAGCCTTATTATAAATCAGCAAGAATAGTTGGAGATATTCTTGGTAAATACCACCCGCATGGAGATAGCTCTGTTTATGGTGCCATGGTAATACTAGCGCAATCTTTTGCCACAAGAAAACCATTGATAGATGGTCATGGAAATTGGGGAAGTCAAGATGGGGATAATGCAGCTGCAATGCGTTATACAGAGGCAAGACTTTCTCCTATTGCTCTTGAGATGATAAGAGATATTGATAAAGGCGTTGTGGATATGGTAGATAATTATTCTGATACAGAGAAGGAACCATCGGTACTGCCATCAAGATATCCGAATCTATTAGTAAATGGAACTTTTGGTATAGCGGTAGGAATAGCAACAAATATACCACCTCACAATTTAGGAGAGGTAATTGATGGGTTACTGGCTTATGCGGATAATAAAGAGATTACAACAAAAGAGCTTATGCAGTATATTAAAGGACCTGACTTACCAACAGGAGGAGTAATAATTGGCAAAAATGCTATGGAATCTGCTTACGAGACTGGGGAAGGTAAGGTAACGTTACGTTCCAAAATGAAAATTGAAGCTTTAGAAAGTGGACGACTTGGCATAGTTATTACGGAGTTTCCATATAGAAAAAACAAGGCGAAATTACTTCAATCTATATCTGATATGACAGCAGATAAAAAGCATTTAAAATCTTTAGAGTCTATTGTAGACATTAGAGATGAATCTGATAGAAGCGGACTTAGATCAGTAATTGAATTTAAAAAGTCAACAAATAAGGAAACTGCCACCAAAGTACTTAAATATTTAATGATGAAAACAGAACTTCAGTGCAATATATCTTTTAACATGGTGGCTTTAGCCAATGGTAAACCCCAAACTATGGGGCTTAAAACCATATTAATGCATTACTTAAATCACCAAAAGGATGTTGTTACTAAAAGAACCCAAAGAGAACTAGAAGTTGCAGAAAGTAGATTCCATATTGTAGAAGGATTTATTAAGGCTGTAGATGTAATGGATGAAATAATTGCAACAATTAGAAGCTCAAAATCTAAAAAAGATGCTGGACAGAACCTGATAGTTAAGTTTAATTTTACTGCGATTCAAACCGAAGCAATACTTGAACTGATGTTATATAAGCTCACAGGACTTGAAATAAAGATATTTTTAAAGGAATATAAAAAATTAGAAATACTAATTAAGGGGTATAAAAAAATTCTTGAAAATGAGAATGAACTTCTTAAAGTAATAAAAGCAGAAATCTCAGAAATTAAAGAAAAATATAATGATCCGAGAAGAACGGAAATTATTGAGGATGATAGCCAGGCTAAAATAGAAGTAGAAGATATACTAGTAGTAGAGGATGTTATGATAACTTTATCTAACGAGGGTTATATAAAGCGAGTGCCTATGAAATCCTATAATAGATCAAATATTAATATAGAAGATATAGAGTATAGAGAGGGAGATTTTAATACATATTTACTACAGACCAATACTAAAGATACATTAATTATCTTTACTGATCTAGGCAATATGTATCAACTAAGAGGAGATTTAGTGCCGGAATATAAGTGGAAGGAAAAGGGCGAAAGAATTGATACTCTTATTCGCGGGATAGATTTAACAAAAGAAAAAATGGTTTCTTGTTTTTTATTGGAAAACTTATCAGCAAATAAGGAATTTATGTTCTTTACTAACAAAGGAAACATAAAGAAAACAGGGTTAGATAAATTCGTTACGAGTTATACTAAATTATCAGCTTTAAAACTAAGAGAAAATGAAAAGCTTCTTGAAGTTAAGTTAATCCCTGTGGAAAGACAGGAAAGGTTTATAAAGATAGTAACTAAAGAAGGCCTGGAATTTACTGTAGAAGAACCTATACTTGGAGATGTTCCTAGAAATATATTGGGCACTCAGTTATTTAATTTAACGCAAGGAGACGTTGTGATAAAATTAGAATTTACAGAGGGTTATGATTATAAAGAATTTAATTTTAGTATAAATGCAAAAGGTTCAATAAAAATATCTAGTAAAAAAACTAATACTCAATTAAGTACTTATACCAAATCATCGGCTACATTACTTATATTTACTCAAAAAGGATTAGTACATAAACTACCGAGTTATATGGTTCAGAATCTTAATAAGAAAGGCATATGTATTAATACTTTGCTGGATAATTTTAATATTGATGATAAAATAATAGGGATTATGTCTGTTGATGATTTCAACGAAGAAAGAAGTATATATCTTTTTACAAAGAAAGGATTTACAAAAAGAACTAAGATTTGTGAATTAGATGGGGAGTTCTTCTCTACTTTGGTGTGCAAACTTAAAACAGAAGAAGATAAATTAATCTTTGTAAAAATTAACTCAGATAATGTAGATAAAGATGTGTTAATGGTGACAAAAAAGGCAATGTGTATAAGATTTAACGTAAATAACATTAGTTTTATGGGGAAAGTTGCATCTGGGGTAACGGGCATAAGCTTAAAAGATGATGATGAAGTTATATTTGTAGATTTGGTAAATTCAGTAACGGAAAAGGTAGATGGCTGTAATGAAATAGTTGTGACGCTTGACGAGAATTTAAGTTTAACAGTTAATTCATTTAAAGGGGAAAAAAAGATTATAAGACTTGAGGATATAAATGTTCAAAATAGAGCAGGTAGAGGTAAAAATTTAACCAGTGCTCTCATAGACGATTATGTAGAGGAGGTTATCTTAGGTATCTGAAAAAATATAAAAAAGACATGCAATAAAAGTTAAATAAAACTTAATTTTAGCATGTCTTCTTTTTATTAAAAACAAAAAACTTGTTAATTAAAAAACCAAGTAGGCCTATAATTGTAGAATCTATTAGGATACATATGTTAAACCACAAGTGGTTTAAGCGGACTATATTTTTATGGTGATGCAGAATAGGAATTAAAGGATTCCTACTTGTTAATAGGACTAACATAAAGCTATTTAAAATCATACTAAAAAATAGTACAAATGCATATCGAAGGTAACCTTTTGGGGGGGGAGTTTCTTTAAAGGTGAACTTCTTGTTCAATTTATAACTAGAAATTGAATAAACTGAAAATGAAATTATGTTAAAAACAAATAACATTTTCCCATGAGTTATGCCTGTGGTAAATGAAAGAATATTTAGTATTATGATTTCTATTATAATGTTAGTAGCACCAACTAAAGAATAGTTAATAAATTGAGATAAGGACTGTAGTGTTTTATTTTTATCATTCATAGAACTTTATTCTTAAATAAAATATGTTTAAGAAAATAGTCACCACCCTTTTATGAAAAGAATATTATGATGCACTCATACACACTAGTGTACAACAAAAAAAAACAAAATAAAAGAAAAATATTTCAAAACAAATAAAACAAATAAAACAAAAATGAAGGTGATTGTATGGAAAAAATAATATTTGAAAATGGAATAAAGTTATTGTACAAGAAAGCGGAAAATAATTTAACTTCATTTACAATAGGATTTAATGCAGGTGCAAATCAAGAGAAAAGCGAACAGTTAGGAATTGCTCACGTGGTAGAGCATATGCTTTTTAAGGGGACGGCTTCTCGAACGGAATATGAAATAAATAAATTATGTGATGAAACCTTTGGGTTTTGTAATGCGATGACTAATTATCCCTATGCAGTATATTACGGAACCACATTAGATGAAGATTTTGAAAAGGGGTTTGAAGTTTACTCTGATATTCTTTTGAATCCTTCGTTCAAAGTGCATGGTTTCAAAGAAGAAATAGAAGTGATCAGCGCTGAACTAAAAGAATGGAAAGATGATTCGTACCAGTTTTGCGAAGATTCCATGCTCTATAATGGATTTGAAAAGCGAAGAATAAAGAATTTGATTATAGGCACAGAGGGAAGCATCCGTGATATAACCATTAAGCAAATCAAAGATTTTTATAAGAAGCATTACACCTCGGATAATTGCGTAGTAAGTGTAATATCTTCCATGAGCCTTGACAAGGTTTCAGAGATTGTGGAGAAGTATTTGGGTAATTTAAATCCTAAATTATCTAGTGAGAATGACCATTTGGAAAGAGAAAAAGGGTGTCTATATGAAATTAATAAGCCAGGCACCTATTTTCAATATAGAGATGACTTGCAAGGTGCAAAAATCCAGTATTGTTTTCCAATACATGATCTAAACCTAAGAGAAATTAGTGCTTTAAAGCTATTTAGCTTAGTTTTTGGAGAAGGTACAAGCAGTATTTTGTATGATGAAATTAGAACTAAAAGAGGGCTTGTATATGATATAAGTAGCAAAATAAAAAATGAAACAGGAATAAAACTTTTCACAATAACCCTTGGAACTTCATTTGAAAATGTTAAAAAGACCATAGGAATTATTAATGATGAAATTAATAAAGCTAAAGATCTTAGGAATTTTTTTGATAAGCAGTGTATTTTAAAACTATGCAAAAGTTACAAACTGAGAAGAATGATAGCCCTTGAAAAATCTATTCAAACTAGCGTAAATTTATGTGTATATGAAATTATGTATGGGGACAGTTCACAACTTTTCTCGGAATTTGATGGGATGAGAAACATTGTGGATGAAGAAATAATGAGAGTAATTAACAAAGTTTTAGTGAATGCTACTATACAGGTTTTAACGACATTTTAGAAAGAAAGTGGGAAAAAATATGGGAAAAAAGTGGTTGATAAGGAATACTTCTAAAGACATTAGTTCAATAGCTAAAAGTTCAGGTGTAAGTGAGGTTATAGCTAAAATTCTAATTAACAGGGGATTTAATAATGAAATAGATATAAAAAAATTTATGAGAGCAAGTATAGAGGATTTGTATGACCCATTTTTAATGAAAGATATGGGAAAAGCTACAGATTTAATTAAATTAGCAATTGAAAACAATGAAAAAATTGTAGTATATGGTGATTATGATGCGGATGGTGTTACTAGTACTGTTATAATGTATAAGGCATTAAAATATTGTGGCGCAAATGTAGAATACTATGTTCCAGATAGGGAACATGAAGGTTATGGAATAAATATTGATAGGATAAGAAAATTGAATGAGCAAGGTTTTGAATTGATTTTAACTTGCGATAATGGAATCGCAGCTACTGAGCAGGTTAAATTGGCAAAAGAACTAGGAATGATTGTCATAATAACTGATCACCATGAATTATCATTTGAAGAAGATGATAAAGGTATTCGAACTTTCAAGATTCCACCAGCAGATGCTATTATTAATCCAAAGCAAAAGGAATGTAATTACCCATTTAAACAATTGTGTGGAGCAGGTATTGCTTTTAAATTTGTACAAGCACTATATATAAAGCTTGGAATTAATAAGGAATTTTTAAATGAATTTATAGAAATGGCAGGAATAGGAACTATTTGTGATGTGGTAGATTTAATTTCTGAAAATAGAATAATTGCTAAAAATGCTTTAGTGATGTTAACAAATACAAAAAATCTTGGGCTAAAATGTTTAAAGGAAATTTTAAGCATTAACGATAAAGAAATAAAATGTTATCATGTTGGGTTTCAAATAGGACCATGTATAAATGCTACTGGGAGATTAGAATCGGCAGCGATTTCAGTAGAACTACTTCTATGCGAAGAAGAAACTAGGGCAAAAGAACTAGCTAAAACATTATTTGAACTTAATAAAAAAAGACAAGAGATGACAACCGAAAATGTGGAAGAGGTAATAGAACTTATACATAACTCCACTTTTAAAAATGATAAAGTGTTAGTAATTTATAAAGATACAATTCATGAGAGCATCGCAGGAATTGTAGCAGGACGTGTTAGGGAAACTTTCAATGTGCCAACAATAATATTAACTAAAGGAAAAGAGAGCCCAAAAGGTTCAGCAAGATCTATTGATGAATACAATTTATTTGAGGAATTAATAAAATGTGAAGGATTACTTGAAAAATTTGGGGGCCATCCAATGGCTGCGGGTTTATCTATAAAAGAAGAAAATATAGAAAAATTAAGGCGAAAATTAAATTCTCTTTGCAAGTTAACGGATGATGATATTGTGCCTAAGGTAAGAATTGATCAACGAATGCCATTAAACAAAATAAATTATGAGATGATTCATGAATTACAAATTTTAGAGCCTTTTGGTAAAGGTAATTCAACCCCATTACTTGCAGAAAAAAATATTCCTGTTTTAAGAATAGATATTCTAGGTAAAAATGCAAATACATTAAAAATAAAATGCGTAATGCCTGGTGTAAATAAAACAATTGATGGAATATGTTTCAATAGAGTGGAAGAATTTATAGAAATGCTAAAAGATAGATATGGAGAAGAACATATGAACTATCTTAATAGCCCAAGAGGAATGAAGCTAGATTTAATTTTTTCACCTCAAATTAATGAATATAACGGATATAAATCTATTCAATTAAAAATTTTAGAATTTAAACTTAGTTAAATCATCTCCTGCAGAGCTGTGATGCCGATAAATAAAAGTACATAGACCTCGGTCTATGTACCTTTATTACATTATTTTTTAATTATAAATTTTTCTCGTATTGTTCTACCATTTTTTTTACCATTTCTCCACCAACAGAACCGCATTCTCTTGAAGTTAAGTCTCCATTATAATCTGTAAAATTTACTCCTAATTCTTTTGCAGTTTCCATTTTAAATGAATTTAATCCAGCTTTAGCTTCAGGTACTAACTTTCTGTTTGACATTTGTTAATCACCCCTTCTATATTTTATTTTTGTTATGATAGTATCTTGTGCAGAAATTCATAAAATATAATAGAATACTTAAGGGAAATAAGGTAAGTACCATATTTTAAATTAAAACCTGTTAGCATATGAAATATTTTAATAAGATTCAAATAATTACATACAATTAAGTTGATTTACCACAATGAATAAAAAAAAGAGTACATATACATACACAATTTAGGTCAAAATAGCAAAGTTAAGAGGCATATGACTTGCATATACCTCTTAACAATTTAGAATTTTAAATTATAAGTTTTTTTCGTATTGTTCTACCATTTTTTTAACCATTTGTCCACCAACAGATCCATTTTGTCTAGAAGTAAGATCTCCATTATAACCCTCTGTTAAATTAACTCCAACTTCCTGAGCAGCTTCCATTTTAAATTTGTTTAAACCTGCTTTAGCTTGTGGTACTAATGTTTTGTTTGACATTTGTAAATCACTCCTTCTATATTTTATTTTTATATGATCTAAGGTTTCTAATTATAAATTCTTTTCGTATTGTTCTACCATCTTTTTAACCATTTGTCCTCCAACAGATCCATTTTGTCTAGAAGTAAGATCTCCGTTGTAACCTTCTGTTAGATTAACACCAACTTCCTGAGCAGCTTCCATTTTAAATTTGTTTAAACCTGCTTTTGCTTGTGGTACCAAATTTCTGTTTCTGTTTGCCATAATAAATTCCCTCCTTTTTTTTTGTAATTACTTTATGATAGTAGTTTATCCCTATATCCAATTTTTATATTAGTGAATTGAAGGGTGATTTTGAAAATTATAAACTGTTTAGGAAATTATGGGTAAAATCATTTTTAATAAATACTAAACTTTTTAGTCTAATTGGTATATAATGATTTAGTACATACTGCATAAGTATGTTTTTCAGAAGGGGTGTTAAAGTGGAAAAATACAAAATAATAATGACCGGTGGCGGTTCAGCAGGACATGTAACACCAAATCTTGCACTTATACCAAAACTTAAAATGTTAGGTTATGAAATTGAATATATTGGAACAAAAGAAGGTATTGAAAGAAATATAATCGAGAGTGAAAATATAAAGTATTATCCTATATCTAGTGGGAAACTCAGAAGATATTTTGATGTGAAAAACTTTACAGATCCTTTAAAAGTAATTAAAGGTATATTTGAAGCAAAAAAAATAATAAAAACACAAAAACCGAATATTGTTTTTTCTAAAGGTGGCTTTGTTTCCGTACCTGTAGTGCTTGCTGCATTTTTTAATAAAGTACCTGTAATTGCTCATGAATGTGATATTACACCAGGACTTGCTAATAAATTAGTAGCTCCTTACTGTACAAAAGTATGTGTAACTTTTCCAGAAGCATTAAATGAAATAAAAAATGGAAAAGGAGTAGTAACTGGTAATCCTATAAGACGTGAATTGTTTGAAGGAAGTAAAATAAAAGGAAACGAAATATGCGGATTTAAAAATAAAAAACCAGTATTAATGATTATTGGTGGTAGTTTAGGCTCTAAAGTTATAAATCAAGTGGTAAGATCAATGCTTGATAAATTAATATTAGAGTATAATATTATTCATATTTGTGGAAGTGGCAATTTTGAAAAATCGCTCCAAAGTAAAAATGGTTATAAGCAGTTTGAATACACGACGGATGAATTGCCTCATTTATTAGCTAGTGCAGATATTGTAATATCTAGAGCCGGAGCAAATGTCATTTTTGAACTCTTAGCACTTAGAAAACCTAATTTATTAATTCCATTATCAGCTAAGGCTAGCCGCGGTGATCAAATACTTAATGCAAAATCTTTTGAAAAAAGCGGTTATAGTATGGTTGTTCAAGACGAGGAGTTAACACCTAAAAATTTAGAAATGAAAATAAAAGAACTGTATAATGATAGATACAAATATATTGAAAAAATGAATTCTAGCAACACTGAAAAAAGCATTGATTTAATAATAGAATTAATAGAGAAATATAGGAAAAGATAAAGAAAGTAAAATTTCTTCATCTTTTTTTATTTAATAAATTAAAATTTTTTTAAAAGTAACATTTTTTATATAAAAAACAAAAAAAGAGTGCAAACTGTAATTATAAGAATAAATTTTTACTTATTATATAAATATAAAAATATTTTCACAATGAAAAATAAAGGAGAAAAAAGATGGAACTTCAATTTTTAGGCGCAGCAGAATGCGTTACAGGATCATGTCATTTGATAAAAGTGCGAAATAAAACTATTTTATTGGATTGTGGATTATACCAAGGAAGAGACGGAGACCACGATAAAAATGAAAAATTTCTATTTAACCCGAAAGATATAGATTTAGTTATATTATCGCATGCTCACATAGACCATAGTGGTAGAATTCCTTTACTATATAAGAAGGGGTTTAAAGGAGAAATAATTTGCACAAAAGCTACAATGGAATTATGTCAGGTAATGCTAACAGATAGTGGGCATATTCAGGAGATGGAAGTTGCGTGGAAAAATGGAAAACTCAAAGAAAAAGGGCTACAACCTAAAGAAGCCTTGTATTCTTGCAAAATTGCAGAAGAATGTTTAAAACTCTTTAAAAGTTATTCATATAACGCAGAAATAAAACCTTTTGATGGATTAACAGTTATCTTTAAGGATGCAGGACACCTATTGGGGTCAGCTATTATAGAGCTTCAAGTGGAAGAAAAAGAAGGCTCAAATATTAAACTTGTTTATAGTGGCGACTTAGGTAATTTTAACATTCCACTTATAAATGATCCTACATTTATTGGCGCTGCAGACTATGTAATTATGGAAACAACCTATGGAAATAAAGTGCATAATAATTTCGAAAATGTAATGAAAGAATTATCAAATATAGTAAAAAAAACTTTCGATAGAGGAGGAAATGTAATAATCCCATCTTTTGCAGTAGGTAGAACCCAAGAGGTTCTATACGCCTTGAACAAGTATTTTGAAGAAGGCCTGGTTAAAAATTGCTTTGTATATGTGGATAGTCCTCTTGCAGAAAAAGCGACAAAAATATTTGAAAATAACAGAGAAATTTTTGATGATGAGGCAAAGGAATTAGAAAAACATGATACTAACATACTGGATTTTGAGGGGTTAAAATTTACTCATTCCTCAGAAGAATCTATGGAATTAAATAAAATGCAAAGGGGGATAGTAATAATATCTACAAGTGGAATGTGTGATGCAGGTAGAATAAAACATCATTTAAAGCATAATTTATGGAGAAAAGAAAGCTCCATAGTATTTGTAGGATATCAAGCTGAGGGTACTCTGGGTCGTGAAATTTCAGATGGGAATAAAATGGTAAGTATTTTTGGGAAAGATATTCCGGTTGAAGCGTCAATATATAATTTGCAAAGCCTTTCTGGCCATGCAGATAGAAATGGTTTAATTAATTGGATAGAAAATATTGAGGGAAAACCTAAACAGGTTTTTCTTGTACATGGTGACGAAAATTCTCAAAAAAGCTTTAAGGAATTATTAGATTTAAAGGGATACAATTCTGTAATTGTTAAGAGTATAGAAAAATATAAGCTAGAATAACGAATAGGATCCTATAGTATTGATAAAAAAATAACAATGCATGGCTAAAATTGATGTATTCTAATATGTAAACGTACAGAAGGATGCTAGTGGAAGTTAGTTATTTTATTATTACAATGAAAAAAATAAAGAAGAATACACCAATTATGACAAAAAAACTTGAATATTTTTCATTTTGATGTATAATTAAGGAGTAATATAAACTATCTAATAATATGAAAGTATGGGGTGATAGTAATGAAAAGATTAACAATAATTTATTTGAGCAATGGTGGAAACGTTGAAGTTTTAGCTAATCACATTGCTAAAGGTGCAAAAGATGCAGGGGCAGAGGTTCTAGTTAAATTAGCTAGTGAAGCTACCGTGGAAGATGTAACTAGAGCAGATGCGGTTGCGTTTGGAAGTCCATCGATGGATAATAATAGAATTGATCAACTAGAGATGCAACCTTTTATTGATAAATTTAAATTAATCCCAATTAATAATAAAGTCACAGCTTTATTTGGATCTTATGGATGGGATAATGGAGAATTTATGAACAAATGGATAAGTCTAATGAAGGAATATGAATTTAATGTTATACAAAGCTTAACTGTTAATGAAGCTCCTACTAATGAACAATTAGTTAAAGCAGAAGAAATGGGTAGAATGTTAGTTAAGTAACCTTTTATTACAGAAATATGTAATAATGAGGTAGTTTGCAAATTATGTAGATTATAAAAGCCTATCATGTCTAGCTAATGCTTAGGAGTGTTAACTAGTTTTGCACAAAACCAATTAGAAAGTTATTATTTTTAAGTGTAGAGTTATTTTTAATACACTACTCTTATTTGTAATTCTGATAAAAGTTTTTAAACACATTTTTATAAAATTATTTAAGAAAGAAGGCCTATTAAATGAGAAAAATGAAAACTATGGACGGGAATACAGCAGCAGCACACGTTGCCTATGCATATACTGATGTGGCAGCAATTTACCCAATAACACCATCTTCAACAATGGCAGAGTATTGTGATGAGTTGGCAGCTAAAGGAACTAAGAATGTATTTGGTCAAAAAGTTAAAATGATGGAAATGCAATCAGAAGCGGGAGCTGCAGGAGCAGTTCATGGTTCACTTCAAACAGGAGCATTAACTTCAACTTTTACTTGTTCTCAAGGATTATTATTAATGATCCCAAATATGTATAAAATAGCAGGAGAACTTTTACCTGGAGTATTCCATGTAGCTGCTAGAGCATTAACTACTCACGCACTTAATATTTTTGGAGATCATCAAGACGTAATGGCTACAAGACAAACTGGATTTGCTTTACTTGCATCTAATAGTGTACAAGAAGTAATGGATCTTTCGCCAGTTGCTCATTTAACAGCTATTGAAGGAAAAATTCCTTTTGTAAGCTTCTTTGATGGATTTAGAACTTCTCATGAAATACAAAAAATTGAGGCATGGGATTATGAAACACTAGGAAGTATGTTAAACAAAGAATCACTAGAAGCGTTTAGAAATAGTGCAATGAATCCAGAACACCCTGTAACTCGTGGAACAGCACAAAATCCAGACGTTTATTTCCAAGGAAGAGAAGCTTCAAACACATTTTATGATCTTCTTCCAGAAAAAGTTGAAACATGTATGGGAAAAATAAATTCATTAATCGGAACTGACTACCATTTATTTAATTACTATGGTGCACCTGATGCAGATAGAATAATAATAGCAATGGGATCAGTTTGTGAAACAATTGAAGAAACTATAGATTATTTAAATGCTAAAGGAGAAAAGGTTGGAGTGCTTAAAGTACATCTTTTCAGACCATTCTCATTAGATCATTTCTTTAAATACATACCTAAAACAGTTAAGAAAATATCAGTACTTGATAGAACAAAAGAGCCAGGATCAATTGGAGAACCATTATTCCAAGATGTTAGAAGTGCTTATTTTGATAAAGAAAACAGACCAGTTATAGTTGGTGGAAGATATGGACTCGGTTCAAAAGATACTACTCCAGCTCAGATTGTTGCTGTATATGATGCTTTAAAAGCAGATTCTCCGGTAAATAACTTTACTATAGGAATAGTTGATGATGTTACTAACAAATCACTTACAATTGGAGAAGCTATAACAACAACACCTGAAGGAACTAAAGAATGTAAATTCTGGGGTCTTGGATCAGATGGTACTGTTGGAGCTAACAAAAGTGCAATAAAAATCATAGGAAACCATACAGATATGTTTGCTCAAGCATACTTTGCATATGATTCTAAAAAATCAGGCGGAGTAACAATATCTCACTTAAGATTTGGTAAGAAAGCTATAAAATCAACATATTTAATTAGTTCTGCAAACTATGTTGCTTGTGGTAACCAAGCTTATGTAACTAAATATGATGTTTTAAAAGGAATTAAAGATGGTGGAACATTCTTATTAAATTGCATATGGAATATGGAAGATTTAGAAATACATCTACCAGCTTCAATGAAGAGATATATTGCAAATCACAATATCAACTTCAATACTATTGATGCAGTTGGTATAGCTGGAGAGATAGGTCTTGGCGGAAGAGTTAACATGATAATGCAATCTGCTTTCTTTGAACTTGCAGACATTATCCCTGTAGAAGATGCAGTTAAGTATCTTAAAGCAGCTGTTATTACATCTTACGGTAAAAAAGGCGAAAAAGTTATTAACATGAATAATGCAGCAATTGATAAAGGTGTTCAATCAGTTGTTAAAATTAATGTTCCAGAGAGCTGGAAAACTGTTAAAGATAATAATGAAACAGAAGAAGCTAGACCGGATTTCGTTAAAAATATCGCTGATGTAATGAACAGACAAGAAGGAGACTCTTTACCTGTTAGTGCATTTGTTGGAATAGAAGATGGAACACTAATGCCAGGAACAGCTGCATTTGAAAAGAGAGGAATTGCTGTTAATGTACCAGAATGGCAAGTAGATAAATGTATACAATGTAATCAGTGTGCATATGTATGCCCACATGCTGTAATAAGACCTTTCTTAACTAATGATGAAGATCTTAAAAATGCTCCAAAGACTTACGAAAGTAAAAAAGGTGTAGGTAAGGGTTTTGAAGGTCTGCATTTTTCAATAGGTATAAGTAATGATGATTGTAGCGGCTGTGGTAATTGTGCAGAAGTATGTCCTGCAAAAGAAAAAGCACTAATCATGAAACCATATGCGTCTCAAGCAGATAAAATACCAAATTGGAAATTCAATATAAATTTACCTAAGAAAGAAAATCCAATGGGAACAGCAAATGTTAAGGGAAGCCAATTTGAGCAACCATTAATGGAATTCAGCGGAGCTTGTGCTGGATGTGGAGAAACACCATATGCTAAACTTATTACTCAATTATTTGGAGATAGAATGCTTATTGCGAACGCTACAGGATGTTCTTCAATTTGGGGAGGAAGTTCACCAGCTTCACCATATACAGTTAATGAATGTGGTAAGGGACCAGCTTGGGCTAACTCATTATTTGAAGATAATGCTGAATTTGGATTTGGAATGTTCCTTGGAACTAGCCAATTAAGAAATAAAGTTGAAATGTCAGCTAAAGAAGCATTAAAAATGAAAACAAGTGATGAATTAAAATCAGTTCTTAATGAATGGATTGAAAATAAGGAAGATGCTGAGGGTTCAAAAGCTGCAACATCTAAAATGTTACCATTATTAAACGCTGAAAAAGATAATAATGAAGCATTAAAAGAAATATTCAGCAAAAGAGATCATTTAGTTAAAAAATCTCAATGGATATTTGGTGGAGATGGCTGGGCTTATGATATAGGATTTGGTGGAGTTGATCATGTATTAGCATCTGGTGAAGATGTAAATATATTTGTATTTGATACAGAAGTATATTCAAATACAGGAGGTCAATCATCAAAATCTACTCCAACTGCTGCTGTTGCGAAGTTTGCAGCAACTGGTAAGAGAACTAAGAAAAAAGATTTAGGTATGATGGCAATGACTTACGGATACGTTTATGTTGCTCAAATAGCTATGGGTGCTGATAAAGCTCAAACACTAAAAGCTATAAAAGAAGCAGAAGCTTATAAAGGACCATCACTTATAATTGCTTATGCTCCATGTATCAATCACGGTCTTAAAGTTGGAATGGGTTGTACACAACTTGAAACTAAGAGAGCTGTTGAATCTGGATACTGGGCTATGTATAGATTTAATCCAACTTTAAAAGAAGCAGGAAAAAATCCATTTATATTAGACTCTAAAGAACCAACTACTTCATTTAGAGAATACTTAATGGGTGAAGTAAGATATTCTTCACTTGCAAAAACATTCCCAGAAGTAGCAGAAGAATTATTTGTTAAAACAGAAAATGATGCTAAGGAAAGATTAGCGGGATACAAAAAACTTGCTAGTGAAAAATAGTATTTAAAATTATAAAGTAAAAGGAAGATGGATTAAATTTCATCTTCCTTTTACTTTATAATAAAATAATAAAAAGAATTCAAAAAAACCTTTTATTATTTTATCATTTAGGGTAGAATTAAACTATACTCAAAGTAGGAGGTACTACATTATGAATGAAGATAAAAAAACATCATGCGGATGCGGATGCGGTGATCACGAACAGGACCAAGAAAATAAAGGTTGTGGATGTGGTGGTCATGAACATGACGAGAATGAAGGCTGTGGATGCGGTAGTCACGAACATGACGAGAATGAAGGCTGTGGATGTGGTTGTGGCGAGGGCGAAGCTTTAACAGTAGATCTAGAAGACGAAAATGGGAACATAGTTCCTTGTGAAATAGTAGATGGATTTACTTATAAAGATAATGAATTTGCGCTAGTTCAAAATCCTGAGGATGATTCAATATATCTTTTCAAAGTAATTGGAGATGAAGAAACAGGCGAGTTAGTTATCCCTGAAGATGAAGAATTCGCAGAAGTTACTGCATATTATGAAGAATTAATTAAAAGCGAAAAGTAATTCTGTAAAAGAGTCGTTGCAAATGCATCGGCTCTTTTTAGGTTTTTTTTTAAAATTAATAGCGATCTTATGGTAACGATACTAATATTGTTACTTTAAAAGTAATATTGTAGCGGCCCAGGAGATGATTAAAGGAGGATAAATAATGAAAGAAAAATTAGCTATTTTTGATGTGGATTACACTTTAACAAAACGCGAGACTTTAGTAGAATTCTATTTTTTTATGATAAAAAAGAATCCTAAATTCATAAAATATCTGCCTAAAAGTATATTTTCATCTATATTTTACGTTTTTAAGATATATGACGCTTCAAAAGCTAAAAAAACCTTTATAAGATTTATCGATGGTATAGAAGAAAATGAAATGAAGAAAATAGTCAAAGAATTTTATGAAACACGTTTAAGTAAAATATTATATAAAGATGCTATAGATACCATAAAAAAAATGAAGATACAGGGATACAAAATTTATTTAATTTCTGCCTCTGCTGAATTCTATTTAAATGAATTCTATAATATAAAAGAAGTGGATAAAGTAATAGGGACACGATTCATTAAGGAGAATGGCTTACATAGAAATAAAATTTCGGGAGAAAATTGCAAAGGAGAAGAAAAAGTAAAAAGACTAAAAGAAGTCTTGAAGATAGAAAATATCGAAATTGATTTTGAAAACTCCTATATGTTTTCTGATTCTTTATCAGATTTACCACTTTTTAATTTAGTGGGACATCCTTATTTAATAAATTTTAAAAAAACACATGATAAGATTGAAATTTTAAAATGGAAGTAGTAGGCTATTTATAGAGGGTAACTTTAAATCAGTATTACATGTGATGGTTTGATATTAAGTATTATCATATACAATTAGTTAACTCTATTTTTAAAAAACAAGGAGGGGTTTATATGGATAAGTGTATAAATGCATATTTTTTAATCGGAGGGGAAATTAAAAAATGTGAAGAATTTGAAAATTACAATATCAGTACAGGGAAATCATTATATGAAGTTATAAGGATAAGTGATGGAATACCCATTTTTCTTATGGAACACTTAGATCGTCTTTGCGATTCTGCAAAAATTATGAAATACAATTTAACTATTACTAGGGATGAAATTATAAATGAAATTCTTAAACTAATATGTAAAAACAAAGCGCAGGTTGGAAATATAAAATTAGTTATAAATTATAGCCCAAGCGACGAGAAATGCAATAATAAAAATGACTTTAATGAAAAGGTTTTATTATATTTTTTGCCACATGCTTACCCTTCAAAAGAGCAGTACGTGGAAGGCGTAAAAACTATTACTTATCATGGAGAGAGAAGTAATCCAAATGCTAAAGTTGTAAATAGTGATTTTAGAGACAGGGTAAATGAGCAAATAAATAGTAAAGACGTATATGAAGCAATTTTAGTGGATGATGAGGGATTTATTACTGAAGGCAGTAAATCAAATATTTTTATGGTCGAAGGAACAACAGTTGTAACATCAAAGGTTGCAAATGTATTACCTGGAATCACAAGACAATTTGTTATAAAAACCTGCGAAAAGTTAAATATAAAATTTGAAGAAAAAAACATCCATGAAAGGGACCTTGAATCATTAACGGGTTTGTTTATTTCTGGAACCTCACCTAATGTACTTCCAATAAAAAATGTGGATGAGTTTTCTTATGATTCACCCAAAAATCCAATAATAAATTCAATAATTAAAAAATTTAATGATGAATTAACCGAAGATAAACAGAAATTTGTAAAGTTTATTCGCAATAGAACGATAAATAAATAAAACGTTTAAAATATTTAGCAAAGCTTAACAAAAGATGTAGAAGTTATATTATGATTTCTTTATAGAAAGAGGTGTTATAAGTAATAGGCAAGGTAGATTACCCAAAATTCCAAGGTCTTAACGTTCAGAAATGTTTGCAAAGTGCAAGTGTTAGTTTAGGAGTGCCAGCAGAAAGGTTAAAATATACAATACTAGAGGAAGAAAGAGGTATGTTTAAGAGATATGCTGTAATTTCTATAGATGCTATAGAAGGGTTAGATGGTAAAGATATTGTTGAAAAAAATATTGATTATGAAACAAATGGAAGTGTAGAAATCCTAAATGGTATTTTTAAAATAAAAAATCCTAGAGGTACTGGAAAGCCTGCGTTAATTTCTACTCAAAATAATATCACACTAATTGTAAATGGAAAAAAAGTTAGCTCCCCTACCATCGTATATGAAGAAAGTACTATTGAAGTTATTTTCAAAGAAGAAGAAGAAGCTAAAAGACATATGAATTTAAGGATAACTCCAGATAAGATGGAGGCTTATATTAGCATTATATATAAACCGAGAACCACGTGCAAACTAAAAGATGCTGGGCCTTCAAACTCAGTCTTATTAGAAATAGTTGTAAAAGAAAAAATTATGCCACCAAAATTTACAGAATTAGAAATTAGAAATGAACTTCAAAATTATAATATTAGATATGGGATTTTGAAGATGACCATTATAAAATGTGAAAAGGCTAATGAGATTGCGGAAATGATTATTGCAAATGGGAAGAAAACTATAGATGCAGTAGATGACAGACTAGACATCCAATACAATGTAGGTAGGCCAAAGGATAAGAATAATGATAATGATGCTACTATAGACTACAAAGATATAGGGTTCGTACAAGGAATAGAAAAAGGACAAGTTTTAGCTATTCTTTATCCCGGAAAAAAAGGGGAAGATGGAATAGATATTACGGGTAAGACTATAATACCTAAAAATACAAAAGAAATAGTGTTAGGAGCAGGAGAAGGTTGCACGATTGTAGATGAATGTACTGTTGTGGCAACAAGTGAAGGTAGACCTTCTAGGCGGGGAAACACTTTTTTCGTTTCTGAAACTTATGAAGTAAATGGAGATGTGGAACTAAAGACAGGAAATATTCAATTTGTGGGAGATATAATTATAAGTGGCAGTGTACACGAAGGTATGAAAGTTGCAGCAGGCAATTCTATTTTAGTTAAAAAAAATGTAGCGGAGTCAGAAATCACTGCAAGTGGTGATGTTTTGGTAAGGGGTAATGTAATTAATTCTAAAATTGCAGCAGGAAAAGAAGACGTATTAACTTTAGAATATTTAAGTGACTTAAAGAGTATGAAAAACGACCTAACAAAATTAATAAATTGCGTAAAACAATTAAAAGAAATGAATCTTATGGGGAAAAATGTTACTGATGGAGAGCTTGTTAAAATTTTAATAGAAACTAAATTTAAAAAACTTCCGCAAACTTCCATTAATGTAGCTAAAAGAATACTACAGCAGCAAAATATCGATGACAAATTAGTATTTATCATTAGAAATAAAATACTTGATGTTGGTACCCTTAATATAAAAAAATATGAGGAATTAAATGATGCAGTAAGGATCATTGATGATAAAATCTCAGTCCTTACGATGAATTTAACTGTTCCTGTGGATGTTGTGATAGACTATTGTCAAGACACAACAATTAAGAGCTCAGGTAATATTATCCTTACTGGCAAAGGAGAATATGTATCACAATTGGTTGCAAGTGATAGCATAATATTTCAAAAAGATAAAAGCTTAGCTCGAGGTGGAGTTATGAAAGCTGGAAAGGAAATTAGATGTAAAATAGTTGGAGGAATGGGGGGAGTATCAACAGTACTTATGGTAGAAGACCATGGGCAAATATGGGCGGAAATTGCTTATACAAATACTAGATTTATTATAGGTGAGAGAGAGTACGTTCTGAATGCCCCTAGCAAAAATATTCATGCGTACTTAAATGATGCTAGAGAGTTAACTGTTGATAAGTTACAACTTTAGGGGGAGTTAATATGAAAGAAAAAGAAATTAAGGTATTAGTTTTTAGAATAAATGGTGAGTATTATGCTGTTAATATAATAGAAGTGGAAAGAATACTGCAATATCAAAAGTTGACTAAAATTCCAGATTCACCACGATTTATTGAAGGTGTGATAAATTATGAAGATAATATTTTGCCGGTTATATCACTATCAAAAAAATTCAAACTAACTTCCTCTGAAATACAAGGAGAATCTAAGATAATAGTTGCAAAGCAAAATAATGGTAAAATAGGTATAATAGTTGATTTTGTTTCGGAAGTTAAGGATGTGCGGTTAGATAACATAGAAGAGTCCCCAGAAATAATCTCTGGAATATCTAAAAGATATATCAAAGGACTTATTAAGAATGATGGTAGAATAATTATATATTTAAATATTTCAGCTATATTGACAGAAGAAGAAAAAATACAAATATTATAAAAAAAGGTGTGAATATGGAGCATAATGAAATAAGGGTAGGAATTTCAGATCTAAATTTAGCATACTCTCCAGATAAATTAATAACTGTAGGTCTAGGATCTTGTATAGGTATTGCAATTTATGATAAAGAGGTGGGACTTGGAGGATTGGCACACATAATGCTTCCCGATAGTAGCCAATTTAATAAAGTAACCAACGAAATAAAATTTGCAGATTTAGCCATACCTATATTAGTAAATAATATGATAAAAAAGGGTGCAAAACTTAAAAATATGAGGGCTAAAATAGCTGGTGGGGCATCAATGTTTAATTTCTCAGACAAAAGCATAATTATGGATATTGGTAAAAGAAATGGGATAGCGGTGAAAAACGCACTAAAGATTTTATCCATTCCAATAGTGGGAGAAGATATTGGTGGTAATAAAGGGAGAACCTTGATATTCGAAACCATCAATGGATTGCTACTTATTAGAACAGTAGGTATAGGAACAACAGAAATTTAGATTTTAGGAACAGTTAATGGAGGAAATACAATGTTAAAGAAAATTAAAGAGATTATAGTAGATGATTCAGCAATGAGAAGAATCATATCTGATATGATAAATGATGAGCAAGATTAAAACTAGAGTAGGAAATGTAGCTAACCATAACATAGAAGCTGTGGTTATTGGAGCATCTACTGGTGGACCTAAAGCATTGTATAAAGTAATAACAGCTTTACCGGGTAGTTTGGGAGTTGCAGTTTTAGTAGTTCAACATATGCCAATGGGTTTTACAAAAGCTTTTGCGCATCGACTTAATTTAAACAGCAAATTAAAGGTTATAGAAGCGCAAGATGGAGATTTAATAGAAAAAGACGTAGTTTATATTGCCCCTGGTGGATATCATATGGAAATAGAAATGGATAAGAAAATACACTTAAGTACAGGACCTACTATTTGGGGAGTGAGGCCTGCAGTAGATAAACTTTTTCTATCTGCGTCCAGCGTTTATGGTCCTAGGCTTCTAAGTGTTATACTTACTGGCATGGGACGTGATGGCGCACAAGGCACGAAAGCTATCAAAGACAATGGAGGTGTTACTATGTCTGAGCACCAATCTACTTGCATTATATATGGCATGCCAAAGGCTGCTTTTGAAACAGGTAAAGTAGATGAAGTTGTAATGCTAGAAGATGTTGCGCAGGAAATTATTAGAGTTGTAACGGGGAGGCGATTATAGAAAATGGACTTAATATATTTTCAACAATGGGTTTTAAAAGAATACAATATAGATTTATCGGCTTATAAATCAAATCAATTACATAGGCGGATTTTAAGTTTAATGTCCAGGGTTGAGGTTGATTCTGTAGAAGAGTATATTAAGTTATTAAAGAAAGATCCCGCTCAAAAACAAAAGTTTTTAGATTTTATTACAATAAACGTAACAGATTTTTTTAGAAATCCTGAAATATTCGATGAACTATCAAAAAAAATTAAATCAGAACTAGAGTATAATTCAGGGCTTAAAATTTGGAGCGCAGCATGTTCTATTGGAGCTGAGCCTTATTCACTAGCTATGATTATGGATAATTTAAATCCAAGAGTTAATCATAAGATTATAGCTACAGACATAGATAGCACAATACTTCAAAAAGCTAAAAATGGTAAATATGTTTATTCAGAAGTTAAAAATGTTTCCAAAAAATATCTAGATAAATATTTCGTGATTAATAGTGATAAATACTATATTAATTCTCAAATTAAAAAGATGGTCCAATTTAAGAAACATGATCTTATTTTAGATAATTATGAAAGTAATTTTGATTTAATAGTCTGTCGAAATGTAGTTATTTATTTTAATGGAAATGCTAAGGATAAAATATATAAAAAATTTAGTGAGTCACTAAAAAAAGGTGGATTGCTTTTTGTTGGGGCAACTGAGAGTATATATAATTATAAAGATTACGGATTTGAAAAAACATCCACATTTATCTACAAAAAAATCTAAGGCGAATAACCATTAAGGATTAGGTATTAGTGATTAATAAGGAGGATAATAATGGATACATCGCAATATATGTCAATGTTTTTAGAGGAGTCCATGGAAAATTTGCAAACATTGAATGAATCTCTTCTTGAACTTGAACAGAATCCAGAAGATATAGACAAGCTAAATGAAATATTTAGGGTAGCCCACACAATAAAGGGCATGGCGGCAACTATGGGATATGGTGAAATGGCTGAATTAACACACAACATGGAAGACGTTCTATCTAAATTTCGTGAAGGAAAGCTTAAAGTTACAGAAAAGGTGGTAACTGTTTTATTCACATGTTTAGATACTTTAGAAAAAATGGTAAATAATATTTCAGAAGGAATTACTGAAGAAACTCCTATTGACGAGATAATACATGATTTGCATTCCATAGCAGAAGGAAATGGTGCCCCTGAAAATTATGAAAAAGAAAATATAAAAGAAAGTAAAGCTGATACTAATGATGGAATTAATCTTAATGAATATGATATTAATATTATTAAGCAAGCAAGAGAAAAATTGTATAATGCATTTGAAATAAGGATTCTATTAAGTGAAAGTACACTGCTTAAGGCAGCAAGAGCATTTCTCATTTTTAAGAGCTTAGAAGAATATGGTGATATTATAAAATCCATACCGTCGGCAGAGGATTTAGAAAACGAAAATTTCGAATTCAAAATAAATTTAGTTTATATTACAAATAAAGATAAAGCAGAAGTTATTGATATTTTGCTGAATATTTCTGAAGTGGAAAATGTAAGGGTAGAAAATGTTGATGCTACAATTAATAAGGATAATTTGTCTGATAAATTAGGGGAAATTAAAGAAATAGAAAAATCTCCTGAAATTAAAATAGAAACAGTGAAAAATAACCAGATGGTAGATGATAAAGACAATAAGAAAGTAGTTCACAAAAAGGCTCATCAATCTGTGAGAGTTGAACTAGACAGATTAGATAAATTTATGAATATGGTATCTGAACTTGTAATTCATAGAACAAGACTTGAACAAATTAGTAGCAATCATAAATTAACTGATTTAAATGAAACTTTAGAACAAGTAGCTAGGGCCACGTCAGAGCTACAAGATTTAGTAATGAAAATAAGAATGTTACCACTGGAGACAGTATTCAATAGGTTTCCAAGAATGATAAGAGATTTATCGAAAGAGCTTGGAAAAGAAATGGAACTTAAAATACAAGGACAAGAGACAGAAATTGATAGAACGGTTATTGATGAAATTGGTGAACCGCTACTTCATTTACTTCGTAATGCGGCGGATCATGGGATAGAATCTAATGAAGAGCGAATTTCCAAAGGTAAAAATCCTATTGGCACAATTAAGCTTATAGCTTATTCTGAAGGTACAAAAGCTATAATAAAGGTAGAAGACGATGGTAAAGGCTTAGATGTCAATAAAATAAAGGAAAAAGCTAATAAAGTTGGTATAAATACCGAAGGGATGTCAGATGTAGATGTAAGAAATTTAATTTTTGCACAAGGATTTAGCACAAATGAGAAAGTAACAGATATTTCTGGACGTGGAGTTGGCATGGATGTTGTTAAAACAAAAATTGCTGCACTTGGTGGAACAGTAGATGCTATAAGCGAGATTGACAAAGGTACTTCATTTATTATAAGATTACCATTGACACTACAAATTATTCAAGCATTACTCGTAAAAGTTGGTGATGAAACTATGGCTATTTCTCTTGGTTATATTGATAGAGTAATAGACTACAAGGATGAATTAATTAAGAAAACTAATAATCGCGAAGTTATTGTTTATAATGATAGTGTAATTTCACTAGTAAGGGTAAATGAAAAGATGAAAATAGAAGCTAGCGATAAAAATAAGCAATACATTGTTATTGTGAAAGTGGGAGAGAAAACAGTAGGGCTTTTAGTAGATTCGCTTTTAGGGCAACAAGAAATTGTAATAAAGCCATTAGGAAAAACATTGCAAGGATTAAAAGAATATATAGGAGCAACTATTTTAGGGGATGGGCTAGTTACTTTGATACTGGATGTTGCGGCCCTAGTGTAAGGAGAGTATAATATGGATTATTTAGGTCTTAGTCCTATTCAATTAGATGTTTTGCAAGAAGTGGGAAATATTGGTGCAGGAAATGCAGCTACTTCCTTATCACAATTATTGAATGAAAAAATAGATATGACCGTGCCAGCAGTAAATATTATTAACTTTGATGATACTTTTTCTAAAATAGGAGTTGAAGAAGTAGTAAGTGGTGTAATTGTAAGAGTACTTGGGGATATACCGGGAAATATACTGTTTACTTTAGAAAAGGAAACGGCCTTAAATATTATTTCCAAATTATTAGGTGAAGAGCAGGAAGATATATCGGAGATTGGGAGCTCAGTATTGTGTGAAATAGGTAATATTATTTCAAGTTCTTTCATGAATGCAATAGCAAAACTCACAAATCTGACGCTTATGCCATCGGTGCCAGCTGTTGCGGTAGACATGATGGGCGCAATATTATCAACTACTTTTATTGAATCAGGTCAATTTGATGAGTATGTACTTAATTTAGAAACGCAGTTCTTACGAAAAAATGAGAAAATAAGGGGGCATTTCTACTATATACCAATGCCCGGATCGCTAGAGAAAATATTAAATTCATTAGGTGTAAATTAATTGGAGGTATTATAAAATGGCTAAAGTATTAATTGTTGATGACGCGGCATTTATGAGAATGATGATAAAAGATATATTAGAGAAAAACGGATTTGAAGTTGTAGGGGAAGCAAGCAACGGAATAAAAGCAGTGGAGCTGTACAAAGTAGAAAAACCGGATGTTGTAACTATGGATATTACCATGCCAGATATGGATGGAATTGAAGCTGTTAAAGCGATTAAAGCTATTGATCCTGCTGCAAAAATAATTATGTGTAGCGCTATGGGGCAACAGAGTATGGTTATGGATGCAATAAAGGCCGGTGCTAAAGATTTTATTGTCAAACCATTTCAAGCAGATAGGGTACTAGAAGCAATAAAAAAAGTTATAGGCTAGGAGGCAGATACTATGCAAGTAGTTGTATTTAAAGTTAATGAGGAACAGTTTGCAGTAGAAGCATCTATTGTACAAAGCATTAATGATATGATGGAAATAACAAAAGTACCTAAATCTGCTAAATACATAAAAGGTTTAATTAATTTAAGAGGTACTATAATCTCTCTCTTAGATATAAATCTCCTTTTAGATATTGAAAAAGGCCAGGGGAGTCAAGAAAATATTATTATATTAAATATTCAGGAAGAATCTGTTGGAGTAACAGTAGACCAAGTTGATGAAGTATTAGAAATTGAAGAAGATTTGATTGAAAAAATTGAAAATGACAAAAACAAACCCTATATAAAGGGGATTATAAATTTTAAAGATAGAATAGTTACATTAATTGATATTGGTAAGCTTATTGAAGAATAAAAACTTATTGAAAAATAAAAACTTATTGAAAAATAAAAACTTATTGAAAAATAAGACGGAAACAATAAGAACTGGAAAAATGATTCAAGATAACAATAATACTGCATACACAGAAATGAGGTGGAAATATGGCAGAAGTATTATCGCAAAGTGAGATAGATTCACTTTTATCTGCCCTATCGTCTGGGGAGATAGAAGCAGATCACCTCACAGATGACGAGGAAAAGCATAAAGTTAAATTATATGATTTTAGGAGTCCTCAAAAATTCTCAAAAGATCACTTACGAACACTTGAGCTCATTCACGATAATTTTGGAAGAATAATATCAAGTTATTTATCTGCACAGCTAAGAAGTAATGTAAAAATTAAAATTGAAAGTATTCAACAAATAACCTACGATGAATTTATTCATTCAATCCCTAACCCTACCATTTTATCTATATTTAAGATGCCACCTTTAAGTGGTTCTATATTATTTGAGACGAATCCCCAGTTTTCTTTTCAAATAATTGATATACTTCTAGGTGGTATGGGGAGTAGAAAGGTTAAGCTTAGAGAATTTTCTGATATAGATAAAAATATATTAAAAAATGTTAATACGGGACTTATAGCTAATTTGAAACTTGCTTGGGAAGATGTTTTGGACGTAGAACCAGAGATTGAGACACTAGAAACTAATCCTGCACTTAACCAAACTCTGGCTCCAAATGAACCAGTTGCCCTAATTACTTTCTCGGCAGAACTTAGTAATATTAATAGCTTTATAAATATTTGTATACCATATTTGAGCATTGAAAAAGTACTAGATAAACTAGTTGGTCAATATTGGTTTAGAGAAAATAATGAAGAAATTGTAAGCGAATCTAGAGAAAAATTAAAAAAACGATTAAATATAGTAAGTGTTCCAATAAAAGGAGTACTAGGTAGTACAAACATTACTGTAAATGAATTTCTTCAATTAACTGAAGGCGATGTAATTACATTAGATAATTCAAGTGATAGCCAAGTTAAAGTATTTGTGGAGGAACATTTATGTTATACTGGCAAGCCCGGTATTATAGGTAAAAATAAGGGGATTCAGATATTAGATATAATAGATAAGGATGTGGAAAATTATGAGTAATGGCTTTCTTTCGCAGGAAGAAATCGACGCACTCTTAAATGGAGGCGACGAAGTTTCTGACAAAAAAGTAAGCTCTGACCTTGGCATAGAATCTGACCAAGGAATGAGATCTGAACCACAGCAGGCATTTGAGCTCACTGATATTGAGAAAGATTTGCTTGGGGAAGTTGGAAATATTTCTATGGGCTCAGCATCAACAGCTCTTTCCACTATAGTAGGTCAACCAGTGAATATAGCAACGCCAATAGTTTCAATAAGCACACTTAAAGATTTAAGAGCTAATTTTGAAGTTCCAAGCGTTGCCTT
Source organism: Clostridium sp. CM041 (assembly GCF_055081035.1). NCBI lineage: Bacteria > Bacillati > Bacillota > Clostridia > Eubacteriales > Clostridiaceae > Clostridium > Clostridium sp. CM041. The sequence continues at coordinate 89,893 of NZ_CM143648.1, forward strand.
AGACGTGAACTTTACAAGCGGAATAGCAGGCGGAAATCTTTTAGTAATAAAGACTACTGATGCAGCGGTTATAGCTAGTTTGATGATGGGCGGAGATGGCAAAGTAGGAGGAAATCCTCAGCTATCAGAAATTGAAATTAGTGCCGTTTCAGAAGCTATGAATCAAATGATTGGATCTGCTGCAACATCTATGGCAACTATGTTTGCTAGGGAAGTAAATATATCACCTCCTCAGTCTAAGATATGGGATGAGGATACTTCGCCTTTAAGTGAAACTATAGATAAAGACGAGGAAGTTGTTCAGGTAGCTTTTAGAATGACTGTTGGTGATTTGATTGATAGTGTTATAATGCAAGTGCTTCCTGTAGAAACTGCTAAAAAAATAGTGGATATTATGATGGGCACAGAACAAACCGAGGAAGAACCTAAAGTAGCTAGTAGTCAGAGTGAAATGGAAGAACCAAATGTGCAGCCAGTCAGTGTAAAGCAAGAGATACAATATGAACAGGGTTTTGCGCAGGAACAAGCGAAGCCGGAGTATAGTGCAAAACCAATTGAGAGGCCACAGCCGCAAGTAGAGGTTAGACAAGCAGCCTTTAAACCATTAACAAAGGCTCCCGTTTGTAATTCTCCCAGAAATATCGACTTAATATTAGATGTGCCACTCGAAATTTCCGTAGTACTTGGAAAAACTAAAAAGAATATTAGGGACATTTTAAATTTGGGAACAGGATCTTTAATAGAACTTGATAAGCTAGCAGAAGAGCCGGTAGATATATTAGTAAACGGTAAAAAAGTAGCATACGGCGAAGTTGTAGTTGTAGATGAGAATTTTGGAGTTAGAATTACTAGTATAATTAGTGGAGAAGAAAGAGTTAAAGCAATAGTTGAATAAGGGAACAGGTGTATTACATAGTATATGAATAAGGAATAAATGTTATTTATTCCTTATTCATTTTTTTATAGGTTTTATGATGGGCTATATAAAGCATACGAAAATAAATAAATTATAAATATTAGACTAATAAATAAATATTGTATAAACTTTGAAGGATTATATACGATAATAGAAATAGATAGAATAGAAACTAGGCTTGCAGATATAAAAAGCTAGGAGTGAATAACAATGAAAATAGATGGAGTGAAAAATAATGTAGTTAGTAGTTATAAAAAAAATATAGCTAAAACAGAATTAAAGGCAACTGCTTCAAAAAAAGATACCATAGAGTTATCATCAGCAGGGAAAAGTCTAAGTGCATTAGCATTGGAGGGTAAAACAGTTAATTCAAAAGAGAAGATAGAAGCTATTAAAAATAAAGTAATGCAGGGCACCTACAATGTGGATCCAAAACTAACAGCTAAAAAAATGATTGATATTATGAAGGGGAGAGATATTTAGTTATGGTGGAAAAACTAAATAAGATTATTGTGGAGGAAACTATTAATCTGAGGAGTCTTTTAACTGAACTTGAAGAGCAACACAAATGTATAGTTGTTAGTGATATTTTTGGAATGGAAGCTTGCGTAAATAAAATTAAAGAAGCTAATAAAAATATAGCATATATGGAAGTTGAGAGGCGAAAACTTACGCAAGATAAGGTTATGAGTTCTATAATTGAAGAAGCAAGAGATACGGAACTTGAAAGTAATTATAATAAAATTAAGAACCTATTACAAGAACTTGTATTGCAAAAGGATACAAATGAGCTTCTTATAAGACAGGGACTTAGTTTTACAAATAGGATACTAAAAGTACTAAATCCAGCAAGAGAAACAACAACTTATAATTCATATGGTAAAGTAAAAAATTGTGTGAGGTGAAAAAATGTCAGGATTATTTTCAACTTTTAATATAGCTAAAAGAGGTATGAGTGCTCAACAAATGGCGCTAGACATAACAAGTCACAACATAGCTAATGTTAATACAAATGGGTATTCAAGGCAAAGGGCTAATATGGAGACTACAAGTCCATTTGGAATGCCTACTATGAATAATGCTATGGGACCAGGACAATTGGGTACTGGTGTACAAGTTTCTTCTATAACAAGAATCAGAGATAGCTATTTAGATTACCGGGTAAGAGAGCAATATGCTAATATGGGGTTATACCAGGGAAGAGAAAAGTTTCTATCAGAAGTTGAAGGGGTTTTTAATGAACTGGATGATACAGGAATATCAAAATTAGTCGATAATGTTTTTAACTCTTGGCAGGACCTTTCAAAGAGTCCAGCAGTTGCAAATACAAGAAACATAGTAGCACAGCAATCAAAAGCACTGACTGACGAATTAAATAGTAGTTATAATCAGTTAGTCAAATTAAAAGAAAACAGTCAAGATGTTATTAAGCAAGATGTAGTGGATATAAACAATATGCTTGATCAAATAAATGAATTAAATAAACAGATTATGGGTGTAAAAAACGGTGGAAATGAACCTAATGATTTAATGGATACAAGAGATTTACTAGTAGATCAGCTAAGTGTGAAATTTGGTATAACTATAGATAAGAAAACACTTGGAGGAGAAGACTTAAAACCAACCGAAAGTGGAGAAATGGGAAATGCAAGCCTAATAAAATCTAATCCCAATGATGAAGTTAGAAGATTCTCTTATGTAAATAGCATTGTGCCATCAGGAGCTCAGAAACCAGGTGAAGATGGAACTTATGAAGTTACATATTATAAAAATGGTGATAGTACAACAGATGCAAATAAAGTAACAATGACAATGACGTTAAGTAGTGATGAATATAAAAAATTAGATCAAGGGAGAGTGGTTTGGGCAGATAAGGAAGGCTATGCTATAGATAAAGCTGGCAATAAAATTGCTGGAACTGACTCCAATGGCCCAATAGCAGGATTACAAGCGACTATGGCAAATATTGAACTTTTCCAGCCAAAAACGGGAGAGCTAAACGGTTACATGTCAGTACAAGCGGATATAGATGTATATATAGAACAATTAAATAGTTTAGCTAAGGGTATTGCACTTTCAGTAAATGCTGTCCATAGCGGAGAATGTGATGCAAGTAAAGATACACTTAAATTTTTTGTTAATGGTAATGGCGGTAGTGAAGAGGAAATAACAGCAGGAAACATATCAGTTAATCAAGAAATTATTGATGATGTTATGAAAATTAAGGTTGGAAAAGGCGACAATCCAGGAGCAACTGATGGGAATAGGGCATTAGCTATTGCGAATCTTAGAAATGTAAAATTAGATATTCAAAGTATAAATTCTAAAACTACAAGGGCTGGGCTTTTAGGGGATAATATGATTTTTGATGCCAAATTGGAAGTTAACACCATTAGTTCTTCTTCAAATGGAATGACAATCGGTGGTTTTTTTGCAAATACCGTGCTTACTTTAGCGGGTCAGAAACAAACGGCAACAAGAAATGTAACGAATAATATGGAGCAACTGGTTAGTTTAGAACAGTCAAGAAGCTCCGTATCTGGTGTATCATTAGATGAGGAAATGGCTAATATGATTCAATATCAACACGCTTATCAAGCTAATGCAAAGATTATTTCAACTGTTAACGAACTTCTAGACCTGATTATTAATGGATTAAAAAAATAAGTAATATGGTTTATATATATTAATTGAGGGGTGGTTTTATGAGAATAACCAATAAAATGCTTTCAAATAATTTTTTGAATGACATGAGACGAAATTTAAGTAATTTAAGCACTATTCAAGGTCAAATGGCTTCTGGTAAACAAGTCGGGAAAATTTCGGATGATCCTGCCAAAGCTTCTAAGATAATGCGAATAAATTCTGATATAAGTGCAAATAAACAATATAACACAAATATCACAGACGCAAGTAATTGGCTTGATATAACAGATACATCATTAGGGCAGGTAGGTGATTCAATTTCTAGGATTCAAGAACTTTTACAAAGCACTGGCAATCCTGGTTACACTAGTAATGAAAGGCAAGCTGTTAAAGATGAAATAAATCAAAAGATTGGAGAACTTTCTCAAAAACTTAACACTAGTTTTGATGGTAAATATATATTTGGAGGAACAAGTGGAACTACTAAACCTACGGATACAGTGGCCGGAGGGGAAAATACCGAACTTCTTTGTGATATGGCTTCGAACTTAAAATCTACCAAGTTATTAGTAGAAGTATCCGAAGGGGTAACTATGGAGTATAATATCACAGCAACTGATGTTATAAACTATGGAAAGGGTGATAATAATCTTACCAAATTACTTTTAAATATTACTAGCAATCTTGATTCTAAAGATCCAGACGATATTAAAAAGTTGATAAATGAAGACTTGACAGGAATTAAAGATGCCATGACTAATGTATTAAGTCTACGTTCAAAAGTTGGTGCTAAGCAAAATAGCATGGAAAGCGCTGCAGCAAGGAATGAAGATCAGAAATTAAATATGATAGAAATTCTATCTAAAACACAAGATATAGATATTACGGAAAAAGCAATGGAATTTGCTACGATGCAAACCATGTATATGGCATCTCTTCAAACTAGTGCTAAGATAATCCAGCCTTCTTTAATTGATTATCTTTAGTAGTTGAGAATTGAAAGTTGAATTATAAAAGGGGTGTGTTGTAGTATGGAGCTAGTTACTAAGTACCATGGAACTCGAGAATACAGTGATGAAGATGTTATAATATTCAAAAAAGGTCTGCCAGGATTTAAAGAATTAAAAAACTTTATAATTTCCCCATTAGAAAGTAACGAAGTTTTTAGTATATTACACTCAATTGAAAATACCCAGATTGGTTTAGTTTTGGTATCTCCATACGCAGTAATACAAGATTATGAATTTAAAATACCAGACACCAATGTATTAGAACTTAAAATCGTGAGTCCTGAAGAAGTATTAGTGTTAACTACAGTAACTTTAAGTTCAAATATTGAAAATATGACCACTAATTTAAAAGCTCCAATCATTATTAATATAAAAGAAAAATTGGGTGAACAATTAATATTAGATAATGATAAATACAAAATAAAGGAACCACTATTTAACGACATTTTAGTGGGGACAAATAAATGTTAGTAATAGGCAGAAAAAAAGGTGAATCACTACTTATAGGTGACGACGTTGAAATAACTATAGTTAAGATTGAAAATGGATCTGTAAAAATTGCTATAACTGCACCAAGAGAAATTTGTATTTTGAGGAAAGAACTTTATACAGAGGTCAAGGATGAAAATCAAAGAGCTATGGTTTTTGATGCATCAGCTTTAGAAAAATTAAAAAAATAAAATGGGAGGGAATATGGATATTGGGGGTATTGATCAAAGTGATTTTACAGATACAGGTATAGATTATAAAATTGCGAAAAATGTTGTTGGGCCAAAGCTAGCTCAAATCAATAATTCATTTAGTGAAAAACAAAATACTGAAAAAGAAATTAAGAATGCAGTAAATAAAATAAATAAATTTCTAGATGGTGAAGGTATACATGTACAATATGAAAAGCATGACGTACTTAACCAAATGATTATAAAAGTAATTGATAACAATACTAATCAAGTAATAAAAGAAATCCCCTCAAAAAAAATATTAGACATGGTAGCTAAAATGTGCGAAATGGCTGGTGTTTTAGTGGATAAAAAGGCATAACCCTTTAGAATAAATATTGGAGGGCTATTATGGAATTTAAATTAAATAAAATTGATGTTGAAATAAGGCAAAGAGTTAAGGATACTACAAAATCTGGTGTAGTTCATAGAAAAGAAACAATTTCAGTAAATAGAGATAGAAACCCTAGCGATAATTCAAATTCACAAGTCGACTTTAAGTATAAAATTTCAAAATATAAGAAGAAACATAAAATATCTGTAGGAGCATTTAAAAATACTCAATATGAGGTAGAGGTTTTTAAAGATACTTTAGAAAAAGAACAAAGGTGTATTGGAAATTTTATAGATACTAAAAAATAGAGGTGAAGGAATATGGCAATGAACGCTTATGGAAATGCATTCAATACTTATAAAAGCAATAGTGTAAATTTCGCATCAAAGGATCAATTGCTTTTGATGTTAGTAGATGGGGCTGCAAAATTTTCAAAAATAGGTAGACAGGCCATAATAGACAAAGATGTTAAAAAAGCTCATGAAAATATTATAAAAACTCAAAATATATTCTATGAATTAATGGCAACATTGGATGTGGAAAAAGGCGGAGAATGGGCAGAAAAATTAATGAAAGTTTATGAATTTATAGCAAGAAGACTTATGGAAGCCAATGTTAAAAAAGATGTACTCATAATGAACGAGGTTATTCCACTAATTGATGATGTTCGAGGTACTTGGAACCAGGCATATAAATCATCAAAAGGAAGCAAGTAGAATTAGGAGTTATTGATCAATTTTCAAATATAAAGGGGTGATTATGCATGGCAAGTATTTATCCAACCGGTACTAATAGTGGCGCTAATTCAAGTGCTAATTTATTAAGGATATCAGGTATGGCATCAGGTATTGATACAGATGCAGTAGTTAAGTCTATGCTTGCAAACTATCAAGCTAAGATAGATAAAGCAAATGGAGGAAAGCAGATATTGCAGTGGAAGCAAGAGGGGTATAGAGAAGTTATTAAAGGCTTAAAAGGATTGCAGGATTACTTTGATCCACTTTCAAGTAAGTATATTCTATCCGGAAATTCTTTTAATACAAATTCAGTTACTAATTCGGATAGCGCTATTGTTTCAGCATCAGCTAATTCAAATGCTAAGTCAGGAACATATAAGGTGAATGTGAAAGAATTGGCAGAGCAAGCTAAAATAGAGGGTACACCACAAAATTCAATGATAGAGGTAACTGATTCATCAAATTGGATTGGAAAGGATTTAGCGTTTGACGTTGATGGCAAGTCCTCGGTTAAATTAAGTAATTTAACTGGGGCTACCACTGTAGACTTAGTATCCGATATAAATAGTAAAATTTCAGCATCAGACTTAAATGGTAAAATGACTGCATCCTATGTTAAAGAAGGGGATAAGGAATATATTAAGTTTACAAAAACAGATTCTACGACTAATATTAATTTGAGTAAAAGTAGTTCTACTGTTTCTGAAATAACAAGTGATTTAACTATTAATAGTGGAATATCTTTAACTTCAAAATTATCAGATTTGGGAATCAAAGATGATATTAGTTTTTCTTTATCATATGATACTGCTACAGGCATAGATCCTGTAACTATTACAGCGGATGCTACCACAACTATTGAAGAACTAATGGAAAAAATCAAAAGTGCAACTAGTGGAGCCGTTACACTGAACATAGATGATACAACTGGAAAAATTTCATTTCAGTCAAAAGATTATGGCTCTTCTTCAGCTATTACAATTAAGGATGACGGTAGTGGTATAAGCAATCTTAGTAACCTTGGAATTGTTGGAACAACAAAAACAGGTAAGGATGCTATAGTAGAAATAACCGCACCAGGACAACCAACAGTGACCACAACTCAAAACTCAAATAGATTTACAACTAATGGGGTTGCTTATAATATAGGTAGCATAGGTAGCGCTAGTTTAACTATTACCAGTAATTCAGATACTGTTGTTAGTAATATGAAAAAATTCATTGAGGATTACAATACTATAGTATCAACAATCAATACAAAATTAACAGAAAAAACAAATAAGAATTATGCTCCATTAACTGATGAACAAAGATCAAGCATGAGTGATGATCAAATCAAAACATGGGAAAGTAAAGCAAAAGTTGGAATACTTAGCAATGATGATTATTTAAGTAGTTTAATGACCCAAGTTCGAGGAGTATTTTATGAACCGGTATATAGTAGTTACGACAAAACAGATCCTAACACTGGTAAAGGAACTTTGAATTTTGGTAGCTATGGTACTGCTGCTATAGGTATAGAGATATCATCAGATGTTACAGATGGTGGTAAACTTGTGATTAATGATGAAACAAAATTAAAAAATGCTATTGAGAATAACATGGATGACTTTAAAAAAATGTTTATTGGAACTTCTAGTAGTGATTTGGATTCAAAACAGGCTTATGTAGGTTCAAAACAATACCATGAAGAGGGTATATTTAAAAGAATAGATAATATAATGAGAAACTATGTGGCGTCACCTGGAATTGGGAAAGATGGTACTTATACTACAGCGGGATATATGAATATATTCGTAAATAAGCAATATGATCACAGTAGTTCAGGTACTTCTAGTGAAAATACACTACCTGATCAAGTTTATAATAAGACTTTAAGTGTTAGTAAATTTCAAGCGCAACTTGAGTCTGCTTCAGTCAGGTATTATGCTAAATTCACAGCACTAGAAAAAGCTATGAATATGTTAAATTCACAACAAAGTGCACTTGCATCTATGCTTGGTACGGGCGCATAAATAAAGTCGTTAATATGCAGCTACGCAGGAGATGATTTAATTAAAACAAAGTGGGTGATACATTGAACTTAGTTGAAAAATTTATTAAATACAAAGATATCACTTTGGATATTATTAAAACAGTTAAAGCAGAGGAATATGAGAGACTAGATGAAAGCTTTAAGCAAAGGCAATTAATCTTAGATGATATGAATAATATTGATTATTCAAAAGAAGAATTGAAGAAATTTTATTTGCAATATAAAATAGAAAATTTAGAAAAAGTATTAGCGCATGAAATGGAAGTTAGAAAAGATGACTTATTGAAAAAAATAAAACAAAATGGAAAAAAACAAGTGGGAATGGCAGGATATAATAATATATCAGCTAAAGCAGTTTTTTTGAGCAAAGAAGCTTAATAAAGAATTAATTATTTTAAAATATATTTAAAAAAGGGTATAAAGTTATTATTTCTTATACCGATATAAATAGTAGAAGCAGAAAATCAAGAAAGAAGCAACAATGACAAATTAGTTAGTAGGCTCAAATAGCTTAACTATAGATACAGTGGACAAGGATGTTCACTTTAAAAATCAAGGAGGAATTTATAATGATAATTAATCACAATTTAGGTGCAATGAACGCTAACAGAAACATGGGTATTAATTCAACAAATGCTGGTAAATCTATGGAAAAACTTTCTTCAGGTCTTAGAATTAATAAAGCTGGAGATGATGCAGCGGGTCTTGCAATCTCTGAAAAGATGAGAGGACAAATTAGAGGATTAGATCAAGCTTCATCAAATTCTCAAGATGGTATATCAATGATTCAAACTGCTGAAGGTGGACTTTCTGAAGTTCATGATATCCTTCAAAGAATGAGAGAATTAGCAGTTCAGGCATCAAATGATACTAATGTAACTGTTGATAGAGGAGCTATTAATGATGAATTTTCACAGTTAAAGGAAGAAATAGAAAGAATTGGTTCAAAATCACAGTTCAATAAGCAAGAACTTTTTACTGGTAAAGCAGGAGACAAGAATGATGGTAAGGTTAACCTACAGGTTGGTGCTAACGAAGGAGATAATATTACACTTGATCTTAAAAAAGACGGTATTGATATGACAAAAACGAACGCAGCTTTAACAGCAGTAGATGTTAAAGATTATGATAATGCACAATTAGCACTTGAAGCTGTTGAAGGACAAATTGCCAGCGTATCATCAGGAAGGTCATACCTAGGAGCTATGCAGAACAGATTAGAGCATACTGTTAAGAACCTTGACAGTGCTTCTGAAAACTTAACATCAGCTGAATCAAGAATCAGAGACGTAGACATGGCAAAAGAAATGTCTACATTCTCAAAGAACAACATTCTTAATCAAGCTGCTCAAGCAATGCTTGCACAAGCTAATCAACAACCACAACAAGTTCTTGCATTATTAAGATAATTCATGAACTTATAAAAGTAATATTAAGGAGTCAGGGTGAAAACTCTGGCTCTTTTCTATAATTTGAAAAGGGAGGGAATCTAATGGATATAGGGGAACTATCAATGGCTTTGAGTCAAGCAAAGGTAAAACAATCATCTGGCATAGCAGTAATGAAAATATTGAAATGAGCATCAGTGGCTACAAAAATAGCTACTGGTGCTCATTTCGCTGTCATGTGTATTTGCCCCAATAATGTAGTAGTTAATATGGGTAAAGGTTTTTCTTAATTCATCGATAAATATAATATATACAATTGGAGGAGCTTTATGAATATTAGTTTATGTATGATAGTGAAAGATGAAGAAAGTAATTTAAGAGAATGTTTGCAAAGTACAAATGGATTTGTATCTGAAATTATTATTATTGATACTGGCTCTAAGGATAAAACAAGAAATATTGCAATGGAATTTACTGATAAGGTATATGATTTTCCGTGGTGTAATGATTTTGCAAAAGCCAGAAACCTTTCTTTGGAGAAAGCAAGTAATGAGTGGGTGTTAATATTAGATGCGGATGAGATTATTACTGGTTTTAAACATGAAGGGTTTAAGAAAAAAATTATGAAAGATGACAAAATAGTAGGGAGAATTAAAAGAGTAAATATTTTAGAAGATGGACTGGGTACCAAAAGATACATAGAAAGGGTAAATAGATTCTTTAACAAAAAGTACTTTCACTATGAAGGGACGATTCACGAGCAGCTTGTTGCCCAAAATGGAGAAAACTACAATACTATTAATGTAGATATTAATGTAGATCATATAGGCTATACAAAGGAAATTATGAAAAAGACGGATAAAATACAAAGAAATTTAGAATTGTTACAAAAGAGCATTAAAAAAAATGATAAGGATCCATATTTATATTATCAATTAGGCAAAACATATTATCTTGATAAAAAATATGGAAAATCTGTTGAATGTTTTAATAAAGCCTTGACTTTTAAGGCTAATACTAAATATGAATATGTGCAAGATTTAATTGAAACTTATGGTTATTCTTTAATTAATACAGGCAGATATGCACAGGCTTTAGAACTGAAAAAATATGAAAAGGAATACAGTAGCTTATTAGATTATAAATTTTTAATGGCATTAATTTATATGAATAATGCGTTGTTTGAACAAGCTATTAAAGGCTTTTCAGATTGCATTGGAGAAAAAGAGGGAAAAATGGAAGGGGCAAATTCATATTTAGCTTGCTATAATATTGGAGTGATTTATGAATGTTCGGGGCTTAAGGAAAAAGCAATTTTTTATTATAAAAAGTGTGGAGATTATAAACCGGCTTTAGATGGATTAAATAGGGTATAAAATTTATGGAAATAGGTGATGAAGATGAAAACAAGTATAATTATAGTTGCTTTTAATAAATTAGAGTATACTACTCAATGTATAGAAAGTATAAGGAAGTATACTGAAAATGGGAAATATGAAATAATAGTAGTAGATAACAATTCAAAAGATGGAACTAGTGAGTGGTTAAAGAAGCAAAAGGATATAAAAGTTATAATAAATAATGAAAATTTAGGTTTTCCAAAAGGGTGTAACCAAGGTATAGTTGCCAGCGAGACGGATAATGATATATTACTTTTAAATAATGATACTGTAGTTACAAAAAACTGGTTAAGTAATTTAAATGAATGTCTTTATAGTGATGAGAATATAGGAGCAGTGGGTCCTATTACAAACTCTGCAGCTTATTATCAAAGTATTCAAGTTAATTATACAAATTTAGAAGGGTTGCATATATTTGCTTCAAAGTTTAATATTTCAAATAAAGAAAAATGGGAAGAAAGACAAAAACTAATAGGATTCTGCCTTTTGATAAAAAGAAAAGCCTTAAATAAGATTGGATTTTTAGACGAAGATTTTACTCCAGGAAACTTTGAAGATGATGATTACAATATTAGACTAATGAATAAAGGTTATAGATTATTTTTATGTAAGGATACGTTTATACATCATTATGGTGGGATATCTTTTAATAAAGATGATAAGTATAGCAAACTAATAGAAAGAAACAATAAAATATTTAAAAGTAAATGGGGATTTACATCTGGAGAACATATGAGTATATATAGGGGATATTCTGAATTTATTAAGGATAACACTGAAAACATATTAGAAATTTCATGTGGTACAGGTGCTACAGCATTATATTTAACACAACAAATTCAGTGTAATTACTATGGGTTTGAAGATACTTTTAAAGCGGAAAAAATAGCTAAAAATTATTTAACAACCTTAAACTTAATTGAGTTAAAATATAATAAGGTAAAATTTGATGTAGTATTCATAAGCAATGCTAAGAAGATTAGCAGTATCAATTTGACTAATATTTTAAATAACAGTAGACAAGTAGTCGTAAATATACCAACAGAAGTATCGATGGATGAAAAACTTAACGGAGAAATTGAAAATACAAACAAGTTTATGGAATCAAATGGTTTTATGTTTTCGGATGGAATTAAGGAGATAGATGAAGAAACAGGCAATTTAAGAAGAGTATACTTAGTCTATGACAATAAAATCCAAAAAGAATTAGAAAAGCATTTAAAAAATATAGATAAGGAATTAAATTTAGAGGAGTCTTTTGATTACATATTAAATATTTTAGATAATAATGATAAGAGTCTTAATAAAATTTTTTATATAATAGAGAAATATATAGAAAATAAAGTTGATATTTTAAATTCTATTGCAGCTTTGTGTTATGAAAATAAACTTATGATTAATGTAATACCTACATTTAACGAAGCACTAAAATATGAAGACGACAACTATATGATTTTAATGAATTATAGTGAGGTTTTATTTAATATAGGTGAGTATGAAATAGCACTTTCACATATAAGTAAGGTTAAAGAAAATGAAAAAGACGAAACATGGAAAACATTAAATGATCTAATAATAGAAAAAAGAAATTTTTTGAGAAATGTAAAATTTTTGATTAGAAGAATAGAATTTAAGGTTGAAGAGAATGAAGCAATTGAAGAATTAGTAGAACTTATAAAAAATAAACAAATAAGCGATGATAGTATAATTCAAATTGTTGATAAAGATATTATTGATAAATTGTATATATTAAATTTTGTAGCAATAAAGGCTTTTGAAAATGAAGAGTATGATATTGTCCTACCGTTATTAAATAAGGCATATGACATAAATCCACAAGATATAGATACTAATTATAATTTGGCTTATATATTAAATCTTATGGGAGAAAAAACTATGGCTTTGGAATATTTGTACAATTTAAAAGAAAAAAATCCTAATATCGAAGAATTACTAAAAAACATTAAAGGTAAAAAAACATGTTAAATGATAAAAAAATATGTTTTATAACTTGTGTTAATGATGAGATTTTATATGATGAATGTTTAAGATATATTAGGAAGCTAGATATACCTAAAGGATATGAAGTCGATACAATAGCAATAAAACAAGCTAAAAGTATAACTTCAGGTTACAATGAGGCAATGAAACAAAATAATGCGAAATATAAGGTGTATATACATCAAGATGCATTTATAGTTGATAAAGAATTTATATTAAAAATTTTAGAGACTTTTAAAGATGAATCTTTAGGCATTATAGGAGCAGCCGGTTGTGAAAAGCTACCTACAAATGCAGTATGGTGGGAAGCTAAAAGGTGTTATTTTAATTTATATGATAATGCCAATGGAGGCATGAAAGAGAAAAGAAATAGTAAAGGCATTGAACATTCGCAGGCAGAATGTATAGATGGTTTAGTTATGATAACACAGTATGACGTAACATGGAGAGAAGATATACTTAATGGTTGGCACTTTTATGATATATCACAAAGTATAGAGTTCAAAAGATATAGCTATAATGTAGTAATTTTAAATACAGACCTACCATGGGTACTTCATGATTGTGGACCTAAAGGGATAACAGATGATAGTGAATATGAAAAATATAGAACTATATTTTTAGATGAATATTCTAAAGATTTATTCCCTTTAGTTTCAATTATGATAACTGCATATAATAGGCCTCAATATTTTAGAATAGCATTAGAAAGTGCAATAAATCAAGATTATATAAATAAAGAAATTATCGTATGTGATAACAGTACGAATAATGAAGTTGAAGGGGTAGCCAAAAAGTATATAGATAGCCCTATAATCAGATATTGTAAAAATAAAAAGGAATTAAGAGTCATAGAAAACTTTAATAAGGCCATATCTTTATCAAAGGGAGAGCATATTTGTTTTTTAATGGATGATGATGTATATGCTAAAAATAAAATTACTAAAATGATGAAATATTTTCTAGAAGATAAGGATGTGTCATTGGTTACTTCGTATAGAAAAGTAATAGATGAATATGGCGATGAAAAATGTGATATTAGTGCAACAACAAAGATTTTTGATAATGTTACTTATTTAGATGAGAACATGGTTAAAGAATATGTTTTAAATTCTAGATTAAACTTTATAGGGGAAACTACAACTCCTCTTTTCAAAAAATCATTGATTAATAAAGATGGATTTGGTCAATATAAAGGACAAAAATTTGAAGTTATAAGTGATTTAGTTACATGGATTAGTATGGTTGAGCAGGGTAAGCTGGTTTATATACCAGAACCTTTAAGTTATTTTAGAATACACCAAGGGCAAGATCAAAGAAGACCTATAACAATGTCAAAAGGAATAATTGAATTTATCAAATTATCAGATTTTTTAATTGATAGTGGGAGAAAGATTTACGATGAAACTATGGAAATGTTTTTCAGAGATATTAGGTACTCTGTATTAGTCACAGAAAAAAATAACATATTGAATCTTGAAGAACTCATTAATACCATTTTAAATATTATAAGTAAATTTGATGAAGACACAATGAAAGAGTCATTTATAATATATGAGCTGCTGAAAATTATAGATAAGATAGTAAAAAAACATAAATATAATATGGATATAAGTAAATATTATGATAAATGTCAAACTGCCTGTGATATGGTAGATGATAAAAAATATACAGAATATATAAAGTCTTTATATGATTATAAATATGTATAGTATTTATAAATGCTTGGAATGAATGGGGAGAAGGTGCACATTTAGAGCCAGATAGAAGATTTGGAGATGCTTATCTTGAGGCTACATATGATGCGTTTAATGATGTCAATGATAAATGCAAAGAAAAATAATTTTAGATAGGTAGGATGAAGAATGTTAAAAAAAATATTTTTATTTATAGTTGGTGAAGATAATATGCTTATAAATGAATGCTTTTTATACGCAAAACAATTAGAAGTTCCGCAAAATTATAATATTAAAATTACAAAATTCAATATAAAAGAAAATGAGTTTAATTTCTTATTGAAAGAGATAAATAATGAAAAATGTGAACATATTATTATATTAAAAGAAACAACTCAAATTTTAAATAAAAATGTAATAGTTGATATTATAAATGAACTCAATTGTGATGAGCAATTACAAGCAATAGGAATTAGAGGTAATAAAGATCTTGCTAAATATATGAATAAAATAAATTATATTGAAAATGTCATATATGATTATTTGGAAGAAAAAGTGAAGAACATTAATAATATAATTAGTAATGAAAAAATAATAAATGTTCAATTGATTACTAATGACCTAATGTTTATAAAACTTGATAAAAAAGAAAATATAAATTTATGTTCAGAGTATCTTGATTTTAGTAATCTAAGTTTAGCGGTATGTTGTGAACTTTTGAGTAAAGGTAAGAAAATTGGTATATATAATTCGGAATTACCTAGTTTTATTGTAAATGAAGCTAAATTTGGTGACCTAATGGTAAATAGTATAGATAAAGAATTGTTATGTAAATATGAAAAGATTGTATACCCTAAAATTAGTATAATTCTTATTAATGTAGATAGAGATTCAATAGAAAGATTGAAATTAAAGGAAACCTATGTCAACTATGAATTAATATTATTAGGAAGAGATGAGAAATTTCAATTAAAAGATGTGAATGTTGTGTTATATAATAATGAACTTAGTTATTATATAAACATTATAAATGCAATATCTAAAAGCACTGGGCAATTCATAA
This sequence comes from Clostridium sp. CM041, assembly GCF_055081035.1. Classification (NCBI taxonomy): domain Bacteria; kingdom Bacillati; phylum Bacillota; class Clostridia; order Eubacteriales; family Clostridiaceae; genus Clostridium; species Clostridium sp. CM041. The sequence continues at coordinate 105,818 of NZ_CM143648.1, forward strand.
CTTTTCTTAATAAAGAGGATGAATGGGTTAAAGATAAATTAACCATTATGTTTGATGAGATTACAACAAATAATAATTTGGATATAGTTTTTTGTAAAAGAAATTATATAGATTTAGATGGAAATATAGTAAATAATATTAATAATAAATCTGAAGATGTATATTTAAATAAGATTATTAAGGGGGCTGAGTTTTTTGATTCTTGTGTAAAGAAATCTATAAGTTATATGGGGAATATTTCTACTGTTTTGTTTAGAAAAGATATATTAAATAAAAATAATATAGTTTCTATGGACGAATATAAATCTATATTTGATTTTGCATTCTTATATTATATATCATATAACAAAAATATTAAGATAATAGATAAGTGCTTAATAGATGAAAAATTGTCACCATTTAATGAATTTAAGGTCATTAGCGAGGTTGAAGAACTTTTTGAATTTATAGAGAGGACAAATGAGAATGGAAAATCACAAATAAGTTATAATATTTACAATGAAATTATTGAAAGTATACCATGGGCTTATTTAGAAAAAAATAAAGAAAAAATAATACAATTGTATAGAAATAAAATAGGTGAATATATCCTTATAAATAAGGAGTTATTATATAGGGTTCTGGAAGATTACAATTTTGATTTTGATAAAAAAGTATTTATAAATAAAGGATATGAAATTGTAGATTATAAAGATGGTAGTGAAGATTATATATACGATGTATTTTCAAAGCAAGAACAAATAAGCGGATATGATACGAATTTAAGAAAGTATGCAATAGATTGGGCAAGTGAATATCATTTAACTCATGTTAGAACTAACTTGTTACATTCAATTAGTGAAATAATTGATCCTAATTGGAGTGTATTAGAATTAGGTGCGGGAATGGGTGCATCTACTAACTGGTTAGCAGAGCATTGTAAAGAAGTACATTGCATAGAGGGCAGTGTAAGTAGAGCTAAAACATTAAAAGAAAGAAATAAAAACAATGAAAATGTAACTGTTTTTGTAGATGATTTAAATAGTTGTAATTTTCCTAAAGAAAAATATGACCTAGTAACATTACTTGGAGTTATGGAATATTTACCGTATTTTTCAAATGAAAATCCGAAAGTGGTATGTGAAAAATTTTTAAGTAAAATAAATAACTCCATGGATGAAGATGGAATTTTTATATTATCTATAGAAAATAAATTGGGTGAAAAGTATTTTGCAGGATGTACAGAGGATCATAATGGGAGAGTATTTTCAGGTATAAATGGATATCCTGATAAATCACCAATAACATTTAGTAAAAAAGAGTTAACATCAATGCTTAAAAATGCAGGCTTTGAAAATATGCAATTTTATTTTCCATTTCCAGATTATAAATTACCAACAACTATATTAAGAGAAGACGAAAAGGTTTTAGAGTTTGATATAGGAGCTATTATAAGGGGGAATACTAGGGAATATTCTAATAAAAGAGAATATCTAATGGTAGAACCCTTGTTATTAGAGTCTTTGAAAGAGGCGGGATTATTATTTGATATGGCGAACTCATTTTTGATAATTTGTTCTAAAAATAAAAAAGTAAATTTAAAAACTGATTATTTAATTAGAAAGTATTGGAATGGAAGTGCTGTAAAGGATAATTTTCATCATTACACTGATTTTACAGATAAAGATGGAGAGTATTTAGTAAGTAAAAAAACTTTATATAAAGGATTAACTAAGTATGAAAGTGAAGATTTAAAATTTGAATTAAAAAATAGCAAGAAAATAGAAGGGAAATGTATTCTTATAGATGTATATAAATCAATTATAAAAAAAGACTCATATGACACATTTGTCGGTTTATGCAAAAAAATGAGAAAGGAATTGATTTATCAATTTGGAAAAGGTACAAAGGATTCTGAAGGATATACTTTAGTGGATGGGATAGCGGTAGATTTTTGTTTTAATAATATAATAGAAAATAATAATACGTATATATTTATTGATAGAAAGTGGACTTATAAAGAATGTTTAGAAGAGGATTTTGTATTACTTAGAAGTATAGAAGGGATATTTTATGAAATGTATCCATTTATACAAGAGTTTACCCTTGAGGATTTTGTTAGAAAAATAATGTTGGAGATATATCCTACTTTTTCGGAGCCAAGATATAATTATTTAAAAGCTGAAGAGGAAAAAATGATGAAACAAATATATTATGATTGGAAATATAAGAATATGGTTACAGATGTATTTAAGAAGTCATTAGAGATTAAAAACAATATATTACAAGATATATTATTTGAAAAAGGTGATTTGAAATGATTTATTTAGAAATAAAACTCTCTTTTATACGGATAAAGAAGAATACTATAATTTAAAACCTATATATCATAAGGTTATTAAAAGGGGACATGAAGCAAAATCAAGGGGGATTTAAATTAAATAATGATTAAATGTGTTTATATAATTTGAAAAGATACTTATTATCTGGTGGTTTATTTTGAAAGGTAAAGATAAGAAAATGGTTGTCCAATGAAATATTTCATTGGACTTTTTTATGCATTAATCATAATTTTAACATTGTTATTGTAGCCATTTATTTAATATGTTATTGACATTTTCATTATTTAATCTCAAAGATAATAACATCTTATGGTTAGAGTCTTCTAAAATACCAAATTTAATCATTTTCATAGCAGAGGTGGCCATATTTATATCTTCAATTTGTGAAAGGGATGCATTAATAGTACAGTTTGTATTCGTTACATTATTCAAAGAGTGCTGAATAGAATTTAGGTCTGCACCTGTGCTAGTTCTATTCTTAATAACTTTTATTAAAGCTTCATCGATTTTTGATATAGCATCGCTAGAATCGGGTTGGCTACTCAGTGAAACAATATCTAATCCTAAAGCAGTAGTACTAGTATCGAATAGCTTTATAGAATAACTAGCATAAGGGTCGTCTCTAGTTTGAATATTTAGAGCTTTATCATCGGCTAAAAGTTTTATACCATTAAAATTAGTGCTTTTTGAAATTGCATCTATACCTGCTTTTATTTGCTTAAATTCATTATCTAAAGATGTCCTATCTTCAGTTGATAATGTTTCGTTAGAAGAGTAAATAGCAGCTTCTTTCAGTCTATGAAGAAGTGTTGAAATTTCGTCTAAAGCTCCATCGGTTACTTGAAGCAATGAGATGCCATCCTGCATACAATTTTCTGCTACGGATAATCCTCTTACTTGAGATTTAAAGCTTTCGCTAATACATAATCCAGCTGCATCATCAGAAGCTTTATTAATTCTCTTGCCAGAAGAAAGTTTTTCTAATACATTCTCGCTTTGAAGTTTGTTTTTATTTAGTTTATTATATGAATTTATTAAGGAAAAACTGTTATTTATTATCAATAAAATCACCTCCTTGTAAAAATAAGTCTCATACTATTTTCGTAAAAATTAATATAAACTTTAGGTATTCTTCAAAATGATTAAAAATCACAAAATTGGAAATATCAAAAATTAGATATTATAAGTAAGCTAGGGTGTAAATTTTCGGAATTTAGCAATAATGAATAATACGCAAACATAGTTGAGGTTTTGATTGTGAAAACAATGATATAAAATAATAAATTCATAGGATATAATAAATTTTAATGATATTATTTTCATGGAATAAGGCATGTGGATAAGATAATAAGGATATATAAGAAAAACTAAATTAAAGAATAATCCATATGAAGTTAAGTTATGAAAAAAATAATCGATAATTAAATGATTAGAATGAGCTATTCTTATTTTTCAGAGCAAAAAGGAGGAAAACTAATGGACATAGGTGCACTATCAATGATAATGAGTCAATCAAGAGTACAACAATCAGCTGGAATAGCAGTTATGAAAATGGCAATGGATACTGGCAAGGAAAATGCTATACAGATGACAGAAATGATGGGTAATGTTGCAGTAGATTCTAATGTAGGACAGCATTTGGATGTAAGGGCATAAGAGTATATGAATGAGAAGGAAGAACTAAAGCATGAATTAATCGTCTATGATTATTTATTATTAAATTTTAATGTTTTATTATAAAGTTTCCGAAATTAAAGGTGAAGTTAAGAGTATGAGAAAAGACATGAGTAGTGTGGAAATAAAAAAATTAAAATGAGCATCAGTGGCTAAACTAATAGCTAGTGCTGCTCATTTTTTTAGGGTTTATAAAAATTCATATAAAGGTATTGATACTTTAAACGAAGTAGTAAGTGAGGGATAATTAAAAAAACTTTAATGGAGTTGATTTTATGAGATTAAATAAGAATATAGCCTCTTTAAATATATATAAATCATATAGCAAGAATCTTACTAAGCAAAGTTCAGCATTAGGGCGAATATCATCCGGTGTTAAAGTAAATAGCTCAAAAGAAAACCCAAATGCAATTGCTCAAAGCGAGAGGTTTAGAATGCAGATAAGAGGGCTTCAAATGGCGGCAAGAAATACTCAAGATGGAATTAGCATGCTTCAAACCGCAGAGGGCGGTATGGAAGGTATTACTAATAACATACAAAGAGTTAGAGAATTATTAGTACAAGCTGGAGGAGCTACAAACCAAGAGGATAAAGATGTTATACAAAAGGAAATAAATCAAATGTTAGATGGAGCAGATGACATGGCAAATAGGACTGAGTTTAATGGAGTTAAGCTTTTAGTTGAAGGGGATGCTATAGAGGCTGTTATAGGAACTAATGTAGGCGAAAAAATTGAAATACCAAAGTCTGATTTAACTGCAGAAGGATTAGAACTCAAGAAGGATGGTATTTTTAAGGTAGATGTGAATAAGATAGATGAGTCTCTAGAGTGTGTAGATAAAGCCCTTGATGCAATCATCTGTGCTAGAGGTAAATATGGAGCCTTAGAGAATAGATTTGAGAGTAGCTATAATTCTATAATTGAGATATCAGATAAAGTAGAATTCGCTGAAAGTGGTATAAGTGATGCAGATATAGCTGAGGAAATGATGGAATATTCTAAGTATAGTATTCTTATAGAAGCTGGAACAGCTATGATGGCTCAATCAAACAAAATTCCACAGGATGCACTAAGAATATTAGAAAATGTTAGAAGTAGATAAATAAAGAAAAGTAAAGAATCAATAACTAAAGGAGGCTTGATGAAAATCAAGCCTCCTTTAGTTATAAGTAACATCAAAATAAACACGTTGCTATATTCGTCTTGTTTTTATTTCAGGTGACAATACAATCAACATATAGACAAATTAAAACAATAATGTATAATATAATTATAAAATGTAAATAAAAGATTAATATCACAATAGTTACTAGTAAACAAACATAAGCAGTGAGGTAGCATTTTAATTGTGAAATTAGATACTTTAAATTTTCAAGTAATTACTTAACATAGTTAATGAAAATTAGTGAAAAAAATACACATTAAGGTAAGAAAATAGTATATAATATACATGAATGGTGGTATATATTAGATTTGAAAACAAATTTAGCTATTAATAGTAAAATATTAGGTTTGAAGAATCAATTTAGCATTATATGTCTAATTGCTATATTAAGGGGGATAGAATAGTGAATATAAATGGAAGTTCTATAAGTGAAGATACTTATAATTTATTGAAAAAGAGTATGGATGCTTCAGCACTGAGAAGTAAAGTTAGTGCAAATAATATTGCAAATATTAATACAAAAGGGTATAAAAAGCTCTATGTTACATTTGAAGATACTTTAAATGGGAGTATGGGTGAAGATACAATGAAAACTAATAATAGTAAACATATGCAAACAGGCAGTAGCTACGGAGACATTACGGTGAAAAGAGAAGAGAATACCAGTATGAGACAAGATGGTAATAACGTGGATGTAGATCTAGAAATGACTAATCAGGCTGCAAATACATTAATGTATAATGCTCTGGTTAAACAAGTTAACAGTAAAATTTCACTTACAAGTTATGTTATAGGAGGAAAATAATAAATTATGAATAATGTTTTTAGGGGAATGGGAATAAGTTCTAGTGGACTAACGGCAGAAAGACTAAGGATGGATACAATAGCTTCTAATGTAGCGAATGCAACTACTACTAGGGGAGAAGATGGAAAACCTTACATAAGAAAAGTAGCTGTATTTCAGGAAAATTTGCAGCAAGAATTAGATAAAACTAGTGGATCATACAAAACAAGCTTTAAAGGTGTTAAAGCCGTTGGGATTGAAAATGATGATTCACCTTTAAGACGTGTATATGACCCATCACATCCAGATGCAGATAATGAAGGATATGTGACTATGCCTAACGTAAATATTACAAATGAAATGGCAGATATGATTTCTTCTACAAGAGCATATGAGGCAAATGTAAATTCTATAAATGCTCAAAAAAGTATATTTTCTAAAGCTTTAGAAATAGGTAAATAGGAGGATGATTTATGAATATAAATGGATATATTAACAACACAAAAATATCTAATGAACTTCAAAAAAACGAGTTAGAAGTTAATAATAAAAATAGTAGTTTTTTAGATACTTTAAAAGAAAAAATAAATGAGGTCAATGATAAACAAATAGATGCGGAAAATCTTACCCAAAAGTTTATAAAGGGTGAAGAAGAAGACGTACATAAGGTCATGTTATCCACAGAAGAAGCTAAACTGTCGTTAGAACTGGCAGTACAAATTAGAAATAAACTTGTAGATGCTTATGGAGAATTTAATAGAATGCAGATATAGTAAGGGGTGCTAAATATGAACAAGCTGCTTGAAATGAAGAATAAGCTTTCGCAAAGCTGGGGTAGTTTAAGTAAAAGTAAAAAAATAGCTTACAGTTTACTTGCGGGCGTAATAATAGTAGCTTTTAGCTCTTTTTTAATCATAGCATCTTCAACTAAATATGATGTGTTATTCTCAAATATGACACCAGAGGATTCAGGTGCAATTGTAGCAAAGTTAAAAGAGAAAAAAGCTCCATATAAAATAACGGGTAACTCCATACTAGTACCTAAGGCTGATGTTGACAGCCTTAGAATGGAGCTTATGTCTGAGGTTAAGATTACTGAGGGAAGTAGTGGATTTGAACTTTTTGATAATGGTAAAATGGCACCTACGGATACAGAAACTAAAATTATGTACCAAAGGGCTTTAGCTGGCGAAATTGAAAGAGCAATTAAGTCTTTTCCGGAAATTGAAGGAGCTAAGGTTAATTTGGTGTTACCAGAGAATACAGCTTTTGTTCGCGAAACACAGCCAGCTAGTGCATCTGTTGTATTAAAACTTAAAGCAGGTACTAAGCTTGATAATGCACAGGTAAAGGCAATAGTAGCGCTTCTAACTGGAGCTGTTGAGAACCTTCCAAAGGAAAATGTGAGTATAGTATCTGATAAATTTGAGCTTTTAACTGAAGGCTTATATGATGCGCAGCAAGCTACTGTAACTGGTTCTACCGATAAGCAACAACAGTTAAAAACACAAATCGAAAAGGATTTAGAAACAAAGATAATGAAAGTATTAGAACCTATATATAAAACTGGAATAAGGGTTTCTGTTAATACAGAGCTTGATTTTGATGCAATTGAAAGAAAAAGTATTACATATGATGAAAAAAAGAAAGCAGTAGCAAGTTCGCATGATACTGAGACCTGGAATGGAGACTCTAGCGATGCCTTGTCCACTAGCCCTGTAGATGAAGCTACAAAAAACACTTCACCTACAACTAAAAAAGATGGGAATATTGTGAATAAAGATAGTACGAAAAATTATGAAAACTCAAAAACAGAGGAAAACTTAGTGAAGGCACCAGGGGCAATTAAAAAAATTACTACATCAGTTGTACTAGATGGTAATTTGGATCAAACTACTAAAACTTCTGTAAATAATTTAGTTGCGCAAGCAACAGGATTCTCTGGAGCGAGAGGGGATACTATAAGCATAGAAGGTTTGTATTTTGATAGTGCAAGTAAAAAAGCAGCTCAACAAGCACTCCTTGATATAGCAAAAGCCGATAAAGCGGCAGCATCGAAAATACTTTACACTCGCATAGCATATGGAGCCCTAGGTCTTATATTACTTGGTATAGTAATATTTGCAATTCGTAGGTCTAGTAAGAAGAAAGAAACAATTTCAGATGGCATTGGGTTGGAAATTGAAGATAATATCACTCCAAAGCAGCAAGAAGTCTTTGAGCCTATTAAATTGGATTATGAAGCTAATAACAAAAAAATACATGTTGAAAAGCAAGTTAAAAAGTATGCAGAAGAGAAACCGGGGCAAGTTGCAGATATAATTAAGTCTTGGATTACAGAAGATGAGAGGGGATAAATAGTGGCTAAAAGTGAAAAACTTACGGGAATTCAAAAGGCAGCTATATTATTTATAACTTTAGGTCCGGACGCATCATCTGGTATAATAAAAAAATTACCAGAAAAGGATATTCAAAAGATAACTTATGAAATTGCTAATATAACTTCAGTTAAGTCTGACCAAAGACAGGCAATTTTAGAGGAATTTATGGAAATGAATAAAGCTAAGGATTTTCTTTTAGAAGGTGGAGTTGATTATGCAAGGAGTCTGCTTTCAAAAGCACTTGGTAGCCAGAGGGCCAAGGAGATATTAGATAAGGTCATGGAAGAAACACAACGATATAGGCCATTCTCCATTGCAAGGAAAGCAGAGGCACATCAACTTTTAAATGTTATAGCTAATGAACATCCACAAACAATAGCACTTATTATGTGTTACATGCAATCAGATAAGGCTGCTCAGATAATGGCGGAACTACCACTTGAACTACAAAGTGAAGTGGCTTTTAGAATTGCAACTATGAGTAGTATTTCACCTATGGTTATTAAAGAAATTGAAAATGTTTTAGATGGAAAATTATCATCTGTTATTAGAACAGATAGTACTGTGATTGGTGGAATTGAATCTCTAGTAGATATTTTAAATCAAGTAGATAGAACTACAGAAAAGAATATTACAGAGGGGCTTGAAAGAGAAGATGGCGAACTCGCAGAAAAGATTAAGGAATCTATGTTTGTATTTGAAGATATTATCACATTGGATGATGTTTCAATACAAAGGATTTTAAGAGAATTAGATGCTAAGGATTTATCTCTTGCATTAAAGGGATGTTCAGAAGAAGTTGCAAATTCTATATTCAAAAACCAATCTAAGAGGGCGGCGGTATCTTTAAAAGAAGATATGGAGTTCCTCGGACCAGTTAGACTTATGGATGTTGAAAAAGCACAACAAAAAATTGTTGGTATTTTGAGACGTTTAGATGAAGCAGGTGAAATTGTACTTTCAAGGGGTGGTGAAGATGCAATCATCAATTAATGTTATAAAAAATGCGAGGATCATAAATCAGGGAAATATGGAAATAAGTACTTACTTAAGTGAGTCATCCAAGGTAGCAATTGTGAATGAAAACCAGGGCATTAACAAATCTAACATGGAAAGTTATGAAAATGTTGCTAGGAATATGTTAGAAAGCGCAGGGAGAGAAAGTAAAAAAATTATTTCAAGAGCTTATGTAGATGCGCAAGAGATTAAAACACAGGCATTTAATGAGGGATTAGAACAGGGCCAAAAGGAAGGCTATGATAATGCTTATAAAGATGCTGTTAGCGGTGCGGAAAGAGAAGCAGAGGTAGTGAGAGCTAAGGCTGATGCCATATTAAATGAAGCAAAAACTCAGTATAATGAGTATTTAATAGACAAGCAGCAACATATAAAAGCCTTAGTTATAACTATAGCTGAGAGCATATTAAAAAAAGAAGTAAAAGAAGCCGATGCTTTGAATGAAATGATTTTCAATACTCTAAAATCTGAGAGAAGCATAAAATCATATATTATAAAAATTAATAATTCTCATTTTGTTACGATAAAGGACCAAATTGAAAACTTTAAAATTAAACTTGCTTTTCAAGGCGATATATTTGTAATAGAGGATAATTTTTTAGATGATGGAACTGCTGTTATTGAAAAAGAAACGGGTAAAAGCATTGTAAGCATATCTTATGGTATAGAAAAAATAGTAGAAATGTTTCAGGAAGAACAAATACAAACATAGAAGGGGCGCGCATTATTATGATAGCTCTAAATTTTGAGTATTTAATTAATAAAGTTCCTGATATTAATTACACTTATTCAGAAGGTGTGGTAAAGAATGTTATAGGACTTACCATTGAAGTTCAAGGAATAACGGCTTTTGTTGGCGAAGTTTGTAAGATTTATAATAAATCAAATGAGCAGATTTCTTGTGAAGTTGTTGGATTTCGCGATAAAGATGTAATTCTAATGCCTCTCGGGGAACTAGTGGGTATATCACAAGGATGTAGAGTGGTACCAACTGGAAGTCCACTAAATGTTAAATGCTCTGATGAATTGTTTGGAAGGGTACTAGATGGACTAGGTAATCCATTAAATGGTGGCGAAATTAGTAAATATACAACTTATTCTTTGAATGCGTCTCCCCCAGATCCTTTAAAAAGGCGGAGAATAACAGAAGTATTACCTACTGGTATCAGGGCAATTGATGGTTTTTTAACCTGCGGAGAAGGTCAGAGAATTGGCATCTTTGCAGGTAGTGGAGTAGGAAAGAGTACCACACTTGGAATGCTAGCAAGAAAGGCAAAAGCAGATGTAAATGTTATTGCACTTATTGGAGAAAGAGGAAGAGAAGTACGGGATTTTATAGAAAAGGATTTAGGGGAAGAGGGATTAAAAAAATCAATCATAATATGTGCAACCTCTGATAAACCAGCCCTAGTAAGATTAAAGGGTGCATTTACAGCTACAGCTATTGCAGAATACTTTAGAGATCAAGGAAAAAAAGTAATCTTAATGATGGATTCAGTAACAAGATTTGCAATGGCACAACGAGAAATTGGACTAGCTATAGGTGAGCCACCAGCTACTAAAGGATATACTCCATCGGTGTTTGCAATGTTACCTAAATTAATGGAACGTAGCGGAATGTCAGATAAGGGTTCTATTACAGCTTTTTATACGGTCCTTGTAGATGGTGATGATTTCAATGAGCCAATAGCAGATGCTGTAAGAGGCATACTTGATGGACATATAGTTTTATCTAGAACACTCGCTGCAAAAAATCATTATCCAGCTATAGATGTTCTAAGCAGCGTTAGCAGATTAATGCCTGAAATCTCTACAGATAATCATAAACAAACGGCTTCTGAGGCAAGGGATCTTATGGCAACTTATAAAGACTCTGAAGATTTGATAAATATTGGAGCTTATGTAAAAGGTAGCAATTTAAAAATTGACAAATCAATTAAGTACAATGACAGCATAGAAGCTTTTTTAAAGCAAGGCACAAATGATAGTACAGACTTTGAAGTTAGTTTAAATATGCTAGAAAATATGTTTAGTTGAAGTTTCTCAGGGAGGAGTTTTTAAATTGGACAAAGGTTACAAGTTTAGACTGCAAAAGCTTCTTGATATTAGAAAAGATGTTGAAGATAAAAGCAAAATTAAATTTAAAGAAGCACAAAGACAAAAAAATTTAGTTGAAGATGAGCTAAATAATTTAAAGAATAATTATAAAATTTATAGAAATATAGATTCATATGAATCACTTGTTCAGCAGAAAATCAAACAAAATTATTTAAATGCTTTAAATCTCTCCATTGATGAAACTGCAGTAGCCTTAGAAGATAAAGAAGAGATACTAGAGCGAGAAAGACAAGAATTAAAACACTGCCAGGTTGAAAAGAAGACTGTTGAAATTTTAAAAGAAAGTCAGAAAAGTGCTTTTTTAAAAGAACAAAATTCAATAGAACAAAAGACTAATGATGAGTTTGCACTTTATGCTTTTATTAGAAATCACCGTTAGGAAGGGAGGTGAAAAAAATGAACGTAAATGGCAATGTAATGAATTCTGTTACATCTAAAAAATACAATGAATATCAGGATTTGAACCATCCGTGCGATAATAGTAAGTTAAGAGAAAATATAATGAATTTCGTAGATGTAGCTATTGATACATTAAAACAAAGTACTGAAAAGTTGTCAAAAGAGTTGGTAGATAACTATAAATCTACTGAGGAAGTATTGCAAATACTACAATCTTCGAATCTTATGATTAAAAGTGATTACAGAGTTACGGCTACTAAATATGGTGAAAATAAACTTAGTGAAATAGTTACTTTGCTACAAAACTTAAAGGAAAATAATGAGACTTCTCCTAAAATAGTCGATGTGCTGCAAAAACTAATTACTGAAGTTTCCGAGGTAAAAGGAGATTTAAGCTTATTAAAAGTTCCTAGTATCAAAACTGTTAGCTTAGATAATTCAGCTGTAGAAAAATTTCTTGGAAATTTGATTGGTGAAGATAAGGAAAAAATAAAAGTATCAAATGAAGTTAATGAAAATCCTACAATTGAAAACAGTACTTCGAAGGGTTTGAATAACATTTACGATAATAACAAGCTAAAAGATAAGATAATAAATTTTGTAGATGTGGCTATTGATGTACTGAAGCAAAGCACTGTGAAATCGCCAAAAGGGTTGGTAGGTGAAGATAAATCTATCGAGAAAGTTGCGCAAATACAACAGGTACTAAAATCTTTGAGCTCAATGTTTCAAAATACTTACGAAACTCCGGCGAATATACATCATGAAAGTAAACTTAATCTTATTAACTTAGAACAAATGGGCGAAGAACATTTAATAGGTGTAGAAAAATTAGCACCTGAAATAAAAAACATGTTGGAAAACAATCTTACTGAAATAGTCTCTTTGATAGAAAACTCAAAAGGAAATAACGAGGGTTATTCTCAAATAATTGATGTATTACAAAAACTAACTACTGAAGTTTCCGAGGTAAAGGGAGATCTAAGTTTGTTAAGAATGGTTAATGAAAAAACCACAGTGGAAGTAAATACTGCAAAGAATTTGAATAATGCCTACGATAATAACAAGCTAAAAGAGAAGATAATAAATTTTGTAGATGTGGCTATTGATGAATTAAAACAAAACACTGTGAAATCGTCAAAAGAATTGGTAGGCAAAGAAAAATTAGCACCGATGGAGAAGAATATATTAAAAAACAATCTTAGTGAAATAGCTACTTTGCTAGAAAACTCAAAAGGCAATAATGAGACTTCTCCTCAAATACTTGATGTGCTGCAAAAACTAATTGCTGAAGTTACTGAGGTATCGTCAAAAGAGTCGGTAGGTGAATATAAATCTATCGAAAAAGTGTCCAAAATACAGCAGGTACTAAAATCTTTGAGCTTAGTATTTCAAAGTGTAGACGCTACTAAAAATGGTAAAAATGAAGTTAATTCAATTAACTTAGAACAATTATTAGGAGTAAAGAAATTAACACCGCTAGCCGAAACTTTGCTGAAAAATAACCTTAGTGACATAGTGAACTTTAATGAAAAATCAAAAGGTAATAATGAGAAATTGCCAGAAGTACTTCATGTATTACAAAAACTAGCTACTGAAGGTGAAAGTTTAAAAGAAGATTCAAAATCATTAAAAGATAATGTAATTACAAAGCAAAGCATAAAGACTATATCCGGGATTGTTCCTATAAACAAATTGCAGAGTTCGGATAATACTGGGAAGGGCGATGAATTTTCGGAAAGTAAATCATCCGAGAAAAAATTCCTTGAAAATTTGATAGGTCAAGATAAGGAAGAAACTAAAATATCAAAGGTAGTTAATTTTATGAACCAATTCGAAAATGTAAAGAATGTAGATACAACTAAAGTACAAGTACCTAACATAACAATTAATAAAAATAATTTTGAAGTAGATGTAATTAAAACTATAAAATTTATGGAAATTAACAATATTAAGGATTTAATAGTAAAAATGAATCCTAAGGAGCTTGGAGAAATAACTATTAAGATTACTATGGAAAGTGGAATCATGAAGGCCAATATATCTGCTAAAAATAAGGAAACTTATAGTTTGCTAAATCAAAATGTTCAGGATATTAGTGATAGGTTAAAAAGTATGGATATTAAAATCCAGAGCTTAGATATAAATGTGTATGAGGATTCAACATTTTTTAGTAAAGACTCTAGTGAGAAAAATAACGATGGTAGGCAAAATAAAAGGTCAAAAGCTAATAAGGATTTAGAAGAAGATATTCCTATAACCAATAACTCTTCTATAGAAGAAAATCAGGTGAATAAATTTGTTTAACGATATTTCAGAAGGAAGATATGTCAAGATGCAAATAAGTATTTAAGGGGTGATAAAATGCCAACTGATGTGACAATACCGAGTTTAAATTCAGAAAAAATAGGTTTAGGTAGGGCAACTGATAGGGGAACTAAAATTGTAAAGAAAGGTCAAGAAATGGACCAAAATTCTTTTTTGAAAATACTTTCTGCAGAACTTACTAACCAGGACCCAACTAGTGCGAAGGATGGTACAGAATTTGTAGCTCAAATGGCACAATTTGCGTCACTAGAACAGATGTCCAATATAAATGGCAATATGACTTTTTCAGGCTCTACAGCTTTAGTGGGTAAGGTGGTGGCTTTTGATAGTTATGATGCAAAAGGAGTTCAACATGGGGGCACTGTTAAAGCAGTTTATAAAGATTCAGGTACAACATACATGTCAGTAAAATTAGTAGATGGTAGTATGAAAGATTTCCCGGCTGATACTTTATCAGATGTTATAGATATATCGGGTGCTACATCGGATTATTTAAATAACAACACAGCATTTTCTGCTGCTATAAATTTAATGAGTAAAAAAGTGGAAACAGTCGAATTAGACGATGGCAAAGTATATTCAGGAACTGTTAAAAGTGTGGCTAAAACTCTAAATGGAATTAATCTAACTATAACTTATGAAGAAGATGGTGTAGAAGTCACTAAGGATATAAACTATGATGACATTTCAAAAGTTGGGTAAAAGAGTAATTAAGATGGTAAGGTGATGTTCAAGATGTCTTATAGAGTGGTAAATGGTAAACTATATTCAACTAGTGACTTTACTGAATATTTAAATGTAGGTCCACAAAATGAAAAAGGTAAAGTTAATAAGGAAAGAACAAGTTATAGTAAGGATAAAAGTTTATTTAACAAAATTTTAGATAAACAAATTATAAAAGAACAAGGGTTCACCATATCAGCTCATGCAGCGCAAAGGCTTAATAGTCGTAACATTGATATTAAAGACGATGACATGAAAAAAATCAATGAGGGAATAAATATGGCGGACAGTAAGGGAGCCAAACAAGCTTTGTTATTATACAAGGATATGGCTTTGATTACAAGCATAAAAAATCGTACGGTAATCACCGCAATGGACAAAAATGAAAGTAAAGGAAAAGTAATAACCAATATAGACAGTGTAGTTATGATATAAGCCGGACCTTATTAGGGAGCTTAACTTTGTGGAATGACAGAAGCAAAGTGATAAAAAAATGGGGGTTTTATTATGTTAAGATCATTTGATGCTGGGGTAAGCGGATTGAAAGTAAATCAAGTGAAGTTGGATGTTTTAGGAAATAATATAGCGAATGTAGGAACTACAGCTTTTAAAAGCTCAAGAGTTAAATTTGAAGATATGGTAAGCCAAAGCATTGCTGGG
Organism: Clostridium sp. CM041; assembly: GCF_055081035.1. Taxonomy (NCBI): domain Bacteria; kingdom Bacillati; phylum Bacillota; class Clostridia; order Eubacteriales; family Clostridiaceae; genus Clostridium; species Clostridium sp. CM041. The sequence goes on from NZ_CM143648.1 coordinate 121,389, forward strand.
CCTACAGCTCCTGGAGCAAGCCAAGGTGGTGTTAACTCAAAACAAATAGGCCTTGGAGTGCAAGTTTCAGGTATAGATACTATGGTAACGCAGGGAGCAATGCAGCCAACATCTAGAAAGCTAGATGTTGCTATTGACGGCGAGGGTTATTTAATGGTTGCTGGTGGAACAGTGCCTACTTCAAATGCTGGTGGTGTCAAGGTAGACCGAGCGAAACATACAGTGACTCCTCCTGGAGGAATGAAATTATCTTACACAAGAGATGGGGCATTAACTTTAGATGAAGCAGGCAATTTATTAAATTCAGACGGATTAAGGGTATTAGGCTATTCTGTTAGTGATAGTAAAAATGCAAGTTTAACTTATAGTGGTGGGCAGCCTATTTCAAAGTTTGTTGATGCAAATAGCACAAATTTAAAACCAAGTGCAACACTAATCCCTCTTGTTATACCAGATGAAATTGGAGGCTCAAGAATAGCATCTTATTCAATAGAAAAGGATGGCCAAATAAAAGCTACTTTAGAGGGCGGTAAAGTGGCAGTCATTGGTCAAATTGCGACAGCGTCGTTTAAGAATTCAGCTGGACTCTCCAAAATTGGTGGGAACTTATTTCAAAGCACATTAAACTCTGGAGAAGCAGTAGTAAAATCGGGTGTTGGAACTCCAGCCGCTACTGACAATAGCGTAGGATATGGAGAGATGCTTTCGGGAATGCTCGAAATGTCAAATGTTGATTTAGCTGAGCAGTTTACAGATATGATAATTGCTCAAAGGGCTTTTCAGGCATCGGGTAAGTCAATTACAACAGGGGATGAAATGTTACAGGAGTTAATAGGTCTAAAGAGATAATAAAACAGAAGGATTAAATAAAAAATTATATTGAAATAAATAAAAAAGTGGAGGTATTATTATGTTAAGATCATTTTATTCTGGGATAAGTGGTATGAAGGTAAATCAGGTAAAATTGGATGTTCTAGGAAACAATATAGCGAATGCAGGAACTACCGCTTTTAAAAGCTCGAGAGTTAGGTTTCAAGATATGGTAAGTCAAAGCATTTCTGGGTCTACAGCTCCTGGAGTGAACCAAGGTGGAGTTAATTCAAGACAAATAGGGCTTGGAGTACAAGTTTCTGGAATAGATACTATGATGGGTCAGGGAGCGATGCAACCAACATCTAGGAATCTAGATGTTGCTATGGATGGCGAAGGATATTTAATGGTAGCTAAAGGTGAAAAGCCCAAAGGATCAGCAACGACTACAACAGTTATAACTGCTACTGATGCAGCTGCAGCTCTAGCTATTAATAATGCTGCTACTGCTAAGGCGGCGGCTGACCCTGCTATTAATGCAGCATCTGTTGCTGCCGCTACTGCTAAAGCTGCTATTATTACCCTTGCTACGGCTAAAGCTGTTGCCGCTTCGGCAGCTACTGCATTAATTTCTGCGAATACTGCAAAAAGTACTACGGCTGACAAAGCAGCAGCAGCAGTGATTGCTGCAGATGAGGCGGCTAAAGCTGTTAATAATGCGGCAAAAATTGCAGCTGATGCGATGAAGATTGCTGATGCTAGTGCAAAAATTGCAACTGATGCGACTACTATTGCGACGGCAGCGGCAAAAACTGCAGCTGATTCGAAGACTGCTGCGGCTAAAGCTGTGACTAATGCAGAAAAAGCTGCTGCTGATTTGAGAGAGACTAATAAGGCTTTAGCTGATGCTAGGGATATTCAATCTGAAAACCCAAGTGCTACGAATGAGGCTCTTGTTAATGCTGCAAAAGCTGCTGATGACGCTGCTGGTTTGATTGATGAAAAGGCTAAGGCTGAAGTTACGTCCACAAGTCAAACTGAAATTCTCGATTTTATTGAATCTATTAGAACGAATACTGATGCTAAGCTTAAAACTGCTACTGCTACTGCCGATGCTGTTAAAAAGACTGATACTGACGCTGCGAAGACTGCGGCGGATGTTGTTAAGACAGCTGCTGATATTGCAAATACTGCGGCGGATGGTGCTAAAACAAAAGCCGCAGATGAGTCAGCAGCTGCTGACTTAGCTGATAAAGTAGCAAAAGAAGCTGTGACTGAGGCAATTACAGCTAAGGATATTGCTGATACTGCTAAAACTAATACTGCAGCAGCGGCTGCACCTTTTGAAGCAGCGTTAAGAACAGCTGATGCAACAGCTGTAAGAGCAATAGCTGCAGCTAAAGCTGCAACTGTACCTTTAAATACAAATACAAAAGGTGTAGATTTAAACAATGATTATTCTGTAAGTAACAATACTAACGGGGTTAGTGTAGCTTACACAAGAGATGGTGCGTTAACTTTGGATAAGAGCGGTAACTTATTAAATTCCGATGGATTAAGAGTATTAGGCTATGCGGTAAATGATGGCAAAAATGCAAGTATAGATTATGATAATAATGGTAATCCCTTGATGAAATTTGTTGATGCAAACGGCTCAAGCTTAAATACAGAACGAAAACTAGTTCCTCTTGTTATACCAAATGAAATTCAAGTTACGCTTCCAGCAGCTAGGGTTGTTAATCCAGATGGTACTATTACTTATACTGAGGCGTCAACAACAATTTCAAAAATCGATACTTTTTCAATTGAGAAGGATGGATCAATTACAGCTGTTTTAGAGGGTGGTAAAGTAGCGATTCTTGGGCAAATTGCAACATCGACATTTAAGAATCCAGCTGGTTTAACAAAAGTTGGAGGCAATTTATATGAAAATTCATCAAACGCTGGAGATGCAGTAGTAAGGACAGGAACTGGTGCCGTTACTGACAATAGCGAAGGATACGGGAATATGCTTCAAGGAATGCTCGAAATGTCAAATGTTGATTTATCGGAGCAGTTTACAGACATGATAATTGCTCAAAGGGCCTTCCAGGCCTCTGGTAAGTCAATTACCACAGGAGATGAAATATTACAGGAGTTAATAAATCTAAAGAGATAGTATAGAAATAAAATTTGTAATAAGTCTCAAATACTATAGTATTTGAGACTTACCAAATTTTTTAAGTTTATAATCCATAATATACCATAGGAGGTTGTATGATAAAACTTACAGGCTTAAATAAACAAGAAATTATCTTAAACGCTGAAATTATTGAAAAAATTGAAAAAGTACCAGAAACCTTAATAACTTTAATAAATGGTAAGCGGTACCTTGTGCTAGAGAGTACAGAGGTGGTAATTGATCAAATACTAAAGTATAAAAGGAAGATATTTACTGGACAGTTTTAGGAGGCAATGGCATGAAGAAACATGATAGTTTAACAAGTATTGGAATCGTAATAGGAATTGTGTTGATTGTATGGGGTATGTCAGCTGGTGGAACTAATTTAAAAGTATTTTATGATTTTGCTTCAGTCCTAATAACAATAGGGGGATCCTTTGCGGCACTACTCATAGCTTATCCTATTTCAGCAATGAAGAAAGTAATAACGGTTATTGTACAATCTTTTAAAGAAAGTACAATGTCTAGTACAGAGATTATTAATAGCTTTACAAATTTATCTAAAAAAGCAAGAAGAGAAGGACTTTTATCTCTTGAAGATGAAATGACACAATTAACAAATGAATTTTTAAAAAAAGGACTTCAAATGGTAGTTGATGGTCTTGAACCTGAAACAATAAAGGAAATTATGGAACTAGAAATAGGGGAAATGGAAAGACGTCATACTGATGGTGCAAATATGTTAAAAGCTTGGGCTGCATATGCACCGGCATTTGGTATGATTGGTACCCTTATAGGGCTTATTCAAATGCTTGCAAATTTAAGTGACTCATCAGCATTAGCATCTGGGATGGGAAAAGCATTAATAACTACATTTTATGGTGCATTACTCGCAAACTTAATATTAATTCCTATGGCACAAAATTTAAATTATAAATCTAGCATAGAAATAAATAATAGAGAAATGATGCTTGAGGGAATACTTTCGATTCAATCTGGAGTAAATCCAAGAATTGTTGAAGAAAAATTAACTTCTTATTTATCACCAGATGATAGAGCTAAATTTATTAAATATCAAGACAAAGAGGCTGGGGTGAAGGATAATGTCTAGAAAAAAAAGTGGTGGCGAGGAGATGCGAACAGATGCTTGGATTGCTACTTTTTCAGATACAATGACACTTCTTCTAACGTTCTTCGTCTTATTATATTCATTTTCAACGGTGGATGCTGCAAAGTTTAAACAAATTGCGTCTTCCCTTCAATCAGTACTCACAGGTGAAACAGGAAAAAGTATATTAGATTTTAATGTAAAAAATGGAGAAGTCCCATTAGTTGGTGAACCAGTGCCAACTACAACACCTAGTAATGATACAGAAGATATTTATAAAAAGGTTGAAAGTTTAATAAAAGAGAAAAAACTAGAGGACACTGTATCAATAAAATCGGACAGTAGAGGAGTTATAATTCAACTTAGGGAAAACATCATATTTGAAAGTGGAAAAGCAGAAATTATAGAAAAGATAAAACCAGTACTAAATTCAATAAATGCTCTACTATCTACGCTACCCAATGATATAGTAATAGAGGGGCATACAGATAATATACCAATTAGTAATTATGAATACAAAAACAATTGGCAATTATCCTCTGCTAGAGCGTTGAATGTACTTGAATATTTTGTGTCTATTAAGGGCCAATCTCATGCAAACCAATTTAGATCTGTTGCCTATGCTGAATACCAGCCTAGTGTACCAAATAATAGCGATGTGAACAGAGCCTTAAATAGAAGAGTAAATATTTTAATTGTTGCAAATAAAAAGGAGGACAGTAAAAAATGAGCGATAACCCTAAAAAAGGAAATACTTTTAAAATTGTCATTATACTTTTGCTATTATTAGTTTTAGTTGGAGGGGCTGCATTTGGAACCATGTATTTTATGGGTAAAGAAAGTACAAGCGCTACGGATAGGTCAGCTAAAGCTAAGGAAATTAATGAGATCACTTATCCCTTAGAGGAATTCTTAGTAAATCTAATGGATGAGGATGGAAAGCGGTATCTAAAGGTAAAGGTTGTTATTGGGTATGAAGAGAATAAGGATTTAACTGCAGAACTAGAAATAAAAAAGCCCGTTATTAGGGATATAGTAAATACGACTTTGAGAGCAAAAAAAAGTACAGATTTTAGTGCTAAAGGTCTTGATGATATAAAGGCTCAGCTAATTGCTAACATAAATCCAATTTTAACTAAAGGGAAAATTTCTCATATATATTTTAATGATATATTAGTACAGTAGGTGATAAAATAATGGATGTAGAATTTTGGATGTTAATTTTAAAAATTATAGTATTTTTACCTGTGATATTACTTCTATTATATGCATCATTAAAATATGGTGGTAATAAACTTCAAAAATTGCAAGATGGTAGATATATGAAAGTGTTAGACAGGGTTGCGCTGTCTAAGGAAAATAGCATTATAGTTGTGAAAATAGGTGAAAAAGCATATGCGGTATCTTCTAGTTCAAAGGGAATTAATATTTTATTTGAATTACCTGGGAAAGAAATTATTGCCATCGAGAATAGTAAAGAAGTACCACAATATGAAGAAATAAAGGAATTATTTAAAAAACATATTATAAAAAAGGGTGTTAAAGATGAAAAGAAAAAATAAAAACTTGTTTATTTTTGCTTTGGTTATGGCAATAATGTGGATTTTTACATTGAAAACTGTAAATGCAGCGCCGCTTCCAATACCTAAAATTAATATTTCAGTTGATAATGCAAATACGCCAACTGAATATGTTGACAATATTAAACTATTAATGCTTCTTACAGTACTTACTCTGATGCCTTCGATTATTATAATGACTACTAGTTTTGTAAGAATTATTATAGTGCTATCCCTATTTAAAAGTGCTATTGGAATTCAGCAGGCAATACCAAAAGAGGTCATAATTGGACTAGCACTATTTTTAACGTTTTTTACTATGGCGCCAACATTTCAAAAGATTAATAGCGATGCTTTAACTCCTTATTTGAATAATAAAATAACTCAACAGGTTGCACTTGATAAGGGGGCGAAGCCCATGAGAGATTTTATGTTAAAACAGACAAGATCCAAGGACTTAAAACTCTTTTTAGAAGTAGGAAAATTAGAAGACACAGTTAAAAATGAAATTGATGCAAAAGGTAATGTAGTAATGAAAGATGGAAAACCAAAACTCACTTATGATAAAGTGCCCCTATATGCAGTTGTACCTTCTTTTATAATTAGTGAACTAAGGCGAGCCTTTGAAATGGGATTTTTGTTATTTATACCTTTTATTATAATAGATATTGTTACGGGTAGTATTCTTATGGCTATGGGAATGATGATGCTGCCACCAGTTATGATTTCTTTACCATTTAAATTATTGCTATTCATTATGGTTGATGGATGGAATTTATTGGTAAAATCGTTGATTATGAGTTTTAGTTGAGGTGAATTAAATGACCGAGAATATTGTGTTAACTGTAATAAAAGATGCTATTCAAACTGCAATAATGGTATCTGCTCCAATTCTACTTACAGCCACTGTAGTAGGGCTAATTATAAGTATATTTCAAGCCACTACTCAAATTCAGGAGCAAACATTAACCTTTGTGCCAAAGCTGCTGGCAGTAGCAGTAATGGGATTACTAATGGGTAGTTGGATGCTTCATACAATAGTTAGTTTTACAACTAGAATTTTTGAACTTATTGCTAATATGGGAGGTTAGGTGGAGTAATATTGATTAGTACAGCTTATTATTTAGGATTTATAATGGTGCTACTGCGAATATCAGCATTCTTTATGGGTATACCTGTTTTCTTTCCTAAGTCTACTCCCGCAATGGCAAAAGTTGGATTTTGCGTTGTTTTCACTTTTCTAATTTTACCTGGTGTTAATTATGAAAATGTAAATTTGATTAATAATAACACTGCGCTAGTAATGTTTATTATGGCGGAGGTTATCACGGGTTTAACACTCGGGTACATGACAAAGTTTTGTTTCTTCTCAGCACAGATGGCTGGGCAGCTTATGGATTTTCAAGTTGGGTTTTCTATGATGAGCATGTTTGATCCTATATCTAATGAGAACGTTACTTTGCTTGGGCGTTTACTTTACTGGATAAGTATGGTGATGTTTTTTGTGGTAGATGGCCATCATATGTTAATAAGGGCTATTATCGATTCTTTCAACGTTATTAATATTGGAAAGTTTATACTTAATCAGCAATCAGCTATGATGATGGTGAAAATTTTTATAGAATTTTTCACACTTGGAGTAAAAATAGCAATTCCAATTATTTTAATAATCATTATAACCGATTTAAGTATGGGACTCGTATCAAGAACAGTACCACAATTAAATGTAATGATTTTAGGTATGCCAATAAAAATAATAGTAGGACTCAGTTGCTTTATTTTAGTGCTGCCAGCTGCTATTAAGTTAATAGTAAATTCTTTTTACACTATTTCAGATATAATTAAAGCTTTTTACAGAGTATTACCCATGCTTATTATCATATCTGCAGATAGTGGTGAAAAAACTGAAGAAGCTACTCCTAAAAAGAAAAGTGACTCAAAGAAAAAGGGTCAAGTAGCAAAGAGTAAGGAATTATCTTCTACCTTTACGCTTTTCACATCAACACTTTTGATGATTATGTTCGGTGCGTATACCCTTGGCAATTTAAAAGGAATATTAAGTCTTTTCTTAGGAAATTATTTAACACTTAATGTTACGGAGTATACTTTTAAAACTGTACTTCTTGTTTCTATAATTAGATTCGGCCTTGTGATTTTACCAATTATGGTGCCTATTATGATAATGGGAGTGGTTGCAAGCTTAATGCAATCTGGGTTTATATTTACAAGTGAACCACTTAAACCTGATTTAAAAAAACTAAGTCCTATAAGTGGATTTAAGAAAATCTTTTCTACAAGATCCTTAATGGATTTAGTGAAAAACTTAGCTATAGTCACAACTATTGGAGTTGTAGCATATAATTTTGTTGAAAGTAATTATATGGATATAATGAACTACGGAAGTCTTAAAATAGAAGCTGTTTTAGTTGCTTTTGGAAAGTTAGTAGTATCTATATTTTTCAAAATTAGTATAATTATGCTTATAATATCTATAATTGATTTCGCATATCAGAAATACAAGCATAATAAAGAGTTAAAAATGAGTATGCAAGAGGTTAAAGAAGAATATAAACAACAAGAAGGAGACCCACAGATTAAATCGAAAATTAGGCAAAAGCAAAGAGAAATGGCATCTAGTAGAATGATGCAAGAAGTACCTGATGCTACTGTGGTCATTACAAATCCAACTCATATAGCCATTGCTATTAAATATGAGCAAGGTGGTGAAGGGGCCCCTATAGTTGTAGCTATTGGTGTGGATAATGTAGCTATAAAAATAAAAGAAATTGCAAGTGAAAATGATATTCCAATTATTGAAAATAAACCTTTAGCAAGGTTAATATATAAGGAATTAGATTTGGGCTCAGAAATTCCAGCGGATATGTATCAAGCTGTAGCAGAAATATTAGCGTTGGTATTTAAACTGAAGAAAAAAAGTAAAGGATGATATGTGTGGCTGAAAGAGCAAAATATAGCATAAAAAATAATTTGGATGTTTTAGTTGCTTTGGGAGTAATAGGAATAGTTTTAATGATAATTATTCCATTACCACCAAAGCTTCTCGATGTAATAATTGCACTTAATATTACAATAGCAGTTGTAATTTTGCTATTAACAATGTTTACAACAGAAGTGTTGCAATTTTCAGTTTTTCCAACGCTACTCTTAATTACAACCCTTTTAAGATTAGGGCTAAATATTTCATCTACCAGACTAATATTAACAGAGGCTTATGCAGGAGATATAATTGAAGCCTTTGGTGAATTTGTTGTTGGAGGTAATTATGTAGTTGGAATAATTATTTTCTTAATAATAATTATTATACAGTTTGTAGTTATTACAGCAGGTGCGGGTAGAGTATCTGAGGTGTCTGCTAGATTTACACTAGACGCTATGCCAGGTAAACAAATGAGTATTGATGCTGATTTGAATGCAGGTGTCATAACAGAGGACCAGGCAAGAGAAAGAAGAACAAAATTGCAGGATGAAGCTAGTTTTTATGGAGCTATGGATGGAGCTTCCAAATTCGTAAAGGGAGATGCAATAGCCGGTATAATTGTTACCATAATTAATATTTTTGGTGGAATAATTATAGGTGTTGTGATGCTTAAAATGCCAATTGCACAAGCGGCAACCACTTATATTAGGCTTACGGTTGGTGATGGTCTTGTGGGTCAGATTCCGGCGCTTTTAATATCAACAGCTTCTGGTATTTTGGTTACTAGGTCTGGTAGCAATAAAAATTTAGGAACTCAAGTAACATCTCAGCTTACTGCATTTCCAAAGGTTATTGCTCTAGCATCAGTGGTGTTATTAGTTTTGGCTGCAATTCCAGGCATGCCTCATCTTGTTTTCATTATACTATCGGTGGCTACAGCAACAAGTGCTTATTATTTACATAAAGACGAAAAAGATCAAAATATTATGAAAACAGAAAGCATCGAGCAAGAGAATTATGAAACTGAAAATAGAGAACCAGAAAATGTAATGAATCTGATATCTGTAGAGCCTATGGAAATAGAAATAGGATATGGACTAATACCACTGGCAGATGAAGCCTCTGGAGGAGATTTATTACAAAGAATTGCCTCAGTAAGAAGGCAGTGTGCAATAGAGATGGGAATTGTTGTTCAGCCAATTAGAATTAAAGATAATTTGCAACTTAAAACAAATGAATATGTGGTTAAGATTCGAGGAACTGTAATAATTCGCGGCGAGTTAATGCCAAGTATGCTCCTTTGCATTGACCCAAATTCTGAAGATATTACGATTCAAGGCATTAACACTATTGAACCAACATTTGGACTTCCTGCTGTGTGGATAAATAATGACCAAAGAGAAGATGCTGAAATCAAGGGATTCACAGTGGTAGATCCAACTACTGTGATGGTAACTCATTTAACAGAAACTATTAAGAGTCATGCTTTTGAACTTCTAGGTAGGCAGGAAACAAAACTATTAATTGATTCGGTAAAAGAAAAATATAATACTGTAGTTGAGGAATTGTTGCCAGATCTTATGACTATTGGTGAAGTACAAAAAGTTCTTCAAAGTTTATTAAAAGAAAAGGTAGCTATAAAGGATATGGTTACAATTTTAGAGTCTTTAGCGGATAATTCTAGAATAACTAAGGATATAGAAGTATTAACAGAATATGTTCGTTTTTCACTGGGAAGAAGTATTTGTAATGGATTGGTTGATGAGAATGGGTGTATAACAATTATAACGCTTTCGCCTGAAGTTGAGAATATTGTTTCTAGCAACATTCAAAAATCTATACAGGGTTCTTTTCCAGCTGTAGATCCAGATACTACAGGTAAAATATTAAATTCAATTAAAAGGAATATTAGCACAATTTATTTTCACAATAACCAACCAGTAATATTAGTATCCCCTAAAATAAGACCAGCTTTTAGACGATTAATTGAAATGGTATTCCCTAGCGTCTGCGTGCTTTCTCTTAATGAAATACCAAATGAAGTTGAGATTAAAACTGAAGGAGTCGTGACGCTAGAATGATTATAAAACGATACATAGTTAATAACATGAACGAAGCTATGACGAGAATAAGATATGAACTAGGCAGTGATGCTGTAATTATAAGTCAAAGAAAAATTAGAAAGCCAGGAATGAAAGGGTTATTTTCCACAAAGAGCATAGAGGTAACGGCTGCGGTTGAAAATGAAATAAATGAACAAGGTAGAAATGTTGTAAAGGGCATGGAAGCAATTAAAAAAGTTGTGCAGCAGGAAAAGGCAATTAAAGATTATCCTATGGAGGCTCAAAAGCCAAAAAAGGTAGTACATAAACCTTTAGAATATGCACTGGAAAAAAGCGACGCTCAGAGTGATAATTACTCAAAAGACTTAATGAGTGAAATGATGAAGATGAAAACTATGATTAGTGATCTCGCAAGTGGTACGAGCCAAGGGTCTAATAATAAAAGTGATATAGAAAAAATATTAGAGGACAATGATGTAGATAGTGAAATTATTGAAAATATAATGATGAAAGTTAAAAACATTAAATTGGAAGATAGCGAATATGAGAAATTGAAAATGGTATTAAAACAAATGATTAATGTTACTAAACCAAAATTAGAAGGTAGAATAGTGCTGGTAGGGCCTACAGGTGTAGGTAAAACTACAACCATAGCGAAACTTGCAGGAAAGCTAGCTTTAATTCAGAAAAAAAAAGTAGGATTAATTACTGTAGATACTTACAGAATTGGAGCTGTAGAGCAGCTAAAAACTTATGCTGACATTATGAATATACCTTTTAAAGTAGTATATAATATGGATGACATGGACAAGGCTATAGAAAGTATGAGTGAATGTGATGTGGTATTGATTGATACTACAGGCCGAAGTAGTAAAAACAAAATGCAAATCTCTGAACTCCGAACATTTGTGGATAAGGCTGATACAAAAAATATTCATTTAGTGATAAGTTCTACAACGAAGAATAAAGATATTAAACATATTATTGAAGGATATGAGATTTTGCATTATAATAGTATAATAGTCACTAAATTAGATGAAACTTCCACATATGGGCCTATACTTAATATATTAGAAATTGCAAAAATACCTTTAAGTTTTGTATCAACTGGTCAAAATGTACCTGATGATATTAAGGAGTTATCCCCTGAGAAACTTGTTAGTTTTATATTAGGAGAGGATACTGTATGTTAGATCAAGCGCAAAGATTGAGACAAATGGCAGTTGGAAATGATGAGGGTGACCATAGAATTCCTAGAATTATAACTGTTACTTCTGGTAAAGGAGGAGTAGGTAAAAGCAATATAGTAGTGAATTTATCTATAGCACTTCAAAAGATGGGAAAGAAAGTTATGATTTTTGATGCAGATATAGGGATGGGAAATGATGATATTATAATGGGATGCTTGTCTAGACACAACGTATTTGATGTTATAAATAAAGGTAAAGAAATTGAGGAGATCGTTATAAGTGGACCTTTTGGGGTGAAACTTCTTCCGGGTGGATCAGCCCTTACAAAAGTTGAGGATTTGACGCAATCTCAAAGAAATATGTTTTTAAACAAGCTTACAGCTTTAAAAGGACTTGATTATATAATAATGGACACAGGTGCAGGTGTAAGTAAAAGTGTTTTGGGATTTATTGCTTGCTGTGAGGATTTAGTAATAGTAACAACACCAGAACCCACTTCACTTACAGATGCATATAGTCTATTAAAGGCTGTTAATCATTTTAATATTAAGAATTTTGCAAAAGTTATAGTAAATAGATCGATTGATAATAATGAAGCTTATAATACTTTTAATAAATTTAATAATGCTGTTACTAAATTTATTGGTATAAAACTAGAATATTTAGGTAATATTTGTGAAGATAAGAAATTAACTTATGCAGTAAGAGCGCAACAACCTGTGATAATAAGTTATCCAAATTCTAAGGCAGCTCAGGATATAAATAATATTGCAAGTAAAATTGAAGGCATGACGGAAAAGTCTGGTGGTATGGGGATAGAAGGATTATTTAAGAAAATTTTCAGCGTTTTTTCATAAGGAGATGTGGGAGTGTCTAAAGTGAATTTTAAATTAAATAAGAAATTGGAAATATTAGTTGATGAGAAATATTTTAAGAGTAATATACAAGATATAACAGAGAATGATATTTCAATTAGTATTCCTATTAAATCAGGTAAATATCTTCTATTGTCAAAGGGAACTATTATAGAGGTGATCTATTATGAGGAGAAAAATATTTATAAATTTAAGTCTTCAATTATAGGACGTAAATTTGAAAATATACCTATTTTACTTATATCAAAACCTAAGGAAATTAAGAAGATTCAGAGAAGAGAATATGTTAGAGTACCATTAATAAGAAACGTTAAGTATAAAAATATTAAGAACCAGCCAAAAATTAATCCTAGCATCATGGATAAGAGTGAATGTTTAAAGGCTGTATTAGTTGATTTAAGTGGTTGTGGTATGAGAATTAAGGTGCAGGAGGAAATAAAGCTTAATGATTTTATTCTGGTGTCCTTAACTGTAAATAAAGAGGACATACTTATAGTGGGGAAAGCAAAAAGAATCCAAAAAGATGATGAAGGTAGGTTTGTTTGTGGCTTGAGCTTTGAATCTTTAGATAACTCAATACGCGAAAAAGTTATTAAATTTACATTTCAACTTATGAGAGAACAAATGAAAAAAATTTAGGGAGGTGTTTATATGTCCATAGCAAGTGCAGCTGATATACGCGAGCAAATTGTGAAAAGCCATATACCTTTAGTTAAATATATTGCGTCTAGAGTAATAATTGGAAAAACTAAATATGTTGAATATGAAGATTTAATGAGTTATGGTATGCTAGGACTTATGGATGCCCTGGGAAAATTCGATAATACTAAAGGCATGAAATTTTCAAGTTACGCATCAATAAGAATAAAAGGTGCTATGATTGATGAACTTAGGCGAAATAGTCCTATATCAAAAGGTGCCATGGATAAGCTTAATAGATATAATGGGGCTATTGAACGGCTACAGAAACGTTTTTTCAGAGAACCTTCAAGCCGTGAAATAGCAAGTGAATTAGGTATTTCAATTTATGATGTAGCTGAAATTGAGAACAATATAAATTATATAGCCATAGTTTCATTAGAGGATTTTATTTTTTCGGATGATGATGATGATATGCCACTTAGTGGTACAATTAAAGACGAAAAGAGTACAAGCCCAGAAAAAGCTTTAGAAGAAAAAGAGCAAATTGAATACTTAGCGTTGGGGCTCGAAAACCTTAAAGAAAAAGATAAAATGATTTTAACTTTATATTATTATGAAGGTCTTACATTAAAAGAAATAGGAAATATTTTGGGTGTATCTGAATCAAGAGTTTGTCAACTTCATAGCAGAGCGCTGATAAATTTAAGAAAAGCTTTAGTGAAACTAAAATATGAAATAGTATAAAATTTGAGGTGATTTATATGCCGGGTTTATTAATTTTTGTTGGGTTAATTCTTGTGATTTTAAATGGGTTATCTATTAAAAAGCAGAATAAGTCATTTAATGGAGTGCTAGGAGATGCTATAGAAAATACTTATGATTATGACATTAAACTAGGGGAACTTAGAGAAGAGTTTTCTGACATTATATTGGAACTCCAAAGTGAATTAATTAATATGAAAGAAATTATGGGGGAAAATAATATATTACATAAAAACTATGAAGATAAGCAAAATAAGAATAATTTCAAAACTATTATAGATGAACCTCAACAGAGTGATGATAATAAGATTACTGTGGATGAAACAAATAATGAAATTATTGTAGAAGAACGAATTACTATTAATAGTAATAATGGAAGTAGTGCAAAGGTTGAGGAAATAAAAAGATTATTTAGTGAGGAATATTCCTTGGACGAAATATCAGAAATAGTGCATTTAGGTAAGGGGGAAGTACTATTAATAAAAGATTTGTATATAAGATAAAAAGTTTAATGGACTTTCTAAGCGATAGGAAACTTCTAATAGGAATAGGAATAGGCATGATTATGACTTCTATTTTATTAAGCGGTGCAAAGATAAATTATGAAACGAGTAAAGGTAAGATTGAAATAAAGGCTAGAGGGTATGGTATGCGTTACCCGGATGAAATGCCAATAATAACTAATAAAGAGGTGGGGAAATGATTAGAGGGCTTTATACCGCAGTTACAGGGCTCATAACTGGAGAGGCTAAACAAAGCATCGTAACTAATAACATAGCAAATGCGAATACAAATAGTTTTAAAAGTGACAACCTTTCTATTAAAAAATTTGATGATGTGTTAATACAAAATTGTGATAAAATCGTAAATGGTGGGAATACGAAGAACACTATTGGGTCACTAAGTATGGGAAGTCAAATCGACGAATTAAACACATATTTTGCCCAAGGTATTCTGACGGCGACGGATAAAGCTACAGACTTTGCAATAGACGGAACTGGCTTTTTTACAGTGCAAAGGGATGATGGGGTTTCCGCTAAAAATTATTATACCAGAAGTGGTGATTTTCATGTTGATGGAGCTGGGTATTTAGTAACGGATAGCGGAGATAGGGTTTTAGGTAAAAATAAAGCAACCAATTCAACACAACCCATATTTGTAGGTGATGGTAAACTTCAAGTAGATAATAGCGGAAATATTTCAGTTAATGGTGTAAACCAATATAAATTTAATACAGTGGATTTTAGGGATTATAAGAGTCTTAAAAAGGTTGGGGATAATTTGTTTGATGGGACGAATCCTATTGAAAATCCAAATATTACTGTTAAACAAAATTCACTAGAAAAATCCAATGTTAATGTTACAAGTGAAATTATAAATATGATGACAATTACGAGGAATTTTGAAAGTAACCAAAAAGTTATACAAGCTATCGATGAGACTTTAGGAAAAGCTGTAAATGAAATAGGAACAGTAAGATAAAACAATTAAATGAGTATTAAGTAGTTAGGAGGGAGCGACGCAGATGTTAAGACTTTTATGGAATAGTCAAAGTGCTATGATGGCCCAACAGGAAAAATTAGATTCTATATCAAATAATATTGCAAATGTAAATACCAACGGGTATAAAAAACTTGATGTAAATTTCAAGGATCTTGTTTACGAATCACTTGATAGAAAGGGATATCCAGTGTCAAAAGACGATGAAGGTAAAGCAATACTTCAAAATGGCACTGGAGTTCGGGCCTCCGAATGGATAAGGGATAATGTACAGGGCCCGATTACGCAGACGAGCCTAACAACTGATTTCGCTATAGATGGAAACGGTTATTTTGAAGTGGTAAAGCCGGATAATAGCAGGGCTTATACAAGAGCCGGTAATTTTCTTACAGATTCAAGTGGAACTATAGTTGATCAAAACGGAAATAGATTAAGTATAATTGATGATAAGGGTAATGATATTAATAAAGTGAATGGACCTTATAAATTTGATAAAAACAATTTTAGTGTGGATTCACATGGTGTTGTAACTATAAAAAA
Source organism: Clostridium sp. CM041 (assembly GCF_055081035.1). NCBI lineage: Bacteria > Bacillati > Bacillota > Clostridia > Eubacteriales > Clostridiaceae > Clostridium > Clostridium sp. CM041. Next base: position 137,537 of record NZ_CM143648.1, read on the forward strand.
TGGAAATATAGATAGGCCTGTGGGAGAAATAATGGTTTTAGATGCTGTAGGCGATAATTCAATGATTTCTGTAGGGGATAATTTGTTTATTCCAAAGACTGGTACAAAACTTATGAAAAGCCGTGATTATACTGTTATGCAAGGGTACTTAGAACTATCTAATGTTGACATTACAACAGAAATGACGGAAATGCTTGTAACACAAAGGGCTTTCCAGCTTAGTTCTACTACTTTAAAAACTGCTGATGAAATGTGGCAAATGGCTAATAACCTTCGGGGTAAATAAATTTATTTTTGTAAAAGATGTACTTTTAATAGTATGTCTTTTTTTGATTGTCAGAATAAAAAAATAGTTTTTAAACTAAAGCAAAACCTCAATATATTATTAGTAGGTACATACATAATAATATAATCATAGTAGGGATGAAAATGTGGATTTTAAAAATTATAATATATAAATAGAAACAAAGCATATATTATTTATAATATATGCTTTGTTTTTATTTGTTTATTTTACTTAGGGCAGCTGTAATAGGGGGTATAACTTGTTTTTTTCTTGAAACTATACCAGGAATATATACACCGCTATCAGTTAGAGTAACATCAAAGGCTTTTGAAATAATGTCCTTATGTTCCCCTGTAGCTATTAATACTGAACCGCCATTTAATATATCAGTTAGCATTAGTAAAATCAAGTCATAGCCACCTTCTTTGGCTTTTTTATTCATTAAATCTATCATGCTATCTTTCAGTGGGTCAAAGCCTTCAATATACATTGTACCAACTTGTGATACTCCTATTTTAAAAGTATTAAGGGTAAAGGTCTTAAAGTCTTGGTAAAAAATTTCTTGAGCGGTTTTACCCTCAAGTGATGTACCGGCTTTAAACATTTTTTTTGCAAACTCTTCCACATTTAAATTAGCAATTTGAGCTAATTTATTTAAAATAAGTTCATCGACTAGTGTAGAAGTAGGAGATTTTAGTAGTAATGTATCGGAAATTATTGCTGCACATAGAAGACCGGCAGTGCTTTTTGAAGGCCTAATTCCATTATCAAAGAATATGGATGCTACGATTGTTGAAGTGCTACCTACAGGTTCATTTCTAAAATATATAGGCATACCAGTTTGCACATCTGCAATTCTATGATGATCAATTATTTCTAGTATTTCAGCATCTTCTATACCTAATACAGATTGGGCTTTTTCATTATGGTCTACAAGTATGATTTTTTTTCTGTTTTCTGATATTAGATGGTATCTAGATATACTTCCAATGACTTTATTATCTTCATCAGTAACAGGATAACTTCTGTATCTAGTCTCAATCATAATAGGCTTTATTTCATCAATAAAATCTTCTGTATTAAAGCTTACAATATTTTTTTTGCTCATAACATAATCGATGGGGATACTTTGAGTTATTAGTCTAGAAGCTGTAAAAGTATCGAAAGGGGTTACTATTATTGTACAGTTATTAGTTTTTGCAAGTTCAATAACTTCATCTGTTGGAGAATGGTTTCCTGTAATTATTAAAAGAGAAGCATTACAATTAATTATTAAGAGCTGGGTATCTTCTCTATCTCCACATATGGCAACATCATCAGCCTCAATTACAGATTTTGTGCTTTCTGGATGCATAGCAGCTACAATAATCTTTCCAGTTATTTTAAATGTATCTTTTGGTTTGCACACGCATTTAGCTGATAGAGTATCTAAAATATTATCAAGAGTTGTATTGCTTTTGGCAAGAATAGTATTGTCCCAAACATCTAAATAGCTTGCAGCAAGATTCGAAACTGATGCCACACCAGCTAATTGATTATGTTCGTCGATAACAGGTAGAGTTTTAGTGCCGTTTTTTTTCATAATGGACCAGGCCATTTTAAGAGAAATATCTGGTAAAATTGGAGCTACAGCGTCTATATCTAAATCAGAAATTTGCGTTTTAACTGTAGTTATAAGCTCAGGCTGATCTACATTAAAGTAGTTAAGAATAAATTCCGTTTCGCTATTAACTTCACCGAGTCTTATAGGAACTGCAGGTATTTTCCCCATTTTATTTTTAAACTCTGCATAAGCAATAGCAGAGCAAATAGAATCAGTATCTGGATTTCTATGGCCAGTAATATAAATAATGTTTTTCACGTGTGGGCCTCCTTGTATTGTTCTTGCGAGTATAACAATTATTAGTTGTTATACTCATTGTCATTTTTAATTAGCAATCGTTGCTAATATTATTTTATAATCAAACTCTTATATTGTAAAGAAAAAACCAATGTTAATTAAATAATACACTATATTCTGTTCATATGTAAGTGAATAAATACATATATTAGTATGAATAGAAAATATAGTGACTTATGGGAGCGGCATTGGTTAGCAAATGTTATCTATCTTAGACAAGTATAAGGAGGGTAAGAAAGTGATTAACGAACAAGTGCCAAATAATAATACAAAGGATGATAATAAGCCAAGAGGATCTGTACGTGATAGTAAGAAATTATCAATGGGTCTTACCATAGAGGAGGCTGAAGGTAGATTAAAAAAATATGGATTTAACAAATTAGAAAATAAAAAAAAGATATCCGCGCTTAAAATATTCTTTTCACAATTCAATGATTTTATTACTTGGATATTAATTGTAGCAACAGTGCTTTCAGGACTTATGGGAGAAAAAGCGGATGCAATAACTATATTTATTATAGTTATAATGAATGGAATACTAGGGTTTATTCAAGAGTTTCGAACTGAGAAATCACTGGAGGCACTAAGTAAGCTAGCAGCGCCAACGGCTAAAGTGATTAGAAATGGTGGAGTATTGGTAATAAATGCAATATATTTAGTGCCAGGTGATTTAGTGATTTTAGAAAGTGGAGATAGAGTTCCGGCTGATTGCATTTTGACTGAGGAAAATAATGTAATGCTAGATGAATCTTTACTTACTGGAGAATCTGCTGGAGTAAACAAAAGCGCCAGTTCTAAGGATAATAACATTTATATGGGAACAATACTTCTTACAGGAAAAGCTAAAGCAAAAGTTATAACAACAGGTATGAATACAGAAATGGGAAAAATAGCAGATATGCTTCATAGTATTGAAGAGGAGAGGTCTCCACTTAAAGAGAGACTAGCATATCTTGGGAAAATATTAGTTATGCTTTGTATAATAATTTGCGTAGTTGTAACTTTTATGGGCATCTCGCGTGGACAAGATAAATATGCAATGTTCTTATTGGGAGTAAGCCTTGCAGTGGCTGCAATACCAGAAGGGTTAACTGCTATAGTTACGGTTGCCTTAGCACTAGGCGTATCTAGAATGCTTAAAAGAAAAGCATTAGTTAGAAAATTACCAGCAGTTGAAACTTTAGGTTGTACTTCTGTAATATGTACAGATAAAACGGGAACTCTAACTGAAAATAATATGACAGTAAAATCATTGTATTTTAATGGGCAGATTTACGATGTTGACAAAGGTAAAATTCCATTGAATTCAGTTATGAAAAAAGCATTTACATACTGCAATGATTGTAATTACGATTTTAACGCAAAAAAATTTGAAAAATGCTTATTTGGTGATCCTACAGAAACTGCTTTAATTAAGGTTTTTTTTGAAAATTCTAAGGAATTACAGGGATTTTTGAATAAATCAAGACGTTTATATGAAATACCATTTAACTCAACAAGGAAAATTATGTCTGTCATTGTTAAAGAAAATGATAAAGAAATTTGCTATGTAAAGGGTGCTCCAGAAAGAGTTATAGAAAACTGCAATTATATATTAGTAGACGGATTGGTGCAGCCGATGCTTCCGAATTATAAGAATCATCTAATAAGAGCTGTAGAGTCAATGTCCTATAAGGCATTAAGGTGCATTGCTTGTGCCTATAAGGTGTCTGGTATCGTGAAAAATGATAATTTGGAAACTAATTTAATTTTCATCGGTGTAGCAGGTATAATTGATCCCCCAAGAAAAGAAGTAAAAGATGCAGTTATAAAGTGCAAGATTGCAGGTATAAAACCTGTAATGATAACAGGGGACCACAAAAATACAGCTTATGCTATCGGAAAAGAGTTAGATATATGTAAATATTCGGAGGAGGTTATAACTGGAGATGAGCTGGATAAATTAAGTGATAAGGAACTAGATAAGAATATTGATAATTTTAAAATATTCGCAAGGGTAAGTCCAAAGCACAAGCTAAGAATTGTAAAGGCTTTTAAACATAAAAATCATATTGTGGCCATGACTGGAGATGGTGTAAATGATGCCCCAGCTATAAAAGAAGCAGATATCGGGATAGCTATGGGAATATCTGGAACAGATGTAACTAAAGAGGCAGCCTCTATGATTCTTTTAGATGATAATTTTGCAACTATTGTTGCAGCAGTTGAAGAGGGACGTATAATATATTACAATATAAGGAAATTTATCAGGTACTTACTATCCTGTAATTTAGGGGAAGTGCTTACCATGTTTTTGGCTTCATTATTCTACTTAGAAAATCCTCTACTTCCAATACAAATTTTATTTGTAAATTTAGTTACAGATGGACTTCCCGCTATTGCTTTGGGGGTGGATCCAGCTGATAGTGATATCATGTTTGAAAAACCTAGAGGAAAGAATGAAAGTGTATTTTCAAGAGGGCTTACAGAAAAAATTGTCATTCGCGGGTGCCTAATTGGTGTTTGTACAATAATGGCGTTTATCGGTGGTAAATATTATGGTATGAATATTAAGGCATGTAGAACATTGGCTCTTGGAACATTAGTTTTATCTCAACTCATACATGTATTTGAATGTAGATCAGAAAAACAATCTTTATTTGAAATTAATCCCTTTACAAATTTATACCTAATTGGGGCTGTAGGTATATCCATAATTATGCTGATTAGCATAGTGTATATTCCATTCTTACAGAGTGTATTTCATACCATACCACTTAATTTAGGGCAATGGTTAATTATTTTATTTTTCTCGGGCATTATTTCCTTTATAAATAGTTTATATTTGTATTTGATGCATAAGCACTAAGCATCACCTAGCAGTGATGAAGTATCATTTAACGATTGATATAGTACCACCTTGAGGTGTTGATGCAATTTTAAATAATGAAAGCTATATGACATAGTCATATAGCTTTCATTATTTAAAACGTCTGTCAGATCTTATTCTTTGAACCTTTGGAGCATTCCCCTGCATTGGAACCAGGTCCTTTTTGGTAGTCATATTTCTAATGTTTGCAATTTGAATCTGTTCGCTGTGTTCTTTACCTTTTTTACCCTTCATTCCTTGAATTATAACAGAATGACCTTGAAGCACAGATATAAAGTTAACTTTTTTGAACCAACGGTGTTTTTTGAATATGCATTTAGAAATAGATTTACTTCCTTCGGCCTTTACTAAGATGGTTACAGTTAATTTATAAAATATTCTTAGATAATTTTTTTCAGCTATTTTGACTGATAGAACTCTACCTTGTGCTTGAGTAAGTCTATCGCCATATCTCTTTAAATAAGCCTGTGTATAACTATTAGTAATTTTGTCTTTAAATCCCATCAGTATTACTCCTTCACAACAAAAATTATATAAAATATAAAAAGTCAATAAGCTTATTATATCGTATGTTGTAATTTAACTCAAGTATTAAAAAAATGGCTATTACTAATATTATTATTAAAATCCTATGGGAAAAAAATATATACGCATAAATAAGAAAATATTATTATTTTGTAATGATAATATTTGTTCCTAAATTAGTGATTTGAGAATATTAATATAATAAAGAATTGAAAGGAGGAGGAATATGAATAGAGAATTAACTCCAAAAGATATTATATATGAATTTGACATTGAAGATATGAGTGAAAAAGAAGAATTATATATTATGCCTCAATATTATGATGTAATAGAAAATATTAAAACTGCCATGAGTATAGATAAAGAGGGTTTTAATATTTATTTAATAGATGACTTTTCAAAAGAAACCCTTAAAGAGATTATGAAATATGTAAATAAAAGTTTCGAAAATAAAAGCAAACCAAAAGACATTTGTTATGTACTATATGAAGATGAAAAATCTCCTAAACCTATTTTTGTAAGTAATGGAGGGGCTAATAAGCTAAAAGAGACATTTGAAGAAATGCAGAATGAATATTTAGGGTGCACATTTCAGTTTTATAACAATTCTGCAAATAAGGAAATTGAAGACATTCAGGAAAATATTCAAAGGAAAAGAAATAAATTAATTGGTAAGCTAATAGATACAGCAAGAGAGAAAGGGTTTGATATAAAATCCACTAATAGCGGATTCACATTCATTCCGTTAAGTGATGAAAAGGAAATGTCTGAAAATGAATATGAGACATTGGATAAAGGGGAAAAAGATAACATTTTATACACGGCAACTATGTTAAAAGAGAATGCTCGCGAAACATTAGAGGAACTAAAAGATTCTGAAGGAGAAGACTTAGAGAAAATAAAACAACTAATGGAAGTGTATTATAATAATGAAATGAATGATTTAAAAGAAGAATATAAAAATATGTTTATGGAAGATGAATCTGTACAAAATTATTTTGATATAGTATGCAATGATATTGAAAAAAGACTTATAGATAATTATTCTTTAAGTTATGATGATGACGAGGAAAAAATAAATGAAATTATATACAAATATGCTATAAATGTAATGGTGGATAATAGTGAAAAGCAAATTCGGCCAGTAATATTTGAACAAGATCCTAATTTGACAAACCTACTTGGAAATATAGAGTATGAAAATCACAAAGGGGTTTATTCTACAGGTATAGAATTTATAAAAAGTGGTAGTATACTAAAAGCAAATGAAGGGTGTTTGATAATTCGAGCAAATGATTTACTAAAGGATGCTGCGGCTTACCATAATTTGAAAAAAACATTGTTAACAGAAGAGGTAGATTCGGCTTATAACAGAAACTCTTATGAGATTGGATCTTTAAATGCATTTAACCCAGAACCTATACCCATTAAGGAAAAGATAATTCTTATTGGAAACTATGAGACTTATGACTTGCTTTATAACTATGATGAAGACTTTAGAAAAATTTTCACTATAAAAGCAGAATGTAATCCAGTGCAGAATATAGACAATTATTTAAAGAAATCTCTTGTATTTGAGATAAATAAAACTTGTTGCGAAAACAATTATAAGTTTCTTACAAAAGGAGCAATAAGAGAAGTAGCAAAGATTTTATCACGGAAAGCACAGAGTAGAGAAAAGATATACTATGACAAATATGAAATAAATAAGCTACTAATCTTAGCTAACAATAAGGTTATAGAAGAAAATAAAAAAGAGATTAGTGAAGGAGATATAATCGAGGTAGGCTATAAAAAAGACATCATGGAAAAGGAAATTTTAGATAATTATACTGAAAAAAAGATGCTTATTGATGTTATAAATAGTAGAATTGGACAAGTGAATGGATTATCGGTAATGGATACAGGATATTTTAGTTTTGGTAAGCCAATAAAGATTACCTGTTGCTGCTATAAGGGAGAAGGTAATATTATAGATGTCCAAAAGGAGAGCAATTTAAGTGGAAGTATCCATAGTAAATCTATTAATATTTTAAAGGGATATATAAGTACTATTAATGGCGGATTTACTAAATTACCGGTAGATTTTCACTTAAGCTTTGAACAAATTTATGGAAAAATAGATGGTGATAGTGCGTCGGTTGCAGAAATAATGTGTATGCTCTCAGCGCTAAGTAAGATACCTATAAAACAGAGCATTGCAATCACAGGTTCGGTAAATCAATTTGGTGAGGTTCAACCTATAGGAGGAGTAAACGATAAAATAGAAGGTTTCTTTGCAGCATGCAAAGCAATTGACTCAATAAAGGATAAAGGTGTAATGATACCTTTGTCAAATGCAGTAGACTTGGTTTTAAATGAAGAAGTTGAAAGAGAAATTAAAAATGGAAACTTTCATATATATACGATGACATCTATAGAGGATGCAATTGGAGTGCTAATGGGAAATCCTGATATTAGCTTTGAGGCTGTAATGATAGCTATTAACAAAGAATTAAAAAAATATAGCAAAAAATGATGAACAGCACCGCAGGAGATGAAGCTTCCCAGGTTATTATTTAATAATAGATATTAAATAAGCAGGACTAAATTGTCCTGCTTGCTTTGTTACACGTTAAATCTAAAGTTAACTACATCGCCATCTTGCATAATATACTCTTTTCCTTCAAGTCTATATAGTCCTTTTTCTTTAGCAGCTGCTTCAGATCCACATTCAACTAATTTATCAAAGGATACTATTTCTGCTCTTATAAAACCTCTTTCTATATCCGAATGGATTTTCCCAGCAGCAGCAGGGGCTTTAGTTCCAATGTTTATAGTCCATGCTCTTATTTCTTGGGGACCTGCAGTTAAAAAGCTCATTAAACCGAGTAGTTTATAACTTGAGTGGATAAGTTTATCAAGGCCAGTTTCAGTAAGACCATATTCCTTTAGAAGTTCCATTTTTTCATCATCATCCAAAGTGGATAATTCTTCTTCAAGTCTGGCGCAAACTATAATTACTTCTGAATTCTCATTTGCAGCAAATTCTTTAACTTTTTTAACCATATCATTTTCTGTGTTACCAGACATTAAATCATCTTCGCTTATATTTGCAGCATATAATACTGGTTTTGCAGTAATTAAGAAAAGAATACTTACAAAAGCGGCTTCTTCTTCGTTAAACTCTAATGTTCTTACTGGAAGATTTGCTTCAAGGTGTTCCTTTATTCTTTCCATAAGAGCATATTCCATTTTTGCTGTTTTGTCACCAGAACGAACAAGTTTTACTGACTTTTCCATTCTTCTTTCTAATACATCAAGATCAGAAAAAATAAGTTCTAAATTAATAGTATCTATATCACGTGTAGGATCGATATTGCCGTCTACATGTATGATGTTGTCATCATTGAAACATCTTACCACATGAACAATAGACTCTACTTCTCGGATGTGAGATAAAAATTTATTACCTAAACCTTCTCCTCTGCTTGCTCCTTTTACAAGGCCTGCTATATCATAAAATTCAATTGCAGTACGAATTATTTTTTTACTATTATAAATAGTTTGTAGTACATCCAATCTTTTGTCAGGTACACTTACAACACCTATATTTGGTTCTATAGTACAAAATGGGTAGTTAGCGGATTCTGCACCTGCCTTTGTTATTGCATTAAACAATGTGCTTTTTCCTACATTTGGTAAACCTACAATTCCTAGCTTCATATATATGTACATTCCTTTCTTGCGTTTAATATTATTAATTTCTAATAAATTATACCCTACATCCTAATGCATTTCAAGAAAGTAAATTAGCGCAAGTGCTTAATTCGATATCCGATATATGATAATTATGTATGTTAAGTTAAAAAATTCAAATAAAATCATAAAAAAGTTTAATTATTTTTAAAAAATAAAAATAAAACGATCAAACAAGAAGGAATTTTCATTTTTCTATAGAATTATACTTGTTATTGGTTTAAAATGGTTTAAAGTGGTTAGAAGTGGAGTAAGTTCATAAGGTGGGGGATAAAATGTTTATTGGTGAATATCAACATGCCATTGATAGTAAAAACAGAATGATTATTCCCACCAAATTTCGAGAGGGATTAGGCAGTGAATTTATATTAACTAAGGGCCTAGATGGATGCTTATACATATATACAATGGTTGAATGGAATATAATGGAGGAAAAATTAAAGAAACTTCCATTGACGAGTAAAGATGCCAGGGCATTTGTACGGTTTTTCTTCTCAGGCGCTAATGAAATAACAGTAGATAAGCAAGGCAGAGCTTTAGTACCACAAAATTTATGCGAATATGCAGACCTTCAAAAGGAAATAGTAAGCATAGGAGTATCAACTAGAATAGAAATATGGTCTAAGGATAAATGGGATAAATATAATGAATCAGATATTAATTTTAATGAAATAGCAGAAAAAATGAATGAATTAGGCATATAAAAGGAGATTAAAAATGGAATTTAAACATGTATCAGTTTTATTAAATGAGTGTATTGATGCGCTAGATATTAAAGAGGATGGAATTTATGTTGATTGTACATTAGGAGGTGCAGGGCACTCCTTAGAAATCTTAAAAAGACTATCACCTAAAGGACGGTTAATTGGAATTGACCAAGATGAAGATGCATTAAAAGCTGCTAAGGAAAAAATCAAAGAATATAACAATGTTACATATGTACATGATAATTTTTATAACATTGAAGCAATACTTGACAAACTTAAAATAGAAAAAGTAGATGGGATTTTTATGGATTTAGGGGTGTCGTCATATCAATTAGATAATGCAGAACGTGGTTTTAGCTACATGAGGGATGCGAATCTTGATATGAGAATGGATAGAAGCAAAGGTATAACAGCATACGATGTGGTAAATAACTACGAAGAGCCACAGATAGCAGAGGTTTTAAGAAATTATGGCGAAGAAAAATTTTCGAAAAGAATTGCTAATTTCATAGTAGATAGAAGAAAAGATAAACCAATCAATACTACTTTGGAACTAGTGAATGTTATAGATGCAGCAATTCCCGCAAAGTTTAAGAGAGATGGAGGCCATCCAGCTAAAAGAACATTCCAAGGAATAAGAATCGAAGTTAATGGGGAATTAAAAATATTAGATAAAGCAATTGAGGATGGAATAGCTAGACTACATCGCGGTGGTAGAATGGCTATAATTACATTCCAGTCACTTGAAGATAGAATTGTTAAAGTTAAATTTAAAAGTTTACAAGATCCATGCAAATGTCCAAAAGAGTTACCTATGTGTGTGTGTGGTAAAACACCAATCGTGAAACTTATAAGCAGAAAACCTATAAGGGCAACAGAGACAGAGATAGAAACAAACTCAAGAAGTAGAAGTGCAAAACTAAGAGTGGTGCAAAAAAATTAGTTCTAAATTGTGGATGGGGTGAATAAAGTGATAATAGAAAAAAATAAGTTTATAATTGATGGAAATACAGTTTTAGCACCATATGAGCCATTAAAAAAACGAAAATATGAAGATTTAGAAAAATCACGAAAACAGACACAAAGCAGTAAAAATCTGAAGGAAATGAAAAAGAAAAAAAGAGTTCTTTTAAATATTAGTTTAGGGTTTGTTATTGGAATGATAACAATTGCTAGATATTGTATGATTTATAATTATCAAGATGCGACTTCTAAAGTTAAAGCTGAAATAGAAATGGTCAGTAAAGAAAATGACGCGTATGATGTAGAACTAATGAAGTTTAGAAATATAAGTTACGTTGAGAAAACAGCGACGACAAAACTTCATATGGTTAACCCAAAGGTTAGTGACATACAATACTTAAATTTGAGTAAAAACAATTTAGAAACAAAAGAAGAGTTAGAGGCAGAAACAAGTAACGACGTAATAGATAAAATTAAAAATATTATTTTTTAATTAATATTTGCTTTGAAGAATTAGCAAGGAGGACATAAATTGGCAAAAGGAGAGTATAGAGACAAGGTAGTAGTTAAGCGTAGAATGTTGGTTGTCTTTTTCATGCTTTTTCTTTTGCTTTTTCTATTAATTAGTAGATTGAGCTACGTAATGATAGCTAAAGGGAAGGAATATAAAGAAAAAGCAATTTTGCAGTGGACAAGTGACGTTCGGATTGCACCAAAGCGGGGAAGGATTTTAGACAGAAATGGAGAAGATTTAGCTATAAGTGCAAATGTATTTAGGGTGGATTTAGATCTTAATGCACTACGTGAAACTACTAAAAAAAACAAGCTAAGTATGAACGATATTGCACCAGAAATCGCTAAAATACTTGGAATGGAATCTAGTGAAGTTTTACCTGTTTTGACTAAGACAAATTCAAAGGGGAAACCTATTGGAGCAGCAATTTTAAAGAGAAGAATAGATAAAGCTACAGCTGATAAAATTAATGATTTTTCGAAAAATCAAAAGCTTCGTGGAATTGTTATTACTGGAGATACAAAAAGATATTATCCCAATGGGAATTTCTTAGCAAATGTTGTAGGGCATACGAATTCTGATGGCAATGGACTTACAGGTGTTGAATTGTATTACAATAAATATCTATCAGGTATACCTGGAATAAAAATTTCAGAAACTGATAGAAAAAGTGAAGAATTGCCTTATACAATCTCAGATTATACAAAGCCTATAGAGGGTAAAGATGTAGTGCTTACTATTGATGAGATGATTCAATATTTTTGTGAGAAAGCAGCTTCGCAGGCTATGATTGATAATAAAGCAGCTGGGGTTACTATAGTTGCAATGAATCCTCAAAATGGGGAAATATTAGGGATGGTTAATAAACCAGACTATAATCCTAATGACCCTTGGGATCTTACTAAAAGTTATGATGAAAATCAAAAGGCGTGGAGAAATAGGGCAGTAAGTGATACCTTCGAGCCTGGGTCTATTTTTAAAGTATTTACGGCTACAGCGGCTATGGAAGAAAAGCTAGTTAAGGAAGATGATAAATTTAACTGTACTGGTAGCACTGTAGTTTTAGGTAAAGCAGTAAAGTGTTGGAAAACCATAGGGCATGGATCTCAAAATTTTGTTGATATATTAAAAAATTCTTGTAATGTTGGATTTATGGAACTCGGTAGAAGACTTGGACCAGAAAAATTAAGTAAATACATTGAATTGTTTGGATTTGGCAAAAAAACTGGTATTGATTTAAATGGAGAAGCTTCGGGAATAATTAGAAAACCCAAAAATATGACAGCGCTTGACGTAGCAGTAACATCCTTTGGTCAAGGAAATACTTTATCAAGTATACAGTATTTAACAGCTTTTAATGCTATTGCAAATGGAGGAAAACTTATAACACCTCATGTTATGAAAGAGATAGTAAATTATGATGATTTAGATAATAAAAAAATTCTGCAAAAATATTCTAATTATAATGAAAGAAGAATAGTAGATGAAGAGGTTGCAAAGCAGCTTCGATCTTATCTTGAACAGGTTGTAGAAAGTGGTGGTGGTAAAAAGGCATTTATTGCAGGATATCATATTGCAGGAAAGACAGGAACTGCCCAAAAGATTAATAAAACAGGATCTGGTTATGCTCCAGGGAAATATGTTGCTTCATTTGCAGGGATGGCACCGGCAGATAATCCACAAATATCCATAGTAATTAATATTGATGAACCAGATCCATCTAATTATTATGGTGGTCAGATTGCAACAGTAGTTGGAAAGCAAGTTTTTAATGATGTTTTTAATTATTTATCATTTAAATCTGATGCTTCAAAGGAGGAAACTTCAAAAAGCTTATTAAAGGATATTATTGTGCCTGAAGTAAGGGGTCTTAAGAAGTCGGAGGCAGAAAAGTCATTGAAAGATAATAATTTAAAGGTAAAATTAAGTTCAGATGGAGAAGTTATTACTGATATGACTCCGAAACCTGGATATACGGTTAAGGAAGGAACTGAAATTATTTTACACACTGGTGAATTAAAAAAAGATAATAATATGGTCATGGTTCCCAATATTAAAGGAAGTAGTCCGGAGGCAGCTACTGCACTTCTAGGAAGTCTTGGACTAAACGCTAAATTCGTTGGTGGTGGAATAGTTGCAGATCAAAGCATAGAAGGTAAAGAAGTGAAAAAAGGAACTACGATAACAATACATCTAGATATTACGGCTGACTAGTTAAAGCATCATCTTCGATGCTGTAATATTAATGACTTCTGAAATGTCATTAAAAATAGTGTATAATTAGGTGATAGTATATTAAAATAAAAACCGACAGGACTCAGCAATTCTGAGCTGTCGGATTTGCCATGTAAAAGGGGAATAGAGATTTTTTTTGTTAAGCATATTTTATGTGATGATTTAAAGGAGTGGTAATATGAAGTTTAAAAAAATTATGGAGAATATTAATTTCGATTTAATCCAGGGTAACATTGATATTGATATAAAGGGAATTCAATATGATTCAAGAAAAATTAAAGAAGGGGATGTGTTTTTCGCTGTAGAAGGATATAACCTTGATGGTCATAAATATATACAAAATGCAATTAACAATGGAGCAGTTGCTGTTGTGTGCCAGAAAAATATAGAAGAGCATTTAAATTGTGTGGTGATTAGAGTAGAAGATAGCAGAAAAGCATTGGCCATAAGTGCAGCTAATTACTATGAAAATCCAAGTAGTAACATGAAAATGATAGGAGTTACAGGTACTAATGGAAAAACAACTTCAGCTTTTATGATTAAAGTTATTTTGGAACAGCAAGGCTACAAAGTTGGACTTATTGGAACTATAGCAAATTATATTGGAGAAAAGAAAATTCATACAGAGAGGACTACTCCTGAATCACTTGAATTACATGAACTTTTCAAGGAAATGGTGGAGTCGGGTGTGGATTATTGTGTTATGGAGGTGTCTTCGCACTCTTTAAGTTTAGATAGGGTATATGGAATAGAGTTTTGTGAAAGTATTTTTACAAATTTAACTCAGGATCATTTAGATTTCCATAAAACATTTGAAAATTATTTTAATGCAAAATTAAAGTTATTTAAATTAAGTAATAGCGCTGTAATTAACATTGATGATATATATGGAGCAAAAGTTTATAGTTTAATTAAAAGTAGCAAATTAAGCTATGGATTAAATAGCAATGCAGATATTATGGCAAGTGATATAAAAATGCATTCAAGGGGTAGTGAATTTACATTAGAGTACAAAGGAAACTCTTTTGAAATAGAATTGAGTATACCAGGAAATTACAATATATATAATGCGCTTGGGTCTATAGCAGTTTGCTTAAATCAGGGAGTAGACCTAGCTAAAATTAAACTAGCTCTACAAAAGATTCAAGTGCCTGGGCGTTGTGAACTTGCTTACAATAACAATAAGTTGGGATTTGAAATAATTTTAGATTATGCACATACGCCAGATGCATTAGAAAACATACTAAAAACTGTCAGGGAATTTACAAAGGGTAAACTTATAAGCGTTTTTGGTTGTGGTGGAGATAGAGATAAAGCCAAAAGAGCCATAATGGGTAAAATTGGAACTCGGCTAAGTGATTTTTCATTAATAACTTCAGACAATCCAAGAACTGAAGATCCTATGCAAATAATTAATGATGTAGCATCTGGTATTGAAAAACATAATTTCGAAATTATAGAGAATAGGCGTGCGGCTATAAAACGAGCAATTGAAATTGCAAGATGCGGAGATATAATTGTTATCGCAGGAAAAGGGCATGAAGACTATCAAGTTTTGAAAGAAAAAACTATACATTTTGATGAGCGAGAAGTTGTCTCAGAGATAATAAAGGAGCTATTTTAGATGGAGTATATTAGTTTAGACGAGATATTAGAGGCAACTGAGGGTGAAATAGTAGTTAAAGGTGAAAGCACCTTGATACAAGGTGAAAGCACCTTGATACAAGGTGAAAGCACCTTGATACAAGGTGAAAGCACCTTGATACAAGGCGAGAATACATTATATAATAATGTTTGCATAGATACAAGAACTATAAAAGAGAAGGATATTTTTATAGCATTAAAGGGTGAAAATTTTAATGCTAATGATTTTATCGTTGAGGCTAGCAAAAAAGGAGCTTCAATTTGCATAATTGATGAAATGAAATTTGATAAAGCGCTGCTTAATAAGAAAACAGCTGTAATTAAGGTGGTGGATACTAGAAAAGCACTACTTAATCTTGCAAAATTTTATATAAATAAGCTAGATTTAAAAGTAATAGGAATTACCGGATCTACGGGCAAAACGTCCACAAAGGATTTGGTTGCAGCAGTGCTTGGCGCAAAATTCAAAGTTTTTAAAACTTTGGGAAATTTTAATAATGAAATAGGGTTACCTATGATGATATTTAAGTTAGATAAAAGTTATGATGTTGCAGTTCTCGAAATGGGCATGAGTGATTTTGGAGAAATTCATAACTTATGTGAGACTTCAAAACCGAGTATTGCTATTATTACTAACATTGGAATGTCTCACATTGAAAATCTTAAAACTAGAGAAAATATATTAAAAGCTAAAATGGAGATAACAGATTTTTTTAGTAAAGACAGTATTTTAATTGTAAATTCAGATAATGATTTATTAGAAGATGTGAACACGTCAAATTATAGACTTATAAGAACAGGAATTGATTCTAAAGCTGATTTAAAAGCATGTGATTTAAATGTAGAAGAAAATAAGATAAACTTTCGCATAATGGACAAGAAAAATTTAATAGATAATATTATTGAGGTGAATATACCAGGACGGCATAATATACTAAATTCAATGCTAGCAGTAGCTTGTGCAAGGGCAATGGACATGAGTTATAATGAAATTGCTCAAGGTTTTAAAAAGTTAGAATCTACGTCTATGCGTTTAGATATAACAAAAGGTAAAAAGTTTACTATAATTAATGACTGCTATAATGCTAGTCCAGATTCAATGATGGCCGCAATTGATGTACTTTGCAATATTAGTGGGAATTGTAAAATTGCGATTCTTGGTACTATGAGGGAACTCGGAAATAGCGCCACGCAGGCACATAAACAAGTCGGAGAATATGCAAAACGTAAAAAAATTGATTTATTAATTACTTTAGGTGAGTTTAACGAAGCATATAAAGAAGGATTTAACGATATAGATAAATATAGAAGTTTTCAAACCTATGATGAGGTAGTTTCATTTTTGGATGGAATGATCAATCAAGATGATGTTGTTTTAGTTAAAGCTTCAAGATATATGAAATTTGAGAGCATAATCAGCAAACTAACAAATTTACATTCGTATGTGAATGTGGATTCACATACTAATATAAATGCTAAAGAGGTGATAGAAAAATGAGCTTAATTATTTATTCGGTTTTAATTGCATTTTTCCTATCAATTATACTAGGGCCATTAATAATCCCTATGTTACATAAGCTTAAGTTTGGTCAAAATATAAGAGCAGAAGGACCTAAAAGTCATCTGAAAAAAGCAGGGACACCTACTATGGGTGGCATAATATTCATGATTTCTACAATAATTACAATGTTAATCCTTGTTAGACATACAAGTGCTGAAGCTAGGATTGCAGTGTATTGTTTTATAGCATTTGGATTAATAGGACTTATTGATGATTTGTTAAAAATAATACGTAAACAAAATGAAGGACTTACATCTAAACAAAAAATGTTGCTTTTAGTTGTAGTATCAGCTTTAATTGGTTATTACTCTTCACTTAAAATAGGAACGGATATAATGTTACCATTTTCTGATAAAGTTATAAAATTGGGTGTTTGGTATGTGCCTTTTATTATTGTATATTTTGCAGCAACCACAAACGCAGTTAATTTAACAGATGGATTAGATGGTCTAGCTACCTCAGTTACAATAGTAGTTATGACATTCTTTGCATTGGTTAGTAATATGATGTTTCATACGACTCTTGCGATATTCTGTGCTGCGCTTGCGGGTGCATTATTAGGGTTCTTAAAATACAATTCTTATAAAGCACAAATTTTCATGGGAGATATGGGAGCACTTGCACTTGGTGGCGCAGTAGCTGCAGTTGGTATGATACTAAAATCACCTTTTTTAGTTGCAATTGTAGGTGGCGTATATGTTATAGAGACTCTATCTGTTATTATTCAAGTTTTAGTATTTAAGACTACAGGTAAGAGAGTATTTAAAATGTCTCCAATTCATCACCATTTTGAATTAAGTGGATGGCACGAAACTAAGGTTGTTGCAGTATTCTCCATTGTAACGGTGATTTTTTGTTTAATTGGATTTCTATCCTTTTCCTATTAGTGACGTAAGGAGGATATAGTATGAAAAAATACAAGGTTAAAATGGGGCAAATAGATTTTGTATTATTTGCAACCATAATGCTTCTTGTGTCAATCGGAGTGGTAATGGTTTATAGTTCCAGCTCATATTATGCTGCTTTCAAAGTTAATGACCCAGAATTTTTTTTAAAAAAACAATTTATGTGGGCATGCGCTGGCTGTATTTTTATGGTTACAGCTATTAAAACTGATTATCATATTATAAAAAAATATACTAGAATTATTATGTTGTTTACTTTAGTATTATTAATGGCTGTATTTGCTTTTCCAGCCATTAATGGAGCTAAAAGGTGGATTCCATTGGGATTTGCAAATTTTCAACCATCCGAAATTGCAAAATATGCAATAGTATTATATATGGCTAAAAGCTTAGATTTAAAAGGTGAAAAAGTTAAAGAATTTTTAAGAGGGGTACTTCCATATCTATTAGTTTCGGGATTTTATGCAGGACTAATTTTGATAGGGAAAAATTTGAGCATTGCAGCTGTTATAATGATAGTTACTATGATAATTCTATTTGCAGTGGGCGCAAAATTTTCTCACCTTTTAGCTTTAAGTTCATCACTCGTCGCTGCGGTTGTTGCTCTATCAATTCTTGAACCGTATAGATTGTTAAGAGTTATGAATTTTAGGAACCCCTTTGCTGATAGTCAAGGTTCTGGATATCAACTAGTTCAATCATTACTTGCACTTGGGTCAGGGGGAATTACTGGTTCAGGAATTGGCCAATCAAGGCAAAAATGTTTATATATACCTGAACCACATACGGATTTTATTTTCGCAATAATTGGAGAAGAATTAGGTCTAATCGGATGCGGTTTTATAATCTTATTATTCGTTATTTTTGTATGGCGTGGTATTAAAATAGCAGTTACAGCGAGAGATATGTATGGTACTATTTTAGCTATAGGGATTACCTCTGTTATAGCTGTTCAAGCAATTATTAATATAGCAGTAGTTACTGGATCGATGCCAGTAACCGGTGTACCGCTTCCTTTTATAAGTTATGGTGGATCATCTCTGCTTTTCAATATGTTTGCAATGGGAATACTTTTAAATGTGTCAAGGCAAACTTCAAATAAAAATTAGAATAAAAGGCGTGCACATGTGCATGCCTTTTTCTACGCTTAATATTGTAAAATATTAATTTTTTTAAAATACTTAAAAATACATTGAAATTGAGATGTAAATAATTAAGTTAAGTGTTATTATATAATAGAGGCGAATTTCAAACCATATTTATGTAAATAAACTTGGTTATTCGTTATAATATACAATTTTAGCATGTTGTAATTTAGTAAGCTAATTTGTAAAAAAATATATATTATTGAATGCGGGGAAGTGAATGACAAAAAAGAATAATAATCATAAAAAAGGGAATTATATTATAAAAAATAAAGAAAAATTATTACATAGAAGAAAAAGCAAAAAAAAAGTAAAGTATCTAATGTTACTAGTCATAATTATGATATCTACATTAATTACATTATGCATTAAATTACCTTATTTTAACATTGGAACTATTGAAATTGTTGGAAATATGAATGCTTCTAAAGTTGAAATCAATGATACGGCGAGTGTTCACTTAGGAGGTAATATTTTTTCTGAAAGTTTTAAGGATAGCCAGCAACAAATCATGAAAAATCCGTATATAGTAGGTGTAAAAGTTAGGAAAGACCTTCCTAATAAGATTGTAATAGAAATAGAAGAAAGAGTAGCTGTGTTTTATGGTAAATTAAACAACGCTTATTATATTCTAGATAACAAAGGTATTTTGCTTGAAAAAAGGTCGAATGTTAAAGATATGAACTTAGTGAATTTAATTGGATTTAATTTTGAAAAGTGTGAAGTAGGTAATTTAATTGCGCCAAAGAATGATAGGAAAATAAATATTGCAGTGGAAATAACAAATATTATTGATGATTATAGAAAGAATAAAGGCAATAATATTATAACGATGGTAGATGTAAGCAATGTATTAGATATCAAGGTTTACGCGGGGGAAATGTGTATTAAACTTGGTACAAGCGAAGACTTAAAAAACAAATTTAATAAGTCAATAAATATTATTACACAACCTCAATATAAGGGTGAAAAGGGATATGTAGATGTTAGTTCTAAAAGCAATCCAGTTGTTTTTATAGAACAAAAGAGTAAAAAATAACAATATTTATCTCCCCCAGAGAGTAGCAAGGAGGAAGTATATGAAGAAGTTTAAATCCCAAATATCTATTGGTATAGTATGTGTATTATTAGGATTTATGATCTCTTACCAATTTAAAATGATAGGAAAACAAAATTCAGCAGCAGTAGTAGATACCAATAAGAATACACCAGAAATTATAACTGAGAACGAGCAACTTAAAACGAGCAAAGAAGTTATGCAGAAAAAGATAGATGAGTTAGATGCTAAAACGGCAAAATATGAAAAGACGAGCATGGGAGATAATGAAAAAAGTGAGTTGCTATATAAAGAATTGGAAGAAACAAGAATTCTTACTGGGCAAATCGAAGTACAAGGTCAAGGTATAATAGTTTATATAGATCCTAAGAGTGACATTTTTGGTAGTAACACTGAAAACCAGCAGGCGATAAACGATGTGGATTTAGCTCATATAGTAAATGAATTAAATTCAGTAGGTGCTGAAGCGATTTCTATTAATGATATTAGGTTAACTACCCGTAGTGGAATAAGAAACGCTGGAAATGCAATTATTATAAATGATGAAAGGATTTCTTATAGTAAAAGGGTTACTATTAAAGCAATTGGAGATAAAACTAGATTGGAAGGTGCTATAAAGTTCCCAGGAACAATCTCACAATTCTTGAGTAGTGCGTGTGATGTAACTACGAATACAGTAGATAAAGTTGTGATTTCTAAATATAACAAAGTATATAAATTCGAGTATGCAAGACCAGTAGAAAAGAAGTAGAGGTGATTAAATGGTTGCTTTCGTAGGGTTATTAATAGGAATTATATTAGGAGTTGTGTGGAATGTTGATATTCCAGTTGGATTTTCTCCGTATATTTCTGTAGCGATTTTTGCGTGTTTAGATTCAGTGTTTGGCGCATTAAGAGGTTCAATTTCACATAATTTTAGAGCCGATATTTTTATATCAGGGTTTTTTGGAAATGCAGTGTTAGCTGTAGCGATGGTTTATCTAGGCGATAAATTAGGAATTCCAATTTATTTAGCTGCAGTTATAGTATTTGGCGGAAGAATATTTGAAAATTTTGCGATTATTAGGCGGCTTTTAATAGATAAAACAAAATCTCATTAATGAGGTGATTAAATGAAAAATAATGAAGCTACCGTTTTTGTTTTTATTGCTTCGATAATCCTAGGACTTCTTATTGCTATGAATGTTGGATTTGAAGGGAAAAATACTGTTTTAGATGTAAAACAGTATGATGTAGCCTACAATGAGAGAACTAAATTGTATTCTGAATTAAGCAATTTAAAAGAAGAATATTATAAAGCCTATTCAAAGCTCGAAAAATATGATAGTAGCGATGAAAAAAAAGCTGAAATTACTAAGGTTATTCAAGATGAAGTTAGTAATAATAATATATTCTTAGGGAAGACTGACGTTGAAGGTCCTGGAATTATAATTACATTAGATGATGCTGATAATTATGTTAATACTAATCAGTTAATTCATGATAATGATGTTATTCAAGTGATAAATGACCTCAGAAATGCAGGGGCAGAAGCAATTTCTGTTAATGGAGAAAGGATTATTTATGATAATTATGGATTCTGCGGTGGGCCTTATATAAATTTACATGGGGTTAAGATAGTAAGCCCATTTTATATCAATGCCATAGGGAATAAAGATGTGTTGTATAATTATTTAACGCTAGACCAAACATATATGACATTATTGAAGACTAGAGATGTTAAAATTAATATTCTTAAGACGGATAATGTAGAAATAGCTGCATATACGGGCTATTTTAAATATAATTATATGAATCCCACAAAAAAATAAATTGGTTTAATTAAAAATTATATTAATTTATAAAAAAATGAAGGAATTTTATCTTTAACGAAGAAATAAGTAGAAATAGGAGATGACATTAATAATTGTTTTATGTCAGAAAGATTATTAAGGAGGGGACGGATAGTTGACTATTGGGGAAACTTATAACAAAATAAAAAGTGAGATTCCAGAAAATGTAACGCTAATATGCGTTTCTAAGACTAGACAAATTGATGAAATAAAAGAAGCATACACAGCTGGGGCTAGAGATTTTGGAGAGAATAAAGTACAAGAATTAATTGGAAAATATGATAGCTTAGACATTGACGCTAGATGGCACTTTATAGGACATTTACAGACAAATAAGGTGAAATATATAGTTGGAAAAGTTTATCTTATTCATTCTTTAGATAGCGTACATTTATTGCAGGAAATTGAAAAGCGTTATGCTTCTAAAAATGAAATTGCCAGGGTTTTAATTCAAATTAATATAGGAAAAGAAGCTGCAAAGACAGGTATAGCTGTTGAAGAAATAAGTTCTATAATAAAAGTGTGTGAAGAATGTAACAATGTGAAAATTAAAGGACTAATGGCTACAATTCCTATCGGTAACGATGAGAGTTCTAGAGGATACTTTACTCAGATGAAAACTATATTTGATGATCTAAAAACTTTTAAATATAAAAATGTTTCCATGGAAATTCTATCATTAGGTATGAGTAAAGATTTTAAAATTGCGTTAGAACAAGGCGCTAATATGATAAGACTTGGTGAGAAAATATTTGGTAAACGAGATTACAAGAAACTGGAGGTATAAAAATGTCAAGTAAAGTAGTGAATAAGGTTATGGGATTTTTAGGTATGGCAGAGGAAGAAGAGGATGAAGTTCAAGAAATGGAGAATGAAGAGGAAAATGTGGATATTGAATCATTGATGAATGCAAACAAAAAGCAAAGTAAAGTAGTAAATATTCATACCTCAACATCTATAAAAGTAGTCATCATAAAACCAGATGATTTTGATGAAGCAACTACTATCAGCGATAATTTAAAAGCTAGAAAAATCGTAGTAGTTAACACTAATGGATTAGAAGCTAAAACTGGTCAAAGATTATTAGATTTTGTTGGAGGAGTATGTTACGCTTTATGTGGTGAGCTTCAGCAAGTAGAAAAAGGAGTATATATAATTTCTCCTTCTAATGTAGAAGTTGATAATGCATTAAAAAATGAACTAAGCTCAAAAGGGATTTTTAATTGGAATAAATAAAATGAAAATATTTTAAGGGTAGTAATGAATAATTGTTATTTCATTTGAGAAGTTCAGGAGGTTATAAAATTTGTATAGATTAATTGGAATTATTTTTAATGTGTTAGAGTATGCAATTCTTGCAGAAGTTGTTTTATCTTGGGTTTACAGGGGGCGGTCAAACCAATATATAGAGTTATTACATACGGTAACTAGACCTCTATTAGAGCCAGGTAGAAAAGTTCAAGAGAAATATTTTAGTAATACAATGGTAGACTTTTCACCAATAATTGCACTTTTTATTTTGATGATTTTAAGGAGAATTGTGTATATTATACTGTGAATAATTTAGTAAGGTAGGATTTAAATGGATAAAAAAATTTTTTTTAACAGTATGAATTGTGATGATAAAAATTTAATTTCTAATATATATAGTAAAATGCAAATAGCTGAGAAGACAAATAAAATCATATTTACTAATGATTTTATAACTCCGGCTATATGGAATCAAATATCAGCTATATGTGAAAAGTATAAAACAAAAGCGTTTACTAATGGTATATTTAAAGATGCCGACAGGAGAATGTTATCATTTTCAGTTGACGGAGAACCAGAAGAATATCCTATAGATTTATTGAAAATAATAAATAAATCCAAATTTAACAAATTAGAGCATAAGGATTATTTAGGTGCAATAATGTCTCTAGGAATTAATCGAGAAAAACTAGGTGACTTAATAATTCAAGATGCAATATGTTATGCACCAGTTACTAGTGACATGAGTAATTACATAATTAATAGTTTGAATAATATAGGGAATTGTCCATGTGAAGTTAGTGAATATGATTATAAATTACAGGACCTTCCAGAGAGGGAATTCCAAGAGAAAATCATTATATCTACGTCACTTCGCCTTGATAGTATGGTTTCAGCTATATGTAATATTTCAAGAAATAATTCAGTTGCACTAATATCTTCGGGCAAAATATTAGTGAATTACTTTCAGTGTTTAAAAAAAGATAAGGTTATCAAAAACAATGATACTTTAACAATTAGGGGATATGGAAAGCTAAAAATTGCAGATATTATAGGAATCACTCAAAGGGATCGTTTAAAAGTTGCAATAAAGCAATATATTTAGTTGAGGGGGAGCAAGATGAGAATAACATCTATGGATATTAACAATAAAGAGTTTAAAAAAGGCTTAAGGGGATACAATGCTGATGAAGTCGATGAATTTTTAGATAAGGTATCTGAAGAATATGAAATAATGTATAAAGAGAATTCGACTTTAAAAGAAAAAAAGAACCTTTTAGAAGAAAAATTAGAGCATCATGTTAAAATAGAATCAACAATTCAAAATACATTAGTATTAGCTCAAAATGCAGCAGAACAAGCAAAGTTTTGCGCTCAAAAGGAAGCTGAATTGGTTATTAAAAATGCAAATGACTCTTCTCAAAGATTGATAGATAAGGCCCATAATGATGTACTTAAGATAAATGATGAATATGAACTAACTAAGCAAGAATTTGCAAAGTTTAGAACGAAATTTAGAAATTTTATGAATTGTCAATTTGAGATGTTTGAAGGTTTAGAAAATGACTATTTTAGAAACTACAATTTGGGTAATGAAGTTAATGAAAATAATGATAATATAAGCGAGAGTGAAACAGATGTTTCGTTAAAATATTCTGATGTAACACTCAAAGACATTGACGAAAAAGAGTTTAATAGCAATGATATAGAAGAAATAAAAACCTTTTTTGCAAAAGGGTAAAACATAGAAATCTCACTCACTGGGTGAGATTTTTTATGTAACAAAACGGCAAAACTGAATGAGTGTAGCGTGTACTACACTAGTTATTTTAAGGAGGAATATAAAAATGAATATAGGTATTATTGGAGCAATGAAAGAAGAAGTTGAATTTTTAGTTAGGGATATGGATTTTAAAAGAAAAGATATGAAGGCCGGAATGGATTTTAGGCTTGGTGTTATACATAGTAAAAATGTAGTTATAGTTACTAGTGGTATTGGCAAAGTAAATGCTGCAGTGTGCACTCAAATATTAATTGATGATTTTAATGTGGATTATATTATAAATGTTGGTATTGCAGGTGGGACTGTCGAGAATATATATCCGGGGGATGTTGTAATAGGTGAAAATTTATTACAGCATGATATGGATGTGTCTGCATTTGGTGAAAAAAAGGGACAGATTCCAAGGTTAGATACTTTTGATTTCAAATGTGACACAACACTAATTCAATATGCGAAAGAAGCATGTAAGGATATAAAAGGACATAAGTATTTTACTGGAAGAATTGTGTCAGGAGATCAATTTATTGCAGAAGCTTCTAAAATAAATTGGCTTAATTCTGAATTTGAATGTTTGGCTTGTGAAATGGAAGGAGCAAGTATTGCTCAGGTGTGTTATTTAAATGAAGTTCCTTTTATTGTTATTAGATCAATATCGGACAATGCAAGTAATGGGGCTCATATGGAGTATGATGAATTTAAAGATATTGCTGTGGAGAATTCTACAAACATTTTAAATAATATGTTGAAACTGATTTAAAAAAAATAATTATTATTAAATAAGTGTAATAAAATTCTTTCCATGAGAAAACATAAGCATATAGAAGTTTTATTTGTTTAATATTACTACTATATTAAAACTAGAGGAGTTGTTATCGTGGAAAAGAATAAAATACAATATTTTAAAGAAAAATTAATAAGTGAACAGGTGCGGGTCCTTGATATTATTAATCAAATGAAACAAAATGGAGTTATAGATTCTAACAGTGAAATAGCAACCGAGTTGTCTTTTTATGACAATCACCCGTCTGATACTGCATCTGAATTATTTGATAAGGAAAAGGGGCTCGCACTTAAGGGAAATGAGATGTCAACTATCAAAAAAATTGAAGATGCTTTAAAAAGCATTGAAAATCATACCTATGGTAAATGCAAGAGTTGCGGCAGCGATATAAGTGACGAACGGTTAGAATTTACACCATACGCAGAAAACTGTGTGTTATGTCAAAAATCCATTGATAAAAACAAGCCAGCAGAACAAAACAATAGATGCGTTGAGGAAGATGTACTTGGGATACCCTTTAGATACAGTAATAGCGGTGAAGTAGGTATTGATGCTGAAGATACTTACCAGACAGTAGAACGTTTTAATAAATTAGAAAATATATCTGAGTTTTATGATGATGACGACGACGGTTATGTTGAACCTATAGAGAAAATAAGTAATGAGCAATATAAAAATCAGTTACCAGATTAATTTAGGCAGACTAAAAAAGTATATATTGCAAAGAATTTTTAGTTTAAAACTACATTTGTAGCAATATATACTTTTCTTTTTTATAAATAGGAGGAAGGGTATGGAGGCATTAATTATTTTCTTAGGGCTTATATTGGACAGATTAGCCAAAGTTTGGGCACTAAGTTCTTTGAAAGAAAAAAATGGAGTTGTATTAATTAAAGACTTTTTTAAATTGGAATATTTAGAGAATAGAGGAGCCGCTTTTGGGATTTTGCAAAATAAATTGATATTGTTAGCTTTAGTTACGTTACTTATTATATCAGGTATGATATATTATATTATTAAGTACAAGCCAAAATCGAAACTTCTAAGGATAAGTTTTGCTTTTATTATAAGTGGAGCACTCGGAAATTTATATGATAGAGTATTTTATAAATATGTAGTAGACTTTATTTTAATTCATTATAAAGCGATATATTATTTTCCAACATTTAACATAGCGGATGTGTTAGTAGTTGTGGGAACGGCGATTTTGGCAATCTCTATAGTAAAGGAAGAGGTATAAATGGACAGATACGAATTTAAAGTTGATGAAAGTTCAGTTGGTACAAGATTAGATGTTTTTATTTCTAGTAAGTTTGAAAATAAATCTAGATCATATATTCAGGGAATAATTGAAGGTGAAAATGCGGCTGTTAATGAAAAATGCAGAAAAAGTAATTATAAATTAAAACTAGATGAATTAATTACATTAGGTATTCCAGAGCCCGTAGAGTTAGACGTAAAAGCAGAAGAAATACCATTGGACGTTTTATATGAAGATAGTGATGTAATTGTAATTAATAAATCTCAGGATATGGTTGTTCACCCTGCACCAGGCAATTATAGTGGTACCTTGGTTAATGCACTCTTAAATCATTGCACAGATCTATCAGGCATCAATGGTGTGCTTAGACCAGGGATAGTTCATAGGATTGATAAGGACACATCTGGAGCATTAGTGGTAGCTAAAAATGATAACGCCCATAATTCTCTTGCAGCGCAACTTAAAGATCATTCAATGACAAGGAGTTATTTAGCCCTTGTAGAAGGTGTAATTAAAAGTGACGTAGGCACAATAGATGAACCAATCGGAAGACATCCTAAAGATAGGATAAAAATGGCAGTAGTTGAAAGTGGCAAGAAAGCTGTTACCCACTTTAAAGTAATAGAAAGATTTGATAGTAATACATTAGTAGAATGTAACTTAGAGACAGGGCGAACTCATCAAATAAGAGTACATATGGCAAGGATAGGACATCCTTTAGTTGGCGATTTGATATATGGTTATAAAAAGCAGAGCTTTAATTTAAAGGGGCAAGCTCTTCATGCGAAAAAACTTGGATTTATACACCCAAGTACTAATGAATACATGGAATTCATTTCACCCCTTCCAAGTTATTTTGAAAAACTGGTTACTAAGTTAAAAAATAGTTGAAATAGCGCATAACATGTGATAGTATGGTGGAAATACAATATCATATGTCATGTGTATTGTGTTATCAACATAATATTTATCCCTTTAAATGTTCCAGAGAGATCATAAGGATAAAGATACTAATACTATTATGTAAGTATAGTATGCCTTTACCTTTTGGTGAAGGCTTTTTTATATTAAGCTCATTAGAAGAAATAATACTATTAAGTAGGAGGCTAGGTTATGGAATTTAAATCAGTGCTGTTAGATGAAAAAGCCATAAAAAGAACATTGACAAGAGTAGCACATGAAATTATTGAAAAAAACAAAGGAACAGAAAACATTATGCTTGTGGGAATAAAAAGACGAGGAGTACCAATTGCAGAAAGAATTGCTCTTTTAATAGAACAGTTCGAGGAAATTAAAATTCCAGTAAGCAGTGTCGACATTACCTTATATAGAGATGATCTTACATCAATAGACAATCAGCCAGTATTAAATAATGTAGACTTGAACATAGATGTAATAGGTAAAAAAATAATTTTAGTAGATGATGTTCTGTATACTGGAAGAACTGCAAGAGCTGCTATTGATGCCATAATAGATAAAGGTAGACCTCAAATGATACAATTAGCTGTTTTAGTAGATAGAGGACATAGAGAACTACCTATTAGGGCAGATTATGTAGGAAAAAATATACCTACTTCAGGTAAAGAAATTATTTCTGTTGAACTTTTAGAAACTGATGGGAAAGATTCAGTAAGCATATTTGAACTGTAGCTTCGAAGAAGATAAATAGCTTCGAAGAAGATAAATAGCTTCGAAGAAGATAAATAATCTTTTAATATAGTCCAGTGAGACTAAAAGGGGGAACAAAATGAAAAATTTTGTAGATGTTGATGAAAAATTACCTTTAATAAAGACTATCCCATTAAGTTGCCAACACTTATTTGCTATGGTGGGTGCGACTATACTTGTACCAATGTTAACAGGTCTTAGCCCATCAATTGCGCTATTTTGCAGTGGTGTGGGAACACTATTGTATATTTTATGTACAAAAGCTAGGCTTCCAGCATATGTAGGATCATCTTTTGCATTTATAGGACCGATGTCAGTTGCAACAAAGTTATATGGACAAAGTTCTATGTTGTCGGGCATTATTGCAGCAGGGTTTGTATATGTAATTGTAGCTTTAATTATTAAACTTGCAGGAACCAAATGGCTAGATAGAGTACTGCCCCCAGTTGTGGTAGGTTCCGTTGTAATTGTAATAGGACTTAGCTTAGCTAGCGTAGCAATAGATTGGTCGGGTCTCAATGCATCATTTACAACCCCAGCACTTGAAGGTGTATCTAGAGGTACATGGGTATTTATATCAATGGCAACACTTGTCATAGCAATAATGGGTACTATGTATTTTAAAGGATTTTTCGGGGTAGTACCAATTTTGATTGCAATGGTAGTAGGATATACACTTTCTGTATTTTTAGGAGTAATTCCGAGTGAAGTTTTAAAGGAAATATGGTCTGCAAAACTTATTACATTACCAAGTTTTGTTATGCCTTCCTTTAACATAAATGCTATTATGCTTATTGCCCCAGTATCTTTCGTAACACTCGCTGAACATATCGGTCATGTATATGTTACAAGTAATGTTTGCGGAAAAGACTTCGCAAAAGATCCGGGGCTTCATAGATCAATCCTTGGAGACGGTGTTGCTACCATGTTTGCTGGGTTTGTAGGTGGTCCTCCTAATACGACTTATGGTGAAAACATAGGAGTTATGGCAATCACAAAGGTTTATAGTGTTTGGGTAATTGGAGGAGCCGCTATCATCGCAATTATATTATCATTCATAGGACCAGTATCTGCGGTAATAGGAAATATTCCACTACCTGTAATTGGGGGAGTTAGTGTAATGTTATTTGGAATAATTGCATCCTCTGGTTTTAGAATTTTTGTAGAAGATAATGTTGATTTTAGTAAAAAGAGAAATCTGATAATTGCTTCAGTAATAATAGTTTTAGGTATTGGTGGAGGCGGCATTAAGTTTCCATTAGCAGGGTCAGAGGTAGAAATTGCAGGAGTGGCTTTAGCAACTTTAGTGGGTATAATATTGAACTTAGTTTTACCTGAAAATAGTAAGTCAGGAGATAACTAATAAGGTTTTCAAACAAAAGTGCCAGAGTAGTTCAGGCACTTTTATTTCAATGTGCTTAATTTAAAAATTCTAGACAATACTAACAAATAGAGATATTATAATATAAGAGAGATACGAGAAATAACGTAAGAAGAAATGGGAGAGATAATATATGATGTATACTTTAATTGCCACTACTACTTTTGGAATAGAAGCGGTTACAGCAAAGGAACTAAAGGCACTTGGATACGAAGATTTAAAGGTTGAAAATGGAAGGGTAACCTTTGAAGGGGATGAAATGGATATTGCTATATGCAATACTTGGCTAAGAACAGCAGAAAGACTTTTTATAAAGATGGCTGAATTTAAGGCATTGTCTTTTGAAGACTTATTTCAAGGAACACTCGCAGTCGATTGGGGTAATTTAATACCAGAAGACGGCAATATGCATATCGTAGGTAAATCTGTAAAATCACAACTCCACAGTGTGCCAGATTGTCAAGGCATAGTAAAAAAAGCGGTAGTTGAGTCTATGAAGAAAAAATATGATAAAGAGTGGTTTTCAGAAGAAGGACCTGAGTATAAGATAGAGGTTGCAATCTTAAGAGACGTAGTAACTTTATCAGTAGATACTTCGGGTGCGGGATTACATAAGAGAGGATATAGAGAATATGCTGGTGACGCACCACTAAAAGAAACTTTAGCTGCAGCCCTTGTATTAATAAGTAAATGGGATAGCTCAAGAGTTTTAGCTGACCCGCTTTGTGGTTCGGGAACAATTGCAATAGAAGCAGCTCTTATAGCTAAAAATATTGCCCCAGGTATAAATAGAAAATTTGTAAGTGAAACTTGGCCTAATATAGAGAGTGATATTTGGAAGCAAGTTAGGGAAGGTGCAAGAAAAACTGTAAGTCCTAATGAAGTTGAAATACTAGCTTCTGATATTGATGGAAGACTATTAAAGACCGCAATTGACAATGCAGAGAAAGCAGGAGTCAAGGATTCTATAAAATTTCAAAAAATACCAATGCAAAGTTTTGCGTCTAGGCAGAAATATGGAGTTATAATAACAAACCCACCATATGGAGAAAGATTAGGTGAAGCAGAAGAAGTAAAAAGACTGCATGTTGATCTTGGAGAAATGTATTCAAGCTTAAATGAATGGTCTTGCTTTGTTATAACAGCTAACCGTGAGTTTCAGAGGGACTTTGGAAAGAAAGCAGATAAAAATAGGAAATTATATAATGGAAGATTACTATGTTATTATTATCAATATATAAAAGAGATACCTAGGAAAAAAAAGGAAGACTAAGAGTGTAGCCGTATGGAAATTCTCCTACGTGCCTTGAAATAAGACTCAAAACGTGAAATTCAATCAATAAATTCTAATTTTTTGCGAATATAAAATTTTCTGACGTTCGCACTCCATTTATTGTCAGGTTCATGAGAATTTTATATTAGCAAAAGAAGAATTTCTAAATGAAGATAAGACAAGTGATATTATACATATATCACTTGTCTTATCTTTTGACTTAAAGTTCGTTGAATGGATTAGAAAAGTAGTTATGTAATTTCAAAAAAATGCTGGATTTAACGATGATTTAATGTTGAATACGGTATATCTATACTGATTTTATTCATATTAGTACCATCTGTATTAATTAAATATAGTTCGTATGCAGGAGATACATCAGGCCAGTTTGTATACTTAAAAAATAAAAGTTTATCGCTCTTATGATAATAAGTAGGACTATTTGCAGATAATCTTAGACTAGTTAATTGTTTAGCTCTTCTCGTTTTAATATCCATAGTATATAGTTCATATTCAAAGGGGCTAAGACTTTTAGCGACAGCTGAAAAAGCAATAGAATTATTATCGGGTGATAATTTTATATCGCCAATTGTGCCATTTTTTTCAATTGTTCCATAATCTTTTATGGATAGAATTGAAATTGGATTGTTTAAAGCATTTAATGAAATTGTGGAAATGTTATTTCCTACTTCATCAGACCTGTTAAAGATTAAAGTGTTTCCATCTTTTGTAATATTTAAATTTTTTAGTTGATACTCTTTAATAAAGGTAAGTTGCTTTAAGTTCTTTCCATTTATGTCAACAGAGAAAATATCATATTCATGTGGAGCAGTTGAAGCTATAGGTGAATAATGTTTATAAGTCTTTGCTTTTAAAAAAAATATTTTTTGATTATTAGTGGACAAAATAATTTCCGTGATTAAGCCGTCTACTTCTAAAATCTTATGGTCATTTTTTCCGTTTTCATTCATAACACATATAGATGACCTTAGCTTCTTTTTATTATTAGGCGTGTTTATATAAAAAATTTTAGAATCATCTGAAGAATAAACAGGAGATAAATATGAATATTGCTTCTTCGCGGTTGCTAACTTAATTAAATTTGTTCCATCCGTTTTTGTTGTATATATTGATGCTGACCCATTTTTATAATAAGAAAATGCTATTCTTTCATCATTTGAATTAATACTTACATGGTTATCTAATCCCGTGTATTCATCATCATAAGGTTTGAAAATTAATATTAGTGAGCCTATAATTAATAAGCCTGTAATTAACGTAAAAATAAAAATACGTTTCATGCTTTTTATCCATCCTTTCATTTTTCATTATTATTATCATTTATCTTTTCTTTATGGTTTTAGACTAAACATTAGTTTTACGCATATTATCATATTCAATTATATTACATTTCATTCCATTTTCCATCACATACGCTACTGGTGGTAATAATATGGCAGCTGTTACCGGGTAGAAATTCATTTGCTAGTATTTAATATAACTGCATGGTATATTAAAATAAATAACAAGTCAATTTTACACAGTATTATGATTACATGTATTCATATATATAATAATAGTTGGAATTTGTAACCAATTTATTGTATGTTTTTTATGGGTTGGAAAGATGAATGCAAATATTTTTATGCGCAAAAAAGTATATATTACGTGCAATGCAATTGAGCAAGCTTTAGAACTTCTTATTTTAGTTTTAATTAAGATGCGTTATGAAAACATATGCTTGAGCGACAGCGAGTTTATGTTTTTAGCAGATTAATTAAAACTAAGATTAGTAGTTCTTAGCGAAGTGAATGCATTAATAGTATTGCAATACGCGTAATATATACTTTATTTATTTATTCAACTCTTTCTAAAGTACTTTCTATAGGGGTTATATACATAGTTTTATTTGTTGAGTAAATAACCATACCAGGTTTTGAACCAGAAGGTTTCTTTACATTTCTCACCTGGGTATAATCAACAGGTACACTAGAGGAATTTTGGGACTTGCTATAAAATGCTGATAAGTTTCCAGCCTCGAGTAGGGTGGTTTCAGGTATATCACCAATATTTTTAATAATAACATGAGAACCAGGTATATCCTTTGTGTGAAGCCACATATCGTTTTTATTGGCAAGTTTTAAAGTTAAAAAATCATTTTGAATATTATTTCTACCAACATAGATATCAATGCCTTCACTTGAAATGAAGTGCATAGGTTTGGTCGGCTTTGCCTTTCTATTTTTACCTTTACTGTGTTTTTTTAATGTAATATAGTCAGTTTCTATTAATTCATTTTTAATATCTTCAATTCCATTATAATTTTCTACATTTAGTATGTTAGTGAGTACAGAATGAAGATATTTTAACTCGTTTTTAGTGAGAGTCATTTGAATTAAGCCCATTTCTTCTGCTATCTTAAATTTATTATATTTTTTGTAATAGTATTGAACATTCTGCGATGGAGTTTTGTTTTCATCAAGTTTAATTTTAATGTACTCACCATCTTCACTGTAATAATTTAAAAGATTAGCAACTTTGTCACCCTTTTTAAGGGAGTGTATATTTGCAGTTAAGAGTTCACCATGTAATTTAAAGGTGCCTTTAGTTTTACAGTCATTTAAGGTCGCGTTTAGTATTTTCACTTTTTTATCACAACGATTAATATTGTTATTAACTATTTTTTGAAGGTTTGAGCTTTTAGAATTTAATCTATCATGTTTATCTTTTCTAAAATAAAAAGTCTCTATTAACATAGATGGTGATTCAAATCCTTCAAAATCACAATCTTTTAATGAAGTAAGTTTTATACAATGGAAATCTTTTAGTTTATCATTCATAGCATAGGCCGCTAAAAAAATATTATCATGCATGTTTTTAAAGATGCTTATAGTGAAATCATAAATGTTTTTAGCGTGATCTAAATCAAAAACAATATTTTCCTCGTAGTACCTATAAACAAGTTCTGATGATAAGTTGGAGCTTATTCCTGTAAAAGCACCAGTGAAAAACTTTTCGGCGAATGGTATGTTTTTATCTATTAGATATTTATAGAATTCATCATACTCAAAATTAAAAGGATCTAGTTTTGTGGAAGCGGGAGGGTATATATATTCTACACCTGTGTATAAAACACGATAACTGTTGACGTCTGAACTAACATGCTTAATGCTATCCATAATTAAATTATCACGGGTACGAACTAGGCTAATATTACTGTGCCTGCCCATTATTTCAACTATTAATGAGTATACACTATCAAATCCTAATTCATCGCTGCTTTTAAAGTCAATAACTAGTATTCTATCTGAATTTAGTTGTCTTACATCTAAAACTGTGGCAGTATTTAAATATTTTCTTAGAACCATGCAAAATTTAGGCGCCTGTATTGGGTTTTGCTTATTAAAGTCTGTAAAATGAATTCTAGGATAATTGGAACTTGAACTTATTAATAACTTATAGACTTTTCTATTTTTTTTGAAACTTAATATAATTTCATCTTTTTCTGGTTGGGTTACTTTATCAACTCTACAATCTATGATTATATCTTTTATTTCCTCAACGAGGCTAGATAAATAAATTCCATCTAATGCCATATATATCATCCTTTCCTTCTGAAATGTAGTTAAATCAGCATAAATTTATATTTATGCTTTGTAAATAATATATTATATAATATACTATTATTAAGATGTATTACTATTAATAGTATACCATTAAAGAAAATTATTGAAAAGTCATGGTATGCGGATAGCAAAGAGGAGGAGTTATATGGAAATTATAAAGTTTACAAAAATGCAAGGAACGGGAAATGATTTTATTGTTATTGAAGATTTTGAGGGTAAATATGACAATTTAGAGCAGTTAGCTAGTAAACTTTGTGATAGGCATTTTGGAATAGGTGCTGATGGTATTTTAATGGTTAGAAAAAGTAATATTGCAGATATACAAATGATAATTATTAATGCTGATGGTTCATATGCGTCTATGTGTGGTAATGGCATAAGATGCTTTGCCAAATATATTTGGGAAAAAAAATATGTGCAAGGCGAAAATATAAAAATTGAAACTGGTGATGGTGTAAAGCTCGCAAGTATACGCATTAAAGATGGAGTTGCTGAAAGTGTAATTATAAATATGGGAAAATATAATTTTAACACTAAAAGTATTCCAGCTTTAGAAGAGGGAGAAATAGTTAATAAAAAGTTAGAGATTAACAATAAGGAGTACTATATTACGTCATTGCTTATGGGTGTACCACATACTATTGTTTTTGGGAAACATGAAGATTATAAGGTAGAGGAAGGGAAATTAATTGAGAATTACGGTTTATTTCCTGAAAAAACAAATGTAAACTTTTGTGAAATAGTATCTAAAAACATGATAAAGGTTAAAACTTGGGAAAGAGGTGCAGGGCCAACTCTCGCCTGTGGCACGGGTAGTTGTGCATCAGTGGTAGCAGCCAATAGATTAGGGTATATAGAGAAAAAAGTATCGGTACAGGTTCCAGGTGGATTACTTAATATAGAGATTGTTAAAGAAGAGGTTCTAATGGAAGGGCCTGCAGAAATTACATTCGACGGAAAATTTTTTCTAAATTAATTTGCATACAACTGTCTATTTACTAATAGCGCAGTTGTTTTTTTATTTTATTTGTTTTTTTAAAAGTGAATATAATTTCTAAAAGTGACAATCATTACAAATGTGATACGCTTTATAAAGTTTACATATTAAGGAAAGGTAAAATAACATGAAAAAAAATTTACTAAAGTTATTATTAGATAAAAACCTAATTACCGCAGAGAGTTATAAAGAGGTAAAGGAGATTTCACTTAAGAAAAATTGTAGTGAAGAACAAATAATACTGTATGACATTAAGATAGATTTAAATGATCTTATTTCAATAGTAGAGAATGATTTTAGCATACCATATGTTGATTTAGAATCTATTTGCACAAAGAATAGAGCATTTAATCTAGTTTCAAAAGAAATAGCAAAAAGATATTGTTTAATACCTTTTTATGATAAGAACAATGAAGTATATGTGGCTTTTTCAAATCCCTTTGAAATAAAAGTTCTTGATGAACTAAAATTTATAACGAATAAAAAGATTAAAATATTCTTTGGCCGAGCTAGCCAAATCTCGGATGCTATCGAAAATTGTTATGGAAAACAAATTGTCGATGTTGCAATTGAAGAAATGAAACAAGAATATATGCTAGAAGCCAAGCAAAAAAATGAAGATGGTAATTCAACATTTTCTATTGAAAACGCACCTGTTATAAGGATAACAAAATCCTTGCTAAAACAGGCTGTAAATGAAGAAGCAAGCGATATTCATCTGGAGCCTTTTAAGAATTTCACTATAATCCGAATGAGAGTAGATGGAATATTAAATGAAATAAACCAAATTCCTAGTAATGTATATAAATCCTTATGTACAAGAGTGAAAATAATGGCGAATATGGATATAGCCACTAAGTTAATCCCATTAGATGGAAAGATAACTGAAAATATAGATGGAGTAGACTACGATTTTAGGGTGTCCTCGTTGCCAACAATGTATGGAGAAAAACTAGTTATAAGGGTTTTATATAAAGCGGAAAGATTCATTAATTTGGACTCACTAGGATTTAGCCCTGATAAAGTTATGATCTTAAGGGATACATTAAAACTTTCTCATGGAATGATAGTGGTAGCGGGACCTACAGGAAGCGGGAAATCAACAACATTATATGCGCTGCTAAATGAAATCAATAGTAAAAGTAAAAATATTATTACTATAGAGGATCCTATAGAATATAATATGCCTAGAATTAATCAAGTAAATGTAAATAATAAAGCGGGTCTTACTTTCTCAAATGGGCTCAGAAGCATATTAAGGCAAGATCCAGATGTAATAATGATTGGAGAAATACGAGATGAAGAAACAGCACAAATAGCTGTGAGGGCATCAATAACGGGACATTTAGTTTTATCAACGCTACACACGAATAATGCCAATGCTTCAATATCTAGGCTTATAGACATGGGTATTCCATCATATTTGGTTGCGGATTCATTAGTTGTGGTAGTAGCTCAGAGATTAGTAAGAAAATTATGCCCTTTTTGTAAAATCGAATATGAGATTGCTTATGAGAAATCTAAGCATTTAGGATTTAAGGGCGGAGAAAAAGCATATACTGCTTTAGGATGTAATAAGTGCAATGAGACTGGATATAAAGGGAGAACTGTGATATATGAATTATTAAAATTAGATAGTAATCATAAATCTATTATAGCAAGAAGTGGAATAAATGATGAGCTTTGGAAATATTGCAATGAAAAAAAATCAAGTTCGTTTATGGAGAGTTGTAAAGAGCTAGTGATTAATGGTGTAACCTCAATAGAAGAATTTGTAAATGCTACTTATAGCTATAATTTAAAATAAGGTAGCTGAAACTAATAACAAGTCAAGTATGACAAGTGATAGGTGAAATATAATATGAGATATAAATACACAGCTAAAACATCAAATGGAACTTTAATAAAGGGCAGTACTGAAAGCGACAGTGCTTACGAATTAGCATTAAGCTTACGTGAAAAAGAAATATTTTTAATAAAAAGTAAGAGGATAAAAAAAATAACTCGTATCTCAAGTAAACCTAATTTGAAAATGATATCTATATTTTGCAAGCAATTCTCAATATGTATTAAATCGGGTATACCAATATGTGATATTCTTAATTTGCTTTACGAGCAAATGATTCATAAATCCATAAAAAAGAGTCTTATTAGCATTAGAGAAAATGTACAAAAAGGTAATTCAC
The DNA here is from genome assembly GCF_055081035.1 of Clostridium sp. CM041. Lineage (NCBI taxonomy): Bacteria > Bacillati > Bacillota > Clostridia > Eubacteriales > Clostridiaceae > Clostridium > Clostridium sp. CM041. The sequence goes on from NZ_CM143648.1 coordinate 175,625, forward strand.
TATTTGTAAGTATGAAGAAGACTGTAAATGTATACCCTGAGTTTATGTTAAACATGATTTATTTGGGTGAGGAGAGTGGAAAACTGGATACAATTCTAGGGGAATTGTCTAAGTATTATGAAAAGGAGTATAAGCTCTTAAAAAAGTTTACTAATTCTATGATTTATCCCTGCACAGTATTCCTAACATTAATGGTTGTATCATTGTTTTTGATTCTAAAGATAATCCCAGTATTTATATCAAACTTAAATTCTCTTGATGCAGATATTCCACTAATAACTAGACTTGTTTTAGAATTCAGTAATTTTGTGCGTAGCAATTCATTAGGGATTTTAATAACTTTTTTAATTCTTATTTTTGTTTTTATCGAATGTCTTAAAACTGAAAGTGGAAAGGTTATTTTTGACAAATTTAAATTTATGTGTCCAATAGTAGGTCCGGTGCATAAAAGGATTATTTATACAAAGTTTTCTAGAGGACTTAATATTTTATTAAGCAGTGGAGTGGGGTTACTTAAAGCGTTTGAAATAATTGATGATGTTATTGGTGATAGATATTTTAAGTTAAAGCTTAAAACAGTTTTTAATGATATAAAAAAAGGAGAAAGTTTATCGAATTCATTAGATGCAATGAACCTATTCCCACAATTTTTTGTGGCTATGATAAAAATAGGCGAAGAAACGGGGAATTTAGATGAAATGTTTTTAACAGCTGCCGATATATTCTATGAAGATGCTCAGGAAAATGTAGAGAAAGCCACAGTACTATTAGAGCCAATTCTAATAATATTTTTAGGAATTATGATTGGCACAATAATACTCGCTGTTATGCTACCTATGCTTAATGCTATGGACTCTGCGGGTAAATTTTAACGACTTCAGAAGGAAAGTCTCCCACTTCTATAAGTGAGAGTTACATACTATAATAAAGAGAAAACTTCAGTGAGAGTATAAATTTCCTTCTGAAGTCGTTAATTCATCTTCTAAGAAGATGAGCAGCTCCACAGGAGATGATTTAATGATGAAAAAGAGTGGATTTACATTAATTGAGACGATAATAGTTATATCGATTATGAGTATAATTGGTGGATGTAGCGCTATTTCTGTTAGGTATTATAAAACAATAAGAAACAAAATAGATGCGGATTATTATTGTAATGCTGTAGTAGGTTTTATTAATAATTCAAAAATGTATTGCAAAGAAAATTCTTGTAGTGCCGTTATAACTTTTGATATACCAGGAAATCAAATGATGTTACATGCTGATGGTGTGCCGATAAACAATCTAGCATTATCAAATAAGATAGTATTAGATAATGTAAATGTGGACCAAAGTAAAATGGGTATAGATAATGAGGGCTATATTAAGGAGGCGTACACAATAACCTTAAAGGAAAATAATTTAGTGAAACATAAAATTACAGTGAGAGTAGGTACGGAATATATTAAAATTATTGAGTAAAAGGGGATTTACATTAGTGGAGGTATTGTGTAGCCTCGCAGTATTCTCCATCATTTTCATTTGCATGATGTCCTATGAAATAGCTTCTTTAAATATAAAAAAGGATATTAAAACTATGAATAATAATGTGCTTCTAATGGAAAGTTTAAAAAACAATATTATATACTCTATGACATATGAAGAATTAGAGCAGTTAAAGACAGATAAGAAATTTTTCGTAAACAAAGAAAATCTAAGCTTTTATAAGAGTGAAACTGATGTAAGGAATGTGTTTTCAAATCAGCGGCCTGTTTCGAGTCCGTATATGGAATTAACATTTTCAGGTCCAGATAAGAATGTTTATAAGCTAAATCTTTCATTATATTCTGGAAAGCTAAACAATGTTTCAGAATTACAGTGCAGTTTCTATAAAGGTGACCATAAATGAAGAAAAAGGGATTTACACTTATAGAAATAGTAGTTGTTATGGCATTGGCATTTCTAATGATAGGGGTAATAGGTAGTTTGCTTATATCTTATGTGAAAAGCTATAAAAATAGTATATTACAAAACAGGGGGTTTAATTATTTGAATGATGCCATATGTATAATAGAAAAAGGAGTAAATCAGAATGTCAGAGAAGTAGAAACATCTAGAAATATTATTACGATAAATTATTACAAAGGAAGTAGTCCCAAATATATAAAACTGCTTAATGAGAAACTTGTTGTTTCTTCTAACAAAACGAGTAATTTGCGCAATAATACAATTATTGATGATGTGAAAGAATTTGTGGCTATAAAATCCGGGAAAATTCTTTATATTAAAGTGGTTTGGTACAATGGGCAAAGTATTGAGAGGTGTTTAGCGATAGAAAATGCAAACTAAAAAGGGGTTTATATTGATTTATACGATTTTGTTAGGGATTATCTGCTTAACTATCATGATGTATATATTTGATATTCAAATGTCAGAAGTGGAGTATTCTGCAAGTAATAAAAAACATATATTAAAAGAGGATAATTATCAAAGAGACAAAGAATATTTAATGACTTTATTTTTTACTTATATTAATGAAAATAAGGAGAAAATAAAAACAGATGGAACAACTAAGGTTTTTAGTGATTCTACAGGCGACATACCAGAGTATAAAATAATAGAGTATGATACAGCTAAGGCGATTTACTCTAAAAAAACAAATGAATTAATTATTAAAACAGTTGACCAATATAGAACAACTAGAAATGATTATTTTAAATTAGAAATTATTGATGAAAAATTTCAGATTATATTTATAGAAACTGAATATATTTATAAAATCTGATTATTTTGTAAATAAAGGAGGTAAAAAATGAAATTTAGAAAAAATATGATTTTAGAAGTTTCAAAGCAAAGAGTATCAGGTATAGAATTTTCTAAAAGATCTATATTAAATAAAGCTGTAAAGATTGCTTGTGAAAATACATATTATAAGGATACGCTAAATATAAAAGATTTCAAAATTGATATAAAAGATAAAAATTTATATGTTCTTGTTGAAGGAGAGACAGTATATATTAAGCTGGTAAAATTGCCTTTAGTTAAAAAATATCTAATTAATGATATGATTAAAAATGAATTAAGATATTATTATAAGGACATAGATCATATTGCATATACTTATAAGTTGATTAAACAAGACAAATTCAATATGGAAATATTAGTTTTTTGCCTAAATGGAAATAGATTAGATATCTTAGAAGACAGCATTAATAATAATATTAATCTGAAAAAAGTAAACTTAATTCAGTTTTGCTTTAAAAACTATTATTCTAACCAAATGAATATGGAAAACTATGTTCTAGTTTTCTATTATAATTCCAATTTGTATTTTTTAATATGTCATAATGATGAAATCGTGGTTAATAATATTATAGGGGTTAAGGACTTACTATTATTTAAATTTTCAAATGTAATGAACAAATTTTTAGAAAAGTACAATGACTACGCAAAACTATGTGAGAAGATATATTATGCAAATATTGAGGAATTGAATATTGATGAATTTAAATATTTAGGATTAAATCATCAAATATTAGGTGAGTTAAATCGAGAAGAATTGCTGAAATATATAGTAATAAGAGGGTAGAAATGTATGGTAAAAAGAACATTCATTCCAAATTGGTACATAGATAAAAAAGATAAAATAAGGAATAAAAAAATAAAAGTATGTATTATAATAACTTTAGTAGCAGATGTTTTTTTAACATTCCGTATACTAAATATTTCCAATAAAATAAAGATTATAGAGCAAGAGCAAGTTAAAGAAAATAAAAATAACATTAGTGTTGTAGAAACTGCTGAGACTGATATAATTACTAGAGAAAAATACAAAGAACTCAGTGATTTTTTTGGGGAAAACAAGTTTAGTTACAAAAATATTATTATAACTAAAGCTGGTTTGGAAATAGATATTGAAGTTAAGAGTTATGAGGAATATGTTGATGTGATAAGATATATAGAAAATAAGTATTCAATAAAAAATTTAACTCCAAATAATAAAGATGAAGGGGATTTTAACTTCAAAGTTATATTAGAGGTATAAAAATGTGTAAAACTAGAAAATTCAAGGGAATATTAGCTATGTTATTAATGTTAATGGCAATGTTATCTTTTAAACTTATGTTTGTGAAGGATAAATTTATTGCATATAAAAAACAGGTCATATCTAATGTTGCAAAAAATGGAAATGTTACGAAGGACGAAAATGATAATAATGTAGAGAAATATGGATACAGTGATATTTTGGAATGTCTAATAGAAAACAAAGATTTTGAAATGAAATCCATTAATATGTTGGAAAATGAGAAATGTAATGTTGAAGTGAATTACAACGGAGATATAAAATTATTGAGAAGTTCTTTATCTGCTTTAAATGAAAGTGAAAATTTTTTAGGGGTTAAGAGTATTAGTATTAATAAAGATACTAATACTACAAATATAAGTATTGATTTTAAAAAGAATAAGTAAGTTATAAACATATCTAATTTTTTTATAAAAAGAATTGGATATGTTTGTTTTTATGAAGCTATATGGAATTAAAATGGTGTTTTTATAAAAAAGATGCAACATTTTCAAATAATATATAATTATATTTGCAAATGTCATTAAGTTTTGATAAAATAACATTGTTCCACTGTAATGTTTTTATCTAGAGTGGTTATAGAAATTGGTATTAATTTATCGAGTAAGGTTATAATATAAATGGTTAATTGAATTACTAATGAATTTTGGAGGGATACACAATGATATCAGCGGGAGACATAAGAAAAGGAACTACATTTGATGAAGGTGGACAAGTTTACACCGTAATAGATTTTTTACATGTAAAACCAGGTAAGGGAGCTGCATTTGTTAGAACTAAATTAAGAAACGTTATTAATCAAGGGGTTACGGAAAAAACGTTTAACCCAACTACAAAATTACAAGAAGCAGTTATAGAAAGAAAAGAAATGCAATATTTATATGCATCAGAAGGATTATACTACTTTATGGATCAAGAAACATTTGAACAAATACCACTTAATTATGAAAAAGTAGAAGATGCCATAAAATACTTAAAAGAAAATATGTTTGCTATAATAAAATTTTATAAGGATGATGCTTTTTCAGTAGAAGCTCCAAACTTTGTAGAACTAGTTATAACTAGCACTGAACCTGGGGTTAGAGGTAACACATCTTCAAGTGTAACAAAACCCGCTACTGTGGAAACAGGAGCAATAATTCAAGTTCCAATGTTCGTTAATGAAGGTGAAACTATTAGAATAGACACTAGAAATGGCGACTACATGCTAAGAGTTTAAATTATATATTTAAAAAGAACCAATTTGGTTCTTTTTTTTTGTTCTTTTTTTGAGCGGGAAGACATATATTTTTTTCATATGACTAAATTATTTTAAATCACATTAGATCATCTCCTGGGTCGCTGCACATCTTTTAGGAGATTTATATTCCTCCTTATAGAAGTGGGAGACTTTCCTTCTGGAATGTCATTAAAAAAATTCGATTATATGGAATATTTTACGAGGTGGTAAAATACAAATTATATATGAGAGGGTGAGAAAAATGTTGGCTACAAAAGATTTATTTGAAATATTACCTAAGACTATTAGAAGTAAATTGGAACAGATTGATAATTTGCAGCAACTTGAAGAAATTAGAATAAAAGTAAACAAGCCTCTGTTTATTCACATTGGCAGTAAAGAAGAAATCTGGAATTATATCGCAACTCCAGAAGATATAAAATACATAATGCAGAGGATAAGCAATTACTCAATATATGCTTTTGAAGATGAGATTAGACAAGGATATATAACTATAAAAGGTGGACATAGAGTTGGACTATGTGGGATTTGTGTTATTGAAAACAATAGCATTAAAACTATTAAAGACATTTCATCTATAAACATAAGAGCATGTAAAGAAATTGTCGGTTGTGCTGATAAAGTAATGCCTTATATTACTTATAATAATTCAGTACACAATACAATTATTATATCTCCTCCTAAATGTGGTAAAACAACTTTACTTAGAGATATTTCGAGGCAAATATCACAGGGGGATAAAAACAGAAACTTTAACGGTAAAAATGTTTCTATAATTGATGAACGATCAGAAATAGCTGGTTCGTTTAAAGGAATACCGCAAATGGACGTGGGAGTGCGTTCGGATGTGTTAGATAATTGTCCAAAGAGCCAAGGAATTATGATGGCAATTAGAAGCATGTCACCTGATGTTATAGTTTGTGATGAAATTGGAACCCAAAATGATATGGAGAGTATTTTAATGGCATTAAATTCTGGAATTAGTTTAATTACAACTATTCATGGTTTTGGAATTGAGGATTTGTATAAAAGATTAGTGTTTAAGGAGATTGTGGAAAATTACGTGTTTTCAAGAGCTATAGTTCTTAGTAATAAAAAAGGAATTGGAACAATAGAGTGTATTTATGATTTTACTAAGGGTAAAGATATATGGAGGTCATAATATGATTAAAATAATTGGATGTGCTGTAATATTATGTGCTTCAACTATGGCAGGATTTATATACAGTGAAAGATTAAAGTATAGAGTTTTTCAGTTAAATGAAGTTCAAAGGGCAGTTTATCAACTACAAAATGAAATAACTTATGTACATGCTCTTTTGCCGGATGCTTTTAAAAATATAGCACATAAAAGTAAAGAGCCTATAAGGGAACTTTTTAATAAAACCAGTGAATTACTATCTGACAATGAATATGAGAATGTATATGAGGCCACGAATAGTGCAGTAAACTTAATGAAAAACAGATTATATTTAAACTCTGATGACATAAATGTTATTTTAGATTTAACAAAAACCTTAGGGGAATCTGATATTGAAGGGCAAAATAATATTTTTTCTTTGACTATAGCAAATTTAAAAAAACAAATTAAAATATCAGAAGAATTTATGAACAAAAATATAAAAATGTACAGATATTTAGGATTTTCTTTTGGAGCGATGCTGGTAATAGTACTAATATAGGGAGGAGGTTTTTAAGTGTTAGATGTTAGTTTGCTGTTCAAAATAGGGGCAACAGGTATTCTGATCATTATTATTGATAAGGTTTTAAAAAGTGGCGGCAAGGAGGACATTGCTGTAGTTGCAAATCTAGCAGGAGTAATACTACTTCTTATAATGGTGATAAATTTAGTAAACAAGCTATTTGATTCTGTAAAAACTTTGTTTCAGTTTTAGGAGGATATAATGGAAATAATTAAAATTGTTGCATTTGCTTTCACAGCATTATTTATCGTACTTATATTTAAAGGTAGAAGGGATGATTTAGCTATTCAAGTTAGCATTGCAGCCGGAATATTAATTTTTTTATTTATGATAAACAAACTTACAATAATAATGGGTTTTTTGCAAACATTAGCAAATAAGGCCAATATTGATGTTGTGTATTTAAACACAGTTTTTAAAATACTGGGCATTGCCTATTTAGCTTCCTTTTGTAGTGAAATTTGCAGGGATGCTGGTGAGAATAGCATTGCAACTAAAGTGGAATTTTCTGGAAAAATACTAATTTTAGTTTTGGCAATTCCTATTTTGATGGCAGTAATGCAATCTATTTTGAAAATAATGTAGAGGTATAGTATGAAAAAAATATTACTAATTTTAATACAGAGGTATAATATGAAAAAAATAATAATAATTTTACTATTTTTAATATGTTTGCCTATTAGTGTACAAGCCACACAACCAGGTAAACTAGGAGAAAAAGAAGAAAAAGAAATAAGCAATTTATATGATTATATTACTAACATAAAAACAAAATATGAAATATTTAATGATATGGACCCACGAACTTTTGTAGAACAATTTATAAAAACTGGTGAAAATGGTTTTAGTTTTAAAGAAACCTCTAATTACGTTATTAGATTCACATTTAAAGAGGTAGTTGCATCAATGGAGTTAATAGGTAGTCTTATGATTATTGCGATTATTTGTGCGTTACTTAATAATCTTCAAAGTGCCTTTAATAAAGAGGGTTTATCTAATATCGCTTATTTTGCGTGTTACGGTGTAATGATCGTGATGATAACTAAAAGCTTTTATATAGTAGCAGAACTTGCTAAAAGTACTATTCTTAATATGACAGATTTTATGGCGGCACTTATGCCAGTACTAATGATGCTCCTAGCTAGTGTGGGAGGATTTGCAGAAGCGACCTTACTAGACCCTATAATAATGGGTTTTGCTACTCTAAGTTCTAGAATTTATGTAGATATGATCATTCCTATAATATTTATGAGCTTCGTACTTCAATTTGTTAAGAATATATCCAGTGATTATAAGATAAATAATTTAACAAAGCTTTTTAAGCAAATTGCTATTTGGTCACAAGGAATAGTGATGACAGTATTTATTGCGGTAATTACTTTAAGAAGCATAGCAGCAAAAACCATAGATCAAGTTACTATAAAAACAGCAAAGTTTGCAGTAGATAATTTTATACCTGTAGTTGGAAAATGTTTATCTGATGCAATTTCAACAGTAGCCGGATACTCACTTCTTTTAAAAAATGCTATAAGTGGGTTAGGATTAGTTATTATTATAGTAATTGTTTTATTCCCTATTATAAAACTGTTAATTATGGCTTTTTTATATAAAGTAGCTGCTGCATTAATTGAACCAATAAGTGACAGCCGTACAGTAGATTGCATGAATTCAGTAGGTGATTCTATTCTTCTTTTAATGTCCTGTGTAATATCAGTAAGTGTAATGTTTTTCATAATGGTTGCAATAGTAGCTTCAACTGGCAAAGGCATAATAAGCTAATAATCTAATAATCTAGAAAGTGGTTACTATCCTATATAAATTTATTCATAAAGGAGGTGGTGATAATTTGATAGAAGGATTAAAAGTCTGGGTAACAAACATTACCATTGCTATATTTTTTATTACTGCAGTGGAGATGATTTTGCCAGACAATAGCATGAAAAAATATGCTAAATTTGTATTAGGACTGATGTTAATCGTGGTAATTATAAATCCCATAATGAAGATTTTTGATAAGGACTTTGATTTTAACTCTTATTCAAGTAAAGCAACAACTTACATGGAGGGTAGTAATCCCCAAAAGGGTATTAAAAAGTATAAAGATATTAACATACTTAATACAACAGAAAATTTTAAAAAAAATTTAGAGAATGAATGCATTATAAACTTAGAAGAGGAATATCCAGAGAATAAGTATAATGCTGATATAGAAATTGTTTACGATAGTAAAAATCAAACATTTAATATTAATTCGGTTGAAGTTGGAATTGTGGAAAAAGGTGTTAAAAAAATAGAAAGCATAGAAATTAATACAAAAAGTGTAAATGCATCTAAAAAAAATATTATGCAAGGTGAACAAGGAAATAAAATAAAGAAGTTCCTAAGTAGTAAATTCAAGATATCTGGTGATGCTATTACTGTTTATAAATTAAATTCATAAAACCTATAATTGTTAATCAGATATAAAAATAAGAAAGGAGGGGGGATTCTATGAACAATGATAATTTGCTTAGCAAATTTACTGAGTATATTAAAACAGAATTATTAAATAGTGGTCAAGGCAACAATAAAAACAATAAAATCAAAAAATCTGACAAGTTATTGGGAAACTTGGTATTAGTGATTTTAGTGGCAGTTGTAATAATTTTAGCAAGTAGTTTTTTTAAATCTCCAAAGCAAACTTCAGCTGTCGCAGGCGATGCACAAAATGATAAAATTGTTAAGGAAAATAAAGCACTGCAGTTAAATGATTATGAAGCACAATTAGAAAGCAAACTTAAATCAACACTTGAAGGAATTCAAGGAGTTGGAAAGGTACAGCTTATGATCTATTTTGAGAGCGGAGAGGAGAGTGTTCCAGCAGTAAATGTTAATGATTCTAAAAGTCTTACACAAGAAAATGATACAACAGGTGGAAAAAGAAATATCACTCAAGAAAATAACGGAAGTGCTGTTGTTATGTCCAATAATGGGAACGAAAATGCACCATTAATTGTAAAAAAAATCAAACCTATTATTACTGGTGTATGCGTAGTGGCAGAAGGATCAAATGAAAAAGTTACTGAACTTAGAATTAGGCAGGCGGTAATTGATTTATTTAATTTACCTAAAAACAAAGTTAATGTATATCCTATGAATAAGTAGCATATAATTTCAAAGAAAGGTAGATGGGGGGGAATATTATGAATAAAAAACAGTCTGGTATAATTGTTGCGTTGGTAGTACTTATTGTGTTTGCAGGGTATCTTGCGGCAAAGGTGAATGGACCATTATATGTAAATGATGGTGATTTTAGTAGTGAGAAGAGTGCAATATCTTTAAAGGAAACTAAAAGTAATTCATCCTATTTTGAAGAAGCAAAATTATCAAGAGATCAAGAAAATGTAAGTACTCTTCAATCGATTAAAGCTTTAATTGATGATACTAATACTCCAAAAGCACAAAAGGCAACTGCGTCTGAGCAATATCTAAACATATCAATGGCTTCACAGAATGAATCAGACATAGAACTTGCACTAAAAGCTCTAGGGTTTGAAGAAGCAATGTGCAGTATAGTAGATGATAAGGTACAGATATTAGTTAAAAGTGATAAAAAACAACTTTCAGAGGAAGAACTTCGTAGCATTAATGATGTTGTAATGAACAAAACAAAATTAGAAAAAATTGAAGTTAAAATCAAACAATAATAATTGTAAATGCTATATTTTTCTGATATAATAAATATAGCATTCTCATGTTTTACCTAAGCTAAATAAGGGGGTACTAATATGGAAGATAAAATTTTAAATGAAACAGAAATGGGCACTGTTAAGATATCCGAGGATGTGGTTAGTGTAATAGCAGGACTCGCTGTTGCTGAAATACAGGGAATCGTTGGTATGAGTGCTAGTCTCGTTGGTGGAATAACTCAAATATTAAGCGGAAAGAAGAATTTATCTAAGGGCGTTAAAGTCAATGTAGGAGAAAGTAGTGCAGTAATTGATTTACACGTTGTAGTTGAATATGGTATTAAAATTCCGGAAGTTACTGAAAAAGCACAAATAAATGTGAAAAAATCTGTAGAGCTTATGACAGGTCTTACAGTAACAGCCGTAAATGTGTATGTACAAAATGTTGTATTATCTAAAACAGAAAAGCTAGAGGAAATAGAAGCATAGTAATAAACACCCTCTGTAATCAGAGGGTGTTTATTACTATGCTTGTTATTTTAATTAAAAGCATAGTTTAAGATGAGAAAATTAGGAGGATTACTAATGAATAGAAGAAAGTCAAGAGAAATAGCAATGAAATTACTTTTTGAAATGTCAATAAATAAAGAAAACTATGAGTATATAATTGAAAATTTTAAAGAGAACACAGATGTTGATTTAAATGAAATTGATATGTCGTATATTACTAAGATGCTAGCTGGGATTCATGAAAATAGCAAGGAGATAGATGAAAATATTGAAAAGAACTTAATTAAGTGGAAGTTGGCTAGACTATCAAAAATGAATCTAGCTATTTTAAGAGTAGGTGCATATGAAATATTATTCGAGGAAGAAATACCAGGTAAGGTTTCTGTAAATGAGGCAATAGAACTTGCGAAGAAATATGGGGAAGATAGTTCCCCAGCTTTTATAAATGGTATCTTAGCGAAGATGATTTAAAAAATGCTAGATAATTAAATAACAATAAAATAACTAGGGCATATTTGACTAGTTATTTTTTTTGATAAAAGAGGGATTTTTAAAGAGTGTTAGAACTGTATTATAATAACTAGTATTTAAAAACACATAACAAGGAGAGGATAATATGGGAATTAAGGTTAATGGAAAGGTGATAGTTGAAAAGTACAGAGATGAAATTAAATCAGTTATAAAAGGCGGTATTAGTAAGGGACTTAGGGTGCCATCAATTAAAACCGTATTAGTAGGTGACGATGGAGGCAGCACGTCATATGTAAAAAGTCAGAATAACCTTTGCAATAAACTAGGTATATCTTATACTTGTATTCACTTGGATAAAGACGTTGATCAAAAAGAAATTGTAGATATTATTGAAAAATTGAATGAAGATAATACTGTGGATGGTGTAATCATTCAATTGCCTTTACCGAAAAAGTTTAATGAGAAGGAAATCACTTCTAAAATTTCATATAAAAAGGATATTGATGGATTAAGTGATGTAAATATGGGCAGATTTTATAAGGGCGAGAAAAGTTTTATACCTTGCACTGCTTTAGGTGTCATTGAAATGATTAAAAGTACTGGATGCGTTATTAAAGGGAAACATGCTGTTGTTATTGGTAGAAGCAATATTGTTGGAAAACCAGGGGCGCAATTGCTACTTAATGAAGATGCAACAGTAACAATATGTCATTCTAAAACAACAAACTTAAAGGAAATTTGCAAAACAGCAGATATAATAGTTGCCGCAATAGGTAAACCAGGTTTTGTAACAAGTGATTTTATTAAAGAAGGAGCAGTTGTTATAGATGTTGGGACTACAATGGTGAACAATAAAGTAACTGGGGATGTATCTTTTGATGATGTTATTAATCATGCAAGTTATGTTACCCCAGTACCAGGTGGAACGGGACTAATGACTACGACAATGCTTATAAAAAATGCTTGTATGGCATGGAGGGATAATGTTTATTAAAGTATTAACAGTAACTGCTCTTAATGGATATATTAAGAAAGTAATAGATAGTGATTTCATATTGAAAAATTCTAATGTTAAAGGAGAATTATCTAATGTAAAATTGCATTCTAGCGGGCACATATATTTTTCATTAAAAGATGAATTTGGAAAGATAAATTGTGTAATGTTTAAGTCACAGGCTTTAAAACTTAAAATTATACCTAGAGATGGCATGAATGTAATCATCAGTGGTAGGGTTTCTGTTTATGAAAAAGAGGGGTCATATCAGCTTTATTGTGACTCCATGGAGCCAGATGGAGAAGGGCAGTTATATTTAGCTTTTCAAAATCTAAAAGAGAAATTAGAGAAAAAAGGATTATTTGATAAAGAACACAAGAAAAGTATACCTTTATTTCCTACTAGAATAGGAGTAATTACATCCCCAACAGGTGCTGCAGTTAAAGATATTATTAATGTTGCCACAAGACGTAACACAAAGGTTAACATGATTATATACCCAACGGTTGTTCAAGGTGTAAATGCTAGCGAGAATGTTGCACAAGGTGTAAAATATTTTAATGAATTAAAAAATGTTGATTTAATCATTATTGCAAGAGGAGGAGGATCAATAGAGGAGTTATGGGCATTCAATGAAGAAAATTTAGCAGTCGTTATCTATAATTCTAAAATACCTATAATTACTGGAATTGGTCACGAAACGGATTTTACTATAGCAGATTTCGCATGCGACCTTAGGGCGCCGACTCCATCCTCCGCGGCAGAAATTGCTGTGAGAAATTTAAAAGAGTTAAATAATGCAATTAAATCACTTAGAGATCTGTTGCTAAAGTCTGTGGAATTTAAGGTTAACAAAGAATATAATAAAGTTAATTTATTAAATAAAACTTTGAAAATAAATAATCCTTTAAATTTTATAGTTAATCAATATATCCATATAGATAATTTAAAAGAAAATCTAAGTTACAAGTTTAATGCGAAAATTTCACTAGAAAAGCAGAAACTTTCCAAGTTCAATGCTCTTTTGCATGCTCATAACCCCTTAAATGTATTGAATAAGGGATATGCGGTACTTCAAAACAATGAAAATGAAGTTATTAGTGAAATTAGTGATTTGAAAAATATAAAAGAGGTGAAAATTACATTAAAGGACGGTAGTGGTAGATTTAATGTAAGAAATTTGGAGGAGTTCTAATGGCAAAGAAAAAAAAATCTTATGAAAATATGATGGTTCGTCTTCAAGAAATTGTAGACCTGATGAATGGGAATGAAGTTACGTTAGAACAAACTATGATTAATTATGAAGAAGGTATAAAAATCTGCAACAGTTTATACAAAATTTTAAATGATACAGAAGGTAAAATAAAGATATTAACAGCTGAAGGTGAAAGGGATTTTATGACTCTTGCGGAGGTCGTTAAAGATTAGATTACACTATATTATTTTTACAACCTATCATGAAAAGAAGGGATATAATGAATATAAAATTGCTAAAAGATGTAGTAGAACACTGGATAAATGATTATTTTGATAGTAAACCAGAAATTGACAATAGAAATTTCGAATCGATGATTTATAGTATAAAAGTCGGTGGAAAAAGAGTCAGACCGATTTTAATGCTTCTTACATATAATATGTACAAGGAAGATTATAGAGATATTTTACCTTTTGCAGCGGCCCTTGAAATGATTCATACATATTCCCTTATTCATGACGATCTGCCCAGTATGGATAACGACGATTTGCGCAGAGGAAAGCCTACAAATCACAAAATTTATGGAGAGGCAATTGCAATACTCGCAGGAGATGGATTATTAAATGAAGCTATGATAATAATGCTAAATCAATGTTTAGATGGAAGTTTAAATAAAATTAAGGCAAGTGCCTTCATAGCAAAAGCTTCTGGAGCTCAGGGGATGATAGCTGGACAAATCTGTGATATTTTAAGTGAAGGCATTGCAATATCAGAGGAAGAACTTCTGTATATGCATAGAAATAAAACTGGAGAATTAATTAAAGTAGCAATAATATGTGGTGCTATCTTAGGCAATGCCAGTGAAGATGAGTTAAGTGAATTAGAAGAGTATGGTGATAAATTAGGTTTGGCATTTCAAATTAAGGATGATATATTAGATGTAATTGGGGATGTTGGTGTTTTGGGTAAAAATGTAAAAAGTGACGAGTGTAATAATAAAACTACTTTTATAACCATGTATGGTTTGAAAAAATGTAAGGAAAAGTGTAATGATTTAAGCGAAGAGTGTTTTAAGATATTAAAAAATCTTAAGGTGAATACAAAGTATTTAGAAGAAATGACGGAATTTTTATTAAAAAGGGAATATTGAAAATTTACTAATATTCTTTGATTAATTAACTACATCTTAAATGTCATTAAATTGTATAATAAGTCGAAACAGCTTTTGAATTAAATATTATTATATGATATAATATCCCCATAAATGTGGGTATGATAACATAATTAATAAAAGAGGATAGATGGATATGGGTAAAATTTTAGATGATTTTAATGACATAAATTCAGTGAAAAAAATGTCTATACAAGAGTTGAATGTTTTTGCAGGAGAAATTAGAAGTTTTCTAATTGAAAAAGTATCTAAAACTGGAGGACATTTAGCTTCTAATTTAGGTGTAGTAGAATTAACATTAAGTTTATACAATGTTTTTAATTTGGATAAAGACAAATTAATATGGGATGTAGGTCACCAATCTTATGTACATAAAATTCTTACAGGAAGAAAAGATAAATTTGATGCACTTAGAAATTTTGGTGGATTAAGTGGTTTTCCTAAAAAAGAAGAAAGCAAATATGATATATTTGAATCAGGACATAGTAGTACTTCTATTTCTGCAGGGCTGGGAATTGCAAGGGCTAGAGATTTACAAAAGGAAGATTATAACGTTATTTCGGTAATAGGTGATGGTGCACTTACAGGAGGTATGTCTTTTGAGGCATTAAATGATATAGGATTTAGGAAAACTAAAATGATTATTGTGCTTAATGATAATCAAATGTCTATTTCTAAAAATGTTGGAGGCATGTCTAAGTACCTAAGCCAATTTAGAATTGACCCAACTTATAATAGAATAAAAAAAGAAATAAATTCTACGCTTAGAAAAATTCCTAGCGTAGGAGACGGTATGGTTAGTTCAATTCAAAAGATTAAAAATGGAATTAAGCAGGTTATTGTGCCAGGGATGCTCTTTGAGCATATGGGTATTAAATATTTAGGACCTATAGATGGACATGATATTAAAGAAGTAAGCAAGGTATTGAAGCTAGCTAAAGAAATAGACGGACCAGTGATTATTCATGTTATAACTAAAAAGGGAAAGGGTTATAAATTTGCTGAAAACCAGCCACGTAAATATCATAGCGTAGGTCCATTTAACCCCTTAATTGGAGAGCTATGTGGTAGTTCTAAGAAAAGTTACTCTGATGGATTTGGGGAGCAGATTGTAAGCCTTGCAAAGGAGAACAAAAATATAGTGGCAATAACAGCTGCCATGCCTGAGGGTACTGGGCTAGAAATGTTTTCAAAACAGTTTCCTAATAGATTTTTTGATGTAGGAATTGCGGAGCAACATGCAGTTACTATGGCAGCAGGAATGGCATCGCAAGGTTTAAAACCTATTTTTGCGGTTTACTCAACTTTTCTTCAGAGAGCTTATGACCAAATTGTACATGATGTATGCATTCAAAAGTTACCTGTTATTTTTGCTATAGATAGAGCAGGCATTGTTGGAGCCGATGGAGAAACACATCAAGGAGTATTTGATTTATCATATTTATCTCATATTCCCAATATGACAATTATGGCTCCAAAATGTATAAGTGAATTGAAGTCAATGCTCACTTTTGCAGTTAAACAAGATTACCCAATTGCTATAAGATACCCAAGGGGTGGGGATAATCGCAATGTTAAAATGTCTCCTATTGAAAACTTTAAGAGGGGGAAATGGGAAACCCTTTTAGGCGGAGGGAAAATAGCCTTTATAGCTACAGGCAAAATGGTTCAAAATGCTATTTTGGTTAGAGAAAAATTAAACAATATAGGAATAGAAGCTACTGTAATTAATGCGTGTTTTATTAAACCTATTGATAAAGAGCTACTTTTAGAGCTAGTGAATAAAAAATATTCTTTAGTAACTATAGAGGATAATCTTGTGCATGGGGGATTAGGTTCTTTAGTGCTAGAATATGTGAATTCACTTACGACAAAAACAAGGGTCATTAATTTAGGATTTAAAGATGAGTTTATTCCTCACGGAACAGTTGACATACTGTATAAATTACATAAACTAGATGTAGATGGAATTTTTGAAAGTATTTTAGAGTTAGTTTAAATAATGCACTTTAGTGGAGTCTTAAGGAGTTTTTTATGTTAGAAGATAAACAAAGATTAGATGTTCTTGTAGTTAAAAGGGGAGTTTTATTTTCAAGAGAAAGAGCAAAGGAAAATATAATTTCCGGAAATATATTCGTGGATGGTATTATGACTACTAAATGCGGAAAAAAAGTAGATATATCATCTAGTATTGAATTCATAGGAGAAGATATTCCTTATGTAAGCAGGGGTGGATTAAAGCTTCAAAAGGCTATAAATTCTTTTGATATTGAACTTAAAGCTAAAGTTTGCCTAGATATAGGTGCATCTACAGGCGGGTTTACAGATTGCATGCTTCAACATGGAGCATGCAAGGTATACTCTATAGATGTTGGAACAAATCAGTTAGATGATAAATTGAGAGGCAACGTACGGGTAGTATCCATGGAAAATACAAACATAAGATATTTAAGTGCAGATAGTATAGGAGAACTTGCCGATTTTGCAAGTATTGATGTATCATTTATATCCCTAGAAAAAGTTATTCCCAATTTACTTAACCTATTAAAAAATGATGGTAGCGTTGTAGCACTATTAAAACCACAATTTGAAGTAGGTGTAGGCATCGTAAATAAAAAAGGTGTGGTTAAAAAACCTAGTGAACATGTAAAGGTAATAGTTAGAGTTTTAAACTTTCTGAGATGTCTAGAGGTAAAGGTTATTAATGTTAATTACTCATCAACAAAAGGACCTAATGGGAATATTGAATATTTAATTTATTTTACAAAATCTAAAGAGAACTATGTGAGTTATATTGAAGATAATATAACTCACATAGTTAGTGAAGCTCATAAAGATTTAAATAGGGTAAGCGAGGATAAAAATAATAGTTGATATATGATATAGAAGGCGGCAAGGAGGGAATATGAAAAAAATTGGTATTAATATAAATACAACTAAGGATGAAGATGGGGAAATAAGTAAGTATGTAAAAAATATTATTAGTAAGTATATAGATGATACTAACATATTTATATTTAAAGATTCCATTGGCCTTGAAAATATAAAATATAACGATTTAGATATTATTATTGCTTTAGGTGGAGATGGAACTATTTTAAGAACATCGCGAAATTTAAACAATTCTAATATCCCAATTTTAGGTGTGAATATAGGTAATTTGGGATTCCTTTCCAGTGTGGAGTTGCTAGAGTTTGAAAATGCCATGAAAAGATTTAGTGAAGATGATTATTATGTAGAAGATAGAATGATGCTTAATTGCACTTTGCCATATCGAGATAAAACTGAAGAATATACTGCTTTAAATGATATAATTGTATCAAAGGGAACACTAGCGAGAGTTGTTAAATATGAATTACACATAGACAATAAGTTTTACATTGAGTTTACAGGGGATGGACTTATAATATCTACGCCAACAGGGTCTACAGCATATTCATTATCTGCAGGAGGGCCTATAATTTATCCTAACTTAGATGTTATAGCTGTAACTCCTATTTGTCCATTATCCTTATATATGAGAACTATAGTGTTGGACTGTAAAAGTGAAATATCTATAAGTATAAAAAGTGAGCATGAAAGCATATTTTTGACATTAGATGGACAACGGGCAATAAAGCTAAATAACTATGAGAAAATATTAGTAAGTGTTTCAAATAAGAAGTGTAGATTGGTTAAATTTAATGATTATAACTATTTTAAAATTTTGAGAAAAAAAATAATTTCTAGAACAATGGATTGCGAGGGAGAAAAAAATGAAGATTTCACGTCATGCAAAAGTAATTGAAATTATTCAAGCTAATGAGATTGAAACTCAGGAGCAGTTAGCAGAAGAACTAAAAAACAATGGATTTGATATTACTCAAGCAACTGTATCGAGAGACATAAAGGAATTGAAATTAATTAAGGTTATGAATGCACATGGAAGTCACAAGTATGCAACTAGTTCTCCGGCGGATACCTTTTTATCAAATAAATTGGTTAATATTTTTTCTCAAACAGTTCTTTATGTAGACCATGTAGATAATTTTATAGTATTAAAAACTATATCTGGAGCTGGAGCTGCTGCTGCTGAAGCTTTAGATTCTTTAAAATTCAATGGTATTGTAGGAACTATAGCTGGAGATAATACTATATTTATTTTAGTTAGAAAAGAAGAAGAGACAAAAGAGATAATCCAGAAAATTAAAAAAATGATTAGTGAATAGGAGGAGGTAGTATGCTCCTACAATTAAATATTATGAATTTTGCCCTAATTGAAAAGTTAAGTATTAATTTTGAAAAAGGATTTAATGTCCTTTCTGGTGAAACAGGAGCAGGAAAATCAATTTTAATTGATGCTATAAATTATGTATTAGGTGGTAAATTCAATAAGAACTTAATCAGGACAGGTGAAAATAAAACTTATGTTGAGGCAATATTTAGCATTGATACTAAAAATAACAAAAATGCTTTAGATGAGATGGATATTGATTATGAGGACATGGTATTTATAAGTCGCGAAACTTTTCAATCTGGAAAAAGTATTGCTAAAGTTAATGGTAAATCATTGCTACTTTCAAAGGTTAAATATATTAGTAAAAATTTATTGGATATTCATGGTCAACATGATAATCATAACTTATTAGATAAAGTCAATCATATATTTTATGTGGATTCCTTTGGAACTGATAAAATTAATAAGATTCTTGTTGGGTATAATGAGAAATATGTAAGAATGACTACAATAAAAAATAGAATTAATAAACTTGAAGGAAATGAAGGTCAGCGTGAAAAAAGAATCGATTTCTTGAATTACCAGTTAGAAGAAATTAAAAGCGCCAATCTCAAAATTGGTGAAGATCAGGATCTTTTAGAAAAATATGCAATCATTAGCAATGCAGAAAATTTGGAAAAACATTTATCAAAAAGTTATGCATTATTAGATACCAGTGATGAAGAAAATACTTCGGTTTTTTATAATTTAGCTATGGCTATTAGGGAATTAAGAAGTATAGAAAAGCACATGGAAAAAATAAAATTAATTGCAGACTCTATAGAAGAAAGCTACTTTAATATAGAGGAAAATATTACAGATTTAAGAAACTTAAAAGAGACAATTTATTATGATGAAAAAGAATTAGAGTATATGAATAGTCGAATAAGCCTGATTAACACTTGTAAGAAGAAGTATGCACCTACCATTGAGGAAATTTATGAGTATAAAGAAAAAATTCAGGTTGAATATGAAGAATTAATTAATAGTAGTGATATAATCATTGTTCTTAAAAAAGAAAAAATAGCTCTTGAGCGTGAAATGAAAATTATAGCTGAGCAGATTCATGAAATTAGATCTGATACAGCAAAAAAACTCCAAGGTAAAATAAAAAATGAATTAAATTATATTGGCCTTGAAAAAAGTGAGTTCTACATAGAAGTAAAACTCGTGAATGAATTTTATGAAAATGGCTGTGATAAAGTTCAATTTTGTATATCTACTAATCCTGGAGAACCTCTAAATCCATTAGAAAATATTGTGTCAGGTGGAGAGTTATCACGTATAATGCTTGCACTCAAAACTGTATTCGTTAATAAGGATGAAATACCTACTGTTATATTTGATGAAATAGACACTGGTATTAGTGGTAGAATTGCGCAATGTGTTGCAGAAAAGATGTATTCAATATCATTAAACCATCAAATCCTTTGTGTAACACATTTGCCCCAAATAGCTAGTATGGCAGATACAAATTATTTAATATCTAAAAATGTTTTAAAAAATAAAACTTATACCGATGTTATGAAAATGAATGATGAAGAAAAGCAACAAGAGATAGCTAGAATGATTGGTGGTACACAGGTTACTAAATTAACATTGGAAAATTCTAAAGAAATGATAAATATGGCAAAGAAACAAAAAAAACATTAATTTTGCTTTTTAGGTTAGCATAGTTATAAAAATAAGTTAATAGGGAAAAGTAAAGTCATAATTTTATGGCTTTATTTTTTTCGTTTTTTTAAATTAAGTATAAATAATCTTAGTTTGTATAATTTAAAAAATGTAAAAATAATTGAAATATAGGGTAATTTTTTTAATTTAGTATAAATTAGTTTTGAATCTATGTCTTTGACTATTTTTGAATTAATGTTATAGCATAATATGGAGAATTCGCGGGTAACTTAAAGTTATAAATATAAGAGAAAAGGAGGTAAAGCTTATGAAGAAAAGGTTAAATATAATATGTTGGATTATGACACCTTTAGTAGTAATAATTGCTTTAAGTGCGTATCTTAAAGTCCAAAATAAAATTGTTGCAGCATATGATAGACCAATGGAAACATTATATTCTAACAAACTTGTAAAAATAAAAGACGATAAGGACATTATTCTTAATAAACCAGATATAAATAATAAAAAGAAAATTAAGAAAAAAGTTAATTTAGAAGGTAGCTTAGAAGTTGAATCAACATTTATAAAAGACAAATCAGATATAATGGTTTATCCAGGAGGACAACCAATTGGGGTTAAACTGAATACTAAAGGTGTTTTAGTAGTAGCTTTATCTGATATACAAGGTGTGAATGGCAAAACACCAAGTCCTGCCGCAAATGCAGGTGTACAAATAGGTGATAGTATAATAAGTATAAATGATGTTGAAATAAATCATGCAGAAGATGTAATAAGGTTTATAAATAAAGAAAAAAATTCGGAACTCACTCTTAAATTACAACGTAAAAATGATTTGACATATTTTCAAGTTAAGATTAAACCAACTATTGATTCAGAAGATGGAAAACAAAAAATTGGTTTATGGGTACGAGACTCAACTGCTGGTGTAGGAACTTTAACTTTATATGATGATAAAACTAAAAAATTTGCTGCGTTAGGTCATCCAATTACAGATGCTGATGCCGGAACAATATTAAGTGTTAATAATGGCGTAATTATATCATCTAATATTGTATCAGTAAAAAAAGGAACAAGAGGAACTCCAGGAGAGTTAAGAGGACTTTTCATAGATGAAGGTAAAATAAAAGGTCAAATAACTAAAAATACTGAATGTGGTATATTTGGAGAAGGAACTAAAAGCCTTATAAATAATAAATTTAATAAACCTATGAAAATAGGACTAAGGAATGAAATTAAAGAAGGAAAGGCTCAAATTTTAACCACTATAAACGGTAGCGAACCACAATTGTTCCAAATAGAAATTCAGAAATTATTACCTCAAAATAAATCTGGATCGAAAAGTATGGTTATTAAAATTACAGATCCAAGGCTTCTAGAAAAAACTGGTGGCATAGTGCAAGGTATGAGTGGTAGTCCAATAATTCAAAATGATAAGATTATTGGTGCGGTAACCCATGTTTTAATTAATAAACCTGATTTAGGATATGGAATATATATAGAATGGATGTTGAAAGATGCAGGTATTTTATCAAATTAACTAGCATTATTTAAAAAAAGGGGTTAAAATAGATATTAAGCAATAAAGGATAGCGGATGCTATCCTTTATTTTATAAAAAATGATAAATAATGATAAATAATTATTTATTTGTAAATTTTCTTAATATAAGAAGGAATTGTAATTCTTTTGTCGAATTAATATTTGTTAAGATATGGGAATTTATTTATAAAGGGGAGTTATAATATGGAAGAAGCTAGAATTAGTGTGCTTATTGCAGATGATAATAAAGAATTTTGCAATATATTAAATGATTATTTATTAAGCCAAAGAGATATTATGGTTACAGGTATTGCAAAAGATGGAATAGAAGCTCTTAAGCTAATAAAAGAGAGAAAGCCTGATTTGGTAGTATTAGATATAATAATGCCACATTTAGATGGTCTTGGAGTATTAGAGAGATTGGGTAGTATGGATCTTGAACCAATTCCAAAAATAATAGTATTATCTGCAGTTGGGCAAGATAAAATTACACAAAGAGCTATTGCATTGGGAGCAGATTATTATGTAGTAAAACCATTTGATATGGAAGTTTTTACAAAAAGAATAAGACAAATGTTTAATAATACAATTTCTAGTGATAACAGCAAAAAATCAATATCTTTTATTGATACATCTGAAACTAGAAAAAGTAATCATAATGAACCAATGGATTTAGAAGCTGAAATTACAAATATAATTCATGAAATTGGTGTTCCAGCTCATATTAAGGGATACATGTATTTAAGAGAAGCAATCACTATGGTAGTTAATGATATTGAACTTCTATCCGCAGTAACAAAGGAATTATATCCATCTATTGCTAAAAAATTCAACACAACTGCTAGTAGGGTAGAAAGAGCAATAAGGCATGCTATAGAAGTAGCATGGGGACGTGGTCAAGTTGAAACAATAAATAAAATATTTGGTTATACCATACATAATGCTAAAGGGAAACCAACCAATAGTGAATTTATAGCTATGGTAGCCGATAAGTTAAGATTACAAAACAGGGTTTCTTAGCCTTATATAACAACGGATCCAGATCGGTTTAGTTTTTATCGAAGTTAAGTATTTAATTAATATTGAGTTATAAAACAAAAACTAATAGATTTATTCATTTATTAAGTAAATGAATAAGTCTATTTTTTATGGAAATAATTATTACTTATAAATGTATTAAATTAGCCAATATTGTTTCATAGGAAATTTCGATATAGAGATATGAGCTTATTTTTTTAAAATCATACTTCTTATTATATAAATTCTATTTGGAGAAGCGTATCCCATAGCTAAATAGGACTTTCCATATTCTAAAGCAAAAGTTAAACCCTCACTTTCTCCTGGGTTATTAAAATGATAAGTAGCAATTATTATGCCTTCATAATTTAATATTGTAATCTTATTATTCGTATATAAATAAATGTATTTGCCATCTGTTTCTAAGCCTTGTGGAATACCTTGCGTAGCAATATTAAAAGTTTTTATTACATTCATGTTGGCTAAATTTATAATAGTAAAAGTTGGATTACCAATATCGGCTCCACTTGAAATGGTGTGGAGTATTAAATAATCATGGACATTATCTATAGCAAGTAAGGCTGATGTTCCCAAACGTTCATAGCTTAAATTACTTAATATTGCACTTGTAGTATAATCAATAACATAAATATGAGTTAAATTAGTTCCTCCACCATTAGCAATATAAATTTTGTTTGTTTTGGTTCTATATCCAAGTTCAGCACAATGGCCTACAGACATAGATGTTGTTTCACAAATTTTCTTTCCCGACATATCATATTTAATTATTTTCCCGTTTCCATCTCCTAAATCAAAGCCACAATAAAAATGTCCATCAAAAAATGTTAATCCTTGAAAATTTTTAGTGTATGGAATACGAAATAGTAATTCATATTTAAATTTATCCGCTTTGTTATTCGAAGATATTCTGTCATTTTTAATAGCGAATGCTAAATTATTATCGAAAGTATTAATAGATAAGGCCAAGGCACACACGCATAAGTATCTTCTATAAGTTTTCAATTTAATAACACCTGCCTTTTATCTTATAGTATGTTTATAATTATAAATTTTAATGCTAGCGATTTCTGGGACATGGCAAAAAAATATTCACTTATGTAGCAAAGTAAATTAAATATGCATATAACCATCTTTGTTATCATAAATATGAATTAAGTTATAATATTGCAGCACGGCAGGTGATAATTTAATTCATATAATTAGAATTTTAGCATACATATAACGTAAGTGAATTTTAACAATATATTATGAATAGCTAAAAAATAAGCAGAATGATCAACAAAAGGGGGAAAATTATGTCATCTAATACTTTAATGGGGAATATAAACAAACATATACAAGAAAATTTTTGGCTATATATTATAAGTATTCTTTGCGTATTTACAGGTATAATTTTAGGAATCTACAGTGTGAAGTACATGGGTGATTTTGAACGAAATGATTTAGTAAATTACTTGATGAATTTTATTGATCCTTCAAATACAAGTGGGATTAGTTATAAATTAATATTTTTACAATCGATTAAAAATAATCTGCCTGTGATTATTTTTCTTTGGTTTTTAGGTTTAACTATTGTCGGGATACCAATAATTATAATTATTGATTTATTGAAAGGATTTACAGTTGGATTTACCTTTAGCTTTATGATTAGCGGCCTAGGAAAGAATGGCATTGGTATAGCAATACTAGGGGTGCTACCTCAGAATTTAATTTATATTCCATGCATTATTTTTGCATCTGTAGTATCAATGGAATTTTCTATAATGCTACTTAAGAGTAAGTTTAATAAACAATGGACAAGTAGTTTATCTAGTAGAATAATATACTATAGCGTAATATTCATTGTAATTATAGTTTTCTTGTTTATAGGGATAATTATAGAATCTTATATTGCACCGCATTTTGTTAAAAATCTTATTAATAATTTGGGAACTGTAAGCAAATGAAGCATAAGGATGTATTGCACTTTGTAATGTTAACAATAAAATGTTTTATTATTTTACTAGTAATTGGAATTTGCTTGCCTAAAGCTGTGGATTACTTGCTTCAAAATTTAATCAATAATACAAAAATATACAAAAATAGTGTTGTAGTTTACAAATTAGTTGATAATAATTATAAATTAATTTATAATTATATTCTTACATTTTATTTATTCTTTAGAGTATAATGTATGTATATATTAATATTCTCTATAATATGGGAGATACATTATGAATGATTTATTAAAAATCTATAGCGATAATTTGAAAAACAATAAACTAACAAGAAATACTATTGAAGCTTACACTAGAGATGTTAAACGTTTCATTGGATTTATGGAATATAAAAATGAAAGTGTAAAAACGGTTGATTGCATAACTATAATGGCATACTCTGAGTATCTTAGAAAAGAAGGTCGTGCAAATAGTTCCATAGCAAGAAGTATAGTTTCCATTAGAAATTACTATAAATATCTTATTAAAAACGATTTTGCAGAGCAAGACCCAACAGCATATTTTTCAATTGCAAAAATTAAACGAAATATACCTCAAATTCTATCTATCGAGGAGATAGATGAATTATTAAATCAACCGGAAGAGTCAACGATTAAAGGATGTAGAGATAAAGCAATGCTAGAATTAATGTATGCTACAGGTATAAAGGTTTCAGAACTTTTAAGTTTAACAACTTATGATATTAATTTAGAATTGCTATACATAAGGTGCAATAATGGTAAGAAAAATGAAAGAATAATTCCTATTGGTACCCAGGCGGTTAGATGTCTATCGCAGTATTTAAAGACAAGATCTATTATGAACTTAAATAATTTAAGTTTACTCTTTTTAAATATAAAAGGTGATAAAATGACAAGGCAAGGCTATTGGAAAATTATTAAAGAGTATGCTAAAAAGACTAATATTAAAAAAGCGATAAATTCTTATACAATAAGACACTCATTTGCTGTGCATTTATTGCAAAATGGCGCTGGTATAGCTTCAGTTCAAGAACTATTAGGTCATAATAGTATGTCTACAACTCAAATTTATTCAACTATAGTTAAAAAGAGTAAAATAGCTGAAATTTATAAAAATGCTCATCCTAGAGCATAAGATGAACGATTTAATTACAATGTAGAATTATAAATAGAGTATGGAAAAACCCGCTTTCACTAATTATGAAGGCGGGTTTTATTTTTGTTTACAACTATAATAAATTTTTTATTTTATTATAAATAAATAGTGATAATATTAATGCAAATTGGTAAAAATAATGTTATGAATTTTAAACAACGCAGACATTTTTGTCTAGCGCAAAGTAATAAGAGGAGGATACATATGAAAAGGAACTTTAGAAATGTATTATGTTTAATTTTAACGTTGATTTTTACAACACAGTTTTTCTGTCTGCCAGCTAAGGCAGAAGGAGAAAATAAGGATGATAAAGGAATTGCAGTAGAAGCAAAGTCAGCACTACTAATGGAACCATCCACTGGCAAAATAATATATGAAAAAAATTCTCATGAGAGATTTGCACCAGCATCAGTAACTAAAATAATGACTATGTTATTAGCTATGGAGGCCATAGATTCTGGTAAAATTAAATTACAAGATAAAATAACCGTAAGTGAAAACTCGAAAAAAATGGGTGGAAGTAGTATGATACTTGAAACTGGTGAAATTAGAACCGTGGAAGAAATTTTAAAGGGTATTGCCATTGCATCAGGAAATGATGCAGCAGTGGCAATGGCAGAGTATCTAGGTGGCAGTGAAGATGCTTTTGTAAATATGATGAATGAAAGAGCAAAAAGTCTTAATATGAAAGATACTGCTTTCAAAAACTGCACTGGTCTAAGTGCAGTAGGGCATTTTACAACTGCCTATGATATTTCAATTATGTCTAGAGCCCTATTAAAACATCCTAAAATATTAAAATATTCAGGAACCTACATGGAAACTATTTCTGAGGGCAGAAAGGCACCTATAGGTCTTGTAAATCATAATAAGCTTGTCAGATTCTTTGCTGGATGTGATGGACTCAAGACTGGATTTACAAATGAGGCAATGTATTGTATGTCTGCGACTGCAACACGAAGCAATGTAAGGATGCTTGCGATAATTATGGGTGCGCCAACTTACACAAAAAGAAATAGAGATGCTAGCATGTTAATGAATTACGGATTTACAAAATTTGAGACGAAAAAAGTAATAGCAAAAGATCAAGAATTAGAAAAAGTAATTTTAAATAAAAAAGGGGATAAGTTCCTAATAGCTAAAGCACATAAAGATTTTCTTATAACCCTCGAAAAAGGTAATAAAAATAAAATCACTAAAAAATTTGTTATGAAGGAAGGTTTGAAAGAGTATAAAAAGGATGTCGCAATTGGAGATTGTGAAATATATGTTGATAATAAGTTAAGTGGTAAAATTGTTATTTACAGTGATAGGGATATAAAAAAATCTAGAGTGTGGGATAATATTAAAAATAACTTTACAGACTTATTTGATAAGGCGATTTAACAAAACTTTATGTAGTGTTATAGATTTATGTAAATATAAAAATATAGCTTCTGGGCAATAAATTTTTTGCTTAGAAGCTAAGTTTTTATAAAATATTATACTTTAGGATTTAAAATGTCAGACTTAATTGGGAATATTACGAATATAAATGGACTTGAAAAGCGTAATATGAAGCAAAACATGCTAGTGAATTTACTAGTTATTTTTCCAAAGATGCATTATACTTAGAATAGACTTGACATAAAGAAATCATAATAAATCTTATATTTCTTTATAATTATTTATTTAGGAGAGAGTGTACATGCCATTAAGTATAAAGGTAACTAATTTTGAAGGCCCATTTGACTTGTTATTACATCTTATTAAGAAAAATGAGATGAACATATATGATATCAATATTGTTGAAATCACAAATCAGTATTTGGGGTGTCTTAAAAGTATGAAGGAAATGGATTTAGAGGTGACATCAGAATTCATAGTTATAGCCGCAACTTTAATTGAAATTAAATCCAAATATTTGTTGCCTAAAAATAAGGAGGAGCATAGCGAAGAAGAAATTGATGTAGAAAAGGAATTGCTAAATAAATTGATAGAATATAGAAAATATAAAACTATAGCTGAAAATTTAAAGATGTTGGAACAGGGTACAGGTATAATGATTAGTAAAAAACCTGAAATAATTGAAGAGGATAATGAGAACATAAAGGAAATGGATTTTTTGAAAAATATTACAATGCTTGATTTGTACAATTCATACATTAATTTAATGCAAGTATATATGAATAAAATGAATACTGATAATATTATAAATAAAAAAATCCTATTAGATGAATATAAAATAGAAGATAAAATGGAAGAATTAAAAAGAGAGCTTGAATCTCTTGGAAAAATCCATTTTACAAAGTTAATATATGGATATTCATCAAAATTAGAAATTATTGTTACGTTTCTAGCATTACTTGAGCTTATAAAGATTAGAAGTGTGATAGTAATTCAAGAAAGCAATTTTAAAGATATATATTTAGAAAGGGTAAATTAATATGAATGAATTTAACGCTAAACAATTAGAGATTGAAGAGGTTTCTACTAAAAATATATATTTTTCTATTATAGAATCCCTGTTGTTTGTTGCTGGTGAATCATTAAAGCTAACTGAAATAGCAAATATATTAGAATGTAGCATTGGTTTCACAAGAGAATTAACAAATGAATTAAGAGCAAAATATGAAGAAGAGCAAAGAGGTATTAAAATTATAGTAACTAATGATGAATACCAATTTGTTACAAAATCTTGTAATAGTGAATATGTACAAAAGCTATTAAAGACAAGTATTAGACAATCTTTATCTCAAGCGTCTATTGAAACTTTAGCAATAATTGCGTACAAGCAACCCATAACCAGAGTGGAAATCGAGGAGATAAGAGGAGTTAAGAGCGATAGAGCAATTTATACATTGTCAGATAAAAAATTAATTAAAGAAACTGGACGAAAAAATGTTCCGGGAAGACCAATTATTTATGCAACCACGGATGAATTTCTTAAACATTTTGATTTTCAGAGTCTAAATGAAATGCCTTCTTTAGAGGAGCTTAGCAAAGAAAAAGTACAACAAAATATTGATAGCAATCAAACTGAGTAGATATTTTTTGAAGGCAACTGATGTATACACTTATTAACACTTATTAACCCCACTATAATAAAATTTCCAGTGGAAAATTCTTATGATGGTGGGGTTAATATTTTTAATATATAATTTGAACAATTAAGAGAAGTTATTTAGCATACTTATCGCTATCTTCGCATTCTGTATTCTTATCACAACTATCTTTAAACATACCCTTAATAATATCGATAACCTGTGGTACAGTATCAACGATTTTATCATATGTATTTTGCTGATCTACAGGCAATAGTCTTACTGAATCGTTTTTAACAACTAAAAATGCAACGGGCTTAACAGTGACTCCAGCTCCAGAACCACCACCAAAAGGATAGTTATTACTTGAGTCAGAAGACGTAACACTATTGAATTCACTACCTCCAGATGCAAAACCAAAACATACTCTTGAAATAGGGATAATTGTAGTCCCATCTAATGATTGGATAGGTTCTCCTACAATTGTATTAACATCTATCATATCTTTTATGCTTTCCATCGTGCTCCTCATCAAATTTTCAATTGGATGATTATCCATGTATATTTCCTCCCTTATATTTTTTTATATTCATTTTGTTATGTTTTATGGTTATAAGGCAAATTAACATAATAAATGCTATATAAGTAATTTTTGCTAAATTGACGTAAATTATACTCGAAATTTCCATAACAAAATCATTTTTTTTAAAATGAGGGTTAACTTTAAGATTAATATTTTTAACTTTTACAAAATCTGTTAATATTAAATGCAAAAAACTATAAGTTGAATGAATTAAGCCAAATAAAATAGCAACCAATGCAGCATCATCAAATCCATATTCTAGTTTAGTATTTAAAGTTAATGTTGGTTTGAATTTTAATTTCTTAATTTTATAGGTAATTAATTTTATATCGCTTAAAATTAAGGACTTAAAGAAATTTTCTTTTGGGCTACATTTTAAATCATTTTTATTACCATTTTTTGAAACTTTTTTAACCTTTAATTTCTTATTATATATGTAAATTCCCAAAATTTTGTTTGAGTATTTAAGGGTTATTTTTAAATGGATTGGAAATAATATAATTATTAGAGTTAAAAGAAATATTATTATATATTTAAACATCTCAACCTCCCAATCTATATAATAACTGGTATTATGCCCAATAATTTATAAAAATATCAACTTGTGTATATAATACTCAAATTTAAGAGAGGTGAAATAATGAGAAAAAATTTTAAAGTATATTTATCATTATGTTTAAGTTTGTTTTTTCTATTTTCGTCATTTGTTGAAAATGTTTTTGCAGAGGATTTATATGTTAATGCTATAAGTGCTATAGCAATAGATGCTGATTCGAAAATTGTTTTATATGAAAAAAATGCATATACACCAATTGAAATTGCAAGTACTACAAAAATACTAACGGCACTTGTAGCAATAAAATGTGGAGATTTAAACAAGAAAATAATTGTATCAGAGAAAGCAGCATCTATACGCGGTTCAGAAATAGGATTAAAAAAAGGCGAGGAAGTAACCTTAAAAGAATTGTTGTATGGACTCTTGTTGAGATCTGGAAATGACGCCGCAATTGCAATTGCTGAAGGAATTAGTGGAAGTGTTGATGAGTTTTCAAAGCTTATGAATGAGTATGCCTTAGAAATTGGATTATTGAATAGCAACTTTGAGTCTCCTCACGGGTTAGACAGTGCAAATCACTATTCTACAGCGTATGATTTAGCCTTAGTTACTGCAAAGGCAAAAGAAATTAAATTTTTTAATGATATAGTCGGATCTAAAGATGTGGATGGTAAACAGAATAACTTTACTAGAAGTTACCACAATATAAATAAAATTTTATATCTTTTACCAAATTCAACAGGAGTAAAAACAGGATCTACTGGAAAGGCAGGTAAATGTTTAGTAACTTCTGTTAAAATTCAAAATAGAGATGTTATTATAATTACACTAAATTGTACACCAAGATGGAAGGAAACTGAAAAAATAAATAAGTATGTTGAAAAAAATTATGAATACAAAAAAATAATCGGTAAAAATGACATTTTAGAACATCTTAGCGTAAAAGACGGAGTGGGTAATGTTGAAATAGTAAGTAAAAGAGATATTATAATTCCAGTAAAAAACAATCAAAAAATAGAAGTCAAAATTAGAAAGCCACTAAATGAGATTTATGCCCCAATACATGAAGGGGAAGAGATTGGTAGGATAGATGTATATGCAAATAATAAACTCTTATTTACAGAAGCCTTAGTGGCTAAAAATTCTATAAAAAAGAAAAATAAGATTATACAAGAATTTGATAAAATTAAAGATTTAATTATACCTAACAAATAAGAGAGAATATAAGTCTCTCTCTTATTTGTTAGAAAACTTTAACAGTACACAAATACAATTTCTAGTTATTTTTCAAGGTGATTCATTAATAATAATGATTTATATAATTTGATTGTTTGAATATGTGGGAATGATTAATTATAAATATTAAATTTAACTTGTAACAAATTCCACAATTTCAAATATTTTAATAGTATAGTACTTTAGGAGGTTAGAATGATGAGTTATGAACCCTACGATTGCATTGATGTAGGAAGTGAATTTTGTCCTTGCCACACTAAACTGCGATAATCAGTTTAGTGTTTTAATTTTTACAATGCCTCTAGCGCCATCCCAGTATATTGAGCTTACAACATTATTAATTAATAAACGTTTGTTATTAAAATCTAAGATATCCATTATTGATGAAAAGCTATTTGATGAATTTAAAAATTTATCTACAATCGGATTGTTATTTTTAAATTTATAAGCAGTAGAGGCTAAGTCTTTATATTTAACACTTAATTTTTCTAATTCAATTCCTAATTTGTAAATTTGAGGCCTTATATATTTGGATATTTCATTGTCCAAAGATAATTGATTTACTAGAATATCTATTTGATCTTGTTTTATATTTATTTGTGATGATAAACTCTCTATTTCAGATTGTACCAAATTAGTTTTTGATAGTTCGGATTTTATTTTATTTAACTCCTCTAATAAAATATTTCTTGAAATTGTGATATTTTTTAAATTATCTATAACTACCTTTTCGAGTTCATCTACGCGAACATTAGGATTATTACATCGCGCGCCTTTTGAATAATCTTTAGTACTACAAACATAATACTGAATTTTTTTATTAGTTGTTGCACTAATATGACCATGTTTAACAATCATACTTTTACCACATTTAGAACATTTTAAAATTCCGGTAAGTAATGCTGCTGCAGAGGTTCCGAGCCGTGGTGCCTTGTTTTTATTATCATCTAATATTTGTTGAACCTTAAGCCAATTGAAAGCATCAATAATTCCTTCGTGTTTAGAAATAGCAGCTATCCATTCAGTTATATCTCGTTTAATCCTAGCACCTTTACTCTTATTATAAGTTATAATACCTTGTTTATCATTAGCTTTTCCCATTACATTCATGCCAATAAGCTGAAGGTGATTCATAACAGCTTCATTTGCTCTAACGTAAAGGGGATTTCTTAATATAAGTTGAATCCTTTTCTTATTAAAGTCAGCGCCGTTTTTTGTTTTAATATTCTTTTTAAAGATGAAAATAAAAACTTGGCTAATAGATTTATACTGTAGATATTTATCATAAATAATTTTTACTACATCTAATTCCTTTTTTATGGGTGATAATGTATACATAGCTTTTTCTCTAAATTCATCATCCAAATAGGATAACTTTCTACTTTCATACCCCAAAGGGGTTTGACCTCCTAACCATCTTCCACTTTTAGCGAGTTCTAACATATTGTCACGAACCCTTTCACCAATAGTTTCACGTTCTAGCTGCGCAAAAACAGATGCAATATACATCATGGCACGGCCCATAGGGGTTGATGTATCAAACTGTTCATTAACACTTATAAAGCTAATGTGTAAACTATCTAATTCATTTATAAGAGTAGTAAAATCAGAGATATTCCTACTAATTCTATCTAGTCTATAACAAATTAGTACATGAAATTTTTTTTCCCTTGCATCAATGAGCATTTTTTGAAACTGAGGCCTTTTGATATTTTTTCCTGAAAAACCTTCGTCCTCATATATTATAAATTTTTCGATTTCTAAATGATTACATTCATGTTTACATAATTCAATTTGGTTAATTATCGATTCACCTTTTCCTGTGATTTTTGATTTTCTGGAGTATATAGCGGCAATTTTCAATTTATTACTCCTTAATAATTGATTTATAAATAATTATGATATATTCTATAAACTATAATTTCTTCACAAAATAAAGATATGTATTTTAGAAAAATAATATTACGTAATCATGTATATAATTAAATATATATAGGTATATACATGATTACGTAACACTAAGGTTAAAGGTGCATACTATAATATAATAGTTTATTTGGAGGATTATAAATGAAAGTTAATTCTACAATTGTTTTAGAATTAAATAAAAAAGAAGTAGAACTCTTGGATGAGCAGTATACAAGGGCTGTTGCGAAAATAATAGCTTCAGAGCTTACGTTACAAGAAATGAACGAATTAATAGAAAAGTTAATTATTAACTAAGGTATTTCAAATTGCAGGAAAAATAGCACTATAATAAAGAGGAATATATGTATAATAGTAGAATAAAATAGAAAAGTAAAAGAGTTAAAACAATAAGGAGCAGTTATTATATTAATGAGAAATAAACAATCAGAGTATATCGAACAAATTCTATTGAAAGATGATATACTGTTATAATATTGTATACAACATAAAATATGGAGATGATTTATATGAAGTTATGTGAAATATGTAAAAAAAATATTGCAATGATATTAACATCAAGAATTGAGAATGGAAAAACCGAAACTATAGGATTATGCATAGAGTGTGCTAAAAAAAGGGGTATTCCAGTTATGGATCAATTAGTGCAACAAGCTGGATTATCCTCAGAGGATATTGAAAACTTAAATGAACAAATGGGTAATATGTTCAAAAATATGAATTTAGAGGATATAGATCTTGAGGATTTAAATGCTCCCAATATGGATATTGAGAATGGTGATAAAAAAAAGACCATTGGTAATATTTTTAATGGATTATTTTCACCTGTTGATGAAAATAGTGATTTTATAGAGGATGAAGGTCAAATGTCATCAAAGATTAAAGAAACAGCTGAAGATAAATCAAAAAAGAATTGGTTTAAAAAGAAGCGAAAGAATTTAGATACATATGGTATAAATCTAACTAACAAAGCAAATCAAAATGGCGTTGACAAGGTTGTTGGACGGGATAAAGAAATCGATAGAGTGGTACAGATTTTAAATAGGAGAAGTAAAAATAATCCAATATTAATTGGAGAAGCAGGTGTTGGTAAAACAGCTATTGCAGAAGGGTTAGCTGTAAGAATTGTAGAAAAACAAGTTCCAGAAAAATTATTTAATGCGGAAGTTTACCTGCTTGATTTAACTGCGGTGGTTGCAGGTACACAATTTAGAGGGCAATTTGAAAGCCGCATGAAGTCAATTATTGAAGAGGCTAAGGAAAATGGAAATATAATATTAGTTATTGATGAGGTGCACAATATTATGGGTGCTGGTGAGGTTCAGGGGGGCGCGATGAATGCAGCAAATATTTTGAAGCCAGCTTTGGCCAAGGGGGAAATACAAGTTATTGGAGTTACTACATTGGAGGAATATAGAAAATATATAGAAAAAGACGCAGCACTCGCGAGAAGATTTCAGCCAGTCCTAGTTGAGGAACCTAGTATAGCTGAGACAATAGAAATTTTAAAAGGAATAAGAGGCTACTATGAAGAATATCATAAAGTTAAAATATCTGATGAAGTAATTGAAGAAGTTGTAAATTTATCTGAAAGATACATAACAGAAAGATTTCTTCCAGATAAAGCCATTGATGTTATTGATGAAGCAGGTTCTAGAGCTAATTTAAAAAATAAAGGTCTTGTCGAACTTGCAGAATTAAAAGAGGAATCAGAAAAAATTCAAAATGGAAAGAAGGAAGCTGAGGTTGCCGGAAATTTTGAAAAGGCTGCAGAATATAGGATGAAGCTATGCAAAGTAAAAGAAAATATTAACGAAACTCAAGAAAAATATAGTGATGTTCAAATTACTCTAGAGGATATTGCTTTTGTGATTGAGTCATGGACTAGAATTCCAATAAAAAAAATTACAGAAAAAGAAGCGAAAAAGCTATTAAATTTGGAAGGTAGGCTACATAAACGAGTTATAGGTCAAAATGAAGCTATTATAAGTTTATCTAGAGCAATTAGGCGGAATCGTTCCGGATTTAGAAAAAAGAAAAAGCCATCTTCTTTTATTTTTGTAGGACCAACAGGGGTTGGAAAAACAGAGCTAGTTAAAGCACTATCTTGTGAGCTTTTTGGAAGTGAGGAATCATTAATTCGTATAGATATGTCTGAATACATGGAAAAACATACAGTTTCGAAGCTAATTGGTGCACCACCAGGGTATATAGGATATGATCAGGGTGGACAATTAACTGAAAAAGTCAGAAGAAAGCCATATTCAGTGATTCTTTTAGATGAAATTGAAAAGGCTCATCCAGATGTATTTAATATGCTGCTTCAAATTCTTGAAGATGGAATACTAACAGATAGTCAAGGCAGAACTGTTTCCTTTGAAAACACTGTAATAATAATGACGTCTAATGCAGGTACTAAGTTTAATTCAGGTAATATTGGTTTTGTTCAAGGTGATTATGATATCTTAGAATCACGTGTAAAGGACGCTTTAAAAGAAACATTTAGACCGGAATTTTTAAATAGAGTAGATGAGATTATTGTATTTACCACTCTTAAAAAGGAAGAGCTACGTAAAATAGTAGATTTAATGATGATGGAAGTAGTAGGAGAGGTAAAGGAAAAGAAAATTACAGTGCATGTTTCAGAAGATGTAAAGGACTTTATATTAGAAAAAGGATACGATGATAAATACGGTGCAAGGCCACTTCGAAGAACTATTCAAAAATACATTGAAGATGAAATTGCAGAGCATTATCTTGAAAATAAATTTAGTGAAGGATCAAATATATCCATAGAATTAAAAGATGACAAAGTTGTTATAATATAAAGTTAAAAAGCTGCTGAAAATTATTCAGCAGCTTTTGATTTAGCAGTATTATTGTTCAATATCTTGTTTTGTGAAGGTATAAACTTTTTTGGAATTATAAAGTTTGTAATGTTCTTCTACATAAATGATTGAAGTGAATATCACATTACATAAGAATATTGCGAAAAAAATATCCATTATTACGTGTTGTTTAACAAATTCAGTGGATATGATAATGAGAAATCCTAAGATATTAACTGGAATTTTAATACGTTTTCTAGCATTAGTAGCGTTAATACCTTTAACAGCTAGGTATGCAGTAATTACATGGATGCTTGGAAAACAATTATATGGTCCATCAGAATTATAGGTAAATAAAATCAGCTTCGAGAATATATCATCCCCTGTAACAATAGGCCTTGGAACAGTTGTTTGAAAAAAGTAATAAGTGACAAAAGCAACAACATAACATAGGACTAAAGTAAGCATAATCCTATAATAAACTTTTCTGTTCTTAAAGCATAAATAAATAAAACAAAATGCTAAGAAAAACCACAAAGTCATATAAGGTATTATAAAAATTTTTATAAGTGGTAAAGATCTATCTAAATCAGTAGTTAGATCATAAACTCCTCTTTGAGTATTATTTAATGTCCAATAGAATAAATTGGAAAAAGGAACAGAACCTATAAGTAATAATGGCAATAATTTTTTTAAAAAATCTTTCAAATAATCAGTCCTTTCTTCAATGACCATTTTAACGGAAAATAACAATAATTTCAATGATTTTTGTGAAAAGTTTTTATTAATATTATGTAATTAAAATGAAAATTAAGTAATTGTATGTATATAAGTATAGACTTGATTAAAAAAATATCGTAGTTTGGCGTCTCAACCATGTCCTTGCCATCTGGCAGAAACAGGGGACTGCATATTATGTTCACAGCTAGCAGGTAAAGATTTCTGCGACTGCTGCAACTTTAATGGGGTATGTATATATCAAGAATATGTTTCAAACAATTATAAAGCTAAAGAGGGTAGGAAATATTATCATTGTAAAATATTAGAAAAAAATAAATTAGAGGACAATGTTATTATACTTACAGTAGGTGCAAGTGATAAATTGGTAAGTGAATTAGTTTATGCGGGAAGTTATATTTTTGCACGAAGACCAGATACAGAAACGAGGTTTGATACGCCAATATCAATATTGGATACTGATACCAGAAATAATACTATAACTATTGCTATAGAACTTAAGGGGACTAAAACTAAAGCATTAGATTTGTTAAAGCTAGGGGAAGAGTTGCTTGTGAAAGGACCATTTTGGAATGGTACTTTAGGACTAAAAAACATATATAAAGTTAAAAATAGTATATGCTTAATTGTAGCACGAGGTATAGGGCAGGCACCTATGGTACCAGTACTTAAATATTTACATGCAAATAATAATGAAAATATAGTTGTGCTTGATAATTCGCCTTATAAAAATAGTTTTGTGAGTGAGTATTTAGAAAAGTATGCTTCAAAAGTTATACAGTGCAATACTATAGAGAATGGAAGAGTAACAGATGAATTTAATAATATATTAAATGATTTGATTAGTAATAATAATATTAGTTTAGTTCACTGCGATGCTGCAGATGTTTTAAATTATGAATTGATGAAGGTCGTAGAAGATATGGACAAAAACATTAAATATTCTTGTTGTAATAATGCCAAAATGTGCTGTGGAGAAGGTGTGTGCGGATGTTGCACAAGAATAAATAACGACCTTAAATTAAGACGGCTCTGCAAAATGCAGACAGAACCTAAATATGTATTAGAAGGGAGGAGAATATTTTGAAGGTTATCGTAATTGGTGGTGGGTGGTCTGGTTGCAGCGCGGCAATAATAGCAAAAAAAGCAGGAGCTACGGTTGCGTTATATGAAAAAACAGATATGCTCTTAGGACTTGGCAATGTAGGCGGTATAATGAGAAATAACGGAAGGTATACTGCGGCAGAAGAAATGATAGCGCTTGGGGCAGGAGATTTAATACATTTGACTGATGAAAACACTAGACATAAAAATATTGATTTTCCGGGGCATAAACATGCCTGGCTTTACGATGTAAACAAGATCGAACCAGCAGTGGTAAAATATTTAAAAGCTATGGATATAGAATTAAACATGATAACAAGAGTGGTAGATGTTGAAAAAGAAGGCAATAGAATAAAGGGAATATATCTATCAGACGGGGAATATGTTGAGGCAGATGTATTTATAGAAACTACAGGTTCAACAGGGCCAATGGGTAACTGCTTAAAATATGGAAATGGATGTTCAATGTGCATTTTAAGATGTCCAGCTTTTGGGCCAAGGGTAAGCATAAGCTACAGAGCAGGAGTTGAAGACTTAAAAGGAGAAAGACAAGAAGACGTTTATGGAGCTTTTAGCGGCTCGTGTAAACTAGCTAAGGATTCTTTAGCCGATGACGTTGTAAAACAACTAGATGAAGCAGGAGTGGTTGTTTTAAAGATTCCAGAAGAAGATATAAATTTAGAAAAACTTAAATTAAAGGTATGTCAGCAATATGCCCTTAAAGAATTTGCAGAAAATGTAATTTTGTTAGATACAGGACATGTAAAGCTTATGACTTCATATTATCCATTAGATAAGTTAAGAAAAATTAAAGGACTTGAAAATGCAAAATATATAGATCCATATGCAGGGGGAAAGGGAAACTCTATAAGGTATCTATCAGTAGCTCCAAGGACAAATAGTATGAAGGTTATAGGCCTGGATAATTTGTTCTGTGCAGGCGAGAAGTCTGGATTATTTGTAGGTCACACAGAAGCAATGATAACAGGGGCTTTAGCCGGACACAATGCCATAAGAAATTATATAGGAATGCCTCTTTTGATGTTGCCAAGGTCCCTTGCCGTTGGAGACATAATGGCCTATGCGAATGAAAAAATGAAATCTAAAGAAGGAAGAAGAAACAGATATACTTTTGCGGGTGCGGGGTATTTTAAGAGAATGCAAGAACTTGGACTTTATACTTTAGATATAGATGAAATTAAGGGGAAAGTAGAAAAACTAAATTTAACTAATATATTTAATGAAAAACTT
The DNA here is from genome assembly GCF_055081035.1 of Clostridium sp. CM041. Taxonomy (NCBI): domain Bacteria; kingdom Bacillati; phylum Bacillota; class Clostridia; order Eubacteriales; family Clostridiaceae; genus Clostridium; species Clostridium sp. CM041. The sequence continues at coordinate 215,464 of NZ_CM143648.1, forward strand.
ATATAAAAGAGGGTTAGTAGTATATTTTACAAGGTAATACACACAATATTCTCATGTGGAAAAGATTTATTATATACGGATTTTTAGGGCTTTTAGCAGAGATTTTGTGGAATGGGTTTGGAGCAATGATTAAGGGCGATGTATTACTTAGGGGCACTACCTGTATCTGGATGTTTCCTATATATGGGCTTGCTGTATTTCTTGAACCTGTGCATTATAGGATAAAACATCTTCCGCTTATTGTGAGGGGAGGCATATATATGGTTCTTATATTTGCAGTAGAATTAATTAGCGGACTACTGCTTAGGGCGATTTTAGGTGAGTGTCCATGGAACTATGTAAATAAAAAAAATTCAATATGTGGAATAATTACATTAGGTTATGCACCGGTATGGATGGCCTACGGAATTATGTTTGAAAAAATACATGATGTTATAGTACGCATTGAAAACAGTCTCAGTGGTAATGCTAATTAGGTTTAGATTAAGTCTTAAAAATTATAAAAGCTTGATGACGTAGGTTTAATGCAACAAGTACATTAAACTTAATTCATCAAGTTTTCTTTTTTATTATGATTTTACTGTTAATATAATTTGAAATTGTTTTAAAAATAAATGGATAGCATTTTATAAGTATAGTAAAGTAATAACATAGCTAGAATACCTACTATAATCCAAAAAACAGCGAGTTTATAATCGTTTTTTTTTACCTTTGGAGTGAAAACATCAACAATATTATTAAGTGGTTTATTAATTTCTTCATGTATAATTTTTTTAAAGTCATTGTCCATTTAATACACCTCATTAATCAATTACTTATTTATATATATTATCTACATATAAATTAATATTCCATTTGTGAATAATTCTATGATTATTATAAATCTTACCATTCGATTGTGGAAATAAACTAAAATAATTGATCGTAAAACTAAAACTTTAACATATATGAAATAAATTCTAAGTAAAGATGCTGGGTATAATAAATATTATATTGAGGAAAATAATAAAGTGAATGTAAAGAATCTTAAAACAAATATCGTTATTGAGGTAAAAGTTTCAGACTTTATTTAAAAGCGGAACATAATTAAATTTGAAGGGAGTTTTAACGATGCCTGATCATCAACATGTTGGAGGTAGTAAAAATAGTAATATTGATGTTAAACGTGACGATATCAATAAACCTAAGAAAAGCAAAGGGGATAAGAAAAAACCACCTTTGTATGAAAATTTCAATGGAAAAACCCTTGATTAGATTATAAAACTAGGGCTAGTATAGCGCGCCTAAACCAAATGAATACATGTGGCTTAGATTATATTAGATATGTGAAGGAGGTTAATAATATGCAAAAAGGAAAAAAAACTGAAGTTAATGGTCAAGAAATTAATATTGGGACTAAAAGAACAGATGCTAGCGATAAGCAGAAAGGTGTGAAGAAAGAAAAAAGAAATTAAAATAAATTTTCATACTAAAAGCTACAGTTTTTTTTGTTTAAAGTCTTAACTATAAAAAGAAAAGGAGTGTGATTTAATGATAAGTAAAATAGAGGATTTTATAAGTGAAGGTTATAAAATAATGAAGTTTGAACGTGATATTGATAAAGTTACTGGTCAAGAGGTAGGGAAGATTGAAGTTAAGGCGTTAGACGGATATAGGCAGTATATAACCTTAGATGATAATTGTGCCGATGAAATAGAAAAAAAATTATTTGAATATTTAAAAAGTAAATAGTATGGTTCTCTATCCACCAAATCCATAAACGATTATGTAGTAATAAATTATGTATAATGAAAATGATGTTAATAAGATATGCTTATAATTGTAAGCATATCTTATTTTTTTTGTTAGGCCGGCAGGTGAGTATGCAAATACACGAAAAATTCATTTGCTAATATTTGTGTGATAAGCTATTTAAGGTTATAATTATTTTACAGTTTAAAAACAAACAAATAAATATCTGTTTTTAATAAGGGTAGGAGGAATTTTAATTGAAAAAAGTTGTGGTTATTTTTAATGGAGGAACAATCTCTATGACGGTTGACAAAAGAATAAAGGCTGCGGTTCCAACGCTCAGTGGAGAAGAAATAATGTCTATGGTTACGGGAATTGAAAATTATGCAGAAATAGAATCACATACTTTTTCAAATTTACCGGGACCTCATGTGACACCGGAACTAATGATGGATTTATCTAAATATATACAAAGTTTTTTATGTAGAGACGATATATGTGGGGTTGTAGTTACTCATGGTACAGATTCACTTGAGGAAACAGCGTATCTGTTACACCTAACTATTGATAATCCAAAGCCTGTAATTGTTACAGGGTCAATGAGAAATAGTTCGGAGCTTGGATATGATGGCCCAGCAAATTTATCAGCTTCCATCTGTACCGCTATTTCGGAAGATGCACGTAATAGGGGCGTATTAGTATGTTTAAATGACGAACTTAATTGTGCTGGAGAGGTTACTAAATCACATTCAATGCACTTAAATACTTTTCAGAGCCCAGAGTTTGGACCAATAGGGATTATAGATAATAATGAAGCAATATTCTATAGAGAAAGTTTAAAAAAAGAACATATTATAACAGAAAAAATAGAAACTAGAGTAGATTTAATAAAAGCTTGTGCTGGGATGGATTCGAAATTAATTGACTTTTGTGTGCAGCAAGGGGCAAGAGGGATTGTTATTGAAGCTATGGGACGCGGAAATATTCCACCTAAAATGGCGGATGGAGTAAAATCAGCTATAGAAAATGGAGTGACAGTAGTTATGGTATCTAGATGTTTTAAAGGACGAGTATTAGATTCTTATGGATATCCAGGTGGTGGAAAAGAACTTAGAAATGATGGTGTGATTTTTGGAGATAGCCTGCCAGGCCAAAAAGCTAGAATTAAACTTATGCTTGCACTTGCAAGTACAACAAGGAGAGAAGAAATTAAATGTATATTTGAAAGCGGTCGGTACAAAAGCCGAATTTAAGAAACAAATTAAGCTTAAATATTCGTGATGGTATTGACGTACATGCCTATTTTTGTTATTATGTTTGTATAAAAGTAAAATAACCACTATGGTTTATTAATAACCATAGTGGTTTTATTTTGTATTGCAAACACATGGAGGGAAACTAAATGGAATATTTTAAATTGAAAGAAAACGGAAGTGACGTAAAAAAGGAAGTTATTGGAGGGATAACTACATTTTTAACCATGGCATACATTATTGCGGTTAATGCAAACACATTAGGTAATCCTGGTGTAGGAATGCCTGTACCCGCTATAGTAACAGTAACTTGTTTAACAGCGGCTTTCGCTACTATATTTATGGGGTTATATGCTAACTTGCCCTTTGCTTTAGCACCAGGAATGGGATTAAATGCATTCTTTGCATATACTGTAGTAATAGGAATGAAAGTTCCATGGCAAGTAGCATTAGCAGCTGTCTTTGTAGAAGGAATTATTTTTATTATATTATCATTAACTAATGTTCGCGAAGCTGTAGTTAATGCTATACCAACAACTTTAAAATTGGCAGTTACCGCAGGTATTGGACTTTTCATTGCATTTATTGGTTTTGTAGATGCTGGTATTGTAATTACTAATAAAGCAACAAAGGTTTCTATGGGTAGTTTTAGAAGTCCTACAGTGTTAATAACTGTAATAGGAGTAATTATAATAGTGGTGTTGTCTAAAAAGAAAGTTAAAGGGGCTATATTATGGGGAATAGTTGCAAGTACAGTATTGGCTTGGTTATTTGCAATAATGTCACCAGAAGCTGCAGCAACTTATAAAATAGGTACACCACAAGGTATATTTAAATTTGAATCAATAAAACCAATTGCAGGTAAACTAGATTTTTCATACTTAACTGATACAACTAGAATATTGGGATTTATGACAATAGTCTTAACGTTTTTATTTGTTGACTTTTTTGATACTGTAGGAACTTTAGTAGGAGTTGCTTCAAAGGTTGGAATGCTTGATAAAGATGGTAAGGTAAAAAATGCTGGACGTGCGTTACTAGTAGATGCCGTTGGTACTACTGTGGGAGCTTTCCTTGGTACATCAACTGTAACCACTTTTGTAGAAAGCTCAGCGGGAGTTGCAGAAGGTGCTAGGACTGGACTCGCTTCCGTTGTAACAGGAATATTATTTTTAATAGCAATGTTCTTTTCACCTTTGTTCATTGCAATACCATCATGTGCAACTGCACCTGCTTTGATAATTGTAGGATTCTTTATGATGGAGAATATAGTTAAAATAGATTTCAGTGATTTTACAGAGGGAGTTCCTGCTTTCCTAACAATCGCATTAATGCCTTTAACTTATAGTATTGGAGATGGTTTAACTATAGGGATTCTTTCTTATGCGGTGTTAAACCTAGTAAACAATATATTTACTAGGGATGCTAGTAAAAAGAAGAAGGTTTCAGTTGTAATTTATATCTTAGCAGTATTGTTTATTATCAAATTAATTGTAACTGGTTAAATTATCTGTAAAGCAGTAATAATATGTGTATTATGAATATACTAGAGCATGATAGTATAACTTATCGTGCTTTAGTATATTTTTTAACGGAAATTTAGAAGTCATTAATATTGTAGTTTTGAATATGATAAATAACTCTGACAGTGATTTATCGCGGATAAGTAAAATAACTGTAACAAGGTTAGTGCCGCCCGAATAACATAATAAAAGAAATATATATAAAGGGTGATATTATGAAAATAAATAATAGACTATCCAATGTTTATGAATATCATTTTAAAAAGATTAACGATGAAAAAAATGAAGCTTTGCTGAACGGCAAAAAAATTATTGACCTTAGTATTGGAGATCCAGATTTAACAGTTCATTCAAAAATTACCGATGCCTTAATAGAGGGATTAAAGGATGATAGATACAATAATTACCCTCCCTACGATGGGTTAATGGAACTTAAAAAAGCAGTTATAAGGTACTATAATCAGGTTTACAGCGTAAGTCTAAGTTTGGATGAAGTAATAATTCTTATAGGATCAAAAGAAGGTATAAGCAATATAATACCAGCTGTATGTGATATAGGGGATTGTGTAATAGTGCCTGAGCCTGCATATCCTGTTTACAGTACTTGTTCAAAACTCTGGGGTTGCGTGCCATATACTGTAGCCCTAACACAAAACAATGGATATATGATGAATCTTGAGGTCATCCCCGAAGGAATTGTTAAAAAATGCAAGCTTATTTTTATAAATTATCCCAATAATCCAACAGGTGCAGTAGCGAGTTCTGAGTTCTATAAGAGGATTATAAAGTTTTCTTATGATAATAATATTGTTTTATGCAATGATTCAGCATATAATGAAATAATTCAAGTAAATAAAAAAAATATAAGTCTTATGCAATATGATTTAAAAAGGAAATGCGTGGAGTTTGGAACTTTATCTAAAACTTACAATATGACAGGGTATAGAATAGGGTATGCTGTAGGTAATGCTAAAGTAATAAACTCTCTTTTAAAGATAAAAAGCAATTGTGACTCTGGTCAATTTATTCCAATTCAAAAGGCTGCTATTGCTGCTCTTAATTTAGAACGTGATTATATTCATAATACAAGAAAAATATATGATGAAAGACGTGAAGTTGCTAAAAGTGTTTTGCTACAAAAGAATGTTGATTTTTTTGATGCAGAGGGCACTTTTTATTTGTGGTGCAAAACACCTAAAAACTATACAACTAATGAGTATTGTGAAGAATTATTAAAAAATTATGGGATTGTGGTTACGCCTGGAAATGTATTTGGAAAACTTGGATACGATTATTTCCGTATAGCATTGACTAAAGATAAGCTTATTATTGAAAAAGCTTTAAAATCTCTAAAAAAATGTGGTGATTAATATTATTATTGGTATAATATAAATTATATAGGAAATATTTTAATACAAGGATGAGCTGTTTTTAAAATAAGTCGATTTATAATTTGATAACATTTCAGAAGGAAAATATCCTACTTATATAAGTGGGGGGTACATACTATAACAAAGAGAAAACTTCAGTAGAAGTATAAATTCCATTCTGAATTCGTTAATATTGAATCACTTAAGTGAGAATTTAAAAGTATTTTTTTTATATGAAAATCGTAATAAAGTGAGAACTTATAATTTTAGCTTGAAACTTAGGTGATAGTTTATGTATAATTATAAAGATTCACAATGAACATTGGAAGGATGCGTTGTTATGATTAGGAGTATGACTGGGTTTGGAAGAGGAAGTTGTGAAAAAGATGGTAAAAGCTTTACCATAGAGATTAAAAGTGTCAATCATAGATATTTCGAAACTAATATAAGAATGCCTAGAGTATTAATAGCGTTTGAGGATAAAATTCGGAAGATAATTGGTGAAAAAGTAAAAAGGGGAAAGCTTGATGTTTTTGTAACTCAAGGAAATTATGATAAGGAAGATGTTGAGGCTTATTTGAATGAAAAATTAGCTGAAAGCTATATAAACTGCTTTCGAACATTAAAAGATAAATATAATTTGGATGGCGACATTCTAGTTGACACAATAGCTAGATTGCCGGAGGTAATAACTCTTAAACAAAAGGAAGAAGAGGGTTCAGAAACTTTTGATCAGATTGAACTATCACTAAAAAAAGCTCTTGAAGCTCTTATTTTTATGAGAGAAAGAGAAGGCCAAAAATTATTAGCGGATGTTATCATTAAATGTGATTTAATCAATGGATTAGTTGAAAAAGTCAAGGGAAGAGCACCGTTTATTGTTTGTGAGTATAAAGAAAAGCTAGTTCAAAAACTAAATGCTTTGCATAAAGAAGTAGGGTTTGATGAGAATAGAGTTGCCATGGAAGTTGCAATTTTTGCTGACAAAGCTGGAATTGATGAAGAAATTGTAAGATTAAATAGTCATATAGAGCAAATGAAGGAAACTTTAATTTTAGACGAACCAATTGGCAGAAAGCTTGATTTCATTATTCAAGAAATGAATAGAGAAACTAACACTATAGCATCAAAAGCAAATGATTTAGAAATTTTAAATACAGTAATTAATATGAAAAGCGAAATAGAAAAAATTAGAGAACAAATACAAAACATAGAATAAACAGGAGGCACACGATGAGTATAAAATTGATAAACATAGGTTTTGGGAACATTGTTTCAGCAAACAGATTAGTAGCAATAGTTAGTCCTGAATCGGCTCCAATTAAAAGAATAATTCAGGAAGCGAGAGATAGAGGTATGCTAATTGACGCCACTTATGGAAGAAGAACCAGAGCAGTTATTATAACTGATAGTGATCATGTTATTTTATCAGCTGTTCAACCTGAAACTGTTGCACATAGGTTATCTGTTAAAGATGATGAAAGGTTAGACGAGGTTGATGAATAATGAGGAGTAAAGGACAGCTAATTGTTATTTCAGGCCCTTCTGGTGCTGGTAAAGGGACTGTATGCAAGGCGCTTCTCGAAAAAAACAATTTTTGGATTTCGGTCTCTGCGACTACAAGAAGCCCAAGAAGCGATGAAATAGAAGGAATAAACTATTATTTCATAACTAAAGAGAAATTCCTAGAAAAAATCGCATTAGAAGATTTTCTTGAATACGCAGAGGTTTATGGAAATTGTTATGGTACTCCTAAATCTGAAGTTCTAAAAATATTAGATAGCGGTCGGGATGTAATACTAGAAATAGATATTCAAGGCGCACTTAAGGTGAAAAGGGCTTATCCAAGTGGTTTATTTATTTTCATTCTTCCACCGTCTATGGAGGAATTGAAAAATAGAATTACAAATAGGGGCAGTGAAACGCCAGAGTCCTTAATTACTAGATTTACATCGGCGCATGAAGAAATTAGTTTTGTATCAAAATATGATTATGCAGTTGTAAATGACACTGTAGATAATGCTTGTGAAAAAATTCAAAGCATTGTAATTGCAGAAAGATGTAGAGTCGATAGAATGAATGGAGATTTTCTAAAGGAGGAAATTAGTAATGAATAATTCAATGATTAACCCATCAATAGTAAATTTATTAGAAAAAGTAGATAATAGGTATTCGTTAGTTGTAGCAACATCAAAAAGAGCAAGACAAATAATAGAAGGTCAAAGCCCACTTGTACAGGTGGATTCCACAAAGCCAGTTACTATATCTATACATGAAATTTATGAAGGAGCTATTGTGGCGATGACAACAAAAGAAGGAATAAAATAGTATGGAAAACAAAAAGACAGTAGTTATTGGTGTAACAGGTGGGATAGCAGTATATAAGGCTTTAGATGTTATTAGTAGATTAAGAAAAGAAAATGTTTGCGTACATGTTATCATGACTAAAGCGGCGTCGGAGTTTGTAACCCCTCTAAGTTTTCAATCTATGAGTCAGAACATTGTCATTCATGATATGTTTGATGAGCCTAAAGCATGGGAACTACAACATATATCTCTTGCTAAAAAAGCAGATCTATTTGCTGTAATTCCAGCAACGTCCAATATAATTGGTAAAGTTGCAAATGGGATTGCAGATGATATGTTAACTACTACTATTATGGCAACAAAGGCGCCAGTGATTTTTGCTCTAGCAATGAATGTCAATATGTACAATAATCCAATACTGCAAGGTAATATTCAAAAGCTTAAGGCTTTTGGATATGATTTTATTGCGCCAACATCAGGAAGACTCGCCTGTGGGGATATAGGAGAAGGAAAGTTAGCACAAACTGATGATATTTTTGAAGAAATAATGAGCAATTTGTATCCAATAAAAGATATGAAAGGCACTAAAGTTTTAGTTACAGCTGGGCCTACAATTGCACCTATTGATCCTGTAAGATTTATAACAAATAGGTCAACAGGCAAAATGGGATATGCAATTGCGAGAGAAGCTAGAGATAGAGGGGCAGTTGTAACTTTAATATCTGGACCATCTGGTGAAAAAACACCTTTTGGTATAAGTGCCATAAAGGTTAATACTAATGAAGAGATGAGAACAGCTGTAATAGACAATTTTTACGATAGTGATATAGTTATAAAAGCAGCAGCTGTATCTGACTTTAAGCCTAAAACATACTGTAGTAGCAAAATCAAGAAAAGTGGAAATGGATTAAACTTAGAATTTGTACGTGATAATGATATTTTAAAAGAATTAGGATTGCTTAAGAAGAATCAAATATTAGTGGGTTTTGCAGCTGAGAGTAATGATTTGCTACAAAATGCGCAATCAAAACTTCTTAAGAAAAATTTAGATTACATAATTGCCAATGATATAACGGGAACAGATATTGGATTTGGAACTGAAGATAATAAAGTGGTTATTTTAAGCAAAGACAATAGTCCAATAACAATAGACAAAATGCCAAAAAAAGAAGTTGCTAGGGAATTGTTTGATTTAATAAATAAAAAGCGCTAATGCGCTTTTTTATGTTATATAAAATCATAAAATTAAAAGGGTGATTAAGTGTATCAGTATGCTGGAGTTGTTGTGAATAATGATTCGGTTCAAGTGGATAAGGTTTTTACATATAAAATACCTATTAGATTAATAGGCAGTGTCCATTTAGGATTTAGGGTTAAGGTTCCATTTGGTAGAGGAAATAGGACAGTGGACGCTTTTGTATTAGAACTTTATAAGCAATGTGAGAATGTGAAGAATATTAAGGAGATAACAACTATATGTGATGAAATGCCACTCCTTAAAATAACTGATATTGAACTTATAAAGATTATGAAAAAAAAATACCTTTGTACATATTTGGAGTGCATAAAAGTTATTATTCCAAGAGGTATAACAAAAGGTATAAAGAATAAGACGATGCAAGTATTAACTGCGAGCAAGGAACTAGAAGGCAAATTTTTAAACGAACCTTACAATAAAATTTATGAGCTAATACAATTAAATAATATGAAATATAATAAGACTGAGTTCAGTAAAAATTTTAATAAATCACTGTCATCAATAAATACAATGATTAAGCATGGATTCTTAACCACGCAAGAGGTTATAATTAATAGGTATAGTGAAAAAAACTATTCTAGGTATGAAGAAAAAACACTAAATGAAAGACAACAGCAGTCAGTTGATTTTATAATAAATTCTAAGGCGAAAAAATTCTTGATACATGGAGTTACAGGTAGTGGAAAGACTGAGATATACATGAATTTAGTTAGTTATATGTTAAATGAGAATAAGCAGTCTATAATACTTATACCAGAAATATCGTTAACCCCACAAATGGTTGAAAGGTTCAAAGGTAGATTTGGGCGTGATATAGCAGTTTTTCATAGTAGGCTATCAGATGGTGAGCGATATGATGAATGGATGAGAGTAAAGCTCGGAAATGTTAAAATTGCTATTGGGGCAAGGTCTGCTATATTTTTACCTTTTGAAAACTTAGGATTAATTGTTATAGATGAGGAACATGAAGCGAGTTATAAATCTGATAGTAATCCAAAATTTGATGCCCGTGAAATAGCTTATATGAAATGTGAACTAGAAAATTGCAAATTAATATTGGGGTCAGCTACGCCGTCTATTGAAAGCTATTATAGGTCTACCATCAAGGAATTAGAATTAATCACTATAAATGATAGGGCAGATGGTGCTGCCATGCCAAAAGTAGAAATCGTTGACATGCGCGAAGAGTTAATGAATAACAATCGTTCAATATTTAGTAAGCCGCTGCATGAGGGTATTATTGAATCTTTAAGCAGAAACGAGCAGGTGATTTTGTTTTTAAATAGAAGAGGGTTTTCAACCTTCGTATCCTGTAGGAAATGTGGTTATGTTTTCAAATGCAAGAAATGTGATATATCATTAACATACCATAACTCAAGTGAATACCTAACTTGCCATTATTGTGGAGAAAAAGAAAAAATCAGTAAAACGTGTCCTAATTGTGGAAGTAGTTATGTTAAATATTTTGGAGTTGGGACAGAAAAAATTGAGCAAGAAATTAATAGAATTTTTCCAAGTGCAAAAACTCTAAGAATGGATTTTGACACAACCCGGAAAAAAAATTCTTATGAATATATATATAACACCTTTAAGAATAAGCAGGCAGATATTTTAATCGGAACTCAAATGGTTGCTAAAGGATTAGATTTTAAAAATGTTACATTAGTAGGAATAATAGCTGCGGATTTATCATTGAATTTACCGGATTTTAGGGCTTTTGAGCGGACGTTTCAACTACTTACTCAAGTCTCAGGAAGATCAGGTAGAGGTAAGAAAGAAGGCAAGGTAGTTATCCAAACATATAATGCTGACAATTTAACCATACAGTATGCAGCGGAGAATGACTATAATAGTTTCTATAAAGATGAAATCATGATGAGAAAAGTTATGGACTATCCACCTTTTACAAGTATTCTAGTCATAACTATGAGTTCTGAGGATGAAAATTTGTTAATAAAAAATACACAAAATGTTGGTGAAAATTTAAAATATAAGATTAAAAACAATGATAAAATTACATTGCTAGGTCCATGCCCTTGTGGAGTTTCAAAAATTAAAAATTTCTATAGATGGCAAATTATAATTAAAGGAAATATTGAACAAACAATTGCAGAGGAAATAAAAAAAACAGTTTATGAATTGCTTAAGAATGTTTATACTAGTATACGAGTTAGTATAGATATTAATCCAAGTAACATGATCTAACAGCACCTTTAGTGATAATTAATGACAAGGAGGTTTTCGTATGGCTATAAGAACGATTAGAACCTATGCCGACGACATATTAAGGAGAAAAAGTAGAGTGGTAGATGAACTTAACCCTAGGATTCTATTATTAGTAAAAGATATGAAAGAAACTATGTATAAGTCTAAGGGAGTAGGTCTTGCTGCACCGCAGGTTGGCATTTTAAAGAGGATAGTAGTTATTGATGTTGGGAATGGACCTATGACAATTATTAACCCACAGATTGTAGAAATGCAAGGTTCACAAATAGATAATGAAGGTTGTTTAAGCATGCCAGGAGTACAAAAAAATGTAGATAGACCAGAAATAGTAAAAGTGAAGGCGTTAAATGAAAATGGAGAAGGGATAATAATAGATGGAGAGGGTCTTCTTGCAAGAGCACTCTGCCATGAAATTGATCATTTAGATGGGATATTATTTATAGATAAAGCAATAGAGGGTGAGGAAAAATAATATGAAGATAATTTTTATGGGTACGCCAGAATTTTCAGTGCCATCTCTTTCACAACTTATAAATGAATTTGAAGTTTCTGCCGTTTTTACCCAGCCTGATAGACCAAAAGGAAGAGGAAAAAATTTAGCAATGTCCCCAGTTAAACAGTTAGCTGTGACTTATAATATACCGGTATATCAGCCTTTAAGACTCAGAAATAATGAAGAAATGATAGAAATAATAAAAAACTTAAAACCGGATTTTATTGTAGTAGTAGCGTTTGGACAAATCCTTCCAAAGGAAGTGCTTAGTATTCCTAAATATGGATGTATAAATCTACATGCATCTTTATTACCCAAATATAGAGGCGCAGCTCCTATAAATTGGTGTGTTATTAATGGTGAGAGTAAAAGTGGAAATACAACAATGCTTATGGATGTTGGTCTTGATACAGGTGATATACTTTTAACAGAGGAAATGGAACTGCCAGGTGTTATGTCTGCGGGGGAATTGCACGATATTCTTATGAATAGCGGAGCAAAACTTTTAGTTAAAACAATAAATGGTATAGTAAGTAACGAAATAGAGCCAGTTAAACAGGAAAATGAATTTAGTTCATATGCTTCTAAGTTAGGCAAAGAAATGGCCAAGATAAATTGGGAATGTAGTAATGTTAATATTCATAATTTTATAAGAGGATTAAATCCATGGCCAATTGCATATACTCATTATGAGAATACAGTAATGAAAATATATAAGTCAAAAGTAATAAACGAACAATCAAATAATATGATTGGAAGTATTATAGAGGTTTCAAAAGAAGGATTAAAGGTAGCGACCGGTAGTGGTGTTTTACTTATCGAAGAGATACAATTTCCAGGTAAGAAGCCTTTAAAAGTAAGGGATTATATAATAGGAAATAAGATAAATGAAGGTTCGATTTTGAAATAAGAAGGGGTGAATAATATGCTTTTTTATGATAATACTATGGTTGTATTATTGCCAGCTATAATTATATCAGGCTTAGCACAACTTAAAATTAAGTCTTCATTTAGTAAATACTCAAAGGTGAATAGTGCAAATGGATATACAGGGGAGAAGGTAGCTAGAATGCTACTTGATGATGGGGGGCTTTTTGATATACCAGTGGAAATAGTAGGTGGAAAGCTTACTGACCATTACGACCCTTCTAAACGAGTTATGAGGCTCTCCAAGGAGGTTTATAATGGGACAACAGTTGCAGCTATAGGGGTTGCGGCTCATGAAACTGGGCATGCGCTTCAAGACAAAGAAAAATATGCGCCTTTAAAAATAAGGAACGCTATAGTGCCAGCAGTTAATTTTAGTTCTAATGCATCCTGGTTACTATTTTTAATAGGAATAATTTTAAGTGTACCTTCTCTAGTGAATATTGGAATTATATTATTTTCAGCAGTGGTAGTATTCCAGTTAATTACCTTGCCAGTTGAATTTAATGCATCTAGTAGAGCACTTACAATTTTAGAATCCAAAAGTATACTTTATGGAGATGAAATAAAAGGAGCTAAAGCAGTATTAAGTGCAGCTGCTATGACATACGTTGCGGCAACACTTATGGCAGTTTCTCAGCTTATACGTCTTGTTATTTTAAGTCGCGATAGATAAAATCAAATAGAAAATTGAGGTAATAACATGAACAATAGTAGGTTAGTATCAATTGTAGTTATAGAAAAAGTAATAAATGAAAACGCTTATTCTAATATAGTTTTAGGCCTAGAACTTAATAAATCCGATTTAAATGATAAGGATAAAGCGTTAGTTACAGAAATAGTTTACGGTACTTTAAAATATAAATACACAATAGATAAAATATTGAGCAGTTTTTTAAAAAAAGGCTTTGAAAAGGTAGATAGTTTTGTTTTAAACATATTAAGAATATCAATATATCAAATTAGGTTTTTGGATAAAATACCAAGTTTTGCTGTGGTTAATGAAGCTGTAAACTTAACAAAAAAGATGAGTAATGTAGGAGCGGCACAATTTGTTAATGGAGTACTTAGAAACTATCTAAGGGGCGACACTGCGGTGTATTATAATGAAAAAAATGATATTGAAAGATTATGCTTCGAGTATTCCTTCACTAAGGCTTTAGTTAAACTCTTTATTAAGCAATATGGGGTTGAAAGCGCTGAGAAAATTCTAAGTGGCTTAAATCAAAAACCTGATGTTACAGTTAGAGTTAATACTCTGAAATTAACTTATGAGGAAATATGGGGAAAACTTATAGAAAATGGGTATAATATAGAAAAAGGCTATGCGTGTTCTGAGGCAATACGGATTATTAAAGGGAAAAATATAGAAAATAACCTTTTATTTAATGAAGGAAGTATAACAGTCCAGGATGAAAGCGCAATGCTTACAGCTCTTTCTATGGACCTTTTGCCAAATTTAGAAGTATTAGATCTATGTAGTGCGCCAGGCGGAAAGACAACGCACATTGCAGAAATTATGAAAAACACAGGACATATTTTTGCATTTGATTTACATGAAAATAAGTTATCATTAATAAAACAAAATTTAAATAGAATAGGAATTGTAAATACAACTTGTGATGTTATGGACGCTACAATTTATGATCCAAGGTTGCTTCAATCTGCAGATAGGGTGCTTATTGATGTACCTTGCTCTGGTCTTGGAATTATTAGAAAAAAACCTGAGATAAAGTGGAGTAAACATATAAAAGACATAGAAAATATAATTCACACACAAAGAAAAATAATGGAGAATGCTTCAAAATACGTAAAAAAAGGTGGAGTACTTGTATATTCAACATGTACCCTTAATAAGGAAGAAAATGAAAGCAATATTGAATGGTTCCTAGAGTCTCATTCAGAATTTAAGATTGAACCAGTATTTTACGGTGAATTTGATAATATAAAATATAGTGATAAAGGGTATGTTACTATATTACCGAATGAATACATGGATGGATTTTTCATAGCCAAAATTATAAAATCATAGTAGGTGTATAAAATGATAAATATATTAGATATGAATTTAGTAGAGTTAAAGCAATGGATGAAAAGTAATGGAGAAAGCGAATTTAGAGCTAAGCAAGTATTAGACTGGATTTATAAGGGGATTTGGGAATTCGAAAATATGAATAATATTTCGCTCAGTATAAAAGAAAAGTTGAAAAATAATTTTTACATAGGAATACCTGAGCTCGTAGAGGAATATACTTCAAAACAAAATGATACAAGAAAATATCTTTTCGCTTTAAATGATGGTAATTTAATTGAATGTGTTGTTATGAAATATAAACACGGGAACTCTATATGCATATCGACTCAAGTTGGATGTAGGATGGGATGTAAATTTTGCGCATCTACCATTGGAGGAATGATTAGAAATCTAACTCCAGGGGAAATGCTAGCTCAAATAATGAAATCACAGCATCTAATTAATGAGCGAATTTCTAATGTTGTATTAATGGGAAGTGGGGAGCCATTTGATAATTTTCATAATGTAATAAAATTTCTTGAAATTGTGAATTCAGAAAATGGGTTAAATATTGGTCAAAGACATATAACTATTTCTACCTGTGGTATCGTACCTAAAATTAAAGAGTTTGCTGATATTAACTTGCAAACCACACTGGCTATTTCACTTCACGCATCTACGGATGAGATTAGAATGAAGAGTATGCCAATTGCAAATAAGTATTCTATTGCAGAAGTTATTGATGCATCTAAATACTATATAAATAAAACTAATAGACGCATAACTTTCGAATATGCCCTTGTAAAGGGTCTTAATGATAGTACACAAGATGCAGAGAAATTAAGTGTATTGTTGAAGGATATGTTATGCCATGTTAATTTAATTCCAGTTAATGAAATACAAGAGAACGAATTAAAAAGATCTTCAAATGATGAGGTTGCTGAGTTTAAGAGGGTACTTGAAACTAATAATATCCAGACAACAATAAGGCGCGAAATGGGCCTGGATATTAATGCGGCTTGTGGTCAACTTCGGAGAAGCTATATTAAAAGTGAAAACTTGAATGAGGGGGTGTAAAAATGCTTGGGGTTTTATCTGATGTTGGAAATGTTAGAAAAACAAATGAAGACTCTGTAGGCTATTTTGAAGGTACTGATTTTGGCATTTATGCTATAGCAGATGGTATGGGTGGGCATAATGCAGGAGAAGTTGCAAGTCAGCTAGCTATTAAGGTTATAATAGAATATATAAAGAAGAATCATCATGGTTTAGATATAAAAGAAGTGCTTTCTGAAGGAATAAAATCTGCAAATAAGAAAATTTATGACATGGCAAGTGATAATGATTCGCTTAAAGGGATGGGGACAACTATAACAATCTGCTTTAAAAAACAAAATAAAATGGTTGTTGCAAATGTAGGAGACAGTAGTTGTTATATTATTGATAATAACAAAAAATTATTAAAAATTACAAGAGATCATTCTTTGGTACAACAGCTTTTAGATAATGGTACTATAACTGAAGAAAAAGCTAGAACTCATCCAAATAAAAATATTATTACAAGGGCACTTGGAACAAATGAGTTAGTAGAAGTTGATTTATTTGATGTTAATTTGACGAATATATTCAAATGTATTTTATGCACAGATGGCCTTACTAACGATGTGACTTATTCTGAAATGTATGATATTATTATTAAAAATGAAAATGACAATATTTCTAGCTGTAAAATGTTGGTGGATTTAAGTAAATCTAAAGGTGGACGCGATAACATATCGGTTATCGTATTTGAAGGAGAGTGCAGAGATGATAGGAACCATATTAGGGAGTAGATATGAACTCCTTGAAAAAATTGGAGAGGGTGGAATGGCAATAGTTTATAAAGCTAAATGTCGTTTGCTCAATCGTTATGTTGCTGTAAAAATATTAAAAGAAGAATTTTCAAATAATATAGATTTTATGGATAAATTTAAAAAAGAAGCTTCATCCGTAGCTAGTCTCTCATCAAATAATATAGTTAATATTTATGATGTTGGACAAGAGCGAGATATTAACTACATTGTAATGGAATATATAAAAGGAAAGACTTTAAAGGAAATTATACTTGAAAATGGTAGTATGAATTATGATCAAATAATAGACTATGGAATGCAAATTGCAAAAGCACTTGAGTGTGCCCATAAGAATAACATTATACATAGGGATATAAAACCTCATAATATTTTAGTGACTGAAGATGGAACGGTTAAAGTTACAGATTTCGGTATAGCAAAAGCTGCTAGTTCTGTAACTATAACTAATACCAGCACAGTGATGGGATCAGCTCATTATTTTTCACCAGAACAAGCTAAAGCAAGTTTTGTAGATTGTAGAACAGATATTTATTCTTTTGGAATAGTACTTTATGAGATGTCTACAGGGCAAGTGCCTTATGATGCAGAAAGTCCTGTATCAGTAGCATTAAAACATATACAGGAACAAGTTGTGCCACCTAAGAAAATAAATGGTAATGTCCCTGAAAATTTAAATAAATTAGTATTAAAGGCTATAGAAAAAGAACCTATAAAGAGGTATCAAACTGCGAATGAGATGTTTTTAGATCTGCAGAGAATACAAAAGAATAGTTCATATACTATCGCAACAAATAGCATGGAAAATGAATACACTAGGGTTATGGCAGCTGTAAATGTAGATGACTATGAAAAAGAAGATGATTATGAAGAAGAAAAAGAAGAAGAAGTAGAAAAAGAACAAGTAATCAAAAAACCAAAGTCTAAAAATAATAAAAAAAATAAAACGATAATAATGGCTTTTGTTGCAATAATTTTATTGATTGTTTTAGGTAGTGTTGCGGGAGTCGCATTAAAGAACTATCTTACTGGCAAGCAAGTTAATGTGGCAGATAAGATACTGGTGCCTAAAATTATTGGCTTAGATAAGGTAGAGGCAGAAAAATTAGTTGTAGAAAAAGGATTGAATTTTGTGGTGGCTGGAGAAGAAAATAGCGAAAAACCTGAAGGTGAGGTACTGTTATGTTTTCCTGATGAGGGAACAGAATTAAAAGCTAAGGGTGAAGTAAGAGTTACGGTGAGTAAAGGTCCAGCAAGTTTCAAAATCCCTTCTGTCAAAGGAATTGATAAAGCTTCGGCTACTGCTATTATTGAACAAAATGGATTGGTGCTAGGAAATGTAACATCCGAATTCAATGACTCCATTGCTAGTGGTTTAGTAATAAGCCAAAACCCAGATCCGGATAGTTTAGTTCAAAAAGGCGATAAAGTGGATTTAGTAATAAGTAAGGGTGTAGAGATTAAATTAACAAAGGTTCCAAATTTAAATGATGTGTCTTTAAATGATGCAGAGCGAGTATTGCAAAATGCAAATTTAAAATTAGGTGAGCAAAAACCGGTGGTAACTAATGACAAGTCACTTGATGGTAAAATATTCAATCAAAGTATTGCTGCAAATACGGAAGTTAGAGAAGGTAATTCTGTAGGAGTTAATTATTATAAGTATGAAGAGCCAAAAAAAGAACAATTTGATGTTCCAGACTTTAAAGGGAAAACTGTTAAAGCAGCACGTGAGGCAGCTGCACAAGCGGATATAAACGTAGTAGTTTCTGGTAACGATGAAGATATCATTGAGTCACAAGATAAGGAGCCAGGGACTAAGGCAAATGTTGGGGATACTATAACTTTAACATCTAAGGCTGCGGAAGTTCCAGTAACTCCTGAAACACCTCCAGAAACGTCTCCTGAAACACCCAAGGCAACAACTGAAACACCAGCAACTCCTCAATAAGAATAAATAATTACAAGATATATGAAATATATTCAAAAATATTAAATAGAAGGTAAATGGTGAGGGATATATGCAAGGAGTAATCATAAAAGGTGTAGGCGGGTTGTATTTTGTAAAGGTTCAAGACAAAGTCATAGAGTGTAAGGCAAGAGGGAAGTTCAGGTATACTGGGCTTTCCCCTGTTATTGGTGATAAAGTGGAAATAATGCTTGAGACAGATGGGAGCAAAGGTGTAATTGAAAAGATTTTTACAAGAGAGACTGAGATGATACGTCCAGTGGTTGCAAATGTTACTCAAGCTTTTGTAGTTTTTGCCTTTAAACAACCTGACTTAAATATGGATTTGCTCAATAAATTTCTAGTGCTTTGTGAACATTATAAGTTAAAGATAGTTCTTTGTTTAAATAAGTTGGATTTAGTTGAGCAAGTTGATGAGGACCTTATAAAAGAATTAAAAAGCGTAGGATGTGACATAGTATTTTTAAAAGCAAAAGAGGGTGATGGACTTTCCGAACTCAAGACTAGAATAAAAGATAACATTACTGTTTTTTGTGGACCGTCTGGAGTTGGAAAGTCAACTATACTTAATAGTATACTTGGAAGAGAAGCTATGAAAACCGGAGATATAAGTAAAAAATCGCAAAAGGGTAAACACACTACAAGGCACAGTGAACTTATTGAATACGAAGAAGGATTTTTGTTAGATACTCCAGGATTTTCAGCCTTAAGTTTAGATTTCATTGAGAAAGAACAATTACAAGATTGTTTCCCGGAATTTGAAAAACATAGGTGTGAATGTAGGTTTTCTAATTGCATGCATTTTAAAGAACCTAACTGTAGAGTTAAGAAAGCTGTAGAAGATAATGAAATTTACAGGGATAGATATAAATTTTATATAAAGACATTAGAAGAAATTATTGCTAGGGGGAATAAAAAATGATAAAAATATCACCATCTATACTTTCAGCGGATTTTTCAAGGCTAGGTGAACATATTAAGCAGCTAGAAGCGTGCGGTGCTGATATGATCCATATTGATGTAATGGATGGTATGTTTGTACCTAACATTTCTTTTGGTATGCCAGTTATTAAGAGCATTAGAAAACTAACAAAATTACCATTTGATGTGCATCTTATGATAGAAGAACCGTCTAGATATGTAGAAGACTTTGTAAATTCGGGAGCTGACATTATAACTGTCCATTATGAAACCGATAGGCATATTGATAGAACTATTAATTACATAAAAAGTTTTGGGATTAAAGCGGGTGTTGCATTAAATCCTGCTACACCTGTAGAATGTATTAAACATTTAATGAGTAATCTTGATATGGTACTTATTATGTCAGTAAACCCTGGATTTGGTGGGCAAAAGTATATTGAATACTGCTCGGGTAAAATTAAAGAAGTTAGAGATCTTGCAGATATTTATAATAAAGAAATTATGATTCAAGTAGATGGTGGCATTGATGTAGGTAATATTCAAGAAGTTGTTAATAGTGGTGCTAATGTTGTTGTGGCTGGGTCTGCAGTATTTAAGAATGATGAAATTGAGAAAAACATAAAAGCATTAAGATTAGGTATTTAACATGAAAGTCATAATAATCTCAGGAGGAAATCCACCATCACAACAATTACTCATGAATGAAATTACTGAGGATGCATTTTTAATTGGAGCAGATAGTGGTGCCAATTGCCTATATGACTATAATATAAATCCTCACTTACTTGTAGGAGATTTTGATTCTATTGATAAAGAGGCCTTGGATTATTTTAAAAAAAACAATTCTATAATAGATATTTATCCTACAGAAAAGGATTTTACTGATACTGAAATTGCAGTTAAAAAGGCTTTGAAAATGAAACCAAATGAAATAGTATTATTGGGGTGCACTGGAAGTAGAGTTGATCATCTGCTTGGAAATATTGGAATGCTAAAAAGTTGCTTAGAAAATGGCGTTAGTGCATGCATTAAGGATGAAAACAATAATATTAGGTTGATTGATGCCGGGACCTCATTAAGTGGCACCGTAGGCGATATATTCTCGGTACAATCTTATGGCGATGAAATAATAGGATTAACTATTAAAGGCGCAAAATATCCATTAAATAATTACAATTTGAAAATTGGTCAGAGTATAACTATTTCAAATGAGTTTGCAGGGCCTCAGGTTCAGCTTAAATTTAAATCTGGAACGCTGATGGTTATATTATCATCAGATTAATACTTCAATAAATAAATATTTTCATGCGCGAAAAAAGTATATATTACGTATAATGCAGCGAACTTTAGAACTTCTTATTTTATTTTTAATTAAGACGCGTTAAGGAAAACATATGTTTGAGTAGACAGCAAGTTTATGTTTTTAACAGATTAATTAAAAATAAAATTAGTAGTTATTAGCGAAGTCAATGCATTAATAGTAATATATACTTTTTTATTTTTTATTTTTGGCAATATTATTGAAAGTAATTCATATAATAATATTGGAATACTTTGAGAGGGGATTAACTTACGAAAAGATTTTATAAGTGTTTAGAAAAGCAGCTTGGAGTAATCATTGCATGTTTAGGCATAGGAATCATAACAGTAGTAATAGTCCCATTTTGGTGGTGGATAATTGTTGTAGGAGGAGGAATTGTTTATTATGGCTTTACTATAATGGATCATAACCATCATTGTTAGTGAGGTTCAGATAGATAGGGAAAGTTAAAAGAAATTTTACGGATTTCATGTTTGGGGGGTAAGAGAGATGAAAATTATGGCTATTAAGTTACCGAGATTTATATCTCGAATAATTAGATTTTTTTTAAAAAAATAACATAGAAAAAATCAGTTTTTAGAGCAGGGTTAAAAAAAACAGCTTTTAAAGCTGAATTTAAATAAGCGATGTAGCTTTTAAAGCTGGATTTAAATAAAAAATGCAGCTTTAAAAGCTGCATTTTTATTTTTTAATTATATAGCACGTTGGACTTTACCTGAACGAAGACATCTAGTACATACATGTATAGATTTAGGCGTTCCGCTAACTATAGCTTTAACTTTTTGAATATTTGGAGCCCATTTTCTTTTTGATTCACGGTGTGAGTGACTATATTGGCTACCTGAAATTACACCTTTATTGCATATTTCGCATTTTCTTGACAATGAAAACACCTCCTTGACTACGAAGAAAAAAATCTTCTCAATTGAAACACGCATAATTGTAACATGAATATTACTACTCTTGCAAGTTAAATAAGAAATTATTCGTAACTAAAGCAATTATAAAATTAATTTTGTTGAATAAATTAGTATTATACTATAATATAATCTATATAGCGGTATAAGGAGGAATTAAAATGAAAGGTAACATTGCAGGAGAGAATGGTAATATATATTATTCAGAGGAAGCGTTAGCAAACATAGTTGGTATTTCTACAACAGAGTGTTATGGAGTTGTTGGGATGGCACTCAAAAATGCCAAGGATGGATTTTGGCAATTGATTAAGAGCGACGCTTTAAATAAAGGGGTTAAAATTAATGCTAAGGAAAACCAACTATTTATTGAATTATTTATAATAGTTGAGTATGGCACGAAAATATCTGTAATAGCAAATAATATAATTCAAAAAATAAGATATAATGTTGAAAATTATACAGGACTGAAAGTTGCAGCAATAACCGTAAACGTCCAAGGTGTAAGGGTCTAGGGAGGTAGCAATGGAATATTTAAAAATTAACGGGCAAAATTTTCGTAATATGGTAATAAACGCATCTAATAGGTTAGAAGAAGAAAAAGAATATGTAAATTCGTTAAATGTATTTCCTGTTCCAGATGGAGATACAGGTACTAATATGTCAATGACTTTTAAAGCCGCAGTGCAAGAAATTGAAAGTATGTCAACGAAGTCTATTGCTGAGATATCTCAAAAACTAGCTAGGGGCGCGCTGATGGGTGCAAGGGGTAATTCAGGTGTTATATTATCACAAATATTTAGAGGCATTGCAAAAGGGCTAGAAGGCGTAGACGAAGCTACTTCTGAAGAATTGGCTAAAAGTATTTTAGAAGGTGCCCATTTTGCGTATAAGGCGGTTATGAGACCCACTGAAGGTACTATTTTAACTATTATTAAAGCTGCGGGTGAAAGTGCAGTTAATAGCGGAGCAACTGAAGTAGTTGCTCTTATGCAAGAAGTTTGCAAGCGTAGTGAAATTATGCTAGATAAAACTCCAGATATGCTTCCAGCATTAAAACAAGCAAAAGTAGTTGATGCAGGTGGAATGGGACTTTTAATATTGTTCAAAGGAATGCATGAAGCTCTAAGTAATAATATGGAATCTCTAATTATCAAATCGGAAAATAAAAGTACAAAATCACAAACAATAACACCTGTAGATTTAGATATGCCTGTAGACATAAAGTTTGGATACTGTACTGAATTGTTAGTTATCGCTGAAAATGTTGATGCTAATGAATTAAAGAGATATTTAGAAAAGTTTGGAGACTCAATGGTTGTGGTTTCGCAAGATGAATTTGTTAAAATCCATATACACACAAATGATCCAGGGGCAGTGCTTTCAAAAGCAATAACACTAGGGGAACTGTCTAAGGTGAAAATTGAAAATATGAGAGAACAACATAGAAATTTATTAGGCATTGCGGATGAGAAAGGTAAAGGACCAGTGAAAGAAAATATTATTGAGAATAAAAAATATGGATTTATATCTGTTGCGCTTGGAGAAGGAATTAGGAATATTTTTGAGGATTTAGGTGTGGATGTTGTAATAGAAGGCGGCCAAACCATGAATCCAAGTACACAAGATATATTAGAGAGTATTAATAAAGTTAATGCGGAAAATGTATTTGTATTACCTAATAATAAGAACATACTTATGGCAGCGCTGCAAGCGGTTGAACTGTCAGATAAAAATGTAATTGTTATTCCGTCGAAAACTATCCCACAAGGAATAACTGCTGTAACAATGTTTAATCCAGAAGTTAGTGTAGAAGAAAATGAAAATACATTAAAAGATGCAATAAAAAATGTTGCAACAGCTTCTGTAACATATGCGGTTAAAGACACTGAATCTGATGGTAATATAATAAAAGAAGGAAATATTTTAGGTTTAATTGAGCAAAAAATTAAAGAAGTTGGAACAGATATTTATAAAGTTTGCGAAGATACTATAGACAGTATGGTTACAGAGGATAGTGAGCTTATTACAATTTTCTATGGCGAAGATTGTATAATAAGCGAAGTGGAAGAATTTATTTCTGCCCTAGAACACAAATATCCGAATTTAGATATTCAACATTATAATGGAAAACAACCACTTTATTATTTTATTGCGTCAGTTGAATAAAAGCCTTAGGGCTTTTTTTCTTAGGTGTTTAATCTACCTTAAAGATTAGTAATGAACAAAACTAATATTAAATCATCACCTGCGGAGCTGCAACAGCTTCGTAGAAGATGCATTAGCGACTTCAAAAGGAGATTTACCCCTTTGTAGACCTTTGGAGTAGATAACAATTCTCAATTGTTACATCTCACTGAAGTTTCTATTTGGTAGGGGATGTAACTCCAACTTATAGAAGTGGGGGACTTTCCTTCTGAAATGTCGTTAAAATCTTATTTTTGGAGTGGTATAGGTGGATATTCATAGCGATATAAAATATATAAAGGGTGTTGGACCTAAAATGGCAGAAAATTTGAATAAGTGTGGAATTTTTAACGTATTAGATCTGATATTATATTTTCCACGAGATTATGAGAATGTATCTGCGAATAAAAGCATCCTGGAATGCGCGGAAAGTGAAAAACTCATTGTAGAGTGTACTGTTCTAAATATATTAAAAGATGTTAGGTTAAAAAATAATAAAACCCTTTCTACCATAGTTTTTTGCCAAGGTGACAATAGATTCAAAGGTAAATGGTTTAATCAAACCTATGCAAAAAATAGTTTTAAAATTTCAAATAAATATATTATTACAGGCAAAGTTAATAAATTCAGGGAAGAAATCACAATTATGAATCCTAAAATAGTAAAAAATACGTCAATGGCTACAAATAACATTATTGCTAAGTATCCACTTAAAAATAATGTTACAAATAACTTTTTTAATAAAATTATATCTGATGTATTATGTGATATTGAAATAACGGAGAATTTGCCCAAATGGCTTGTGGAAAAATATGATTTTTGTTCTTTAGATAATGCTGCTCGAAATATACATAGCCCTAAAAGCTTAGAACTCCTTAATAAATCAAAGAGAAGGCTTAAATTTCAAGAATTATTCACTTATTCATTAAAAATATTAATGTTAAAAGAGTTTATAAAATGTCATAATGATGGTATTCAATTTAAAATAGCACCAGAGCTTATAACCTTAAAGGAGCAACTTCCATTTCAGCTTACTAAGGCACAAAGTAAAGTTGTAAGAGAAATTCTAATAGATCAAAAGAAGGATATAGGAATGAATCGAATGGTTCAGGGAGATGTTGGAAGTGGTAAAACTATAGTGGCTATAATTACTATGTTTAATGTTGTGAAAAATGGGTATCAGGTATCTATGATGGCACCAACTGAAATCTTAGCAAAGCAACATTATGAAGAAATTCAAAATGTATTAAAAAATTTTTCATTAAACATACAACTACTAAGCGGAAGTGTTACAGCAAAAAATAAACAATTGATTAAACAAGAGTTAAAAGATGGAATCATTGATATTATTGTTGGAACTCATGCACTTATTGAAGATGATGTAGAGTTTAAAAACTTAGGAATGATTGTTACTGATGAGCAGCATCGTTTTGGAGTATCGCAAAGAAATAGATTTTCTAATAAAGGTAAAAATATAGATATTCTTGTAATGACAGCTACCCCTATTCCGCGGACACTCTCTTTATATTTATATGGTGATTTAGACGTATCTATTATAGATGAATTGCCTCCAGGCAGGCAGAAAATTAATACAAGTTATGAAAGTATGTCCTATAGTAAAAAGGTGTATGAATTTGCTTTAAACGAAATTAATATGGGGAGGCAAGTTTACATTGTCTGTCCATTAGTGGAAGAAAATGAAGAAATGAAGTTAAGTTCAGTCGAGAAGCTTTACGAAAAATTAAAAGAAGAATATTTTGGCTCTATAGAAATAGGGATGATATATGGTAAAATGCCAAGTAAACATAAAAATGAAATCATGGATAAATTTAAACTTGGAGAAATTAAAGCGCTGATTGCAACTACAGTAATTGAGGTTGGAGTAAATGTACCAAATGCTACAGTTATGATAATTGAAAACTCAGAAAGATTTGGGCTTGCGCAACTCCATCAACTTAGGGGAAGAGTAGGGAGAGGAAAGCATAAGTCATATTGTATACTACTTGCGAATATTACAAATAATATAGTGAAAAGAAGATTAGAAATACTTATAAAAAGTAATGACGGTTTTTTTATTGCTGAAGAAGATTTAAAAAATAGGGGCGCAGGAGAATTATTTGGCATCAAGCAGCATGGTGAATCAGGGTTGATTTTATCAGATTTAACTGAAGATATAGAGATTTTAAAACTTGCAAATAGTGAAGCAAAAAAGTTAATGCAAAGTAGTAATGTTGAAGACGTTAAAATAAAGGATGGAATAATAGAAAAAATCGAGCAAAGTTCTAATTACATTTGTTTTAATTAGAAAAAATTTCTTTGTATAAATTATATATATATGTTAAAATATTATCGAAACTGGCTTAAATGGAGGAATAAACATATGAGAATTATTTCAGGAAGTGCAAGAGGAAGAAAATTGTTGTCACCTGTAGGAATGGGAACAAGGCCCACATTAGATAGAATAAAAGAAGCTATATTTAATATAATCCAGGATAGAACACGAAATGCTATAGTCGTGGATATGTTTTCAGGTACTGGTAGCTTAGGTTTAGAGGCCGCAAGTAGGGGAGCTGAGAAATGTTATCTAATTGATATGGGTGATACTACATTTGATATGTTACAAAAGAATGTAGATAATTTAAAGTTTAACGATAAATGCAAGTGCTTAAAAGGTGACACATATAAATACATGCAACAATTTGCAGATGAAAAGATTGTGTTTGATTTGATTTTTATAGATCCACCATATGCTAAAGACATGATTCCACCTGCTATTGAGATTATTGCATCAAATAGCCTTTTAAGGGAAGATGGGTTGATTGTTTGTAAAATAGATTCTTCAGAAGAAATATATGAAGGAAATTCTATTATTCAGCTTTCTGATTTAAGGAAATATGGTAATACTACTGTATTGCTTTACAAATACAAGTAACTAATAGTTAAGAATTATTAGTTACTTAAGAAAATACATGAGGGTAACAATTTATAATTGTTACCTACCTCAGAGGAAAACGTGGAGGAATAAGATGAAAAAAGCAATTTGCCCTGGAAGTTTTGATCCAATAACAAACGGACATTTGGATATTATTAAGAGGGCGTCTAGAGTTTATGATGAATTAATCGTAGGAGTACTAGTTAACCCTGAGAAAAAATGTCTCTTCTCTGTAGATGAGAGAATAGAGCAAATAAAAAATGTAGTTAAAAATTTACCAAATGTACGCGTGAAGAAGTTTAGTGGTTTACTTGTTCAACTAATGAATCAAGAGGGTGCTAGTGTCATTGTGAAGGGACTCAGAAGTGTTATAGATTTTGAATATGAGTTTCAAATGGCATCAATGAATAACAAATTGGATCCAAGTAAGGAAACTGTGTTCATGATGACAAAGACAGAATATAGCTATATAAGTTCCTCTTCAGTTAAACAGGTTGCAATGCTTGGAGGATGTATTGAAGGATTAGTACCTGAGGAAATTATTCCAGATATTATCAGGAAAATTAATTCTAAATAGGGGGGAAATATGGATGTTATAAAAATTTTAGAATACCTTCAGGAAATTGTTGAAAGTTCTTCTAAAATACCAGTTACAGGTAAGGTGGTTGTAAATAAAAGAGAAATATTAGATATAATTGATCAAATTATGAGTCATTTGCCAGATGAGTTTAAAAAGGCTCAGTGGATTTGTGATGAAAAAGAAAGAATTCTTGTTGATGCAAAAAAACAAGCTGAAATTTTTGAAGAAGAGACCATTGATAAAATAAGAAGAAGAGTTGAAAAGCAAGACTTAGTTAAAGAAGCACAAACTCGAGCTGAAGAAATTATAGCGTCAGCTCAGAGAGATGCTAAAATTATGAGGCTTGGGGCTAAAGATTATGCTGATGGAATATTATCCCAATTGGATAAAGAGATTGAATTAAAAGGTCAGAAAATGGTGCATAAGATTAAAGGGGATGTTCAAGATTTTTTAATATCTCTACAAGGAGAAGTTACGGATACCACAACTTCAATAAGAGAGAATGTAAAAGAATTAAGAAGTATGAAATAGTTTAATTATATTTATAAGTAATATCGGGATAAATAAAATGATTAATATTAAAAAATATAAATTACTAACTTTATATATACTAATATTATTAAAAGTAAAAACTGATGTAGTATGTAGAAAAATACAATATAGAATCAGTGTTAAAATTGAGGAAATTATGCCTTGAATAAACTTTCGAGCAATGTATTTTCTTATTGAGACGTCATATTTATAGGTATAGCTATAAACTTGTGAAATTATAGACAAACCACTAAAAGCAATTAAAAAACTCAAAACTGGAAGTTTTACATACAGATTTGAATTACTAGAGGATATTAAATAGCATCCGTTAGTCATCTCTAACATTCCTAATATTAAACCTTCTATAAAATTCCCAGAACAGCCGATAATTAAAGAAAACTTATTAAGGGCAATGTGAAATATTACATTGTCTTTAATTAATCCTGTTATTACGGAGAATATAACAATAAAACCACCGATATTTAAGGCATTCTTCATGGCATCTTCAATACTGTTTTTCAATATCATACCAATATTTGTGGTGGGTGGATGGTTTCTTGAAAAATTATCACCTCTATTTTTAATTTTAAAATAAGAATCTTTTGAGGGAATAATAAATCCCATGAACATGCAAGAGAGAATATTAGATAGTATTAATATATAACCAATTTTAGCATTTGACATCATAGAAGTGCCCACTGCGCCTATAATAAAAAGTGGGCTTGCATTAGAAGCTATATTTAGCAATCGTTCACAGGTATTTAAATCGATTATATTTTTTTCGTATAAATCGCAAGTGTATCTTGCGCCAAGGGGATAACCACATAGTAAACTAACTAAAAGAGCAAAGTTACATTCTTTCGGTAGTTTTAAGGGTTTGCAAATTACATTGCCTAACAATTTAGAATAAATATGAATGCCATCGTAGCTTATTATAATATTTATTACAACTAAAAATGGAAAAAGAGAAGGAAAAATTGAATTGAAAAACAATTTTGCACCAGAGATAGTGTACTGGATACAAATATTGGGAGCTATTATTATTTGTAGAATAAAAAGAGAACAAATTAATGTTATTGATAGATTTATCTTCAAAGTTTTAAATAGTTCAAATAATAATACTATTATGAAAATTAATAATATAATTAATAGTAATTTCAATGTTAGACCCCTTTTTAAGTATTACTGTATTAAATATATTTGAATTTTTATAAATTTATGTGTTTGAAACACTAATTTTAAATATAATAAATGCTACTATCTATTTATGATAGCAGCATTTATTTTTACTTTATAATTATAGGCGATATCAAATAATCGCTATTATGACCTATACTACTATTTATAATGCTATAAGCCCTTGTAGACTGAATATCTAGTTGCATGGTGTCATTGCACTTTTTAGGAATTTTAGTATAAAGCGGAATGCTACTGTTTGATTTTATAGATTTTAGAATTGACTTTCCATTTGAGTTAAATCCTAAAACTCGAGCATAAGGACAAGGCATTGATCTTAGTTTTTTAGTATCAAAGATATCAAATCCTATGAAATATTGACATAATATTCTACTAATCCGAGTGTAAGTGTAGCGTTTGCTTTTTATATTGGACAGTGCGCTAGAGTAACTTAAACTATTTTGTAAGGAGCTAATAATCCTATTATCAAGGCCCTCAGATACATCTGGTAAATTTATTAAAGAATTTTTTGATGTAGCAGATTTATGTTTAATATACGGAAACATGGAATCTTCAAATGTAAATTCATAATTTTCCGAGTATAAGTTTTGAAGTACAGTTAATACTGAACTTGGGATATGGCCTGCAAGTTTTGATAAAGAACCATTTTCTTTCAAAAATTTTCTTATAGCTGTAGCACTTGAAAATTCATTATGTAAAAGATCACTGTTATAAGATGCACCTTCTCTTTTTAATGTGTAAGGTGTAATAGAACTTTTTAACTTGAGTAAGCTTTTACAATACTCTATACCTAGTATATTATTAGGTGAATTTAAACAGTTATCTAATAATAAGTTTGATATGTCCAACTTTGAATTCGTTAAATAATCATAAAGTGCATTAGATCTTGCTAAAGGGTAAGTTATGCCTTTTGATAAATAAGTTTTTAATAGTGATTTAAATTCAAAAGGTTCTTGAAGTAATATATTGGAAATAGTATATATGTCATTAATATTTCCATGTTCACTACCAAAGCAAATATTATCCACTATTCCTAAGCTGTTTAGAAGACTTACAGCGCCAAAGGAAAAAAAATCTGCTGATGATACGCTGTAGATAGTTGGTAGCTCTATTACTAAATCTACTCCGTTACTTAATGCCATTTTAGTTTTTGTCCATTTGTCTATACAGGATGGAATACCACGTTGAGTAAAGTTCCCACTCATAACACAAATTAAGGCATCACAGTTTGTGAGCTCCTTGGTTTTATTAATATGATATACGTGACCGTTATGTAATGGATTATATTCAACAATTATACCTGAAATATTCATTAAATCACCTCATGAAAGCTCATATAAATATAAGCTAATAATTTATGTCTAAAGAGAAGGCACTAAAAATAATGCAATAATTATATTCTGAAAAGTAGTTAAAACTTATATATATTATATAATATAAAATGAATTAATAAAAGTACATATATTTCAAAAAAGACAAAAAGGATGAAGATTAAGAATATTTGAAATATAATATATGTAAATGATTTTGTAGTTTTATGTTGAAATGTATAGGACAAAGGGTGTATATTATTAGTGTATATTAAGTTGATAATAAACGAGAGGGGCAATAAGAATGGCATTTATAGCTAGAATGTGTAAATTGGCACAGGCAGATAAAAAAAGAATAGTACTTCCAGAGGGAGAAGAAGAGAGGACTATAAAAGCAAGTGAAATCATCAAAAATAATTCACTAGCCGAGGTAATATTAATAGGAGATAAAAGTGTAATACAAGCAAAAGCAGCTAAGTTATCAGTTAACATTTGCGGTATAGAAATTGTAGATCCAAAAACTTCTGAAAAAACTGATTTTTATGCAAAGGAATTTTATGAGATAAGAAAAAATAAAGGAATGACCCTAGAAAAGGCGTCTGAGACAATGCAAGATTGTGTGTATTTTGGAACTATGATGCTTAAGATGGGAGAAGTTGATGGAATGGTTTCCGGAGCTGTACATTATACAGGAGATTTACTTAGGCCTGGAATGCAAATCATTAAAACTGCACCAGGAATTAAGATTATTTCAAGTTTCTTTATAATGGAATTGCCTCACGATGAATATGGAGAAGATGGACTGCTTTTATTTGCAGATTCCGCTGTTAATATAAACCCTAATGCAGAGGACCTAGCAGCTATAGCTATTAGCACTGCAGATAATGCAAGATTGTTATGCGATTTTGAACCTAAGGTTGCAATGTTGTCTTTTTCAACTAGAGGGAGTGCAAAGCATGAACTAGTTGATAAAGTAGTAAATGCTACTGAAATTGCAAAGAAGGCTAGACCTGATTTACAAATTGACGGAGAACTTCAGTTAGATGCAGCGATTGTTGCGAGTGTAGCAAAACAAAAAGCACCAAACAGTTCGGTAGCTGGAAACGCAAATGTTTTAATATTTCCAGATATACAATCTGGAAACATTGGATATAAATTAGTGCAAAGATTTGCTAAAGCAAAAGCTATCGGACCGGTTTGTCAAGGATTTGCAAAGCCTATAAATGATTTATCAAGAGGATGCAGTGTGGATGACATAGTTAATGTTGTTGCAGTTACTGCGGTTCAAGCTCAAATTCAAAATAAACTTATATAAAACATATAATTTAAATATATATTATTAGGAGGAAAATTTAATGAAAGTATTAGTCATAAACTGTGGAAGTTCATCGCTTAAGTATCAATTAATAAACATGGAAAATGAAGAATGTTTAGCACTCGGATTGATAGAAAGAATAGGAATGGAAGGTTCAAAATTAACGCAAAAGGTTAATGGGGAAAAATATATTATTGAAGAGACAATGAAAGATCATACAGATGCTATTAGATTAGTAATTGGCGCACTTGTAGATTGTGATCATGGTGTTATTAAAGATTTATCAGAAATAGATGCAGTGGGACATAGAATTGTTCATGGTGGAGAAAAATATGCAGAATCAGTTATAATTAATGATGAAGTGATGAAGAACTTAGAAGAATGTGCAAAACTTGCACCACTTCATAATCCGGCTAATATAATCGGGATTAATGCTTGTAAAGCATTAATGTCTAGTACGCCTATGGTAGCTACATTTGATACTGCGTTTCATCAGACAATGCCAGAAGTTGCATATATATACCCACTTCCGTATGATCTTTATACTAAACATGGTATTAGAAAATATGGATTCCACGGAACATCTCACAAATATGTTTCAGATAAAGCTGCAAAAATGATGGGCAAAGACATAAAAAATCTAAAATTAATTACTTGTCACTTAGGAAATGGAGCAAGTATTTCTGCAGTGCAAAATGGTAAATCAGTAGAAACAAGTATGGGATTTACTCCACTTGAAGGAATAGCTATGGGAACTAGATGCGGAAATATAGACCCAGCTATAATAATATATATAATGCAAGAATTAAAATTAACAATTGATGAAGCTAATGATTTAATGAATAAAAAATCGGGCGTTTTAGGAATATCAGGGGTAAGCAGTGACTTTAGAGATATAGAAGATGCTGCATGGAAAGATGGAAATCATAGAGCACAGTTAGCGCTTGATATATTTGTCTATAAAGTTAAGAAATTTATAGGATCTTATGCTGCAGTAATGGGCGGAGTAGATGCAATTATATTCACTGCCGGACTTGGTGAAAACTCTCCAGAAACAAGAGAAGATATATGCAAGGGACTAGAGTTCTTGGGAGCAGTCTTAGATAAGGCAAAGAATAAGATTCGCGGAAAAGAGGCAGAAATAAGTACAGAAGATTCTAAAACTAAAATACTTGTTATACCTACAAATGAAGAATTAGTAATAGCAAGAGACACGAAGGCTTTAATAAAATAAAATTATTGCTAATGTCTATAATAAATAATTCTTGACTTTTTACTGTATTGTTTATATAATTAACTGTGTTTGATGTAAGTAAAAAACTATTTAGTTAGGAGGGACGCGGAAGCTTTGCTCGAGCTGTATATTTTTTATACAAGGTATAAAGATTTTCTTTATATGAGAAGAGCTAAATAGTATTTAGTTTTTCAGAGTGGATAATATGGTAATAGACGTTTCGGAATTATTTAGTAATAAAAACAAAAGAAAAGAACTTCATTTAGATTTGGAAAAAGATAAGTTTTTCTATGATAATGAATTTGTGCAATTTTCTAAACCAGTTAAAACGCATTTAATTTTAAAATCTATCGATGATGAAATAGATTTAACTGGAAGTATGGAGACAGAACTATTACTTGCTTGTTCTAGGTGTCTTGAGACTTTCTCTTATTCAATACATATTGAATTAAATGAAAGATTGTCAAAAACTCTAAAGAGTGAAGATGAGGATGTTATTTTTATTGAAAATGATAGATTAGATTTAAATGAAATTATGGAAAATAATATCATTTCTATGCTGCCTATAAAAAAACTTTGTAATAAAGATTGCAAAGGGTTATGCCATCATTGTGGAATCAATCTAAATCATAGTGCATGTAAATGTGAAATTGACGATGTTGATCCAAGGTTGGCAAAACTAAAAGAACTGTTTTTAACTGATTAAGGAGGTGTTACAATGGGAAATCCTGCTAGAAAATTTTCTAAAGGTAGAAGAGATTCTCGAAGAGCGCAAACATTTAAACTTGGTTTACCAGGAATAGTTGAGTGTCCTCAGTGCCACGATATGAAGCTTTCGCACAGAGTATGTAAAAACTGTGGATATTACAAAAATAGAGAAGTTGTTTCAATGGAGCAAAAATAAAAAGGAAAGTCGAAAGACTTTCTTTTTATTTTTTAAATACAATTATATTTGTATTCTGGTATTATTAACACTAGAATTATTTGCGCACTATGGTATATAATATAAACAAACAAATAAATATAAATAAATATTTATTTGTATTTATTTGTTTGTTATAATGCACATTTAAAGTGAGGGTTTAAAATGGTAGTTGTTGTAGATGGAATGGGTGGAGATTTTTCTCCAAATGCTGTGGTTGAGGGTTGCATCGCAGCTATAAAAGAATATGATATAGATATAGTAATAACTGGTCCTGAACAATTAATTCGCGAGGAACTAAAGAA
Organism: Clostridium sp. CM041; assembly: GCF_055081035.1. Taxonomy (NCBI): domain Bacteria; kingdom Bacillati; phylum Bacillota; class Clostridia; order Eubacteriales; family Clostridiaceae; genus Clostridium; species Clostridium sp. CM041. The sequence goes on from NZ_CM143648.1 coordinate 250,057, forward strand.
GTATACTTATGATTGTAACAAAATAAAAATTGTTGATGCTATAGAAGTTATTAGTACAAATGAACATCCTGTAATGGCGGTTAAACGCAAAAAGAATTCAAGCCTCGTAAAAGCATTGAATCTTGTGAAAAATGGAGAGGCAGATGCTATTATTTCAGCTGGAAGTACAGGTGCTTTTTTAGCTGGATGTACACTTATAGTAGGAAGAATAAAAGGTATAGATAGACCGGCTCTAGCACCAATAGTGCCAGGTAAAAAAGGCCCCTTTATGATAATTGACTGTGGAGCAAATGCAGAATGTAAACCTCATTATTTAGTGCAATTTGGACTTATGGGGAAAACATATTTTAAAAACATTTTAAAAATAGCTAATCCATCAGTAGGTCTTGTGAATATAGGAATTGAAGAAGAAAAGGGTAATGAACTTTCAAAATCAGCTCATAAACTATTAAAAGAAGCAGATTTAAATTTTGTAGGCAATGTGGAAGCTAGAGAAATTCCAACTGGAGATGTCAATGTTATAGTTTGCGATGGGTTTACAGGAAATGTAATCCTGAAGTTGTATGAAGGTGTTGTTGCTAGTGTATTTGATTTATTAAAAACAAGGATAATGGGATCCGTCAGAACTAAATTTGGAGGAATGCTATTAAAACCAATTTTTAAAAGCTTTAAAAAGGATTTCGACTATAAAGAATATGGCGGAGCTGCATTTCTCGGGGTAAATGGGATTTGCATAAAAGCTCATGGAAGTTCAGATTGTAGAGCTTTTAAAAATGCAATTAGACAATCTACAATATTTTATGAAAATAATGTTGTAGATAAATTAAAAATAGAAATTGAAAAATTATCTCAGCAGGAAAAGAACATAAATGACAATTTGTAATAATTGTTATGTATAATAGAAAGGTAAGGAGGTGAATATATTATGTTTGAAAAAATTAGAGCTTGTATAGCATCACAATTAAGCATAGATGAAGAAGAAATAAAAATGGAATCATCTTTTATGAATAATTTAGGAGCTGATTCTCTTGATATTGTAGAATTAATTATGGCACTCGAAGAAGAGTACGATATAGAAATTCCGGATGAAGATGTTGAGAAAATTGAGACTGTTGGCGATATAGTGGAATATATTAAAATTCACTCAGCAGAATAACATAAGGTCCCGCAGTATTGCGGGCCTTTAGCTTTTTCAAACTTATTTTTGAATTTACTATAAAAGGTAGCTTTTTAAGATAACCAGTAAATGTATTATTTTATTCGGCAGACTAAGTAAATTGAATAATAAACTTGAAGAATCTTGCGAATGAAGAAAATTTATTTAAATAAACTTCCGAAAAGGAGGAATGATTATGAAATACGATATAAAGTTACAGGAACTTGAGAAGGAACTGAAATTGAATTTTAGTGATAAAGAGTTATTGAAAACTGCAATAACCCACAGTTCCTATGCAAATCAGAAAAAAAAGGTTGGATTTAATGAAAGACTGGAGTTCTTGGGCGATTCTGTATTACAACTTGTAATATCCGAATACTTATACAGTCGCTTTACGGAAAAATCCGAAGGATACTTAACTAAAATTAGGTCCCTAATTGTTTGTGAAAATTCGCTGTGCGATATTGCAAACGGATGGGAACTTGGAAAGTACATGAACATGAGCAAAGGTGAAGAAATTACTGGTGGCAGAAATAGAGTTTCAATATTGGCTGATTGTGTTGAAGCAATAATAGCTGCTGTATATTTGGATAAAGGAATAGAATATTCTAATTCATTTATACTTAATAACTTTAAAGAGATCATTGAGAAAGCAATTAGCAACGAGATAGTTTTGGATTATAAGACAAAGCTTCAGGAAATATTTCAGCAAAATGGGGAAGTAAATATTTGCTATGAACTTGTGAAATTTGAAGGACCACCACACAAGAGGGAATTTTTTGTAAACTTATTAATAAATGATTATGTAAAAGGCTCAGGGCAAGGTTACAGTAAAAAAGAAGCAGAGCAAAATGCAGCCAAACAGGTTATGATGAATCAGGAGGATGTGCATGAGTAATTTGCATTACATTATTCCTATTTTCGTTCCGCATGAAGGTTGCCCACATAGTTGTGTGTTTTGTAATCAAAATAGCATAACAGGAACAACAACGAAAGTTGATGCAATGTATGTTGAGCAAACGGTAAATGAATATTTGAAAACAATAAATAACGATGATGCTATTATTGAGGTATCATTTTTTGGAGGTACTTTCACAGCTATAAAAATGGAAAAGCAAATAGAACTTTTAACTGTTGCTAAGAAATTTAAAGACGATAATAAAATAAAATTCATTAGATTATCTACAAGGCCAGATTATATTGATGATAAAATATTGAGCAATCTAAAAAAATACTCTGTAGATATTATAGAACTCGGAGTACAATCCCTTGATGAAGAAGTCTTATTAAAGTCTGGAAGAGGTCATACTGCAAGTGATGTAGTGAATGCTTCAAAACTTATAAATCAGTATGGTTTTGTTTTAGGACACCAAATAATGATAGGCCTTCCAGGAGATAATATAAATAAAGATATAGAGACAGCTAAAAGAGCGATTGATCTTAAACCGAATATTTGTCGAATATATCCGGCACTTGTGATTAAAGATACACCTATGGAGAACATGTATATAAAAAAAGAATTCAAACCTTATTCATTAAGTGAAGCAGTAAACATATGTAAGATTATTTACATTATGATGGTAGCAAACCAAATAAATGTGATCAGGATAGGATTACAGCCAACTGTTGAAATCTCAGAAGGCAATGATTTAGTTGCAGGACCATTTCATCCTGCATTTAGAGAATTAGTCGAAGGCAGTATATATAATGATTTATTATATGATGTTATAGTGAATAATTTTAAAAGTGACACGGGCGTTAATAAAGTTTTAGTGAAAATAAATCCAAAAGACATTTCAAAACTTTACGCTAATGGCAAAAGTTTTTTTAATGGCATAAAAAAACAAATAAAAACAGTTTCAATAGAAATATTCCAAGATATTACCATTAGCCGTGGAAGTATTAGTATATCTAAAGAAGAAAAATGCATTATTATGACCATACATGAGTATGTGTCCTCAAAGTATAAAGAAGGATTTTAATTTTGTATAGAATATAGTGTCTATCCTTGCACGTTAATAAAGTATATATTACGTTAAATCATTTGTAGTAATATATACTTTATTTATATTAAATAAAAAAATATGAGGTGAATTATGAAAAAGAAGACAAGAGATAAATATACAAAGGTATTGATTTATAGTATAGTTGTAATTTTTATTATAGGATTTATATCGCCAATGCTATTTAAGTAAAATAGGAGAGTGTTTTAATGTTCTTAAAATCTATTGAAATAAGAGGATTTAAATCCTTTGCAGATAAAACAGAGTTAACATTCACGAAGGGAATCACAGCAGTAGTTGGACCAAATGGAAGTGGTAAAAGCAATATATCTGATGCTGTTAGGTGGGTCCTCGGAGAACAAAGTGCACGAAACTTAAGAGGAGACAAAATGGAGGATATTATATTCGCTGGTACACAGTTTAGGAAACCAGTTGGCCTGGCGCAAGTTTCCTTGATTTTGGATAATAGCGATTCTGGACTGGACATTGATTATTCTAATGTTACAATCTCGAGAAGATTATATCGTTCAGGAGAAAGCGAATATTTAATAAACAATACATCTTGTAGACTAAAAGATGTTCAACAGCTTTTTATGGATACTGGTATAGGAAAAGAAGGATACTCAATTATTGGTCAAGGTAAAATTGATGCTATTTTAAGTGGTAAAACTGAGGAAAGACGAAAATTGTTTGAAGAGGCTGCAGGAATTGTTAAGTTTAAAACAAGAAAAGAAGAAGCAGAAAAGAGATTAGATAGTACAGATCAAAATTTGATTAGAATAGAAGATATTTTAAGTACTTATGAAGAAAGACTAGAACCATTAATGAATGAAAGCGAGAAGGCAAAGAAATTTTTAAAACTTTTTGAAGAATTAAAAAGCAAAGAGGTTAGCATAATTATTGACTCCATTAATAAGGTTGAAGAAAAAATTAAAAGATTACACGATGAGAGTACTGAATTAGATGGCGAAGTAATACAAAGCACAGAAGGGAAAACCCAATTTAAGAAAGATGTTGAATACTGGAACAGTGAATTTGAAACATTTGAAAATAAAAACCAAGAAGAAAAACAAATATATTACAACAATAAGTTGATTTACCAAAATAATGTCTCTGAAATAAAGATTCTAAATGAAAGAATAAATAATTTAGCAAAAGCAATTGATAAAACATCAAATGAGAGCGATATTATTCGTAAAAATTTATTAGAATTTAAACGAAATAAGGATGTATCAGAAGATTCTTTGAATATTGTAAAAAATACTCAAATAGAAATAGTAGAAAAAATTCAATATGAAGAAATAAAAATTAAGGGTATTGAGGGAAATATAGCGATTGAAAGTGATGAAGCTAAAACTCTTAAGGAAAAAGAGAAAAGAAGCATTGACAAAACTATTGAATTTACCAATAATCTATTGGTATTAAATAATAACATGGATATCTCTAAAAAAAGAATTGATACTTTGAAAGATGACATTGAAAATTTCGACAATTCAATAAAAATCAATGCTAATACAAAAACAGTATCTGAAAGTAAAATGGAAGAATTTAAAGATAAGATAGTTCGCTATGAAAATAAGATTAGGGATAATAAAAAAGAAAGTGATAAATTACAAAACATTCTAACGTTTAATGAAAGAACTATGAAAAATTGTAATTTTAAAATTAATAAAACAGAAGCTAATTTTAATGTACTTACAACTTTGGAAAAAAAGCATGAAGGTTATAATAAATCGGTAAAAAATTTAATGCAAAACGTGAATGAAGGCAAAGTAGGAAATATTCATGAATGTTTTGTACTTGGAGAAATTATAAAGGTGGAAAAGAATTTAGAGGTAGCTATAGAAATTGCTTTGGGAGGATCTATATCACATATAATAACTAAAGATGAAACCGTGGCAAAATTATTAATAGATTTTTTGAAGGCAAACAATCTCGGAAGAGCAACATTTTTACCTTTAAACATTATTAAGGGTAAAAAACTTGCAATTGATAATGAAACTATAAATAATCCTGGATTTGTTGGAATGGCAAATGAATTAATAAGTTATGATAAGAAATTTAGTGAAGCTATTGCATTTATTTTAGGCAGGACAATTATATGTAAAGATATGAATTCGGCCCTCCAAATATCTAAAAAAAATAATTTTAGATATAAAATCGTTACATTATCAGGAGAAATTATAAACGTTGGCGGTTCGTTAACTGGTGGAAGCGTATATTCAAAGACTTCAAGCATAATTGGTAGAAAAAGGGAAATAAAAGAACTGGCTAAGGATTTAGATGCGTTAAAAAATGAGTCACTTATTTACTTTGAAAAAATAAAACAAAGTAAATCTGAAATTTTAAGATTAAACGAAGAAAACTTAAATTTAAAGGATAAGGTTCACTTTGAAAATATTGAAGTAACGAAGATGGAAGCTAAAGTAAATTCAATAATAGATGAGACAAATAGATTTAAAAACAATATAATGGCTCTAGACACTGAGAAGTCATTAGAAGAGGATAAACTTAAAAAGGGAAATGAAGAAATTGATGAAAAAAATAAATCTGTCGCTAAATTTATACATGCGAAGGATGAAATACAACAAAGTCTTAACAAGGTTGATTTTAAATTAAAAGATAAATTGCAAGAAATTGAAAATATAAAAGAATCAATTATTGATGCTAAGATAAAAAAAGCTCAAATTGATGAAATAATACATAATAAGCGCTCTGAAATTCAAAGATTAAATGATGAAATATCGGTATATAATGAAAAATTAATTGCATTTTCTAGAGAAATAGAAGAATCCATGAAAAATAAAAACAAAAATTTATTTTCAATTCAAAATGCAGAAGTAAAAGTAAAAGAAATAATGAGTTTATTAGAAAAAACGGAAAAGAAATTTGAAGACAATGAAATTAGTAGAATTAAAATTAAAGAGCATATAAAAATAAGTGTGGAGCATCTAGAAAATGTTTCACAAGTGCTAGAAAAAATCGAAAAAGAAATGCACAAATGTGAATTAGCCCTTACGAAAGTTAAAATGGAAAAGGATACTTACTACCAGAAATTGAATGATGACTTTGAATTAACATATGCAGAAGCATTGCAATTTAAAAATGAAATTGAAGACATCGATAAGATTAAAAAGGAAATAGTAGCACTAAAAGCGGCAATATCAATGCTTGGGAAAATTAATGTAAGCGCTATTGAAGAATATAAAGAAGTCAAAGATAAATTTGCTTTTATGAATGGTCAAAAAGAAGATTTGGTTTTAGCGAAAAATGAATTATTAACTGTAATATGTGAAATGACTGAAAAGATGAAGCAAATATTTGCAGAAAATTTTATTATATTAAGACAAAATTTTAATCAAACCTTTATGGAATTATTTAAGGGTGGAAGTGCAGATTTAATACTTGCAGAAGGTGATGAACTTACTGCTAAAATAGATATTAATGTTCAACCACCAGGGAAAAAACTTCAAAACATAAGTTTAATGTCCGGTGGAGAAAAAGTTTTATCCGCAATTGCATTATTATTTGCAATATTAAAGATGAAGCCAACACCTTTTTGCATTTTAGATGAAATTGAAGCAGCACTTGATGATGCAAATGTAGTTAGGTACGCTGAATTTTTAAAGAGATTTTCCGATAATGTTCAGTTTATTATAATAACTCACAGGAAGGGAACTATGGAAGCTGGAGATGTATTATATGGGGTTACCATGGAGGAAAAGGGAGTGTCAAAAATAGTATCTGTAGATTTGAAAAAGTAAAAATTTTATGATAATTACTCTGCGACACAAAAGACAAATAAGGAGGAGTAGGAATGTTTGGAAAATTTTTTGGAAAATTAAAAGACGGACTAGCAAAAACAAGAAGTAGCATCACAGAAAAAGTCAGTGAAGTATTAAACTTAGCCATTACAATTGATGATGAACTATACGAGGAACTAGAAGAAATATTAATTACAGCTGATATAGGGGTAGAGACTTCTATTCATGTCATTGAAAAGCTTAAAAAAAAGGTGAAGGAAGATAAAATAAAGGAACCAGAAGAAATCTGGCCATGTTTAAAAGAAGTTTTGATTGACATATTAGGTGAAGATGAAAACCCAGTACAACATGCAAATCTACCGGAGGTACTTTTGATAATTGGGGTTAATGGTGTTGGTAAAACCACTTCCATAGGTAAAATCGCTGCATCGCTAAAAGCCGATAAGTATAAAGTCCTCATTGCTGCAGCGGATACGTTCAGAGCGGCCGCAATTGATCAGTTAGAGGTTTGGAGCAGTAGAGCAGGTGTGGAATTAATAAAACATCAAGAGGGATCTGATCCTGCAGCTGTAGTTTTTGATGCTGTTCAAGCAGCCAAAGCAAGAAAAGTTGATGTGCTAATTTGTGATACGGCAGGTAGACTACATAATAAAAAGAATCTTATGGATGAATTAGCAAAAATAAATAGGGTGATTAAGCGGGAGTATAGTGAGGCCCATATGGAAACTTTACTAGTAATTGATGGTACAACAGGACAAAATGGAGTTGAGCAAGCTAAGCAATTTATGAAGATATGTCCTATAGATGGGATAATACTAACTAAATTAGATGGCACGGCTAAAGGTGGCGTTGTAATATCAATAAAAAATCAACTTGATATACCGGTTAAATATATTGGCGTAGGTGAAGGTGTAGATGATTTACAAGTGTTTAATTCAAAAGATTTCGTAGAGGCTTTATTTTAAAATGTAGGTCTAAGACACTAGTTCATATAAAAATATTGACCTGTTAAGTAAAACTACTTGACAGTGCATTTAAAATCTGATAATATATGACTTGTGAGCAAGGTGATGAAATGGAAAAAAGATTTGAAATTTCTCTATTATTAGATTTTTATGGTGAATTGCTTACTGAAAAGCAGAGAAACATAATGGATATGTATTTTAATAATGACCTCTCTTTATCAGAAATAGCAGAGATAAATAATACTAGCAGGCAAGCTATTCATGATACAATTAAAAGATCCGATAATGCGCTTTTAGTATATGAAGAAAAATTAAAATTATTAAATAAAAATCATGAATTAGAAGAAACTTTAAAAAACATTATATCAAAATTAGATAACTTACAAATTAATATAAAAGATGAAAATATAAATAAGATTATATGTGATATAAAAGCCCAGATTATTGAAAATATTTAGGAGGTTTATTATGGCTTTTGAAGGGTTATCTTCTAAGTTACAGGATACCATAAAAAAATTAAAAGGTAAGGGTAAGCTTTCCGAAAAAGATATTAAAAATGCAATGAGAGAAGTAAAATTAGCATTGCTTGAAGCAGATGTTAACTATAAAGTGGTTAAAGATTTTGTGAGAAATGTTAGCGAAAAGTGTTTAGGTAATGGAGTATTAGAAAGCTTAACACCAGGGCAACAGGTCATTAAAATCGTTAATGATGAGTTAACTGATTTAATGGGTAATTCAGAAAGTAAGTTAGAGTTTTCTATAAATGGGATAACAGTTATAATGCTTGTTGGTCTTCAAGGTGCCGGTAAAACCACAATGGGTGGGAAGCTTGCTCTTTCACTGAAAAGAAAAAACAAAAAACCACTATTAGTTGCTTGTGATGTATATAGGCCAGCTGCAATTAAACAATTGCAGGTAGTAGGAAAACAAATTGATGTTCCTGTTTTTACTATGGGAGAGAATATGAGCCCTGTAGATATAGCAAAAGCATCATTAGACTTTGCTAAAGATAATGGTAATAATGTAGTTATAATAGATACTGCGGGAAGACTTCATATAGATGAAACTTTAATGGAAGAACTTCAAAATATAAAATCAAGTGTTAATCCAAGCGAAATAATGCTTGTTGTTGATTCTATGACTGGTCAGGATGCAGTTAATGTAGCAGATAGTTTTAATTCACAGCTAGATATAACTGGAATAATTTTGACTAAGTTAGATGGTGATACAAGAGGTGGTGCAGCTTTATCAATTAAAGCAATAACTGGTAAATCTATAAAATTTGTTGGTGTTGGCGAAAAAATGAATGATTTAGAAGTTTTCTATCCAGATAGAATGGCATCAAGAATACTTGGTATGGGGGATGTGCTTTCATTAATAGAAAAAGCACAGGAAGCTATAAATGAGGATGAAGCAAAAGAACTTGGAAGCAGAATGCTATCTCAAGAATTCAATCTAAATGATTTTTTAGCAATGATGCAACAGATGAAAAAGCTGGGACCATTGAATAAATTGGTTGAAATGATGCCAGGTGTAAATAAAAAAGAATTACAGGGCGTAGATTTGTCTCAAAGCGAAAAAGAAATGAGAAAAGTTGAAGCTATCATAAAATCTATGACTATATCAGAAAGAACACATCCTAGTTTGATCAGTGGTTCTTCTTCTAGAAAAAAGAGAATTGCTAATGGGTCAGGCACATTGGTACAGCAAGTAAATAAGCTGTTAAAAGATTTTGAAATGGCAAAGAAATTTATGAAGCAAGCAAAAGGATTCCAAAAACCTGGTAAAAAAGGTCTGTTTGGTAAAATGCCTTTTTAATAAAACTACTTGGGCAATGATTAAATTTAGATTTAAGGAGGTGATTATACATGGCAGTTAAAATAAGATTAAAAAGAATGGGTGCTAAACATGCTCCATTTTATAGAGTAGTAGTTGCAGATTCAAGAGCTCCTAGAGATGGAAGATTTATAGAAGAAATAGGATACTATAACCCAACAACAGAGCCAACTACTATTAAAATTGATGTTGAAAAAGCAACTAAGTGGATGAAAAATGGTGCACAACCATCTGATACAGTTAAAAGGTTACTTAGCAAAATAGCAGTCAACTAGAAAAGTTTGTAAGTAATGAATGGAGGAGTTTTCCATGAAACAGTTACTTGAAGTATTGGCAAAGTATTTAGTTGATAAACCAGAAATGGTAGTAGTAAACGAAGTAGCACATGAGCATGCAGTACTTCTTGAATTATCTGTAGCTCATGAGGATATGGGAAAAGTTATAGGTAAACAAGGTAGAATAGCTAAAGCTATTAGAACGGTTGTTAAGGCAGCTGCTGTTAAAGAAAATAAAAAAGTAATTGTTGAAATAAAGTAAGAGTTAGGTTCTGCCTAACTCTTATTTTAATTAAATTTTGAGTTTTAGTTATTTATATAAGTGATTTTGAAAGGAGGATTTTAAATGGAAGATTTTATGAGCGTAGGTAAGATAGGCAAGACACATGGCTTAAAGGGTGAAGTTAAAGTCTTTTCGCTAACTGATAGTCTTGAAAGATTTAAAAAATTAAAAAGTGTGTATATTGATGGTGAAATTAGAAAAATTGAAGGTTGCAAACTTCAAGCAGCTAACGCAATACTTAAAATTGAAGGTATAGACAGCATAGAGCAAGCAGAATTGTATAGAAATAAGTACTTGATGGTTAAAAGAGAAGATGCAGTTGAACTGACTGAGGATAGTTACTATGTGGCTGATTTATTAAATTGCAATGTTTTCGAGCAGGGTGGGGAAGAACTTGGAAAAGTATATGATGTTCTTCATACTCCGGGTAATGATGTATATTGGGTTAAGGGAAATAAAGAAGTGCTAATTCCGGTGCTTAAGGATATTATAGTTAGTATAGACATTAATAAACGCGAAATAATAATTAAGCCAATAAAAGAATGGCAAGAATGAAAATAGACATTTTAACTCTATTCCCTGAAATGTTTGATATTTTTAATTATAGTATCATTGGAAGAGCCATAGAGAAAAATATACTGGAGATTTCTCCTTGTAATATTCGCGACTATGCAAAAAACAAACATAAAAAAGTAGATGATACTCCTTATGGTGGAGGAGCAGGTATGGTAATGCAAACTCAACCACTAGTTCACTGTATTAATGATGTTAAATTGCATAATGGTGGAAAGGTAATATTTTTGGGGCCACGGGGTATTACTTTTACCCAAGATATTGCAAAAAAGCTCAGCGCGGAAAAAGAATTAATATTTGTATGTGGACATTACGAAGGTATTGATGAGAGAACCTATGACTATATAGATATGGAGATTTCTTTAGGTGATTATGTTTTGACAGGTGGAGAAATGGCATGTATTCCTATAGTCGATAGTATTTGTAGATTAATTCCAGGGGTATTATCTTGTCCGGAGAGTTTCACAGAAGAATCTTTTTATGATGGAGTACTAGAATATCCTCAGTATACAAGACCAGAATGCTTTGAGGGTAAAAAGGTTCCAGAGGTATTGACATCAGGACATCATGAAAACATACGAAAATGGAGAAGAGTGCAGTCGCTCTTAATAACTAAAGAAAAAAGACCAGATTTATTTCTAAAACTTAATCTTACGAAGGAAGATAAAAAACTATTAAGTAAGGCTTTTGAAAGAAAGAAATAAGTATAAATGCACTAGTATACTGACTAGTTATTTTTGAAGGTGGTTAATTAATTTCCGGAGAGTTATTTAAAATTGAAAATATCTTATATATAAGCATAAATAGTGTTTTTATGTTGATATATATATATATTTATGATAAGATATAGTTTGTGCTAGTACGGACGGTCCTCTGTTGTATTATAATAAGCATGAACGTCACAATAAAATTTTAGGAGGGAATGCACATGTTAGAAATTATAAGAGCAATAGAATCAGAACAAATCAGAACTGACTTACCAGAATTTAGTGTAGGTGATACTGTTAAGGTTCACATCAAAATTAGTGAAGGTAACAAGGAGAGAGTCCAAGTATTCGAAGGAACCGTTCTTAAAAGACAACACGGCGGGTTAAGAGAAACTTTCACAGTAAGAAGAGTAGCATCTGGTGTTGGTGTTGAAAAAACATTCCCAGTAAACGCTCCAGTAATCGAGAAAATTGAAATTGTAAGATTAGGTAAAGTTAGAAGAGCTAAACTATTCTACTTAAGAGATAGAGTTGGTAAGGCTGCAAAAGTTAAAGAAAGAATGAGAAAATAAAATTGGGGCTGAAAAGTCCCTTTTTACTTTTAAAGATAATTAAACTTAGGTGTAAATATTCTTAATAAGTTTTCAATTAAGTAATTTAAGTAGATTAAACTACTTTAGTAGTTTATTAAGTAGGTGAATATATTGACAAAAGAAGTTATTACAGTAGTAAAATCTATAGCAATTTCACTTTTAATCGCTGTATTTATTATAAATTTCGTATTCCAAATAGTAACAGTGAATGGTGAATCTATGGTTCCTACGGTGCAAAATAATGATAAATTAATAATTGAAAAAGTATCATATAGAATAACATCTGCTAAGAGAAATGATATTGTAGTAATAAAGTACCCTGCTGATATAAGTCAAAGAATAATAAAGAGGGTTATAGCGGTTGCTGGAGATAAAGTTAAAATTAACAATAATATATTGTACATAAATGGTAAAATTGTCAATGAGTACTATAAAAATGAAAATTTTATGGAAGACTATGATGAAGCTTTGGTGCCACAAGATTCAATTTTTGTCCTCGGAGATAATAGAAATTTCAGTAAAGATAGTCGCAGTAGTGATGTTGGGTTTGTAAAACTCAATCTGTTGGAAGGAAAAGTGGTTATAAGGCTTTATCCATTCAATAAAATGGGAGGGATTAAATAGTATGGCAATGACAATAAATTGGTTTCCAGGTCATATGGCTAAGACAAGAAGACAAATTGGAGAGAGTTTAAAACTTGTTGATGCTGTAATAGAAATTAGAGATGCAAGAATAGTTAAATCAAGCGCCAATCCACAAATTGATGAGATATGTAAAGATAAGCCTAGAGTCATTTTACTAAACAAAAGTGATCTAGCTGAAGACAAAGTAACCAAAGACTGGATAAAAAAGCTTACAACTGATACTATAAAGCCATTGGCTGTAAATTGTATTACAGGTCAAGGTCTAAAAAGTATAAAGATTACGCTTGATGAGTTATTAAAAGAAAAACATGATAGACAAAGAAAAAAAGGATTAGTTAACATAGTTACGAGGGTTATGGTAGTTGGTATACCTAATGTTGGTAAATCTTCTTTTATAAATAAATTAGGAAAAAATAATATTGCTAAAACTGGTGATAGACCGGGAGTTACTAAAAGTAAGCAATGGATAAAAACTAGTTTAGGTATAGAATTAATGGATACTCCAGGTGTATTATGGCCTAGATTTGAAGACGAGACAGTTGGACTTAATTTGGCATTTACAGGTGCTGTAAAAGATGAAGTCATAGATATAGAAGAATTAGCACTTAGATTAGTAGAAAGACTCCAAGTTAATAATGGACAAAGGCTAATGGAAAGATATAAACTTGATGAGATTATGGAGAATCCTTTAGACAATCTAGATAATATTGCTAAAAAAAGGGGAGCAGTAATTTCTAGGGGTAACATAGATTATAATAGAGTCGCAGTGATGCTTTTAGATGAATTTAGAGGTGGAAAATTAGGACCAATATCATTAGAAAGACTAGATGAAGTATAAATTTTTATAAAAAAAAATCATATGCAATTCCTATTTGAAAACAGGCAGGCATTTTAAAAAATAAATAGAGCATCTTAAAAAAACGTTAGTGCTATACTTGTTTTTTAAGATGCCTAAATAACACTATTAGGAGATAGTAAGGAGACAATACCATGGAATTTAATATTAAATTTTCAAACATGAGTTACAAGGAAATCTCTACATATATATTGAGTTTAGAGAGTGCTGAAAACGTTTTCTATGATGGCGATAAGCAAATCATATCTAATATGCTATTACAAGACAACAGGAAAACCGTTCAAAAATTAGGTATTAAAATGTCTAGAATGATTGAGTCAAAAGAAAAGGAAATTCAGAGAGTAAAAAAAATGTACGAATTTGATAGAAGTTTTGGGGACTATAAATATGTTGCTGGAGTAGATGAAGTTGGAAGAGGTCCTTTAGCTGGACCTATAGTTGCAGCGGCAGTAGTATTAGATTTAAAATTAAACGAGGATAGAGATTTAATCCTAAGAGCTAACGATTCTAAAAAATTATCAATATCTAGCAGAAAAGAGCTAGCTCATATTATTAAAGAAAAAGCCTTAGCTTATAAAATTATTGCTATTGGCAATAAAGAGATTGATGAAAAAGGTATTGGTTGGTGCAATAATCAAGTATTCATAGAATGCTGCGAGGGGCTAACTATTAAACCAGAATTAGTATTATCAGACGGTTATAAAATAAAAAACTTTTCAAATTTAAATGAGTTTGTAATAAAGGGAGATACATTAAGTATAAGCATAGCGTGCGCTTCTATAATTGCAAAAGTATATAGAGATGAACTGATGGTACAGTATCATAATGAATTCCCAAAGTATGGATTTGATAGGAATGTTGGGTACGGCACAGAAGAACATGTGCTTGCAATAAAAAAATACGGAACTATTCCAATACATAGAAAAAGTTTTTTGAGAAATATTTTAGACGAAAATAAAAATTAAAATATATTTTAATTTTTATTTTTATATCTAAAATTATAATTGAAAAGCGTCCTCAATATGATTGATTAAAAAATTATTATTATCATTATTCAACATAACTTCTACAACATCAAATCTGAAATTGTAGTCAATAATATTTTTTCTAGAAATATATACTTGAGCTGTTTTATAAATCTTCTTCTGTTTAGAAGAAGTAACCGATTCAGCGGGTGTTCCATAATTCATTCCATATCTAGTTTTCACCTCTACAAAGCAAATATAGCCTTTATTTAGTGCTATTAGGTCAATTTCACCACATTTGCATCTGAAATTTTTATCTAATATTTTGTATCCTAAATTTTCTAAATAATTTTCTGATATATCTTCACCAAGTGCTCCGATATCTTTATTGAAAGTTTTCATTCTAAACATCCTTCCATAAATTTCTATATATACAAATAATAAATTAAAATAGATTAAAAATCAATATAATGTTTATAAATTCAAAAAGTTGTAGATTGCAATATAAAATGTCCGAAATTTTCACGAAAAATATAATGTTAAGTTGTAATGGTTTTCTGTTCCATCATATTGGCAGATAAACCGTTGAAAATCCTTCTTGGATAATTGTTGATCCAGTGCTGTATTTGCATAATTTGTTTTTTAGAGAATGCTGAAATATCCACACCTTTTGGGATAAATCGTCGTATCATTTTATTGATATTTTCGTTTGTGCCTCGCTCCCATGAACTATATGGGTGAGCATAATACACTTTAGTTCTCTTTCGTTTATTTCTTACTGAGTTCTCAATACCCTCGAAATCAAGGTTCTCACAGCCGTTATCACAGGTGATTGTTTTAAATGTTTTTGAGAATAACATTCCCATTTTACGCTCCAATTTGTCCAATTCTTTCACGACAGCCGCCTGTGATTTAGATGGTATTTTAAAGACTAACTCCTTACGAGTTACTCTTTCACTTAACACCATTAAGACAGTTTTTGTACCCTGTTTGCCAACTACAGTGTCCATTTCCCAATGGCCTATCTCATCACGTGCAGCTACCGCTGCAGGTCTCTCCGATATGCTAGTTCCTTTGGTATTGTTATACGCTGATCTTATTTTTTTATAGTTTCTCTTTTTAGCATTCTTTTTAACAGGCAGATCTTTGTTACTTATATTTAAAAACAAATTATTATCCAAATAGTTATACACAGTTTTGAAGCAAATAGTTGTTTCAAATTGTAGATTTTTATTTGTGATATTTTGAATAGCTGCATACGGAGATTCGCCATCTATACCAATAGCTTTTTCTAAGTACCTCACCAATTTGTGATCTTTTCCTATTTTTAATGCAGGACCTTTAGCGGCACCTTGTTTGTCATGCTCTGACTGCCCAATTTCTGCGCTATATTCCATTCGAGTGGTTAAGTCACTATTCAATAGTTCTACAATTCCTTTAGCAATTTCACGCCTTATTGTACGTTCTGAGCGCCCACCTATTTGCTCCGCAATACGAGTTGAATTAAGTCCCATTTTGTGTAAAGCTTCTAACTTTATGCGTTCCTCGTATGTTATGTGTTTACCTTTTCTGCTCTGTGTGATAAAATCTAATTGACTCATTTGAAATCCTCCCGTATATGTTGGTTTAGTCACTTAACATTATACAAGAGTATTTCTCTTGAGTCTTTATTTTTTTGTTACTCTTCGGTCATTTCATTATACAACTTACCATAAATTCAAAAAGTCTGTAGATTGAATAATGTTCTAGTTAGTACCTCAAACCATTTATTTATGCATGTATTAAAACAAAATTAGTTTAGAAAATATTTCTATGTATTATGTTCTAATATAAAGAAAAAGGAGTAACAATTAAAGTAAATGAATTTATTAAAATAAAGGAGATTTTATGATAAAAAACATTTCTTATAAATTTAGGAATAGATTTTTTACGAAATTTAAGATTGGAAAAATAGTAATTAGCATTATTGTAATGGCAGGTGTAGTTATATTCTTTCCGCATTTTATTAGAAATACTTATACAGTAACCATTGCAAATAAACGAATAATAACACGTAATAATATTGATACGTATTTAGTTTATGCACAAATGGAGAATGGCGATATAAAGGTATTTGAGGATACTAATAGTTTATTAGAATTTAAAATTCATTCTGAAGATGTGTACTGGGGATTGACAATTAGTAGAAAATACGAAATTAAAGCATATGGCTTGAGTATACCTTTATTATCATATTATCAAAATATCACAAAAATTAAAGGGTTAGATAGGGAAAAATGAAGTTATATATTGATTCATTGTTACGATATCAACTTCCGCACCAAATGTTTCTTCAGCAGGGGTTCCATATACTTCTATTTTCCCACCAACTTGGTCTATTACTTTGCTTAAAGCAACGGCCGCTCCAGCACTAATTTTTCCCATAGCTCTAGTAAAAAAAAGAAGACCAAAATACGTAATAATTGATCTAAATATTAGTATTAAATGGTCATTCACGGTAACACTTCCTTATTAATTACTACTTATATTATTAACAACTTTTATTAATTTATAATTTTTATTTTGATGATAATAGTTGGTAAAATAATGTTTGTTTATTTTTCATAATAAAAGTTCAACTTTTTGGTAAACATATAAGTATAAAAAAATTTAAATAAGGAGGTAATTTAATTATGAAAAATAAGGAAAAAAAAGGTGCTTTTAATAGCTTAACAGGTATGATAATAAGATTTGTAGTAACTTCAATTATATTAGCTATAACGTCATTTTTAACTCCAGGTTTTGTACTTGTGGGTCTACGGTCAATTATATTAGCGGCTGTAGTTATATCTTTAATAGATTATTTAGTGGAAAAACTTATGCGCGTTGATGCATCACCTTTTGGAAAGGGAATAAAAGGATTTGTAATAGCGGCTATAATATTATATATAGCGCAATTCCTAGTTCCTGGGATGAGAGTATCTATGATAGGTGCAATATTTGCTTCGATAGTCATTGGAATACTAGATGCTATACTACCAGGAAGAGCTATATAATCACTGGAGTGAGGGCATTATAAATTGAAATTTATGGTTAGTCATTTTTGTAATAAATAGAAAATAATAAATTATAGTTAAAAATTTAAAAGTTTTAAATTAAAGGGGGCGCTTATGCTCCTCCTAACCATTTTCATCACATTAAATCAATACAGATACAATATTATCCACCCTTAATGCACAAACTACTTCTATATTTTTATCAATCTTATTTAAAAATTTAATTGAATTCATTTCTCAGCGTAGTCCCCCAAAAGTAAAAAAGTTATAGGTAGCAAAACTCATACCCTTAATATTAGATCAACATAATTTTAATGTACATATTTTTAGTTGTATAAACACAAAATAATATTGTTATTTTATTCTTAAAAGGAGGAAGTGATTTTATGGATGAAAAAAATGATGTATGTATTGATAATCAATTAAAATCAAAATCTTATTGGATTGATTCAACTAATGAAACAAACTATAAAGCTTTAGAAAAAGACATTAAAGTTGATATAGTGATAATAGGGGGAGGTATTACAGGCATAACAACTGCTCTCCTTTTAAAAAATGAAGGGTTCAAAGTTGCGTTAATTGAAGCAGATAAAATAGTCAAGGGGGCTACAGGGAATACTACAGCTTATATTACTTCACAACATGATATAATATATAGTAATTTAATTAGAAGTGTGGGAATTGAAAAAGCTAAGCAGTATGCAGATGCTAACGAAGGGGCAATAGATTTTATAGAAGGTATGGTGAAAAAATATAATATTGATTGCGATTTTTGTAGGCTACCAGCATACATCTATACAACAGATGAAAACTATATAGAGACTATTAAGGAAGAAGTAGAAGCTGCTAAAATGCTTGGTATAAAAGCAAAATATGTTGAAAAGCTGGATTTGCCATTTTCAATAAAGGGTGCATTATGTTTTGAAAATCAAGCTCAATTTCACCCTAGAAAATACCTCCTTGAAATTGCTAAAAACATTTCTAGCAATGATTGTAACATATATGAAAATACCAGAGCTGTAGATATTGAACATAATGATTTATACACTGTAATAACGGACACAGGCTTTAAAGTAATAGCTCCAATAGTTGTTTTAGCTTCACATTTCCCTTTTTATGATGGGTTAGGGCTGTATTTTGCAAGGCTTCGACCACAAAGGTCATATGTAATAACTGCAAAAATAAAGAATGAATTGCCAATAGGTACATTTGTAGATGCAGGGGAGAAAGGTTGGTATTTTCGTTCGCAAAAGTATAATGATGGTCAGATGATAATTATCGGAGGCCAAGATCATAAAACTGCTCATGGTGGTGATATGATAAAACATTATGCTAATTTAGAAAAGTATGCTGAAAAAACCTTTAGTATTGAAAAGTTTTTGTATAGATGGTCGACTCAAGATTATATAACAATAGATGGTGTGCCATATGTAGGTAATCTTACTGCTTCATCAGAAAATATTTATGTTGCTACAGGTTATGGTGAATGGGGAATGACAAATGGAACAGCGGCTGCGAATATACTAAGGGATATTATAGTTAATAAGGTAAGTCCTTATCAAGACGTATATAATCCATCGCGTAATATTTCATCTGATGGGATTAAGAATTTTGCTAAGGAGAATTTTGATGTTGCAAAGCAGTTAATAAAGGGAAAACTTCAAGTTGGACAATATAATATTGAATTAAAAAATGATGAGGGAAAGATGGTAGAGATTGATGGAGAAAGGTATGGAGCATATAGGGACAAAAATGGAAAACTACATATAGTTGATATAACATGTACGCACATAGGTTGTGAACTGAAATGGAATAGTGCGGAAAAATCCTGGGATTGTCCTTGTCATGGATCAAGATTTACTTTTGAAGGCGATATTATAGAAGGCCCAGCCGTTAACAGGTTAAATCACTACAAAGAAAGTGATAATATGGAGTGAAAGATCCAAGCCAAAATTCAATAAGCTTCATCTATAAAATTAGTATACTCCATACAATAATAGTATGGGGTTATTTTACGGTGAAATCCTTCGGTGATTTATTGTCCATCAGACCTTTGGATGTCACAGTTTCATCAAAAGTATTATGATTGAAATAAAAGTTGTTGTAAAATATTATTTTTATAATCATTTAATACATTTATTCTGAATATATTATTAATGATGAAATAATAATTTAGGAGTATGTTATGATATCAAATCAAAAATTTATAAATCAATCTTTAGAGTTAAATCTATTCTTTCTAAGAATTATGAAGGAGCACTCCATATTTTTGGAGGCAGCATTTGTTATAAAGGATAGAAATTTAATCAATCAAGCGGATGCCTTTAAAAATGAATTTACTAGATTGCTTTCACATGCAATATCCTTGTCTGACGGAGTAATTCCTGTTAGAGTGTTAAAGGCAGATGAAATTTCGACTAAATATACAATGGATGCTGAGAGAGCAACTCAATTTGCTACTGGAATTTTTATAGACTCAAGCGTAACCGCTATGGAGAACTCATTAGTACCTGGAATGAATAATATGAACCTATCCATGTTAACTGAACATGTTTATGCGCTGAATTACAATTCTATAGCAGCGACTAATATGATTGCTAAATTCAAAGCCAAACTTAAAAGCGATGTTTTATCCTGCAAGGTATTTACTACCGCTTATCCATTGTTAATAGATCATATACTTAGGGAAGCTATATTCTTTGCAACGTTATTAACAAGATTACAAAATGGTATTGAACTTGATGTGCAAAGAGATATAGTTGAACAGGAAACCTTTTGGAACAGAATAATGTCAGAGCATTCTTACTTTATTAGAGGGTTATTAGATCCTACTGAAGTGGAACTATTCGATATATCAAATAATTTTGGGAAAGAATTTGAAATACTAAGAAAAGAAGCATCTGCTGTGAATAAGTCTTCACTATACTTATCTGGCCTTACGGATAACACTTTAAAACAAACTATTAAGATTAGAGACTTTAAGACTCAAGCTACTGAAGGACTCTTAAATTGTAAAATTAAGTCGATAATTGTTCCGCTTTTGGCAGATCATGTCCTTAGAGAAGCCAATCACTATATAAACCTTTTAGAGTCATTCAGTGACAAGTAGGACATTTAATATGTTAAAGTAAAGAAGGATTACATGGGAAATAAAGTTTTTCTATGAGTATAAAAATAATGGATAAACAAATTAAATTTTGATAGTGAAAATGATTAAATAGGACATAAAAAATAAGAATCATATTATACAAGTAAATTTTTAGTTATTATTGTAAGGTGTGTAATTAATATTATTGACTTAAGAAAAGAAAGGTGCTACTATGAAAATAAGTTTAATTGTATGAGATTTAAGTTGAAAAACAAGAATAAAGGAGATGTTATTTATGAATAAAGTTGAGATTTATACAAGCAATTCTTGTGGATTTTGTCATATGGCTAAGGAGTTTTTCGAAGAAAATAATATTGTATATATAGAGCATAATATTTCTGAAAATTTAGAGGCAAAAAAAGTACTTATAAAAAAAGGATATAGATCAGTACCGGTAATAAATATAAATGGAGAAGAAATGGTTGGGTTTGATAAGGAAAAAGTAGTTGCTAAATTAGGTCTATAAAAGTAATAAAATATATATGTTACAAAAGAAGCTTGATAAGCTTCTTTTTCTTTTTGGTAACAATCATATCTAGGGATAATTGCAATTATAAATTCTCATTATATCACTTATAAAAGTAGGGGCTTTGTTTATAAAATGTTGTTAAACATCTAAAAACAAATAAAAGTGTTGACATGTACAATTTTAACTGATAGAATAGTAAAAGTAGTCACTTGTTGACGAATGTATAACGTAAATTGGTCTTTGAAAATTAAACAGAGAAATAGGTAAAAATAGCAAAATAATATTTTGTTAAACCAGTTAATTACTTTAGTATAAAGTAAAATTTAGTTGTAAGACTAAAAGTATGTAATGAGCTTGCGAATCAACTTAACAGTTGTCGCAGATTAATCATTTCAACTAAAAAAGTGTAAACTTTTAAATTGAGAGTTTGATCCTGGCTCAGGACGAACGCTGGCGGCGTGCCTAACACATGCAAGTCGAGCGATGATTCGTCTCCTTCGGGAGACGTTGATTAGCGGCGGACGGGTGAGTAACACGTGGGTAACCTGCCTCAAAGAGGGGAATAGCCTCCCGAAAGGGAGATTAATACCGCATAATATGTTTTGGTCGCATGATCGAAACATCAAAGGATTTTTCTTTTAGAAAATTCCACTTTGAGATGGACCCGCGGCGCATTAGCTAGTTGGTGAGGTAACGGCTCACCAAGGCGACGATGCGTAGCCGACCTGAGAGGGTGATCGGCCACATTGGAACTGAGACACGGTCCAGACTCCTACGGGAGGCAGCAGTGGGGAATATTGCGCAATGGGGGAAACCCTGACGCAGCAACGCCGCGTGAATGATGAAGGCCTTCGGGTTGTAAAGTTCTGTCTTCTGGGACGATAATGACGGTACCAGAGGAGGAAGCCACGGCTAACTACGTGCCAGCAGCCGCGGTAATACGTAGGTGGCAAGCGTTGTCCGGATTTACTGGGCGTAAAGGATGCGTAGGCGGACATTTAAGTCAGATGTGAAATACCCGAGCTTAACTTGGGTGCTGCATTTGAAACTGGGTGTCTAGAGTGCAGGAGAGGTAAGTGGAATTCCTAGTGTAGCGGTGAAATGCGTAGAGATTAGGAAGAACACCAGTGGCGAAGGCGACTTACTGGACTGTAACTGACGCTGAGGCATGAAAGCGTGGGGAGCAAACAGGATTAGATACCCTGGTAGTCCACGCCGTAAACGATGAATACTAGGTGTCGGGGGTCGAACCTCGGTGCCGCCGTTAACACATTAAGTATTCCGCCTGGGGAGTACGATCGCAAGATTAAAACTCAAAGGAATTGACGGGGGCCCGCACAAGCAGCGGAGCATGTGGTTTAATTCGAAGCAACGCGAAGAACCTTACCTAGACTTGACATCCCCTGCATAACCCAGAGATGGGCGAAGTCCTTCGGGACAGGGTGACAGGTGGTGCATGGTTGTCGTCAGCTCGTGTCGTGAGATGTTGGGTTAAGTCCCGCAACGAGCGCAACCCTTATCATTAGTTGCTACCATTAAGTTGAGCACTCTAGTGAGACTGCCCGGGTTAACCGGGAGGAAGGTGGGGATGACGTCAAATCATCATGCCCCTTATGTCTAGGGCTACACACGTGCTACAATGGTGAGTACAAAGAGATGCAAGACCGCAAGGTGGAGCCAAACTCAAAAACTCATCCCAGTTCGGATTGTAGGCTGCAACTCGCCTACATGAAGCCGGAGTTGCTAGTAATCGCGAATCAGCATGTCGCGGTGAATACGTTCCCGGGCCTTGTACACACCGCCCGTCACACCATGAGAGTTGGTAACACCCGAAGTCCGTGAGGTAACCGTAAGGAGCCAGCGGCCGAAGGTGGGATTGATGATTGGGGTGAAGTCGTAACAAGGTAGCCGTAGGAGAACCTGCGGCTGGATCACCTCCTTTCTAGGGAGTAGATGTATTGACTTCGGTCGATGCAATAGAAGAATATTAATTTGTTCTTCAAAAATATCTATTGTAATTAATCGTACCTAATTCTCTGTTTAATTTTGAGAGACTAATAGTCTAAAAATGTAATGAACAATTATAAAAGCGCTATTTGGTGTTTATAGTTGCTTATTACATTTTTTTTGATTAGGTTAATAATATTTATATGGAATATATATAAATAAAATATGTAAAGAATATGTGAATTATAACTTTAACACTTATATAAAAAAATATTAAACATAAAAAAACAAACTTTCACAAGATAGTGGAAGTTTGTTTTTTTTATGTTTAATAAATACTCAAAATAGATTCATTAGCAATCAAGGTGATGCTGCTGCGAACTTTGAACCCTATTTACGGCTACAGCTGGTGTGCTCTTCGTAATGTTTTGTACAGTGCCTTGTGGTGCCGACTTGTCCACTTGATGGGATGCTTGAAATTGTAAGTGCGTCCCATAGTAAATAGTATCGTTCCATTTATCATTTGCACTAATACTAATTTAAAAAAATTTACTTAAAAACATATAATTAATGTATTTTTGTAAATACTATATGTAGAATAGTTAGAAAATACAATAAATGTTTAGATATCAAAATAAGCAAAAGGAGATGTTATTTTGGGTAACGATAAGAATAGAGAAGTGAGAAAAGAAAAGCAAAGTGAGGATAAAAAAACTTTTACGAGTGAAGTTCAAGAATTCCATAAACCAGAGGATTATGAAGATGCTTTTAAAGGATACTATCCAAAACAAAAATAAGTCAAGTATCTTTATAGTTTCAATAAAATAGAAAATAAGTTTTTAAGGTGAAATAAAACAATATATATTAAAAATTAAAGAATCAAGATCTTAGATCTTGATTCTTTAATTTTTAATAGTTTATAAATAAATTCTTAATTGCTGGGTTACTTATAATAAGTTTATGTAGGGAAAACCCAATAAAAGAATTAATCACTGAAGTAGGAAGCACTATGGATACGAAGAGGATTAAAAAAGGTGCAGGTAACGCAAATAGAGTAAGAGCTGAACAAAGAAAAATACTTCCACTTATTATAGTTCCAAGAAAATAAATGCACCCTAATTTAAGAGGAGAGTTAGGATTGAGATACTTATATAATCCGTATATAAGTATTGAAGTTATAACCTTATCTATAATGTTAGGAAGTTGGCCACCTGGAAAAGTCGTAGTTAAGGCACCTAAAATACCTGCTACTATTCCTGTAATAATGGTTATCTTAAGATCTTTAGTTAATGTTAGGGACAAAATCATAAATACTAATAAAAAATCTGGTTTCATTCCTAAAAAGATACCTGGAACAATTTGATGCAATATAAGACCGATTGCAAGTAATAGAGAAGTTATTATTAGTTTATTTGTTTTCATAAAAAACAGCTCCTTTTCAAAATAATTTAGAGTTAAATCATCACCTACGGTGTTGCACAGCTTCGAAGAAGATGAATTGAAGACTTCAGATCGAGATTTATACTCCCCCTAAAGTTCTATTTTTGTTATAGTATAGAACGCCCACTCATAGGAGTGGGATACTTCCTTCTGAAATGTCGTTAAATGGTTTATTATTATTTCAAAAGAAAATATCTTTCAGAACATCAAATTAACCACCACCTTTACTTTATTATTTAAAATAAAAAAACCTTCGCCCTGTATTAGGGCGAAGGATATTCGCTGTACCACCTAAATTATGCTGCAAAAAAACTAAACATATCTTATAATTCAAGCACTGAAATGCTCTAGCCCTTTTAACAGTGGGCATCCGGTAACTACTACTCTCAAAATTTGATTTCGGGTTACTTCTAGCAGGTCCATTCACTAAAGTTATCAATACTGAGATTACACTATCCTCAGCTCTCTGAATTTGCATGACTTTAACTACTATTCCTGTTCAACGAATTTATTATTATAATAATAGCATTAAAATTATTTAATGTAAACAATTTTTTTCATTAAGAATTATTTGCATTTGATAAAAAACGACTAAGATATGTAAATAATTTTACATAAAGAGAAGACTTCAACAATAGAAATATTGTTGAAGTCTTCTCTTTTATAAATTTGTTTTATTGAAATTCTAAAGTACTATTATCAAGCCAAGTCCACTCAGGTTTAAAAACTCTTACATCCTCTAAAAGTTGATTGAAAGCCAAATCTGCTTGTTTTGCCTCTAATAGTATATCTAAGTCTATTCCTAAAGGAATACATTTTTCAATAAACTCGATAAATGATGCTGCATCAATGTTATCAGCATGCTTTTTATCTTTTTCACTAGTTTTTGGGCTTGAAAAATGTACTTTTGGTGCTAAAGGCTCACCTTCCCAAGTAGAAAATATATCTTTCAACATAGGTTCTAGTTCATCGCCACCGTTGTTGCAGTTATGATGATGTACATCTAGTACCATAGGCACATTTATTTCTTTGCATATGTTTAATACTTCTTTAGTAGTAAAGCTTTTATCATCATTTTCAAATACTAATAACTCAGTTATTTCCTTTGGTAAGTTATTGAAATTCTTAAAGAATCTTTCTGTAGCAGCGAGCTTTCCGCCTTCTTTACCACCAATGTGCAATACCATTTTTCCTAAGGGATAGTTAATATCCTTAAAAAGATTAGCGTGGAACTGTAGATTTTTTGCAGTAGCTTTTATTACTTCTTCCTTAGAACTATTTATGACATTAGATTCATCAGGATGAGTATCTACTCTTAAATTGTTGTTGTTAATATAATTTCCAAGCCATTCAAAATCCATTTTTAAAATTCTTCTAAATTCCCAATCTGTAACTTCAGGATGAGTTGCTAAAGGGATTAAAGCAGAAGTTATTCTATAAAAATGGACATTGTTTTTTACAACGTATTCTAGAATTTTATGCAAATCATTAACGTTTGATACAGCTACCTTTTGTAGCTTTTCAAGCTTATCTCTAGCCGTCGATTGTTTGGTATATGTAGAAAAAGTTACTGTGCTAGCAGAAGTTATCTTTGCTGACTTTAAGGCAGTAGCCACGTAGCCTAATCTTATTTGCATAATATCACTCCTCATATAATATAGTTATAAATTTGAATATAAATTAAAACATCTCTACTAACCGATATTTTTTAATATATTTTAATAAGCATAATTTTATAGCAATAAAAGTACAATAGCGAAGATAAATTACTATTGTAAAAACGTATTAAGTAAAGGTTTAAAAATTTGCAAATGAGATAAATCCCATATTTCAAAAGTTATAAACAATATTTAAACGTTCCTTAAAAACATCTTATTAAATAAATATAATATCTGAATAGATTTAATAATAAACTCAAATTTAATCATATCACATAATCATAGTGTATGTAAAACAATATAAACTATGATTGAATAAATATTTGTATATTTTAGAGGATTTCATTATAAAAAAGATAAAAACACAAATATAAGAGAATTTATTTTAAGGAACTTTAAAATTATGGGTTTTTATAAAAAGCATATAATACACTAAGCTAAATGAAAAAAGAGAACACTTTGTTTAAAAGATAACATACTTTCATTTTGCCATAAATTAATAATGATGAAAAAAATTTGATGTTAATAAGAATAAAACCTACGTATATAATCGTTTTCAGAAAATTTTAAAGTATTGTAAGAGACTAATTGATACGAAAGCATAATAGAATGGTAAAAAAATTATAAAAACTATTTACAACTATCATAAAATTGTGATATAATTAACATACAAACAAGAATGCAAACATTTATAAGTAAAATCTGAAGATTTAGTGATAAATTGAAGTGTTAACTCATTTAAAAAATTAATTAATTAATTAATCAGATAAACTTTAAAAGCCAATCTTGAGAAGTTTATTACAACTAATATACAAAAAAAGCAGCAGTACATGAAAGTGAACTGCTGCTTTTGAATTATATAATAATTAATTGTAGTAATTATCATCTCTTTTTTATGTTACAATTTATTCTTTATTGGAAGTCCAATCCTTATAGTTGTCCCCATTTTAGGTTTGCTTTCTACTACAATGGAGCCGTTATGTTCACCAATAATCCATTTCGCAATAGATAAACCAAGGCCTGTTCCGCCACTTTCCTTTGCTCTTGATTTATCACATCTATAAAATCTATTGAAAATATAGGGGAGATCTTCTTTAAAAATACCTATTCCCGTATCTATAATTTCAATTACTAAATTATTTTTTCTAATATAGCTATTTAACTTAATACTTCCACCACTTTGGGTATACTTTATGCTATTATCAATGAAAATTCGTAATGCTTGTTTTAATAATTTTTTATCCGCATAAATAATTACAGTTTCATTAATATCAGTTGAAATTTCATGATGGCCATCAATTAGTTTTGTTTCTTTTACGATTTCATATACTAATTGATTGATATAAAATTCTTGTTTGGAAAGTCTTTGAGTATTTTTGTCACTTCTTGCAAGGAAGAGAAGTTTTTCTACTAATTGCTGCATATTTTCAGACTCGCCTTTAATAGCGATTATAGATTCGTCGAGTACCGCTTTGTCATCTTTTCCCCAACGGGACAACATATTTGCATAGCCTTTTATAACGGCTATGGGAGTTCTTAGTTCATGGGAGGCGTCTGATACAAATTGATTTTGCATTTCATAGGAAATTTGAATGCGATCCAGCATTTCATTAAAGTTTTCGGCTAGCTGTTTTAACTCATCGTGAGAATTGCTAACGTTTAGCCTCTTTTCCAAGGCATTAATTGAAATAGATTTTGTGGTTTCTGTCATATTTTTTATAGGCAGAAGCATTTTTTTACTTGCTTTAGAGCCAATACCTAATGTAATAATTAAAGAAAATATATTTATTATTAAAATAATAAATGCAAAAACACCCCAATATCTATTTTCATTTTCTAGATTTTTAGAAAGTTGAAGGAAAAATATTTTATTGTTCTGGTCTAACTTAGTAGTAACAAAAACAAGTTGTTGATTTGTTTCATTTGTAGCTGGGTTAGGTGAGCTATCTTTATTAAAATATACATTTTTTTTATCCTTTTCAGTAGTTAAAAGAAGACTTTCTTTTTCATCAAAAATACTGAAGGTTACATATTTTATATTAGAAAAAATATCGACATTAATGTCCTGAGGGTCTTTGTCTAATTTAGCATATTTAATAGCTACTGCACTATATTTAGTAAGTTCACACTTAGCTTCATTCAATAGATAGAATCTAAAGCTTATAATTAAACCAACACTTAAAAGTAACAGTGTAATAGAAAAAATGAGAGTATAGACTGCAGTCATCTTAAAACTAATTGAAAATCTTAGCAGTTTATGTAT
Source organism: Clostridium sp. CM041 (assembly GCF_055081035.1). Lineage (NCBI taxonomy): Bacteria > Bacillati > Bacillota > Clostridia > Eubacteriales > Clostridiaceae > Clostridium > Clostridium sp. CM041. Next base: position 278,638 of record NZ_CM143648.1, read on the forward strand.
TATGCGAGATAATTTTTTCAATAATGTTGGCATAAACAAAAGGATTATTCTAATTAACTTAAAAATTAACCGTAATGATTGTAATAATAGCTTAAGGATAGATTTTAAATTATTCATCTTTTAAAACATATCCCACCCCTCGCACCGTATGAATAAACTTCAAGTTAAATTTATCATCTATTTTACTTCTTAAATATCTAATATATACATCTACTACATTAGTATCACCCATATATTCATATCCCCATACAATATCTATGATTTTATTTCTTGTAAGAACAATATTTTTATTATCCATTAGGTACTTAAGTAAATCAAATTCTGTCTTAGTTAGTTCTATAGAGTTATCCTTAAATGTAACCACATGTTGATCTAAGTCTATGGTCAATTCTCCAACTGACAATATATTTCTGCTTTCATTGAATACAAGTGCTTTTTTTAATGCTGTTCTTATTCTTGCAAGTAATTCTTCAATAGCGAAAGGCTTAGTCATATAGTCATCGGCACCTATGTCAAGGCCCATAACTTTATCCATTATTTCATCTTTCGCAGTAAGCATTATAATAGGAACTGATGACACTTGCCTAAGTCTTCTTAATACCTCAAGGCCATTTAAGGAAGGCAACATAACATCAAGGATTACGAGATCAAAAAAATCATTAGTGGCTTTATCTAAACCCTCACGTCCATCATGACATTGCTCAACAATATAACCCTCATACTTTAATTCTAACTCAAGAAACCGTGCTATTTTTATTTCATCCTCAATTATTAAAATCTTTTGCCCACTCATATATAGACTGTACCTCCGAAATATATTATATTAATAGCTTTATTATATATTATTTCATATATAATTACAGACAATTAACTACATATTTTAAATTTTAAAAAAAACCTACATTGATAAGGAGGCCGCTGAAAAAAGCACTCTTTATTTAGTAGAGTTTTCAAGCTTGAATAGAAAAAGCATGAGATATTCATATTTTGGATATCTCATGCTTTTTATTTTATAATTAAGTTTTAAAAGCCCTATTTCATGCTTTTCAACTTAATTATTCTCTTTAGATTCACAGTGAAGATTGATAATGCACCTTGCATTTGCATACTAATTAAGCCTGACGATATTGCTACATCATAGCTATGTTGGTGCTTAAGTTCACTGTTTTTAGCCTCTATCATATAACGTTCCCTAGCTCGTTTTTTAAAATATTCACTTTTTTCGAACTCTATTTGATCTTTGTGAGTATTTGACTTTATTGAAACTGAATAAGTTTTAGATTTAGCGCCTTCTTTATAACACCCATCTTTATGAACACAATTTTTACACTTTTCTACATTAAAATAGTAGGTTAGCACTTGATTTTTACCAACATTCTTCTTTCCCTGTTTTGCTTTTTTAATAGCCATATGACCTGCCGGACATACAAATAAACCAGCATCTTTATTAAACTCAAATTCATCTTCTTTTTTTCGCATTCCTTGTGAAATTACAGGATTTAGTCTTGAAATTAATGCAATTTTATTTTCTTTTGTATATTCTAGGTTTTTCTTTTCAGAATAAGCTGTATCTCCAATTACTTCATTTACATCTATACCAGCCTCACGGCTTTTTTCTATTAAGGTTATGAGCTCCTTTCCATCACTTTTTTCGCCAGTTGTAATAACAGCTGCTGTAATTAAACGTTCTTCACTCATAGCAAGGTGTGATTTATATCCAAAAAAAGAACTATCCTCAGTTTTATGCCCCACTTTTGCATCCTCATCTTTTGATATTTTTAGATTTTCTAAGTCATCATTAATAGCTTCAATTAAGTAGTTTAATTTAGTTTTCACAGCTGGATTTGCTGCAGTTTCTGGCTTCTCGTTTATGGTATCAATTAATAATTTGCAGTACTCAAGAATATCTTCAAGTACTCCAGTTGTAACTTTATTAGGTAACTCTTCTTTAATACCAGGATGTACTCCGTACAATGTTTTTCTTAAGTTTTTTGCACGTTTCAATAATTCCTCGCTTGCTGACTTTTGGTTATAACGTGACTTGGTATGCGTAGCATCAACTATTATTGCTTTACTTTTTAAAACTCCCTCTTTTATAGCAAGTTCTACAGTCTTGTTTATTAATAAATCCAATAAATTCATGTCTTTAAGGCGAAGCTTTCTAAATTTAGTTAGTGTACTTGAGTTTATTAAATTTGTTTCTTCTGGGGCTAAATTTAGAAAATATTTAAAGGACATGTCATAAAGAGTTCTTTCAACAACATCTTCATCAGACAATTCATATATTACTTTCAAAAGTAAATATTTAAATAGCATTATGGGGTTAATAGCACCTCTACCCATAGATGAACTATAGTTAATCATCAATTCGTCATAAACAAATGAAAAGTCAACAAGGTCATTAATTTGCTTTAAAATGTTATCTTTCGGAATAATTAACGAATATAAGCTATGGTATGTATTTATTTTTATTTCCAATTGTCCTTTTAGCATAATAGTTTAGCCCCTTTTATTTTATTCTACTATACTAATTCGACATATCTTTTAAAATTCCTTTTTGTTTTTTAGTCTTTTATATAAAAAAATCGCCATCTTTAATTAGATGACGATTTTTCATATAGTTTTTCAGTGGCCTCTTGATAAGGTGTAGGTTTTTAGTATTTTATTTTCGTGTGTCTTATTCAGTTTTCATTTCTTCGGTAATTTTTGTAGTCACCTTATTAACAGCAACAGACATCTTATCAAAAATCTTGTTTGCTTCTGAATCTTCATTATTTTTCTTTTGAATTCTTATTTTATGATTAGTTGCTAAGGCTAATATTAATGCTCCAACTACTAGGGGGAAAGCTGCTATAGTTATTATAATGGCTAGTGTTACACAGATGTTTAACACTACAGCATCATCTTTTTTAACTATTAGTTTTGTTTCATTGGCTTTTTTAATAAGTTTTTTTACCTCTTTAAAAAAGATGCTTTCACTGCAAGGATTCTCCTCCGCTTTAATTTTGTTTTGTTTTTCAAGATATACTAAAGCTTCGATAAGGTCTCCGGCACTTTGCTCTAAGGCATTTTTAGCATCCTCATAACTTACATTAGCTCTTTTTCTTAATTCATCAATTTGTTCTAAAGTTATTGACATTTTAATTCCCCCTCATTTTTATTTGTTTTCTATGTTTTCATTATAAGATTGGAGGATTAAAGATTTATTAGTAGAACATTAAAATTACATTAGAAATTTAAAATTTAGGTATTGATTTTCAAATAACATTGAAAATTGGCGTAAAATATTAATATCCGTATATATTTTAAGAATGGGGTGATAAACATATGATTACGCTGACAGAGCAACAAGCACAAAGCATAGTGGATAAAATGATGAATGTAATGCTAATAATGAATTATAGGGGAATACTAATGTCTACGGCTACAGCATCAACTCCATTTGGTACTGAAGTAGCAAGTACAGTATTCGGTGGAACTATAGTTATGGATATGAAGGAAAGATTAAAACATACAACATATGAATCATTAGTAAGTTTAACTATGACTTTAGTGTCAACTATAATATTTGGAATAATGAAATAGTAATCTAAGTAATTGAGCGTAACAATTAATAATAAATCATATCTCACAGGCTTAAATTAGTAATTACTTTGGAAAGGGTAGATATTTATGAAATTTGTGTTGGTACCAGTATTTTTTAAGAAAAATTTTCTTAAAAATTGTAATTTTTATTAACCAATATCTGCACCAGTGAATATAGTATAGTATAATAAAAAATATGAATTATATAGTATATTTAGCTCATTAGTAAAACAAATTGTAAATTTATAAAAGACCAAATTCAACTATGAATCCGATTTATTAGTACATATATCAACGCATAAAAATTATGTCCACAATATATTTTAGTGATATATGTATCTATAAAAGTATGAATAACTTATAAACCGGTATCTGTGTGTATCGTCTTATTCTAAATTTATACAAAAAGGAGTTTTATAAAATGAGCAGAGATGAAAATAATTGTAAACCAGGTTGTTCAAATAATAATAATAACTGTGAATGTGAATTATGTCATTCTATTAATGCAGAACCAGTAAGTATAGAAAAACATGGTGCAAAATTATTAACTGTAAGAATACAAGTAAATAACGTATGCTTTGGCAAAACAGTAGCTGTTGCATGTATTATATATGATAATGCTGGTAGAATAATCACTTTTAGAGGGTTTACTACAATACTATGTAAAGAGGATGAATGCAATCAATGTGGTACGATTAGACGTAAACTTGTGTTTGTACTTCCAGATGATATTGAAGAGCCAGAAGAAGTAGACGTACGTATTGCAGCTAATTATTTATTTCCATGTGAGTAAAATAACTATGTAGCTATAAAAAGAGATAATGAAGATTTAATCTTCAATATCTCTTTTTTATTAAAACTAGTCGCATGCAAATAAATAAATTTGGTAAGTTGTATAATGAAATGACCGAAGAGTAACAAAAAAATAAAGACTCAAGAGAAATACTCTTGTATAATGTTAAGTGACTAAACCAACATATACGGGAGGATTTCAAATGAGTCAATTAGATTTTATCACACAGAGCAGAAAAGGTAAACACATAACATACGAGGAACGCATAAAGTTAGAAGCTTTACACAAAATGGGACTTAATTCAACTCGTATTGCGGAGCAAATAGGTGGGCGCTCAGAACGTACAATAAGGCGTGAAATTGCTAAAGGAATTGTAGAACTATTGAATAGTGACTTAACCACTCGAATGGAATATAGCGCAGAAATTGGGCAGTCAGAGCATGACAAACAAGGTGCCGCTAAAGGTCCTGCATTAAAAATAGGAAAAGATCACAAATTGGTGAGGTACTTAGAAAAAGCTATTGGTATAGATGGCGAATCTCCGTATGCAGCTATTCAAAATATCACAAATAAAAATCTACAATTTGAAACAACTATTTGCTTCAAAACTGTGTATAACTATTTGGATAATAATTTGTTTTTAAATATAAGTAACAAAGATCTGCCTGTTAAAAAGAATGCTAAAAAGAGAAACTATAAAAAAATAAGATCAGCGTATAACAATACCAAAGGAACTAGCATATCGGAGAGACCTGCAGCGGTAGCTGCACGTGATGAGATAGGCCATTGGGAAATGGACACTGTAGTTGGCAAACAGGGTACAAAAACTGTCTTAATGGTGTTAAGTGAAAGAGTAACTCGTAAGGAGTTAGTCTTTAAAATACCATCTAAATCACAGGCGGCTGTCGTGAAAGAATTGGACAAATTGGAGCGTAAAATGGGAATGTTATTCTCAAAAACATTTAAAACAATCACCTGTGATAACGGCTGTGAGAACCTTGATTTCGAGGGTATTGAGAACTCAGTAAGAAATAAACGAAAGAGAACTAAAGTGTATTATGCTCACCCATATAGTTCATGGGAGCGAGGCACAAACGAAAATATCAATAAAATGATACGACGATTTATCCCAAAAGGTGTGGATATTTCAGCATTCTCTAAAAAACAAATTATGCAAATACAGCACTGGATCAACAATTATCCAAGAAGGATTTTCAACGGTTTATCTGCCAATATGATGGAACAGAAAACCATTACAACTTAACATTATATTTTTCGTGAAAATTTCGGACATTTTATATTGCAATCTACACAAATAAATAAATTTGTCGAATATTAAAACTTATAATAGAAATTATAAGCTTAAACATGGTATAATATAAACTTATGAGCTGAAAATATATTTAAGTTATACTTAAAAATTATATATGGAACAAAAGAAAGGAAGTTAAAATGAGTAACATAAAATTTGAGGAATTTAATATTAGTGAAGAAATATTAAAAGCAATTAATAATTTAGGATATAAAAATCCTTCAGAGGTTCAGGCTGCGGTAATACCTATAGCCCTAAAAGGTAATGATATCATAGTAAAATCACAAACAGGTAGTGGGAAAACAGCTGCTTTTGCTATTCCACTTTGTGAAAGTGCAGATATAGAGGAAACAGAGCCTCAAGCATTAGTATTAACACCTACTAGAGAACTAGCTCTTCAATTGAGCCAGGATATAACGCAAATAGGTAGATATAAGAAAATTAGAGCCGTAGCTGTTTTTGGTAAACAACCTATAGAAATGCAAAAGAAACAGTTAAAGCAAAGAGTGCACGTAGTAGTAGGTACGCCAGGTAGAACCTTAGATCATATTGAAAGAGGAACTATTAATTTAGATAAGATAAAATATTTAATATTAGACGAAGCAGATGAAATGCTTAGCATGGGATTTATAGAACAAGTAGAAGAAGTTATCAAAGCTGTTCCTAAAAATAGGGTTACTATGTTATTTTCAGCTACAATACCAGAATCTATTGAAGCTATTTGCATGAAATACATGGTAAATCCTGTTAAAATAGAAATAAACCCTGAAAAATTAACCGTTGAAAAAATTGATCAAGTTTGCTATGAAGTAGAGGAAGATAAGAAGCTCAGTTTGCTTAAGAGAACGCTTTATGTTGAAAATCCAGATTCATGTATAGTATTTTGTAGAACAAAAGAAAATGTTGATGCAATAACAAATCAAATGAAAAATCGCCATTATTCATGTATTAAGATACATGGAGGGTTACTTCAAAATGATAGATTAGATGCTATGGAAAGATTTAAAAAAGGTGAATTTAGATTTTTAGTGGCTACGGATGTTGCTGCTAGAGGTATTGATGTAGAAGATATAACTCATATTATAAATTATGATTTACCCTTAGAAAAAGAAAATTACGTGCATAGAATAGGAAGAACAGGACGTGCAGGCAAAAAGGGAAAAGCTATAACTTTTACAACGCGTCATGAGAAAAGATTTTTACAAAACATAGAAAACTATATTGGTATGGAGATACCTAAAAAACCAATTCCATCAAAGGAAGAGTCTGAGCCATATAGGGAAGCATTTTATGAAAAAAATGATGCCAAGCCTATTATTAAAAAGACTAAAGCATCTAATTTTAGTAGCGATATAATGAAAATATATATCAGTGCAGGTAAAAGGAAAAAAATAAGAAATGTAGATATTGTAGGAACTATTTGCAATATTGAGGGCGTTAGTGTTGAGGATATAGGTATTATAGATATTCAAGATAGTTTCTCTCATGTAGATATCATGGCTGGAAAAGGCAAGTTAGTATTAGAAGCCCTTAAAAACGGGACAATAAAGGGAAAAACAATTAGGGTAGAAAAAGCAAACAAATAGTACTTAATACTATAGAATGCAAAATGAGGTAGATAATCTAATTATCCACCTCATTTTTATATTAAATCATCTCCTGCGGAGCTGAAGTATTAACGACTTCAGAAGGATATTTATACTCACACTGAAGTTTTCTGTTTGATAGGGTATAAAATGGCTGAGGATAATGGAGTTGCTGTAGTTTAGTTTTAATGAGTGGTGACTTAGACCATATTCATTTATTAATAGAATGCACTACTCAACAATATATTCCTGATATAATGAAAGCATTAAAAGGAGTATCGGCTAGATATTAATTAAAGAATATGGAATAATACTAAAGAAGAAATTATGTGGAGGCCATTTATGGAGACCTTCATATTTCGCTACAACAGTAAGTGAAATATGGAAGAAGTTTGCTAATATAATATAAATAAAGTAGGGTAGGAAGTATCCGAAATTTAACACCCATGGAGTTAGTAGGTAACGAGAACAATGATGTGGGAAAATCTAAGAGTAATCTTAGAAGCATGTGACTTCAGTCATGTGAGCTTCACGCGATAATATATATCTTAATGTTCTAGATTAAACATAGAGTTATAAAATTGTTTTTAAATACAATTTAAATACTCTTTAATATGTGTTAAAATATAAAAGTTGTGGGAAAGATTTCGTCAAGGTAACTTAAAAAAAACAAACAACTAGGTAATATTAAGTATTATATAAATTATCAATAATATTACTTGTTAAAAAGGAGAGCTATAATGAAAACATTTCAAGATTTAGTAAATGAGACTTTAGATGTTCAAGATTTAGAGGAATTAGAGTCAGCAGCAGATTTATTTCAGTTTGGTATTGAAAAAGGATATTATAATAAACGCCAAGCAGATCAATTTAACATTACCTATTGGAAAATGAAAAATAAGTGCTTAGCTTATGAAGTTGCCAAAGAAATAAAAGGTAATAAATTGGATATAATTACCATGGTTACTAGTGCCCCAACTGAAATAAAAGACAATATGCGTGAGCTTATTAATTATGTAAATGGGAGAGTTAAGGCACTAAAGGGTAAAATGAATGGGAATAGATAGCATTGCTATTTTATAAATAATAATGAACTAATTGAAGTTAATAATCATCTGTGCAGCTCCATTCGGGAATAAAAGGTATATAATATTATAAGTGAATAAGCTTACAGGAATATATGCAAGAAGGTATATATTCCTGTAAGTAAATAAGCTTATAGGAATATATGCAAGAAGGGTATATATTTATATATAAATATATACCCTTCTTGCATATATTTATATACCCTTTATTTGTATAAATCCCCTGCAAGTTTTTCTAATGCACTTGTATTTAGAGTGGAAATGGTGTTTTTTTTAAATTTCTATGGTAACCTTATAAAAGGGACATATAAACAAATTAAAGAGTGGAGGAAATTAAATGTATAAAGCATCTGCGGTATTTATAGGTATATTAATTGCTATAATGGTGACTTTTAATGGGATTTTGGCAAATTATACAGACCAGTATGTATCAATATTAATAATTCACATAGTTGGACTTATTGCCGTTATTACTGTTTTAATATTTAAAAAAGAAAAGGTTAAGATACACAAAAATATTCCATTATACTTGTTTAGTGGTGGATTCATAGGGGTGTTTATGGTATTTCTATGTAATTTATGCTTCAATTTACTTGGTGCGTCTTTAACCTTATCATTAGGTATCTTTGGACAATTAGTATTAGCCTGCTTTATAGACCATTATGGCCTATTTGGTTTAAATATTTATAAGTTTAAAAAGAAAAAAGTTGTCGGATTTTTTATAATATTTTTAGGGCTAGTCACAATGATAATATATTAAATGGGAGGTGGGGGAATATGTTGTATATAATTTTAGCAATTTTATGTGGCTGTATTACTATAATATCCATGATTGTAAATTCACATCTAGCTAAAGAAATAGGGGTTTTTCAAGGAACCCTTATAAACTATATTGTAGGATTATTAAGTACAATATTACTTATCGTAATAGTGCAAACCTCTGTAAATACATCATTTAGTAGTTATACTACAATACCAGCATGGGCTTTTTTAGGTGGGTTACTAGGAGTAATAGTTGTTGCAAGTTCTAACATTGTAATTCCTAAAATTCCTACTATTTATACTACTTTGCTGATATTTATGGGTCAGCTTTTTACAGGTATACTTATTGATTATTTCAGAATGGGTTTTATTTCAAAAGGGAAGATTATTGGTGGGTTATTAATTTTATTAGGACTAATATATAATTCTAATGTTGACAGGAAAGAATTGATTGGAAAATGTTAACGATATTTTAATTCAGATTATAAGTATGAGCAACTCCACAGGAAATGCTTTAATATTGTAGCTGCAAAAGTGATGATTTAATAAACTAAGTGATTATGGAAGATAAATTCATAATCACTTAGTTTTTTTATTGGTAGTGATGTATAATAATTTTTAAAAGGTTGTTTTAATATTTAAGGATTACTGCAGTACTATGATAAAATAGATTTAACGACATTTAGTAATTATAGTGATTTATATCTGCAAATTTTTGTGAATAAATTATAGATTTAAGTATAAATAATTTAGAATAGTTAAACATTAAAATAAAATTTAATTTGAAGGGTAGGATATGAATGAAAATAAGGAATATTCCTTTTTCACCTCCAGACATAACTGATACAGAAAAAAAGCTTGTAATGGAGGTGCTAGATTCAGGGTGGATTACAAGTGGGCCTAAGGCTATGGAATTTGAAGATCAAATTGCTAAGTATTGTCATGCAAATAATGCAGTAGCACTTTCAAGTGCAAGTGCAGGCTTAGAACTTATATTAAAGGTTTATAACATTTGCGAGGGTGACGAAGTTATTACAACACCTTATACATATACAGCTACAGCAAGTGTAATAATCCATAGGGGAGTTAAGCCAACTTTTGTAGATGTTAAAGAAGGCAGTTTTTTAATTGATGAGCAAAAATTAGGTATGACAATTACACCTAAAACGAAAGCTATAATAACTGTGGATTTTGCAGGGGTTCCTGTAGATTATGATGCTATAAAAGAAGTGCTTAAGGAAAAAAACAGAGAAGATATTATATTTATATCAGATTCAGCTCACTCATTTGGAGCAATATACAAAGGAAACAAAGTTGGAACACAGGCAGATTTTAATGTTTTTTCGTTCCATGCGGTGAAGAATTTAACAACATCAGAGGGGGGAGCAATTGTTTTTAATGATAATAAATTTAAGGGGAAGGAAGATTTATTGCGAGAGTTTAAAATAACGTCTTATCAAGGTCAGTCAAAGGATACATTTGCTAAGATGAAAGCAGGAGCTTGGAAATATGATATCATAACAGATGGGATGAAATGTAATATGACAGATATTAGTGCAGCTATAGGGATTTCACAACTTCAAAGATATGAAGGAATGATTGAGCAAAGAAGAGATATTTTTAATGTGTATACCAAAGCTCTTGAAACTAAACAGTGGGCGATTATTCCTTTTATAAAGGATGAAAATAGAGAGACATCATATCATCTATATCCTTTAAGAGTAAAAGGAATTAGTGAGATTCAAAGAGATGAGGTAATCCAAAAACTTGCAGATATAAGCATAGCTACAAATGTTCACTTTACACCTTTACCAATGTTTACACTTTATAAGAATCTTGGGTATTCTATAAAGGATTATCCAAATGCATATAATCAATATGCAAATGAAATAACACTTCCAGTATACTCAACGCTTAAGTTAGAGGATGCAGAGTATGTGGTGCAAAAAGTAATAAGATGCGTAGAAGAGATAATGGGATAAAGCTCAAATTTAACTGACATTGCCAACTATATAAAAGGAGGTCCTATTATGAAGGTTAAATTTTATACATCTACAAGAGAATATACTAATAAAAAGTCGGAATTTAACAATGCTGTTCTAGGAGTTATGGAAAGAGGAATATCGATGCTAGGCACAGAGGTAACTGACTTCGAAGAAGCAGTTAAAAAATTTACTGGAGCTAAATATGCAATTGGTGTTGCATCGGGTACAGATGCCTTAGTAATGGCTTCTGATATACTAGGTTTTAAAGATGGGAAAGAAGTAATAACTTCACCTTTTACTTTCTTAGCTTCTACATCTTGCATTGCAAAACATAGGGCAAAACCTGTATTTGTAGATATTGATGAAGGAACTTTTAGTATAGATGTAGGCAAAATAGAAGAAGAAATAACAAAGGATACCGTAGGGATTATCCCAATTCATTTATTTTCACAAATGGGTGATATGGATAAAATTATGGACATAGCCAGTAGAAATAATTTGAAGGTTTTAGAAGACGCTGCGGAATCGTTTGGTATGAGATGGAAAGGGAATGGATCAGACTTTAGACATGCAGGTACAATAGGAGACTTTGGTGTTTTCTCATTCTTTCCTACCAAGACTTTAGGAGCTTATGGCGACGCTGGTATGATAGTAACTAACGATGAAAACTTAGCACGTATTACTAAAATGTACAGGGTTCATGGGGCTTCTAAGAAGTATCATTATGATTACATTGGATATAATTCAAGATTGGATTCAATTCAAGCGGCTATATTACAAGTGAAAATGAAATATATAAACGAAGCAATTCAAAAGAGAAATCATATTGCAAAATTATATATAGATAGATTACAAGATTGTGAGTTTATTAAAATACCTAAAATTAAAGGAAATCAAAAGCCGGTGTATTATGTATTTAATATATTAGCCGAAAGAAGAGATGAACTTTGCGAATATCTAAAAGTTAATGAAATAGGAAATAGTATTTATTATCCAATACCGCTTCATCTTCAAAAATGTTTTGAATACTTAGGATATAAAAAAGGCGATTTCCCAGTAGCTGAAAGAATAGCAAATGACATCATTGCACTTCCTATATACCCAGAGATAACTGAGGAAGAAGTAGAATTTGTTTGTGAAACTATTAAGAAATTCTATAAAAAGTAAAGGGATTCCATATTACATTAATATGCATAGAATAGATATAACAATCATTGCATAAACCCAAAATATAAATATACGTTGGTTGAAATATAGTAAAAAAGAACATTCCATAATTAGTTGGACTAATTATGGAATGTTCTTTTGTTTTAAATAATTATGGTGATATGGATGGTTCATGTAAGTGTGATTTTAAATTTTTAATGTAAGCTCTTACCTTATAAATTTCTACTGCTGTAAGTAATGTTGGTGGTCCTAGTTTAGATAAAAAATTAATGACTTCTGTACTTTCTTGTACAGTGTCTTTAGCATATACGTAATCTGGTTTTAGCAATATACAGCCTATTATACAACCTATTATGGCTGGGTATGTGTTAAATTTAATATCTTTTAGTTTTGCTTTGAAGATAGCATTATTAATTCCATCTACTAAGGCTTTTCTGGGGTGACATGAATTTATTGTTTTAAATATAATAATAACCCCCTTAAAAACTATATATACTAATTATAGTATATGAAACTTAGGGGTAAGTGATATAGGTAGGAGATAATTTAATATGTACTAAGTATAAAACGGTAACAAACTTTAATCGGTATCTTGCAATGTACAATAGCATGTGCTAGTATATAATAAAGGTAAATAATCTAAGAGAAGGTGAATTAATGAATGTACAATTTAAAAAAGGCGTTCTTGAATTATGTGTATTATCTGTACTTGATGGCAGAGATTGCTACGGATATGAACTTGTAAATGAAATTTCACAAGATATAGATATATCTGAAGGAACAATATATCCTTTGCTTAGGAGATTAAAAAGTGATGGATTTGTAACTACTTATCTTCAAGAATCACAAGAAGGGCCACCAAGGAAGTATTACAGCATTACGACACTGGGTAAGAATACAAAAGAAGAGCTAAAAGATGAGTGGTTGGATTTTGTAATCACAGTGAGCAAAGTTTTAAAGATAGAACAGAAAAAGGAGATGAGGATATGAATAAAAATGAATTTATGAAAGAACTTTCAAGAAATTTATCTAATCTTCGCGAAGAAGAAAAACAAGATATTTTAATTGATTATGATGAATATTTTACCATAGGAGCAGAAAAAGGAAGAAGTGAAGAAGACATAGCCATATCTCTTGGAGAGCCTAGAACTATTGCAAAACAGTTAAGAGCAAATTATATGATTGAGAAAGCACAAAATACAAAATCTTCAGGAAATATTGGTAGAGCTATAATTGCAGCAGTCGGTTTAGGTTTTTTTAATATAATATTGTTAGGACCGTTTATAGGTATTGTTGGGGTGCTCATAGGATTGTATGCAACGGCGTTTGGATTCACTATAAGTGGAATAGGGGTAGTTTTAGGCACGTTTCTTAAATTAATATTTCCAAGTTATATATCCATGGATGTAAATTGGATAATAAGTATTGCAATTGGCATAGGTCTTAGTGCTGTAGGAGTTTTAATGTTTATAGGATGTAAGCATCTAACCAAATGGCTATATAAAGTGACTATTAAATATTTAAAAACAAATATCAAAATAATTAATGGTAAAGAGGAGCAAGACTATGAGAAAATTTAATGAAAAAAAGGTTATAAAATGGTTGATAATTGTAGTTATGTGTTCAATAATACTAGGAGGAGTAGGGTACGTACTTGAGTATAAAGTAGGTATTATAAAATCTAACAATGATATAACACAAGGAAGCAGTGCATCTAATGATAAGTTTAATATAGATGCTACAAAGGAATTTAGTAAAGGGAATATTAAAACCATAAATGTAGAAACAGTAAGCACAGACGTAAACATTATCACTACCAAGGAAGATAAAATAAGAGTTCATTTTTATGGTAATTCAAATTCGAAAAAGTCAGCACCACATTTAGAGGCATTTGCAAATGTGGATGATCTAGATGTTTTAATTAAATATCCAGGTAAAATTTTTGGTATAAATATAAACACAAAAATAAATTTAGATATATATGTTCCGGAAAACTATAAAAAGGATTTAAAAATAAATACAACATCAGGGGATGTTATTATAGGAGACCTACGATTAGATAAATTTAAATTTGATACAACATCAGGAGATGCTAAGATAAACTTATTAACAGCTAATGAAACAATATTTGAGGGTACTTCCGGCAAAGTAAATGTAAAATCCTTATTAAGTAAGAAGAATGAATTTAAGACAACTTCAGGGGACACAAAAATAGAAAATATTACAGGATATATATTAGGTCAATCAGTTTCAGGTTGGTTCAAGTTTAAGTATAAAGACTTTAACAATGATATTAATATAGACACTACTTCAGGAGATGTGGAATTAAAACTTCCTAAAAAATCAGAATTTAAATTAGACTTTGACAGTACATCAGGTGATCTTAGAAATGATTTTCCTATAACAGTGACAGGAGAAGCTGGCAAGCATGAAATAAAAGGGGATGTAGGTAATGGAAATAAAATAATAAAAATAAATAGTACCTCAGGTAATGCTACTATTAATGCTTCGGATGAGTAAAATTTATAAAAAAGGTTTCTGATAAATAAAACTAGAAAGCCACAAACCAGTAGGATAAATTAGCCTACTGGTTTTTTATATTCTCACTATATCTAAAAATGTTAATATTGAAGCTCCGCAGGAGATGATTTAATTAGTACTTGACAATATAAGTATATAGTATTATATTTATAGTGTACTAGAACAAATAGTACATGCAGTACACGTAGCGCAAATAGTGAAGAGTTAATTATTTGAGAGAAGGTGAAACCTTGATAAATATTGATAGCAGAAGCGGTAAACCTATTTATGAACAGATTATTGAGAAAGTAAAGGAAAATATAATAAAAGGAATATTAAAACCGGGAGATAAATTGCCTTCTGTAAGGGAACTTGCATCGCTTATAACAATCAATCCTAATACTATAAGCAAAGCATATAATGAGCTAGAAAGAATGAAGGCAATTGAAGTTATAAGAGGAAAAGGAACATTTGTAGTAGAAAATTTCAAACCTATCATGGATGAAGAAAAGATGAGAGAAATAAAAGAACATATGAAGAAAATAATTATAGAGGCACATTATATAGGTGTTGACAAAGATACGTTAATAGATATACTAAATGAAATTTATAGCCAGTTTTAAAGACATTTTAGAAAAAAATATATTAATAGATGGTGAAGATATTTTAATTTTAATTTAAGGGGTGGTTTAAGTTGAAAAGAATACCATATATAATCTTACTGGGATGCATAATTGTTACCAACTTAATATCTGCTTGTGGTAAAAAAAATATGAAGAATAATCTGATTATAGGAAATAAAAGCTCCGAAATTATTAGTGATATAGTAATTCAAAGGGTTGATGAAGTTAATATTATAGCTAGTCATCTTAAGGCTAACCAGCATGGCTATTTTGATATGGGGGTACAAGAAAATTGTACTTATAAAGTGGAATTTGAAGATAAAAACAACAAGAGTACTCGTAGCAAAGAATTTACGTCAAATTTTAGTAGAGATCAAATAGCAAATATAAATATTTTAAAAGATAATAATGGAGAGTGGTCTGTTATTATAGAAAATTAGAAAGATTAAATCATCTCCTGCGGAGCTGAAACATTAATGACTTCAGAAGGAGATTTATACTCCCACTGAAGTTTTCTATTTGTTAGGGTATGTAACTCCCACTTATAGAAGTGGGAGACTTTCCTTCTGAAATGTCGTTAAACATCGAGAACAGAAATGTTCTCTTCTATTTTCTTTTTTTGCTTTTGTTTAATTCATAATAAATATGGTAAAATATAAAATAATGGATTATATGGAGGTGATACTATTAAATATTCAGAAGTCTACAACAAAATAAATGGAAATAATTTTATACACCGATGCATATTAGTTAAAGGGAAATCTGCTAGTGGTAAAACAACTATGGCAGTTTCTAAATATAAGAATATGATAGAAAATGAAAATATAAAAAGTTCAAATATATTATGCTTATTTATGAATAAATATCAAAATATAACATGGACAAGAGAGATGGATTTTAACATGACTAGTGAGATTCGAAAAAACTCTTACTATGGATTTATCAGAAAAGAACTATCACTTTATTGGCCATATGTAGTAGAAAATTGTAAGGAATTAAAAATTAGTTTGTTGAAACCTGAATTCGCATCTTTTGATGCTACAAATTATGCTATGAAAGCACTAGTGGAGCATTTTAGAAGGTCTAAAGGGTACTTTATAGATATTACATCAACTTCTTCTAAAATAGCTTCAGATTTGATTTCTAACATTAATAATGCAGCTCTTTCATTAGTGCCTTTTAATGAAATAGGAACTAGGCTATATAATTCATTAGAGGTAAAGGATTTTTGTGCAAAAGAAACATATAATCAATTGGATGAAGTAATTCAATATTATATCTCAAAATTATTGGGAAATGGTGTTGTAGATTATGGATTGTGTTTTTACTTGTATAATAAGTATTTACTTAAAGATGCAAGATACTTTAATATGAATAAAATAAAATATCTTATAGTAGACGATATAGATCAGGCTTCACCATCAGAGCTAGATCTCATATTTAAGCTTATTGATAATGTAGACAAGGCATACTTGTTTTACAACCCAAACGGTGGATTTTGTAGTTATTATGGGGCTAATATTAATTATTTGAGAGAAAAATTAAATATTGATTATGATGAAATTATTCTAGATGAGCATTTTTGCTGTAATGATGAATTTATTGATTTTTCGCGTGCAATAGAAAACCGAGCACATAATAATTACGAAGAGGAGAAAATAAGCGACAACCTACCAGCTTATATAGATTTGACTTCACAGCTTCGATGCGAAATGGTTGAAAAAATATCATTTAAAATTGAAGAACTAATAAATCATGGAGTTAAGCCTAAGGATATAGCTGTAATATGTCCATTTAATGATTTTGTTATTTCTCATGAACTACAGAAAAAAACAAAAGAATTAGGTATATCAGTCATGGAGACTTCTAAAAAATATAGATTTATTGACAATGAATATTTACAGCCATTAATTATATTAGCAGTATTGTGTAATTCTTTTACAAGCATAAAGTTAACAAGTGAAGATTATAAAAACTTTTTTTCTTTTATGTTACAGCTAGATATAATCAGGAGCTCGCTACTTTCTGATTTAGTAAATTCGAGTGGAGAGATGCGAGATATTAATAAAGCTATCCAAGATAGAGTAGGCATTGAGGTCGCAAGTAATTATAATGAATTAAAAAAATGGATAAGTGATTATAAAGAAAGTAACCTTACACGCAATATACCACTAGGAGAATTTTTTAGAAAAGCATTCTTAGAAGTTCTTATAACAATACCTAAAGTTAAACAACATGTAGGTGACTATATAAGTATATATGAAAATTGTGAAAGCTTCGTAAATACTTTAGATAAATTACAATTTAAAGGGAAGTCATCTGAGGAGAGATTTATAGAATTTATAAGGCGTGATGGAAAAGATTTTTATTCGTTGAATGATATTCAAGAAATGCTATTACAAGAGAATAGTATAGTTTTCACATCGCCATATACATATTTAACTTCAAATTCAAGTAGCGTGGTTCAGATATGGGCAGATATTAACAGTAATATGTGGTGTTCAAGAAATATAAAGGAATTATCAAATTATTACGTGTTAAGAAGTAATTGGAATATTAATGATATCTATACGCAGGAAACAGAAAACAATAATATATATAGAATTTTAATGTCCGTTGTTGATGGCCTTTTAAGAAAATGTAGGGGCAAATTATACATATATGGCAGTGAGTATTCTCTAAATGGATATGAACAACAAAGTATATTTGCGGATATCCTTGTAGAAATCTTAAGCGGAAGAGGTGAAAATTATGATAGGGGATATGAGTAATGAAGAGGTAAAAATAAGTTATAGGGATGATCAATTGCCTATAATGGAATATAGAGGAGGAACCATGGCGGTTCCAGCAGTTCCAGGAGCAGGGAAAACCTTCATAATATGTAATCTAGTATGTGAACTTATAAAAGATAAAATTCATAAACCTGGGAAAATACTTATAGTTACTTTTATGAATAGTGCAGTGAATAACTTTAAACATAGAATTTCAATAGTTTTACAAAATAAGGGAATAACAACGAGTAATGATTATGAAGTTATGACTATTCATAGTTTAGCACTAAAGATTTTAAAAGATAGACCGGATGTAGTGGGAGTTAATGAAGAATTTAAAATATTAGATGATGTAAATAAAAGCTTATATTTAAATAAGTGCATTATGCATTGGAGAAGAAACGGTGGAGAAAATATATTTAAGGCTATGATATTAGATAAATCCCTAAATAAATACCCAGGAAAACAAAATGATTGGTGGAATGATTTTTTCATGACGGTGGATACAATTATTGGGGAGTTAAAGATAAATGATATTTCTCCAGAAAAGTTAAAAGATGAAGTGAAAAATTTAAACCAAGGCAGTATTTTAAAGCATATATCTGAAATTTATGATTCATACACTAAAACTCTAAAAAGAGAGGGCTATATAGATTATAACGATTTGTTAATTCTTGCATATAAGCTTCTGAAAACTGATGATGTGCTTCGCGAAAAATTAAATGTAAAATATACTTTTGTATTTGAAGATGAGTGCCAAGACTCTAATTTAATTCAGGGAAGAATATTGGGTTTAATTTCTGAAAAAAACGGAAACTTAGTTAGGGTAGGGGATGTTAATCAAAGTATAACAGGTACATTTACATCTTCAGATCCAAAATTTTTCAGAGAATTTTGTGAAAATGCAAATAAAAAGTTTGAAATGTATATGGCAGGACGTAGCACAAAACATATTATTGATTTAGCAAACGAATTAGTTCGACATATCAATAATCATCATGGTGAAGAAAAATGTAGGTGTGCATTAGTAAATCAAGAAATTAAAACGGTACCAGAGTTTTTTAAAATAAAAAAGCAGGATGTGGACATTTACGGAATAAGCACTATGGTTTGTAGTTCAAATCAGGATGAAATTAATAAAGCTACTAAGCTAACAATGAAATTCAAAGAAAAATATCCTAATAAAACCTGTGCCATATTAGTTCCGTATAATAATCAAGTTAAAGAAATAGCGGATAAACTTAGAGAGTTAAATATTGAGTGTGATGAATTGTCAAATAAATCAGATAAAAGATGTAAGGCTGCATTTACATTAGGATATATATTGCAGTTTATTTCAGAGCCACATGATAGTTTTAAATTCAAAGATTTAGTAAAGAATGTGTTTATAGAAGAAAACAACGAAGAAAGTGAAAGGTTGTTTGATTTCATACAAGATTATAAAGTAGAAAAGCTAATGTATCCCAATGGAGGAGTCATAGATCAGAAAGATGTTCCTCGCGAAATATTAGGTTCAGAGGTCTATCAAAAATTTATAAAGTGCATGCAGCAGATTAAAATAATATTTCAATATCCTCAAACACATTTAGATAGACTGATTTTGCATATTAGTGATGTTTTAAATTTCAGTCTTGAGGATAGAGCGATGGCAGATGCAGTTGCATCGTATATTAGATTTCTATCAAAAGATGAAAGTGACTTTTGTTTAAAGCATATAGTGGATCAGTTGCTAGATGAAAAAAATGGTATATTAAATCATATTTCAGGTATAATTTATGACCTAGAAGGATATGAACCTTCCTCAGATAGAATAACAGTTTCTACTTGTCATAAAGCAAAAGGACTGGAATGGGATTGTGTATTTATATTAAGCATCACATCTTACCAATACCCATATATGACAACGGATAAATTTAGGGAGTACTATTACTTGAAACAACAATTTAAAAACCCTACAGTTCTTTGCACGGCTGAAATTGCAAAAATTCTTGGTAATAATATTTGCGAAGATCCAATTGGGGAAGCGAAAATACAGATAATAAATGAAAAAATAAGGCTCTTATACGTAGGAATAACAAGAGCTAAAGAATATTTAATTTTAATGGCATCTAAGTGTAATGAAGGTAAATGGAATGAAAGTAAACCTTCAAAGTACTTTTATGTGCTTCAAGACTACATAAACAGCCAAAGGGGCGATGGTAAATGTTAGATATTAGAAAATTAAAGCACGTTTACTATAGTCAAAATTTATTAAACACTTTTGATAAATGCCCTTTAAGATTCAAAATCAAGTATTTAGATAATGTTAAGTGGAAAAAGGATTCAATAGATAATGAGGATTATTATGAAAATATGAATATGGGACTCGATTTCCATCTCATTTGTGAAAGATATTTTTCAAATATTCCTGCTGGTATTGATAATAGCAATATCGATTTAATGAATTCGTTCAATTCATTAAAGGGAAAATTTACTCTTTTAGATGAAAATATATATTTTACTGAATATGAAATAAAAATGAGAAAAGATAACATCAGGATTCAGGCAAAGTATGATTTGATAATTACTAAGCCAAATAACAAAATAGAAATATGGGACTGGAAGACCGAAAATAGAAAACTTGACTATAAAGAAGTGTGTAAAAGAATGCAAACTATTGTTTATATGTATATATTAGGTGAGAGTTCTTTGAAAATATTCGACAAAGATATACCACTAGAAAATATAAGTATGAATTTTTGGCAGCCTCAGTTTAAAGATGATATTATTACTATTAATTATTCAAAGAGTAATCATAAAATTCACGAAGATAAAATTAAGGAGATTACGCATTCATTAGACAATTATGATTTTAGTTTGGATTTTAATAGTGAACTATATAGCACGCAGTGCAAATATTGTGAATTCGGTGGATGTAACCAGGTTTGTGATGCTTTTATATAAAGGTTTTAGGTAAATAGAAAGTATGTATAAACCCTTGATTTTCAAGGGTTTATTTTTATCCCTATTTATATGCTAACTAGGATCTACTAACTAATATATAACTAAGAAAAAAAATATTTTTATGAAATATTGACAATTTTACTTAAATATAATATTATATCATTAAAAAATATATCATTTAATGATATATGTAATGACAAATGAAGGGAGGAAGAAAATGGCTAGGGGAAAAGCTTTAGACGAGGATATATTAACGGATTCTACCTACTGTATTTTACTCACCTTAGTAAGACCTATGCATGGATATGGGATAATGCAGGAGATTGAAAGATTTTCAAAAGGCGAAATGTTAATAGGTCCAGCAAGTCTTTATACAATTATAAAAAAATTGCAAAATGCAGATTTAATCCAATTAGTAGATGATGATGAAGAGAGACGTAAAACCTATACACTGACTTTTAAGGGGAAAGAAATATTAAAAAAAGACATTAAGAGAAGAATAACGATGGTAAGACATGGAGAGGAAGCTTTAAAACATTTAGAGGGGGATGATACTGATGGAAAAGAAGAATAGGTATATTTTGAATATGGGATTTGCCTTTGACGAAGATAGAGCTATGAAAAAATTGTGTCAAAGGGCAAAAGAAGGTTGGATTCTTAAGGAAATGTCCGGGTTTAGGTATAAATTAGTAAAAGGTGAACCAAGAGAAATAGTTTATTCCATGGATTACAAAGAATTAAGTGAAAACGATAATGAGTATTTTGAATTATTTCAGAGTAGTGGCTGGGAGCATATGTGTTCTTGTGGGACTTTTCATTTTTTTTCAGCACCACCTGAAACTGTTCCAATATACACTGAAAAAGAGAACCATATAAGTAAGTATGAAAGGGTGAAATACTTGTGTAAAAAAGCAGCGATTATATCAACAGTAATACTGGCTTTTGTAATCCTAATTGAATTTTTGCTAGCAAGCAGAATAGAGGGAACAATGATGAAAAATCAAATGCTATTAGTAGGTGTTATTTTAAGTACTATTTCAGTAGCTATTGCAGTGCCTTCACTTATGATGTGTGTTGCATATTATTTGAAAGAAAGGAGGATTTTAAAGTAAGGGTGCCTATTGCAATTTTTTTAAACTGATATGATCGCTTTTAGGAATTCAGGTTTAGTCGATCGACCATTTCGTTGCACGGTCGCGCAAGAAATCCTCCTTGGATAATAAATATTATATAGCAGTATAAAGTTTCTCCGAAAGTGACTTACAATAAGAAGAGCAGAAACATTGAAAGTTGATTTAAAATTCTTCTTCTGCAAATATAAAATTTCTTAATGGAATTTCACGCTTCAACCTCTTATTGTAAGTCACAGCGGAGAAACTTCATAGGTCACACTCAGTATTATTAGCTTGGTAAATTCGTTCTACATACTTTACTATAAAGCAGCGCCGTAATACCTATCACTACAAAGGTAATCATTCCCGTAAGTAAATTCATATTTATACCTGGCAGAATGAGTAAAATCCCAATAAGTATAATACCAACCCCCATTGGAAGCATAATAACAAGGGAAAAAAATCACATTCATTACATACATCAATAAAAATCTGCTTGTGATGACCGAGGATGTTTGGACTGGTAGTGACATGAGCATATCGTAATCCTTGAAAGCAAATAATGTACCACTTGCCTTAAACAAGGTGAAAAACATTACAAGCATACTTGTAATTGTAAATGCATATCCTGGAATAATTGAATCAAGGTTTCTGTAGCCCCAGCCTCAATGAGTAATTTTAAAATGTTTTTACTTGTTTTCATAAAAAAACCATTAAATTACTTCAACTTTGCTCATGTTAAAGATAGTGGCTATTATAAATATTACACTACAAAAAATTGAAAATCCTATAGTATATAAATAGTTATCTAATGTAAATAAATTTGCTCCTTCCACTAATTTGTATGGCATGAGCTTTCCAATTGTATTCAAATTTACAAGTGCAGCATTCAAAAAAGTTATCATAAGCGTTATAAAACCTACTGTTACACCTTTTTTCACAAAGCTGCTAAAAAGTGTCACCAAGGCAATATTAAAAAAATAGTATACAGACATTAGAATAGCCGAGTTCATTACACCTGATAAAGCAACTTTTTCTCCTTTAAATAAAATACTTCCATAGTAAAAACAAGTCAAAAATCCTATGAAGGTCAATATGGTTACCACAATAGTATAATGAATTATTTTAGCAAGCACTATACCAACTGGATTACTTCCCTTAGAATATGGAAACACGAGTTTTTCGCCATTTATCTCATCATTTAAAGTACTTGCCAATGTGAATATTATGAATAAGTTTCCAATTTGAAAAAGATCTTTAATATAATTATTAATCGCACTCTTAGGAGTAGCAATAAAAAGTGAACTTAAATCTCCTTGTAATTGCTTTTCTAATATTTTTGGAAGTAATTTTAACATAAATGGATCTAAAATAGCGAATGCAATTATTCCTACAGCAAGTATTATATATTTATATTGTCTTTTGGATTCCATTATTTCTTTCTTAAAATACGCCTTAAAGGTTGTCATTTTTATTCACCAGCCTTATAAAAATATCTTCAAGATTACTTTTTCTTAAATTATAAGATAAAATATTATTTTCTCCCTTAACAAGTAGTTTTAAAAGTTCAGATTTAGCAACATCTAAATTATTAACATAGATAGAGGCCTTATTTTCATTTATCAAAACTTTTTCCACCCACTTAAAGTTTAAAAGAATTTTATCTAAGTTTACACAGTGTTTTTCAAACTCAATATCGAATATAGGTTGAATATACTTACTCTTTAAACTCTCTAAATTATCAGATATGAGTATTTGCCCCTTATCCAAAATACTTACCTCGTCACAAATCCTTTCTATATCACTCAAAATATGAGTTGAGATAAAAACAGTGGTTCCATTTGACCTCAAGTCTTTTATAAACTCTAGTATTTCCATTCTTCCCTCAGGATCTAGTGCAGATGTGGGTTCATCTAAAAAAACTATTTCTGGTTTATTAAATAGTGCCACTGCAATTCCTAATCGCTGCTTCATTCCACCTGAATATTGCCCTATTTTTCTCTTTGCTACCTCAGTAAGCTTAACAATTTCTAAAATCTCTACAGTTCGCTCCCTTATGTTTTTCTCTGTCATATTAGCTATTTCGCCAATAAAATGCAGATACTCATTAGCGCTCATGTAATTATAAAACACTGGATTTTGTGGAAGATATCCTACTTTCCTTAATAATTGCCTTTTATTTTTCTTGAAATCCCCTCCATCTAAATATATCTCTCCACCATTAAAATCAATTAACCCTGAAAGTATATTCATGGTTGTAGTTTTACCTGCTCCATTAGGACCTAGAAATCCGTATATGGTTCCCTTTTTTATTTCAAAGGATATATCTTTTAGAACTTCAAAGTCTCCATATTTTTTGTTGATATTTACCACTTTAAGCATCTTAATCACGCTCTCTTCCTATTAATAAAAAGGATATGCCACCTATTAATTGGATAAAAATTATAACTAAAGCCCATGCCCACTTAGGTAAAAATTTTACCCTGTCTCGTGTTAATCTATATAAGCAGAAACCAACAAGAACTATCTCTATTATAATTACAGGTGCAAGTAATTTTATTATCTCGAGTAGCGCCATTCCGTCAAACATATTCGATTCCCCCTTTTTATATTTTCATAACTTTAACGCAAAAAAAATAAAAAGTTCATTTTATTTTTATATTAGGAAACAGATTGCGTAAGTGGATGTGGATGAGAATGTAAAAACACTTATTTCAAGTCACGCAGGAGAAAGTTCATAGGTCTTGCACTCTTATTTTTTATTTTTTAATATTACTCGTGTTACCAGTAGGTAAATAAGGAGATTACCTGGTGTATTAATCAGTGCAAAAATCCCCCAAAGCCAATAGTATTTTTCTTTACGCCTTCTTGCATCACAAAATACCCAAGCTCCTTGAATTAATAATATAGGAATAGCAATTGCAAGCACTATAGTTAGTTTATTATTTAAAATCACCATTAACCTTCACTTTCCCTTCTTTTGATTGCTAAAACAGGTATTATTATCCAAGGAATAATGGTAATAATAAAAATCTGTGAAATAATTAGTAGTTTAGTACCTAAGAAAATGGTGGCTATAGCATACACAGAAAGAATTATAAAGGATGTTAATATAAAAAGAATAAATTCTTTTCTAGCATTACTATTGCCTCGTATACACACTCCTTGCTCTATTATACTTAAGGTATCTATATCAAAATCAAATATATCTTCATTTAAAACATCCATTTTTTTAGCTGTGGAATTAAGGACACTTTTAAATTCTTTATCTTCGTCACTATACTTTATATTTTTAAAAACGGTGTCTTGAACTTCATTGTAAAATTCATCAATTAAAGAGTTTTTAATCTTATCAGAATCCTTCATTTATATAATCTCCTTCCTTTCAATTTCACTTATTATATATTTCACTGCATTATGAAGCCTTGACCTAACCGTTCCAAGGCGGCATCCTAAAATTTCTGATATTTCCTCATATTTGTAACCATAATAATGCTTTAAAATAAATACAGCCCTTTTCTCATAGGGTAACTTTAAAATTATTTTCATTATCTCTTTGTACTCGTAATTTGCGATCACAATGTCCTCTACTTGTTTGCTTTTATCATCCACACATTCCTCTATTAGTCCAAAGGATTTATTCTTTCTTAAATAATCCCTGTAAACATTGGTAGCTATTTTTATGAGCCAAGTAGAAAACTTTGCTCTAGGCTCAAACTTATTTATATTAATCACAGCTTTAAGCAATGCATCCTGAATAATATCCTGTGCTAAGTGTGGGTCTCCTACCATTTTAACAGTGTAGCCTTTTAAAATATTGTAATTATCTTTTAAAAGAGAATTTAGCGCGCTTTTATTTCCATCCTTAGCTTTATTAATAAGTTCTAGTTCATCCAATAATAATCACTCCTAGCAATCCTTTAACGCAAATATTGATTAATAAGTTCACTATATTTATTATAATCTACAATTACTAAATTATTTTACTGTTTTTCTATTTTTTTTAATATGCTCAGCCTTTAATTCCCGTTATTGAAAAGTATTTAAATAAAAGCATTACTAAAAACCAATAGTTTTGTAAATAAGGGTATTACTGATAATAAAATACTAAAATAGAGTCTTTTTAATAACGATAAGCATAGTCTTTATAATAACAACTATTTTTAAGATGAACAAAGTTGAGGTAAGTTTATTGGTATTCGATCTAAATAAAAAAGGAGGTGTATATTATGTCAGACAAGGGCAAAAGTAAGGGTGCTTCAACCAAAAATAATGGCAAGAAAAGTGATAAAAAGAATCAAAAAAATAAGGGGCCTAAAAAGTAAAGGACCTAAAAAGCAAAAAATATCCTGAGCTCAATAAGAGTTCAGGATTTTTAGCATTAACAATACTATTAGTGTTAAAAACATAGTAATGCAAAAACATGAAATAAATGGTATCATATTATAAATACAATTAAATGAAAACCTAATTATGGGGGGTAATTCTTAGTTACGACAATAGAGCTAGTTTGGTTTAATCAAGCATTATCCCTATTAGCGTTAATTTTTATATTTATGTATAACGATAAGAAGGGTAAAGACTTAAAATACTTTTTTTATGCTTTTTATCCAGTGCATTTATTAGTAATAGGATTAATAAGGATCCTTCGTAAAACGTTATTGTAATATCAATAATGAATACACAGAGAAATTATTAGAAGATAACATTAAGAAAAGGAGATTTAAGTAGTATGAAATGGGAAATAAAAAAATTTAATGAACTAAATGGTGAGGAAGTATATGAAATTTTAAAACTTAGAAGTGAAGTCTTTGTTATAGAGCAGCAATGTATCTATGAGGAGTGTGATGGTAAAGATAATAATTCTTATCATTTATTTGCAAAAGAAAATGGGAAAATCATTGTTTACTTAAGGATTTTAGAAAAAGGTATTTCTTATAATGAAATATCTATAGGACGGGTATTAACTGATAAAAAACATCGTGGTAAAGGTTTAGCAAAGCAAATGATGATAAGAGCAATAGAATTTATCGAGAATAATTTAAATGAGAAGGTAATTAGGATTGGCGCACAGGAGTATTTGGTAAATTTCTATGAGGGTTTAGGGTTTGTGAGGGTTTCTGAGGTATATTTGGAAGATAACATTCCACATATAGAAATGTTATATAAAAATCTTTAATTATATATTAGCATCAGATTCATCTTTACGGTTTTTTTTACAAAAAACAAATTAAACCCTGTCTAATATAGATAGGGTTTAATTTAAGCTATAGAAAATATATAATTTTTTAATGTTTAGCAGGCAATTCATCTAAGCTTTTTAGTTCATAGCCTTTGCTTTCCCATTCGGTAATTACATCATCTAATATTTCAGCATTGGTTTTTGACACTGCATGTAGTAACATAATTCCACCGTTATGGGTTCTTTGCATAATACGTTTTTTTGAGGCTTCATGTGATGGCTGTTTATCTTTAATCCAATCCATATAAGCAAAACTCCAAAATATAGTTTTATATCCGTAATTTTGAGTGTATTGTAAGGATAACTCACTATATTTTCCCATTGGAGGTCTAAAATACTTAGACATCTTTTTATGAGTAATATTTTCAAATGCTTCTTCTACATCAGATAATTCTTTATTGAATTTATCTTCATCCTTTATAGAGGCCATTGAAGGATGGTGATTACTGTGGTTGCATACTAGGTGGCCTTCATTTACCATTCTTTTAATTAATTCTGGGTTAGAAGTAATATAAGGTTTTACAACGAAAAATGCTGCTTTTACATTATGCTTTTTTAAAACATCTAAAATTGGAGCGGTATATCCAGCTTCATAACCCTCATCAAAAGTTAGATATAATATCTTTTTTGATGTATCGCCTAAATGATAACATCCATACTTTGATATAAAGCCTTTGGTTTCTTTAGGACCCTCAGGTGGATTATTGTCATTACGTGGTTGGAAATACCAATTATATTCTTTGGTGCTTAATCCAGTAGAGGGCGTAGCAATACTAAAGACACTTTTGAAAAAATTTACTATGGTAGGTGTTTTTGAACCTTGATTATTATAATATCCATTGTTTGAGTCTTTAATTGAAATATTGCCTAAATCTTTGCTATAAGCAACACTTGAAAAAGAGTTAACAAAAAACATTGAAGAAACAATAATACTTAACATCTTTCCTTTCAGAACGATCACCTCTAGTTTATTTTATTTAGATAGATTAATATATAACTTAGTATGCTCAGTAGATGTGTGTAGATATTCTTGAATCTAATGTTACATAATTAGTAATTTTTATTAATATTCCCATAAATATATTTTCACGACATTTTGAATTTACAATTTCATAAAAATTTTACTTTAAGGTTATTATTATTGTATACTATTAGTATGTCCACAGTGGAGGCGATTAAATGGAATTAAGTTTAGAACAACAAAAAATGATTCATAGTAAACCCTCAAGATATAGCTTAATTAGAGGAATTCAAGGTTCAGGTAAAACGACAGCAGCCATTTATAGAAGCCTTTATTTAAAAAATAACTATTGTTTATATGAAGAGGATAAAATATTAATGTTAGCATCTAAGGATGAAGACATAAATTATATTGAAAATATATATAACAGAGCAGAAGAAGAAACTAGGTTAGATTATTTAAGTCTATTTTCTAATAATGAAAGAAACTTTCATGTGGTTACATTAGAAAGTATTTTACATAGATATTTTATTAAATATAAAAACAAACATAAATTAAAAAATAAAATAATTGTAGATAATGATAAAAAGAATAACATTATGAAAGATTGTATCTTAGAAATTAAAAATATTTATCCAAGACTAAGAATATTACATACAGATTATGCTCAATTTTTTATAGAAGAAGTAAAGTGGATAAAAAGTTGCAATTACTTAAAAGCTGATTTGTACTTGCAAGTAAATAGAATAGGAAGAAAATGCGAAAAAGGACAAGGACCTCAAAGAATTCTTAAAAATTCAACTGCTAGGAAAGCAATATTTCAACTTATGATCACATATAATGAAAAGCTTAAATCGGAGGGTTTAGTTGACAATGAAGATATTAATATATATGCTCTGCGAATGGCGAGAACTACTACAGTGGGCAGGTATTCTCATATCATAATTGACAAAAGTAATAATTTAACTAAGATACAAGTGGATTTTATTAATGCATTATTTAATGAAAAATCTTATTCGAACATGGTGTTTCTTCTTGATGTGGATAGACCGCACTATACTAATTCATGGATGGTGAAAGGCAAAAGAGTTAATAATAAACCGCTAGGAGAAAAAGGAAAGTCTTATTCATTCAAAAAATACTATAAAACACAAGAAAAGATCCAAAAAAAGTGTGATGAAAAAACAAGCAAAAACTTGGATGTTAATTCACTTGAGAACTTTAAGTATTGTGATATAAGACATAACAGAGCATATAAGTTTATGAGGGATTATAGTAGAAGATCAGATATTATAGTAAATGATGAAAAAGGCAACTATGAGTATATAAATGAGGAATTATTGGAGCTACCCGTGTATAGTGATATAGCGGCAGGCGAGCCTATGCTTATTAATTCTGAAATGGAAGGTAAATTTTATATACCGAAATATTGGTTAAAGGGGGTAAGAAACCCATTCGTTTTAAAGGTTAAAGGTGACAGTATGATTGGGGCCCACATTAATAATGGAGATTATGTAGTAATACGGCAGGAACAAGCTGCAAATAATAAGGATATCGTAGCAGTTGACATAGGCGGAAATGCTACTTTAAAGAGACTTTCTATAAACAAAGATAGAATATTACTTATGCCAGAGAATGAAAAATATCAGCCTATTGTAGTAGATAGTGAAGATACATACATTTTAGGAGTAGCTATAGGAATTATAAAGCATGAATATTAATCTATTTGAAAGGAGCTAAGTTATGATGAAGATATTTTTTATTTCCGATATCCATGGTTCTTTATACTATCTTAAAAAGGCTATAGAGCGATATAAAGAAGAGGGAGCAGGTTATATAGTGCTTTTAGGAGATGTGTTATATCATGGCCCAAGAAATCAATTGCCAAAGGATTACAATCCACAATCAGTAGCTAGTCTATTAAACGAATATAAAGATAAAATAATAGCTGTTAGAGGGAATTGTGATAGTGAGGTGGATCAAATGATTATTGAGTATCCTATGATGTCTGATTATTCTGTAATATTATGCAATAATAGAAGATTATTTTTGACTCATGGGCACATATTTAATGAGGATAATTTGCCTAAATTAAGTGAAAATGATGTTTTGGTATTTGGACACACGCATGTCCCTGTAGCTAAAAAACACAAAAAAATATATGTGTTAAATCCTGGCTCGGTATCTTTACCTAAGGAAAATAACCCTAATTCTTATGCAATACTCAAAGATGATTTATTTCAAATAAAAGATTTAGATGGAGCTGTTATAAAAGAAATAAAATTATAAAAAATAATACCTCAGGCTGCCCTGAGGTATTATTTTTATTTTCTAAGAAAAAAGCTAAATTGATCCTTTGTTGTAGTTGTAACAGATAGATTTCGTTTATGAAGTATACTATCAAATACTTCAAGTTGACCATCACATACATAGGCATAATCAGTTTTACCTTCTTTGACCCAACCCATAAATACATATGTATGGGAAGGTGTACCAGGACTTTCTGGCATATCTGTAGTGAAACATATATCACCTTTTTCTAATTTAGTGAAGTCAGTATTCTTTTTCCAGTCCATAGAAGTTAAGGATTCCATTAATCCCTTTACTGTTGTTGTTTTCGCAGGGATAGCAATGGAATTAATTCTCAAAATCTCTGATAAGAGACATACAGTAACACCCTTTTGATTTCCACTATTTAAAGTAATTGCTTTTTTTAGGACAGATGATCTATTTGCTTCTATATTTAAATATTCATAAATCTTAGTTGAAGTTTCGGTAGGTTTAATGGCATCAGGTTTAGTAGTTTCAGTAACTTCGGGAGCTTTAGTAGATGGGCTAGCATTGGAATTTTTTTGGACTGATTTAATGGTAGCTACATCTGTTTTGGGTTTCATGAATGAAGTGTTCATGAAGATAGAAAATATAATTATAGATACTATAACTATACCAAGTCCTAAAACAACCACATTGTTCTTAAACTCGTTTTTGTCTGCTAACTCATGCATTTCTTTTATGTATTTTTCACTTTCCTCATCATCTTTTAACTTAGCGACTTCACTATAGTCTGTTTTAGAGTCATGTTTTTCTGAAATATTTTTGTTTGAATACAAATTATTTATAATTTCATTATTTTCATTATTTTCATTATTTACTAGGTCCTCTTTATTCATATTTTTCTGCTTGCCAATATAGGTAGAAATTAAATGGTTAACCTATATTTTTGCAGCACCTCCCTTTAGTTTATATTGATTATATAAAAGCTTTAATTTTTAAAATTTATGTCAACTAACACAGTTTACTAAATTATTTACACCACCTACTTTTTATATTATAATTATAACATATTAAGAGGTATTTGAGTGCTATTTGTAGGAGTTTAAAGTAATTTAATATTTTGTGAAATATATTACAGTTATTGTGTTTATAATGTAATATAAAGATTGATTTTGTTTAGAACAAGACTGTAGTATAATATAATTAAAATTAATAAGTGAGGGATGTATAATGGCGGTAAAAATAGTCACCGATAGTACCTCATATATAAGTGAGGATTTAAGGAAAAAATATAATATTTCTATAGTTTCATTAAGTGTTATTTTTGAAAATAAGGAGTTC
This sequence comes from Clostridium sp. CM041, assembly GCF_055081035.1. Classification (NCBI taxonomy): domain Bacteria; kingdom Bacillati; phylum Bacillota; class Clostridia; order Eubacteriales; family Clostridiaceae; genus Clostridium; species Clostridium sp. CM041. Next base: position 310,700 of record NZ_CM143648.1, read on the forward strand.
AAAGAAATTCTTATTGAAAATGAAAGTTTTTACGAAAAACTAGATAAGAACTTAAGTATTCCTACTTCATCACAACCATCGCTTGTGGAAATGTACAATATGATAGAAAATCAGGTAAGAGATAATAATGAAGTGGTTGGTGTTTTCCTTTCTTCAGACATGAGTGGAACTTATTCAAATGCATGCCTTGCAAAGAGTATGATTCTTGAAAACTACCCAAATGCACTAATTGAGATTATAGATTCTAGATCCAATTGCATGCAATTAGGATTTGCAGCCTTAACAGCGGCGATTGCGTCGCAACAAGGAAAATCAATAAATGAAGTAGTTGATATAGTAAAAAACAATATAAAGAGAAGTAGATTTCTGTTTATTCCTGATAATTTAGAGTATCTAAAAAAAGGTGGCAGAATAGGTGGTGCAAGTGCACTGTTAGGTACTATTTTTCAAATCAAACCTATTCTTACCGTAGTGGATGGAAAAACAGGATTATTTAATAAAGTAAGGACTAAAAAACGTGCAATACAAACTATGATTGATAAATTCATGGAGGACATAACAAAACATGGACTTGGAGAGGTAATGATTCATCACATAAATGATGTTAAAGGAGCACTGGCTTTTGCAAAAAAAGTCGAAGAATGTATAGGGAAAAAAGTAGACATAGCTCCAATTGGACCTGTAATAGGAACTCATGTTGGACCTGGTGCATTAGGTATTGTGTATTATACAAAGACAGATTTATAAATTAAGCAAAGCCGTATTGTGTATATATAGTACGGCTTTGCTTATAAAATAATTTGTATAAAACACGAAATACACTCAGTAAGTTATGTTTTTAAGTAGGTTTTTAGTATATTTTTTTTGAAATAGTTAAAGTTTCAATTAAATTTTGAAGGTGAAAGTTAAATACTATATTTATATCATTACTAATGTACGGGTAACTAAACATATTTTCATTAAATAATTCATTTATTCTAATACAGTTACTCTCGTTGATATAACAATTAGAATGAGAGGACGTAAAGGTTAAAGACTTTAGTATAACTAGGTGATTATAAGCAGTTTTAGAAGTATCTATGACTTTGTTAATTTTAAGTATATGGTGGCTTTCAACATTCTCACTTTGTATTTCACTTAAGTATGAGTCTAATGATTTTTCCAATTTTGATATTTCGATGTTTAAACTAGAAAGATTAATATCTGTATTGAAATTAATAATCTCTTTAGAAATTATAAAAACATTATGGGTTAGATTTTCTGCATCCCGATGTAAGTTATCTAAGTATTTACGATGGAATATAAGATAGTTTACTGAAACTGATACAAAAATACCGATAAAAGTTTCTTCAACCCTACTTAAACTATAAAATAGAGGAGTGCCTTGTTTAAGATTCGTCATTATTGCTAAAAAAACTACGCATGCAATTATAATAGACTTTTTTCTATTAAGAAGATTCAAAGAATAAATTACAAATACTATTCCAATGCTGGTAAGAAATATATTGTTGGGACTTATAAGTGTGAATATTAATCCCCAAATTGCACCTACAATAGTACCAATCATTCTGTTTTTACCAGCAGTAAAGGAATCATGTACAGCACTTTGCATTGTTATTACAGCAGCTATACATGCATAAAAGGGAAATGTATTATGAAAAGCTCTTAGTATAATTATACATAAAAAAACTGAAATTGCAGTCTTTATATTTCTCATTCCTATTTTTTGCACACTGTTGCCTCCTGTTTTATTCTGTAGGGTGGATATAGTTTAGTGAATTAGAATTAGTGATAGATGTATAGAATAAGTTATAAAGTATGAATAAACTTGCAAACTAAAATTACATTTATACATTGACAAATAATAAAATTTAAATTAAAATAGAAAGAAATTATAAAACATAAAAATTACAAATAAAAGTAAAGTACACTTTTAAATTAGTCCTGTGAGACTAGGAAGGAGTATAGATAATTATGGCATGTGTTTTTTGTTCTGTCAATTTTGAATTTAATACTATCAAATATAACACAATTAATAATATTCAGAATAATGCTATAGATTTATTTTCTATTTTGTTAATAAATGCTATTAATATATTAATAAAGGATAACGGAGAGATTATTTAAATGATCTCTCTGTTATCCTTTATTTTATTGAAAAACATAATGATTTTTTTAATAAAAATGAGCAAAACCAATTAATTTGGAAATTACTTGATTTTTATTGTGCATAAATATTATGCTAAATGAATAATAAAATAAGAAAAAACATTGCATTATTATAAAAAACAATATATAATAAATAGAATTAAGCCTGTACATATAAGGAATATGGCTAAAAATAAATTTAAAAACATATATATTAGAAAAACATATAATATTCATAAAAATGAATAATTATTCATAAATGTCTTTTATTAATTGGAGAAAGTTTTTAGTTTACTAAGGAGGATTTAGTATGAAGGGTAAGTTGATTTTAGAGAATGGAATAATATTTGAAGGTGATATATTTGGGCATTTAGAAGAAAATGTTGGGGAAGTAGTTTTTAATACAGGTATGACTGGTTATGAAGAAGTTTTAACGGACCCATCTTATTATGGACAAATAGTGACAATGACGTATCCGCTCATCGGGAATTATGGAATTAATTTGGAAGATGTAGAGTCGAAGTATCCGAAGGTGAAGGGGTTCATTGTTAGAGAAAAATGTGATTATCCTAATAACTTTAGATGCGAAATGGATTTGGAAGCATACTTTAAACAAAATAAAATAACAGGACTCGAAGGAATTGATACAAGGGCGTTAACAAAAATACTTAGAAATAACGGGACTATGAAAGGTATTATTGCTGCAAAGGAACTTACTAAAATTGAAATAAAACAAAAATTTTCCGGTTTTAATAATAACGATGCGGTGATGAAAGTTACAACGAAAGAGCGCTACACGATTGAGGGCGCAGGACGACATGTGGCTATTATAGATTTTGGAATAAAGGAAAATATACTTCGCTCGTTTATTGCGAGAAATTGCAAATTAACAATATTTCCTGCATTTGCTAAATTGGAAGAAATATTAAAGGTTAACCCTGATCTAGTATTTTTATCGAATGGACCTGGGGACCCGGAGGATTTGCAAGAGGTGATTAAGATGTTGGGAGAGATTATAGGTAAAAAACCTGTAGTTGGAATTTGCCTAGGGCATCAACTTTTAGCGTTAGCCCTTGGCGGGAAAACTGAAAAACTTAAGTTTGGTCATAGAGGGTGCAATCATCCAGTTAAAGATGTAGAAGAGAATAAAGTTTATATTACATCGCAAAATCACGGATATTATGTGAGTGAACTGCCGGAAGATATGGAGGTTACGCATGTAAGTGTAAATGACGGAACGATAGAAGGAATGAGACATAAGAAACTACCGATACTTAGCGTGCAGTTCCATCCGGAGGCTTGTCCGGGGCCTAAAGATATAGATGCTATTTTTGATAAATTTCTGTCACTGATATAGGATAGATATTTAAAACTGAAAGTTGAGAAGGAAAGTTAAGAACTAATGAAATTAGGATTGTGAATAGAATTTAAGAAGAAATAACATATAGGGGGATTCATATGCCATTAGATAAAAGCATTAAAAAAGTATTAGTAGTTGGGTCGGGGCCGATAATAATAGGGCAAGCAGCGGAATTTGATTATTCTGGAACACAAGCTTGTCAAGCGTTAAAAGAGGAAGGCGTAGAGGTTGTACTTGTGAATAGTAATCCGGCAACTATAATGACTGATAAAGAAGTTGCTGATAAAGTTTATATAGAACCTTTAACTATAGAATTTTTGGAGAAGGTTATTGATAAGGAGAGGCCGGACAGTTTACTTGCGGGTATGGGTGGGCAAACGGGACTTAATTTAGCGGTTGAACTATTTGATAATGGAATTTTAGAAAAATATAATGTGAGAGTAATTGGAACCTCGATAGAAGCGATAAAAAAAGGTGAAGATAGAGAACTTTTTAGAAATCTTATGCAGGAAATTGATCAACCGGTAGTGGAAAGTGCGATTGCTACAGATATAGCAGGAGGACTAAGATTTGCGAGTGAAATGGGATATCCCGTAATTGTAAGACCGGCATATACTATGGGAGGAAGTGGGGGTGGAATTGCAGAATCAGAGGAGCAACTACTTGAAATCCTAGAACTGGGATTGCAGTTAAGCTCTATAGGGCAAGTTCTTTTAGAAAAGAGTATTAAAGGGTGGAAAGAAATAGAGTATGAAGTTATGAGGGACGGAAATGGCAATTGCATCACCATATGTAATATGGAAAATGTAGATCCTGTAGGAGTACATACTGGAGATAGTATTGTTGTAGCGCCAAGCCAAACTCTTTCTGATAGAGAATACCAGATGCTTAGAAGTGCATCTGTTGATATTATAAACAGTGTAGGAATAGAGGGCGGATGCAATGTGCAACTTGCGCTTGATCCCAAAAGCTTTGAGTACGCAGTTATAGAAATTAATCCGAGGGTGAGTAGATCGTCTGCGCTAGCTTCGAAGGCTACAGGATATCCTATTGCCAAAGTAGCGGCGAAAATAGCACTAGGATATGCACTAGATGAGATAAAAAATGCAGTAACGCAAAAAACCTATGCCTGTTTTGAACCTTCGCTAGACTACGTGGTAGTTAAAATTCCTAGATGGCCTTTTGATAAGTTTGAGGGTGCGAATAGGGTTTTGGGTACGAAGATGATGGCTACAGGTGAAATAATGTCAATTGGAAGCAATTTTGAGGCAGCACTATTAAAAGGAATTCGCTCTTTAGAAATAGGAAAGTATTCATTACAATACGACTGCCTAGCGCGAAAAAGTTTAAGCGAATTAAAGAAAAGAGTGATGACTCCTGATGATGAGAGGATATTTCATTTGGCTGAAATGCTTAGGCGTGATTATATGGTGGAAAAGGTTTCGGAAATTACAGGAATAGATAAATTCTTTGTAAATAAAATTAAGTGGATAGTGGATGAAGAGGAAAAGATTAAAAAAACGTCAGTGCAAGATATGAATAAAGATTGGTTGCTTTTGTTAAAGAAAAAGGGATTTTCAGATAAAGGCATTGCGGATTTATTAGAGGTGAATCCCAATGTAATTTACGAACTGAGAAATATATGGGATATCAAACCTGTCTATAAGATGGTAGATACATGCGGAGGGGAATTTGAAGCATTATCACCATATTACTACTCGACTTATGATGAATATGATGAGGTAGAGATAAGTGATAGAAAGAAGGTTATGGTAATAGGATCGGGGCCTATAAGGATAGGGCAGGGCATTGAGTTTGACTATGCATCTGTTCATAGTGTAATTGCTCTTAGAAAGCTGGGGATTGAAACTATAATAGTAAATAACAATCCGGAAACAGTAAGTACGGACTTTAATATTTCGGACAAATTATATTTTGAACCATTAACAGAAGAAGAGGTATTTAATATTGTTGAAAAAGAAAATCCTGATGGGGTTATACTTCAATTTGGAGGTCAGACTGCTATTAAACTCGCTAAATTCTTAAAGGAAAAAAATATACCTATATATGGAACTAAGCCTGAGCAAATGGACGTAGCTGAGGATAGAGAAAAATTCGATGCACTTTTGGAAGAGCTAAATATAAATAGACCAAAGGGAAAAGCTGTTTGGAATTTAAAACAAGGATTAGAAGAGGCTGAAAGCATAGGTTATCCGGTTTTGGTTAGGCCGTCGTATGTATTAGGTGGACGAGGAATGGAAATAACTTATTCGGAAAAAGAACTGGAGCATTATTTAAAGAATGCATTTGAGAAAGATAATAAAAATCCTGTTTTAATAGATAGGTATTTATTGGGTAGAGAAATAGAAGTCGATGCTATTTGTGACGGTGAGGAAATATTAATACCGGGCATTATGGAACACTTAGAGAGAGCTGGAGTTCACTCTGGAGACAGTATTACAATATATCCAAGTCGAAATATATCATATGATATAAAAGAAAAGATATTAGAATACACTAAGAAGTTAGCAATAGGACTCGAAGTGATAGGCATGATTAATATTCAATTTATAGAATTTAAAAGTGAATTGTATATAATAGAGGCTAATCCAAGAGCTAGCCGAACGGTTCCGTACATTAGTAAGGTTAGCAAAGTACCAATTGTAGAGCTTGCCACAAGAGTAATGTTAGGAGAAAAATTAAAAAATTTAGGGTATGGTAATGGAGTTTATAAAGAGGCGGAGTTGGTGTCAGTTAAGGTTCCGGTATTTTCAACTCAAAAACTTCCGGAGGTAGAGGTATGCCTTGGGCCAGAAATGAGATCCACAGGAGAGGTGCTGGGAATAGGAAGAAATTTTGAAGAAGCTCTATATAAAGGGTTTGTAGCGTCTGGAATGAAGGTTGAAAAAGAAAAAGGAGTTATCTTGGCAACGATAAATCCGCAGGATTACGAAGAATTTTTGCATATTGCAAAGGTGTTTAATGAATTGAATTATAAATTTATAGCGACGAAAGGTACGGCTAAGTTATTGAGAAATAATGGAATTGATGCCTTAGATGTTAAAAAAATTACGGATGGAGCCCCTAATATCATTGATGTGATAAAGAAAAGGCAGGTTGACTTAGTGATAAATACACCTACTAAGGGAAATGATTTGAAAACAGATGGGTTTAGAATTAGAAGAACAGCTATAGAAAATAACATTGCTGTTATTACTTCATTAGATACTGCGAAGGCTTTAGTAGAGATTATGAAGAAAAATATTGTGAGTGTAAATTTAGAGGTATTTAATATTGCGGATTAGTAGATTTTATTAAAAAAATATTGAATTATAAATTAAAACTGCCCTTAGCTTATGATTAAGCTAAGGGTAGTTTTAAACCTCATCTTGGTTTGCTTTATGTATAAATATTATAATAAATGAATAATTAATAAGAGAAAAGCATTGCATTAATATAAAAAACCATATATAATAAATAAAAACAAGCCAGCAACATCAATAACAGAAGCTATAAAATACCAAGAAGAAAAAAACGTAAGAAGATACACTGTGCATAAAAAAGTGTATAAATATTCACAAAGCTATTATAGTATATTATAACGGGGAGTGGTACAAATGAAAAAAATAATGTCAATTATATTAACGATTTCTATGTCGGGTGTATTACTTGTGGGATGTGGGCAAAAACAGGAAAAACTTAATTCGCTAGAAGCGGTTAAGACGGCGGGCAAATTAACTATAGGATTAGATGATTCTTATCCACCAATGGAGTTTAGAGATTCTAAAAATAATTTAGTAGGCTTTGATGTAGATTTGGGTAATGAAGTAGCGAAAAAATTAGGTGTAAAAGCAGAATATACTTCTAATGACTTTAATGGAATGGTTTTAGCGCTTTCCTCATCAAAATTTAATATTATACTCTCAGCTATGAGTATTACAGATGAAAGAAAAAAGAGTATAGATTTTTCAGACACTTATGTAATGGGTGGTCAGGTTGCGGCTATAAAACAGGGGAATACAAAAATAAAAAGCATAGCAGATTTAAAAGGTAAAATAGTGGCTTGTCAGCTGGGATCTACAGGAGACGCTGCAGCTTCTGTAATGACAGGGTTAAAAGAAGTTAAAAAATATGACAAAATAACAGAAGCTTTTCAGGAATTGTCAATTGGAAGAGTAGATGCGGTAGTTATGGATGCTCAAGTTGGTGGATATTATGTAGCAAAAAAGCCGGGTCAATATGAGGTCTTAACAGAAAAAATTAGTGAAGAACCTATGGGAATTGGATTTAAGAAAGAGGATAAAGAATTAAAAGCAGCGGTGCAAAAGGCACTTAATGAACTAAAAGCTGATGGAACTCTTTCTAAGCTTTCGATGAAATGGTTCGGATTTGACGTATATAAGAAATAGCTAGGGGGATAAGAATGGATATAAATGTTTTAAAAGAAATGTTTCCTGTGTTATTAAAAGGAAGTATATTGACTATAGAATTAACTATAATATCGGTGGTATTTGGAACTTTAATAGGGATAGTTACAGCATTACTTAAATTATCAAAAAACAAACTGATGGTTGGTGTAGCGGGATTTTATACATGGATATTTAGAGGGACACCTATGCTTCTTCAATTAATTGCTTTTTATTATGTGTTGCCATTTTTAGGTGTTCAGCTTTCTCCCTTCCTAACTGCAATAATAGGACTTAGTTTGAATTCAGGGGCTTACATGGCAGAAATAATAAGAGGTGGAATACTTTCAGTAGACAAAGGACAGTTTGAAGCTTGCAAGTCATTAGGGTTTACTTATTTGGATACTATGAAAAGAGTAATACTACCTCAAACATTTAAAATAATTATCCCGTCAGTTGGTAATGAGTTTATAACAATGCTTAAGGATACATCTTTAGTGTCAACTATTACTATGTCGGAAGTTATGAGAAAAGCACAGATTTTATCTGCATCAACTTTTAGACCAATGGAAGCTTTTTTTATAGCAGGATGTTTGTATCTTTTAATGACAACAATTTTCACTACAGTTTTTTCGCATTATGAAAAAAAACTGTCAGTATATTAATAGAGGTGAGAAGAAATGTATATGATAGAAACTAAAAATTTAACTAAAAAATTTGGCTCGTTAACAGTATTTGAAAATTTAAATGTAACAGTTAAAAAAGGAGAAGTGCTAGTTATAATAGGACCTTCTGGTTCAGGAAAAAGCACATTTTTAAGGTGTTTAAATCATCTTGAGCAGCCTAATATGGGAGAAGTTTTCATTGAAGGAGAAAAGCTGGATGTTAAAAATAAAAAGCATATGAGAAACAACATTGAAAAAGTAGGAATGGTATTCCAAAACTTTAATTTGTTCCATCATATGACTGTACTACAAAATGTTATAGAGGCTCCAATTACCGTTAAGAATGAAAATAGAGAAGAAGTATTAAAGAGAGCGGAGGGAATTATAGAGAAGGTAGGTCTTAGAGAAAAAGTAGATGATTATCCGTCGAAGTTATCGGGAGGACAAAAACAGAGAGTGGCTATAGCGAGAGCTTTAGCTATGAGACCTGACATAATACTCTTTGATGAACCTACATCATCTTTAGATCCGGAGCTTGTTGGAGAGGTGTTAGGAGTAATGAAGGGCCTTGCAAAAGAAGGAATGACTATGGTTGTCGTAACTCATGAAATGGGGTTTGCTCAGGAAGTGGCAGATAGGGTGATTTTCATGGATGGAGGAAAAATAGTAGAAGAGGGAACACCAAAAGAAATTTTTAATAATCCTAAAGAGCAACGAACTAAGGAATTTTTAAATAATATACTTTAGAGTAGCACCTATGTAATAACTAATATTCAGTTTCAAATTAATAAATATAATTATTTAGCAAAAATTATTAAAATATAAAATATATTAAAACATAAAAGAACAAAATCGAAGGGGGATATTAAAATGAAAGAAAAAGTAGTTTTAGCGTATTCAGGAGGATTAGATACCTCTATAATAATAACTTGGATTAAGGAAAACTATGATATGGACGTTGTAGCAGCTTGCATTAATATTGGTCAAGAAGATGATATGAAGGCAATTGAGAAAAAGGCTATAAGTTCAGGCGCGCAAAAAATATATATTGAGAATGTAACAGCTGAATTCATAAAAGATTACGTATTTAAAGGAGTTAAAGCAAATGCTGCATATGAAGGAACATATTTATTGGGTACAGCATTTGCAAGACCATTAATAGCTAAAAAGCTTGTTGAAATCGCTCATAAAGAAGGGGCAAAATATATATGTCACGGATGTACTGGGAAAGGAAATGATCAAGTTAGATTTGAAGTTGGGATAACAGCCATTGATCCTTCTATAAAGGTTATTGCTCCTTGGAGAATTTGGGATATAAAATCAAGAGAAGATGCTATAGATTATGCTAATGATAGAGGCATAGAAATATCAGTTACCAAGGAAAAAATCTATTCAGTAGATCAGAACTTGTGGCATGCAAGTCATGAAGGCGGAGATATTGAAGAATTAAATAATGAGCATAAAAGAGATATGTATCTTATGGTTACACCTCCAGAAAAAGCTAAAGATGAACCTACTTATGTAGAGATATATTTTGAAAAGGGAATTGCGACCAAAATTGACGGAATTGAACTTGAGCCAATTGATATTGTTTCAACATTAAATAAAATTGGTGGAGAAAATGGAATTGGAGTTATAGATATAGTCGAGAATAGACTTGTGGGGATGAAATCAAGAGGAATATATGAGACTCCTGGTGGTACTGTACTTTATGCAGCACACAAAGAACTAGAGGAAATAACTTTAGACAAGGATACACTCCACTTTAAATACTTAGTATCACAAAAATATGGGGAATTAGTATATAATGGACTTTGGTTTAGCGCTATGAGAGAAGCCCTTGATGCATTTGTGGATAAGACTCAAGAAACAGTAACAGGGACGGTTAAACTAAAACTTTATAAGGGAAACATCATGTCAGCAGGTAAAGAATCACCTAATGCTCTTTATGACGCGGGTATATCTTCGTTTGGAGCAAGTGATTTATATGATCATAAGGATGCAGAAGGATTTATAAACTTATTTTCATTGCCAAGCAAAATTAAAGCATATAAAAATTTAAACAATAGCTATGAAAAATTATAAAATTTACGAAGGAAGAGCGGGTGATATATATGAAACTTTGGGGTGGAAGATTTAAGGAAAAAGAAAGCAAGCTTATGGAGGACTTTAATAGTTCTCTAAGCTTTGATAAAAGATTATATTATGAAGATATTATGGGTAGCATAGCCCATGTTAAAATGCTTGCTAAATGTAGTATTTTAACAAATGAGGAAAGTGTGACTATAGTTAATGGTCTGAATTCTATTCTTTCGGATATTCAAGAAGGCAAACTTAAAATTGAAGGTGATTATGAAGATATTCACAGTTTTATGGAAATACAGCTTACAAAACTTGTAGGGGATGTAGGTAAAAAACTCCATACAGCTAGGAGCCGAAATGATCAGGTTGCAGTAGATATGAGATTATATTCAAAATACAAAGCATTGGATGTTATTGATAATTTAGATGTTATTTTAAGCACTATTGAAAAAGTTGGGAATGATAATGCGGTTATAATGCCAGGGTATACACATATGCAAAGAGCGCAGGTAGTAACATTTAAACAGCACATTATGGCGTACTTTAATATGTTAAGTCGCGATAAGAAAAGGATTATAAGCGCTACAGAGATTATGGATGAAAATCCTCTTGGATGCTGTGCACTGGCGGGAACAACATATGATACAGACAGGAAGTTTACAACAAGCGAACTAGGGTTTAAAAAACCTACAGATAATTTTATGGATGGAGTAAGTGATAGAGATTATTTATTAGAACTTTTATCCGGTTTTTCTATAATAATGATGCATCTTAGTAGATTAAGTGAGGAGTTCATTTTATGGAGTACTAAAGAATTTAATTTCATTGAAATTAGCGATGAATTCTCCACAGGCAGTAGTATAATGCCACAGAAAAGAAATCCAGATGCAGCAGAATTAATAAGAGGGAAAACTGGAAGAGTATATGGAGATTTAATGAGTCTGCTTACCACTATGAAAGGAATACCACTTGCCTATAATAAAGATATGCAAGAAGATAAAGAACCTTTCTTTGATGCAGTTGACACAGTTTTAAAATGCTTAAAGGTTATGAATGAAATGTTAAGTACTTTAAAAATCAAAAAAGATAATATGTATAACGCAGTTAAAAGAGGTTTTCTAAATGCTACGGAAGCTGCAGATTATCTTGTAAGCAAGGGGGCAGCCTTTAGAGATGCTCATGGAGTTATAGGCGCTATAGTTATAAATTGTGAAAAAAAACATAAGGCTATAGAAGATTTAAGTTTAGAAGAACTTAAAAGTTTTAGCGATTTATTTCAAAATGATGTGTATGAATTTATAGAATATGAAAAGACTTTAAGCCGCGGTATAAAAAAAGAAATGTAAAGGCCGCCTTAGAGGTGGCAGAATACACCCTTTAAATATAAGGCACGTAACAGGTAAATCCCCACCTGTTACGTGCTTTTTAGTAGATAAAGCTACTATAGTAGATAAAGCTACTATAGTAGATAAAGCTACTTTAGTAGATAAAGCTACTTTAGTAGATAATTAATAGTTGAAATCTATAAGGCACTTTTTAATGCCATCTTCAGTTTTAGGCATAACAATATCATAATGCTTCAATTTACTATTACTTATTCGTAAGTCCCTTGGATGTTCTTTGTATTTTTCGGTATCTTTTTCTAAATAATTACCTACTTTATGATTTAAGCCAATTTCTTTTAATATGAGCAAAGCTATATCATAAGTGCTTAAGTTATTTTCGCTTCCAGTGTGATAAGTTCCGTATGGAAGAGTAAAAATCTTATCAAAATTTGCTATTATATCATAAACATAGGTCATTCCTCTAAATTCATTTGAGGGTAATTTCATTTTTTTATCATTTAAAATAGCAGATACAACATTCCATAGTATATTAGAATTTACCCTGCAGTTTTTTTCTGGAAATCCAAATAACCAAGTAAGTCTTAAAATCCATAGTTCATCAATAATTCCTTTTAATTCGTTTTCAGCTTCAAGTTTATGTTTCCCATAAATGGTATTTGGAGTTGGGGTGTGATTTTCATTATATGGTCCTGATTCGATATTGCCGTTAAAAATTTGTTCAGAACTTAAATATATTAATTTAGATTTTGTTAAACTACAGGCTTTAGCAATGTTAATTGAACCTTTTACATTTATTTCATAAGATAGTTCTGGGTTTCGTTCACACAAACCTGTATCAGCAATAGCAGCGGTATGAATCACGTAATCAGGTTTGAATTTCTGTATAATTTCTAAGGCTTTACTCTCGTCTGTTATATCTAACTCTGCATGTCCTAATGGGATTATTTCGTATTTATCTTTATAATATGTGTAATATCTTGATGCTAAGAAACCATTAGAGCCGGTTAATAATACTTTTTTCATTGAACTCACCTCGTTTTTTTCTTCATAATTATAATATCACATAATTTGAACTGTGGCTAAATTTATGGACTAAGAAAAAAATGCCTAAGCTTAAAAACAATAATAATTATTATTAAGCTTAGCGCACTTTTAAATTCTTAGTATTATTCAATAAATAAATGTAAGGTGGTGTATATATGAATAAAAAGATTTAGTGGTTTTAGCAACGATTATTATTTAAAGGAATTACTTCTAAAGATTCTATGCTTTTTATAATTATCTTCCCAATTTTTAAGAAATTCTTTTGCGCAAACTTCGCCAGAATTATATAACTCCATAATTTTTTTATTCCCAATATTAAAATCTGTGGTTTTAATATCAAGGGTATCGATTTTTACAGTACGCAAGAAATCCATTTCTCTTATATGAATACCATCTTGTGCTTCTAACATAGTCTCAATAATTGAGCTAGTAAAATTTAAGATATTTGTGATTTTATGTTCTCGTATTTCTTTGTTCCCTCCGAGTTTAAAACCGATGGTTGGCCAGAGAGGAACACCATTCACATCAAAAATCCAAACTGGGTAATTGCTTAAAACACCACCATCAAGAATGAGAGACTTTTTATTAGTCTTTATATTATATAAGTTTACAGGGTGGAAAAAATAGGGGATAGATATACTCATTCTTATTGTTTTCCTGAAATGTTTTTCCATTGATATCCATTATCCTCAAATGTTTTTAAGGCACCTACAAGACCGATGCCCTTAACTCCGCCACCTTCAAACACAATATCTGCAAATCTTTTATTGTTGTATATATTCATATATACCACCCCTTTATGAGTAATATATGAATAAAAATATCTTCATGTCATATATTTAAAAAATAATATTAGTTACACTTTTTTTTGTTAAAAGAATATAATATATTACAACCATTTTATAAAAGAGGCAATGTATGAAAAAGTTAGAAGAATTCACGCCTTGTCAATTAGCCACATTAGCAACAGTAATAGGGGTTATAATTGCTGGAAAACTTAATGTTAATCAACAAAATGTAATAGGTAATTTTTTAACGGGTTTGGCCCAAAGTATTTTGATAATTGCAGCTCAGTCTCAAAATCTTGAATCGCAGGATGGCAATCAATCTGGAGATAATGGAAACAGTAATTCTAAGGGCGATAACAAGGATTTACAAAAACAGATAGATGAACTAAAGGAATATATTAAAAAGTTTGAAGATAATATGGATTGTTAAGAAAAACGCACTGAATAAAAGATGCGTTTTTTATGGTTTGACATTATAAGAATTTTTAGGTAGTATATACGTGTAAAGTAATTTAATATTAAAAACTAGGGGAGTCAATATTTTTGTCTGAGAGGAAACAGTTAAGTTTCGACCCTTATAACCTGAATTGGATAATGCCAGCGGAGGGAAAATATAATTTGCATTTAGGTTAAAATAAGAATATATAAATGGTGCAAAGTTATTTGATTATAGAACCCTTCGCTTAAAAATGAGCAAAGGGTTTATTTTACTTTAACAATATTCTAAGGGGGAATTGAAATGTCAGTTGTAAATGTGAGTCTTCAAGTTATACCAGTGGTTGCGGAAGAAAAAATTTACCAAGTAGTAGATAAGGTTATAGAATATATTCAATCTAGTGGAGTAAAATATGAGGTAGGACCAATGGAAACCACTATGGAAGGTGAAATGGATGAGCTTTTAGATATAGTAAAAAAGGCCCAGGAAATTTGTGTAGTTCATGGAGCAAGTAGGGTTGTTTCTATAGTGAAAATCGATTATAAAGCTGAAGGCGTGACTATGAATGAAAAAACATATAAGTATAGAAAATAAACTTATTCCTATAGTTTTTCAATTAATAATTCTTTTTATATGGCAGATAGCTGTAGAAAAATGGAAGGTTCCGCAATACATATTGCCTTCGCCAAAAGATATTATTAGTACCTTGGTGAATATAGTTCCAAGCATTACTAAGCATATTTATGCGACTTTATATGAAGCCTTGATTGGATTCGCAATATCAATTTTGATTGCGTTAATTTTAGCCATCTTAATGGATAATGTGAAAATCATTAAAAAATGCATATATCCAATTTTAGTAGTATCTCAAACCGTTCCAATTATTGCTCTAGCACCACTTTTCATAATATGGTTTGGTTTTGGAATATTACCTAAGATTATTGTAGTAGTGTTAGTGTGCTTTTTCCCTATAGTTGTTAGTTTGATTGACGGATTAGAATCAGTAGACGCGGATATGGTAAACCTTTTAAAGACTATGGGAGCTAGTAAGTTTCAAATTTTCACCATGGTGAAGCTGCCATCCTCTACTGTAAATTTTTTTTCGGGCCTTAGAATAGCGGCAACCTATAGCATTATGGGGGCAGTTATTGGAGAATGGCTTGGAGGGGATAAGGGTCTTGGGGTATATATGATTAGAGCTAAAAATTCATATGCACTTGATAAAGTTTTTGCAGTAATTATAATTATTGTAATATTAAGCATGGGACTATTTGGACTCTTATACTTAATACAATATTTTTTTACTCCTTGGACTAGAAATAAAGCAGATAACAATGACTAAATTTATATAGGACATATTATTTTATTTGGAGGTAAAATCATGCTAAAGAAAGTAATTTCATTATTATTAACAGTTTCAATGACTACAGTTTTATTTGTGGGTTGTGCTGCAAAAAAAGAAGATGTAAAGAAGGAAAAAACTTTAAAAAAGGTTACTGTTATTTTAGATTGGATACCAAACACTAATCATACTGGATTATATGTATCGAAAGATAATGGATATTTTAAAGAAGAAGGACTTGACGTGGAAATTATTCAACCAGCGCAGGGAAGTACTGCAAGTTTAATTGCAGCGGGCAAAGGAGATTTTGGCGTAAGCTATCAAGAAGATGTAACTTATGCTAGAACTGCTAAAGATCCACTTCCAATAAAAGCTATAGCCACTATTATTCAGCATAATACTTCTGGGTTTGCATCGCCTAAGGAAAAAAATATTAAATCTCCTAAGGATTTTGAAGGAAAAACCTATGGCGGATGGGGGTCGCCTTCTGAAAATGCAATTTTAAAGGCGGTTATGGAAAAAGATAATGCGGATTTTTCAAAACTAAAGATGGTAGATGCAGGATCAGAGGATTTCTTTGCTGTAACTAAGAAAAATATTGATATTGAATGGGTATTTTATGGATGGACAGGAATAGAAGCGAAGCTTAAAAATATTCCTATTGACTATATTGATATTGGAAAATTAAATAAAGATTTAGATTATTATACTCCGGTAATTATAGCCAATGAGAACAAATTAAAAGCGGATCCCGAAATGGCAAAGAAATTTTTAAAAGCAGTTACAAAAGGATATGAATACAGCATGGAGAAACCTGAGGAAAGTGCTAAGGTTTTACTGAAAAATGCACCGGAGACAGATGAAGCTCTTGCCGTCGCAAGTCAAAAATATTTAAAGGATCAATATAAAGCTGAAGCTGAAAAATGGGGCGTAATGAAAGAATCGGTTTGGAATAATTACACCAAATTTCTTTTAGATAAAAAGCTTATAGGAAAAGATATGAAGGCGAGTGAGGCATTTACTAATGAGTACTTACCAAACTAGTAATGAAAAATTAAGAGTAGAAAATATTAAAAAAACTTTTGGAAGTATGAATATAATAAATGATGTTTCTTTTTATGCAAGAGAGAATGAGTTTATAAGTTTACTAGGACCAAGTGGCAGTGGTAAAAGTACAATTTTTAATATTATATCAGGCCTTTTGCGTAAAGATGCGGGTGAAATTATATTTGACGGAGAAAAATGCTGCGATAGATTTGAAAAAGTAAGTTATATGCATCAAAAGGACTTGCTACTTCCATGGAAAAACATTGTGGATAACACTACACTGTCTCTTATTATAAAAGGAAAATCTAAAAAAGAGGCAAGGGCTCAGGCGCTTAGTCATTTTAAAACATTTGGGCTTGAAGGCTTCGAATATAAATATCCTTTTCAACTTTCAGGAGGTATGAGGCAGAGAGCTGCATTGCTTAGAACATATATGTCATCATCTGATATTATGCTGTTAGATGAGCCTTTTGGTGCACTTGATGCAATTACTAGGGCAAAGATGCACTATTGGCTAATAGACGTAATTAAAGAGCTAAAAGTTACCATAATATTTATAACTCATGATATTGAAGAAGCCGTATTCTTATCTGATAGAATATATGTATTATCAGATAAACCGGCAACTATAAAAAAAGAAATAATCGTTGATTTACCTAAAAACAGAAATAAGGATATTGTTACATCAGAAAAATTTAATGAAATAAAGAAAATCATTTTACAGACAATATAAATGGAACACCCAGCTTAAAAGCATTTAAGTTGGGTGTTTCATTTATATTGAGATTGAAAAATGTATGATAAATTTATAGTTGTGAGAAAATAGAACAATAAGCCACATGGAAATAAATAAAAAGTCAATATTGGAGGAAACAAAATGAAACGAGGAGCTATAGAAAGGAATTTTAAAAAAATAAAAAGTCAATTTGCTCAGATTGAAGAAATAGTAAAGCATACTAAGTCAAATGTACTATGGGAACATGAAGCTGCTGTAAGAAAGAAACTAAAGGAATTAAATGAGTTTAAGAAAGAAAATTTTAAAGACTATAAAAGGGTTCATGAAAATTATTCAGCATTACTTAAATATATATCAATAAGGCTTGTTGAGGACTATAACAAGAAAAATAATACAGATTTTAATTTTGAGAACATTTTAAAGGACAAGGGTGAAAGCTATTTAAAATCAGGAATTATAAGTGTGTTAATAACGGAGCATATTCCTGAGATTATATCTAGTGAGTTTGAACGCGTGTTTCCAACTAATCCTAAAAATGAATATGAGGGATCGAGAAAATTTAAAAGAAAATTTTATCTCCATTTAGGTGAAACTAATACTGGGAAAACATATAATGCAATGATGCGGCTTAAAGAGGCAACAAAAGGAATTTACCTTTCTCCCTTAAGAATATTAGCACTTGAGAATTTTGAAAGATTAAATAGAGAAGGTGTAAAATGTAATCTTGCAACTGGAGAAGAAGAAATAATCATTGAAGATGCAGCTCATGTATGTTGTACTATAGAAAAATTAAATATAAATGAGGAATATGAAGTTGGTATTATAGACGAAATTCAAATGATAGATAATGACCAGAGGGGAGCTGCCTGGACAAGAGCTGTTTTAGGATTAAAAAGTAAAGAGATACACATTTGCGGGGCTACGAATGCGAAAGAATTGCTAATAAAAATAATAGAGGATTGCTCTGAGGAGTACGAGATTATAGAGTATAAAAGGGATACCCCTCTTGTAATGGAAAATAAATCTTTTGTATATAAAAGTATTGAGGAAGGTGATGCGCTTGTTACATTTTCGAAGAAGAAAGTATTAGAACTAGCTTATCATTACTCAAACCTAGGTATAAAAGTAAGTTTAATCTATGGAGATTTACCGCCAGAAGTTAGAAAAAAACAGTACAATCAGTTTATTAACAAGGAAAGCACAATTTTAATATCTACTGATGCAATAGGTATGGGAGTTAATCTTCCTATAAAAAGAATAATATTTATGGATATTAAAAAATTTGATGGTAATGAGATAAGGTATTTAACTTCTCAAGAAGTGAAACAGATCGCGGGAAGGGCAGGTAGAAAAGGGATATATGAGGTTGGATATGTAGCATCTTATGGCGATTCTCAAGATTTTATAAGAGAAAGTTTAGACACAAGGGATGCAACTATAGAAGAAGGAGTAATAGGCCCAAGTGAAGCTATATTAAAAATCAGTTCGCTTTCTCTTAGAGAGAAATTAGCGTTATGGAGTACAAAAGAAGAAAAAACACCTTTTTATAGAAAAATGGATATAAGCGAGTATTTGGTGGTATTAGATAATTTAAGGAGTTATAAATTGGAAGAATCAATTCAATGGAGACTACTAAAAATTCCTTTTGATGTATCTAATGATAAGATGATGAATGCATTTTTAAAATATGTAGATGAATTGTTTATAACTAAAAGAGAGATTATCTCAAAACCACAGCGTCTATTAGAAGATCTTTATGAATTAGAGCTTTACTACCAAAAAATAAATATTTATTATTCCTTCTCAAAAGTTTTTAAATTAAATTTTGATGAACAATGGGTATATGAGAATAGAATAAAAGTCAGTGAAGATATTAATAAAATTTTGAAAAGTATATAAAACAAATGATAACATCGATGATTCTTATAGAAAATAATATTTAAAAGTATAACTATTACTAGATTAAACAAAGTTAAAATTAGATAGGATGTGCAGCAAAACTGTATACCCTATCTTTTATTAAGGCATATTCACATAAATAATTAATTGGAAATTTATTTTAAATATATAGTTGACTTATACTACATAATGAAGTATACTATATCTCGTAGTGTTAATTACTAATAAGGCTCCTTGGTCAAGCGGTTAAGACACCACCCTCTCACGGTGGGATCAGGGGTTCAATTCCCCTAGGAGTCACCATTAACACTTTTTTTTATTGGGATGTAGCCAAGCGGTAAGGCACTAGACTCTGACTCTGGCATCCGCAGGTTCGAATCCTGCCATCTCAGCCAAATATATTACCATAATCAATATAAATAATTCTAGCATAATGTTTATTTTGCTGGGGTTATTTTTTTGTATATTTTTTCCTTGGAATAATAATAATTATATTGTTAGATGAAGAAGTTAGGCATAATAAAAAGTATTAGTTAGACATTTATAGTTAATACTATATTTAAACTTTGAATTGTTTTGTACTTCAGAGAATGACAAGGAGGGAAATATATGAAAACTGGTGTAGTAAAGTGGTATGATGTTGAAAGAGGATATGGATTTATATCCGCTCAAGAAGGCGTGGATGTATTTGTTCACCATTTAGCAATAAAAGAACAAGGGCCAAGAAAGGATTTACATGAGGGCGAAGAAGTGCAATTTGATGTTGTAGATGCACCTAAAGGCCCTCAAGCTATTAATGTTCAAAAAATGTAGAAATATTAATTATTATGAAATAATATAAACGGAAAAATTTCGGCACGCTCATTTAATCCTTGAGTGTGCTTTTTTACAATGTATTTTGAATTTATTTGGTTGAAAAATATGGGTGTGCGTATAGTATATAATGGTAACACATTCTGGAATTTATAATATATATAAAATAGAAAAAAACTTGATGGGGTGAAACTTTTGATTGATATTAATGAAGAGATTATACGAGAATACAGTGATAAAGATTCTTATAAAAGTGGAACAGAGTATTATTTAAGTAATAAGGTTAAGCATATTGAGATAGAAATAAAGAAGCGAGAAGATTACAAGGAAACTAAGATAACTTCAGATGTGGAGTCAACAAATTTCACTCAGTATAAAGTAGACACAAGTTTTAATAATACTAATTCTTTTATAAGTTATCATTGTCAATGTAATGATTGTTATAGTTATTATGGAGAGGTGAGTATGTGCAAGCATGTAGTGGCTACATTATTAAAGTATTTTTATGAGAAAGACGAAATTATTAAAGCAAAAAAAATGGCTAAAACAAATAGTTTAATTAAACAAATAACTAAAAGTATAAATGGTGATCAAAGGAAAAAATCATATCTAAATGTAGATGTAAAATATGAGCATGATTCTAATAGTGATAACCGAAAATCTTTCGTGAGTCTAAAGATTGGAGAGGATAAGCAATACGTAGTTAAAAACATAAAAGAATTTTTTATTTGCTATAATAAAAGTTTTGAGTCTATGGAGTTTGGGAAAAGATTTACATACAATCCCTATTTGCACTCATTTAAAGAAGGAGATTTAAATATTATAGAACTTTTCAAAGAAGCGAGTGAACTTGAGACGGTGGCTTCAAATACATATAAGGGAAATACAGTAAAATTTCTGTCTGGTAAAAAAGCTTATTTTACAGACAGCATGGTTAAAAGATTATTTAAATGCTTATACAATAGAGATCTAACTGTGGTAATAAAAGGCGAAACGTTTACTAATGTACACATAAAGCAGGAAACCATACCCTTAGAATTCGAAATCAATAGAGAAGATAGTAAATTTATACTTCAGCAAAAAGAAGATATGCCTATTGCAATAAGCGATGATGGGGAATTCTTTTTCTATAAAGGTGAAATATATCAGCCACCTATTACTCAAAGAGATGCATATTTACCTTTTTATAATAGATTTAAAGAAGAAAATAATAAGTGCATAGAATTTTATGAAGAAGAGAAAGATGATGTAGCATCATTTGTACTTCCAACTTTAAACAAGATAAGTGATAGAGTCGCCATAGACACATCATTAGAAAAGGAATTTTATATAGAAGAGCTTAAGGCAGTTGTTCATTTTGAAAAAAAGCCTGAAAATGTAGAGGTGTTCATAACTTTCAAGTATGGAGAGGTTGAGATAAATCCTTTTAATAGTAGAGAAAACAAAGCACAAGAGGGAAGAGTACTTATAAGAGACATAGAGAAGGAAATGGGTATCATAAATCAATTTCTTGAATTCGGTTTCGTTAGTACAAATAAGGGGTTTGATATGCGAGATGAAGCAAAGCTCCTAGAGTTTTTAGTTTCAGGACTGGAAAAGCTTCAGCAAGTGGCAGAAGTATATTATTCTGAAGAATTCAAGAAGATTAAGGTGCACGGAAACGCCGGATATAAGTCGAATATAAAGCTTAATAAGGATAATCTTTTAGAGTTTAGCTTTAGTATTGAGGGGGTAGATAATACTGAGCTTAGTAATGTTTTCTCAGCTTTAAGAGAAAAAAGAAAGTATCATAGGCTTAAAAACGGCAGCTTTGTATTATTAGATTCAAATAATTTATTAAAAGTTGCTCAAATGATAGAGTATCTAAATATAAAGGATAGCGATATTACGAAGAATAAAATTCTACTTTCAAAATATAATGCCATATATATAGAAGAAAAATTAAAACGAGAACGAATGGATTTTGTGGATACAAATAAAAAATTTAGAGAACTAGTTAATACTGTTAAGGATATTAAAGAATTGAAAGCAATAGTTCCTAAAACCTTAGATAGTATAATGAGAGATTACCAAAAGGTAGGATTCAAGTGGTTAAAAACTCTTGCAAGGTGTGGATTTGGAGGAATACTAGCAGATGAAATGGGGCTCGGTAAAACGCTACAAGCTATAGCATTTATTCAATCAGAAGTGCATGAAAATGAAAATAAGCAACCATCTATAGTAGTATGCCCTACGTCGGTTGTGTTCAATTGGAAGGATGAAATAGAAAAATTTGCACCATCACTAAATTGCATAGTAATATCAGGAAATAAAAGTCAAAGAGTGCAGCAAAAACAAAACATTGATGAGACCGATGTGATTATTACATCATATGCACTTATACGGCGAGATCTTGAGGACTATCAAAAAATAAAATTTAGATACTGTTTCTTAGATGAGGCACAGTATATTAAGAATTTTAATTCGCAAAATGCACATTCTGTGAAAAGTATAAATGCTATAAGTAAATTCGCACTTACAGGAACGCCTATTGAAAATTCTCTCACGGAACTTTGGTCGATTTTTGACTTTATAATGCCAGGTTATCTTTTAAATCATAGTGCTTTTTCAAAAAAATATGAAGCGCCAATTGTGAAGGATGGAAGTCATGAAGCGCTACAAGAACTAAATAATCATGTAAAACCATTTATACTTAGAAGGACTAAATTAGAGGTTGCAAAAGATTTGCCTTCTAAAATCGAACATAGAATTTCAGTAGAAATGACGGAGCAGCAGAAAAAGGTGTATTTAGCCTATTTAAAGGATGCAAAGGGAGAACTAGAAGAAGATATTAAGGCGAAAGGGTTTAATAAAAGCAAGTTTAAAGTACTGTCAATTTTAACAAGGCTAAGACAGATATGTTGCGACCCTTCTACTTTTATAGAGGACTATGTTGGGGGTAGCGGCAAAATGGAAGCAATAGATGAAATTTTAGAGAATGGCTTAGAGGGAGGTCATAGAATATTAATATTTTCTCAATTTACTAGAGTGCTTAAAAACATTTCTAAGAGGTTAGAGCCTAAAGAGATAAGGTGCATGTATTTAGATGGATCTACTAAGGCAGAAAAAAGAGTAGAAATGGTAAAAACCTTCAATGAAGGAGACACACAGGTATTCTTAATTTCTCTTAAAGCTGGGGGTACAGGTATAAACCTTACAGGTGCAGATATGGTAATACACTTTGACCCTTGGTGGAACCCAGCTGTGGAATCTCAAGCTACAGATAGGGCTCATAGAATTGGGCAAAAGAAGACAGTAGATGTGATAAAATTGATAGCTAGAGGGACTATAGAAGAAAAAATATTTAAGTTGCAACAAAAGAAAAAAGAAATTGTTGAAAGCGTTATTAATGATGAAACAGGAGCAGAATTATTTCTTTCTCAGATGAGCCAAAATGAAATTGAAGATTTATTTGTTTAATAATGCAGCTCCGCAGGAGATGTTTTAACTGAATAAATTTATTAAGTAGTATATTGCTATGGGAAAATAATATTGGTATTTTTAGTGAAAAAACGAAAAAAATGTTGACTTATGTAGAAATGAATGTTATTATTTTGAAAAATGAATAATAATAATCCGTATAATCTTGATAATAAGGTTCAAGAGTTTCTACTAGAAGGCCATTAACCTTCTAACTATGGATTAATCCTATAAGTAAAGATTTTTACTGAAATTATGCCCGTGGATTAATCCTATCCATGGGCAATTTTTTTTTTTTGCTTAATAAGGATTTATAAATTCCAACATTATATTTTACCTAGGAGGAAATGGCATGAAATCATTTTTGCAATCATTTTTTAGACTCAAAGAAAACAATTCAAACGTTAGGACTGAAATATTAGCGGGTGTTACAACCTTTATTACTATGGCATATACTATATTAGTAATTCCTAATATTTTAAAGTTTAGTGGTATGAATCTTCCTGGAATAAAGGGTGATGGTGCTGCAGCTTTTACAGCAACAAATGACCCTGTGGTAGGAGCAATTTTTACAGCAGTATGTGTAGGCTCTGGAATTGGTACTATTTTAATAGGTACCTATGCGAATTTACCTTTTGCAATTGCACCAGGTATGGGATTATGTGCTTTCTTTACATATAGTGTATGCTTAACACTCGGCTATACTTGGAATCAGGCTTTGGCAGCTGTATTTATTTCCGGAATTTTATTTATAATAATTACGGTTACTTCAATACGCGAAAAAATAGTAGATGCGCTACCAGCAAATCTCAAGATAGCTATTTGCGGTGGTATAGGACTATTTATTGCGTTGATAGGTTTTAAAACTGGAAGCATAGTAGTTCCGAACCCAGGAACTCTTATAAGTTTTGGTGAATTCACAAATCCACACGCTGCGCTTACAATTATTGGTATAACTATAACGGCAATTTTAATGGGTAGAAATGTAAGAGGAGCTATGCTTATTGGAATAATCGTAACAACAATAATTGGAATACCTATGGGTATAACAAATTTAGCTGGAATAAAGCTCTTAAGTACACCACCGTCCATTGCTCCAACTTTTATGGCTTTTGACTTTAGGGGTCTTTTAGGAGCTGGAGGAGCAGGTGTTATAGGAGCAATAACTAGCATAATTATGGTGGTTTTAACTTTTAGTTTAGTAGACTTATTTGATACAATTGGTACTTTAGTTGGAACAGCAGAAAAAGCCCAGATGTTAGATGAAAATGGAAAAGTTCGAAATATGAGAAAAGCGCTTTTATCAGATGCTATCGCAACAACTATAAGTGCTTGTATTGGTACACCCACTATGGCAACTTATGTTGAATCTACTGCGGGCATAGCTGAAGGAGGAAGAACTGGGTTAACATCTTGCGTGGTAGGCGTTTTATTTCTATTCTCTTTATTCTTTGCAGGTATAGTTGGTATAGTGCCACCAGAAGCAACAGCACCTGCACTAATAATGGTTGGAGTCCTTATGATGGGAGCAGTTACTAAATTAGATTTTGATGATTTTACAGAAGCACTTCCAGCCTTTTTTACTATGGCTATAATGCCTTTTAGCTATAGCATTGCTAATGGAATAGCGGCGGGAATAATATTTTATCCTATACTTAAGGTTAGCACAGGAAGAAGGAAAGAAGTTCATCCAATAATTTATGTGCTTGCAGCGTTATTTATTTTAAGATTTATCTATCTACCGGATTAAGAAGTTATAGTTAATTAATTAAAAATATCATAAATATAACTTCTTGTTTATAAAAAACAGGCCTAGACTTATTTGAAAGTTCTAGTGCCTGTTATTTATTTTGTTTAAATCATTATAATTTTACAGTTTGACCGATATCAATAATTTTTATGCTTCCATCATTTATTCTTTTTAAAGTATCACAGGTAACCTCATCTTCATCCTGAGCTAAAATATAGGTTTTATAATGAACTGGGATCATGATTTTAGCTTTTGTCATTTTAAACATTTTAAAGCTCTGCTCAGGAGTACAATGCATTTCTTGAAACTCATCAGGTTTATAGCAGCCTACAGGCATGATAGCAACATCTGCTATTAAATTTTTATATGTATCAGTATATGCAGTATCGCCAGCGAAAAAAATCTTTTTTGAACTACTTTCAAGTATATAGGAATTGCTATCAGCTTCAGCTCCCCAAGGATAACGTCTACCATCATGATTTGATTTTAAAGCCTTTATTTTTATGTGATTATCATTATACGTTTCATCATCGTTTAGTAGAATTATACTTTTAAAACCTAAAAGTTTTAAAGGAACCTTTAGGTTTTTAGGAGCAATAATTATAGCACTTTTATTTAGTTTCATTAGAGTGGAGTAATTCATATGATCCATATGGCCATGAGACAGCAATATATAATCAATATTAATGGAGGCTAAGTTTAAAGATGGTTTAACTAATCTTTTTAATTGACCAAGATATATACTAGTTACAGGGTCAGTTACTATAACCTTACCATTTAAATTAATAACTACAGTAGCATGGCCTACCCAATGAATAGAATTTGTTACTACGGGCTCATATGATGGCACACTAATGGGATTAAAGTACAATTTAAAGTTTCTACGATGTAATTCATACATATATTTAAAGACTTTCGGGAATTTATTAAAGCTCATTTTATACCTCTTAATTTTAATATATTCGTTTTATAATAATATTAAAAAATCTAATTTAATAATAACATAATCTGCTATTATATATATGCATTAAATTACTAAAAAAAAACAATTGAACTAATATAATATATAATATATAATGTACAGAAGAAAGTGTACATTATATATTATATACATATCTATTATCTATGTAAACGAAATCAAAATTTAAAGGGGGATTTATACATGATTGGCTTTTTAAATGCTTTACTAAAATTATCACCAGTATTTTTAATGGCAGGATTAATGATGTCTAAAATGGATGCATTACTTGCGGCACCAATAGCAACTATTTACGCGGCTATAATAGCATCATTAGTATGTAAATTTAAATTTAATGACATTGTTAATGGTGCGGTGGATAACGTAAAAGAAATGCAATTGGTTTTCTTTATATTGATGGCAGCTTATGCAATGGCAGAGGCTTTTATGTCAACAGGAGTAGGTGCATCAATAATTAATTTTTCATTAACACTTGGATTAACAGCTAGAACTGTAGCTGTAACAGGATTTATGGTAACGGCAGTGCTTTCAGTTGCAACTGGTAGTTCATGGGGAACTTTTGCAGCTTGTGCTCCGATTTTTCTATGGCTAAACCATATAGTAGGAGGAAATTTATTGCTTACTACAGCAGCAATTGCTGGTGGAGCTTGTTTTGGAGACAATATAGGGCTTATTTCTGACACAACTGTTGTAAGTTCAGGTATTCAAAAAGTTGAAGTTATTCACAGAATAAAGCATCAAGGTGTTTGGTCACTTATATGTTTAACAATAACTGCAATTATTTTCTATGCCGTAAGCGTTGGAATGGGACTTCCAACAGTAATTGGTAATGCAGCGGATGCAATAGATAAAATTCCAAAAGATGTATGGGTATCACTTGAAAAAGCTAGACCTTCAGCAGTTGAACTTTTAAATCAAGTTAAAACCGGGGTTCCATATTATATGGTAATTCCATTATTGGTTGTACTTGCAGTAGCAATTAAAGGACTTCCAACACTTGCATGTTTAGGGCTTGGAATAATAACATCTTTAATCCTTGGATTGACAGCAGGAACAGTAGAATCTGTACCTCAATTTTTAGGATTAATGAAAACAGGTTTCGCAGATGCAGGTTCATGGGTTATTGTCATGATGATGTGGGTTGGTGCCTTTGGAGGTATCATGGGTAAAATGGATGCATTTGCTCCGTTATCAAGATTAGTTTCTAAAATTTCAAAAAATGTACGCCAACTTATGTTTTGGAATGGAATGTTGTCAATTTTAGGTAATGCTGCATTAGCAGATGAAATGGCACAAATAGTAACAGTTGGACCAATAATCAAAAATTTACTTGAAGATAACGTAGAGGGTAGCGAAGAAGATATGTATACATTACGTTTAAGAAATGCTACTTTCGGGGACGCACTTGGTGTATTTGGGTCACAGCTTATTCCATGGCATGTATATATAGCTTTTTATATGGGTATAGCTTCATCAGTGTATCCACTTCACAAGTTTTTACCGCTTGATATAATAAAATATAACTTTATGGCTATGGTAGCAGTAGGTTCATTATTACTACTTACTATAACAGGACTAGATAGATTTATACCATTATTTAAATTGCCGACTGAACCCAATGTTAGATTAAAGAAAAATATTAAGAAGAACAGTAAAGATAAATTATCTGCTTAAATGTAAAGTTTCAATAATATGTAATAAAGCACTATATTGTAAATATACAATATAGTGTTTTTATTAAATAACAAGAAAATAATGAATTTGCTTAAATCAGGTCCCGTGGAGCTGAAGTCGTTAAATTGAGGAAAAGAAAAATTTTATATAAACATACTAGTTGATAAATAATTTAATAGTTATTCATGGTGAAATGTTTATCTATAATCATTTTTGAATCTTCTTCGGAGTCTTCTTGAAAATCTCCTTCGGAGTCTTCTTGAGAATTTTCTTGGAAATCTTTTTCAAAATCTTCCTTTTTTTCCGGTTTTTGTCCCCATTTAACTTTAATTGAGAAATTACCATAATTTTCGTCATTAACAAATTTAAATTCATAACCTAATTCTTCATTGTCAGGTATTAAAACACGGGTTCCGTCTATTTTGAGTTTGTCTTTGAATAATCTTATAACTTCATCTTTTAGGAAAAAGTAAAACTCTTCTTTGCTTCCAACATATCTTTCTATAGAATTCATGTATAAACCCCCTTTCATTATAATAATATTCAGATTTAATCATAAAGGTGATAGTAATTATGTGTATTTTTACTAAATGCAATTTTTAACGACATTTTAGAAGGAAAGTCTCCCACTTCTATAAGTGGGAGTTACATAACATAACAAATAGAAAACTTTAGTGGGAGTATAAATCTCCTTCTGAAGTCGTCAATGCAGCTTCTGGGAAGCTGTTGCAGCTCCGCAGGAGATGATTTAATTATAGTGAAATTAGGATATAATACTTATTGATAGGCATATCTAAATAAATAATTCAATAATATTCAATAATATGATATATTAAATAAAGAATATTTGAAAATTATATAGGTAATGCACTTGTATGAAATAACTGTAGAAGGAAGGTTTTTTTATGAAAATTTATTCATGGAATGTAAATGGCATAAGAGCTATAAAAAATAAAGGATTTATTGAATGGATTAAAGAAGAACAGCCAGATATTTTATGTGTCCAAGAAACTAAAATCCAAGAAAACCAAATAGTTGAGGAGCTTAAAAATATAAAAGGTTATTACTCATATTTTTCGTGTGCAGAGAAAAAGGGGTATAGTGGTGTAGCTACTTACACTAAGGAAAAACCAATATCTGTTACGTACGGTATTGGAATAGAAAGATTTGATAGTGAAGGCAGAATATTAATAACTGAGTTTGAAAAGTTTACTCTATTTAACATATATTTTCCTAATGGGCAGAGAGATGAAGAAAGGTTAAATTATAAAATGGACTTTTATGATGCACTGCTCTCCTACTGTGAGATGCTTAAACTAAAAGGGAAAAAGTTAATTATTTGTGGGGATTACAATACTGCACACAAAGAAGTAGATCTTAAAAATCCAAAAGCAAACGAAAAATATTCAGGGTTCTTACCGGTAGAGAGAGCTTGGATGGATAAATTTATATCATATGGTTATGTTGATACTTTTAGATATCTCCACGGGGCAGAAACCAAATATTCTTGGTGGAGTTATAGATTTAAGGCTAGAGAAAAAAATGTAGGATGGAGAATTGATTATTTTTTTGTAACTGAGGAGTTAGTAAGTGAATTAAAAGAAGCTAATATTTTAAATGATGTTTTAGGATCGGATCATTGTCCTGTGAGCATTATTTTATAGATATATATAAGAAAGGAAGTTATAGTATGAAGAATGAGAAAACATTATATCCTGTTAAATCAAAAAAAAGATATGGGTATATAGATAAGGAAGGCAATGTAGTTATAGAATGTAAATATAATTATGCTGAGGAGTTTGAAGGCGAACTGGCCATAATTGGAATAGAGGAAAAGTATGGCTTTATTAATAAGGCCGGAGAGGTTGTAATAGAGCCTAAATATGATGAAGTTCAACAGTTTAGCGAAGGATTTGCAGTAATAAAGTTGGAAGGAAAGAAAGGCTATATTAATTTAAGCGGTGAAATTATCGTTGAGCCTAAATATGATGAATCTAACTATTTTATGGAGGGAAGAGCAGCAGTAAAGAATGGATATATGTGGGGATATATAGATGCTGAAGGTACGGAAATAGTGCCGGTAAACTTTTTAGATGCAGGCGACTTTAGTGAAGGATTAGCAGCAGTGCAAATAGGTGGTAGAATAGCTTATATTGATAAATATGGAAAAGTTATAATAGATGCGATCTATGAGTATGCCCATGCATTTAACGATGGGATGGCATCTGTTTGCGCTAATGGAAAGTATGGCTATATAAACAATAAGGGAGAAATAATTATACCCCTTCGATATAATGTTTGTGGGGAGTTCAATGATGGACTCGCACCAGTTGAAATGAGGGAAAAATACGGCTATATAGATTGCAGCGGCGAGCTTATTATAAAACCTAAGTTTCAATGGGCAGATAGTTTCTATGAAGGCATAGCTGTAATTTGTGAGAATGAAAAATATGGTTGCATTGATAAAAATGGAAGCATTATAATACCCACTAAGTTTGAAGATGTAGATATTATGAGTGAAGGTTTAATAGCAGCTCAAATAGGAGAAAAGTGGGGTTACATAGATTGCGTTGGGGAAATAGTTATAGAGCCAAGTTTTGAAGAAGCATATGAATTTATTGGTGGAATTGCAAGGGTTGAATTAGGTAAAAGAATTGGATATGTTAATAAATTAGGGGAATATGTTTGGAAATTACAATCATAAAATTTTAATGAATGGAAGTTTCTTAAGTCTATTATAATTAAATAAGTATTGAAACCTCTACTGGAAATCCAGTGGAGGTTTTGTTGTATTGATGACAACATTTACTGTATAATAAGACTTACAACACTAATTAGGAGAGATGTAAATGGAAAAGATTGAATTACTAGCCCCTGCTGGAAGTATGGAAAGCGTATATGCAGCAGTGCAAATGAGGGCAGATGCAGTTTATATAGGAGGAAGTAAATTCTCAGCAAGAGCTTATGCTTTTAATTTTGATAATGAGAACCTCGCTCGGGCAGTAGATTACTGTCATATTTATGGAGTTAAAGTATATGTTACTTTAAACACATTACTAAAGGATAACGAATTAAAAGAAATTATGGAGTATGTAGGCTTTTTATATAGTGTAGGAGTAGATGCACTGATTGTTCAAGATACAGGATTAATATACTTAATAAGAAATAATTTTCCTGATTTTGAGCTTCATGCGTCCACACAGATGACGATTCATAATGGCGAAGCTGCCTTGTTTTTAAAAGAGATGGGATTTACTAGGATAGTTCTCTCAAGAGAGCTTAGTTTAAAAGAAATTGATTACATATCTAACACTTTAAAAGTGGAAACAGAAGTTTTTGTTCATGGAGCTTTATGCATATGTTATTCGGGACAGTGTCTTATGAGTAGTATTATTGGAGGGCGAAGTGGAAACAGGGGCAGATGTGCTCAACCCTGCAGATTACCTTATACACTAACAGATAAAAACACTGACAAAATGTATAAGGCATACCTTTTAAGCCCTAAAGATACTTGTACAATAGAAAACTTAAAAGATATAGCTAAAAGTGGCACGTCTTCACTAAAAATTGAAGGAAGAATGAAAAAACCGGAATATGTTGCAGGTGTTGTGGAAATATATAGACGAGCGCTGGACAATATTTGTAATAATAAAATACAAAAATTAGATAAGGATACTAAAGTTTTAACACAATTATTTAATAGAGAAGGGTTTTCAAAAGCTTACCTATATGGTAATAAAGGAAAAGATATGATGGCATATAAAGTGCCTAAAAATTCTGGGCTACCAATAGGCATCGCAAACGATGATTTGTCAGTAACACTTTTAGAGAATGTAGCATTAAAAGATGGTGTAATGTTTTTAGAGGATGGGTTTGCTATTTCAAAAATAATAAAGAATGGGATAGAGGTCGAAAATGCATTGACCTCCGATAGAGTTTTATTAAAACCAGCTAAATTTAAAGCTGGAGACCTTTTATACAAAATTTCTGATGTTAAGTTAATGGATGATCTTTCAAATAGGTATAAGGATAAATTTAAGAGGAAAATAGAAATAAATCTTTCGATTGAGTTCGCCACAAATAAGCCTTTAAGCATAAGTACAAATTATATGGGAAAAGGCTTTAATGTTAAGGGAGATATCGTTCAAGAAGCTTTAAATAAACCACTTGAAAGAGAACGTATAACCAAAAATCTATCTAAAACAGGAGATACTCCTTTCAAAATAAATGAAGTGAATTTTGAAAGCTTTGAAGAAGGTTTTGTGCCAATGGCAACATTGAATTTAGTTAGAAGAGAATTAATAGATGACGTTCAAAATTATATAATAGCAAAATATAAAAGAGAAAAAAATAATGTGCAGATTAATTACAATAAAGGACTTAGCCTACAGGGAGAAAAGAATTATTTAGAATTTAATGAGAATAAAAATAGCATTATACCTGAGACACTTATATATGTAACAAATGAAGAGCAATTAAAAGCGGTACTTGAAATGGGTTTTGATAATATTGCCATAAATCCTTTTATGAGAAGGTGTAACATCAACTTTAATGAGTATGATGTAAATATTTATTTGAAGGTTCCCAATATTATCAAAGAAGAATTTGAAGGTATTTGTGAATTTATTGAGAATAACTTAGGTAAATTAAAAGGTATTATTACTGCTAATCTAGGAATAATTAGTAGATTTAATAAAAAAATCACTGTAATTGGGGATTATAAATTGAATATTTTTAATAGCTATGCAGGAGATTTTTACAAGGATTTTCTAACTGGAACTTGTATTAGTGCTGAGTTAAACCAAATGGAAATCAAGAAAATTGCAACTAAAAGTTCTTTGCCGCTGCAAATTGTGATTTACGGAAAATATGAGCTTATGGTTAGTGAATATTGTGCTATAGGAAGCGTTTTCGGAAACAAGAGTGATAATAATACCTGCAAAGAGAAATGCATCAAAGGATCGTATACACTTAAAGATAGAATGGGCGCAGAATTTAGTATTGATACTGACAAATATTGTAGAAGTTATATTTATAACAATGTGCCTGTGAATTTGATCTCTAATATGGATGAGATCAAGAAAAATAATATTTCCTCTTTTAGATTAGATTTTATCCATGAAAATTATGAGGAAACTATAGAGGTTCTTAGAAATTATATCAATAAAGAATGGCAAGGAGATTTTAAAAATTATACTAGAGGGCACTATAAAAGAGGAGTCGAATAAATAATAGTAGGCTTTTAAATTTTTTAACAAAGGAAAGATGGTGAATTATTATGAATACAAAATCATTAAAGGTTTTAGAATACTATAAAATTAAAGAAAAAATCAAAACATACACGCACACTACGGCGGGTAAAGACCTTATAGAGGGTTTGGAGCCTTACACTAATATTTATGAAGTGAAAGAACACTTACAGGAAACTAATGAGGCACTACTGCTTTTATCTAAAAAAGGAAGTGCACCATTTGAAGGTATATATGATGTTCGGTCTGCAATAATAAGGGCTTCAAAAGCAGCATCACTTATGCCAACGCAGCTTTTGCGGATAGCGCAAATGCTTAGGTGTGCTAGATTATTTCAAAATTATGTTGGTAACAAGGCAGATGAGCAGTCCTCTAGAGTTTTAGAAGATATATGTATTGGGATTGTCCCAATAAAAAAATTAGAAGATGAAATTTTTATAGCAATAATTAGTGATGAAGAAATTTCTGATAGGGCTAGTAGTTTGCTTTTTAGCTTAAGGAAATCTTTAAAAGAGAAGAATGCTTCAGTAAAAGATAAGGTAACTTCATTAGTTAGATCAAATGCAAAATATCTTCAAGAAAGTCTTTATACTATAAGAGGGGATAGATACGTAATTCCTGTTAAAATAGAACATAAAGGTAGTGTACCAGGAATTGTGCATGATCAGAGTTCTTCAGGGGCTACACTATTCATTGAGCCAATGAGTTTAGTGAACCTAAATAATGAAATTAAGGAAATTATGCTAAAGGAAAAGGCTGAGGTTGAGAGAATTTTGGCCGAATTATCCTATAAGATATATGAAAATATAAATATTGTTGGTAACAATGCAAATATAGTGTGGGAATTAGATTTTATTTTTGCAAAGGCAAGGTATGCAATAGAAATTAATGCTATTATCCCAAGTGTTAATGAAGAGGGAGTAATTGATATAATTGAAGCAAGGCACCCTTTGATAGATCCGTTGGTTGTAGTACCGAGTAATATTTATTTAGGAGGAGAATTTACCTCGCTAGTGATAACAGGCCCAAATACTGGGGGTAAAACAGTAACTTTAAAAACTGTAGGCTTAATTCAGTTAATGGCTATGAGTGGGATTTTAATTCCAGCTAGAGAAGGGTCCATGGTAAGCTTTTTTCATGAGATTTTCGCAGATATAGGTGACGAGCAAAGCATAGAGCAAAGCTTATCTACCTTTTCTTCCCATATGGCAAACATAGTAAATATAATTGAAAAAGCAGATATAAAATCTCTAACTCTATTTGATGAATTAGGGGCTGGAACAGATCCTACAGAGGGAGCAGCACTTGCTGTTTCAATTCTCGAAAATTTAAGGGCAAGAGGTACAAAAGTAGTTGCGACTACCCATTATAGTGAATTAAAAGGATATGCTTTAAAAACTACAGGAGTTGAAAATGCTTCTGTAGAATTTAATGTAGACACGTTAAGCCCGACATATAGACTGATAATTGGAGTGCCAGGTAAATCAAATGCTTTTGAAATATCTAAGAGACTAGGTCTCCCAGATTACATTATTAAAAATGCAAAAGAGAATATTTCTAAAGATACATTGGAGTTTGAAGAATTAGTTCAAAGTTTGCAAGAAAAAAGCATAAAGGCAGAGCGTGATGCTAGGGAAGCTGAAGCTTTGAAGCTAGAAGCTAGTAAGTTAAAAGATAAATACCAGGAAAAATTATATAAACTTGAAAACATTAGAGAAAATGCAATGTATGAAGCTCAAAGGGAAGCAAAGAGACTTATAAAAGATGCCAAGGAAGAATCAGATGTCATTCTTAAAAACATGAGACAACTTGAAAAACTTGGATATTCATCTGAAGCAAGGCAAAAGCTTGAAGAGGAAAGAATGAAAATTAGAAATAAGCTTGAAACATTAGAGAGACATGTAGAAAAAAGCAATGATGAACTAGGAGAAAAATTAAAAAATGTAAAACAAGGTCAGGAAGTATATTTACCATCTCTTAACCAAAAGGTTATTGTAATATCAAAACCTGATAAAAAGGGTGAGGTGCAGGTTCAAGCTGGTATTATGAAGATAAATGTCAAAGTGTGTGATCTGAGAGAATCAAAGCTTACGCAGGAAGATAAGAAAAAGGCAAAGATAATTAAGAGAGAAATGAAGCTAAATATAAGAAGTGTGTCAACCTCTGTAGATTTAAGAGGTATGGATTCGGAGGAAGCTCTTTATACTGTTGATAAATATTTAGATGAAGCTTGTTTAGGAGGACTTAAAGAAGCTACAATTATTCATGGCAAGGGAACAGGAGTTTTAAGAAAAGCGATTACAGATATGTTAAAGAGGCATGGCCATGTTAAAACATATAGATTGGGAAATTATGGTGAAGGCGGTAGTGGAGTTACTTTAGTAGAGCTAAAATAAAGGATGGTTATGATATGATTATTGTAAGTGCTTGTTTATGTGGAGTTAATTGTAAATATGATGGCGGGAATAATTTAGATTTAAGGGTGCTTAAACTATTGAAAGAAGGAAAAGTTATGCCTGTTTGCCCAGAACAGTTAGGGGGACAAGAAACCCCTAGGGCTCCTCATGAAATTGTAAACGGGAATGGTAGAGATGTACTAGAAGGTAAATCTAGAATTTTTGGACCAGAGGATGATGATGTAACTGCAAAGTTTATAAAAGGGGCTTATGAAACTCTTGAAATTGCACAAAACGTTGGAGCTAGTATTGCTATTTTAAAAGCACGAAGTCCTTCTTGTGGAACTCCCCAAATATACGATGGAACTTTTAGTGGAACCAAAAGAAATGGTAATGGAGTTACTGCGGAGTTATTATTATCCAGGGGTATAAAAGTTTTTACAGAAGAAAATCTAGATGATTTAGATTATAACTAAGGGGGAAATAAAATGAATTATAAAGATGTTTTAAAAGATGCTAGAGGGAATTTAAACAAAAGCTGTAGAGTTTGTCCTATATGTAATGGAGTTGCTTGTGCTGGAGAGGTACCTGGAATGGGCGGAAAAGGAACAGGAGATGCTTTTAAAATTAATATAGAGTCACTAGCAGCTTATAAACTTAATATGAGAACTATACATGATGCAAGAAATCCAGATACTTCTATAGAACTATTTGGAAGAAAAATGGATATGCCTGTATTTGCAGCTCCTGTATCTGGAACTACTTTAAACATGGGTGGTAAATTTAGTGAAGAAGAATATATATCTTGGGTTATTAGTGGATGCCTTAAGGGTGGTATAATCCCAATGGTGGGAGATACTGCTGTAGATTCTTTTTTTACAACTAATCTTTGTGAATTAGAAAAACAGGGTGGAAACGGCATTGCAATAATAAAACCTTGGGAAAATGCAAATGTTATAGAAAAAATTAGATTAGCAGAAAAAGCAGGCGCATTTGCTATAGGTATGGATATAGATGCTTGCGGTCTTATTACGTTAGCACTTCATGGCAAACCAGTTATGCCTAAAACCATAGAAGAGATTAAAGAAATTGTTGAATCAACGAAGCTTCCATTTATTTTAAAAGGAATAATGACAGCAGATGAAGCAAAACTTGCTGTGGATGCAGGGGTAGCCGCAATTGTAGTGTCAAATCATGGTGGGAGAGTATTAGACCAAACTCCGGGTGTAGCAGATGTTCTTACGGAAATTGCGAAGGAAGTTAAGGGGAAAGTAATTATTTTAGCTGATGGTGGAGTTCGAAGTGGAGCAGATATACTTAAAATGATAGCACTAGGTGCAGACGCGGTACTTATTGGGAGGCCATTTGTAACAGCATCCTTTGGAGGCAAGGCTGAAGGCGTAAAATCTTATATTGATTACCTTCGAGGTGAATTAAAATCAGCTATGGTGCTTACAGGGTGTAAATCCATACAAAATGTTAATAATAGAATTTTATATTAAACTTATTAAAAGGTCACTGAAATATTGTGATCTTTTTAATTCTCTACTCCTTTTAGTAGATTAAATCATCTCCTGCAGAGCTGCACAGCTTCGAGGAAGATGAATTGACAACTTCAGAAGGAGATTTATGCTCCCACTTATAGAAGTAGGAGGCTTTCCTTCTGAAATGTCGTTAAATTGGCAAAAACATTTGTAAAAACCCTTAGAATCGTAAATGAGAAAACAAAGGAGGAATAAAAATGCCAGTATACATACTAGCATCTAAAGAAATATTAGAGCATATAAAGCAATATACAAAGAAAGGTGAAGTAGTTAGGATCTCTACTCCTCTAGAATATAATAATATATTATATAGAGAGATTGTATTTTCTAAGAAATTGTTCGGAAATTTTCGTAAAGAAAATTTGGGATATCTTTATATTAATGAAAAAAATGAAATTGCTACTGAAAAATCTTTACAAGAAAGGCTAGCGAAATTAGCTTATTTTTCAGAAATATTTTATAATACAGAAAACAGAGCATGCATAGTTAATTCATTTCAAGATGAATCTACAGTTGAAAAGGATAAGAAAGAGTATAAATTAGTGGCTGAGGGTTTAGAGTTATTAGCTAAAGAAGGAGTTGTGGACTCAGAGCAGGTAAAACAAATTGTTATTCAATTGCCTGATATTAGAAAAAAGAATAATGAAACTTTAAAACAACTTATGGGTAAATCTCAGGAATTTAAAGAGGAGAAAAAATATTTTAATGAACATATGTTGGAAGAATTATTGCCAACATACAGAGATGCCTTAAGCATAAATTTACAAAAGATAAGATTGGTATATTCTGCAAGCGGATGCTATGAAAATATTAAAAGAATTTCCGAAAATAAGAGAAAACAAATGTCCATTAGGTTTAATCAAAAATTAGCTGAACCCTTAAAAAAGATAATTCATGTTATGGAGTATTTTATTAAAACAGTTAATACCTGTGAAACAATAAGTGAAATGCAAGACACTGAATATTTCAAGTATTTAGGAACTATTGAAAAAGCAAATGTTGATTATAGAGTAAAATTGAATAGAAGAAAAAAGAACTCCTAAATTAGGAGTTCTTTTTTCTTCTATTCAACAGTTATATAAACAGCATCTTCTTCTCTAACAACTTTTATATATTCAACTTCAGGGTCTTCAGTTCCTTGAACATATAATCCAGTGTTTTTCAATTTTTCAACATAATCTACGATTTCTTGAGTTATTCTCTCACCGGGGCAAAGTACTGGTATGCCAGGTGGATAAGCCATTAAGAATTCTCCGCTTATCATACCAACACTATTTTTGATTTCAACAGCAGTGTTTACGCTGTTGAAAGCCTCGCGTGGAATTTGAACTTGCTCTGGAATACTAGGAATATCAATAAAATCAGATTTTATTGTGCCTTTGCCATAGTACTCATTGCTTATTTCTACTAAAGCTTGAAGTAATTGCTCCATTCCATCTTTTGTATCTCCATACGAACCAACGGCTAATATGTTATAAAGATCAGATAATTCCATTTGGATATGATATTTGTTAGATAAAATCATATCCAAGTCATAACCAGTTATTCCTAAATCTCTACAAGTTATTGTTATTTTAGTTGGATCAAAAGCGTAAGCACCGAAACCATCTAAAACCTCTTCGCCAAAACAATAAAATCCTGGGATTTTATTTACTTCACTTCTTACATAATTACATAAATCAATGGTTTTTTCTAAAAGCTGAGTGCCCTCTAGTGCAATTTGTCTCCTAGCACAATCCAGTGATGCCATTAGTATGTAGGAAGGTGACGTTGTGTGCATTAGGTTTATTAGTTGTTTAACTCTAGCAGGGTTAACACGCTTTGAATTAACATGCAGCATTGAACTTTGAGTTAATG
The DNA here is from genome assembly GCF_055081035.1 of Clostridium sp. CM041. Taxonomy (NCBI): domain Bacteria; kingdom Bacillati; phylum Bacillota; class Clostridia; order Eubacteriales; family Clostridiaceae; genus Clostridium; species Clostridium sp. CM041. The sequence goes on from NZ_CM143648.1 coordinate 349,720, forward strand.
AACCTATAATTTTATGAGTGCTTTGAGCACATATGTCTGCACCAGCTTCCATTGCTGACATTGGTAATTTGCTATTAAAATTAAGATGAGGGCCATGAGCTTCATCAACTATAAAAGGAATATCGTATTCATGAACAATATCTGCAATTTTCTTAATATCAGTGGAAACTCCATAATATGTTGGGTTAATTATAAGTACAGCTTTTGCATCAGGATTATTCTTTAAGGTTTCTTCTACTGTTTCTGGGGAAACTCCATGAGCAACACCTATTTTTTTATCTAGTTCTGGTTGCATATAAACTGGAACTGCACCTGATAAAATGATACCACCAGTTATGGATTTATGTACATTTCTAGGTACAATTATTTTATCACCAGATCCAACTACAGACATAATCATAGCTTGAATAGCGCCAGAAGTTCCATGTACTGAGAAAAATGATGCATCAGCACCATAAGCATCCGCTGCTAATTCTTGCGCCTTTTTAATAGGTCCAGTTGGGTGGTGAAAACTATCAACAAGTTTAAAAACCGTAACGTCAATTTTAAAAGGGTTTTCCCCCATAAAATTTCTAAATTGTTCATCAGCGCCTATTCCTTTTTTATGCCCAGGTACGTGAAAAGGTAAGGTTTCTCTGTCTACATATTCCATTAGAGCATCAAATAGTGGAGTTTCATTTTGATTTAATCTATACAATCTATACACCCCTTTCAAAAGAATTTATATTAGAAAACATTTAAATAAATAACGAGTCGGTATGTTAGACTATCCTAGCCTATTTATTTAAATGTTCCAAATTTTTAAAACTGTTCTTTATAGTATATTCATTCAGCCAATTTATAATTATAAATGATTAGATATATAAATGCAATTATAATCTTCAAATAAAAGATAATCATGTCGTAAATGCTAGGCAATTAAGATTTTTAGAAGAAATACAGTAATTGAAAACATGAAAGAGTGGGTTATTTGTAAAAAATGCCTTTTATTTGTCATGCATTGATAGTATAATATAATGGACTAAAGATAGATTTGGAGGAACAGAAAGGAAGATAATAATTGTTTGCTTCCTCAGGGGAATATAAGGAGGGTAATATAAAATGTACAAAGAAAAATATAAAAGTTGGATTAATTCTAATTTGATAGATTTGAAATTAAAGAAAGAGCTAGAGCAATTAGTAGATGAAAAAGAAATTGAAGATAGATTTTATAAGGATTTAGAGTTTGGTACAGGGGGATTAAGAGGTGTAATTGGAGCAGGAACAAACAGAATGAATATACATACCATAGGTAAAGCTACTCAAGGGTTAGCAGATTATTTGAACTCAAGATATAAGGGGAATATATCAGTTAGCATAGCGTATGATTCAAGAAATATGTCTAAGGAATTTGCAATAGCGGCTGCAGAAACTCTTTGTGGTAATGGTATTTTTGTTAATTTATTTGAACAATTAACACCAACTCCAATTTTATCTTATGCTGTACGCGCACTAAAAAGTAAAGCTGGTATTGTTATTACAGCATCACATAATCCTAAAGTGTACAATGGATATAAGGTTTATGGAGATGATGGTGGACAAGTCACTGATGAAGCTGCAAGCCAAATTATAAATTGTGCAGCTAGCATAAAAGATTTTTCTAAGGTTAAAACTATGGAGTTTCATAAAGCAAAAACCAATGGAATGTTAACAATAATTGGAGAAAATCTTTATTTATCATACATTGATAAGGTTAAAAATTTAACTATGAGAAAAGACCTAGTTAAGGAATATGCCAAGGATTTAAAAATAATTTATACTCCTATTCATGGATCTGGAAACGTACCTGTGAGGAGAGTTTTAAAAGAATTAGGATATGATAATGTATTTGTTGTAAAAGAACAGGAAATGCCAGATGGGAATTTCCCTACGGCGCCATATCCTAATCCAGAAGAACCAAAGGTGTTTGAATTGGCGCTTATTATGGCAAAAGACATTAATCCAGACATTATTTTTGGTACGGACCCTGACTGCGATAGGATTGGAGTAGTAGTTAAAGACAAAGAAGGAAAGTATAAGGTTCTTACAGGAAATCAGACAGGCGTATTATTAAGTAATTATATTTTAAGCTCATTAAGTGAAACTAATGGATTGTCTAAAAATGGCGTAGTAATAAAAACTATTGTTACTACAAATATGGTAGAGAGTATTGGCAAAAAATATAATGTTGAAGTGTTAGATGTGCTCACAGGATTTAAATATATTGGAGAAAAAATTAAAGAGTTTGAAAATGCGGGTGAAAAAGAATTTATATTTGGTTTTGAAGAAAGCTTTGGTTATTTAGCAGGAAATTTTGTGCGTGATAAAGATGCAGTAATAGCTGCAATGTTAATTTGTGAAATGACACTCTACTATAAAAACAAAGGCATGAGTTTGCATGATGCTTTGATGGCTATTTATAAAGAACATGGATACTACGAGGAGGGTTTAGTTTCAATAGAACTTGCTGGAAAAGATGGTGCAGAAAAAATAGGTACTATAATAGAACATTTAAGACATTCAATGAATGGATTAATAGGTAATAATAAAATTATAAAAAAAATGGATTATAGAGCTGGTTTAGAAGCGGATTTAATCACAAACAAAGAGAAAATAATTGAATTGCCGAAATCAAATGTATTAAAGTTTGTCTTAGAGGATGGTTCTTGGTTTGTAGTTAGGCCTTCTGGAACTGAACCAAAAATGAAAATTTATTTATCTGTTAAAGGAAATTCCTTAGAGAATACGTCTAAAAAAATAACTGAGCTAAAAGAAAATGTTATGTCAATAGTTGATGAAGCAGGCACAAATTAAAATGATTTAACTGCATTTCAGAAGTAGTTAATATTACAGCAGCGTAGGTGACAATTAAATTCATATTTAACCATAATTTTCATTATTATGATTTTATATGGTTTACAAATCAACCTCAGTATACTATTATTATTAATAGTAACACTTGTAGCATAAATTTTTAAACCAGTAGGAAGGTGTAATCATGGATATTAAAACATATTTTTCAGAAAAATTATCAGTTCTTCTTTTTCTAGAAATAAAAAAAGACAGCAAAATCAATGACTTTGTGATTTTGGATGATATATATTTCCCGGTGAGAACTAACGAGATAATTCAAAAAGTAAGGAATAAAGAAGATTTTGACAATATACCAGTTAATCTATTTATAGAAGGGATGTTCTATGTTTTAGGAGCAGATGAGCTTTTTAAATACAATAAAGAGTATAAACAAATTATAAATACTATTCCAAATTCAGTAGGATTTATTAAGGGTGTTATATTTAAAGAAATTCAGAATGAAAAGTACGAAGAAGCATTTATCTTTTTAAAAGGGTTGTTAACTATAGAAGAAAATAAAGATAATTACGATAAGATTTTTTTGTTAGTTGATAAATTAAGAGCTACAAATAGTATATTCAAGGATGAACAACTAAAACTTGTAGAAAAAGCTAAACAAATCACTAATTATAGTAATCCATATTTATATGAGGCACTAGTTTTAAATAGTGAAAGTAAACATGAATTAGCATTAATTGCAATAAGTAATTATACTATAAATGGTGGAGAACAAACGGAAGCGGTTATTGAACTTAAAAACGATTTGGAAACCATAACAAATTTTCAAAAAGCAAAAGATCTAGTATCTAATAATCCTAAAGGTGCACTTGAAATTTTTATTCCTTTAATGGAACAATTAGGAGATAGAGCAGATATATATTATCACACTGCTGTAGCATACAGGAATTTACAAAATTACGAGAAGGCTATATACTATTTGAATGAAGCACAAGCAATTGACAGCGATTTGATAGAGGTAATAAATGAATTTGGCATTAACTATGCTTGTCTTGAAAATTACGAAGCAGCTATTCAATATTTTAGGAAAGCATTTGAGGTCACAAAGTCAATAGAGATATGTACAAATCTTGTTATGTGTTATTTAAATGTTAAAAACTTTGCGCAGGCGAGGATACATTTAGAAATGGCTAAAAAAATAGATCCAAAAGATGAAATTGTAATGCAACTAGAAAATCAATTGGTGGAGGGTAAATAATGGAGTTAGCGGAATATTTTAATATTATAAAAAAGAGATTACGATTAGTAATTTTAGTTACAATTGGAGCAACGGTGCTTAGTGGAGTTTTAAGCTATTTTGTTATTACACCTACTTATAAAGCTGATATATCGGTAATAATTGGGAAAATAGAAAGTAAATCTGTGGCATCACAGGATAATTATAATGATGTAATTATGTATCAAAAATTAGTTAAAACATATAGTGAGTTTGCTAAATCAAGAAAGGTTTCAGAACATGTTATTAAATCACTTAATTTAAAAATAGAACCTGATGAGCTTCAAAAAATGGTAGCAGTAGTACCTAAAGGAGATACTGAATTTTTAACGATAACAGTTAAATCTAAGGATCCAAAAGAAGCTATGAACATTGCTAATCAGTTAGCTAAATCATTAAAATTTATAAGTAACGATGTTAAAAAAATGGATAATGTGCAACTTTTAGATGAAGCATTAGAACCTACAAAGCCAGATAGTCCAAATCCAAAGTTAAATATGGCAATTGCATTTTTTATTGGACTCATGGGTTCACTGGGAATAGCATTTTTATTTGAATATTTAGATAACACTATAAAAAGTCAAGAGGACATAGAAAAATTAACTGGATTACCAGTTATAGGTATTATTCCTTTAACTCAAGATAAAAAATAGGAGGATGAGAATATGTTAAAAAAATTAGTAACATTAAGAAATCCAAAATCGAGAACAGCAGAAGCTTTTAGAACATTAAGAACAAATATTCAATTCTCTTCCTTAGATAAAGAATATAAAGTTATAGCAGTTACTTCATCTGGCGCTGGAGAAGGTAAAAGTACAGTAATGTCAAATTTAGCTATAACTATGGCTGAAAGTGGTAAAAATGTTATTCTTGTAGATTGTGATTTTAGAAAACCTTCAATCCACAAGAAAATGGGAATTACCAATTCCGTAGGATTAACAAATATATTAGTTCAAGGTGTAAAAAAAGAGGATTGTGTTGTTAAGTCAACTGTTAAAAATCTTTTTATATTAACTAGTGGACCTGTGCCGCCAAATCCAGCAGAGTTATTAGGAAGTAAAAAAATGCGAGATTTTATTGAAGGGCTAAAAAGTGAATTTGATTTGGTTCTTATTGATGCGCCACCAGTTCTTGCAGTAACAGATGCACAAATTATATCTACAATAGTAGATGGTGTGATTTTTGTAGCTTCATATGGTGAAGCTCAAAAAAATGCACTGGTAGATGCAAAACAATTGATTGATAAGGTTGGTGGAAAGATACTGGGGGTTGTATTTAATAAAGTTCCTCAATCTGTAAGTGGGTATTATGGAAAATACTATAAGGGATATTATGGAAATGAAAACTAAAGGTTTAGAAGGTATAAATTTATGATGGATTTTCATAGTCATATAATATATGCTATTGACGATGGATCAAAAAACTTAGACATGTCCATAGAAATGTTGAAAACAGCAGATAATGAAGGTGTAGAATATATTTGTGCTACTCCTCATTTTATAACTGAAGAATTTGAATTTAGTCACGAGGAATATATTGAAAAACTAGACAGATTAGTTTTAGCGGCTAGAGAAGAAAATCTTAATATTAACATTTTATCTGGACTAGAAATTTATATGCACCCCGATTTGCCGAAACTCTATAAAGAAAAGAAAATTTGGGGAATTAACGACTCGGAATATCTACTTATTGAGCTTCCTATGGGGCAGTTTCCTCTGTATACTGAAGATGTATTTTATGAATTAATGTTACTGGGGGCAAAACCCATTTTAGCGCATCCAGAGAGAAACCTTAAGATTATGAAAAATCATGATTTAGTTATAAATTTAATTAACCAAGGGGTATTGATGCAAATTAATTCTGGTAGCTTATTAGGTGATTATGGTAAGGAAGTTAAAAAAACAGCTGAAGAATTTGTAAAAAGGAACATGATACACATGATGGGTAGTGACGGACATAATATTACGAGCAGAAAAACGAAGATAAAAGAAGCTTATGATATTGTAAAACATAAAAATAAAGCTGTATATAACTGGATGACTGAAAACCAAACTAATATTATTAATAATGTTTCCTCATTGGAAGTCTTACAATTGAAACTTAAAAAAAGAAAAGGCATAATTTCATTTTTCAATATTTTCGAATAAATTTTGAAAAATAGATTGAAATATAGAAATATATAGTATAGTCGGAAAACAATAATTAACAATTTCCATATTTAAGTATTAAAAGTGCTTATTTGAATGAAAAGTTATATTTGAATTAATTACGGGCATGACAAAAAGACTTTTTTATACACTATTAAAAAAAGCCGTAGGCTGGTTATTGAATTGAAATTTATTTTAAATTACGCAGCTATATTTTTAAGAGTTGGGAAAATATCAGCAAGGGCTATTAATTTTTCTGATGCCCAAGCATCTATGAAACAGCAAAATGCACCAAGAAATACCCTTGTTATTCTATACCCAACAGAATAAATAATTGCATCTTCAGCATGAAAATTATTATTTATTCTATCCCAACACCTTTCAGTAGTTGAACGTCTTTTATAAAGAGATTTCCATTGTTTTGAACCTCTTAATATTGGAGTAAAATACCTTGGGTTATCTAATGTTTTAGTGTAATAAGATTTATTGCTTTTCATAGGACATTTTTCACAGTTTTCACATTGAACTGGGAATAACCATTTATGTCTATATTGTTTAGTAATAATTCCCCAATTACGAAGCTGATGTCCACAAACAGTTCCGTGTGGAATAGCATTCTTATCAAGTTTAACAAATTCACTATTTGATGATGGTTTTGAAGAACGTGAATTTAAATCAATAATAGGATTTATTCCATAATGCATGCATAAAAGATAAAAAGCATTAGCATCATAAGCAGAATCTAAGGCTACAGAATGAAATTTAATTTCAGGATATAAATCTACAAGTTCTTTAAGTGCATAAACTCCAGTAACAGCATCATGGCGTGCCGCGCTAACAAATTTAATATGGATAGGTAGGCTGTAAAAGCTATCACAGGCAGTAAATCCATGATAGGTATGACCATAGTAATAATGTTCATTAAAGCTATCCCAACCCCAGCTAGCACTGGGGTCGGTAAACTTTCGATAACAGTCACAATGTTCTCCTGGTTTAAGTTTGCAATCACAAACTTTTTTACCGTAAGGCGAAGCCTGTGTTGGCATACAGGTTCCGTCGCCAGCAATATTTAGTTTAGAAGGATCGCCCAAAATACCCATTGATAAAGAAGGAATAACAAATAATTCTTTAAGTATGTTGTTCATTTTGGATTCGCTTCTGTCAAGGAGCTTTAAATTATCAAATTTTAAGATTCTTTTAACTAAACGGTCAACTACACCAGATTTGGAGTTATTCATCTTTTGGTTTTTCTTTTGCTTTTTACGTGGTTTACGTTTAATTTTACGCAGTTTGGATTTATTAAGGATCTTATCCTTATGAATCAGCCTATCCATAAAATCATAAAAAGTACCTACACCAGGAAGTCGGTCAACATGTATGCCTTCGGCTTTAGAGTCTGAATAGCAAGCGGGTATAAAACCAGATAAAATTGAATAGAAAGGGTCTGAACGTAATGTTTTTACCCAAGAGGATATACTAGTTTCTTTACAATAAGCCATGATAATAAGTGACCTGAGTAATGCTGCCGCATCTTTTGGCGGAGCTCCTTGATTAGATTTAGAATAAGTACTTTCTATTAGAGGGACAATTCCGGTTAGGTCGGTAGACCATATTTTAGTTATTTGTGAACTACGCTCAAACAAAGTGATTTGTTGATTGGTTTGAATATAGAATTTTTCTAAAAATGTTTCAAGAAAATATTGATATTGGGAATGAGAAACCTTAACAGTTAACATAAAAACACTCCTCGCAAATGAAATAATGTAAAAAATATACATATTTAATTTTGCGAATTTTTACTAGCTGTCAAGTCTTATTTCACAATGTTTAAGTAAAAAAAATAAAAAATAATACGAATAGCTTAAATTTTCTAGGTTATTCGTACAATATGAGGCACCACGAATTTTTGAGGTGAAGTTGATTTTTGAGCAAAATGAATCAAGAGTTAGCAGTGCCTTAAGAGTTTCCGAGAGTGCACAATATATTATTTGAGGGGAGAAAAACTATGAGAGTTAAAAAAGCTATAATTCCAGCAGCAGGACTTGGCACAAGATTTTTGCCAGCAACAAAGGCACAGCCTAAAGAGATGTTACCAATTGTTGATAAACCAACAATACAGTATATTATAGAGGAAGCAGTTGCGTCTGGGATTGAGGAAATATTAATTATAACAGGAAGAAATAAAAGAGCAATCGAAGATCATTTTGATAAGTCGATTGAACTTGAACAACAATTAGAGAAGAACGGTAAGGAAGATACCTTAACAATGGTTAGGGATATATCTAATATGGCAAACATTTATTACATACGTCAGAAAGAACCTAAAGGACTAGGTCATGCTATAGGTTGTGCAAAAACTTTTGTGGGGAACGAACCTTTTGCTGTAATGTTGGGCGATGATGTGGTGGATAGTGAAGTACCTTGTTTAAAACAACTCATAGATTGCTACGGCAAATATGAAACTTCAATTTTAGGAGTTCAAAAGGTTCCTTTAAGTGAAGTTAGCAAATATGGCATAGTAAAGGGAACTTCAGTAGAAGATAGAGTTTATAAGGTTGAAGATGTTATTGAAAAGCCTAACGCATCCGAAGCACCATCAAACATAGCAATACTCGGAAGATATATTATAACACCTAGAATATTTGATATTTTAGAAAATACAAAGCCTGGTAAGGGTGGGGAAATTCAACTTACAGATGCTTTAAAAACTTTAATAGCAGAGGAAAATATGTATGCTTATAATTTTGATGGCAGAAGATATGATGTAGGGGATAAAGAAGGATTTTTAGAAGCAAATGTAGAATATGCACTTAAAAGAGATGATCTTAAAGAAGCATTTATGAAGTATCTCCTAACTATTAAGGATAACGATACCTTTAAAGAAATTTATAATAAATGTAGTAATAATCTATAACAGAGAGTATTAGTAAAAAGCCAAGTGAAACTGGCTTTTTTTTATTGTGCGCCCAGTATTGGGGATGAACCAAGTAAATTTATTAGAAAATAGATTACTTGATTTTTAAGAAATTTTAAATAAATAGTTAATAAACTCCCATAGATTGAACAAATAGAAATATTTGGGGTAAAATATTATATGCTATTATAAAAAATATATTGAGAGGTTTTGGGTAGGAACTTATAATGTGGTAAAATGTAGCCATGAAGCTGTTGATAAAAGATTTGTCAAAATCATATGATCTAAGGCTATAGGAGGTAACAAAATGTTTCAATTTAAAGAGGAGTTATTATTAAAATTGAAAAATAAAACAGCTAAACTTGGTGTAGTAGGCTTGGGTTATGTGGGATTGCCATTAGCTGTAGAAAAGGCTAAAGTAGGATATGAAGTAATAGGGTTTGATGTTCAAGATCAAAAGGTTCAAATGGTAAATGAGGGACACAATTACATTGGTGATATTGTAGATTCAGATTTACTTAGATTAGTACAAGAAGGAAAACTTAAAGCTACCACAGACTTTAGCTTTGTTAAGGATGTTGATACAGTGTGTATTGCAGTCCCTACGCCACTAGATTTATATAAGCAACCGGATTTATCATATGTAGTGGAATCAACTAGAAGTGTAGCTAAGTATTTACATAGGGGGATGTTAGTAGTACTCGAAAGCACTACATACCCAGGAACAACGCAGGAAGTACTAAAACCAATACTTGAAGAATCAGGTTTAAAATGTGGAGTAGATTTTTTCTTGGCATTTTCTCCAGAGAGAGTTGATCCAGGGAATAAGCAGTTTAATACAAAAAACACCCCAAAGGTAGTTGGAGGATGTACTCCTAATTGTACTGAAGTAGCAGGAATGTTGTACAGAAGTGTACTAGAGGGAGAAATATTGGAAGTGTCTTCTCCAGCAGTGGCTGAAATGGAAAAAATTCTTGAAAATACTTTTAGAAATGTAAATATAGCACTAGCTAATGAAATGGCTATTCTGTGTAAAAGGATGAATATAGATGTTTGGGAAGTAATAGATGCAGCTAAAACTAAGCCTTATGGATTTATGCCATTCTACCCAGGCCCAGGGATTGGTGGACACTGTATACCACTTGATCCATTTTATCTAGAGTGGAAAGCAAAAGAGTATGATTATCATACAAAATTAATAGAAGCGTCGGGTATAATTAACGATTATATGCCTGAATTTGTGCTTGAAAATGTTATGAAACTTTTAAATGGTAATAAAAAGGCACTAAACGGAGCAAAAGTTCTCCTTATGGGTGTAGCTTACAAGAAAGACATAGATGATGTGAGAGAATCACCAACATTAAAGGTTATTGATCAATTAGAAAAAAATGGTGCGGATATAATTATAAATGATCCATTTATTAAAAAATTCACACACAAGGGTAAAGAATATGTATCTGTAACTTGGGAATATGAAATAAAAAATGCGGATATAGTAGTAATAACCACAGATCATAGTGGTTATAATTATGAAAAAATTGTGGAAGAAGCTAGTTTACTATATGATACTAGAAATGCTACAAAGCATGTTGTAAATAATAGAGAAAAGATAAATAAACTCTAAATAATGCATGCAAGAATCCTAGGAAGTCACCCTTAAGAGTCATTACAAGGAGAGAGATTTAAATGAAAAAATTAAAAATTGCAATAATAGGATGTGGAAGAATAGCATACAAACACGTGGAGGCTATAACACAAAATAAAACAGAAATTGAACTTGTAGCAGTTTGCGATGTGTTAGAAGTTAATGCTAATTCCAAAAGAGATGAGTATATAGAAGCAATAGGTGAAAATTCAGATGTAAAAGTTTATATAGATTATAAAGAAATGCTTGAGAAAACTGATATTGATATGGTTTCTATAGCTACTGAAAGTGGGTATCATCCAGAAATAGCTATATATTGCATGAATAGTGGGAAACATGTAATTGTTGAAAAACCAATGGCATTATCTATTCAAGATGCTGATAGAATGATTAAATGTTCAAGAGAAAATAATGTAAAGCTTTGTGTTAGTCACCAAAATAGGTTTAATGAGCCAATAAGAAAACTACGAGCTGCAGTCGACAAAAACAGGTTTGGAAAATTAGTTAATGGAACAGCAAGAATTCTTTGGAATAGAAATATGGGATATTACACGCAAGCACCTTGGAGAGGAACATGGAACCTGGATGGTGGTACTTTAATGAATCAATGTATTCACAATATTGATTTATTACAATGGATGATGGGTGGAGAAATAGATATGGTTTATGCTCAGTGTGGTACTTTCCTTCGAGATATAGAAGGTGAGGATTTTGGAGCAATAATTATAAGATTTATAAATGGAGCTATAGGTATAGTTGAAGGATCGGCTTGTGTATATCCTAAAAACTTGGAAGAAACATTGAGCATTTTTGGTGAAACTGGTACTGTTTCTATCGGAGGCATTGCAGTTAATTCAATAGAAACTTGGAGATTTGCTGATAATAAGGATACTGAGCAGGAAATATTAACGCAGCAAAAGGGAAATCCAGATTCAGTATATGGCTTCGGACATACCCCCTTATTTAAAGATATGATAGATGCTATAAATATGCATAGAGAACCGCTTATAAATGGCGAAGAAGGAAAAAAAGGTATGTCTATTATACTTGCAGCTTATAAATCAAGACTTACAGGTCTCCCAGTTAAATTTCCAATGGGGGATTTCTCAACACTCGAAATGAAAAAATAATTTTGAAGATATTATATGAAAAGAGGGTATTTTTATGAATTATGTTTCAGAAAAAAGCAAAATTGGCAATAATGTAACAATGGGACATTTTGTGGTAGTAGAAGATAATGTAGTAATAGGTGAAAATTGTATTATAGGAAGTAATGTAGTTATTCACATAGGAACTGTTATAGCAGATAATGTTAGAATAGATGATAATACGGTAATAGGTAAACAACCTATGAGATCAGTAAACAGTATATTCAAAAGTGAGGAAAAATTGCTTCCAGCTGAAATAAGTGAAGGTTGCATTATAGGGGCAGGAGTGATTATTTATTGTGGATGCGCAATTGCAGAAAAAACACTTATTGCTGACACTGCTGTAATAAGAGAAAATGTAATTGTAGGTTCAAAAACAATTATCGGCCGCGCAGCAACTATTGAAAATTTCTGTAAGGTTGGTTCTAATTGCAAAATACAGACTAATGTATATTTAACAGCTTATTCAGAAGTTGAGGATTATGTATTTATTGCGCCATGTGTTACAACCTCTAATGATAATTATGCAGGCAGATCAAAAGAAAGATTTGGAAAGTTCAAAGGGGTAACTATAAAAAAAGGTGGTAGAATTGGAGCAGGAGCAGTTATCCTGCCAGGTATTGTTATACATGAAGATGGTTTTGTGGCAGCAGGTAGTGTGGTCACAAAAGACGTGGAAGCAGGTAAAATCGTAGTTGGTAATCCAGCTAAAGTGCTTCGATCTGTACCAGAGGATCAATTGCTTAAAAATCAATAAAAGGAAGCAAAAGGTGATAATTATGTATAAGAATAAGAAGTTTCTAGCTATTATTCCAGCAAGAGGTGGTTCGAAAGGTATACCAAATAAAAATATTATGGCTATAAGTGGTAAACCACTTATAGCTTATACAATTGAATCAGGAAAAAAATCTAAATATATAGATGAATTAATTGTATCAACAGATAGTGAGGTTATTAAGGTTATAGCACAGCAATATGGGGCTAAGGTACCTTTTTTAAGACCAGAAGAACTATCAAATGATACTTCAAAATCCATAGACGTAGTTATACATTCAATAGATTTTTACAAAAAAAATAATATAAGTTTTGATTACGTAATATTATTGCAACCCACATCTCCATTAAGAACATTTAAGCACCTGGATGAATCTATAGAAAAGCTTATTGAGAGTAATAGTACCTCTTTAGTAAGTGTATGTGAAGCTAGCGAAAATCCTGTACTTATGAGAAGCATAGAAAATGAAAAGCTAAAAGAAGTTATAAATTTTGAAGGAACAAATATCAGAAGGCAAGACTTACCTGCTTTTTATATATTTAATGGTGCACTATATATAAATTCAAATGATATGTTAGTTAACAAAAAAAAATTTGTTGATGAAAACACAATCCCTTATGTAATGAACAAGGAAAGCTCCATAGATATTGACACGATGCTCGATGCAAGACTTGTAGAACTGATAATAGATACGAGTATGCATGTTTAAGATAGGAAATAAGGCTATAGGCGATGGAAATTCAACTTTTATTATAGCAGAGGCTGGGGTTAATCATAATGGAGACATAAATATAGCAAAAGAGATGGTAGATAAAGCTGTATTTGCAGGGGCCGATGCCATAAAATTTCAAACATTTATTACAGAGAAATTAGTTACTGGATATGCAGAAATGGCTGAATATCAAAAGGACAACATAGGCAAAAGTGACTCACAGTTTAATATGTTAAAGAAACTAGAACTATCGCGCGAAAGTTTCATAGAAATACAAGAATACTGTATACATAAGAAAATTATGTTTTTATCTACACCCTTTGATTTTGAAAGCGCTGATTTTTTAGCGTCTATAGGCGTGGAGGCTTTTAAGATTAGTTCGGGAGACTTAACTAATATTCCATTTTTAGAACATATAGCAAGATTTAATAAACCTATAATTTTATCCTCTGGCATGGCAACACTTTCAGAAATTGAAGAAACAATAAATGTAATAAATTTCCTGGGTAATAAAGAAATAGCAGTGCTTCACTGTACTTCAAATTATCCAGCTAAATTAGAAAGTGTTAACTTGAATGCAATGAATACCATAAAAAAATCTTTTGAAATTGTGTCTGGATATTCCGATCACACTGAAGGAATAACAGTGCCTATTGCAGCAGTGGCTATGGGAGCAAATATAATAGAAAAGCATTTTACAATGGACAAAAGTATGGAAGGACCAGATCATAAAGCTTCTCTGAATCCAATAGAGCTAAAAGAGATGGTTAAAGCGATTAGAGATGTAGAAATAGCACTCGGAACTGGAATTAAAATGTATAATTTTAGTGAAGTTGATACCATGAAGGCAGCTAGAAAAAGTATAGTCGCAGTTAGATATATAAAAGCAGGGGAGAGTATAAGATTCTCGGACTTAGATTATAAAAGACCAGGAACTGGACTTTCGCCTAAATTCTACATTGATATTGTTGGGAGAAAAACTAATAGAGATATAAAAATTGATGAGCAAATATCCTTAAACATGGTGGAATAAAAATTAGCTAAATTATTTCGAGCACATGGAATATGAGTACATGGAATATGCATTTATAGAATGGGAGATTAAATATGAAAAGAAAAATAGCAGTTATAACGGGTACGAGAGCAGATTATGGTATATTTTATCATGTTCTTAAAGAAATTGAAAAACATGAGGAATTGGATCTTAAGCTTATCGTTTGTGGAATGCATTTATGTCCTGAATTTGGCATGACTATAAATGAAATAGAAAAAGATGGCTTTGTAGTATCAGATAAATTTGAAACCCTTTTAGCTTCTGATACAGGGTCGGCAATGGCTAAATCTATAGGACTTTCAATTATAGGTATGGCTCAAAGCTTTGATAAAATAAAACCGGATCTAGTACTAATACTAGGTGATAGAGGAGAAATGCTAGCGGCAGCAACTGTAGCTATCCATATGAATATTCCTGTGGCTCACATTCATGGAGGAGAAGTAACGGGAACAGTAGATGAATCTGTAAGGCACGCTATAACTAAACTTTCTCATATTCATTTTCCAGCAAATGAGGACAGTATGCAAAGAATCCTTAAATTGGGCGAAAAGGAAAAAAATATTTTTGTAGTAGGAGCGCCGGGACTTGATTATATCGCGAGAGCAAAATATTTATCAAGGGAAGAAATGCTAGAAAAATTTAAATTAAAAGATGATAAGATATTTTTAATGACTCAGCACCCAGTAACTACAGAAAGAGACATGGTGGAATGGCAAGTAAGAGAAACATTAGATGCTGTTGTAGAACTTGGATATCAAACTATAGTTTCATACCCTAACAGTGATAATGGAGGACGCGAAATTATAAGGGTTATTGAGGAGTATAGAGCGAAATATCCATTTTTAAAAGTATTTAGAAATTTAAGTCAAATAGAGTACCTAAGTTTTTTAAGTATAGCTCAGGTAATGATAGGAAATTCATCGTCAGGTATAATTGAAGCACCTAGCTTTAAACTGCCTGTAGTAAACATAGGGTCAAGGCAGGACGGAAGACTAAGAGCACTCAATATAATAGACGTACCTTATGGAAAGGAAGCTGTAAAAGCAGGCATTAAAAAATCAATAGACGATGAGAACTTTAAGAAGCAATTAGAAAACTGCACAAACCCTTATGGTGATGGTAATGCAAGTGGTAAAATAGCACAAATTTTAAGTGAGATAAAGATAGATAGGGAACTTATACAAAAAAGGATAACTTATTAGTTGATAGTTAGGGGTGACATTATGGAGAAAATCGTACTTGTAGGTGCAGGTGGCCATTGCAAGGTTATTATAGACATTATAAAAAGTGCTTCTAGATATAATATTGTGGGGGTAACTGATAAAGATTTTAACTACGATAAATTTGTATTAGATATACCTATAATAGGTAATGATAGCATTTTAGAAGAATTATATAATACTGGTGTAAAAAATGCATTTGTATGTGTTGGTGCACTCCAAAACATTTTAACTCGCGAAAATATATATAATAATTTAAAAGCTATAGGGTTTAACATACCGGTACTTATACATAAGGATGCAATGGTTTCACCTTATGCAAATGTTGCAGGAGGAACTTGTATAATGCCTGGAGCCATAATCAATCCAGGAGCTTACATAGAAGAAAATTGCGTAGTAAACACCGGTGCAGTAATAGAACATGATTGCAAGCTGCAAAGGAATACACATATTTCACCTAAGGCTTGTTTAGCTGGTGGAGTTAGCATAGGGCGCAATACCCATATAGGTATGGGGAGTTCTATAATTCAATCAGTGCATATAGGGAATAATGTAATTATTGGAGCAGGAGCTGTGGTTATTGAAAATATAGCAGATAATGCAGTTGCTGTAGGAATTCCATCGAAAATTATAAAGTGTAGGTGATGTTATGAAATTTCCAATTGATAATTATTGTATAGGAGTGAATTCTACTATAAAAGAAGCTATGAAGGTTATAGATAAAAACTTAACAGGGGGAGCTTTAGTTGTAAATGGAAATAATGAATTAGTGGGAACTATTACAGATGGGGATATACGGCGTGCTATACTTAAAGGCCACAGTATAAACGAGGGTATAGAGAATACATATTTTAAGGATTTTAAATTTGTTACAGAAGAGTATGGAAAAAAGAAAGCAAAAGAGTATATGATTAAGAAAAAGATAAGGCAGGTACCTGTTATTGATAAAAATAAAAAGCTCATAGACTTATATTTTTTAGATGACATATTATCTTATGATAAAAAGCAAAATTATGTTTTTATTTTAGCAGGAGGTTTGGGAACTCGGTTAAGACCATTAACGCAGTCACTACCTAAACCTATGCTAACAGTTGGTGATAAACCTATCTTGGAGCTTATAATAGAACAATTTAAAGAATATGGGTTTACGAACTTTATTATTTCTCTTAATTACAAAGGAAAAATGATAGAGGAACACTTTAAAGATGGAAAAGAATTTGATGTAAACATAGAATACATTAGAGAAACTAAAAAACTAGGCACAGCAGGCTCAATAGCATTAGTAAAAGAAAAATTTACAAAACCTTTCATAGTTATAAATGGAGATATATTAACAGGAATTGATTTTGAAAAATTTTTAAATCATCATATCAATAATAACTTTAGTATAACTGTAGGTGTTAGAAATTATGAAATTAACGTTCCTTATGGAGTCTTAGTCACTGATAATATGCTTATAGAGTCTGTAGTAGAGAAGCCTACATATAAATTTCACATTAATGGTGGAGTATATGCTGTTAATCCTGAAATTATAAAATACATACATGAAGACGGAGTCTATAATATGACTGATTTAATAGAAGATGCAATTAACAATGATTGTACGTCAGGTATTTATGAGATAACTGAATACTGGAAAGATATAGGCAGAATGGAAGACTATAAAAAGGCCAACACGGATATTCTCAAATATTTTAAACTATAAGAAAAGGAGTAGATGAAATGAACTGGCAAGGGAAAAAAGTTTTAGTTACAGGTGCAGAAGGTTTTATAGGAAGCCATTTAACAGAAAGATTGGTGGAACTTGGAGCAGATGTTACAGCCATGGCTCAATATAATTCATTTAATAACTGGGGGTGGATTGATACTTTTGATAAGTCAGCAAAAGAAAGTATTAAAGTTGTTACTGGAGACATAAGAGAATATGATGGAATGAAAAGAATTATCAAAGGACAAGAGGTAGTGTTTCATCTTGCGGCTCTCATTGCAATCCCGTATTCTTATTTATCGCCTATGGCCTATGTAAGAACAAATGTGGAAGGCACTACAAACGTTTTAGAAGCCTGTAGAGAATATGGGGTAGAAAAGATTGTACACACATCAACGTCTGAAACCTATGGAACAGCACTTTATGTACCAATTGATGAAAAACACCCAATGCAGGGTCAATCTCCATATTCAGCATCAAAAATAGGAGCAGATAAAATGGCGGAAAGTTACTATAAAAGTTTTAATATGCCTATAGCAACTATTAGACCGTTTAATACATATGGACCAAGACAATCTGCAAGGGCTGTAATTCCAACAATAATATCACAGATACTCGCAGGGAAAACAGAAATCAAGCTTGGAAGCCTAACTCCGACTAGAGACTTTAACTTTGTATTGGACACTGCCCAGGCATTCATAAAAATAGCAGAGAGTGAAAAAACTAATGGTGAAGTTATAAATGCTGGTTCAAATCACGAGATAACTATAGGAGAAACAGTTAAAAAAATAATAAGTATAATAGGTAAGGATGTAAAAATTATTTGCGATGATGAAAGGTTAAGACCTATAAACAGCGAAGTTAATAGATTATGGGCTGATAATACTAAAATAAAGGAATTAACGCTCTGGAAGCCTAATTACACTATAGACAGAGGTCTTGAAGTGACAGTAGATTGGATAAAAAATAATATGCAACATTTTAAGACAGACATATATAATATTTAGCAAAAGAAGAATGTTTAAAAAGTGGGAGGGTTTTGTTATGATACCTTTATGTATACCAGAAATTAGAGGAAATGAACTTAAATATGTTAAGGACTGTATAGATACTAATTGGGTATCTTCAGTAGGTAGTTATGTTAATTTATTTGAAGAAAAATTTAGTGAATATGTAGGTAGCAAAAGTGCAGTTGTCACAAATAATGGTACATCAGCACTTCAATTAGCGTTAGTAACCCTTGGAATAGGATACGCAGATGAAGTTATAGTTCCATCTTTAACTTTTATATCTCCAGTTAACACTATAAAATACGTAGGAGCACAGCCTGTATTTGTAGATGTATGTAGAGATACCTTTGTTATGGATGCAGAAAAGATAGAGGAATTAATAACACCTAAAACAAAGGCTATAATGCCAGTACATATTTATGGCCATCCTGTAGATATGGATAGAGTAATGCAAATAGCTAAAAAACATGATCTATTTGTTATAGAAGATGCAACTGAATCATTAGGATCTACTTTTAATGGCAAAATGGCAGGTACCATAGGGGATATAGGATGTTTTAGTTTTAATGGGAACAAAATTATAACTACTGGAGCAGGTGGAATGCTTGTAACTAATAATTCAGAACATGGCGTACGAGCGAAATTTTTATCCACTCAAACAAAAGTAGTTACTGAAAATAAAGCATTCTATCATTCAGAAATAGGATATAATTTTAGAATGCCAAATCTTTTGGCTGCATTTGGAGTGGCTCAACTTGAAAATATTAAAGAATATTTAAAAATTAAAAGACAAAATGCGGCATATTACAATGAACTATTAAGTGAAATTAAAGGAATTACCTTACCGATAGAAAAAGAGAATGTAGAAAATTGTTTCTGGCTATACTCAATCCTAGTTGAGGAAAAGTATGGTATAACTCGCGACGCGCTTATACAAAAATTTAATGAAGAAAAAGTAGAGGCAAGACCATTCTTTATGCCTATACATGATATGATTCCATATAAAACTTGTACACATGGGGATTTAAGTATTACAAATGAGCTTTATCAGCGTGGAATAAATCTTCCAAGTTCTGTTGGACTTAAAAAAGAAGACATTGCAAAGGTATGTGAAATAATAAAAGAATGCAATAAATAACTCTGTTATTTATTTGCATTTAAGGGCGAAAGTCATTAATTAAGCCGCTTTAGTGGAGGTTTATGATATATTGGTAAGGTGGATAGGAGATAATATGAATATAGATTTTATAAAGAAATTGTACAAAAGCAGATTGGTGAAAAGTGGAGTTTGGTTTACTATAGGGACCTTTTTTGTTCAAGGCATTTCCTTTGTAACTATGCCTATTTTTACGCGGTTACTTAGTGCTAGTGATTATGGAATAACTGGGGTATACACCACATGGCTTTCCGTTTTTACAACTATAATTACATTAGGGCTATTGGCTACAGTTAATAATGCCAAAGTGGATTTTCAGGAAAGATATGATGAGTATGCTTCATCTATACTTTTTTTAGTCACACTATTTGCTATTATGTGGCTTATAATTGGATTTGTGTTTAAAAAGCAAATATCTTCTATTATAAACTTAAATTCTATATTAGTCATCTTCCTTATTATTCAAGGTTTTTTTGGATTTATCGTGGATTTTTCTAATGCCAAATTAAATGCTGAATATAAATATAAGAAATATTTACTTATATCAATAAGTAGTGCTATTATAAACACAATTCTGGCTATAATACTCATAAGTAATATTAAAAGTGATAAGTATTATGGTAGGATTGGTTCTTTAATTATTGTAGCTTTAATTTACGGTACAGTTTTATATGTAATTGCTATGAAAAAAGGCAAAAAACTAATTAGTTTCGAATACTGGAAGTATGGATTAGCCATATCTATACCGGCAATTGTGCATCTTTTATCAAGCGTGATTTTGCAGTCTGTGGATACGGTTATGATAAATAGTATGATAGGATCTAGCGCTGCTGGAATATATACCTTTGCATATAAAATTGGAATGATAATGTATATTGTATGGTTGGCGTGTAATAAGGCTTGGGTACCGTGGTTTTATGAGAATATGAAAGAAAAAAATTATGATGACATAAAGCTGAAAATTAAATGTTATATTATGTTGTTTTCTGTGATGGGGTTTATACTTATATTTATATCTCCTGAAATAGGAAAACTAATGGGTACAAAAAAATTTTATAAAGGGTTAGATTACGTTCCATTAATCATAATAGGATATTATTTTCAATTTCTATACAGTATACCAGCTAATATTGAATTCTATACTAAAAATACAAAGTTCCTTTCCCTAGGAACCCTTATTGCAGCTTTAATAAATGGTGTATTAAATTATATTTTAATTCCAAGATACGGTGCAGTTGCAGGGGCATGGACAACAATAATATCGTATATCTTATTATTTTTATATCATTATTATATATCTTTACGCATATTAGATGTAAGAATTTATACGTTTAAACCTTTTGCATATGGCATTTTATACATAGTACTTAGCAGTATAATATTTTTTATAGTGAAAAACAATTGGGTTTTGAGATATGGAATATTAATAGCAACATTAATTGTATTAGGATATGAGATTAAAAAAATCAGTGGAAAGTTAATGCAAAAATAAGTTAAAAGAGATGATTCAACGACATTTCAGAAGGAAAGTGTCCCACTTCTATAAGTGGGAGTACAAATCTCCTTCTGAAGTCGTTGATATTGCAGCTCCGCAGGAGATGATTTAATGGTTAAATTAATCTATACAGCACAAAAAAAAGAACTGATAATAGATAGAAAAGTTGTGGATTTATTTGAATATATAGGAAATATAAACGCAGAAAAGGAAGCTTTTGAGTATTTAACTTATTTAGAAAATCAAAAGGTTAATGGGTTAAAGCTTGAAGAGTTATATTTATATGATGATATACCATTATATATTTTTAGTAGACCCACTATTTATAGAAAATTAAATGGTTTGATTTTCTGTATTATGGTTATAAGAAATGCTCAGTATAAAACGAATGAAGAAATACAAGTAAAAACAGATGATGACTTTATGGAAAAGGTTTGTGTAGAGGTATTCAACCTTAAATGTGAGAGAATTTATAGTGAAAGAAACATTCAAGCTATAAGTAAAGGCAAGTTAACTAAACGGTTTATTAGGGGAATAGGGAGTTACTGCAAATTTATATTTAAAAACTTTTTAACGAATAGTAGAAATTATAAAGAGCCATTTTTAATTATTTCACATGCTTCAAGTTTAAACTTAGTTAAAGGTAATACCGATGGCTATTACGATACTCAATTAGGGGAAGTTATAAATAAATTAAAGGAAACTTATAATATTTTAAATTTTCAACTCTTAAACAATAAATACATCATAGATAAGACTCTAAATTGTCATGAAAATTTTGTACCATTTGAATTATTTATTTTATACAAAAGGCTTAAAGCCAAGAAAAATGTAAATAATAATTTATTAGTAGATAATTTAATTTATTTAGATAAGTTAGATTTTCACTTAAATGAACTTGATCTTAAAAATATACTTTTAGGGTTTGTGATGAAGGATTTAAGAACGAGTTATCTTTCCTATTTATATGAACTATTAATGGCAGGAAAAATTATTAGAAAGTTGAAAAGTAAAAAATGTTTGGTAGTAGGAGAAGGCGACAGGGGAAGGTGCTTTATAGTCGCAGGAAATAAGTTGAATATAGATACTTATGCTGTGCAACATGGAATAATAAATGAAACCTCATCTACTTACATAATTAATTCAAAGTATAAAGATTTGTTGGTGCCACGTAATACATTTGTCTGGGGGGAAAAGTATAAAGAATTATTGATATCTCATACAAATGTATATAATAAAGTAAATGTTAATGTAGTTGGTCAAGTAAGAACAGACAATTTAGTTCAAAATGGATATTTGAAAAAGTCTATAAAAAATGGGACACTGAGAATACTTTATGCCACTCAATATTTTAGGGATTTACTTGAACCGGCTACCTTAATGCTATTTAAGGCATTAAATTTAATGAAGGAAGATTACGAATTAATTATAAAACTTCATCCTGTAGATTTGAATTTTGAATTTTATGAAGTTATGGTGGAAAAGTTCCACATTAAAAACTGTAAAATAATGAAGGATGGAGATTTGTATGAATTAATTAAATGGAGTGGTTTGGTAGTAAGCGTACATTCTACAGTAGTTGTAGAAGCGGCACTTATTAATAAACCTTCTATATGTATATTACTTCCTAAATATAATGATGCTGGTGGTTTTGTTAAAGAGGGGGTATCCTTTGGAGTTAAGGATGAAAATGAGCTTTTAGAATGTATGATTAAAATAAATATAGGTGAGGTGACACTAAACCACGACATGCAAAAGTATATCCATGAAAATTTCTATAAGTCGGATGGAAAAGTAACAGAGAGGATAATAAATATTATAGTAAATCCTCCTGAGAAGCTTTTAGAAACAATAAAGAATGAGTAATTAAAGATAACTTTCTAAGATTCTTAATTATACTTAAATAGTGTAAAAGAACAGGAGGAAATTTATGAGAAAAATTTGCTTTTTAGCAGATGCACATAGTATACATACAAGAAAATGGGTTCAATATTTTGCGAGACTTGGTAATGAGATTCATATAATTTCTATGAGAGAAACAGATTATGTGTATGAAAACAATGTAAATTTGCATGTGTTAAGAACTATAGGTACAAATAAGTTAAGTTATTTTTTATTAATTAAATCAATTAAAAAATTAGTAAAAGACATTAATCCAGATATATTACACAGTCACTATGCTACTAGCTATGGACTTTATGGGAGAATGTGCAATTTCCATCCATTTGTAATATCTGTTTGGGGTAGCGATGTGTATGAGTTCCCTAAAGATAATAAAGCTAAAGAATTGCTACTTAAGTATATATTAAAAGGAGCGGATAAAGTTTGCTCTACAAGTTATAATATGACTGAGGAAACAAAAAAATACTACAACAAAGAGATAGTAGTAACCCCCTTTGGTGTAGATTTAGATAAATTTAAATGTAACACACCTATACTAAATAGTAGTTATATTACCATAGGTGTTATTAAGGGATTAGAAAAAATATACGGGTTAAATTATCTTATTGAGGGATTTTCAGAGCTTATACGTAAATACAGCGGAACCAAAGATTTAAGACTTTTAATTGTTGGAGATGGTACCCAAAAATTAGAGCTTGAGTCTTTAGTAAAGAAATTAAATTTAAATTCTAAGGTTACATTTACAGGTAAAATAGATAATGAAAGAGTACCTGAATACATAAACAAGATGGATATAGTATGTCTGCCATCCTTAAGTGAAAGTTTTGGAGTTTCAGCTGTCGAGGCCTGTGCGTGTGGACGGCCAATAATAACTACAGATGTAGGTGGATTAAAAGAGATAATTTTTAATAACTATAACGGTTTTGTAATCAAGCAAAAGAGTAGTTATGATATAACATTAAAACTTATTAAAATCATTGAAAATGAAGATCAAATGAAGGAATTTTCAAAAAATGCAAGAAGATTAGTCCGGGAGAGGTATAATTGGTTTGACAATGCAAAAATCATGAATGATATATATAAAACACTTGAGAAGGTTAGTAAATAGTAATGGTATATTCTAGCTTGCAATGCACTTGTCATTTGAAAATATCAGAAACTATGTAGGAGGATAAAAATGCAATTAACGCAAGAGATTAAAGAGTATTACTATTATTTGAAAAAGTATATTCACATAATTCTAATATTATATGCTGTTATAGAAATAGGGTTGTTCATAAAGATGGGTACATCAAATGTGCTCATGTTCGTAAGTAGCATATTTGTAACCTTGTTCGTAATTTGTAGTTTGATTTTAATGTTTAAAGATTTTGTTACCGCAAGTTTAGTTTACGCGGTAGCAATACCAATAATACCTATGGCGTTGTATATTATGAATAGGTTAAATATAGCTGGGATAGGTGAAGTGGTATATTTAGCTTACTTTGCTATATATTTAACCAATATGGCTCGCGAATTTAAATATGGAGGATTTGATTTTTCAAATCTTACGGTTAAATACACCAAGCTAAGTGTACTCTATATTATATTGTTATTATTAGCGACTATATCTTCTATGCGAAGTATTCATGTTTTAGAAGCATTTAAGCTAGTGCTACTTAACATGGTTTCAATGATGACCTATAGCATAGGTATACTTTGCTATAAAAAAAGCAATAAAGAGTTTTACAAGGATATATTGCTCTATTTATGCGTAGGAGTTACGTTATCATCAATACCAGATATAATAGTAACTTTATATAATTTAATTGTACGCGGCAATAATCAGCATCTCTATGGGGTCTTAGGTAGCAATTTCATGCTTGGATACACTATAATAGTAATGCCTTTTATATTGTTATATGCTATAAATAAAGAGCTATCATGGAGATATAATAAAATATATATTTTCTTATTATTAATTCAAATAATTAATTTTAGTACTCAAAAATCAAGAGGAATTCTCCTAACATTAGCTATGTGTTTTTTTATTGTAATTATAGTTGATATAAAGAATTGGAAAAAATATGCACTGATTTCTATAGTTGTGATTTCTTGCATGACATTTAATGTTATGCATAGGTGGGAGGTGGAAGAAATTGCAACAGGCATAAAGATAAACAGCATAGAAGACCTTGTTAGCAACAATGCCAGAGTGCTTAAAAAATTAATAGAGCAAACTAAAAGTCGAAGACCAATATGGGCCTTAGCTTTTGAAATGATAAATGACCACTTTTATTTTGGTGTGGGACCAGGGCACTTTAAATATTACTATTTACAATATGGTGGAAACCCTAAAAAATTGTACATAGATGCTCATAATATAATTCTTAATTTAATTACAGAATTTGGAATTGTATTTACTTTTACTTTTATGTTAGCTTGGCTAAGCAGCTTAATAAAGTCAGTATTGGATATAATTAAAAATAATAAGAAAGATTTCAAAGAATTTAAATGGCCAGGAATTATTGGGCTTTTATGTCTCTTTGTTTATGGAAATATTACAGGCCAATCTTTTATGGCCTCAAGAGATCCAATAAGTGTAGTGCCTGCTTTTGTTTTTACTGTAGTGATGATACTAATGATATATTCAGAAGGAAAATCTGTTAGTTAAGAGTTAGGACAATGAGAGGTGTTAATAATGAAAAACATATTAATAGTAGCTTATGTTTACCCACCACTAGGAGGTGCAGGAGTTCAGAGAACTTTAAAATTTGCTAAGTTTCTAAAAAAATTTGGATACAACGTAAACGTGCTTACTGTAAATAATGAAAAGAGCACTATAAAGGATGAGTCTTTGAAAGCTGAATCAACGGATGGAATAAAGGTATTTAGGGCTATGCAAAGAGATAATTTTATTGTCAACACTATTGCTAATAGGAATATAACCCATGTCAAAAACATGAAGGTTGAAAATAAAGAGGATATAATAAAAATAACCTCTGAAATTACACTTAAATCTAAAGTTAAGAGAAAAATAAAAAAAATCTTATTAAGTATTTATAGAAATATGTATATACCGGATGATAAAATTTCATGGAAAAAAGATGCGGTAGAATTAGGACTTAAAATAATTAAGGAAGAAAATATTGATATAATATATTCTACCTCAGCACCATATACTGGGCATTTAATTGCTTGTGAGTTAAAGCAAAAATCTAATGTAGCGTGGATTGCTGACTTTCGTGACCAATGGGTAACTAACCCATTCGCAGATTACACGCCCTATGCTAAGAGAAAAAATGAAAAGATGGAGAAGACAGTTATTGAAAAAGCGAATGTTGTAATATCTGTAAGTAAACCTATAATAGATGATTTTATTGATAGATATAAAAATCAGAGGGCAGATAAATTTAAAATAATTACTAATGGATATGATGAGGATGATTTTGATGAATATAATATAGATAGGATACCGCCCAAATATATTATAACTTATAATGGAACCCTATATGGGAAGATATCACCAAAGAATTTCTTAATAGCTATAGATAGGCTTATTGAGGATAAAAAAATAAAACAGGAAGAGCTTATCATTAGATTTGTCGGGCAGATAGGAAAGGATGCCCAGGAAGATATTACGTTTTTTCTTGCAAAATATGATAAGGTTATAGAATTTATATCATATTTGCCCCATAAAGAAAGTTTGAAGCAATTAGAAAATTCTTCAGCAGCGCTTCTAATTATAGGAGCTTTTGAAAGAAGCGAAGGCGTATATACAGGAAAGATATTTGAGTACATAAGAAGTGGAAGGGTTGTTATAGGCAT
Source organism: Clostridium sp. CM041 (assembly GCF_055081035.1). Classification (NCBI taxonomy): domain Bacteria; kingdom Bacillati; phylum Bacillota; class Clostridia; order Eubacteriales; family Clostridiaceae; genus Clostridium; species Clostridium sp. CM041. The sequence continues at coordinate 376,518 of NZ_CM143648.1, forward strand.
TGTACCGGACGGTGTTGCTAAAGATTTAATACTTGATACGAACACAGGATTTTGTTGTCATCCTGAACAAATAGATGAAATTAAAGAAGTTATATATAAATCCTATGGCATTTGGAAAGGCTCGCAGGAAAAGTTAGATATTCATTGGGAAAAAGTTAAAAAGTACAACAGAGAAAATTTAACTAGAGAACTGATGAGTATTATAGAAAGTTTATAAATGATGATTTGAAAAGGAAGTGCAATTCTAATTTTTATAAAAAACTTTATTAAAAAAACTTATTAAAAGTCAGGAGTCTATATGAAAATATTAACAGTCGTAGGAGCAAGACCGCAGTTTATAAAAGCAGCTGCAGTATCGAATATAATTAGAAATGAGCATGAAGAAATTTTAATACATACAGGTCAACATTATGATGAAAATATGTCAAAGATTTTTTTCGAAGAACTTAAAATACCTAAGCCTAGTTATAATTTAGAAGTAGGTTCAGGTGGACACGGCATGCAAACTGGTAGGATGTTAATAGAGCTCGAAGAAATTTATATAAAAGAAAAGCCAGATATGGTTTTAGTTTATGGGGATACGAACTCAACCTTTGCTGGAGCAATTTGTGCAAGTAAGTTACGTATTCCAGTAGCACATATAGAAGCGGGACTTAGAAGCTTTAACATGAATATGCCGGAGGAACAAAATAGAATCTTAACAGATCATATTTCAAAATATCTGTTTGCGCCTACAACTACAGCGATTAAAAACCTAAGTACTGAGGGTATAACTAAGGGTGTTCATAATGTAGGGGATGTAATGTATGATGCGACCCTTAATTTTTCAAAAATTTCAAAAGAAAAATCTAAGATTATGAAGAAACTTAATTTATACCAGGAAGAATTTATTTTAGCTACCATACATAGAGCAGAAAATACTAATGATATAAATAGATTAAGAAATATTAGTGGGGCATTAAATGAGAGCGGTAAAAAAATAATATTGCCACTACATCCAAGAACAAAAAAATATATGGATGATTATGGTTTAAAATTTAATGAGAATATAAAGATAATTGACCCAGTTGGGTATTTAGACATGATCATTTTAGAAATGTACTGTAAAAAGATTGTCACAGACAGTGGTGGAATTCAAAAGGAAGCTTTCTTTATGAGTAAGCCTTGTATTACTATGAGAGAAGAAACAGAATGGGTAGAAACAGTAGAAAATGGATGGAATATTATTGTTGGAACTGATAAAACTAAGATTTTAGAGGGTATAGTTAATTTTGTGCCAAATAAATCTCAGCAAAATATTTTTGGAGATGGTCATGCTGCAGAGAAAATTTTAAAAATTATAAACAAACAATAGAGGTGAAAACATGCGTATTTTATTTTTAACTCAGTATTGTCCCCCAGAGGTGGGGGCACCTCAAAATAGAATTTTTGAGTTTGCTAAAAAATTACAGGAATTCGGCCATGAAGTTACAATATTAACAGCAATGCCTAACTACCCTAGAGGAGAGATTTTTGATGATTATAAATGTAATAAGGTGGTCCTAGAAGAAATTGAAGGTATAAAGGTAATTAGAACTAGTATTTATGCTACAAAATCTAAGAGTTTTACTAAGAGATTAAGAAATTATTTATCTTTTACTTTTTCTTCTGTACTTCAAGGGGCTATTCATATAAATAAGCAGGATGTAGTAATAACGGAATCTCCACCACTGTTTCTAGGCTTTTCAGGGTATGTAATAGCTAAGCTTAAAAAAGCTAAATTTGTTTTTAACATATCTGATTTATGGCCAGAATCAGCTATAAAATTAGGTGTGCTTCATAATAAGTTATTCATTAAAATGTCTGTATGGTTAGAAGAATTTTGTTATAGACGTGCAGTAGCTGTTACTTGTCAAACAGAAGGAATAGTTGATGATATAGTCGGTAGAGGATTTGATAAAAACAAAGTACATCTGCTAACTAATGGAGTTGATACAAAGCTATTTAAAAGTGAAAATAGGGATGAAACCTTTAGAAGTGAAATTGGAGTAGAAAATAAGTTTGCACTATGTTACGCTGGTATTCATGGACTTGCACAAGGACTACAAGTTATAATAAATGCAGCAGAGATAGTAAAAGAGGAAAAAAACATTCAATTTGTTTTTGTAGGTGATGGTCCGGAAAAACAAGATCTTGTAAATATGGCAAAAGAAAAAGGATTAAAAAATGTTACCTTTTTACCTCTTCAGCCAAAGGTAAATATGCCTAAAATAGTAGCTTCTATGGATGCTGCAATAATTCCTTTAAAGAATTTAGAACTTTTTAAAGGTGCTCTACCCTCAAAAATGTTTGAGACCTTAGCTTCAGAAATACCTATTATTTTACCAGTACAGGGTGAAGCGGCTAAACTAATAAACAGTGCAAATGCAGGAATTGTAGTAGAACCAGAAAATTCAAAAGAAATTGCAGAAGCGGTGTTAAAGTTATATAATAACATGGAGCTTAGAAATAGATTGGGTGAAAATGGAAGGGCTTATGTTATGGAGAATTATGCTAGAGAGGATATAACAAGAAAATTAGAAAAAATATTGATGAATTTATAAAAATTATAATATTAGTCTATAAAGAGGTGTAAAAAATGAAAGCTAAGTGTAGTATTTTGTATTATTTAATGTGTGCTTATATAGTGATAATGCCTCTGATTCAAGAGGGAACAAATTTAAAAGGAGTATCTGTTTCAGATATTTTATTAGGAATAATTATGTGCTTATATCTCATAAAGTTGATTTTTAATAGGGATACGAGGGGAAGGTTTCTTTATGGGATTAGAGACTTCTTTAGTAGTACTTTAAGTATTTGCATAGTGATGTTATTGGGTATTATGTTATTATCAACCTTTTATGCATTAGAAAAGGGATTAGCATTAAGCGAAAGCGCAAGATTTTTAACATATGTATTTATATTTTTTATAATTAAGTATGAATTTAATACAAAAAAATTAGTGAAAAACTTATTGAGATGCTTTATATTCACATCAGGAGTCTTGAGTATTTTTGGTATAATTCAATACTTTACAATAATTGGATTAGATAAAAGGTTTATTGTGAAATACTCCTATGGATATAGAGCAAGTAAGATTGCTGCAACAATGCAAAATCCTAATGCATATGCGGGCTTTCTTATTTTAATTATTTTTCCATTAGTAATGCTAACAATTTATGAAAAAAATAAAAAATTAAAGAGTATGTATGGAATAATATCAATTCTAATATTTCTAAATATACTTATGACTTATTCTAGAAATGTTTTATTAGGCGTTTGTATCGGTGCAGCGGTTTTATGTGTGCTATATAGTTTAAAATTAATTGTAGTTTTTGGAGGGGTAGGTATTTTGGCTTTATTTAGTCCAGCGGTTCTTGATACAGTTAAGGATTTAACAAATAATGGACAAAATGTGGCTAGAATTAAATTGTGGAAAACGGCTCTAATGATGATTAAGGAACATCCAATTCTAGGAGTTGGTAATGGTAATTATATCAGTAGGTATAACGAATATATTAATAAGTATAAAGGCCTAAGCTACAACTCGTATACAAGATATCCTACACATAGTTCTTATTTAAAGACTCAAAGTGAATTGGGCATAATAGGAATAACATCTCTTTTAGTAATTTTAATAACAGTGCTTATTAGATTGAAAAAATTAATTACTATAACAGATGACAAATTTTTGCAAGCTTTTTACATGGGTGCATTGGCATCGATGGTAGCATTCTATTTTATGAATTTATCAGACAATCTATTTTTTGTGCCTAAAGTTACAACATATTTTTGGTTTATAGTAGCTACAGCTGAAAGTTTATTAAACGCATCAACAAATAATTTGAATATATAAGTTGGTGATGTAATTTAGAAATACAGGGGGACGCTTAAATATTCATCAGAAAGTAGGAGTTAACGCAATATGATAAATATAGATAAAAAAGCGCATATTGAGAATAAGAAGCTTCAATTTGGACTTAAGAGATTAATGGATATTACATTATCTTTTATAGGTATAATTATATTATTGCCTATATATTTAATTATCATTATTGCTATTAAACTAGATTCAAAAGGAGCAACTGTATTTAAGCAGGTTAGGGTAGGTAAAGATGGAAAAAACTTTAATATTTATAAATTTAGAACTATGATAGCTCAAGCTGAAAGCAAAATAGAACTTAATATAGATCCGTTTGATTTGGAGAATTTTGTGTTTCAAGACAAGTCGGACGTTAGAATAACAAGGGTTGGAAAATTTTTAAGGTGCAACAGCCTAGATGAGATTCCACAATTTTTCAATGTTTTATTTGGACAAATGAGCATTGTAGGTCCTAGGCCTGAAATACCAGAGATAGTTAAGTATTATCCCGAAAGCTACTACCAAAGACTCTTAGTTTTGCCAGGAATTACTGGACTTGCACAGATTAGTGGAAGAGGAGAAATCGAACTAGGGAAAACAGTTACTTATGATTTGGATTATATTAAAAATTTTTCAGTCCAATTAGATATAAAAATTATCTTCTTAACAGTTGTATCTGTGTTTAAAAAAGACGGCGCTTATTAGGGAGTTGTTAATTTGGAGGGGTTTTATTTATGATAACAAGAATTTTTCAATTCGAAATTTTTAATGATACCATAGAAGAATTGTTTAAAAACATAAACAGTTTTAAAAAGGTACATATTGTTTCAGGAAATCCACAAGTTCTTTTTAGTGGGCTACAAAATAATTTATTGTTAGAAAATTTCACTAGTAAAAATTCAATCATTATTCCAGATGGAATTGGTACAGTAATATGTTCTAAAATTGTAGGGCAACCGGTGAAAGAAAAAATTGCTGGTGTAGAACTTATGGATTGTATAGTAAAAAAATGTGAAAAAGAAAGCCAAGGAATATATTTGTTAGGGTCCACCCAGGAAACAGTGAATATGTGCAATATTAATCTGCGAACTAAATATCGCAAATTAAATGTTTTAGGGAGTCATGATGGATATTTCGAAATGGACAATTGTGAAGAACTATTAAAAGAAATAGAAAAAGTTAGTCCACAAGTCTTATTTGTTGCTATGGGATGCCCAAGGCAAGAAGTATTTATAGCGAAATATATGGACAGACTTCCTTGCAAAGTATTTATGGGAGTTGGAGGAAGTTTTGATATTATAGCTGGTAATGTTAAACGTGCACCTAAATGGATGATAAATATAGGCATGGAATGGTTTTACAGAGTTGCGAAAGAACCATTTAGAATTAAAAGATTATCATCTATACCTAAGTTTATTTTAATGGTAATAAAGGACAAGTATAAACGTAAATAATTGTTATTAACATCAGAGAAGTAAAGGAGAGGATCCATATTAAAGTTTTGCATGTCATATCAGGAAATGATAATGGTGGTGGTGGAAAACACGTATTAAACATATGCAGTAAATACAATGACAAATTTGAGAATATAGTCGGTTGCTTGGGAGAAGGTCCACTTTACTCAAAAGTTAGAGTTATGGATATTAGCTACAAACTTTTTAGTAAGAAGCTTAATAATATTGAGCTAGTGAATTTTATAAGATGCAATTCGATAAGTTTAGTAAATTTCCATGGGGCAAAGCCATTCCTAATGCATTTAATTTTAAAAAGTAAATTAAACGTACCTACAGTAGCTGTAGTTCACAGTGATTTTAGATATGATTTCCTTAATAATAAAGTGAAATATTTTATTTTTACTCCCCTGAGTATTAAGGGTCTAAAGAGCTTTAATAATTATATTTGTGTATCAAATAATTTGAAGGTTTTATTAGAAGAAAAAAATATTCAAGGAAGTAAATCAGTTGTAAATAATGGTATAGATATAAAGAAAATTAGTATTGTGACGCCAACAGAAGATATACGAAATAATTTGAATTTAAAGAAGAATGATTTTGTATATGTTATGGTTGCGAGATTACATCCTATAAAAAATCATAGAGAAGTTATAGTGGGATTTAGAAAACTTACTATTGAATTTCATGATGTAAAATTGCTTTTAGTTGGTGATGGTGAGCTACAATCCGAACTAGAGAAGTTAATAGTGGAGCTAAAAATAGAAAATAAAGTTATAATGACCGGAAATGTTTCTAATCCAATAGACTATATAAACGCCTCTGATGTTAGTGTTTTAGCTTCTTTAAGCGAGGGTGGAGCACCACCCTTAACGGTTTTAGAATCAGCAATTGTAAAGAAACCTTTGATTTATACTGAAGTGGGCGACTTACAAAGTATATTAGGCGAAGACAGCGGGTATAAAGTGAAGAATCAAAACAACGAAAATATTTATAAAGCTATGAAAGAAGCATATTTAGATAAGAGCAATTTAAACATAAAGGGTGAAAAGTTATATAACATTGTTGTAAATAATTTTACTATAGAGAAGTTTTGGAAAAATTATTTTGAAATTTATAAGAGTATACTAAAAAAATAATAAGTACACTTTTTTATTTTTTTAATTCTATCTTTAAAATTTTAGGTGAAACAACTACATTATTTATGAAGCGATTACACATACTATAATTAAAGGAGTGTGTTATATGGAATTTTATGATGTAGTCAAAAGTAGAAAAAGTATTAAAAAATTTAAGAATACCCCAGTAAATAAAGAAAAATTAGCAAAAATGATTGATTCAGCTATGATGTCCCCCTCATGGAAAAATAATACTTCATACAAATTTATTTTAGTGGATGAAAAAAACAAACTAGAACAAATTTCTAAATCTATAATGAATAAGGACAATTCAGCAGCACAATCAATATTAGATGCTCCGATGACGGCGGTTATAGTAGCAAAGCCAGAGGCTTCTGGGGAAGTTGAAAACAGAGAGTATTATTTAGTGGATAGTGCCATTGCTATGGAGCATTTTATTTTGTCAGCTACTAATGAGGGTTATGGAACTTGTTGGATTGCTGCAATTGATGAAGATATTATAAAAAAAGCATTAGCCATTCCACAAAATTACAAAGTAGTTGCAATGACTCCTATTGGGGAAATTGCAGAAAGTAAAGAACATAACAATAAAAAAGATGCAAAAGATTATGTATTCTTGAATACTTGGGATAATGCCTATGCTGAAAACACTAAATAAATTATGATTTTTTAATTACCCTATGTCTGCAAATGCAGCCATAGGGCTTTTATTTTGTTATATATCGATTATTTGTAAAAAATTTATTTAAATGATGAAAAACTAACATAAAGATGGTACAATTTTAGTAGCTATTAAATTGTTATTTACTTAAGACCACAGCTTCGCGAAGACGATTTAATATACCAAGGGGGATTACCATGGAAAAAACAAAAGGAATTTTATATATTGTTTTATCTGCAATTGCTTTTGGGTTTATGCCAATACTCGCAAAATTGTCATACAGAGGAGGGGCAAATACATATACCACATTAGCGCTTAGGTTTTTTTTTGCGTCAATTATGCTATTATATTATTTGAAATATAAAGGCATATCCTTAAAATTAACTAAAAAACAATTATTTTTAGTATTAACCATAGGCATGTTTGGATATTCACTTACGTCTTGTAGTTTATTTATGTCCTACAATTATATAAGTGTTGGATTGGCGAGTATGATTTTATATACACACCCTGTTATTATTACTTTATTGTCCTATATGTGTTATAAAGAAAAGATAAATGCTAGAAAAATCATTTCTTTAATTATTTCCTTAATAGGTATTTATGTTCTAATTGATAAGGGAAGTGTTAGCTTTAATTTAAAAGGAATAATATTGGCAGCTATGGCTTCGCTGCTATATTCAATATATGTGCTAGGAGTATCTCTTAAAGAAATTAAAGATATCAACAGTTATGTTTTAACTTTTTATATCTCGTGTTCAGCTGCTGTTATTATGTTTATAGCAGCAATCACTACTGGTAATTTTAACATGCATATTTCTTTTTATGCACTTGTGGCAATATTATTATTATCATTCATATCTACAGTGGTGGCTTTAATGGCATTCTTAGAAGGGGTTAGAATAGTAGGACCTTCTAATGCTTCAATTTTTAGTACTATTGAGCCTATAGTTGGGTTAATACTAGGAATACTAATTTTAGGAGAATCTATATCAGTTAGAATTGTAATTGGAAGTATGTTGATTATGATGTCAGTCGTGATATTAACAAAAGAATAATTTAATTACATAGGTGGGAGATAAGAAATGCTAGATTTTAAACAGAAAATATGTGAATTACATAATGTTATTTTAAGCCCAATAGATGATATGTTCAAAATAACTGCTTTAAAAAATTATAAAAGGGAAATAGAAGGAACACAGCAAAAAAGTTTTAGTGAAGTTTATTATGAGTTTATTAAAAATAATAAAGAAAAAGGCACAGTGTACACTCCAGAACCTATAACTTCTTATATGATAGAAAATACCATAAAAGCAGAACAGATAATAAATAATCCGTACATAAAAATTGTGGATCCCTCTTGTGGAACTGGCAATATATTAATTTGCTGTTTTAAATTTCTTAGAAATTTATATAAGGATAATTTAAACTTAATAAATGAGAAAAATGGGTTGAATTTAAATATTCAATGCATCGATGAACATATAATAACACATAATTTGTATGGCTTTGATATTGATGACATAGCTGTGAAAATCCTGATTATAGATTTATATGATTTAAGTCAGGGAATCATAGCAAGTAATGTTGTTATCAAGGATTTTTTATTATATGAAAGTGAACATAAATATGACGTGTTCATAGGAAATCCACCCTATGTGGGTAAAAAATCTATAGATACCGAATATGCAGCTTATTTAAAAATTAGATATAAAGAAGTGTATAGAGATAAAGGAGATCTATCCTATTGTTTTTTCAAAAAAGCATTAGAAGACTTAAACGAGAAGGGAAAGCTGACTTTTATTACTTCGAGATACTTTTTAGAATCACCTAGTGGAGAGGATTTAAGGAAGGTTTTAAAAAAACTATGCACGATAGACAAAATTATAGATTTTTACGGGAGAAGACCATTTAAAAACGTAGGGATAGATCCTGTAATAATGTGTATAACGAATTGTCAAAATGATGATAGTAAAATTGAAATTATAAAACCTTCAAATGTAAAAAATAAACATAAAAAAGAATTTTATAACAGTGTATTTTTAAAAAGTGGGAATGAATTTAATAGTTTTCTTCTTAATAAAAGTCAATTAAATGACAAGGGTTGGATTCTAATAGATGAAAAGGATAGAAATATAATAAGTAAAATAGAGCAAAGAAGTTTTACTCACTTAAGTAATATATGTAATAGTTATCAGGGAGTAATAACTGGGTGTGACAAAGCGTTTGTAGTAACAAATGATATTGCTCTAAGGAGAAATATTGAAAAAAATATAATAAAACCTTGGATTAAGAGTAGTTACATAGAAAAAAATGAAGTTTCAAGAAAAGATAGTTACATAATATATTCAGATTTAATCCATAACACGCATGATTATAATAATGCTATAGCCTATATTGAGTTGCAGAAGGAAAAGCTACTAAAAAGGAGAGAATGCCAAAGGGGTATTAGAAAATGGTATGAACTTCAATGGGGTAGAGATCAAAACATATTTGAATGCGAAAAGATAGTTTTTCCGTTTAAGGCAAGCAGTAATAGATTTGCTCTTGACACGGGAAGTTATTTTAGTGCGGATGTATATGCATTAATATTAAAAGAAAATGTTCCGTTTACCTATGATTTTTTACTATATCTATTAAATAGTAAAATCTATGAATTCTATTTTAAGACCTTTGCAAAAAAACTAGGTGAAGATGCTTATGAGTATTATCCAAATAATTTAATGAAATTATGCATTCCAATTATTATAGATTTTAAGGGTAAAGATGAAAATTATTTATATGATTATTTTCACTTTAGTGAAGAAGAAAAAAAGATTATACTTGGGGAAGTATAATCTTTTTTGATGGAAAAGTTGGCATAAATCTTGCTGTATATAAAATAAATTATTAATATTTAGGAGGAATTATTGTGAGCAATTTAGAAAAACTAAACAAAGTGTTATGTGATTTATTTGATTTCAAAAAAGTAGAGGACATAAATGATGATTTGGGACCAGATGAAATAGAATCTTGGGATTCTTTAGGCCATGTAGAACTTATAACAAGTTTAGAGGAAGTTTTTGATATAGCTTTAGATGTAGTGGATATCTCCAGAATGTATACCATAGGTGATATTAAGAAGATAGTTGAAAAATATGGTGTTCAGATATGACATTTACAGATTATGTTTTTGAGTTTTCATCAAAACTGGATAAAACTTCTGTAATTTTTAAAGAAAAAATAAGTTATGAGGAAATTTTTAAAAATGTAAAAAAAAAGCTTCTTTTATAAAAAGCAAGAAATTTTTAAAAAAGGATGCTATACTTCTGGTTTCAGAAAATTCTAATTTTTTCATTGAAAATTATTTTGGAATAATTAAAAGTGGAGCTATTTGTGTTCCTATTAACCCAGCTTTAAGTAGCAATGAGATAAAGTATATTGTAGACTCTCTAGATATTAAGCTGATTTTCACTCAAAATAAATTTATTGAAAAAATAAAGCAATTGGTTCGTGAAGACGTTGAAATTTATACAGATATCATTGAATGTAATTTTACTTATGCACATGAAAACAATTATAGTGAGGATATAGATATACAAGAAGATGTGGCTGTAATACTTTTTACTTCTGGTTCCACAGGAAATCCTAAAGGGGTAATGCTTACTCATTATAATCTCATGTATAATACAAATTCTATAATAGAATACCTGAAACTTACAGAGCGAGATAGAGTGGAAACAGTACTTCCTTTTTATTATTGCTATGGGACTTCAATTTTGCATACACACTTTAGGGTAGGGGGAAGCCTTGTAATTAACAATAAATTTATGTTTCCGCAAACAGTTGTTGAGGATATAAATAACTATAGTTGCACAGGTTTTTCAGGGGTCCCTAGCACTTATCAAATACTGCTTAGAATGACTGATATAAAGAATACTAAACTTCCAACCTTAAGGTACATAACTCAAGCTGGGGGAAAGCTCTCAGAGAATTTTATTAAACAGCTTATAGGTATTCTCAAAGGAGTAGAAATTTTTATAATGTATGGTCAGACTGAGGCTACGGCAAGGTTATCATATTTACCGTCATATTTAATTAATGAAAAGATGAATTCCATAGGACGTGGAATTAAAGGAACGGAGCTTTTGGTTTTAAATAGTGAAGGAAAGCGAGTGAAATCTGGGGAAATGGGTGAGGTTGTTGCCAAGGGTGGAAACATAATGAAGGGATATTTTAATGATAAGGAAGAAACGGATAAAGTTCTAAAGAAAGGATACTTGTACACGGGGGATATAGCAAAAGTTGATGATGACGGGTATATATATATAGTTTCAAGAGAAAAAAATATTATTAAAAGTGGTGGGATTAGAATAAGCCCTAAGGAAATAGAAGACATAATATTACAAATTACAGAGGTAGTGGAATGTGCAGTTATTGGAGTAGAAGATGATATTTTAGGAGAATCAATAAAAGCCTTTGTAGTATTAGCAGAATATAACCATTATATGGATTTTAAATATATTTTAGACTTTTGTAAAAATCAGTTACCGTCATATAAAACTCCAAGGTATATAGAGTTTTTAAAAGAACTTCCCAAAAATTCTTCTGGTAAAATTTTAATAAAAAAGCTCAAGGAGCTTAAGTAAATGAAATAGTAAGAGGGTGAAGTAAGTGGAGGATTTAGAATTAATAGATGAACTAGTGCTTGGAGCGCAGTTTAATATAGAGCTGAAAAAAAAGGAAAAGTTGCTTTTAAATATTATATTACCTCAATTAGAATACAATAAGGAAAATTTAAGTATAAAAGCTATGTATAATAAATTAAATGTAGACATTAATAAAATTAAAACGTTAGAACAGGTACCATATATCCCTGTAAATATGTTTAAATCTTTCCATCTCAGAATATGTAAGGAGGAGCAAGTAGTTAGGGTGTTACAATCTAGTGCTACCACCACAGGAATTCCTAGTAAAATATATTTAGATAAAAAGACTTCAATAAGGCAAACGCAAGCTTTAATAAGTACGTTAACAAGTTTTTTAGGAAGAATGCGAAGACCAATGCTTATTATAGATAACGCAGACAGTAATAAAAGAGGGAATGGAATGACTGCACGTGGTGCTGCTATTAGAGGGGTAAGCACTTTTGCGAGCAAGATGTTTTATATTATGGATAAAGAAGAAGGGGAACTTAAATTAAATATAGATAGGCTTCGCGACTTTGAAAGAAAATATAAAGATGAGGAAGTTTTAGTTTATGGATTTACTTATATAGTGTGGTCGAAATTTTTTAAAGTATTAAAGCAGGAAGGAATAAAATTAGACATGCCAAAGTTAAAGCTGTTACATAGCGGAGGTTGGAAAAAACTTATTTCTGAAAAGGTGGAAAAGGAAGTGTTTTCAGAGACTGCTGCGCAGATATTTAACACAAGTAAAGATAATATTATAGATTTTTATGGAATGGTGGAACAGTTAGGAGTAGTTTTTATTGATTGCCAGTGTGGGCATAAGCATGTACCAAATTTTGCAGAGGTTATTATAAGGGATATACAGACTTTAGAAGAAGTGAATTTTGGTGAAGAAGGGCTTATAGAGGTTATGAGTGTTTTGGGCTCTAGCTATCCATCGCAGGCTATTCTTACTGAGGATATTGGAAAATTTATAGGCGTGGATGATTGCCCTTGTGGTAGACGAGGCAAGTATTTTAGATTTAAGTCACGAGTAGACAAGGCTGAAATTAGAGGCTGTGGAGATACATTTGCAGAAAGGGAGGTAGGTAAATGATAAATTGTTACGAGCTAAATGGAGAGTTTTATGAGAAGGGACTAAAATTTGAGGACTTTCATGAAATAGAAACTTGCTTAAATAAGAATTTCAATAAACTTCATGAATTTCCAGTGCAAGTTATAATACTTATTATAAATGAATATAGCAAGAGAATTGCAATAAACAGAGAAATATTAAGAATGGAAGGGGTTCCGTTCTTATGTTTTTATTTAAAGAAGATAAATATGGAAAAACAGTTAAAAATTAACTTATCAGATATTGAATATCTAAATAATTTTGTGCAGGTAGAGAATGAAAAATACATCAAAGCACAGCCAAAGGGTTTAGTGTGTCATTGGATGGCTGGGAATGTACCTACCCTAGCTATCTATTCAGTGATTCAGAGTATAATATGCAAAAATAGTAATATCCTAAGAGTATCTAAAGAAAGTGTTAGTACAGTATATGAACTTTTAAAACTTTTGGACAATATTGAGGTTGGGTATGGCGGAGAAACTTATTCTTCTAAGATTATATTGAAAAATATTGCCCTTGTTTATTTTAATAGTGGCGATAAGTATCTTAATTCTCAAATGTCTTTAAAAGCCGATGCACGAATAGTTTGGGGTAATAAAACAGCAGTAGATGATATTTCTCTTTTACCTAAAAAAACTACTTGTAAGGATTTAATTTTTGGGCCTAAGTATTCTTTTGCAGTTTTTGATAGATCAGCGATTGAAAGTGATGACTTTGAAGAATACTTAGAAAATCTGGTTACAGATATAATTGCATTTAATCAAAAATCATGTTCTTCACCTCAGGTATTGTTTTTAGAGAAAAGTAAACTAACTGTAGAAGAAATAGCGAAAATATTAAGTCGGAAATTTGAGAAGATTACTAAAAGATATACTAATTTAGATTTAGAGGAAGCTATAGCTGCTAAAATAATTAATAAAAGAGGTGAATATCTACTAAGTATCAATAAGCTTACTTATATGAGTAAGGGACTACAATATACAATACTAATTGATAGTGAAGTAAAGCTTGAAGAAGCAATTACAGGACGAACTATATTTATAAAAGAGGTGGAGGATATATTGGATGTATGTCCTTTAATTACTAAAAACATACAAACCATTGGGATAGCCTCAAAGAATAGTAATAAGACTTTAGAGTTTGCAGATAGAGTGACGACTTTTGGAGTAGATAGAGTTGTGAAAATTGGATACATGAATTTCTATGATTCTCCATGGGATGGAAGTTTAATAATAAGCGAATTAGTTAGGTGGTGCTCTATTAATATAAAGGGAATGATTTAAATACTATTTTGCAATGGGGGGGACAAAATGGCAGATATTAAAAGTTTTTATGTAGGTCAAAGCGAGGAGTATATAAAGAGATTTACAGAAGCTGAAGTAGAATCTTATGCAAGAATTACTGGAGATTATAATTATGTGCATATGGATGAGGAAAAAGCTAAAAAATCATTTTTTAAGGGTAGAATTGTTCATGGACAATTAGTTGGAGGAATGATTTCAGCTTTGCTTGGAACAAAATTACCTGGAGGCGGTAATATATATTTAAGGCAGAGCTTTGAGTTTTTAAAACCAGTAAGAATTGGGGATACAATCAAAGCGAAGGCTATTATAACTGAAATAAATGAAAAAAAGAAAATACTATCACTTGACACATTTTGTCTAAATGAACAAGATGAAATAGTTATAAAGGGAAAAGCTGAGGTTTTAGTATTAAGATAATCGATAATTGAGAAAATGGCATAATATATATACGTTTTACTTAAAACAGTAGTTGAATAGTCACATTAAATTATGCTTTTTCTGATATAATAAAATTAAGCTATGTAATCTATAAATAATGAATAGCTTAATTTTTTATAGATTGAGAGGTGTTTTTATGAAAGTAAGGGATGTTATGATAAAATGTGATTTCATACTTAAAGAAAATAATACTTTTTATGAGGCGTCGCAGTTATTTAGTAATAATGAAGTTGAAGTTATACCTATATTAGATGAAAAAGAAATTTTGGTTGGTATTATAACTAAGAATGACATAATTAGGAATTTTATTGAGGGTACAAGCCCTAATATATGTATTAAATATCTTTCACGTGGTAAAGAAAATATTATCAATGAGGATGATAAAATACAGGATTATGTTGATGCGAAGGAAAGTTATTTGGGAGTTGAAAATTCAGTTGGTAAATTTGTTGGCTGTTTTAGTGTGAATAATATGTTAAAGCGAGGTTTTGATAATCAATCAGAAAAAATAAGTGAGCTAAAACAAAGATTAAATTGCATTAATGAATGTGGCAATTCAAACCTTAATTGCACAGAATTAGATGCAATTATTGAATCGTCGTTTGATGGTATTTACATAACCGATGGTAAAGCTAATACGTTAAAGATTAATAAATCTTATGAAACCATAACAGGTATACAAAGAAAAGGTATGATTAATAGGAATATGTATGAACTTGAAAAAGAGGGATACATATCTAAATCAGCTACGCTTATGGTATTAAAAAATAGGAAATCTAATACCATTGAGCAAGAATTTAGTACTGGTAAAAAAGTATTGGTTTCTAGTAACCCTATATTTGATGATAAGGGCAATATAAGCATGGTGGTTACAAATGTACGAGATATAACGGAATTATACGAATTAGAAGAACAGCTAACTAAAAATAGGAAGCTTACAGAAAAATATTATTCAGAGATAGAAACTATGAGAATTCAATATTTAAATTTGTCAGATATGGTCGCTAAAGATAAAGCAATGATAGATTTATTGGAGGTTGCTAAAAGAGTAGCTAGTGTGGATACTACTGTTTTAATATTAGGAGAAACTGGAGTTGGAAAGGAAGAAATCGCTAAGTTTTTACATAAAAATAGTACGAGACAGGATAAAAATTTTATAAAAATTAATTGTGGAGCAATCCCTCAAAATCTTATAGAATCTGAGCTCTTCGGATATGTAAAAGGTGCGTTCACGGGGGCTAATAAGGAAGGCAAAATGGGACTTTTTGAAGTAGCAGATGGAGGTACAGTTTTTTTAGATGAAATTGGAGAACTTCCTTTAAATATACAAGTTAAGCTACTTAATGTACTTCAAGAGGGCGAAGTGGAAAGGGTTGGGTCGGTTAAATCAATTAAAATTGATGTAAGAGTTTTAGCAGCTACTAATAGGAACTTAGAAGATATGACTAAAGAGAAGTCCTTTAGATCAGATTTATATTATCGTTTAAATGTGGTCCCTCTTACTATCCCACCATTAAGAGATAGGAAAGAAGATATTGTTCCTTTAGTCCAACATTTCTTATCTCAATTAAATAAAAAATATAACTTTGAGAAAACTTTCACGATTGAGGCGATGAATACACTTTATAATTACAGTTGGCCGGGTAATGTCCGTGAACTTAAAAATATTGTAGAAAGGGTTATAGTTATGAGTAGTAGTGATAAAATATTCCAAAGTGATTTGTCAATCAAAACCTCTTCGAATGTTATGGAGAGAAATATTGGATGCGGGGATGCATGTAATTTAAAAGAGGCAGTTGGAAAAGTTGAAGCTAAACTTATTAGCCAAGCGTTTGATAATGCTGGTAATGTCAGGGGTGCTGCAAAAATACTTGGAATTGATGCCTCAACTTTTGTTAGAAAGCGTAAAAAATATTTTGGAAAAGAAGCGTTGCAAAAATGAAACGTGTTGCAAAAATGCAAGAACAAGTAATTACCTTCTAAATCTCATATATTATGCACGAGTTTATTGAATTCTGTAGGTTTAGTTTCTAATATCTGTTGCCTTTATGCAACAGATATTTATAAAAAATAAAATATTTGTGATTGTTTTCACAGATATATTATTTTTTTTATAAATATATCTGTGAAAACAATCACAATAATTCGTTAAAATACATTAATATAATAGTATTTAAGAAAACATATCACATATTTGTAACTTTGGCACAGGTATTGCTACATATGTAAACGTAAAGTTACATAAAATACACATGTGAAGGGAATGGTTTTAATGGGATTAATGACTGGCGAACAATACGTAGAAAGTCTTAGAGAATTGAATTTAAAAGTTTATATGTTTGGAGAAAAAGTAGAAAATGTAGTAGATAACCCTATAATTAGGCCTTCAATGAACTCAGTTAAAATGACTTATGATTTGGCACAAATGCCTGAATATGAAGATTTATTGACATCTACTTCAATAGTTACAGGTGAAAAAATTAACAGATTTGCTAATATACATCAAAGCACAGAGGATCTGGTTAAAAAAGTTAAAATGCAAAGATTATGTGGGCAAAAAACCGCTTCATGCTTCCAAAGATGTGTTGGCATGGATGCATTTAACTCTGAATATAGTACTACTTATGAAATAGATAAAGCTTATGGAACAGAGTACCATGAAAGATTTAAAAAGTTTTTAAAATATATTCACGAAAATGATTTAATAGTAGATGGAGCAATGACAGATCCAAAAGGAGATAGAGGTCTATCAATATCAAAACAAGAAGATCCAGATATGTATCTTAGGGTAGTTGAAAGAAGACCTGATGGTATTGTAGTCAGAGGGGCAAAGGCTCATCAAACTGGTATATGTAATTCTCACGAAGTTTTGGTTATGCCAACTATTGCTATGAGACCAGAGGATAAGGACTATGCAGTATCATTTTCAGTGCCAACAAACACAGAAGGCATTATTATGATTCTTGGACGTCAATCCTGCGATACAAGAAAAAGTGAAGAAGGCGCAGATATCGATGTTGGAAATTATAATTATGGTGGAGTAGAGGCTTTAACTATATTTGATGATGTATTCGTACCAAATGAACGAATATTCTTAAATGGAGAAACAGAATTTGCAGGTATGCTTGTTGAAAGATTTGCAGGATACCATAGACAAAGTTATGGCGGATGTAAAGTTGGTGTAGGTGATGTGCTTATTGGCGCTACGGCACTTGCAGCAGATTATAATGGAACTAATAGAGTATCACATATTAAAGATAAATTAATAGAAATGACTCACCTAAATGAAACACTATATGCTTGTGGAATAGCATGTTCTGCAGAAGGTCATAAAACTGAATCAGGTAATTATATAATAGATTTATTACTTGCTAATGTATGTAAGCAAAATATTACAAGATTCCCATATGAAATAGTAAGACTTGCTGAAGATATCGCTGGAGGATTAATGGTAACTATGCCTGCAGATAAAGATTTCAAAGATCCAATAACCGGACCTTATCTTGAAAAATACTTAAAAGGTGTTGCATCTGTTTCAACTGAAAATAGAATGAGAATATTAAGATTAATAGAAAACTTAGCACTTGGAACCGCAGCAGTTGGTTATAGAACAGAATCAATGCATGGTGCAGGCTCACCACAGGCTCAAAGAATAATGATAGCAAGACAAAGCAATTTAGCTCATAAAAAATCATTAGCAAAAGTGATAGCTAGAATAAAAGAATAAATTATTGATTAAATACATTTTTCATAATATTAAAACCTTAAATATATAAGGGGTAGCCCACCCCGCATATATTTAAAAGAATGGAGTGACGTAATGTTTGCTGAAATTGAAAAAATCCTTGAGATGAATGTCAGACCAAAGCTAAAAGATCACTATGGAAATATTGAACTTGTTAGCTTCGACGATGGAATAGTTGAAGTTAAGCTTTTGGGGCAATGTAAGGGATGTTTATCTGCAAAATATACCATTGAAGATGTGGTTGAAGTTGCACTTAAAGAAGCAATTCCTAGCATTAAAAAGGTAATACTTAAAAATGAAGTAAGCGAAGAGTTATTAGAACAAGCTAGAAAATTTTTAAGTAAGGGTAATAGAGGGAAATAATGAAAATTGGTATTAAATATTGTGGAGGATGTAATCCAACTTATGATAGGCCAGGGGTAGTGTCAAGATTAAAGAAATATATTGGCAAAGCGCACAGTATTGAAACGGCAAAACAAGGGATTATTTATGATGTGGTTGTTATTTTATGTGGATGTACCAGTGCTTGTGCGAGTCACCAAAATCTTGAAGCTAAATATGAAAAAGTATGTATAACTTGTGAAAACGATAACAGCAAATTAATTAATATTATAGACAAAATCAAAGTTTTGTAATTGAGGAGAGTGATAATTATGAACTTAGAAGAAATTTATAAATCAAAGGTTATTACGGTGGAGCAAGCGGCAGGGAAAATAAAGTCTGGAAATAGGGTAGTTACAGGACATGCTTGTGGAGAGCCAACAGAAGTTATAGCTGCAATGGTAGCTAATAGTAAGGCTTATGAAAATGTTGAAATCGTACACATGGTGGCAATGAGTAAAAGTGAATATGCAAAGCCAGGCATGGAAAAACATTTTAGACATAACTCACTATTTGTAGGAGGAACTACAAGGGAGTCAGTAAGCTCAGGAAGAGCAGATTTTACACCATGTTTTTTTTCGAAGGTACCTGAGCTATTTAAAAATGGTTATCTACTAGTAGATGTGGCAATTATTCAAGTTTCAGCACCAGATGAGCACGGTTATTGTAGTTTTGGCGTATCTGTTGACTACACAAGGTCTGCAGCAGAATGTGCAAAAGTGGTAATTGCAGAAGTAAATAATAAAATGCCAAGAACTATGGGAGATTCTTTTATACATATTTCTGAAATTGATTATATCGTAGAAGTAAGTCATCAAATAATAGAGCTTAAGCCTCCTGAAATAGGAGATGTTGAGAAAGCTATTGGAGAGAATTGTGCCTCCTTAGTTGAAGATGGTTCCACACTTCAACTTGGAATAGGAGCTATTCCAGATGCAGTACTTTTATTTTTAAAGGACAAAAAAGACCTAGGCATACATTCGGAAATGATTTCAGACGGAGTAGTTGAACTTGTTGAAACAGGAGTTGTAACAAATAAGGCTAAAACAATTCATCCAGGGAAAATAGTAGTAACTTTCCTTATGGGAACCAAAAGACTTTATGACTTTGTTGATAATAATCCAATGGTTGAAATGTATTCTGTAGATTATGTAAATGATCCAGTTATAATTTCAAAAAATAATAAAATGGTTTGTATAAATTCAGCTATTCAAGTAGATCTTATGGGACAGGTCAATGCAGAGACTATAGGATTAACTCAGTTTAGTGGAACTGGTGGACAAGTTGATTTTATTAGAGGTGCAGCTATGGCAAAGAATGGAAAATCTATTATTGCCATGCCATCTACAGCAAGCAAAGGAAAAATTTCCAGAATTAAACCAATGCTTGATGAAGGAGCAGCGGTTACAACTTTGAGAAACGAAGTGCAATACGTAGTTACTGAGTATGGTATTGCAGAGCTAAAAGGTAAAACATTAAGAGAAAGAGCAAGGTCTCTTATAAATATTTCTCATCCAGACTTTAGACCTTCACTTATTCAAGAATGGGAAAAGAGATTTAAAGCCAAATTCCAAAATTAAATGCAAAATATAGGGGGAAACAAATGAGGAAAGGTTATGTGTATATTATTCTAACTGCTCTACTATACAGCACTCAGGAAATTGCAAATAAAATGCTAGTTAAAAATGGGATGGATTCATTTCAAATTACATTTCTAATATTCACAATAGGCGCAATACTATTAACTCCATTTGCATTAAAAGACATTAAAGCTAAGAAGTTAAAGCTTGGTATAAATGATGTTGGCTACTTTGCATTAAATGGTGCACTGTGTATACCCATTTCAATGGCGCTGTTATCATTTGCAGGTAAATATACTCTAGCTTCAACTTCAGCGGTTATATTTAGTTCAAATGCAATATTTACAGTACCCTTTGCTTATTTAATTTTAAAAGAAAAGATTAATAAAGCAACATTAATATCTCTTTTGGTAGGTATTTTAGGTGTTATTATAATTTTCAACCCAGTAAAAATGGTAGCAGGAATGAATGGTGAATCTTCTAATTTGTTAGGAATAACACTTGCATTAGGTGCAGCTATAGCCTGGTCGCTATTTACAGTAATTAGCAAAATTAGAATAAGTCAATACGGTGGTTATGTATTTAACTGTATAGCATTCTATATTGGAGCATTCTTTGTATTAATAATTCTTTTAGCTACAGGAAGACCTATATTCAAAGGAATTGATGGTAATGCAGGTTTAGTACTCGTGTACATGGGCCTATTTATAAAGGCGCTTGGATATGTATTCTACCTTGGAGCAATAAGGTTAACATCGGCAGTTACAGCATCCTTAGTATTTTTAATAAAGCCTGCTTTAGCTACTATGCTCGCTATAATGATACTTGGAGAGAAGCTTGAATTAAATGTAGTTGTAGGAATTGGATTTATTATTGTGAGTTCGTATATTGCATTTAAATCTAAGCGAGCTGCAGAGATTTCTCAAGTAGTTACAAACTAAATACTTTAAGATAATCTTTTACATTTAATATAAAGTGGAGGTGTAATTTTGGAAAATGCAAGAATAAGAAATCAAGAAATTATGAAAAAAGTAGTTTCTGCGCAGGAAGCAGCGGATCTAATAAAAGATGGAATGGTAGTTGGAGTAAGCGGGTTTACTCCATCAGGTTATCCTAAGGATGTTCCTTTAGCTCTTGCGCAAAGAGTTAAAAGTACAGGTGAAAAAATGAAACTCACATTATATACAGGTGCTTCTGTTGGTGCAGAAATAGATGGAGCTTGGACTGAAGCAGGTATAATTTCAAAAAGAATGCCCTATCAAACTAATAGTAATTTAAGAAACTGCATTAATAAAGGGCTTACAGAGTATATTGATATGAATTTAAGCTGTATGCCTCAATTTGTAAATTATAGATTTTTACCTAAAGTTAATGTTGCAATTATAGAAGCTTTGGCAATTACAGAAGACGGCAACATAATCCCTACAACAGCAGTGGGGAATGCAGCTACTTATGTGGAAAATGCAGATATGGTTATTATTGAAGTTAATGAAAATCAGCCATTGTCATTAGAAGGTATTGCGGATATTTATACGTTAGAAAATCCTCCCTTCAGGAAGCCAATTCCAATAACACATCCGGGAGATAGGATTGGAACAACTTATATACCTTGTAAACTTGAAAAAATTGCTGCAGTTGTGATGACAAATACATCTGATAAAACAAGGGCGTTAAAACCTATTGATGAAACTTCTAAAGCAATTTCAAAAAACTTAATAAATTTTCTTGAAAATGAAGTTAAAGAAGGAAGGCTCCCAGAAAATTTATTACCTTTGCAATCAGGAGTTGGGAATGTAGCGAATGCAGTGCTTGCAGGACTTTGTCAAACTAATTTGAAAAAGCTTACTTGCTATACAGAGGTAATACAGGATTCTATGCTTGATCTTATAAGATGTGGCAAAGCAGAAATGGTTTCAGCTACAGCATTAAGCCCTTCACCAACTGGAATGGAAGCTTTTAGACGTGACGTTGGCAGTTTAAAAGATAAAATTGTATTGAGGCCTCAGGAAATAAGTAATAATCCAGAAGTTATTCGAAGACTTGGAGTTATTGCTATGAATACAGCTTTAGAGGTTGATATATATGGTAATGTTAATTCAACTCATGTTATGGGCACAAAGATGATGAATGGAATAGGTGGCTCTGGAGATTTTGCAGGGAATGCTTCTTTAACCATATTTACAACAGAATCTATAGCCAAGGGTGGAGATATATCTTCAATAGTTCCAATAGTTTCGCATGTAGATCATACAGAACACAATGTTATGGTAATTGTTACTGAACAAGGCACCGCAGATTTAAGAGGTAAGAGCCCAAAGGAAAGGGCAGTTGCGATTATTAATAATTGTGCTCATCCTGACTATAGGCCACAACTTTTGGAATACTTGGAGAAAGCAGAATGTTGTGCTGGAAAGCATACTCCTCATGTGTTATGCGATGCGCTATCCTGGCATGTAAGGTTTATGGAAACAGGTACAATGAAGATGAATAAAGAATTATAAAATGTATTTTCGTTAAATAATATGATAATCTAATAGTAAGTTAATATAAAAAAATATATAAATATATAAAACAATATAAAACAAATAGGAGGAAGATAAAATGGATAACAAGGCATATATAAATGAAATGATGATTAAGGCAAGGACAGCTCAAGCAGGTATTGCAAATTATAATCAAGAACAGGTGGATGATTTAGTTAGAGTTATTGGTAAGGTTATATTTGATAATGCTGAAATACTTGCAAAAGAAGCGGTAACTGAAACAAGAATGGGAGTTTATGAAGATAAGGTAGCTAAGAACATGGGTAAGTCAAAGACTATATGGAACAGTTTAAAAGGTAAAAAATCTGTAGATATCATTGGAGCAGAAGAAGGAAAAGAAGGAATAGTACTAGTAGCTAAGCCAAAGGGAGTTATAGCTTCTATTACCCCAACTACAAATCCAATAGTTACACCTATGTGTAATGCTATGTTTGCATTAAAAGGAAGAAATGCAATTATTGTTGCTCCACACCCAAGATCTAAGGATTGCTCAGCACATGCTGTTAAACTAATGAATGATGAATTAAGGAAACTAGGAGCACCAGAAAACTTAATTCAAATAATATCAGAACCATCTGTTGAATTAACTGGAGAATTAATGGCAGCTGCTGATACAGTTGTAGCTACTGGCGGAATGGGAATGGTAAGAGCTGCTTATGCAAGCGGAAAACCAGCATTCGGAGTAGGAGCAGGAAATGTTCAAGTTATTATTGATAGGGATTATGATTTTGATAAAGCGGCTAAAGATATTATAGCAGGAAGAAAATTTGATAATGGTATCATCTGTTCCGGAGAACAATCAATTATTGCGCCAGTTGAAAAACATTCTGAAATAATGAAGGCATTTGTTGATAATGGTGCATACTACATTGAAGATGAAGCAACAATTGATAAGTTTAGAAAGGTTATGTTCCCAGGTGGAAGTATAAATGGTAAACTCGTTGGTCAATCAGTTCAATTTATTGCTGATATGGCAGGAGTTGTGGTTCCTGAAGATACTAAAGTAGTTATACTAAAAACTAAAGGAATAGGATCACTAGATGTACTTAACAAGGAAAAAATGTTCCCATTTATGATCACAATGACTTACAATACTTTTGAAGAAGCAGTAGAACTAGCTAAAACTAACCTTTTATATGAAGGCGCAGGTCATACTACAGCGGTTCATTCAAATGATAATACTCATATTGAATATGCAGGAAAAGAATTACCTATAAGTAGATTAGTTGTTAATCAAACATCATCAACAGGAGCGGGTGGAAGTTTCAATAATGGATTCAATCCATCTACAACTCTTGGTTGTGGATCTTGGGGAAATAATTCAATATCTGAAAACTTTACGTATTACCACTTAATAAACATATCAAGAATAGGATATTTCAATAAGGATGCTAAGGTTCCAACTATAGAGGAAATTTGGTCAAAATAATATACAGTTATTAGGTTTCAATTTATGTTGAAACCTAATTTCCTAAATTAAATTAAATAGGAGGTAAAATAATGAAATTATTTTCAATTAAGTCACAAATTCATAAGTTCGATACAGCAAAAGAATTTGCAGAAACCTTTAATATCGGTGAAGGAGATTTTGTCTTATCAAATGAATTTATATATAATCCTTTTTTCGGAAGCCTAAATCTTAACGCTGAAGTAGTTTTCCTAGAAAAATATGGAGTTGGAGAACCTTCAGATGAAATAATTGATGCAGTTCTCGCTACTATTAAGGGGAAAAGTTTTAAAAGAATTTTTGCTGTTGGTGGCGGTAGTGTTATTGACATAGCAAAACTTCTTGTAATAAAAGGTGATAATACAGCATTAGATTTATTTGAGAAAAAAGTTCCACTTATAAAGGATAAAGAGCTTATAATAGTTCCTACAACTGCTGGAACGGGTTCAGAAGTTACAAATTTATCTATAGCTGAAATTAAAGCTAAACATACAAAAATGGGCCTTGCTACAGATGAATTATTAGCTGATCATGCAGTACTTATTCCAGAACTAGTTAAAGGACTACCATACAGATTTTTTGTTGCTAGTTCAATTGATGCGTTGATTCATGCTATTGAGTCCTATGTATCTCCAAAATCTAATCCATACACAGAATTATTTAGTGTTAAGGCAATGGAATTGATTTTAAAAGGATACGTTCAAATAATTGAAAAAGGTGAAGAATATAGAAAAGAAATAATTGAAGATTTTGTAATAGGTAGTAACTATGCTGGTATTGCTTTTGGAAACACAGGAGTTGGTGCTGTTCATGCACTTTCTTATCCACTTGGTGGAACTTACCACGTTCCTCATGGAGAAGCAAACTACCAGATGTTTGTTGAAGTATTTAGAACTTATAATAAGAAAAATCCAAATGGTAAAATTAAAGATATTAAAAAAATACTTGCAGATATTTTAAATGTAAATGGTGAAGATGATGTATTTGCAGCACTTGCCAGCGTGCTTGATATATTATTAACTAGAAAACCTTTGAAAGACTATGGTATGAAGGTAGAAGATATTGAAGGCTTTGCGGATAGCGTTATTGTAGGTCAGGCAAGACTTTTAGCTAATAATTATGTTCCTTTAAGCAGAGATGAAATTAGAGACATTTATAAGAATTTGTATTAAAATATAAGGAGAGAGGGTTAAACCTCTCTCTTTATAGTATATGATATACAATATAAAATTAGGAGGTATCGCATGTCCAATTTAGATTTTATTTATAAAAGACACAGTATACGAAAATTTAAGGACGAAGTTATTCCTATGATTGATTTAGAGGAGATTATTAAAGCGGCTATTCACGCTCCATCGGGTAAAAATGTTCAGAATTGGCACTTTGTAATAATTATAAATAAAGAAAAGATAAATGAAATTGTAAAAGTCGTGGAAGATAAAAATTCAGAAATAGCATCTAAAATTGTAGATGAAAATATTAAGGCAATTTTCACTAAATCTTTAAAATACCACATTGCATTTAGGAATGCTCCTTGCTTAATTCTAGTATATGCTGGAAATTATAAACCAACAGGATTTGAAGAATTTAAGGCCATTAATGAAAGCGCAGATGATATACAAGAACTTTTTAATACTGCTCCAGGAATACAGGGAGCATCGGCCGCAATGGAAAACTTATTACTTGCAGCAGCGAGTCTTGGCTATGGCACATGCTGGATGACAGGTCCCAATTATGCTGCAAAAGAAATTGGAGAAGTGCTTAATTTTAAAAAAGAAGGGTATTCATTAATGGCATTAACTCCTATTGGATTACCATTAGAAGAGGAAAATAAAAGTCCTCGTAGAAAGCCTGTAGATGAAGTTATTACAGTTATACTCTAAATAATTCTTATTGATTATACCAAAGATTTTTACTATAAATTAATGAATAGAAGCAGGGTGATTTTGTATTTAATTATCTTGATTCTATTTATTTTCATGTTCTTGGGTCCCGTTTTTTTATATGAGATTGCAGAATTTCTTTTAGGTATACAAGTTAAGATACTTAGTATATACTAAATAGTAAGATATATGTATTTTATAGGAATTTATAAATTTTTTTGCCAATATATGTGAAAATTATCACAATAATTCATTGAAATACTAAGAAAAATGCATGCAGACATATTAAAATGACAGTGGCTTTGGTAACGATTTCTCACTAAGTGAAGGATATATTAAATAAGATAATATAGTCAAAACAAAAAAATATAATTTAAGATAGTAATAGGTATGAACTTAGAAGATATTTATAAATCAAAGGTCATTATGGCAGAATAAGTGGTAAGAAATAAAATCGGAGGTTAACTTATGTCTATTAAAAAAGAGTTTGTGAAAGAACAACCATATATACCGGCAGGTCCTTTTAAAATAAGAATACCTGGAATTCACTATAAGTTTCAAATGGCAGATTATATTCAGGGATTATTGATGTGTGCGGTCTGTCTTGGAGCTATTCCAATGCTTCAGGAATTTTTAGGAATGCCTTTTGAAGTAGCAATGGCGGTTGTTGTGTTAAATGGTATATTTTATTGTGCACATGTATTTTTAGGGGATCCAGTTGTGCCTGGGTGGGTTACACCAGCCATTCCACTTCTCATTCTTTATGTAAGTGATTATGCCATAGGACCTGAAAGAATACAAGCATTAATAGCATTTGAAATGAGTCTAGGAGCTTTAGCATTATTCTTAGGTGCTACAGGACTTGGCAAGAAGATAGTTCACATTGTTCCTAATGCTATGCAGTCCGGAATTATAATTGGAGCTGGTATTGCAGCTGTAAATATTATATTTGTAAAAGGTGCTCGTTTTGATCAATTTCCTATTTCTATTGTTGTTTGCGTAGGGTTAGGTTTCTACCTTTTATTTTCAAATCATTTTAAAAGTATTAGCAATAAAAACAAAATTTTAAAAGCAATATCTAATTTAGGCATACTACCTATTATAGCACTTGCGATAATATTTGCGCCTATAGTTGGGGAAACAGCTTGGCCTAAGGTAGAATGGGGTATAACAAAACCAGCTTTTGGAGTTTTATGGACACAATGGACTTTTTTTCTAAAGATATAGGGTTTCCTCCAGTTAAAATGTTTATTAATGCTCTACCAATGGTTATTTCTGCATATATAGTTTTATTTGGTGATATGATACAATCTCAAGCGTTAATAGGAGACTGTAAGAAGGATCGTCCAGATGAACTTATAGATTATAATTCGAATAGATCTCACATAATATTTGGTCTTCGTAACATGCTAATGTCTGTAATAGGACCAGATCTTACAATGTGTGGACCACTATGGGCAGCAATGCAAGTTGTTATTTGTGAAAGATATAAGCATGGCAAGGAATCTATGGAGTCGATATTTGGTGGAGCGGGTTCCTTTAGATTCGGTACGCTTACTGGATATTTACTCTTACCAATAGTTTCCCTATGCAAACCTATCTTAGGAATTGCACTAGCATCTACAATGCTAATACAAGGGTATGTTTCAATAAGGGTAGGAGTTTTGAAGTCACGTACAGCAAATGACCTAGGTATTGCAGGTGTTATGGCTGCTGTAGTTGCAACAAGAGGGGCAGCTTGGGGATTAGCAGCAGGCATTGTACTTTGTATAATCATTCAATCAGGAAATAAACCAAAATTTGATGTTATGCTGTTTGAAAATGAAGAGATGGAGGCATAAGCAAGAGAAAGACTTTGAATAAAAGGAATAGAAGCGAGGTGATTTTACACTTAATTATCCTGCTTCTATTTATTTTCATGTCTTAGTACCTTTTTTATTTTGTTAAGTTTTGTACAAAATAAAAAGGCTAATAAGATTTATGAATTTTCAAAGCAATGACTTTAATAAATACATGGAAAATATGGTTATATATATAATAGAAGAACTTTATTTAGGTATACAAGTTAAGAGAATTAGTGTATACTAAAAGAACAATAAGTGGAAAGAGAAGCCAATTAGTATGATGTGAAAATGAACAAGTTGAAGAAATGCAGGAAGAAGAACAATAATTATTAGTATATATATTATGCAGGAGTTTATAAATTTCTGTAAATTTACTTTCTAACATTTGTGAAAAAAATCACAATAATCTGTTGAAATGCTAGCAAAAATGTGCTAATACAAATTTTAAGAAATATTATAATCTTATTTATGACAACGTTTCCTTGGAAATGAAACTATGATATTAAAATATTTAATATATAGTAAAAAAAAAATTTATAATTTAGGAGAGTGATTGGTATGAACTTAGAAGAGATTTATAAATCAAAGGTGATTACGGCGCAGCAAGCGGCTGGGAAAATAAAGTCTGGAAACAGGGTAGTGACAGGACATGCTTGTGGAGAGCCAACAGAGAGTATAGCTGCGATGGTAGCTAATTGTAAGGCTTATGAAAATGTTGAAATTGCACACATGGTTCCTATGGGAAAAGCCGAGTATACTAACACTGGAATGGAAAAACATTTCAAGCACAATGCTTTATTTGCAGGTGCTCCTACAAGAGAGGCTATTAGAGATGGAAGAGCAGACTTTACACCTTGTTTTTTTTCTAAGATACCTGAGCTATTTAAGAAGGGTTATCTACCAGTAGATGTGGCAATTGTTCAAGTTTCAGCACCAGATGAGCACGGTTATTGTAGTTTTGGTGTATCTGTTGATTATACTAAGACTGCAACGGAATGTGCAAAAATGGTAATTGCAGAAGTAAATAATAAAATGCCAAGAACTATGGGAGACTCTTTTATACATATTTCTGATATTGATTATATTGTAGAAGTAAGTCATCAAATAATAGAGCTTAATCCTCCTAAAATTGGAGATATTGAGAAAGCTATTGGAGAGCATTGTGCTTCTTTAGTTGAGGATGGTTCCACACTTCAACTTGGAATAGGGGCTATTCCGGATGCAGTACTTTTGTTTTTAAAGGATAAAAAAGACTTAGGTATACATTCGGAAATGATTTCAGACGGAGTAGTTGAACTTGTTGAAACGGGAGTTATAACAAATAACGCTAAGACACTTCATCCAGGGAAAATAGTAGTAACTTTCCTTATGGGAACTAAAAGACTTTATGATTTTGTTGATAATAATCCAATGGTTGAAATGTATTCTGTAGATTATGTAAATGATCCGGCTATAATTGCAAAAAACAGTAAAATGGTTTGTATAAATTCTGCTATTCAAGTAGATTTAATGGGACAGGTAAATGCAGAAACTATTGGATTAACTCAGTTTAGTGGGACAGGTGGACAGGTTGACTTTATTAGAGGTGCAAGTATGGCAAAGGACGGTATATCTATCATTGCAATGCCTTCTACAGCAAGCAAAGGAAAGATTTCAAGAATTACGCCTTTGCTTGATGAAGGAGCAGCGGTTACAACTTTGAGAAACGAAATACAATACGTAATTACTGAATATGGTATTGCGGAGCTAAAAGGTAAAACATTAAGAGATAGAGCGAGGTCGCTCATAAATATTGCTCATCCAGACTTTAGACCTTCACTTATTAAGGAATGGGAAAAAAGATTTAACTGTAAGTTTTAGTAAAATAAATAATAAAAGCTAAAGTTATAGTAAAAAGAAGCAGTGACTTTGTATTTAGTCATCCTGCTTCTTTTTATTTTCATATTTTACTGTAGTATCTAATGAAAATGGATATAACACAAAAAAATGAAAAAATATTACATAAAAAAAGAAGGAAAATCATGTAAGTTATAGAATATAGAATAAAGGTACATTATTTAGATAATATTGAAAAAATGTTTTAATTTAAAATGATTTGGGGGGAAGAAAATGCATTTAAATTTTGAAAATAGCGAGGACAAATTGATAGTTTACATGTTTGGAGAACTAGACCATCATAGTGCTGAAGAAGTAAGGAACATTATAGATGATCGTTTAGAACGAGATAGTTACAATAAATTAATTATGGATTTCAAAGATGTGACGTTCATGGACAGCTCCGGTATTGGTGTGGTCATTGGAAGATACAAAAAGTTACATATGAGAAATGGGAAAGTATGCGTAACTAATATTAAATCTTCAGTAAAAAGAGTATTCGAATTGTCAGGAATGTTTAAGATTATTATGTCATATGATGACGTTGAACAAGCTGTAAACAACATTTAGTGGGGGGATTAGTATGTGTTACAATAGAATTAAAATTGAATTTTTAAGTAAATCGCAGAATGAAAGTTTTGCAAGAGTAGCAGTAGCAGCATTCGCTTCACAATTAGATCCTACAATTGAAGAAATTACCGATGTTAAAACAGCGGTATCAGAAGCAGTTACTAATGCAATTATTCATGGATATGATAATGAAGAGGAAATGATTAATATAGAAGCTATTATTAATGGAACCGAACTAACCGTGATAATAGAAGATGTAGGAAAAGGAATTGACAATTTAGAACTCGCTAGGCAACCATTATACACTTCCCGCCCAGATTTAGAGAGGTCAGGTATGGGTTTTACTGTAATGGAGACTTTTATGGACAGTTTAGAAGTAAAGTCTGATAAAGGTAGGGGAACAAGTATAATAATGAAAAAAATATTTAATCCTTTAGGTTAGGTGGAATATTATGGATCAAAAAATAGTAAGAAAAGAAAACTATACTTATGAAGATAATATGCAACTTATTCAATTGGCTAGAAATAAAGAACCGGGTGCATTAGATGCGTTGGTGGAAATGAATTTACCATTAGTTTCATCAATAAGTAAAAAATTTCTTAATAGGGGATATGAATATGATGATATATTTCAAATTGGATGTATTGGCTTAGTAAAGGCAATTAATAATTTTGATACTAAGTATAATGTGAAATTTTCTACATATGCTGTACCTATGATAATGGGTGAAATCAAAAGATTTCTTAGAGATGATGGAATTATAAAAGTAAGTAGAAGCGTTAAGATTACTGCAAGACAATTACATTATGATAAAGATACTCTAACCAAACAATTGGGTAGGGAGCCTACTATTGACGAACTATCGGTTTTTTCAAAAATTGAAAAAGAGGATATAGTATATGCATTAGAGTCTGCTAGCAATATGCTGTATTTATTTGATACAATACACCAAGATGATGGTGCCCCAGTACTATTAATAGATAAATTAAGTGAAAAATACGAAGAAGATAATCAGGTTTTAGATAAGATTTCCCTTAAAGAAGCACTTAGAAAACTTGATGCAAAATCAAGGCAAATAATTATGCTCAGATATTTTAAAGATAATACACAAATTCAAGTTGCAAAAATGATGGGAATTAGCCAGGTACAAGTATCGAGAATAGAAAAAAAAGTTTTAAAAATAATGAGGGAAAAGTTGAGCTAATAAAAGTGAGTGTATAAGATGAGATATAAATAAGGAACTTCAATTTTAAATTTTGAAGTTCCTTATCTATAAATTCGTCTTATTTTTTTGACTAAAAATAATATTAATGTAAATACTAACATAAAGAATTAACATATTATATTTGCATAATACAACATAATAAATGATTAATAGTGACTATTAAAAGCGACAAGGAGGACATTTCATGAAAGTGGAAGAAAAAACTATTCGAAAAAAATTTGATAAACTTAATTCTAATAACATCCCTAAACCTAATTTAGGATTGCATTGCTTTAATGCTTTTTGGGTTGGAGGCTTAATATGTGTAATAGGACAATTTATCAGTGACATTTTTTCTGGAATTGGTATTCCTAAAGATGAGGTAGGGACATATGTTTCTATAGTTATGGTTTTTCTGGGAGCTGTGCTTACTGGCATAGGGGTATATGATAAGCTAGGTGATTTTGCAGGAGCAGGTTCGGTTGTACCAATCACAGGGTTTGCAAATTCAATCGTTTCACCAGCAATGGAATTTAAAAAAGAGGGTTTTGTTTTTGGTGTTGCAGCTAAAATGTTTACTATTGCAGGACCCGTTTTAGTATATGGAATAGGTTCATCTGTAATTGTAGGAATTTTATATTATTTTTTAAGGTGGTGATTTAAAATGGGTAGAAGAATTGGTCTTCAAACAGTAGAAATCGAAAGTAAACCTAGAATTATCAGTACATATAATATAGTTGGGCCTAAGGAAGGTCAGGGACCATTAAAAGAGTATTTTGACCGAATTTTAGAAGATGATCTTAATGGAACTGAAAGTTTTGAAAAGGCTGAAACTAGTTTATTATATACTGCTATATCAGAGGGCATAAAAAAAGCAAAACTAAAAGAAGTTGATATAAATTATCTACTAGCAGGTGATTTATTAAATCAGTTATCTTCTTCATGTTTTGCAGCTAGAGATTTGAATATACCATTCCTGGGGCTTTATGGAGCTTGCTCAACTATGGCAGAGTCCCTAAGCGTTGCCTCAATGATAATGGAGGGTGGGCTGGCTAATTATGTTGTAGCAGCTACTTCATCACATTTCTCATCAGCTGAAAGGCAATTTAGATTGCCACTGGAAATGGGTAGTCAGAGAGCTCCAACAGCTCAATGGACAGTTACAGGTGCAGGAGCAATGATTTTAGGTAAAAAAGGTAAATTTCCATATGTTACTCATGTTACAACTGGAAAGGTCAAAGATTATGGAATAATTGATGTGAATAATATGGGAGTTGCAATGGCACCAGCGGCTGTAGACACTATTAAACAACATTTTATGGACACGGGTCGAAAGCCTTCGGATTATGATATTATAGCTACTGGAGATTTGGGCATTATAGGAAGAGAATTTACAGAAAAACTACTACTAGAATATAAGTACGATATGAAGGGTCATTACATTGACTGTGGTGAGGAAATTTTCGATGCACAGACACAAGGAACTAATGCGGGTGGTAGTGGTTGTGGATGTTCTGCAGTGGTTGCAACAGGGTACTTACTAAAAAATATGCTAAAGGGAAAATTTAAAAGAATACTACTAGTTTCCACAGGTGCACTTTTAAGTTCAACTTCACCGCTTCAAGGAGAAACAATACCAGGAATTGCTCATGCTGTTTCAATAGAGTTTGGGGGTGAATAAATGAATAATTATATTATGTCTTTTATAGTTGGAGGGGTAATTTGTATAATAGGTCAAATACTTATGGACACTACTAAATTAACTCCAGCTAGAATACTAGTTTTATTTGTAACTGCTGGTGTAATATTAGGTGCATTAAATATATATGATGTGGTGATAAAATATGGAAAAGCAGGTGGAAGTATACCTCTTCCTGGGTTTGGGTGTAGTTTAGCTAAAAGTGTAATGAAGGAAGTAGATGAAGTTGGTATTATAGGAGCATTTACAGGAGGTATAAAGGGTACTGCGGGCGGTATTACCGCTGCAATTTTCTTCGGATATATTATGGCGTTGTTATTCAATCCTAAAACTAAAGGGTAATAAAAAACTACTATCAAATATTTGATAGTAGTTTTTTATTTATGTGTTAAGGTTTAGTAAAATACTTACCTTTAGTTTTAGGAGTGCTAGATTTAGGAGTGACAACTGGGGGGGATATACTATTATTTGAAAAGGTGTCAATTGCTGTTGGCAATACAAAAGCAGAGTCCTCTAGAAATGCATTAGGTATATAATTTCTCTTTATAAAAACTTTTGTTTCAATTTTGCCAGGTGGCGTGAATTCTGATGCAAGAACATATTTACCACTTGGGTCTTTGATAACCTTAGCTAAAACATGTATGCTATCAAGGGATGTAGGTTGAGTTCCATCAATAAATAGTTCCGAGTAAACTCTATTTCCTCTTGGGTCTGCATAAGTTAAATCAGTAGGTATATCACCTGAATCTTTTGATACGGAATAGGGAGATATACCAGAAGGCATTTCTAAGTTTTTCACTGGAAGAGACGTATGGGCTTTTTTCATAATATTTCCCCATAGTAAAGCGGCATCATTACTTCCAATATTTTCAAGTTCATCTCCCTTATCTGTTCCAATCCAAACAGCTGTAGAGTAATATGGAGTTAAACCAACAAACCACAGATTCTTAGAATCGGAAGAAGTACCAGTTTTACCTCTGACTGGCATGTCGCCAAAAACAGCATTTGTTCCAGTACCACCAGGACCTACAGGGCCTTTTAATAAATCATACATAATGTATGCACTTTGAGGAGATAAAACAGGTTTTATTTCAAGTTTTGTTTCAAGCAATACTTTACCAGATCTATCGACTACTTTAGTGTATAATCTGGGAGTTGTACGTAGCCCATTGTTACCAAAAACACCATATGCCGCTGACATAGTGAGGGGATTAGTGCCCTTATAAGTACCACCATCTAATTGTCCAAGGGCCATAGCAGATATACTATTCTTATCTTGGTCATCTAACTGCAACCCAAACTTTTCGCCATAAGAAACGCCAGTCTTAAGACCAATCATATCCTCAATTTTTACAGCGGCTACATTAACAGAATATTTTAAGCAATCTCTAAGAGGTAAATATCCCTTATATCCAAGCGGGGAATTTCTAGGATTATAAGGAGGTGCACCTGGAGCAGAATATTTCTTGCCAATGTCTTCAGGTATAGGTGAATCTTCAATAATAGTAGAAGCTGTAGCTATTTTTGAATCGATAGCTGGACCATATACGGTTAGCGGCTTAATGCTTGATCCAGGAGCCTTTAAGTAGTCATTCGACGCACCTCTGTTATAAGACATAGGAACTTGGTCACCACGTCCACCTATAATAGTTTTAACTTCACCTGTATGATAATCTGTGATAACACAGGCTGCTTGGAGGCCTGCTTGCATTGATTTCATAGGATCATCAATTAGTTTCTGTGATGCATTTTGCATATCTCTATTCATGGTTGTATAAATTTTTACACCATCGTACATAAGCATTGAATATGCTTCTTTCTTACTGATATTATTTTGTTTCATTAAATCCTCAGCAACCTGTAGGAGTACAGGTCTTGAGAAGTACTCATAGTTCATTTTGTTTGCATCTTTTTGTGAAAAACTAAATTTTAAATCTTCAGCCATAGCTGAATCAAATTGTTCTTTGCTGATTTTGCCACTATTGTACATATTATCAAGAACGGCTTTTGTTCTATTTGAATCAAAAGCTTCTTTATTTTTATTTGATTTAGATGCCAAATTATATGAAACACTAGGGTTTTGTGCAGCGCTAGCAAGAAAAGCGCATTGTTTTAAGGTCAAATCTTGAATAGATTTGTTAAAATATTGATGAGAGGCTGCTTCTACACCATGAGCATTTCCTCCTAGAAAAATAGTGTTCATATAAGTCTCTAAAATTTGAGACTTGGTCAAAACTTTTTCTATTTGTAAGGATAAAGACATTTCTTGAACTTTTCTCTTAATAGAGGTTCTGTTTTCCATAGAATCTTCTAAAAACACTCTATATTTAACTAATTGTTGAGTTATAGTTGAAGCGCCCTGGAGACTTTGACCGCTACCAGCTATTTTTATCTTTATATCATTTAAAATAGCACCACCAAGTCTTTTTAAGTCAACACCTGGGTGTGTTTCAAATCTAACATCTTCAATACTTATAAATGAATCCTGAAGGATGACCGGAACTTTATTAATAGGTACATTAATTCTTCTTTGTGAAATAACATATTCATCCATAGTCTTTCCAGCATCGTCTAATAATATTGTAATCTCATCCAATTTTAAAAATTCATTAATATCTAAGATAGGAGCTGTCTTAATCATAGCTAGAACTGCTCCTCCAATAACTACACTGCTTATTAAGGCTATAATTAGAAAAGTAAAAACAAGGGTTCTAAAAACATGTTTCTCAGTTTCTTTTTTTTCTTTTTTATTAGGTTCTTCTTTTTCCATTAAGTATCCTCCTTGCATTTCTCAGGAGCAGAAAACACTTATTAAGTAGCTTTCCGCATTCTAAAAATCCATCTTGTTTAACTATAAGTAGCTTTTAATATTATACCATATAATCATATTATTTATTTGAATGTGACTTAATATAAAATATTGAGTTTGAGTTGGTTATTTAAATTCTTTACCGTAAAAAAGTTACATATAATAGCATATAACCTTAGATGGAGGTAATAAATATCAAAAATAAAATTAAAGTTAGGATATTAATAATTATAGCCATAATTATGATAAATTTTACAATATTCATATACATTTTTGATAAAACCATAATGCCAACAGTAATGGCGGTAGCGGATGCAGAAATGAGAGCAAAAGCTACAGAGATTGTAAATAGATCAATTATTAATGAATATTCCAAGCAATTTAACTACGACCAGGTTATAAGGGTGGATAAAGATTCACAGGGGAATATTGTAATGCTAAAAGCGGATACTCTAAAAATGAATAAAATAGCATGTGATGTTGCTTTAGAATCCCAAAAGGAACTTATGAAATTGGGGGAGGTTGGTATGAAAATTCCAATAGGTTATATAACAAGAAATAGTATTTTATCTTATTATGGCCCTAAAGTAACAATAAAAATGCAGCCTATAGGCCATGTAGAAACTAAATATTCTTCTGAGTTTGAAAGTGCAGGTATAAATCAAACAAGGCATAAAATTTATGTTAAAGTAAAAACTACCGTTAAAGTAATTGCTCCTTTAAAAAGTAATGATATCGAAGTAGCTAATGAAGTGCCTATTGCTGAAACTATTATAGTGGGAAAAACACCTAATACTGCAGTTCAATTAGATTTAAATGGTACAGGTTTTAAACTGGGCAATGGTGGTAGTGATTAATAAGAATATAAAAAATAAAGTACGCTATTAATAATAACGTACTTTATTTTTATAAACTAACAATATGTATTTAAGGAGTATTGAAAAAGCGAGTTATTAAATAATCTTCTGCGGAGATGCAATATTAACGACTTTCCTTCTGAAATGCCGTTAATATGGACTTCTCTGATATAGAAGGTTATTAGTCTTCCCAATTAAATACGTATGGTATATTCCTATAGTAATCTCCGTAATTTAATCCATACCCAACTACAAAAAGATCTGGAATTTCAAAACAACAGTAATCAGGTGTTATATCAATTTTTCTTCTAAGTGGTTTATCTAAAAGAACGCAAGATTTAACGCTGGTGGCACCTAAAGACCTAACGTGAGCCACAACGAAATCCATAGTTATTCCAGTATCAACAATATCATCTACTATTAAGACATCAAAACCTTCAATATTGTCAGGAATATCATTTATAACATTAATCGATCCGCAAGACTCTTCATCATCACCGTAGCTTGAAGTTGTCATAAATCCTATTTTTGTAGGCACAGTAATTTGACGCACAAGGTCCGCAGTATATATAAAGCTACCTCTTAATAATGAAAGAACATACAATTTTTTTTCGTAATAATCTTTCGAAATCTCAGCGCCAAGTTGCTCTATTCTTTCATCAATTTGATCTTTAGTTATAAGAATATTTCTTTTTTTATCATCCAATGTTAATCCCACCCTCTATATATATTTACAATAATGCTCTAATGGTATAAAATTATATGAAAGTTGTCAAGTATAAGTATAAGGATAGTGGTTAAATATTATTAGAATGGAGTGATTTACGTTGATATATGGAAATATTGGTGGAGTTAAAAATTCAATTTTAAATAAATTGGAAAATGCTTGTGATATAAGGGTTTCCAAAGATTGTATTTTATCTGAAGAACTGGTAGACATACTAGTCGAGGTAACAAAAGATTTGGATAGAGAAATTAGCGCTGCAATTGATAGAAAAGGTAAAATAATTAGTATGGCAATTGGTGATAGTAGTACAGTGGAATTGCCGATAATCGATATAAGAGAAGGTCGATTATCGGGGGTTAAAGTAGTACACACTCACCCAAATGGTAATTCTAGATTATCTGCGCTGGATATGTCAGCTTTAACAAAATTAAAGTTAGATTGTATAGTAGCTATTGGTATAGGAGAAAAAGAGAATTTAAAGTATAACATAGGTTTTTGTGGAATAGAAAAGAGCATTTTAATAGAAGAAGAAATAGGACCAATCAACATAAATGAAGTAATGGAATATGATATTTTAGGCAAAATTAGATATATTGAAAAATTAATGAAAACAAATGAAATTGTTGAGGATGATGCAGAACGAGCTATTTTAGTAGGAATAGAAAGTGAGGATGATTTAGTAGAACTTGCAGAACTTGCAAAAGCCTGTAATGTAGAAACTATAGATACAGTACTTCAGAATAGACATAAAATAGATTCGGCTTTATATATAGGTAGAGGTAAAGCAGAGGAGGTAGCTGGTCTTAGGCAAGCAATAAGAGCGAATATAGTTATCTTTGATGATGAATTATCAGGCTCTCAAGTTAGAAATTTGGAAGAAGTACTTGGATGTAAAGTTATAGACAGAACTACACTAATACTAGAAATATTTGCACGAAGAGCAAGAACTAGGGAAGCAAAAATTCAAGTTGAACTTGCACAATTAAAATATAGATTACCACGTTTAACAGGACTTGGAACTATACTTTCAAGAACAGGTGCGGGAATTGGAACAAGAGGACCTGGAGAGAAGAAATTAGAAATAGATAAAAGGCGAATAAGAGAAGGTATTTATGAATTAAATAAAGAACTCGAAAAAATAAGAAATACTAGAAATGTGCAAAGAGAAAAGAGAAGTCGCGATAGCATTTCAAAAGTATCTTTAGTTGGATACACTAATTCTGGAAAATCAACACTTAGAAATGCATTATGCGATGTAGCAGCGTTAAAAAGTATTGTGCAAAAAGAAAAAGTGTTTGAAGCAGATATGCTTTTCGCAACTCTAGACGTAACAACAAGAGCACTACTATTGCCTGATAATAGAGTGGCAGCAGTAACTGACACAGTAGGTTTTATAAGGAAACTTCCCCATGACTTAGTAGAGGCATTTAAATCAACCCTTGAAGAAGTGGTATATTCAGATTTGTTGCTGCACGTGGTAGATGCATCATCTGAAAACGCAGTTCTACAAATAGAGGCTGTAGATGGGGTCCTAAGAGAATTAAGCGCAATTGATAAGCCAACAATATTGGTGTTGAATAAAATTGACAAAGCATCACAAGAAAATATTTTAAAAATCAGAGAAAAATATAAAAATTTGAAATCAATTGAAATATCAGCTAAAGATGGTACAAATTTGGAGGAACTTCTAAAAGAAATTTGTAAAGATCTTCCATATAATCTTAAAAAATTTAAGGTGCTTATTCCATATACTGATCAGGCAATAGTGGCATATTTGCATAGAGGATCAAAGGTTGATTCAGAAGAGTATATGGAAGAAGGAACCCTTATGTCAGTACAAGGGGACGACGAAGTTTATAATAAGTGTGAAAAATATATTTTAGTGTAGTTGAAACTTCTTTTTTATAAAAAAATTCTTCATAAGTGTAATAAATTCAATGGGCATCTTATATAATTTAATATTAGACCCGTAGCATTTATCAAAGAACTTAGGAGTAGATATGGGAGAAGAAAGGTCAAATCCAGATAATGAAAAGAGAAAAAACAAAAAAATAAATCAGTATAATGTCAATAACCTAATTAAAAAAATTATAGATGATATTAATGAACAAAATAAGGTACCCAATGATGGTCAATTTGATACCTGTGACACATCCAATAATTTTGATGTTAAATCATTAGCAGATAAGGTTGTAAATATAAATGTTTTAAGATTCGAATTAGATAGATTGCAACTAAATTTTAAAGCAAGTGCGTATTTTGAAAATGACGTAAGACCATTAATAGACACTCTATATACTTTAGGCCTTGCATCTATTAATTTTTCAACTGCTGCAAGTAATATGTCAAATACAAATTTTGGACGCAGTTCAGAAATAAAAAATGCTATAGGCTTAGCTGAAGATGTTAATGATATTTCTGAAGATTTAATTAAAGTATTGAGATGTAAAGTTGATAACATGCTGAAATTATCAAAACACGATTGTAAATAATTTTCATAATGATAAGGAGAACAGGGTTATTAGTATTAAACTTGTTTCTCTTTATTTTTTTATTAGAAAATCATAGGCTTTTCTTTTTTATATTAAGATTATTATAATAAAAACTGGTAAAAATAGATATGATAATGAATTAGGAGGTAATATCATGAAAAAAATATGTCCAGTTTGCAATAATTTAGAAAGGAATATTTGTAATTGTGAAAAATGTAGTGCTATAATGAACGATAAAGGAATAATACAAGAATTTTATGATGATTATACTGCTAATATGGAGATTGATGACAAAGATCAATTTTGTATTCATATATATCAGTGCAGTAATTGTGATTTTTATGAGAGAATTAAAGTTAATAAAATATTCATTTAGGAATTTGATTTTTAAGACACCTAAACATATTTTAAAATAATAAGGCACATAAAAACTTGGGGGAGGCAAGGAAATGATAAAAACTATTTTGCAATATCAAAAAGCTTTTAATAGTGTAGTAGATAGAATAAAAATGGACGAATCTGTTTTATCAGTAATGGTTTTTGGAAGTATGGTAACAGGCGATTTGTGGGAAGAATCAGATATTGATATTTTCGTAATTGTCAAGGAGAAATTCAGTGAGATTAGGGACATATATGCACAAGAGAAGGATGTTCCTATTCATATTAAACTCATGGGTAAGGAAAAATTCATACAACTTTATTCTGATAATCTAAAGGGCGGATATATACATAGAATTTTCTCATCCTCAAGACTTATATTCTCAAAAGATATGGATATAACAGTAAGGTACGACGGTGGTAGATTTTTCCCGGATGTAGATAGAGAGCGGTGGGGAATGTGTTTCCTAGGAAAACTCTTAAAAGATATTGGCGTATGTAAAAAATATTTATCAAGTGGTGGTATATATACGGCATATAGTACTGCGATAAGATGTATAGAGAAGTATTCAAGATTATTTGTCAACTCGTCGGGATATATGATTAGTAAGGATGTAATGACTATGGCGCTTAATTTAAATGAAGACTTTAAACTTTGCGTTGATAAATTGTTTTTTGAAAAATCAAATACAGTGGAGACAATTCAAGAAACTATGACATTTTTAGAACAAAGCATAAACTCAAGTATTAAGAGTAATTGTAGCCTGCTTTTAAACTATATGAGAGAAAAAGATAAGTTTTTAAGTGCTGAGGAAATTATGACGGAGGATTTGTTTAAGGATTTTGATATAGAAATGGAAGAATTGCTTAATAAACTATGGGAAAGAAATATTATTAAAAAGGAAATTAGGGATTTTAAGATAAACAATGATAAAATCTTATTTAATCAAAATGTTTACTTTGTTTAATACCTTCGGGATAGATAGGTGGAGATATGCATAAGTATGAAATTAAATTTATCTCCGAAATTCCTAAGTATATAGAGATATCAAAGCATATAAAAAAAATGATTGATGAAAATATGGTTGACGACGGTGAGAAATTACCCTCAATAAGGAAATTATCAAAACTGTTGGTGGTTAATGATGTTACCGTAGTTAGTGCTTATAAAAAACTTGAAGCTGAGGGCTATGCGTATCAAAAGATGGGGAGCGGAACTTACGCTAAACGTAGAGATACAAACAGCAAGTTTAAAAAGGAATATTCTAATACCTTAAAAAAAATTTCTGGTCAAGACCTGAAAAAATATATAGATTTTACAGGAGAAATTACAAGTAGTGAATATTTCCCTGTAACAGTCTTTAAAGAGGTATTAAATGAGGTATTAGATAGAGATGGCACGGAAGCCTTTGCCTACAAGGAATCTTTGGGGTATGAGGGACTTAGAAATAGTATAAGTAGTTTTTTTTGGGATAATAAAGTAAACACTGAAGATATATTGATTCTCTCAGGTGCGCAACAGGGTATTGATATAGTTTCAAAATCTATAATAAATGTTCATGATAACGTTGTTGTAGAAAAGCCGACCTATGGTGGGGCACTAACGGTCTTTAAATGGAGAAGGGCAAATATATTTGAAGTTGATATGTTAGAGGATGGCGTGAATTTACTCCAATTTGAAGAGATACTGAAAAAGAATAGGATAAAATGTTTTTATGCCATGAGTTATTTTCAAAATCCTACAGGGGCCACCTATAGTTTGGAGAAGAAGCTAAGGATATTAGAACTCGCAGAGCTATATAATTTTTATATCGTTGAAGACGATTATTTATCTGAACTAATATATGACCAAAAGCAATATAACAGTTTTAAGAGCTTAGACATATTTGATAGAGTTATCTATATAAAGAGTTTTTCAAAGATATTTCTACCAGGAATAAGGCTCGGATACATGATATCACCAGAGAAATGCAAGGAGCATATTCAAAATTCCAAAATTAACACAGATATATCAACTTCAAGTCTTATGCAACGTGCTTTAGATTTATATATAAATAAGGATCTTTGGAAAGAACATATAAGTCGTCTAAATATGGCTTATAAGGACAAATATAACTTTATGATAACCTGTATAGAAAAAAACATGGGTGAAAAGGCTAGTTGTTATACCCCTGGAGGGGGAATTCATTTTTATTTTAAGGTAGCTACTGGTTTGAAGATTAATTCCATGGAATTGTTTTATTTGTGTAAGAATAGAAAAGTTTTAATAACACCAGGGGTTTTATTTTATAAAAATGCTAAAGAAGGTAATGATTACTTTAGATTAAGTTTTTCAGAAATAAGAAAACCAGAAATAGAAGAAGGAATTAATATTATTTCAGAGATACTAAGTGGAAAGTAGAAAAAATGGCTACAAGGTAAGGAGAGGAGCTTTTGAAAAAGGGATTAGTGGACATTGATTGGTTGTGCATTAGTAAATATTCTAACGAAGAGATATCTTATTTCTTGTTTTTGGAAGGGAAAACTATGGAAGCCATATGTAAAATTAGAAACTTGGATAATGCCATTGTGCAAAAACACATTATAGATGGTAAAATAAAATATAGATTTTTAGTGCATAGCAATGATACTGATGAGCTTTTTAAGAGTATTGCTAAAGCAGGAAAAGAGGATAAAATTTATTTCTTAAATTCATTGGAAGAGGATAATAAAAATAAATTAACGCAGCTAATAAAAACGAGTTATGTGGAGATGCACCCTAAAGATAAAGAAGTCGCAGTTTGGATATTAGGAGAATTAAAAGAAAAATCTTGTTTAAACATTTTAATCAAAGCTTCCGTGCATAAATTCTTAAATGTACGCAGAATGGCAGTTTCAGCTATGGGTAAAGTGGGAGATGCAAGAGCTGAAGGAGCATTACTTAGAGCCTTAGAGGATGAGAATCCACAAGTAATAAGCTATGCAATAAAATCTCTAGGTAAAATAAAAAGTGAAAAAGCTATTACAAAAATAAAATACATATATGACAACACAGAAAAAAAATACATAATTGATGCTGCTGAGAGGTTTTTGTTGCTAATGGAGCAAATATAAATAGAAATTAGAGTGGGATCTTAAATTTTTATTTGGAATATTTAGTAATAGTTAGGAGAAATGAAATGGGTTACTTTACAATAAAAGATGAATCAATCGCTGAATTTAAAGAGAAAAAGTCCATTTTTATTGGACATGGAAAAAGAGTTGAAAGCGAAGATGAGGCTAAGGAATTTATCCAAGCGGTTAAAAATAAACACAAACAAGCAAGACACAATGTTTATGCCTATACAATTGGCGAAAA
Organism: Clostridium sp. CM041; assembly: GCF_055081035.1. Lineage (NCBI taxonomy): Bacteria > Bacillati > Bacillota > Clostridia > Eubacteriales > Clostridiaceae > Clostridium > Clostridium sp. CM041. Next base: position 420,547 of record NZ_CM143648.1, read on the forward strand.
TAGAGGGATACAAAGGTATAGTGACGATGGAGAGCCTCAAGGTACGGGAGGAATTCCTATGCTAGAAGTTTTGAAAAAAAGTAATATTACAGATGTAGCGGTGGTGGTTACCAGATATTTTGGAGGAATTCTTCTAGGCACTGGAGGCCTTGCAAGAGCATATTCGAAAGGTGCATCACTAGCTATTAAAGAGGCAGGGGTAGTGGAAAAGGTTGAAGGTATTTCAATAGATATTCTAATTGAATACGATTTACTAGGGAAGCTACAACATGTCTGTGCTAAAGAAAATTTTTATATAGAGAACGTAGAGTATACTGACAAAGTGAGGATTAAAATACTTTGCAAGTTTAGTAATCTAGAAAAATTAAGGGCAGAAATAACCCAGGTTACTTCAGGAAAAGCTCTGTTTTATGAAGAAGATCCAAAAATGTACTTTAAATTAGAACATAGATTATATGATAGTGAAATTATAAACACTATCCTTTAACAATATTTCAGCTCCGCAGGAGATGATTTAACATATTTAAAATGTATTGCCGATTTGTGCTTTTTTATTTGAAAAATGCTTTATTTCTATGATATAATGGGAATGTAATGTATTTAAAACCAATTGATAGAAATATTGGTATTTATTAGAGAAGGTTAGAATATTTCATATGAAAAATAGTTAGTTGGGGGGGATATCAAATGTCAGGACATTCAAAATGGCATAACATACAACAGAAAAAAGGTAAGATTGATGTTATAAGAGGTAAGGTATTCACAAAATTAGGTAAAGAAATAATAATGGCAGCTAAAAATGGTGGGTCTAATTTAGACATTAATGCTCATCTTAGAGATGTAGTTGCAAAAGCTAAATCTAATAATATGTCTCTAGAGACAATAACTAGAGCAATTAAAAAAGGTGCTGGAGAGCTCGAAGGCGTAAACTATGAAGAAATAGTTTATGAAGGCTATGGAGCAGAAGGCGTTGCTATAGTAGTTAATACGCTAACGGACAAGAAAAATAGAAGTGTGGCAACTGTAAGGCATGCTTTTGATAGACATGGTGGAAACATGGGAGCGGCTGGATGCGTAAGCTGGATGTTTGCTAAAAAAGGACAAATCATCATAGAAAGAAATGAAACTATGGATGAAGATGAGATCATGATGGTAGCATTAGAGGCGGGTGCAGAAGATTTTAATGCGGAAAAGGAAATGTTTGAAATAATTACAGCTGTAGAAAATTTCGCAGAAGTAAGAGAAGTGTTAGAAACAGCGGGTTTTGAATTTGCTTCTGCAGAGATTACAATGATACCAGATAACATGATGCCTATTAGCCTGGAAGGCGCCGGTAAAGTGCAAAGACTTATAGATGCACTTGAAGATGATGATGACGTGCAGGACGTTTATCACAATGCAGAGTACCCTGAGGAATTTGAGGGATAGATGGTTTGCAGGTGATCATCAGATTTAGATGTGTGTATAATGACATGCATGTTACCGTAGAAAATTTAAGACAATTATATACTAAATTTAACCACTTTCCACAATAGATACACAATGTATCGTTATTGGAGGTGGTTTTTTATTTTACAGGTAAATATAAGATGAATTTATATAGTAGTAAAATAGTATATTTTTATTCAATTATTCTAATAATATAAAGAACAAATAATCTTAGGATGGTGTAAAAAATGAAGAATGTAAAAATTGCTTCAACATTTATAATAATTAGTATATCTATTCTGCTATTTACTGCTTGTAATTCCATGAAGTCGCCGACTAATACTACTAAAAAAGCTATCCTTCCAACAGCAACAAAAACAATTTATTCTGACACTCTTAAAGGACTAGTTACGGCTAAGACAATAACACAAACCCAGTCAGATAAAGTAATGGAAGAGGCAACAAAAAATGTGTCGCAAGTTAAAGGTAGTATTAATAGATTAGGTACATTAGTAGAAAATCGTGTAATTACTCAAATACAAGCTGATAAAATAAACCAAGAAATTGAGAAAGGTATGAAAAGGATTGAGGGTAAGTAGCTAAGGGTAAGATTACCCGTAGAATAATAGGGAAGCTTAGAGATGAGCTTCTTTTTTGTTGCAAAAAGGATGGTAATATAGGGGGCTCTATGAAAGATTGCTCTAATGTAATATTTACATCATATTAGTAGGAGAACTACTACTTTTGTTTTTTGTTTATAAAAACATCAAGTTTATTTAAGAAAATTGAAAAATTAGTTAACCAAATTTTTCATAATTATAAAATATTATGTAAATTATGATATAATATGGATATGTATAAAATGGATATATAAAAACAGATATATAAAAACGGATAAAAAATAATTATATACGAGGTGGATAAGATGAAGTATTTTAATAGTTTCTTAAAAAATATGTTAATTAATGATTTAGAACGTAAGGCATATTATGAAAGTAAGAAAATATTAGAAAAAAGAAAGCCTATTTATGTATCAAGAAAAAAATGGTTAAATATTCGCAAAATCGCTATAGATGAATTTGTAGGAGAAAACAAAAATCCTAGAAATATTAGAGAACTTGAATTTAGTACATGCTATAAATTTTTGAATAATAATAAGCCTTCTTATATTAATAACAATGAATGGGATTATATATTGAAAAAATCTACAGAGATATTAGAGGAACAAATCAAAAAAATAGTTTTGGAAATAAATTATTACAATGATTTTTCAGTGCTTTTAGGTTTGAATAAACCTAAAAATATTAAGCAAGATATATGGAATATAATACAAAATAAAATTTTTGATGTATTTATTTTATTAAAAAAATACAATGCTAGTCAATATTGTTTTAATACAGATAAAATCCTGGATTTACTAAAAGAAAAAAAACAAAATGGGATGGCAGAAGATAAGTGGCTGGATTACTATAATTTTTTAACAGAGTTGTATTTACAAAATTTATTAGGCAAATTATATTCTATAAAGTCTCCAATTGAATTTATAAAAAATCATCCGCTAGAATATTTGGAAGACGAAAAAATTTATGAATTAAATCATGAAGCATATAGATTAGAATTACTTGCCTTTAAAATACTTTGTTATACTAATAATCCAAAAGAATTAATTAAAAAGGAAAAACCAGCTTGGATTAAAGATATTGATTTTAAAATAATAGTATTAGATTTAAAGGGTAAAATTGAGATTGACGAAAAGAGAGAAGAATATAAAGAAAAAGTACAATTGATTAATGGAATTTTAAAATGCAATAAATTACAGATGGATAAACCCAAAAATATAAATGAAGAAGACTGGTCATACTTATTTCATCTAGAAAAAAGTATAAAAGATAAATTTGATAATAACAAGAAAAATGATAAAGCGAAAAAACTAATTGAAGATGAAGAAGAAACAAAATATATGAAAAAAATCACTAACATATTATAGGATAATAAATTAGTACAATAGATATTCTAATAAAATTGTTTCATAATGGCAAAACACCTTAGTGTATTGATTAATTATAAATACACTAAGGTGTTTTTGCTTTGATTTGGCTGAAATTAGCATTATATGTTGTAAATTGGTTTGTAATGCATTATTATTAAAATTACTAGTAGAAATTGGACAAGCCTATTTTTCATTGCTATTTCTATGAAGTTGAAATGCAAACAAAGTTAAATATATTTATCTTATTTGTATTATTAAGACTAAAAAGGGGAATAAAATTAATGAAAGATATTTTGAAATATATACCGGGTTTTAGAACAAATAAAAAATGGAAAAGAATAGTTGCAATAATATACTATCTATTTTGTTTGTTCATATTAATAGATGGGATTTTTTCATTTTTAATAGTGGCATCTATTCCAATTATAATATTTGCTATTGCGAGTTTTGGGAAACATATAAATAAAACAGCGGTATTAATGCTCATAGTGGGCATAATAATATTTAGCATGGGTATAAAATTAGATGACTCAGCATCTAAAAATAAAACTGCAAGTGCAACAACACAAGTTATATCTAACAAAGTAGTTTCACAAAAGAAAGAAAAAATTGCAATAGAGATTAAAAAAGAATCAGATACAAAAGAAAAGACTGATTCTGAAATTAAATTGGATGCAGATGCAAAGGTGAAATTCTATGCTAAAGAGGGGTTAAACGTACATTACATAGATGTTGGCCAAGCAGATAGTATTTTAGTGCAACAAGGATCAAACTCTATGTTAATAGATGCAGGAAATAACCCTGATGGTACTCTAATTAAAAAATATATAACGGAGCAAGGGATTAGTAAATTAAATTTCATAGTAGGAACACATCCTCATGAGGATCATATAGGTGGATTAGATTACGTAATAAACAGTTTTCAAGTAGGCAAAATATACATGCCTAAAAGAGCAGCAACAACCAAAACCTTTGAAGATGTAATTAATGCAATTAAAAATAAAGGACTAAAAGCTACAGCGCCAACTCCAGGAGAAAGTTTTAAGTTAGGCGAGGCTACATGTACTATATTAGCCCCTAATGGAAGTGATTATGAAGATATTAATAATGAGTCTATAGTTATTAAAGTAAACTTTGGGAGTAGTTCATTCTTATTTACTGGAGATGGAGAAGATATATCGGAAAAAGAAATGCTATCAAAAGGGTTTGACCTTAAATCAGATGTGCTTAAAATAGGCCATCATGGCAGTGATAGTTCAACAACACAAGAGTTTTTAGATAAAGTTAGTCCCAAATATGCAGTTGTAAGTGTTGGAGTAAATAATAGTTATGGTCATCCACATAAGGTAAGTATGGATAGACTTAAGGCAAAGAATATTTCTGTGTACAGAACTGATGAATCCGGAACAATTATTGCAACTAGTGATGGTAAGGATATAACTTTTAATGTTAAACCAGGAAGTTACGCTTATAATGGCACTGGAGCATCTGATAATAAGACAATTAGTTCGTCAACTAATGTAGTCAATAAAGCATCATCAATCATAGTTGTACCCCCCGTGGTTAATCCATCCCCTGAGAAAAAAGCAATAACAAATCAAAATAAGAGTATTACAGTATATATTACTGAATCAGGTGAAAAGTATCACAGTGATGGGTGTAGATACTTAAAGAAAAGTAAAATACCTATAAGTTTGGATAATGCAAAAGCGGGCTATGTACCATGTAGCGTTTGTGGGGCACCTCGTTAAGGAGTTGATTGTATGAAAATAATAATAGATAGATTTGAAGGCTGTTATGCGGTATGTGAAAAAGAAGATAGAACTATGATTGATATTAAAAGGATTAAATTACCTCATAGCGCTAAAGAAGGAGACGTACTTAATATTGATAATGGTATAATCACTATTGATACAATGGAAACAGAAAAAAGAATAAGAAAAATTGAAAAATTAACTGAAGATTTATGGGGATAGAATTAAGCAAGGTGTTTTTTATGTTAATGAAAATAAATTAAGAATAACAGCACCTGGATTTCACAAGTGCTGTTATTCTTCATTTATATTATAAAGTCTAAGATATACTCATCATTTAGACTTTTATATTTTTCTACAAGATCTTGTAGCGTTACTGAATCCATTACTTTATTGATTTGTTCATTAACCTCTTGCCATACTAGAGTGTTTATACAAACTTTTATGGTTTTATCAACATCTAAGGCGCCACCATCATCTCCAGTAATTTCTAAATCGCCTTCAAGGGTTCTTAAAACTTCACCTACTGTGATTTTTGATGCTTCTTTTGATAGGGTATAACCACCCTGGGACCCTCTTGCACTTTTTACAAGATTAGCCTTTCTAAGTACTGAGAAAACTTGTTCTAGATAATTTTCTGAGATAGACTGCCTTTCAGCGATAATCTTTAAGGGTATATAGTCTCCAAATGAATGCACAGCTATATCAACCATTGCCCTTAAACCGTATCTTCCTTTAGTAGAAATATTCATGGTAAGTTAATTCTCCTTATCTATACTAAAATATACATATTATGTGTAATGTAATATTTATTTATCAAACTAAATGATACTATATTGAAAAGAATAAGTCAACTTAACAATGCCACAGCGATGCTTTCTGGGGAACTATAAATTTTCGAATTCATTTAGTGTTTTTAATTTGCTCTCAACTTTAGCCTTTTCACTTCTTATATTATCTAATTGCTGTATTAGTTTTTTGTTTTCTACTTTTATGTTTTTGGTCGAATTGTGCTTAAGACCTGTTTCTGAAAGTTCTAATGTATATTGAATTTCTTGCTCAAGCTTGCTTTTATAAGTTTCCTCAAATTCCTTCTCTACCTCAGTTAATTCTTCATTTAAAGTTGTTTTCATATTGTCAATAACCTGCCTAGTAACTTCTGATTTAATTTGTTCTTCAGTCTTCATAATTATTTACCTCCTTATAGTTTATTGATTTAATATTTTTGTTAATAATGAACTCTAACTAACCAAAATTTAATGTTTTTATCGCTCCATCCAAGATCCCAAGGAACTTTATTTCTATCTGAATTATGACAGCTGACCAAGGAATATCCTCTTGAATCAGATCCTGTAACAACAGAAATATGAGTTATGTCATTTTTCTTTTCATAGGCAACAAAATCTCCTGGCAGTAGATTATAACTAGCTTTATATACTTTGTCATAGCTGCCATAGGAAATTATTGATGCTCTACCACTATATAGCATATAGTTTTTAAAACCATCCGCATTTAGCCAAGATCTTGTTGCTCCATTTTTGTCGTAGTTCCAAGCAGGATTTTTTCTGAATTTACTTCCTTCTAAAAGAATTTGTGATGCAAAGTTTGCACAATCACCACCTTCGGGATTATAATTTCTGTACTTTTTATTATACTTGTATTCGTATTCTGCGGTGCTTGCAGCCCCGCAATATTTATCAGCATATTCTATAGCACTTACTCTTCCTTTATCTATGGCAGATAGATCTCGTGCGCTTTGGGATAGTATAAATTTTTTTATAGAATCTGCCTTAATATTATCTAAGTTTAAAGAGTTTGCAAAAGGGTCTTTATACCATTCTTTGGAAATTACCCAAGAACCATCTTTACTCATAAGTTGTAAATTGTGATAGGTTCCAATTCTAGACGTATTTTCTAGTCCGGGCTGATTTTCATATTCATATTTATATTCTGTGGAGCATAATAAATAAACTGAAAGATTATTATTGCTACCTTTAATATTTTTTACAATTACAGTTGGTATAATATGTGTAAACTTAACTCCTTGTTTTTCTGCCCAATTATTAATATACTCCATCTTTCTTTTTTCATATTCATATGCCCAGGTTCCATATTTTGTGTCCATATTATAAAGTGACTGTATTAATTTTAAATCACCGCTAAGTAGGGCTTTGTTTCTTTTTTGAAAAATTTGATCTATATAACTAGTAACTTCTTTTTTTGAATAATCCGTAATAGCATATGTGTAACTATTGCTATATAACTGTATTAATAAAAGAAGTATGATAAATATAAGTAATCTACTTTTAGATAATTGTAACTTTTTAATTTTACAAAAATTCATAATATTATACTCCTATTATTTTATTAATGTATTGATTCTATCAATTGCATTTTTTATAGGCACTTGGTGCCATGGTGCACCTTCATACCAAGCATTTTTTGCATCTACAGTACCTGTAAAATAACGAGCTTTTAAAATGATTTCAGGTCTATATTCGAAATGTAGGATATCAAAGTGTGACCATTTACCACCCCATACAAAGCCATTATTTTCAAAAACTTTTACAAGCTCATACGGATATGAGGATAATCTGTTTTCACCTGCATCTTTAGAGGCCCATTTCCAATAATCACTTTTATCACTAGCGAGATCAATAGCGATACCAAAAGAATGAGGGCTTAATCGATTTGTACCTGCAATTACGCGATAATTAAAAGTGCCACTACAGGGAAGAAGACATCTTCTAACATTTTGGTTTCTTTCTGAAAGAGGAATCAGTTCACCCATAACAGATTGAAGTGAATCGGATGCACTATTACTATTATTGAATTGAAAATTGCTATAACCTACCTTGACTTTTGTAAGTTTGGATTCTACAACTTTTTTGGAAGTGCCATAAACCTCTGATAATAAACCATATGACCGAAGGCGACCAGGATCAAAGTTAGACTCCATAATGTTTTTAACAGCAGAAAGGGGATAAATTTGATCTAACGTATCTTGAAGATCTGGGTTTGCTAGTTTTTCTTGTAAATCTTTCTCTTTTTTGTCATCATAGCAAATCTTTTTTCCAGACTTCATTATTAAATATACGTGCCCATTATTTTCTTCAATATTTGTAATATATTGAGGATAAGCTAACATTAGGCAGAGTAGGTCCTGCTTCATTATTATGTTATATTTATTAGCATTTTGATCTGTAAAAGTAAAACTTGTAGCCGAGGCTATTGTCATATTGCATGTATTAAGAAGTAAACTAATAAAAAGCGTTAAAGTAAAAATTTTGCTTTTGATAATATCCTCCTCCTTAAAAAAATAAATTATTTTTAGAGATTTTTAAGAGATATATAAGGTGCAAATTACTTATTGATAATAGTACATTGGTATATATATTTGCCAATGTGCTATTATTATATGTGTGGATATATTAACAAATTAAGTGAAGGTATTTCCAATAAAAATAAAATAAATTTTAGAAAAATTACAAAAGGAGAGAAGTAGAAATAAGGATACTACAAAGCGAACAAAATAGGCCTCAAAAAATTGATGCCTATTTTGTATTTTTCTACTTAGTTGTGATAAGAAACATGCCACTTGAAACCTGGATGATGCCAAGTATTAACCATTTATAATATTGCCACCATTTACATGAATAGTTTCACCACTTGTAAAGGAGGCACCTTCGGAAGCTAAAAACACATAAGTTTCAGCGAGTTCTACAGGTTGACCTGGTCTTCCCATAGGAGTGTTGCTTCCAAATTTACCAACCTCGCTTGCGCTGAAGGAAGACGGTATAAGAGGTGTCCATATGGGGCCTGGAGCCACTGAGTTAACTCGTATTTTTCTACTTGCTAGTGAAAGAGCTAAAGAACGAGTGAAGGTAACTATTGCTCCCTTAGTTGAGGAGTAATCAATTAAGGTTTCGTGGCCTTTGTAGGCTGTAACCGATGAAGTATTTATAATAGTAGCACCCTCTATTAAATGGGGTAATGCAGCTTTAACCATATAGAACATGGCAAAAATATTTGTTTTAAAAGTTTTCTCTAGTTGCTGCTTTGTAATATCTTCAATACTATTTTGGGGATGTTGCTCACCGGCGTTGTTCACAAGAATATCTAATTTGCTCAATTCTTTTATTACTTTGTTTACAGCATCATTGCAAAAGGTATCGTCTCCTATATCTCCGGCAATTAAGATACATTTTCTACCCTTTGCTTCAATAAGTTTTTTTGTCTCTTCTGCATCTTCATGCTCATCAAGATATACTATGGCTATGTCAGCTCCTTCTCTGGCGTATGCGAGAGCAACTGCTTTTCCAATGCCACTATCGCCACCTGTAATTAAGGCAACTTTATTCATTAATTTTCCAGAGCCTACGCAATTTAAATTTTCAAAAATAGGTCTTGGATTCATAAGAGTTTCTAATCCGGGTTGATTATCTTGTTTTTGCTCAGGTACGTTCATAGGGTAATTAAAGTTTTCATTCATATAAATGTCTCCTTTTGTAAAAAAAATTTTATAGATATAGTTTGTGGAAAATCAACATTTATATTCAACATTTATTTATGAAAAATAGAAGAATAGCAACAAGAGTCGAAATATGTTATAATAAAAAAATATGAGTGCAACGAATAGTTGAATTAAAACAGTTATAAGATTGAAGTTGATATAAAAGAAACATATTTATTTATACATCATAGACCTACAAAGTCGGAGCTAAATGAAGAAAAATCAGCCTAAATATGCTCATATCAATAATAAAAGGGTGGTTTCTTAGATGCAATATAATCATGTAAGAAAGTTGTTGTTTCCAATTTTCGGGAAAATTCATAACAGGATATCAGTGATTTGTGACATTTAAAGTCAAAGACAGCCACTTCCAAAGGAGAAAAAATGTTATTCGAAGACTTAAATCTTATTACGCCAATAAACAAGGCTTTAAAAACTGAAGGTTATGTGCAACCTACGCCTATACAAGAAGCTGCAATTCCTACTATATTGGAAGGGAAAGACTTTCTAGGCTGTGCTCAGACAGGGACTGGAAAGACAGCAGCTTTTGCTATTCCTATACTGCAAATTCTTTGTGGGAGACAAAAAGTTATAAAGGGACCCAAAAATATAAAGGCCTTAATACTCGCGCCTACTAGGGAACTAGCAATTCAAATTGGAGAAAGTTTTACAGCCTATAATAAACACATGAATCTTACTAGTGCAGTTATTTTTGGAGGCGTATCACAAAAAAAACAAACTGATGATTTAAAAGATGGAGTAGATATTTTAATTGCCACTACTGGTAGATTACTCGATTTAATGCAACAGAAATACATTAACATACACCATGTGGAAATGTTTGTGCTTGATGAGGCAGACCGTATGCTTGATATGGGATTTTTGCGTGACGTAAAAAAAATTATAGCGCAACTACCTAAAATTAGACAAACTATGTTATTTTCAGCAACTATGCCGCCAGAAATCTCAAAGCTAGTGGATTCTATTCTTGTGGATCCAGTAAAAGTAGCAGTGACACCTGTTTCATCTACCATTGAGCTTATTGAACAATCAGTATATTTTGTGGATAAAAAAGATAAGAAACCGCTACTTATTCATTTGCTAAAAGATAAGTCCATAGTTTCTGCCTTAGTATTTTCAAGAACAAAGCATGGTGCAAATAAAATCACTAAAGACCTTAACAATGTAGGAATAGAAGCACAAGCTATTCATGGTAATAAATCTCAGAGTGCGAGGCAACTTGCTTTAAATAATTTTAAAACGGGTATTACAAGAGTATTAGTCGCAACGGATATAGCAGCGAGAGGTATTGATGTTGACGAATTGTCTCATGTAATCAATTTTGATTTGCCAAATATACCAGAGACTTATGTTCATAGAATAGGAAGAACTGGCAGGGCAGGACTTGGTGGAGTTGCACTTTCGTTTTGTGATGAAGAAGAAAAACCTTTTCTTAAAGATATTCAAAAGGTTATATCAAAATCAATTCCAGTAATAGGAGATCATCCTTATCCTGCAAGTAATGAACCTGTAATAGCAAGTAATGATAAGGTAAATAAACCTTCAACAAGAAAGCCTCAACAATCAGGAAATGCTAGAAGAAATGGAAGAAATCAGAGTGGGAATCAGCAACCTAAAAATTTTAGATCAACAAGATAAAAAATATAAAGCCAATGATTATATAAAATAATCATTGGCTTTACTAATCCATATTAAAATATGGATTTATAACTCCGTATTTTAATTTACATACGGAATTACTTAGTAGTCCCCATTTTTAGCCCCAGCAATATTGCCTACGCTTAAAATTACAAGTGGTTTACTTATTAACATAACTAACATCTCCCTTTTATAAGTTTAATGTTTGTTTGTCGACTACAATAATAGTATATCCCGTGATTAAAAAGATATACATGAAAAACTAAAAAAATGTAAGAAGATAATTTAAAATTATATTCTTACATTTTTAGTTTATTAAAATTATTTTAATGCCTTTTCAAATATACCATTAATAATATTTTTAGAGGCAACGCCTTCATGAACTTTAACTCCGTCAACATAGTAGGTAGGGACATAATAGTATGTATATTGTTTTGCTATATCCGGTTGAAGCTCTTCATCAATTATTTTAATATCAATACCAGCGTATTCTGGATTTTGTTTTTTTATAGTGTCCATCCAAGTAAGTGCTTTTTTACAATATGGACACCATTCAGTTACAAACATAATTACAGGTTTCATTTATTATCATCACCAAACTTTCTTATTAGTATATATATTATACACCATTTTTCTTATTCTTCGTGTATTATAAAATTTTAAATTTAGTACATAGAGTAATTAATAGAAATAAGTTAAATAATTTGATATAATGAAATAGCCGAAAAATAATTTATTGTAGCGAAAAATCAAAATGATGTTTAAATTTCAACGAATTTAAACAAAAAAACAATGAAGGAGCGCCTTAAATGCAAACAATAACACCATTATTTAACAGAAAATTCTTAGAAAAAATGCTATTACTTTTATCAATAATATTATTTGCATATTTAATAAGATCCATTTTAAATTTGATTCTATTAACATTTGTGATTACTTATTTAGTTAATAGTCTACAAAGTTTATTAGTTAAACAAATTAACAGGGTAGTAAAAGTAAATCCAACTATTATTACTATAATTATATATATGTTTATGACAGGAACTATGGTTCTTCTAGCAGTTAAATATATACCAATTGCTATTTCTGAAAGTATATCTATTTTAGACAAGATGGAATATATTGATTTTTCTGAAAATACAAAAGGATTTACGAAGTATTTAACACCAATGTTTGATCAAATTAATATTTCAAATTATGCTAAATCGAGTATTCAAAGTATTATGACTTTTGTAACTAATTTTGGAAAGTGGAGTTTAAATTTTTTTATGGCACTTCTACTAAGCTTAGTATTTATATTAGAAAAAGACAGTGTGTTAAAATTTGTACATAAGTTTAAATATAGTAAAGTATCTGTGGCATATAACCATTTGAGCTATTTTGGTAATAATTTTTTAAATTCCTTTGGTAAAGTAATACAAGCTCAAATAATGATAGCCATTGCAAATACAGCATTATCAGTGATAGGACTAACTATAATGGGATTTCCGAAATTATTCGCTCTTGCATTTATGATATTTATTTTAAGTCTTATACCAGTAGCGGGGGTATTTATTTCGTTAATTCCCCTATGTTTAATTGCTTTTAAAATGGGTGGGTTAGTTAAAGTAGTTTTTGTGCTTATTATGATTTTTATAATTCATGCTATTGAAAGTTATATTTTAAACCCAAAGTTTATGTCTGATACCACCAATCTTCCAATATTTTTTACTTTTGCCACATTAATAGTGTCAGATCATTTTATGGGGATTTGGGGTCTACTCCTTGGAATACCAATATTTATGTTTATATTAGATTCAATTGGAGTAGAGTTTAGCAAAAAAACCATTTCAAAATTAAAGAAGATTAAAGAAAGGCAGTGATTTTGTGACAATAGAAAATAAAGAATCTATATTGAAATGTCCCGTGTGCAATTTAAGTTTAAAAAAGTATGAAAAACAATATATATGTTTAAATAATCATAGTTATGATATAGCAAGTAAAGGACATATTAATCTTTTGCTTGCTAATCAAAAGAAAACAAAAGACCCTGGTGACTGCAAAGAAATGATGGAAGGGCGTAGAGACTTTTTAAATAAAGGGTATTATCACACTTTTTCTGATAAACTAAATGATGTAATTATATCAAATATAAGTGGAAATAATATAAATATACTTGATGCTGGGTGTGGAGAAGGATATTTTTTATGCAGGTTAAAGGAAGCCATATATATAAAAGAAGCTAGCTACACTCGAAATAAAGTAATTGATTTTTTTGGCGTAGATATTTCAAAAGCTGCAGTCACTTATGCAACTAAGAGAGATAAAAAAATAAAATTTATAGTAGGTAGTAATTTTAACCTACCCATAATGCCAAACACAATAGATATAATTATAAGAAATTTTGCACCGTCAGATGAGACTGAGCTTAATAGGGTTCTAAAGGATAACGGTAAGCTAATTGTTATAACGCCTGGAGTTCAACATTTATATGGATTAAAAGAAATATTATATGTAAATGCTAGAAAACATGAGGAAAAAGTAACAACATTTGGGGGATTTAAGTTAACTCAAAGCGTGGAAGTTAAGTACAGCAGCGATGTGGGAAATGCTGAAGATATAAAGAGTCTTATTGCAATGACTCCTTACTATTGGAATATTGATAATGCTATGAGAGAAAAGGTTAATGATACCTCAAAGCTTTCAACTTTGCTCCATTTTAATATAAGTATATATGAAAAGAATTAATAATCACCCCCATTTGCGCTTTTATAATTTTATTGAGAATCCATGTTAGTTTTGCCGAAATTAAAATATAATTGTAACTAATGAATTATTAGAGGAGTTTGCGTGGGTAATATCATAAATATTCGATTTTTAGAAGAATTTTTAAAAAAAAATACTAATTTAATTAGAAATGATTTATTGATGTTATTTAAGATGGTATAATGTATTTGATAAATAAGAAATTTGAGGTGCATCCATGACTAATGATGAAATGTATAAACGTATAATAGCTATGACTAGTGTTAAAACTGCAAAAAGCTTTATTAAAACTTGTGATATAAGTAAAGGGGACCTAGGCAAGCTTTGCAAGAAATTTAACATATTTGTAGAAGGTAAAGCTACTAAGGAAGAAATGATTGATAGATTTATAGGCGAAACCCTTGGGAAAAAATTAAAAAAAAAGGTGATCAATAAATACAACACTAGATAAAAAATATTAAGTTTATAAAAGCACTGAAATATAGGGAGAACGGTATATATTTTTATACCGTTCTCCCTATATTTTGGTTTCTATGGTAAATATAAAACCGCGGTTTTATTATGGAATCAGTAGGTGCAATAATTATTGTGTGCTTTTAAGTGATAATAAGTAAGAAATAAGAAATAAGGAAGACTATAAAGGAGCTGAGATGTATAAATAACTTTGTTTAATAAAATAATTAGTATAGTCGGAAAACAATAATTAACAATTTCCATATTTAAGTATTAAAAGTGCTTATTTGAATGAAAAGTTATATTTGAATTAATTACGGGCATGACAAAAAGACTTTTTTATACACTATTAAAAAAAGCCGTAGGCTGGTTATTGAATTGAAATTTATTTTAAATTACGCAGCTATATTTTTAAGAGTTGGGAAAATATCAGCAAGGGCTATTAATTTTTCTGATGCCCAAGCATCTATGAAACAGCAAAATGCACCAAGAAATACCCTTGTTATTCTATACCCAACAGAATAAATAATTGCATCTTCAGCATGAAAATTATTATTTATTCTATCCCAACACCTTTCAGTAGTTGAACGTCTTTTATAAAGAGATTTCCATTGTTTTGAACCTCTTAATATTGGAGTAAAATACCTTGGGTTATCTAATGTTTTAGTGTAATAAGATTTATTGCTTTTCATAGGACATTTTTCACAGTTTTCACATTGAACTGGGAATAACCATTTATGTCTATATTGTTTAGTAATAATTCCCCAATTACGAAGCTGATGTCCACAAACAGTTCCGTGTGGAATAGCATTCTTATCAAGTTTAACAAATTCACTATTTGATGATGGTTTTGAAGAACGTGAATTTAAATCAATAATAGGATTTATTCCATAATGCATGCATAAAAGATAAAAAGCATTAGCATCATAAGCAGAATCTAAGGCTACAGAATGAAATTTAATTTCAGGATATAAATCTACAAGTTCTTTAAGTGCATAAACTCCAGTAACAGCATCATGGCGTGCCGCGCTAACAAATTTAATATGGATAGGTAGGCTGTAAAAGCTATCACAGGCAGTAAATCCATGATAGGTATGACCATAGTAATAATGTTCATTAAAGCTATCCCAACCCCAGCTAGCACTGGGGTCGGTAAACTTTCGATAACAGTCACAATGTTCTCCTGGTTTAAGTTTGCAATCACAAACTTTTTTACCGTAAGGCGAAGCCTGTGTTGGCATACAGGTTCCGTCGCCAGCAATATTTAGTTTAGAAGGATCGCCCAAAATACCCATTGATAAAGAAGGAATAACAAATAATTCTTTAAGTATGTTGTTCATTTTGGATTCGCTTCTGTCAAGGAGCTTTAAATTATCAAATTTTAAGATTCTTTTAACTAAACGGTCAACTACACCAGATTTGGAGTTATTCATCTTTTGGTTTTTCTTTTGCTTTTTACGTGGTTTACGTTTAATTTTACGCAGTTTGGATTTATTAAGGATCTTATCCTTATGAATCAGCCTATCCATAAAATCATAAAAAGTACCTACACCAGGAAGTCGGTCAACATGTATGCCTTCGGCTTTAGAGTCTGAATAGCAAGCGGGTATAAAACCAGATAAAATTGAATAGAAAGGGTCTGAACGTAATGTTTTTACCCAAGAGGATATACTAGTTTCTTTACAATAAGCCATGATAATAAGTGACCTGAGTAATGCTGCCGCATCTTTTGGCGGAGCTCCTTGATTAGATTTAGAATAAGTACTTTCTATTAGAGGGACAATTCCGGTTAGGTCGGTAGACCATATTTTAGTTATTTGTGAACTACGCTCAAACAAAGTGATTTGTTGATTGGTTTGAATATAGAATTTTTCTAAAAATGTTTCAAGAAAATATTGATATTGGGAATGAGAAACCTTAACAGTTAACATAAAAACACTCCTCGCAAATGAAATAATGTAAAAAATATACATATTTAATTTTGCGAATTTTTACTAGCTGTCAAGTCTTATTTCACAATGTTTAAGTAAAAAAAATAAAAAATAATACGAATAGCTTAAATTTTCTAGGTTATTCGTACAATATGAGGCACCACGAATTTTTGAGGTGAAGTTGATTTTTGAGCAAAATGAATCAAGAGTTAGCAGTGCCTTAAGAGTTTCCGAGAGTGCACAAAATAATACTTATGAGGTGAGGATAATGGAGTTATTTATACCAGACATTGCATATATAGATCCTAAAGTTCTGAAATATGATGCAGCAAAAAAAGTTATAGAGCACTTAGAAAGCTTAAAGGTACCCATAGTTAATTCTAAAAGAGTAATAATAGATTGTGGATCACCTGAAAAAAATTATGCAATGTCTAAAAAGGTTGTTCTTTTTACGATAAACGGTCAAAAAAGATTATCGAGTTGCAAACCATCTGCTGATTATCAATTTTCACTATCAAGTTCATGCCCTGCAAATTGTGAATATTGCTATCTTCAGACTACTCAAGGTGAAAAACCTTTCATGAAGATTTTTATGAATATTGAAGAAATTTTAGAGAATATACAAACTTATATAGAGGATAACAAGCCGAATATTACGACCTTTGAATGTGCAAGTATAACAGATCCCATTGCGCTTGAACACTTAAGTGGGAACTTAAAAAGATGCATAGAGTTCTTTGGAGAAAGTTCCAATGGTAGATTGAGGCTTGTAACGAAATTTAATGATGTTGATCCATTTTTAAAGCTAAAACATAACAAGCACACAAAATTCAGATTTACTTTAAATTCGCGTTATGTAATAGATAATTTCGAACACAATACTTCTAGTTTTCATGAGAGAATAGACGCAGTTAAAAAAATTGCTGCTGCTGGATATCCAATAGGATTCATAATTGCACCTATTATGATATATGATAATTGGAGGGAGGAATATAAGGAGTTATTTGAAACACTAAAAATAGCACTAGGTGATTATACTGGGGAAGTAAGCTTTGAACTTATTCAACATAGATTTACTAAAGCGGCAAAGGAGTTGATAGTTCAACGATTTAAAAATACTAAGCTTGATCTGAATGAAGAAAAAAGGCAATTGAAATGGGGGCCGTATGGAAAATTCAAATATGTCTATAAAAAACCAGACAGCGAGGATATTAAAAATTATATCTCAGAACTTATAAATAATAATTTTAAGCAGGCAATAATTGAATATTTTACTTAGTATTCTTTACCAAAGATAAGATGGTAGCATACTATTAAGAGTAGTGTTGATTTCTAACATAATAAAAGACTGCACTATTATATTATGAACGGCACCCTGCACAACGTGCAGGGTGCCGTTCACTTTTTTTAGATTCTGACTCTATAGTGTATATTGTATAATATTCGATAGCTTTTGTTTTTGTAATAAAATAAAAGCTATCGAATGGAGCGTGATAGTATGTCAAATTGGCGGATGCATAGAAATATCATCTTTGAGATAATTCTTTATAAGGAATAAGCTCAACAATAAGGTAATCACTTCTGCACACGGAATAGTTAACCAAACTCCTGTCATTTGCAGAAAATGCGGAAGAATGAAAATCAAAGGGATAACAGTAATAAAACCTCTTGCAAGAGAAACGGTAAATGCTTTTGCAGGTTGATTAATAGAAGCAAAAAATGAAGACGTTAGAATATTAAAACCCATGAAGAAGAAGGAAATAAAATACAGCCTTATACCTTGTGTCGCCATATCAGCAAGCGCAGCATTATACTCCTTGTTAAACAGTTGGATAATAACATTCGGGTAAACCGCCCCTGCAATATAGAAAGCGAAGCCAATACAAAATGCAAGTATCACAGCGTATCTGAATACTTTCTTTATATTGTCTTTATTTCCTGTACCGAAATTTATACTCAAAATGGGTTGTATACCCTGTGCAATACCAGTAAAAACAGCGACAACAATTAAAGCAAGGTTAGCGATAATTCCATATGCTGCAACGCCGATGTTTCCGATGAGATTTAAAATTTCAATATTGAACAAAAGTATAATGAGTCCTGAAGATACCTCGGTGAACAAAGACGGTAATCCGAGAGAAAATATTTTTTTTACATACTTCTTTTGTAAGGATGTTTTTACTAATTTAAAACGGTTTTTCTTCTGTATAAGATGGATAGACAGTATGCCAATACTTATGATAGGGGCAAGACCTGTCGCAAATGCGGCGCCGAACATACCAAGATTCATGTGAAATATAAAAATATAATCAAGAATGACATTGCCAAAGCTTCCTGCAAGCATGGCAATCATCGAGAGCTTCGGATTGTTATCATTCCGTACAAAACAAACAATCACAGTGTTTACCATAAAAGCACAGGAAAATAGCAGTATTGTTCTTAGGTATGAACTTGCCATTGGCATTACCTCTGCATCAGCACCTAGCAGTCTCGCAATATCACCAGAGAAGAATGCTCCGACCGCCGTAAATAGGAACCCAAAGGCAAGAGCCAAATAGATGGTTTGCGTAAAGGTCTTGCTTGCATTTTTGAAATTTCCCTCGCCGCAGAGGATGGAATATCTTATGGCACCTCCCATGCCGAGCATTAAACCGATACCATTCACAAGACTATAAATAGGCAATACTAAATTCAATGCAGTTAAACCGTTATTACCCATATTTCTTGATACAAATATCGTATCTGCCAATATGTAGAAAGACAACCCTATCATGCTGATTACATTTAACAACACATATTTAAAAAATAATTTATTAATGCTTGTATTAGTTTTTGTTTTCATACTTTTACATATCCCCTTTTTATTAATTATTTTATGTTTAATGCTTGTATTAATTTTTGTTTTATAATCCTCCTAACAAAAAAAAGCATTAGGCGATTCATACCCTAAGACCTAACGGCATGAATTCCTAACGCTTATGATTTCAGTACATTTATCCGGTGACAAAAGTACCTAAGCAATATTTATTTAATCATATTATAATACTTGGAGTTTGTCAATGCGTTTCCATGCTTCAGTGTTTCTGTTTGTAAGAAGTTTTAGAGCTTGAATAATTAAGGAATTGTGCAACTTAAAAGCACAATTTTAAAGGGTTTATTGAAATTTCTTTTTTCATAAGTTCCAAGAATTTTTCTCTTGGAATATAAACTGCTCCTAAACTTTCCAAATGAGTTGTATGAACCTGACAGTCAATCATAGAAAATCCTTTTTCTTCCAATGACTTGCCTAGAGTAGTAAATGCTACCTTAGAGGCATTATCCATAGTTGAAAACATTGATTCACCAAAAAAACATTTTCCCATACTTATGCCGTATAATCCACCAACTAACTTATCTTTGTACCAGGTTTCCACGCAATGGGCATAGCCGAGTTCGTAAAGTCTACAGTAAGCTTCAATCATTTCATTTGTAATCCATGTACCTGTTTCTTTTCTTGTATTAGAACAATTACATATAACATCTCTGAAACAAGTATCAAAGGAAACCCTATATGTATTCTTTTTAAGTAGTTTTTTCATAGAATGTGAAATTCTAATATCTTTTGGATAAACAATAAATCTTGGATCAGGTGACCACCAAAGTATAGGCTCGTCTTCTGAAAACCATGGAAATATTCCATTAGAATACGCAAGTAGTAATCTCTCGGGAGATAGGTCGCCTTCAATGGCTAAAAGTCCATCCGCGTCGCTTAGAGATGGATCTGGGAATACTAAATCATTTGATAATCTATAAATCGTCATAATAAACTCCTTTCAAGGTATATATTAATATTGCAGCTCCGAAGGAGGTGATTTAATTACATAAACTAAGGGTCTGTAAAATTTATTATATACTATTTGTCTCATTGATACATACTTTCACCTTTATGATTATATGAAATTGATATTTAACTTATATTTTTCAATTTATTGAATGAATACCCCCTTATATGGACATAATTTCAAATAAGGAGTGGTAATATGAAAAACAGAAAAATTTTATATTCAATATTTACAATAATATTAATAACTTTCGTTGGTGCTAACTATTCTCTTAATCACTATATGAATAAAAATGATTTAAAGCTTGAAGCTTGTAGCAAATTGCCATATTTAAAATTCACTGCGAAAAGTATTAATGATAATGACAAAAATAATTTAATGCAAACGTCCGTGAATACTAAATTGGTTAGGGTATCTCAGGATACAAAATTTATGTTTAAGATTAGATATAAAGACAATGAAGTTAGAAATATGGTGCTTGAAAAACAATTTAATGGTTCGGATGTGCTAAATAAAAAAACACAGTTAGAACTTAATGAATTTTTTAAAAACCAAGGTTACACAGTTTTTAGTATGAGTAATGATGAAATAGTTTTTGTTAATAATAGTAATAGGTACAGTTACAATGCTAACAGGTATTTTTTGGGAGTATATGAGGACCTTGTAACAATTTATAAAACAGATGAAAATGGAGACATAACAGCTCATAAACTATTTAACTCAAATGTTTATATAGCAAATGGTAAACAGCAGAAATATGACTTTGAAGCTCGAGACAAAGGGGAATTACAATATGTCAAGATAGGTGATTTGAAAGAGAAAGATGGCTTGGTGGATGACCTAATTCGCGGTAGAAAATATAGTAAAGACAGTGATGGTAGTAAGGATGCGGAAGAAAGCGCCGAATATGAAAAAGGAGAATTTAAAACACCCGAAAAGGCTTTTGATTATGCAAGGGGTTTATTAAAGTCTTAACATCCTAATGTGAAATAAAAAAATATGTACTAAAACCTTAAGAAAAATGTATTTCTTAAGGTTTTTTGACTTATTATTTATTTTCATGCATCTTAATTATTGAATTAATACCGTTTAGGTGGTAAAGTGTTATGTAGCCTTTATAAAAATGTGATGATAGCAATTAATAATTTATATTCACGAAGAAAGCATCAAGGAGGAAATATATGTACGAATATATAAATGGAATTTTTGTAGGCATTAATAAGGACTATATTGTAGTAGATAATAACGGCATGGGTTACAAAATATATACCTCTGGAAGTACTATGGCAAAGATGCCCAAAACTAACGAGCATGTATTATTATATATAAAACAAATTGTTAGAGAAGATTTTATTGGACTATACGGATTTCTAACAAAAGAAGAGATAGAGATGTTTAGCCTTGTAATTAGTATAAATGGAGTTGGGTCAAAAGCTGGCTTATCATTACTTTCTATTTGCAGTGTTACAAATTTAAAATATGCAATTGTGTCGGGAGATGAAAAAACTTTAATACGGGCACCTGGAATAGGCAAGAAAATTGCTCAAAGAATAATTCTAGAGCTCAGAGAAAAAATTCATATTGAACAGTCAGCAGCTAACACTTTATCACAAATTTCAGGTAGTAATTTAGAAGATGATAGAAAACTTATAGAGGTTTTAGGAGCGCTTATTTCCCTTGGATATTCTGAAAAGGAAGCAGAAAAAGCATTAAAAGCTATAAGTAAAGAACAATCACTTGAAAATATGATTAAAGATTGTTTGAAATATTTGATGAACTAAGGTGGGAGTACACTATGGATGATATTGAGGAAAGAATTATTACTTCATCGGTCATTGAAGAAGATATGGAAGCAGAGTATTCGCTAAGACCCCAAAAACTTAGAGAGTATATTGGTCAACCAAAGATTAAAGAAAAATTAAATATATTCATTAAAGCAGCTCAAAATAGGGAAGAAGCTCTTGATCATGTGCTTTTATATGGTCCTCCTGGGCTTGGTAAGACAACACTTGCCAACATTATTGCAAAGGAAATGAAGGGTAACTTAAAAGTAACCTCCGGGCCCGCGATTGAAAGAGCAGGGGATTTGGCAGCTATTTTAACTAGTTTGAGCGATTATGATGTTATTTTTATTGATGAAATACATAGACTTAATAGAGCTGTAGAAGAAATATTATATCCTGCTATGGAGGATTATGTTTTAGATATTGTAATTGGAAAAGGAGCTTCAGCAAAATCTATAAGACTAGATTTGCCTAAGTTCACACTTATTGGTGCAACTACCAGGATTGGACTATTAACAGCACCTCTTCGTGATAGATTTGGTGTGCTAAGTGCCATGGAATATTATACGCAAGGTGAGTTAAAAGAGATAGTAATTCGTTCTGCATCTATTTTAAAAGTAGATATTACGGAAAATGCTGCAATTGAAGTTGCAAGACGTTCAAGAGGTACTCCGAGAATTGCTAATCGTTTGCTTAAGAGGGTTCGCGATTATTGTGATGTTAAGGGGAATGGAATTATTGATTTGAATTTAGCAAAGTCTGCTTGTGAACTTCTTGAAATAGACGACGAAGGATTTGATAGAATAGATAATAAAATGCTTGAAGCTATTATAGATAATTTTAATGGGGGGCCAGTAGGCATAGAGACCTTATCTTATTTTATAGGAGAAGAATTAGGAACTTTAGAAGATGTCTATGAACCTTATTTAATTCAAAAAGGATTCATAATAAGAACCCCAAGAGGGAGGATGGCTTCTAATAAGGCTTATCAACATTTGAATAGGCCTTTTAAAAAATAGAATAAGCATAAAAATCTAAAACAATTCACAGTATTAATGATGAAGTTTGAATGATTTTTGCTAAAGAAAGGATGTAGTTTTTTTGAAAGTAAAGGATTTTTATTTTGACTTACCAAAGGAGCTTATTGCTCAACATCCAGTTGAAAAAAGGGATGAGTCAAGGCTTATGGTAGTCAATAAAACAAATAAGGAAATACAGCACAAACAGTTTAAAAATATAATAGAGTATTTAAACCCAGGAGATTGCTTAGTGCTAAATGACACCAGAGTTTTACCAGCAAGGCTTTTAGGAATGAAAGAGGACACCGGAGGTAAAATGGAATTCCTGCTACTAAAGAGAATAGATGTTAATCATTGGGAAACCTTAGTTAAACCGGGTAAAAAAGCAAAGATTGGAGCTAGGTTTATTTTTGGAAATGGAGAACTAAAGGCAACAGTCATGAGTGTTTCTGAGGGTGGAAGTAGAATAGTGGAATTTGAATTCGAAGGAATTTTTGAAGAGGTTTTAGATAAACTCGGAGAGATGCCGCTACCACCATACATAACTGAAATATTAGAAGATAAAGAAAGATATCAGACTGTATTTTCAAGAGCAGCAGGATCTGCAGCAGCCCCTACTGCAGGACTCCATTTTACAGATGATTTGCTAAGTCAAATTAAAGCTAAGGGTGTTAAAATTGTATTTGTAACACTTCATATAGGTCTGGGTACTTTTAGACCTGTAAAAGCCGCAACAGTGGAAGAACATGAAATGCATTCAGAGTACTATATGCTTAGTAGTGAAGCAGCAGCGATAATTAATGAAGTAAAAGAGACAGGTGGCAGAGTAATTGCAGTAGGTACTACATCTAATAGAACACTCGAAAGTATAGCAGATGATAATGGCAGAGTAGAGGAAAAATCCGGATGGACAGATATATTTATTTATCCAGGATATAAATTCAAAATTGTTGATGCAATAATAACGAATTTTCATTTGCCAGAGTCCACATTAATAATGTTAGTTAGCGCTTTTGCGGGCCAAGATTTAATTATGGGTGCATATGATATGGCAGTAAAAGAAAGATATAGATTCTTTAGTTTTGGAGATGCAATGTTTTTATATTAATTATTGTATAGAAAGTAGGGTAAATATGTATAAATTACTTAAGAAAAGTGGTAAAGTAAGACGTGGTGAGTTTACAACACCTCATGGAACTATTCAAACACCTGTATTTATGAATGTGGGAACTCAGGCAGTTATTAAGGGCGCTGTTTCCACTATGGATTTAAAAGAAATCAACTGCCAAGTAGAATTATCTAATACCTATCATTTACACTTAAGGCCAACAGATAAGGTTATAAAGCAAATGGGAGGACTTCATAAATTTATGAATTGGGATAGACCTATTCTTACAGATTCTGGTGGGTTTCAGGTGTTTTCTCTATCTAAAATGAGGAAAATTAAAGAAGAAGGAGTTTACTTTAATTCACATATTGACGGGAAAAAAATATTCATGGGGCCAGAAGAAAGTATGCAGATACAAAGCAATTTAGGATCTACTATTGCAATGGCTTTTGATGAATGTATATCAAACCCATCTACTAGAGAATATGTAGAAGACTCAGTAGCAAGAACTACAAGATGGCTAATTAGATGTAAGACTGAAATGGATAGATTAAATTCTCTTGAGGGCACTATAAATAACAAACAGATGTTGTTTGGAATAAATCAAGGTGGTATTTGTGAGGATATCAGAACAGAACATGCTAAAACAATTAGTAAGATGAACCTAGATGGTTATGCTATAGGAGGACTTGCAGTAGGGGAGACTCATGAAGAGATGTACAGAATCATTGATGCAGTTGTTCCACACTTACCACAGGATAAACCAATATATCTTATGGGAGTGGGCTATCCAAGCAATATTTTAGAAGCAGTATCTAGGGGAGTAGACTTTTTTGATTGTGTATTGCCAGCAAGAAATGGTAGGCACGGAAATGTTTTTACGAGTGATGGTAAAATAAATATAATGAATTCTAAATTTGAGCTGGATAGCGCTCCGATTGATGAAGGATGTCAATGTCCTGCTTGCATGCACTATACAAGAGCCTATATAAGACACTTATTTAAGGCAAAAGAGATGCTCGCCATGAGACTTTGCGTGCTTCACAATCTATATTTTTATAATAAACTTATGGAAGACATTAGGGATGCCATTGATAATGATTGTTTTGAAGAGTTTAAGGCTGAGAAACTTGCTCAGTGGAATGAGTAAATATAATTATTTACTATAATATGATTAACCTATAAATGTACTAAGGGATGTTGTGGTCTTTTAGGAATTAAGTTTATGGGGAATTATTTTATTATAAGTTTAAAAAAATTTATTGAAAGGAGGGGAACATAAATGGGACAATTCGGTTCTTTAATATCTATAGTGTTAATGCTTGCGGTATTTTATCTAGTAGTATTTATACCAGAAAACAAAAGAAAGAAAAAATATGCTACACTTTTAAATAATTTAAAATTAAATGATGAAGTAATGACTAAGGGCGGTATAATGGGAAAAATAATCAACATTCAAGATGACTACATTATATTGGAAAGTGGTCCAGACAGAGCTAGAATTAAATTATCAAAAAGTGGAATAGGCACAGTTATAAATTTAAACAGTGATGAAGTAGTAGAGAAAAAGTAGAAAATTAGTAATAAACCCCCCTTTTTAATCATAATTAATACTATAGATTTCAATGAAAACAATATTGAAATTTATAGTAAGGGGGGATATACATGGAAAACAAAAAAAAATATTCTTATGCTGCAGAAGGAGTATTTAGGGCTGCAATTCTAACCTTAATTATATTAGTGATTTATTCTATACTAACAACCTTTTTACCAGCTAGCATGAAGGTAACATCCGTTTTTTACATTGTAATAACATTAGTCAGTGTACTTTATGGATCTGTATTTGCTGCAAAAAAGGCTGGAGAAAAAGGTTGGCTAATGGGTATCATGGTGGCAGCTACTTACATGTTAGTTTTATACCTAGTTAAAGTAGTTGGTGGTGGAAGCACTGCTATAGGTATGAGGGAAGTAGTAAGAACAGCTTTAGCTCTAGGCACAGGTGCTTTTTCAGGAATGCTTGGAATAAATCTATAAGAATACTTTATTTAGCTAAGATATTATGATATAATTATGCAGAAACTTTACGATATGGAGGAATAATAATGAAACATATAAGAACTATAAACAAATCAAGCATTAAAGAAAGTTTGAAAAAACCAGGATGCAAAGAATGTGCTAATTCATGCCAATCAGCATGTAAAACTTCTTGCACAGTAGCAAACTTAGCTTGTGAAAACGAATAATATTAATGTGGCAGTAACTTAAGGTTACTGCTTTAAATTTGTTAGGAGGAATAAAATTGTCACTAATTCATAAATATATCCAAAATGGAGAATACTACGTAATAGATGTAAATTCTGGAGCGCTACATGTAGTCGATGAAATAGTTTATGATCTTTTAGATGAGGTTTCCCTTGGGGAAAAAGAAGAGTTAATAGAAAGCTTAAAAGATAAATATAATGTAGAAGATATTGAGGAAGCGTATAGTGAAATTCAAAGTTTAATACAGGAAGAAATGCTATACACAAAAGATTTATATGAATCAATTGCAATAGAAAGTGGACAAGCGGAGTCGTACATAAAAGCTTTATGTCTTAATGTAATACACGATTGTAATTTAAGATGTAAATACTGTTTTGCTGACGAGGGTGAGTATCATGGTGCTAGAGAAGTAATGTCAGCGGAAGTTGGAAAGAAAGCAATAGATTTTGTTCTGGAAAAATCTGGAACGAGAAAAAACATTGAGATAGATTTATTTGGTGGAGAACCACTCATGGCTTTTGATATGATAAAAGAAGTAGTGGAATATGCTAAAGTGCAAGAAAAAAAATATAAAAAAAGTATAAGATTTACAATGACGACTAATGCTACATTACTTAATGATGAAATCATGAAATATATGGATGAAAATATGGGGAATATAGTACTTAGCATAGATGGTAGAAAATCTGTTAATGATAAGGTTAGAGTAAGAGTTGATGGAAGCGGTTCCTATGATAGGGTACTTCCTAACATCAAAAAAATGGTTGATATGAGAGATAAGTCAAAAGCTTATTATGCGAGGGGAACCTTTACCAGAGGAAATACTGACTTTTTTGAAGATGTAAAACATATGGCAGATTTAGGTTTTAAAGAAATATCTATAGAACCAGTAGTGTTACCAAAGGAACATGAACTTTCAATTAGAGAAGAAGATTTACCAGTTATTTTTGAGCAATATGATAAATTATATACGGATATGCTTCAGAGACATAAGGATGGAAATGAATTTAAATTTTACCATTTTAATATAGATTTAAAAGGTGGACCTTGCGTTTATAAGAGAATTTCTGGATGCGGAGCGGGTCATGAATATATAGCAGTTACCCCTAAAGGAGAAATATACCCTTGCCATCAATTTGTTGGTAATAAAGATTATATGCTGGGCGATATATACAATGGAATTACTAATAAAAAAATTGTGCAAGAGTTTAAAGAAGCACATATTTATAACAAACCTACATGTATGCAGTGCTGGGCCAAATTTTATTGTAGTGGGGGATGCCAAGCAAATAACTTTAACTTTAACGGAGATATGCATATTCCTTATGAACTTGGATGCAAGATGCAAAAGAAAAGGATAGAATGTGCTATAGCTTTAAAATCAAAAACCATGAATAAGTAAAAACATTTTGACAAATATTGACTAAATTAGTAAATCATAATATAATTTACTTATGAATATGCAGCGAAGGGGTGATAAGAATGAAAAAGAAAAAAAGTATGATGCTTTTTCTTACCAGTGTTTTAGTTGTGGGGGTATTTGCATTTGCAGGTTTCTATGGACTTGAAATAGGAAATTATAGGTTTAAACCATTTACTGAAACAATAAATAAAGGGTTAGATTTACAGGGTGGAATTTCTGTCTTAGAAGAAGTTCAAGGTGGGAAAGTTGATTCAAAAACATTGGACACAACAATTGAACTTATATCTATGAGAGTCAACAAAATGGGGGTTAGTGAGACATTAGTTACCAAAGAGGGTGATAATAGAATTAGAATTGAGATACCAGGAAAATTCGATTCAAAAGAAATTCTTGATACTGTTGCAAAATCAGGGGAGCTTAAATTTGTTGGTCCTGATAAAGTGACAATTCTTACTGGTAAAGATGTAAAAGATGCTACTGCATACATAGGTCAAGATAATAAACCTACTATAGGGCTTGAACTTAATGAATCAGGGAAGAA
Organism: Clostridium sp. CM041; assembly: GCF_055081035.1. Taxonomy (NCBI): domain Bacteria; kingdom Bacillati; phylum Bacillota; class Clostridia; order Eubacteriales; family Clostridiaceae; genus Clostridium; species Clostridium sp. CM041. The sequence continues at coordinate 448,978 of NZ_CM143648.1, forward strand.
TAAATTTGCAGTAGCTACAAAGAAGTTTTTAGGACAACCAATTACTATTTATATGGATAATGAGGTGCTAACAGATCCTACAGTAGACTCAGTTATAACAGATGGTAAGGCTATGATCTCAGGAACCAAGACATTAGAAGAAGCTACAACAAAATCTCAAATTATTAAATCAGGAGCATTGCCTGTAACTTTAAAAGCTGTTTCCGTTAAAACAGTTGGAGCTACTTTAGGTAAAAATGCATTGCCATTAAGTATGAAGGCTGGAGCTATAGGGATATTAGTTATATTAATATTTATGCTTTTATATTATAGGGTACCAGGTATGATTTCAGGTATATCTTTAATTTTATATGTGGTTTTGGTTCTTGGAGCATTCTCAGCCATTAATGCCACTTTGACACTTGCAGGGATAGCGGGATTCTTACTTACAGTTGGTATGGCAGTAGATGCTAATGTGTTAATATTTGAAAGAATAAGAGAGGAACTTAAAACCGGAAAATCAATAAAAGCCTCTGTAGATGCTGGTTTTCATAGGGCACTGTCATCAATATTAGATTCAAACATCACAACTATAATTGCTGCCTTAGTTTTATATTCAGTTGGAACAGGCACAGTTAAAGGGTTTGCGCTTACATTGATGATTGGTATAGGTATAAGTGTATTTACAGCACTTACTAGCACTAAATTCTTATTAAAATTAGCTGTCGAAATGGGACTACTAAGTAAAACATCTCATTTTGGCGTGAAGAGGGGGTAAGCATATGCTAAAAATAGTTGAAAAAACTAAACTATGGTTTGCTATGTCTCTATTCATAATTGTAATAGGAATGGGGTTCATGGTAACAAAGGGGCTAAACTTAGGTATAGATTTTAAAGGTGGTACAGCGCTTATTATTAATATGAAGCAGGAATTTAAAAAATCCGATGTAGATCAAATAATTGATAAACACGCAAAGGGTGAATACTTATCAAAAACATTAAATGATGGTAAAGAATTGGAAATAACTGTGAAAAGCAATGCTCTTTCTGCTGATGAGACAGCAAGCATGCTAAAAGAAATTAAGACAGAGTTTAAATCTAGTGAATTAATTTCACAAGATACGATAGGTGCGTCTGTTGGTAGTGAATTACAGACAAAAGCTATGAGTGGCTTAATTATTGCTATGATTTGTATGCTAGCGTATATAGGATTAAGGTTTGAATTTAAATTCGGAGTTGCAGCCATAATTGCATTACTACATGATATTTTAATTATGGTTGGAGTGTATGCAGTATTTCAAATACCGGTAAATGCAACGTTTATAGCGGCTATTCTGACTATAGTTGGTTACTCTATTAATGATACTATAGTTGTATTTGACAGAATAAGAGAAAATCAAAAGAATATGAGAAAAGTATCTATAGAAGACATTACTAATACCAGTATTACACAAACCATGGCAAGATCAATAAATACAGTTGCTACAACTTTATTTACTATAATTGCGGTATATGTATTTGTACCATCTATAAGAGAGCTTAGTTTACCATTAATAATCGGTATATTAGTTGGATGTTATTCTTCAATTTTTATAGCAAGTCCTGTTTGGGTGGTGCTTAAAAAAAGAAGTAAGAAAGCAACACTCTAAACTGCTTCAGATTACTAATATGTATCAGATAACTAAGCTAAGGATTGTTTCAAATGGTTAAAAATTAAAGCAGAGAAGTATGATGTATTAATTACTTCTTTGCTTTTTATTTTCATAAAAGGAAATTAGAAAATTTAAAATTAATTATTGAGTAGGGAATCGTTGGAATATAATTACTTTTGTATTTATTAAAAAAACTAATTTAAATTATACCAATGTGTTTTTTATTAACTTTGGGGAGCTTTTATGCTGGATTATCTTAAAAACATGCAAATGAATAAAAATAGCTTTATAGATTACAATATGTATAATCCATTTTTATTAAAAGGAATGGAGGCCGCATTATATAGAGTTGTCAAAGCTATAAATGAGAGAGAAAAAATTGTCCTTTATGGTTTTTATGATGTGGATAGTATTACGGCAATTTCCTTATTGATGCTAGTACTGAAGTTTGTAAATGCTGATGTTGAGTATTTTATACCAAGCGAACTAAGTGAAAACCGTGATTTAAATGAAAAAGATATTAATAATCATATAAAATATTTAGGACCAGGACTTATAATAACATTAGGTTGTGGAATCAATTCTTTCAGCGAAATAGAATCATGTAAATACATAGGGATTGATGTTATAGTCACAGATTTTCACGAACCTATTAAAAATGTTCCTGACACTATTGTTGTGGATCCACAACAAAAGGGTTGCAATTATCCATTCAAGGGATTATGTGCTTCAGGACTTACATTTAAACTAGCGCAAGCAATTTCGTCTTACTATAAGATGAAGTCCATAAATAAATATATGGATTTGGTAATGATAGGTACTAGTTATAGTAAAACAAAGCTTGAGAGTGAAAATAAAATAATCGCAGAGGAAGGTATAAAGCAATTAAAGTGCACCAATAATTATGGAATTTGTGCACTTCTAAAAACTCATAATATTAAGATTATTAATGAAGATACAGTATTAAAATTGGCATTAAAGGTAATGCCTACAATTAATCCTGTTGGAAGAATGGATAATGCTAAAATTGTTGTTGAGTTATTTATTACCACAGATAAAAATAGAGCACTACAGATATCAAAGTACTTAGATAATGAACTAAAAAATAGTCTCGTATTTTAACGACAATTTAGAAGGAAAGTCTCCCACTTATATAAGTGGAAGTACATACCTTGATTTTACTTTAGGGGGAATAACTGTGGATTTAAAAAATAGTATAAGAATAATAGAAAATTTTCCGAAAAAAGGTATCAGTTTTAAAGACATAACTACGTTACTACAAGATGGTAATGCACTTAAGTACACTATAGATGGTATGGTAGCATATTTAAAAGATAAGCAAATAGATGTTATAGTGGGACCAGAAGCAAGAGGGTTTTTATTCGGTGTACCAGTGGCTTATGCTCTTGGCGCAGGATTTGTACCAGTTAGAAAACCTGGTAAGTTACCTTATGACTCAATAGAAATTGAGTATGCCCTTGAATATGGCACGGATAAACTTGAAATTCATAAAGATGCAATAAAGACTGGACAAAAAGTAGCGATAGTTGACGATTTACTTGCGACGGGTGGGACAGTTGTAGCAGTAACAAAACTTATAGAGCAAATGGGTGGAGAAGTTGTTTCCTTAAATTTTGTAATTGAATTAACAGAGCTTAATGGAAAAGACAAATTGCAGGGTTATGATATAAAGTCTCTTGTAAAATATGATATTTAGTTCTTATTTAAATTTAGTGTAGTGAATTACTAAATTAAAATTGCAAAATCCTACAAGATATTATATAATATTAGTAAAAAGTATTGGCTGGTTATTTAACCAGCCTTTGATTTTAGGAGTGTATAAGCATGTTAGAAAAATTGTTACATAAGATTGAAACTAATTGTAATGCTGTAGACAAAGATCTTATTATTAAAGCCTTTAATTTTTCTTACGCTGCACATAAAGAGCAAAAGAGAGAGTCGGGTGAGCCTTATATTGTGCACCCATTAGAAGTAGCCTGCATATTAGCAGAGATGGGACTTGATACTAGCACAATTGTTGCAGGTTTGCTTCATGATGTAATTGAAGACACCGTATATTCTTTTGATGATGTAAGCAGGGAGTTTAACATAGAAGTAGCAAATTTAGTGGAGGGTGTAACTAAGCTTGGACTAATAAAATATAAGACTAAGGAAGAGGAACAAGCTGATAATGTTCGCAAAATGCTCTTAGCCATGGCAAAGGATATTAGGGTTATCCTTATTAAGCTTGCAGATAGACTGCATAATATGCGAACACTTAAATATATGCCAGTTGCAAAGCAAAAACAAAAGGCAAAAGAAACTTTGGATATTTATGCACCTCTCGCTCACAGACTTGGAATGTCTAAGATTAAATGGGAACTCGAGGACTTATCACTCAGGTATTTAAATCCGAACGAATATTATAATTTAGTAAGAAAAATTGCAGAAAAAAGAGCTGAGAGAGAAGAAAATATAGATAACATAGTGATGGAATTAAAGTTCAACTTAAATATTGTTGGAATAGAAGCTGAAATGGATGGAAGACCAAAACATTTTTACAGCATTTATAGAAAGATGGTTACTAAAAATAAGACTTTAGATCAAGTTTTTGATTTAACGGCAGTTAGAATTTTAGTAAATGATATTGGAAATTGTTATGCAGCCCTAGGTATAGTGCATACTGTGTATAAACCAATTCCTGGAAGGTTTAAAGACTATATTGCAATGCCAAAACCCAACATGTATCAATCATTACATTCAACGGTGATAGGACCGCACGGGAAACCTTTTGAAATACAAATTAGAACATACGAGATGCATAAAACAGCAGAATATGGCATTGCAGCTCATTGGAAGTATAAAGAGGGGATAGAGGGCAGTGGAGAGCAAAATTCTGACCCTAAATTTTCATGGCTTAAGGATATTCTTGAGTGGCAAGGGGAAACTTTTGACGCAGAAGAGTTTATGGAAGGGTTTAAAACTGATTTGTTTTCAGATGAAGTTTTTGTGTTTTCGCCAAAGGGTGAGGTTATTAATTTACCACTTGACGCAACGCCAATTGATTTTGCTTATAGAATTCATACAGATATAGGGCATAAGTGCATGGGTGCGAAAGTAAATGGAAGAATGGTACCTTTAGAATACCACTTGAAAACTGGAGAAATAGTTGAAATTGTAACTTCATCTACGCCTAAGGGACCTAGTATTGATTGGCTGAATATTACAAAGAGCAATCAAGCTAAGAGTAAAATTAAAGCTTGGTTTAAAAAGGCTAAAAGAGATGAGAGTATTGAAAAAGGTAAAGAATTATTAGAAAGGGAATCTAAGAGACAAGGATATAATTTTGGTGAAATTGCTAAGGGCGAAACAATAGAAAAAATATATAAGAAATATAATTTTAGAACTGTAGACGATTTATTCGCTTATGTTGGAGTGGGAGATATTATGCCTCCAACTGTAATTAATAGGTTGAGAGAGAGTTTTGAAAATAAAAACAAGCAAGAGAATATGACCATTGAGGACATTGAGCAAAAGATAACCAAGAGTGAATGTAAAGATGATAAAAAAATAATGGATTACCAAGGTCTAATAGTTAAGGGTGAGGGTAATTTACTTGTGAGGTTTGCTAAGTGCTGTAATCCAGTTCCAGGTGATGAAATAGTAGGGTACATCACTAAGGGACGAGGAGTTTCTGTTCATAGATGCGATTGCAAAAATGTTGAAGCTTTAATAAATAGTGAAATAAATAAAGTAGTTGAGGTAAGCTGGGGAGCGCCCGAAGGAAAAGGATATATTACCGAGATTCAAATTAAAGCAGATGATACGTATGGACTATTGTCTCATATTATGGAGATAATAACGCTTACAAAAACACAATTATACTCTATTAATGCAAAAACTTTAAAAAATAATGTGGCTTTAATAAATATAAAGCTACGGGTTGCTGATATTGAGAATTTGAAAGAACTACAAAAGAAAATCACTAAGTTAACGGGTGTAATGGAAGTTTATAGAATAAAAAATTAAGAGAATTGTTTTGCTTAAATTAGGAGAGGAATATTTATGAGAGCAGTGGTGCAAAGAGTTAAATCATCAAAAGTTGAAGTTAGTGGTAAATTAGTTAGTGAAATAGGTTTTGGATTAAATGTTTTACTTGGAATCTGCGATGGCGACACGGAAGATGATATAAAATTCCTAAAGGATAAGATATTAAACCTGAGAATTTTTGAAGAAGATGGGAAAATGAGTAAGTCATTAATAGACGTAGGGGGGGAACTTCTTGTAGTTTCTCAATTTACGTTATATGGAGATTGCAGAAAAGGTAGAAGACCAAATTTTATGAGAGCTCTTGGTGGAGAGCAAGCTGAAATATTATATTTAGAATTTGTTAAGCAGTGTAGTGAAGTATTAGGTAAAGTTAAAACTGGAGATTTTGGAGAAGATATGCAGGTTTATATACAGAATGATGGACCAGTAACCTTACTTTTAGAGAGTAAAAAAGACTTCTAGGAGGATTAAAATGGAAATTAGAAAAGTTGTTACAGGAATATATGGATCAAATTGTTATATTGTAATGGATAAAAACACCAATGAAGCGATAGTGTTAGACCCAGGCGGAGATGTGGATGATATTGTTAAGGCCATAGATATTATAGGTGCAAAAGTTAAGTATATACTATTGACTCATGGACATCTAGATCATACATCAGGAGTCGCGCAGCTTAAAACCATCACAAATGCAGTAGTGTGTATGAGTAAAAAAGACGATGATTTAATAACTAAAGGCGTAAATTTATTTGGGCCGCTTATTGAAGGCGGGGCAGATAAGTTACTAAAGAATGGGGATATAATAAGAATTTCTAATTTGGAAATTAACTGTATAGATACACCTGGACATACACCTGGTGGTATGAGTTTTTTAATAAAAAACTGTGCCTTCACCGGAGATACTCTTTTTGCAGGGTCAATCGGAAGAACAGATTTTGCAGGAGGAGATTTTAATACTATAATTACTAGTATAAAATCAAAGCTTTTATGTCTGCCAGAGAACACTATAGTCTATCCTGGTCATGGACCATGTAGCACGATAAATAATGAAAAATTAAACAATCCATTTTTACAGAATTAATATAGGGGATAATAGCACAAGAAATTTTATAGGCTATGTTTCATTAAGGAGTTAGGATGATTAAGGTAAAATTAAATAACGCAGAATTTAATTATGATGTATATCAAATGATAAATTTATTTTTTTTATTTCCAGATATTAAATTTGTTGAAGAAAATTATGATTTTAATATTGAAGTAAAAGAAGATATGGTAGTTATACAAAAAGGCTTAGAAAGCTTTGAGTACACAATTAATAAATTATACAAACTTAAAGAAGAGGTTAAAAAAGCTGTTTTCTTATATTTTTCAAAGGATACAACCCGTGAGCTCCCGTGGGGAACTTTAATAGGAATTAGGCCTTCTAAAAGAGCGCTTGAGCTACTCCAAAAGGATATTTCTGAGAATGATATCATAGCTGAATTTAAAGAAAAACATATTACAAGAGAAGATAAGGCGCGTCTTTGTATTGATGTTGCAAAGTTTGAAAAAAATATTGTAAACAAAGAGAAAGAAAATATAAGTGTTTATATTGGAATGCCTTTTTGCCCTACACGTTGTTTATACTGTTCATTTGCATCTAATCCTATAAGCAGTTGCAAAAACATAGTAGAACCTTACCTTGAGGCCTTGTCGCATGAAATTAAAGAGATAAGTGATTACATTAAAGGTAAGAAGCTTAACATTGAATGTGTATATTTTGGAGGTGGTACTCCAACTTCCGTAAATGATGAGCAATTTGAATTTATAATGAAGTGTATTTATGAAGCTTTTATTCAAAATGATAATGTGAGTGAATTTACAGTAGAATGCGGAAGACCAGATAGTATAACCTTTGAAAAATTAACTACAATGAAAAAGTATGGAGTACATAGAATAAGCATAAATCCTCAAACTATGAACGATGATACTTTGGAATTGATTGGGAGAACTCATTCTGTAAATAGTGTTAACGAAAAATTTGCCATGGCAAGGGAACTAGGTTTTGATAATATAAATATGGATTTAATAGTAGGGCTACCGGGAGAGAAGATTTCACATATAATAAGAACTTGCGATAAAATATTCCAAATGAAACCTGATAGTATTACAATTCATGGAATGTCCATAAAAAGAGCTTCGAAACTCCATGAAAATATGCTTAATAATTATAGATTTCAAGTTCCAGCTCAAGAAGAATTAAACCAAATGTATGAGCACACTGTTGAATTATCTAAAAAACTTCATATGAAACCGTATTATATGTATAGGCAGAAAAATATGGTGGGCAATATGGAAAACATTGGATATACCACGCCTGAAAAAGAAGGAATATACAATATTCAAATGATTGAGGAGAAACAGACAGTTATTGCACTTGGTGCAGATGCAGTTTGTAAAGTTGTTTTTTTAGAGGAAAACAGACATGAAAGGTTTGCCAATATCAAAGATGTTAGGGAGTACGTAAAAAGAGTAGATGAGATGGTTGATAAAAAAATTGAATTGCTCAATACTTTATATAATTGATAATTAAGGGTTAATAAATAAGTAATAAGTAATAAAAATAGTATTTAGAGAGGAAGGAAGCAAAATGGCAGAAGCATTAGATGGTTTAAAGAGAACCAATATGTGTGGTGACCTTCGGGAATCACATATATCAAATAAGGTAACAGTAATGGGTTGGGTTCAACGAAAAAGAAATCTAGGAGGACTTGTTTTTATAGACTTAAGAGATAGAACAGGTTTATTACAATTAGTATTTGGAGAAGAAATAAATAAAGAAGCTTTTCAAAAGGCAGATTTAGTGAAACCAGAATACTGTATTGCTGTAACTGGAGAACTTATTAGAAGACAGTCTCCAAATGAAAATATGCCTACAGGACTTGTAGAGGTTAAAGGTGAAAACATAAAGATATTATCTGAATCAGAAACTCCGCCTATATATATAAAAGAAGGTTTAGATGCCTCAGAAAATATACGTCTAAAATATAGATATCTTGATTTAAGAAGACCAGATATGCAAAAAATATTTATGATACGCCATAAAACAACTAAGGTTGTTCGTGATTTTTTAGATGAGAATGGTTTTTTAGAAATAGAAACACCTATGCTCACAAAAAGTACTCCAGAGGGCGCTCGCGACTATTTAGTCCCAAGCAGAAATTATAAAGGAATGTTCTATGCACTCCCACAATCACCACAATTGTTTAAGCAATTATTAATGGTGTCTGGATATGATAAGTACTTCCAAATAGCAAGATGTTTTAGAGATGAAGATTTAAGATCAAATAGACAACCAGAGTTTACACAAATAGATATAGAAATGTCATTTGTTGAAGAAGAAGATGTTATAGCTGTTAATGAAGCTTTAATTAAAAAAGTATTTAAAGAAGTTGTAAACGAGGATGTTAAACTTCCTATAAAAAGAATTACATATAAAGAAGCTATGGATAAATATGGATCAGATAAACCGGATTTAAGATTTGGAATGGAAATAAAAGATATTACCCAAGAGGTTAAAGAATGTGAATTCGTAGTATTTAAAGGTGCCATAGATAATGGCGGCAGCGTACGAGCTATAAAGGTTAGTAATGCTGCAGATATGGGAAGAAAGAAGTTAGACAAATTAGGTGAATTTGTTAAGACTTATAGAGCAAAAGGACTTGCTTGGATTGCATATAAAGAAGATGGAATTAAATCGCCTATATCTAAATTTTTAAGTGATGAAGAAATGCAATCTGTTCTAAATAAGGTAGACGCCAAAACTGGAGATTTAGTACTTATTGTTGCAGACAAAGACAGCGTTGCATTGCAGTCTTTAGGGGCATTAAGATTACAGGTAGCTAAAGATCTTGAAATTTTAAAAGATAATAAAGAGTTTAACTTTGTATGGGTTACAGAGTTCCCATTATTTGATTATAGCGAAGAAGAAAATAGATATGTTGCTGCGCACCATCCCTTCACGATGCCAATGGATGAAGATCTACAGTATCTAGAAAGTGAGCCAGGCAGAGTTCGTGCTAAAGCTTACGATATAGTCTTAAACGGAGAAGAATTAGGTGGAGGAAGTATTAGAATACATAATTCTAAATTGCAAGAAACTATGCTTAAAGTTTTGGGATTTACGCAGGAAAAAGCATGGGAAAGATTTGGATTCTTACTAGAATCATTCAAATACGGTCCACCACCACACGGCGGCCTTGCTTTTGGACTAGATAGAATGATAATGTTCTTAGCAGAAACTGAAAACATTAAAGATGTAATAGCATTTCCTAAGAATCAAAATGCTTACTGTCCAATGAGTGAAGCTCCAAATATGGTTGATGATAAACAGCTTAAAGAACTTGGTATTAAAAAAGAAGAGGAGAAATAGGATACTGGCTTATTTTTTATTTGTTTGTGACAAACTGTCAATTGTCCACTATATTGCATAGGGGAGTGGTAAAATGATAAATGAAAAAGAAAAAACAATGAACGATGAATTAGTGAAAGATATCCAAGTGAGACTAAGAAAAATTGAAGGTCAGGTTAAAGGTATTGAAAAGATGGTTTCCAGCGAAGCTTGCTGCAAAAACATATTGGTGCAAGTCGCAGCAGCAAGAGCTGCTATGAATAAAGTTGGTGGTCTTGTTTTAGAGAGATTTACAAAAAACTGTCTTATACATGAAGAGGACGCAATAGAGGAAAAAGAAATCGAAGAGTTAGTTTCAACTTTCCTTATGTTTTTAAAGTAAAAAATAAAGAAGTAAAATTTGATGCTAAATTTTACTTCTTTATTTTTTTTAAAATTGAACTTATGGAGGATACGAATACAATTCCAATTGCAATTGAAATTGCGCTAAATAATGTTTCAGCACCTTTGGATAGAGCAGAATTAAAATTACCCTTTACGGCCTCAAGAGTAGAATAATACATTCCACCACCGGGTACAAGTGGTATAATTGCGCAGATTACAAATATAGTCACAGGATTTTTATATATTCTTGCCATTATTTCTGAGTAAATACTTCCAACCATGGAGGCAAGAAATAATGAAAAAACTATGGAGGCTTGTAGTCTTGAGGCAAGAAGATAGGTGAACCAGCTGATGCCTCCTCCAAGGGCGGCGATTACTAAGTTTTTACCTCTAATATTAAATAGTATTCCAAAACTAAGAGAACTTAAAAAAGCATAAAAAGAATTAACAATCATATAAGAGTACCTCCAAATAATAAGAACCATGTTTTGAAAACTATACTTGTGCCTGCAGCTATAGCAATGGCTATAAATAAAGCTTCTATTGTCCTAGAGATACCAGAAACTAAATCACCAGCAATAGTATCCCTTATTGCATTTGTTATGGCAATGCCAGGTGCTAGTATCATTATAGATCCTATTATTATAGTATCCATATTACCTACTAGACCTAAAGACTTGGATAAGAGGGCTATGAATGCAGCTAAAGAACCACCAAGCATGTATTTTAGAAAGCTATTTACATCTAATTTTTCTAAAAATAAACTTAAACAATTTATAAGTGCCCCAATTATTAAGGCTACAAAAAAGTCCTTATAATTTCCACCAAAAAGTAAAGTAAAAAATCCTGCGCAGATTGCAGAAAAAAATGTGGTGGTCTTCGGAGAATAAGGTGATAAATTATTTATATAATCAATCTTTTTTCTTATATCACTCATAGATAATGGATTAGAAACTAATTCTCTAGATAGATTGTTAATCATGGCAACCTTACTAAGGTTAACTGTTCTAACATTTATTCTTCTAATTAATGATATAGTTTTATTTTCACTATTAGTTATGGAAACCATAATACCAGTAGGGGTAACAAAACTTTCAGTGATTGGTATGCCATAGGATTTACATATCATAGTGATTGTTTGCTCAACCCTGTAGGTTTCTCCACCATTTTCTAATATGATTTTACCAGCTTCAGTAGCTACATGAATGATATCATCAATATGCATGTGATCTCCTTTCAGTATAAAATTAGTTTTAGTTTTTGTAGACTATTATAAGGTTTAAATATTTAATTTTGTATTGCATGTAATAAAATTCCTACACTATTATATACCATAAATCTATTAAATAATTATTAGTTGGAAAATAATTATTTATTAGTAGGGAAATTAATACCTATACATAAACGTGTATAATATGACCATGGAATTAGAAGTGTGAAAATCCTATAATGATTATAGTTATTAAAAAAATCAGGAGATTTTCATATTATTGTTGATAAATATGCCATTAACTTTTATAATATAAGTATAATACATATTTATATAATTTTAGAGTATTATTCTTATTTATTTTAAATTACTAATGAAACCGGTTTAGTGAATTGTTTAATCTAAAAGATGAGAGGGAGGATATGACATGACAGAATATTTAAAAAACAATGATTTCAAGGTTTACGATATTATTAAAGAGGAAAACGCGAGGCAAGAGGATCATATTGAACTAATAGCTTCTGAAAATTTTGTTAGCAGAGCTGTACTTGAAGCAAATGGTTCTATATTAACTAATAAATATGCAGAGGGATATCCTGCTAAAAGATATTATGGTGGTTGTGAAGTAGTTGATAAAATAGAAAATTTAGCTCGTGATAGGATGAAGGAACTTTTTGGAGCAGAACATGCTAACGTGCAACCTCATTCAGGTTCTCAAGCTAACATGGCTGTATATTTTTCAATGCTTAAGCCAGGAGATACAGTACTAGGTATGAATTTGAGTCATGGTGGACACTTAACACATGGTAGTTTAGTAAATTTTTCAGGGATTTTATATAACTTCGTTCCTTACGGTGTTAATTTAGAAACAGAAACTATAGATTATGAAAAAGTGAGAGCTTTAGCTAAAGAGCATAACCCTAAAATGATAGTTATTGGGGCTAGTGCTTACCCAAGAGCTATAGATTTTGCAGCATTTAGAGAAATCTGCGATGAAGTAAACGCATATATGTTTGTTGATATGGCTCATATAGCAGGACTTGTTGCAACAGGAGCACACCAGTCTCCAGTTCCATATGCTGATTTTGTTACTACTACAACACATAAAACACTTAGAGGACCTAGAGGTGGAGCAATTTTATGTAAAGAAAAATATGCAAAACAAGTAGACAAGTCTATTTTCCCAGGAATGCAAGGTGGACCATTAATGCATACTATAGCAGCTAAAGCTGTTTGCTTTGGAGAAGCTCTTAAACCAGAATTCAAAGTTTACATTGACCAAGTAGTTAAGAATGCAAAAGTATTGGGAGAAGAACTTTTAAAATATGGATTTAAATTAGTATCTGGAGGGACAGATAACCATCTTTTACTTATTGAATTAACAAACAAAGATATTACTGGAAAAGCAGCTGAAAAGTTATTAGATATTGTAGGTATTACTGTAAATAAAAATACTGTACCAAATGAAACCTTAAGTCCATTTGTTACAAGTGGCATAAGAATTGGTACACCTGCTGTAACTACAAGAGGATTTAAAGAAGAAGAAATGAAAAAAATAGCTGAACTTATAAATGAAACTCTAGAAAATAGAGAAGGAAACTTAGAACCAATTAGAGAAAAAGTAGTACAATTATGTAGTAAATTCCCGTTATACTAGGCGAATAGAAACATAATATTTGTGTGTAGAGAAGGGCATCTGCTTATTGGCAGGTGCCCTTTATTAAAATATGGCAATAGAAATATTAACTCCATTATATATTATTATTATTGATAACTTTGAAGATTTATATTTTAGTTTTTGTGATTTTACACATTTATATCTTGGGTTTCAGCGTCGTTCACAGCAGTATCTTTAACTATTAATACTGATTCACAGCTATTACAGATTTCAGAAGTCTCACTATTAAGTGCGGTGCAATTTGGGCATCTTATCATAATTTTAATTCCATTTGCAGATTGAGGTGATGTGTTAGTATTATGGTTAGTGTGATTTTGCTTTTGAAATAAATTTTGTAGTTTATGCTTTAATAAAATCCCCTCGTCTGATTTTAAAAGGTACTTTATTGAAACAAACGCAATATATCCTATAATTACCGTGTCTATTAATTCATAAGGAGTACTATATTTGGAATGCTGTATTTTTGGCAAAGAACTAGCTAGCATCACTAATTTTGAGATAGTAATAACTATAAATGATAGAGCAAGAGCAATGTACTTTTTATTTATAAAGCACAGGCCACCTACAAGCAATAATATTGTTACGCTACTGTTAATCCATATAAAGTCAGTGAAAATGGATATTGCAATTGATATAAAACTTACAAAATATAAAATGAAATCTATAAATGGCATAATAGTTTTTAAGACTTTAAAGGAATAAAGCACTTCAAGAAGATTTTGACAAACTTCATCAAAAGTTATCCCAGTTGCTTCTTTTGCCACAAGGGAATTATCCATTTCTATTATGTTTTTTATATTCGAAGAGAAAGTATTTCCTAGTGGAAGACTTTTAGGCTGCGATGAGTTAATTTTTGAGAAGCATGAATTTGAATTAGTCGCGTTTTTGTGTAAAGTTAATTGTACCAATATTCCAACTATAGAAATGGCTACACTAAGAAGTATATTAGCTAAATCACTATCTGCTTTAAGTATTATAAGTAAACTCATGCCAGCCGCGAAGCCACCTGAAACACTGGTGGAGAGAATAATTACAGTTTTTACAAAAAATATACTTAAAATACCTACCACTAATGATGTAAATATTGATAATGCAATACTTTGTGTCAGCATATAAGCTAATAAAAATCCCATAAGACCACAAAGAGTAAAAACTCCTACATTATATATCTTTAATGATATAAAAGCTCCTCCTATAGCGAATAGCAATCCGAAAAATATCCCCGCTCCTAAGCTTCCTATAATAAATACGCTGACTAATCCACCTAGCATACCAAATATTAAAAATCCAAAAACAGCAATCCAAAATTTTAATATCTTATACCCTAGGAAACATTGTAAAATTCCAAAAATAAATAATGTGATGGCAATAAGTTTAATAGATTGGCCAGACGTAGAGCTAAATTGATTTAAAATTTCAATCATTTACATGATCCTCCCATTATAATTTTATTGTTCCTGCAAATGAAATTATAACATATATTTACAAATTATAAAATAATTTACTGAAATATATAATTTAAAATATGGGCATCTTAATATATAAGAAGAGGTGGAGTTATGAAGATTAAGATAGCATGTGTTTTATTATTAGGTATGTGTATGATAGGGTGCAATCGTACTACTGAGGTAGCAACTATGGTAGAAGATTTAAATATGTCACAAAAACAATCTGTAATATCTCAAAGTCAATTAAAAATTATAAATGAAGTATCCGTTGTTAAGCGTGGAGAAACAGGTGTTATAACAATACAAGGAACACCGAATACATTATACAACATAAAGACTTCTTATAAATTAGCAAATAAAACAGTCTCTGTCATTCAATGGCGTACTACTGATGGTACAGGGGTGACTACATTTGATTGGATTGTTAGCATGGGAACTATGGCTGGAACATATGATGCCACAATATCTGGTGGAGGAGATACATTAAAAACGAATCATAGAGTTCTTTCGTAATATATAATATAAATTGGATATTTCAACTAAAAAGGCTTGGTATTACAAAGAGAGTAGTTTGTATTTTTTTTATGTCTTGTTTTTGAAAAAGGGCGAAGCTTTATAAAATTTAAATAACATAAGAAGACGAAGGGATTACATTTTATAATCCCTTTTTTTAGTGCATAATCTCAGGAGATGATTTAACTGAAAATTATATATTTATAAACTATGATATAATTAAATAAATAAAAGTAAATAATAGCTTTTGCATGATATATAGGAATACTAGGAGGATGGCTTATGATTGACTCACATATACATACAGAATTTTCTTTAGACTCCCAAATGAAGATTCAGGATGCACTAGAGCATTCGAGGAAAAATGGAATAGGAATGACTATTACAGAGCATCTAGATTTGAAATTTCCAACAGGAACAGGTTTTGTTTTTGATATAAATAAATATTTTAATGATTATGAAAGGTATAGAAGTAGCAAGTTTATGCTTGGGATTGAAATAGGTATGCAACTTATATGCCTAGAGGAAAATAGAGAAATAGCACGTAAACATCCTTTTGACTATATAATCGGATCTATACATGTAGCCAAAGGAGAAGATGTTTTCAGTCCGAAATTTTATGAAGGTAAGACTAAAAAAGAAGCCTTTGAGCAATATTTTTCAAGTATGGTCGATTGCATAAAACAGTACGACTTTATTGATAGTTTAGGACATATTGACTATATATCTAGATATGCCACTTTCAATGATAAGGAAATACATTATCATGAATTTAATGAATGTATAAATGACGTTTTAAAAGCTATAGTGAAAAATGGAAAAATAATGGAAATTAATACTAGAAGACTAGGAAATAAGGAGGCATATATCAATTTGATTAATATTTATAAAGCATACAATCAAATAGGAGGAAAATATGTAACCATAGGATCAGATGCTCATCATGCAGAGGATATTGGGAAAAGATTCTTAGAAGCTACTAGGATATGTGAGATATGTAACCTAAAGCCGGTGTATTTTAAAAAGAGAAAAATGGAATATATTTTTATGTAAAAAAATATTTTATTTTAATGAATAGTTAATAAGAGCCCCCCTTTATTGGGCCAATATTTTGAACTAAGGAGGACAAAAATGGAAAATAGCCAATTAATTAATCAAGTTATCGCATATTAACTACCACAACATCAATATCTATGATAATTATTGGCTCAATGCTTGCGTCAAAATTGAGAAGAGACAAGCTCCGCATAATGAGACTTGTCTTTTTATAATTTCAGATAAAAACTAAAGTATATTATTTTTATTTACCAGTAAATGAGTTTAGAAGTTATACATCAAAAAGGGTTTTTTTCATATTTTCATATTTTGCAACATAAAAATTTTTGTTTAATGAAATTTTCTTTAGAGCATAAGCTAATGTATCAATTTCTGAGTAAGTGTTATACAGTCCAAAACTTATTCTAACCATTCCAGGACGGCATAAATCAGGATTTGTTATGAGATTAAGTGTAAACTCATTAGGAATATTCAATAGCTTAGCAAGGTATGGCTGAGCACAAAAACACCCGCTTCTCACTGAAATACCCCACTCATAGGAAAGGATTTTTGCAACCAAGGCGTGGTGAATTCCGCAAATATTAAAGGGGATTATGCTAACCCGGTCAACTCCTTTAGAAGTATCACAATATATTTTTAAGTTTGGAATATTTTTTATTTTCAAAATGGCGTATGCGGTCAATTTTTTTTCAATACATTCCACGTTGTCCATACCAATTTTATTCAATGTTTTAATAGCAGATGCTAGAGCTATAGATCCTATAACATTGGGCGAACCTGCCTCATGCCTTTGAGGAGAGTCATCCCATTTTATAAAATCATGAGTAACAATATCTACTGTTCCACCGCCTACTAAATCGGGCTCACATTTATCTAAGAAATTTTTAGGACCGATTAATACACCAGTGCCAAAAGGGGCATACATTTTATGAGCAGAGAATATTAAAAAATCTATATTATATTCTGAATTCTTATTACTCATAATAAAAGGAGCGTGGGGTATTAATTGTGCTCCGTCCACAAGTAGTTTTGAACCAAATTTATGAACTAATTTAGCGATAGCATAAATAGGGTTTTTATATCCAGTTACATTTGAAGCACCTGTAATTGTAACTAATTTTATATGATTATTATATTTATTTAACTTAGATTCTAAATCATCTAAGGACAAGCGACCATCCGCATCTACGGATATATAATCGATAATAAATTTATCTCTCCAAGGTAGGTCGTTTGAGTGATGCTCCATATCCGTTGTTAGAATAACATTTTTTTCATATGGATCGTATAATAGGGTGGAAAGCTTGTTAAAGGCTTCTGTGGAATTTTTAACATAAATGACTGTATTATTAAAATCAGCATTAACAAATTTGCTGACGATATTTCTAGAATCGTCATATAATCTAGTAGTTAGTTGAGACTTATACCCTTCACCACGGTGAATGGAGGAATACCACGGAGCAAAATCAATAATATCTTCCATGACAGATTTAAAGGGAGGTGTAGTTGCTGCATTATCAAAATTAATTGCAGTAACACTTTTTCCGGATATAAGGGGTACCTTTTTGTTTATGCCAAGTATCAAACCCCTGTAGCTTGGACTATTATCTTTACTAGACATATAATCCTCCTCGTAAAATTATTTACAGTATATAGTATTAGTCTTACGAAGAAAAGGTGACTAAAAAAGAGAAAACTTCAGGAAGAGTATGAATCTCCTTCTGAAGTTGTTAATGATTTATAAATTAACTATTTTATGAGCATCATCAAAATCAGAAGTTATTTGCTCACCAGTGAGCATATTCTTTATAGTAACAGTTTTATTTTGAGCTTCTGTTTCACCTAATAAAAGTACAAAAGGGATATTTAATTTATTTGCATACCCAAGCTTCTTTACAAGTTTAGTATCCTCAAGGTATATTTCTGTGATTACGCCCTTATCTCTTAACGCATTTGCAAGAGAAATTCCATAATCAATATTATTATCTAGTGGTATTACTAGTGCTTTTGTTATTGAAGAGGTAGTGCTATTTTTAAAGAATCCAACTTCATTTAATTGATAAAATAATCTAGTAAGACCAATTGATATCCCTACTCCTGGTAGTTTTTGTTTTGTATAATACCCTGCTAAATCATCATAGCGTCCACCTGAGCATACAGATCCTATAGAAGGGTATTCGTTTAAAAATGTTTCATAAACAGTTCCTGTGTAATAATCAAGGCCTCTGGATATTTTTAAATCTATTTTAAAATTATCATCAGGAACTCCAAATAATTTAATGTATTTAGTAACTGTTGAAAGTTCACATACACCGTCTTTAAAGTTTGAATTAGAAATGTTTAAATTCTTTAATAATAATAAAATATCATCGTTGCTTCCACTGATATTAATGAATTCAAGAATTTTTTCTACGACTTCTTTACTTAAACCACTATTTAAGAGTTCCTCGGTTGCGGTTGTTACTCCAATTTTATCTATTTTATCAATAGTCTTTAATACCTCAGATTTATCTTGGATTTCTAAAGATTCAAAAAAACCATTTAATAACTTTCTATTGTTTATTTTTATTGTGAAATTCTTAAATCCAAGATTGTTGAATATTGAATAAATAATGCTAGGTATTTCAGCATCATTCAAAATACTTAAACTGTTGTTTCCAACAATATCAATATCGCATTGGTAAAATTCACGGAAACGTCCTTTTTGATTTCTCTCTCCTCTATATACCTTACCGATTTGGTATCTTCTAAATGGGAAAGTTAAAGAACTAAAATTTTGAGCCACATATCTCGCGAGTGGCACTGTTAAATCAAATCTAAGGGATAAATCATTACTACCCTTTAAAAATCTATAAATTTGTTTTTCGGTTTCTCCGCCTCCCTTTGCCAGGAGTATTTCTGATTTCTCTATTACTGGTGTGTCTATGGGCATAAACCCAAAGCTCTCATATGTTCCCCTTATTGTATCTGCTAATTTGTTGAACTGAATTTGATCTGCTGGCAGTAACTCCATAAAGCCAGGCAAAATTGATGGTTTTACAATTTCATTTTTCATTTTTAATACCTCCTATAAAAATATAAAAAACCCCACGCAGGTGATGCACCTACGTGGGTGATATTCTTCCAAAGCTTTTTTTTAAATTATACTATATATAATTAAATACTTCAAGGAAACTTTTTTAGTTATAAGATTAAATACTTCTCATAATATATAAATTTGAGTATTATGGATATATATATGAATTATTAATGAATAATTCAATGATTTAGCTTATAAATAGGAATAATAATGAAGAATTGAGTTATTTATAGTTGACAACATTACTAGGATTTGATATTATTATTTTAGAAAGTATAGCAAAACACTCTACTTTGAAGGAGTGATTGTATGAAATTATCTACTAAGGGAAGATATGGGGTTAAAGCCATGGTGGATTTATCAATAAATTATGGAGAACAACCTGTATCTATAAAAAGCATATCAGAAAGACAAAATATTTCTGAATATTATTTAGAACAATTATTTTCATCACTAAGGCGTGCGAAGCTTATTAAAAGTATAAGGGGAGCTCAGGGTGGATACATACTAAATAGAAAACCAGAGGAAATAACTATACAAGACGTCCTTGACGTACTTGAAGGTCCAATTGAGGTGTCAAATTGTTTAGAAGACGGAGCATGCAATAATATTGATTGTTGTGCTACTAGATTATTATGGAAGAAATTAAAAAATAGTATAGATAGTGTAACGTCATCAATAACTTTAAAAGATATTGTAGATGATTACAATGAAATTACATTAATTAAAGGAGTGAAAGATAATGAATAAATCAATTTACATGGACCACGCTGCAACCACTTATACTAAACCAGAAGTTTTGGACGCGATGATTCCTTATTTTACAAAATACTTTGGAAATCCTTCATCAATTTACTCTTTATCAAGAGAGACTAAAAAAGCTATTGATGTTGCAAGAGACAAGGTGGCAAAAGCGCTAAACGCCAGCGAAAATGAAATTTACTTTACTGGTGGAGGTTCTGAAGCAGATAACTGGGCAATAAAGGGGATAGCTTCTGCTTATAAGCAAAAGGGAAATCATATAATTACAACAACAATTGAACATCATGCAGTATTACATACTTGCGAATATTTAGCTAAGAATGGATTTGAAATCACATATTTACCAGTTGACGAATACGGATTTATTAGCATTAAAGATTTAGAAAATGCTATTACAGATAAAACTATTCTAGTATCTGTAATGTTCGCTAACAATGAAATTGGAACAATAGAACCAATAAAAGAAATAGGCGCATTATGTAGAAGTAAAAAAATACTTTTTCATACGGATGCAGTTCAAGCAGTAGGTCATATTCCAGTTGATGTAAAAGAAATGAACATAGATTTATTATCCCTTGCTGGTCATAAATTTTATGGACCTAAGGGCATAGGAGCTTTATATGTAAGAAAAGGAATTAAAATAGATAATTTAATACATGGTGGTGGACAAGAAAGAAATAGAAGAGCAGGTACTGAAAATGTAGCTAGCATAGTGGGAATTGGTAAAGCTCTTGAACTAGCGGTAGAAAACATGGGAGAAAATAATAAAAAACTAGTGTATTTAAGAGATAAGCTTATGAATGGATTATTAGAAGTACCTTACACAAGATTAAATGGACCAATAGGAGCAAAAAGGCTCCCAGGCAATTCGAATATCTGTTTTAGATTTATAGAAGGTGAATCTATATTATTGATGTTAGATGCAAAAGGCATTGCAGCGTCAAGTGGAAGCGCATGTACATCGGGTTCTTTAGACCCATCTCACGTGTTACTTGCCATAGGTCTTAAGCATGAGATAGCACATGGATCCTTAAGATTAACATTAGGTGATGCTACCACAGAGGAAGAAGTAGATTTTGCATTAGAAACAATACCAAAAATAATCCAAAGATTAAGAGATATGTCCCCGCTATGGGATGACTACTTAAAGAAAGGGGAAAATTAATATGATGTACAGTGAAAAAGTTATGGACCATTTTACTAACCCAAGAAATGTAGGAGAAATTCAAAATGCTAGTGGAATTGGTGAGGTTGGTAACGCTAGATGTGGAGATATTATGAAAGTTTATTTAAAAGTAGAAGAAAATATAGTAGTAGATGCAAAGTTTAAAACTTTTGGTTGTGGATCAGCTATAGCATCTTCAAGTATGGCAACAGAGCTTATTAAAGGTAAATCTGTAGATGATGCATGGACACTTACAAATTTAGCTGTGGCTGAAGCGTTAGATGGACTTCCAGCAATAAAAATGCATTGCTCAGTACTTGCTGAAGAAGCTATTCACAAAGCAATTAATGATTATAGAAGTAAGGCTGGACTTGAAGTATGGGATTTCGTAGAACATGACGATATACATGGTGAAGTACACGGAGAATAGGTGATATTAAATGAAGAAAAAAGTAGTTATCGGAATGAGTGGTGGAGTAGATAGTTCCGTAGCTGCATATCTTTTGAAAGAGCAAGGATATGAAGTTATAGGAATTATGATGAAGCTATCACCAGATAATCAGGATTATGAAGAAAATGAAGGCGGATGTTGTTCTATTTCTGCAGCAAATGACGCAAGGCGCGTTGCAGATGCACTAGATATACCCTTTTATGTTATGAATTTTAAAGATGTTTTTAAGACAAATGTTATTGATAACTTTATTGATGAATATATGGAAGGTAGAACGCCTAATCCATGTATTGTATGTAATAAAATAATTAAATTTGATGAATTTTTAAGAAAAGCGAAGGCGCTTGGTGCTGATTATATAGCTACAGGTCACTATGCTAAAATTGAAAAACAAGAAGAGCGATATATTCTTAGAAAATCAGAAGATGATAGAAAAGATCAAACTTATGCATTGTATACATTAACTCAAGAGCAATTAAGTCACACTTTAATGCCTTGTGGAGATTATGCTAAACCGGAAATACGAAATATTGCAGAGCGAATTGGACTAGAGGTTTTTAAAAAAAGGGACAGCCAGGAAATTTGCTTTATACCTGATAATGACCATGGAGCTTATATTAAGAAGTATAGTGGTAGAGAAATAAAGCCAGGTAACTTTGTTAATAAGCAAGGGGAAATTATGGGGAGACACAAAGGAATAGTGTATTATACTATAGGACAGCGAAAAGGACTTGGGATAGCGGTAGGTAAGCCTGTTTTTGTTACTGATATTAACCCTCTAACAAATCAAGTGATAATAGGTGATGAGGAGGATATTTTTAAAACTGAGCTTATAGCAAAAGATTTAAATTTCATTCTCTTCGATAAGCTGACCTCGAATTTAAGAGTTTCAGCTAAGATTAGATATTCGGCAATTCCTCAATTAGCTAATTTAATCCCTTTGGAAAATAATAGGGTGAAGGTCGTTTTTGATGAGAAACAAAGAGCTATAACCAAAGGCCAATCAGTAGTTTTCTATTCAGAAAACTTAGTAGTTGGCGGAGGGATAATCGAGGAAATTTTATAGGTGTACTAATTTAGTTTATAATTTAGGCAGAGGGATATCTAGTTAAAAAACTAGGTATCCCTCTGTATTTATAGTGGATAATTGTAACTATTTTAAATAGTGAAATTTCAGCTCTGAAGGTGATGATTTGATTATTTTGTTTATAAAAGGAGGAGCAATATTATGATGTATAGTGATAAGGTTATGGAGCATTTTTATAGTCCAAGAAATATGGGAATATTAGGTGATGCTAACGGTATTGGAGAGGCAGGAGACCCTAATTGCGGGGATATAATGAAGATTTATATAAAGGTTGAGGATAATATAATAACTAGTGTTAAGTTTAAGGCTTTTGGGTGTGGCTCAGCTATTGCATCATCTAGCATTGCGACAGAGCTTATAAAGGGTAAAACCTTAGAACAGGCATGGGAATTAACCAACAAGTCAGTAATTGAAGCCCTGGAAGGATTACCGGCTTTAAAACAACATTGCTCAGTGCTTGCAGAACAAACTATACATAATGCGATAAATAATTATAGAGAGTCGTGCATGCTTGAGCCTTGGAGGAATGATTTAAAATAAATATATTTCAGCTACGAAGGAGATGATTTAATGAAACTTCATTGGTGTTAATCCCATGTAGTTTGATTTTGATTTACTCTTTCAATAAGTTTTCTATTTTATTGTTAAGTTCATTAATGTTTATTGAACTTATGGCATCGTTATTAATAATATATTTTTCTTTGAGTTTCAGTATTCTATATACACTCTCATTTAATCTATTTTCTGATATTACATTATTTTGTACTGCAGCTTTTAGTGAATTAATTACTTTTAGCTCGTTGTAATATTCATGGCATACTAAGATAATGTCACTTCCAGCATTAAATGATTTAACGGCAGCATCGCCAATGTCATTATATTTTGTAATGGCCGCCATAGTCATATCATCAGTAATGACTACACCGCTAAACTTTAAAGTTCCTCTTAATATATCGGTTATAATAATTTTTGACATACTCGCAGGAGAAACAGCATCTATTTTATTAAGTAATATATGTGATACCATAATGGCATCCACATTATTTTTTATAGCTTCATTAAAGGGAGTCAGTTCAAAAGCATTAAGTTTTGTTAAATCCTTATTTACTATAGGCAGGCCTACATGGGAATCAACTGAAGTGTCCCCATGGCCAGGAAAGTGTTTTACCACAGGAATTATATTGTTATCTATCATACCTTCCATGGTTTTAATGCCTAGTTTATTAACAATATCAGTGGTACTCCCAAAAGCTCTGTCTCCTATTACAGGATTATTAGGGTTGCTATTTATATCGAGTACTGGAGCAAAATTCATATTAAATCCAAAGGTTTTAAGTTCTTCTGCAATAATTTTCCCAATGTTGTAACTTAAGGCACCATCCTTCTTTTCCCCTATAACCTGGTTGGATGGAAGCTTTTTAATTTCATTTGGAATTCGTGATACCCGTCCACCTTCCTCATCTACAGAAATAAATAGAGGGGTTTTGTTTTGTGAATTAGTAGTTTTTAGTGAGTTAATCAGGCTAACTAATTGATTAGAAGTAGCTACATTATTTCTAAATAAAATAAATCCACCAACTTTATGGTCTTTAATCAAATTATTTATATTATTATTCATTGTATAACCATCAAGCCCAACAATTACTAACTGACCAATCTTGTCATCTAAGCTCATAGCATCAATCTTGTTTTGAACTACATCAATATTTTCAGGCTTAGGATTAACAACCTCATCCTTAGAATTAAAATTAGGGCTAAGGTTAAAATTTGAATTACTACAGCCAGATATAAATAAACCACCAATTAACAATATACTTATAATTAATTTTTTCATTACTAAATTTCACCACCTTCTTTTAATAAAATGAATAGGGTAAAGAAGTCATTAAAGAATAAAATTTTTATTAAAAATATTATTTAGAGCAAATATAAGAAATAGAGTTAACAGTAATTTAATATAAGAAATTGTGCAACTACAAAATACTTATCTTTAACATTATTTTTAGTATATGTAATAATTCTGAGATTATTTGGAGAATATAACTATAAATAAATAATAATTAAATTTTTTTCATTTAGGAGATAATATGTTTAAAAGCAGAGATTTTATATTTATGAATGTTGTTAGTGTGGATGGCAAGAAAATTGGGTTTATCAGAGATTTGTTAATGGATTTTAATAAAGGAAAGGTAATTGGATTTGTAATATCTCCTTATAAACTTTTTCATAAAAATTTAAGTGTATTAAAAGAAGACATCATATATTTTAATAAGCACATGGTAGTTAAAAAAGTAGAGAAAAGTAAATATCTATGTTTACATAGCTTTATTAATATGGATGTAATAGATAAATGTAGCAATGTATTTGGTATGGTGGAGGATATTACTTTTTCATGTGATACATTTGAAATAAAAGGAATTATAGTGTCTTCTGGATTTATTACAAATATACTTAGAGGGAAAAGGATAATGCTAATAAATGAACTAATACTTGGAGAAGAAAATATTCTCTACATTCCCAATTTTGATGAATCATGTTTTAAAAGTATGCCACATAACTTCTTTGTGGAGGGAAAAGCCGATGAAAAAAAATAGCAAAAAGAAGTTAGCTATTACGATTCTCAGTATTATTATTTTTGTAGTTGTACTCTTTATGTTAATAAAAATCCCTATTGTTAAACAATTAATAAATTTAGTTTTTATTTCCTTTATTGTTGCATATATACTAAAACCATTATATATGCTTTTGATTAGAAAAGGAGTAAATAAAAAAGCTACTGCTTGTTTAATAATAGTCGGTTTATTAAGTTTAGTATTATTAACATTTATAGTGGTAATTCCATCAATATTTAGAGAAAGTTTAGACATAAATAAGGCAATAAATGATTTGCAAAAATATTTATTTAATGCAAATATGAAAATAAAAGTATTAAATAGAAGCAGAGTCATGAGTACTATTATGACTACTATATACCAAAAATCAAATGCTCAAATACTCCTAATATTTAATAAAATATTAGATTCTATCATGGGCATCGGTGAGAATATATTAACTTACATGGTTTCGCCTTTAATAGTATATTACTTTTTATGCGATAGTGAAAACATGATAAATAAGGCTTTGATAGTTTTTCCGCCAGAGAGCAGAAATATAATAAAGAGAATCATAGAGGATATTGATAAAGTATTAGGAAGGTATATTATAAGTCAATTTATCTTATGTGGAATTATAACCATTGCTACGTTTTTGATATTAATGTTTATGAAAGTTGATTTTCCTTTAATACTTTCATTGATAAATGGAATTTTTAATATAATACCTTACTTTGGGCCTATCTTTGGGGTAATACCTATCATTTTAATAGCTCTGCTTGCCTCTCCAAAAATAGCCTTATATACAGCGTTGTGGCTATTTGCACTTCAACAAATCGAAGGAAGTATATTGTCACCAAAAATAATTGGTGATAGTATAAGTATGCACCCATTAACAGTAATATTATTGTTGGTTATAGGTGGGAAGGTTGGAGGGATTTTAGGTATGATACTAGCAGTGCCATTAGGAGTAGTGATAAAAGTTATATATGAGGACTTAAATTATTATCTGTTCTAGGAATAAGCAATATATTTTTATTTATAATTTGCATATATTGAAGTATTAAGGTAAAATGTACTATAGTATATATATATAAGTTAATATCAGGTAATGATAAGAATTAGTAAATATAGTTAATCATTTAGAGAGGAAGTGGAGGGTGAAAACTTCTTGATAGACATATTGAAGCTGTCTTTGAACCTTATTTTGTTGAGAGATATCACTATATAATTAATAAAAGTTAATTATATAGTGATATAATTAGGGTGGTAACGCGGAAAACTTTCGTCCCTTGCTTTAGGGAAGTGAAAGTTTTTTTATATTTTAGAAAATTATGAATTTTTAAATTCTATATATAAAATTAGTATAAATAGATCGTGTTAACACTATCTATAAATAATTGGAGGAGATATTATGGAAAAGTTAGGATTAAATGAAATTAGGGAATCGTTTCTAAATTTTTTTGAAGGTAAAGAGCATCTTAGACTAGAAAGTTTTCCTCTAGTACCTAAGAATGACAGCAGTTTATTGCTTGTAAATGCGGGTATGCAACCACTTAAACCATATTTTACAGGAGTTAAAACTCCACCTAATACTAGAATAACTAATTGTCAAAAATGTATTAGGACAGGAGATATTGAGAATGTAGGAAAGACATCAAGACATGGTACTTTTTTTGAAATGCTTGGAAATTTTTCTTTTGGTGATTATTTCAAAAAAGAGGTTATACCATGGGCTTGGGAATATGCAACAGAGGTTTTGAAAATACCAAAAGAAAATTTATATATAACTATATATTTAGATGATGATGAGGCTTTTGATGTATGGAGTAAAAATACTGATGTTGATTCTTCACGTATTTTTAGGTTAGGAAAAGAAGAAAATTTTTGGGAAATAGGTCAAGGACCTTGTGGACCGAGTTCAGAAATACACTTCGATAGAAATGTAGAACTCGGCCAAATAAAAACGGAAGAAGAGTTTATTAAGGCAGGCAATGAAGATAGAGTAATAGAATTTTGGAATTTAGTGTTCACTCAATTTAATAAGGATGAACATGGTAACTACAACAAATTAAAAAATCCTAACATAGATACAGGTATGGGTCTAGAGAGAATAGCTGGTATAATGCAAGGCACAGATAGTATATTTGAAGTAGATACTATAAAAAATATTTTAGAAGAAGTTTCAAGAATTTCAGGTGTGAAATGTGGAGATAGCCGTAATGAGTCGATATCTTTAAAAGTTATAACAGACCATGTTAGAAGCACAACCTTTATGATAAGTGATGGTGTGCTTCCGTCTAATGAGGGAAGAGGTTATGTTCTTAGGCGGCTACTAAGGCGTGCGGCAAGACATGGTAGGTTAATTGGAATTAAAAATACTTTTTTAAGTGAACTTTGCGATACTGTTATTGAAAACTCCTCTAAAGCATACCCAGAATTAAAAGAAAAATCATCCTATATTAAAAAAGTTATAAAAATTGAGGAGGAAAGATTTTTAGAAACTATAGATTCTGGTATGGATATATTAAAAGTTTACATAGAGGAGCTTCAAAAAAATAATAATAAAACTTTAGGTGGAGATAAAGCTTTTAAATTATACGATACCTATGGTTTTCCATATGAGCTTACAGAAGAAATACTTAGCGACGCGGGTATAAAAATTGATTTAGAAGGATTTAATGCTGCAATGCAAAGTCAAAAGCAAAGGGCAAGAGCTGCTAGAGGACAGTCGAATTATATGGGCAGTGGAGAAAGTTTAATGAGCTTAATTCCTAAAAATATAGAAACAAGATTTGATGGATATGATAAAATGCAATTGAAATCTAAGGCTAAATTTTTAATTAGTGGCGATGAGCATGTTACAGAGCTTTCAAAGGGTTCAAAAGGGATTATTGTAACTGAAGATACTCCTTTCTATGCAGAAATGGGAGGACAAATTGGAGATAAGGGAATAATCTTTAATGATAATTTTAAAGCAAAAGTGTATGATTGCCAAAAAGATATTTCTGGTAAAATAATACATTTTATCGAGGTATTAGAAGGAACATTGATAGCAGATGAAATAGTAACTCTTAAGGTTGACGAAGAGAGGAGAGCTCAAATTTGTAAAAATCATACTGTAACTCACATGCTACAAGAAACACTAAAAAGAGTTTTAGGTGATCACGTTCATCAATCAGGTTCTTATGTAAATGAAGATAGATTAAGGTTTGACTTCACTCATTTTTCTGCACTAACTGAGAAAGAAATTGCTAAAGTTCAGCAAATTGTAAATGATAATATTATGAAGGCATATAAGGTAGAGACTGAGGTTATGAGTATAGAGAAAGCTAAGGAAACTGGAGCTATAGCATTATTTGATGAAAAATATCAAGGAGATGTTAGAGTAGTAACTGTAGGAGAGTATAGTAAGGAATTATGTGGCGGTACTCATGTTAGAAATTCAGGCGAAATCGGATTATTTAAAATTTTATCTGAAGCGGGAGTAGCGGCAGGGGTTAGAAGAATTGAAGCTATAACAGGTAGACAATCTATAAAATATGTAGATGATAAAAGTGATTTATTAAAAGATATTGGGAGTACATTAAAATGTTCAGAAAAAGACATAATAAATAAGTTACAAACTCAATTGCTAGAATTAAAAGACAAAGAAAAGGAAATAGTATTATTAAAAGAAAAATTAGCTAGTTCTTCAGTAGATGAAATTTTAGAGAATATTAAACAGGTCAAAGGTGTTAAAGTGATTTCTGGAGCTGTAAAAAATATAAACGGAGATGCTTTAAGAGATTTAGCTGATAAACTTCGTAATAAAATTGTTGATGGTGTCGTGGTAATAGGAAGTTGTACAGAGGATAAAGTACAATTTGTTGCAATGGCATCTAAGTCAGCAATAGATAAAGGAATACACTGTGGGAAAATAATTAAAGAAGTTGCTAAAATCGCTGGCGGTGGTGGTGGTGGAAGGCCCGACATGGCAGAGGCAGGTGGGAAACTTCCCGAAAAATTAGATGAAGCAATAGCGAATGTATGCTCTATAATTGAAAGATTGGTAAAATAGTATACTTTTTGCAATAGTTGTTTTATAATATAACTAATAATAAGTAATTTAATTATAGTTATTATGTAATTATGGAACTTATTATAACTGAAAAAAATTTACTATATTACCAAATGATTTCCTAGCGTATTCAAATGGGATAAATTTTAGTGTTTAGCGTATGATGAGGAAAGGGGTGTATATAATGGATAATAATCAAAATACAGTCCAATTTGATTTTGTAAAAGATAAAAAAGATTTAACAAAAACTATTTTGACTGACGTATATAATTCACTTATAAAAAAGGGCTATAACCCAGTGAATCAAATGGTAGGATATCTAATTTCAGGAGATCCGACATATATAACGAACTACAATGGAGCAAGAGCGATGGTAAGAAAGCTAGAGAGAGATGAGATATTGGAAGAAGTTTTGAAATCTTATCTAGACATAAAAAAGTAAAATGCCCATAGGGGGCATTTTATTTTTTAAAGTTAGTGGTGTACATTAACTAGGCTATTATTAAAGGAGCATGTGGATGAGAATATTAGGGTTAGATATTGGAGACAGAACAATAGGGGTAGCAGTATGCGATCCACTAGGATTAACAGCACAGGGAATTACAACAATTAAAAGAAAAAGCATAGTTCTAGATATAGAGGAACTTTCTAAAATATGTAAGCAATACAATGTAGAAGGTTTTGTATCAGGACTCCCTAAAAATATGAATGGAACTATAGGACCACAAGGGGAAAAGGTTCAGCGTTTTTGTGAAAAGCTTAAAGAAACATTAAATTTAGAAGTGAAAATGTGGGATGAAAGATTATCAACAGTAGCTGCTAATAGAGTGATGCTCGAGGGCGATTTATCTAGATCAAAAAGAAAAAAGATTGTAGATAAAATTGCGGCTACATTCATTTTACAAGGATATTTAGATAGTTTAGGTACGCGTCTATAAAATGAAATTTACAGAAATATGCAACGGGTATTAAGATATTATTGATTGCATAAATTGAAAGGAGAGAATAAAATGGATAACAATGTTGAAACCGTATTATTATATGATGAAGAGGGTAAAGAAATAGAATTTGATGTACTAACGAAATTGGACATTAAAGATAAGGAATATGTTATAGTTGCGCCAACTGGTGAAGAAGATATTGATGCAATTGCACTAAGAATAGATAAGGACGCAGAGGGTGAGGATATTTTAGTTACAATAGATGACGATGAAGAGTTTGAAATGATTTCAGAGGCGTATGACGCAATTTCTTCAGGAGAACTATAATAGCATTTAAGCAAATAGATTCTAAATTAAGGCATTTTAGTATATTTTTAAACTAATTAACCTATTTTCTTAAAACTAAATGATTATCAATTGACAATATTATAATAAAGGATTAAAATAAAAGTATACTTAATATAATCTTATCTGTGAGTCAAATGATGTTTGTAGAAAAGGGGTATATATATGTCAAAGGTATCTCCAGAGAGCGTTGAGAGTTTAAAAGAAACTCTAAAGCAAGAGGGCTATAAGCTTACTCCGCAGAGAAGAGCTATTTTAAATGGAATAATTAAGAGTGAAGGTAGCCATCTTACTGCGGAAGAACTATATGACTTGGTTAAATCTGATTGTCCAGAAATAGGTCTTGCTACAATTTATAGAACAGTTCAACTTCTTGAAGAAATGGGTGTAATTCGAAAGTTTGATTTAGATGATGGCTGTAGTAGATATGAACTTAACCATGAAAATGAGAGACATCAACATCATCACCTAATATGTAATCGCTGTGGTAAAGTATTAGAGGTTCAGGGAGATTTACTAGAAGAATTGGAGACTATTATTGAAAAAAAATATAACTTTAAGATTGAAGATCATAGTTTGAAATTCTATGGTGTTTGTGACAAGTGTATTTGCAAATAATGTAAACGATAAATCCTACAGAGGAAGCATTTGTATTTATGTGGGATGATGTGATGAAAAAACCAACTAAATGATGTAATTTAAGTAAATGTATCATTTTTTTAATAATGAATGCTATACATAGTTGACTTTTTTGCAAGATAACATTAAAATAAGTATAGTAAATGCGAAAGTTGGGTACTTCAAGATGTATCCAATTTTTGTTTGTGTAATATGTTTAACTTACGAAAAAAAATTGGAGGATTAATATGAATTTATTTACAAGAAATGATGTTAGAAATATAGCAATAATTGCTCACGTAGATCACGGTAAGACAACACTAGTGGATTGTTTACTTAAACAAAGCCATATTTTTAGAGAAAATGAAAAAGTACAAGAAAGAGTAATGGACTCTAACGATTTAGAAAAAGAAAGAGGAATAACAATTCTTTCTAAAAATACTGCAATAATGCATAATGGAATTAAAATAAATATAGTTGATACTCCTGGCCACGCTGATTTCGGTGGAGAGGTTGAACGAGTACTTAAGATGGTTGATAGCGTACTACTTGTAGTTGATGCATATGAAGGTCCAATGCCACAAACTAAATTCGTTTTAAAAAAGGCATTAGAATTAAACCTTAAGCCAATCGTTGTTATAAACAAGATTGATAGAAAAGATGGTCGTCCTACACATGTTCTTGATGAAGTATTTGACCTATTTGTTGAACTTGGAGCGGATGATGAACAATTAGACTTTGCAGTGGTATATGCTTCTGCTAGAGAAGGATTTGCTAAATTAAATGTTGATGATGTAAGTGACAACATGGAACCATTATTTGATTCTATAGTAAAGAATGTAAAGGCACCAGAAGGATATTTAGATATGCCACTTCAATTGCTTATTTCAACTATTGATTATAATGAGTATGTTGGTAAGATAGGAATAGGAAAAATCGAAAGAGGATCAATCAAAAGAAATCAACCTATCGCACTTATAAGAAAAGATGGTACAATAAACAATGTTAAAGTTTCGGCTCTTTTCGTTTACAAAGGTCTTAAAAGAGAAGAAACTGATGAAGCAATTCTTGGTGATATAGTAGCAGTTTCTGGTATTCCAGACATTAACATCGGAGAGACAATAGCTGATGTTAATGAACCAGAAGCTCTTCCATTCGTTGAAATTGATGAGCCTACACTAACTATGAATTTCATGGTTAATAATTCTCCTTTTGCAGGAAAAGAAGGAACTTTTGTTACATCAAGACACATAAGAGATAGACTTATTAAGGAACTTGAAACCAATGTTAGTTTAAGAGTAAATGAAATTGATGATGGTTTTGAAGTAAGTGGAAGAGGAGAACTACATCTTTCAGTTCTAATTGAAACTATGAGACGTGAAGGATATGAATTCCAAGTGTCAAAAGCAAATGTTATATTTAAAGAAGAAAATGGCCATAAAACAGAGCCAATTGAGTACCTTACAATTGACGTACCAGAAGAATTTATGGGCGTAGTAATGGAAAAAATGGGACCTAGAAAAGCAGAAATGGTAAATATGACTTCAGCTATAAACGGATACACTAGATTAGAATTTAAAATACCATCAAGAGGATTAATTGGATTTAGAAGTGAACTTATGACTGATACCAAGGGTAATGGTATAATGAATCACGTTCTAGATGGTTACGATAAATACAGAGGTGAAATCCCAGATAGAAGTAGAGGTTCTTTAATTGTATTTGAAACAG
This sequence comes from Clostridium sp. CM041, assembly GCF_055081035.1. Lineage (NCBI taxonomy): Bacteria > Bacillati > Bacillota > Clostridia > Eubacteriales > Clostridiaceae > Clostridium > Clostridium sp. CM041. The sequence continues at coordinate 482,168 of NZ_CM143648.1, forward strand.
GAGAATCAATTACTTACGGATTATTTAATGCTCAAGATCGTGGTACTCTTTTCCTAGAACCAGGAGTACCTGTATATGCAGGTATGATTGCAGGAGAATGTGCAAGAGCAGGAGATATGGAGATAAATATTTGTAGAAAGAAACAATTAACAAATACTAGATCTTCAGGAGCAGATGAATCACCAAAACTAGTTCCAGTAAAACAAATGACACTAGAACAATGCTTAGAATTTATAGCTGTTGATGAGTTAGTTGAAATTACTCCTCTAAATATCAGAATGAGAAAAAGAATATTAGATTCAGGAGAAAGAAAAAGAGCAACTAGCAAAAAAAGCAAATAGCATAAATTATGGGGTGGTTTAATGAAAAAGATAGTGCTATTAATTGTGGGTTTAATAGTTTGTGTATTAGCTGGTAATTTTCAGTATAAAAAGATAATACAGCATCCTATTAAAACTAATAAAGATATCTATGTTGATGTGAAAAATGGAGACGCTTTGTATAGTGTACTAGATGATTTAAACCAAATTGGTGCTATAAAAAATGCAAGTATTATAAAATTTTATATCAAATCAAACAAAATAAAATCTAATGTTCATACAGGAAAGTTTTTGATACCGAAGGATGCTACAGTTGTGGAGTTTATAAAAATTTTATCAACTGTAGGAAATGAAAAAGACATTATTAAAGTAACAATACCTGAGGGATTTGATATAAATAATATTGCAAATATGCTACAAGAAAAAGGAATAATAAACAAAGAAAAATTTATTGATAGCTGTAAAACTTACAAGCTGCCTACTTATATTATGGAAAAAGAAAACCGAAAATTTAATTTGGAAGGTTTTCTTTTTCCATCTACATATGATCTTAAAGTCGGTATGAGTGGAAATGAAATAATAAAATTAATGGTGGATAAGTTTTACAGTACTATAAATGAAATAAATAAAGAAAAGCCTATAGATATAAAGAAATTAGATAATATAATAATAATGGCATCAATTGTTGAAAGAGAAACTAGTGATAAAAATGAAAAAGCTAAAGTGGCATCAGTTTTTTATAATAGGCTAGAAAAAGACATGAAGTTACAATCTTGTGCAACTGTTTTATATTCTTTAGGTAAACATAAAGAAAAATTATACAATAAAGATTTAGAAGTTAAGTCACCTTATAATACCTACAAGGTGACAGGACTTCCTGTAGGTCCAATATGTAATCCAGGAGAAGAATCTATTAAAGCAGCCTTATCTCCTACTAAAACAAATTATTTATACTTTGTTTTAAGTAATGATGGAAAGCATTTTTTTACAGATGACTATAATGAATTTTTAAAGGTAAAAGATGTAACACAGGGATTTTAGTTAGTGTTAGTCACATGAGAATAAATAACAAGTCAGTATAATTATATCGTTGACTTGTTATTTGTTTTTATGTGCATTAATGAATTTTGGAGGAAATTAAATGAGTGGGATAACATATGATTATATGGAACAATATTTAAGAGATCTCATTCCAAGTAATGTTGGTATTTTAGATGAGCTAGAGAAATTTGCTCTCGAGAATAGAGTCCCTATAGTTCAAAAAGAAACTGCTAAATTTTTGGAATTAATGATAACTATAAATAGACCTAAAAAAATTTTAGAGCTAGGCACAGCTATAGGATATTCTTCTATTTTAATGAATTTAACTTCCGATGGTTTAAGTGAAATTACGACTATTGAAAGAGATGAAAAAATGATAGAAATTGCAAATTCCAATATAATAAAATACGGAATGCAGAATAAAATTACTGTTCTAAAAGGAGATTGTTTAGAGATTTTAGAAAGTCTCCAAGATGAATATGATATGATTTTTATGGATGCAGGTAAAGGTCACTATAACCATTTTCTTCCTCACTGCTTGAGACTCTTAAAAAAAGAAGGGGTTCTTATTGCTGATAATGTGCTTTTTCGAGGAATGGTTGCATCGAAAGAACTCGCAACACGTAGAAAAATCACTATAATAAAACGTATGAAAAGCTATTTAGAACTAGTATCTAATAATGATGACCTTGTAACTTCTGTAATACCAATGGGTGATGGTATCTCAGTTACAGTAAGAAAGTTTGCAGGGGGCAGTAAGGAGGCATGAAACTAATGAAACCAGAAATATTAGCACCGGCAGGTAATTTGGAGAAATTAAAAGCAGCTATAAACTTTGGAGCAGATGCAGTTTATTTAGGCGGAAGTAAATTGAATTTGAGAGCTTTTGCAGATAATTTTAGCAATGTTCAATTAAAAGAAGGTATAGACTTTGCACATTCCAAAGGTAAAAGAGTATATGTTACATTAAATGTATTTCCTCACAATGACGATTTAGACGGCCTAGAAGGTTACCTAAAAGAGATATATGAACTAGGTGCAGATGCTATTATTGTTTCTGACCCGGGAATTATTATGACGGCTAGAGAAGTTGTACCAAATTTAGAAATTCATTTGAGTACCCAATCTAACAATGTAAACTACAAATCAGCTATTTTTTGGCATAAGCAAGGGGTCAAAAGAATTGTTCTCGCAAGAGAATTGTCTCTAGGTGAAATTAAAGAAATTAGAGCAAAGTTGCCGGATACTTGTGAACTTGAAGCTTTTGTCCATGGATCTATGTGTATGGCCTATTCGGGAAGATGTCTTATGTCAAATTATATGACGGGAAGAGATGCAAATCGTGGACAATGCGCTCAGCCATGTAGATATAAATATTTCTTAACGGAAGAAAAAAGAGATGGTGAATACTTTCCTATAATAGAAGATGATAAAGGTACTTACATAATGAATTCAAAGGACTTATGCATGATAGAACATATACCGGAACTTGTAGAATCAGGGATAACGTCATTTAAAATAGAAGGAAGAATGAAAAGCTCATATTATGTTGCTTCTGTATGTAAATCCTATAGAGAAGCTTTGGATACATATATGAAGGATTCGGTAAATTATAAATTTCAAAAAAAATGGATGGATAATCTCCTGAAACCTAGTCACAGACAATATTATACTGGGTTCTACTTTGGAGATCCAAATAAACAGATACATGAATCCTCTTCATATATTAGAGATTACGATATAGTTGGAATTGTACGCGAATATCATTTGGGAAATAATATTGCATTAGTAGAACAAAGGAATAAAGTATTCCAGGGTGATACTGTTGAAGTATTAAGGCCTGTAGGAGATAATGTTTTAATTGTGCTTAATGATATGAGAAATTCTAAGGGCGAAAGCATAGCTGCTGCACCAAGTGCCCAGATGTTATTCACTGTAAATGTTAAAGAAAAACTACATGAGAATGATATACTTATCAAATCTAAGGAGAAAGAATAATGTATCGCCCGGTTTTAATAGGGATAACCGGAGGTACGGGTTCAGGGAAAAGCACTATAGCGAGAGAAATTTATAAACATTTTGGTGAGACATGTATTACAATGATTGCACAAGATTCTTATTATAAGGATCAAAGTAATCTTTCTTTTGAAGAAAGAATAAAAACAAATTATGATCATCCGGATGCTTTCGATACTTCACTATTAGTGAGACACCTAAATCTTCTTTTAGAAGGAAATGTTATTGAAAAGCCTATTTATAATTTTGAAATGCATAATAGAATAGAAGAAACAGTTTCCGTCCAGCCAAAGGAAATTATTATATTTGAAGGAATTCTTGTACTCCAGGAAAAGGTTCTTCGTGACATGCTGGATATTAAAATATATGTAGACACAGATGCAGATGTTAGGTTTATACGAAGACTTACAAGAGATATTACCGAGAGAGGTAGAACAACAGATTCTGTTATAAATCAATATTTAAATGTTGTTAAACCAATGCACGAACAATTTATTGAACCTACCAAAAGACACGCTGACATTATAATACCTGAAGGCGGACATAATAAGGTAGCTATAGATATAATTACAGCTAATATAAGCCAAATACTGCAGAAACAGCAAAAGAAAAAATAACATATTTGAAGTATAAAACATCTCAATCTAGGCGAGAATTAGCCTAGGTGAGGTGTTTTTTTATGAGTAGTAGAAATAATATCTTTGGTTACTCAAATCAAAGAAGTGAAATTAAAAAAAGAACGTGGACGGTAATGGGTGTGTTTACGGTATTATTTTGTTTTTTAATTTGGAGAATCATGAATTACATGTATTTCAAATCTGAACCCTTGAAAACTATGTTTAATTCACAATATACAATAGATGAACAATACGGGTCTCTATATAGTTTAACTGACTGTAATGGGCGAGATCTTTTGAATTATGCTGTGAGTTACTATGCGATTATTGATCCTGTCGATTATTTGAGATTTAATGAATATACTAGCAAATATGACATGCAAGCATTAACTATTACTTTAAGAAACTATGATAAAGGCTATGATTTAGAAAAAATAAAAGGTAATGGTAATGGAGAGAAAATAAGATATAAAATTGATGAAGTGACTTATAATAAACTTAAAGATATTAAAAAAGTAAAAGGGTTTTATACCTATGTAGCTAATGAGGTGATCAAGGATAGGAATTGGAAAATTGAAAATGTATTGATAGACCCGAAATACAATAAAGAGCACGTTGATCCTGTATCTAAAAAAGTCGTTAGTGATTATGTATTCAAAGGCACTGATTCTTTGGAAATGGAAATATACAATAAAACTAAAAATAATGATTATACAAAAATTAGATTCTCTAAAGGGGTTAATGGCGAAATAGCTGCGGGCAAAATTATTAATCCTAAAAACAATGTTAATGTAAGACTTACCTTAGATAAGGAAATCCAAGATAAAGCCTGTGCTGTTCTTCAAGAGGGAATCTACAAAAAGTATAGTCAAATTGGTGTTGTAGTAATGGAGAGTAATAATGGAAAGATAAGGGCGATGGTACAAAAGGATGATAACGCTTATAATGCAAACTTAGGATATCCAAGTACTAATGGAGCTTTGCCGGGATCGATTTTTAAAGTTATTGTGGATGAAGCTGGTTTAGATACGAATAAAATAGATAACTATAAAAAATATACAGTAAGTCCTAAAATATTTCTAGAAGAGCCTTTTAAGGGAGAAACATTTACAGTTGCTGAGGCGCTAGCCAAATCTTCTAATAACATATTTGCTCAACTAGGTTGGAAAATAGGTTTTAAAAATATATATGATTATGCAGAAAAACAAGGGATGTTACATAAAGTATTAAATATTCATCAAGAGGCCAGTGGTAAGTTTGACATGGCTGATTTATTAAACCCTACGGATGGTGATACAAGCCAAACAGCTATTGGTCAGAATGTTAGAATAACGCCGCTAGAAGCCATGAGTATTCCTAATACTATTATAAATAATGGAGTGTATGTTCAGCCAAGCATAATAGATGCATACGTAAATGATGATAATAAAATTCTAGGGGAAATTACCCCTAAAAATACGACCGTACTAAAAAGAGAAACTGCAGAAGCTGTGAAACTTCATATGATGGATGTAGTAAACAAAGGCACAGGAGCCCAGGCTTCAATTAAAGGCATGGATATAGGTGGGAAAACGGGCACTACTACATACTATGTAAACAAATTAGTAAATGGGAAAAAAGAAAGTCAGAAGTGTTCCGATGGATGGTTTGTTGGCTTTTTCAATTTAAACGGGAAAAATTATTCTATGGTTGTATATGTGAATAATATTGAGATGAGTAATGTAAAGGGTGTAGCAGATGAAGAAGGTGGAGGTACAGCGGCTCCAATATTTAAAAAAGTAGTTAACGCCATTAAAGCATCTCCTGTGGGGCTGCATTAAAGACTTCGGAAGGAAAGTTATTAGCTAAAGAAATTTATAAAATAATAAAATAAATTTCCATGTACAGGCACTTTTAGTAAAATAAATCATATTATATTAATAAGCTCTATTAGGAGGAACATCTGTGTTTTTCATAAATTGTTTATTAGATATGATTGGAAATGTTACACTTTTGACGGCTTATATAACTGGAAGTAGTTCATTCCCTCAACCATTAAGTGAAGAAGAGGAGAAATCTTATTTAAAAAAGTTAAAGGACGGCGAGTTACTAGCTAAAGGTGTATTAGTTGAACGAAATCTAAGACTAGTTGCACATATAGTAAAAAAATATTCCTATCCAGGAAAGGATGTAGATGACCTGATATCTATTGGAACTGTAGGTCTTATTAAAGCCATTGATTCCTTTGATATAAGTAAGGGAACAAGGCTTGCCACCTATGCTGCAAGGTGCATAGAAAACGAGATACTTATGCTTATTCGCAATAATAAGAAAACAAAAGGGGAGATTTACCTGCAAGATCCTATTGGTATCGATAAAGAGGGTAATGAAATATCACTTATGGATGTGTTAAGTAGCGATGAAGATTCTATTATTGATATAGTAGAAAGTAAAATACAAATTAAAAAGCTTTACAATAAGATAAACGTAGCTTTAATGGATAGAGAAAAAACAATAATTCAAATGCGATATGGATTACTTGATGGTAACCCTAGAACTCAAAGAGAAATTGCATTGATCTTAGGGATTTCAAGGTCCTATGTTTCTAGAATTGAAAAGAGAGCATTAAAGAAGCTTAATAAGGAATTAAATAGTACTAGTAAAAATAGGTTGAATAGTTCTAATAAATTGTAACAACTATGGTATAATTATAAAATGTACACCGTTAGTCAAATAAAGCATCTTAACGATTTTCGTTTAAGATACAAAATATTTCGGGAAAGAATGTATTTAAATTATTTATCTGAGAAAATAAAATTTCTGAAGTTAGGTGATGAAAATGGAGCAAAAATTTTAAGTGACAAGAAGATTCTAAAATTCAGGACTTAATTTGGCATATAGGTTTGGAAGCTTCATTAAAAGAACAGGAGGACCAATAATGATACCTCTTAGTGAATTACTAAAAAAAACAACAGAACAAAATGCATCAGATTTGCACCTTACAGTGGGCTCAGTGCCGATCATTAGAGTTGATGGTAATTTAATACAAACAGGGGTAGATAAATTAACTCCAGCAGACACTGAAAAATACTCAAGAGAAATTTTAGAAAATTCTTATGAAGAATATTGTCAAAATGGAGAAATTGATACGTCTTACTTTATTTACGGCCTTGGAAGATTTAGGGTTAATGTTTATAAACATAGGGGAAGCGATACTATAGCTATTAGAGTAGTTGCATTAAAAATACCTACTATTAAACAGCTTGAGCTTCCAGAGGTCGTTAGGGTTCTTACCACAAAACAAAGAGGGCTGGTTTTAGTGACAGGGCCTACAGGTAGTGGTAAAAGTACAACTCTCGCTGCTATGGTTAATGAAATTAATTCTACTAGAGCATGTAATATTATAACACTCGAGGATCCTATTGAATATTTACACAAACATAACAAATCCATTATTAATCAAAGAGAAATTGGAAAAGACAGTAAAAATTATAAAAATGCATTAAGGGCTATTCTTAGAGAGGATCCAGATGTTATATTAGTAGGCGAAATGCGAGATCTTGAAACGATTTCTATTGCTATTACTGCCGCTGAAACTGGACATTTGGTTTTCTCTACCTTACATACTATAGGTGCAGCAAAAACAGTAGATAGAATAGTTGATGTATTTCCTCCATATCAGCAGCAACAAATTAAAGTTCAATTATCAGCGGTAATGCAGGGAATAGTTTCTCAGCAATTAATACCTAAGATAAATGGAAGAGGGAGAGTAGCAGCGCTTGAGGTAATGATATCAACTCCAGCAATTCAAAATCTTATTCGCGAAGGCAAGACGCATCAATTGCAGTCTTGTGTTCAAACTGGAGGCAAATATGGTATGAAAACTATGGATATGTCAATCGCAGAGTTATATAAAAAAGGTATTATATCTAAAGAAGAAGCAATTACTTACTCAGTTGACAATGAAATGATTGTAGAAATGCTATCAATTTAGTAAATAATTAGAAAATAAGCTAAAAGTATAGATAAACCGTAGCTTCCAGCCTTATTTTTATTTTAATGTAAAAATAACCAATTATATACTATTTGATTGGCTTACTTAACAATATGATATTGCTTTTTCTATATTTTGCTATTATAATTAGTCTAGAAGAACAAGTTAGCTTTTTAACATTATAATATAATGTAGTTTACTAATTTGAAATTAAGTTTATATACATCTACAATATACAATAAAATGAAATTAATTTTGATTATATTTAAATTTATAATAAAAATTTAAAAAAATCATTTAAATTAAGAGGAAAATTTATTTTTTTGTTGAATATATACACTTAAGGTTTCTCTTATGAGGGGGGATAAACTTAATGAATGAACAAATAGTAGGGATTGATTTAGGATCATCAAAAATATGTGGAGCAGTTGGTAAAGTCAGTAGTAATGGAAAACTTCAGATTATAGGCATTACATCAGTTGTATGTAGTGGTTTAAATAAATCAGTTGTAATAGATATTGATAGTACAGCTGAAGCTATAAAAAAATGTATTACACAATTAGAGCGTATGACAGATACACAGATCAATGAAGGGTATATATCTTTACCCGGAGGGATTTGTGAATTAGTAAGAAATACAGGTATGATTGCGATATCTTCTGAAGACAGAGAAATAAAGCAGAGCGACGTGGACAGGGTAATTGAGGCAGCTAAACTCATCTCAGTTCCGCCAGATAAAGAAATAGTAGGTGTTGAGCCCGAACAATATATTGTTGATGGATATGATAATATTAAAGACCCTAGGGGAATGAGTGGTATAAGGCTAGAAGTTGAAGGACAAGTAGTCATGGCACAATCCACAGTAGTTAGTAATTTATTAAAAAGTGTGAAGCGAGCTGGAATTAAAGTTAATGGGATAGTACTTCAACCATCAGCTATATCAGAGGCAGTATTACGAAAAGAAGAAAAGGACATGGGAATAGCACTAGTTGATGTTGGAGCACAAACTATTGATATTTCTATTTACAAGAGTGGAAAATTAAAACATACTTCTATTATTCAATTAGGTGGAGATAACATAACAAATGATATCTCGGTTTGTCTTAAAGTTCCTTTTAGCGAAGGTGAAAGATTAAAGCTTAAATATGGAAGCTTAATTAAAGAAAAAGGAGAAAGCGTTGAGAAAATTAGAGTTAAAGATTCTTATGATAATTTAATGGAAATTGATAATAATTTATTAGTTGATATAATTTATGCTAGAGTAGATGAGTTATTACATTTAATTAAAAGAAACCTAGTAAATAGTGGATTTTATAATGAAACTTCTGGAGTAGTAATAGTTGGTGGAGGTATAGCTCTATTAAAAGGCACTAATGAACTAAGTAAAGCTATACTGGATAAGTCAGTGAGAATAGGTTCGCCAGAGTATGTAGGAGCAGCTAGCCCTATATATGTTACAGCAGTAGGTATAGTGCTTCAAGCTGTTAATAATATTAAAACTAGTAATAGTTCATTGGAAGAAGAATCAGATGAACATTCATATGATAACAAATGGTCAAAAAACAAAAATATAAAAGTGGAAAATGGATTTGCATCAAAAATAAAAGGTTTTTTTGCGGATTTTTTCTAAAGAGGAGGTAGTGTTGTGCTAGATTTTGATGTTGATGTTCAAGAATTTGCTCAAATTAAAGTAATTGGGTGTGGAGGCGGAGGAAACAATGCTATAAACAGAATGATTATAGAGGGACTAAAAAACGTGGAGTTTATAGCTATAAATACGGATAAACAAGCTTTAATTCTTTCTCATGCAGTTCAAAAAATTCAAATTGGTGATAAGTTAACTAAGGGGCTAGGAGCAGGCGCTAATCCAGAAATAGGTATGAAAGCAGCAGAAGAAAGTAAAGAAGAAATCTCTCAAGCAATAAAAGGAGCGGATATGGTATTTATTACTGCAGGTATGGGAGGCGGTACAGGTACTGGAGCTGCACCTGTAGTTGCAGAAATCGCTAAATCCATGGGAATACTTACTGTAGGAGTTGTAACAAAACCATTCCCTTTTGAAGGCAGAAAAAGAATGATTAATGCTGAAATCGGAATAAAAACGCTTAAAGAAGTAGTAGATACTTTAGTGACAATTCCAAATGAAAGATTATTAACAATGGTAGATAAGAAAACTACATTGATGGATTCTTTCAAAATGGCAGATGATGTTTTAAGACAAGGTATACAAGGTATATCTGATTTGATTACTATACCCGGTCTAGTAAATTTAGATTTTGCAGATGTGAGAACAATTATGCTTGCTAAAGGTCTTGCACATATGGGTGTTGGTAGAGCAGCTGGTGATAATAGATCTCAAGAGGCAGCAAAACAAGCTATTTCAAGCCCGTTACTTGAAACTTCTATAGTCGGTGCTACAGGTGTACTTTTAAATATTACTGGTGGAATGGACTTAGGTTTACTTGAAATAAATGAAGCTGCGGAAATTGTACAAGGTGCAGCTGACCCAGACGCTAATATTATATTTGGTGCAGTTATAGATGAAGACCTAAAAGATGAAATAAGAATAACAGTTATTGCAACTGGTTTTGAAAGTGACAAAGTTGTGCAAAATAAAACTGTCCCAAAGCCTAAAGTAAAAGAACCAGTTAATCCTATTGAAGAAGTTGCATATACTAAAGAGTATGGAGATTCTGATTTAGAAATTCCTGCTTTTTTAAGAAGACAAAGCAAGTAATAAATAATAAAGTGCCTTTTGGCACTTTATTTGCGTTTAGGGCAATTTTAATTGCTAATAGGACTTAATCTCTATGCAAATTCACTGCATTAACTTAAAGCATTTTAGAGGGGCTAGTTAACTTAGTGAATTTATAGGGAATGGTCCTTTTTTTTACTTTGTATTTTCTAAAAAAAATATGGAAAAAAATGGTGCTTTATAGAAGAATAAAAATAAAAAAACATTGTAAAAAATGACAAAATTTTGATTGCATAAGTTATATAATAATTTTAAAGGAGGAAGAGCAAGTGATAGTATATATAGATGTGCTTATATTAGTGAATTTTATAGTTAATCTATTCATATTGCATATTACAGTTCAAACATTAAGAAAAAGAGTAAATCTTATATGGATGTGTCTTTCAAGTTTTATAGGCAGCTTATATGTTTTAACAGTAGTCTATCCAAAGCTTAGATACTTGACATATTTACCTTTTAAAATATTAGTACCTGTTGCAATGATTTTAATTGTTTTTAGAGAAAAAAACATTTTATTCAATATTAAGGCTTCTTTAATATTTATATTATATTCAATACTTTTAGCAGGAATGTGTTTATTTATACAAATGAACAATAGTAAAGATATGTCATTTGATATTATCATAATAAATTTTCCTTACGAAAAATTAATGCTTTCAGTAATGATAATTTATATATTGATATACAGGATCATGATTTTTATTGGAGATAGAAAAAAAATATCAACACTTATATACACTGTTGATATAATAAATAAAAGCTATAAAAAAACTATTAAGGCATTTTTAGATACTGGAAATGAGCTTCGTGAACCAGCTACCAATTTACCAGTATTAATTGTTGAACGGGATATATTAAGCGAAATGTTGTTTGAAAGAAATAACTCATACTTTATTCCTTATAATGTAGTGAATGGCACTAGTGGAAGGCTTATAGGGTTTAAACCACAGTATATTAATATTCATATTGATAAAAAGAATGTTGAAACAAGAGATGTAATTATAGCATTTTGTGAGTATAAATTAAGCAAAGATAATGACTATAACGCTCTTATGTCTAGAGGGATACTCAGTTAGATGATTTAATAGGAAATGATCGCTATGTGTTAATAATATAGATGGGGAGGAAATTATGTTCAAATTTAAAGTGATGTTAAACAAGTTATTTGCTAAATTCAAAATATTTTCAAACAATTTGTTTTATATAGGAGGGAATGATGCATTGCCACCTCCTTTAACTAAGGATGAAGAGTATGAGTTAGTAGTTAAATTAGATACAGGTGATAAGCAGGTGAGAGCTACCTTAATTGAAAGAAATTTAAGACTAGTAGTATATATAGCAAGGAAGTTTGAGAATACAGGCTTAAATGTTGAAGATTTAATTTCTGTAGGAACCATAGGGCTTATAAAAGCAGTTAATACTTTTGATCCTGAAAAGAACATTAAGCTAGCTACATATGCTTCAAGATGTATAGAGAATGAAATTTTAATGTATCTTAGGCGAAACAGTAAAATTAAAACAGAAATTTCTCTTTATGAGCCTCTAAATGTTGATTGGGACGGTAATGAATTGTTACTTTCAGACATTATTGGAACGGACAACGATGTGGTTTATAATATAATTGAAGAAGATGTAGATAAACAATTGCTTTGGCTTGCTATGCAACGTTTAAATTCAAGAGAAAAAGAAATTGTTCAATTAAGATTTGGATTAAATGGAACCATAGAAAAAACGCAAAAGGAAGTGGCTGACATACTTGGAATATCACAATCTTATATCTCAAGGCTTGAAAAAAGAATAATAAAAAGATTGCAAAAAGAAATAAATAAGATGGTATAGGGGCCGAAAGCAGGACCCTTTTTATAATTTTATTTTAGAAATCGATTTTTAAAATTATTATTTCAAAATTAAATATTAGGCAAAATGAAACAAATAAAGAAATGTTCTAATTATAAATAATATTTTTAATCACTTATGAATATAAATAATATAAAGTGCTAGGCCTCTAAAAATAGACTAGAGTAGTGACTAGCTGTTTAAAAAAACGGGTTTATGAAAACTTATTGGGGGTGAACAAAATGGAAAGTTTAATGTTTGCAATAAATAATTTAAGACAGATGGAAATTATAGATATAAGTTCAGGCTCAAAAATGGGATATATCAAAGATTTAAAAGTTGATTGTGAAGACTATAGAATTATTTCAATCCTAATGCCAACCCAAAAGTCATCTTGGTTCAATAAAAATAATAGTGTTGAGATACCTTGGGAAAAAGTAAAGAAAATTGGGGTAGATGTTATTCTTGTAGATGGTAGTGATGTAAATATAGAAAACGAATAGGAAAAAGTGTATAATGTTAGTATATTTGCAAACTATACTATGAAAAGGACGTGAAGGCCATTGAAATGTCCATATTGCAGCTGTGAAGAAAGTAAAGTAGTTGACTCTAGATCAACAGATGAGAATATTGCAACTAGAAGAAGAAGAGAGTGCCTAAGTTGTTTTAAGCGATACACTACATATGAAAAAGTGGAAGATGTACCTATTTTAGTAATAAAGAAGGATTCTAATAGAGAAAATTTTGATAGAACGAAAATATTAAATGGCCTTATTAAGGCATGCCAAAAGAGACCGGTGTCAAGAAAACAAATTGAAGCTATTTGTGATGAAGTAGAAAAGCAGTTAAATAATGAAATGCTTACAGAAGTGAAATCAGATTATATAGGAGAAATCATTATGAGCATATTAAAAAATGTAGATGAGGTATCTTATGTGAGGTTTGCTTCAGTTTATAGGCAATTCAAAGATATTAATACATTCATGGAAGAGATAAGGAAATTAATGTCTAAGGAATGAAAATGCCCTTAGGCATTTTTTTTATAATTGTGCGCCCGGCATGGGCGCAATCTAATGGGTGAAAGTCCCTAGCACGGGTTAATAGTGCCAAGTGCATAGCTTAAGACAAGGGTGTCCATCGTGAGATGGAATCTGAAGGAAGTTGGCGGCCAAACTCCGGTCTGACGAACAGAAACTACATATAAGGCATATGCTTGTGGGTAAGTTTGCAATACAAAACGAAGCCCAAAACTATTCGAAACAAGTGGTGTAAATGTAGCAGATAGATGGAGTGAAAGATTGCGTTCTTACCCGGGGAGATCTGATAGGTAAGTTGTGGATATGAATTTAGAAATAACAACCCATACAGTGATGTATGGCTGAACTATCAGAAGTCAGCAGACGTCATAGTACCATGCAAAACGCGTTAGCGTGGGAAGGACTGAACAATAGGAGGTTTTGGAATTTTGAAGGATACGAGAAAATATGATAAAAGCAGACAACTTCATAAAGAAGGCTCTCTACGAGAGAATAGAGTGGAACTCGAAGGTAATGTAGAAGTGCATAGTATTTCCTCTATGTCAGAAGAAGGAAGAAACGATGTGAATGAATATGATAATGGTTTACTCGAGCAGATATTATCGAGAGATAATATGAATAAAGCATATAAAAGAGTAAAAGCCAATAAAGGAAGTCATGGGATTGATGGTTTGACAGTAGATGAACTTCTACATTATCTAAAAGAGCATGGACAAGAATTAAGGCAATCATTATTAGAAAGTAGATATAGACCTCTAGCCGTAAGAAGGGTAGAAATACCAAAACCTGACGGTGGAATTAGGCTACTTGGAATACCTACTGTATTAGATAGAGTTATTCAGCAAGCGATATCACAAACTCTAATACCAGTATATGAAAAGAAATTTTCTGATAATAGTTACGGTTTTAGACCTTTAAGAAGTGGAAAACAAGCTGTTGAAAAATGTAGGGGATATATTAATGCTGGACATACATGGACGGTGAATATAGACCTTTCTAAATACTTTGATACGATAAATCATGATAAATTAATAAGGATACTATCGGAAGATATTAAAGATAGTAGAGTAATTTCTCTGATACGAAAGTATCTACAAAGTGGAGTGATGATAAATGGGGTATTTATGAATACAGAAGAAGGAGCACCTCAAGGCGGGCCTTTGTCCCCATTATTAAGTAACGTAATGTTACATGAACTCGATGTAGAACTAACAAAACGAGGACTAAACTTTTGTAGATATGCTGATGATGCGAATATATACGTCAAAAGTGAGAAATCAGCAAATAGAGTAATGAAGAGTATTACGAGATTTATTGAGGAAAAGTTAAAGCTTAGAGTGAATAAAGAAAAGAGTACAGTAGATAGACCTTGGAAACTTAAATTTTTAGGATTTTCATTTTACCGGGCAAAAGGTGAATACAGAATGAGAGTTCCTCAAAAACCTATAATCAAATTCAAAGCAAAGCTAAAAGAATTAACTTCAAGAAGTAATGCGATGAGCATGAAATATAGGTTTATGAAACTTAAGCAAGTGATAGTTGGATGGATAAATTATTTTGCTATTGCAGACATTAAAAGTATTCTTAAAACACTTGATGAATGGTTAAGGCGAAGAATTAGAATGTGTTTTTGGAAACAATGGAAAAAGATTAAAACAAAATATGGGAACCTTGTTAAATTAGGAATACCAAACAATAAAGCTTTGCAATATGCAAATACAAGGAAAGGCTATTGGAGAACATCCAATAGCCCTATATTAAACAAAACATTGACCAATAAATACCTTAAAAATATAGGATTAGTTTCTATATCTGAGACATATTTATTAAAACATTAATTTCTATTGAACCGCCGTGTACCGAACGGTATGCACGGTGGTGTGAGAGGTCGCTAAATAAATTAATTATTTAGCTCCTACTCGATTTTTCTTGAAAAACTACGAGAAAATTATGACGTAGGAGTTAAATATATTAGAGGCTGATGATATGAAACTATCAGGTAAGTAACAGAACAGTTTACTAGTGAGGATATTTAGAGTAATATTAAGGTTAGTAATAATAAACAAAAGAAAATGTATTATTGTTCATTTAAAACAATAAACTAATGCTGAAATATGGAGGGATTAACATGGCTGAAGAAAAAATATTAGTGGTGGATGATGAGGAACATATACAAGAGTTAATTAAATTTAATTTGGAGAAAAATGGTTATAAAGTTATGTGTGCTAATAATGGTATAGATGCTATAAAACTTGCTAAAGAGCAATTGCCGCAATTGATGTTACTAGATTTAATGTTACCTGGAATGGATGGCCTAGATGTTTGCAAGGAAATTAGAAAAGATTCATCTATGTCAAATATGCCAATAATAATGATAACAGCAAAAGCAGAAGAAATAGATAAAATAATAGGACTAGAGCTAGGGGCAGACGATTATATTACAAAGCCATTCTCAGTAAGGGAGCTAGTAGCAAGAATCAAAGCCATGCTTAGAAGAACTAATATGCAAGTAGCCGAAAAATCTTTTAGTGTTGGAAATTTGATTATTGATTTTGGTAAGCACGAGGTTATTAAAGGTGAAATCAAAATTGATTTGACATTAAAGGAATTCGAATTATTGGAAATTTTGATAAAGAATAAGGGAAGAGTTATGACTAGAGACTTTTTATTAGATAAAATATGGGGTTATGAATACTTAGGTGAAACAAGAACTGTTGACGTTCACATAAGACATTTAAGGCAAAAAATCGAAGAAGATGATAAAAATCCAATGTATATCCAGACTATTAGGGGCATAGGATATAGATTTAATTTTGGAGAGTAATTATGAAAAAAAAATTACTTATATATTTGTTAAGCACTGTGATTTTTATATTTGTGTTAGTAACTGCATTATTCACGTCTATTTTTAATTATGAATATCAGCAAAATCTAAAAGGGAAGCTTCAAATGAATAACAATATGATTATTAGATTATTGCAAAGTAATAATTTAAAAGACCCCCAGAAATTTTTTATTGAGAACTTAGAAAGTTCGCAGCTAAGAATTACCTATGTTGATAAGAATGGTAAGGTTATCTATGATTCAAATATAAGCGGGGAAACTATGGATGATCATAATGATAGGAAAGAAATAATAGACGCAAGAAAAAGTGGCGGCGGATTTACTGTGAGATATAGTAAATCGACTGATCGGAATATGATGTATTTTGCAACTACTTTTGGTGATGGGTTTATTATTAGAAGTTCTATGCCTCTTGAAATTGTAAATGGATTAGGCAGTAAATATTTTAAGCTCTACATCTTAGCCATAATTTTTTCAGCAATAATGTCAATTTGGTTTTCTCTAAAACTATCATATATTATAGTAAAACCAATTACCGACTTGATTTTTATTACTTCAAGAATTAGTAAGGGCGAATTTCATAGAAGAGCTAGAGTATTATCAGATGGTGAAATAGGACAACTAGCTAAGAATTTTAATGAGATGGCGGATAAACTAGAGTCTACATTGAATGAAGTTACCGATAAGCAAAACAGGCTAGAGGCTATTTTGCAAAGTATGGATAGTGGAGTCATTGCTGTAGATAGAAAAAATAAAGTGATAATGATTAATCCATATGCTAAAAAAACATTTGGAATCACTAAAGATATTATAGGGCAGAATCTTCTGGATAATATAAGGGATTTTGAATTAGAAAATATATTCCACCAAAGTGATAATGATTATAAGGAAATAAAGATAGTTTGGCCACAAGAAAGAGAACTTAGAATAAAAACTACAGATATAATTAACAGAAACGAACATATAGGCACTGTGGCAGTTGTTCAAGATATTACAGAGGTGAAAAAATTGGAAAATATGAGAACACAATTCGTTGCTAATGTTTCTCATGAGCTTAAAACGCCTTTAACCTCTATTAAAGGGTTTGCAGAAACTCTAAAATATGTTGATGATGCTGACACAAAGGAAAAGTTTTTAAATATAATTAATGAAGAAGCTGAAAGATTAACTAGATTAAGTACAGATATTTTAACACTTTCACATATAGAACAACAAAAGGAAGTTAAAAATGAAAAAATTAATATTAATAAAATTGTAGAAAATGTCTACAACTTAATGAAAAACATAGCAGAATTAAAAGGAATCAAGTTAACAGTTGAGCAGCAAAATGTAAAAGAAGTGATAGGTGATGCTGATAGGTTTAAACAAATGTTAATTAACTTAGTAGATAATGCAATAAACTACTCAGAAACTGGAGATAGTGTTTGCATTGGAATGGAGAGCAAGGATAATAGATGCATTCTATGGGTTAAGGATACTGGGGTTGGAATAGATAAAGAACAAATTCCACGTATATTTGAGAGATTTTACAGAGTGGATAAGGCTCGTTTAAGATCAAAAGGTGGCACTGGATTAGGGCTTGCTATTGTTAAGCATATAGTACTTAAATTAAATGGAAAAATATATGTGGAAAGTCAGTTAGGATTAGGCAGTAAATTTATAGTTGAAATTCCGTACGCTAAATAAAAATAAAGTTATCGCGTTATTAACGTGATAGCTTTATTTTTATTTATTGTAAAGTTTAATTAACATTAGCTAAACTTTAGTTAACTTTGCCTTAATACAAAGTTAACTTTCGGGGTATAATATTATAAATGTAATGAGTAGCTAATAAAACAATCTAAATAAATGAACGGGGGAATTATCAATGAAAAGAAAAAGCTTAAAATTAATGGTCGCTGCACTAGCAGTTGCAATGACAGCAGGAATTTCCACGGGTTGTTCAAGTAAAACTGCACCTAAAACTGATACTAAAAAAAATGAGTTATCAGGTACAATAACAGCAGCAGGATCAACATCACTTCAGCCTTTAGCTGAATTAGGTGCTAAGAGTTTTTTAGATAAAAACCCAGGAGCGACTGTAAATGTTCAAGGTGGCGGTAGTGGTACTGGACTTAAATTAGTATTAGAAGGTAGTGTAGAAATAGGAAATTCAGATATATATGCAAAGGATAAAGAAGGAATTGACGCAACTAAATTAAAAGACAATAAGGTATGTGTTATAGGAATTGCAGCGGTAACAAATCAAAAATCTAAAGTTGAATCTTTAACAAAGGCTCAATTAATAGATATATTTACAGGTAAGATAAAAAACTGGAAAGAAGTTGGCGGAGCTGACATGAAAATCACTGTTATAAATAGACCAAAATCTTCAGGAACTAGAGTAACATTTAAAGAATTTGGTTTAGATAAAAAGGAAGAAGTCGCTGGTTTAACTCAAGATTCGAGCGGAGCTGTTAAACAAGCAGTTAAACAAACAGATGGAGCAATAAGTTACTTAGCATTATCATACTTCGCTGATGCAGCTAATAAGGAGGGGTTAACCGTACTAAAAATTAATGGTGTTTCTGCAAATGCAGAGAACATAAGCACAGATAAATATAAAATTTGGGCATATGAACATATGTATACCAAAGGTGAACCTACCGGAATAACAAAAGCATACTTGGATTATATGGTAAGTGATGAAATGAAGGCAGGAATAACAAAATTAGGGTATATTCCAATGGCGGATATGAAGGTTAAAAGAGATTAATATTCTCTAAAGGCTGGGTAAAACCGGTCTTAATTTGCATTAAATTATCACTTTCGATTCAACAATATTAACGACTTCAGAAGGAGATTTATAACCTCACCGAAGTTTCATTTTTATTAGGGTAGAAAGTAACCAATTATAGAAAATATGGGGACTTTCCTTCTAAAGTATCGTTAAAATAATTTTTTTGAGGTACAATGATATGAAAAAAAATGATATGAAAAAAATATTTTTAAAACTAAAGAATGAAAATTTAGGACGTGGATTTGCAACATTTTGTGGTGCTGTTATAGTTATTCTTACATTTTCAATCATATTTTTCCTAACGACTAAAGGATTAAATACCTTTATAAAGCACGGATACTCAATATTTCATTTTATATTCTCTGGAGATTGGAATCCAGAGGTGGGGGGAGAATCTTTACCACCTCAATTTGGAACTTTGATATTTATTCTTGGGTCTTCAGCAGTGTCTTTCCTTGCAGTGCTAGTAAGTGCACCGATAGGGGTAGCTTTAGCGGTGTTTATGAATGTAGTATCACCAAAACTTGGCACAAAAGTTCTTCAACCTGCCATAGAGTTATTTGTGGGAATACCTTCAGTTGTTTATGGTTGGATAGGTGTAAGTGTTTTAGTGCCTATTATTAAGCTTTGGTTCGGAGGAATTGGTTTTAGTTTACTCGCAGGAGTATTAGTTATAAGCGTAATGATTTTGCCAACAATCACAAGTATTGCGTCTGATGCTATAAAAACCATTCCAAAAGATTATATAGAGGCATCTTATGGACTTGGAGCAACTAGATGGCAAACTATAATTAAGGTGATTATTCCTGCATCTAAAAGTGGAATATTAACAGGTATAGTACTCGGAGTTTCAAGAGCATTTGGAGAAGCATTAGCAGTGCAAATGGTTATAGGAAACTCAGTAGCATTCCCAAAGGGGTTACTCGGAACCACATCTACATTAACAAGCATACTTACTATGGATATGGCAAATACAATCTATGGTACAGCTTGGAATGATGCGTTATGGTCAATGGCATTATTATTACTAATAATATCCTTTGTATTTATACTTATAATTAGAAAACTTGGAAAAAGAGGTGAGGTATAATGAGTTCTAAAGTTAAAGATAAAATAGCAACCATAGTTTTATATATAATTTCTGCTTTAGTAATTCTTTTACTCGTAAGCCTCATAGGATATATACTATATAATGGAAGGCAATCATTAAATTTAAAATTTATATTTGGCGAACCACAAATTGGTGAAGCCGGTGGAGGTATTGGACGTCAATTATATAATTCGTTACATCTGCTTGTAGTAACACTTGTAATAACAGTGCCACTAGGTGTAGGGGCTGGAATATATTTAGCTGAGTACGCAAAAGAAGGCAAGCTATTAAATATTATTAGATTGAGTATTGAGACTATGGCATCGCTACCGTCTATAGTAGTTGGCCTATTTGGACTTTTAGTGTTTGTTAATATGACAGGATGGGGATATTCTCTTATTGCTGGAGCATTAGCTATAACTATAATAAATCTACCAGGACTTACTCGAGTTAGCGAAAATGCTATTAAAGCCGCTTCTTTTGGTGTTAAAGAAGCAAGTTTAGGATTAGGTGCAACTAGATGGCAGACTATTAAAAATGTTATATTGCCATCTGCAATGCCTCAAATTCTAACAGGTGTTATACTAGCGGCAGGGAGAATATTTGGAGAAGCAGCAGCATTACTGTATACTGCAGGTATGAGTGCACCAACTTTAAATTTTACTAATTTAAGTTTAACTAGTAAAGCTTCAGCTTATAGTTTATTAAGGCCCGCTGAAACTTTATCTGTATATATATGGAAACTGAATTCTGAAGGAATGGTACCTGATGCTACTAAGATAGCAAATGGAGCTTCAGCAGTTTTAATAATTGCAGTGCTTATCTTTAATGTATCTGCAAGAATAATTGGTAAAAAATTATATGAATCTCATACAGGAAGTAAATAAGGAGGGTACAATATGGGAATTGTTATAGCAAAGAATCTAAATCTATATTATGGCAACGTTCAAGCATTAAAAAATGTAAACATTAATATAGAAAAAAATTCGGTGACTGCACTTATAGGACCATCAGGTTGTGGTAAATCGACATTTTTACGTACTATAAACAGAATGAATGATTTAATAGATTCTGTTAAAATAGATGGAGAAGTATTATACGAAAATAAAAATATATACAATCCAGATTATGATATTATAGATTTAAGAAAGAAAATAGGAATGGTATTCCAAAAGCCTAATCCTTTCCCTATGTCAATATACGATAATGTGGCTTATGGACCCAGAATTCATGGTCTAACTAATAAGAAACAACTTGATGAAGTTGTAGAGAATAGTTTAAAGGGAGCTGCACTTTGGAATGAAGTAAAAGATAGGCTTAAAAAGAGTGCATTAGGATTATCTGGTGGACAACAGCAACGTTTATGCATAGCTAGAACTTTGGCAGTAGAACCTGAGGTTTTACTGATGGATGAACCAACTTCTGCATTAGACCCTATTTCAACTTTAAAGGTTGAAGAATTAATGGATGTTCTCAAAAAAAAGTATACAGTTATAATTGTTACGCATAATATGCAACAAGCAGGCAGAATTTCTGACTATACAGCATTTTTCTTAAATGGAGAAATTATTGAGAATGGGAAAACAGAGGAGATTTTTTACAAGCCTCGAGATAAAAGAACAGAGGATTATATTACCGGAAGATTTGGCTAAATTATAATAAGGAAGGTGATTTAATGGCAAGAAAAGTATTTGATGCGAATCTTCAAGAACTTCATAATGATTTAATTAGAATGGGAAGCATAGTAGAAAAACAAATTTATGACTGCATCGATGCCTTAGTTACTCAAAACACCGAAAAAGCTGAAAAAATAATGAAGAATGATGACATAGTTGATGAGATGGAAGGAGAAATAGAAGATAAAGCAATAAAATTAATCGCTATGCAGCAGCCTTTAGCAATAGATTTAAGAAATATTTTCACCATGACAAAAATAGTAACGGACCTTGAGAGAATGGCTGATCATGCCGTTGATGTTGCTAAAATCACATTAAGATTAAAAGATGAAAAGTATGTAAAGCAACTAGTAAGTATACCTAAAATGGCTGAAATAGTAGTGCTTATGATAAGAGATGCCTTGGATGCCTATGTGGCAGGAGATGTTAAAAAGGCATATGCAGTTTGCAAACGGGATGATGAGGTAGATGCTATATATAAGGAAGTATTTAGAGAACTACTACAATTGATGATTAAAGATCAAAATACAGTAAATCAAGCTACTCAATTTATATTCATTTGTAAGTGGCTAGAAAGAATTGCTGACCATACAACAAATATATGTGAATGGACAATTTATCTAGTTACTGGTGAAAAAATTAATTTAAACGAATAGTTTTTAGAGAAAATACAAAAACTACAATAAACGCAAATTTAAAATATTGTAGTGGAGTTGTGATTATGAAGAAAAAAAAACTAAGAACCTTTTTTATATTTTTTTGCGTTAGTATGATAATGCTAAGTGCGGGTTGTAAAAAAGGTGCAGAATTCAAAGAAAAAGAGCCTAAAAGTATTAAAATAATTTGTGAAGACACAGTTTTTCCTTTGGTAAATGATTTAGCACGTGATTATAATTTGAATAATGAGCATGCAGTTACTGTGGAATCTGCTGAGAAAGAAAGTGCTTTTAACAAATTAGATAATTCTGAAGGGGATGTTTTAATTGGATATGTTCAGCCAGATAAGAAGGGGATTGAAGCTGACATGCTAGCTTGTGATGGAATAGGGATTATTGTTAACGCTAGCAATAAAGTGAATGGTGTGGGAACTCAGGAATTAAAAAAAATATATACTGGAAATATAGTAAACTGGGAAAAATTAAATGGTGAATCAAAAACAATAGTACCTGTAGCATATAAAAATATGTTAAATACAGTCCAGCAGGGATTTAACATAAGGATAATGGATACTCCTGTAAAAGAACAAATGGGTAATAGTACTCAATATGTATCAAGTGTAGAAGAGATGAAGAATTTTGTTGCTCAGAATAAAAATTCTATAGGATTTATACCTGGACAGTGGTATAATAAAGAAAGTAAATTTTTAAAATTAAATGGTATTGAAATTACTAAATCAAATTTGCAAAATGAACTTTACTTTCTTAGGGTTCCAATAAAAATGTATTATTCTAAAGAAAATGAAGACAGTTTAAAGGATCTTTTTCAGTATTTTAAAAGTGAAGATGGTAAGAAAATTATTAGAAAATATTGCATAGAAGCATTTTAATACCTCCTTCTTAGGAGGTATTTTTATTCTGTAGTAAATTACATAGTAGGCTTAAATCCATTAGTATAAGATAGCTAAAAAACCGCAAAATGAGCGAAATTTGCTTTTTTTCTTCTTTTAACGACTAATAGCGTTGACTTAGGTATTTAATTAATGTAATATAACTTAATGGAATACTATAATTTATTACTTAACTAATTTCTTATTATAAATTTAAAGGTGTGATTTGATCTTAATATAATATTTCTAATTCCTCATAAAACCTTTTAGATGAAAGGTTATGGTTGAGCAGGAGGTAAAAATGAAAAACCAAATAGCTAAGATACTTCCAGGAAGTATCGCAGAAGAAATTGAGTTAGAAGTAGGAGATAGATTAATTAGTATAAATGGCAATGACGTAGTAGACATTATAGACTACAAATTTTTAATTACAGATGAACTTCTTGAAATTGAAATTGAAAAGATAGATGGTGAGATTTGGGAGATTGAATTTGAAAAGGAATATGATGAGGATTTAGGAATCCAATTTGTTGATGCTATTTTGGATAAACCAATGAGCTGTCATAATAAATGTATATTTTGTTTTATTGACCAATTGCCAGAAGGAATGAGAGAAACTTTGTATTTTAAAGATGATGATTCAAGATTATCGTTTTTTCAAGGTAATTTTGTAACTTTAACTAATATGAAGGAAGAGGATATAGATAGAATTATTCGATACAAAATAAGCCCTATTAATGTATCAGTTCACACTACTGATCCAGAGCTTAGAAAGATAATGTTAAACAATAAATTTGCTGGAAATGTTTATGATAGGTTAAAAAGGCTGGCTGAAGCGGGTATTAAAATTAATTGTCAAGTAGTTTCTTGTCCAGGTATTAATAATGGAGAAGAGCTTATAAAAACCATAGAGGATTTATATAAACTTTATCCTAGCATAGAAAACTTAGCAGTTGTTCCAGTTGGAATAACAAAGTATAGAAAAGGCTTATTTAATTTAACATTGTATGATAAAAATACTGCAGCAAAGGAAATAGAAAGTGTAAAGCAATTACAAGAAAAATATATTAGAGAAGTAGGATCACCTTTTATACGATTGTCTGATGAATTCTATGTTGTAGCACATAGTGATGTACCACAAGAAGAGTTTTATGATGGGTATGATCAATTAGAAGATGGCATTGGTATGATTAGACTACTTAGAAGTGTTATTGATAAAGATATAGCAAACCTAAAGATGAATAATAAGGGAAGCTTTACATTTGTAACAGGGCATTCAGCTTATTCAGAAATATTAAAGGTAGCTGAGAAAATTACAGCATGTAATAATAAAATAAAAACTGATGTTAAAAAAATAAATAATGTTTTTTTTGGAGAAACTATTACAGTAGCGGGTCTTTTAACAGGAAATGACATAATTAAGCAGCTTAGGGATGAAAAGCTAGGAGATTATTTAATAATTCCTAGCAATATGCTAAAAAAAGGATATGAACTAGGAAACTATGAGGAACAAATATTCTTGGATGATATTACGGTAAGTGATTTAGAAAAAAGCTTAAATACAAAAATTTTAATATGTGATTATTCAGGAGAAGATTTAATCCATATAATAAACCAAAATAGTCGGGAGGAAGAATAATGGCAAAACCAATCGTAGCAATAGTAGGAAGACCCAATGTAGGTAAATCTACATTATTTAATAAGTTGGCAGGTAAAAGAATTTCAATAGTGGATGATAAACCAGGTGTAACAAGAGACCGAGTATATGCAGATGCAGATTGGCTTAGACACAATTTCACATTAATTGATACAGGTGGTATAGAAATTGAAAGTCAAGATATTATTTTAGCTCAAATGAGAAGACAGGCACAAATAGCTATAGAAACAGCAGATGTTATAATATTTATTGTAGATGGTAAACAAGGACTTACAGGTGCGGATACTGAAGTAGCGCAGATGCTTAGACAAAGCAAAAAAGCAGTAGTACTCGTAGTAAATAAAATAGACCATCTTGAACTAGAAGCTAATGCTTTTGAATTCTATAATTTGGGTATAGGGACTCCTATAGCTATTTCTGCAACTCAAGCCCTTGGACTTGGAGATATGCTAGATGAAGTAGTAGCCCATTTTGAAAGTGTTTATTCAAACACAGAAGATGAAGAATATATTCAAGTTGCAGTAGTAGGTAAGCCGAATGTTGGTAAATCATCGCTTATAAATAAAATACTTGGAGAAGAAAGAAACATAGTAACTAATATTGCAGGTACTACAAGAGATGCTATTGATAGTAAAATAGAAACTGAAGAAGGTAAATTTATTCTTATAGATACTGCGGGAATAAGAAGAAAAAGTAAAGTAGAAGAAGGAATTGAAAGGTATAGTGTTATTAGATCATTAGCTGCTGTTGAGCGAGCTGATGTAGTAGTACTTATTCTTGATGCTACGGATGAATTAAGTGATCAAGATGAGAAAATTATAGGTTATGCTCATGAGATGAAAAAAGCAATTTTTGTTATAGTGAATAAATGGGATCTTATTGAAAAAGATACGAAAACCATGCTTGAATATAAAAATAAATTGCAAGCAGGATTAAATTTCATGGCATATGCACCTTATTTATTTATATCTGCGAAAACAGGCCAAAGAGTACATAAGGTATTAAAAACAGTTAAAGAATGTTATGAGAATTATTCAAAAAGAATTTCTACAGGAATACTTAATGAAGTTGTAAATAAGGCTGTACTTATGAAAGAACCTCCAACAGTGGCAAATAAAAGATTAAAAATATTCTACGTTACTCAAGTAGACTCTAAACCACCAACATTTGTATTCTTTGTAAATAATGAAAATTTACTACATTTTTCTTATGGAAGATATTTGGAAAATCAATTAAGAAATAGCTTTGAGTTTATCGGAACGGGGATAAGACTTATATTTAGGGAAAGGAAGGAATAGAATGTCAAAAGTTGCGTTTTTAGGTGGTGGAAGTTTCGGCACTGCATTATCAATAATGCTTGCCAAAAATGGTGCGAGCGTTAATATCTGGGATAGAAAGCTTAGTGTTATTGATGATATTAACATTAAGAGAGAAAACATTAAGTACTTACCAGGCATTATCGTGCCAGCAGGAGTAACAGCATTTACGGACATAGAAAAGGTTATAAGTGATAGTGAGCTAATTGTATTAGCGGTGCCTTCGCATGCAATAAGAGGCTTAAGTAAGATGATAGCACCACATCTAAAAGAAAATCAAATTGTGGTTAGCATTGCAAAAGGAATCGAAGAGGGTTCAGCAAAAAGGATTTCAGAAGTTATAGAGGAAGAAATCGTAAGTAACCCTATAGTAATACTTTCTGGTCCTAGTCATGCGGAAGAGGTTGCACTAGAGATACCTACAACGGTAGTAGTTACATCTAAAAAAATGGAGTATGCAAGTATTGTGCAAGATGCATTTATGTCTAGTAAATTTAGAGTTTACACTAATGAAGATATTGTGGGTGTAGAGATAGGTGGAGCAGTTAAAAACATTATTGCACTAGCTGCAGGCGTATCTGATGGTATAGGCTACGGTGACAATGCTAAGGCTGCGCTAATGACAAGAGGAATGAGTGAAATTATACGAATAGGCACAAAGCTCGGAGGTAGAATTGAAACATTCTATGGCTTAACGGGTATGGGTGATCTTATAGTAACTTGCACTAGTATGCACAGTAGAAATAGAAGAGCTGGTATTTTGATTGGAAAGGGTGTTCCAATGGAAAAGGCATGCGAAGACATAGGGATGGTAGTAGAGGGTATAAAAGCTGTAAGAGCCTTCTATGAGCTTAAAGAAAAAGAGCAGATTTCGATGCCTATTACGGATGTGTTATACAAAGTATTATTTGAAGGTAAAGACCCTAAATATGGGGTATACGAATTGATGTCAAGAAACAAAAAAGATGAGTTTTAAGAAAACTATTAGTATGGAAAGACCAATTTTTTATTAAAAATTTAATGAAAAATTGGTTTTTTTTATATATTTTTAATCTATAGTAATAATTCATTGATCTCTAAAATATATTTATAGTGATAATAATAAGTATTGGGAGGTATATATTGGATAATTTTGATATATATAAAGATATAGCGGAGAGAACGCAAGGGGATATTTATGTAGGTGTTGTGGGTCCTGTAAGGACTGGAAAATCAACATTTATAAAAAGATTTATGGAGCTTATGGTAATTCCTAACATAGACAATCCTCATAAAAAAGAAAGAGCAAAAGATGAACTTCCTCAAAGTGGTTCAGGGAAATCGATTCATACTACTGAACCTAAATTCGTACCCAACGAAGCAGTTGAAATTGAGTTTGAAGGGGGAACTAAATTTAAAGTAAGGATGGTTGATTGTGTTGGGTATATTGTTAAAGGAGCGGTAGGATATGCTGAAGGAGAGACGCCTAAAATGGTGACAACCCCTTGGTATGATTACGAAATTCCATTTGAGGAAGCCGCAGAGATTGGAACAAAAAAGGTAATAAATGAGCATTCAACTATTGGTCTTTTAATTACTACAGATGGTTCTATCACAGGCATAGAAAGGGAAGAATATTTAGAAGCGGAAGGAAGGGTAGTTGATGAACTTAAATCCATTAATAAACCTTTCGTAATGGTATTAAATTCTAAAAATGCAGATGCTCCTGAAACACAAGTTTTAGCAAGAGAATTAGAAGAAAAATATGATGTTCCAGTTCAAGTTATGGATGTTGTAAATATGAAAGAGGAGGATATAGCTAATATATTTCAAAGAATTCTTAAAGAATTTCCAGTTAAAGAAATTAACATAGATATGCCAGAATGGATTGAAAACTTAAGTTCTAAGCATTGGGTAAAAATTAACTTTATGAAGTTCTTAAAAGATACGTGTAAAGATATTTTTAAAGTTAGGGATATAAATAAATCGCTACTAACATTTAAAGAAGTTGATTTTTTAGACTCTGCAATACTTGATGAAATGAATATGGGAGAAGGTACTGCTAGAGTTAATATAATTCCTAAACACGAATTATTTTACAAAATACTTGGCGAAACTTGTGATTGTGAAATAAAAGGAGAAAATGATTTATTAACATTAATGGGAGAATTCTCTAGAGCTAAAGTAGAATATGATAAAATTTCAGAGGCTTTAAAAGATGTTAAAGAAAAAGGCTATGGATTAGTTGCTCCACAGCTTTCAGAAATGACATTAGAAGAACCTGAAATTGTGCAACATGGTGGGAGGTATGGAGTTAAATTAAAGGCATCTGCACCTTCTCTTCATTTTATTAAGGCAGATATACAAACAGAAATATCACCTATTATGGGTACAGAAAAGCAAAGTGAAGATTTCTATAAATCCATTTTAGAACAGTTTGAGAATGATAAATCTCAAATTTGGCAGAGTAATATGTTTGGTAAATCTTTAGAAGTATTAGTTAAAGAAGGCCTCCAAAGTAAGCTGTTTAAGATGCCTGATGACGTTCAAGTGAAAATTCAAAAGACTCTACAACGAATTATAAATGAGGGTAATGGCAGCTTAATATGCATTATATTATAATAAGATTTTTCAGGATATAGCAGCTTTGAGTTATAGGGAGTATTCCTTATGGCTCAAAGCTTATTTTCATTTGCAAATAATTATAATAATACATACAAAAAAATATTATAAAATATTTTAAAAGAGGTATAATAGCTATGTGGAAGTTTATCGTATATGAATATATTAAAATATACATAGAGGTGATCTAATTGCAATTTAAAAAAATACCGCTATTAATAGTATTAACACTTGTGCTTTGTGGTTGTGCAAATGACAGACAAAATCAGATAAGTTTAAGTAATGCAAAGCAAACAAATAGCAGCCTTAAAACGGGCAGTGATGGAAATACAAAATCTAAATCAACTTTAAAAGAGAATAGTCCAAATCTACAGACAAAAACTATTAACTGGTCATGGGCTTATTCACAAAGAGAAAACTCAACATTATTATCGAAATATCATGCTTATGCTTTTGGCGAAACTTCTAAAAAAGTAATTTATCTAACTTTTGATGAGGGGTATGAGAATGGTTATACAGCAAGCATTCTTGATACTTTAAAAGCTAACAATGTTAAAGCAGCTTTTTTTGTAACTAAGCCCTATGTAACGGGTTCCTTTAATGGTGCAAAAGATATTGATCTTGTAAAAAGAATGATGAATGAAGGTCATATTATAGGGAATCATTCAGTGCATCATAAATCCATGCCTTCTATAACTAATGAAATGGATTTTGATTCAGAGATTACAGAAAATGAAACTACTGTTAATAACATCCCCGGTTTAAAAATGTCGAAATTTTTTAGACCGCCTATGGGTGACTTCAGTGAACTTTCTCTTTATTACACTCAAAAGCTTGGTTATAAATCAGTGTTTTTTACACTTGCTTATAAAGATTATGAACCTGAGGATCAGCCAAATCCTGAAATGGCAAAAAAAAATCTTTTAAAGCAAACAAAGCCTGGAATGATATGTTTGCTTCATGCAGTTTCAGAAACCAATACAAAAATACTCGACAGTCTGATTAAAGAGTGGAAAAGTCAGGGATATGAGTTTAAAACATTGAATGATCTTCCTTAGAAAATAGCATAGACTTATATAGACATTTTGGGCTTAGAACTGTTTGAGAAATTAAATGACGATGAAGGGGGGGAATAGTATGAAATTTACAGATTATATATTTGAAGAGGTAAAGGAATTTTGGAATTCATATTTAGAGCATCCATTTATAAAGGAGATAGGAGAAGGTACCTTAGATAAAGAAAAGTTTAAAAACTATCTTATACAGGATTATCTATATTTAAAAGAATATTCAAAGGTGTTTTCTGTAGGGGTAATTAAGGCAAAAACTATGGACGAGATGAAATTTTATTATAATTCAATAAGGGGAATTATGGAGGATGAAACGGCTGTTCATATAAAATATTTAGAAGGCTTTGGATTAACTGCTAAAGAAACGGAAAAATGTGAATATAAATTAATAACTACAAGTTATACAAGCTATATGCAAGGTGTGGCGCTTACCGGAGATTTAAAGGAGATTGCCCTTGTTACTATGCCGTGTACGTGGAGTTATAGCTACATAGGCAAACATATTAAAAAGACTTATGGACATAAGCTAGAGGGGAATTTTTTCAATCCATGGATTGAGGAATACGCTTCTGAAGATTTTGAAAAATTCACTAATGACTGGCTGGATTACATAAATAATTTATGCGAATACATAGATGAGATAGAAAAGAAAAAATTATTAGCTATTTTTATGAAATCATGCATGTATGAATTAGAATTTTGGAATAGGGCATATAATTAATATTAGATTATAAAATTGTGAAACTTTCCTTCTGAAATGTCGTTAAAGTGAGATTATAAGAGTATAATGTATATATAAGTATAGTTTTAATTAAGTAACAAAATAACTTGTTAAAAAATACTGAATTATTTAGGAGGTAACGCATATGTTAAAACAAACACTGAAAGATGATATTATTAAATATATGAAGAGTAGGGATAAGATAAGACTGACTGCTTTAAGGACTTTAATGGCTGACGTTAAATATAAAGAAATGGATTTGAAAAAAGAGATTTCAGACGACGACTTAATTGGTATTATTGAGAAAACAATTAAACAATTAAATGAAACTCTTAATTATGCGAAAGAAGCTAATAAAGAAGATATTATAGCTGAAACAGAAATTGCTATCGAAATGTTTACATTTTATATGCCCAAGCAATTAAGTGACGATGAAGCAAAAATAATTATCAGTGAAGTTATTACCCAAAATCACTTTAGCGGAAAGGGTGACATGGGGAAGGTTATGAAGGCTGTTATGCCTAAATTAAAAGGAAAGTATGATAGCAGGAAGGTAAATCCTCTTGTGAATCAATTATTGGCATAGGAAAAATGGAGTAATGGTACCATTTATCAAAGGTAAAGGCAAATTAGTAATTATGAGTGAGTTTTATCCCATATGTAGGGGTAAGATTCACTTTTGAATTTATTAAGAAAGTATTTTTTTATATTAAAATTTATAAAATGGAGTTTTAATAAGTAATGAGTCCTTATTGAATAATCAATTTAAGGGTATAACAATAGTTAATAATACTGGATTTAAATTATATAATAAGTACTAAATAATTGTAAATACAATAGTGTAAACAATTACAATATGATTTATTAACAGGTTAATTAATTCATTGTGATGTTATCTGCCTATAAAAATCAAAAAACTCTTAGTAGCAAGTAGCTATCTTCAGGTCATATCATAGTACCCTTGAGGTACTTATTTTTTTATGTGGAGTACCACTTAGAGAGCAGATGTAAAATTAATCTTAACGGTAATCTTGCAAAGTAAACAATATTCAAAATATTCAAACTAAAGGTTGCATTCGATATAACCCTAGGTATATTAAGAATTAATTTTCAATTTCAAATGCTTTAAAGCGCCGTAAATCAATAAATATTGAGTGATAAATTAGTCTTAATTTAGTTAAAAGACTTACTTGTGATACTTAAAAAGACAGATATTTATTTGACAAAATTTATTTCAAAGGGTATTATTAGTATATTATAGTAAACAAGGAGGAAATATTATGAATGAAAACATGCAAAAATTTAGGGTGGAAAGCGATTCTGTTGGCTCTAAGAATGTACCTATAGAAGCATATTATGGAGTTCAATCATTAAGGGCGTCAGAAAACTTTAATATTACAGGTAGGAGGATGCACAAAGACTTAATAGTTAGTCTTGCGCAAGTGAAAAAAGCGACAGCTATTGCAAATAATGAAGCTGGATTAATGAGTAAAAAAATCAGCGACGCTATAGTACAAGCATGTGATGAAATAATAGTTGGTAAATTACATAATGAATTTATAATTGATCCTATTCAAGGTGGAGCAGGTACATCGGGTAATATGAATGCAAATGAAGTAATTGCTAATAGAGCAAATGAAATATTGGGTGGTAAATTGGGAGAGTATGATAAAGTTCATCCAAATGATCATGTAAATATGGGACAATCTACAAATGATGTATTCCCAACAGCAGGCAAGATGGCAGCCCTAAAACTTATTCCAAAAACCTTAGAGGAGTTAAGAAAACTTGGTGATGTACTTATTGAAAAGTCGAAAGAATTTGATGATGTTATTAAAATGGGAAGAACTCAAATGCAAGATGCTGTACCTATTAGATTAGGCCAAGAATTCCATGCATATAGCTCAGTAATAAAAAGAAATATTGATAGGTTAGAAAAAGCCAGTGAAGGGCTAAAGAGTGTAAATATGGGAGCTTCTGCTATAGGGACAGGAATAAATGTGGATACAGGATATTTTAAAAAAATCGTGCCAGCAATTAATGATGTTGTTAATTTAGATTTACATCAAGCAGAAGACTTAGTAGATGGGACACAAAATCTGGATGTTTTTGTGGACGTTTCATCGGCTCTTAAAACTTGTGCAGTAAGTCTATCCAAGATATCAAATGACTTAAGGTTAATGTCTTCAGGTCCTAGAGCAGGCTTTGGGGAAATCAATCTGCCAGCAAAACAAAATGGATCTTCAATAATGCCAGGAAAGATAAATCCTGTAATTCCAGAAGTTATGAGTCAAGTATCTTTCAATATTATAGGAAATGACATTACTATAACTATGGCAGCAGAGGCCGGACAATTAGAATTAAATGCATTTGAACCAGTTATATTCTATAACTTGTATGAATCTATAGAAACACTAGGTAACGGAGTTAATACACTTAGAGAAAATTGTATTGCAGGTATTACGGCTAATAGGAAAAGGTGCAAATACTTAGTAGATAATAGTGTAGGTATAATTACAGCGATAGTACCTCATGTAGGTTATAAGGCAGCTGCAAAAATTGCAGCTAGAGCGATTGCAACAGGCGAACCTGTCAGTGAATTGGTACTTAAAGAGAGTATTTTAACGAAAGCACAACTTAATGAAATACTAGATACAATAGCAATGACCGAGCCAGGAATAGCAGCAAAGCATTTAATGGCTATATAAATTATTTTATTAATTAAATGTAAACAATAGTATGCAATTAGATATTTTCTGTGGTATTATAGTATTGTGAAATTGCATTCATCATGGAAAAAATAAGGGCACAGTTAGTTTCGAGGATTGAAACTAGAGATGATCTTAGCATTGCATATACCCCGGAAGTGGCTAAAACATATTGAGTGAATATTAAGAAAACGATTACTGGTATGCTCCTAAACAAGATTTGATTGTTTAGGAGCATACTGACATAAAGGACTCCTTTCTAAATTCATTCTTAGTGTATACCCATCTTGTAAATGTATATGCGCCAAGATGGACGGATTACAGCCATTTAATATATAAAAATGTGGTATTAATGCTGGATGTGGCATTTCATAGTCAGCTAATAAAATATATAAAGGAGGGTTTTGTATGAGTAAAAAAAAGGTGAACTTGACAACTAAAATCCTTATTGCTCTATTATTAGGATCAATAACTGGAATTATTGTATTTCAATTTCCTAATGGAACTTTTAAAAATGCTTTTTTAATAAATGGTGTATTCCAGTTAGTAGGTCAACTTTTTTTAAGAGGAATAATGATGCTTGTAGTTCCACTGGTGTTTATTTCCTTAGCAAATGGTGCGGCCAGTATGGGAGATGTAAAGAAATTAGGTAGGGTCGGGGGAAAGACTGTAGCTTTTTATCTATCAACTACAGCAATAGCTGTTGCTATTGCGCTAGTCTTAGGTTATTTTATAAAGCCAGGATCAGGGTTAGATTTAACAGCCGTAAAAGCAGTGAAAACTACAATTGCTACCAAAACTCCATTGGTACAAACGTTATACGAAATGGTACCAAGTAATCCAATTTTAGCTATGTCGGAAGGTAATATGCTTCAAATTATTGTAGTTGCTGTATTAACTGGTATAGGCTTATCTTTATTAGGTAAAAAAGGTCAGCCCCTAATTAATTTACTTGAAAGCCTAAATGATTTAATAATGAAATTAGTAGAAATCGTTATGACATTTGCACCTATAGGTGTATTTGGGCTTATAGCTAAAACCTTTGCTACTGTAGGGTATGTAGCTATGATGCCTTTAATGAAATATATTCTTACAATATATTTGGGTCTATTACTTATCTCAATATTAGGATATGCAAGTCTTTTAAAAAGTTTTACTGGGTTATCTATAAAAAAGTTTTACAAAAAATTCTTCCCAGTTATGTCTGTAGCTTTCTCAACAGCTAGTAGTAATGCCACAGTACCAGTGAATATGGAAACATGTGAAAAAGAATTAGGGGTCTCAAAGGGAATTGCGGCTTTCACTATTCCATTAGGTGCAACAGTTAATATGAATGGTACTGCTATTATGCAAGGGGTAGCAACATTCTTTGTAGCTCAAGCATATGGCATTCCTGTTACACTAAATATGATGTTAACAGTGGTTCTAACTTCAACTATTGCATCTGTAGGTACAGCTGGAGTCCCTGGTGCTTCCATTATAATGCTGTCTATGGTATTTCAGGCTGTAGGTCTTCCCTTAGAAGGAATCGGTCTTATAATGGGCGTAGATAGATTGGTAGATATGGGCAGAACAGTTGTCAATATTACAGGAGATGCTATTTGCACTGTTATAATAGCTAAGCAAGAAGGGGAATTAGACGTTGATGTATTCAATAGTGAGAACGAAGAATTAAGTGAAAATGTATAAATAATACAATTTAATAAAGGGGAAATATCGAATGAATTATTTTGTAGAAAGTTTAAAACTGCATGAAAAACATACAGGTAAAATTGAAGTAATATCAAAAATAAAAATCCAAACAAAAGATGATTTGGCACTTGCATACACACCTGGTGTTGCAGAACCCTGCAAGAAAATCTATGAGAACGTAGAAAATGTGTATAAATACACATCTAAAGGAAATATGGTTGCAGTGGTTACGGATGGCACTGCTGTTCTAGGGCTTGGAGATATAGGACCCAAGGCAGGACTTCCGGTTATGGAAGGAAAGGCTATATTGTTTAAAGAGTTTGGTAATGTAGATGCCTTTCCGATCTGTTTAGACACAAAAGACGTAGATGAAATTGTTCGCACAATACAGCTTATCTCCCCAGGGTTTGGTGGGATAAATCTAGAAGATATTAGTGCTCCAAGATGCTTTGAAATAGAAGAAAAGCTTAAAAAAATATTAGATATACCAGTATTTCACGATGACCAACATGGGACAGCAATTGTAGTTCTTGCAGGTCTTATCAATGCAAGTAAAGTAGTTGGAAAGAAGCTTGAGAATTTAAAGGTTGTAGTAAACGGTGCTGGTTCTGCAGGAACAGCAATATCAAAGCTTTTACTCTCCTCAGGAGTGAAGAATTTAATTGTATGTGACAAAGTAGGAGTACTTTATAGAGGGATGGCAATAATTGATGATGCAAAAACAGCCCTTACAGAAATAACTAATCCAGAAAATATAAAAGGAAGCTTAAGTGATGCATTAGTAGGGGCGGATGTATTTATAGGAGTTTCTGCACCGGGAATAGTAACACCTGAAATGGTTAAATCTATGAACAAAGATTCTATAGTCTTTGGAATGGCAAATCCAACCCCAGAAATCATGCCAGATGAAGCTAAAAAAGCGGGCGCAAGGGTATGTGGTTCAGGACGTTCAGATTTTCCAAACCAAGTAAATAATGTTCTTGTATTTCCAGGGTTATTCAGAGGTGCATTAGATGTGAGAGCAAAAGAAATAAATGAAGAAATGAAGATTGCAGCAGCATATGCTATTGCAAATTATATAAAAGATGAAGATTTAAACGAAAACAATGTAATTCCAAGTGCATTAGATAGTGGTGTAGCAACAAAAGTAGCTGAAGCAATTGCGAAAGCTGCAAAAGAAACAGGCGCAGCAAGAATATAAACAAGCTCTGCTAGGATCGCCTATTTGAGAATTATGAATAAGTTATAAATGATTTGTTTTTTTAATTTAAAAAGATAGTAAAAACTTTATAATAAGGTTTTGCTATCTTTTTTTCTATTGAGTTCTTATAGAGTTTTTTAGAATAAATATCCGCCTTACTACATATAATTAGTGGAGGTGGTTAAATATGAATAGAACTATCGTGTGCAAAACATGTGATAACAATAGAGTAGTTATTGAAAAAGTTGGGCAGGAACTATATATCAAGTGCTCAAAATGTGAAAATACAATAATGCAAGCGGTTTACCTAGAGTCTTGGAATGAACATATTGCTAATACATATAAATTTAGAATCGGTATTGATGATGATAGGTTAATTGAGGCGGATATAGTTGAAATGAAAGTTAATAAAGAAGAGCCTCAAACTTCAAGCGAAGAGGGAAAAAAAATTCGGTTAATGTATGTAAAAGAATATGAATTCATAAGGCAACTTCCAGAAGATGAGTATGTGGAAATAATCAATTGAAATAGATTGTAGGGGGATGAAAGAGTCGAAGAGGTGCTTTGAATATGTATGTTTATATAGGGAAAATGAAAAAAAGAGCTCACTAGGGCTTTTTTTTGTTTTCAAAACAAATGAATATGGTGATAATATATAATTAGTCTTCACTATAGTAACTTAAAAATAAATATTGACAGTAAAAGAAAACCTATGGTATTATAAATACAATGCAATACATTACTAAAACGATAGGAATACTAGGAGGGTAATAAATGAAAAAAACATCTGTATTAATTAGTACTTTATTAATAGCAACACTGGGACTTGTAGGATGCGCCACAAGTAGTAGTAAAAACACTGAATCTAAGGACCTATTATCAAAAATAAAGAGTGAAGGGAAAATACAAATTGGTACTGAAGGAACATACGCACCATACAGCTTCCATGATAAATCAGGAAAGTTAACTGGTTTTGATGTTGAAATTGCAGAGGAAGTATCTAAACGTCTTTCCGTAAAACCAGAATTTGTGGAAACAAAGTGGGATGGTATGTTTGCTGGGCTCGACGCAAAGCGATTTGATATGGTAGTAAATCTAGTTGGAATTCAACCAGATAGACAAGAGAAATATGATTTTTCAGAACCATATATAGTTTCAAAAGCAGTGCTTATAGTAAACAGTGATGATAACACTATCAAAAAGTTTGAAGATTTGAAGGGGAAGAAATCTGCTCAATCATTAACTAGTAACTTATCTAAAATTGCAAAAGATAATGGTGCAATACTTCAACCAGTTGACAGCTTTAATCAAGCAATTGACCTTTTAGGTTCTAAAAGGGTAGATGCCACAGTTAATGACAGTTTATCTTATCTTGATCTTAAAAAACAAAAACCAGACCTTGCTATAAAAGTTGTTGATGAGGAAGGAAATGCACAGCCAAGCGCATTTATGTTTAAAAAGGGAAATAAAGAATTAGTGGATGCGGTTAATAAAGCACTTATTGATATGAAAGCAGATGGTGCTTATTTAAAAATTTCAAATAAGTGGTTTGGCAGCGATGTATCAAAATAAGAGGGTGATAAGATGAATTTTGATGTGCAAACACTAAGAATATTAAACATAATTAAAGACTCTTTTTTTCCTTTATTAATAGCTGGTGTAAAATTTACCATTCCAGTGGCAGTGCTTTCTTTCATACTCGGTTCAATTGTGGCTATGGCAACGGCTCTTGCACGTATATCCAAACATAAATCATTAGTTTTAATATCAAGTTTTTATGTTTGGATAATAAGAGGGACACCGCTTCTCGTGCAGTTATTTATAATATTCTACGGATTACCAGCTGCTGGTATAACCATGGGAGCTTTACCGGCAGCAATTATAGGTTTTACATTAAATGTTGGAGCTTATAATTCGGAAGTAATTAGGGCTGCAATTCTATCTATACCTAAGGGGCAGTGGGAAGCAGCATCTTCAATTGGTATGACTCATACTCAGTCGTTGATTCGTATAATTTTGCCACAAGCAGCTAGAGTATCTGTACCGCCGCTGTCAAATTCATTTATAAGCCTTGTTAAAGATACATCCCTTGCTGCGTCGATTACTTTAGCGGAAATGTTTCAGATTGCTCAAAGAATAACAGCAGTAACATATGAACCACTTGTATTGTACTGTGAAGTGGCCTTTATATATCTATTATTTTGTACTATACTATCTACAATTCAACAGAAAATAGAGAAAAATCTTGAAAAATATGTCGCTAGGTAATTGGAGGAAATTCATGATTAATATAAAAAATTTACACAAGAGTTTCGGAAATAATGAAATATTAAAAGGTATAGATTTGCGAATTGTAAGAGGCGAAGCAACCATTATTATAGGGCCTTCAGGTTCGGGTAAAACCACACTTCTTAGATGTATGAATTTGCTAGAACTGCCTAATAAGGGGACTATGAGCATTGGGGATAATGAATTAGTGTTTGGGGAAAATAAAAATCCAACTGATAAAGAAGTAATATCACTTCGCAGGAATACCGGAATGGTATTTCAAGGATTCCATTTATTCCCTCACATGACTGTGGTAGAAAATATTATGGAAGGGCTTGTTAGTGTACTTAAGCAATCTAAGAAGGCAGCCCATGATAAAGCACTTAAGCTTTTAGATAAGGTTGGGCTTTTAGACAAGTGCAACAGTTATCCTCATGAGCTTTCAGGAGGACAACAACAAAGAGTTGCTATAGCGCGTGCTATGGCTATAGAACCATCAGTACTATTATTTGACGAGCCAACATCTGCACTGGATCCTGAGCTTGAAGCGGAGGTGCTTAAAGTTATGAAGGATCTATCACTTGAAGGTATGACAATGGTAGTTGTTACTCATAATATGAGTTTTGCAAGAGAAGTAGCAGACAATATAATATTTATGGATAACGGAATCATTGTTGACAGGGGAACTCCGAAGGAGTTATTAATTAACACAACTAACCCAAGAATAAAACAATTTTTAAATTTAGTATCTGATTAGATAATAGATTGTTTGAGAAAAAATAATTTCGACACTAATAATTTTATTAAGTTGGAGGCGTGAAAATGTTAAATAAAGAAGTTAAAGAGAATCTATTGAGAGAAGGCATTCATGAAGATGCTGTAACTGCTTTAGATGAAAAGGGAAAGTGCCTATTTGATATAGATAGTACAAGGGATGTATGCTTTGAACTGATTGATGTGGGTGTTAAATTTAGTTGTGAACTAAGTATTTTAGATGATGGATTGTATTTGATAAAAATTTTAAATTAGATTATAGACATAACCATTATTAGGGCTATGTCTATAATTATTATTATGTGTAAAAATTACTATTGGAAATTGAATCCTTCAATTTCCAATAGTAATTTTTGTGTAGGCGTTCTATTACCAGCAAAGCCTACCAACTTACCACTTTTACCAATGACCCTGTGACAGGGTATAATTATAGGCAATTGGTTATATTTATTAGCTTGACCTACTGCCCTTACAGCTTTAGGGTTTCCGATGGATTCTGCAATTTGCAAATAATTCCGCGTTTCACCATAAGGTATATCTCTAAGGGCTTTCCATACTTTCTTTCTGAACTGTGTGCCTTCTATAGATAAAGGTATATCGAAATTTTTCCTTTTACCTTTGAAATATTCGTCTAGCTGAACTATAACTTCCTTGCATAACTCATTATCTTTGGGAATAGCTTCATGTTTTTTCTTGTATTGTATCCAATCTTCTTCAAAAATTTCTACTTTTATAACACCAATCTCATTCACTACTACATGGATAAGCCCAATAGGGGAATCATAAACATCATAACCGATTTTCACAAAACGCCTCCTCAATTGTATAATAGAAACCATAAATAAAAGGTAGCATAAGATTCATATTCTGTCCAGTTTAAAGCAATTTTTTTATCATATAAAATGAGTACGTGAATATTAATTTTCTCCAAATGAAAAAGGCCAGACTTTAAGGCGGGCCTTTCAATTTCTTAATCTATATAAGTTTTTTATTAAATATATTAGTTAAATTTAAATTTTCTATTTTACCTTTAATCTCATCTATATCTAAAGTATAGAGTCCAAGTTCCTGCATTCTTTTAAAATAGTATTATTACTCCTATGAGTATTCATTTATGAATATTGATTTATCAAAACTTGTTTTTGTAATGCAACATTGAAATCAAGAAAATGTCTAATTGTTGGTTATCAATTATAAATGCGTAAAAAAATATAATGTGGTAGAATAAATAAAATTTTTAGGGTATGAGTATGTAAAGAGTCCTCTAGTGGGTCCCTTCTGCATAAGCATTTTAAAAACCGGCCTTAAAAGTTCTTATTTAATAATTAAATAATAGGTACATGAAAACAAATAACAAATCATATTATATTTAGAAGCTCTAGTAGGAGGAACATCTGTGTTTTTCATGAATTGTTTATTAAATATGATTGGAAATATTACATTTTTAACAGCCTATATAACTGGCAGTAGTTCATTCCCTCAACCATTGTGTGAAGAAGAAAAAAAATATTCCTATCCAGGAAAGGATGTAGATGAGCTAATATCTATTGGAATAGTGGGACTCAATTTATATAATAACTAGCCCTTAAAAATCATCTATTTAATTATATTGGAATAGACATAATTTTCTATGAATATTGTTTATAATAATACACATGATAATAGTGTAATTGAAAACGATTATCAAATATAGAGGAGGTTATTATATGTCAAGAAATAGAGTATTGGTTCCGGAGGCTAAGGTTGGATTAAACAAATTTAAAATGGAAGCTGCTAAAGAAGTAGGAGTAAATCTTACAGACGGTTACAATGGAGATTTAACCTCAAGAGAGAATGGTTCGGTAGGCGGACAAATGGTTAAGAAAATGGTTGAGTCTTACGAAAAGAATTTGTAATAAGAAATGTGGAAGAAGTTAGCCTAGCGTAATTGCTAGGCTTTTTTGTAAAATCATTTAAATTTGATAAACAGCCCCATAGAAATATGGAAATTGTCAGTTTGCGTGGGAAGAAAGAGAAAATAAATGGTTACACATGGTAAGTAAAGAAGCTATTGCACTAATAAAAGTTAATCAAGAATAAATATATATTCTTTAGAATTTGAAAAAGAGAGTGAAATAAGTTTTCCCATTAATAATGGAAGACAGGTATATTTAGTTCAAGTAGAGGGATGTTCAAGTATAAATAGTATTAAGATAGGAAAAAGATGCTATGGAAATGGTAGCGTGGTTAATGTGTATTTTAATAGAGTTTCGTGATTATCCAGGAAATATATCTTTCAAAATTGGACAAAACGTGATAAAATAAGAACAAACGTTTGTGGGGTGATGAAAGTGGATATAATGAAAAAACTTGAAATATTATCTAATTCAGCGAAGTATGATGCGTCTTGTTCTTCGAGCGGTTCTAATAGAAAGAACACAAAGGGAGGCATAGGTAATGCAGCATCAACAGGTATTTGCCATTCCTGGTCACAGGATGGTAGATGTATTTCGCTACTTAAAATTTTGTATACCAATAAATGCATATACGATTGTAAATATTGTATTAATAGAGCTAGTAATGATCTGGAGAGAACAAGCTTTACTCCAAAAGAAGTAGTAGATTTAACTATAAATTTCTATAGAAGAAATTATATTGAAGGATTATTTTTAAGTTCTGGGGTAGAAAGAAGCCCAGATTACACTATGGAAAATTTAGTGAGAATTTTAAAGGATTTAAGACTGATTCACAAATTTAATGGATATATTCATGTAAAGGCTATTCCAGGCTCTGATCCAAAGCTCATATATGAGGCGGGATTGTATGCAGACAGAATGAGTGTAAATATTGAGTTGCCGTCAGAAAAAAGCTTAAAACTCTTAGCACCTCAAAAGAATAAGGCAGATATATTAAAACCTATGGGACTTATTAAACACAGTATAATAGAATCTAATGAATATAAGAAAAAAGGATTTAAAGCTCCAAGATTTACTCCTGGTGGACAAAGTACTCAGATAATGGTAGGGGCAACTAATGAAAGTGATTTAAGAGTAATTAGTCTTACTGAAGGATTATATAATACTTTCGGGCTTAAGAGGGTGTATTATTCTGCTTATGTGCCGGTGGTGCGGCATGCAAATTTACCTGCTATTCAAAGCACACCTCCAATATTAAAAGAACATAGAATGTATCAAGCAGATTGGCTTTTAAGGTATTATGGATTTAAGGCAAATGAATTATTAGATGAGCAAAATCCGAACTTTGATATAAATTTAGATCCCAAAGCCTTTTGGGCATTAAATAATTTGGATAAGTTTCCGTTAGAAGTAAATAACGCTCCCTATGAAACATTACTTAGAGTGCCTGGAATAGGAGTAACATCGGCTTTAAGAATTATAAAATCAAGAAGACTTTGCAATCTTTCCTATGATAATTTAAAAAAAATAGGAGTAGTGCTCAAAAGAGCTAGATACTTTATAACTTGTAGTGGTAAATTTTATGGAGATAAGGCGATGGAAAGAGGAAGGATCAAAAATTATTTATTAGACTATGAAAGTTTTGATAAGCCACAACAAATGAGCTTGTTTACTCAAAGGAGTGATTTATTTGGTTAGATACATTTATGATGGAAGTTTTGATGGGTTTTTATCTGTTGTATATGATTGTTACTATGATAGAATACCTGAAGGCATAGATAGGATAGATAGCTATACTTTT
This sequence comes from Clostridium sp. CM041, assembly GCF_055081035.1. Classification (NCBI taxonomy): domain Bacteria; kingdom Bacillati; phylum Bacillota; class Clostridia; order Eubacteriales; family Clostridiaceae; genus Clostridium; species Clostridium sp. CM041. The sequence goes on from NZ_CM143648.1 coordinate 525,402, forward strand.
GATATGATATATAAGGACAAGTTTATAGAAACTGATATAATAAAATCAAATAAAGTATCTAAGTCAATACTAGAAAAAATCTCAAAAGATGCATTAATTCATGTGTATCAAGCGTTTTTGTCTGAGGTACAAGGAATAGAGTTAATATTATTTAAATATATACAGTTAGGGTTTAAGTTAGGGAATAAAGTTAATGATTTTCTAACAGATGACATTGTAAATGAAGTACAGAAATATTCTAGAAAAGTTGGCTTTGAAGCACATAGATTTTTAGGATTAGTTAGATTTCAAGAATTCAAGGGCATATTGTATGCAGCAATTGAACCTACTTACAATATTCTTGAGCTCATAGCAAATCACTTTAAAGTAAGACTTACAAATGAAAAGTGGATAATTCATGATGTGAAGAGAAAAACAGGTGTAGTTTATGAAAATCATGAATGGATATTAAGGGATTTGAAATTTGAAAAATTAGAAAGTAATGAGAAGGAAGAGTTATTCTATCAAGATCTTTGGAAAGTTTTTCATAAAAGTATTAGCATACAGGAAAGGAGTAATAATAGATTACAAATGCAACATATGCCAAAGAAATATTGGGATAATTTAATTGAAATGAAATAGTGTCACTAGTTGCACTATTTTAAATTTCAGTATTTTTAAAAAAAATGTTAAAAGTCATGTTATAATAGATATAAACACATTATTAGGTTATTGTAATTAAAGGAAGGAACGATGATTATGAAAAAATCAGTAGAATACACAGAAGTTGAAAGTCCTAGCATAAGTATTGAAAGAAAAAAACATATGATGGAAAAAATCTATAAAACACTAGAAGATTTGGGGGCTACCAGTAAAGAAAAAGGTAAAACGAGTAAAGAAATAAACAACTCTATTCCTAAGGAGCCTACTATTAAAGATATAGATAGTGTGAAAAAAATCAAGAAAGTACAATTAAATACACCTTCATTTGTAGGTTCACTTGCAGGACTTATGTCTAAATCTCGAATACTTGGTAAAGTATCAAGCGTAGAGAAAAAGGAAGTTAAATGGTACATACTGGGGACTGCAAAAATGATTAATGATATAGATCCTAGAGATATGTAATATTTATCATTTGTTTTTCAGCAATATAACACATAACCACAATAAAAAACTAAGTCTTAAAAGTTAAGACTTAGTTTTTTTTTATTCGAATATATCATTAATGAACATATTGTATTATATTAGCGCGTGGAAACTAACATAATTTACTCAAAGCTAAATTTAATTTATCTATCATAAAATCTACATCATTTTTTGTTATAACAAGAGGTGGCTGGAAAGCTAGCACATTTCTACCTATTCCATTTTTACCCAAAAGAATGCCTTCATCCTTTAATATCTCTAATACAAAGTCAGTTTCTTTAAACGCTGGTTCACCATTTTCTTTTACTAGCTCTACACCTAACATAAGGCCTATACCTCTAACATCATAAATTATTGGGTACTTTTCCTTTAGTTTTAGAAGGCCACTTTTTAATTTTACTCCTAAATTTTCTGCATTTATACATAAGTTATTTTTAGTAATGTAGTCAAGGACAGCTATAGCAGTAGTTGCAGCTACTGGATTTCCGCCTAAGGTAGATGCAGAAGCTTTGGTAAATGTTGCTGCAATTTTATCATTCGTGCAAAAAGCTGATATCGGCATTCCGTTTCCAAGAGCTTTTGCCACTGTAATTATATCTGGAATTATTTCATAATGTTCTATGGCAAACATCTTACCAGTTCTTGCAAATCCCGTTTGAACTTCATCAATAATTAATAGTATTCCATGTTTTTCAAGTAGAGTTTTTAATTTTTTGAAATACCACTGAGGTGGAGTTATAATGCCTCCATTACCTTGCACGGGCTCTGCAATTAAAGCAGCAATCTTATCTGGTCCTTTAGCCTCAATTAATTTTTCTACAGATTCTAAGGATTCTGTAGCTGCTGCTTCAATGCTTTTCTCTTTAGCATAAGTATTGGGGACAAAGGTAACACAATCAGAAAGCGTAGGATCTGCTCTCCACATAGGTAGTCCTGTAACACTCATAGTTAAATAAGTTCTACCATGTAAGCTATTATTCAATGAAATAAATTCATTTCTGCCTGTGTAAAGTCTAGCAAGTAAAAGAGCACCTTCATTAGCTTCTGAGCCCGTACAGCAGAAGAACGAATGATTAACATCCCCAGGTAATACAGATGAAAGCTTTTCAGCTAGATCAACTATTGGCTGTGTTAAATATATAGTACTTGTATGTTGAAGGGTTTTCATTTGTTCTATTGTTGCATCTAAAATTTCAGGGTTACAATGACCGCAATTAACAACAGAAACTCCTGCAAAAAAATCGAGATATTTTTTACCTTCTGAATCAAATAAATACTGCATTTCTCCACGTGTAATCTGAGGTGGGTTTTTATAAAAATGCTGCGAACAGGGAAAAAGGAATTCTTTTTTCTTTTGAATAATTTTTTCAGGACCTATATAATTACACATTATTATAACCGCCTTCATTATTAAATTGAAATGCTCCAAGGGTAAATCCAGCATCACTAGGACTTAGGGAATGGAATAATTCTTCACATTTGCTTAAGTCATTAATGGCTTCTCTGTAAATGCTTAAAACTTTTCGTAGATTATTAGTATCATAATGACAAGCTTCAATTCTAAAATGGTTTACACCAATATCATTTAGTTCTTTTAAAAAGGGAAGATAACAAAGCTCTTTATAAAGCATCATATGATTCCTGCCATAGTTATCTTGATATATTGGGTGTTCATGTTTTTTTTCATCAACTAAAACTAACACCTTGTTATCAACGTGAGAATTATTCTCGCATATCACAGACTCTAAGACTTTGGTATTCTCATATAAATTATGATCCATATACATAACTGTTGGAGAGCCGTGAACTATGATTTCAATAGGAATTGGTGATTTAGCAATGGTCTGTTTAGCGTCTAGCAGTGGGGTCTCTACAGAAAGTGTAGCAACAGATAAACCTTGCTTTTCATAGAAACTAGTCGCATATTGATTATAAATGTTTAAGGAATAATCTCCAATAAGCTCAAGTCCTAAAGATTTGTATTTATGAATAGCTCCTAAATTGGTTACTAATAAGCCATCAAGTCCTAAGTTATTTTTCACAAGTAAATGATTGTATTTTGAAAAATCCTCTTCAAACATCATTTTTGGAAAGCCTAGATATATTTTTGTATTTCCTTTTCCATTTGTTAATTTAAGTATTTCACTCTTGCTAAAAGGAAGGTTTGGCGCAAAAACTTCTCCAGATAAATAAATCGCGTCTACACCGACCTCTATCGCGACTTTAGCTTGTGAATAGGAATTGACTTTTACACTTAGATTAGGTTTCTGTGCTAGAGAAGTTTTTTCATTCAAAAGGGTCTTGATTTGTTCTACCGTTTCTTTACTAATTTCGATTTCTTCTACAGGCTTACTAAAAACTTTACCATGGCTATAAAATTTCCCCGTACCTTCATAGCGTCTATTGATATTTGAGAGCCCTGGGTTTCCAAAGGCACTGCAGGTAGATAAGTCTCTAATGCGGGTTCCATAAATACTTTGGGCATCTTTTTTTCTATCATAGCAAATAGGGTCATCAATATATCTATTTATAGCATCGCTGTAGTAATTAATCATGGTAACTAGATAATCTGCATCTTTCATTCTTCCTTCTATTTTAAAGGAGAGGATACCTGCCTCAATCATTTCAGGTAGATGTTCATACATATACATATCTTTTACAGCCATTGGATATTCTGTAGGATAAGCTAGACCATCTTGTTTCATTGTAAAATTCCAACGGCAAGGCTTCATGCAAAGTCCTCGATTACTACTCTTTCCGAAAAGCATGCCACTATACAAACATTGAGCACCATGGGCAATGCACATATCTCCATGAGCAAAATATTCGAATTCCATATCGGTTTGGTAATGCAAGTTCTTTATGGTTTGTAAATCCATGTCCCTGGACGCAACAATCCTAGTAATTCCACAACCTCGAAGTGCTTTAATAGTCTCTAAGTTGTGAACATTCATCATTACAGATGAATGGATAGTTAGGTTTAAATTTAAACTATTTATTAACTCTAATATGCTAAAATCTTGAATAATTAAAGCATCTGGTCCAGCTTTTTCTAAGAATTTTAGATATTCCACCGCATCTTTTAAATCCTGCTGACTAAAAAGATTGTTTACTGTTACATAAACTTTTTTATTTAAAGAATGAGCAATATTGATTGCTTTTTCTAATTCATCATTTGACAGGTTGTAATCTTTTCGATGCATACGCATATTTAATTTTTTGCCGCCCAAATATACAGCATCAGCACCGCTGTGAATAACCTTTTCAAAAATTTCGAAAGTTCCTGCAGGAGCTAATAATTCTATTTCATTGTTGTTAAAAAATCTACTCATATTAAAGCACCTTCCTTTACTAGTGATGTAGCCTCTTTCTACACTAAGTGAAAAAGAGGTTATATATTATTACAGTGGTATATTATTTAATAAATGAACTATTTGATAAGTCTTGTAATTTGTAATTATTAGTAGTTAGTTTTTTTGCTTTAAGCCAAGTCATAACTTCCTGTAACTCTTTTTCTGGTGGCATAGAAGCCTTTGAATAATTCGGAATAGTTAGTGTGCTTTTTATTGTATCAGGGAAGCCAGCTTCTTTAATTACAAAATCAATATAGCTTTCAGGTTTTTCTTTATTCAAGTATTCAACAGCTTTATTATAAGCTCTATAAAATGATTTTATCTCTTCAGATTTTGAGGATACTGCATCTTTTGTGAATAACATTACACCAGGGTTTATACCTAGTTTATCAGAACTACTCAAAATTTTGCCACCTGCAGAAATCGCAGTACTTGCAAGAGGTTCTGGTAATGTAGCCATATCTAATTTACCATTAGTTAGCATCTCAAGGCGAGTAGGTATTTTTGGTATTGCAACTTTTTTTTGTGAGTTAACATCTATGTTTGAACTTTCTATAATTCTATCTGTTAAGTAGTCAATAATAGTATTTTTAGAAATCCCTATGGATTTTCCATCAGCTTGTTCAATTTTAGAAATATTAGAATTCTTTCCAGAGATCAATTTAAAGCTACCTTCTGTCTTTGATGTGATTTTAACATCAAAGTTATTGTCGTTAAAAAATACTACCGAAAGCATATCAGATATTGCTCCATGAATTTTCCCGGTTTGAAGAGCTGTATCCCTATCCGATGCACTTTTAAAATGCTCTAGTTTTACCTGGAAACCTTCTTGCTTAAAATATCCATTGTGCTCTGCTATAATAAGTGGAAGGGAATCTAAATCAGGCATAACACCAATAGTTAGAGTCTTTAGGGATTGTGAACTTGTATCTTTTTTTTGATTGTTAGAACAACCAATGATGCTTATACTCATTATTAATACTAACATAAGTGTTAAAAAAATTTTTTTCATAAAGTGCCTCCAATAATATAATTTTAGAAAGTTTAAAAAAAGTGAAGTATGGATAAAATAATATAAAGCGCTGTAATGAAATGTAAATAACGCAGTTATCATAACACTTATTTAAACTAGTGTAAACAGCTATAGACCCAGCTCGTGGAACATATACATGAACTAAATTAACAAAATACATTATTAATGAACAAATCGCTTTCTTATTTGCTTAGCTAAAATTATTATGATAAAATTTTAACTAAGGAAGTTCAAAATAAATAAAGACTTGGTGATAGTGTTAATAACATATTTAATTTTTTATAAAGTAATATATTTTAATCTAATGTATTAATAATTCTATGGTTTGATATTTATAAACTATGATTTTTATAAAAACAGTCCTATAAAATAATAATTTTAAACAGAAGGGGATATAGTATGAGTGAAAAGAAAAGAATAGCTATACTTGGAGGCGGATATGGCGGAATATTAACCGCGAAGAAACTAGCTAAAAAGTTTAAAAAAGATGAGAATGTTGAAATTACTCTTATAGATCAAAATCCATACCATACATTACTTACTGAACTTCATGAAGTGGCAGCTGGAAGGGTAACGGAAGAATCAATCAGAATTGATCTGAAAAAAATATTTGCAAAAAGAAAAGTAGAGGTTGTACTTGACGAAATTACAGATTTAGATTTTAAAAATAATGTGTTAAAATCTAAAAATAATAACTATAATTACGATTATCTAGTTATTGGTGCTGGCTCCAAGCCAACTTACTTTGGCATAAACGGCGCGCAGGAATACTGCCACAAATTATGGTCATACGAAGATGCTGTAAATTTAAAAGAGCATATCCTTCAAATGTTCAGAAAAGCTGTGAAAGAACCAAACAAAGCAGAAAGACAAAAACTGCTAACGTTTATTGTTGTTGGCGGTGGGTTCACAGGTGTTGAAATGATGGGTGAATTAGGGGAGTGGAAAGAAAGATTATGTAAGGAATTTTACATAGGAGAAGAAGAGGTAACGTTATATTTAGTAGATGACTTGCCTAAAATATTACCTACTTTTCCGGATAAGTTAATTGCAAAAGCTAAGAAAAGACTTAACAAATTAGGAGTTAAAGTACTAACTAATGCCGGTGTTACGGAAGTTACAAAAGATTGTGCTACAATAAGAAATAATGGTACCATTAATACCTACACGGTAATTTGGACAGCTGGTGTTGAAGGTTCAGATATTGTCGGTAAAATGGATATAGCGCAAAAGGGTAGAAAAAGAATAGTAACTGACGACAAGTTACAATCTTTAGATTATAAAAATGTTTATATTGTTGGTGATAATATCTTCTTTATTCCTGAAGGTGAGGAAAGACCTGTTCCTCAGATGGTTGAAAATGCAGAAGCATCTGCTGAATTAATTGCACATAATGTTTATAGTGATATATTAGGCTTAGAAAAAAAATCTTATAAACCTACATTCCATGGTGCAATGGTATGCATAGGTGGTAAATATGGATTAGCAAGCATTGGATCCGGCAAAAAATTCTATAGTTTATCTGGGTTCTTCGCATTATTTGTTAAACACTTTATAAATATTGTGTACTTTATCCAGGTTGCTGGGTTTAACAAATGCTTTTCATATTTATTGCATGAATTTTTCCATGTTAAAGATAATAGAAGCCTTGTAGGGGGACATTTTTCAAAGTCATCTCCAAATTTTTGGCTAGTAGTACTAAGAATATTCGTTGGTTACAAGTGGTTATCAGAAGGGCTTGCAAAATTACCTAAAATAATAGCCGATCCTTCAAAAATATTCTTAATACCTGCTCCAGTAGTTGATGGAGCAACTGCAGCAACGGCTGCGGCAGAAGGAGCAAAGACTGCAGTAGAAGCGGCAACGACTGCAGTGGCATCCTTGCCAGTGCCAGGTTTTATAGGGAAAATGGTTAAATTGTCTATGGATACTTTCTTTTATACAGGGGACGGTGGATTTACGACTTTAGCTTCAGTTTTCCAAACAGGTATGGTAATTGCAGAAATATGCGTAGGATTATTATTGATAGTTGGATTATTTACAGCATTAGCTTCGCTTATGTCAATTGCTATGGGTATAATGATTTGGACTTCAGGAATGGCTCCTACTGAGATGTTATGGTACTTAAGTGCAGGAATCGCGCTTATAGGTGGATCTGGAAGTACTTTCGGGTTAGATTACTATGTATTACCAGTACTTAAAAAATATTGGAAGCGTATAGGATTTGTTAAAAAATCTTATTTATACGTTGATTAACAATTATACATTTAAACAACAGTTATATAATTAAAAATTGAATTTTATAAATCAAATGTCCTTTTAAAAATAATTAAAAGGACATTTGATTTTGTAGTGGAATAATTATAATAAGAAATTAATAGTTATAGAATGAAAAAAAGATTTTAAAATAATAATTGGACATAGGTGATAAAATGAGTAAGTTTTGGGGTGATTACCCTGATATTGCAGAGGAATTGAAAAGCATTCAGAAAATAATTAAGAACAATGTAAAATCTAGTGAGAAAAAGTTTGATGAAGCTATTTCTCCATTAGTTGACGCAGGAGGCAAGATGTTAAGGCCTGCCTTTCTGTTATTAGCAGCAAAATTCGGGGAGTATAACTGTGATAAAATGTATAATTTAGCGGCTGCCATTGAAATGATGCATATGGCAACATTAGTTCATGACGATATTGTAGATGAATCAAAACTGAGGCGCGGCACAGAAACTATACAACATAAATACAGTAAAGAATATGCAGTGTATATAGGTGATTTTTTATTTTGTCAATGTTTTATAATGCTATCTGGATTTGATTATTCTACGGAAAACTTAAGAGATATTTCAAAGGCTATATCTAAAATATGTATAGGGGAAATAAGACAATACAATATAAGATACGCAAGAAACACAAGCCTTAAAAAATATATAAAGATTATATCTGGAAAAACAGCAGCTTTATTTGCTATCAGCTTTTACACTGGTGCAAAGGAATCTAACTGTAGTGAGAAAACTTCAAAATTACTCGGAAGAGTTGGTTACTATATTGGAATGGCTTTCCAAATTATAGATGATTCGCTGGATTACAGTGGAGATGCTAATAAACTAGGGAAAAATCCTCAAAGTGATTTAATAAAAGGGTATTATACACTACCCCTAATATATGCTATGGTAGGGGACAAAGAAAATAGGATTGCTACTATTTTAGATAACTCTTCATTAAGTGATGAAGATGTACGCGAAATAACTATATTAGTTAATAAATACAAAGGAATAGATAAAGCTCAAAACTTAGCGAATAAATATACTAAAAAAGCTTTTGATTATATAGAAAAATTGCCTGATTGTGAAAGTAAAGAAATAATTAAAGATATCACACAAAAATTATTAACTCGGAATTCTTAATGAATTCTAGAAAGGAGTCATTTTATGGCTTATAAAGATTTACAGGATTTTATAAATTATTTGAAAGAAAAAAAACTTTTAGATGAAATTGAAATAGAAGTAGATAGTGATCTTGAAATTACGGAGATAGCTGATAGGGTTTCAAAAAAAAATGGTAACGCATTGCTTTTTAAGAATGTGAAAAATTCTGACTACCCAGTATTAATTAATTCTTTAGGAAGCTACGAAAGAATTAACTATGGACTAGAAGTGGAAGATCTTGATGAAATTGCGGAGACTATAATGGATTTTATGGACGTTACTAATTACATAACGTTAATGAATAAGGTAAAATCTATTCCAAAACTTGCTAGGCTTGCAAGGGTATTTCCTAAAAAAGTCAAAAATGCACCTTGTCAAGAGATAATAGAGGAAGCGGATTTAAGTACACTTCCAATATTAAAGTGCTGGCCAAAAGATGGAGGACGATACATAACACTGCCACTCGTAATAACAAAGGATCCAGAGACTAACCAGCAGAACGTTGGAATGTATAGGCTTCAAGTATATGATAAAAATACCACTGGTATGCATTGGCATCTACATAAAGACGGCAAAGAGATATATGAAAAATATAGGAAGCTTGGAATGAAAATGCCTGTATCTGTAGCCATAGGCTGTGACCCGGCAACTATATATGCAGCAACTGCACCACTTCCAAAAATGATAGATGAAATGATTTTTGCAGGATTTCTTAGAAAATCACCTTTAGAAATTGTTAAATGTATCACCAATGACATTTATGTACCTGCTAATGCTGAATTTGTACTAGAAGGATATGTAGACTTAGATGAAAAAAGACTAGAAGGCCCCTTCGGTGACCATACAGGATATTATTCTCTTGAAGATATGTATCCCGTGTTTCATATTGAAAAGATTACAAGAAAAAAGAATCCAGTATATGTTACAACCGTTGTAGGTAAGCCTCCTATGGAAGATTGTTACCTAGGAAAAGCTACAGAACGGATTTTTTTACCCCTAATAAAGGTTCAATGCCCAGAAATAATAGACATGAATTTCCCTTTAGAAGGAGTATTTCATAATTGTGTAATTGTTTCTATTAAAAAAGCCTATCCAAAGCATGCTCATAAAGTTATGAATGCGCTATGGGGTCTTGGACAAATGATGTATACAAAAATGATTATAGTTGTAGATGAAAATATAGATCCACATGATATTTCAACCGTTGCATGGAAAGTATTTAACAATATTGACCCTAAGAGGGATCTGGTAATTTCAGATGGACCTTTAGATGCACTAGACCATGCATCAAATACTCCTCATTATGGATCTAGAATAGGTATAGATGCTACAAAAAAATGGCCCACAGAAGGACATTTAAGACCTTGGCCAGATGATATAGAAATGTCGGATGAAATTAAGGAAATGGTAGATAAGAGGTGGAAGGAATATGGTATTAAAGAAACTTAAAAAATATGGAGAGTTAGTTATGTTTTCGCATACATTATTTTCACTTCCTTTCGCTTTAATAGCAATGATTTGGGCAGCAGATGGGTTACCTTCAGGTCCTACAATATTTTGGATATTAATTGCTTTGATTGGAGCTCGCAATGGAGCTAATGCTCTCAATAGAATTGTAGATAAAGATATTGATAAAAAGAATCCTAGAACGGCAAGTAGACATATGCCAAAAGGAATAGTAAAGGATTATGAAGTCTGGGGAATCATAATACTGTGTTTTTCAATCTTTATTTTAGCAGCCTATGAATTAAATGATTTATGTTTTCTATTATCACCAGTGGCGCTTTTTCTTTTTATAATTTATTCCTATACTAAAAGATTTACATGGATATGCCATATTATTCTAGGTATTACTTGTGGAGGAGCTCCTGTGGGAGCATGGCTTGCAATAACAGGAAAATTTGCGCTCACACCAATTATTTTAGGTGCTGTAGTTACTCTATGGGTAGCAGGGTTTGATATAATTTATGCAACTCAAGATATTGACTTTGATAGAAAGGCAGGTTTATTTTCTATACCTGCTAAATTTGGCCTAAAGGGGGCTTTATACATATCCACCTTGTTTCACTTTATTATGATTTTACTTTTATTTAGCTTATATTTTATAATGCATACAGGTCTTATATATTTATTTGGTATTTTTATAAGTGCTATTTTATTAGCATTAGAACATTATATTGTATCGCCAACAAACGAAAAGAAGATGAAAATTGCTTCTTATCACATAAACCAAGTTGTAAGTGTTTTGATATTTGTTTTTACTGTATTAGATATGTTTATATATTATAATTAAGAGGTGATTTATTTGGGAAGATATATAGTAGGGATTACTGGAGCTAGTGGTAGCATTTACGGTGTACGACTTATAGAAGAACTAATAGTAAAAGATAATGAAGTTTATTTGGTTATTACAGATAATGGTAGAAAGGTTTTAGAATATGAGGTTGAAATTAATTTTGAGGAATGGCTCCAAAATATGAATAAAACCAAAGGAACGCTTAAACTATGTGAAATAGACGATATGTTTTCCTCTATAGCAAGCGGTTCCTTTAAGACTGATGGAATGGTAATTGTGCCATGCTCAATGGGAACCCTTTCAAAAATACGAAGTGGTACTTCCGATAATTTACTAATAAGAGCTGCGGATGTAATTATTAAAGAAAAAAGAAAGTTGATTTTGATTCCAAGAGAAACTCCTCTAAGTTCTATTCACCTTCAGAACATGCTTTTTTTAAGTGATTTAAATGTTAGAATAATACCGCCTATGCCAGCTTTTTATCAAAAGCCTAAAACCATTGACGATATTATAAATATCACTGTGGGGAGGATTCTTGAAAACTTAGATATAGATAGTGATTTATGTCATGAGTGGAGTGGAAATAAATGATAAAAATAAATAATTTAAATGTTTGTTATAAAAATGTAGACAAAAATGTAAAGGCGATAGAAAATGCAAATTTAACAGTGAAAAAGGGGGAAATATGTGCTGTAATTGGCCCCTCAGGGGGAGGCAAATCAACCTTATTAAAAGTTTTAGCAGGAATTATTGTAGACTATGAAGGTGAAGTTTTAATAGATGGAAAAACAGTAGATCCTAAAAATCATAGAATTGGGTTAATACCTCAGAATTACGGACTAGTTAAATGGAAAAACGTAGAAGAAAACATATTTCTTTCAACTAAAATTAAAGATGGCAAGGTGAATATAGATATAGAATTTTATAAAAAAATTCTAAAAGAGTTAAAGCTTGAAGACTTTGTTAAAAGGTACCCCAGTCAGCTAAGTGGGGGACAAATGCAGAGAGTTTCCCTGGCTAGAGCTCTATTATTAAAACCAGATTTACTTTTAATGGATGAATCTTTTTCTGCATTAGATGCTATGACTAGGGAGGATGTTCAAAAATTGTTTTTAGAAGTATGGGAAGAACATAAGGTTACCACCATCCTTGTAACCCATGATATTAAGGAAGCAATATATTTAGCAAAGGACATAGCTGTAATCTCATCGTCTCCAGGAAAAATAGTTGAAGTTATAAGCAATCCATTGTTTGGACGTGTAACTACGGAGGTAGATTTAGAATATATCCATGTAAATAGTAAACTTAGAAAAATTCTTAAAGGGGACGCATAGTAATGAGACTTAAAGAATATAAAATAATTAATTTTGTTATTGCTTTTATCATTATTTTTAGTTTATGGAAAATAATAGCAATGATTATTAGTAAGCCTTTATTTCCACCACCATATGCAATAGTTATAAATATATTTAGAACTTTTCATAAGGATATTTCAATCCATGTTATTTACAGTTTTAATAGAATTATGGTAGGTATATTATTTACATTGGCAATAGGTGTGCCAGTGGGTATTTTAATGGGATACTTTAAAAAAATTGATTTAATATTTTCACCAATTATATATTTTAATTATCCAATACCCAAGATTGCATTACTTCCTATAGTAATGCTTATTTTTGGGTTAGGAGATTTGACAAAAATAGTTATGATATTTTTAATTACCTTTTTTCCCGTAGTAGTTAATATACGAGATGAAGTGAAAAATATTCCTGAAGATGTTTTTTATCCTATGTATTCATTGGGAGCAACAAATTTTCAAATAATAAAAGAAATTGTTTTTCCAGGGATTCTTAAAGCTATATTAACATCTCTTAGGATAGGCATAGGCACAGCAATATCGGTTTTATTTTTTACTGAAAATTTCGGAACTGAATACGGCATGGGATATTTTATTATGGATTCATGGATGAGAATTAACTATATACAAATGTACTCAGGAATTTTAATTCTAAGTATAATTGGCTTATTTTTCTTTATTATAATCGACATTTTAGAGGGGATATTTTGTCCTTGGATATAAAAATATTAAAATAATTCTCAAGAGTTTTATAATGGACTAGTAAATGGTATACTTGAAATGAGAAGAAGCTCAAAATCGATTTTATTATAATAACCGATATTTACTCCAGAGAAGGTCAAGGGTAATAACAAGAGGGGAGACTTATTTGAAAAAATTATTAGGACTAACTTTAACAATAGTTTTAGCAACTAGCCTAGTGGCTTGTGGTTCTAAAAATATAATTTATAAAGAAGGAATCTATGAGGGAAATGCAGAAGGACATATTGGGCCTATAAAAGTGCAAATAGCAACTGACAAATATGAAATAAAAGAAATTAAGATAGTGGAGCAACAAGAAATACCAATAATAGCTAATATAGTTTATGAAAAGATCCCAGTGAGAGTAATTAAAGCCAATAGTTCAGAGGTTGAGGTTGTGGCAGGAGCTACATATACGAGTGATGGGCTCATAAAAGCAATTAAGGATGGGTTAAATAAAGCAAAAGTTAAAAAATGACAATATGAGGTGGAGTGTTATTGAAATTACAGTATAGATTAACAATATTTGTGAGCATTATAATATTTATCGTGATCGGTAGTATAGGAGTTGTTACTTATTACCAAGCTCGATATTCTGTGGAAACTCAAATGGGAAATAATGCTATGGATTTAGCTGTAACTATTGCTTCTATTGATATAATTGAAGAAACGTTAGCAACCTCAAAAGATTATGGAACTGTTCAAAAGACTATAGAAAGTTTCAGAGATAAAACTAGATTTAAATATATTATTGTTATGGATATGAAGGGAATAAAATATTCTTATCCCTTTGGAAATTCGCTAGGCAAAAAATATGCTGACGGTGGAGAAGAACGTGTAATTACAAAGGGTGAGTCTTATGTATCTAAGGACAGGAATGTGCTGATTTCTGCAATAAGAGCCTTCGTACCCATATATTATAAAGGAGAACAGGTAGGAGCAGTTTTAGTGGGTCTATTAACGGATACCGTGTATGCTGAACTTAGCTTTCATTTGTTTTGTTTAAAGATAGCTTTAGTAGGTGGACTTTTAATGGGTATAATTGCTGCAGCCATTTTATCAAATAGAATAAAGAAGAGCATATTTGGTCTAGAGCCAAAGGAAATTGCACTTCTATTAGGTCAGAGAGACTTAATTTTGCAGAATCTAAAAAATGGAATTCTAGCTATTGATAAAGATGGTAAAGTAATACTCTTTAATAAAATAGCTAAGGAAATATTAAAACTAGAAGATGAGGATATAGGGAAAAAGATTGCTAATTTTAACTTTAATTATACAGATGAAATGATGGAAGTATTGAGGACTCATGAAGGGGTATATAATCAAGAAATTAAAATACGTCAGAATAGAACCCTTATGTGCAGTCATACCTTATTAAAAAATCATAGAGAAGAAATTATAGGTGTTGTATCCAGTTTTCAAGACTTAACAGAAGTTAAAAATATGGCAGAAGAATTAACGGGAATTAAAAAAATGACCTGTGCATTAAGAGCCCAAAATCACGAGTTTATGAACAAACTTCACACTATTTCAGGACTTATACAATTAGAAGAATATGATGAGGTAATTGAATATATTTGTCATATATCAAAGCTACGAGGTGAAATTTCTGATATTCTCAATAAAAAAGTTAAGAATGCGCACATAGCAGGGATCTTACTTGCCAAATATAACAAGGCAACAGAAGCAAAGATTTCTTTAGAAATTGACTCAAATTCTTATATAGATAAAATTCCTGAAAACATAACAGTAGATGAAATTTGCTCTGTTATTGGAAACTTAATAGAAAATTCTATTGAAGAATTAGTGAAATTTGAAAATGGTAGAATATTTATAAGATTAAATTCTACTAATGAAGCACTTAGAATAAGGATCCAGGATAATGGACGTGGAATTAGTGAAAATATAATAGATAGTGTTTTTCTTCGCGGATTTACAACTAAAGTTGGTAATAGAGGATTTGGGCTTAGTATTGTAAAACAAATAATAGATTATGCTGGTGGAGATATAAATATTCTACAAGAAAATGGAACAATATGGGATATTTTTATACCAATGAAAAGGGGTAGATGATATGATTAAAGTTCTTATTGTTGAAGATGACCCAATGGTGGCAAAAATCAACGAAAAATTTTTAAAAAAGATAGAGGGATTTACACTATATGATAGCGTTAACTCAATTGAAAAAGCAAAAGAAGTTGTATTAAGTGGGAAACCTGAATTAATATTATTAGATGTTTTTTTTCCTCAAGGGAAGGGTATAGATTTATTAAAGTGGATACGACTCCAAAATTTAAAATGTGATGCTATATTAATCACTGCAGATAGGAACGCAGAAACGGTTGAAGAAGCCTTTCGATATGGTGCAGTAGATTATTTAGTTAAACCCTTTATATTCAATAGATTTAAAGAAGCACTTCTTCAATTTAAAAGTAGAAAGAATAGTTTTAAAAACCTTGATAGTATGGAGCAAGGAGCTATTGATAAATATACCATAAAAGAGAATAGACATGTAATAGAATATGATGGGAATATTGGTGACATCAAGGGATTTAATCAATACACCTACGAAAAAGTTTTAGTGGGTATATCTAACATGAAAGATAATTCTTTTACATCAGAGCAGATAGCAAAGAATATCGGAGTTTCTAGAATTACTGCTAGAAGATACTTAGATTATTTAGAGAAAGAACAAAAACTTGTAGTTGAAATGGAATACGGTAAAGTTGGTAGGCCTAAGAACAAATATAGAATAAAAGGAGAATATTAGTGACATCTAAGATGCACTAATATTCTCCTTTTATTCTGAAGGTTAGAATTAAAACTCTTCAGTTTCTAATTTAAATCCTTCTATAACAATATCCTCATCAATTTCAATAAGTAGACATCTTCTACCGTCCTTATTTTTAACTTGTTTAATTGAATTTAGTTCCTTAGGTGTTAAAGTAATATTTGCAATTTCACTAGTAATTTTAATGGATTTTGCATTAAATTCAGGTACAATATTGTTTATCTTAAAATCATATTCGCTACCGCAAGTTTCCTCAAAAGCAGTTTCTATATCGCATATAATCTCTGCACCAGAGTTATTAAGGATATTTTTAATATCTTTAGCGCAAAGAGTAGGAGTTTCACCTTCGTCAGCTTGCTCCGCAAATTCGTGGATATTCGCATAAATATCTTGCATAAGTTCAGGTTTTATTTTATCTCCAATTATAGATTTTAATATATCACTAAAGCAATTTTTTTCATCCTCAGCAGTAAATTTAAAAGCACAGTTGAGAACATTTTCAATAAAGGCTGTGTTTAATTCCTTAGGTTTTGAAGCGTAATATAAAATTTTATTAATATCTGAATACCCATTAGTGAGGCTAGGAAACATAAAGCCTTCCAAGGGGACATTAAGATTAATAACCGAATCTAGGGCTGAATTTGCTTTAAATTCCTTATCAGTGTAGTCGAATTTTAGGGTTCTCTTTGGAATATCTATTTTGTTTACACTTGCTAGGATAAAATTAAAGGCTTGGACAGCATCATCGATACTTTCATTTGCATCCATATTTTTGTGGCTAGAGCCTAGCCAGTATTCAGCTTTAATGAAAGTAACCACCACATCAGTTTCATATTTATAGTTAGCCGCAATTTTTTCAATAAGCTTATTAATGTAGCTTTGAATTTCATTTTTATCACTTGATTTTAAAGCTCCACCTAAAATTTCTTGAGTATTATTTTCTTCTTCTATATTTTGAACATTCAACTCGAAAATTTTAGTATCAATAGCACCGGTAAGAACTTTCTTAAAATTACCTAAGAACAACTCTTTTTTATCCATATCCATTCTATCGAAGTAATCAAATTCTGAATGAATAACTGGCTCATAATCAATTCGTACATTATCTTTTTTTAGATAAACACTATAAATTTCCTGGATTTTCATCATGCCACTATCTAATTTAAACTCTTTTCTTATGTTCGCCAACTCTTTTTTATTCATCATTAAACCTCTTTTCATTGTTATTTTATATTAAGCAATTCAAGAAAATATTCTCGAAATCGGTGACTTGTTATTTTCCTTCATATGAATAAAATTATAACACAAAATTATGGATT
This sequence comes from Clostridium sp. CM041, assembly GCF_055081035.1. Classification (NCBI taxonomy): domain Bacteria; kingdom Bacillati; phylum Bacillota; class Clostridia; order Eubacteriales; family Clostridiaceae; genus Clostridium; species Clostridium sp. CM041. The sequence continues at coordinate 542,842 of NZ_CM143648.1, forward strand.
GTAATTATAAAATTTCCTTTATTGATTAATAATAACTATTGACAAATTATAATTATCATGTTATATTGTAAATATAAGAAGCGCAACTTATCATATATTTAGTAAAATCTTTAAACAAGCTTGATACCCCCAATAAAATATAATAGAGTGGGGAGAGGTCATAAAAAATATATAGAAACTATACGTAAACTAAGAATTCAAAGATGATTGCCATTGCAATCGGCTAAGAAGCCATTTTATTAATTACTTAGGAATACAAAAGTTAAATTTAACCGTAATAAATTAAGTATTAAGATTGTAACACTATACTGATTTAATGATTAAAATTTAAAAAAGAAAATATAGTTTAAGGAGAAAAAATATTGTTAAATATATTAAGGAAAATAGAAGTTAGAATCTAATTCGTTGTGAATTAAGAATTCTAACTTCTATTTGTTTGTGTATTAATATATATTTTCTGGTTTAATTATTTTCAGTAAACCAGTCAATCAATTTTTTAGCTATGCTTATACTATCAGGTGTTAAAGGTAGTTCAGTAGAACTATACCATTTAGCATGCCCAATTTCTTTTCCGTCTACTTGTATTTCTCCGCTTTCGTATTCGCAAGTAAATCCTATCATTAAAGAATTAGGAAAAGGCCAAGGTTGATTCCCAAAATATTTTATATTTTTTACAGTAATTCCTGTTTCTTCGCAAACTTCGCGAACAACACACTCCTCAAAAGTCTCTCCAACCTCTACAAAACCAGAAACTACACTATATAAATCTTTAGGAAATTGATTATTATGAGCAAGAAGTAATTTCCCATCCTTTACAACAGCTACAATTATAGCAGGGCAAATCCTAGGGTAATTTACAAGACCACACTTGGAACATTTTTTAGATCTTTCTCCATCAACGCTCTGAGTTAATGTGCCACATCTGCCACAATATTTATGATCATTATTAAAGCTTACTATTTGTTTAGCTCTCCCAGCTATCCAAAACATTTCGTTAGGTAACTGGTGAGTTAAAGATTTAAGGTCGAGCAAACACATACTGTTTGGGATAATAGCATCTTTATTCATTTCTCCACAAAAGCAATTTTCACCATTTATGGAGCCAAGATATTGAATATTATTTAATTTTAAATCTACTAGATCTCTAATTGTAGGTATTGTTGTTTTATTAGCGTCAGATTTAACTAATAACTCATCCTTGTAAAATAAAAAATAAATATCATTATTTGTTTCAGGTAAAATTGAAGCTACTGAGGGTATAAAAGTTGATATAATTTTATCGTTATGCATTAGTATCATATCTCCAATCTATAATTTTAAATTGTCTAAACAATTAGAATTCATTTTAATTATCATACAATTATATCATACACGAATAATTATTAATATTATAAAAATTAATAAATAAAAAGAATTTGAGATATAACGAAAATAGGTTTACATAATGGTAATTATGTAAACCTTTAAAAATGTAAACCTACATTAATAATTAATATTGTAAAAAAGCCGAAATAACAATCTATATATTAGATATGCTTGAGTTTGTAAATTAAATCAAAAATATTGTCAAATAAATAGCATATAGCATTTTTTTATACTTTTAATTTGGTATAATATGAATGTACCTTAATTGTTATTAGTAGGAATACAGTTCACTATATTTCAAAAAATAAATATAAGTATAAGGAGGTTTCAATATGATACCAACAGCGCATATTGAAGTAAAAGAAGAAGGAATTATTGCAAAAACAGTCTTAATGCCGGGGGATCCATTACGGGCACAATTTATTGCAGAAACATTTTTACAAAATGTATCCAAATTTAATAACGTACGAAATATATTTGGATACACGGGTACATATAAAGGACGTAAAATTTCTGTAATGGCTAGTGGCATGGGTATGCCTAGTATTGGTATCTACTCATATGAATTATTTAATTTTTATGGTGTAGAAAATATTATACGAATTGGTTCATGTGGTGCTTACACTGCTGATTTAAACTTATATGATGTAGTACTTTGCACTGAGGCTTGGAGTGAATCCACTTATGCAAAAACTCAAAGTGGATATGAATCCGATACAATTGCTGCATCATCTGTCTTAAATAGTAAGTTAGAGAAAACGGCAGAGGATTTAGGCATAAAAATTCATAAAAATAGAGTTCACTCATCGGATGTATTTTATCGTGAAAATTTTGATGAGTATAAGGATATTTATGAAAAGTATGGTTGTACTTGCGTAGAAATGGAATCATTTGCTCTATTCCATAATGCAAATATATTGGGGAAGAAAGCATCTTGTTTATTAACAGTCTCTGATAATTTAGTAACTCATGAGGTGACTACGTCTCAAGAAAGACAAGAAGCCTTTACTAATATGATGAAAATAGCTTTAGAGATGGCTGAATAATAGTCAAGTAGTAAATCTAGTTCCATTCATGCTTAAAATCGAGTAGGAGCTAAATAATTAATTTATTTAGCGACCTCTCACACCACCGTGCATACCGTTCGGTACACGGCGGTTCAATAGAAATTAATGTTTTAATAAATATGTCTCAGATATAGAAACTAATCCTATATTTTTAAGGTATTTATTGGTCAATGTTTTGTTTAATATAGGGCTATTGGATGTTCTCCAATAGCCTTTCCTTGTATTTGCATATTGCAAAGCTTTATTGTTTGGTATTCCTAATTTAACAAGGTTCCCATATTTTGTTTTAATCTTTTTCCATTGTTTCCAAAAACACATTCTAATTCTTCGCCTTAACCATTCATCAAGTGTTTTAAGAATACTTTTAATGTCTGCAATAGCAAAATAATTTATCCATCCAACTATCACTTGCTTAAGTTTCATAAACCTATATTTCATGCTCATCGCATTACTTCTTGAAGTTAATTCTTTTAGCTTTGCTTTGAATTTGATTATAGGTTTTTGAGGAACTCTCATTCTGTATTCACCTTTTGCCCGGTAAAATGAAAATCCTAAAAATTTAAGTTTCCAAGGTCTATCTACTGTACTCTTTTCTTTATTCACTCTAAGCTTTAACTTTTCCTCAATAAATCTCGTAATACTCTTCATTACTCTATTTGCTGATTTCTCACTTTTGACGTATATATTCGCATCATCAGCATATCTACAAAAGTTTAGTCCTCGTTTTGTTAGTTCTACATCGAGTTCATGTAACATTACGTTACTTAATAATGGGGACAAAGGCCCGCCTTGAGGTGCTCCTTCTTCTGTATTCATAAATACCCCATTTATCATCACTCCACTTTGTAGATACTTTCGTATCAGAGAAATTACTCTACTATCTTTAATATCTTCCGATAGTATCCTTATTAATTTATCATGATTTATCGTATCAAAGTATTTAGAAAGGTCTATATTCACCGTCCATGTATGTCCAGCATTAATATATCCCCTACATTTTTCAACAGCTTGTTTTCCACTTCTTAAAGGTCTAAAACCGTAACTATTATCAGAAAATTTCTTTTCATATACTGGTATTAGAGTTTGTGATATCGCTTGCTGAATAACTCTATCTAATACAGTAGGTATTCCAAGTAGCCTAATTCCACCGTCAGGTTTTGGTATTTCTACCCTTCTTACGGCTAGAGGTCTATATCTACTTTCTAATAATGATTGCCTTAATTCTTGTCCATGCTCTTTTAGATAATGTAGAAGTTCATCTACTGTCAAACCATCAATCCCATGACTTCCTTTATTGGCTTTTACTCTTTTATATGCTTTATTCATATTATCTCTCGATAATATCTGCTCGAGTAAACCATTATCATATTCATTCACATCGTTTCTTCCTTCTTCTGACATAGAGGAAATACTATGCACTTCTACATTACCTTCGAGTTCCACTCTATTCTCTCGTAGAGAGCCTTCTTTATGAAGTTGTCTGCTTTTATCATATTTTCTCGTATCCTTCAAAATTCCAAAACCTCCTATTGTTCAGTCCTTCCCACGCTAACGCGTTTTGCATGGTACTATGACGTCTGCTGACTTCTGATAGTTCAGCCATACATCACTGTATGGGTTGTTATTTCTAAATTCATATCCACAACTTACCTATCAGATCTCCCCGGGTAAGAACGCAATCTTTCACTCCATCTATCTGCTACATTTACACCACTTGTTTCGAATAGTTTTGGGCTTCGTTTTGTATTGCAAACTTACCCACAAGCATATGCCTTATATGTAGTTTCTGTTCGTCAGACCGGAGTTTGGCCGCCAACTTCCTTCAGATTCCATCTCACGATGGACACCCTTGTCTTAAGCTATGCACTTGGCACTATTAACCAGTGCTAGGGACTTTCACCCATTAGATTGCGCCCATGCCGGGCGCACAATAAAAACCCTCAATATAAAATTATTGAGGGTTTTTTACAGTTAATTTATTATCATATCATTAACCCTAATTTTAGGATTCTTATACCTGCCTTTCTTTTCTGTATTTTTACCATATTGAATTGCATTAGTAGGACATAAATGAATGCAAGATAAACATCGGGTACAATTTTCGCCCCATATAGGCTTTTCCTGAACTTTAATTGTTCCGCTGTTGCATACCTTTTCGCATAACCCACAGCCATTACATTTCTCATTGACATGAAAATTCTTTGTGTCAAGAGCGTGCTTATTAAATAGTGGATTTGCTATATAAGTCATCACTCTAGGTATCAATCCTTTTTCAAGATGATAAACATTATTTAGCCTATTCTTTAATGTATTGTTTATGATAGCTAGTACCTTCTTAGATTCTAAAAGTTTTTTATTTTCAACTTCCTTAGTGTCAACATCCCCTAAAATAATATAATTATTGGGCATTACTACTGAAAATCCACTATTTAGATGGAAATTATTTTTTTTCAAGACTTTATCAAACATCTGAACAGTATTGCCTATATTTGCTCCACAAGTTGCCACAGTAAATATATAGTTATTATTATAGTTCATAAATTTGAATTTATTAATAAATTCAAGAACCTGTTTTGGTGGTCCCCATGCATAAACAGGATAAACAAATCCTATTAACTCGTTATCTTTTAATGTGTATTCATAGGATTCGTTATCTTTCTTCAGAGTAGCTGCTATGGAAACTAGATTTTCGTTATTTTGAATTGCTATGCTTTTAGCAATATAAAGTGAATTACCAGTTCCTGAAAAATAAAATATCATAAACTACCTCCAATTAGCAATTACATCATGCTTGCCTAATATTAGTATAATTTCTTTAGTTAAAATTGTAAACAATACATTTTCAAAGGTAATTATATAGAAAGTAGCTACAATTCCTTCAACATATCTTTAAATTTTAAAGATATTAGACTATAATAAGAAGATACACATTAAAATGAATAATAAGGAGTACAGTATGAGAAAAGTTTATAAGGACCCAAAAGCATTAGCATCATGTTTAAAGGATTTAGTGGATTTTTATTTGGATGATGTTATTGCATATGAAAAGTTAAAAGAAAAAATAATGGTATTAGTTAATGCAAATGAGGATAGAATTTATAAGGATGGTAATATATCTTTAAAAATATCTAATATAATAGGTAGTTCTAGAGTAGATATTATTAACAAGGTATTCTCAGAAAGCCAAGATTAATTATGTAGCTATAAGAAATGAAAAGAGTAGCTCCGCAGGAGTTGATTTAAGTAAAAGTCTTCTTATTTAGATGATGTTACAAATAAAACTAATGATAACCGTACACTTTAGATAAAGTGTACGGTTTTTCACTTGTGGAGTAGGATACAGCCCATGCCGAAGGCGTTAAGCCATCTCCTGCGGAGCTATCGCAGCTTCGCAGAAGATGATTTAAGAGAGTAATAAATTACTTGTATATATCTCTCTAAAATTATATAATGGATTAAGATTAAAAATGTTTATATAGTAAGTGGTAGTACATAGATTAGATGACCATAATTTTTTTAGAGGAGAAATTTATGAACTTTGATATACAGAGTAACAAAAGTAAGGCATTTAGCATTTTTCTTGCAGCTATTATAGTTATAACAGAGTTGTTTTTTCAATTCCCAAGCATGCATACCTTTGCTAAAAGCGGTAAGATGAAGATAATTGTTCATTATGCTAAAAATCCAACCAGTGATTTAAAATGGAACATGTGGTTGTTGACTGATGACGAAGAGGGAAGTAAGTTCGCTTACACTGGCAAGGATGCATTTGGTCAGATATGTGAAGTTAAATTCGATGGTGAATTTAATAAAGTAGGGTTTATAGTACGTACAGACAAAGGGGAAAAGGACACTGAGGAGAATAGATTTATTGAGAAATTTAATGATGGTGCTATAGAAGTTTGGATTAATGGAGGTGACCCTAAAGTATACTATTCAGTAGCTGAAGCTAAAGCAGGTGCTCCAAAGGTGGTCGTACCTGCTGGAAATGATTTGGATAATTCAGGTGAATTTGTAGTTGCAAAATTAGACGACTTGAATAGCATAAGCATAGAAACAAACTTAGCATTTCAATTTATTGCGCAAAGTACTGAAGGCATTATAGTTAAGGCTGATGGTAAGTCTGTAAAAATAAAAGAAGTAACAAGTAATGAAGTAAAAAATGGTATTACAACAGTTGCAAAACTAGAGCTTAGTGAAAATGTTAAACTAGGTCAAAAACTTACGGTTTCTAAGGATGGTTTTCCAGAAAAGGACGTAGTGCTTGGGGATGTAATGGGAAGTGCTGGTTTTGAAAAAATGTATTATTATGAAGGAAATGATTTAGGTAATACTTATTCTACTAATAAAACAAGCTTTAGGGTATGGGCACCAACTGCAACCGAGGTAAAGCTTGTAACATATAAAAAATGGGATGATAAAATTGGTAATGAATCTAGCATGAAAAAAAGTGTCAAAGGTACCTGGTCCTTTGACTTAAATGGAGATCAAAAGGACATATTTTATACTTATAAGGTTAATATTTCAGGAGTTTGGAACGAGGCCGTAGATCCTTATGCTCGTTCTGTGTCAGTAAATGGTGATAAGGGCGCTGTAATTGACTTAAAGGAAACAAACCCTAAAAAATGGAGGCCGAGTGAAAAACCTAATTTTACAAATTTAAATGATGCAATTATATACGAACTACATGTTGGAGATTTTTCTATAGACCCAAATAGTGGCATAGAAAACAAAGGTAAATATTTAGCGTTTACTGAAGCTGGGACAAAGGGAACTGATGGTACCAAGACGGGTGTTGATTATATAAAAGACCTAGGAGTAACTCATGTGGAGCTTATGCCAATATTTGATTATGCTAGTGTGGATGAGACTTCAAAAAAGCCACAATTTAACTGGGGTTACAATCCTAAAAATTATAATGCACCTGAAGGAAGTTATTCAACAGATCCATACAATCCTATCACTAGAGTTAAAGAATTGAAACAAGCAGTACAATCTCTTCACGATAACGGATTAAGGGTAACCATGGATGTAGTTTATAATCACATGTACAATAGCTATGATTCTAATTTCAATAAATTAGTACCTGGATATTATTATAGATACGATAAAGATGGTAGCAACACAGATGAAAGTGGGTATGGAAATACCCTTGCTTCAGAAAATGCAATGACAAGAAAGTTTATTGTAGATTCCGTAATGTATTGGGCAAAAGAATATAATATAGATGGATTTAAATTCGATAATATGGGGCTCATTGATATAAATACAATGAATGAAGTTAGAAAAAAATTAAATAATATAGATCCTTCCATTATCATTACAGGAGAGAGCTCTAATATTGGGACTACTCTTCCAGAAGATAAAGCGGCAATACAGAAAAATACCAGTAAAATGCCTGGAATATCACATTTCAATGATAAAATGAAAGATGGAATAAAAGGTAGCGTATTCGAAGTAAAATCTAAGGGATTTGTTAATGGTAAAACTAATGCGGAGACAGACATTAAAAAGGGAATAGTCGGAGGTATAGATTACTCAAGTGGTATAAAAACTTGGGAAAAAGTTGACCCTGTACAATCTATTACTTATGCTGAGTCTCACGATAATAATACATTATGGGATAAACTTATTTTAACAAACCCAAAAGATAATGATGAAGCAAGATTAAAAATGCACAGAATGGCAGATGCTATAATTCTTACTTCCCAAGGTATTCCATTCTTTCAATCAGGACAGGAATTTTTGAGAACTAAAGGTGGCGATAACAACTCCTATAAGTCTCCTGATAGTGTAAATAAACTTGATTGGACTCGAAAATCAGAAAACATCAACACTGTTAATTATTTCAAAGGTTTGATAGAGTTAAGAAAAGCACATCCGGCTTTCAGAATGTCTTCAGCGGACATGATAAAGAAAAACCTTAATTTTTTAACAGTCCCTGAAAATGTGGTAGCATATGAAATGAACTACAGTGCAAATATGGATACTTGGGCGAATATTGTAGTAGCTTTTAATGCAAATAGAGAAGACACAACCATTAAATTATCTAAGAAAGGAACGTGGAATATTGTAGTAGATGGAGAACAAGCAGGTGTTAAAACTATAAAACAATTTAAAGGTGATTCATTAGTAGTCCCTGCTCTAAGCTCTACTGTAATTTATTTCGAGTCAGAATATATTTTTATGACATTAACCTTTTGGATTTATGCCGTGTTTATCTTAGCTGGGATTGCTTGCATAATATATGTTTTGAAGGTTAAAAAGAAATCTTAGTATTATAACTTATTGTGTATTTTGAAGGGCCCTTATTATAAAATACAAGGGTCTTTTTTTTAGAGGGGGGTATTGTCATGATAAATATAACATTTTTTATATTAATTTTAATTATTATTACTATTTTTATTATAGGGTGGCATTTTTCTAGTATAATTATATATCCTAGGGTTGCAAAATATAATTACACATACGATTATGAAGTAGAACAAGGTAAAATAGATATAGAAAAATTTAATAATTTGGAAAAACAAGAAGTATACCTAGATTCCCAATATGGTTATAAAATTCATGGTTTCTTCTTTCCAAATAACAATTCAAAAAAAGCTATAATATTGTGTCATGGAATAACTTCGAGTTTGTATGGCTCTGTTAAATATATGGATATGTTTTTAAAAAGAGGTTTTGCTATCTTTATTTATGATCATAGAAATCACGGTCTAAGTGGTGGTAAAAATACCTCATTTGGTTATTATGAAAAGTTTGATTTGAAAAAATGCACTGATTGGCTGTTTAATAAATTAGGAAATGATATCATCGTCGGATTGCATGGCGAGTCCATGGGTGCCGGCACAGTTCTTCAAAATATTGCAATAGATGATAGAATTAAGTTTTGTATAGATGACTGTGGATACTCTGATGCACAAGATTTATTTAAACACATATTAGAAAAATATTACGGTATAAAAAGATTTCCACTCATAAAATTATCAAGTAAAATCAGCAAAATTCGAGTTGGATGGGACTTCAAAGATGTATCACCTATAACTACCTTACCTAATGTGAAAATTCCGATATTGTTTATTCATGGTGAAAAAGATGACTATGTACCTACTTTTATGTGTAACCAAATGTACTCAGTAAAGAAGGGCTACAAAGATATATATATTGCTCCGGGTGCAGGGCATGCCGAGGCGTATTGGAAGAACAAAGATGAATACGAAAAAAAAGTTGATGGATTTTTAAAAGCTATCAATATAATTTAAGAGGATGTGCTTTAATGTTTCAGCTACCACAAAATGAAAAGAAGTATTTATACACAACTAATTATTCGAGTGATGAAGAAAGCCTATGCAAGATGGAAATAAAGTGCCTCTTTAATAAACCCCTTGATGAAAAGCACTTGTTTTCTGATATTTATGTGGATCCATCTAGAAGTCCTTTTATAAAAAAATGCATTTCTATAATGTATACCGGAGAAACAATGAAACAGGTCATTGATCAAATTGTTATGGACAAACTTACCGGCATAAATTATAAAGTTGCTTATATCAATGCTACTGATGAAAATATTGGTTTTCATGAGAGGCGTAGGATTGAATTCGAAATAGGCTTTAAAATACTGGGAGAAGCTGAAATGAAAAATCCCAGAATTATCTTTGGCATAACAAAAGTAGCTAACAACTGGATATTTGGTGAATGTGAGAGCAATGCTTCTGAATGGCTATTGCACAATAAAAAACCTTTTTCTTATTCAAATGCACTAAAGGTGAATGTATGTCGGGCCCTTGTTAATATAGCTGTAGCTAATAATTTAAATTGCAGCGTTGTAGATCCATGTTGTGGCATTGGGACGGTACTAATTGAAGCTATTTCAATGGATATTAATATTAAAGGTTATGAGATAAATCCATACATTGGTGAAAATGCAAAGGCAAACCTCCGGTATTTTGGATATGATGATGTAATAACTATTTGTAATATGAATGATATTGCGAATAAATTTAATGTGGCCATCGTTGATCTTCCTTATGGTATATTCACTCAAATTACGACCGAGGAACAGTTAGCCATTATGAGTAGTACTCGTAGAATAGCGGATAGAATGGTAATAATTACTTTTGATAATATGGAAGAGCAAATTACTTCCGTTGGCTTTCACATAGATGATCGGTGTACGGTGTCTAAAGGGACCTTTAAAAGACACATATTCATATGTAGTTAATATATTAAATCATCTCCTGCGGAGCTCTGCAATATAGAACTGGGAGACTTTCCTTCTGAAATGTCTTTAAAAGTAATGTTAAATATAAAACTTCAAAAAATAAAGAGGTGTTAGATATGACAAAAAAAAGCAGTAAAAATAATGATCTTTTATATAATTATAAGGGGACGGCTTCTCCCCAAATATATTCTATATTAATTAATTTAATAAATGAGGATAAGGAAGACTTAGCAAAAGTAGTTATAAAAATTGATTATTTACTAGAATATGCAAGTTCTTGCATAAAGCAACTGGACTTTGATGAAGCAAAGGAAGTTCTAGATAAGGCTAAAAGTAGAATAGATATATTAAAAATGGGAGACGTTAATACGAATCACCTAGAATATTTATATGCTGGAATAGCAAAAAAGGCGAAAAAATAATGTTACACAGGATATTTAACAATAGATATCCTGTGTAGCATTATTTTTTCTCATGAATCCAATAGGATATTTCCCTAGGTTCTTCTTTTTCCTGAAAGCATATCCACGATGAATACAATTGCAGCTATTAGAAGTAATATATGAATCATACTGCCACCGATTCTAAATATAAGCCCCAATACCCAAAATAATACTACTATTCCGCCTATCCAACGTAAAACTCCCATATAAAACACCACCTTTCACATTTATATTTATTTGTTAAATTATTTTAATATTATAATTACCTAAATTCAGCTGAAATATGCGAAGTGATTTTAACGAAATTTCAAAAAGATAGTCTCCCACTTATATAATTGGGAGTTACATGCCCTAACAAATAGAAAACTTCAGTGGGAGTATAAATCTCCTTCTGAAGTCGTCAATGCATCTTCTGCGAAGATGTTGCAGCTTCGCAGAAGATTATTTAACTCCATTTCTTGTATAAAAATAACGTATAAATATTTTTTTTATGGCAACCATATTATAGAAAGAGGTGGATACATGGCTAATAAACTTAAAACTACTAATAAACAAATGGCATCTTTAGGAATTAGGAAAAATGAAGTAGGTGATTATGAATATATAAATCCGGACGAAAAAAATAATTCAAAATATAAATCTATTAAAAAAGAGCCCAAGTAATTTAAAATTACTTGGGTTCTTTTTTTTAATTTACAAAGTAAAAATACGTATATATGGTATAATTTATTCATATACAAAAGCAAACCAATTTTAAAAATATTCACTACTAATCCGTCTGAAATTGTTTAAACTGATATCTTTCTAATCCTTTATGAATATAATGTCAAAGCATATTGGAATAAAATGATGAAATTTTAATTATTTTTTAGGTTGATGGCGAATACCTTTAAATGAAATTTATGGTTTTAAATTGAATATATATTTATTGACTAAAAGAACTGTAGCAGAGGCTATGAAAGGAAGAAGTATATGTATATAGGTATTGATTTAGGAGGCACTAATATTGCAGTTGGCATCGTTGATGATCAAGGAAACATAAAGTATGAAAAATCATGTGCTACAAGAGTGGGGAGGGACCCCAATGAGATAATAGAGGATATGGTAGCTCTAGTTTTAAACACTTTAGAGGATTTCAATATGCCACTAAAAAGAATAAAAGCGATAGGTATAGGTATTCCAGGCTTAGCTGATAAAAATGGTAATGTAATATTTTGTGTCAATCTTGGATGGAAAAATGTACATTTAAGAGAGATGTTGGGAACTGCACTTAATAAACCAATTTATATAGATAATGATGCTACGGTGGCTGCACTTGCGGAATATGAGAATGGCTCAATGAAGAATTGTAAAAGTAGCTTGATGATTACATTAGGAACAGGTATTGGTGGGGGAATTATTTTAAATGGTGAAGTATATAGTGGATTTAATGGTATAGGCTCTGAAATTGGACATATGGTTGTTGGTGAAAATTTTTATAATTGCAATTGTGGAAGAAATGGTTGCTTAGAAACCTTCGCTTCCTCTACTGCCATAATAAAACATACAAAAAAATTAATTGGGGAAATGAATGAAAGCACTATAATAATAGAAAGGGCAGGAGGAAATATTAACAATCTAGATGCAAAAACAATATTTGATTGTGCTAGAGAAGGAGATATAATAGCAAATTTAGCAGTGAATCGCTTAGTAAAATATCTAAGCATAGGAATACTTAATATAGTCAATTTCATTGATCCAGAAATAATAGCATTAGGTGGTGGTGTTGCAGGGGCAGGCCAATATCTTTTGGATAAAGTTATAAATGAAGTAGCGGCGAACAAGTCTTATTCTGAATTACCTATTGCTAAAATTGTTTTAGCAGAACTAGGTAATAAAGCAGGTATAATTGGTGCAGCGATGATTGCAAAACATGGAACTAAAGACCCCCTTTCTAAGAACTAAATAATTATATATATTGTTTAATAAAAGTACATTTTAAAACAGAAATTACTAAGGAGTGGTTATGTTGGAAATTCAAGATATAATTTCAGGAGATTTTTCTGCATATCCTGAAGAAACACAAACTTTTATGAAAAAATATACTGAAAAGCTACGAGAAAATATAAAAGAAGAATTAATAGAGGATATATCATATAAGATGCTTAAGGATATAGATAAAAGTAAAGATTATTTCATAAGTGTTTTAACTGATATATTGGACAATGGATATAAGGGCTTTAGTAAATTGTCTACTCAGTCACTTATAGACACATATTTAGAACGTAAAAATGAAGAAGACTTTTTTATTTTGTTAGAAAAAGTTAATGAACAAGTCTAATATTATAATCACTTTTTAAATTTTCTATAAACCATAAAATCCATTAAAATCTTAAGGTTTTAATGGATTTTATGGTTTAATATGAAAAGGTTTTTATTTTCAAACAATAACAGCGCTTTAGTACTTAATTGATAATTCTCCACTTAAAATTGTGTCTTTAACTTGGTTCCAAGTAACCTCAATTAAAAGATTTACTTTTAAGCTTGTTTTATAGTTAAATGAAATCTCTTTATCATGTACCACATGATAATTTTCATAAACCACTAAATTTTTTCTAGCCTTATCTTTAATTTTAATTGCCCATTCTCCCTTTTCAGGCTGAAAAATTTTTGCTGTAATCATTAAAGTTGACCAAAAAGCGGTGCTTACCCCAGTTTCATAAAAGCCTTTTCCATCATGAATACTTATTTCAAAAGCTTGTTGAATATTGTCACTGCTACTTGTTGCTGCTTCTTCTGTTAATTCAATATTTTCATTTTTTATATTATTAATTAACTTTTCCATATATTTTCTCCTTTTTATTATTCTCATCGAATGTTAATTTTCTAAGATAAATTCATTATATTTTATTATACGTAAGTACATAAGAAATGTTATTATTAATGTTATTTATTATTTTCAAAGAATTAAATAGTAAAGAATGATATAATTATATTTTAAATTATATATTGAGATTCACGATTAAAGCAAAAGAAGGTGGAAGTAATGAGTGATAATAAATATTTACCTATTAGTAAGAAAGATATTATAGATAGAGGTTGGACTGAATTAGATTTTATTATAGTTACTGGTGATGCATATGTAGATCATCATAGTTTTGGAACTGCAATCATTTCAAGAGTTCTTGAAAGTGAAGGTTATAAAGTAGGAATAATAGCTCAACCCGATTGGAAAGATATAGAGGATTTTAAAAAATTAGGCAAACCAAGACTTGGATTCCTAGTTAACTCTGGGAATATGGATTCTATGGTTAATCATTATACAGTAAGTAAAAAAATAAGAGAAAAAGATATGTATTCCCCTGGTGCAAAGATGGGCCTAAGGCCTGACAGAGCAACAATAGTTTATTGTAATAGAATAAAGGAAGCATATAAAAATGTTCCTATTGTTATTGGAGGAATAGAAGCAAGTTTAAGGCGCTTTGCACATTATGATTATTGGAGTGACAAAGTAAGAAAATCTATGCTAATTGATAGTGGAGCTGACCTGTTAATATATGGTATGGGAGAAAAACAAGTCGTTAAAATTGCAAAAGAATTAAATGAAGGTGTAGATATAAAATTCATTACTCAGGTACCTGGAACATGTTATGTGGTAGATAATATTGAAAATATATGTGACTACATTGAAATAGAATCATATAAAGAGGTCTGCAGAGATAAAAAGAAATATGCACAAGCCTTTAAAATACAATATGATCAGCAAGACCCAATTAGGGGAAATGGTATAATTCAAAAACATTCTAATAAGTATCTTGTGCAAAACAAACCAGAAATGCCCCTTACTAGAGAAGAATTAGATACTGTTTATGGACTGCCATATGAAAGAAATTATCATCCTATTTATGAAAAGCTCGGTGGAATACCTGCTATAGAGGAAGTTAAATTCAGCTTAGTTAGTTCAAGAGGATGTTTTGGTAGCTGTGCTTTCTGTGCCATAACCTTTCATCAAGGCCGAATTGTGCAAAGTAGAAGTGAAAATTCAATAATAGAAGAAGCAATTCAAATTACAAAACTCAAGGATTTTAAAGGGTATATTCATGATGTAGGAGGGCCTACCGCTAATTTTAGGCGACCTGCATGTGATAAACAATTAAAAGTAGGGGCTTGCATAGATAAGCAATGTTTGCATCCAAGCCCTTGCAAGAATTTAAATGTTGATCATATGGAGTATTTAAATTTACTACGATCGCTTCGAGAATTGCCGGATATTAAAAAAGTTTTTGTGCGTTCAGGGCTGCGTTATGATTATATTATGGCAGATAAAAATGACACCTTTTTTAATGAACTTATTAAGCATCATGTCAGCGGCCAACTAAAAGTTGCACCAGAGCATGTTTCTCATAAAGTTTTAAAATTCATGGGCAAACCAGCAGGTAAAACTTATGATAAATTCAGGGAAAAATTTTATAAAGCTACTGAAAAAATTGAAAAAAAACAATATCTTATTCCTTATTTAATGTCTAGCCACCCAGGATGTACAATAAGTTCAGCAGTAGAACTAGCAGAATACCTTAGGGATACTAATTACCAACCTGAACAAGTTCAAGATTTCTATCCAACTCCAGGAACACCATCAACAACCATGTTTTATACAGGACTTGATCCAAATACCCTTGAAGAAGTTCATATACCTAAAACTAAAAATGAAAAAGCTATGCAAAGGGCATTGCTTCAATATAAAGATCCTATGAAATATGATTTAGTATTATCAGCTTTAACAGAGGCTAATAGAGAAGATCTCATTGGTTATGAATCTAAGTGTTTAATAAAACCAAGAAGCAAAAAAAATAACACAAATATAAACCCAAAACAACAAAATGGCAAAGATAAAGGGAAAAATATAAAAAGTAAGAGCAAAGATACTCCGATAGATAAAAACTTTAAAAAGAAAAGCAAGCCCCTAAGCACCCAAGACAGAGCAAATTATGGAAGCAGACAAGATAATAAAAATAAGGCAAAGAACAAAAAAAGAAAATAGAACGTTATTATAAATACCTACATCCACGGCGTGGATGTAGGTGTTTATTACAATTCTGTTTTAACTATTTTGATTATACTTTCTTCTTCTACCAGTTCACTTTTACTGAAACCCTTTTTAAAATATCTGATTTGCTTATATTTAATTCCATTCATTTCAAAATCTAAAACATCAATTCTGTCACCTTTGTAAATAACAGCCTTTTTATTACCTTTTAAAAATATGTGTACTTCCATAGTTTTATTTATTAGCTGCAAAGCAGCTACTCCTTCCTATTTATTTTTGATTTATTAAGATTTTTGTTTAAGTATTCTTAAAATTATATATTACTATTTAAATTATAATGCCATTATTTATATTTATCAAGGTTAAGAAGTAACAATTTAATAGAAGCCTATGACCTTCCTTCTGAAATGTCGTTAACCATTTAATTATTAATGAATATAATATAAATAAAACTAATGATTCAGATATCTTTTTATTAAAAATTCAATATAGACTTACTTAGAAAAGGAGATAGTACAATGATTTGTAAAGAGTATTTGTTGGATACTAATATAATTATAAAAATGTGGAATAAATATCCTACCTTGCTTGATACTATTGAAAATATGAAATGTATTAATTTTAAAATATCTGAAGATATAGCTGGAGAATTATCAGTGAAAGAGTATGTAAAATTCAATGAAGACTTTGTACTCTCTAATAAATTTTTAAAATTATTAGGACATATAATTACTAATAATGATCATGCTTTTATTGAAGAGTGTGTAGGTCGTGATTTTATTAAATATGAGCAGAATAAAAATATATATTTAGTTAATGGAGATAAAATTTCTATAAATGACTATAGTTTAATTGATATTTGCAAGCAGAATGAAGACTACATCCTTGTGACGGATGATAAAAAACTAATTCGAAGCGCAAAAATTATATTAGATTCTTCAAGGGCAATAAACTTTCAAGAATTTCTAGATGAGTTAAGAGAATTAAATGTATTATAATAATACACTAATATAAGAGGCTGCTCCTTTAGTGGATTACAGCCTCTTATACTATTTTGATGTTCACTTATTTAATGGTTTCTTCTAAATACTGCTTGAATTTAAGATTCCACAACTTATAGATTTCAGGATTTTCATCACTAACTGTTGATAAAAATTCATCAACTACACCTAAGTTGTTTAGGCCTTTCATTAGATGTCTGGGGTAAATTACATTTTTAGAATAATTGTTTTTAGGATCGATTACTTTAATCGAAAAATCATCCGTTAAGTATAAGTCTTTACACCTAATATCTAGTCGTTTAAATTTAAGCTTCTTAAATTCTACAATAAGTTTGATTATGTTGAGTGATATTTCTTTGTTTATACCATGCTTCTTGATATACTTATCTAACCGCTCTCCACTTGCATAATCTCGTACAATGTAGTAGGCTCCATGTTCATAAACTTTAGGGAAGTATTTACTTCTCCTAGTTTTTATGAGAATATTATATTCACCCTCACAAACTTTCTTATCTTTAAAAATTTTAATTACTTTTTTGCCAGGAAGTAAATAAACTATTCCATTATGACCCG
Source organism: Clostridium sp. CM041 (assembly GCF_055081035.1). Lineage (NCBI taxonomy): Bacteria > Bacillati > Bacillota > Clostridia > Eubacteriales > Clostridiaceae > Clostridium > Clostridium sp. CM041. Next base: position 560,538 of record NZ_CM143648.1, read on the forward strand.
AACCTAAAAATTCTGATTTTCTAATCATTTTTTCAACCCTACTATTTAATTGAATATAATAATTTTTGTCCTCATTCATATTAGCATCTTCTTTATAAGAGATATTACTATATTATATGATTAAGTCCTGTAAATATTTCCTGAATAAAGATGAATAATATAGGTATTTCATTAATAAAAATAAACTAAGCTAGCCTTGATTAATATTATGTTTAATAATATAATGAGCATAGAATATTTTTAGAAATTAGGAAGTGAAGTTTTCATGTCTGTAACTATAAAAGAAGTGGCTAAGCTAGCCAATGTATCGCCATCCACAGTTTCAAGAGTAATTGCGGATAATCCTAAAATTAGTGACGCAACAAAAGATAGGGTTTATAAAGCAATGAAGGAAATAAATTATCATCCTAATGCAATAGCTAGAAGTCTGGTCAGCAAAACAACAAAGACTATAGGACTTATTTTACCTAATACGGATGAAGATTTATTTGTTAATCCTTTTTTCATTCAAGTTATGAGAGGCATAAGTCACTATGCTCAAAAAAAAGGATATTATATCATGTATGCTTACAGCAGCGATGAAGATCAAGAGGTTGAATACATATCAAGTTTAATGAATAGTAGAAGGGTTGATGGGATTATTTTACCAACAGTAAGGAAGGATGACAAATGTGTTGCTTATTTAAAAGAAGCGGAGTATCCTTTCGTAGTAATAGGTAAACCCGAAAGCACCGAAGGGGTTTTATGGGTTGATAATGATAACTTTAACGCCATGTACAATGTTGTTAATTCGCTTATACAAAAGGGTGAGAGAAAAATTGCATTTATAGGGGGTTCTCCTATGCTTAATGTAACTATAAATAGATTAGAAGGTTACAAGATGGCTCTTAAAAATATCGGAGTGGAAATAGACGGAAATATGGTACAATTAGGAGAGTTTACAGAAATTAGTGGTTATAATGCTATGAAAAAAATTTTAAATACTTCTACCCCTACAGCTGTTGTCACTACTGATGATTTAATTGCCTTTGGTGCATCCAAAGCTATAAGCGAAATGTCAGAGCGTCATATTTCAATTGTTGGATTTAACAACACGCCGCTTGCAGCTTATAGAAAGCCCTCGCTATCTTCAGTGGATATTAATTCTGAAGAATTAGGATATTTTGCAGTTAAGCTGTTAATAAACAAATTAGATAACGAAAAAGAGTCAATATACAATTATATTATTGAGACAAAATTAGTTGAAAGGGAATCAACTAAATAACTATAACTTTTTAGGATTATTTTTCATGCGTACTACATATTATGAATAAAGAATCACTTACCCTATTTATACCCATGCAAACGCATGTCCTATTTCATAAAATGTCTAACAGCATTTTACAATAAAGTCCGTCATTTTTATATGTGGGTGTTTATTGCCCTAGAAAAAAAGAACCTCAGTTGGAGTATAAATATCCTTCTGTCGTTAGTACATCTTAAAAAATATGTACTGCTCTGCAGGTGATGATTTAATGGATTTTTAAGGAGAGAGATTGATGATGATAAAAGTATTAGAAAACCCAGAATTCACATACTATGGGAATGATTTAGGCGCAGTTTATACTATTGAATACACCACATTTAAGGTTTGGGCACCTACTGCTCAAAAACTTGTAGTAATAGTGTATGAAACTGCCGGCGATGACTTAGGGCAAAAATATGAGATGAACAAGGAAGAAAAAGGAGTTTGGGAATTTAAACTTAAGGGTGATTTTAAAAATAAATACTATAATTATTTAGTATCAGATGGTGCCGAAGAAAAGGAAACACCAGATATATATACTAAAGGATCAAGTGCTAATGGTGAAAAGGGTATGATTATTGATTTCCCTTCTTTAAATCCCCCTAATTGGGATAATCATAAAAAACCTGTACCAATTAATAGAACTGAGGCAGTAATATACGAAATTCATGTTAGAGATTTTTCAGTATCAGAAGATTCCGGAATTGAAAATAAAGGAAAATATTTAGCATTTTGTGAAAAAAACACCAAAACTTCTAAGGGTGTTATTACAGGACTAGACCACCTTAAAGATTTAGGGATAACTCATGTTCATTTGATGCCTGTTTTTGATTTCAAAAGTGTGGATGAAACTAAGGGTGGATATAATTGGGGATATGACCCTTATTTATATAATGTTCCAGAGGGTTCTTATGCTACCAATCCCTATGATGGTACTGTGCGAATTCGCGAGTTTAAGATCATGGTTCAAACTTTGCATGAAAATGGCATCAGCGTAATTATGGATGTTGTATATAACCACACTTTTACAACCGGTAACTCACCAATGGATATCTTGGTGCCTGGCTATTATTATAGAACAGATGACGAAGGCAACTATACTAATGGTTCAGGCTGTGGAAATGAAACAGCGTCAGAGAAACCAATGATGAGAAAATTTATAGTTGATAGTGTTAAATTCTGGGCCCAAGAATATAAGATAGATGGTTTTAGATTTGATTTAATGGCGCTTCATGACATTGATACAATGAAAGAGGTAACACTACAAGCAAAAATTATTAATCCGAATATTATTATTTATGGTGAACCATGGACAGGGGGAACATCATCATTACCATCTTCTATGCAGCTTAGAAAAGGTAGCCAAAAGGGTATGCAAGTATCTGTATATAATGATGCTCTAAGAAATGCAATTAAGGGAGATAATGATGGTATCCAATCAGGATTTGTAAGTGGTAGAGTAGGCCTTGAGGTAGAAATTAAAAAGGGGATTGTTGGTGGGATTCAATATAACAATGAAATATATGATTTCTCGCAAGATCCTGGAGAAACAATAAACTATGTAAGTGCTCACGATAATTTATGCTTATATGATAAATTTGAAAAAAGCAATTCTAATAATACTCCTTTGGAAAGAGAAAAAATGAATAGATTGGCTTTATCTATAGTCCTTACATCTCAAGGAGTGCCTTTTATCCAAGGTGGAACAGAAATACTAAGGACCAAACAAGGAAATCATAATAGCTATAACTCTAGTGACGCTGTGAACGAAATACTATGGAGTAGAAAAGCTGAGTTCGCAGAAACCTATGAATATATTAAAGGGTTAATCTCTTTAAGAAAAAGCCAAAAAGTTATGACCTTAGAAAATGCTTGTGAAGTAAGAGAATCCTTGATATTTCTTGAATCGCCTTGTAACTGTGTAGCTTATGAATTAACTTCCCCATTCAAAGATGGTTATAGTAAATTAATTATAATTCATAATGCTAACAAAGAAGAAATAAAAATAATTTTACCAGATACTAAAGAATGGACTATTATAGCAAACGAATATGAAGTTGACAAAACAGGGGTAAGTAGAGGCATTAGAACTTGTATTAATGAGGTAAGTGTACCTTCTCTTTCTACCTATATTTTATGTAAATAATCATTAAAAAGGAGACCTAAAGGTCGTCTTGTTGTATAACATGAAAATACGTAAGTTTATAATTAAAATATACAAAAAACCTGCATCCTTATAGAAATGCAGGTCTTTGTATTTTATTCCAATTCATATCAAGAATTATTCATTACTTTGATATATCACTAAAACCTAAGGCTCTATCTCAATATAAGCTATTGCTTTCTTATTAAACAAATATTTTTTACCCATAGAATTAACTTCATGAGGCCTGGAGTTTTCAAAATTATAAAACCAACTTTTAAACAGATCACATTCAGATTGTTTTAAATCAAATAGCTCCGTATCACCGCTAATAAAAGAAATCGTTAACATTATAAACACTCCTTTTTAATTACATTCTCTATACTAACATATATTCTATACTTAAAAGAAATTCCCTCTATTTATAGCATTATTTATTTTAAAATATTCATTAGAGATTAAGAACTAGGAAACACTCCATAATATAACTTTAAAGTGAATATTTATAAATCATTTTTATAAAAAAAAAGAAACCTACACTAGAACGTCAATAGTGACAGATTTGCTTTTTTGTTGTTAGTCTAAACATTCTAAACATTCATTAATTACATCTTCTGTAATTTCAACTAGTTCGTCTTTTCTCATATAAACACCTCCTTGCTATTCTATGAGAGCACATGAAACAAATATTAATTGATTTGATTCCTTAGAGTGATTTGAAATCCTGCTAAAACATATTAGGATATGTTTTAAGCGGTATGAGTGCGTTATTCAACAAAATTTTAATAAGGGATACATTAAGAAATTTCAGAGTGAAAAGGGTAAGAATTTAAGAATTGGAATTTAAAATTCAGGTCTTCTCTTTTGATAAGTGTTTTAATGATCCGACTTTGCAATGTATTTGAAGATATTCTAATTTTACTAGGTAACTTTATTATTATATATCATTTGGGTTAGAAATGCAAGAAAATGATATATAATAAAATTTAAAAGTCAATTTACAATAGTAAATTGACTTCAAACTATTAGTTCTTATTTTGATATAATGGCTTGGACTCTTCCTACCTGGCCATCTTCTAGCATAACCTTTATACCTCTTGGGTGTACTGCAGAGTTGGTTAACAACCTTTTTACTACACCTCTGGTTAGTTTAGTTGTTCTTTGGTCTTTTTTTAATACAACGTCTACTGTAATACCTATTGGTATATTATTTCTTATTTGTCCTCTGTTATCACTTTGTGTATTCATGAGTATGTAGTCTCCTTCATTAAAATTACTTTAAAGCATATTTTTAATCTTTAGTAAAGATCTTATTTTTGTAAGCTTTACATACAAATAATACTCTAATTACTGCTTACTTGTCAAAATATATTTCAACCTGTTAATTCCTCTATGATTAGAATATAAATTAAAAGTATAGAAGGGTAGACGAATAAAATAAATTTGTAAGGAAACTATATTGTAGAAAATACTTTTTTAAAAAGGAGAAATTGGAATGTTAAAATCTTTACTATTCATACCTGCTAATCTTATAAATCCAATTATATCCTCTGTCTCCATTATAATTGGTGCTATTTTAGGCGGCGTTTTTAGTTGGTTCATAAATAAAAATTCTACTAATATTGCAATTGAGAGGGAAATCAAAATTGAAAAAGCTAATAGAGAGCAGCAAAAGCAAAGTAAATCTTTAAGACTTAGTGAATATGCTGCTATTATTCAATTAGATATATGTACCACTTTATTTCAAAGTTTAAGAATGTTGAAAGAAATTGATGGTAAGAATAAAATTAGTATTTATCCTATACCTATGAACTTTAAATATGCTGAAGCTATTGTAGCTTTAGATAAAATTTTCAGTTTAAAAGAAAAGAGCTATATTTATCAATTATATGGAATTATAGAAAAATTAAATAATGATATAAAAGGGTATCATTGTGATGAAATACATTATACATTAATAAAAGGAGATTTTGAGATGTTTATTAAAAAGATTTACGGAAACAATTTCTCAAAAGCATTAGCCTTTGATATCGATAAAGCAACCTATGAAAATTTGTATGATAATGAAATTATAAAACCAGGATATAAAAATGTACTTATTAAGTTAAATAGAATTACTTATTAATTTCTATGTATATGAAAATCTAAAAATATTTTACAGACTAAATAGCATTTTAATAAAAAAGTACTGTTATCTTTCAATATTATATTGAATTTTTACAAGAATTGAGATAGACTGATTAGTAGGGAAAACAACAAGTTGAGATTGAGTGTAGAAAATAAAAATGTAGAGACTATAAATTGAAACATAAATTCTATAGGATCTAACATTCTTTGATTTGATGCCAAAGGAGGAAAAATTTATGTCAAGTAATAATATTGAAATGATGAAAAAACTTATCGAGGAAAAGAAAAAGAAAAGTTCTGAGCAAAGTGGTATTTCAAGAGCTGATAAAGTAATCGGGAAATCAAAAAAAGCAGCAAGGAGCACTAAAAAAACTGGCGGTTTATTTGATAAATAGGATTATATTATTAATGGGACCTTGTTTCGATAATATATTTATACGATAATACTAAAATTAAATTAATAATGGTTAAAATAAATGAGCTCTTATTTTTAGAGGCTCATTTTTTGTGTTATTATTTTAATACATTAGTTTAAAATCCAATTTGAAATTTACAAACCGAGAAATGTCGTTAAAAATCAGATAAGTAAAAAAATTAACACTTTATTAAGCATACTATTAAGTATATCAAAATATTTATACTATATAAAGAATAAAACGCTATATTCAAAATAGGAGGATTTTATGATATATCTTGATAATGCTGCCACAAGTTTTCCAAAGCCTGTGGCAGTTTATTCCGAAGTGTTAAGATGCATGGAGAATTACGCTGCAAATCCTGGTAGGGGTTCGCATGATATGGCAGTTGAGGCTTCATCTAAAATTATGGATACCAGGCAAGAGATAAGTGAATTCTTCAACATCCCTGATTTATTAAATATTATTTTTACATGTAATGCTACCCAGGCTCTGAATATAGGTATAAAAGGAATCTTAAAGTCAGGAGATCATGTTATTAGCTCAATAATTGAACATAACTCAGTTCTTAGACCATTAAATTATCTAAGTGAAAAAGGGATAGCATTTACCCTTCTTGGTGTAAATGAAAATGGATATTTGAATATGAATAATTTAAAAAGAAAAATACGTAGAAATACCAAAGCAATAATAATAAACCATACTTCCAATGTATTAGGAACCGTTCAAGATATAAGAGCTATAGGGGAAATCGCGAAACAATCAGGAATAATATTCGTAGTTGATGCATCCCAAAGCGCTGGTGTTATCCCAATAGATGTAGTACGAGATAATATTGACTTATTAGCTTTTCCGGGTCATAAAGGATTATATGGTCCCCAGGGAACAGGAGGCTTATATATAAGAGAAGGGATTGTACTGGATTCGTTTATTCAAGGTGGCACTGGAAGTGAGTCCTTTTCTATGAAGCAACCTAACTTTTTACCTGATAGATTTGAAAGTGGAACCTTAAATACGCCAGCAATAGCAGGACTATGCGCAGGTATAAGGTTTATTAGAAAAGTCGGAATAGAAAATATAAGAAAGCATGAGATAATGCTCGTAGAATATTTAGTAAAAGAATTGTGTAAATTATCTTATGTTAAAATTTATGGAGGATGCGATTATAATAACAGAGGAGCTGTAGTTTCTTTGGCTATAGACGATATTGATGTTTCTGAAGTGGGATATTTCTTAAATAAAAAAGGAATAGCTGTGAGAACCGGGTTTCACTGTGCACCACTAATACATGAAATACTTGGCACAAATCGTAAAGGTACAGTTAGAATAAGTCCAGGATATTTTAATGATTTAGAAGATATTGAAAAACTTATTAAAGCTTTAAAGGATATACATGAAAAAAGGCCCTTTTTATAGAGCCTTTTTTATCTGTTATAGTACTAACAGCAATGACGTTTGTTTTCTGTTACTAAAACTGAAAGTGTTGGATTGTTAAAAGTGATGCTTGCGGGCTTACGATCATCACCGGGTGTGCCCGTAGTAGTTGACTGTACAAAATAGGTGCAGCATTCGGAATCACAATCACAATCACAATCACAATCACAAACGATAAAAGTAACAATATCATGCTTCATTAATTGGAAATCGTCTGAAGGATTTGATAAATCAAATATCCATTCAGGTCCAACTTCGGTTGCAACTCTATCACGTTTACAAAGCTTAAATAGTTGGAATCTAACAGTTACACTTGCCATTTTTTTATCATTACCTTCATCATCTGCTTTTGGTAGTGTAGAAAATATATTGGTTGAAAATTCAAACTTAAAGCATGGATTACAAAATCTTTCAGTATTTATACTAAGAGTAGCAAGTCTTTTAGTAACTTCATCATCAGTTGCTGCTGCCACTGATGCTGCGGTTCCAGGCTTACACTTTAATAAAATTTCAGCTTCATTTTCTCTATCCCTATCTCTATCTCTGTCTCTTTTACAACATTCCTCTTTTTCTCTATCTCTGTCTCTTTTACAACATTCCTCATTTTCTCTTTCTCTTTTAAAGCAATCCTCTTTTTCAGATTTACAATGACATGACATTGAATTCATATATTAATTCCTCCTAAATTTTAATTCGTTATATCTAGTAAAAGAATTCTAAATGTACTGTTTACGAGGTCGGATATCTTAGAATTCTCATATTACAATATATGAGATAGGCCTATAAATGTTCTAATTATTCGTAACTTTTCTAGAATTTACTTACTCATCATCTTCACATTCATCATCAAATAAAGGTCTAAGCTTTTGATCTGGGAAGAATTTTGGAACTGGTGCGCGATCAAATTTTTCACAAGCATCTTCTTCACATTCTTCTTCGCATTGACAAGGTACAGGACAATAACCATATGCAGGAATTAGTAATTGAACAATTAGTTCACATTTTACAATAAGATGGAATCCTAAAGTTATATCTAAAAAACTATGACAGTCATCATCTTTACAAAAAACTCCATCTAAACATTCTGCTACCAATTCAAGTTTTATAATTTCAGAATCAAGATCCTCTGATTTACCAGGCATAAAGCTAGCAGATATTTGGGCTATTGAATCTGGGCAATATAGTTTCGATATAACCTCTGTACGATTAATTTCAAAAAACTCGCATTTAGTCTCTCCATTACAATTTATATAATCTGCATAAAATGAAATTCTAAAGCAAATTAATACTTTCTTGTAACTAGGATTTTTCTTTAGTGGGATTTTCTCTACCGAAATAAGTTTAAGTTGAAAATCCCTACATCCTGTAAATATTTTCGGGTTACAAAGGGAGTCGCTTCTTAATTCTTCATCTGTATCCACCGTATCTTGTCCGCAAGAATAAACTAAACATCTTTTAATTAGGCACTGGTCAAAAACTTTTGGGATTTCAACGCAAACTAGTTCTGATGGATCAGGAAGGTGCCCTTGTTTGTTAATAATACCAGGTCTTGCAATAAACTCTTCACGAGTAATAGCCATAAATTATCCTCCTTTATTATGTTAAGTGATACACTTTTAATTCGTGTTCTCTATATTATAGTATGCAGGTGGTTATAAGTTGTGAATGAAATTTTTATTGATTAAAATTTATATATGGAGATTTAGAACTAACTCTGTAAACAATATCAAGCCTCAGTACGTCTACCATTTGTACTGAGGTTTGATTTCAACACTTAAAAAACTTTAGTTGCTTTGTGTTTTTTTATTAGAATTCACTTATTTATCAGATTCACTTTCATCATCTTCACAGTCATCATCAAATAAAGGTCTAAGCTTTTGATCTGGGAAGAATTTTGGAACTGGTGCGTGATCAAATTTTTCACAAGAATCTTCTTCACATTCCTCTTCGCATTGACAAGGTACAGGACAATAACCATATGCAGGAATTAATAATTGAACAATTAGTTCACATTTTACAATAAGATGGAATCCTAAAGTGATATCTAAAAAACTGTGACAATCATCATCTTTACAAAAAGCTCCATCTAAACATTCTGCAACCAATTCAAGTTTTACAATTTCAGAATCAAGATCCTGAGATGAACCAGACACAAAGTTAGTAGATATTTGCGCTATTGAATCTGGACAATATAATTTTGATATAACTTCTGTACGATTAATTTTGTAAAACTCGCATTTTCTCTCACCGTTACAATTTATAAAATCCGCATAAAATGAAATTACAAAGCAAATTTTTACTTTCTTATAATTAGGATTTTTCTTTAGTGGAATCTTCTCTACTGAAATAAGCTTTAGATCAAAATCCCTACATCCTGTAAATGTTTTTGGATTATCAAGAATGCCACTTCTTAATTCAGCATCTGTATCTAGCGTATCCGGTCTGCAATCATAAACTAAACATCTTTTAATCAGGCACTGGTCAAAAACTTTTGGAATTTCAACGCAAACCAGCTCTGATGGATCAGGAAGGTGTCCTTGTTTGTTAACAATACCGGGTCTTGCAATAAATTCATCACGAGTAATAGCCATAAATCATCCTCCTTTTATGTCAAGGGATACACTTCTAATGCGTGTTCTCGATATTATAGTATGCAGGTATCCAGGAGGTGTGATTGGTATACTTGTTTAGTAATACAAATAGTTCCTAAGTGTTAATTTTAAATTATCTAATACTATATTATGTAAATACTTTATATATGGCCTTTAATATTAATTTTTAGGTCATATATTACTTTGGAATAAAATATAATTTCTATAAGGAGATGAGTAATATGAGGATATGTAGTCCATGTTTATTTTATGATAGTGAAGATCATATATGGAGCTTCTATGTAAATGATGATAGGAATTTAATGTACAGTATTATGTATGATGAGAATAAATGGACTAAGGAAAACAAAATTGACGATGAAGTTATTGATTTTACCGTTAATTTTGATATAGATAACAAAATTTACATTATATATAGTGTTGGAGATAGCGATCTTAAGTATTGCGAATGGGAACAGAATAAATGGTTTGGAAAAACCATTTATAGTTTTGAAAATGAAGGCTATGAGATGACTGAATTAAATGTTATTACAATTGGTGAACAAATGCATATATTTTTCATTGGTAAAAATAGCATAAAGAGAATCCAATGTTCTTTAATGCATTTGTGCTTAAATAAAAATGAAAGTTTATTTAATACAATAGATACCATACCATTTCTAAAAGAGGTTTTCTGCCATTACCAGGTACAAAATTTAGAAAATGGTGATTTATCCCTAGTATTTATTAAGCATGAAAAAAATGAAATAGTAATTAATTTCACAGAATACAAAAACAATAACTGGAGTATTCCAAGAAGATTATATGGTATTATCGGCAATAGTATTAATTTTTGCACATTATTATATTTAAATAAAATAAATATAATAAATCTGTCTAAAGAGGGATCATTGTATTTTATAGAACATGTATTAATTGAACCTGATGGAAAAATGAAAAGCTATAAAATTCATGAAGGTTGTGATAAGCCAACTAATTTATCGCTAGTTGAAATTAGTGGAGTCCTTTGGTCGATATGGAGTGAAGGCAAAAACATTCTAACTTCTTCATATAAAAATCAATGGAGTGAACCCAATAAAGATTACACCCAATTAAACAATGAAATTTCACTGTATAAATTTTTATCTTTAAGTAAAAAGCATAGTAATATACAGTGTAAATATATGATAGGAACTAATCCTCCTGAAATAAATTTATTATTACCTCATTACAAAGATAATGACTCTAGAGATGACTTTCCAAAACTAAATAGTGTAGCTCCTGAAAATAAATTAGATTCTAATGTGAAAAAAAACAAACTAGATATTCAAGAAGAGATTTTAGCTCTAAAAAAAATTAACAAAGATTTAGAAAAAAAACTAATAGATTTACAAATAAAATATCAGCAAAAACTAAGAATTCTAGCGGAATCAGATAATAATTTCTTTAAGATTTCAAATGCAAAGAAAAAAGCTGAAGAGAAATTAAATATAATAGCTGAAATACAACAAACTTCTATAAAAAAATTAGAAGTAATGAAAATAGAAAAAACATCTACGGACAGATTAATAAATGAGTTAAAGAATAAATCAGAGCAACTTACTAATGAATACGAAGGGTTGAAAAAACAGAAGATGTTCAAAGATATTGTAGTAAATGAATTGAACAATAAATTAGAGCAACTAACTAGTGAAAAAGAAGGTCTGAAACAAGATCTAAAATATGAAAAAAACATAGGAATTGTAGATAGAATTTTAAAAAAAAGACCGGTCAGATAGATATCACATTAAGATGATATTTTCATATTATGGATTGGTCTACTAGTTTATCTATGATACAAATTAATTTATAAACTTGATTAGCTATAAGGGAGATGTTCAAGCTATGAAGGTAGAAGTAGTAGAAAGTGAATATTTAGTTGTTTACCCAGGTCATAATGTTGCAACACTTTTGTACCAAAGGCTTCTAAAAAAATCTTGCAAGGTTGAATTAGTATCAACCCCAACAAAAATATCCTATGGTTGTAGTCTATCCATCAAATTCAAAGAAGTCTATATGAATATTGTTAGCGATGAAATTCGAAAGATTAATATAAAAGCAAAAGGTGTGTACAGAATCGTTAAAAATGGAAAATTTGATAGCTACGAAAGGGTCTAGTTTGTATCCAAAGAAATTAGTAGGATTTGGAATTTCCAAATCCTTTATAATTTTAGCATATTTTCTATCGTTAGAGCATATTTTCTATTAAGAAAGATAAAGGGTGTGATTGAAATAGCTGAAAATATTAGAAAAAGTTTTTATTTTGTTTCAAACGTTAAAACTGGAACCTTAACTATAATTGATAGTCTTTGCAATACTATATTAAAAGAAATATCTGTAGGGAAAAGCCCATTTAGATTAGCCTTGAAAGATAACAATACCATTGGCGTTGCTTGTGATATGAGTAATACTATCTCATTTATTAACTGTATTACTGGTGAAATAAAAGAAAATATTATTCCCAATAATGGCAACTTTCAAATTGATACCATAAACAAAAAAATATACATTTCAAATACTTCTGAAGTAACTGTATATGATATAAACTTAGACAATTTAATAGGTCGCATTAAAGGATTGTCAGCAATTATTGATTTAAGACTTAATAAAGAAGGGACTAAACTATATGTATTAGATACATTACTAAAGGAATTAAGAATTTATAGTACAGAAAATTATGGACTTATACATTCATTTAAAAACTTAGGTATAAATCCAACTTATCTTTTAATATCCGAAGATGATAAAACTGCATACATTTCAATGCGAAATACTATATTAAAAATAGATATTAACTCAGAAAAGTTTACTGATTTAATTTTACCTAAGGGATCATTAATTGCTGGAATGATCTTAAAAGACGCTACCTTATACGCATCAAATTTTGGACTAAACAGAATAGAGTTAATAAATACTAATACTAATGAAGCATATGATTTTATTATTACATCAAAACCCGAACCTACCAGACTTTTTATAACTGACGACAATACTAAGCTCTTGGTAGCTAACAGAAACCGTGAAAATCATGGCGGGATTGATATAATTGATTTAAAATCTAATTCTGTAATTGGTTCAATTCTGATGAATACACTTAATAGCCAGCCCTATGATGTTATTTCACTGAGACTTCCTTATACATATGTTCCACCAGCTGCAATAACTAATCTACAACCAGGCAATCAGATAATAACCATTATAGCAAAAAAAATATTTGCATCATACAATGAAAATCTTAATTTCCCTATCATAAATATAAATTTACCTAAAAATATAAATTCTTCTTATATTTTTGAAAAAATAAAATTTGAACCTGGTATTATTGTAGAGCATTCCGAATTTAGAAGCCTTTTATCTACAACATCTGGGTTCGCAAGTATTAAATTTATTGTAAGAGTTAATTATATAATTGATTATCTTGAAGACAACAAAAATAACAGTATAAATGGATTTTTTGAAAAACCTATAGAAGTTTTTTTAGATATTCCTAAAGACCGTGAATTAAATGAATTTCAACTCAATATTAAAACAATCACTGAGCTTACAGGTGCTCCAAAAATTCTTCAGAATGTTATAAGCTTTGGTGTAACTACTTTGATGGAGTTAAATATAATAGGTGACGATGAAATATCTATTATTAATTCGAAAGAAACCCCTGATAATGTGGAAGAGCACTTCGAAGCATTCGATGGTTTTAGAGGCTCAATTTTTCCAGATGACACAGTGTTTACTCTTTAAATAAACATGCCAACATATTTATTCTGCTTACAAGATGATTTCTGTAACATAAACAGAAGTCATCTTTTTTGGATTACATTAATATATCATTTATAGTGGTTTGATCAGATGCTTTAAGTTTCTATTATTATAATAATGTGTATCAGCGTGTATTACTTTCCAAAGACAAACCCTTCTGGATTATGTTATAATATTCTAATATACAGGAGGGGTGATTTTATGAGTAGCATTGCAGGAGAAGGTTGTGAAATATTAGTTCCATTTAATGATAGAAAACCACTAGCGGAAATAGAACGTAGTCTTATTACAACCTTTAGAAAGCCTATTTGGAGAAAATTCATTAAGGCTATAATAGATTATAATTTAGTTTGCGAGGGTGATAAAATTGCTGTAGCTATCTCGGGAGGTAAGGATAGTCTAATAATGGCTAAATTATTTCAAGAATTACAACTTCACGGTAAATTTAATTTTGAATTAGAGTATATTGCTATGGATCCTGGTTACCATAAAAATATAAAAGAACTATTAATTGATAATTGTAAACATCTAAATATTCCTGTGAAAATATTTGAATCAAGAGTTTTTGATATAATTGATAGTATAGCTAAGGATTATCCTTGTTATATGTGTGCAAAAATGCGAAGAGGTGCATTATATGCAAAGGCAAAAGAGTTAGGTTGTAATAAACTTGCCCTTGGACACCATTTTAATGACGTAGTCGAAACCACTATGTTAAATGTTCTTTATTCAGGAAATTTTAAGACTATGCTTCCAAAATTAAAAGCACAAAATTTCGAAGGTATGGAATTAATTCGTCCTCTTTATTATATTGAAGAACAATATATTGTGGATTTCACTCAGAACAGTGGTATTTGGCCACTAAATTGTGCATGCATGGTGGCAGCTAAAAAGATAGGCAATAAACGTCATGAAATTAAAGATTTAGTTAAAGAGTTAAAGAAGAATTTTAGCGGTGCTGATAAATCTATTTTTAGAGCCGCACAAAATGTTAATATGGATTCTATCTTAGGTTGGCAAAAAAATGGTGAGAATTATTCGTATTTAGACTTTTATGATGAAAATGAAGATTAAAAAATAGTGCTTATTAGCACTATTTTTCAGTTGGTTTTAATTCTTCTATCATAAACTTATCAAAGTAAATTTCCTCTATAAAATTATTTTCGTCAAAACTAGTTTTATGTCTTTTATTGTATTCATTAATATTAGATTTTAGCCAGTAGGGTGTTGAAATATCAAATTTGTAACATAACTCTGAAACGCACGCTTTTAGATTTTCCTGGTAATTATCTTCTAGCTTCGACATTGACACTTCATCCATAATAATTCTATTATCTTTGATTAATTTACCCCAGATTTTTAACATGTTTGCCTCCTTGCTTATCTTTGCATATAGATAACAGCTGTTATCTATTATCCTCTTGGTTTAGAAAACATCAGTTGATTAAATGTTCCATAGAGTCGAATATTTTTTGCTAATCACAAGTTTATCATAAATGAAAGCTAAAGTCATGCAATATGTTATGTCCATAAACATAAATAGTAATACATTATACTAGCCTATTTATATTTATGTTCCTCAAAATATATTGCAAATTTTTTATCTTAATTGAAATAGTAAAAATTGATTATTTTCTTTGAATATTGCATATACTCAATTTAAGATATCTTAAAAAAACAACTAGATAGAGCATTTCGATTCTTAAAATAGTTAATCAAATTAATACACCAATATTTGTATGCATCGAGAATAAAACATAGGAGGGGCAACAACATATGATAAATTTAAGTGTAATTCATTATGCATATATAATCATTATTCTAATAATTACAGTTATAATTACACTTAAAAAAGATATAATACTTCTATGTATTTTAGGCATTGGCGTAATAGGTTATATTTTTACAGGTGATGTTCTAAGTGCTGTTCAGATTATATATAAGGCCGTAGTAGTGTCGGGTAAAGAATTTATTGAAATAGTTGTAGTTATTGCATTAGTTAATTCAATGTCTAGTTCATTACATGACCTGGGTGCAGATGAATTAATTATAAAGCCTATAAGGAAATTAATGATAAATAAAACAATGTCATTTTTTGTTCTAGGAATTACGGTTACTGTAACCTCGTGGTTTATTTGGCCCACTCCTGCAATAGTTTTTATAGGTGCTTTAATGGTGCCTGCAGCAATAGAATCTGGATTGACACCTGTTTGGGCTGCAGTTGTTTTATGTTTATTCGGAAATGGAGTTGCTTTATCAAGCGATTTTGTTCTTCAAGCAGCACCATCAATAACCGCTAAGACTGCAAACTTGCCTAATGCATTAGGAATTATTAAAGAATGTCTTCCTTTTTGGGGTATAATGAGTATAGTTACTATAACTTTAGCATTTATACTTATGAAAAAAGATAAAACCTCTAAAATTATGGTTGATGCAACAATAATTGAAACTAAAAAATTAATACAAAATCATTCAATAGGAATAAAAATAATGGCAATTGTTACCCCTTTATCATTTATAATAGATATCATATTCATTAAAAAATTCAACTTCATAGGTTCAGACTCTACAGCTCTAATAGGTGGTACAGCAGCAATAATAATGATTATTTCATCTATAATACATACTGATTTTAGAACGTCATTAGGAGAGGTTACTAAATATATTAAAAGCGGTTTTACTTTTGGTATAAACATATTTGCACCAATTATAATTATTGGTGCGTTCTTTTTTCTAGGAAGTGAAAGTACCGCAGTTGATATATTGGGTAATGGAGCTAGCGGCCTTCTAAGTGATATAGGAATATATGCTGCAAGCAAGATACCATTATCTAAATACTCAGTTATAGGTATCCAAACAGCAGTAAGTACTCTTCTTGGACTTAGCGGTTCAGGTTTCGCAGGTCTACCGCTCGTAGGCACTTTAGCTAACACCTTTTCAAATACTATTAATATAGACAAGGAAAAGGTTGCGGCATTTGGTCAAATAATTACAATATGGATAGGTGGAGGAACTATAATCCCTTGGAGTGTAGTTGCTGCAGCAGGAATATGTAAGGTTGAACCCTTTGACGTAGCTAGAAAAAATGTTATTCCTGTTATTTGTGGAATAGTTGCTACCGTGCTACTAGCTATGATAATATTATAGTCTAACGACATTTCAGAAGTCTTTGCCGCGGCACCGCAGGTGATGATTTAACCATTTAAAAAATAGAATAATATATTTTAAGGAGAATTTCAAAGATGAATATTCAATGTTTTGGAAGAAAAAAGTGTTTTGACACACAAAAAACTGAACGATATTTTAAGGAAAGAAATATAAAATATCAATTTATAGATTTTAATATTAAAGGACTAAGTAAGGGTGAATTACAAAGTGTGAAACATTCTGTAGGATTAAACAATTTAATTAACACGAAAGCAAAGGATTATAAAAAATCAAATTTACAGCAAATTAGAGGTGAGGAGACCAAAGAAGAAATTTTATTGAAAAATCCTCAACTTTTTAATACCCCTATAGTACGTAATGGAAAGGAAGCCACTGTGGGCTATGTACCAGAGATATGGACAACCTGGGAATAAGGGATATTCAATTAAATAATAAGTCAGTATATTAACAGCTTTGACTTGTTATTTATTTTCATGCCCCTAAATAATATTAAATATGTATTTTAGAAGATATCATTAGATTATCTCCTAAAATACTACAATAACTTATGAATATTAATTTGAATTCGAATGTTTTGATAATCTAGGGATTAATTGTTTAGCTATGATTATAGCTATAATTGCCTTTATAATATCTCCAGGTATAAATGGTATGCAAGCGTATTTAAGAGCTGCATAAAAATTTATATTTTTCCCTAAATAATTCGTAAAAATAAAATAAAAGTAGGGTATCCCCATAAGATACATTACGGAACTTCCTAAAATAACAGAACATATTATTGTAGAAAGAGATTTATTTTTCTCTGTAATCTTGCCAATTACATATGCTACAACAATAAAAGATATTAAAAATCCAAAGGTAGGACTTACTACAGAAGTTAATCCTCCTGTTCCGCCAGAAAAAACAGGTAATCCAATTAACCCCAAAATAAGGTATGTGATTTGAGATAGTGCACCTAACTTGGCACCTAATATAAGTCCAGATAAAAGAACAAAAAAAGATTGTAGCGTTATAGGAACTGGACCTAGAGGTATAGAAATAAAGCCTCCTACTGCCGTTAATGCAGTAAATAATGCAGTAATTATTAAATCTCGTGTAGATAATTTCAAAATAAATTCCTCCCTAAAAAATTATAAATATGATGTCTGAAACATTGTAAACCCAATTAAATTTATGGTTTACAATGATAATATCATGGATTATTTTGAAAGTCAAACAAACTATAGCTAAGAATTTATTATTTAACAGGAGGGTTTAAAATTGTATTTAATTAGTTTTCTTGAATTTATTGAAATTAAAACAAAATTGGCCAGTATGATACCATTTATATTGGGAACACTTTATTCTTTATACCGATATAAAAGCTTTAATTTGAAAAATTTTATTATTATGGGTATCTCACTATTAACATTCGATATGGCTACAACCGCAATTAACAATTATATTGATTACAAAAAAGATTTAAAGTGTAACAGACATAATCATGAAAATAAAAATGGAATCATAAGATATAACATCAAAGAATCCACAGCTGTAGCTATAATTTTTACCTTACTTGCAATAGCAATTTTCTTTGGGATTCTATTAACTTTAAACACTAATGTAGTTGTGCTCTTAATTGGAATTATTTCATTTTTAGCAGGTATATTCTATACATATGGGCCTATTCCAATTTCACGTATGCCACTAGGTGAAGTATTTTCTGGAGTATTTATGGGATTTATAATTCTATTTTTAGCTTGTTACATTCATATATCTGATAGAAATATAATTTCTATAATGTATGTTAGTAATATGTTAAACATCAGCATAAATCTAGTAGAATTGTTTTATATCTTTTTGATCTCCACCCCAACAATCAATGGCATAGCAAATATAATGCTTGCTAATAACATTTGCGATCTTGAAGAGGATATAACAAATAAGAGATACACGTTGCCTTACTATTTAGGTAAGGGGAATGCACTTACCTTATTTAAGACCCTATATTATATTGCATACCTAGATATTATAATTTTAGTTATATTGAAAATTTCACCAGTTTCATCATTGCTGGTAATTTTAACTATAATACCATTGAATAAAAATATAAAATTATTTCACCAAAACCCTATTAAAAGTGAAACCTTCATTTTATCCGTGAAAAATTTTGCATTAATGAACATGACTCACATCATATTAGTATTAATAGCGCTTATATTTAATTGGTAGGTATAAAGCAGCCCCCTTAAATCATCTCCTGCGGAGCTGCAAACAGCTTCGCAGAAGCTGCATTGACGACTTCAGAAGGAGAGTTATACCCCCCACTGAAGTTTTTTATTTGTTAGGGCAAGTAACTCCTACTTATAAGTTTTCATATTACTTTTATGTTAGTTGAAATATAATAAATTATGATTATTACTGGTATTATTATATAATATAAAAGAAAGTTGAAAATTAGCAAGTGCTACACTAGCTATATAAAGGAGAAAATATATGAATGAAACCATTTTAATTGTAGATGATGAAGAAAGAATTAGAAATCTTGTGTCCATTTATTTAAGGAAAGAACAATATAATATTTTGCAAGCAGAAAATGGCAATGAAGCTGTTAATATATTTAATAAAAATAAAGTAGATTTGATTATTTTAGATGTAATGATGCCTATTATGGATGGCTGGGATGTATGCAAGGAAATAAGAAAGACCTCAAATATCCCTGTTATAATGCTCACAGCTAAATCCGAAGAAGATGATGAATTATTGGGGTTTGAATTAGGCACGGATCATTATATTACGAAGCCATTTGTCCCAAAGCTACTAGTTGCTAAAGTGAAAGCAATTATAAGGCGAACTTACAGCACTGAACCTGTTCTAAAGGAAGGAAATAACTTTGACGGCCTTGTAGTTGATAATTTAAGCCATGAGGTTACTGTAGATAATAGTGAAATATATCTATCCCCAAAGGAATTTGAACTACTAAATTATTTTATACTTAATAAAAGGATCGTATTAAGTAGAGAAAAAATATTGGATGCTTTATGGGGTATTGACTACTTTGGAGATTTAAGAACTGTAGATACTGTTATAAAAAGATTAAGAGAGAAGCTAGGTGAAAAATCTTATCTTATAGCAACCATAAGAGGAGCTGGCTATAAATTCGAGGCGAAAAATGAAAAGTAAAAAGAGCATCACTAGAAAGCTTTTCGCTATAACCTCTATAGTTTTTATAGTTTTTATAACTACTAATTTGATAGTGCAGTCTGCATTTTTTGAGCAGTTTTATATAAAATGGAAAAAGAATAATCTTGAACATAATCTTGTTAAATTCAAAAGCGAATATTCTTTACTCCAAAAAGATGAAGATAAAATTAATTTAGTTAGTTCTTTTGAAGAAAACAATAATTATAAAATAATTACACGAGATAGATTAGGAAATTTAAAATATCTTACAAAAACAATTGATGAAAGAAAAGACTCTATAAAAGTAAGAATCATGAACCAAATAATGTCATCTGAAATAGAAAATAGCGGTGGTATTAATAAATTTAAAGAAGAAGGAAAATCCCTGATTTTTACTACTGAAGAAACCCCCGATATGGTAGCAAGTGTATCAGGTATATTATATGCTGAAAATAGCGATGAAATTGTGTATGCTTTTGCTTCACTACAGCCAGTAAATGAAGCCGTTCAAGTTATAAAGGTATTTTACTTGTATTTCTACATAGGTGCCCTAGTTATAACTCTATTTCTTTCTTTAATTTACTCAAGCATGATTGCAAAGCCATTGATAAAAATAACTAAAACGGCAGCTAAAATGGCAAAGCTTGACTTTACAGAAAAATGTGAGGTTAAAAGTGAAGATGAAATAGGAGCTCTCGCGACTTCACTTAACCTTCTATCAGAAAATTTAAATGAAGCATTAACCTCACTTAAAGAATCTAACGCACAATTAGAAAAGGATATTGAGAAAGAAAAGAAACTAACAGAAATGAGGAAAGACTTTGTGGCATCAGTTTCCCACGAGCTTAAAACCCCTATAACCCTTATAGAGGGGTATACACTAGCGTTAAACGATGATGTTTTAGAAGGCGCAGAAAAACAATATTTTATTGATGTCATAATGGATGAATCAAGGAAAATGAACAATTTAGTATCAGATATGTTGAATTTGTCTCAACTAGAATCTGGGAATTTTAAATTGATTGAGGAAGTATTTTTTCTTGATGAACTAATAAATCCAGTTACTAAGAAATTTTCATCTCTACTTAATGAAAAAAACATTAAGCTCGAATTAAATTTAATCCAAAATGTAAAAGTAAATGCAGATTGGAACAGAATAGAACAGGTACTAACAAACTATATGACTAATGCAATAAGACATACCTATGATGGCGGATCCATAACAGTAAAAATGATAAATATAGAGGGTGCTATCCGCGTCGAAGTGGAAAATAGCGGAAGTAAAATTGATGATACTGAAAAAAATAAGATATGGGATAACTTCTATAAAATCGATAAATCAAGAACTAGAAAGCTTGGGGGAACTGGTCTAGGTCTTTCCATAGTCAAAAACATAGTATTACTTCATGGTGGTAGCTGTGGAGTAGAAAACACAGAAATTGGAGTTGAATTTTATTTTATTTTAAAAAAACAATAGTAGCCTGTAATTATAGCTACTATATTTCAAAAATGGTATGTAAAATGATTTGATCTATCGTTACGACTCAGGCATTCCAATAGTGAATAGCTGAGTCGTAACTATCATTTTACATGCCATTACATATTTAAATTATAATTGTTATAAACTTATTTTTAAAAAATGTACACGATTTGCTCCCCAAGAATCTCCATAAAATATGTTTAAAGCCTCAAAGGTATGTTGAGAAATTAAAGGCTGTGAATATCTAAAAGCGGTGATAATCGCAGAGTGAAAAATATTTCCATCATTATCTTCAAAAAAAATTAAATCACCTAATTCAAGAAGGCGAGTATCATATATTTCAAGACCCTTAATCCCTGAAGCTTTAGATTGTTGATTAGTCTTTAAAGACCAATAAAGGGAATTTGCCACAGCCCATGGAACAGACCATGTATCATCATTTGTACTATTTGTATTAGCCTTTCTGTACCACCAAGGATGTGAGCCTTTAAACCTCATAGGTGCTCCCCCAGCTAATAGACACTGAGATACAAAGTTTGCGCAGTCGCCACTAGTCTCATTATTAATAAGAGAGAAGTACCTAAAACTGGGGTTTGGATGCAAGGCATAGGTCATTGCATAATTAACCGCATTTATTCTAGAATATTGATTTGATCTAAAAAAATCCATGTTACACTCCATAAAATTACTATTATTAAATTCTATGATAAAGACAGTGAGAATGTTCATAAAAATTAAAATTTCATATTTTATTCACAACCCTAGCGAACGTCATATAATAACGAACTTTTTGCTAGAATTGTAATCTTGGTCCAACTCAAACATCAAGATCAAAACTCCGTAACAAAATAATTTTTTATTCATAATATATGGTGAAAACTATTTTTTATGGAGGATATACATGTACATGTGTCCCTATTTTTATAATATGATGAGATTAAATAAATATATGCAGCAGAACAATGAAATGATGCTTGCTAATACGATGCGATCCATAGCACGAGCTTCTGATGTATCCTTAAATGACACCAATATAAATTTAATTTTAGATTTAAAAAATCATCTCTATGAAATTCCAAAACATTTTCGCAAGTCGACTAATATATTAAGTACACAAAGTAGTAAAGAATTAAATCTTAGTGGATTAAACACATTAAACATTTCAGGTAGTCAACAATTTTCCGAGTATAATCTGCCTCTTGTAATAAATAGTCTAGGAACTTCATTACCTATAGCAGTTATTGACTTGAGGCAAGAATCACATGGGTTTATTAATGGAGTCCCTGTTAGCTGGGCTAATGCAAAAAATGATGCTAATATAGGATTAACAAAGGATCAAGTGATGTCTGATGAATATAAAAAATTAAATAGTATTAAATTAAATGTGCCTATTACTTTTTATAATCATAATAATATAGGTATAGTTCCAAAAAAAGTTGAAGATGAAGAGCATCTTGTTAATTCTAAATCACTATCATATAAACGCATTCCTGTTACTGATGGTAAGATTCCAACAGATGATATGGTTGATTACTTCGTAGAGCTCGTAAAATCACAATCTAAAAATACCTGGGTTCATTTTCACTGTAAACAAGGTATAGGAAGGACTAGTACCTTCATGATTATGTATGATATGATGAAAAATGCCCACCAGGTTATGGCAGATGATATTATAAATAGACAATTACTATTAGCAAATTTTGATGAGAGTCATATTAAATCTTTTTATAATAATAATGAAAGAATTAATTTTCTGCGAAATTTCTATAAATACTGTAATGGAAATATAGATGTCTAATATTAAATGGAGCGACTTTAAAAAAACTCTCAATAGTAGTAATTTTATGAAAAATCCTACAATTCCAACTTATTTATATGTTATTTCTCAAGATACAATGACGCCTTGTGAGCGGACAATGATAGCCACCCTTCAAGGGCTTATTAGTAGTCAATCATCTATTCAAATATATACACTTAATTCCTCACAACCAGATTATCAAATATGGCTAGATGATTTAAAAAATAGTTATGGAGTTTTATACGAAAATACATCAGATCCGTGGCGCTTATTAGATGTATTTAAGGATTATATTGATGGATATGTACTTTACAATAATAAATCGCTAAAAGATCCTTCGATAAATAATGCTTGTTCACTTGCCTCGTTAAATAATTGCATTGCAGTTGATGAAGCTATCCAAGACAAAGTACGCGCCTATGGAATTACAAATATTAAAGGCGATTGCAGAAACACAGATGAAAAATGGGCGTACGATAATTTATGGGATTCTGGCCTCAATCATTCCATAATAATTGAGTTATCCCCGAGCAAAGATTCCGCCTTAAGAGATTATGGTATAATGACCAAATCCCTAATATTTTATGAGGATAAAATAAATGATACAACGCTTCGCGATAAAATATTCTCATCCATGGAAAAGGACTCCATTTGCCTCGGGTGGGGACCCGATGAATTTATTAATATAAGTACGGTTTCAAAATATGGTATTAGCATGGTTGCCGCAGATTGGTCATATAATTTAACTGTATTAAGTTCATTCCCATCATTACCAATGACTCAAAAAACGTTAATGAACATTCCTAATAAAGAAAATGTTCATAATGTAACATTTATTGTGTCAGATGGAGATAATCAACAGTGGAACCTTGGAACTAATTATGGTTCTCACAAATGGTATGGTTCTCCTTATAAAGGTAAATTTAATTTGGGGTGGTCATTAAGCCCATCTTTATATTACCTTGCACCTACTGTATTTAAATTATATTATGAAAGTGCAGCTCATGGAGCTACTAATGATTATTTTATAGTTCCACCATCTGGAAATGGGTATATGTACCCAAGTAAATTTGATAAGGATGCTCTCGGAATATATATTAATAGATTAAATGATTATATGAAAAAAGTAGATCAAAAATATATATCAATTATAGATGACTCGTCTTTTTATGATAAGGAGCTTTGGGGCAAATTTACTATGAAGTCTAATATACATGGGTTGTTTTATCTTGATTATCATAGGCACGATAATTATCACGGAGAAATTATTTGGTCTAATAATAAACCTATAGTTTCATGTAGAGATTTACTTTGGAATACTCTTGAAAGTGAAGATGAGCTCGTGAAAAATATTAATCATAGAGTTGACTCTGGGCAAGTAGATATTACTAATTCTAATAGCTACACCTTTGTTTATGTTCATGCATGGAGCAAAAGCCTTAGTAATATTGAAAGGGTTGTGGATAGGTTAAAGGAAAATCCCAAAGTGGCAATAGAAACCCCTAAAACATTTATGGAGTTAATAAGTAAGAATGTTAAAAGCTGATAAACAGCATAATAACTTGCTTCCTCCTTTTGAACGATAAGTTTTTATGGACACTATCCCTGTTCCTCACACGAAGTAATTTATTCAATATGTTATTTAGTTAATATTACTTATAAATTATCATTATAACCACAATCAGAACCATTCAATATAATAAAAGTTATATTGAATGGTTTTGTTTTTACTTGTTTTCAAGCCTTTTTACTGATTTTATATGTATTTTTCAAAGATTTCATGGCATACTTACAATGTAAACATAAAGTATACACAGTAAAATGCATTGTAAACAATGGTATACACGTGTTAACAATTAAAAATTATTTATATTATATAAAAAATTCAATGATAAATATAAGTAAATCACTAAAAAATCATTGAAACCAAGTATCCTAGGAATTATACTGTTTATATAGCAGCTTCTAAGAAGATGAACAGCGCCGAAGGGTATGATTTAACGACATTTCAGAAGGAAAGTCTACCACTCCTATAAGTGGTAGTATAAATCTCCTTCTGAAGTCGTCAATGCATCTTCTGTAAAGATGTTGCAGCTCCGCAGGAGATGATTTAACAAGCTGTAGATAAATTTAAAGTATAAATGCCATTAAGTTATGAAAATAATTAAATTTATTCTATTTATTATAGAAAATACAGGCCTAAGAGAGGAAGTACGAAATGGATGCAATATTAAGCGTAAGAATCAGTGATGAATTAAAACAAAAATTTAATGAGTTAGCTCAGAGTGAAGGAATAAACAATAAGGAATTGATGGAGCAAGTAGTTAAGTATTACGAATTAAATAGAGCAAGAGAAGGGGACAGTACTATGTCCGAAGATATAAAAGAATTACAAACAATAACCAGTAGAATGGCAGATATATACATAAACATAGTAGAAAGAAATAATATTAAAGCCTTAGAGGTAAAAAATATCCATAGAAATGAGTTAATAGACAATAATAAGGAAAATGAAAAACTAAAAGGAGAAATTACATTATTAAAAGAAGACAACAAAAAAATAAGCTCACTGGGAAAAGACCTATCTGATGCAAAGCATATAACTAAAGAATTACAAGAAAATATTAAGAACTTAAAAACCCTTAATAATATGCAGGAAGAAAAAATATTAAGCCTAGCTAATACCAATGAAAAATACATTAAATTCGAAGATGAGATTATAGAGCTTAAAACATCCCTTGATAAGTCATTGAATGAAAATATGCAACTTAAGAATGAATTGTTAAGTAAAAAGGATGAACAAGATAAATTAATAAAACAGATAGATCAATTAAACCAAATAAACAAAAATAAAATAGATGAGCTGCAAATTAAAGCTAAGCAAGATGTTGAAATGCAGCGGGAAAGAACAAGCTTTGAAATGGACAAAGAACTTTTAAAATTAAAAGAGGGGCAACAAATCAAAACACAGGAATTACAAGAAAGCTTTAATGAGAAAATTACTAATTTATTAAAAGAAAAAGAGGAAGCGGCGGAAAAATTTAAAAATATGATTTTAGAAATGGATAAAAAAGAAAATGAAGCTAACGTTATTGCTAATAATAAATAACACACCAACAGAGACTGATATAACCTATATTTTTAAAAGGTGAAATTGAATAAAGAAATAAGAGGTATACTTTACTAGAGGGTGTAAATTATTTTGTGTATTCTCTTCCTTTAAGCAAAATAATTGAATTATTTAATTATGAAAAAATGTTAGTATAGTTGATAAATGTTGTTACTTTGTAATTGCTTTTCAGTATATTATTTCCATTTTTAGTTATTAATATACTCTCTAAATATTAGGTTAGGGTAGTATTGAAAAGTGATTTGAGTCGTTATTGATGAATCATACATGAACGGATTGCCTTTGGGTAGTCCGTTTTGCTTGTTTAACGGGAAAATTTAAGCTATAACCCTTAGGGGTTTGGGGGACGGAGTCCCAAAGCTACGCTCCTTCATTTAGGATCTCACTAAATAATATATTGAGCTGGCTGATAACAATGTCCCAATTTGCATATACTCTAGTCCATTTCTTACTTACCTTTTCAGTTGCCAAATATAGCATCTTCATAAGACTATCATCATTCGGGAATATAAGCTTTGTCTTCGTAACTTTTCTAAATTGACTGTTAAGACTCTCTATAGCATTTGTGGTATATACAATTCTACGAATATAATCTGGAAATATTATGCCGTAAAAATCCATCTTATCTTACTTATCTATAATAGATAAATAATTTGTACTAAATATTATGATCATACTTCGTATTAATATGTGTCAGCTAGATCATTCCTGCCTTTTAACACATCCTGCTGTATAATCTGTAACACTTTTTCAGACTCTTCAAATATTGGACTGTGGGCAGATTCCTTAAAAAGATAAAATCCCTTTGCAGGTGCACCAAGTTTTTTAAGATAAGCTTCCGACATCGAATAGTTTACCGTATAATCATATATTCCCGAAAAGAAATATACCGGAATATCAAGTTTTGTTATCTTGTTACTCAAATCCGTTCTGTAAAGCTCCTCGTTTAAAACAGTAGAATTTGAAAATGCTTTTCCACGCCATATATTAATTTTTTCTCTCAACGTATATTCCCGATTCTGCATAACTGGCATAAAAATTCCAGCGACTACTGATTTCATTTTATGCGTTGTACCAATTCCTGCTCTATGCATCACATTATCCCTTATTTTATTGTATGCATCTGGCAGATGATCCATTGTTTCAATAGGTATTCCCTGAAGCATCTTTACAGTTTTTTCATCACCTGTTACCTTGAAGTACTTAATCATATATTTATATGCGATTTTTTCCGATTCCATTTGATTTGATATTTGTCCGACACCAATATAAGCATGGTATAACTCATATGATATTGCCGCTGCCTCTATAGCTAATGAAACGGCCTGAAAAACAAAGAGCTTATAAAACAGTGTTAAACAATATAATAAGGCTTAAAGGAATCACTGGCAATAGGTATTTGTAACAAAACAACGAAAGAAGAATAATATAAATGGTGAATATTATTTTGGAGGTACTTATGTACGACTACCGTTATAAAGACTGTGAAAATGTTGGACAAAAAATTCCTATGGCCAATATGCCAATGGAGAATACGCCTATGACGAAAATGCCTATGGCTAATATGCCTATGGCTAATATGCCTATGGCCAATATGCCTATGGCCAATATGCCTATGATGAACATGCCTATGGCGAATATACCTATGATGAATATGCCTATGGAGAACATGCCTATGGCGAATATGCCTATGATGAACATGCCTATGATGAACATGGCCATGATGAATATGTCTATGATGAATATGGCCATGATGAATATGCCAATGTATGATGAAGATGATGAAGATGATGAAGATTTAAAAAGCATGTATCCTAAGATCTATAGAATGATACATCCCATGGTAAAAAAACATTGTGATATGATGGAATCCAAGTATGGCCCAATGTATTGCCCTAGTAAGGATGAAATGGAGCATATGTGTAAAGAAGTATCTGAAAAGTGTGAAAAACATTATAGGGATGACGATGATAATGATGATGAGGATATGAGAGACACACGCCGTCAAGGCAGAAGAGGTCCGATTCAAGATTTAATCAGAATACTGTTTATCAGAGATTTACTTGGACGAAGGAGAAGAAGACGTAGAAGAATGTTCCATCATGGATATTAAAATAAACGTCTGTTGACATAAAAAAACACGAATATCTAATTTGTTAAAATGCTTTGTCATACTTTATGAATACATTTTATAAGTTTTTAACCCTACGTAAAGGAATACCTTTACGTAGGGTTATTCATTTTAACATCAAACTATCGTTTTTATTTAAATTATGAGATAGATAATGTGATAAAATATAAGAAAGATAATACTAGCTAGGTATATAAAGGAGATTTACACAATGAAAATACTATTTGTTGAGGATGATAGAATAATTGCATCAGGGCTTTGCTACTCACTGACTCAAGAGGGGTATTTTGTTACCCACTGCTTGAATGTTGAGTCAGCAAAAACTATGCTGCATAAAAATAGCTTTAACTTGGCAATACTTGATTTATCTCTTCCAGATGGAAGCGGCTACGATATTTGTAAAATAATTAAGGCAAAGGAAGATATACCAGTAATATTTCTAACGGCAATAGATGATGAAGTTAATGTAGTTATGGGGCTTGATATGGGGGCAGATGACTATATAACAAAGCCATTTCGTATAAGAGAGCTTCTATCTCGAATTAAATCTGTACTTCGCAGATATGATAAAACAGAAATTACAAAAACAATCATTGAGTTTAGCGGTATAAAGATAGACACTACACAGGCAAAAGTGTATAAAGAAGCGAATGAAGTTACATTAACATCTCTTGAATACCGACTACTTCTAATCTTTGCAAATAATCAGAGGCAAGTTATTGATCGCAATCAACTTTTAGAAGGTCTATGGGATTTTGCAGGGGATTTTGTGAATGACAATACTTTAACGGTATATATTAAACGTTTGCGTGAAAAAATTGAGGATGACAGCAAAAATCCAACAATTATAAAAACAGTTCGTGGAATTGGATATAAGGGAGGTGATTAATATTCTACGAAATAAAGAAATAAAGATATATATAACTCTTTTGGTTTCAATTTCACTAATAGGATCAGTTGCCTGTTTTTTCGTTAATATAATTGCAGGAATTATAGCACTTTTAGTTTTGCTTTTAATAATTGTTATATCTTTTATTTTTACCAGATGGAGATATAATCAATTATACCAATTATCTGAGTATCTAAGGATAATTACAAGTGGAGATTATTCCCTTGATATTAGAGATAATGATGAAGGCGAGCTTAGTATACTTAAAAATGAAATATACAAAGTAACTGTGACTTTATATGAACAGGCTGAACTATTAAAGAAAGATAAACTTTTTCTTTCGGATTCGATTTCTGATATTTCCCATCAACTTAAAACTCCAATAACTTCAATGTTTGTTATGACAGACCTTATATGTGACAAAAGTCTAACCCAGGATAAACGCCAAGAATTCACCCAAAATATTCGGTCACAACTTGAAAGACTTAAGTGGCTTGTTGCGTCACTACTAAAGTTATCTAAGATTGATGCAGGTACAATTGAGTTAAAAAAAGAGAATGTAAATGTACGGGAGCTTATCAGTAGGGCTACCCATCACCTGCTAATTCCTATGGAACATAAAGATCAAACCCTTGAAATTAGCGGTGATGAGCATACTGAGTTTATTGGCGATTTTAATTGGTCCTCAGAGGCTGCTTCAAATATAATAAAAAATTGTGTTGAGCATACACCTTGTGGTGGAAATATAGGTGTTGATTTTTGCGAAACTCCAATATATACAATGATGAAAATATTTGATAATGGTGAGGGGATCCATAAGGAGGATTTACCACATATATTCGATCGCTTTTATAAGGGCATCAATGCTCCCAACGACAGTATAGGTATTGGACTCGCCATGTCAAAAATCATTTTGCAGAAACAAGGTGGTACAATTGAAGTTACCAGTGAGAAAAACAAAGGTACAAAATTTATTATAAAGATTTATAAAAGTGTTGTGTGACAAAATCGTCACACAAATAGTCACTGTAAAGTCATATTAGACAGATATACTAAGGTTACAAACTAACAGAGGAGTGAGCAGCAATGGAGATATTAAGAGTAGAAAATCTGTCTAAAATATATGGTAGGGGTGAATCATCTGTAAAGGCTCTAGATAATGTGTCGTTTTCAGTCAATAAAGGGGAGTTTGTTGCAATTATTGGACCATCGGGGTCGGGCAAATCAACACTTTTACATATATTGGGTGGCGTTGATACGCCAACAAGTGGAAAGGTTTTTGTAGAGAATGCTGACATTTACGAAATGGATGAAACAAAGCTTGCCATATTTAGACGTAGGCAAATAGGTCTTATCTATCAATTTTATAATTTAATACCAGTTTTGAATGTGGAAGAAAATATTACCCTACCGCTATTACTGGATGGTCAAAAGATAAAAAATGGGCAACTAGATGAGATAATTAACACGCTGGGCCTTGTAGATAGATTAAATCATCTGCCTAATCAGCTTTCAGGTGGTCAACAGCAACGTGTATCAATAGGAAGGGCATTGATTAATAACCCAGCGCTCGTACTTGCAGATGAGCCTACAGGAAACCTTGATAGCAAAAACAGTGGAGAAATAATAGAACTTCTAAAGCTGTCAAATAAAAAATACCATCAGACCTTAATAATAATCACTCATGATGAACGCATTGCTTTGCAGGCAGACCGAATAATTTCAATTGAAGATGGGCGAATCGCAAAGGATGAGGTGATTCGAAGATGAATATCATAAATTCTTTGACCCTTCGTCACATGAAATCAAATAAAAAGCGTACTATTGTTACAATTATTGGTGTTATATTATCAGTTTCTATGATAACAGCCATACCTACCTCTGTGATGTCTTTCCTTAGTATGATGCAGCAAAATACCATAGAGGATACAGGTAATTGGCATGTACGCTATAACAATTTACGTAGTGAAAACATTAATGAAGTGATGAATGATAAAAATACGGCAAATGCAGCTTTAAGCAGGAATATAGGATATTCAAAGCTTGAAGGTTCTAAAAATAAGAGTAAACCCTATCTTTTTATAGAAGAATATGATAAGCAGGGCATGGAAAGCTTTAATTTAGATTTAGTTAAGGGTCGTCTCCCTAAAAAATCAAATGAAATAGTTATATCTTCTCAGATTTCAGAAAATGGTGGCGTGGCATATAAGGTTGGTGACGTGCTTAAATTAGATGTTGGAAAGCGTTATGAAGATGGAAATAAGGAAGCCCTTGGACAGATTTATAGCTTCCAAAAGCAAGGCAAAGATAAAAAAGGTGAAAAACTTATTGAGGAATATAAAAAAGAATATACTATAACAGGAATTATAAGTAGACCCAACTTCGAACTCTACTGGTCACCTGGCTATACAGTGATATCCTATCTTGATAAAACGGAGCTTGCGCCTACTGACACTGTTGATATATCAGTAGTTTGGAAAAATGTGAGCAAAAAAGTAAATACACAAGCAAATAAGCTTTCGGAAAGAATAGGAATTCCTAGCGATAATAAAATCTACAATAGTAGCCTTTTAAGGTACTATGGAATTATTAATGATCATTTACTCTTAACTCTATATATTCTTGCAAGTATAATGATGGTTATTATAATTATAGGTTCCGTAGCGCTTATATATAATTCCTTCGCAATTTCAATTTCGGAACGTAGCCGTTATTTAGGGATGCTTGCAAGTGTAGGCGCAACAAAAAAGCAAAAGAGTAAATCTGTATTTTTTGAAGGTTTTGTTGTTGGGGTTATCGGTATTCCTATAGGTGTATTTTTGGGGACAGTAGCAATGGGTATAACTTTTAAGCTTGTGCAACCGCTAATAGAAGGCTTCGGAATAGTTGTTAAACTAAAGCTTGTAATATCTCCAGGTGCAATACTAGTGGCTATATTACTTTCTATTATTACTATTTTAATATCAGCTTACATTCCCGCAAAGAGTGCATCTAAGATATCGCCTATTGATGCGCTGTGTCAATCACGAGACATCAAGCTCACCAGTAGAGTTGTGAAAACATCTAAACAGACAAGATTTATATTTGGATTTGAAGCAGAGCTTGGGCTTAAAAACTTAAAGCGCAATAGTCGCAGATATAAAACTACCATATTTTCCTTAGTTATTAGTATTGTCCTATTTTTATCAGTTTCATCCCTATCCTTGCTGTTTCAAAAATCAGCAGAAAGTAAAGTTAATAATATGCCTTATGATGTTAATGTTTTTGTAACATCCTCTGCTACATTACAAGAGAAAAAGAATTTTTATAATGCCATAACAAAAATGAAATATGTGGATGAAAGTATTATTGAAGAAACTATGAATAATGCTGTAGTAGATGTTAAAAGCAGTTTAATTCCTGATGAAATTAAAGCAAGGATTTCACCAAATAATAAAGATGAAAAGGCTAAAAATTATAAAACACATTTTACGATAAAATCTATTGATGAGGCCGCACTTAAAAGATACGCTAAAGAAACGGGAACTGATCTTACTAGTTTAAAAGATATTGTAAATCCATCTGGCATACTCATTAACACTGTGTCTATCAAAGCGGATTATAAATACCTACGTATGAACCGCTTTAATATTAAGCCAGGAGAAAAATTGAAATTTACAGATACTGTAGGTAATAAGCCTAATGAATATAGTGTTTTATTAGAAATAGCAGCCCTTGCAGATAAGACGCCTATTGGTGAAACCAAGTTAACTAATATAGAAGAACCTATGATCATAGTATCAAAGGATGTGTATGCTAGTATACAAGGGAAGCTGCCAAAAATATCTGAGATTAGCCAGGTTGATATGCTTATTAAAAGTTCTAATCCTACAAAGCTTGTGGAAAGTATTAAGGAATATGAAAATAAGACCTCAATTGCAAGTGTAACTATTACTGATTTTACAATGCAAAATAAACAAGCCAGGCAACAAATGACCTTTATCTATGTATTTTTCTATAGCTTTATAGCAATTATTACCTCTATTTGCGTAGCTAATATTTTAAATACCATATCAACTAGCATATCCCTACGTAGACGGGAATTTGCAATGCTTAAATCCGTTGGAATGACACCAAAGAGTTTCAATAAAATGATTAATTACGAAAGCTGGTTTTATGGAATTAAGAGCTTGCTCTATGGGCTTCCTATTAGTTTTGGAATGATGTATTTGATTTACAGGGTTTTGAGGGACTCATTCGATATTCAATTTGCTGTTCCATGGGGTAGTGTTATTGTGACTATAATTGCTGTATTTGCAATTGTCCGTTCAACGATGATATATGCAACTTCAAAGATTAAAAAAGAGAATATTATTGATGCACTAAAAATAGAAAATATATAAGGTAACATTAATGTTTTTCTAAAAAGCTAGTTTGGAGGTTAGCATCTCCTTGCTAGCTTTTTAATATTGCAGCATCGCAGGTGATAATTTAATTGACATGAAAATTTTTCTTATAGTGTAACTTTTTATGAACTTATACGTGTAAGATGTATAATAAAATAGTTAAGCTATGTTTTTTTCGCAAAGAGGTGATGATTTGATTGATGATAATACAATAATGGATCTAGTCAAAAGTGGTAATAAAATACTACTTGGAAGAAATGGAGCAGGCAAAACTACTTTGATGAGGATACTAGCAACTCTGCTTAATAAAAGTAGTGGCGAAATCAGCATTTGTGGAATAGATATTTTAAAAACTAAAGAATTAAGAAAACTTATTGGATATCTTCCTCAGAACTTCTCAGTTTATCCAAATCTATCCGTTTATGAAGCCATGGATTATTTAGGAGTTTTATCAGAGGTTCCCTCAAGTGAGAGGAAAAAAGTAATTCCAGAACTTTTAGAAAAGGTTAACTTGTTAGATTGTAAAAAAGTAAAGGTTAGGGCTCTGTCTGGCGGAATGAAAAGAAGACTTGGAATAGCTCAAGCAATTTTGCATAATCCAAAAGTTCTAATAGTTGATGAGCCAACTGCAGGGTTGGATCCAAAGGAGAGAATTCGATTTAGAAACCTTCTTTGTGAACTAGCAAAGGATAAAATAGTTATTCTTTCAACACATATAATCGGAGACATTGAGGCCACCTGCAAAAACATTGGAATATTAGACAATGGGAGCCTTATATTTAAAGGAACTGTTCAGGAATTAAAAAGCAAAGCAGAAGGAAAAGTTTTTTCTATGAACGTTAACCCCGAAGAATTAGAAAGAATAAAACAAAAATATATTATAACAGGTATGATTATGTTAGGGGACAGTATCTCCATTAGGGTTATCTCAGATGTTCCTCCAAGCGATAATTCCCAAATTCGAGAACCCACTATTGAAGATTCGTACATGCTTATGATTGGAGGGATAGATAATGTTTAATCTATTTTCAAAGGAATGTAAGCAATTAGGTAAGAGTTTGATTTATATAGTTTTTATTTGTATCGCCATAGTATTTTATAATACCCAATACTATTCAAGTATAAAAGGAAATGATCCACAGTATCAAGGAAGTGCTTTGATAAAGCCTTCTTATGTTCAAGATGTTGAAAAGTACAATAAAGAGAATGATGGGTATCCTTATGGATCTACCTTTAAAGAGATACCAGAACAAATTATTTCTAAATCAACATCAATGATGTATGGAGAGCATATGCAAGGAACATACTCATCCTATCCACATAGCTTGTTTAAAAATGTTAAATTAGATAAGGAAGACACGAAAAAGATAGAAGAAATTTTATGTCAAATAACAGGAAAATCTCTAAGCGAGTTAGACAAATTGCATAAAACCGAAAAATGGAGTGAAATACATTTTAGCAGCAGCTCAAAAGACTATGCTAGCTTTAAAGTATTAATGGAGGAAGCTAATAATATAATAGGAGAGCAATCTAATTATTCAAAAGAAAATTTAAGAAGGTTTGGCGTTAGACCAATAACATATGAGGAAGCAATGAAAACTTATAAAGATTTAATAGAAAAGGATAAGATTACAAATGGTTTTGCAAGGATATTTTGCGACTTTATGGGAATCGTAATGGGTTTATTTCCGGTGTTTGTTGTAGTATCTTTTATTAGGAAAGATAAAAAAAGCAATATGAAACAAGTCATTTATAGTAGAAGAGTAAGCTCTACTAAGTTAATCCTGTCGAGATATAGTGCTTTAGTTATAATGATGATGGTTCCAATTTCCTTACTTGCAATCGTCTCAACACTTCAGGCCGCAAACATTAGTGAAAAACTTAATTTAACGGTAGATTATTTTGCGTTTTTTAAATATTCAATAGGCTGGCTTATGCCAACGCTTATGGCAGTAACTGCGGTAGGGATGTTTTTAACTCTTCTTACAGAGACAGCAATAGCTATTCCAGTTCAAATGTTTTGGTGGTACTCATCTATATCTAAAGGCGTATTAATTGGAAGTTATGATTTAAGTCAATTAATGATAAGATTCAATACAATAAAGGAGAGAGATGAATTTATTTTTCTTATAAATAATATATTTTTAAATAGAATGTTCTTTATCTCGATATCGGCAATTTTCGTGGTTGCATCTATTTATATATTAAATCTAAAGAGAATAGGAAGGATTGATTTTTATGATAAGTATTCGAAATGTTTTACAAATTTCAAAGGTAAATTTAAGAATAGCTTTTCGAAATAATTTATTATTCTCAATTGTATTATTAATTGTAGCTCCCATAATCTTTAGCATTACCAACTTGGATTTTCCAATGGCTGCAAGAATATGTGAGCAATTTATTGTAATGATTGGAGTAGTAATTCTAGTTCCAATCTTTGCACCAGAAGAAGATGGAAATATAAAAGAGACAATAAACGCAAAGGCTATTTCTCCTATATTTGTTTATATAATAAGAATACTAATATCAGTAATTTTACTAGTATCACTAATAGCATTATTTGTTAATATATTGATTTATCTTGGTGGAACCTTTACTTCAGGAAGGTTAATAATGGGAACATTTATATCTGCATTATTTCTAGGCGGATTAGGGTTATTTGTTGCTTCCCTTACTGAAAATGTAAGCATAGGGTATATGATACCAATAGTTTATTTTGTCTTTGATATCATGACAAAGGGTAAATACACAAAAAACTTTTGTATATTTTCTTTAATGAATAATAGCTTTAAAGAAAAATATTATCTTCTTGTAGCAGCAGTAGTTTTAATAATTTTATCATTATTAGTTTATTGGGTTAAGACTAGCAGGGGTGTCGCCAACATTTGAATTTGTTTCTATTATTTGTTTATTGGACATTAGGAGCAGGATGCATTAACTCCTCAAAAACCTCCAGAAAATAAATTCATTAGAATCTTATCTAAAGTAGGATTTGGAGGGAATATAGTTTTATTTATATGCTCTATATTAATTATTATTGGATTTGGCATTATACCTTAATAATTAAGTGACATAAAAAAGGTGTTCATAATAAATTGATACAAATTTATTATGAACACCTTTTAATTTTTGATATAAATAAAAATAATATATATTTGAAACTTTATTCATTAATTATGTGTATATAATAGAGAGAATTATTTTGGAGATGATTTAAGGTAGAAGCCGGAGGGGACGTTGTGGAGATTGAAAAAAAATTAATATCGAGATGCAAAAACTATGACAAATCCTCATTTATTGAACTTTTTAAGATTTACGAGCGGTATTTGTATAGCATTTGCTATAGTTACACTCAAAATGAACAGGATTCTCTTGATATTGTACAAGAAATTTATATAAAGATTTTTAAAAATATATCAAGTTTTGATGAGACAATGCCTTTTCGCCCTTGGTTACGAAGGATTTCAGTAAATACTTGTATTAACTTTAAAAGAAGTATTAAAACAAACATCATTTCATTAAATTATGAATATGCTAATAAACTTTGTTTAGAAGATACTATTGTTTCTGACTACAATTTAGAAGAGGAAGTTGAGAAAAAGGAGTTTAAAAAGATTATTGAGTCTAGACTTAAGAATTTATCTGATAATTATAGAATGGTAATTGCATTAAGATATTTTGATGATCTGAGTTACTTGGAAATTTCAGAATTGTTAAATAAACCACTTGGAACAATTAAAACGGACTTGTATAGGGCTAAAGCGATATTAAAGAAACAACTAGAAAGTGAGATGGAGGCGTAATTATGTGCTGTAAATTTGATAAGGAACTGTTATATGCTTTTGATGATAAGACAATTAAACCATTGGAGAAAATATTCATTGAAGAGCACATAAAATACTGCACTGACTGTCAAAAAGACCTAAAGCTAATAACTATAATTAATGAAAATATTAAAGATGAGCTAAGTCATATTGAATTTCCTGATAAACTAAGCATAATTTCACAACTTGTTGCAGAAAACTGCATATCCGAAATGGACAATATTAGCATTAGGATGAAGGTTCACAATATTATTGCGACATACAAGGGCATACATAACGTTATAACAGAATCAAGCGAAGCATATAAAAATAATCCATATAATAATTTCATAAGTAATAGAATTGATGCTACTTTTAATTATATTAAAACGCCTGTAAAACATATGATTAAAAACAAGATAAATGAAATGAGTATAGTAAAAAAATTAAAATTAAAAGTAGGTTAGATTGCTAAAGGAAAAGGAGGTGCAAGCTTGTTTGTTTTATTTTCAATAATAAAAATACTACTTTATTTATTAATCACTATATTTGGCTTGATTTTATTGTTTATAATAATACCATTTGAATATGAATTCAATACAAAAATTGATGAAAAAATTAGGACAGATGTAAATTTATCATTTTTTAAAAATTTTTTAAAGATGATGGTAGCATATGAGGATAAAGAAACATTATTTTTAATAAAGGTGATGGGATTATGCATTATTAGAAAAAAAATTAAAATGTCCAATAGAAAAAAAGAAAATGAAAAGGTAAAACTAAAAAAGAAAAAGAAGAAAAATGTTGATTTTAATATAAAGGATTATATCCAAGGAGCATTCATAAATGATTTAATTAATTACTTTAAAGATATAATAAATATTACTAAACCAAAAAGAATCAAAATCAATGGCGTTTATGGATTTGAAGATCCTTCATTAACGGGTATAGCTTGTGGAATTGTCCCTTTAGTATCAAGTCTTATTCCTACAAGCGATATTAATTTGCAACCAGTGTTTGATGATGAAATAATTGATATTTATTGTGAAATTCATGGCAGAATTTCTTTATTGGTAGCTGCAATAAAAACACTTAAATTCATTCTTAAGAAAAATAATAGAGGGAAAATATTTAAAAACTTTAGAAAATCTGAAACTTATTAATAATTTATGTGTATTGTTAAGTATAAAGTTAATAATGATTACGCAATCAATAAATACTTAAATTTAAAATATTAGGGGGATTAAGTTATGATAAATATTACAGAAAATACCGAAGCATTATTCTCAAACCTTGAAAAATTTTTAAAAACAGAAACAGTAGTGGGGGAGGCAATAATTATAGGGGAAACAACACTCATACCACTTATTACAGTTTCATTCGGATGTGGAACTGGCGGTGGCACAGGCAACTCTACTAAGGATGGTGAGGGTTCTGGAGGCGGACTTGGAGCAGGAGCTAGAATAACCCCAACTGCTATTTTAGTTATAAAAAATGGAGAAGTAACAATGCTTCCTATAAAGGGTAAATGTAATCTTGAAAGTCTTATTGAAATGGTACCAGAAATAGTATCTAAAGTAAGCTCAAAAATGGGATGTTGTAAGAACAAAAAAGAAGGGTCTGAAGAAGATACTAAAACGGAAAAAGAGTAATTAAACATTATTAAATACATTAAAAAAAAGCATCTATAATATATTTATAGATGCTTTTTTGTATTGATAAAAAATATGAAATCAATTTATACATAATTTTACTAAATATTTGAAACTTATATTAATATTATGTATAATTGAATAATTACACAATGGTAATTTAAAGGGGAGGGATCTAGCCGTTTATGAGAAAATTTAACAAAGTATATTTAGGTATTATTTTAGGTGTGAGCTAGTAGGTCCTAATGCTGGTTGGCAATACATAAAAATGTTTATTAAAAATAATGGCACCTATGCTGTTGTTTTGTAATCAGTAAACAAAGTTATTGGTAGTTAACATAATGAATAGAAAAAAGGAGTTTAGAATTATGCTGAATTTACGCTACAAAGGATATGCAATGGCTATAGTCGGTGCGATTTTGTGGGGGATTTCTGGTACTGTTGCACAGAAACTTTTTCAAAACGAAGGATTTCAACCTGGCTGGCTAGTAACAGTAAGAATGATAACATCAGGTGTACTATTGCTCTTATTCGCAAGTATTAAAACTAATGGACAACATAAGGTTTGGTCTGTATGGAAAGACTCTTCTAAACGATTACATTTGATTATATTCGGGATAATTGGGATGCTCGGAGTACAATATACTTATTTTATGTCCATCAAATCAGGTAACGCTGCGACAGCCACTTTGTTGCAATATTTAGCTCCGATATTTATAGTAGCATATTTGGCAATACGATTAAAAAAAGTCCCAAGCCCAAAAGAATTTATTTCAGTTGGTTTAGCTATTTTGGGAACATTTCTTCTTGTGACTAACGGCACGGTTGATAGGCTTACTATTTCGTTACCTGCCATCGCTTGGGGAGTTGGGTCAGCAATTGCCCTTGCCTTTTATACATTATATCCACATAGTTTGCTTAAGGAGTGGGGGGCTGTGATTGTTGTAGGTTGGGGTATGCTTATAGGCGGAGTTGGGCTGAGTTTC
The DNA here is from genome assembly GCF_055081035.1 of Clostridium sp. CM041. NCBI lineage: Bacteria > Bacillati > Bacillota > Clostridia > Eubacteriales > Clostridiaceae > Clostridium > Clostridium sp. CM041. The sequence goes on from NZ_CM143648.1 coordinate 600,913, forward strand.
ATAAACCCGCCATGGAATATACAAGGTCAAAATTGGTCTTTGCTTTCTAGTTTATTTGTTGGATTTGTGGTTTTATTCGGTACACTAATTGCCTTTTATTTGTACATAGCTAGTTTACAATATATTGCACCTACTGAAGCTAGCTTATTGGCAAGTGCAGAACCTTTATCCGCTACACTTGCTTCTATATTTTGGTTGCATGTTCCTTTTGGATTGTTTGAAGTAATCGGAGGAATGTGTATTATATCTACAGTAGCAATTTTAACTTTAGGGTCTAACACTAATAAAAAACCCTTATAAGAAAAAGAAAAAACCAATTATAAAAGGTTATGTTTTAAAAAACAAAAATATTGTATAATGTTGTATAGAATGATCGTTAAGAAATTTTTAGTGGCAACTTTTTATTGTGAGAGGGGTATAAAAATGATAAGAGAAGCAGTAGAAAATGATTTGATTGATATTTTAGAAATTTGTAATGATGCAATATTAAATACAACAGCTGTCTATGATTATAAAGTTCACACAATTGATGACAGAAAACAATGGTATGAAAAAAAGAAGAAAGAGGGGTATCCAATATTAGTAGTTGAAGAAAATAATAAGGTTATCGGATTTGCTACATTTGGGCCATTCAGAGCATGGCCTGCATATAAATATACTATTGAACACTCTATTTATGTTAATGGTAACTGTAGAAACAAAGGCATAGGAACACTACTAGCTAAAGAACTAATAAGATTTTCCAATGAAAGAGGATTTGCAACCATGGTGGCGGCAATTGATGAATCAAATGAAAAAAGTATCAAATTGCACGAAAAATTGGGGTTCGAGTATTCAGGTAAGATAAATAAAGCTGGATTTAAATTTGGTAAGTGGCTCAATCTTGTTTTTTATCAATTAGAGCTTAAAGGCCCTGAAAACCCAATAGATGGTTAGTGTGTAAGTTTTATAATAATTATAGAATACATAGAATGGCTGAAAATTTCATCAATCTAATAAATAATCAAAAATACCCCATAATATTTTGAGGCCACTGAAAAAAGCACTCTTTTTTCAGTAAAGTTTTTGTCTTAAACAGAAAAAGCATGAAATACCCATATTTTTGGATATTTCATGCTTTTCAACTTGATTATTCTCTTTAGATTCACTGTAAAGATTACTATAGTTAATCATTAATTCGTCATAAACAAATGAAAAGTCAACAAGGTCATTAATTTGCTTTAAAATGTTATGTTTCTGAATAATTAACGAATATAAGCTATGGTATGTATTTATTTCTATTTCCAATTGTCCTTTTAGCATAATAGTTTAACCCCTTTTATTTTATTCTACTATACTAATTCGACATATCGTTTAAAATTCCTTTTTGTTTTTTAATCTTTTATATAAAAAAATCGCCATAATTAATTTGATGACGATTTTTCATATAGTTTTACAGTGGCCTCATAATTTACGGAGTATTTTTCTATTAATATTACACTATTTAAGACAATATTAATAGAAAATAGGAGCTAATTTTTTTTATTTCTCGCTATGAAAACAATAATATTCACAGCAGATAATCCTACTAAAATGTATATTGCTCTAGCAAGGAAGGGAACAAATCCAAAGATAAGACTAACTAAGTTAACATTTAACAATCCTAAAAGTCCCCAATTTAAAGCACCAATCAATACAAACACGAATGAAAGTTTGTCGATAATACTAAGCTTATACATAATTACCCCCAGACTAATATAATTATTCTATTTGTATAAATTATATTATAAATATAATATTTTAGAACTGTTTAATAATTTCTTTAAAGCGTATATAATGTTATGGTATATAAATTTATATACTAAAAAATAATTTGGAAAGTACAAATTAAGTATACGAACATTTTCATTACTTTTAGCACTATTGTATGTTATAATATGAATGAAACTTGTTTTATATTTAAAATTGTACGTATGGAGGCAGAATATGAGAAATTCTTATAATACACCATTAAATAGTAGATATGCATCAAAAGAGATGAGTTATTTATTTTCAGATGATATGAAGTTTAGAACATGGAGAAAGCTTTGGGTTGCACTAGCTGAAGGTGAAAGGATATTAGGAATCAATATTACAGAATCTCAAATTGAAGAGCTTAAATCCTATGTAGATAATGTGAATTACGAAGTGGCTGAAAATAAAGAAAAAGAAATACGACATGACGTAATGAGCCATGTATATGCATATGGGGTTCAATGTCCTAATGCGAAGGGTATTATTCATTTAGGGGCTACTAGCTGCTATGTAGGCGATAATACAGACTTAATAGTCATGAAAAAGGCTTTACTATTAATTAAGAAAAAATTAATTAATGTAATTAGTAAATCTTCAGAATTTGCATTAAAGTATAAAGATGTTCCTACACTAGGTTTTACCCATTTACAGCCAGCTCAATTAACTACTGTAGGTAAAAGGGCAACCCTATGGATTCAAGAATTAATAATGGATCTAGAAAATTTAGACTTTGTAATAGATAGAATAAAGTTACTAGGGGTTAAAGGAACAACTGGAACCCAAGCGAGCTTTATGAATCTATTCGAAAATGATGAGAAAAAAGTAAAAGACTTAGATAAATATGTAGCGAATAAAATGGGCTTTGAAGATACATATCCCGTTACTGGTCAAACTTATTCTAGAAAAGTAGACTCTATAGTATTAAATACTTTATCAGAAATAGCTCAAAGTGCATATAAATTCAGTAATGATTTAAGGATACTTCAAAGCATGAAAGAAGTGGAAGAGCCTTTTGAAAAAAATCAAATTGGATCCTCTGCAATGGCATACAAAAGAAACCCTATGCGTTCTGAGCGAATTAGCTCTTTATCAAGATATATTATAGTGAATTCATTAAATCCTGCTATAACAGCTGCAACACAATGGTTTGAAAGAACATTAGATGATTCAGCTAATAAGAGAATATCCGTAGCTGAAGCTTTCTTAGCACTTGATGGAGTATTAAATTTGTATATGAATATAGCTGGAAATATGGTAGTATATGAAAAAGTAATTACTGCTCATGTAAACCACGAGCTTCCATTTATGGCTACAGAAAATATCCTTATGGAAGCTGTTAAAAGGGGCGGGGACAGACAAGAACTTCATGAGAACATTAGAGTTCATTCTATGGCTGCAGCAAAACGCGTTAAAGAAGAAGGCTTAAATAATGATCTTATAGAAAGAATAATAAATGATGATAGTTTTAGGATGTCAAAAGAAGAGATATTTGCTGTAATTGACCCGATTAAATTTGTAGGTAGAGCTCCAAGTCAAGTAATAGAATTTATAGATGAATATGTAAAACCAATAATCGAGGCCAATAAAGATGCATTAGGAGTAGAAACTTCTATAAACGTATAATCCTTAGTATTGGATAGAAATTATACTATAAAAAGCTATCAGTGATGCAAACAAAACTGATAGCTTTTTTAGTTTAACGACATTTTAGAAGGAAAGTCTCCCAATTCTATAAGTAAGAGTTACATAACCTAACAAATAGAAAATTTCAGTGGTAGTATAAATCTCCTTTTGAAGTCGGTAATATTGTAGCTCCACAGGCCATGATTTCACTATAACTTTCGAAGAATAAAATTCAAATTGCATGTGGAAATAATAAAAATAATAAAAACATTTGTTTATTTTTATTATTTTAGAAAAATCAGGATTTTGCTCCCCCTCTTGTAGTATAATAATGTCGTGAAATGTAAGTTTCACGACATTATAATGATTTTTGGAGGTACTTATGAAATCGAATATAAATACTATTTATAACAATGAACTCCCACCGTTTCTAAATGATTATCTGAATTATTTATCTACTATTAAAGGATGTTCTAGTTCTACTGTTGTTGCTTATACTGCTGATTTATCATTGCTATTAAAGTTCTTAAAAATATACAAAGGTCTAGTCTCTTCAGAAAATGCTCTGCCTCTTGAGAACATTATAATTAGTGACCTAACTTTAGATACATTAAAAACTCTTACATTGCAGGATTTATATGCCTATATCTCCTATCTTGGGAAATATAGGGCTAATGGTAACTACGCTAAAGCAAGAAAAATTGCATCTATAAAGTCCCTATTCAAGTATTTAACCACTAAGGCTAAAGTGCTAACTATAGACCCGACAATAGATTTAGAGTCACCAAAACTTGGTAAAAGAAGTCCTGTTTTTTTAACATTAAGTGAAAGTAAGGCACTACTAGACGCTACAAGCTCTAGAGATAAGCATTCTATTCGCGACCATAGTATTATTACATTATTCTTAAATTGTGGTATCAGGCTGTCAGAACTTTGTAGTATAAACATATCCGATTTTAAAGATGATACATTATCTATTATTGGGAAAGGAAATAAAGAACGAACCATTTATTTGAATAAAGCTTCATTGAAATCAATTTATAAATATTTGCCTATTAGAAATATGAACATAGATAAAATTCATTCTGAAGATAAGGATGCCCTTTTTATAAGTGGTAAATATGGAAGAATTAATAAACGCACTGTGGAGAGAATTGTAAAAAAATATATAGGTAATGCTGGACTTAATAAAGATAAGTATACTCCTCATAAATTAAGGCATACATCTGCTACTCTTATGTATAAATATGGAAATGTAGACATTAGAAGTCTACAAGAAATATTAGGCCATGAAAATATATCTACCACCCAAATATATACTCATGTAGATAATGATAAATTAAGAAATGCGGTTAAGTCAAATCCACTTTCTGATGAATAAAAAAAAGTATATATTACGCGTATTGCAATACGGTTAATGCATTATGCGTAATATATACTTTCTAATACTTATATTTTTTTTAGTCTTATAAGTCCAGGAAATTCTTCTTGAAGTAATCCTGAGTTATCATCTTCATTTTCAAGTAGCTCTTTTGCCCCGTCTATGTCATCTATAAATTCCCAAACCTCATTGTTTTCAGGTATGAACTCATCTTTATGTAGTTTTAAAAATTCATCGCTGGCTACCACTGAGTCATAATCTTCAAGTTTTGGTAGTTCATCATTTTCATTTTCATCATTATCTACTTCTTCCGCTAAATTAATTTCAGACCTGTCACAAATATTTTCGTCTACCTCTTCTACCCCTTCAATCTCATTATCCTCAAAAACTTCATCAATTTTTATAGCTTTTACATCGTAACCTTCCATTTCTAAGCATTTACCGCAATTATTACATTTCTTATTTGAATTTAATTCACAGACTTCACATTCTCCACAACTATTACAAATTTTCTTATTATTAAATATACAATTTTTAGACATACAACACTCCAATCTATTTATTTCAAATACTTTCATAATAGACTATTATAGCAAATATATTTTCAATAATCAAACACTAACACCCCTTAATAATGACTTATGTATTCATACATAATAATATATAATTTTTTATTTTTATTAATAACTATAAAACAGAACGTAAGTTTGATGTTATTACATTTATATGGTATAATTATACTATGAATGGGAGGCGTTTACATGTTAACTGAAAAAAAAGATAAGCAAAGTGAAATATATAACTTTATAAAGAAACAGGTACAACTAAAAGGATATCCACCTTCAGTCAGAGAAATATGTGATGGCGTAGGATTAAGATCTACTTCGACTGTTCATGGGCATTTAGCAAGACTAGAAAAAAAAGGATTTATCCGTAGAGACCCTACCAAGCCTCGTGCAATTGAATTAATAAAGGATTCTGTCATAAGAAAAGAACTTATAGATATACCTATTATAGGGAAAATCACTGCTGGCAAACCAATACTCGCAGTTGAAAATGTTGAAGATACATTTACACTTCCTTTAAATTTCACTAAAACCAATAATGAACTATTTATGCTTAAAGTTTCTGGTAGCAGCATGATTGAAGCAGGAATATTGGATAAAGACCTTGCTATAATTGAGAAAATCAATACCGCTAAAAATGGCGATATAGTTGTAGCTCTTATTGATAATGAAGCAACTATTAAAAGATTTTTCAAGGAAAAAGATCATATAAGGCTTCAGCCTGAAAATTCAACTATGTCCCCTATCATAGTTGATGACTGTGTAATTTTAGGTGTACTTGTTGGTATTTACAGAAAGTATTAAATATCCACCTTTAAAGATTTTATGTAACAAAAAAGTCCTGCAATGAATATATCAATTGCAGGATTTTTTTATTCTATTATTAAGTCATAAATATTTACTTTCTAGTTCAAATAACTCTTGAAAGTGCTATTAGTATTCCAATTTTAGCATGATCAAACGTTAATCCACCCTGTAAATATGCTATATAAGGCTCTCTTATTGGAGCGTCTGCAGATAATTCTATAGATGCTCCCTGAATAAATGCACCTGCTGCCATTATAACCTTATCTTCATATCCTGGCATGTCCCACGGTTCACATTGAACAAAAGAATCAATGGGAGACCCCTCTTGTATACCCCTACAGAAATTAATTAACTTTTCCTTATCATTAAATTTAATTGCTTGAATTATATCACTTCTTTTATCAGTATACTTAGGAAGAACTTCAAAACCTGCAAGTTCCATAATTCTTGCACAGAAAATAGCGCCCTTCAATGCTTCCATAGCTATATGTGGTGCTATGAATAGTCCTTGATATAAAGAACGCATAACTCCAAACGTAGAACCACATTCCCCTCCTATTCCAGGAGTTGTTAGTCTGTAAGAAGCTTGTCGTACATATTCTTCTTTACCTGCAATATATCCACCTGTAGGTGCAATTCCACCACCAATATTTTTTATGAGGGATCCAGCAACTATATCTGCTCCTACATCTGTAGGCTCCGTAACATCAATAAATTCACCATAACAATTATCTACAAAACAAATAACCTTTGGATTTATAGCTTTTGCAGCGCTTATAATATCATCTATTTCAGAAATTAATAATGCTTTTCTCCAGCCATATCCAGTAGATCTTTGAATATGAATTAGCTTTATTGACTTATCTTCAATCAGTGTCTTTTTCATTAAATCAATATCAACTTTAGAGTTATCGTTTAATTCTAATTGTTTATATTTTACACCATAATCTTTTAATGAGCCTATATCCTCCTTAGCATTTATACCTATTATATTAAGAAGTGTATCATAAGGTGTTCCGCATACCGATATCATGGTATCATTAGGTCTTAAATTACCAAATAAGGACGCTCCAATTGCATGTGTTCCATTTACGAAATGCGGCCGAACGAGTGCACTCTCACAATTGAAAATTCTTGCATATACTTTATCTAATGAATCTCTCCCAATATCGCCATAACCGTATCCAGATGAATTTGTAAAATGGCATTCGCTAATTCGTTCATCTTGTAGTGCGGTCAAAACCTTAAGTTGATTAAACTCTCTTATTTCATCAAGAATTTTAAACTCATCTTGTACATCTTGTATTGCTATATCATAGAGTTTTAGCGTTTTTGAACTTATTTTATACTTCTTTTGAAGGTATACTTTTGTTATGTCTATCATGATTCCAGGTCCCCTTTTTATTATGTATATATTATGTGTTTTAAACTTTAACTACCGTAATAATAGTAACATAAATAATACCGATGTAGAATAGTTTTATTTATATATCAATCATATTAGTATGTATTTAATTGTCTCTTTCTTTACTATTACAGCACCGCAGGTGATGATTTAACTTTTTCAATAATCTCTTCAACAGTTTCCTCTAATTCTTTTCCAACTTTTTTATACTCAATTTCAAATTTTTCATTTTGATTTTTCATAAAATACATTAACGCATAATAAGTAGGCTTAAATTTATCCTTTAGCTTAAATTCAGCTTCATTAAACATTTTAAATAAGGAATTGTATTGTTTTTTAGCCATTAGAAAAATTAAATATTCATTAATAGATTTATTATATTTATCTGTATTATTAGCTGATCTTAAAAATAAGCGAGCTTTTTCTAAGGATTCTTCTATTCGATCATTAGAAAGTAAGGTTTCAGATAAAACATAAATGGTATTAAAATCATTTTCATTTTTTTCATTTTTTTCATTTTTTTCACTTTTGTTAATTAGGTCCTCTTTATTGCACCAGCTTTCAAAAAAACCCACAAGCCATTTCACCTGCTGTTTTTCTTTTTCTCCCCCAAACCTCATCATATACCATATGTTAAAAAATCGTTCTTTTATTTTGTACATATAATTTTTCTTATTTACAGGTGTTTTATTTATTACTCCGTTTTTTTCTAATTGATTTAACTGAGCGGATACTTCTTTACTTTGCATTCTTATTTTATCTGCTATTTCTTTTGTGGTTATGGCATCAAAGCGTAAAGCTATAACATCAACAATTTCCTGTTGCACTGGAGATAACCTATCCATTGTATGTTTATAAAGAGGTGTTACTCTATCTAGTAATGTATCTAATTGTTTAAATACGGGTCCGTTGTCAACATTTAAAATATCGAAAAGTAATGCCATGATTCTTGGCACCCCACCTGTTAACCGCCTTAAAGCTTCTATTTTCCCACTGTTACTTTTAAGTATCTCATTTATACCCTTCTTATTAAAAATTCCACCTAACTTTTCAAAAAATTCCACAGTTTCTTCTGAATTTAATCCTTCTAATTTTATCAGATTAAAGAAGTTATAGAAGGGATTACTATAATCAAAAGTAAATTCTAAAACTTCTGAAGATGCTCCTATAATTCGAATTTCAGCAGAGGTTAATAGAATTTCTCTAAGTTTTTGCTGCTCATAGATTTTAAACTTCTTTAGAATACCGAAAGTATCATCTATTAATAGTATTAATTTTTTATTTTTTTCTTTAAGTTTTTGCTCAAGTATTTTAAAGCATATATCTTCGTAGTCTTCTACCTCTGCATATTTATCCATTTCATCATAAAGCCCTACAAACTCATCATTTTCCATTTCAAGATTCGCAGCCGTTACCTCCCAAAGTTTAAACAGTCTCCGTATACTGTATTGCTCCTCAGGAAATATAACAGGGATAAACTTTGCTTTTAGCTGCTTATCTCCTTTTATTTCAAAGTATATTCTTTTTAATAAAGTTGTTTTACCATATCCTCTTTGACCTTCTATGATATAATGCTGCTCTGGATATTTCATGTCAGAATTTTTTATATCTTTAAAAATCTTTTGAAATTCTTTTTTCCTTATTACAAATCTATCAACTAATTCTTGATGCGATAAATTATTGGGATTATAAAAACTTAAAGTACTAGTTTGCATTTTTTTTACACCACCACATTCTTAATATAGGAGAGGTAAATGTATATAATTTTTCCTCCTCATCATTATTTATATATCCATCATCAATAATAGTATTTAAGAGATCTTTATATGTTTCGCAAAGATTATATTTTACAGCTAAATCATATATTTCGTTATAAGTTATCTTCTTAGCTTCTGTTATAGCTATTATGTTTAATACTTCTATAATAAACTTATAGTCATTATTTTTGTACACCTTAAGCCTCTCATGCCAACTGCTAAATTTATTATTTTCCTCTATCATCCGTTTAATTGCTATATCAACCGATTTATTATATATAGAGCATATTTGATCTTCATCATAAATATCCTGAATTTTATCCATAGCAAGTTGAATATAAAAAGGAATCAACCACTTAATTTCATGTAGCATATGATTTATAGTAGCGGTATCCATTGTGAAATCAAGCCCTTTAAGTAGTTCATTTATAAGACTTTTCCCCTCTGATTCACTTAGTGGAGTGACTTTTAAAATATCTAGATCATTTATAAACTTTGAAGAGTCCATTCGTCTTGCAATACCCTCGAGGCTTATGGACCCTGTATATATGAATTGAAATTTATTATTTATATCACTATTTTGTCTTAATGCTCTATTACTTTGAAGAAGATGAACTGCATATGTAGTGCCTTCATTTTGTTGAATATTTTCTATCGTTTGAGCAAATTCATCTATCATTATAATTAATTTGTGCCCTTCTAAATCAATAGATCTCATAATTTCTATAAACTTTTCATAATAATTAAGTTCAATAGTCTTAGTAAACTTAACAGTGTCTATGCCTACTTCGTCAATACTTTTAAAAATGGTTTTAGCTAAATCTTTAATTGAATTTATTACTTTGTCTCTTTTCTTTATTGAATCGCAATTTAAAATGGCCTTTACAATTTCCTTATAATACTTATTTTCGTTGTAAACAGACTCCGTAATTACATAGATTATATAATATTTATCCCTTGGGTTATCTTCTATATACCTCATTAAAGATGTTTTCCCAACCCTTCTTGGAGCTGAAATTATAATACTACTAGCTGAATCGATTTTTCTCCATAATTTATTTATTAAAATAGGTCTTTTAAAAAAATTTTCACCTCGTGCAGCTTGCCCTGTTGTAATTTTCATAATTAGCACCTCCGCAATTACTTATATTTACAATTATATCTAACAAAAAATATTTTGTCAAGCATTCTAACAAAATATTTTTTGTCAAAGTCAAACCCCTTATTCACTTTTTTTACAATTACTAAACAATTTAAGAAACATGTAACCTAACTACTTAAAATAATATCTGAGGATTACTATAGCAAATAAAACTTCCTATTAATAATATCAATCCTAAAATTCTAATAATTAAGATAGTTTTTTTAATCCCTAATTTACTAAATGTTTCTGGTGTTCCAAATGGGAATACAATAATACAGCACTTAATATCATAACGCCTACACATATGTTATTTTCTCATTTTATTATTTATGCTCTTTCCATAAACAATCCCCTATCTTCATTTCAGTAAAAACAGCCTTAAAAGAATTTTTACTTGGTGAACATGCAAGTAACCCAATATTAATTTCTTTTTCACCTTCAAACAAGTGGAAAATCCGCATCTGTTTGAAATTTACACCATCAAAGGAATTTTCAAGACAATAATCACTCTCTCGTCTGCTTAATCTATACCACATACAATTTACAAATGCTCCAATATCCGTAGTTGCCCAATCAGAATATCCATGATTTGTTACCACACTTCCAAGCCATGCAGTATTATTGTCATGAAATTCTATTCCTGCCTTTACCCAATTTTCACTGTTTTGATAAATTGCAACTCCACATTGGTCAAACAATGCTGTACTATTAAACTCTGCCTTTACTGTAAATGAAAAATATCTTTCATCTGTTGTAATATAAAGAACATGAGCATTATCATTTCTAAATCCATAATAAGTTCTTTGCCAAAAATCAGTGTTAGGGTCTGTTATAATTTCAACTCTATCTCTTCCAATTACATAATTTCGAGGTTTAAAAAACCATTTTTCTTCTTTATCACTAATTTCAAACATCTTAATCCTCCCCCAATTCAAATAACTTTTAATACATAATAAAATACAACTGCGTCGTAACTAATGTAATATTATCATAATTTACCACACTTTGGAACAATTTCCTCATAAATAAAGACCATACATTGTTTATATATACGCAACACTAAAATCAATTGTCCAAGCCATTTATATGTGAATTAGTATAGATAAACAAGCAATGTTGGCGCTACTACGATAATAATAGGGACGACTCATAGTCCCCACTTCATTGATATATCAATAATGTGGAGACTCAGTACAAGAAACGGAAAACAGTCCCATTTCAATAACTCTGTTACTTTATCTTTGTTTCCTTCAATATCAAATTTATCATCAAATCAACAAACTTGTCTGGTTCGTTTCTCCATGGATCGTGCCCTGAGTGTTCAAACCAAATGAGCTCTTTAGAAGGGGCTTTTAGTGAATTGAAATAATCCTCAACCAATACTGGTGACGCGTTGACATCGTGACGACCTTCCATAAAGTACACTGGAACATCTAACTTTATAGCTTGTTTACGTAGATCTAAATTGTATAACTGAGGATAGACATGATTAAAAGTAGTAACTAAACCAAAAAAATAATTTACTTTATCGCATAACCCATACTCAGTACCTCCAATTTCACCAAATGTATTATATCCTGCTCTCTCAATTTCAGAATTTTTTGTCATATGTTTACTCAAGTACTGTGAGAGGGTAGAAAATTTCCAAACTACATCTTTACCATGGTATGGTGGCAGGCCTTGATTTTTCATTTTTTCAATTTGTTTTATATCTCTGCTATCTTTTGCCATCTTAAGCACTAGTTCATACATACGGACATCGGTTTCAACGAATTCAACCATCTGACCAGTACCAATAAAAGCAGAAAATAGTTCTGGGTAACATTGCACAAGCAATATACCTAGTGCACTCCCCCACGACTCACCAAGTACATATACCTTTTCTTGTTTAAATCTATTGCACAGGTACTGTGTTAGCTCATGTCCATCAGAAATATATCGCTCAGGGGTAATTGATTTAAGAGGTACAGCATTAATTGACTTACCCGCCCCTGGTTGATCCCAGTTAACAACCACATAATTATCTTCAAGTTTTTTTAGTTGCTCTCTGGTTGCGGCTAGCTGTGTTCCACCGGGACCACCAGCTAGAAAAAGTAGCACCGGATTATTTTTATTTTTTCCACGAATAGTTATCCACTGATCACTACCACCTAGACTTACTTTCTCTAAGGTAGCAATACTACCCACTAATGGTTTGCCATTATCTCCAAGTATAGGTGGCGTGTATGCCATCCACTGGCTACATAGTATAGAAACAACATTCACAAATAATAATACTACTGCTACAATCAACTGACTCCGCAGTTTCAAAAGCCAGGGCGTTATCCTTGCTTTTTTACGTGTACAAACAGCAATAATTACTGCAATCAAAATTGAGATGAAAAGAGTTGCTATTGCTACAACCAAAGAAAGTATCAATATTAACGCAAACCCTAACTCTATAGGGACAGTTTTCATTGTAATCATAAGATGTGGGCGTATAACAATAATATACAAAGCGATTATAACTGCTGTGAGTAGCGGTAAAAGAAAACGTAGTTGAAGCAACAAATTGGTTTTTGACCCACGAGAAGTTGTATCTTTTTTAAATAATGATTTCATATTAGTCTCCCTTCTACAAATATTTAGTCTGTTTTCTCAGATACTTCCAATTCTTATTTGACACAAAAAATGGATTAAATATATCTTTTGCGATTTCTGAAGGCATTCCAATCCCATTATCCTTAAAGATAATAACGACTCCATCACCCTGCTCAAATAAGCTGATCATTAAGAGTGTTCCTTTGGGATTATATTTTATTGTATTAGAAACAAGATTTTGGATTACTCTATTCATCTGCTTTAAATCGATGTCAATAAAGATTTCTTTTTCTGGTATCTCAAAATCATATGTAAATTGTGCCTTATCAAATGTAGTTATAAAAAAACCTATTTCTTCCCTCATATACTCACATATATCAACTCTGGTTTTATTCAATAAATATTTCGAACTTTCCATTTTAGACAGCTCAAATAGGTTAGTAACTAAATTATTTACTCTTACGCTGTTTTCACATATTACTTTCATGTATGTACGGTATTCTTCTTTTGATAAATCAGGTTTGTTATAGCTAAACTCTGCATAACCCATAATACTTGCAAGAGGGTTTTTAAGATCATGAGAAATATTAAGTATAAGCCTTTTACGGTTTTCTTCAGACTGATTTCTAAGATATATTTCCTGTTCAATTTGTTCTGCCATTTCGTTAAATATATATTCTAATTCTCCAAACTCATTTTTCAAATTAAGCTCAACTCTTGAAGAATAATCTCCATCTTTCAATCGAGAAGCACTGTGACAAAGTTTCTTTAATGGGCTTATAATGCTTATAGATGATAGCTTTGAATATATCACGGTGCATATTGCAAGCAGTATGAAGTAAAGTAAGGTAACAGCAACAATAACACCAACTACTCCCTGTTTATCAACGGAATTGTATTCTTTGTTGTATACGAAATTCAAATCAATTCTAATAGAAGTTGGAAACGTCACTACCAGCCAAAATTGCTTTTTAGAATTATATTTAATACTATAGCTATAACGTCTTTCAATACTTTTACTCTTCATCAAAAAATCAGTAAACTCCGCTGTGGTAAGTTTACCTTTTGAAATAGTGTTAAGCCCTAAAGAATATGCAACTTCATAATCGGTGTTAATTACCTGTACACCGCCGCCATTATAAATAACCTGTTCTACGTCAATCCTTTTATAATCATCCTTCATTAGGCTTTCTGCAGTATAATTATTCTTAGCAAGGGTCTTGGATATAACATCGTTTGTAAAACCTAAAAGCATAAGTGCGAATAGAGCTATCATTATGGAAATAATAAACATGAGGACATAGTTTGCTAAGAATCTGCTTTCTATTTTTCTGTTCATAAGCTAACCGTGCTCTGTTTATGAAACTTATATCCAATACCCCTAATGGTTTTGACATATTCCGGATTTCTTGGATCAGTCTCAATCTTATTTCTGATATGACTTATATGCACCATAATGGTGTTATTGTCACAATAAATATCCTCATCCCATACTGCCTTGTATAACTGCTTTCTGGTAAAAACCCTTTCCGGATTCTCCATAAGGTACTTAAGCAACATATATTCTTTTGCATTCAGTACCACCAGCACATCCTCTTTATAGACGCAGCAGGCATCTTTATCCAAGCACAAGCTGCCATACTTTATTTTGGAGAATGCGTGCGTATTTTGCACCGAGTATTCAAGGTTTCGCCTAAGCTGTGCACCAACTCTTGCAAGCAGTTCTGGCATGCTAAACGGCTTTACTATGTAATCATCAGCACCAATCCCGAGTCCTAAAATCTTGTCCATATCATCACCTCTAGCGGTTAGAAATATGACAGGAAGATTACTTGTTTGACGGATTTTTCGTAGCAGATTGAATCCATCCAGTCGTGGCATCATAACATCAAGGATAGCAATATCAATTGCTTTGTTTCGTATGATTTCTAAAGCCTCAATGCCATCCTCTGCAGCAAATACAGAGTATCCCTCCTGCTCAAGCTCTAACTTTAAAAGGATTCTGATGTCCTTTTCATCTTCTGCGATTAATACATTCAAAAAACCACTTCCTCATCGTGTATATTTGTTTGCGCTGATATCAACATCTACTCCTCCTTAATTAATGCCTACCTTTAAACAAAATAACTTTTATGTTTCCTCAATCTACATTTACGCTTGTTCAACAAGCAATTTAATATTTTCTTCCGTTGAAAGCAAGGCATTTTGTATACTATCGAGCTTTTCTTTCAGTGAACCTATTACATTTTCTACATTGTTTGCAACACGATGTACACTATCTAATGATTCACAGATCCTTGATTGTACAACCCAATCAGATATAAGACCATCAATAAAATAATCTGCAAATGTTTCGAAAGACCCAATATTTATATCTATATTCATTATTAAATTCACATCGGATAATTCATTTTGGAATCGTATCAATGCAATTTTTGTATTATTTGCATATTCCTTAGCTTCATCAATATGTGAGTGCTTAGCTGCAGTTGCAAGTAAGCCTCCTCCTAGTATATCCCATGTTCCCCAGCCTTCAGCGCTTTCAAGAGAATTTTTTACCCGTCCAAGTTCAATTTGTACAGCCTCACCTGACGCAATTGCTTCCTTCAATTCTTTCTTCTGTGCTTCAAGGTCAGCTAGGTTGTCTATAAGTTGAAGTAACTTTTGAGATTTACCATCATTTAATCGCAGTATAAACTCTTTTTTGTGCTTCAATACAGTTTCATATTCACACTCTACGCCAAGTAGACTGTTTAATGAAGCTTTATACGATACAATTTCCCTCTCTAATGCTAAAACTGATTTACAACACTCATCATACTTTAACCTAGCAGAAAGCAACTCTTGCCTCTCTTTTTCAAGCTGTTGATGTTTACTCCCGAGTATCGAATAAAATATACTAGTAATACTTAATGATTCAAGTTTTTTGACATCCTTATCCTCATCTTTAAGAATATTTTCGAGCTCTATCTTTCTATCTAATTCTTTTTGCAACACTTCCCTAGTCTGGTTAACCGAACTTTGAAATTTCTTTTTTCTCAACAATTTTTCTTTGACATTTATAAGTTCCCTGTTAAGTTCTTCAAACATACTAAACTCCCTTTCTGCATATAACTTTTTTATACACAATAAAATACAATACGACCATGATACTTTAAATATTCATTAATAATTAGTTTAATTTGCTACCGGACTCCCAAACTGACTATTATAGAGTTTTTCATAGAAACTGCCCTTTTTCATTAACTCATTATGGGTTCCTTGTTCTATAATATTTCCTTCATCTATAACCAATATTAAATCTGCATTACGAATAGTTGAAAGTCTATGTGCAATAACAAAGCTAGTTCTTCCTTTCATTATATTCCTCATAGCTTTTTGAAGTAATATTTCTAATCTAGTGTCAACTGAACTAGTTGCTTCATCTAATATTAATATTGCTGGATTTGATATTATAGCTCTTGCTATAGTCAAAAGTTGTTTCTCTCCTTGAGATATGTTAGAAGCCTCTTCGTTTAGAAACATGTTATACCCATCTGGAAGTGTTTTAATAAAGTGATGTACGTTAGCTATTTTAGCCGCTTCAATAATTTCTTCCTTGGTAGCTCCAAATCTACCATACTCAATGTTTTCATAAATTGTTCCATTATATAGCCAAGTATCCTGAAGAACCATACCGAATATAGAACGTAAATCTTCACGTTTCATATCTCTAGTATCCACTCCATCTATCTTTATAGCTCCCCCTTGAATATCATAAAATCTCATTAATAAATTTATTAATGTTGTTTTACCTGCTCCTGTTGGACCTACAATAGCAACCATCTGACCACTTTTTATCTCTGCGTTTAAGTCCTCAATTAAAATCTTATCTCCACTATATCCAAATTTGACATGTTCAAAAGTAACATTTCCACGTACATTCGCGAGCTTTATAAAAGAGGCTTTATCTGGAATCTCCTCCTTCTCATCTAATATTTCAAATACACGTTCAATTGCCGCAAAGGCTGATTGTATTGCAGCAGATAATTGTGTTACTTGAGAAATTGGTTGGTTTATTTGCCAGATATAACGAATAGATGCTTGAAGATTACCCACTGTCATTATTCCATTTATAGCATATGTTGCGCCAAGAATTCCAATGGCTGCAATTCCTAAATAACTTACCAATGAAACTAATGGAGAAATTATACTAGATATAAATTGCGCCTTAAATCCAGTATTAAAAAGTTCTTCATTAATATTTTCAAAATCTTTTATAGCATCTTCTTGCTTTCCATACAGCTTTATTTCGTTAAAACCAGTATATATTTCTTGCACTTTACCATTTAATTCCCCCAAAACATTTTGCTGTCTATAAAATAAATTTTGTGATTTACTTACTATAAATTTTGACACTAAATAACTTATCGGTATTATAAGTATAGCTACCAATGCAAGTTTTATATTAATTGTAAACATCATCGCAATAGCTAGAGTTATTGCCAATATTGAATTTATAACTTGGCTAAAACTCTGTTGAAGTGCATTAGAGATAGTATCTATATCATTTGTTATGCGGCTCAGCATATCCCCATAGCTATTTTTATCAAAATAACTTATAGGTAATTTTCTAATTTTACCTTGTACAGCATTTCTTAAATCTTCCATAGTGTTTTGAATAGAATTAGTTAACAACAAACTTGCTGCATATGTTGATAATGTTCCAAATATATAAATAAAAGCCAATATTACCAATACCCTTAAAATATAATTAAAGTTAACTGAAGCTCCTTTTATACCTTTTGCTATATTCACAACATCTTTGGCAAGACTAGTTGTAATTAATCCCTCTATTTTTGGAGCAATAGCAGTAAAAATAGACGCTACTACTATAAATAAAATTGCGCCAATCAGTGCTCTCCTATATGGTTTTACGAAGGGAGAAATTTTTCTTATATTATCCGTTAACTTTTTCATTGTTCCAGTTCCTCCTTTGTAAGTTGAGATGATGCAATTTCATAATAGATTTCGCAGGTTTTTAGTAATTCTTTATGAGTTCCTATTCCTACTATCTCGCCTTCATTCAATACTATAATCTTATTAGCATCAATTATGGATCCTATCCGTTGTGCAACCATTAAAACTACGGAATCTCTAGTTTCGTCCTTTAACTTTTCTCTAAGCATTGCATCTGTTTTAAAATCTAAAGCGGAAAAACTATCATCAAAAATATAAATTTCAGGCTTTCTAACTAATGCTCTTGCAATAGATAATCTTTGCTTTTGACCTCCTGACATATTAGATCCACCTTCACTTATTAATTCTTCAAATTTTTTATGTTTACTATTAATAAAATCATAAGCCTGGGCTACCTTAGCCGAATGTTCAAGTTCTTGTTTATCTGCAGCAGCTTTACCAAATTTAATATTAGTGCCTATACTGCCAGTAAACAACAATGTTTTCTGAGGTATAAACCCCATTTTTTCACGTAGTGCTTTTAAATCATATTCTCTCACATCTACGCCATCTATCTTTATGCTACCCTTTGTAACATCATAAAATCTTGGAATTAAATTAATTAACGTACTTTTCCCACTGCCTGTACTTCCTATAAATGCAACTTTTTCTCCTTTTACTGCTGTAAAGGATATATCACTTAAAACTGGAATCTCTCCATCTGGATAAATAAAGGTAACATTATCAAACTCCACAATCCCCCTAATAGCCGTATTTTTAACACCATATTTAGGATTTTTAATAATAGGCTCTTCAGCTAATATCTCGTTAATTCTATTAGCTGAAATTTGTGCTTTTGGATACATGATAAACATCATTGAAAAAAGCATAATTGAGAACATTGCATGAAACAAATATTCTATAAATGCTACCAGTTGTCCAACTTGTAGCGTTCCTGCATTTATCATTTTGCTAGAAATCCAAAAAATAGCGAGCACTGCTAAATTCAACAAGAAAAAGAAAGTTGGCTGAGAAATTGCCATAAGCTTATATAACTTCTTAGATAGATTTGTATACTCATTGTTAATTTCTTCAAATCTTTGGTTTTCATGATCATCGTTACCAAATGCCCTAATTACTCTCGCTCCAGTTAAATTTTCTCTTGATATTCTATTTAATTTATCTAATTTTTTCTGTTGCTTTTCTGATATTGGATAAGATATCTTAGATATAATAATTACCCCAAGCACTATGAATGGTACCGTTATCGCTAATACTACAGACAAATGTAAGCTCGTTCTTATAATCATTACCAAACTTACAATAAACATAACCGGTGCAAGGAATGCTACTCTTAATAATGTATTTGTAAATTGTTGTAATTGAAAAACATCATTGGTTGTTCTGGTTATCATTGACGATATCCCAAACTTATCATATTCACTATGTGAAAATTCCTGAGATTTTTTAAAAATATCGTTTCTTAAATCTCTAATCATACTAGTAGAGATTTTTGAAGAACAGTATCCTAATAATATTGTACCCATGGCTCCAACTATAGATATTCCTACAATTACAATACCCATATGCTTTGTGTATTCTATATCCTTATTAGCTATTCCTGTGTCAATCACTCTAGCCATTATTGTTGGAATTCCTAATTCCACTAATACAAATCCAAAAACGGATATTATATTCAGCACTAGAAGCGGTTTATATTTTTTTATATATTTTAATATTAGTTTCATTCCTTCTATTCACTGCTACTTAAAATATGGACAATTATCCCCATACCAAGAAAATTCCTTTTTCAACGTGTCTGTCCTCATATAGCAAACTATACTACTAACATTTGATATAACACTCCAAAGGCGTAAATTCCCGACTAGCCATCGGTACATATATACAATAGCTTGGTTATGCTACTTTGTATGTTTTAGCATTTGCAAGGTTTATACTAGCATTTTTATCCCTATCAATTATAAGTCCACATACTGGACATACATACTCTCTGTCTGAAAGTTTTAAATCTTCCTTAACACGTTGTACTTGATGGATACCATCTATCAACAATTCTTAATTCTATATTGTTAATCTTACATTTGAAAGTAAGTTTAACTCTAAAGCCATAAAAATTTTGTTGTGCTATTGCCTTTGCCAAATGCTTATTCTTCATCATTCCTTTTACGTTTAAATCTTCAATTATTATATAAGACGGTTTGGTTTTTACTATCTTATTAACTACTTGATTAACATAATTGTTTCTAATATAAGAAAGTTTCTGATGAAGTTTTTGTACCATAACTATTTGTTCGGATATATTTTGCCTGGTAGCAGTTCCTCCTTTTATATTTATTTTTTTATTTCTTACCTTTAAACTCTCATATTTCCTTGAAAGTTTAATGTGTTCTCTTTTTAACTTCTTTGGTTTTATTTATATGTTTAAATGGTAGCTTCATTGTGTTGACTATTGCCAAGTCTTTTATTCCTAAATCTATTCCTATTCCTTGATTATTAGAGCTTGCATAATCATTAGTACCTTGAACATTAATTAAAACAGAAACATAGTACCTACCTGCTTTAAAACCTACAGTTCCACTAGTTACTTTTAACTAATTAAGTCCACTTCCAATATCCTCAAATACCTCATCAATTATGATACCTCTAGCATTGGCAAATTCTTTAAGAGTAGCAACTTGATTTTTTAAATCATCTTTCTGACCACTACTCGAAACCCTTGTATAAATAATGGTTTTTTTGATGTCTTTATCTTGAATTATTTTCCCATATATTAAGCATATTGGTTATGGGTATAATATCTTCTATTAGAAGGATTTCTAAAAGCTATTAATTTCTTATCGTTATCCCATCTTTGTAATGTTCTTACCGAAATACCTATCATTTCAGCAAATGCTTGTGGGTTGTATATATTTATTCAAATCATACCACGCTCTTTATCGTATAACTTATCTTACTAATCCTAAATTTACTAAAAAAATGTTATAATTACAGAAACAAAGATTACGAATACTCCACTTAGAATTAACAAAATTGATTCTCCTTTTTTGTTATTAATATATGAGTCATACCCATTTAATATGCTCAAGATACCTAATAATAGTAATGCAATTGGTATTATAATTTTTATATTAATGATATTAAATAAACCTAAAAGCGATAATGTAATAACTATTGCTGAGATTAATATTTTTATAACTCTTACTTTTTTCAAGTTATTACCTCCCAATAAAAATAATCTTCTCAATTTTCTACAAATGTTTAGGTATTATGGATTTACGATTGACGAATTATCTAAATCCATTAGTATGGTGTTAAAAAATAAAGCCATATTGATATTCAGAAATCCCTATTAATTTTACTGTCCAGTAATTTCTACTCACGACCTATAAAAAAAATAAGCGTTTATAATAAATCCTAAGCTTGTTTTTAAGTATTGGCACTTAATTTTTTATGTTTAAATTTATACACTGCTAAAATTAAAATCAGTATTATAATTACAATAATTGTTACATAATCAAAATATAAACTGAAAACCAAGTTACTAATTTTTATATCGAAAAGTAAAAAATTGTTAGATTCACCTGTTATGAAACTATAAAAATCTACTACGAAATGTAACCCTATAGGCAAATATAAAGATTCTGTTATTATATACAAATACCCCAATAGAATTCCCATAATAAACACAACAAATAGGGCATGAAATTGTTGATAATACTGCGTATGAAATATTGTGAAAATTAATGAGCTTATTATCAGAGCAACGACTTTCCCTTTAAATTGCATTAAATGCTTTAAAATAATACCCCTATATAATATTTCTTCAGTAAAACCGACTATTGCACAAGTCACGAATGCACTAATAATAGCTACAATAATTTCATTTGTAGGGTAGAACATAAACCCTATACCTTTGAATTTTACAATTTTTATTACACTCAAAATCAACACCCTAGCGAAATACATTAGCGTTCCTATGCCAATACCTATAAATAACTGTTTAAAACTATTTTGTTTAAACTTCATGTCAATAAAATCAAAACTAACTCTGCCATTATTGTACTTTTTAATAACAAAATACTGGCCGATTAATATACTAATTTCTAAGCCACTATAATTTATAAAATTATTTTCAAGCAATTTAAGCCCAAATTTTCTACTAATAAGTGTTATTACATACCATACAAATGCAGCTAAGATAATATTTACAAAAGATACTGCTACGATTTTTAAATTTCTATTAACCTTCTTCATTTTAACCCCTACTTTAATTTACTCGTATTTAATTAAACATATCATTCTTATTAAGCGTCATAACTATAAAACCGAACAATTCAATGTTTGTGTTTATGATTAGTGTTTTACTTTCATAGCATTCCGATAGTAGTACATCTAAGAATATTTTTGCATAAATGCAATATTTACTTACTTATTTCATAGTAATCCATAGTATAAGTCTCTTCAAAGCCACAAGATTTATAAAGATTTAAAGCATTTTTGTTTTTTACAGACACTTGGAGCATAATATCCTTTGAGTTTTTCTCTTTCAATTTTTCTATTGATAAGAGTAAAATGTCTCTTCCATAACCATTCCCACGGTATTCTGGAAGCACACCAAATCCATAAATACCACCTACACCATCACATATTTCTAAACGAACTTTTCCTATGATTTTATTATTAATTTCTGCTATATAAGTAATTGCGCCACATTTTTCTTCTTCCTCAAACATACAAATATCCTCTTCTTTTAATTCCACATTTGAATATATATGATCCTGCACTGCAATTTCTTTTGCATCCTTATTTGTAGTTTTTCTTAAAACTACATCATGCGCTATTGTATTTTGTTTTAATTTATTTCTTAAAAACATCTCATATTCAGAGTTATCAAAGCTGGCACCTGTGGATTTAATAAATTCCTGTCCAGAACTAGAATTATTATCACTTAGCAAAAGCATTTTTGTTGCATCGCCTCTTCTCCATTCATCTTTAACTAAAGAAAATAACCTTTTAAATACACCCATTCTTCTATACCCGGGGTGCACCATACCATTTACTTCTAGTACAGCTCCCCCAAAGTTACATATACCAGCATAACCTATAAGCTCATCTCCATCATAATACATGAATTCATTAATTTTGCTTAAAGTATCAATTTTTCCTTCTGCCCTGCTTAGCTTATAATCAATCTCTAATTTTAGTTTTACTCTATCCATTTCTAAACAAATTCCTTGAAGAGCATATATATCTTCATAGTCATTTTTATTTAATCTTTCTCTTAATCTTATATAGGGACTTTTTATTTCACCCATAATCTATATCTAACCCCTTTTTATTATTTATTAGTAATAGTTAATACTATATATTTGCACCATCCTTTTCTCTTACAGTTGTTTATGACGAACCTTAAGAATTATTTGTCTTAACTGTTAATTGATATGGATAATGCTCATTTTAAGAATATACTTTTCTTATTTGCTTGCAATTCATTTGATAATAGATGAATGAATAATTCTTCAAAAGCAGCGGCACTTGCAACCATACAAATTATATACATCAGCACATCTGATTGGGAAAAAGCAAGTGATAGTGGGAATGCAAATAGCACAAGCCCTGTAATTTTATTCCCATAAGTATGAAGTATCCCAAATGTTTTATACTTTACAAACACCACTATCATTGACACTACTCTAACTATTCCGATGATAACTACCCAAACAATGATTTGAACTGTTGGATTTATAATTGAATTAATAATTGAATTAATAATTGGATATAGCACAATTGTCAGTATCACAACCATTATCAAATCTGCAACAGAGTCAAGTTTTTCACCCAATTTACTTGCGGTATCTGTTTTTCTTGCTATGTATCCATCAAAAACATCGCTAATTCCACAAACGAGATAGATTGCGAAGAACACTATACTTAATGGTTTTGCCACAAGCAATGTAATGGAAAAAAATATTCTCGCAATTGATATATAATTTGCTATTGTCTTCACTGCATCACCTCTTAAAATATAAATTAGCCTTACTTCCTATAAGAATACAAGTTGACATACCCCCATTATTCTTTCAAGAATTCTTGTAGTTGTTTATGCTGAACTTTATAAAAATCGGACTTAAAATGACCACACATTATGCTCATGCTCTTACCATATTAAATACTTTAAAATCACAAAACATATCCCTGAAATAACAATCGACCCAATTACTGATATTACACTTCCCTTTAAGAAACCGATAAAATGGAATTTATAATCTTTGTACGCTTTATTTCCCTCACTCCCAGGAAGTACAATAAACTTCGGCTGCCAAGTGCAAAAAATAAGCCAGTCCATCACGATTAAATCAAATATATTCCAACACAGGCAGACTATAAGTATATGGCAAAAGATTATCCAATAACTTACTTGATTTTCATGATATGTATATATGCCACTCCAAAATATAAAAGCTACAATTAAAAGCATCGTTATTGTTTCAAACATATATGCAGCTTTTTTGTTTGTAAATGGAGGAAGATTAATAACCTCCTGTAGTTCTTTCGGATAATCTTGTAGAAATAAATGAGGCCACTTTATTTCAATAAATGTAACCGTACTGCTCCACATAAGTGCCCAAATTAATCCATGTATCAATGCTGTTCCCAAATTCACTAACATACACATCCTTTCACCTTCACATAATATAAAAGCTGGAGGAAATTTTTTGTTTATGTAAAATATTGGCGAAGTCAACTTGACTCTTTTTTTATATAAATCTAAATCCTTACCTAAAAAACTTTCATTTTGTATTTTTATAATCGGGGAGTTAAGCTTATCTAAATTGCTTTTATATAAATATTAGGCTATGTTTAATCATAGTGTTGATAATATGCCAATTTTAAAGGAATCCATTTTAGGATTCCTTTAATCAATATTTTACAAATTCACGAATTGTTGTTTTTCAAGTTTATCAATTAAATACCCTAATAAACCACCGAAAATCAATGTCATTACCATAGTCCAAATTGCTCCTGTTAAATTAGATTCTATTACAAAAATAGTTGAGGGGATAAATATAAGTATAGAAATAATAATTCCTTTTATAACTCCATGGAATCCCAACTTTGTTGTTGAAATAAAGAAGCCCACTATAACCCAAGTCAAGAAAGTTGATATATTAGCATCCCAAGCTACCTTTTGCAATATCATCGGTAAAACATTTATAATTCCTACAATAGTGCCTAAAATAATACCCAAATATGTTTTATTAAAAATTTTCATAAACAACTACTCCTTTCAATTTATTAAATCATTATGTCTTTATTATATTATACAATAATTAAGTATATATTTCAAATATTTAACATTATTGCATATAAATCGCTTCCCTAATTTTAAAATCCTTTAACTTTGTATCAGAATGAGATGTATGTGATTGAACTAATAAATGTTTGCTTTTTTCAGTATCCTTCTCTGTTTTAAAGAACTCTAACCACTTAAACCAGTACATGTAATTAGCAAGATATTTTGTTGCAACACTATGAAACTGATACATCCACTCTTTTAATTTGCTATGGAACGCATTAATATGCTGTATATGATATATGCCTTCCTTGCGCTTACCACGTTTAATCTGTTGTAGTTCAACATTTTAATTTTGAGCAAATTTAATATGCCTCTTATGTGAATCAGTACACAGAATAGATTCATCCTCAATTCTGTCTTTAAAAAGCCTTTCTAAGTCTGTGTGCTTTATTCTAGCCTTACAAATTAGTTCTGTTATAATATTTCCAGTTCTATCAATAGCACAAATTACTACCTCTATTACCCTCAACCCCTCGCATATGAGCTTTTCGGGGCATGATAAAAGTCTTGCTTTTCTTGTGGTTACCTTTAAACGATTCTCTAAAAAAAGTTTGTCCACTTCAATTACACCACCGACATTACCCACACCCATGTAGACTCTGATAGCATCTAAAAATTATATCTCCAAAAGAATGATGTAGGTATGCTTATTCCAACTAGCTCTGCACATTTTCTTATAGAATAACCATTTGCCATACATTTTGAATATAGTATCCACTTCTTAATATCTTTTTTACTGTTATAACGTGGTGAGAGTGTAAAGTCGGTAAAGGTCTTTCGGCAGGACTTTTTTAAAGCATTTTTGTTTTTTACAGACACTTGAAGCATAATATTCTTTGAGTTTTTCTCTTTCAATTTTTCTATTGATGAGAGTAAAATGTCTCTCCCATAACCATTCCCACGGTGTTCTGGGAGCACACCAAATCCATAAATACCTCCTACACCATCACATATTTCTAAACGAACTTTTCCTATGTTTTATTATTAATTTCTGCTATATAAGTAATTGCGCCACATTTTTCTTCTTCCTCAAACATACAAATATCCTCTTCTTTGAATTCCACATTTGAATATATATAATCCTGCACTGCAATTTCTTTTGCATCTTTATTTGTAGTTTTTCTTAAAACTACATCACGCGCTATTGTATTTTGTTTTAATTTATTTCTTAAAAACATCTCATATTCAGAGTTATCAAAGCTGGCACCTGTGGATTTAATAAATTCCTGTCCAGAACTAGAATTATTATCACTTAAAGAATATACTTTTCTTATTTGCTTGCAATTCATTTGATAATAGATGAATGAATAATTCTTCAAAAGCAGCGGCACTTGCAACCATACAAATTATATACATCAGAACATCTGATTGGGAAAAAGCAAGTGATAGTGGGAATGTAAATAGCACAAGCCCTGTAATTTTATTCCCATAAGTATGAAGTATCCCAAATGTTTTATACTTTACAAACACCACTATCATTGACACTACCCTAAATATTCCGATGATAACTACCCAGCCCTCTGGTGCTCCTGCACGAATTAGTGTATTACCTGTTGCATTACATGTCATCCAATCAATAAGAATTTTTTTCTTATCGTCTGTTAATATATCTCCAGTTGTGTATGCTTGTAAATCAGTTGCCAATTGTCTTGGTGTGCTAGTGTCCCTAATATCTTCAGGTATGGCTTCGTTTAGATCTGGTTCTATACGTGTAGGTTGCGTAACGTTATCCCCTAATTGATTAAGTGCTGATTTAAAACCATTAGGTCCACCTATATGATCAAATAAAAGGTTTACAGCTGTATTATCACTAAACCGTAATGCTGCATTGCAAATTTCTTCAATGGTCATGCCTTTATCAATGTTATCTTTTGTAATTGGAGCATAAGAAAGAACATCTTCTTTGTTATATTTAACTACTTGTTTAAGCTGCTCTAATGAATCTTGTTTTAAAACAGCACCAGCGGCTAAAGCTTTGAATGTAGAACAGTAAGCAAACCTATCATCATGGGCAAAAATACCCAACTTACAGGTGCAGTGCAAAGTGAAAATCAAAACTCAGAGCTTAAATTAAATGCACCCGAGCTTCTTCTATAAATTCCTACTTATATTTTTCTATCATACAAACACATTTTGACTTCATTTGAATATATATAATAGGGTAACATAATAATTTTTGGAGGAACAATATGAATCAAATGTACAATATGGAAGAACCCATGATGCCGTGGAGGATGGCACCTGCACCTATGCCTAATATGCCAAACATGCCCAATATGCCCAATATTCCTATGCCCATTATGCCTATATCTAACAGTACTATGCCTATGACTATGCCTGAGCATATGCAAATGATGCACATGCATATCATGATGCAAATGTATATAACTATACCGGAGTTCGTCAACATAGTTGTCGTAATTTTTATTTTTAACCTTTTTATGAAGATGCCTTCTCTATACAAACAAGCTCTTCTTCCTTTATCGGATTTAATGCCACATATTTTGGCAAATCCCAATTTCTGATTTCCCTACTCCACCTTTCAGGATGATTCCTCTTTGCCATTTCATACACTTTTTTTCTATTCTCTATGATATTTTTATCTAAACTATAGTGGCGCTGGTATGGGGTCAAATATTTGATGCCACTATGCATATGAACATGGTTGTACCAGTAAACAAACCTAGCCACCCATTCTCTTGCGTCAGCAATGCTTACAAAACCAGCATTAGGGAATGAAGGTACATATTTCATTGTTTTGAATAATGATTCCGAGTAAGGGTTGTCATTGCTCACTCTAGGCCTTGAAAAGGAACTCTGAACCCCTAGTTTTTCTAATGTAGCAAGGAAAGTTGCAGCTTTCATAGGACTTCCATTATCAGAGTGAAGTATAAGAGGCTTACCTGATATTTTCTGAGAAAGAATGGCGCGTTTAACAAGGAGTTGGGCATACTCTGCATTCTCTGTTTCCCAAACTTCATAACCAACAATCATACGGCTGAACATATCTAGTATCAGGTATAGCTTAAAGTATAGACCTTTCACAGAGCCGTCGAGCCAGGTTATGTCCCACGTCCAAACTTGGTTTTGTGCGGTTGCTATGTGGGTAGGCGGAACCCTTTTTACAGGAGCCTTCGTCTTAAATCTATGAGTGTTTTGTTTTTCTTCTCTAAGTATTCTGTGAATCGTAGATTCTGAAGCAATGTAAATTCCCTGATCAGCAAGCTTTGGAACTATTTGTGCAGGTACTAAATCAGCATACTCGTGGCTATTTATAACCTGTAGAATCACAGCTCTTTCTTCATCACTAAGCTTGTTTTTAGGGGGATTCCTATGTACTATGGGACGTTTATCTTCCGTGGATTCTGGCGTTAGCGACCATCGTTCATAGGTCCTAGTTGATATTCCAACTTCGTTGCAGCATGGGCTCACCCGAGCACCAGCTTGCACCGCTTCATTAATCAGTTTTAAAGCTTTAATGCGATCTGAGGCACTGATTAGTCTTCCTCTTGGTCCCCCCAAATCGCATGGACGTTTTTTCTTAGTACTAAAAGTGCCGCTGTTTCGGCTAAAGCTTTTTCTTTGAATCTAAGTTCTTTTTCAATTTTTCTGACTTTATCTTTTTCTTCTTTTAGTTCAGTTTTTAATTTTTTAGGATCTTCTATGCTACCACTGTTTGCATTAATACATTGTGATTTCCAGGCTTTTATATCATCTTTGTGGGTACCTTTTCTTCTGCAATATTCACCAAGTTCTTGCTCAGTTAAAGTGGCTGCCTCAAGAACCATATGAAATTTTTCCTCTGATGTCCAATCTCCATTTTGTTTTAAAATCTTTATTCCCTCTTTTTTTTCAGCATCTTTAATCCATTTATAAATTGTACCTTTATTTATCTTTTTATCTAGCGAAACTTTAGTTATACTTTCTTTTTCGGATCCTGTTACTCTTGCAAGTACTTCTTTTCTTATTTCTTCAGGGTACCCAATTTTACTAACCATGATATATTTCTCCTCTCGTAAAGCCTCTACTGTATAGTATACTATATTTATCTCTACGACAACTATCTTAACACATAGGGATACAAATGAATACTATGAAAATGATGGATAAAATGAATAAGATTGAGAATATGGATAAGAAATAAATGCAGGAAAAATTAATAAGTATGTAGTAGTTAAAATTAGAAAAGCATGAGTCTTAAACTATACTTATGCTTTTCTAATTTTTGTTAACAGCCTAAACCCAATTAATTACAATAAATTAAACTACTATATTACGTAATAAAAAAGAAGCCAATTTTTAAGCTTCTTATTATTCCATATTTATTTTATTATTTTTCTTAATAATTCTTTTTCCTTAATAAAAAATTCTTCTTCTGTTATAATTCGTTCATCTAATAATTCTTTATATTTCATAATTTCATCTGTTACACTTTGTTGTTCCATTAAACTTTCCATAGGTTGTTTAATAAGCATCTTGCACCTCATAACCCTTTCTTTTCCCTTTAAAGTATAATCTTAATAATTTATTTTGCTATCGATTTAAATAATACTGTCTGTTCTTTAATACCTTTCTCAGCTGCAAATCTTTCAATACTTGATGCACCAAAGAAACCATCTATCCCTTCTGTTCTTTCAATTACGTATGTAGCATCTTCTGGTTCTGCAATCGGTCCACCGTGACAAATTACCATAATATCTGGATTAACTTCTCTACCCGCTTTAATAATAGCTTCAATCTTCTTAACACAATCATCTAATGTAAGAGCTGTTTTTGCTCCAATTGTACCTTTGGTAGTCAAACCCATATGTGCGACTAAGATATCTGCTCCTGCTGCTGCCATAGCTTTTGCTTGATCTGGATTAAATACATAAGGAGTCGTAAGCATGTCTAATTCATGTGCTGTTCTAATCATTTCTACTTCTAATCCATATCCCATACCTGTTTCCTCTAAATTTTGTCTGAATACGCCATCAATTAAACCTACTGTTGGGAAATTTTGAACTCCATTAAACCCTTGATCCTTTAGTTGTTTTAAATATATTTCCATAACTCTAAAAGGATCAGTACCACATACCCCCGCTAAAACGGGTGTATGTTTTACAACAGGTAATACTTCTGAACCCATCTCAACCACAATTTGATTTGCATCACCATAAGATAATAATCCTGCAAGTGATCCGCGGCCTGCCATTCTATATCTTCCAGAATTATATATAATTAGCATATCAGCTCCGCCAGCTTCGCTGCTTTTAGCAGTAATACCTGTACCCGCTCCTACTCCTAATAGTATCTTTCCATTTTTAACTTCATCCTTAAACTTTATAATAATTTCTTTTCTCGTCATTTTATTCATTTCCAAATCCTCCTTAAATAGTTTGAATTTTGGTCACTAGTTTTTCAATTTTGGGATTATTACCTAAAATCCTATTACTACACTAATATATCCGAACATTATATCCTACTTACTCATTAAATCTATTAATTTTTGTGCTGCTACTTCTGCAAATACTGCATTGTTAATCTCACAATCCATTTCAATTACTTCTACAATGTTTTTGTTCACACCATTTCTTAAGGTGTCAAATAGCATCTTATCTTCTTCTACACCATAGAACTCTTGACCTTCTACATCAATGCCCGATATGCCTCTTAGTGGTAAAAATAAAGCAGTTTTCTCTTTTGCCATATTTAATTTCTCAACAAGCTTTTTCCCGATTGCTTCATTTTCTGCTACATTTGTTCTCATAAGTGTCACTGTCGGATTGTGCTTATAAAAATTACGTCCCTCAAACTTTTTTGGTACTGTATCGTATGTCCCAAAGTTGCACATATCAAGTGCACCTACTGATACAACTTGTGGAACATGATTTTTACTTGCGGCTTCTAAACGATGTTCCCCTGCATTCAAAACTCCACCGATAACTTCATCTGCCCACTCTGTTGTTGTAAGATCTAAAACTCCTTCAATAAATCCAGCCTCAATAAGTGCTTCCATCGACTGTCCACCTATACCTGTTGCATGGAACACAAGCACTTCATATCCTCTATCCTCAAGATATTTTCTGGCTGCCGTTACACATGGAGTTGTTACGCCAAACATAGTTGCAGCAATTAATTTTTTTTTCTCTACCACTTTTATGTTTTCAAATTTAACCATACCTGCTATTGCAAATACTGCATTTGCAAAAATCTTAGTTGAAATTGAATTAAGCCCTGAAACATCTACTACAGATGGCATCATAACAATATCACTTGTTCCTACATATGGAGCAGTATTTCCCGATGCTACTGTCGATACCATAACTTTTGGCACCCCAATAGGAAGTGCCCTCATTGCTGGTGTTACTAGTGAAGTTCCTCCACTACCTCCAAGGGATATTATTCCATCAAATTTACCTTCTTTGTATAATTTAGGTGCTAATTTTTCCATACCTTTTGATAATATTTCTGTTGCTAATGCTCTGTCCTTTTTATCAACGAGAGTTTTAATGTCTACGCCTGCTATCTCTGCTACTTCATTGTTTGATACATCAGGTTTAAATGTTGGCTTAAACACTCCTGTGTGAATCGTAAAAGTACTTAACCCCAAACCTTCAATCAATTCTTTTACATATAAATACTCATCACCTTTAGTATCAAATGTTCCTGCAATTGCAATTGTTTTCAATTTTTAACCCCCTATACAACTCTAAATTAATCATACTGCCATAGCTTCTTACCGTAAACGCTTTTATGTCTTATGTTTTTGTGCTTATGTATTATTTTTAGCTTTATATTGTTTGGGAGACAATCCCTTGTACTTTTTAAACATTTTGCTAAATTGTGAATAATCATGATAACCAACTAATGATGCTAACTCTGATAACTGGATATTTTCTCTTTCTAAAATTTCTACTGCTTTATTTATACGGAATTTAACTATATACTGTGGAAAACTGCAACCAATTTTCTTTTTGAATAGACTGCTTAAATAACTCCTAGATACATGCGCTACTGTAGCTAAATCTAAAAACGAAATATCATTCATATAATTTTCAGAAACGTATTCCTGCACAAATCCAACATAATCATAGTGTTTTGAAACTCCATCCAACATCTTAATCATTAAATCTTCTTCATTCAGCTGCCCTGCTATTTTGAAGGCTTTTGTTATATTTGTAATCGCCTTTTCTGATGGAATCCTCTCAAATGCAGACCCACCTATATATCCCATTAAGCTTTTATTACTACTATACATATACTGAATATCAATTGGTGTCTTTACAGGGCCACCATAAACCAACTTAATTACTTCTGGCTTTAATTCATTACATTTATTAAATATCTTGTCCACTTTAACCTTTGCAGCTTCCAGAGAGAATACTTTTTTTGCCCCTAATAACCCGCCTCCCGTTAATCCTAAATGTGCACAAATTATATCAGCTCCAGCATCAATCATCTGAGCTGTTTGTACCTCGTCAAACACAAATGCAACTGTAAACATATCTTTTTCATGGGCTATTCTTATTGCTTGTACTTCAATTAGATAATGCTGTCCATTGTCTTTAAGAGCCTCGCTAAATTGACCGTCAATTAGTCCAACTGTCGGGTAATTATTAATACCAGAAAAACCCATGCCCCTTATTTCATCTATGTAACTATTTATGTTTTTTGTAGGGTCTGTTGCATTAAGGCCAAAAATAATAGGTATGTCAGTTACCAAAGGCATTATTTCTTTAGAAGCAAAGTCCATTACCATATCATTGCTATTACAAAACGGTAAAAAACCTGCTAGTGAGCCCCTCCCCATTTGGCGAAACCTACCTGAATTTAACATCAAAAGAAAATCAGCCCCACCCTGTTTGGCATACGTTGCTGTTATTCCTGCACCTGCAGCTACCCCAATAATATGATTACCCATTTTTATTTGTAATTTTAAATTTTCTAGTATTTTTTCTCTTTTCATGCTTTCTAAGCCCCTTATTTTATTCATAATTCATTTCTTTGCTCATATTTTCTCTTCCAATATAATCCTCGCAGTCCTCAACCTTATTCTATCTTCATTATACTGCAAATTTTATCATTTTATCTTTATTCTACCTAAAATATCTTTTTTTACTTTTATCCATATTTAACGACATTTCAAAAGGTGATGATTTAACTAAAATTCTTCCCTCTAAATCACTTTGCTATCTTTTCTTATTATGGCATATATATTTTTTTTATTAGCATCAAACATCACACCACATTTCAAGTTTCTTACTCATTTGCCTAAATTGAAAATTAAGCCTAGATAAAACACCCTGATCATAATCCACCATGTTGAAAGAATAATTCCCCTTCATTATTTCATCTACCTCTAAAGAAAAGCTGTCTAGTTTTCGAACAAAATATTTTATTATGTACCACAAAAAAGCGATGCCAATCACAGCTATTACTGTAAGCTTCTTATATTTACAGCTATAGTATTTGGGTCTATAAAATCCCCATCAATATTCCACAATTCATTTAAAAGCTGCTCCTTTGCTAGAAATTGCTTAGGATTAATAATTAAATATTTGAATAATTTCAGTTCTGTATTACTTAAAAATATCTCCTCTTGATTTTTTTATATCTTCATGTCCTTAAGAGAAAAAACTATACCTTGAGACATAATCTTTTCTTCTCCTTTTTTCACACAATTCTTTCTAATGAGAGCATTACCTCAAGGTGATAAAAATTGAAAATATTATTAGCATATATTAGCTAATGTAACATCTTTGAGAACAATATTAAAATAACACGAGTATATTTAATATTCCCCTGGATTTATCGTTATTTTAATAATATTTTCTTAACGTGGTAAATTTACGCTTAGCGGTTACTACACCTTTTTCAGTAAGAATGGAAACAGATGATATAGAAAAACTCATAGAATTCATTCAAGAAAAGGGTAAGAGTAGTAAAGAGTTTAATCCTAGCGGTGAAGTAAAGCATTTTGATCAAGAAATGTAACTTTAGATACTAGATTAAGTATAATATATTCACTTGAATTTAGAATCAATTCTATTATATTTGTCATATTATGAACTAAAGATGCAGTTATATATTTGAAATTATATCTTTCAAAGAGCTGGATCTGTATACAAACTACTATATTTCTTTCAATATTGATCAAAAATAAATAAACAGGAGTGATAAGAAAATGAGTGTTAGACATTATGTGCTTGTTGCCACTGATGGGTTTATAGAACTTCCTACTTCTCCAGACCTACCGCCAGTAGGAACTGAGCGTAGAAAAGTGTATGTATTTGGTTTTGTTGGTGGGCTGTTAAGTGTTAATGGTAAAGTAGTAAATGAAGACCTTGATTGGACAAAGCCCTCTAATTGGCCAAAATTTAAAGCCTTGATAGGAACTGCTACCATACCTTCACCAATGATCTGGGGGGAAATGGGCGATAGAGTTTATATAACCTTGATAAATTTAGGCATGCCTACCGCAGGTATTATGGATAATCACACTGTGCATATGCACGGTGCCCATGTAGCGACTCAGCTGGATGGCTTCCCGGAATCATCCTTTGGAGTTCCTATGTGGATGGATTTTGATAAAGCCCCATCCGTGGCAACTTATCTTTTTGATACGGAACATCCCGGAACCTATATGTATCACTGTCATGTTGAGGCATCTGAGCATGTTCAGATGGGTATGTACGGAGCCCTGGTTGTCTATCCGTCCATGAAAAGTCTTAAATTGGTAGGTATAAGTAAATTATGTAATGGCGGCTGGGTATACAAAGGAAAACTACAACACCATATTTCTAAAACTGCTACAAATAGAAATTTTGCATACAATGATATACGTTCTTATTTTGACAAGGAATATATCATGTTACTTTCTGATATAGATACCAGATGGCATGATAGTGTTCAAACCGGTGGTAATTTTAATCCTGTGGATTTTAAACCTGACTTTTGGCTTGTAAATGGTCGTGCCTTCCCGGACACCTTACTTCCACATCCCTTAACTCCTTCTCCAGGCAGTAATAAAGATGTATCTCAGATTAACTACGAATCCTATGTGCATGTGAAAACAGGAGAAATGTTCCTGCTTAGAATGATTAATATGGGCTATCAGGTCGTACCATGGCATATACACGGATGGCATTTTGCAGTAATAGGTAAGGATGCTAATCCAAGCCCATTCTTAAAGATGTCTGAAACACTAGTTTTACAAGGACATGAGGGCCTTGAAAGAGGCTTTACAGCTACAATAGGTTCAGGAGAAACGTTTGACCTATTGATAGAAGCCGAAGATAAACGTCCACAATATAGAAACTATATTGTAAATGGACAAGATTGTATACCCTCTTTGTGTAAGCAAATGCATGAAATAAATAATATAGACCCAAATGCAATAGCTAATATTCCAACTGAACCAGTCAACATCAATAATATAAATACAGTCAATTATGTAGATATCTGCGATGAACCTTCAGCTGTTAATGACAACTTTTTCCCTCAATTTTATCCTATGCACAATCATGATGATTATAAAGTTACTAACAATGGAGTGTATCCAGGAGGACAATTGACCTACATTCAAACTGATGCTCCTGAGTCAAAGCGTGAAAAAAAGCATAATCACGTTACTTGTCCTGAAGATGGGTGTGATCCTTGGTGTGAAAAAGAAAATTAGTATAAATGTAGTTGAGGTAAGGCCTTTCTGTAAAAGGCAGTGACTTCTTATTTATACTCCTTCATAGCAAAAGCACCATAAAATCCATTCCTGAATAATACGGTGTTTTCATGCTCTGCTGTGTTTTTTAATGTAATACAAAAGTTGAACTGATCCCTATAAAATAGACAGTGGAAATAATAAAAACTAATCAAGCGGCCTGACCCCTAAATTTCAAAGGGCTAAGGCCGTTTAATCTTTTTGTAAACGCTTGGTATTGCAGAATATAATATATTCATCAATTGCATTAGACAGATCTTCATATGTATTATATTTGTGTAAATAGTACTCTTCACACTTGAGATGTAACACCAGTAATTGTAACCTCTCTATTTTTTTCTTATTATCAGCAAACAACAAATGTGCGCTATATTACGAGATAATTCAATTAAAATAAAATTACACTAAGCTTTTTTTAATCTCTAATAAATAGTTTTTTCTTATAACAAGGAAATATATGATTTGGACAATCAACATAATTCCTACAACCTGTAATGCTGGTACAGTTATCTCAAATCCAAAAGCGGATTTTAATGAACACATGGCAAAGAAAAAATGTACAACAGCAATTATATATGGAAGTAAAAATAATGCCCCTATCTCAATATTTAACACCTTCTTTATTTCACTATAAGTTAATCCTATTTTATTCAATTGTTTATACTTCTTTTTATCCTCTATAAGATCCATGTAACACTTGTTATATAAGAAACTTGCGGTTGTTACAAAAAATATAAGTCCTATAAATATTGCGCTAAACAAAATTACCCCATAGTTTATTTTAGTTCTTTCCAATATATATGCTTTCAGAAAATTATTATAATATTTATCACCTTTATCATCGCCAAACTTATTATAACAATTATTACCTATACTTAATGTATCCTTATAATTATTTACATTAAGTGCTCCAAAGTAACACTTAGACCCCTTCATTTTTTCATATACATCATCTTTAACCACATATACCTTTTCATAAATTGCTGGGATTACTCCTTCATCACCGCTACTAACAACCTTTAATTCCTTATTTTCTAAAGTAACATTTTCTCTTTCATCTTTAGCTAAAGCTTCGACTATTCTGGTCTCATTTTCTTTTAAAATAATAGTATTTAAAGATAATTCTACTGCTAATTTGTTATAAATTTCTTCTTTAATTATAGTTACTTCATCTTTGCCACCATCAGGTATAACAAACTTCATTTCGCCATTAACCTTAGTATAATCTATCTCTTCATTTTTCAATGAATCTTCTATAAAATCGACTTTATAATCAATTTTAGTTTTATTATTATAAGTATCAACACAGAAAAATGCTTGTGGAAAATTTTTATTTACCTCGTTTTCTTTATCTCTCCAATAGGCATATACTGATCCTATTGATGAAAGGGCAACGGTTGAAGTTATTGTAATTAAGAAAAGCATTCTTGTATTATCCTTAATTCTATATAATAAATCTGATACCCATAGCACTGTAGTTTTTTTCATATAAAAATTTCTATTTTTTTTAAGTAACTTAAATAAAAATACACTTAACTGAGAAAATAATAAGTATGTTGCTGTGACCACCATTATTGTTACAGGTATTATTCTATAGATTATTGTCTTTTCCGTCGATGTAATTGATAAATAATATCCTATTGTAAGTAATAATATGCATATAATCGAGAGAATAGCCGATGATTTTGGTTCTGATTTGGGTTTTTTAGTTCCTTTAAGTAATCTTAAAACCATATCTTCTTTTATAATAAAGCAGCAAAATATTGGAATTACTATTCCTACCATTACAAATGCAATTAAGGTAATAATCATAGCTTTAACTGGAATATAAAATCCTAGAGCATTAAATCCTAATAACTTTCCACTAGCTGCTAAAAGTATTTTCGAAAATACTATTCCGACTATTATCCCTACTACTCCCGATACTGAACTAATTATTATATTTTCAATGCTTATCATCCTCTGTATTTGTTTTTTTGATGCACCTATGATATAAAGTATTCCAAATTCTTTATATCTACTTTTTAAAAAGACGCTTACTGAGTAAAATACAAAGAAACATAAAAACAAGTATGCAATTACGGCTGTAACATAAAGTGTATTTCTTAGCTGATTAGGCACCATAAAGTCAGGATGAACTATTATCATAGTAAAAGAGAATAGTAAGGTCGCTGATATGCTACTACTTAAAAAGTAAGCGAAATACGCTTTTATATTTCTATACACATTTTTAGTGGCAAACTCTCTAAAATTCATTAGTTTCCCCCTCCCATTAGTGCAAGCACATCAATAATTTCTTGATAAAACTGTTTTCTGCTATCTCCCTTATAAATTTCATTATATATAGTTCCATCTTTTATAAATAGAATTCTATTACAATAACTTGCTGAAAATGCATCGTGAGTTACCATCATTGTAGTTACTTTTTCATCTTTATTTATTTTTTCAAATAATTCCATTACATTTTTAGCAGCTTTTGAATCCAAGTTACCAGTTGGCTCATCAGCGAGTATCAGCGTAGGATTATGTATTAATGCCCTTGCAATAGATGTCCTTTGAGCTTCTCCACCTGATATTTCAAAAGTTCTCTTGTTAATTAGTTTTTCTATTACAAGTATCTTTGATATTCTATTAAGTTCCGCATCCTGGTTTTTTACTGGTACACCATCTAATGTAAGTGGAAGCACTATATTTTCACCAATAGTTAAAGTATCTAGCAAATTGAAATCTTGAAATACAAATCCTAATTCTCTCCTTCTAAATAAGGCCAGATCATCACCCTTAAGCGTTAAAGGATTTATATCTTTTATTCTTATCTCTCCGGAGGTTGGCTTATCTACTGTTGAAATCATATTTAACAGTGTTGTCTTACCACTTCCTGACGGCCCCATTATCCCTACAAATTCACCTTCTTCTATTGTGAAACTTATATTATCCAATGCACTGAATGTTATTTTATTACCATATACCTTGCTTAAATTCTTTACAGCTAAAATATCCATATTACTTACTCCTCCTATTATGTTAAAATGATTATGTTAAGATGATAATCTTAGTTAATACTAATACTCCAAGTAAAATCCCTACTACTATTCTATATACTGCAAATACTTTCATTGGCTTCTTTTTTAAATAATCAACAAATTTTTTCATAACAATTAAGGACACCATGAAAGCCACAACAAATCCAGCTATTAATGAAATCCATAATGTTTTCGTCATTATAGAATAATCAAATTCAAATAAGTCCTTACCTGTTGCCCCTATCATAGCTGGAATCGCTATGAAAAACGAAAATTCTGCAGCTATCGGTGTTGATAATCCTGCAATCCATCCACCCATAATTGTAGATGCACTTCTTGACATTCCTGGCCACACACAAAGAAGTTGTAATATACCAATTTTTAATGATTGTACAGGGGTTATGCTATCTATACTATCTACCTTATGCTTCTTTCCTACGAAACTCTTTTCGACTATCAGTAATAATAATCCACCAACTATAAATCCTACTATGACAGCTTCGGGTATAAATTTCGATTTTATTTTATCGTAAAATGTTACTCCTACAATAGCCATGGGAATAGAAGCTGCAACAACATTAATCCCAAATCTAAATCCCTTTTCCCCCTCTCTTCCTTTAGTAAATATAAACTTAAAAAATTCTATTATACTTTCTTTGATTTTCTTCCAATACAAAACAACAACTGCCATTATTGCCCCAAGTTGAATTACAACTACAAACATCTCTACGAATTTTCCTTCAAACCCAATTGCCCATCCAATTAATATCATGTGCCCTGTAGAAGATACTGGGATAAACTCAGTTAGGCCCTCTACTATTGCTATTATGATTGCTTTTAATAAAAATATTATATCTATGTCTTATCACTCCTTACAAACTAATTATTACTTTATATATAGTTTATAATAATAATGTATAAAGTACTATCTGCAAAGCTTACAGGAATGTGACATGGTTGTAAGCTTTGCAATTATTAGTTGTTGCAGCTCCGCAGAAGACAATTTAACGCCCTAAAAAAAAGCATATAAAATAATACTATTTTATATACTTCCATTCACATATTATAGAAATCCTATTTTCTTCGAGTTTTGATATTACAACTCCATTCATCTTTTCCATTAAACTTTTTACAATAGACAGCCCAAGTCCTACACCATTCCCCGTTCTCACTTTGTCTGCCATATAGAATCTATCAAACATATGTAATACATCTTTTTCATCAATGCCTGTACATATATTTGAAATTTCAAAAGTAACTTTAGCATCACATTCTTCTAATTTTATTTCAATAACTTTCTCAGCATATTTTAATGTATTAGATAGCAAATTATCTATTATTCTCTCTAGACTATCCTTATCCCCCATTATAAAAATTGGCTTATCCGGAATGCATATTTTGGGCTCTATCCCTTTTCTCTCAAAAGATTCATAAAGTGATAAAATTTCGTCTCGTACTATATTAGTTAAATTTATTTTTACCATCTCTAACTCATAATCTTCAGTCTCTATTGAAGCTAACTCAAAAAAATCATTTATAAGAACATTTAATTTGTTAGTTTTATTTTCAATTATCTCTAATGCCTCTTCTTTATCTATGGTATTTTGTTTAAGAAGTTTTAAATATCCTATTATTGATGTTAAGGGGGTCCTTAAATCATGAGACATATTAGCTATGCCTTGTTTTAATGTATTTTCAAACATTACTTTTTCTTGTTCATTTCTTCTGTAAAGTTCTAAATATTCATTAATTTCAAAAGCTAAATTTTCTATATATTTATCAGCTATTTCAGTATTAACTTTTTTATTGGTTTCTCGCACTCTAAAATTTCTGATTTGCTTAGTTATAGCTCCTATTTCTCTTTTATATAAATGTAAATTAATAATTGCTACTGCCAAAATTAATATTAGAAAAATAATCATTAAAATAATAGCTAAATACATTTCATTTCTCCTACTCATATAATAAAATTTTTACTTATCTTTTACTTAATATCTTCACGCCGTACATATAACATACTACCTCCAATTGTTATAATAAAAGTTAAAAGTGATGAAATTATCCCAAATATAATCTCTTCTTTAGGTGCAAATTTTGATATTGCCACTCGCCCAGCAACATAAGGAAGTATATATGCACTTATGTTGCTTGGCAATTGAAAACTCAGAAAGAATATAACTGGTGAAACAAATGTACAAAGAGCACTCTTTGTTATCATAGCAATCATAGCAATTATACATATTGTGACTGCACTATACATTATTCCAATAATAATTACTCTGGTTAAGTATAAAATAGCACTTAAATTTAAGACTTCACAAAATCCATGATTTATTGAAACATATATAACTAAAATTGTTGTATAAATTATTTCTAAAAATAAACAAGCCATTATAAATACTATTAATTTACTTAATATAACCTTACTTCTCGTATATCCATAACTGAAACTTTTACTTATATTATTATTCTTAAAATCCTTAGCAATAAATTCTCCGCCTAATAATGCAAATATAAAACTAGTATATATACTATATTCGAATCCATATTGTATTGAATATGCTCCATTCATAAGAAAATTAGGATGTACTTTCTGCAGTCGTTGTATATCCTTATCCCATACAGTAATTAAAAAAAATGAAGCCACTATTGACATAAATATCATTCCAACAAAATATCTACTTTTCCTTAATTTATAAAATTCTCCTCTAATTAGATTACTCATTATCTTCTCCTCCAACTAACTTAGTAAAATAATCCTCCAGTGATTCACCCATTTGCATTATTTCTTTAACGCCTATGTTATGTTTAGATAGAGCAATAGTAATCTTTTCTCCGTCAAATTCATCATATATTCTTATGATATTATTTGGAAAAACTTCAAAGTCTTTTATCCCAATCTCATTTTCTAAAATAACTGAAACATCCGAAGTATAATTTACTTTCAAATGAAGATAAGTTCTACATTTGTTTGAAAGTTCACAAGACGTCATTTCTTCAATTAATTTCCCATCATTTATAAAACCATATCTATTGGAAATATGAGTAAGTTCAGATAACATATGACTTGATATTAAAATAGTTGTTCCTCTTTCTTTGTTTAATTTAATTAAAAGCTCTCTTATTTCTTTTATTCCAATTGGATCTAGCCCATTCATAGGTTCATCTAAAACCAAAAATTCTGGCTCACTTAATAATGCCATAGCAATTCCCAGTCTTTGTTTCATTCCTAGCGACAAATTCTTAGTTTTCTTTTTCGCGACATCCTTAAGTCCTACTAAATTTAAAGTCTCATTAATACATTTGTTTCCTGGAACTCCTCTTTGAATTTTGACAAGTTCAAGATTTTCATACGCCGTCATGTTAAGATAAAGAGCTGGTGATTCTATTAATGTACCAATTCTACTTCTTTCCTTAATAATCTCTTTCTCCTCACTATGTCCAAATAGTTCAACTTGTCCAACATTAGGTATAACAAGACCTGTAAGCACTCTAATCATAGTTGTTTTTCCGGCACCATTTTTCCCTATAACTCCATATATATCACCTTTTTTTATCTTTATGGACAAATCATCTAAAACTTTGCGACTACCATATGATTTTGTAATGTTACTAGCTATAATTACATACTCACTCATTTTATTACCTCCTTATGAATCATTCTTTTATCATAACTAATGTTTCATAAGAAAACTTTACTAAAGTCTTTCAAAAGTCTTAATTCTTCTTAATTTATACCCCATTGCCCAAATTGTTTCTATGTAATCTTCACTATCATTTGCAATAAACAGCTTATTTCTTAGTCTACTCACATGTACATTTACAGTATTATCATCGCCCAAAAATTCTTCTCCCCATATACTTTCGAAAATATTAGATTTACTGTATACCTTATTGGGATTTGTTAATAACAGTTTTAGTAATGCAAATTCTTTTGCAGTTAGCGTAAGTATAGTTTGTCCCACTTTTACTTCTTTACTTTCTGTATTTAAACTAATATCTTTATAACTCAAAATATTATCTCTATTTTTCTTTCCCTCATCCTTAAAAAATTCTAGATATCTTCTCAAATTACAATTAACTCTTGCAACAACTTCATCTGGATCAAATGGCTTACA
Source organism: Clostridium sp. CM041 (assembly GCF_055081035.1). Taxonomy (NCBI): domain Bacteria; kingdom Bacillati; phylum Bacillota; class Clostridia; order Eubacteriales; family Clostridiaceae; genus Clostridium; species Clostridium sp. CM041. Next base: position 644,105 of record NZ_CM143648.1, read on the forward strand.
AATAAAATCATCTGCTCCACTTTCTAATAATTCTATCTTAGTTTTTTTAGATGTTTTTGCACTTACTACAATTATTGGTGCTTTTGTTATTTCTCTAATTTTTAATATAGCTTCTTCTCCACTAATCCCTGGGATCATCAAATCTAATAAAATCATATCCCACCGTTCATTTTCTACACACATTAAAGCTTCTGTCCCTGAAAAAGCTGCTCTAACTCTATAACCCTTATTTTCAAGAATACTACAAAGTAATTTATTAATTTCATTTTCATCTTCAACTACTAAAATCTTAGCTCTTTTATCCATATTCCACCCCATTATAATCTATATATAAAGCTATTTTTCATTTTGTAAATCTTATTGTAACCACTGTTCCTTCATGCACAGTGGATTCTATCTCTATTGCATGGCCTAAATTTACACATACCTCTTTGGCTATATATAATCCCATACCAGTTGATTCTCCATATCTACGCCCATTCTCTCCAGTAAAGAATAGGTCAAATACCCTTTTAATATCTTTCCTTGGGATTCCTATTCCCTCATCAATAACACTTAATTTAATTTCTTTTTCTTCTTCCCATGCTTTTATAATCAATTCTTTTCCCATGCCTTTTGAATACTTCACACCATTAATAATAAGTTGATCTAATACAAACTTTATCCACTTTACATCACTGTATACTTCAATATCTTCATCTATTTCTACTCTAGGAATTATTCTGTTTTTTATGAAAATCTTCTTTTCTTCATTTACTGTATCAATAACTAACTTCTTCAAAGAAATTCGCTCTGCTACAAAATCTTTTTGGAAAGAATCTATTCTTGCAAAATGCATTGCCATATTTAAACCTTTATTTAGTTTATTAACCTCTTCTTCTATACTTCGCGCCTTTTCTTCTCCTGCGTATTCTTGAAGGAGAAGTTGTATTACAGAAAGAGGTGTCTTCATTTGATGTACCCACTGATTTATAAAAGTTAAATGCTCATTATGATTTTTGTTACACTTTTGTATTTCAGCTTCATATAAATTATGTTGCTTCTTTAATATTTCAGAAATATTTTGACTCAAATCCGAACTATCAAGTTCCAAAAAAGCATCATTCAAACAATTTAATCCATTTCTTAATAATTTGTATAACTGTCTATTTTGATAATACCTAAAAGCTAAGAAGCATACCAGAATAAATGTATTAAATACAAGTATATAAATGATTTCACCAAACTCTATGAACCCCATAATATTACAATACATAACTGTAAGAGCTAAACTTGATAAATATATAAAAACATAACCTCTATTATCCTTTAAAAATAATTTCATATCATTCCACTACCAGGTTTTATTTAATCTATAACCTGCTCCTCTTATAGTCTCTATGCCCATATCTATTCCTAAAACCTGCAACCTCTTTCTTATTCTACTAATATTTACGCTTAGGGTATTTTCCTCTACAAACTCAATGTCATCCCATATTCTTTCTAAAAGGAAATCTCTACTAACTACCTTAGGATACTTTTCCATAAGGCATTCTAGTAGTACGCCTTCCCTTTTAGTGATAATTAAACTTTCACCATTAAATTCTACTTCTGACCTTTCTGGGTAGAACTTAAGACTATCGGCTTCAACTATTCTTTCCTCTACCTTAGGTGCATAATCTCCAAAAGCTCTTCTTATATGGCTTTTTATCTTTGCAATAACAACATCAACATAAAAAGGTTTGGTTATATAGTCATCTGCGCCACTCTCTAAAGCCATAACCTGATCCATTCCACTATCTCTTGCAGATATAAATATTATAGGAATCTTTGATTGCTGCCTTATCTTTCTGCACCAATAAAATCCATCAAATTTAGGTAAATTAACATCTAATAATACTAAGTCTGGGTTACACCCATTAAATCCTATCATTATTTCTTCAAAGTTTTTTACCGCTATTACCTCAAACCCATACTTAGCTATGTATTCTTGTAATAAAGTACTTATTGATAAATCATCTTCTACAATATATATTTTGTATTTCATATTTATTTCTCCTTAATTTAATAAATTCAAAATTATTTTCAACGACATGCTTCTAAACCATATTTCTACAAAGTACCCTGATTACCCTTCTAAATTTGTAGAAAGAAGTAAAAAACATAGTAATCTCACTTTGCAAAGTCCTCTTATAGCCTTAGAATAAGCCACACATTTTTATGGGGAATCATGACGAAAAAAAGGTTTTGGTTAAGCTTGTAATGTAAATCTCTTACGTATATAATTAATCTATACGGTTTAGGTATACATTCGAAAAAAATTCCAAGTATGGTTAATGCAGTAAAACATATTGATTAGATGTATTCCAAATGTAAAAATAATTGGAGGAGTTTGATGAGTTTTGCTTGCAGCAGCTCAATGTTGTGGTTTTACAGATTTCACAAAGCAACATTTACGAAACCGTATTAATTAAAGGGGGGTATATTTATGTTTTTTAAGACTAGGCAGCAACATGAAAATTTGAGGACAAAGATCAGAGAATTTGCAGAAGAGGAAGTTAAACCTATTGCATTTACCTTGGATCAGGAAAATAAATTCCCTATGGAAGCAATTAATAAATTAGGTAAAATGGGGATGCTGGGGATCCCATATCCAAAAGAATACGGCGGAGCAGGTCTGGATGTAATGAGCTATGCAATTGCCGTTGAAGAATTATCAAGAGTGGATGGTGGTACAGGCGTAATTCTTTCCGCTCATACATCTTTGGGCACCTACCCAATTTCTGCCTATGGAACAGAGGAGCAGAAACAAAAATACTTAGTGCCACTCGCAAAGGGAGAGAAACTTGGTGCATTCGGTCTTACCGAAGAAAATGCTGGTAGTGATGCTGGCGGTACGGAAACCATTGCCGTACTCGATGGTGATAATTACATTTTGAATGGTGAAAAAATCTTCATAACAAATGCTGGTAAGGCTGATATTTACGTTGTTTTTGCAATTACTACGCCGGATATAGGTATTCGTGGTATAAGTGCATTTATTGTGGAAAAAGATACAGAGGGCTTTACCTTCGGTAAGCATTACGACAAGATGGGTATTAGATCATCTGCAACTGCAGAGCTAATATTCAATGACGTGAAAGTCCCTAAGGAAAATCTACTAGGAAATGAAGGTGACGGGTTCAAGATTGCTATGGCAACTTTGGATGGTGGTCGTATCGGTATTGCAGCTCAGGCTCTAGGAATAGCTCAAGGCGCGTATGAAAATGCTTTAGAGTACTCAAAAGAAAGGGTTCAATTTGGTAAACCTATTTGTCAGCAACAGATTATCTCTTTTAAGTTGGCAGATATGGCGACAAAACTTAGAGCAGCTAGATTACTTATTTACAGTGCAGCAGAGCTTAAAGAAAATCATGAGCGTTACAGTATGGAAGCTGCTATGGCGAAACAATATGCTTCAGATGTTTGCCTTGAGATTGTAAATGACGCACTTCAAATATTTGGTGGAAACGGCTATTTGAAAGGTATGGAAGTTGAGCGTGCTTACAGAGATGCTAAAATTTGCACAATATATGAAGGAACTAATGAGATTCAACGTGTCGTTATCGCTGCTCACATCATAGGCAAGATGCCGAAAAACAAGAATACAGGTAAAGCTACTGAACGTGGACCTGCAACAGGTTATCGCAGAAAAGTGATTTTCAAGGAGGGAACTACGAGTGAAAAAGTAAATGCACTTGTGGAAGCTCTTAAGGCTGATAAATATGATTTTACAGTTGGAATTCCACTGGATACTCCTATAACTAAGGCTGAAAGGGTAGTCAGCGTAGGACTAGGTATAGGGGAAAAAGAAAATATGAAGCTTATAGAAGACTTGGCAGTTCAAGCTGGTGCAGCTATAGGATCTTCGCGTCCAGTAGCTGAAACACTTAAATATTTACCACTCAATCGTTATGTTGGTATGTCTGGTCAAAAATTTAAAGGAAATCTCTATATTGCTTGTGGTATTTCAGGTGCAGGTCAGCATTTGAAGGGCATAAAGGATGCTGCCACAATAGTTGCTATAAATATTGATCCCAAAGCGAAAATTTTTAAGAACTCTGATTACGGTATCGTTGGCGATTTAATGGAGATATTACCATTACTTACTGCTGCTTTAGATAACGGAGAAGCAAAGAAAGATGCTCCACCAATGGTGAAGATAAAGTCAGCTGCTCCGAGGGAAGTTGTTCCAACCTGGAAACATTATGTATGTAACGGATGCGGTTATGAATACGATCCTGGTATGGGTGATCCCGAAGGCGAAATAGCCGAAGGTACTCTCTTTGAAAACATACCTGAAGGTTGGACTTGTCCATCTTGTTATGAAGAAAAAAATATGTTTATAGAAGTCTAATTTTTATAATAATTAAATTTAATAATGTGTTTTTAGTATAAAGGAGGATTATATATATGCATTGTGTTAGAAATATAACTGAGGATCTTTATTGGGTTGGTGGAAGTGATCGTCGCCTTTCCCTTTTCGAAAACATTCATCCAATTCCACGAGGAGTTTCTTATAACTCATATTTGCTAATGGACGAGAAGACAGTACTCTTTGATACAGTAGACTGGTCAATTTGCCGTCAGTTCCTTTTGAATATTCAATCAATCCTAAAAGGCAAGCCTTTAGATTATATGGTAATTAACCATATGGAACCTGATCATGCAGCATGCATTGAAGAGATTATTCTTCGTTATCCTGATGTAAAGATTGTATGCACCCAAAAAGCTTCCTTGTTCATGCATCAGTTCGGTTTCGCTATTGATGGCAAAATAATGGAAGTTAGTGAAGGAGATACAATGTCCTTTGGAAAACATAACGTTACATTTATAGCTGCTCCAATGGTACATTGGCCAGAAGCTATGGTGACATTTGATACTGTAAGTGGTGTATTATTTTCAGCTGATGCCTTCGGTTCTTTCGGCTCATTAGATGGTCAGCTGTTTAATGACGAAATGAACTTTGACCGGGATTGGATTGACGATGCCAGAAGGTATTATACAAACATTGTAGGAAAGTATGGTCCTCATGTTCAGAATCTTTTGAAGAAGGCGGGCACTCTCGACATCAAGATTATCTGCCCGCTACATGGACCGGTATGGCGTAATGATTTGGGGTACTTGTTAGATAAGTACGACAAGTGGAGTCGATACGAGCCTGAGGAAAATGGAGTAATGATCGTTTATGGAACAATGTACGGCAATACGGAGGCCGCTGCAAGTGACCTAGCAACAAGGCTCGTGGAAAAGGGAATGACTAATGTGGTTATGTATGACGTTTCAAAAACTCACGTCTCCTATTTGATTTCTGAGACATTCAAATATAGTCATGTGGTTCTTGCCTCTGTAACCTACAACTTGAAGATTTATCCACCGATGCTGAATTATATGATGGATATGAAATCATTAAATCTTCAAAAACGTACTTTCACTCTTATAGAAAATGGCTCATGGGCTCCTCAATCCGGCAAATTGATGCGTGGACTTTTGGATGAGATGAAAGAAATGACTATTTTAGATAATGAGATGTCATTGAACTCCAGCATGAAAGAAGATGATGCGGATTCAATGGATGCCATTGCAGGCAGCATTATCGAGTCAATGAAGTAATTTTAGAAAAATATAAATTTAGGACCTGCTCATGGATAAAGTTCATGAGCAGGTCCCTTTTGGTATACATGTTACTATTAAATTTATATTAGTTTTTTTTATATTAGTTTTTTTTATATAATTTATAAGTAAGATTAGGCATGCATAACTAATCTTTATTGCATACCTAAACTTCTCCCTCTACTAGTTGTTTAAAATTTATACTTTCTAATTCCGCATTTAAATTCTTTTGTACTTTTGTCATAGCTCTATGCACAATGCATTCACCACTTCTATTCAAATTACAAAAGCTTGATTCAATTACGCATCTATTAACACATATTGGACCGTCTATTGCTTCTATAACACCTTTTAAGGTTATTTGTTCTGGCAATTTGTTTATAGCATATCCACCCTTGACTCCCCTGTAAGATTTTAGAATATCTGCTTGTATAAGCTTTCTTAAAAGTTTTAAAAGGAATCTTAGCGGTATACCCTCTTTTTCTGAAATTACTTTTGCCTCTATCTTTTCACCATAGCCTAATTTGCATAAGTAAATTACTACTCTAAGAGCGTAATCTGCCTCTTGTGTTATTTTCATATTATATTTCTCCCTAAAGTATATACATTTGGTATAGTTTTATCTTAAAACGTTTACCCTATTTTGTCAATAGTTTTTGATTTTTTTATACTAATTAGGTTTCAGAGTAGCATTGTTATAACCATTACACCATTTATATAAAAAATTATGATATTATATAAATAAAAGTGTTATCTGCACACAGCAGGCTAGGAGATATTATGGGCTAAGAATTATTCATTATACTGTTAACATCTGCTTCAACTTCTTTTAAAAATTCCAATTTAATTCTCCTTCGCATTATAGACGCAATTCGCTTAATTCATCTAATTTCTTAAGTGATTCTTACAAATGTTTTAAGATTCATGTATTAATACCACTTATATTGGTATTCCAAAGCAAATAATAGTCCCATTCAATGAAGATTCAACGCAATTTATAAAGCCACCATGAGCCTCAACAATATACTTAGAAATGGAGAGACCAAGGCCGGATCCTGGAATATTTTGATTTCTGCATTTCTCGGCTCTATAGAATTTATTAAATATATAAGGAATATCAGCCGAAGAAATTCCCATTCCTGTATCTTTTATGTATACATTAAGATACCTACCAGTGTTTTCAAAATATATTGAAATGGATCCATCTTCTCTTGAATACTTTATACTATTTGAAACTAAATTGTACATTACTTGAGAAAGTCTTTTCTTATCACCATTTAACAAAAGGTTAGGTATTTTATCTGGGAAAATAAAATGAATTTCCTTACTGGTTATCTCTACAGATAAATCATCTAATATATCCTTAAAGAAATCGCCACAGTAGAACTCAACTAATGATATGTTCATTTTGTTAAGCTCTGCCTTTGAATGCTCTAGTATATCCTCTAGAAGCTTAGATAACATTTTTACTCTGTTTAATATTATTATACAATAATTTTCAATACCCGCCTTATCTTTAACAATGCCATCCTTAATCCCTGACACATATCCATGGATGGCAGTTAGAGGGGTTTTAATATCATGAGATAAGCAAGCTAAAAGCTCCTTTTCACTTACCTTTATTGATATTTCCTTTTCCTTTGAAGATTTAAGTTCATCTCTCATAGCTTCGAAATCGTGGCAAAAAACACCCATTTCTGTATCATAATCATAATGAATTTCATATGTGAAATCACCCTTTAAAATTCTCCGCGCACTTTCATTAAGAGAATCTAAGGGCAATAAAATATCCTTTTTCAATAAAATATAAGTGAGGATTATTAGTATAATTATTGCAGATAAAGAGATGATAATAGGTAATACATCTCTAAAGGTAACTAGCTTGGGTGAAGTAGATAAAAAATCCTCCTTAGGAATTAAAAATATTGCTGTGCCAACTTGTTTACTATTTATAATTAGTGGGATAGTATATTTAATTAGTCCCGGATGCTGCATCGAAGCTTTATTATCATATTCCATAAATTCATTTAAATCAGCTACAGCATCTTTTTTATAAATACTTATAGAAGAGTACAAAACCTTTCCATTTAAATCTATAACAGCATAGGGAAAATCACTTTTCAAAGAAAATTCAGAATTATTACTCACTAATGCTTCTTCTACACTTATTTTTATAGAACTTGTTAAAAGTCTGCCCTTATTAACTGTAGGATAAAAGCTGTTTTTATTATATATAAGATTTGTTGAATAAATAATTACAAAGGCTACTAATACAATTACAGATAAAGTGAAAACTTTAACTTTCAAAGCTATGCTTTGCTTATTCATCTATTGCTTCCTCCCATTTGTAACCAACTCCCCAAACAGTTTTAATGTAATTTATATTGTGCAGAGAAAATTTCTCGCGAATTCGATTTACATAAACAGCAACTGTATTTAAATCTCCAAAGTCGCTAAGTCCCCAAATATTATCATAAAGCTGCTGCTTAGAGAATACTTGGCATGGATAATCGGATAAAAAGTCTACTATTTCAAATTCTCTGGATGTTAAGTGAATCTCTTTTCCCTTAAAGGTTACTTTATAGCTTTTACTATCTATAGCTAACTTACCAAACTCTTTTATTTCAGAATCATACTTTTTAGAAGGATAAGAATCCTTTAATGGAATTGAAAAAGTTTTATATCTCCGCAGATGTGCTTTTATTCTAGCTATTATCTCCATGGGAGAAAAAGGTTTAGTTATATAATCGTCAGCGCCAACTCCCAGGGATAATATCTTATCAATATCCCCACTTTTAGCAGAAAGCATTATTATGGGTACTCGCGAGGTGGTCCTAATAATTCTGCAGATTTCTATGCCATCCACCTCAGGAAGCATTATATCTAAAACAACAATATCCGGATTAAAAGAATTAAACGCGACAAGAGCTTTTCCTCCATTATCACAATAATCAACTATAAACCCTTCACTATTAAAATAATCTTTTAATATATTTCTGATATCTATATCATCTTCAATGATAAGAATTTTTTCATTTGCCATAATTACCCTCCAAATGCTTTATAATTACATTTTACCATAAAAATATAAAAAAGAGAGTTTACCACCCTCTTTCTTTCAAAAATTCAAATATTAAAACCTCTCTATTTCCATCGTCTGATTTAAAGAATTTATCTAAATCAAGTTCTCCATCTATTCTACCATCCTTTAAATATATTAATCTGGAAGCACGAGCAGCAGCCTTTAAATCATGAGTGACCATAACTACTGTTTGACCATTATTATTTAAGTCCGACAATATGTCTAGAACCTCTTCTCCCGCAGTGGAGTTAAGTGCTCCTGTGGGCTCGTCTCCAAATAGTATTTTAGGGGATGTGATTATAGCTCTTGCCACTGCTGCTCTTTGTTGCATACCACCAGAAATTTCTGAGGGGTATTTTTCCTTAGCATCTTTTATACTCAGGGTTTCAAGAAGCTTTAAGGTTTTCTCATTGACTTCTTTTTTGTTTTTATTTACTCCATAACCACAATAAGCTATGTTTTCAAAAACCGTTATATCAGGTAATAAATTTATACTTTGAAATACAAAGGAAATGTCTTTTTTTCTAATTAATGAAAGTTCATCCTCTTTCATTGATGTAATATCCTTTCCTAAGATATTAACGCTGCCACTAGTGGGTGAGTCCATACCACTTAAAGTATATAATAATGTAGATTTTCCAGAGCCTGAGCTTCCCATAATTACAGTAAAGTCCCCTTCATAGATGTCTAAACTTAAATTTTTTATCACATTTAGCGCAGTTTTACCTGTGACAAAGGATTTGCAAAGGTTATTAGCTTTTATAACTGATTTTTTCATCAAATCACTCCTCCATTAATTCAGTAATCTTAGTATTTTTTATAGAGTTACAGCATATAAGTGTTGTTACTAATATTAAAATAACCATAGTGATTATTAGTAGTAACATTGTTATTGGAGATATTATTAACACATCTAATTTACTAACTGCTGCAGCAATCATAGGTCTTGCTAGCGTTAAATTAAATATGATAGCTATAATTGTGCTAAATAATGTTAGGATTAATATCCTATATAGATATCTGTTTCTTATTTCTTTAGATGTAAATCCTAGGGCCTTCATTATTCCAAAGTTTCTTCTATTATCTCTAATATTGATTATGATAATATTTAATATCGTTATTGCACCAAATGCTATAAATACCACAATTAATAAATTGGTAATAGGGAGTACTGTTCCAGGGATAGATACTATGACATCTTTAATTGCAGGTGGAATTTCACTGGCATCTAAATTAGGATATATATTGTTAATCTCTTTCTTAAATTGTTTTATATCTGTACCAGCTGTTAGAGTTATAAAAATTTCACTGCCTATAAATTTTGGAATCTCCTTTTCTATTGCAGCATTTAATATTCTTATACCATATCCATTTTGCATCATTGAATTATAAGCGCCTGTTATTAAATAGGAGTCTTTTTTATTATTTATAGATAGTTCTATATAGTCTCCTACGGATAACCCTGCATCTTTTAATATTTTTGAAGAAACAGCTACTTCTTTAGAATTTTTGGGATTATGCCCATCTATGATAGTAAAGCCTAAATCACTGGTGTAAGAATTCATCACAAATATATCGTAAAGTGTACTCTTTATAGGGTATTTTTTAGTATCAAGTTCTACTACATCCGTTAGCATCATAGATCCATAAACATAATTTTTAATTCTATTGTCCTTCTTTACATCATTCAAAACCTTATTTAAAACTTCTGATTGTCTAACCATTTGCGGAGCACTAATGGTTACATTACTTTTAGGTAGTCCAAACCAAATAGGAGCATTTTCCTTCATCTTTGACATAGATCCATTTGCATTACCAAATATCAATACCAGTGTTAGGGATAATGTTAATGTTAATGTGATAAAGGCAGTAGTCTTTTTATATTTAAACATATCGTTTATTGCAAAGGCTAAGGAAGATATATTATCTTTGATCAATGACTTTGTTAGCTTTCGCCTTGAAGATGTAATCCCTGTTCTAAGAGCCTCCACAGGTGTAATCTTATTAGTTCTTCTAATTACAAAATACAGATTAATAATCACCACTAATGTAAATAAAATTACTGTAGCTAAAATAACATATGCATTAATACTTACACCTTTAAAATCACCAATATACTTTAAAACTTTCGAGGCTGTATAATTTAATATAGGGATACTACACAGAGCTCCAAGGATACTTCCAATAAATGCAATTATTGAGTAACCTATAATATAAAATTTGAGAATATCTCTTTTAGAAAAACCAAGAGCTTTGTATATTCCAATAGATTTATATTCTTTTAAAATATTATTCCATAAAATAAATCGCATAAGAAGCACTGAAACAATAAACACTAGAATTGAAGCTAAGGTTGCAATGCCACCTATCATAGAAGAAGCCATCGTTGAACTTAAGCTTAATAAATCTTTATCAAATACAAAGCCACCAACTTTTATAGCCCCGGTCAAATCCTTTTCTACATTAGCTACATTAGTCCCACTTTTAACATCTATAAAAATTAATGATGCTTTCCTTAATGAAGAGAATTCCTGCTCACTATTCTTATTGGTATATAGATTAATTATACCAATAGTAGAAGATGGCTCAAGAGAGTCATTAATTAAGGAAGAAACCTTTAAAGTAACGTCCTTTGTCTTTGTTTTTATGGTTAAGTTATCTCCAAGGTGAATATTATTATTTTCTGCTAGAATCTTAGTAATCCACACTTCACCTTTTTTAGGACAACTGTCATTATTTGATGAGTTACCCTTAGTTAGTCCAAATGGAATATTTTTGCTATCTTCTATGGGAACAACATCGTACATTGAAATCTTTAAATTTACACCATTGTGATAAAGGTCGTTACCAGAAGTGAACGCCTCAGTAGCTTTAACATCATTAACCTCTGTATTATTTTTACCCCACTTAAGTACATCATTTGTAGAACTTTCATTAGCGTTATAACAAATTATATAGTAAAATTTATCATTAGAATAAAATTTATTAATATACCCTTGAATAGAAGTTAACATAGACAAACTACTTGTAAATATTAAAGAGGATAAAAATAATAACGCTCCTATTAAAAAACATTGAAGTTTTTTCTTTTTTAGTTTTTTAAGCCACATCTAAACACATCCTTTCTTTAATTATATAATACATAAGAAAAGTTAAAGAAATATATTTAAATTATTAATGAAATCTTACAAAATAGTAAGATAACTTTTTTATTTGTAAGTGTAGCGACATTGAGTGTTAGCAGCTCGTGGAGTACACTATGTTATAGTGATGAGAAATGAAAAAAATTCAGGGGGCATATTATGGCTAATGAAGTATTAAAAATCGAAAAACTAAAAAAAGTAATTGGTAAACGTACAATCGTACAACATTAACTTCTGCAGGCATAGCTATTTTCGCTATGGACAGACAAGTGATCCATAGGAAATATGAAAAAAAGCATAGCTGAAGATGAATACAGCATTGTTAACAATATCAGGCCAGAATCCAAAGACAGCATTTGGACAAGAATCACAAAGTTTGATTCATATGTTCCATATAGTTTAATTATTGCACTTCTTTTAATAATAGCATGTTCAGCTTTATTTGCAGGTGAATTTTCAGAGGGTACAATGAAAATGATGATATCACGGCCTTATAAACGGTTTGAAATTCTTACTGCAAAACTAATTGTTACATTATTTTATGGTCTTGTACTTTTGGTAACATCATTTTTGTTAAACTTTATATTGCTGGGTATATATTTCGGTTTCAATGGCATGGGTGCTAAGGAAATGATGTGGACGAGTACTAAAATAATATATATACCAGCCGTACTAAAAACATTTATTATTTATGGCCTTAATTTTCTTACTGTGCTTGTGTATGTATTAGTAGCTTTTGCACTTTCAATAATATCTCGTTCACGCTCAATTGCAACCGGATGCTCTTTATTCTTGCTTTTAGCTGGTAGTTCTATGGTGCAACTATTCTCAACCCGTTTCAGCTGGGGTAAATATCTTCCTTTTGGACTGTCGGATTTTACTAACTTTATTGTTAACGGATCATTCGTCGTTGGTACAACACTTGCATTTGCTATTGGCGTATCCGCTATATATTCTGTTATATTCTGCGCTGCAGGTTATTTAGTTTTTGAGAAACGCGATATTTAACGACATTTCAGAAGAAAGTCTCCCTCTTCTATAAGATGGGGTTATGGACTATAACAAAGAAAAAACTTTAGTGGGAGTATAAATCTCCTTCTGAAGTCGTTGATATTACAGCACCGCAGGTGATGATTTAACTGGTAATCGTATTCTACCTAGATTCTCCTAAAAAGCTCTGATTTTCTTAAGAAAATCAGAGCTTTTTTAATAACCACCATGTTCTGCTAATGTTAATATTGCAGCTCCGCAGGAGATGATTTAATTAAATCATACTACAGTACTATTATAAAATATAGTTGCATTCACAACTATATTGCCCTATTATATAATTAGTAGGAATTGCAACTAATTTAGGAGGAATACGACAATGAATAAAAATATGAACTCATTAGGAAGATGGATTTCTCTTTTACATAGAAATGGTCATGTATACGTAGGAATGCAACTTAAGCCATATAATATAAGTAAGGGTCAATATACATTTTTAAATGCATTATATAAAAAAGATGGAGTACGTCAGGAACAATTATCAGATTACCTTAAAATTGATAAAGGTACCACAGCAAAGGCTATAAAAAAGCTGGAAGCTGATGACTATATCATTAGAAAAATAGATGCAAAAGATAAAAGAGCATATAATGTTTATCTTACTGAGAAAGCATTGAAAATAAAACCTATGGTTAGAAAAGCCATGATGGATTGGATATATATTTTATTTTCAGGATTTAGTGAAGATGAAAAGAAAACATCATTAGCATTACTCGAAAGGATGGGAGAAAATGCTACAACTTTCACACATGATTATTCTAAAGATGATGAAGCTCATTAGGAGATGATAAAAATTAATATAGTGGTTAATACTAAGAGAATTATTAACAAAAATTTTCATGCTCTTACCCATAAAAATTATAGATATTTTTGGATGGGTCAGTGTCTTTCTTTAATAGGTACCTGGACACAAAATATAGGACAATCCTGGCTAGTACTTTCTCTGACAGGATCTCCATTTTTACTTGGACTTGTCGGAGCAATGCAGTTTTTACCCATAACCTTTTTCTCATTGTTTGCGGGGGTACTAACTGATAAGTTTCCAAAGAAAAAAATACTGATTTTCACTCAGAGTGTATCGATGATATTAGCTTTTATATTGTCTGCATTAGTCTTTACGAATACATTAAAGTATGAACATCTAATAGCTTTAGCTTTGTGTCTTGGATTTTGTAATACTTTAGATATGCCAACTAGGCAAGCCTTTAATGTTGAAATAGTAGGAAAGGACGATTTAATGAATGCCATCGCTTTAAATTCAGCCACTTTTAATTTAGCAAGAATTATTGGACCGGCTATTGGAGCTCTACTCATGGGATATCTCGGAGCAGGATGGTGTTTTTTATTAAATGGTTTTAGTTTTATGGCAGTTATCTATGGACTGGTCCATATTGAAGCAATCAATTATATTAGAAAGAAAACTTCTGAAAAAGGAATGCTTAAAGAAATATTGGATGGCCTTAAATATATAAAAAGCAAATCTATCTTACTCGAAACCTTGATATTAATTAGCATTATGGGAATATTCGTTTTTAACTACAACGTTTTGATACCTGTATTTACGAAAAACGTACTACATATGCAGGAAAAAACCTATGGAATTTTACTATCTGCACTTGGAGCAGGTTCCCTCATTGGAGCACTTCTCATGTCTTTTAAAAGCAAAAATGGTCCAAATAAAATTCTTATGATTGGTAGCTCTATTGGAATTGGCATAATGTTAATTTTTACAGGTATAAGTAACTTATATTATTTTACTGCCCTAAGTTTAGCTATAACAGGAATATTTAATATGTTTTTTTCCACCACTGCAAATTCAATGTTACAACTAAATTCTAAGGATGAATACAGAGGACGAGTTATGAGTGTATATTCACTTGTATTTGCTGGATTCACCCCCCTTGGAAGTCTTCTTTCAGGGTTTGTGGCTGAAAAATACGGCGCTAACACTTGTTTCATATTATCAGGTATTTCTGCAATAATGTTGATATTGTTACTTGTTACTTGGTCTAAACTTAGAAAAAATGGTAAAGTTGCATCCGTATAAATTAAAGCTATTGCTACTTCCGTTTCTAGTATTGTTAAAATAATTCTACTATGCTAAAATTATATTAACTATAATTTAATAAAAAAAAGGGGTGAATTATTTATGAAATACTCAACTGGTGAAAAACCCGGAAATGGTACATATGTTTGTAAAATTTGCGGTCAAAAAGTAGTATTAGATGATAATACTGATACTTTACCTCCCTGTCCTAAATGTAAAAAAGCAAACTATAGGAAATTTTAAAATAAAATAATGGTACAATATAATCAAAAAAATAAGCCCTAGTCTTGGGCTTATTTTTTTCTTGTAACAACCTATGCATTTATTAGCATGTATTATTCTACAATAGAAATCTTATAACTATATGTAAACTCTTCTCCAATAGTTAATGAAATCGAGCCCTCTTTATCTTTAAATTCACCAGTAAAATCTTCATAATCTGCATGTCCAAACCAAGGTTCTATGCATAAAAATGGTGCTC
The DNA here is from genome assembly GCF_055081035.1 of Clostridium sp. CM041. NCBI lineage: Bacteria > Bacillati > Bacillota > Clostridia > Eubacteriales > Clostridiaceae > Clostridium > Clostridium sp. CM041. The sequence continues at coordinate 659,539 of NZ_CM143648.1, forward strand.
CGCCTTTTGGTGACCATATTCCCATGTAAGGGAAGCCCTTAAATTCTACTGATACTGACTTTTCATGATTTTTTGATTTTATAGTTATTTTATCAGATTTCAAATCATCAAATACTAAAGCATCCTCTTTAAATAACTCTTTTGATAGTATCATGATATCAGTATCCTTTAAACATTCTTTTCTCTTATGTGAAAAATAAGCATCTTTAGTTAATTCCATAATATCACTTGTTTCTTTCTTATTAAATTCAAGGTAATAATCTTCTAATTTTTCATTTTTTTCAATAGGACACATAAATGCAGGATGTGCACCAATTGAAAATGATATATCCTTATTATCTAAATTTATAACATTATACGTTACTTTAACTGTATTCTTTTCAATTGTGTAATTAATAAGTAAAGAAAATTTATATGGATATCTTTTTATAGTATCCTCAGAATATTTTAGTTCAAAAGTAATTGAATCATTAGTTTGTGATATAAATTTAAAATCTGATATCCTACCTAATCCATGAGATGGCAATTCATATAGCTTTTCATCAATTTTATATTTTGAATCAACTAGATTCCCGACTATTGGAAATAAAATTGGTGAATGATATTTCCAATAGTTTTGGTCTCCATTCCACAGATACTCTGTTCCTTCTTTTTTTCCAGTTATTGAATGTAGTTCTGCACCATGAGCGCTAGCCGTTATTTTAATTGTTGAATTTTCTAAAGAATAAATCATCAAAAACACCCTTTCATTATTTAGTTTACATAAAGCCGCATAAGCACATCCTTTAGCCTTAGGACTTCCATTAATAAGTAATAATTTCATCTTTACAACTAATTTTATATTCAAAAATAACTATCAACTACTAATATACATCAGTATAACTATAAATAGTAGAATGAATAAAAAATTAAAAATAAAAGTAACTTCTTTGTAATAACTCTCTTTCAAAAATCAGTTATAATGTACTTAGTTGCAACAAAATATGTATTAATATACGGAGTATAGTCGGAAAACAATAATTGTGAGGAGAGGTGCAAGAACATGAGTTTAAATATTATGTCTAAAGCAATCAAAAAAAGAAAAAAAAGGTTAAGAACGACCTTGATTATATTAGGAATAATTGTGTCTCTAATAGGAATCCAATTAATTATTATGTATTCTACTATATCAAAATACGACTTAAAGATCTATCCCGAGGTATGGGTGGAAGATATAAATTTAGGTGGCATGACTAAGGATGAAGCAAAAATTGCTATTATTAAAAATCGTAATAATATTATTGCTAAAAAAGATATAACAATAAATCTCAATGACAAACAATATATCGTCCATACATCAAAACTTGGAATAAAACATGATTATAATGTTGTCATTAATAAAGCTTACGATATTGGTAGAAAAGAGAATTTATTTAAAAACTATTTTGCTATAACGTCTCCTGGCAAGCAAACTTTTGATGTTAAATATACCTACAATTATGCAATTCTAGATACCCTACTTAAAGATATTGCTAAGGACAACAATAAAAATGCAATAGATGCAACTATTTTCAGAAACAATTCAGGTCAATTAGTTATAACTGAAGATGAATATGGTCTTAGTGTTGATTCTGCCAGTTTAAAAAAAGCTATAATTAACAAAGTTAATAATATTGAAAAAGATCAAAATTTAGTAATCGAATCTAAATTAAAAAAAGTTGAACCTAAAATTAAAGAAAATGATTTAAAATGTATCAATGCTCAAATATCTAGTGTTACGACTAACTTTAGGAATTCAAATGAAAATCGTTCAGAAAATATTAGAGTATCTTCTAATTCTATAAATGGGAAGCTACTTATGCCAGGAGATATTTTTAGTTTTAATGATGTAGTAGGCGATAGAACTATTGAACGAGGCTATAAAACATCAAAAGAAATTATAGGCGACAAATATGTAGATGGCATAGGTGGTGGAGTATGCCAAGTTTCAACTACACTTTATAATGCAGTACTTAGAACTAATTTAACATCTGTAGAAAGATATCCACATACAATGCATTCTAGCTATATTGGTGCAGGATTGGATGCTACAGTTGCCTACGGCTCCCTCGATTATAGGTTTAAAAATACTACTTCTTATCCTATATATATAGAATCTGCAGTACATAACAAAAATGTAACATTTAGTATCTACTCAAATTCAATTCTTAACAATAAAAAATATGATATTGTTAATGAAATTGTGGGAAAGAAAGTAAATGTATTTAGAATAACATATGAGAACGGTAATCAAGTGTCTAAAACCCTTCTTTATACTAATAAACTTTCATAGGAAATATTAATATTAGTTGGACAACCTACCTTTCCTATGAACTGAACCCCTAAAAGTGGTCATTGCGAAATTCCCCCAATTGTAGGATAAGAAAACTATGATTGGGGTGATTTTTATATTCAAGGCAAATTTTCTCTAGGCAGTAGCTTTTCTTTTCTTAATTTACTCTATATCTAATCCTATTTTTTAATATTCCCAATTAATTCCAACATCATCTAAAAGTACAATCCTCTTTTTAGTTTTATCAAAAAAACTTACTCGTATAAGCCCCTCTGGAGTAAATTTAAGATTAACTTTTTTGAGGTCCTGTAGTCTAAAATTATATTTTTGGAATACAGCTTCACTCTCTGAAATACGCTTATACTAAGCAAATGCTCTTAGATGGCTAGATACTTAAAAATTCAAATGACAATATTAACAGAGAAATCATAAATGAATTTATTAAAGAGACTGTATTTAAATTTTATATATATAATATCCTGAACATAATGGCTAATTTGATAATATTATATAATATGGTTCTTTAATTGTATAGAAAATCTAGAAAAAATAAAGGGGAAGATTATATGTGTTTAGATAATATAAATACCTCGAAATCTTCAAAAATTCAATATTTATATTCTAATAATATGGAAATAGTTTATCCTGTTTTGAAAGACATGTTTCAAAGGGGCATAGCTCAGTATGGGATAAGCAATGATAATGATGAATTTTTAGATATTACTTCCATACTTTTAATAAAGATTCACAAGGATAAAACAATTTTACCTATTATAGTAGACATGATTTTTTTTAGAAATAGAAGAGGTCTTTTTACTCATGATCTAATCTGGGCTTTTTTTCAAGCAAGAGATCCATATAGCTTAATGTTAATCGCAAATTATTTAGGCTCAGAGGACGTAAATGATGTTGAATTAGCATGCAAACTTTTAGGCTTTGTACCTTCCATAGATATGACTATGGGAAAAGGTAGTAGAAAACAATATACAGCTTTTTTTAATTGGCTTGCGGAGAATTATCCCTTTTTATATTTTACGGGGGAAAGTTTTCAGAGAACTAGTAAGCCTATACCCTATATCGTAGATTTAGATTCCAAATACCTGTGTAGATGGATATCACTTTATACTGGAAAACCATTCATACCATACACGGCAAAAGAAAATAACTTATTGAGCTCTTTTAACAACCTTGATGAAGATAACAAGCTACTGCTATCGAGATTCTCACCTAGAATTCATTATAAAAGTATATATTTATGGAAGTCATGGATTAACAATACTATAACTAATCAAATAAGCATTGCTAAAACTAGGTTAAGGTATTAGCAATCTATAATTATAATCTCAATATAAGTTATATAAGGAGGCTAGTAAATGATAATAATTCCAGGCACTATTTTTAAAGTTGATACTTTTATAAATGAATATAAACCAAATAATCTTGAAAAAGATATTATTAGTAAAATGGATTTAAGTAAAGGAAAGTATGAGTATAATTCAGTAACCCAATTACAATTTGAGCTAAAATTACGAAATAATATTGTAAATGCTGCTAAAAAACTCAATGAAGGCGATATGTCCTTTAGAACCTTTCGTAAATCAATGTGTAATCTTGATTATTGGGATCGTACTGATGAAGGTGGATTTAAATTAAAAATAGGAATAGCTCCAAGTGCGGCTATTAAGGATATTTCTATAAATAGCTCAAAATATGGTACTGAATGTGCTACTGCAGTTGTTATTATTTATTATCAAGCATTGCTTAATATATTTACTGACAAACCTTTCAATGATTTATTTCCAAAAATACATTTAATGAATTGGCATTATCTAGATAGTTTGATTGAGAGTGCAGGTTATTTAGAAAAACGAAGTGATTATTTAGCAGGGGATAGAAGATACTTTTATAACCCTGATGTAAATCCAATAACGCCTGAATGGCAAGGAGAAAATGTTATAGACCTAGGTAATGGGTTTTATTTTGGACACGGTATAGGCATAGGAAATGCTGATGAAATAATTAGTGAATTAAATAAATATAGGTTAGAAGGATCAAAAACATACGCTTACTTATTAGATTCAGCTGCACGTCTGGATTTTAAATATTTAGCAGATATATATTATAAACTTCTTTCATCCTCTACCAGTTAAAATTCCAATCAGACTTAAAAGTACAAAATGCTATAATAACCCTATAAATCTCTTTAGGATATTGTTGATCCCAGTAAATGGGATCACTGGACTTTTAGGTCTAGTTATGACAGAGTTCGTATATATAAATGTTGTAATGGCAAGCATAATTGCCATTGTACTCCGAGTAGCTTATGATGTCCAAATTGAAGATGTTTATAAAAAACAAAAAAACAGATAGAAAAATTCAGATAAATATGAGATTATTAAACTACTAGCTCAAGAATAAAACTTAAAAATCAGAATAAGTTAAAACATTAAATATAGAAAATCAAAATATATTTGTAAATAAGAAAAAGCCTAGCGGAATTGCTAAACTTTTCTTGTTTTAAGTATTATACGTATAATACTTTTAGCCAATTACATTTTTTTGTTTTTTCAGTTTCAATCTTTGTTCCTTCAAATTCCATCTTTAGTAATGTCATGTCTTTTTTAAATCCCATTAACCCCATAGCTATTAATACACTACCGATAACTCCTACTATAATATCTGACCCCATATGATTTTTTCATCTCCTAAAATATCTCATAATTTCAATCTATGTTAAAACTATACTATGATATACAAAGGCTTAGCAACTTCTCAAATGGGTAGTTAATACGTTTACTTAGGTAAAATCATTTAAAATGATCTTAATTGCTATTATAAACTGAGATTGTAAAAAAATCACCAGATGTAATGGTTGACCTGCTAAAGCAAGCGGTAGCTAATGACGTACCTGGAACCCATGTTTTGTTCGATAGTTGGTTCACCTATCCGAAAACTTTAATAAGAATTTTGGAACTTAAATTTCATACAATAGCTATGATTAAAGCTATTGTATGAGTTTACAAAGGCTGAGAACCACTTTTTAAATAATTCAATCCCTTATAATTGAAATTTATGTTATAATTAGTATTTAAACGAACTATAATTTAGTTAACACTTGTAAAAATGACTGAATTTACTTAGGTCTGCAGTATGAGTTAACAGATTTGTAAGTGTAACTGGTTTTGGAAAATCATTTTTGATTTTAAAACCAGTTACATATTTATTACCATACTTTAAACTTCTTGATATATACATTACATTTTGCCTAATTGTTAAAATTATTTACCAACCTCTAACAACTATTAGTATATAGGTTATTTTCTTACAATGTATTTCAATATTTCTTAATTTTTTCTTACGATTTCCATACAACATGTAAGTATAAATTTGATACTCTAATCAATTTCTATGCTTTTACATTAACTATTTTCCAATAAGAATTAACAGTTAATATATAATATATTAAATAAATCAGAGTGTATACTCCCACAGTTATAAGAAGGGGATATACTAAGCTCGAGCTAAGCATAATTTGCAGAATTGTTAATGCAATAATACTATGTGTTATTCCAACAACTAAAGGTAGTGCAAATATAAAAATCATTTGCTTTGCTATAGAAATCCTTATTTCTGATTTTTTCACACCAATCTTTTTTAGTATATCGTATTTGTCCTTATCCTCACCAGCCTCTGACAGCTGTTTGAAGAATATTATACTTCCAGTGCATATCAAAAACACAAACCCTATAAATGATGCTAAAAATATTATAATACCCATACTAGTCATAGTATGTATGTAGCTCTTATAATATGATGATAGGGCCTCTTTACTACCTAGTGCTGTTTCTATTTCTGATGTAAGCTTTTTACTTTCTTTCTGATTTTCAATATTTATAAATCTTCTTTTTATAACCTTATCTTTATCATATAATTTATTGTAAACCTCATCCTTTACAACTACGGTATCTTGCATAAATGAATCATTTATATCAATTGAATTAGTTAGAAGGCTCTCTTTAAAATCTTTTATTTTTAAGGGAACTGTTCTATCCTTTATTTTAAGCTGTATATTCCTCCCAACAGGATTCTCCATCATCTTATCTGAATACATACGCATAAAAAATAATACTTCATCTGAATTTAAAGATATATTGTAATCTATTCCTCTTGCTTTTGATAATTCTTTCATAGTACTTTCTGATATAATAAAGGATTTTGAATTTGTTAATGGCTGCATTTTTATCTTTGATATCTCAGGCCATTTACTATCTATAATTAAAAATTCGCTATTAGTAGAACTTTTAATTTTATTACTCGGATATTTATTTATGATCTGATCAATTTGTTCATCTAACGTTTTGCCATTGCTCTTATAGTCATAACTAAATGGGGTTAACCTATTTATACTATTTACTTGATCATAATAAAGCGATGCTGCGGTTCCCATAGCCGTAATAGTTGTTGCACTAAGCACTGCAATAGTAGCTAAAGATCTTCCATTAGCTTTTATTCTATATAAAAGCTGAGAAGTACCTATCATATTTAAGCCCCTAAAATATTTAACCTTATTTTTCTTAGAAAGTTTAACAATAAATACTATAAGTGAAGAGAAAAACATATAAGTTCCAATAACTGTACTAACTAATATAACTAACAATTTAGATAGAACATCAAATTTATAGGTTAGTGCCATATAATAACCCGTCCCAATAAAAATTATAGAAAGCAGAGCCAATATTAGTGAAGCTTTTGGCTGCTTCTGTGCCACCTTCTCTGATTTAAAAAGTTCTATTAGCTGAAATCTATAAATTAGTGTATATGAATGCACGGATGCTATAATAAATATCACTAAAAATACTATAATTGTGCTAATAATAGCCTTTAACGATATAGCAAATTTAACATTTACATCAAAGCTCATAATATGAATTAAAATCATTACAAATAATTTTGAAAATAACGTTCCTATTAATATGCCTGCCACAAGTGCCAGCGCTCCCATTACTAGATTCTCATAAAATAACATTCTTCCTATCTGCTTTTTCTTAACTCCAAGCATGGAGTATAAAGCTACTTCCTTTTTTCTTTTTTTAGTAAAAAATGAGTTTGAATACCATATAAACATAGCTACAAACACTGCTATAACAATGGAGGCTGCATTAAAAGCAGTACTTACTTTCATAGAATCCGCCGCTAAGTCTGTAACCTGTTTATTGTACTCGATGGAGGTAAAGGTATAATAAATCATTATGCAAAATACCATGGATACAAAATATATTAAATAGTTATGAAAATTTCTCTTTATGTTTCTAAAAGTAATATTAAATAAATTCATCTGTATATCACATCCTTTCTAAGTTAAATTGATACTTCATCGAAGTTCCCGCCTAAGGCAGCCAATACATCTAGTATCTTTTTAAAAAATTCTTTTCGTGATGTTGTGCCCTTGACAAGCTCCGTAAATAGCGAACCATCTTTTATAAATATTATTCGTTTGCAATAGCTGGCAGCAAAGGCATCATGCGTTACCATCATAATAGTAGCCTTTTGAGTTTCATTTAAATCACTTAAAGATTGTAAAAGTTCTGTGGAAGATTTAGAATCCAACGCACCTGTCGGTTCATCGGCTAGTATAATCTTAGGTTTAGTAATAATAGCTCTGGCAGCAGCTGCTCTCTGTTTTTGTCCCCCAGATACCTCATAAGGATATTTATTGAATATATCCTTTATACCTAAAGTAGCTCCTATAATACTAGCCCGTGCTTCAATATCTTTTATGTTTATTCTAGCAAGAGCTAATGGAAGCACCACATTTTCTTTTAATGTTAACGTATCGAGTAAATTAAAATCTTGAAATATAAAGCCTAATTTGTCTCTTCTAAAAGAAGCTAACTTATCTTCATTCATTTTTGCAAGATCTTCCTTATCAATAGTTACTACTCCCGAAGTTGGTTTATCTATAGTTGATATAATATTTAATAATGTAGTTTTTCCTGCACCTGAAGGCCCCATTATTCCAATAAACTCCCCTTCTTTTATTTCAAGGTTTATACCATTCAATGCAGTGTAAACATTCCCCCTTGAGCCGTAAACCTTTTTCAAATTTCTCGCAACTAATACATTTTCCATTTTTATTTCCTCCTTAAATCATCCTCTTCGAAGCTGCAATATTAACGACTTCAGAAGGAGATTTAGATTTCTACTGAAAATTCTCTTTGTTGTAGTATACCCCCACTTATAAAAGTTGGAGACTTCCTTCTGAAATGTCCCTAAAACCCTTTCGCTCCTATCGCTTATTACAATTCTATTTTATAACAAATCTAATACCCAATCCATTGTGTAACATTACAAAGTCCATTCTAAACTTACATTGTTGTAAGTTTTAAAAAAATAGGGCTACAAACCACATTTTTAGTTTGTAACCCTATAATATTCTATAAGTTTTGGAAAATGAACTGTTACTCTAGTAAATTCAGAATGCATTGATTCAATAGTTATATGGTGACCAAGCTTTGTAGCAAGATTTTTTGATAGATAGAGTCCCATACCTGTGGCTTTAAAATCATCCCGTCCATTATATCCAGTAAATCCTTTGTCAAAAACCCTATTAATATCCTCGGATTTTATTCCAATTCCATTATCTTGGATAATAAGCTGTTTCTCATTGTGCTTTAATACTCCACTAATTTTAATAAATCCATCGCTTGTTGTATATTTTAATGAATTTGATAAAATCTGATCCAAAATAAAGAAAAGCCACTTTTTATCTGAGTCTATAGTAAATTCTAAGTCACTTAATTCTATCTTTATTTTTTTACCTATAAATTCCTTTGCATGTTTTTTCACAACCCCAACAATTAGACTACGCATATTTATTTCATTTATTAAATAGTCCTTTGAAAAGCTATCTAATCGTGAATAGTACAATGCTTGTTCAACGTAATTCTCTATATGATCTATTTCATCCTCTAAGTTACTTAAGGTCTCCTCCTTAGACTTGTACATACTGTTCTCTATAACCAATCTACATGCAGAAATAGGCGTTTTTATCTCATGAACCCAGGAATTTATAAAGTCTACATTTTCTTTTTTCCCAACATGTAATCTATCTGTTTTTAAATTGAATTCTTCGTTAACTTTCATAAGAATTTCTCCATATAGCCTTTGTTCATAATTTAATGGCATAGGCAACGAATTAACAATATTCTCTTTCTGGTTATCTATAATACATTTAATAACATTATAATATCTTCTATTTTTTAAATACTCAAATATTAAGTAAAGTATAAACATAATAAACCCTACTATATTGATATAGGCTATATCGCCAACACTTATTTTTACTTCATTGTTAAAATACACCACCGAAGAAATAAATAGCATCAATATAAAATAAAACAAAATTAAAAATATCCTGTCCCTTAAAAAATTTCTAAATCTCATAGTATTGTATACCCTTGCCTTTTTTTTGTTTTAATTAAGTCTTCTAGTTGAATATTCTCTAATTTTTTACGCAGTCTATTGATATTCACTGTAAGGGTATTATCATCAACAAAACTTTCATCCTCCCAGAGACTTCGCATAATTTTATCTCTGCTTATTAAATTGCCATTATTTTTCATAAGTAGATATAGAATGCTAAATTCATTTCTACTTAGTTCTACCCTCTTATCTTTAAAAAACACGCTATTATCCTTCATATTTAAAACAATGTTTTTATACTCAAGCACATTAGTCTGCGCATCTGCGTAGGAATATGTTCTTCTTATCAATGCATTTATTTTGGCCATCAATATTTCTAAGGAAAAGGGCTTTTGAATAAAATCATCTCCGCCCATATTAATTGCCATTATTACATCCATATTGTTATTCCTTGAAGAAACAAATATTATGGGAACCTTTGATATTTCTCTGATTTTATAGCACCAGTAAAAACCATCAAAATAAGGAAGGTTTATATCCATAAGAACTAGATGTGGAGAGTATTTTGAAAACTCGATAAACACCTCATTAAAGTTCTCAATGGCTTTTCCATCAAAACCCCATCTCATTACATTTTCAAGCAATATTTCTTTTATCCTAATATCATCTTCTACTATCATTATCTTAAACATGTAAAAACCTCACTTTAAAATGGAATTTTATTCTTCTCCATTATACTATAAAATGGGTATCAGCACCATTATGTTGGCTTACAACATTAACCAAGTACTGTAATATAAAACTATACTTTAAACATTAGTGGCTTTAAAAACTTAATATTACATGGCCCTTTACTTCCGGTTAGTTTAAAGTATTTTGTATATTTATGTATTCACCATAAAGTTTAATTATATAAGTAATTAAAAAATATTTATTTAGCATAATATTAAATTTGCTTTCTATTAAATTGCTCTTTTAGATATGTTGAAATTTCGATTAAAGCCTCATCTGATTTATTCGTAATCTTATCCATTGAGATAAAGCCATGTGTAACACCTTTATATCTGGTAGAAATTACATTCACACCTGCTTCCTTTAATTTATTACCGTAAGCTTCACCGTCATCCCTTAATGGATCAAATTCGGCTGTGATTATGAGTGTGTCAGGTAAATCTTTAAAATTTTCAGATAATAAAGGCGAGGTATATCCACTTTTTCTTTCTTCTAAACTTGGAGTGTATAGGGATATAAATTTTTCAGAGTTTTCCCTTGTAAGATTATAATCCATACCAAAATACGACCAAGATTTAGTATTTAGTTGATAAATGTTTGTTGATGGATATATTAGTACCTCAGAGATTATGTGTGGGCCACCTTTATCACGTGCCATTTGTGAAACTACTGCAGAAAGGTTGCCCCCAGCACTGTCCCCTACAACACATATCCGACTGGAGTCCCCATTAATACTCTTAGCATGTTTGTAAACCCATTGGAGCACATTATATACGTCATTAAGACCAGCTGGGAAGGGATCTTCTGGCGCAAGACGATAATTTACAGATACGACTATAGCCCTTGAGTTTTTTGAAAGCTTCCTGCAAACATTGTCATAGTCATCAATACTACCACTAATCCAACTGCCACCATGGGAATAAATTATGATAGGCAATTCATTCCCATTGCCGTCAGGCGTATATATTCTCACTGGCACTTGATTTGAATCTGTTTTTATATCCATATTTTTTATGTTGGAAAAGGGTATCGGTTTGGAATTCCATATAGTTGCTGACTTATGTAATGCTGCACGCATTTCATATATTGATTTTCCTTTAAGTGAAATAGGATTAAAATGTTCTTCTACTTTTGACATTACACCAAATAATGTATCAAGCTTACCATCACCTGTTCTAGAAAAGTTTTTAATTAAAAGAAAACAGTATATTGTAAGAATCAAGACAATACCCTGAAAAATCCACAATGTTTTTTTCTTTTTCATTCAGTACCTCCACCATTAACTTAACTATTTACAAAATTCATTTTTATTTATGATTGGTACCATCATTTCATAGTACGCTCTTCCATTTAATTTTTGTGATATAAATAAATTGCGAGTGTTTATGCATTTAGAAAACCTTATATAAGATAAACAACAGTAAGTGGAGTAATTTAATATTGATGTATAAATAAAATACTGCATTAGGACTAATATCCAACACAGTATTTTATTGGAATTGCCTTGAAAAATATAATTCCAAGGTGACTTCCTTCCATAGCTAAAACTCCAGTTTCGGCTTGTTTTTTTTAATCTTCATCGCTTATTAGATTTTTTATTACTTTATCAACAGCCAAACCGTTTTTTCCATAGTTAAGAAAAATGTAAGGGATAATAATTCTCCTCCTGATGTTGTCTCATGTTAATACTACCGATATTATAAAACTTCACTACGTTATGTTACGTGTAATATAACATTAATTAACAAAAAATTAGATTTAAAGCAAAGTGGTTCCTACCATTCATAAAAATTTCACCAACAAATGCAATTTCTTCACTTGATCATCAATTAGAGCCACCATTTGATTAATTTCATATATGTCATCTGATTTAAACTCTTTAGCTTTTTTATATCCATAATTTATATTTATCATCATAATCTAATACTTAGTTTATTTTTTACCTGCAGCTATAATAGCTTCTGAACGTTCATTAAATTCTTTTACATCTTCTAAAGTGTTAGAATTAATATTATTAGTCATAGTAGACATATCAGTGCTTGGATCGTCCTTGGATGCATAAGATTGTTCATTACTTAGCACTTTTACTGAACCAACCTTAAAACCAGTTGATTCTTTACTTGATTGTAATGTAGCACCACTAGTGCTACTGCTTACATTAGCGTTTTTATTTTTATTATTCATAAGTATTCTCCCTCCAAATATATAAGTTACACTGTATTAATCAGTGTATACTATAGTTTACCCAATTTTATAAAATATAGTTTTAAAATAGTTATTATTATATGGTACAACCTTTTAAGTGATTTATCGTCGATGAATCTCACAAAAATCAGGAAACAACATACATATTCTTACCATACATTCTTGGAAGGTCCAATGACGAACCCATGGAACCTACTTAATTTCTTGTTCTTTAGTTTTTTTAAAATTTTTATTGTAAAAAGTTAAGTTACTTTTATTATCTTGTTCAGTTATTTCAATTACTCCTATGTTAAAGCTTCTATTAGAAATTGTTTTTTCTCTAGTTTGATTCTTATAGAATAATAGTAACAATAATATTAATGCTATTATTAGAAAATAGCAACCAAGTAAAGGAAGAGACCCTCCCCTAATAAATTTGGTATAAACAAGTAAAATAAGAAATTAAATATCCATTTATTAAAATTTATGAATGTAACACAATACTGTTGAGTTACATTCATAAAAACTACTTTTTATTTTAAAAGTTGTATTGTTGTTATTGGCCCGACAATTCCATCTGGTTTTAACCCTCTTGAATCCTGAAAATGCTGAACCGATATTAATGTGTTCAATCCAAAATATGAATCAGATCCAGTTTTACCACAACTAAATCCTAATGCAATAAGTCGCTGCTGTATCCACCTTACAATTTCATTATGGGCGCCTCTAGTAACAAATAACTTAGCTACAACCTCAATAGTATGTGTACCTTTGATGCCATCTTCAACGAGCTTGTCCCCGTTTTTATCTTTTAATCCGACTAAGTTGACAGCATGTTGAAAAGCTACTACAACAATATTTGCAGGTACATGTGAGACTGAATTAATAAATATATCAGATTTAAATTCATTTAAATCAACAGGTCCATTTATTCCGTTTACTCCCCCAGAGCTTGAATATTGAAATCCTATATAATTAATTACATCGGGCTTTGCTACTCCATAATGAGCCACCCACAAAGGTATATCTTTAACTGAGCTATTTAAATTGTTTGCGTAAAAATAATCTCCTGTATAAATGCATACTTCCTTATTATTTGATATTAGATAATTCGCGAAAAGTCTTACATTAGAACTTATCTTAGTTACGGTTTGCCCTAATGCCACTTCTACATCTATAGCGTATTTACAATCGGTTGAAAGCCCTTGTATAACACTTAGAAAATGTTTTGCTTCTAATATTGGATCATTTGCTCTTAAAAAATGATAAAACCCAATTTTAAGCCCTGCTTCAATTGCTCCACTATATTGTGATTGTAACAGTGGGTTTTTATAATTGATTCCTTCCGTGGCTTTAATATAAACTATTTCTATTCCACTGTTTTTTACTTTTTTTAAATCTACATTTTGTTGGTAACTAGATATATCTATTCCCTTCACAAAACCCATCTCCGATTTTAATCATTTTCTCGTAACAATATATGTTTCAACCCATATCTTTGATACCTCTCAGGTGTTTATGATATTTTTATGTAACAAAGAAGTATCTTGCTGGTGAAAACTTCTCTGATATTTATGGTCCCCTGCCATATAGCTTAGTACTATAAGTCTGAAATCTCCAGCATCAACTGGAATATCAATATTTAATATTTATCCATAATTAAAATTATAAGGGCAAATTGTATCAGCAGTATCAATTTAATATGTGAACTTTATGTGATAAGTTATATAAAAAGGCTACCTAAGAAAGGTAGCCAGTTACTATTGGGGTGGTTACTACTATATTAAAGTTATCATGTTTTACTTTTATCAAAGCTGAAACAATATTGGCTCCTCCTCCGGAACTGTGATTACTGAATATTATTCCTATGCCAATTCCATTTAACACTCCACCGTATAAACATAATAGCAACGTATCGTTTGTGCCAATCAGTCCTTTTAAAGGAGCAGTTAAAATCAAGAACAAAGAAAATGAGATTATACCTATAATTGAAAAAATAGTAAATCGTTTGTTAAGATATTTATAACTTAGTATTAATAACGGAATATTTAATAAAAGTATAGTATAGCCGTTTTAATTCTTTTTGCATCACATTCATTGAGTTTGCGAGTCTTCCATTAAAAATTTTGATATTTTTACTATTCTTAAACATACCTAACTATATAAATTGATAAAATCATATTGTTTTACTTTTTAATCGGTGTTTTATCTTAATTTGCTTTATCTGTACAACTTCATAAGATATGAATATATACACTAATAAGACAAATAATAAATAAAAATAACGTTCCGTAATAATACTTTTTTATTGATATATTTAAATGTACGTGCTAAGGTGTTAAAGTAACAAATACAAATTAACTTTACCTTATATATAAATTTGATATCATTTAAACAGTACTCTAATGTTGTAGTACAAATAATTGTTTAATTAAAGATAAAGAGGAGTGATATGCAGTGGCAGAGAAAAATAAAAGAGAGATGTTTTCTACAGGATTTGCAATTTTTTTTGCAACATTAGGTTCAGCCGTGGGTTTAGGTAACATATGGAAGTTTCCTTTTTTAATAGGGACAAACGGTGGAGGAGCTTTTCTCTTAGTATATCTTTTATGTGTTGTGTTGGTTGGTATTCCTATTATGGCATGTGAATTTTACATTGGAAGAAAATCAAGAAAAAATGCAGTTGGAGCTTTTAAAAAATTAAATGCTGCTAAGGGCTGGAAAACTATTGGGTTTATGGGGACAACTACAGCATTTCTAATTGCATTTTTTTATAGCTGTGTTGCAGGATGGGTTTATTCCTATGTATTCAAAGCAATAAAGGGCGATTTTAGGGGGGTTACTTCTAGTACTGCTTCGGCAAAATTCATGTCAACCTTAATTGGACCACTGTCGCCAATAGTATGGCAGTTTATAGTTCTCATCGTAGTTTCAATAATCTTAATTGCAGGAGTTAAAAATGGAATTGAAAGAATAACAAAGACACTTATGCCTGTATTATTCATACTAATTATTATATGTGGTGCAAGAGCATTAACACTTCCAGGTGCATCACAAGGATTAAAATTTTTATTTCATGTGGATTTTTCGCAATTAACTGGACCTGTTATATTAGCAGCTCTTGGTCTAGCCTTTTTCAAACTGTCCCTCGGAATGGGAACAATGATTACCTATGGAAGTTATTTTACACCTGATAATAACATGATAGCGACTTCAGTTAAGGTGGCTTTATCTGACTCACTAATTTCAATATTGGCAGGAATTGCAATATTCCCAGCCGTGTTCTCCTTTGGTCTAAAACCTAGTGAAGGTCCTGGTCTTTTATTTATGACGATACCACTTGTATTCTCAAAAATACCTTTTGGCAGTGTATTATTAGTCGCATTTTTCTTTTTAACTGCAATAGCCGCTACAACAGCACTGATATCTATGGTTCAAGTTCCAGTTGCGTATTTTACAGAAGAAAAGGGTATGAGTAGAACGAAAGCTGTGTTATTTACAACAAGCATAATGATGGTGGTTGGAATTCTCGCAACATTATCGGCTCATCCCACAAGTACCCTTGCTAATATTCATATAATAGGACAGAGAGGATTTTTCGATTCCTTTGACTACTTATCTTCAAATATACTACTTCCAATAGGCGGGCTTTCAATAGCGATTTACGTTGGATACTTTACTAAAAAGGAAGATTTCAAACTAGAACTATCAAATCAAGGAACTTTAAATAACGATTCTGTGTTAAACATTATATATGTATTTATTAAATTTATATCACCAATCCTTCTTATAATTGTTTTCTTAAATTCTATAGGAATATTTAAATTTTAAACCACTTCATTTCTGAAGTGGTTTACCTTTTACATCTATGCCACTAATTTGGTTTTCAACCTTAATAACCTCAATTACCGTGATGAATTATTTAAAGCGATTCCAGTTCATTATCAATCTTTTCAAATCTATTTACCATTTTACCATCAATTCCTTTTTTCTCTAAAAACATACTTAATGGTCTAACCCATATTCCTCTTTCTCCATAAAGGGCCTGATAAACCACCATATCTTCACGAGTTTCTGAGTGTCTTGCTACATAAAGCACTAAATACTCATTACCTTTAAAATGTCTATATTTTTTACCGATTACAATATTATTTTCATTCATTGTTACATACCTTCTTTATAGAAATATATTTTTTAATCTTTAAATCTTTTAAGTTATCTCTTCTAAATTGAAATGAGTGAGTTTACTATTAATCATATCTTAAATTTTTGCACCATTTCATTAAGCTTTTGAGCAAGTCCCACTTGACTTTGTATAATCATCGCTACCTGTTCTATAGCTTTCGTAGTATTATCCATACTCCCTTTTATTGTTTCAGCATGTTCATTGGCTTCTTGCGAGGATTGTGCCATATTCTGCACAGCTCCACTTACTTGCCCTACTCTAGCTGTGATTTCTTCTGACATGGCCGCAATTTCCTCTGACATTTTACTTGCGAAATCAGAGTCATTATAATATTGATTTCCTGTTTCACCATATGCATCAAATTGTGCATGTATATCGTTGTTAATAAATTGTAATATATCACTACCAGTATTAGTACTACTTTTAAACGCATTCTGAACACTTATAATTGTATCTTTAATACTTGTTACTGCCTGTGATGATTGTTCTGCAAGTTTTCTAACCTCATCAGCAACCACCGCAAATCCTTTTCCCTGTTCCCCCGCTCTCGCTGCTTCTATAGCGGCATTTAGTGCAAGTAAGTTAGTCTGTTCTGCAATAGTTGCTATGGTATCTGCCATAACCTTGATACTATCTACTACCTTACCATCTTCAATGGCTTTTAGCATATTACTTTGCTTTTCAATATACAATTTCTCAGTATCTTCTATAGCTTTTTCACTACCCTTTTTAACCTCTGTAGCCCTTTCTTTTGCCCCATTTGCATTATCGCTTCCTTCCATAGCCTTTTGTGAAAGCTCATTAATGCTTGAATCGACTTCTTCTATGGATGCACTTATCTCCTCAGTCGCTGCACTTGAATCCTGCATTCCATTTGCAATATTCTTAACAGCACCACCTATTGTTACAATTGTTGATGTTAATTCCTCCATGGTTGCTGAAAGCTCATCAGAAGATGCCGTAAGTCTCTGTGAATTATCCATAATCCCTTTTATCAAATAAGAGACACCATTTCGCATGTTGAACATTGAATTTGCAATTGTACCTATTTCATCTTGCCTTTTTATCAATTCACTGATTTCATGGCTATCAGTAAAATCAAAGTTACCTATTTTATCAATACCTGCGACCATCATATTAAGTGGAGACAGTACTTTACCGAAAATAAGCATTAGCAAGATGCTTATTACTATAAGTGAAACAATAAATATTATAGATTGAATAAACAATATTTTATTTACAACCTCGGTTATTCCTGCTTCTGGTATACCAATATCAAGCGTTCCCATTAGTGTTTCATTTTTATATATCGGTACCATAATGTCATATGTCCACTGTTTTTGAACATCGGCATAAAATCTGGAAGTTTTTATATTTCCATTTTTTGCTCCGTCTAAAGTATATTCGTCATCATAGCTCTTTCCTATTTTCAGCTTATCACTGTGCGCTATGGCTTTGACATTAGTATCTATTATAACTGCATATGTAATATTACTCTGCTTTGCCTTGTTAACAACAAAATTTTGTAAATCCTCAATATTACTATCTTTTGTGTTTACTATGTTTTTTGCCTCATAAGAAATTTCCTTTGCAGTTTCAATTGATTTGCTTAATAAAACAGTTTTCATCTCATTTTTTATGAGCAAGCTTACAATAACTGTACTTAATAATAATACTGTAAAAAAAGTAGCTAAGGTTATAAAAACTAACTTTCCCTTTAATGTCTTTGATTTTTCATTTTTCATTTATATCGCTCCTTTAATATAAAAACTTAAGTCCTGTGTTTAACTGTTACTTTCTTAAAACAAGGAAACTTTGCTAAAAAATTCATTATTTCTCCTTTAAATTACAATTCCCCTACATATCATACCATAACCCATTGGAAATTTTCACTTTTGTAAAGAATATCCACTCTTTAGCTCTTTCTTTTTCAACTCTCTTAATAACTTCTTACCTTTTAATCTCGATAACTAACTTTTTAAAAGAAAATTTGCATACTTTTTTGTAAATATATTTTACATAGATTATTTAGCAGGAAAAACAGATAGTAAATAAGTTAAGTTATGGTTATACTATTAAAAAAGTGAGGTGTTAAAAATGGCTATAGCCCATAAAACAGTTATTTCATTTGGCCTTGTTGCTATACCAATATCCATGTATACCGCAACACAAGATAACGACATACATTTTAATCAACTTCATAAAGATGATAATTCAAGAATAAAATACAAAAAATCATGTAGTCATTGCGGCAAGGAAATTACAACTAAAGATATTACCAAAGGATATGAATATGACAAAGATCATTATGTAGTCATAACCGATGATGATTTAGAAAAAATCAAAACCGAAAAAGAAAAATCAATACAGATAATGCACTTTGCACAACTTAATCAAATCTCCCCTATTTTTTACGACAAAACATATCAAGCCATTCCTGAGGCTGGCGGTGATAAAGCTTTTGAGCTTTTGCGTGTAGCGCTTATGAGCGAGCAAAAAATTGCAATTGGCAAAACTGTAATGGGTACAAGAGAGACCTTACTTGCTATAATCCCACGTGAGGATGGAATACTAATCTCGAAAATGTACTATGAAGATGAGATTAAAGACCTTCCCAAATCTTATAATAAACCCGAAATAATAGATGCTGAGATTACTATGGCAAAGGCATTAATTAATTCAATGGCCACTCCTTTTAATCCGGCAGAATATAAGGATGAGTACCAGGTAAAGTTACGCGAGTTACTGGAAACTAAAATATCTGGTCAAGAGATCGTTGCTTCCAAACCCGAGACACCAAGTAATATTATTAATCTTATGGACGCATTAAAAGCAAGCATCGAGCAAAATAAAGTAAAAGAAACTCCAACAAATAAAGAAAAACGTAAAAGAACTCCAAAAGGTGCATAATGGATTTGTTTGATAATAAAAACATTAAGCCTATGTTAATCGGTGAAATACAAGAGGCATTTGACAGCCCTAATTATATTTATGAGTTAAAACTTGATGGTGAACGATGTATCGCTTATTTAGATAAGGACATGACAGAACTACGTAACAAACGAAATATAAAGATGCTTGTAAAGGTACCTGAATTGTCGAATATACACAAGCAGATAAATCACCGTTGCATTTTAGATGGTGAGTTAATCGTTATTAAAGATGGCAAACCAGACTTTTATGAAATTCAAAGACGATCTCTGATGTCAAATACCTTTAAAATACAACTTGCATCATCTAAATTACCAGCCAGTTTCACAGCCTTTGATATTCTCTACTATGATGATCAACAGGTTACAGATTTGCCATTGATGGAGCGGAAAAAGCTACTTGAAAAAGCTATTAATGAAAATGAGCGCATTGCTATTTCTAGATATATTGAGAAGCGAGGGGTTGAATTTTATAAGATTGCTAAACAAAATGAATTGGAGGGCATAGTAGCTAAGAGTAAGGATAGTAAATATTATCTAGACAAACGCACTAAGGATTGGATTAAAATTAAAAATCTTCTGGATGATGATTTTATAGTGTGTGGTTTCATTTTTAAGCAAAACGGTGTAATCAGCATTGTACTTGGTCAATATTCAAGCAAAGGGTTGGTATACAAAGGCCATGTCACTCTGGGAATATCGACCGAAGACTTTCAATTAATAAAATCCATGCCCGGAATAATCACACACCCTTTTACTGATTTGCCTTCTGGAAACGATAATGCAGTGTGGATACAACCTAGGCTTGTATGCACCGTAAAATATATGATGAAAACAGCAAACGGTTCCTTGCGTCAACCCGTATTCAAATGTTTGAGGAACGATAAAGAGCCTGAAGATTGTATCGTAGAATAATTATTATAAAATTATTTTTGTTTAAACTAGTTTCTATTACTAATAATAAACCTAGTCTCAATACCCATTAGAAAAGATTTCAGGTACCATTCAACATCAACAACTATTATTTTGAATCACTTCCGATAAGTATGCTGATAAACAAAAAATGCAGCCTAACAGAACTGTTAGGCTACATTTTACTTTCTCATATTTCCTGAAGCGTAATTTGAAGTATTTCTTACTATAGAAGTCTAAAGTCCAATTTTCATAAAGCCCACTGTGAAAGGTAAATGTTTATACTTTCTTGTACCTGTATGTATAAATCCTAACCCGCTGTACCAATTCCTTAATTTCGTACTTTCTTCAATTACTCCAATAGTCATTTTATTACTTCCCATTTCTCTGACTTTATCCATTGCAAAAATAATCATTTCTCTGCCATAACCTTTATGGCGATATTCTACCAATACAGCAAGATTATTCAGTTCAAAACTCCCACCATCATTCTTGCCAAGCGAAAAATAACCTACAATGATACCATTATCAAGGCACGCAAACATTGGTCGACCTTCATCATACTGCTTATATAATTTTTCAACTTTCATAAAACTTGCATTCCCTGGACAATTCTCTTTTGTAAGATTAAATTCTTGTGCTACCGTTCCAAAACTTTTTCTGATTACTTGTACACATACTTTAATCTCATCTCTTTCTATCTGCCTTATCATTTTTATCACTTCCATACTCACATTTTATTAATAATCTTTACTTTGTATTAAACTACGAGTTCGACATATCGCCGGTCTTTAACGAAGAGAAATGTCTGTAAAACATGACTTTTCAGCCGACTACGATATTCCCTACCCTCATCAATTAACATATACCTTAATTATACTACAAATTTTATCATAATCTCTTTATTTTACCTTTAATATTTCTTTTACTTCTATCTACGATTTAAACTAAAACCGCTCCATCTAAATTACTAGCCTAACAAAAAAGATAGCAAAACCTTATAACAAAGTTTTTACTATCTTTTTCTAATTATCATACCTCTATTTTCTTACGGGTAGCGAACAGCACTCCACATGCCTTGATACGTTAAAAAGAACATATTTTAGCTTTATTAGTTATACTCCTTTTTCACACAGTGTGTTGTACGTTGAAGATAAATACACATCTTCAATTGTATTCTTATAGAAAAGATGCCTGTAAATGCAGTGTTTTAGCCGACTGGCTTGATAGTCGAGTTGCTAAATCGGGCTGTTTCGTTGACATAGGGAAATGGTAAGTATAGTATTGGAAGTGAAAAAATACTAGGAGGAATTTCTATGGAAGATAAAAAGTCATTTGGTGAATTTATTACGCAAAAAAGGAAAAAAGCAGGATTGACTCAGAAGAGTTTCTCAGAGAAAATATTTGTAACAGAATCTGCAATTTCAAAATGGGAAAGGGGAATCTCTTATCCTGACATCACCCTTATAAGTGATATCTGTGAGGTGCTTAAGATTAACGAACATGAACTGTTGACCGCCAGTGAAGACCTTCAAACAAGAGCTACTGAAAAATTAGCCACAAAATATATAAAAATAGTAAACAGATATAAATATACATTATTTTTTATGTATGGAATATCTTTATTAGTATGTTTTATATGTAATCTGGCTGTTCAACATAAGCTGTCGTGGTTTTTTATTGTGCTGACTGCAGAATTGATTGCATTTACGTTAACACTGCTGCCTGTTTTGGTGACTGAGTATCGTGGAGAGATCACGCTAGGAGCTTTATTTACTTCGCTTGTTCTTCTTTTGATGACTTGCTGCATTTATACGGATGGAGACTGGTTCTTTGTGACATTTATACCGTTGCTGTTTGGTATGACGGTTGTTTTTTTACCAATTATACTAAATCGCATATGGCTTCCGGAGTTCTTGGCAAATAAAAAAGTATTGCTGTGTTTTATGGTAGATACCGTGTTACTATTATTACTGATTTTTGTATGCGATATGTATACAGGCGGAGGATGGTTCTTAACGAAGGGTCTTCCGATTACGTTATTATGTCTGATTGTTCTGTGGAGTATGATGCTTATTATTAGGTATTCTAGAATCAATGGGTTACTGAAGACTTCAGGATGTTTCGCTGTAATTTCTGTATTTGAATTTTTTATACAAGGTCTGATAAATATGGTATTTGGGCTTGAACCTTCTGTATTTGGATTTCAATACAATTTTCATGATTGGAGTGACGAATATATGAATGGGAATATACATATGATTATATTCATTTTGTTATTTGGAATGACTGCGTCGTTTGCAATAGCAGGAATTATGAAATCGCTAAATAAAAGTTCTCAAAATTTGAACACTAATTAATAACTCTAGCAATTTTAAAGAAGTATCTTTGATGAAAAACAAAAAAAAATTGATGAAAATTTATATATATATCGGAGTAATTATTATAGTATTGCCAATAATGGCACTTCTCTTTCCTACATGGACTCCGGATATAAAAGGTAAAAACAGTATAAGTGTATTAGAACAAGTAAAGATAAATGGAAGTAATCATGAAATTATGATACGTGGTAATGATAGGGATAATCCAGTTATTGTTTTTGTACATGGAGGACCTGGATGTCCGGAAATACCATATGCTGATAAATACCAAAATTTATTGGAAACCAAATTTACAGTTGTTAATTACGACCAAAGAGCTAGTGGAAAATCATATCATCTTTCTGAGGACTATTCGAACCTTTCACCAGACTTATTGGTTAAGGACTTATTGGATATGACGGATTATATCTCAGCACGTCTTGGCAAAAAAAGGTAATACTGATTGGTCATTCTTTTGGTACATATATTGCAATGCAAGCTGCCTATAAAGCTCCTGAAAAATATGAAGCATATATTGGCATTGGACAGATGAGCGATACAACAGAAAGTGAGATCGACAGTTTGAATTACTGTATTAATCAAGCTCAAAATGCTGCCAATACAGATGATGTTTTGTATCTACAAGGATTAACTAAAGAAATCAAAAATGGCAATATGTATACCCCACGATCTTATGTTATTAAATATGGTGGGGCTTCAAGACTTATTGATGCCCCCGATAATAATAGTATAGGTTTTTTATTCAGTAGTGAGTATAACTTGCTAGATGTTATCCGTTATGACTATGGGATATCCTTTGAAGAGAAAGAAAGATTTAATAAATGGATGTGCGATACATTTATTAAATAAATATAATGCAAACTTGAATTAATTCGCCGTCCTTACTTATTACAACTTATGTTGGTCTTTAACTTTTTTATTATTAGAGATACCTATTATTGACAATATATATTTGAAAGATAAGTACGTAGCTGAAATTATGTTAAATATTATATTGTTAGTTTTTGTTAGCCTACTGGTATTTAGAGGTAACAATGCAATGAAAAACGATTTAGTTAGTTGCATTAAAGAAATAAGTTATAAAAAGATAGCTCGATTATACCTATTGAATATAGGTCTTTACATTGGAGTAGGTCTTATTTTATTAGTAGGTACACATGTAACTGCTACAGGTCTGACTTTAAGCTATTTAATATTTGGTGTAACAACAGCGCCAATAATTGAGGAGTTGTTTTTTAGAGAGGTATTGTTAAATAAATTAACGTTTAAATACGGGTATCAGACTTGCAATCTTAATATCTGCGACAATATTTGCAATAGTACACTTTGATTTAAACTTTATAGGTAGGTTTTTTATGGGTGTGTTAAGTGCATTATTATATATAGAAACCAAGAATATTGTAAACTGTATTATTTTTCATATGTTACACAACTTTAGCATTTTTATATTTGTTGTTCTATCTCAATATGTTTTTATACCTATGTCCAATTCAGATGGTACGGCACAACCTTTAGTCGTAGTTGTAGTTTTTGCATCTATAATCATATCTATTGTAATGAACATTAAGTATATAAAGTATAATTTACCAAAAAAAAGAAGTTAATCATTATAGACGAACTTTAAGAACATTGAAAACCAACTGCATAAATATAAAATTATTTTTTCTAAAGGCAAATATTATAAATACTTTACAGGATTATCTAAAATTTCTTGAATTTTATTAAAGTAATGTCCAACATGTACTCCATCTACCAGTGAGTGATGTACTTGAACAGATAGTGGTAACTTTATCTTTCCATTTTCCTCAAAGTATTTACCCCATGCTATCATTGGGACACTAGCAACAGGGTTCATTTGAATTGGGTGAGTTATACTAGTAAATGAAACCCATGGAATACTTGTAGTATATATAAGGTCATCACGACCTGGTTCATTTCCAATACTTACATTATTTTTTGTTCTTTCTATTTCATTTGATGTTTTAATCTTAAATTCTTTAAATCCATCTATAAATTCAGCTGTACAAAAACTAAATATTTCATTTGAAGTTATTACTGTAAAAGAAGGACTGACCATTTCATGTTCAATTATTTTATCTTCTCTTATCCTATAACGAAATTCCTTTATGCTATTTGCTGTTTTTGTAACAACATACAACATTGATATAAAAAACGGATTATCTTTTTCCTTAATAAATCTATAAAATTCAGTAATATCAACATTCCCACAAATTTTAAAATGAGGATAATCAAGTTGTTTAAAATAATTGTAATGATTTTTTCTTTCCCAATTTTCCATGTCTATAAACTTCACCTGTATACCACTCCCCCTAAAAATTCTCCTAAACTTAGTCTTATTCTACAAGTTAGACATATCCCCCGTTATTCTTTAACGGAGGGATAGCTTTGTATAACCATGACCTTTCAGATGCTTCTTATATTCCCTACCCTAATCAATTAAGTGTTAATTTTTTGAGCTTCACATTATAGCCGCAACCTGCCCAAATAATCTATCTCTTTAATAATTCTTACATTTGGTTATGGCGAACTATGTTTGCATTACGTCTTAACATCTTAAGCTCTTCATTAAAAAAACGCCTACTATACCGGGTATTATTTGACCTATACAAAGACTAATGGCTAATGGCTAATGCGAAATATGGTATATGTAATAGATATGAAAGCCATATAGGTACTAATAAGCCTGGAATAAATACTATCGGAATAACAATCATCCACTTATTTAAATTAAATCTTTTTATAAGATATATTAATGTTGTCGTTATGATTCCCACCATTGTTCCGCCTATCATATCGAATACTCCTAAGCCACCCATTAATGTATTGCTTAATAAATTTGCAGCTCCCATAGGAACTATTAAAAATGGATATATATACCCTAGAGCATATAAACTTGTTGCCATCCTTATTTGATAAGGTCCGAATGAAAACCCTTGTGTTAAATACATTATTACTATATACATCGCCATGACTAAGGCTGCTATAGTTAATTCCTTAATTTTTATAATAAACACTCCTCACAAAACTGTAACTTCAATTTTACCTTTTATTAAGTATTATATTATTCAGCAACTTTTATACGCCACCAAATTCCCTCGTCTGTTTCCTTATATTTTCCCATTCCACATTTTTGCAAAACTCTGTGTGAAGCAATATTGTCTTTTTCTGTTTCTGCAGTGATAATGGAAACATCATGTTGACTAATAGCCCACTTACAAATAGCCTGTGCTGCCTCGGTCATATACCCATTATTTTGATAGGTACTATTGATACCATATCCTATTTCAACCTCACCATTTTCATCTGGACATTTCATAAAACAAGCACTACCAATAGCCTTATTTTCTGATTTTAAAATAATCTGCCAATTTGTGTACCAAAAATATCTTTCTTTATTTTTTACAGCTTCTTGATATAATCCCTCCATTGCTTCTTGAGTATCTCCATCTAAACATTCATTTGAAGCACTTAACTTTAACTCCTTCTCCATCTTATCGATTCCATTAAGCAATAATTTAAACTGATTAAGTGTCAAAGGTATAATTTTTAAACGTTCTGTACTTAACTCCATTTAATTTTCTCCTTTTCTTTCTATATGAATAAAATATTCTATTAATAAATATATTAGCTTCGTTATAAATAAACATTGTGATGCAGTTTAAAAAAATTGTGTATTTATTATTCTGCGAACTGCTTTTGCTCTTCAATGTGAATTTCTATTTCATCATTGTTTAATTTACAATTGTTTGGAAAACCCCACTCCTTTAGGTATGGGAATTTCAGATATCATAATACATACCTACTTTCTTCCTTGAAGTATTAAGCCAATAACAATAATTATTGTCACTATTATATTTACAATAAAATTATCAAATACAAACCAATAAAGTAACAATGCCATTACACTAAAAGGTGTCATCCATAAAGTTATAATAAATTTTCTTCTATAACTTAAATTCCAGTAGGTAGGTTCAAAACCTTTGTCCACTTTATTTTACCTTGACATATTGTGCCCCCTTTTTATATAGTATAGATTCTATAGTAGTAACTAATTTATACACCTTCGACCTAACTCTATAGAAATTATATCATATTATACATATTTCTACATTCCTATAATCGTAAATATTTTCATTTTTTAATACCGGATTATTCAATTTTCAAATTCAATAGTTATGTTGCCTAATATCTTATCTTCCTCAACATTTAGTATTCAAAAAGTAGCAGAGCCTAAGAGCAACTTCTCTTAAAATATTCTATCTAACACAATATATTGTCAGCCAAAAACCTAAATTGTCTAAGCCATTTCTATGTGGTGTAGTATAGATAATCCGACAAAACCAACGTTAAGGAATTATATGGATAAAAGAGACCATAAATGACCATTTTAGATACTCTCAAATAAAATAAAACTAGAGTGTTTTTTACTCTAGTTAGTTAACACTATAAAAAAAGTATGAATTAACTATAATTACGGATTATACTTATTAACTTTATTGTTGTTTCCTATTTTTGTTCGCTATTTTCGCATCTATTGCTGCTCCACTAGCAACCCCTATAGCAATACCAATAGCCAGATTATTACTTAATAATCCAAATACAACATCGAGACTAATCCCAATAGCAAGGTAAGACCCATTTTTAGAGTTCTTTTTGTTTTCATTGATGTTTTTTCTATCGTTACTTTTTTTTAAATCAGCCATAGTGAATTCCTCCTCATAAAATATAAATTAACCTTACTTCGCATAACTCTACAAATTCGACGTATCGCCGTTATTCTTTTTCCCTACACTCATCAATTAAGTGTTCATTTTTCCAGCTTCACATTATTGCTCATAATCTTATAGTTCAACTGTGGTTCCCGTACTAAAATATTGCAACCGTTCTCCCAGTTTCTCTTTCAATACCTTATAAGCAGGATTACCAGTACAATGACCAGTATATATATGCTTTACATTCAAATCAAATAGTCGTTTTCCTAATGCTCTAACCTCTTCCGGTTTTCCACTCATAGACTTGGTGCCTATAATCCCCATTAAATGAAAACCACCGATTATAGCCAGAACTTCCTTTCCGTTGAACGTTTCCATTACCTCTTCAATAATGTTATCAACGCCCCCGTGACAGCAACTATTTAGAATAACTAAACCGTTCTCTACTTCAAACACCAAACTTTGTTCATGCTGAAAATCATCGGTAACAAATCCTTTTTCTGTTTTTCGATACATATGTGCTTTCTTCCCCCGTGCTGCTAGCCCAATCGTTTTATGAGAAATTAACCATACACCTTCATCAATTTCATAATCTCCATCTACAAAGACAAATCGGTCACTATATGTATCTAAAATGCCTCGTGGAATACCATTATATATTTTAATCAATCCTAGTTTGGCATAATACAGTTCCCTTGCTGCGCTTTGGAGATATACTTTTGCTTTACTGTTTTCAGAAAAAAATCCAACATATCCACCAGAGTGGTCATAATGACAATGTGATAACGCAGCAGTATCAATATTTTTTAAATCTATGCCTAGTTTATTGGCATTATTCTGGAACTTATTTGATGCACCAGTATCTAAAAGATACTGTTTTCCATTGTATTCGATATGAACAGCAAGTCCATGTTCCCCACTCAAATTACCAGTAGCTTTATTTTCAATAAGTGCCGTTAGTTTCATTACACACCTCCATATACACTTAATAAAGTAAACCCATATCATTAGGTATGGGTTTACTTGTGACTACTTAGAAGCATATTGTGACCTAATTCTGCCTATTATTTACAATTTCTATAGCTGCTTTACCTGTTATATGTTCGATTTTGATTTCAAGTAAACATACTCTATTCCATTCACTTTCAATTTCTCGCTGTCCTTCTTCAATATAGTCAGGTGAATACTTTTCAACTAAACTTTCAATGGCATATCTCCTCTCGTCATCTTCTGTAAGAATCCTTGCTCTACCAAAAACAGACACACTACGAAAATGGGTAGTAAAAGTTTTTTGTATTACTTCGTCTTTTTCTATGACACAAAATGTCACCTTATCATTCCTTTTTATGCTGTCAATCTTATGCCCTTCTTTTGCACCATGAAAAAAGAGTTTTCCGTCTTTATAAGCATAACTTACGGGAACGGTATATGGGTAATCATCATCGCCTGTTACACCTAAAACTCCAGATGTGCACTCTTGTAGAATTTCAATTGTTTCTTCTTTGGACAATAACTGCTTTTTTCTTCTCATTTCTCTGAACATAATTACACCCCTCTATAATTCTTTCATTATTATTAAGCCCTTGTTTTTATTACGTTTCCTCAATAAATATTATCATTAATTCATAAATTTTCATAGCACCGCAATATTTTATAAATTTATCATAAAATATATATTTAATCATATCATAATTATTAAAGCTAATAGACTGTATTTTGCTTGAACCTGATATTGAAATACTCCTATTAACCTCTTTTCAAATGTAATGACTAACAAAACTTATTAGAAATATAACCGTCCTATGATATATATCGACTTAAAAAATTAAAAAACAAGGTTATTTTAGAAATTGTATTGCTATATTTTTGTAAGATGTAACTGTGAAAGCAAAAACCCTACGTAAATGTATACGGGGTACGGCAACGATTCGTGCAAAAAACAGCCACAAGACAGCATTTTCGATGAACTATAAATCAAAAATGGAACTACTATTTTGTGGCTGTTATGACGTACTATGAATAGGTTTGGATTCAGATGTTGAGCCGCTAAAAACTATCACCATAAGTATATGCTTAAATGATGATAGCCACTAAAGTTGCTCAATTTCTGAAACAAGCTAAAGAACGATGCCGCGTTTCCACTACTATGGAGATTCAATCTTTTCCCTCTTTCTGAAATTTTCTTTAACACTAAGAGTATTAACTTTAATTTCCACAAATGCATCTTAAATCATTCTAAGCCTTGATTATTTTCTAAAAATAGACGTAATTTCCCCCTCCCCTAAATAAAAACTTTATGCTATTTTATTTATTCCTCCTGGTGGCGAATAATTTTGGCGATTTAATTTCTCTTTTGTAATCATTTTACCTTTACCACAGCAAGAACAGATATTTATATCTATCCCTGTCAGCTTTAAAAGAAGCTCCGCTGCACTTAACTTAACTTCTAAATTTTTATTTTCTATTGTTCCTGTAAGTTCTTTGCATTTTTGAAGCTTAGTTGACCTATTTCTATTGCTTAATATTCCATAATGTCTAATTTTAACAAACTTTCTTGGTAAAACATGCATGAGAAATCTTCTAATAAATTCATCTACTGTAAGTGTCATAAACTTTTCTTTATTATGGTCTTTATAATCTCTCCATTTAAATGTTACATATCCATTTTCTAAATTTACAATTCGATGATTAGATATCGCTACTCTATGAGTATATCTACCAAGGTATTCAAGTACGTACTCCGCACTCCCAAAAGGAGGTCTACAATATACAATCCATTCTTTTTTATATAACTTATCTATGAAGCTCTGAAATATATGTTTCTTTGTTAATTCCTCAATTCCTGTAGTATATTTAAGTGCATTACTATAATAAGCTCTTTTAAGGTAAAATAAAAATTTACCTCTAAATTTTCTTGAAAGCACTTTCACTGGGATAAAGAAATCTTTTTTTGAATTTATCCATCGGTTACCATCTAAAGTTAATCCGCCACTAGGAACTATGCAATGTACGTGTGGATGATTCATTAAATTTTGACCCCACGTATGCAAAATTGCCATAAATCCAATTTCTGCTCCTAAATGTTTTTTATCACTTGAAAGTTCAAGTAGTGTTTCAGAAACAGATTTAAATAGAATAGAATACATTTCCTTTTGATTTGTTAATGTTATATAGTTAAGCTCTTCAGGAATAGTGAAAACTACATGAAAATACCCTACGGATAATAAATCCTCTTTTCTTTTTTCAAGCCATCTTTCCTTGGCTAAAGTTTGGCATTTAGGACAATGCCTGTTTCGGCAGGAATTATAAGAAACCCTAACATGCCCACATTCATCACATTCGTCTACATGACCACCAAGCTCTGCTGTTCTACAAGCTTCAATATCTATCATAGTTTTTAAAATATTCAGCGGAAGCTGATGAGTTCTCCTATATTCATCACCATGTTGATTGAATATATCTTGAATCTCAATCATCGTTCTCTCCTAAGAGGATATCCAACGGACTCTTTATATTAAGTAAATCCATCCTTCTAAGATGTAAATAGATAGTGGTAGTAGTAATTCGGGTATGTCCTAAAAGTCTTTGAATATAGCAGATATCCGTGCCAGCATCCAATAAGTGAGTTGCAAAGCTATGGCGAAGCGTATGGACAGTTGCATGCTTAGTGATTTTAGTTTTTTTTATAGATTTCTCGAGCATTTTCTGAACACTACGTGGACTTATAGAATCTGTACGACACTTTCCAGAAAATAAATATTCCGTAGGATGATATCTGCTCCAATACTCTCTGAGGATTTCTAAATTTGCTTTAGATAACAATGAATATCTATCTTTTTTACCTTTGCCCTCTCTAATTAATATTTGCATGTTTTTACTATCAATATCTGTTATTTTTAGGTTACAAACTTCACTAACTCTTAATCCTGCGGAGTAGACCGTCATGAGAATTGCTTTATGCTTAAGGTTTTCAGTAACATCAAAGATAGATTTAACCTCATCTGGAGATAATACAGAAGGTAATTTTGATGGTTCTTTCATCCTTGCGATTTTGTCCGAATTCCAATATCTATTTAGAGTTTTAGTATAAAAAAATTTAAGACTTGAATTAATATAATTAACTGTTCCTTCACTTAATTTTTTTTTAATGATACAATAATGTAGATAGTCACAAATTTCTTTTTCACCTAAATACTTTGGTGATTTGTTGTAAAATTTAGCAAAGTTACTAACGTGATTGATATAGCTTTTTATAGTCATTGGACTATAACCCCTTAGTTCCATATTCATTTTCATTTTTTCTCTTAATTCTGACATAAATAATAACACTTCCTTATTTTTTATTTCGACAATAAAAGTTTATAGGAAGTGTGTATTATAATAAAGAAGTATCTTAGTCAAATAGGATACTTCTTTCTATTTTATTTAAGTAAAAATTAAATTAATATGATTAGCACTTGTCTGCCACCGTTTTTAGCGGTTTAGTTCTCTAAAAAGAGTGTGAACTAATATGCTCAAAATATAAGTATGTTTATATATTTTATGTTTATAAATTGTTAAGGATTTTGTTTGTTATCTCCATACAAATTCTTGCGGATTCATTGCAACATTACTTATTCCATCAAATATTTCTCTCCTATAACCCATAAAATCTACTACTAAATAACTCTGTTCACTTTCCTTTACCATTAGTTGCATATAGGCTGCCTGTACATTTTTTTGCTTCTTCAAATATTCAATTAGATTATTACACCTTCAAAATGATCCATTTCATGTTGAATTATTTGTGCTGTAAACCCATTAAACACTTGCTTTTGCTTATTAAAATTTCTATCAAGATACTCCACCTCTATCATTTCATATCTCTTCATTTTTCTAAAGCCAATTAAAGATAAACAACTCTCTTCTGTTTCATAAAGCTTTTCTTTTTTTAATATAACTGGATTTATCATAGGCACAATAAGGTTGTCTACAGTAAATACCAATATACCGGAGTTCGTCAACATAGTTGTCGTAATTTTTATTTTTAACCTTTTTATGAAGATGCCTTCTCTATACAAACAAGCTCTTCTTCCTTTATCGGATTTAATGCCACATATTTTGGCAAATCCCAATTTCTGATTTCCCTACTCCACCTTTCAGGATGATTCCTCTTTGCCATTTCATACACTTTTTTTCTATTCTCTATGATATTTTTATCTAAACTATAGTGGCGCTGGTATGGGGTCAAATATTTGATGCCACTATGCATATGAACATGGTTGTACCAGTAAACAAACCTAGCCACCCATTCTCTTGCGTCAGCAATGCTTACAAAACCAGCATTAGGGAATGAAGGTACATATTTCATTGTTTTGAATAATGATTCCGAGTAAGGGTTGTCATTGCTCACTCTAGGCCTTGAAAAGGAACTCTGAACCCCTAGTTTTTCTAATGTAGCAAGGAAAGTTGCAGCTTTCATAGGACTTCCATTATCAGAGTGAAGTATAAGAGGCTTACCTGATATTTTCTGAGAAAGAATGGCGCGTTTAACAAGGAGTTGGGCATACTCTGCATTCTCTGTTTCCCAAACTTCATAACCAACAATCATACGGCTGAACATATCTAGTATCAGGTATAGCTTAAAGTATAGACCTTTCACAGAGCCGTCGAGCCAGGTTATGTCCCACGTCCAAACTTGGTTTTGTGCGGTTGCTATGTGGGTAGGCGGAACCCTTTTTACAGGAGCCTTCGTCTTAAATCTATGAGTGTTTTGTTTTTCTTCTCTAAGTATTCTGTGAATCGTAGATTCTGAAGCAATGTAAATTCCCTGATCAGCAAGCTTTGGAACTATTTGTGCAGGTACTAAATCAGCATACTCGTGGCTATTTATAACCTGTAGAATCACAGCTCTTTCTTCATCACTAAGCTTGTTTTTAGGGGGATTCCTATGTACTATGGGACGTTTATCTTCCGTGGATTCTGGCGTTAGCGACCATCGTTCATAGGTCCTAGTTGATATTCCAACTTCGTTGCAGCATGGGCTCACCCGAGCACCAGCTTGCACCGCTTCATTAATCAGTTTTAAAGCTTTAATGCGATCTGAGGCACTGATTAGTCTTCCTCTTGGTCCCCCCAAATCGCATGGACGTTTTTTCTTAGTACTAAAAGTGCCGCTGTTTCGGCTAAAGCTTTTTCTTTGAATCTAAGTTCTTTTTCAATTTTTCTGACTTTATCTTTTTCTTCTTTTAGTTCAGTTTTTAATTTTTTAGGATCTTCTATGCTACCACTGTTTGCATTAATACATTGTGATTTCCAGGCTTTTATATCATCTTTGTGGGTACCTTTTCTTCTGCAATATTCACCAAGTTCTTGCTCAGTTAAAGTGGCTGCCTCAAGAACCATATGAAATTTTTCCTCTGATGTCCAATCTCCATTTTGTTTTAAAATCTTTATTCCCTCTTTTTTTTCAGCATCTTTAATCCATTTATAAATTGTACCTTTATTTATCTTTTTATCTAGCGAAACTTTAGTTATACTTTCTTTTTCGGATCCTGTTACTCTTGCAAGTACTTCTTTTCTTATTTCTTCAGGGTACCCAATTTTACTAACCATGATATATTTCTCCTCTCGTAAAGCCTCTACTGTATAGTATACTATATTTATCTCTACGACAACTATCTTAACACATAGGGATACGCTTTTTTGCTCCAATCATATTACCAGCCAATCCAACACAATGCTCTAAGTTTGCACTTAATGTATCTATTAAATCATCAATTACTACTATATCATTTTTAGTTGCCTCTTCTGATTTTTGTCCTAAAAACAATATATCTTTTACAATTGGTTTTATCATAATTTATACCTCTTTTTCAGTTATATTTTTTATAAAAAATAAGACATGATTTTAAAATATATCGTATAACCTAAGCATATTAAATAAATTTGCTTGACTATATCCTTTCCCATAATTAGCTATAAGTTCTTCACTTAATACACATCCTTAACTCAAAAAAATTATAACATAAACCAATGACACTTTTAATATCATTGGCTTATTTATTAAGAATATAAGCATGAATGGTAATAGATCCAATCTTAGAGATATACCTTACTATCTTCTACTCTGTACCCGACAAATCGTATAGTTGTTCAGCGCAATTTTGGTTAGATCCTTGTGTTGACTCTGTTGAAGAAGGTGTGGTATTTTAAATATCCCTATGTTCCAAAGTTTTGATTTTCACTCCTCTAGGTAGAGCCCTCATAACCACCTTTTCCCATGGGGTTCCTATTACTTGGTCCATGACAGCTATTGCTCCACGGTCATCCTTAGTTCTAATTAATCTGCCACAACCTTGTTTTAACTTCAATCCCATTTCAGGGTAATCAACGGTTATAAGTGGATTCATTCCCTCTTCTTCTGCTTCTTTGCGCCTCATTTCAATCAAAGGGTCTAATGAAGGAAAGGGAAGCTGCCAAACTACAACGAGAGATAAAGACTCCCCAGGCACATCAATTCCCTCCCAAAAGGTAGAACCTACTAATACAGATGTAACTTCCGCACGAAACTTTTGGACAAGATATCCTCGCTCACCTTTATCCTCCCATAAAACTTCAAAAGGTAGCTCATAGCCACTAATTTCTTTTCTTATTTTCCTAACTTCCTTCAAAGAGTTAACAAGTATCAACGCTCTTCCTCCATTCTCTTTCAGCAAACATAGTAATTGTTTGATTTTGCGTGAAAACTTGGCACTGGAAGTAGCCTCAAAGGATGGCTGATGTAAATAAACCACCACCTGTTCCTCAATATCAAAGGGACTCCCAACCGTTGATATTGCTGGATCTTTTAAGCCAAGAGTCCTCATAAGGTAACCAAAATCCCCCTTATCACTTAAAGTTCCTGAAGTAAACACCACAGGCAATTTTTTCAAAAATAAATGTTTATCTAGCATATTG
Source organism: Clostridium sp. CM041 (assembly GCF_055081035.1). Lineage (NCBI taxonomy): Bacteria > Bacillati > Bacillota > Clostridia > Eubacteriales > Clostridiaceae > Clostridium > Clostridium sp. CM041. Next base: position 695,268 of record NZ_CM143648.1, read on the forward strand.
CTCAAATTCCGAGGAACTACCCAAAAGCTGCCGTCTGCCCTATCTACCCAAGTAATAACCTCTCTACCTTTATCCCTACCAAACCTAGCTAAGGCTGTAATTGATAGTTCTATTTGAATTTCAAAGGTATGTAACGTGCTTTCCGGTAGCGCGTCTATGTATAGCTCTTCCTCTATTTGCATCTCTAAGAGCAACCGATCTAGTGCCTTATGAAAAGTATCAGCTGCTTTCAGAAGTATATCATCGGTGCGAACCGCCAGACGCTCTGATTGCTCATCATCTATTACGTTTTGATTAAGTTTTTCGAAAAAGTTAGAAGTGGCCTGGTCCAAGGCAATTGCACTTACAACCAGTGAAGTTCTTGCTCCCTGGATTTCCTCTATCGAAAGGATAATATTATCAATATCCTCTTTATGAATTTGTCTTCCAGCACCCATGGCTGCCGGCAGTATGACTTTATGCCCTTCATCAAAAATCACCAGCGAGTAATCTGGAAGCATAGGCATTTTACCGTCTGCAATTCTTTCATCCCTTGTCCAGAGGTCCTGAAAAAAGATATTATGATCAGCGATAATTAAATCCTTGGAAGATCTGTAATGTTCCCTTACCTTAACAAGCTTACAAAAGCCTCTTCTGGGACAGGCATCACAGGGCATAGTCTCATCCCATCCAATCTGTCTCCATACACTATCGGATATATGCGGCATTTCTGAGCGTTCACCTTTTGTAGTCCTGGCTAACCATTGATTAATCTCGTCAGAGGCTGTCGCATCGCCAAACATTCCCCCTATTCCACTAACTCTCTCATCACAAACATACTGACGAGGATCCTTTGCCATTGGCGCATCTATTTCTAATCCCAGTATTCGGGAAAGTGTTTGAATATCTCCCTTTGGCCCTGCCAGCTGTTCCTGAAGTGCTGTTGAGGCACATGCAATTACTACAGGTTTTCCACTAAAACCAGCGTAGGCAATTGCAGTGAGTAAGTAGGCGAATGTCTTTCCGGTACCGACCTCAGCCTCAGCCAGATGAACTTTTTTATTACAAACTGCATCAGCAAGCTGAAAAGCAGTATATATTTGCTCATCACGTATCTCATATCCGTGTTCCGGAAGAATATCGTAAAAAACATCGCCAATCCAATCCATCAACTTACTTGGAAACTCTTTTTTTGTTTTATAATCAAAGGTGGGTCCTATTTTCTTATACAAAATTTTATCCTCCTGTTAACCTATGGAATACCATAGAAAATATTATGCGAAAATTTACTGTCAGTTATGTACATGCACATAGTTTTTCTTTATATACTAAACATAAACACCCTTACATTCTAAACTTTTTCAATAAGTATTATAACATTAACAATGGAGAAAAAATTACCTCTTTTAATAATTCTAATTTATATTACATAAAATCTAGTCACTTTCCTGGGATTGCATAAACAAGAAATAGAGTATTTACTACTAATACTATGCGATAATAGAAACGTGTATTGAATACAATAATCATGGAAAATTGCATAACAAAAAAAATAACAACTTTCGCTATTTTTATTGTACTTATGATAGTAGGCGGATATATACTTACTTTCACCTCAAAGTCGATCCCAATACCAGATACTGATACTCCCACGCCTAAAGGCATGGGGTTCTTAGATAGATCATTATCCCAATGGATAAATTAACGATAGTTTAAAGGCTCATATCAAAACCTATTAAATTTTTTATTAATTTTTTTTAAATTCCCATACTTGATATTTTTTTATTATTACTGCTTAATAATCTATTAATTTCTTTATCATGCAAATGTTTAAAATTATCATAAGTTCCAAAACATAAATCTCTATCTATTTCTTCTAAATTTTCTTTTACATTCATTATTAAAAAACTACTATATAAGACTCTTTGAATTTTAATTTCTTTATTGTCGACATTGAATGTGTTCCAACGTTCACTTAATTCTTTTTTATTATACTTCTCATCAAAATGGTTGTATTGTGATGCTTTTATTTTATAAGTATTAACTTTATATAATTCAGTATTATTCCACTTTAATTTATTATCTAATATAGTTAAAAGCATACTTGGGGCTTTATTTGCTAAAGACTTTCCAAATCTTTTTTTCTTATTAAATTTTCCTGTTTTCTCGTTAACGATAGTATTTTGAGAACGTTTTTGCAATCCTTTATAGTTCATTGTTTCTACTAATATCCTATCTCCTAAACTCACTATTTTATCAGCAAAAATATTATGACTTTGCTTTCTTATATCAGCTTATTTCCTTTGAATATCTCTTAATTCATTTTGGGTTTTAATATATTTATTTGATTTAACCCATATTAATTTTGCACCATGTTTTATTGTACCATTTTCATTAAAATTATTATGATTGTTGACTCTTCTTTGTCTATCTAGTTTTCTTAATAATCTTCTTTTAATTGTTTCAATATTATTAACCTCGGGTGCTAATTCTAATAATTTAACCTCATGTTTTGAGGCAATCGCTATAGTTTGAGTACCAATATCTATTCCAACATTACCCTTTCCAATACTATTTTTAACTTCCCCAGTTTCTTTATTATATTTCAAAGGTGGAACTCCCTCTAATATTAATTGAATATAATATTTGTACTTTCCACGAATAAATTTTCTAACTATTCTACAATATTTAACTTCGTTTAATAGCGAAATTTCTGCATATTCATCGTTGTTTTTAACAATAGGATTGATTTTAAGCCCATTCCAAATTAATTGATTATCTTTAAATCTAATCCCCGTTCCATTGGACTTCCCTTCAACACTGTTCATTTCTCCATATTTCTTAAAACAAACCTTATTTGCCGTATGGAACATTAATCCTTGAAATGCACTAAAACACCTTGAAGCTATTTTTTGAGTGGTGAAGCTATCTACATTACTTTTAAAATGTTTTTGAATAGGTTTTACAAATTTATGAAGTGAATACTCCGTCAAACTATATTTTTTATTTAATTCATTAAATTGTTTATTACGTTCTTTTCCTTTAGCCATTTTAACGACTTTCTTATATTCCTTAGACTGTCTCATATAATTATATCTTTTATATAATTCACCTAAACAGCTATTATATATATTACTACTTATCTCTAATCTCTTATCTAAAATATCTTCTTGATATTTTTCTGTATCTAGTTTTAATGTTAAATTATAATTTGACACAATATTCACCTCCTAATTATATCTTGTTTTTTGATTTTCTACATATTTTTTCACCGTTTCACTACTCACATTTCCCGCAGTTGATATAAAATAACTTCTAGTCCATAAGCTAGGCATCTTCTTTAATTCAATAAATTCGTCTCTCAAAACTCTACTTGTTGCACCCTTTATTTTTTGCATAATATCAGAGGGACTTAATGTTGGCATACAATTCAAAAACATATGAGTATGGTCTTTATCACATTCTATAGCAATGATTTTAATTTCCAACTCGTCACATATAACTTTGACCATATGCTTAAATCTTTCTTCCACACTAGGTATTAAAAATATTTTTCTTCTATATCTTGGGCAAAATATAAAATGATAATTAATTAATGACATGGTTGTTTTAGTTGTTCTATATTTATTTTCCATAATTAAAGTATATCTTAAAGCGTGTATATTATCAATGATAATATACACGCTTAAAATTTAATTTCTTATGCTATCCATCCCACACCTCAAGGAGTGGGCTTTCCGCACAAATTCATTGTAAATTTAATCGCACCATAATTACATCCATTATTTGACTTTACTGTTATAATATTATTAGAAGGTAACTATTTCATAAATTACAATTATAATTTTAGGGGGTATTTTTTATGAACAAACCAGTAATATCGGAACATTTTAAGAAAAGGATGCCATCAGCCGTAAGAATTGGACAAATGAAATTTAATGAGCGTAAAGTTAAACCTGAGTTGGTCAACGTAGCGATTGGAAACGTTTCCCTACCAACAAATCCTGCTATGCAGAAAAGAATGTTTGCATTGGATTCACCTGAAAGCCCATTTGCAAAGGGTACTGTAAGATATTCAGGTACTGCCGGTGTAGCCGAGGCTCAGGATGCATTTAAAAACATTCTCAATTGCCAAGGGTTTGATACTAGCAAATTATTTGTTCAGGTAACCGATGGTGGATCCACTGGTATTGAGATGTTATTACTTGGTGTTTGCGGAGCTTCCGGCACTGATGATAAACCTCTTATGATGATTGACCCAGCCTATACAAATTATATTTCTTTTGCAGAAAGAATTGGCCGTAAAACTGTTACAGTAAAGCGTCATTTAGACGATGATGGTAAGTTCAGCCTTCCAGAACTAGACAAAATTGAAGAATCTATTAAAAAGAATAATCCCGGGGCACTTCTTGTAATCCCTTACGACAATCCTACAGGGCAGCTCTACGACTATGCAACTCTTAAAGAACTTGCTAAAATATGCGTAAAATATAATATGTGGATGATTAGCGATGAAGCTTATCGTGAACTATATTATGTTAACAGTGACCTCATAAGTATCTGGGGAATCACTGATGCAGATGTACCTGGCATAGAGGGCAGAAGAATAAGTCTCGATACCGCATCAAAGATATGGAGTGCCTGTGGTTTAAGAATAGGGGCTTTAATCACTGATAATGAAGAGTTCCATACTCAATCAGTAGCTGAATATACTGCTAACCTTTGCGCCAATGTAATAGGTCAGTATATCTTCGGAGCACTAGCTCATGAAAGCAAAGAACAGCTTGATGAATGGTGTATAGGACTCCGTGAGTATTACAAAAAACTCTTGTTTAAATTCTATAGTTGTATGAAGAAACTGGACCCAGGTCTTATTGTTTCTAGCCCTGATGCAGCTATATACTCAGTAGTTGACGTTAGAAATGTTGTAAAACCAGGATTTGATTCAATCGAATTTGTTATGTATTGTGCCCAAGAAGGCTCAGTGGATTTCCACGGAGTGGAAACAACTCTTCTGGTAGCACCTATGAAAGGTTTCTATGACATTAAACCAGGCGAATCTAATCCAGGGAGCACCCAGATGCGTATCGCATTCGTAGAAACTCCAGAAAACATGGCAAAAGTTCCTGAGTTATTCGTTAAGCTTCTAAGAAAATATGAGGGTATACGTTAATCATACTTAAATTATACACCAAAAGAAAAAAGAGCCATCTCGCAATAGAAATTACTTTCTATTTTGAGATGGCCCTTTTTATATGTTTTTCTTACTTATAAAGTTTGTATTTCATAACTGCCTAAGGAACATTCAAGTAAATAACAGGTCAGTATGACTTTCTCCGGAAGTGACTTGCAATAAGAAGAGCAGAAACATTGAAATTTTATTTAGAAATTCTTGTTTTGCTAATATTAAATTCTCGTGAGCCTGACAGGAAGTCAGGCTAGCGAACCGGCAGGACGCCGAATGTGAGTGCCAGAGAATTTAATATTTGCGAAACACTAGAATTTCTTAATGAAATTTCACGTTTCAATCTCTTATTGCAAGTCACGCAGGAGAAAGTTATACAGATACACTATTTCTTTTTTTATTATATCAGTTTTAAATAGATAATTCCCCTATTTTCATAGCACTTTCCAAGCTTTTAGCAGATGCTATAAACCCTGCTTTGTGACAAAAAATAGCATCATCTATTTTAAGTATAGAATTTATTTCCTCACTTGATTTTCCTCTAATCGATTCTAATAAATCTTTTCTTGCTTCAAAAGTATCAACGGATTTCTTTACAGTTTGAATCTTATACTCTGCATTATTATCATTTGGAGAAATAACAAACAATATTTCATTATTTATATCTATTTTAAGTAACTGTTTAAGCCAAGGGCAACCGGTTTTTAAAACCATTATTTCGTTAGTCTTTCTATTTTGAAAGGCTTCATCTACTATTACCCTTGCTTTTATAACAGAAACTTGTCTGCTTATTATTCTTTTTATAACCTCAGTAGCATACCGGACGGCTTCTTCGAATGCCTCCTCTTTTGAATCATCAGAATCCCATGCAGGATTAAAACTTTGGATTATATCACTTATTGTAGTTACATTAATTTCTGATTTTATATCTATTCCATTATCTGTAGCATCAATACCCTGAACTAAATTTTTATCAACACAATCAAAAATGGATCTTATGTCCTCTTCATCAAATTCAGAATTAAACTTTTGTATTACTCTTGACCCAAACTCTCTCCAAACCAAACCACAAGCAGCATATGGAACATCGTTTTCTCTTATTTCTTTGTCTAATTGGTGATGGTCGAATTCTCCAAAGCCTATGTCATAAACAAAATCTAAAGTTCTAAGTATATTCTCATCCCTTGTTCTTGTTACCTTTATATCACCTAGTAGTAGACTAAGTATAGCTGTAGCCATAACATCATCTGCATGAAATTTCCCGTTATGTGTTCCTAAAGTTTTAATATTCTTTTCATTAATCATAATTTACCTCTTTTATATTTATTATAATTTACTAATATCCGCAATATATTCTACAATTTCATCATCACTGCTAAAATCATCTTTATTAATCCAAGTTACTCTTGGATCTTTTCTAAACCAGGTAAGCTGCCTTTTAGCATAATTCCTACTTCCTTGTTTAATCATTTCTATAGCTTCATTTAAAGATATTTCACCATTTAAATAGTATAGCACTTCTTTATATCCTATACCCTTCATTGACTGCATATCTGAATTGTAGCCCATTTCTTTTAATTTTATAACTTCATCTATTAATTTATTTTCAAACATTATATCTACGCGTTGATTTATTCTACTATACAATTTTTGTCTATCCATATTTAGTACAAAATAATGTACATTATAAGGAATATCCAAAATGTTTTGCTCCGATTTAAACTCACTCATAGGTTTACCACTTACTTTGTACACTTCTAAAGCTCTAATAACTCTCTTTAAATCATTAGGATATAGTTTATTGTAAGATTCCTCATCAATATCTTTAAGTAAGCTATGTACATATTCGTTTCCTTTTTCATCTGAAAGTTTTGTAAGATACTCTCTATACTCTTCATCTTTGTTGGTACGCGCAAAGCTATAGTTGTATATTAACGAATTTATGTAAAACCCAGTTCCACCAACTAGCATTGGGAGTTTATTTTTATTACTTATATCTTCAATAGCACTTTCAGCTCTTTCTTTAAACTCAGACACACTAAACTCTTCACTAGGCTCTATTATATCTATTAGATGATGAGGAACTCCCCTCATCTCCTCGAATGAAATCTTAGCAGAACCAACATCCATACATTTGTATATTTGCATTGAATCTGCTGATATGATCTCTCCCTTTAGCTTTTGCGCAAGTTTTATAGAGATTTCTGTTTTACCTACAGCTGTAGGGCCTGCTAAAATAAATAAATCTTTCATGTTTCCACCTTTTTTCTATTGTATTCTTTTAAATCTTTTTTCAAGTTCATTAAGTGTAACTTTTATTATTGTAGGTCTTCCATGGGGACAAGTAAAAGGTTCATCAATATATCTTAAATCATCAATTAATTTGTTCATTTCAAGCTCTGTTAGCTGATTATTTGCTTTTACAGCTGCTTTACATGCCATAGATGCTATACGATTATATTTAACTTCTACAGTTTTACCGCTGCCCATGTTTTTTAAATTATCTAATATTTCATTAAAGAGATTTTTAATATCCGGTTTACCAAGTATTATTGGAACTTCCCTAATACTTATTGTGTTTTCACCAAATTCAATAATGTCAAAACCAGAATTTTTAAACACTGCTTCATTTTCAATATAATAAGTGTAATCATCTTGATTAAGCTCTATTACTATTGACGTAAGTAAAATTTGGGATAGCACCTCGGAATTTGTAATTTCTTTTTTATATTTTTCAAATAATACTTTTTCATGAGCTGCATGTTGGTCAATTAGGTAAAGCTCATTATATACCTCACCTAAAATATAGGTTTTATTGAATTGTCCTATAATTCGAAGCTCTGGAAACTTTGAAATTTTAGAAACTTCATTTGGTGATGTGATTTCACCCGTCTCATAATTAATTATATTACTATCTTTAACATTCTCACTTACCCGCGCGATTTGTAACTCATTAGTAGCTTCACTACCATAATTACTTGTAACTTTTAGATCACTCACATTTGTATAAGATGATTCTTTAAAATTATCCGTTTCATTGTTTAATGTTTTATAATTAAAATCTATTGGGATTTGAACACTCTTTTCTAGTTCTTCCCTATCCTTTTCACCTATTACCGTCCTGTTAAAATCATAAATTTCTTTTCTTAAGGTGTTTTCTTCAATTTCTTTCTCACTGCTATTTGCTTTATCGCCTTCTGGTATATCAAAATTGCCTCTTAAACTATCAGCAATTGCTGTATGCACTGCGTCAAAAACAATTTTAAATACAGCTTTATCCTCCTGAAATTTAATTTCAGTTTTTTGTGGATGAACATTTATATCTATATACTCAGGGAAAATATCTAAAAATATAACAAAGAAAGGAAATTTATGAACAGTCAAAAAAGATTTAAATGCATTTTCGACGGCCGCTGTAATTAGACCACTTTTAATATACCTTTTATTAACAAAAATACTTTGCCTATTTCGGCTACCACGACTTATCTGTGCATTACCAATATATCCATGAACAGACATTATATCGTTATACCTTTCAAAACTAGTAATATTATCTACAACTTCTTTACCATATATATATCTAATAGTATCGCAAAGATTTGTAGAGCTATATGTAGACAAAACCTTTTTACTATTATTTAGTAGTTTAAAGGAAATCTCATTGTTAGCTAATGCAAGCCTGCCTATAATATCTGATATTAAAGCTGATTCTCTTTGAGGCGTTTTTAAAAATTTTTGCCTTGCAGGAACATTAAAAAACAGATCCTTAACTTCTATTGTTGTACCAACATTACATCCCACTTCTTTAACGTAGAGTATATCTCCTGATGACTGAGATATCTCTTTGCCAAATGAGGATTCTTCAGTTCTACTATTTAGTAAAGTATGAGATACAGACGCAATACTTGGTAATGCCTCTCCTCTAAACCCTAACGTATGTATTTTATAAATATCTTCAACATATTTTATTTTACTAGTAGCATGAGGCAAAAAAGCCTTTTCTATATCATCTATATGTATTCCAGTGCCATCGTCAGTTATCTTTATGGTTTTTTGACCACCATCAACGATTTCTATGCTAATATTTTTAGCACCAGCATCTATACTGTTTTCCACGAGCTCCTTGACTACAGACGACGGCCGCTCTACAACCTCACCTGCAGCAATTTTATTGGAAGTTTCAACTTCTAACATATTAATTCTCATGACAACTCACATCCTTAGCTATTTTTATAGCCCCCGCCTATCACTATAGCAACTTAGCCCTATTAACTAGATCGTATAGCTTATTAAACCCATCCATAGGTGTTAGATTAAGGATATTTATATTTTTAATTTCCTTTAACATATTATCCTTTTCTATGTCTGTAAAATTAATTTGAGTAATTTCATCGTTTTCTATCTTCGGTACATAAGTTACAGCCGCTTCTTTCGCCACAATATTTTCAATATCTTTTTTATTATTAGCTTTATTAGGTCGTTTAATTTCCGAAAATTTATTGCTTCTTAAGTCAATTTCCGTAGTATTGTTAAGATTCTCTAGTGACGCTAGAATTTCATTTGCCCTATTTATTACATCCTCTGGTAGACCTGCAAGCTTTGCAACCTCTATTCCATAGGATTCATCAGCTCCACCGGGAACAATTTTCCGAAGGAATACAATTTCATTTTCAATCTTTTTTACAGCTACAGAATAATTTTTAACACCCTTAATCATACCTTCAAGTTTTGTTAACTCGTGATAATGGGTAGCAAACAAAGTTTTACTCCTTAAATTAGAATTCTTACAAATATACTCAATTACTGACCAGGCAATACTTAGTCCATCATAAGTACTAGTACCACGTCCTACCTCATCAAGTAAAACTAAACTTTTATTTGTTGCATTTTCTAATATATTGGATACTTCCCACATCTCAACCATAAAGGTACTTTTACCCGCAGCAAGATCGTCTGAAGCTCCTATTCTCGTAAATATCTTATCACATATGGATATATCTGCATCTATGCAGGGAACAAAACTTCCTATTTGAGCCATAATAGTTATTAATGCGACTTGACGCATATAGGTGGATTTACCCGCCATATTGGGTCCAGTTATTAGTAGTAATTGATTATCCACAGCATCCATGCATGTGTCATTTTCAATGAAAGTATTTGTAGGCATCATTTTTTCAACTACAGGATGTCTCCCACCTTTTATATTAAAAATACCCTTAGTATTTATTTTAGGCTTGGTATAATTATTTTCAAGGGCAATTGTAGCTAGGGAACTTAAACAATCAATTTCTGATATTAACTTTGCAGTATTTTTCATTCTTTCTATGTGTTTTTCAATTTCTTCTCGAATACCTGTAAATACCTCATATTCGATATTGACTAATTTTTCTTGTGCTCCTAAAATTTTCTCTTCCATTTCCTTAAGTTCAGGAGTAATGTATCTCTCCGCGTTAGACAAGGTTTGTTTTCTTATGTACCTTCCCTCCGGAATTGACCCAATATTTAATTTGGTTACTTCAATAAAATAACCAAACACTCTGTTATACCCTACTTTTAATGACTTTATTCCAGTTATTCTTTTTTCATCATTTTCTAATGTAGCAATCCATTCTTTGCCATGGGCCTTAGCTTGCCTTAGCTCATCTATTTCACTATTAAAGCCTTCCTTAATAATATTTCCCTCTTTAATAGAAATAGATGGATTTACAATAATAGAATTATCTAAAGTATTGTATATATCTTGCAAATCATCTAAGTTTAAATATATTTTTTTCGTTAATTTACTATTAAGTCCTGCTAAAATGGATTTAACCCTTGGTATTTTTCCTATAGAATTTTTAAGAGAAATCATTTCTTTTGCATTAACATTCTTTGAAGAAATTTTCCCTACAAGTCTTTCTATATCATAAATATCCACCAGCACATCTTTTAAATCTTCGTGGAAGGTAGTATTACCTTTTAGTTCTTCTACGGCCTCTAATCTTTCATCTATTAAGCTCTTGCTTATTAAAGGTTGATCTAACCATTTACGGAGCCTTCTAGCTCCCATGGCAGTATTAGTTCTATCTAATACCCAAAGCAAAGAGCCCTTCTTAGTTTTATCTCTTAAAGTTTCCGTGAGTTCTAAGTTTCTCCTAGAATTTGCATCTAAACTTACATAATCTAAAATATCATAATATTCTATAGTATCTATGTGAGAAAGTGATTTTTTTTGTGTATCCATAATATAACTAAGCAATCCTGAAATGCTGCTAATTAAAGTTTGTGTGAATGTATTCTCACAAAAGTTATGAAACTGATTTGTAATTAAACTTTCGTCTTTCAGGGTAAAATACTCATTTGGGTAAGACGAATACAAAACATTAAATCTTCCTTTTATAGCGCGCAGTATCTCCTCAGATATATCCTCTGACACAATAATTTCTTTTGGATTAAACTTTGAAATTTCATCTAATATAGCAACAATGTTAAATTTAGTACCTGTGCAAGTAAATTCACCAGTTGATACATCACAAAAACACACTCCACAGAAGTTAATTTTTCTGTCAATGTAAATGCTCATAATATAGTTATTTTTAGTTTCTTCTAAAAAACCGGAATCAGTGTAAGTTCCCGGCGTAATTATTTTAATAATATCTCTTTTAACTATGCCCTTTGTAAGTGCTGGATCTTCCACTTGCTCACATATGGCAACCTTATATCCTTTTGCAATTAGCCTTCCTACATAGTTGTTGGCAGCATGGTACGGTATTCCGCACATAGGTGCTCTTTTCTCAAGGCCACAGTCACGTCCTGTGAGGACTAATTCTAATTCTTTTGATGCAACCTGCGCATCGTCAAAAAACATTTCATAAAAGTCACCTAATCTAAAAAACAATATACAGTCCTTGCACTTTTCTTTTATTTCAAAATATTGTATCATCATTGGAGTTAATGCCATTGTCATACCACCTTGCTTTCATCTGCACGTAAATAATAATTGTTAATTTTTATATAAGGGACATTCAAGTAAATAACAAGTCAGTATCCTAGTGACTTGTTATTTACTTTCATGCCCCTAATGTGCATTTATTCTCATGTACCTTATATTTCTTCTCCTAAAAGTGAAAAAGAGTGTGACTCAGTTATTTGAACTGATACGAGATCTCCAATAGCTTTGTCGTTTCCCTCGAAGTTCACTAATTTCCCATTTCTAGTTCTTCCACTTAATTTATTTTTATCATTTTTACTATAACCTTCTACCAATACTTCTACTATTTTACCTACACATTCTTTGTTTCTTTCTGCACAATTTCTGTTAACAACTTCAATTAATCTATTAAATCTTTCATGCTTAACATCATCTGGTACTTGGTCTAGCATTTCATCAGCTGGAGTTCCTTTTCTTTTAGAATAAAGGTACGTAAATGCTAAATTAAATTTCACCTCTTCCATAAGGCTTAGAGTCTCTGCAAAATCTTCATCTGTTTCTCCAGGAAATCCAACGATAATATCTGTACTTATTCCTACATTAGGTATTGTGCTTCTAATATCTTTAACCAAATCCAAATATTCCTGCCTATCATAATGTCTATTCATTTTATTTAGAAGATTAGATGAACCAGATTGTACTGGTAAATGAACATGCTCACAAATCTTATCCCCCGCAGCAATCACTTGCATTACTTCATTTGATAAATCCTTTGGATGAGATGTCATAAATCTTAATCTCTCTAAATTTTCAATATTGTTAATTCTTCTAAGTAACTGTGCAAAATTTATTTCAGGAGTTAATCCCTTACCGTAGGAGTTAACGTTTTGACCAAGTAAGGTTATCTCTTTGTACCCTTGTGCAACCATAGCTGTTATTTCATTAATAATTTCTTCAGGCATTCGACTTCGCTCGCGTCCTCTTACATAAGGCACTATACAATAAGTGCAAAAATTGTTGCAACCATACATAATTGTAACAAAACCTTTTAGATTATTTCCCCTATCTATTTTAATTCCCTCTATAATATTTTCTTCTTTATCCCAAATTTCAACGATAGATGATTCTCCACCTTGTATTCTCTTTAAGTACTCTGGGAATTTATGAGCATTGTGTGTCCCAATAATAATGTCTACAAATGGAAATTTAGTAATTATATGTTTCGCCATGCCATCTTGTTGCATCATACATCCAATAATCGCAATTATAAGCTTTGGATTATTTTTTTTCATTGTTTTTAAAGCACCTATATTTCCATCAACCTTTTGCTCTGCATTCTCTCTAACACAACAAGTGTTGAATATAATTATATCAGCAGTTCCCTTATCCAAAGTTCTTTTATATCCCACAGGTATTAGCATACCAGATAATTTTTCAGAGTCCTCCTCATTCATTTGGCATCCCCATGTTTCTATGTAATAATTAAGTGTTTTATTCATTAGTGCATTCTCCTTTATAAAAAAAAGTATTAATACATACCATTATATATAATATGAAAGCTTTTTTAAAGTCATTTTTAATAATTGATTATATAATTAATCTATTCTAAATATATATACGAATCAGATTATACTCTTACTAGTTGATTTTCTATTTTAATATAGAAAAAATTACATATTATGATTCTTTAATTAGCACTTATATTTGCTTTTAATTTCTAGAGTAAATTTCTGTTTTTAGGATAACCTACCTAAAAGGAGTGAATTTATATGTATGATGCAAAAAAAGAAGAGACTATAAAAGATACGAGTTTACAATACAATTGCATAGGTGATAGAAGTTATTATTGTATGTGTAACCATAGTAATATGCTAAATATGAAAGCATCCTATGTTCCTGTTGAAATTGTACTAAACCAGTTTAACGACATTTCAGAAGGAATATCCACCACCTCCATTAGTGAGAATTCCTTACTATAACAAAAGAAAAACCTAAGTGGAAGTCTTAATCTCCTTCTGAAGTCGTTAATATATCAGCTCCGCAGGAGATGATTTAATGACATTTCAGGAGGAATATCCACCACCTCCATTAGTGAGAATTCCTTATTATAACAAAAATAAAAATGCTTTCTGATATTGAAGATAAAATATAAAAAGAGATAGAATCCTCTATCACTTTTTATATGCATTATTAAGCTTTGGTTTTTTTCCAAGTATAAACTTCCTTTTTAATATTAAACCCTAATGAAATATATAATTTTAAAGCGAAAACATTATTAGAATCTACCTTAAGTGAGACTTTAGAAAAGTCATTATCCATAGCTATATTAAGCAAATGCCTTAAAAGCACTTTCCCATATCCTTCTTTTCTGTATTTCTCTACTATTCCGAAATTTACTATGATTGCTGCCTTATCTTCAACTATAATTTGACCATATCCAATGGGTATATTATCTAGTTCAATAAATATTGCGCCCTCATTAAAATAATATTCCTGTGCTTCATCATAATAGATATCTTCTATATTTATCGGAATTCTATCATCATTTTTAAATATTTCATTTTGTAATAAACAACGTTCTTTTTCATTTTTGTCCTTTTTTACTATAGAAAAAGTAATGTTACTAGGAACAAGGGCATTAAAATATTCTTTACACTCTAGTTCTAGTCCCATAACTCCCTTTAATCTCGTAAACCCTAGCTTATTTAAAATATCTATGTTTATTCCATTATCTTCACATTCATATGTTATCAAACTATTACTTACCAGTGAACTAATTAAAATTTTATAGCAGTAGACTAAATTATTATCCTCTATTACATTTATTGAATTAATGGAACTATGATATTTAGTATGTTTTTTAAACCATATATAACCTATATAATTATTTTCTTCTAATAATAGGTTTACAGTTTTTCTTAAAAACAATTTCTGAATAATGTTACTATTATCATACTGTTCAAAGAAATCTTTATTCGATAAACTAAAGTTAGTATTGATTTTACTGATTTTTTTAAAACTTTCAATATTTTTTAAAGTTAGACTTATTAATTTATACATTTAACTTTACTCCACTAATATTTATTTTTAAATAAATTTGATTATTTTAAAATTTTAATACATTTATAATTATAAATCTACTATTAATAGTTTTACAAGAAATTTATTATAATTTATGAATATTCTTCTAAAAAATCTAAATATTCATTAAAAAATTTCTCTTGAGCTTCATTGTGACATGTTATCTTATTAAGTTTATTCAAATATTTTGTCTCAGACCATTTTTTTTGTTTCATATATCTTTTCTTCGCTAACTTCCAAAACTTATGAGGGAATATTATTAAGGCAAGCATTATCTCTAAATCTTCTTTGTTTAATTTATTAGTAGAATTATATGCTTCAATCAGAACTTTAGCAAAATTAAAATTCCACCCATAAGCTTTTTCGAACATCAATCTCCGAATAAGTTTTCCTAAATCACTTATTTGTAAATCAATCATAATACTATCAAGGTTAATTATGAAGTACTCTCCATCCTTTTTAATTATATTCTGATAGCAAAAGTTATTATGACATATTATTTTCTTATCATTTGCTATTTTTGATGATTTATAATACTGTGACTTATTTAGAATATTAACGGAAGACATACCTCTATTATAAAAGTTATCAATATTTTCTAGAAAATGAATATCAAATTCATTTTTTATCCTTTTGTTAGTAATTATTCTTTCGAATCTTTTAAAATCATTTAAATCGTTAGTGAAAATTTTCGGCCAATTCTTTAAATTGTTTGGTATCTGGATTTTATTATGGTCAATTTTATTTAATACGTTATGAAATTGTGCTAAGAGTTTTGTACAATTCACAGCTTGATCAATATCAGTTAAATCACATTCACAGCCTTCTAACCATTCTGTTAAGTAATATATATTTTTTTTATAACTTACAGAAAAAGCTCCGTCTTTTGTTCTAAAATATTTAGGTGTATTGGTAAAGTTATTAAGTAGTAGTTCTTCTGTTAAAATGCAACCATTTTTAACCTTACTTCTTCCATGCCTCATTTTCTTTAAACAGAAATCACCATTATCTGTTGTAATCTTATATGCACTTCTAACTTTTTCAGCAGTTATTAACTCTAATTTATACTTCCTAACTACATTTATTAATATTTGCATCTTTTTATTAGTAATTATATTTAAGTGCTCAATTGTACTTGCATTACCTTTCAATTTTCTCTCTCCCATAATAGTTCTATTAAATTATATTAACTAATTTAATTTAGTATTCAATAATTCGTAAAATTATAAAAAAACGTGCTTGCATAATTTTATGCTACACGTTTTTTACGAGAAATTTTCTTAAAGAAAATGTTATGCTTCTATAATTTATTATTTCATTTTTAAAATTGCCTCTTTAATAACCCAATCCGGTGTTGAGGCTCCAGCTGTGACCCCTATACTCTTAACATTTTTATCTTTTATAAATTCATCAGTAATACCTAATAAATTTTCTACATGTATTGTATTTCCACAATTTTTCTTACATATTTCATAAAGCTTTGTAGTATTGGAACTATTAAAACCACCAATAACAACCATAGCATCAACTTTATTTGAAAGTTCTTCTGCTGATTTTTGGCGTACTTCAGTTGCACTGCATATAGTGTTGAACGCAACTATTTCCTTACAGGTTTTTATTACCTTGGTTAATACATCCTCCCAAGTAGCCTGCCTCTCTGTTGTCTGAGATACCACGCATACTTTATTTGATATATTACCGAGCTCCGTACCACTCTTAAGTATTACTGCAGAATCATTACACCATCCATTAATTCCAATAACTTCGGGATGATTTTTATCTCCAACTATAATTATATGATATCCTAAATCGTAATATTTTTTCACCTTTTCATGAATATTGGCTACATAAGGGCATGTTGCATCTACTACATTAAGGTCAGTTTTTTTTAAAATATTTAATGTTTTTTCAGATACTCCATGCGATCTTATAATAATCGTATCATTTTCTTTTAATCTTGAAATATTATCAAGTTCTATAGGAAATATTGAATTCTCTTTCAAAAAACCCACAACATCAGTATTATGAATAAGTGGCCCTAGTGTATAGATTTCATTGTTATATTTTTCTTTCATATTTAAAGCTGTATCTACAGCTCGTTTAACTCCAAAACAAAAACCAGCTGAATCTGCTAGTGTTATTTTTCTCATACTGCCACCTCCATATATAAGTAATCGTAAAAAATACTGAATTAACTATTCTTAATTTTCAAATTAATATATTCCACAATTGTTTCAACTACTCCATTAATGCTTAAATCAGAAGAATCGATTTCTATAGCATCTTCCGCTTTTATAAGTGGACTAGTCTCTCTATGTGTATCAACATAATCTCTTTTTATAATATCCTTTAAAATAGTATTATAATCAACTTCTATATCCTTAGAAATTAATTCTTCGTATCTTCTTTTTGCTCTCTCTTCGCTGCTAGCAGTTAAGTAAAATTTAAAAGTAGCATCCTTAAGTACAACTGTACCAATATCGCGTCCATCCATAATAACATTAAATTTTTTGGCTATATTTTGTTGTAGCTTAACAAGTATTTCTCTGATTTCAGGAATAGCTGCATATTTTGAAACATTGTTGCTTATAATAGGCATATTTATCATATATGTCAGATCTTCCTTATTAACAAATAGACGTTCTTCTTCAAAATGAATTTCTAAAGATTCCACCATTTTAAGTAAATCATCTACATTATTTTCTGATATGTTTGCATTCATCGCCTTTAAAGTAACTGCTCTATACATTGCTCCCGTGTTAATATACATAAGACCAAATTTTTCACCTATCATTTTAGCTATAGTACTTTTCCCTGCACCTGCAGGTCCATCTATGGCAACGGAAATTCCCATACTCTTCACCCCTCGTTTATAAAACTGCTAGTTTTAATAGCATTAATTTGCTACTAGAAGTAGCATTAATTTGCTACTGGAAGTAGCATTAATTTGCTACTGGAAGTAGCATTAATTTTCCCCTACATTACTCCCAGCTAAATTCCCTGTTGATAATGCTATTTGAAGGTTATAACCTCCTGTATATGCATCTACATCTATCATTTCACCTGCAAAATAAAGATTATCAATTTTTTTTGATTTCATGGTAGAAGCATCTATCTCTAAAGTATCTACTCCACCACTAGTTATAATTGCTTCTTCTATTGGGCGAAGAGACTTAATGTTAAAAGTTAAATTTTGAAGCAAATTTACTACGGTTTTTCTTTCTTCTTTAGTAATAGAATTCACTTTTTTATCTTCATCAATATTAGATAGTTGAATTATCGTATTAATCATTTTTCTAGGAAGTAAATCATCTAATGAATTTTTAAAAGCTTTGTTTGCATATTTCAAGAAATCACTTTGAACTCGCTTATCAAGTTCAACTTCACTTAATGCTGGCTTAAGATTTATCACAGCCTTAAATTTTTCTCCTTCTTTTATAAAACTACTTGCACTTAATACAATAGGTCCTGAAGCACCATAATGTGTAAAAAGCATTTCCCCAAACTCTTTATACAGACTCTTATTCTTACTATTAGTAATTTTTAATTCTACATTTTTTAGAGATAGGCCCTGTAAATCCGAAACCCACGTTTCATCAAATTCTATTGGTACAAGTGATGCTTTAGGTTTAATTATATTGTGTCCTAAAGCACGAGTATAAGCTAAACCTTCGCCAGATGATCCTGTTTGTGGATATGATAAACCACCGGTACATAATATAAAGTAATCTCCATAAACATAACTTCCATCAGCAAGCTGTACTCCGACAATCTTCTGATTATCCCTAACTAGCTTTTTCACTTTTGAGTTTAATTGCACTTTAACATTTTTATTTTTTAATTCCGTAGTAAACGCTTTTATAATATCCGAAGACTTATCTGACTCTGGAAATACTCTATTTCCTCTTTCAACCTTAAGGTTAACTCCTAATTCTTTAAAGAAATTCATTGTATCTTCATTAGTAAAGGAATATAAAGAACTATATAAAAAATGAGGATTACATGGTATATGTTCAAAAAAATCACCAATATCCTTCGCATTTGTAATATTGCATCTACCTTTCCCAGTTATATAAAGTTTTCTTCCTAATTTTTCATTTTTTTCAATGAGTACAACATCATGTTTTGATGAAGCTGTAACAGCTGCCATCATACCTGCTGGTCCTCCTCCAATAATAACTACTTTTGCCACCTAATCACTCCCTTATAATACTTACAATTATAAATTAATATAATACATTAATTTATTCAATCTTGTTTAAAAATAAACACCGTAATTCAAATAAATATATGCATTCTATTATATCACACTCTTTTATATAACTAAAAAATAAAAAAATAAAAAAGGGAACCCCCCTAAAAGGATTCTCTTTGAAATATATACGTAAGAATTAATAATTTCCTTGTGCGTGCATTGCTTCTGCAACTTTAACAAAGCCTGCGATGTTAGCTCCTGAAACTAGATTATAACCAAATCCAAATTCTTCTGATGCATCTTTACAATTTTTGTATATATTAATCATAATTTCATGTAATTTTTCATCAACTTCTTCAGCCGTCCATGATAACCTCATGCTATTTTGACTCATTTCAAGTGCTGATGTAGCAACTCCGCCTGCATTTGCAGCCTTAGATGGTCCTACATTAACGCCCATTTCTAAGAAGTAGTCAACTGCTTCGTTAGTACATGGCATGTTAGCACCTTCACAAACAAATTTTATTCCATTTGCGACTATTTGTTTAGCGTGCTCTATATTAATATCGTTTTGTGTAGCACACGGTATTACTATATCAACTTTTACATTCCATGGTTTTTCTCCAGCATGGAATTCAACATCATACTTGTCAGCATAGTCCTTAACCCTTGAGCCTTTATTTACCCTTAACATTTCAACTAAGTAATCTATTTTCTCTCCTGTTATTCCATTTGGATCGTATATATATCCGTCTGGACCTGAAAGTGTAACTACTTTACCACCTAAATCAGCAACTTTAGTGCAAACACCCCAAGCAACGTTTCCGAAACCTGAAGTAGATACTGTTTTACCTTTAAAATCTAGCCCTTCATGTTTAAGCATTTCTTCACAGAAATAAGCTATCCCAAAACCTGTAGCTTGTGGTCTTATTAAACTTCCGCCATACGCTAACCCTTTTCCTGTAAGAACTCCATTTTGAAAAGTTCCTTTAATCCTTCTGTATTGTCCATATAAATAGCCAATTTCTCGTCCTCCAACACCAATGTCTCCAGCTGGAACGTCAACATCTGGCCCTATATATCTGTAAAGTTCAGTCATAAAGCTTTGGCAGAATCGCATTATCTCAGCATCTGATCTCCCTTTTGGATCGAAATCAGAACCACCTTTACCTCCACCTATTGGAAGTCCAGTTAATGAATTCTTTAACACTTGTTCAAATCCTAGAAATTTAATGATTCCAATATAAACTGAAGGATGAAATCTTAAACCGCCTTTAAATGGTCCTATACATCCATTAAATTGCACTCTAAAACCACGGTTAACCTGTGTAACGCCTGCATCATCTATCCATGGAACCCTAAACATCATTTGTCTTTCAGGTTCACAGAATCTTTCTAAAAGGTTTGCTTCAATATACTCTGGATGTTTTTCTAAAACTGGTCCTAAAGATCCTAAAACTTCTTCAACTGTTTGTAAAAATTCAGGTTCATTAGGATTTCTCTTTTTAACATTTTCTAATACTTGCTCTATATATTCTTTTACTTCCATAATTTATTTCCTCCTTAAATTAATGTTTTATTTAAATTTAATACATATATATGTATGTATATATATACTAGATTGCTACTACTTTGCACATAATTTATAGTATGCACTATTTCTACCTCATTTAAAGAATTATAATTATATTTTAAAATAAAAAGCAAATATTTTTATCCACTTATATCATACTAATCATCCTAATCTTTATCTTTATAAGAATAAACTTGATATTCTTCCCATACGGTCTCCAAATTAGAAAATGTCCTTGAAATTTTTTCTTTTTCTCTTAATCCCACAGCAATAATTAATGCGTTTATTACACTGAGTGGCGCTACTAAAGAATCAACAAATGAAGCCATATTACTTTGAGCTATTAATGTATAGTCAGCTTTAGCCGCTAGTGGAGATAATAAACCATCTGTAATTGCTACAACATTAGCATTTCTACTTTTAGCAAAAGTCAAAGCTTCAATTGTTCTTGTAGCGTACCTTGGAAACCCTATTCCAATCACTACGTCATTTTCATTAACATTAAGCATCTGCTCAAATATATCGCTGACACCATATGCTACAACCTTAACATTATCTAAAATAAGATTTAAATAAAAACCCAAAAATTCTGCTAATGCAGATGAACTTCTAAGTCCGATTATGTATATTCTTTCAGCCTTAAATAGTGAATTTACTATCTCCTCAAAAGTTTTATAATTAATCTTCTCCAGAGTAGCTCTAATATTTTCCATATCAGCTTTTAATACACCTTTTAATGCATTTTCTTGCGTAATGAAGTCGTTAGACAACTCAATTCTTTGAACAGTAGTTAGTTTATTTTTAATTAATTCTTGAAGAGCTTTCTGTAGTTTTGGATAACCAGTGAAATCTAACTCATTAGCAAATCTTACAACAGTAGATTCACTTACTCCTACACTAGTACCTAATTTGGCTGCTGTCATAAATGCTGCCTTATCATAGTGTTTTAAAATATATTCTGCTATTAATTTTTGCCCCTTGCTTAACCGTGGAAACTTGATTTGAATAGACCTCATCAAATCTTGTTTGCTGTTTTCCATAACTAACTCAATCCTTTCTATGTTAATTCCAACCAAATAAAATGAAAAACTCCTTCATGTCCCACATAAAATGCATCATTTAATTATAAATTTTTCAAATATTTTATTTCATCTTCAGTCAAGTTTCTCCATGAACCCTTTTCCATATCCCCTAATAAAATATTGCCCACAGAAACTCTTTTTAATGCAATAACTGGATGTCCTATTGCATCACACATTTTTCTGATTTGGCGATTTTTTCCTTCATGTATAGTAATTGTAACCCTGCAGTTGAATCCAACCCTCTTATTTATTTGAAGATCCGCTTTCGCTGTAATGTATCCTTCAATATCTATCCCATTACAGAACTTAGATATTTCTTCTTCATTTGGGCATCCTTCTAGTATTGCTAAATAAACTTTGTTGATTGCTTGTCTTGGGTGAATAACCTTATTATAGATATCTCCATCATTCGTTAATATAATTAAACCGCATGTATCATAGTCTAACCGTCCTATGGGATATATTCTTTCTTTTACCTTCACCAAATCTAGAATAGTTTTTCTTTCTTTTTCGTCCTTTACAGTAGATACTATCCCTTCTGGTTTATTTAGTGCAATGTAAACTTTGTTTTCTTCCATATTGATAATTTTATTATCCACATGTACCCTATCTTTTTCAGGGTCAACTTTATGACCAAGTTCTGTAACCATTAAATCATTTACTTTTACTCTTCCTGCTGTAATTATTTCCTCACATTTTCTTCGTGAAGCAACACCACAGCTCGCCATGAATTTTTGCAATCGTTCTTCCACTATATCACTTCCTAATATTATTTTAGTCACTGTATAAATATATATCTCCTATTAAAAAAATTTCATAAGCCAAATTCCACTTAATAAATGAATATCACTATAAATGTATTTTTCACCAAATATTTCTCTAAGCAGATTTCATAATCTGTTATGAAATAAAATTGATTTAAAATTAAAATTAATATATATATAAATAAGTCTTCACGGATAATTATATAGTATATTAATAAAAAATCAATTGTTGTAAAATTATTTTTAATTTTAAAACACAAGCACCGTTAATAATGCAATATATTTCCAAGGAAATATATTGCATTATTAACGACTTCAATTACTAATAGATTTAACTTGTTTTTATTTTGATGTATCTAATGCTATAATATACACAAAATATATTATTATAAAAGGAGGATATACTATGAACTTTACTAATTACTACATGCCAACAAAAATATTACTAGATGAAGACGTAGTACTAAAAAATAGCAATTTATTTTGTAATTATGGAGAAAAAGCTTTAATTGTTACTGGTAAAACCTCTTCAATCACTAATGGTTCATTAAAAGATGTTACTAATGCGTTGAAAAAAGAAGGAATTAAATATGATATTTTTAATAATGTAGAAGAAAATCCCTCTTTAGAAACTGTAGAAACCATTGCAAAACTTGGAATATTACAAAAATCTAATTTCATTATTGGAATCGGAGGTGGCTCTCCCATTGATGCCGCAAAAGCAGCCGGTGTGCTCATAAATAACCAAAATGATACAATATGTAATTTGTTTGAAAGCCCAAATTTAAAATCTATACCTATAATTGCCGTACCAACAACAGCTGGAACAGGAACTGAAACAACTCCTTATTCTATAGTTACAGATAATGAACTACAAACAAAGCATGGTATATGTCAAAGAATATTTCCTGAATATGCTCTGCTTGATGTAAAATATCTAATGTTTTTACCAGATAAAATAACTATTAATACTTCAGTAGACGCTTTATCACATTTAATAGAAGGATATTTGTCAACAAACGCAAGTATATTAAGTGATGCTTTAGCAGAAAAGGGGTTAAAATTATTTGGTGAATGTCTAAACATGATAAAAGAAAAAGATTTCACCTATACTATACGAAAAAAACTAATGGTAGCTTCTACTTTAGCTGGTATGGTTATAGCGCAATCTGGAACATCTCTTCCACATGGAATGGGTTATGCTCTTACATATTTTCATAATATACCTCATGGGAAAGCAAATGGAATACTTTTAAAGTCATATTTAGAATTTTGCGATGATAAAATTAAAGTTAAAAAGATTTTATATCTATTAACCCTAGAGAATTTAGATGAACTTGGCTATTTTCTAAACTCTATGCTTGGTGATGTAAATAGTGTAACTTATGAAGACGTATGTTCTTATAGTGACAAAATGACCTTAAACAATAATAAGTTAAAAAATCATCCCACACCTGTAAAGCGAGAAGATATACTAAATATTTATAAGAATAGTTTCAAATTATAAATATTTTAAAAAAAGCAAATTAACATTTGCTTTTTTTTAGGACATTAAAAATAACAAACACACTACGAGTAGAATACCAAATATAAATAGTGAGTAAGTTAAACTATTCATGTTATACCCTATTTCTTCTATTTTTGATTTCATATTTATAATATCTGACTTTTCCTCTGCCATCTCAATTTTGCATTTGTTAATATCTTGAGTATTAAATAAATTAACAAATTCGCTTCTCATTCTTCTTATAATAGATTTTCCATAATCGATTTTCCTTTTACTAATTGAATCAATACTGCTCCCTATAAAAGTAACACTGTTAACTACTAAGCGATCAATTATATGAAAAATAAAGCAACTAATAAAAATAACACCTTTTCCTAGAGGCTTATATATATGTTTTTCTAAACTTATCCAATTTAAGGTTGGATTCACATAATACCAATTAGTACCTTCCCCTTTTTTTAACACTTTTCTTATAAATCCCATATAAATTACAATACCAATTAATATTATTATAAAGGAGCTTTTAATATTATTAAAAGTGTAGAAATCCACGGCTATTGGCTCAGCATTTCCAAATGGCTTTAAACCTTTATCTAACACATGTAAGATTACACTCGGATTAAGTCCAATATAAATACTCATTAAACTAAATATAGCCATTGGTAAAAGTGTCATTTTAGTTATCTTTGCCTTTACTTTTTCAATGTTTTGATTGCTTTTTTCTATAAATACAGCTACAAATATTTTCAGTAAATAGGCTACAGTAAAGCTACTACTTATTATAAACACAATTTCACATATTTTAAAAAACATCCACCCATACATATGCTCCGCTTCAATAAGTGCCTCATGCAGCATTGTTTTACTAGTGAATCCATTAAAACCAGGCATCCCTATTACTGATAGAACGCCTATAAAAAACATTATCTTTAATGCATGTTTTTTAATTCCAAAGCCACCAATTTTATTTATGCTAACCTCATTTAGCACCAAATATATGGTCCCTGTGCCCATAAATAATAAGGCTTTAAAAATTCCATGATTTATAACATGATACAATGTACCATAAATAGCTATAGTTCTATGATCTTTTAAAATCCCTATTAATCCTATTCCAACAAGAATATAGCCAATTTGACTCATGCTACTATATGCAAGAATTCTTTTTATGTTTCTCTGCATCATGGCTAGAAAACCACCAATGAACATATTTAGAAGACCTATCACTAGAATAGTAATAGAAATCATAAAATCTCCACTCATAATAACTTCAATAGTTAATATAATTCCAAATATACCGGTCTTCGCTAAAACTGCAGATAAAACAATAGTTGCAGGCGTTGGCGCTGCAGGATATACCTTCGGTAACCATATGTGTAATGGTACCATTCCTGCTTTTACACCAAACCCTATAATAATTAGAGTTACGATAAGATACTTTACCTCACCTAACTTGCTTACGCAAGCTCTAAGTTCACTGATATCTAATGTTTGAGTATAATTATATAGCAAAAATAATCCCATAAGCAAAATAAGACCACCAGTTACTGCCATTATAATGTAAGTATTTCCTGCATCATGCGAATAATCATCTTCATCGTTAATTATTAAAGCATATGATGTAAAGGACATAATTTCGAAGAAAGCAAACAAATTTAAGAAATTTTCTGATATGAAAATTCCAATGGTGCTTGCTAGGGTTAACATAAAAAACAGATAATATCTATTCCTATTTTTAGTATTTTTTAAATACTGTGTTGAATATATTGTAGTTAAAAACCATATCATAGCTGTAAGCCAGACAAAAACATATCTAAACATATCCAATTTCAAATGAAGACCTGTACCCATAATATAAGGTATCGATAGCTCTATTGGCTGTACTACAACATATTTATATAATATAGTAGTAACTACAAATACAATGGCAGTCATTACAATATTAAAGATATCCCTATATTTTTCATTTTTCATGCCTATAATGTAACCTATTAAAGAACTAATAAGTGGGAACAGCAAAATAAACAGTAAATACGTAGTGGATTTCAATATAATACCCTCCTTTCTTAAATTACCTCACTAGCAATTTTCTGAATAAATGAGATAAGCATATTAGGAAATAATCCAAGTAAAACAATTATAATGGTTATAATAACTATGGGTAGTAACATTTTTATTGGTGCTTCTTTAACTATAATGTTCTCCCCTTTTTTGAAAAAGGCTTCTTTTATAACTGGAAGAAGGTATAAAGCAGTTAATAATGCACTAATAAGCAGTATTGCAGGAAAAACCATTTCCTCTTCTGTAAGTCCGCCTTGAGCTAGAAACCACTTACTAACAAAACCATTTGTTGGTGGAATTCCGATAAGTGATATTGCAGCTACACTAAAACACCCCATTGTTATTGGCATCTGTTTGCCAATACCTCTAATCTGACTAATCTCTGTTTTCCCCGTAGTGTACATTATCGCTCCAACACAGAAAAAAAGAACAATCTTAATTACTGCATGATTAATTAAATGAAGCAGACCTCCAACAAATGCATCTTCATTTAAAAGAACCAAGCCTAATAATACATATCCTAATTGACTAATTGTTGAGTAAGCTAACCTCTTTTTTAAATTTTCTTGATGTAATGCTAAGAATGAACCCATTAAAATTGAAATTACTATCAGAATACTTAAAAATATATTTATATGGAGCTGTCTGATTATTTCTGTCCCAAAGATAAAATAACTCATCCGCATAATAGCAAAAATTCCCGATTTTACAACAGCGACTGCATGAAGCAGTGCACTAACGGGAGTTGGAGCAACCATTGCTGCCGGTAGCCATGAATGGAATGGCACAAGGGCCGCTTTAACTCCAAAACCTAAAAACATGGAAACGTAACTTACCAAATATAGGTTTTTATTATCATTTGTTAGTGCTGGCAAAATGCCATGAGCATTAAATGTTGTATCATTCGTAATGCTGAATAATAAAATCATTCCAAGCAAAACCAATGTGGCTCCTACAAATGAATATATCAGATATTTTTTTCCGCTTTTTAACGCTTCTTTTGAATCAGTGTGAATTACAAGCGGGAAGGTTGACAATGTAAGAAATTCATAAAAAGCGTAAAGTGTTATAAGATTTCCCGAAAAGGCAATTCCTATGGTTACACCAAGTGTTGCAAGAAAAAAAGTATAAAATTTTCTTTCTTTGCCTTCGTGTTTCATATATTCCATGGCATAGAAACAAGTGAAAATCCATAAAATTGCAACTAATAAAGAAAACAATATACTTAACTTATCTATTTTAAAATAAATATCTAGAAATTCATTTATTTTGAATAGATGAATTCTACTTTCTCCAAACACATAAAATATAGTAACTAGAAAAATAAAATTTAATATAACGCCCATGCTAACAAAAATATTTCTTTTCTTTTCATCTAATTTTATTGTTGCCATAATTATTGCTAATATAAATGGGAATAAAATTGGTATTATTATTGTGATATTATTCAACTGCGAAGCATCTCCTCTACTTAAGTCCTAGGCTAATTAAATCTATAATACCACTAGATGTTAATCCCACGTAAACCATTGAAATCACTAGAAAAATTACAGGCATCAATTCTTTTACAGGTTTGCTTTTAGATTTATATACTTTATCTTGTAAATTTTCTTCTCCAAAAAATCCATTTATTATGATCGGGAAATAATATACTGCATTTAATAAACTGCTAAGCAATATAACCGCTACTAAAATTGTATCTCCAGATGCTATAGATGCTAAAGATAAGTGCCACTTGCTTACAAATCCAGGCAATATCGGAATTCCTATCATAGATAGTGCACCCATAGAAAATAATCCTAATGTTAGTGGCATTTCTCTCCCTATTCCCTTTAAATGTTCTAATGTTTTATGCCCTGTTTGTTCTATCATTCCCCCAACTAATAAAAACAACGCTGATTTAGTTACCGAATGCCCAATAATATGGAATATAGCAATGGAAACTCCTAAATCAGTTCCAAGACCTATACCAAGAAATATATACCCCATTTGTGCCACAGTAGAATATGCTATAACTCTTTTTATATTTTTTTGAAAGATAGCAAAAACTGAGCCCATTATCATTCCTAAACTACCTAATATCAATATAATATTCAAAACAGAATAATACTTAATTATTTCCATTCCATAAAGTCTATATAATATCTTAATTAAAAGTAGAACAAATGCCTTTAAAACTAAAGAAGATAAAAGTGCACTTGAGGAAGTAGGTGCACTTGAATGGGCATCTGGTAGCCAATTGTGAAGTGGGAACATAGCACTTTTTACTCCAAGCCCAACAATAAATAAAACTATAGAAATCAGTACTGCATTTGGATAATTTATGTAGCCTTTAATTAATATTTCATGAATGTAATCTATATTCAAATGGCCAGTCATTGAATATAAATAAGCAATTCCCATAAGTGCAAGGCCGGATCCGATGCAACTCATAATTAAATATTTCATAGTGGCTTTTATGTTTTCTTTTTTGTCTTTAACAATAATAGTGCCACAAGACGCAAGTGTTCCTACTTCTATAAATACAAAACAGTTAAACAAATCGTTAGAATATACTACGCCGAGTAAGGAGCCTATTAAAATGTTTATAAGTAAATAATATAAAGCTACCTTTGATTCTTTGATTTCCTTTTCTATACTATAAATTGAATACCAAATTATCATAAGTGAAACAAATGTAAAAACCAAACCCATTATAGCCTCAATTATTCCAATGCGGAATTCAATTCCATAAGGTGCATTAAAATGTCCAATTCTATATAAATATCCTCCCTTGTTAATAACAAAGATTAAATTTATCACTGCTAAAATCATGACTATTGTCATTGATATTAAACTAATACCCTTAACAATCTTTGTGTTTTTAATTAAAGGCATTATAAATGCCGAAATGAACAATATCAATATAATTGTAAGTGGAAAACTCTCTATTAGGCTCATTTTAATCACTCCTCATCTTAATAATTTCATCTAGTTCAATGGTACCGTATCCTTCATACAACCTCACTGTTAGTGCAAGGGCAAATGCTGTTGTACTGACTGCTACAACTATCCCAGTAAGCATAAGCGCAGATGGAACAGGATTTATGTAACCTTGAATTCCTTTATGCGCCCCTATAATAATGGGAGCATCTTTACCTAAAATATATCCTTTTGCAATAAAAAATAAAAAAATTGCTGTATCCATTATATTCATACCAATTATTTTTTTTATTAAATTATTATGCAATAACAGTATTGCAAAACCAATTCCAAACAGTATGATTGCGCCAGTCTCATAATAATTATTTATTAATCCTTCCATAATTAAATTTCTCCTCTGTCAAATAAAGTGAAAAAAAAGTATATAGTAATCGCTACAATACTTCCTACTAATATGTTAAGTGGCAATAAAAATCCACCACTGAGTATATTACCTGGTGTTCCTAAACTAGGCTGCGGAAGCCCTAAATGATTTCCACCAGTTATAAAACTATACCCTTTTAATAACCCATAAAACATAATTGCTCCACATAGATAGGTTATTAATCTTGCGTATGGTAATTTTTTATCTGTAAACTTTTTACCATAAATTATTCTATATAAGATGAAACTTGTGCCTATAATTGTTCCACCTGCAAATCCCCCACCTGGGCTTAGATGTCCATAAAAAATTATATAAATCCCATAAATCTGAATGCAAGGTATTAGCACTTTACTTACTTCTTTTAAAATAGTACTTTTTATAATAATTTCGTAAGTACCTGTATCCTTAGGGTTCCTTTCTTTCTTTAGAAGTAACAAAACTATAATTGAAGCAGTAAACAATACACTTGACTCAACAAAAGTGTCAAAGGCACGGTAATCTAAAATAATACCTGTAACAATGTTCATTGCACCAGTTTCTTTTGTTGTTTTCTCTATATAATAATGTGCAACTTCATTATTGGCGGGATTATCATATTGTCCAAATTTGGGGAGTTCATTAACCCCCAAAAGTAAAACCATAATTAGAGTTGCTGTAATCCCAATAGATAAAAATTTTCTCATTTTCTTACTCCTTTAACTCTTTTTAGTGTAAGTATAAATAAAATTGTAGTAATACCTGCTCCAACTGCGGCTTCAGTTATTGCTAAATCGGGAGCATTTAGCTGTTGCCATAGAATTGTCATGATAAGGCTATAAACCATAAATACTATTATCGCACCAAGCATACTTTTTATAGTAGAAACGACTACAGCAGAGCCTATTAAGAACATCAGCATTATCAAACTAAATATCTTCATGTTTTTTCACCCCATTTATTTTCTCAAGAGACGCTTGCCGGGTATACTCAGCTCTCGCAATTAAGTGTGTAGCTGTTGGATTCGCAATCCATACAAATACAATAATTAATACAATTTTCAAACTAACCATATTTAATCCATTTAATACTACTAATGCAGATAGGCATAATATAGCCCCTAAGGTATCACATTTAGCCGCACTATGGGCTCTTGTAAACACATCTGGAAATCTTATAATTCCTAGTGTTCCAACCATGAAAAAGAATAACCCTCCAAAGAGAAAAATAGCAACAATTAACTCTCTCATATATTTCTCCCTTCTGAATTTTCAATAAATTTAGCTATTACAATAGAAGATAAAAAACTAATCAAAGCATATACTATTGCTACATCCACAAAATAAGTTTCATTAAGTAAAAATGAAACTATAAGAATAAGTATAATAGTTTTAGTGCCTATAACATTAATAGCAATAAGTCTATCTGCTGCACTTGGCCCCTTAATCGCTCGCAGCATACATAAAAAAATTGTAGCCGCTAAAAATAAAATAGAAAAAATCAATAGTTTACTCATAAATATCTTCCTCAATTTCCAAAATTTTTTTTTCAAAATCTGAATTAATTAGCCCATTTACAAATTCATATTTCAAACAATGCACAGTAATTTTATCTCTATCCATTGAAATGGTTAAGGTTCCCGGCGTTAATGTTATAGAATTAGCAAAAATTGTTTTAAGAAAATCAGATTTTATTTTTGTGTTAATTGTTACTATCTGTGGCGATATTACTATTCGAGGGTTCAAAACTATTTTTGCCACATTAAAATTGGAAACTATTATTTCTTTTATCAATATAATTGTGTAAGATAACCATTTTCCAATATTTTTCTTGAAATTTACTTGTCTATCACTACACATCAAACCCTTATTTAAATTTCTAACTAATAAACTTATTATTATACCAATACAAATAGTTTCAACTTTCGCATTTGCGGATAGAACAATCCAAAATAATAAATATAAATATACAACTCCATAATACATTTTAAAAATCCCCCTATGAATTTTCACTCAGTTTCTTTATGTATTTAACTAGCAACAAACATGCCAAATTTTCTTTTACAAAAAAAATCAAGTTTATAATCCATTGATTTTCAACGGTTTATAAACTTGATTTTTTTATTTTAAATAAAATTTTTGTTTTTCATAAAAGCACTTTATTTAAAATCGCACCAATACGGTACACTATATTATTATAGCTAACGATTACATGCACCATTTTGAAACACTTGTACCACATTGATACGATTTTTATAATTATATTAACTGGTAATGATTACTCTATTCTACACTAATCATTGTTGGTGTAGAAATTCAACTTATTACAGCACCGCAGGTGATTATTTAACTAATCTTATATTTTTCCATTTTCCTATACAATGTCGTTCTCCCTATACCTAATATTCTGGAAGCTGCTGCCATATTATCATTTACATTAATCAATGTTTGCAGAATAGCATCTTTTTCGATTTGTTCTAATGTAAGTAGTTGCTTTGCGACACCTACTTCTCCAACATTTTCTTTTTCATTTATATAACTTGGCAAACTCTTATTTGTAATTACACTATTATTTTCAGCTACATTTAATACAAGTTGCATAACATTTTGTAATTCCCGAACGTTTCCGGGCCAATTATAATTAATCATACTTTTATAAAAGCTTTCACTTATTCCTTTTATATTCTTTTCATTAGATTCACTGAATTTTTCATAAAAATAATCAATAAATATCTTAATATCCTCTTTTCTGTCTCTAATGGAAGCAATATAAATTGGCATAACATTTATCCTATAAAACAAATCACTTCGGAATTTTCCTAATTCAACTTCTTTTTTTAAATCTTTGTTAGTAGCCGCTATAACCCTAACATTTATTGGTATAACATCATGTCCTCCAACTCTTACTACCATGTGGTCTTCTAAAACCCTAAGTAAACTTATCTGAGCGTCTAAGGGCATATCGCCTATTTCATCAAGAAATATTGTTCCGCCATTTGCGAGCTCAAATTTCCCTGGATGTCCACCTCTTTTAGCTCCAGTAAAAGCCCCTTCTACATACCCAAAAAGTTCACTAGAAACTAGATCACGAGGAATAGCACCACAATTTAAAAATACAAAGGGCCTATCTTTCCTTCTACTAGCATTATGTATAGCTTGTGTAAACATTTCTTTGCCTGTGCCACTCTCGCCTTGTAAAAGTATAGTATCATCAGTCTTAGCCGCAATTGATGCTAACTTAATAGAATGGGTTATACTTTGGCTTTTTCCAAATATATCATCAAAGGTATATCTTGCATTAGCTCCAACAATTTTATTAATCATACTTAGAACTGCTTTATTCTCTTTAAAAGTAATTAGCACCCCACCTAAGTCACTAGAGCTAAAAACCTTTATGGGGGTAACGTTAACTATACAAGTTTTATTTCTACCCATTTTTGTAGTAAAATCTATTTCTTCCTCCTGATACTCCTTTCCATTATTCATAACATTTATAATATCCTTACCACTATTATCAGACAAAACATTACTTATGTGAATATTATGTACATCTTTCCCACTATATCCCAATAGTTTCCTCGCAAACCTATTCATACTAAGTATATCACCTTGATTATCTATTCTAATAATGCCCTCGGAAATTGATTCTGTAATTTGGTAAAATTGTTCATTAACTATTCTCAATTTTTTATTGTAATACTCTAACTTCATTTCTTTTTCTATAGCCTTTGCTGCGGCTACTACCATACCTAACGTATGTGGATGTACAAATTCATAATTACCTGTAATACTTAATACCCCTAAAACCCTGCCCTTTTCATTTTTTATAGGACATGCAGATGAAGTCCAATTATGATACTCATGTAAATAATGTTCGCCACCAAGTACTTGTATTGGCTCACCAGTTATTAATGAAAGACCAATTGCATTAGTGCCTATTACTTCTTCTTTTACATTATATCCGTCTTGTAATACCAGAAATTTATTTTGCCGCATTAAGCTATCCTCTCCAATATGATCTAATACATATCCATCTCTATCTGTTAAACGAATCATAAAATCAGAATTTTGTAGTAGATTGTACAGTGTTTGCATAAATGGTTTAGCTGTCTGTAATAGAGGCATAAATTCCTTATACTTATTTTTTAGATCATCCTGTGTAAGTTCAATTGTAAAATCCTTTTTAAATGGATCTATATCATTCAATTTGCTTCGTTCCCAAGACTTTGAGATAATATCTCGAAGTCCATTTTTATTTAAAATACCCTTCGAAACAAATAATTGCCGCTTTTTTATAATATCTTCAGAATTACTAATCGATCTTTTATTTGGCAAATAAATCCTTCCTCTCATAGCATTTTAATATCATTATATGTCTAATTATATAAAATGGCTATTGAAAATATTAAATAAGCAAAAAAAATTCCCTGAAAAAACAAGGAATCTTTAAGAATCAATTAATTTAACTTAATCATCATTTAAATTGATATGACAGTAACCACCTGGATTTTTTTGTAGATATTTTTGGTGATAATCTTCAGCATCATAAAAACAAGAAAGAGGTTGTATCTCTGTAACTATTGGCTTATCGAATCTACTTTGGACCTCATCCTTTGTTCTTAATATAATGTCTAAATCTTTCTTATCAGTATAATAAATACCACTTCTGTATTGATGACCGATATCAGCTCCTTGTCTATTATAAACAGTAGGATCTATTATTCCCCAAAATTTATTCAATATTTTTTCTAGAGATATCACATCTTCATCATAGCTTATTAAACAGGCTTCTGTATGTCCAGTATTTCCCTTACAAACCTCTTCGTATGTAGGTTCCTTCTTTGTACCATTAGCATATCCAACCTTAGTTTGGGCGATACCATTTATTTTTGACATATAAGCTTCTACACCCCAGAAACATCCTCCCGCTACAACAATACTTTTCATTAAATCATCTCCTTTTGAACTGCAACCTCTTCGTAGAAGATGCAATAACGACTTCAGAGGTATATTTATACTATTTGCTGTTTGTTATCCAAAAATTTAAAATCTTCTGCTACAACTTCTATGCTATATCTTTTATTTCCATCTTTATCTGTGTAGCTATTACTAGATAGTCTACCTGTTATAGCAATTTGACTTCCTTTTTTCAAATATTTACACAGCGTCTCTGCCATTCCATTCCATGCCACAATGTTTATAAAATCAGCTTCAGGTTGTATATCTTTATGTGATACTTTATTAATTGCCAATGTGAATCTAGTATAAAACCCTTTACCCTCATTAAAACTCTTAAGTTCCAGTTCTCTTGTTATTCTTCCAATTATTGATACATTATTCATATAATATCTCTCCTTTTTATTTAGTAACTTTTTAAAATTATTGACAATAAGAAGAGGTTTTATACAAACAAACGTTTGTTATTCTTTTAAATATTACTGTGCTTATACTTCAACCATTTCCTTTAATGATTTCGATCCTGCTGTGAAAAAGACAAGTGCAAACAGAATTAAGATCCCTAACTTTGGAAGTATATCTATGACGCCGCTATTTTTCAATGCCACATCATTAAGTGCAGACAATGCCCAATTTTGTGGAGTAAAATAAGCTATTTTCTTAAATACTGCTGGAAGAAATTCAAGTGGCATAGTTGTCCCACTAATAATACATGTTGGGGTTACTACTAAATTAACAATACCAACAGCCTGAGATTGATTTTTAGAATACCTTGATATTAATAATCCAATACTTAAAACAACCACTATAAAAATAGTAAATATCAAAAATACTGCAAACATCGATTTTCCCCAATATATATGGAAAATATATTTTGTTACTGTTACCATAAGTCCTATTTGAATCCAGCATAGGAATAACATAGATAAAAGCACAGAGACTATTATACTACCATTTTTATTTGGCGTGGATAAACTTCTTCTCAGGGTTTTGTTATTTCTAAGTTCAACCATTTCTATGACAATGTATATCATTGAGAACATAAGAAAATTAATTATAAGACTTGTAGATAATGAACCTGATAAAGTGCGCGTTCCATCCTTTTTAACCTCTTCTAGCTCGGCTTTTACCGGGTTATTACTTAAAGAAGCATCTATTTTCCTTGAAATTTCACCATAGCTTGTATTTATCACAATATCATTCTGTTTTATAACGGATATAACTTTATTTGAAAGAAGTCTTTGAGTTACAAAATTATTTACCTTTTTAGAAATAATAATATCCATATTACTATCTGACAATTTCATTATGTCTAATTTCTTTAAATTACCACTTTCTAAATTTTCCGTGAAGATTTCAGGTATAACCAAAGTTACTCCTGTCTTATTCTGTTTTATTCTTATTTGCGCCTCTGCAAGGTCTGATTCTTTAATTTTAAAATTTTTATCTGTTTTTAATTCTTCTATAAGTTTAATACCTAATCTTCCCTTGTCTTTATTAACTATTGTAATATCAACAGTCTCATTAAATGAATCTTTAGAATCTCTTGTAAAGTATGCAATTGCACCTACTACTAAAACCGGTATTAAAATCATTGAAAATATGGGTGTTTTCTGTTTTAACATTCTTTTTAAATGTAAAAATGCCATATGAATAACCTGCATTCTTGTCGCCTCCTTAATCATAACAATAAATTCACTTAAATTTTTTTACTATATCTGAACCTTTTCTCCCTTATTTAATGTTTTAAATAGATTATTCCCTTCTTTTTTTCTCATGAAAAATGCACCAAAAGCTATTCCTAAAATTCCAACACCTAAGAGTACTATAATATTTACCGTTAGCTCTTTTATGCTTCCTCCAAGCACTACTTTATTATAGCTATCCTGAATCCAGTAATTCGGAGTGATTTTAGCAATTTTCCTCATGATTTCCCCAGTATATTCAAGTGGATAAAAACTTCCACCAAGCATAGCAAATACCATAATTACTGCTGTAAAGCTTGCATTTAAATTTTTCTGGCTTTTATATAGGTTCATTATGAAAGCGCTAATACCTGTTATAGCAAAGGCGTGTAGAATACTAATTAAAATCAGCTTCACATAACTGTCCCCAACGCTTATTCCAATGACCTTGCAAATGCCCATGTATAATGTAATATCCACTAGAGTTATAAAAAATACAAAACATATTTTA
The DNA here is from genome assembly GCF_055081035.1 of Clostridium sp. CM041. Lineage (NCBI taxonomy): Bacteria > Bacillati > Bacillota > Clostridia > Eubacteriales > Clostridiaceae > Clostridium > Clostridium sp. CM041. The sequence continues at coordinate 732,078 of NZ_CM143648.1, forward strand.
GCTACATACAAATTTTTCATACTTAAAGTGGTAGATTTTAATCTTGCAAATGTGCCATCTTCTTTTTCCCTTACCATATTTTGTCCTCCTATTACTGATAGATAAAGACTAATGAATGCTAACATTGAGATTGTAAAAATTTGTTTTCCACTAAGCTTTTTATCTTTAGTTATATTAACTGTATTTATAAATTTTTCACTATTTAAAGTGATTGTCTGAGTTATAACTGCTTCTTTCAACATGTCTATAGAAGTTTTATCATTAACACTCCCGTCTATTGCAGAAAATATATTTACATTATTATTAAGTACTTGCACATAAGAATTTACTATATCAAAAATAATCTGTGATTCAACACCAGAGGAGGAGGCCTTTAAAACCTTTATATTAACAGTTTCACCTTTTTCAACCTTTTCTGAAAAACCCTTTGGTATCACTATGGCAGTCTTAAGCTTTCCTTTTTGAAGATTAGCTTTTACTTCATCTATATCAGGTGTCTGGCTAAGTTCTACAAATTTTTTCATATCATCATTTGTAAGAATATCCTTTAAAGGAGCTGTGTATGAGCTTTTGTCCATATCTATTAAGGCTACATTTACTATAGGAATATGCCTATCTGGATTAAGTTGTTTTTCATACATCATACCGTAAAGAACTCCTAATAAAAGAGGCATAATCAAATATATAAGTACATAGAATTTTATATTTCCTAAAAATACCTTGATGTCTTTTATAAATATCCTAAATATTTTCACTTATCCCACCTCCACATTTTTTAGTCTCTTAAGTTCTTTCCAGTTAAACTTAAAAATACAGTTTCTAAGTTTGGTGAATCAACACTTATATTATTTATTCTTACGGATGAAGACATAAGGATTATAATAATATCCTGAAGATTCCTCTGCGAATTTTCAACAGTGAAAATTAGCAACGGATCACTATATTTTATTCTCTTAACCCCCTCTATCCTCTTCAATTTTAATATGATTTCTTCTTTAAAATTCTCTACAATAATTTCTAATTTCTCTTCATTTGTTACCATTCTCTTAATTTCATCTTTAGTACCACTAGCAACAACCCTGCCTTCATCTATTATTGCAATCCTATTACACAAACTCTCTACTTCTTCCATGTAATGACTTGTATATATAACAGTTGTCCCATATTCACTATTTAAGTTTTTAGTAAACTCCAGTATATGATTTCTTGATTGGGGGTCAATCCCCACTGTTGGTTCATCCATAATGATAATATCTGGATGGTGCATTATTGCCGCTGCAATATTAAGACGTCTTTTCATACCTCCCGAATATTTTTTTACTTTGTCCTTTGATCTTTCAGTAAGTCCTGTAGCTTCAAGAACCTCCTTAATTCTATTTTTAAGCGTGCTTCCCTTTAATCCATACATGCTACCCCAAAATACAAGATTGTCATATGCATTTAAATTCTCATATAGTGCCACTTCCTGAGGTATAAATCCTATGTGTCTTTTAGCTTCTACAGGTTTTTTATTTATGCAATTATCAAAAATTTTTATATCACCTCTATCGGCTTTTAATAATCCACAAATCATTGAAATAAGAGTGGATTTTCCAGCACCATTAGGTCCAACCAATCCAAACAATTCCCCTTTTTCTATATTAAGATTTATACTATCAACAGCTAATTTATCCTCATATCTTTTTGTTACATTGTTTATCTCAATTATTGACAAATTCAACACTCCTTTAAATAATTTGCTTATAATTATATTATATAAATTTCCAGTATCTATAGCAATTGAGTTAAGTAATGACTATAAAAAATTGACCATTACTTAAGTCATGTTCTTAAGTAATGGTCATAAAATTAAAAATCCACTAAAGAATTCTTAAGTGCGAAAATTGCTATTTGAGTTCTATCTCTTAATTCAAGCTTTGAGAGTATTTCTGTAATGTGATTTTTTACTGTTCCCTCTGTAACAAAAAGATTGCTAGCAATTTCTTTGTTTGTAAGCCCTGTTCCTATCCCAATTATAAATTCTACTTGTCTTAACGTTAGCTTATATTTATCCATAATATTACTTAGTGTATTTTTGGAATTGGACTTAGTATTATTTATAATTTTGGCTGCTACCTCAGGGTGCATAACTACATTGCCTCTATACACACTTTTAATGCCATCCATAATAATATCATAGGATGTATCTTTTAGAAGATAGCCACTTGCACCATGCTTCATAGCATCATATATATACTCATCATCTTTAAATGTAGTTAGTATTAGAATTTTTATATCCTTAAACTCACTTTTTATAAGTTTAGTACCCATAACTCCATCGCATAAAGGCATTCTTATATCCATTAGGACTACATCTACTTTTTCATTTCTACATAATTTTAGAGCTTCTTCTCCATTACCACATAACCCCACTACATTTATTTCTAAATTAGAGCTTAAAATAATCTTTAATCCTTCTCTTATAAGTACTTCATCATCTGCAATTGCTATATTAATCTTTTCCAAATTCCTGCCCCCTGTTATTCTATAAAGCTTTCAATTTTTGGTATGGACATACTAATTTCAAAGCCTTTATCACCATGAACATTAACTTCTCCCCCAAGACTTTTAACTCTCTGTTCTATACCCTTTAATCCAAAACCACTTTTAATTTTAAGACAGCCTTTTCCGTCATCTTTTATATGTAAATATAACCTATCTTCTAAAAACTGAAGTGATATAATCACACTAGATGCATTACCATGATTAAGTGAATTATTAAGTGCTTCCTGAACTATTCTATATAAAGTGAAGCTCTGATCTCCATTCAATGTCCATTTTTCATTAGAAACAATAAAACTTACCTTAACTCCACTAAGTTTTTCAAAATTAGAAGTAAGTTCTTGAAGGGCAAAAACCCCTTGATAACTGTCAAAATCTGTTGGTTTAAGCTCTTTTACTGCCCTTCTAACATTTTCAATTCCATTTTTAGTGAAATGGATTAAATTACTCACCATTTTTTCACCTTCATTTTGGTCATTTTTCATTACATAAGGAATTGCTTGAAGCTGAATAAGCAGTGTAGATAAGGTATGACCAACAGAATCATGGATTTCTCTCGATATTCTATTTCTTTCTCTCAAAATAGTTAGTTCTTCCACAGTATTTGAATACTGCTGTAATTTTTCGTAGGTCTCTTTTAAATTTTCCTCTGATATTCGTAGCTTATCATATAAGTGCTGTGCTTCACTTTTCCTCTCGCTTTCTTCTGCAATATATCTTCCCAAGACTCCAAATATAACTACAATTACCGTATTAAAAATCACATTAACTAAAATATAATTCTGCATCTTACCATAAACTGGTTTACTACTTTGAAATACTACCGCTGCATATAAAAATGAAATAACTACGTATGCATATGCTTTAGGAAGCATCAAAGCAGCATCCAAAACTGAAATGAAATAATATATAAAAATAAACCCACCAAAACTATAATAGATTATAGAAATTAATACTAAATCTATAAAAAGAGAAATTATCACTGCATATTTTTTCTTATATAAAAAATACATTCTTATCTGAGTATTCAATATATATAGCAGCATACAAATAATGAATTTAGTCATAATATTCATAGAATATTCACCGGTCATAACAACTGAAAGCGCTACTAAAAAATATACTATATATTTAATTAATTCTAAAAACGGATAGTTATTTTTCTTCAATTTACCACATCCAATTTATATATATATTAATTTTAAAATTATTCACAATAAAATATAGAAGCTCTTATAATTTTAGATTCTTCCTGACTGCTACTATAAACCTTAAGTTCTAAATTGTTTTCTTTCTCTGTTGTAGTTACTAATGCTAAATCACCTTTGTTAAGATTTATTTTTTCCTTTGTTTCTGTAGCTATTTCTACATCACCTTTCACTATATAAAATGCTTCTGTGATTTGATGAGATTTTTCAGCATCATTGATATTATTGTGTAACAATATATCTTTAAACTCCCCTTTATTAACTGAAATTGATTCTAATCTCCCCGTGTAGCCTTGTGCCATCATTAAATTAAAATCTACAACTTTACCAAAACTTGTTGTTTTCCACTCTCCACTAAAGCTATCCTGCTCGAATGCTTTTAACACAGCATTATGATGACCTTCATGGCCAAGAAGTAGTTTTCCTTCAATAATCATAATAATCCTTGATATTCCGGGTAAAGATGTAAATGTAGATTGTTCTACTCCAACCTTTGCAGAACTCAGCCTCCATTTAAAATTACGATTACCATATAGTGAATCATTAGGATAAATATAAAGCTCTGTTGTTGTACCACCAGACCATTCACTTGTTTTATGTTGATTTTTTCTAATTATTTCAATATTGTAAGACATTTATAATTCCCCCCTATTACTTATCATATTTACATTCTATTTTTATATGTATTTTCCTTTTATTTCGAAAGTAGAAGTCATAATTTTTAGTTTGTACTTTAATCTGGGACTTAATTAAAAATATTTAGGATTAACAATTTCTAAATCTGAACTTGATATCGTGTAAACTATCCGATATTATTATATCTTAAGTGATATAATAATAAAGTAAAACAACAGTTAAAGTTATTTGCAGTATGTTTGATATTTCAAAGCCAACTTTATACAAATCAATAGAGGAAATAAGTAAAACTAATAATTTATAAATACTTTGGAGAGATTAAACCTAATAATTCTAATAATATATTCATATCAGTTAATTCAGGATTGTATTTTATCATTCATTAATATAAATTTCAAAATAATATTTATTTGGTAAGGAGTTAAAAATGAAAAAATTGAGGTTATTGAATTTTATACCGTTATTGATGGCAGTACCATCAATAACTATTGGAGGGATAGCAATGTACACCAATAAAGTACCAATTGCTATTTTTGTTCAAAACATTTTTTATTTAGTATTAGCTGGAATAATTTCATACTTTATACTATTAAAAAAATCTAAAGTTAAAAATAATGCAAGCACTAATACCACTACTATTATAGTTGCAGTAATTCTTTTATTTCTAACTTTTATTAGTTCAGGAATAGAAGGCGTTCATAGATGGGTATCTGTTGGGCCAATTAAGTTTTACGTTGCGGTTATTGTCATACCTATTATAATTATAAATCTATGGGAATTGTTACAAATAAGAGATTGGTGGTTTTCAGCTGCTATTACAATAGTTATATCAGTTTTGCTTGCTTTACAACCTGATGCTTCTATGCTAACTGCATTTGCTATTCCAATGATAATGTTGTTATGGAATAAGATTAATAACAATATTTTTCGTTCTTGTATTGTAGTGTTACTTTCTGCGTTGATTATTGTTTCTTGGGTATTTTTAGATGGATTACCACCTGTATCTTATGTTGAAAATATAGTTAGTTTGGTAGCAAATATGGGAATAATATGGCTTAGTTTAGGGTTTATTTCTCTTGTAATATTGCCATTGCCATTTATATTTTTTTCACCAAAAAAATATAAATTGTTATCAGAAAGCATTGGTATGTATTTTATAATTATATTAATTTCTACTCTATTCGGAAATTTTCCAGTTCCATTGATGGGATACGGAGTTTCCCCTATAATAGGTTATTTTATATCTATAACTTGGTTCGCAAAATCCAAAATTAATTCATAATATTCTTAACGTGCATCCCACCCTTTGGTGTATCAAACTCAAGAAATTTGCGAACTATACCCCTAGAAGCAATTTTTTAGTACTAACGAGGATTATAAAATGATATATCCTAACTTGCCTGATATGTGAAAATATTTTACATATCCTTTTTTTATTTCAATTACTATGAAGAACATTATTGATGGATAAATTATAATTTTTAGTTTACATTTTAAATTTAGTTTACATAATCTTAGTTATGGTAACTAAATATACTTTTATTTGGTTTATACTCCTAGTCTATATATGTTTTAATCCAGAAATTTTATATTCATAGTATATTCAAACAAATTCTTGATATAAAAAATTGCAAATAAAAAACACCATATGGCGTTTTTTATTTGCAACACTCTTTATTAATAATAAAAATAATAGGAATTAAGTATATATTCAGCATTATATCTAACACTTAATTTTTTCAAATAAAGCTTAACCTTTTCTTTATGTTCCATATCTAAAAGGATTTTTTTAAAATGAGTTAGTTCTTTATCCGAAGCAGCATTTTTAATATATCCCCAAACATGCTCTGCAGTACTTACAAAACTTCCATTCTCTACATCAAAATTTATTATTTCATCCGTATACTCATAGAATTCCTCAATACTGCAATTCTCTTTTATCAATTTACTACACTCTTTATAATATTTATAATTTCTTTCCATTAATACATATTTATATTTAGCCCACTGTTTTTCTATAATTCCAGCCTTTGATTTCTTATCCCTGTTGTTAATTATAATATTGCATTTTATAGCCGAAATATCTTTGTCTTTTACCTCTAGCATAATATCAATACTAAACTCTTTAACTTCCTCATAGTATTCTAGGAATGTTTTAACTATTATCGTATTTGAATGAGCCCCTATCTGTTTATGCAAATTTTGCTGACTATAGTGGGCTTTTATATTACCATCTTTTTTCTGCCATGTTTTAGCTACCTTCCTCATTATTTCTTTTATAGGCACCTCTATTTCATGATTACACTGATGGTGAAGGTTATCAAATATTACTGGTATATTAATTTCCTTACTTACTAAAAGTACATCATCAATATTAAATATTTTTCCATCATTTTCAATTACGAGCCTATCCTTTACCGAAGATGATAATCTTTTGAAATTTTCAATAAACCTATTCATAGCAGCGCTTTTATCACCATAACCTCCACCAATATGAAGTATTATCTTATTGCTTGAATCCACACCTAATGAATCAAGGAATCTAGCATGGTATTCCAAATCTTTAATTGCTTTTGCTACAATCTCTTCTTTTTCTGCATTGAGTACTGTGTACTGACCTGGATGCATAGACACTCTCATGCCACACTCTTTTATATACTCGCCTATTTCATTTAATTCGTTTTGAAAATGTTTATGCCATGGAATTTCATTAATACTGTGACTTCCTAATGGAACTATATCTGAACTTATTCTAAATAACTTTATGTTATACTTCTCATTATTCTCTAATATTCCTCTTAAATCTATTAAGTTTTGCTCTAATATTTCTAAAAACATTTCTTCCGAAAAGTTTTTGAGCGTTAATCTTCTATTTGTTCTTGCATTTGTTGTAAGTGGTATGCATGCATATCCAATTTTCATATTTACCTCCTATTTTTTCCTCCCATGAGTGTATCCAACAACCTCAAATTTCTTTGAAAGGCCTTTAATAAATTCATTATAATAAGGACATGTCGCTCTGATGCATGTTGATAAATGTATACTGCTTACACCCTGTTTTTTTAATTCCTCTGAGGAATTAAGCATTTCTTTTAATGAATCTGCGTTACATCCGCTACATGGTATTTGCATTACCATGTCTAAACTAGCATCATAATCATTAAATGAGGCTGTCTTATTGTTAAATGCCTTTATACAACCAGAACCTGAGCATTTACTAGAAACTTTAAAACATCTTAATACAGCAATCTTTTTCATATTTATAACCACCTTAATAATTTATATACTATATTATAACTAAATACAAAAGTATTAGATGTGATTTATGTAACATATTTAATTAATGTTTTAAACTTCCTGCTTATTACAGGTTTTAACCACCGTCATGCCTTCTTAGAGATACGAAGCCAAGTTAAAGGCAAATCTTATCAACCTAATGTTTTCAGCTATCTAAATAGCCATATTTATCATTATTTTCAATAACCGTATTTTCAATAACCGTATTTTCAATATACGCTAACCATTCACGATACTTTAATCTAAAATACATCAATTAAATCTCCAGCATTATTTTTCAACTTATCTACGGAGTGAATGTACCTATTAGTAGTAGCTAGATTTTTATGTGCAGCAAAATCCCTAACTTTCTCTACTGTAGCCCCTGCTAAAATTGCTAGTGTAATAGCTGTATGCCTGGTAGAATGAACTCGTAAATCTTTATCTATACCTGCATTTTTGCATACTCTTTTTATCATATAATTTAAAGTGCTTGCATCTAATTTTTCCTTATTATTTCCATTAGTTGAATGGCCAATAAACAAATACTCTTCGCCACTAGATACCTTATTTCTTTTAGTCAACCTAATATATTCATTTATCATAGTAAGAACGTTTCCTTGAATTTTTACTATATCCTCTTTACCGCCTTTTCTTATTACTTTTACTACATCATAACCTGTGTGCGTCGTAATATGCTTTATCTTAATATTTATAATCTCAGATTTTCTTAAAGCAGTTGTTAAAGCAAGTACTAATATAGTTTTATTTCTATGTCCTAATATAGTGGATGTATCTATACTATTTAATAAGACTTTACACTCTTCTTTTGTTAAAAACTCAGTTTCCTTATTATTTATCACTGGTTTTTCTTCTTTTAAATTTCCAAAAGGATTATATTTAATTATATGAATGCCTGTAGAATTATCTTGATATTTTAATAACCACTTATAGAGAGCGCTCAATGATGATATTTTCCTGTTTATAGTAGCAGAGGACATATTTTTATTCATTAATTTCATTATAAAATTTTGCGAATGTAGTATAGATACCTTTTTAATATCTTCTATAGTGATGTCATAAATAGAACTTACGCAAAAAAAATCTTTTATATCTCGTTCATAGCTTTTAGCAGTATATTTACTTTTTCTAGACTTGATTTCAAGAAAATACCATATAAAATTTTTGTTATCTAAAGTCAAATCTGAATTATAGTTGAATTGTGTAATATTGTTTATCATATGTATTCCCCTTTAATATTTTTTAAATTTCTATACATTTTAAAAAGCTGCAAACAGTAAGTTAGCAGCTTTTTAAAATATACAGGCTATAATTATTCTTCTAAATCATTAATTAAGTTTACTATTTCTTCTAAAGCTAATTTTTCATCATCACCATTAGCTATAACGTTTACAGTTGTATTAGGACCGACTCCTAGAGATAAAATGCCTATTAAACTCTTAATATTAGCTTTTTTGCCCATATATTCTATACCTATATCTGATTTAAAAGACGCGGCTTTTCTTACTAATAATGTAGCTGGTCTAGCATGCAATCCTTTAGAATTACTAACGAGAACTTCCTTTGTTACCAATTAACTTCACCTCGATACTTTATTTATTATTGCATGCGATAATATAAAATATCTTATCTATTAACGCATGCTATTATAATATCATTAAAAATCATGTAAATCAATTTTAAATATTTTCAACAAACCTCGCTATTCTATCAAGTCCAATTTTTATATTTTCCATAGAAGTAGCATAAGACAATCTTATAAAATTATCTACTCCAAATGCTATACCTGGTATAACAGCAACTTTTTCTTTTTCAAGTAAAATATCTGAAAAAGCAATCGAATCTTTTATAACTTTTCCGTCGATTGATTTATTTAAAACATCCCCTATATTCACCATAACATAAAAAGCGCCTTCAGGTTTTATGCAAGATAAATTATTAATGCTATTAATTTTTTCCACCATATAATCTCTTCTTAGCTTAAATTGTCCAATCATTTTAGCTATATCATCTTGATTTCCATTTAAAGCTTCAACTGACGCATATTGCGCAATTGAATTGGGATTTGATGTAGTATGACTTTGAATATTAGACATTAACGATACTATTTCCGTGCTACCAGCAGCATATCCTATTCTCCATCCTGTCATAGCGTAAGCCTTAGAAAGGCCGTTGATTACGATAGTTCTTCTGTAAGCATCCTCTGAAAGACTTGCTATACTAATATGGTCATTACTACCATACAACAATTTTTCATAAATTTCATCCGATATTATGATTAAGTTATTTATTTTTGCAAAATCAGCAATTTCCATAAGTTCTTCCTTTGAATATACAGTACCTGTAGGATTATTTGGACTATTTATTATTATTGCTTTAGATTTAGGCGTTAATGCTCTATTAAGGCTCGCAATTGTTAATTTAAATTCATTAATTTCTTCTGTTTCTATATAGATAGGTTCTCCATCCGCTAATTTAACCAATTCTGGATAACTGACCCAATATGGAACTCCAATTAAAACTTCATCTCCTGGATTTAAAATAGCTTGAAATACATTAGCTAAGCATTGTTTTGCTCCAGCTGAAACTATAATTTGAGCTGGTGTGTAAGTTAAGTTGTTTTCTCTCTCTAACTTTCCAATTATTGCCTGTTTTAGTTCAATAATACCTGAAGCTGCTGTATATCTTGTCCTGCCTTCTTTAATTGCTTTTATAGCTGCTTCTTGTATGTTTTTGGGTGTATCAAAATCAGGTTCACCAGCACCAAATCCTATGACATCTATGCCCTCAGCCTTCATTTTTTTAGCCTTTGCAGTTATATCTAGTGTTAAAGATGTTGTTATTTGCTTTGCTTTTTTAGATAATACCATTTTTCTTACCCCCAATACTTATATTAATTTAATTCTTATGATACTAATATATCACTTTTTTTTTGTGATGTAAATGGAGCAACCTGATTCCACATTACATACTTTTCCAAATAATATGTAATATGAAATAAAAAAACCCTCTTAGGGTTTAGAAATATTCTAAATCTCAAGAGGATTTAATCTTACATTTAATTATTTAGCATAGTCAATAGCTCGTGTTTCTCTAATTACATTTACTTTAATTTGACCAGGATATTCTAGTTCATTTTCAATCCTTTTAACTAGATTTCTTGCCATTTCAACAGCACCTGCATCATCAATTATTTCTGGTTTAATCATAATTCTAACTTCTCTTCCAGCTTGAATAGCATATGACTTTTCTACACCTTCATAAGAATTTGAAATTTCTTCTAATTTTTCCAATCTTTTAATATAAGCTTCTAAAGTTTCTCTTCTTGCACCTGGTCTTGCCGCTGATATAGCATCTGCCGCTTGAACTAGTATTGCTTCAAGGGATTCTAACTCAACGTCACCGTGATGCGCTGCAATAGCATTTACTACAATAGAGGACTCATGGTGTTTTTTAGCTATTTCTGAACCTATAAGCGCATGTGGACCTTCAACTTCATGATCTACAGCTTTACCTATATCATGAAGTAGACCGCATCTTTTAGCGAGTGTTGGGTCAATTCCAAGTTCAGATGCCATAAGTCCAGCTAAATATGAAACTTCTATAGAATGCTTTAATACATTTTGACCATAACTGGTTCTGTATTTAAGCCTTCCGAGCAGCCTGATAATTTCCGAATGAAGTCCATGCACTCCTGTTTCAAAAGTTGCTTGTTCTCCTTCTTCTTTTATGTCACTATCAACTTCTTTTTTAGCTTTTTCTACCATTTCCTCAATTCTAGCAGGGTGAATTCTTCCATCCACTATTAGTTTTTCAAGTGCTATTCTAGCAACTTCGCGCCTTATAGGATCAAATGCTGAAAGAATTACTGCTTCAGGTGTATCATCTATTATTAAATCTACTCCTGTAAGCGTTTCTAGAGTTCGAATATTTCTACCCTCTCTACCTATTATTCTTCCTTTCATCTCATCATTAGGAAGCGAAACCACATGAACTGTTGTTTCTGCTACATGATCGGCTGCACATCTTTGAATAGCATAAGTAATAATTTCTCTTGCTTTTTTATCAGCTTCTTCTTTTGCCTTAGTTTCAATTTCTTTAATCATAATTGCAGCATCGTGTTTAATTTCTTTTCTAATTTCATCTAATAAAACTTGTTTTGCCTCATCAGATGTCAACCCTGATAATCTTTCTAATTCCCCTCTTTGCTTTGTGTATAAATCTTGTACACTTGCTTCTAGCATTTCACTTTCTTGTTGTTTTTTATTAAGATTTTCTTCTTTTCTCTCCAGCACATCACTTTTTTTATCTAATGATTCTTCTCTTTGGATGTTTCTTCTTTCTAACCTTTGAACTTCATTACGTCTTTCTCTTGATTCTTTTTCTAAATCAGTTCTAAGTCTGTGAACTTCTTCTTTGGCTTCTAAAATAGCCTCTTTCTTTTTTGATTCAGCATCTTTTACACTTTCATCAATAATTTTTTTAGCTTCTTTTTCGGCCTTGAAAATATTTGCTTGAGATATATTTTTTCTAATATAAATTATAACAAAAATACATGCTAAAACAACAACCAAAATAGCACAAACTACTATGAGCATTGTTTGACTTTTAGTATCCATTGATTATCAACACCTCCTTTGCTTATTTCAAATCTATTTAAGAGTAAATATGAAAGCTAGAAAAGGTGCTATATTTAATTGGTAACAATTTAAATATACTAAACCAGTATTTGTATTTATTTTATATTACTTTTCAGTTAATGTCAAGATTTTAACGTTTAAATAAGTCTTTATTCTTACTATTATATAGTAGTTATGATAAACTTTAGCATATTGCATCATAGAATGCACATGCCTGATACCATAATAATACTCCTTAATTATAAGTTAAAGAAAAAAAGCAAGTAAAAACTTGCTTTTATGCTTCTTTTTTACTTGCTTCCTTTTTGCTAACTTCTTTTTTACTAGTCTCTGCATTCTTGTATAATGGTAGGTTATGTTTTGCTCTAATTTTGTTTTCTATCTCTAACATAACCAAAGGGTTTTCTTTAAAATATTGTTTTGAATTTTCTCTTCCCTGTCCAAGTCTTATATCTCCATATGAGAACCACGCTCCACTTTTTTGTACAATCTCTTCTGTAACTCCTATATCTAGAACATCTCCCTCTCGAGATATGCCGCGACCATACATAATATCAAATTCAGTTTTCTTAAATGGAGGAGCTACTTTGTTTTTAACTATTTTTATTCTTGTTCGATTACCCATAAATTCATCGCCTTGTTTAATTGTATCTATTTTTCTAATATCTAGTCTAACAGATGCATAAAATTTCAATGCTCTACCACCAGGGGTTACTTCTGGGTTACCAAACATTACTCCTACTTTTTCTCTTAATTGATTTATAAATACAAGAACACATTGGGATTTATTTATAGAACCCGCAAGTTTTCTTAAAGCTTGAGACATAAGTCTTGCTTGGAGTCCTACATGAGAGTCTCCCATTTCGCCTTCAATTTCAGCTTTAGGAACTAGTGCTGCTACCGAATCCACGACGATAACATCTATAGCTCCAGAGCGAACTAAAGCCTCTGTAATCTCTAACGCCTGTTCACCAGTGTCTGGTTGTGATACTATTAAATTTTCTATTTCTATTCCTAGTGCTTTAGCATATTCAGGGTCTAAAGCATTCTCTGCATCTATAAATGCAGCTGTACCACCATTTTTTTGAGCTTCTGCAACTATATGAAGTGCAACTGTAGTTTTACCTGAAGATTCTGGTCCAAAAACTTCTATTATTCTTCCTCTAGGTACACCACCTATGCCTAGACCTATGTCAAGTCCTAAACAACCAGTGGAAATAGCCTCTATATTTAACTTACTATTTTCTCCAAGCTTCATTACAGAACCTTTTCCGAATTGTTTTTCTATTTGACCCATAGCTACTTCTAGCGCTTTTAATTTTTCATTATTCATAAATTTCCCCTGCGGGTTCACCATCCTTTTTCGACGAACGTTTGTTCTGAACTTAAGTATACACCATTTATTTTATATGGTCAACATACAAAGCAATATCTGCCATTTTCATTTAATAAAGAAATTCTTTTATTTGTATTATTAACAAACTCTAATAATTTAATCACTTATCGACTCTAATTGTACCTTTGTTTTTTACAAAATAGTCAACACCAGATATTATTGTAATAATTACTGCGGCAGCCATGAAAATATTAGTTAACGCATTTAATATTGTATTTGCGTAAGATAAATTTATTAATGCTGTAATTATAGCTACTATTTGAATAACGGTTTTCAGTTTTCCCCATTTACTAGCCGCAATTACTTTTCCCTCTGAAGCAGCTATTGTTCGAAGTCCTGAAACTGCAAATTCTCTAGCAATTATAACCATAGCTACCCAACTAGACACAATTTGAAGCTCCACTAATGAAACAAGCGCAGCAGTTACTAAAAGTTTATCTGCTAGAGGATCCATGAATTTTCCGAAATTAGTTATTTGATTTCTGCTTCTAGCTACATAGCCATCCAACTTATCAGTGAGAGATGCTACTATAAAAACAATTGTAGCCAGTTCTCTTCCATAGGGTATTCCCTTAACTGCCATAAATACTAAAAATATAGGTACTAAAAAAATTCGAATCATTGTAAGTTTATTTGCAAGATTCATAGCACACAACTCCTATTAAATCATATTCTAACGCTTTGGTAACCCTTACTGTAACGAATTCGCCCTTATTATAAGCTTTGTCAGATTCAAAGAAAATAGTTCCATCAACTTCTGGTGCCATTTCATAACTTCTACCAAAATAAGTTTTACCATTAAATCCTTCTACTAAAACTTTGTAGATTTTGTCTATTTTTTTACTATTTATCTCTTTTGATATATTTTGTTGCACAATCATTAATTCTTCTTCACGTTTTTCCTTTATTTCTTCTGGAATTTGATTTTTCATCTCTGCAGCTGCAGTACCATCTTCCATTGAGTACTTGAACACTCCCAATTTATCAAATTTAGTTTCATTGATAAACTGTTTCAATTCTTCAAAATTTTCTTCCGTTTCTCCTGGAAATCCAACGATTAATGTAGTTCTAAGGGTTAATCCCTTAATACCCTTCCTCATCTTATTTATGTTTTCTGTTATGATATTTTTTCTTCCTTTCCTTTTCATGGATTTAAGAAGATCATCGCTTATATGTTGAATTGGTATATCTACATATTTGCAGACTTTATCATTTAAAGAAATCTCATTAATAATATCATCCGTCATTTCTTCTGCATAACAGTAAAGTACTCTTATCCATTCAATCCCACTTATTTGAGAAATTTTACTTATTAACTTATGTAGGTTTTTTTCGCCATATAAATCTATCCCGTATCTAGTGGTATCTTGAGCAACTAAAATAATTTCCTTGCAACCATGTTCACTTAAATCCTTGGCCTCTTGTATTATGTTCTCCATTTTTCTGCTTCTATATTTCCCTCTAATATTGGGTATTGCGCAATATGCACAAGCATTATCACAGCCCTCGGAAATTCTAATATAAGCAGAGTATATTTCTGTAGTTAATACTCTTTGTCCTTCATTAATATTATCATCACTATAAGTGCAATGTTGTACTTTAATATTTTTTAAAAGAACCTCTTCTATACTACTTAGTAACTTGTCATAATCATTAACACCGAGCAGTATATCAAGTTCTGGCATCAATTCAATCAGATCCGCCCCATAACGCTGAGTAAGGCAACCCGTTGCAATCAATACTGTGCAATTATATTTCTTTTTGTATTCTGACATTTCTAAAATAGTGTCTATTGATTCTTGTTTCGACGATTCTATGAATCCACAAGTATTCACTAAAATTATATCTGCTAGTTTAGGATCATTTGTCATATCATATTTCCCACTTAAACTGCTTATTACAATCTCACTATCAATTCTATTTTTATCACAGCCTAAATTTATAACTCCAACTTTTAATTTTTCCACCAGTCATCCTCCTTGTTTATCAACCTGAGTAACTCCTATTTACCAAATATCATACTACTTGTTTGATTCTTTATGTAAATAATAGTTAATTACTTTTATCTTCCTACATTTGTACCCATAAATTATTGTAAATGTGATTTGCAAATTAAACAAGGGTATTTACAATTATTCTTACATTTTTTTTTATTGTTCCTTTAACTCACTATCACTTAATAATATTTCCCTAGGTTTGCTTCCATTTCTAGCTGATATAATCCCCCGTTCCTCCATTTGTTCAATAATTCTTGCTGCTCTATTATACCCTATTTTTAGCTTACGTTGCAATAAGGAAGTAGATGCTTGTCCATTTTCAACTACTATTCTTATTGCTTCATTTAATAATTCATCAATATCATCATCAATACTTTTATTATTTGAACTACTCTCTATTTCATCTATTATTTCTTTTTCATAGTTTACTTCTGTCGTCTGATTTTTTATAAAATCAACAACTCGTTCAACTTCTTCTTCTGACACAAACGCTCCTTGTATTCTGAATGGTTTAGCCTCTCCGACCGGATAAAAAAGCATATCACCTTTCCCAAGTAATTTCTCTGCACCAGAGGAATCCAAAATTGTTCTTGAATCTATTTGGCTCGAAACTGCAAAAGATATTCTTGAAGGTATATTGGCTTTTATTACACCTGTAATAACATCAACTGATGGTCTCTGCGTCGCAATTACTAAATGCATTCCTGCCGCTCTTGCCATTTGTGCAAGTCTTCCAATATATTCCTCTATATCATTAGCACAAACCGTCATTAAATCTGCTAGCTCATCAATTATAATAACAATCCACGGCAATTTATTTTCAACAATGCCTTTATTAACTAATTCATTATATCCTTCTATACTTCGCACATTGTTTTCAGCAAAACTCTTGTATCTTCTTGACATTTCGTTTACAGCCCAATTTAAAGCCCCTGCAGATTTTTTGGGATCTGTTACAACTGGTATTAATAGATGAGGTATCCCATTATAAATATTTAATTCAACAACCTTAGGGTCAATTAATAATAGCTTAACCTCCTCTGGAGAATATTTATAAAGTATGCTTATTATTAATGAATTTATACAAACACTTTTTCCAGAGCCTGTGGCCCCTGCTACCAGCAAATGTGGCATTCTTGTTAAATCCGAAACAACACAGTTACCGCCTATATCTTTTCCTAAACTAAAGGATAAATTTTTGTTAGAAGCTGAAAATTCATTAGATTCTATTACTTCTCTTAAGTATACTGCACTTAACTCTTTGTTTGGCACTTCAATGCCTACAGCTGCCTTACCAGGTATCGGTGCCTCAATTCTTACCCCGGAAGAAGCTAAATTCAGTGCAATATCATCTGCTAAATTTACAATTTTACTCACCTTAACACCAGCATTTGGCTGAAGCTCAAACCTTGTCACTGAGGGTCCTTTTGTAACTTGAATAACCTTTGCTTCAACTCCAAAGCTACTTAGTGTCTCTTGTAGCTTATTGGCACTATTAAGCAATTCTTTTTTATCATTTTTATTCATTTTGGAGGTATTATTTTCATTTAATAAATCTACAGTCGGATATTCATATTTATAGTTTGGCTTTGAATTTACACTATTTAATTGAATTTCTTTCTCCAACTCCTGATTGATAGAATTATCTATATGACTTTCTTTTGAAGCACGTGCATTGTCATTCCTAGCACTACTAACAGTTTCTTCTTTATTTAATCCCTCCACATCTGTAGCAATTTCATTTGATTTTATAAAATCGATTATTTTAATTTTATTGCTAATATCTTTAATAAATTTATTTTTTTCTCTATTCGGAACTACTAAGTCTTCTTGCTTATCATTATTTTGAATATATAAATCCTTACTATCATTTTTACTCGCAGTTTTTTTAATTATAAATTTATCCTTTAAATAAAAAAAGACATCATTTAGCGATACGTTTAATATTATAATAAAGCATATAACATAAATAGCAATAAAAATTATATAGCTACCTGCAGCTCCAAATAGTGTATGCAATGGTACATCAATTGAATAACTAATAATCCCACCATGTAATACACTTTCTGAATTATATATCTTATTTACTCCGAGCAAAAAATCTCCTTTAGTGTAATACTTATTTAAAGATAACATTTGTATAAATAATAGTGTATTTATTATAAAAAGTATTATTCCACAAAACTTCTTACTAAAATTTATCTTACCTTTCTTAACAATTTTGCAAATGCCAATAAATACTATAAGGAACGGCGAAAGATATGCACCTACTCCTAAAATTGCAAAAAGCATGTGATTAATTAGATTACCTATCGTACCTGATATGGAATTAGAATTAGAACCCCTAGTTGAGAAAATACTTAATAAAATTAATATACCTATTGTTATTAAAATAATTCCATAAATCTCACTATTAGCATCTACATTACTTGCAACTTTAGATTTAGTTTTAGTTTTTTTTCTAGTCAAAGTATCACCTCTATCCTTATTATTTCTACAAAATTTAGAAATCTCCTCTAACTTTCAATATATTTATATATCAATTTTAAACTAGTTATATAAAAAAATTATTAGATTATATTCGTCATAGTAACAAATCATTAAAAATAGACATAAATAGGCCATTTTAACCTGTTTATATCTAATTTATTTTTAACCTATCATTTCGTTTAATTTTGATAATGCCTCACTAATGCCACCAACCTCATCTATTAATCCATTATCAACTGCTTGTTTTCCTATAAGTATAGTACCCATATCATTTAAAAGCTCATCAGTTTGAAGCATTAATCTATTTACCGTTTCCTTATCAATCTTAGAGGTTCTAATAATAAATTCTGTTATTCTTTCTTGCATTTTATTGAAGTATTCAAAAGTTTGAGGCACCCCTATTATTAGACCATTCATTCTTATAGGATGAATTATCATAGTTGCAGATGGGGAAATGAATGAATACTTAGCTGCTGTTGCCAGTGGTATACCTATTGAATGCCCTCCACCTACTACAAGTGATACAGTTGGTTTGCTAAGACTTCTAATCATCTCTGCTATTGCAAGCCCCGCTTCCACGTCTCCTCCTACAGTATTTAAAACTATAAGAATACCTTTTACTTTATCATCCCTCTCCATAGCAATTAGCTCTGGAATAACATGTTCATACTTAGTAGTTTTTGTTTGAGGTGACAACATCATATGTCCTTCTACTTGACCTATAATAGACAAAACTTGAATTTTAGCATCCTGAGTTGGGATATTAGTTGTACCCAGTTCTTTAATATTTTCAACCTGTTCATTTACATTTTTTTCAATGGTTTCTTTGTTTTTTTCACTTTTCAACATTTTCATTCCTCCTAATCCATTTTATTTTGTGCATTAAGAGAAACTATATACATTTATTATCCTAATTTAAATTCCCTGTGTAAAGCATTAATTGCTTTTTCAATATATCCCGTTTCTACAAGGCACCATATAGTCATATTAGAATCTGCTGTTTGCAGTACTTCAACATTTTCTCTAGTTAACGCCTTAAGTATTCTCGCCATAACGCCAGGCATACCTCTCATTTTTGAACCTATAATTGAAAGTTTACTACAATCCTTCACAAATGAATAGGACATATTAAGATCTCTTATTAAATCAGCAAATTTAGTAAAGTCTTTTTCATCAATAGTAAATATTTTTTCCTTAGGAAAAACATTTATAAGATCTATACTTATAAGATTCTCAGCTAAAATATCAAATATATCATCATAACTAGAACCTGAATTTTCACATATTTTTATTTGAATTCTATTATTCATATGCGTAATACCTGTAATTATATTTTCATAACCTTCATTTCCCAAATTACTAATTACTGTTCCATCACAATCATTCATAGTATTTTTTATTACTAATGGTATATTATACCTTCTACATATTTCAACTGCCCTTGGGTGTATAACATTTGCTCCTTGATCTGCAAATTGAAAGATTTCATCATAACTTATTTTTTTTATTAAAGTCGCTTCAGAAACTATTCTTGGATCCGCTGTCATAATTCCATCTACATCAGTGTATATTTGAGTCTGAGAGGCCTTAAGCGCTGCCCCTAGTATTGCAGCAGTAACGTCACTGCCACCTCTCCCAATAGTCGTGACATAGCCCTTTTCATCCATACCTTGAAATCCTGCTACTACTGGTGTTTTCCCTTTTTGTAAAATATCCAATATTTTTTTTGTCTCCACATTAAGTATTGCTGCATTGTTATAATTGGAATCTGTGATTATACCTGCTTGTCCACCAGTTAAAGGCACTGCATCAATTCCACAATTATTTAGTTCACCACACATTATTACAGTGCTTATAGTTTCACCACAACTCATTAGCAAATCTATTGCTAATGGATTAGCTACTTTGAAATTATCATCTACCAAAGATAACAATGTGTCTGTAGCGTAAGGCTCACCTTTTCTTCCCATTGCAGATACTACTACCACAGGAAAATATCCTTGAACCTTTGCATTTAAAACCTTGTTTACTACAAGCTTCCGTTTTTCCTCTGTTGAAACAGATGTACCTCCAAACTTTTGCACTAATATCTTCATTTCTGTCCTCCAAAATTATATATGAGATTTTTTTAAAAATTCATTATCAACATCAATTATTATAGTTCTGGAACCAATTTTTTTAACATACTCCCAAGGCACTTCGATAATATCGTTATTTTTTAAAAAACTAAATTTAGAACTTCCTTCATTTATAATTAAAAATTTTAAAAGCCCATTCTCATCAATAACTACATCATTATTACCTAGATTGCTATATTTGTCACCATCATTGATATTAATAATTTCATATCTTTCCATTTCACTATACAGTTTTATATTATCTTCCATATTATCATCTCCTTAACAACTCTCATAAAATACTATGAAATCTGTTAAGGATTTATGCATAATTTCTATATTTTTATAGATAAATCTACTTATTGATAGAAATAATATTACCTTTAAAAACTTTTTTAAGCATCTCTTTTTCTTTTCCTACATATGCAGAATTTATTATACCTTTTTCAAAAGTTTTTTCCATGACAGAATTTACCCTTTCCATATCTATTTCATTTATTTTTCGCAATACGTCTTCTGGCGTATTAATTTTGTTCATAAACATTACTGATCTCCCATTACTAAACATTCTACTACTTGTGCTTTCAAGCCCTAGGATATAACTACCCTTTAACTGTTCTTTAGCTTTACTTAACGTTTCATTGTCAATTCCGAGTTTAGCGAATATACTAACCTCTTCCTTTATTGCATTAATGGCAACTTCCACGTTCATTGGACTGAGTCCCGCATAAACGCTTACAACTCCTGTGTTTTTAAACGTAGATATATAACAATAGATTGAATAGCATAAACCTAGCTCTTCACGGATTTTTTGAAATAGCCTTGAGGATGCTCCTCCGCCTAATATATTGCTTAGTAAGATTAACGTGTATGTATCATCATTTCCAAGACCTACACCAGGTATTCCAAGACTCACATGGAATTGCTCAATATCTTTTTTTCTGAAATAATGTTGATTTAATATTTGAGGGCTACTATATTTAGTAATATTTTTGTCTTTACAATGCCATTTACCAAAATACTTTTCAACAAGACTTTCTATCATTTTCATGTCAAATTTACCTGAAATAGATATTACTGAGTTTTCGGGTATATAATGCGAGTCTATATAATCTACTAACATTTTTCTACTAAAAGATTTTACAGTATCAATCGTTCCTAAAATCGGTAACGAAATAGAATCTGTACCCCAGATTGCTTTTGTGTGTAAATCTGCTAAAACATCTTCTGGTGAATCTTCACTCATATTTATTTCTTCAACAATTACGCCTTTTTCCTTCTCAATATCATCTTCTGATAAATTACTATTGAAAATCATATCTGAAAGAATATCTAAGGATAGTTCTAAATGAGTGTCTAATGCTTTTATATAAAAACATGTAGCTTCCCTACCTGTAAAGGCATTTATTTGACCACCAACATCTTCAATCGCTTCAGCAATTTGTTTTGCAGTTCTACCACACGTTCCTTTAAAGAGCATATGCTCAATAAAATGTGATATCCCACTGCTAGTTATATTTTCATTTCTTGATCCATTTTCTACCCATAAGCCTACACTAACCGAATTTACATACTCAATATTTTCCACTACAACTCTTAACCCATTATTTAACTTAAACAAATTATACATATGCGCCTCTCCTTAATGAGAATTTATATTTACTATGTGCATATTAGGGCAATATTATTAAAAAAAAATAAAAAGGCATCTAAGCCCTTCTATTATTATTCTTTATCTTTGTTTTCATTTTCATTTTCGCTATCTTTCATAGCATCTCTTCTCGAAAGATTTACTCTTCCTTGATTATCTATTTCCATTACTTTTACTAATATTTCATCACCAACTGAAACTATATCTTCTACTTTATTTACTCTTGTAAAATCAAGTTTAGAAATATGCACTAGGCCTTCTTTATTAGGAAGTATTTCAACAAAAGCTCCAAAAGCAGCAATTTTTGTTACTTTCCCTAAATATATTTCTCCTACTTTAACAGATTTAGTTAGTTCTTCGATAATTTTTACTGCTTTATTGGCACTAACGCTGTCGCTTGACATAATTACGATTTGTCCATCGTCATTAGTATCTATTTTAACGCCGGTTTCTGCTATAATTTTCTTTATAGTTGCTCCGCCTTTACCTATTACGTCCCTAATCTTGTCTGGTGCTACATTTAGCACATACATTCTAGGAGCATAAAGTGACATTTCACTTCTTGGTTGCGGTATACATTCGTTCATTTTTTCTATTATATGAAGTCTAGCTTTTTTGGCATCTATAATTGCAGTTTTAATGCAATTATTAGATAATCCATGAAGCTTTGTATCAACTTGTATAGCTGTAATACCTTTAACAGTTCCAGCTACTTTAAAGTCCATATCTCCAAAGAAATCTTCTATACCTTGAATATCCGTTAATACTTTTTCTTTAGATAAGTCAGCATTTGTAATTAGTCCCATTGCGATACCCGCAGCAGGTCTTTTAATAGGAACCCCTGCATCTAATAGTGCTAAAATACTTGCACTTACACTAGCTTGAGATGTTGAACCATTAGAACTTAATACTTCTGACACTACACGAATAGCATATGGGAATTCTTCTATAGATGGTAAAAGTGGTTCTACTGCTTTTTCTGATAGTGCCCCATGACCAATTTCGCGTCTTCCAGGTCCACGCATTGGCTTAGTTTCTCCTACGCTATAAGCTGGAAAATTGTAATGATGCATATATCTTTTAGTATCTTCAGTACTTATTCCGTCTAGTATCTGGGCTTCTTTTAATGCTCCGAGCGTTGCAACTCCCATTACTTGGGTAAGTCCTCTTGTAAATAAACCAGTACCATGAGTTCTTGGAAGTATTCCTACTTCACAACTTATTTGTCTAACTTCATCAAAAGCTCTTCCATCTGGTCTTCTATTTTCATTTAACATCATATTTCTAACTATTTCTTTTTGAATATTATAGAAAACTTCACCGATATCTGATTTTTTATCTGCGTATTTTTCATTAAATTCAACACTTATTTTTTCTTTAATTTCGTCCACTTTTGTGTTTCTCTCATCTTTATCCATTATGTACATTGCTGTTTTTGTCATATCAACTGAAAATTCTCTTACTTCACTTTCGAGAGTTTCATCTATTTTATTTAATAAAGGTATAACTTTTTTCTTTCCAAACTTAGCTACAGCTTCTTCTTGGAAAGCTACAATTTTTTTACATGCTTCAAAAGCAAAGTCAATTGCATCTATCATTACATCTTCAGGTATTTCGTCTCCGTTTGCTTCTATCATTGTTACATTATCTTTTGTTGCACAAACTGTAAGTTTCATAGAACTAGCACTTTGCTCTTCTACAGTAGGACTCAATATAAATTTACCATCAATTAAACCCACTGAAACAGTTGCAACAGCATCCGTAAAAGGTATACTTGATAAACATAATGCCAGTGATGCTCCGTTCATAGCAAGTATCTCAGGTGAATTATCTTGTTCAACTGACATTACTGTACAAACAATTTGTACATCATTTTTATAGCCTTTAGGGAATAATGGTCTTAATGGCCTATCAATACCTCTTGCTGTTAAAATTGCTCTTTCTGACGGTCTTGCTTCCCTCTTTATGAATCCCCCTGGAATTTTACCAACAGCATAAAGTCTTTCTTCATATTCTACACTTAGTGGGAAGAAATCAATACCATCCCTTGGTTTTTCTGATGCATTTGCATTAATTAAAACTACTGTTTCTCCATAACTCATGACTATTGCACAGTTTGATAGCATTCCAACTTTACCATATTCAACTTTAAGATTTCTGCCTGCTACAGTAGTTTCTATAATATGAATCATATATTTGCCTCCCTTCAATTTGCTCTAATAATATTAGCTAACTGTATATATTTCCCCTAATCTAAAATAATAGAGCGGCTAAGCCGCTCTGAATTATTTTCTTAGTCCGAGTTCTGCAAGAATTGCACGATATCTTTCGATATCTTGGTTCTTTAAGTAACCGATCATACCTTTTCTTTGTCCAACCATCATTAAAAGACCTCTTCTTGAATGGTGATCTTTTTTATGAATTTTCAAATGTTCATTCAACTCTTGAATTCTTTCAGTAAGTAGTGCGATTTGCACTTCTGGAGAACCTGTATCTCCTTCATGTCTTGCATGTTTTAACATTACTTCTTGTTTTTTAGCTTTTTGCATTTAACAACACCTCCGAATATAATCCCCATATTCCAAGTACACCGTTGGTGATTCGGTGAACTTAGCATAAGGTTCAAATCAATTATAACAAACTAAGATTAAATTGTAAATTAATTTTTACATTTTAGCACTTATTTTTCTATTTTTTGATTTATTGCATATTCCTTATCCTTTAAAAGTTGCTTTTTTAATTCATCAATAGAATTAAATTTAACCTCATCTCTTATTCTGTTTATAAAATAAATTTTAACTATTTCATTATAAATTTTTTTATCAAAGTTTAAAATATGCGTTTCTACTGATAGCTTGCCACCTTCTACAGTAGGATTGTAACCTATGTTGGTTATAGCTCTGTAAAAGTTATTATCGTACTCCGCTAAAGTATAGTACACCCCTCCCTTAGGAATGATATACTCTTTATTGTAATTTAAATTTACAGTTGGAAATCCAATAGTTCTCCCAAATTGTTTTCCCTTAATTACTTTCCCACTAATAGTGTGTGGTCGTCCTAAAAGCTCATCTGCTTTTGTGATATTACCCTCCGCTATTAGATGGCGTATTTTTGAACTACTTACAATTTCATGGTTAATACTAACGGCTTCACAAACATATAGTTTATATCCTAAAATCGTACTATATGTTTTAAGCATTTCTACATCACCTAAATTTTTATATCCAAATCTATAATTAAAACCAACAACTATTCCCTTTGCATTATAAAACTTCACCATATTTTTTATGAACTCTTCCGGAGTTATCTTCATAAAATCTTTATTAAAATTAACTAAGTTAACAATATCAATACCAGTATTTTCTAATAAATTTATTTTGGTGTCATTATCCATTATTAACTTTGGACAAATTTCCTTGTTAATAACAGACAATGGATGATTTTTAAAGGTACAAATCATACTTTT
This sequence comes from Clostridium sp. CM041, assembly GCF_055081035.1. Taxonomy (NCBI): domain Bacteria; kingdom Bacillati; phylum Bacillota; class Clostridia; order Eubacteriales; family Clostridiaceae; genus Clostridium; species Clostridium sp. CM041. The sequence goes on from NZ_CM143648.1 coordinate 757,517, forward strand.
AGCATTATTTTCTTTTGCTAATACTACTGTTCTATTTACAAGAGACATATGCCCTAAATGGATGCCGTCAAAACTTCCTAAAGCAATGTACGTTGGTTCTTTAAGTTTTGTTTTAAAATTATCTTTTATAACTAACATTTTAATATACTCCTATATAAATGATTTTATTAGCTTAACACTATCATTACTTCTATGTGCAATTCCAATAAAGTCATTATCTTTATTATATATATTATATATTATATCAACTTCAAATTTGCGAGTTAGTGCTTTATCTTTTACTACAACACCATTTAATAAGAATTTAACAAATCTATCTTCTATGGTAATTTTACTATTGTTTTGAAAAATCTTTTCTATAGGCATAACATGTTTGTTTATGTTTTCCTCGTTTAAATCTTCAATATTTATAGCATCTTCAATATGAAATGGCCCTGTAGCAATTCTTTGTAAATTCCACATCATACCACCACATTTTAATAATTGTCCAATATCATAACACAGACTTCTAATATATGTACCCTTAGAGCATTTAACCCTAAACTTTACGTAAGGTGTTTTTATATCAATAATATCTATATCATAAATTACTAAAGTCCTTGCTTCTCTCTCTATTTCTATTCCAGACCTTGCCAATTCATAAAGTTTTTTCCCATTAACCTTTAGAGCTGAGTACATAGGAGGAATTTGTTTTATTTCACCTATAAATGAATTAATAGCGCGAATAATTTCTTCTTCGGTTGCATTAACTTCACTTTCACTAAGAATTTTACCTTCTCTATCATAAGTATCTGTAATAACTCCCAACTTTAATTCAGCTTCATAAATTTTAAAGTCACCCATTATATAGTCAATAGCCTTCGTTGCTTTTCCTATACAAACAGGTAAAACCCCGCTAGCCTCAGGATCTAGAGTGCCAGCGTGGCCTACTTTTTTTACATTGCTGATTTTTCTTATTTTACGTACTACATCAAAAGAAGTAATTCCGGTAGGTTTAAATACATTTAATATACCATTCATTTCATCAACTCTTTTTCTAAAATTTCTATTAATTTAACTTTAGTATCATCAAAATTTGCTTCTGCATAAAAACCTGAAGCTCTAATATGACCTCCACCACTAAAACCTTCTGCAATTTTACTAACATCTACTAAAGACTTAGATCTTAAACTTACTTTAACACCTTTCTCAGCTTCTATTATAAGAATAGTAACTTCAACGGTATCTATTGAATCACCAAAAGTAATAACATCTGATGTATCCGTGGATGCCAAATTGAATTTTCCAAGTACATTTTTAGATATATGCATAATACAGACTTTACCATTGAGTTCTACTGTCATATCACTAATAATTTCTCCATAAAACTTTATCTTTTCAAATTTCTTATTTTCAAAAATTTTTCTATGGATGTTACTGAAATCTATACCTGTATTAATAAGTTCACCAGCGATACCATGAGTTACTGCTGTGGTATTCGAATGTCTAAAGCAGCCTGTATCAGTAAGTAAGGAAGTATACAAACATGCAGCTATTCCTTTGTCTAATTCTATATGAAGAAGTCTAAGAACTTCGTATACAATTTCTCCCACTGCAGAAGATTTTGTATCGACAAAATTTAAATCTCCATATAAATCATTAGATAAATGGTGATCTATATTTATTAATTCATTTTTTTTGTTTTGCATACATAAATCAGCATTAATTCTTTTAAAATCACCACAATCTAACACTATTACACATTGCGTATCTTTCAACGGCTGACTTGTTTTACCATTAATTTCATCAGAGCAAGGCAAAAATGAAAAAGTTTGCGGAATTACTTCTTTTGAAATTATATATACTTCCTTGTTTAATTTTCTAAGACCAATAAGCAGCGCTAATGCGCTACCAATTGAATCACCATCTGGCGAAGTATGAAAAGTTATAGCAATTTTTTTGAATAACTTAATTCTGGTAACAACATCATTAATCTTCATTGTTATCTTTTTCGTTGCCATCTTCCTCATTTATCTCTTCATTATTCTGAGTTTTTTCTTTTATTTGATTAAAAATGCCTTCTAAATGTATTGCACGATCTATAGTTTCATCTACCTCTATAATAACCTGAGGAACATGTCTTAACTTAACATGACTCCCTATTTCTTTTCTAATGAGGCTAGTTGAACTTTTAAGTGCTTGAAGTGTTTCTTTCTTAGCATTTTTGTCACCAAATATACTAACATAAATTTTTGTATAGCTTAGGTCTTTTGTTGTGTCTACTTTTGTTACACTTACCATAGCACTTAATCTTGGATCCTTTATTTTGTTTTGAATTGTATTGCTTACATCTTTTTTAATTTCTTCATTTATTCTACCATTTCTATAACTAACCATACAATTCACTACTCCTTATACTTATATTAATTTTGGTTTAACTTCTTCCATTATGAATGCTTCAATAATGTCGCCTTCTTTAATATCATTGAATTTTTCTACACTTAACCCACATTCAAATCCAGCAGCGACCTCTTTTGCATCATCTTTAAATCTTTTTAAGGAAGCTAAAGTTGATTCAGTAATTACTATTCCATTTCTAAGTACTCGTACACTACTGTTTCTCGTGATTTTACCGTTCAATACATAAGACCCTGCTATTGTTCCTACACTTGAAACTTTATATATTTGTCTTATTTCAACTCTACCTAAGACTACTTCTTTATATACAGGATCGAGCATTCCAACCATTGCATCCTTTATATCATCAAGAGCGTCATAAATTATTCTATAGGTTTTAATTTCTACATTTTCTTTCTCACCAATTAAAGAAGCATTATTATCTGGTCTTACATTAAACCCTATAATTATTGCGTTTGAAGCTGCTGCAAGTACAACATCTGTTTCTGTAATAGCGCCAACTCCAGAATGGATAACCCTTACTTTAACATTATCAGTAGATAATTTTTCGAGAGATTGTCTTACAGCTTCTACAGATCCTTGAACATCAGCTTTAACAATTACGCCAAGTTCTTTTACAGATCCTTCTTGTATTTGGCTATATAGATTTTCCATGGAAACTCTATTACTAGATTCAAAATGTTCTTCTCTTAAATTTGTTTTTCTAGTTTCAGCCATGTTTCTTGCAGTTTTCTCATCTTTAACTACATTAAATCTATCTCCAGCTGCTGGAACTTCAGATAATCCAAGTATTTCTACTGGTATAGAAGGTCCTGCTGTCTTTATTTTGTTACCCTTATCATCAAACATTGCTCTTATTCTTCCATAAGTTGAACCAACTATTATAGAATCTCCAGCTTTTAGTGTACCATTTTGCACGAGTAAAGTAGCAAGTGGTCCGCGACCTTTGTCAAGTTTAGCTTCTACTACAGTCCCTTTTGCAAGTCTACTAGGATTTGCTTTTAGCTCTAACATTTCTGCTGTAATCACTACCATTTCAAGCAAAGTATCTATACCCTCTTTAGTATGAGCTGATACTGGAACACAAATTGTGTCTCCGCCCCAATCTTCTGCTACAAGTCCATGCTCTGTTAATTCTTGCTTAACTTTATCAACATTAGCTCCTGGCCTATCTATCTTGTTTATAGCTACTATCATTGGTACTTTAGCCGCTTTACAGTGATTTATGGCTTCTTGAGTTTGCGGCATAATACCATCATCTGCAGCTACGACAAGTATAACTATATCTGTTATTTGGGCACCTCTTGCTCTCATTGCTGTGAAAGCTTCGTGACCAGGTGTATCTAAAAATGTAATTTTTTCACCATTAATATCGACAGTATATGCACCTATATGCTGTGTTATTCCGCCCGCTTCTGTTTCTGTAACTTTAGCTTTCCTAATACAGTCAAGTAGCGATGTCTTGCCGTGATCAACATGACCCATAACTGTAACAACTGCTGGTTTTTTGTCTGTATCTATTTCAACTTCAACATTTCCGAAGTCTTCTTCATCAGCAATTTTTCCTTCTTCTTCATCTTTTAGTACAGCAAGTGCACCATATTTTTCTATTACTTTTTCAGCTGTAGCGAAATCAATTTCTTGATTCATTCCAGCCATAACACCTATAAAAATAAGTTGTTTTATTACTTCTACATAGGGTCTTTTTAACGTATCAGCTAAGTCTTTAACTGTAATAGTACTTTTGATTACTACAACTTCATCATCTATTGCTTCAACAGCATTGTTTCCGCTTCCTAATTCGTCTCTACCTTTTCTACCTCTTTTTCTAATAACAACTTTATTAGCATCTTCATTAGCTAAGTTTTCATAGTGTTCCACTGTTTCATTTTTATTATCCTTAAGTCCTGAATTTTCATCACTATAAAGTTCCTTTATTAACTCAGCATCTTCTTCCTCAATCACACTCATATGATTTTTGGCCTTTATACTAAACTCTTCTAATAGTACATTAATTAATTCTTTACTTGACACTTCTAACTCTTTTGCTAATTCATATATTCTGACTTTTGCCAAATCATTCACCCCCGAAATTTAATTTATTCATCATTTTCATTCCATAAGCTTAATAGCTTATTACTCATTTTTTTGTCATTTACGCACAAAACATTGATCTCTGCTCTACCTAAGCACTTGCCTAAAGTCTCATTGGATATTCCTTCTATAAGAGGTATAACCCTTTTAATAGCTAATCTTCTAAATTTATCTTTAGTATTGGTAGCACTTTCTTCTGACAAAATTATGAGGGTCCCTCTCCCGTGCGATAGTGCATCCTCACATTGATTGTAACCTTCAATAAGTTTGCCTGCCTTTTTAGTTAAACCCAAAAATTGGAAAAATTTATTGTTCATGATTTACCTCATCCTCGTAATTTATCTTATCCCTTAGTTTACCATAAATTTCTTCACTTATTTTTCCACCTAAGTTTCGCTCTAATCTTTTTGTTTTAAAAGATTTTTCAAAGCATTCCATATTCTTACAAACATATGCGCCTCTACCTGGCTTTTTTCCTGTTAAGTCTATAGAAATTTCACCTTCTTTGCTCTGAACTATGCGTAATAATTCTTTTTTGCATTTCATTTCCATACAACCTGTGCACATGCGCTGAGGTATTTTTTTTACTTTCATAAAGCTATCACCTACTCTTCAGTAATGGTTTCAATTACTTTATTTTCATTTTCAATAATTTCAATATCTTCCATGTTATATTGAGCTTGTGTTCTACTTTTTATATCAATTTTCCAACCCGTCAATCTCGCTGCCAATCTAACATTTTGACCTTCTTTTCCAATAGCTAATGATAATTGATTATCTTCAACTATAACTTTTGCAGATTTAGAAACTTCTTCAACTACTACATTCAATACTTTTGCAGGGCTTAGCGCATTTGAAATGTACTCTTCAGATTTCTTGCTCCACTTAATAATATCAATTTTTTCATTTCTTAATTCATTAACTATGTTTTGAACTCTGATACCTTTTGGCCCAACACAAGCTCCCATAGCATCAACATTCTCATCATTTGAATATACCGCAATCTTAGTTCTTGATCCTGCTTCTCTTGAAATACTTTTTATTTCAACCACTCCACCAAAAACTTCTGGCACCTCTAATTCAAATAATCGTTTTACAAGACCTGGATGCGTTCTTGATACTCCTACTTGAGCACCTTTAGTAGTATTTTTAACCTCAACAATATATAGTTTCAACTTTTCATTAAAATTATATTCCTCGCCAGGCATTTGTTCGTTAGCTCCAAGCACAGCTTCAATTTTACCTAAATCTATAAATACATTTCCTCTATCTTTTCTTATAACACTTCCTGTAATAATATCAAATTCTTTGGTTATAAATTCATTATAAATTATATTTCTTTCAGCCTCTTTAATTCTTTGAATAACTACTTGTTTTGCAGCTTGTGCAGCTATTCTTCCAAATTTTCTTGGAGTAACCTCAATATCAACAGTATCATCAATTTGATATTTAGGGCTATATTCTTTAGCTCCTTCTAGTGATATTTCAGTGGCATCCTCAAATACTTCTTCTACAACTGTTTTTTGACCATAAATATGTATTTCACCTGTTTCTCTATTCATTGACACTTTTACACTTTGGTTACTATTAGATAGAGTAGCGAAATTCTTCTTATATGCTGCAACTAATGCATCCTCAATAGTTTCAAAAAGTAAATCTTCACTGATTCCTTTTTGTTCTACAATTTCTCTCAATGCTTCAATAAATTCCTGATTCATTTTAACTTCCTCCTTACAGCACCGGTTTCAAACTCACAATGGAAATCTTTTCTTTCGGAATAGATATATTATTCCCATCATATTCAATTTCTATTTGCACATCCGAAAATCCTAATAAATTGCCTTCAAATTTTTTTGTTCCCTCATATAGACTATTTAAATTAATTAATACGTTCTGGCCTATATATTTTTTCAGATGATTATCATCATATAAAATCCTCTCAATTCCTGGAGAGGAGACTTCTAAACAGTAACTATCAGTTATTAGATCTTCTACATCTAATATATCACTTACAGCTCTACTTGTTTTTTCACAATCTTCTAAAGATATCCCATTAGACCTATCTATATAAATCCTCAAGAAATTTTCTCCTGATTCTTTTACATACTCCAAATGATATAATTCGCAACTATTTTTTTCTGCTATTGGTTGAATTATTTTTCTAAGTTTTTGCAACAAGGCATTTTTCATTTTAACACCCTCCTTTTATTAAAATTTTCTACAATTATTACATAATTAATCGTAATTTTATAATTAAAACGCAACCATGAGTTGCGTTTCAATAAATAGAGAGTAGGACGAGCCTACTCTCTTGAGATAAAATTACCAACGGTAACTAATATATATTATTCTATCATATAAAATTTGCTATTTCAAGGGTTAATTACATTTAGCTAAAAAAACGACAACTGATTTGTATCAGGTAGTTCTTTTAAACACCCATGGTTATCTAAGGATTCAATAACTGTTTTGGAAACCTTGCAACGAATTCTCAAATCTTCTTTTGATATAAACTCCCCTTCAGGTCTTTCCAAAACTATGCTTTTAGCGGCATTTTCACCTACACCTTCAAGCCCGCTTAGTGGAGGCCTTATTGCGTCATCTTCAATTATAAATTTAACTGCCTCAGACTTATAAAGATCTACATTTAATAATTTTATCCCTCTTTTATACATTTCAAAAGATAACTCAAGAGCTGTAAGAAGCCCTTTTTCTTTCATACCTATGTCCTTACCCAGAGCTGTTAGTTCATGCATTTTAGCACTTATAGCACTCTCACCTTTTACAATCAAATTAGCATCAAAGTCATCTGCTCTTATAGTAAAGAAAGTAGCATAGTATTCCTTTGGGTAATAAACCTTATAATATGCTATTCTTACCGCCATCATTACATATGCAACTGCATGTCCTTTAGGAAACATGTACTTTATCTTTTTACATGATCCTATATACCAATCTGGCACGTCATGCTCTCTCATTACTTGCTCATCGTCTTCCGTAAGCCCTTTACCTTTTCGTACTTTCTCCATGATAGTAAAAGCCGTCTTAGGTTCAAGATTTTTCTGCATTAGATAAACCATTATATCATCTCTTGTAGAAATACAATCTTTAAGTGTAGTAAATCCTTCTTTAATATAATATTGTGCATTATTAATCCATACGTCAGTACCATGAGAGAGTCCAGAAATTCTAACCAAGTCTGAAAAAGATTTAGGTTGTGTATCTAAAAGCATTTGTCTAACAAACTTTGTACCAAATTCTGGAACACCGTAACTTCCTACTTCACAGCCCAATTCTTTAATGGTGAGCCCCAGTGCCGCAGGAGATGTAAATAAACTTATTACACTCGGATCCGATAGTGGAATAGTTATAGGGTCGAGTCCAGTTAAATCTTGAAGCATTTTAAGCATTGTAGGATCATCATGTCCAAGAATATCCAGCTTTAATAGCCTTCCACTTATGGAATGATAATCAAAATGTGTTGTAATGATATCTGAATTTGGATCGTCAGCAGGGTGTTGTACTGGGCAAAAATTATATATATCATTGTCACTTGGAACAACCATTATTCCACCTGGATGTTGCCCTGAGGTTCTCTTAACACCAGTACATCCTAGCACAAGTCGTTCTATTTCAGCTTGAGGGACCATAGCGTTTTTTTCAACTAAATATTTTTTCACATAACCATAAGCAGTCTTGTCAGCAATTGTTCCAATTGTCCCAGCCTTAAAGGTATGCCCCTTTCCAAACAACACCTCTGTATACCTATGTATATCTGCTTGATTTTCACCTGAGAAATTCAAATCTATATCTGGCTCTTTATCTCCTTCAAACCCTAAAAAAGTTTCAAATGGAATATCATGACCATCTTTTTTATATAGTGCACCACAATTTGGGCACTCTTTATCAGGTAAATCAGCACCCGAACCAATAGATCCATCTAAAAAGAACTCGCTCTTTTTACAATCAGGACATACATAATGAGGTGGAAGCCCATTTACTTCAGTTATATTAGACATATTAGCTGCAAAAGAAGATCCAACTGAGCCTCGCGACCCTACTAAATAACCGTCAGCAAGTGATTTAGCTACTAATTTTTCAGCTATTAAGTAAAGTACAGCATATCCATTATTTATAATAGAGTTTAATTCCTTCTCCAACCTTTTTTCAACTACCTCTGGTAAGGGATCCCCATATATTGAATGAACTTTATCTGATGTCATCTTGCGGATGTCCTCTTCTGCACCTTCTATTTTAGGGGTATAAGTTCCATCTGGTATTGGTTTTATAACTTCTACCATTTCAGCAATTTTATTAGGATTACCAATTACAACTTCTCTGCATTTTTTTTCACCTAAATATGAAAATTCTTTTAACATTTCATTAGTAGTTTTAAAATATAGTGGCGGTTGATCATCTGCATCTGAAAAACCTTTGCCAGCCATTAAAATTTTTCTGAAAACTTCATCAGAAGCTTCTAAAAAATGTACATCACCTGTAGCAACTACAGGCAAATTATTTTTTTCTCCTATAGCACATATTTTTCTATTAATATCCATTAATTCACTTTCATCTTTTACTGTGCCATTTTTAATCATGAATTTATTATTTAGTAGAGGTTGTATTTCTAAATAATCATAGAACTTCACAATCTTCCTAATATCTTCTTCCGATTTTCCATGTAGAACCTCCTTATACACTTGCCCAGCTTCGCAGGCTGATCCTACTATAAGACCATCTCTATACTTCTCAATTAAAGTTTTAGGAAGCCTAGGTCTTCTATGAAAATGTTCTAAATTCGAAGCTGAAATAAGCTTGTAAAGATTTTTAAGACCTACTTGATTTTTTGCCAAAATAATCACATGATAAGTATTTGCCTTTTTTATATTAAAGTCACCTAAAAACTGTTTGTTTAAAGTATCTAAGTCAAAAATGTTATTTTCTTTAAGTAAACCAAAACAATGTAATAATATTTGTGCTGTGGCTTTAGCATCATCTACAGCTCTATGATGGTTCTCCAGGGAGATGCCCAAATGCTTAGCTACTACATTTAGCTTAAATGTTTTAAGGTCTGGAAGTAAATATTTAGCTAAAGGAATTGTATCCATAATTGCATTTTCAAACTTCAAATTCAACCTCTCTGAATTTTTTTTGATAAAAGATGTATCGAAGTCAGCATTATGGGCTACCACTACGCTACCACATGTAAACTGTAAAAAATTAGGAAGCACTTCTTCAATAGAAGCAGATCCTGCAACCATATCATTTGTGATCCCAGTTAGTTCAGTAATTTTATAAGGTATGTCTATCCCCGGATTTACAAATTCATTAAATCTATCTACTATTTTCCCATTTTCAACTTTAACTGCACCAATTTCAGTAATTCTATCATTTTCACTAGAAAGCCCTGTTGTTTCTAAATCAAAAACTACAAAACAATCATCTATATTTTCATTTTTACTATTAATAACAATTGGCACTCCATCGTCTACTAAATAGCCCTCTACACCATATATAACCTTTATTTTATTCTTTTTAGCTGCATCCATAGCTTCTGGAAAAGCTTGTACTACACCATGGTCAGTTATCGCTACTGCGCAGTGCCCCCATTTAGCCGCTCTTTCCACAAGTTTAGACGCAGGGCTTATCCCATCCATTGCACTCATTTGTGTATGCAAATGAAGTTCAACTCTTTTCTCCTGAGCCGTATCCATTCTTTCTATTTTCTTAAGTTTAATTATATCCCTAGCCATTACAACAACTTCTTTTGCGTAAGTATCATAACTTGCTTCTCCTCGCACCTTACAGAAAAGTCCCACTTTAATTTCGTCCATTATCTTTTCTACATCTTTAGGCTTTGGAAAACATTTCACTGTAATTGAACTTGAATAATCTGTAATATAGAATGTAATGATTATCCTACCCGTTTTTGTTTCAATTATTTTTATTTTAAAGATATCTCCACAGACACAGACTATTCCTGAGGCTTCATCTATCTCTTCCATTGCTATGCTCTCACTTTTTATATTTCTTCCCATTATAGTGTTTGCATCCGCTGCTTCATCTTTTCTGTAGCCCGGTTTGCTAAACTTATTTGTTTTGTCATTATTTTGATTATTACTTTGAGGTTTATCCTTCTTTTCTATATTAATATTTTTAATAATTTCTTTTATAATAACTTCATTTTCTTTTTCCTTTTTACCAAAATAATCTTCTTTAGAAAGTTTGCTGTTATGTTCCAATTTCACTAATGAACTAACTCCAAACATATCGTTTATAGTATCTTTTATAAGAATCTCTATGTTCTTATCTCTTAAAATTTTGCACATAAAATCATTCCCACACTGAATCTTTAGAGTGCCGTTTTCAATTATTCTAGAAGATTTAAGTAAACTATCCTTACTTGACGGCTGTGATGTAGCTATTACATTTACAACATCTACCCAAAACTTATCTTTTATATCTTCTATAGTGGCATTTGACACATCTTTGTAGCAAATTAACTGTATATCCTCAAAACTACCTACTCGTTTTGAAATAATATTTTTGATTAGTAGCTTTTTATTATCATCTATATCCTCTAAAGATTTGATTAGCACCCTTAATTTATTGCTTTTTTTAAGGTATTGAACTCTCAATACCTTAATATCATCTGCTAATGTTTCTTTATTTAAATCAAAATCATTTTTCAGCATTTCAGCTAAATTTACATTCATTAATATTCCTCCTGATAAGACATTTTAGGCACATGAAACTATCTCCTGGGTCGTTAAAATAAATTTGAATGTGCCTATAATTTATCTATCTCGCGAATAAGTTCTTCCACTAACTCTTCTTCTTTAACGGTTTTAATTATTTCACCTTTTTTAAATATGAGACCAACTCCGTTACCTCCAGCTATGCCAATATCAGCTTCTCTTGCTTCACCGGGGCCATTAACGATACATCCCATTATTGCAATCTTTATGTTCTTATTGCAACATTCTAATCTTTTTTCTACTTCATTTGCAATTTTAATAAGATTAATTTGAGTTCTACCACACGTCGGGCATGATACAAATTTAATTCCATCATCTATATAACCTAAGGATTTCAGGATTTCTATGCCGACTTTAACCTCGTCTACTACATCCCCGGTTAGTGACACCCTTATAGTATCTCCAATCCCCTCAGCTAAAAGCGCCCCGATACCTATACTTGATTTTATTGTCCCTCTCCATGTAGTTCCAGCCTCAGTAACACCGAGGTGTAGTGGATAATCTACTTTATCTGATAATAATTTGTAACTTTCAATCATCATGACCACATCTGAGGATTTTATAGAAATAACTATGTCATAAAAATTAAAACTTTCAAGTATTTTAACATGTCTTAACGCACTTTCAACTAGTGCCTGCGCGCATACATGACCATACTTTTCAAGAATATCTTTTTCTAGTGATCCTGAATTCACACCAATTCTAATGGGAATGCCTTTCTCTTTAGCTGCTTCTGCGACTAATTTTATTTTATCGCGGCTTCCAATATTACCTGGATTAATTCTTAATTTGGATATCCCGTTCTCAATAGATTTTAAAGCTAGCCTATAGTCAAAATGAATATCTGCCACAAGTGGTATGTGAATTCTTTTCACTATGTTCTTAACAGCCTCAGCCGCTTGCATATCTGGCACTGCGCATCTTACAATGTCACACCCTACCTTTTCTAGCTGAAGAATTTGATTTACTGTAGCTTCTACATCTCTTGTGTCTGTATTGGTCATTGACTGTACTGCTATCAATGAATCTCCACCTATATATACATTTCCAACCCTAATCTTCTTCGTTTTGCGCTCTCTCATAGTCTTCATCTCCTAGAATTTTAGCGGACTAACTATATCCTTAATAACTACTAACACCATAAATGCCATTAAAAACATAAATCCAATGTAGTTTATAGTTGCAACTTTATTATCATCTAATTTTTTACCTGATATTATTTCAAATAACAACATAAAAATCCATCCTCCATCTAGTGCTGGAAAAGGTATTATATTGAATATTCCTAATTGTACACTCATTAATGCAGTAAAATACATTAAGGTTGTAATTCCAGCTTGCGCCGCTTTTCCAGAAAATCTTATTACGCTTATCGGTCCTCCAACATCATTTGCTGAAATTTTCCCGTGGAATACGTTACCGAAAAATTCAAAAATTTGTTTTACAGTATTACCAATTTGATCAAATCCATAAACCACAGCTTTGCCGGGGTTCATTTTTTTCTCAACCATAGAAGGAGAGACCCCTACAAAAAATAATTTTTCTTTCACGCTCTTAATGGGTTTAAGTGTGATTTTTTCTACTTTTGAATTTCTGACTATTTCAATATCCATACTTTCACCTTTAGAAACAAAAATCTCATTTTGAACTTGATCCCATCTATCTATTTTAGTCTTATTAATCTTAGTAATTTCATCTCCAACTTGTATCCCAGCTTTCACGGCTGGACTATTAGGTACCAGCTCCCCAATTATTGGTAATATATATCCTTTAGACGCACCTACCATAGCAAATAAAACTACTGCCAATATTATATTCATAATTGCACCAGCAGAAACTATACTTAGTTTTTGCAGAGGAGTTTTATTTGTGAAAGATCTCGGATCATTACTTTCTCCATCTTCCCCTTCCATTTTAACATATCCTCCAACAGGAAATGCTTTAATCAAATACTCCGTTTCTTTTCCTTTAATTCCAAAAATTTTCGGTCCCATCCCTAAAGAAAATTCGCTTACTTTTACTCCATTTAGCTTGCATAGAGTAAAATGGCCTAATTCATGTATTATAATCAAAAGACTAAATGCTAATATAGCCATAATAAAGTATGGTATGTTTGCTATAATATTACTCATAATAATTTCCCTCCCTAATCTTTATCATAATAATTTCTTACATATTCTCTTACCTTTAAGTCAACTTCTAAAATTTCTTCTAAATCCGGATTAATATTATGCTCAAATTTATTCATGCATTTTTCTATAATATCTTCTATTATAAGATACTTAATTTTATAATCCAAAAATAATTCAACAGCTACTTCATTAGCAGCATTCATAATAGCTGGCATATTTCCACCCATTTTACCTGCTTTATAGGCTAATTTAAGACATTTGAACGTATCAATATCTGGTTTTTCAAAAGTTAAATTACCCATATTATAAAAGTCTAATTTATCGATAACAGCATTATTTCTTTCAGGATAGTTTATAGCATATTGAATAGGAAGTCTCATGTCAGCAGAACTCATTTGTGCTATTACACTTGCATCTATGTATTCTACCATGGAATGTATTATACTTTGAGGATGAACTACCACTTGTATATTTTCGTAATCTACACCAAATAACCAGTGTGCCTCTATAACCTCTAGCCCTTTGTTCATAAGCGTTGAGGAGTCAATGGATATTTTTTTACCCATTTTCCATTTAGGATGTTTAAGCGCCTCTTCCGGTTTTATTTCTATTAATTGTTGCTTATTTTTGCCTCTAAACGGACCACCTGATGCGGTTATTATTATTTTGTTAACAGATTCCGACTTATTACCCTGTAAACATTGAAAAATAGCACCATGTTCTGAATCAACTGGTAAAATATTGACATGATTTTTTTTAGCAGCCTCCATTACTAGTCCCCCTGCTGCAACTAGTGTCTCTTTATTAGCTAAGGCAATATCCTTACCAGCATTAATTGCTTTCATAGTGGGAACTAAGCCTATCATACCTACAACTGCGGTTACTACAATATTAACTTCGGGTAGTGTACTTATATAATTTAGTCCTTCCAGTCCCTGCAATATTTTTGTTGAATATTTTTTTAGCATGCAATGTTTTTTAAGTTTTAATGAAGCCGCCTCGTCCATCATGGTAACATATTTAGGCTTAAATTCTTCTATGATGGGTATAATCTTCTCATAATTGGTGTTAGCAGAAATTCCCACAATAGTGAAATTATCAATATCATTTCGAATAACATCTAAAGTTTGAGTTCCTATCGACCCAGTAACTCCTAAAATAGTAATCTTCTTCATGTAACTCTCTCCATTCACGTAATTCTGTTATTTATACTTCAAAATCTTATTTTTTCCTTTAACTTCACACTTATAAATTTACCTGTTTTTTTTAGTAAGCAATTCTTCTACAGCATATAATATAACATATTTATGTTCTAAAATAAAGTAACTAGTAATATTTACAAATACATGAGTAATTATTTCGCATATATTATATAGTACTCCTTTTGATTATATTCATTAATCAACGCAGATATTAATACAAAATATAACCCAATTATTATTTTAAAATTTTGCATAATAATAAAATCATATATTGCCAGCAATGCCAATTTACAACTAATTGTTTATTTGCATTCTGTTCAATATATGATTTTATTAATCACTAAAGTATATTAAATCATCTCCTGCGGAGGTGCACTATTAATTTCTTGTACCTTTAGTATATATGAATTTAAATTACTAATATAAATGTAATATAATAAAATGCTACCACAGACACAAATAGAATACTATCAAACCGATCTAAAACTCCACCATGTCCTGGAATAAGGTTACTGTAATCTTTGGCTCCTACAAATCTTTTTATAGATGACGCAATTAAATCTCCAAGTTGTCCAAAACTGCCACAAAGAACACCAATTATAGCGTAATGATATAACTGAATAGGTACACCATATTTTGAAATAACATAGCCATAAATTGTACACCCTATAGTGCTGCCTAAAAGGCCTCCTATTGAGCCCTCAATTGTTTTATTAGGGCTAACTTTAGGGCAGAGCTTATGTTTGCCACCTTTACCTAAAAATCTTCCACAATAATAGGCTGACGTATCACAGACCCACGAGCAAATAAATATAATCCAAACTAAATATTGACCGTAGGTTTTATTGTTTATAAACACTATAAAACTAAAAAATACTGCCACATATAAAAATCCGAATATAGTGAGAGCCACATCAACAAAATTATACTTTATATAAATCACCGGAATACATAATAGTAAAAGAATTGTTACTATTAAAATATATACATTAAAACTTGCTGAAAAGTCCTTGCTCATATTCAAGTAATATACTATACATAAAATATATCCTATAATTCCAATTGGCTTATAGTGTTTTTTTCTAGAAACTTTATAGAACTCATACATTCCAAAAAGCGAAAGTACCATTACACTATATTTTAAGTACTCTCCACCTAAAATTAAAAATATTATTAACGGAGCTAACATCAGTGCTCCTATATATCTATTATTCATAATTTTCTCCTCTATTTAACCTTTCCAAATCTTCTGTCTCTTTTTTGATAATTTAATATTGCACACTTCAATTGCTTCTCATGAAAATCTGGCCAATTAACATCTGAAAACCAAAGTTCTGAGTATGCACTCTGCCATAGTAAAAAATTACTTAATCTTAACTCCCCACTAGGTCTTATTATAAGGTCTGGGTCGGGCATTTCTTTTGTATACAAATACTTTGAAAATAAGCCCTCAGTTATTTCATCTTCATATATTTTTTTATTCGTCAAATCTAAACAAATTTCTTTTACAGCATCTACTATTTCGTTTCTTCCTCCATAATTTAAAGCTAGATTTAAAATTAACCCCTTATTATTTTTTGTCCTTTCATAAGCAGAGTTTAATTCTGTTATGCAAATCTGTGGTAATTTTGATATGTTACCAATAGAATTGATAACAACATCATTGGCGTTCAATTCCTCGAACTCATTTTTTAAATATTCTACTAATAATTTCATTAGAGCGTCTACTTCTTGTAAAGGCCTATTCCAATTTTCAGTTGAAAATGCGTATAATGTTAAATATTTAACCCCTAATTTGTTGCACTCTTTTACAATTCTTCTTATTGCTTCTACTCCAGCCTTATGTCCAAGTGCTCTCGGCAAATTACGCTCCTTAGCCCATCTACCATTCCCGTCCATTATAATTGCAATATGTTCAGGTATTCTCGACATATCTAACTCAATATTATTACTTATATTTTTATTTTTTTTAAAAAAAGCGAATAATTTTTTCAATAAAATTCCCTCCTTTTTATTAGTTATATTATAATCTTAAATAGAACCTGCATAACTGCAGGTTCTATTTAAAATTATATATTAAACGGCCATTACTTCTTTTTCTTTAACCTCTATTAATGTATCTATTTCTTTAATAAATTTATCTGTTTCTTTTTGGATGATATCTTCTGATTTTTTAGCTTCATCCTCAGTAATTTCGGTGTTTTTTTTCAAAGCCTTAATTTTATCATTAGCATCTCGCCTGATAGATCTTATAGCTACTTTAGCATCTTCTCCTGTTTTCTTTACAGTTTTAATTAAAACTTTTCTTGTTTCTTCTGTAAGTTCAGGAATAATTAATCTAATTGCTGATCCATCACTTGATGGGTTTAATCCTAAATCGGATTTCAATATAGCTCTTTCTATATCTTTCATAGAAGATTTATCCCATGGCTGGATAAGTAATACTCTAGGTTCCGGTGCTGAAATGTTTGCTATTTGATTTAATGGCATAAGACTTCCATAACATTCAACATGAATCCTATCTAGCATTGTAGCATTTGCTCTCCCTGCTTTCATACCTGAAATCTCATGTTTAAAAACAGCAATAGTTTTATTCATTTTTTCATCAGCAATACTAATAATTTGTTTAATCATAGAATTCCCTCCATTTTATATTGATTCTTTAGTACAATCTGATACTAAAGTACCAATTTCTTCTCCTAAAATTGCTCTTTTTATATTTTCTGGATTATCTAGTCCAAAAACTAATATAGGTATATTATTGTCCATACATAATGATGTAGCCGTAGAATCCATAACTTGTAGCCCTCTTTCAAGAACATTTAGATATGTAAGATTATCAAACTTCTTTGCATCCTTATATTTATGAGGATCCTTATCGTAAACTCCATCTACTTTTTTAGCAAGCAAAATTACTTCAGCTTCTATTTCTGCCGCCCTAAGTGCCGCTGTTGTATCTGTTGAAAAATATGGATTGCCTGTACCAGCTGCAAATATAACAACTCTACCTTTTTCTAAATGCCTCATAGCTCTTCTTCTTATAAATGGTTCTGCTACCGCCTTCATTTCAATGGCAGTTTGTACTCTAGTATTTACGCCTATATTCTCCAAAGAGTCTTGAAGTGCTAATGCATTAATGCAAGTTGCCATCATTCCCATATAATCTGCAGTAGTCCTGTCCATGCCTTCACCACTTCTACCACGCCATATGTTTCCGCCTCCAACAACTATGCCTATCTCAACACCTAACTCAACCAATTCTTTTATTTGAAGTGCTATCTCATTTGTAATTTCAAAGTCTATTCCAAATCCTTTTTCACCAGCTAAAGCTTCTCCTGAAACTTTTAACATAACTCTTTTATATTTAGCAACCTCCATAAACATTATACCTCCAATTTATAGTATTACTTATTTTAAAAAAGAGAACACGTAGTGTTCTCTTTAATTGTTATTTACCCTGTACTTGTCTTTGAACTTCTTCAGCAAAGTTTTCTTCCTTCTTTTCTATGCCTTCTCCTCTTTCAAATCTCACATATCTTGTTATAGTTATGTCAGCACCAAGTTTTTTAGATTCTTCTTGAAGATATTTTTTAATAGTATAGTCAGCATTTTTAACCCAGACTTGCTCAAGCAAGCAAACTTCTTTATAATATTTATTTACCCTACCCATAACCATTTTTTCAATGATTTTTTCTGGTTTTCCTTCGTTTATTGCTTGTACTCTGTATATTTCTTTTTCTTTTTCTAAAGTTTCACTATCAACACAAGTGTTATCTAAGAATAACGGACTAGTAGCTGCAATTTGCATTGCAACATCTTTTGCAATCGTAATTAATACATCGTCTTGTTTTGCGCAAGCGAGTTCTACTAAAACACCTATTCTTCCGCCACCGTGAATATAGCTTTGAACTATACCATTTTCAATAGAAAACTTTTGAAATCTTCTTACAGACATGTTCTCGCCCAATTTTGCTATTAAAGCTGTTACGGCATCCGTAACAGTAATTGCTTCATCAGCTATGTATTTTTCAGAAACTAATTCATCAATAGTAGTTGAATTAGTTTGTACTGCTTGCATTGTTATGTTTTTCGCTAAAGTAACAAAATCTTCATTATCAGCAACAAAATCCGTTTCGCAATTAACCTCTACAACAGATCCAACTTTCATGTCATCTGAAATATATGAGTTTACTAATCCTTCTGCAGCTATTCTTCCAGATTTCTTTGCAGCTGCTGCTAAACCTTTTTCTCTTAAAAGTTCAACCGCTTTTTCTATATCACCCTCTGTTTCACTTAGAGCCCTTTTACAGTCCATCATACCGGCTCCAGTTTTTTCTCTTAACTCTTTAACCATACTTGCACTAATCATTATTATTTCCTCCTACTCCTATCTAATTTAAAAGGTAAATGAAAGAATTAACTTTCACCTACCCCCAACTGTTATATCAATAATTATATTATTAGATAAATCTAGTTACTATTATTCAGCTAATTGTTCACCTTGTCTGCCTTCTATAATAGCATCAGCTAATCTTTCAGTTATTAATTTAACTGCTCTTATAGCATCATCATTACCTGGAATTACATAATCAACTTCATCTGGATCACAGTTTGTGTCAACTATTGCAACTACAGGAATTCCAAGAATTTTAGCTTCAGAAATCGCATTCTTTTCTTTTCTTGGATCTACAACAAATAGAGCTCCAATTTTATTTGCATCCATGCTTCTGATTCCGCCTAAATTCTTTTCTAGTTTTTCTCTTTCATTTAGAAGGTGACTAACTTCTTTTTTGGGAAGAACTTCAAATATTCCATCTTCTTCCATTTTGAATAATTCTTCTAATCTTTGTATTCTTGTTTTAATTGTTTTAAAGTTTGTTAACATTCCACCTAACCATCTATTGTTTACAAAATGCATTCCTGCTCTTACTGATTCAAATTTAATAGCTTCTTGAGCTTGTTTTTTTGTTCCTACAAATAAAACATCCTTACCTTCTTCAGATACAGATTTTATGAAATCATATGCATCATCGATTTTTCTAACTGTTTTTTGTAAATCGATAATGTATATACCATTTCTTTCTGTAAATATGTATGGTGCCATTTTAGGATTCCATCTTCTAGTTTGATGTCCGAAGTGAACACCTGCCTCTAATAATTGTTTCATTGAAATAACTGCCATTAATAATAACCTCCTTGGTTTTTACCTCCATCACCATCATCTTATTGAAGTCCAAATATCGGAACCCTTCCATAATCAAGCAATGTGTGTATTTTCTTACCTACATAGTATATCACAATGTGATAATGTATTCAATATTTTTTTTAATAAAATTGAAATACTTTTTTCATATATATTTATATTTTAATAATTGAAAACAATTTAAGGCAGAACAAAATTGCTCTGCCTCAAATTATTTTATTTTTTTAAGCTCGTCAATTAGCTTCTCATTTAATATTTTAATATGAGTGCCCTTCATTCCAAGCGATCTTGATTCTATTACTCCTGCACTTTCAAATTTTCTGAGTGCATTAACAATAACAGATCTTGTTATTCCAACTTTGTCTGCTATTCTAGATGCTACTAACAAGCCTTCAATTCCGTCTAATTCATTGAAAATATGTTGTACAGCTTCTAGTTCAGAATAAGATAGTGTTCCAATAGCAAGTTGCACTACTGCTTTTTTCCTTTCTTCTTCTTCTATCAAATCATTTTTAGCTCTCAAAATCTCAAGTCCAACTATAGTAGCACTATATTCAACTAAAACTAAATCATCATCTGTAAACTCTTTATCAAATCTTGCAAGTAAAAGAGTACCTAATCTCTCTCTGTTACCATTTATCGGCACTATGGTGGATAATTTATTTTCTATTGAGCATTCCCTATCATCTTGGAATACACAAATATTTTTATTCGTAAGATTAGCCCTTGTTTCGTTGACATTAAGCAAACTGTCATTGTAATTTTCCGGAAATCTCATATTTTTTATAATTTCATCCTTTACGATTTCACATTCAAATCCGCTTGATAAATTATAACCCAATATTTTTCCTTTTCTGCTAATAATATATACATTACATTGCAATACATCGCTTAACAGATTACAAATATCATCAAAAACTACTGGCTCCGTTCCTGATTTTTGCAATATTTTATTTAACATTCTTGTTTTAGCTAATAGTGACACAATATTCCTCCTCATTTATGTTATAAACACAATCTATATTATTTAATCCAATTCATAAATCTATCTTGCTTTAGCATAAGTAAAGTTCAAAATATTTCAAATTTTTAGAATCGTTCCTTGTCCACTTAATACTATCACAACATTCATGCTATATCAACAGTGTTTTTTAAATTTCGACATTATATTTATTAAGTTCTAGTAATTTTTAACTTATTGTATAAATTTTACTTTTCCTCGCTGCTCTCTTCCCTATTTTCTTCGACTTTGTATTCCTTATGTTTACATTCTTTATTAGAACATTCCATATAATCGCCTTTGGTTTTACTATATCTTTTTAACATATATGTACCACACTCAGAACATTTTATTTCGGTAGGCTCAAACCAGCTTACAAAATCACATTCTGGATAATTACTGCATCCGAAAAATCTAGTTCCTTTCTTACTTCTTCTTTCTAAAATTTTCCCGCCACATTTAGGGCATGGAAGTTCTAGTTCTTTAGTAATTGCTTTTGTGTTTTTGCATTCTGGGTAGCCAGGACATGCCATGAAATCACCAAATCTCCCATGTTTTATTACCATTAACTTGCCACATTTATCACATTCTACGTCTGTAACTTCATCTTCTATTGTGATTTTAGCTATCTCTTTTTCAGCAATTTCAATATCTTCTTTTAATGGTGTAAAAAATTCACTAACTATATTTTGCCACTTTTCCTGTCCTTGTTCTATATAATCTAAATTATCCTCCATTTGTGCTGTAAATTCAATATCCACTATCTGTTTAAAGTATTCACTTAAAATGTCATTCACAATATTTCCTATTTCTGTAACTTCTAAAATCTTTTGGTCTTTTTCTACATACTTTCTATTTAGAAGAGTTGTAATAATAGGTGCATAAGTACTAGGTCTTCCTATGCCATTTTCTTCTAATGTTTTTACAAGAGATGCCTCAGAAAATTTAGCAGGTGGCTGAGTAAAATGCTGCTTTCCTTCGGTTTTTTCACATTGTAGAATGTCTCCTTCATTCAATTCTGGAATTTTCAAAGTATTTTCTTCTTCATCTGGCTCTTCATCATAAATTTTTCTGAATCCATCGAAGGATACTTTAGACCCCGATGCCTTAAACACATAGTCTCCATTTACTATATCAATAGATATGGTATTTAGTAAACATGATTCCATTTGGCTTGCTACATATCTATTCCAAATCAATTTATATAGTTTGTATTGTGGGGCTTTAAGAGTTTTTTTTGCTATCTCTGGCGTTATTTCAACATAAGAAGGTCTAACAGCTTCATGAGCATCTTGTATGTTTTTTTTACTTTTGTATATTCTAGGGGTACTCGGATAGTACTGCTCCCCATACTTACTCTCAATAAATTCTTTCGCATTTATTTGAGCTTCTTCAGCTATTCTAGTAGAATCAGTTCTCATATATGTAATTAATCCCACTGTTCCATGTCCTTCTATCTCCATACCTTCATATAATTGTTGCGCAATAGACATAGTTCTTTTAGTTGCAAAATTAAGTTTTCTATATGCATCTTGCTGCAATGTACTTGTTATGAATGGTGGTAATGGTTTTCTAGTCTTCGATGATTTCTTTATTTTGCTTATAATGAATTCTTTTTCCTTAAGTTCATTAATGACATTATCACTTTCTTCTTTAGAATTCATTTCAACTTTTTCTTTACCCTTAGAAGCTAATTTAACATTTAATTTCTGAGAATCTCCGTCTTTGTACAACTCGCATTCTATAGTCCAATACTCTTTGCTTATAAATTTTTCTATTTCCTTTTGTCTATCACAGATTATTTTAAGTGTAACTGATTGAACTCGACCTGCACTAAGTCCCCATTTAACTTTTCTCCAAAGTATAGGACTAATTTCATATCCAACCAATCTATCAAGTATACGCCTTGCTTGTTGGGCATCCACAAGCGTCGCATTTATTACCCTTGGCGACTTTATAGCGTTTTTAACCGCTGTTTTGGTTATCTCATTGAATTCTATCCGACACTTATCTTTTTCATCTATTTTTAAGGCTTTTGCTAAATGCCAAGCTATAGCTTCACCCTCCCTATCAGGATCTGTTGCCAAATAAATCTTGTCGCTTTTTTTTGCTTCTTTTCTTAGTTTCGAAAGAAGTTCTCCCTTACCGCGGATAGTTATATATTTAGGTTCATAATTATTTTCTATGTCAACCCCCAATTGGCTTTTTGGCAAATCTCTAACATGCCCCATGGACGCCTCAACTACATAACTACTTCCTAAATATTTTTTTATAGTTTTAGCTTTAGCCGGCGACTCAACTATAACAAGTTTTTGTCCCATCTTATCCCCTCCATCAATGTATTCTAATATAGTTAATATATATTTACTTATATTTTGTCATTTACTTTTACATAATAGTTTCCTGATAGACATAATATTTCATTTTTAATCTGCATTTCAAATAATACCTCATATAATTGTTTTATGTCAATGTTAGTTATTCTAATAATATCGTTTATATGCAGTGGACTATCATTTATAATGCTATATATCTTTTTGTTAATTTGACTATTAAAAGACCGCACAGTGGTTTTTTTTTGATTCTTCATCTCTATTCCCATTAGATTAAATATATCATCAGAACAAGTCATAGGGTATGCTCCATCCTTAATTAATTTATTGGTTCCTTTGCTTTCATATGAAAATATAGAGCCTGGCACAGCCATAACATCTTTACCTTGTTCGAGTGCTAAATTTGCAGTAATTAAAGATCCACTTTTTTCACCAGCCTCTATTACAATAATAATATCACCGAGAGCGCTTATTATTCTATTCCTTTGGGGAAAATTGTAAGCATGTGGTGGTGTTCCTGGTAAAAACTCTGAAATAACAGCACCTTTTTCAATTATCTCATTGAAAATTTTAAGATTTTCTTTTGGGTATACTATATCGAGTCCCGAACCTAAAACTGCACAAGTATAGCCTTCGCCTTCTAAACAACTTTCATGGGCAAAAGTGTCAATGCCCTTAGCCATTCCGCTAATAATATTAATATTATTAGCACATAAATCCGAGCATATAATTTTAGTAACATCCTTACCATAATTTGAATACTTCCTCGAACCAACTATAGAAATATTGTATCCATCCTCTAATGGCAATATGTTTCCTTTATAAAATAACGCAAATGGTGCATCATCATAATTTTTTAATTTATTAGGATATTCCGCTTCTAAATAAGTAACTGATTTTATTTCATTAACCTCTAATTTTCTTTTTACCTTATCAATTTCACTTTCATTCCAAGCATCTGTAAGTACGTCAATTAAATTATTTTTAAAATATTCTGTTTTTTTATTATGTACACCATAATACCATATTTTTTCTATATTATGAAAATCATTTATTAATTTCAGTTTATTTTTAGGGGATAATTTAACTAAAGAAAACCATATATCATAGTCATTCATTCTTTTTACTCTACCTCCACTAAATCAAATTTATTTATTAATATTACCAGTTATACCATCTCTTGCGGAGCTGAAACATCTTCACAGAAGATGCATTGACGACTTCAGAAGGAGATTTATACTCACACTTATAGAAGTGGGAGACTTCCCTTCTGAAATGTCGTTAAACTATCTTTTCATCTATAAATTTTCTATATTGAATAGCTTCAATTATATGTTTATCTAAGATATTCTCACTTTCATCTAAATCTGCAATAGTCCTTGCCACCTTAAGAATTCTAGAATAAGCTCTTGTACTTAGAGAAAATTTATTGTACATTAATTCCATGATTTTACTAGCTTTATTATCTAGATTACAGTACCTTTTAATTAGCTTTTGACTCATCTCTGCATTACAGTGAATTTCTTCCGATCTAAATCTCTTTTCTTGAATATCTCTTGCTACTTCTACCCTTTTTTTAATAACATTAGATTTTTCACTACTTTTCCCACTAGCTATTTTATTATAAGGCAGAGCATTTACTGCTGTAAATATATCAATGCGGTCTAGAAGTGGGCCTGATAGTTTACTCAAATACCTTCTTCTTTCATAATCACTACAACTGCATCGCTTCTCATAAGATCCGTAATATCCACAAGGACATGGATTTAAAGCACTTACAAACATAAAGTTAGATGGATATTCTACTGTTCCATTTATTCTTGAAATATTAATTTTTCTATCCTCTAAAGGCTGTCTTAGTATTTCTATTACATTTTTTTTAAATTCTAATATTTCATCTAAAAACAATACTCCTTTATGTGCTAAAGAGATTTCTCCAGGTATTAACTTATTTCCACCACCAACCAAAGCAATTCGTGATATAGTATGATGCGGACTCCTAAAAGGTCTTTGCAGAATAATCCCTCCATTATCTCCAAGGTTTCCAGAAACACTATAAATTTTAGTAACCTCAAGCGATTCCTCTTGACTTAAAGACGGTAGTATAGTAGGAATTCTCTTAGCCATCATGGATTTACCTGAGCCAGGCGGACCATACATAAGTAAATTATGATTCCCCGCCGCCGCTACTTCAATAGCACGTTTTGAGCTTTCTTGCCCCATAACATCTTCATAATCTAACTCTTCGTTTATTAATATTTCTAAATCATTGCACTGCTTATATGGCAATAAGTCCTTATAAGTTAAAAAACTTACTACTTGATTTAAATTATCTAAAGGAAATATCTTTGCAGATTTAACAAGACTACATTCTTTTGCGTTGTTACTAGGAACAATAAATTTTCCAATGCCTTTTTCTATCCCTTCCATAACCACAGGTAATGAGCCTCTTATTTTCCTCAACTTTCCAGATAAAGATAATTCTCCAATAAAAAGATAATCGTTAATATCATTAACAATGATTTGTTTAGTTGCCAGAAGTATCCCTATAGCTATAGGCAAATCAAATAGAGACCCTTCTTTTTTCAAATCTGCTGGTGCTAAATTTATAGTTATTCTATTTACTGGAAAATCAAACCCTGAGTTTAGTATTGCAGAACGTACTCGCTCCTTTGATTCTTTAACTGCAATATCTGCAAGTCCAACAATGTTTAAAGCTGGTAACCCTCGGGTGATATCAATTTCAACAGTAACTATAACCCCTTTAATTCCTGTAAAAGCAGCAGACATAATTTGTATCGCCATATTATCACCTTAACCTTTATTATTTCTTATATTTCATAATTATTGACAAAATAATTTTCTGTAGACTCATTATTCATATAATTTAGTTCATTAAAGCTTTTTATTTTAAACAAAAAACAAAAAACACAGGCATAATAACTTTACCTGTGCTATAAGTTGGGTTAAATCTGACCTTAGACAACTCATAAATTATCAAAGAAATAGTAGCCTATGATCCTGATATCTTATGGATACAGTGTAATTGACTAAAGCAAATTGACATCCAGTTAAGTTTTAATTATTTATATGCTGATATCTCTAAAAGCTTATCAACAGTAACGAAGCTGTATCCCATTTCTTTAAGCTTTGAAATAATTTGTGGCAGTGCCTCGGTAGTGACTTTTTTATCTTCATTACAATGCATTAAGATTATTTCTCCAGGACGTACGTTTTCAACTACATTTTTAACAATATTATCAACTTCACGTTGCTCCCAATCTAAGGTATCGGTGGACCAAATTATGTTTTTGCAATTTAATGATGTTAAAGAATTCTGAACATCATCATTTGTATCACCATAGGGTACTCTTATTAATGCAGGCCTTTTTCCTATTACCTTATTGATTTCATTTTCGGCTGAAATTACTTCATTACTAATTTCAGCTGCATTAATAGTGGCGAAGTCTTTATGAGCCCAACTATGATTTGCTATTACATTTCCATCTGCATAGGCCTCTTTAATTATGGATTTGCATGCTTCAATTTGTTTACCAATACAGAAAAAAGTGCCTTGAATATTATTCTCCCGTAATACTTTAATAATTTTAGGAGTATTTACGGGGTCTGGACCATCATCAAATGTAAGTGCTACTACTTTGTTTTCATTTTGGCCATTAATATATAAGTCAGAAGGATATTTTTTAGCTAAGTTCACAACATTTTTTCTCCATTTTGTCATTGCTGCATCGGGATAGATCGTAGGTCTACTACTTGTACCTAAAATATCATAAATGACTTGAGCTTTTTTCGTAGTTGTGTCCGAGGAAGTTTGAGGTAGCGCGGGCTTACTCGCAGTAGGTTGAATTATGTTTTCTTTATCTGTAGTCTTATCTACAGAGGATTGTGTCGCTGTTATTTTAATCGGAGCATGTATTTTATAAGTAATAAATACTGAACCTATAAGTAATACTAAGAGGCCAAATACGCTAAATAATTTTTTCATAAAATAATCAAACCTTTCTTAAATTATGAAGTTTTCATAATTTTTCTATTATATAAAATGAGTTAGAATTCCAGTAATACAATTCATAAAATTCTTTATATCCCTCAAAGCATTTACATCCACACCCTCACTTCCCACTCTTTTAACTTCTATAAAAGAATGTAAAACCCTTTAATTTGCTGTAAAACCATTAGGCATAATTTGAAAATAAATGAGAGTTATACTATAAATGACAGTTGGTATTAAATTGTAATGGGATAAATCGCTAGCTAATTTGCTTATTTATAGTAATAATAATTATTATTTAACTAGTATGAGTCTAAATTTATTAATATGTTTTCTTTATTTTATATTTACATATATTATTTATAATATTATGATAGTCTTAACACTATATGTTAGTGACAACATAATTTATGGTTATTTTATATTCTAGATAACTACGATAATAAATATAAGGAGGTAACCGATAATGATGAAATTATTAGAAATAATCAACATGGCAAAAACAGAGCATAAATTATGCAAAGAAGAAATCATTGCTCTTTTAAGTTGCAATGATATAGACCAAGAACTATTTAATGCAGCTGATGAAGTTCGAAAAAAATATTTAGGTGATGAAGTTCATCTTAGAGGCCTTATTGAATTTACTAATATATGCAAAAGAAATTGTCATTACTGCGGACTAAGAAGGGATAATAAAAATTTAGTTAGATATAGATTAACGCAAGAACAAATTTTAGACTTTGCCACTAAAGCTAAGTCATTTGGCTATAAAACTATAGTACTTCAAGGTGGTGAAGATGATTATTACACAAGAGATAGAATTATCAAAATAATAAAGGGAATAAAGGCTTTAGATTTAGCTCTAACTTTAAGTATAGGTGAAAAAACTTATGATGAATATAAAGCTTTTAGAGACGCTGGTGCTGATAGATACCTTCTAAGAATTGAAACAACAGACAAAAACCTATATGAAGAATTAGATCCAGGCATGAGCCACGAAACCAGACTGAATTGCTTAACGATTTTAAAACAATTAGGCTATGAAGTTGGGACTGGTGTTATGGTTGGTCTCCCGAACCAAACTATAGAGTCCTATGCGGATGATATATTATTATTCAAAGAAATAAATGTTGACATGTTAGGCATAGGTCCTTTTATTCCAAATGAAGACACACCACTTGCAAATGCCAAGGGTAAGGAGCTAACTATGGCCCTTAAAGTTATGGCTATAACACGTTTACTCCTACCAGACATTAACATACCTGCGACTACTGCTATGGAGTCCTTAAACAAAAACGGAAGACTAATGGCTCTGCAAAGTGGTGCCAATGTAGTTATGCCTAATGTTACAGAAGGCGAATACAGAAAGCATTATGCACTGTACCCAGGTAAAATATGTACTGGGGATACTCCCGCTCATTGTCGTGGATGCATAACCGGTAAGGTTAATAGTATCGGAAGAACAATTTCAACTAATTATGGTTTTAGAGGAGATCAATCTACTAAGTAATTTAACAATGCAAAAGAGCCCTAAGGCTCTTTTTTAACGAAATGTTTTTTTAGCTTCTTTTATTGGTTTATTATTAACCGGTTCGCCTTCTGCATCCACAATTCCAGGCTTATTATGTTTTTTATTTAAATCATGCTGTATATTCATTTTTGTAGCTTTATTTGGCATTAAAAACTCCCCTTTCTAAGATTATATTATCCTAGAAAGGTAGTTTTTATTCTATACTTTTAATATTTAAAATTTCAATATGTTAGATTATGAACTTCTGTACTATTTCATCTAATTTAGCTACAATCTTCTCAAGATTTTCAGCAGTATTTGATATTTCTTCCATAGAACTAGTCTGCTCTTCCATCGACGCAGATATTTCCTCCGTTGAAGCGGCAGATTGTTCTGATATTGCTGACATTCCTTCTATAGATTGTAAAACTCTATCTTTATTTTTATCAACATTATTAATATTAGAACCCAATGTGTCAATTTGAGCAATCATATTAGTAATAGCTTCTTCTATGATATTAAAAGATTTTTGAGATAGCGTCATAGCCAAATTTGCTTCTTTATTAACAATTGCCCCCTTATTTATATTCATCGTTACTTTAGTGATTTCTCCTTGAATTTCACCAATCATATTTGTAATTTCATTAGTTGCTTCTTCGGTTTTTTCTGCAAGTTTCCTTACTTCCTCAGCTACTACTGCAAATCCTTTTCCAGCTTCCCCAGCTCTAGCTGCCTCTATAGCAGCGTTTAACGCCAAAAGGTTTGTTTGTTCTGCTACCGACCGTATAGTGATTATGATCTTTCCGATAGAATTTGATTTATTCTCGAGCAAAGATATGTTTTCAACTACTTCTTCATTTGACTTGTTACTTTCCTTAAATCTTTCAGTAAGTACCTTCATAGATTGTAATCCTTCTGTATTTACTAATTTAGTTTCATTAGAATAATCTTTTAACAGTGCTGAACTATTTACGGCAGTATTAATCCCTTCTGCAAGATTTGACAATTCACTAGCACCATTTAGCGCGTCTTGTACTTGATTTGTTGCACCCTTTGCTAGCTCCTCAATTGCTACAGATACCGCTTCTATAGATTGCACAGTTTCATCCGTAGCGACAGCCATATCTTTTGAAGACTTAAAGACCTCCTGAGAATTTTCTTGCAAATTAATAGTTATCTCCCTCAATGAACTTCTTAAATCAACAACTGATTGTGCAATAACCCCTGTTTCATCTTTATATTTTAAAATTCTTTCATAATCCTTATCATATGTTAAATCAAGTTTTGCTGTTTTATCCAATAGTTTACTTATAATTAAAATAGGATTAGAAATTTTTTTGCTAAAATAAAATGCAACAATTACAGATAATGCAATAACTGCAGCAGCTAAAATTATAAAATTAATTACACTTTCGGAAAAAGCTTTGCTCGAAACAGTTTTTTCATTTGCAACAAATTTGTCTATATCATCAATATAATTTCCTGTGCCAATAACCCAACCAAAATCTTTAAATTCCTTACTATATGATCTCTTTGGTAATGGTTTTCCTTTCCCGTCTTTAGGAAACCAATAATCTGAATATCCCCCGTCTTCCTTTAATCCATTTGCAATAATTTCTTTTATTAAGTATTTTCCCTTTACATCCTTTGAATCATATCTACTTTTACCTTCAATCTCACCACCAAGGAGTACCACATTTACTCCTTCAACAGTGTCTATCCAAAAATAACCATCTTCACCATATTTCATTTCACGTGTTAAGTCAGATCCAAGTTTCTTAGCCTGCTCTAAAGTCATCTCTCCACCTTTATATTTTTTACTAATGCCCTCGAGCATAGTTATAACATTTTCTACTTGATTTTTAATTTTTTCATCATAACCTGTTCTAACGGTGGTATCAATTGTTATAATATCATTGTTACTAAGCACTGACATTCTATACATTGCCATGCCTCCAATTAATAGAGCTGTCAATAGTACAACTAAAACATTTAAAACTATTATTTTTGTACTTATTTTTTTCAATGAACATCACTCCCTTATCTTTAATTTATTTTTAATTTGTTCATGTCTTTTCATAATTGTAATGGTTACATTAATTATCGTAATTCTTTTGCAACTCTTTAGGTATATTATTTGCAACCTTGAGCTACCTTAAATCATCACCTACGAAGATGCAACAGCTTCGTAGCATCTTCATTAACAACTTCAGAATTAGTAAATGAAGTAATAGATGTAATTCTACAAAAAAATGTAAAATAACTGCTCAACTTAAATTAAGCAGTTATTTTACATCTTATACGATACCCTATTAACGAATAAAATTGTTTAAAAATATGAGAATGGATATAGATACTGTAACTTTTAAAATTTTCTTCATTTAAATCCCACCCTACCTCAACTTAAGCATTGTTTATTACCTGTGCAAATTTATTAATATTTTCCTTTGAAAGCGTTGATGTATCCTTATTAGTTTTACTAATCTTCTTAATAATAAATCTTTCAAAGACATTCATTTTTTTAAATATGAACTCTCCTCCGAAGTATTGTGTTGCAATTGCATCTGTTAACAATTCTTCGGGAAAAGATGTGTGTATCTGTTTTTCTGCAATCTCATTTTCACTCATACAACAAATAAAAAATCCAAGTTTCTTCTTTTTTAATTCACTGATATTTTTTAAACAAAACGCATTTACTTCCTTTTGAATTCTTCCCATGTAGATTGACCCGCCTATAATAATGTTATCAAACAAAATCATTTCCGGCATACTTCCCTTTTTTATATCTACAATTTTCACTTCACCGTGTAGCTTATCCTTTAAAATATTGCTACATTTTTCTGTGCAACCATGTTTAGATGCATAAATAATAACTGTTTTCATACTTGAATCCCCCCTTTATTTTAATAATCCATTAATAAGAATTTCAAAATGATGATTTATAAGTCTCTCTTTTTGTTGCTTAGTAACATTCTTTTCTAATATTAATCTAGAAACAAGCCCATGAGTCGATGTCCATATTATTTGTGCAGTAAGCTCAATATCCATTTTTCTGAAAATGTTTTTTTTGATCGCCAATTCTACTAACTTACAAAGCCCTTGTATACTTTTTCGTTCCTTTGAAATACCTTCCTGCAGCATATTTACCTTCTCTTGTATAGTTTCAATATCATTCATTAAAATAACCCTAAATTGCTGTGGATTTTCTAGCATAAGTTCAATATAAGACCTCATCCCATTTACTATTGTCTTATCTGGGTTTTCAGTATCTATAGGAATCTCACTTATAATTTTCAATATGTTTCCATACCCTTGCGCTACAACGAAAGACACTATTTCAGCCTTATCCTTAAAGTAGTGATAAATAATACCTGGAGAATACTCTATCCTACTTGCAATCTTACGAACAGATAAATTTTCATAGCCTTCTTCCACTAATATATCATTTGTGGCATCTATTATTTTTTTTCTTATGATCTCTTTTTCTAATTGTCTTCTTTCTGTTATTCCCATAATCCCTCCAATA
Organism: Clostridium sp. CM041; assembly: GCF_055081035.1. NCBI lineage: Bacteria > Bacillati > Bacillota > Clostridia > Eubacteriales > Clostridiaceae > Clostridium > Clostridium sp. CM041. The sequence goes on from NZ_CM143648.1 coordinate 789,684, forward strand.
AGTTAACGTTTTATTAATCACTGTAATTATATTAAACATCGTTTAATATAATTTTACCATTGTCTTGATTATAAGTAAATAGATTGAAACATATAATTTTTGCGTAATGACGATCCAAGGAGATTTCTAGAACTTCAACGAATAACTTACAGAGTCAGCCAAAAATAGCCTCTCCCATTATTAGGAAAGGCTATACTTTGTTTTAAATTCATTAACTAATTGTATAAAAAGCATTTATTTCTACAAAGAAGCTATCACATTATAAACTCCATCTTCATTATTGCTTCCTGCAATAAAGTTAGCATGTTTTTTCACATCTTCTGGAGCATTCTTCATTGCATAACTATAATGTGCTGCTTTAAACATAGTCAAATCATTATAATAATCCCCAAAAACCATTGTGCTTTTTTGATTTATTTTAAATCCTTCTTGAATCATATTTATAGCCTTTCCTTTGCTTATACCTTTGTTCATTATATCTATCCACTTGTCGCCGGATACAACAAATTCAAGCTTATCACTCAAATTCCCCTTTATATAATCCACTATAGATGGTTTAACTCCACCCGCCATATAATAAGTAATCTTATATATTGGATCTTTTATTTCGCTAAAAGATTTTAATATTACCACAGGCACCTCAAAAGATGTAAAGTTATTCAACATATCTTCTGATGGATTTACTATATATGCCTCATTTTCTCCAGCTAAAAATAATTCCTCTCCTAACTTTGGATTTAAATTCACCACAGAGTCTATTTCTTCTTTATCAATACTGCTTGAATACAACGTCTTACCCTTATTATTATACTTAACGAGGGCTCCATTATGAGCAATAAATATCATATCTGTATTGACCTTTTCAAAATTTTTGCTTAGTTGAGAATAAAACCTGCCACTTGCTGCTGCAAATTTTATATCCTTTTTATTAAACATATGTATTAAATCAAATATTTTTTCATTTATATTTCCATTGTCATTTAATAAGGTACCATCCATATCTGTTGCGATGAGTTTTACCATAAGTATTTTCTCCTTTGTAATCTTTAATAGGGACAGTTATTAATTAATTTTCAACTTAAAAATGAGCTATAAACGAACTACTATCCGTTTATAGCTCATAAATATGCTTAATGTTTCATTAAAAGCGTATTTTTCTTATATCATTACTTTACATATGTTGTTTGTGAACTCTACCGGATCGTTAATCGGTAATCCTTCAATAAGTAGCGCCTGATTATATAATATATTAGTATATAAATCTAACTTAACTTTATCTTTTTCGAAAGATTCCTTAAGTACTTTAAACATATCATTATTTATATTTATTTCTAAAACCTTATCTGCTTTTATGTTTTCATTGTTAGGCATAGAATTTAATGTTTTTTCCATTTCTATTGTAAGGTCACCATCATTTGATAAACATACTGGATAGTTCTTAAGTCTTTTTGATGCCCTAACATCCTTAACTCTACCTGCTAAAACACTTTTCATATGTTCAAATAATTCTTTATTGTCTTTTTCATCAGTGCTAGAAGGATTTTCTTTTTCATCTACTTCTATACCTAAGTCACCACTTGATACAGATTTAAATTCCTTTTCTTTGTACTTCATTATCATTTTCACAGCGAATTCGTCTACCTCATCCGTGAAATATAAAATTTCGAATCCTTTATCTGATACCATTTCAATTTGTGGTAATTTTTCAATTCGCGCGTTTGATTCTCCTGAAGCATAATAAATATATTTTTGATCTTCTGGCATTCTAGAAACATATTCATCTAAAGTAACATTCTTTTTCTCCTTTGATGAATAAAACAACAATAAATCTTGCAAAACATCTTTATTACTTCCAAAATCGCTATAAATGCCATACTTCAATTGTCTTCCAAATGCTTCATAAAATTCTTCATATTTTTCTCTTTCATTTTTAAGTAAACTATCTAACTCATTTTTAATTTTAGTTTTAATGTTTTTAGCTATAAGTTTAAGTTGTCTATCATGTTGCAGTACTTCTCTAGATATGTTAAGCGACAGGTCTTCTGAATCAACTATTCCTTTTACAAAACTAAAATAGTCAGGCAATAAATCTGCACACTTATCCATGATTAAAACACCACTTGAATATAATTCTAAGCCTTTTTCATATTCTTTTGTATAGAAATCATAAGGCGTTTTTTCTGGAATATATAAAATTGAATTATAACTTATAACACCATCAACACTAATATGGATATGCCTTGCTGGTTTGTCAAAGCCATAGTGCTTTTCAGCGTAGAAATTATTATAATCTTCATCAGTAAGTTCACTTTTATTTTTTCTCCATATAGGAACCATACTGTTTACAATCTTTTCCTCGACGAAGTACTCGTACTCTGTTTCACTACCCTCTTTAAGTCTTGACTGACTTATATCCATTTTAATTGGATACCTAATGAAATCGGAGTATTTCTTTACAATAGATTTTAGTCCATGTTCATCAAGATATTCATCAAAATTATTATCTTCTGTATTCTCTTTTATTTTAAGTATAATATCTGTACCAACAGTATCTTTTACGCAAGGTTCTATTGTATAACCCTCTGCACCATTAGATTCCCACTTGTAAGCTTCATCACTGCCAAATACTCTACTTATAACAGTAATATTATCCGCTACCATAAATGCAGAATAGAATCCAACTCCAAATTGTCCAATTATATCATATCCATCTTTTATTTCATTTTCTTTTTTAAATGCCAAAGAGCCACTTTTAGCTATAACTCCAAGGTTATCACTAAGTTCAGCTTCTGTCATTCCAATTCCTGTATCAGAAATTTTTATTGTCCTAGCTTCCTTATCACTGGCTATTCTAATATAGTAGTTACTTTTATCAAAAGCCAATGAATCATCTGCTAGTGTCTTATAATAAATTTTATCAATAGCATCACTAGCATTAGAGATAAGTTCCCTTAAAAAAATATCCCTATGAGTATATATTGAATTTACCATCATATCCAGGATTCTCTTAGACTCTGTTTTAAACTGCTTTTTTTCCAATTAAAATTTCCCCTTTCGTACCAACTTTTTTTATTTTGTTAGCACTCTATGTTATCGAGTGCTAACGCTATTTATAAACTACACCTTTTTTTATAATTTGTCAACGTACACAATATATTTTTATACATGTTAGTTTATTGTCTCAAGTGCTGAATCTAGTATTCTTCTCACCTGTACTTATAATTGTGGTATAAGTATGTCCTTCTCTAATATATGATTAATGAGCCAATCATTTAAAAAAACCAATATTCCCATTATAGCTTCATCTTGATTTTCATCAATTTTATTTAAATTTACTTCCTCTATTTTTTTAATAAAAAATGCATGGTCGATTTTTTGGGTAAATAATCTTTTATAATTTATGCTTATCATATATTCTTCTTCATCGTTAAAATGATAAATTGTATACTCTTTTAATTCTTCAATTACTTCAACTATTTTATCATATTTATCCGTACCATATTTATCTATCAGTAACTGATAAGCCTTTTCTCCTATTTCAAAAAGTTTTTCATGCTCTACATCAATATGCTCAATACCTGTTTTATATTTTTCTTTCATCTCAAACATTTATTAATTTCCTCCTAATTTGACCCTCCATTTTAAATATAGATAATTTGTTGTTTTGAATTTAATCTTATATATCTATATTACTTTATTTGAATTCATTTCACAATAATAATTTCCATATTACTAAATGCTAAATAATAAAATACTTGTTTACAATTATTATTTAACAATTATGCATATACTGAGAAGTATATCAAAAAAGCTGTTTAGTAATCAACGGCTTTTTTTCTGTGTTAAGTTATTTAATTAACGACATCTCATTTATATATATTTCTATGATATTATTCACTACAACGTAAATATCACTAGTATTCATAACCTCATAGTCACAATATTGTTTGTACAAGTGACCTCTCTCCTCAAACAATCTATAAAGCTTAGATGGATCTTTTGCTAGTAAGGGGCGAGTCTCAACATCTATATCCGCTACTATATTTTCAATAGGACGGTTTATGTAAATTATAATACCATTTTTCTTTAAATTTAAAATATTTTCATGTTTTTTAATCACTCCACCGCCAGTTGAAATAATTACTCGATTTTTTTTAGATAATTTCTCAACTACTATAGATTCTATGTCTCTAAATCCAGCCTCACCATTTTTAAACATTTCAGTAATCGTAAGATTTGTACTAGCTTCAATATATGCATCTATGTCTATAAATGCCATTTCTATCTTTTCTGCGATTATTTCTCCAATGACACTTTTACCACAACCGGGCATCCCAATTAAAACTATATTTTTCATCTTTTAATTTTCTACTCCCTTTTCTAGCTCATCATAAATTTCATCAATTATTATCTTTGGGATCTTAATATCATTCCAGATTTCCTGAGCAGCAATTGCCTGGCCAACTAGCATATAAAGACCATTAACTGCTTTTAAACCCGTCTCCTTCGCATACTTTAAAAATAGGGTTTCCTTAGGATTGTAGATCATATCCACAGCGGCGCCAAATTTACCAATATGTTTCTTTTCAATTGGAGAATTGTCCAAATTAGGATACATTCCAAGTGGTGTACAGTTTACCACTATATCTGACTCTTTAAGCCCTTGAATTTCATTATAAGAAATCAATTTACAACCATTAAATTTGCTGTTTTCCTTAATCCTTGAGATATCTCTTGTAACTACAGTAATTTCAGTTATTCCCTTATTTAATAAATATTGAACCACAGTAACTGCTACTCCACCGTTGCCAAGTATTGTTGCTTTTTTATTTTTCACTTCAATACCATACTTATTGAAAAGCATTCCAATTCCAAAGTAATCTGTGTTGTATCCAATAGTTTTGTTTTCCTCAAACTTTAGGGTGTTTACAGCTCCTATCGCTTTTGCTTCTATGCTAACCTCATCAAGTAATTCCATAACCTTAATTTTATAAGGAATAGTTACATTAATACCTCTTGGTTTAATAACATTAAATCCGGCCATTGCCGCTTTCAGATCTTTGCTTTTAAATTCGAAGAGATGATAATAACCCTTCATATTCAATTTATTAAATACCATTGAATGTATTTGCGGCGAAACACTATGTGATAGTTTTTCTCCAAGTAAACCATATAACTCTGACATAACTCCCCCTCATTTCTTAAGTAAAACTTACTAATATCATTTATTCATTGTCAATCATTTCACTTTTATAATTGCCCAATATTTTAAAATAACGGCTATTCTTTTTAATTAACTTAATTGAAGATATAATTTTATCTTCATCTATGTTTCCGTGGAAATCTATGTAAAAGAAATATTCCCATGGCTTATCCTTTATTGGTCTAGATTCAATTTTCATAAGGTTTATACCATTTTCTTCAAAATGCTTTAAAACATGATAGAGCGAACCTGCCTTGTGGGTAGTTGATAAAACTAAGCTTGTTTTATTGTTTCCGCTAGTTGACTCCATCTCTTTACCAATAACAACAAACCTAGTCATATTTGTTGCATTTGAATTTACATTTTTCTGCAAAATCTCAAGGTTGTATATTTCCGCTGCCTTAGCGCTAGCTATGGCTACCAAGGTTTTGTCCTGTCTATCTTTAACTAACTGCGCACTTTTTGCAGTACTGTTATAGGGAACTAACTTCCACTGCTTGTAGCCTTTTAAAAATTCCATACTTTGCTCTAATCCCTGTGGATGAGAGTAAACCTCTTTGATATCATCTAATGTTGATCCTCTAATTCCCATTAAGTTTTGGCTTATTTTAAGATATTTTTCCCCTGTTATATAAAAATTATATTTATTTAGAAGGTCATAAACCGCGGATATTGTTCCTGTGGAAGAATTTTCTATAGGGATAACACCATAATTTATCTTCCCATATTTCAATTGCAAAAATATATCTTCAAACTCACTTATTGCTTTTGAGTCCACATTTTCACCGAAATATCCCTTTAAGGCTTGTTCGCTAAAGGAACCTGTTACGCCATAAAACCCAACTGTAAGCTTTTTCTCAGTAGCAAAAGCCCCCTCCCGATTTAAATTTTTGTTTTGAAACCCTCTACTTATTTCCATAACGGATTTGAAAAATTCTTCTACCTCTGAAAACAAATTTTTATTTTTAACTAAGTCTAAATTCTTCTTTATAACTATTTCTTCTCTAGCCTTATTTAAAACTTCTATATGATTATTTTTTTTATATTCAGCTACCTTTAAAACTACTTCCATACGCTTTTCAAATAATGATACAAGGCTTGAGTCAATTTTATCAATTTCACTTCTTAAATTATCTATATTAAAATCATCTAATTTACTCATTAAAGCACATCCTTCAAATAAAATCTAAAATACTCATTGCAGCGCAAGCTTCTATCACTGCTAGCGCTCTTAAAACTATGCAAGGGTCATGCCTTCCTGCAACAGATACTTCCGAATTTTCACAAGTCACCATATCAATGGTATCTTGAGTTTTTGCAATAGAAGGTGTTGGTTTCATAGCTACCCTAAAAACTATCGGCATTCCATTAGAAATACCACCATTAATTCCACCATTATTGTTAGTTTTCGTCAATACACTCCCATTTTTAATGCACGGTACATCATTTGATGCGCTTCCCCGAAGTTTTGTTATTTGAAAGCCCATTCCAAATTCTACACCCTTAACTGCAGGCACAGAAAATAGTAATTGAGCTAAATTGCTCTCTATAGAATCAAAGAATGGTTCCCCCAGTCCACAAGGCACATTTAATATAGTAGCTTCAATTATACCTCCAGCCGAATCTGTTTCTTCCTTCGCCTTTAATATAATGTTCTTCATTTCTTTTCCCTTTGAATCATCAATTACAGGAAAATCTTTCTTTAGAATATCTGCTAATATCTGTTTCTTTAAATTGACTCCATCAAAATAACTATCAAACACATTCCCAATACTTAAAATGTGACTTCCTATTTCGATTCCCTTATCAAAAAGTATCTGTTTCGCAACAGCACCTGCAAAAACAAGTGGTGCTGTAATTCTTCCTGAGAAATGGCCGCCACCTCTATAATCGTTAAAGCCTGAATATTTAACCTTTCCTGTAAAATCAGCATGACCCGGTCTTACTAAATCCTTTAACTTATCGTAATCCTTCGAATTTTGATTTTCATTAAAAATAACGCTACAAAGAGGTGTCCCTGTGGTATATCCATTAAAATATCCACTTAGTATTTCAAATTTATCACCTTCTTTTCTTTTAGTTGAAAATTCATCTCGTCCTGGAGCGCGTCTTTGCATTTCACTATTAATAAAATCCATATCAAGCTTTATACCTGGCGGTAACCCATCAATAATTATTCCTATTCCTCTTCCATGCGATTCTCCAAATATGGAATACTTTACTTTTTTACCCCATTGTCCGCTCATTAACTTTTCCTCCTAACCCCTTAAAATCCTCATAAAACTCTGGATAGGATTTTTTCACTGCCCCACTATCCTCAATTGTGAGCTTCTGCGTGCATCTAATTGAAGCAATTGCCATAGCCATAGCTATTCTATGATCATTCCAACTGCTTACAATTCCGCCCTTAAGCCATGGTTTACCATGAATTAGAAGTGAATCCTCTCTTTCAATAACCTCTGCTCCAATTTTATTTAGCTCTGTTGCTATAGCTTTTAATCTATCAGATTCTTTTATTCTAACTCTAGCAGCATTAATGATCTCTGTTGTTCCATCGCTTAAAGCACCAAGCACCGCAGCAATTGGTACAAGGTCAGGACATTGTGATGCATCAATAACGGTACCTTTTAAATCTGATTTTGAAGCTCTTATAATACCATCTTCAATAGTAATCTTTCCGCCCATATTTTTAATTATGTCCAATATTACTTTGTCTCCTTGAAGTGATTCCATATTTAAATCAATGCATTCAATTTCTCCACCTAAAACACCAGCAGCAAGGTAAAATGCAGCTTGAGAAAAATCGCCTTCAACTGTATAATCTCTTTTCATGAAATGTTGATTTCCTTTTATTTTAAATTCTCTATAATTATTATTTTCTACCTTTATCCCAAACTTAGAAAGCACATTTAGGGTTAAATCTATGTACCCAATAGATTCTATGCAACTAGTAATTTTAATCGTTGACTCTCCATTTAATAGAGGCAGCGCATAAATAAGACCGGTAATGAACTGAGAGCTTACATCTCCTCTTAGTTCAAAAATCCCAGGTTTAAGGCTCCCGTGTATTGTTAAAGGAAGACACCCATTGTTAGTAGTGTACTTTATATTCTGCTTATCAAAAATTTCATAATAAGGTTTAAGTGTTCTTTGTACTAGTTTGGACTTCCCTTTAAAGATTATTTTTTCTCCAGTTAAAATTGCTATAGGAATTAAAAAACGTAGTGTTGATCCACTTTCATTGCATTGTAGCTCGCTTCTCAAAGTTCCACCGCATGCAAGCTGAAGCTTACCTTTTCCACATACCACAAGATTGTTTGGGAATTGTTTAATCTTAACTCCAAGTTTCTCCATTATTTCACAAGTAGCTATTATATCCTCAGACATACTAATATTATTAATGGCACATTCCCCATTACTTAATCCTGCAGCTATAACCGCTCTATGGGATAATGATTTTGAAGGCGGAATTTTGACTTTTCCATTCAAAGAAAAAGGTTGAATTATAACTGACTTCATCGACGAACACCTCAATTCAATATAATAATTATTTAAGAATTTTTTGCAGATAACCCTTAATATTAGCTTCATTAATTTTTTCAATAAAACTATTTCCAATGGATTCTATTAATATGAAATTCATGGATTCCCCAATGTTTTTCTTATCATGACTAATAGTCTTAATTATATTCTCACTTTTTATTTCAGGTAACATCCAAGGCAAATTATACTTAATTAAAATGTCTTTTATAGCACTTGCTGTTCCAGTTTTAGTCATTCCTAGTTCTTCTCCTAGTTTTGTTATAGAATACATCCCCATTGACACTGCTTCTCCATGGGAATACACCTCAAAATTAAAGAATTGCTCAATTGCGTGACCGATGGTATGACCATAGTTTAATAACATTCTGCCCCCAGTATCCAACTCATCATCTTCAACAATAGCGGCCTTAATACTAAGGCAAGTATAAATGATTTTATCTATCTCTTTTAAAAGGGCTTCTTTGTTTTCATAATTCATTAATGTATAAAATAGCTCACTATCTTTTATTGCTCCATATTTTATAACTTCACCCATTCCATCACTAAAAAACTTGTCATTAAGTGTTCCAAGCAGTAATGGATCAATAAAAACTGCTGTAGGGCTATAAAAACTTCCCACGAGGTTCTTTCCACGAGGCAAATCTACTGCAACCTTACCACCTACACTACTATCCACCTGTGCTAGTAATGTAGTTGGAATTTGTATGAGTGGAATCCCTCTTAAAAAAGTTGCGGCTGCAAAACCAGTCATATCTCCAACAACTCCACCACCTAAGGCAATTATAATATCTCCTCTGTTTATCTTAAAATCTAAAAGTTTATCATACACCTCTAAAAGAGTTTCGAATGACTTGCTTTCTTCACCAGCTTTTACAACAATTTTAAAAGTTTCAAATCCTGACCCTTTTAATGACCTAATAAGCTTTTGCCCATAAATTCCATTAACATTAGAATCTGTTACTACAGCTATTTTTCTTCCTTTATATATCTTCTTAACCTCTGCTCCAATTCCCTCTAGTAATCCATTCTTAATGTATATTGGATAGCTTCTGCTAGAAGCTCTAACTTCTATACTATACACCCTTACTTATCTCCTTTCTCTTATTAGTTGCATTCTCAAACCTTTTCTTTAGAAAAGCTTTATCATGATTTACTATTGTATCTTTTATTTCCTTTATATTGTTTTCAAAGTCTTCGATTTTGCTAAGGATAAACCGCAAGTATCACAATATTTGAATTACTAAGTGGTATTTCTGGACTTGTATATCCTTTATCAATAATACTCATTTTCTCAGCTATATCTAAAACATCTTTATCAATGTCAATAGCCTAGATTTTTTTAGGTCTTAATTCTTTTAGTGCCATAGCAAGGAATCCACCTATAAGTCCTAATCCTACAATTGTAAAATTAAATTCAGTACAATCCAAATTTACCACCTCTTAAACTATTCTATTTTGCGTTTTTGCAATTACTCTTATGGAATTTACAAGATCCTCAAATTTCTCCGGTTTTAATGATTGTTGTCCATCACTCAATGCATTAGTAGGATCGTTATGAACCTCAATTTCAAGGCCATCTGCTCCAACTGCTATAGCTGCTTTTGCAAGTGACTCTACTATCCACCATTTACCAGCGGCATGACTTGGATCAACTATAACCGGCAAGTGACTAAGCCTCTTAATCACTGGAATTGCACTTAAATCTAAGGTGTTTCTTGTGAAAGTTTCAAAGGTTCTAATTCCTCTTTCACATAAAACTACATTTTGATTTCCTTCAGACATTATATACTCCGCAGACATAAGAAGTTCTTCAATTGTTGCACTCATACCTCTCTTTAAAAGTATTGTCTTATTACATCTCCCTACTTCCTTTAAAAGGTCGAAGTTTTGCATATTTCTAGCTCCAATTTGAAGTACATCAGCATATTGCGATATTTTCTCAACTAGCTCAACACTCATAACTTCAGTTACTATTGGAAGCCCCGTTATTTTTTTTGCTTCTAATAATATCCTTAGACCTTCTTCCTCCATTCCTTGAAAACTGTATGGAGAAGTTCTAGGTTTATAAGCTCCTCCCCTTAGGAAATTAGCTCCTGCTAGCTTTACATCTTTTGCAATAGTTATCAATTGCTCTTCACTTTCAACAGCGCAAGGCCCTGCAATTATTGCTAGTTCTTTTCCTCCTATTGTTCTGTTATCTACCTTTATTAATGAATCATCAGGATGGAAAAGTCTATTAGCCCTTTTGTAAGGAGCTTGAACTCTCATAACATTATCAACACATTCCTCCGCTTCAATCTGGCCTGCGTTTATTGCACTTGTATCTCCAACGAGTCCTAAAACACAATTGTTTTCTCCCTTAGAGAAATGAACGGCACAACCTAACCCCTCAATCTTTTTCTTAATATTCATAATCTGATCTTGTTTTGCATTTGATTTCATTACGATTACCATTTAAATTCCTCCTTATTTTGATTTTAGTCTTAATAAATAATTCAACTTATAAATGATTATAAAAAAAGGAAGACCCCTTATAATGGGTCTTCCCTAAAAAAAGAAGAACCCTTATAATGAGTCCTCCTTGCGTACAGACTTAGTTTACTTTCTATAAATCAGCATACGCTGGTATCATAGTTTTATTACTAAACTCATTATTAAAAAAAACCATATATATTTTTTTGCACAAAAAGTAACTAACGCTAAAATAACGATAGCCCCAGCTAAAATAAAAATATACTTTTTTATTGATTTCCTTAATAATGATATTTTTCATAATAATAACACCTCACAAAGTTTAAATTAATATCTTCAAATTCTTTAATGTTTAAATGATATAACATGTTAACATGTTTGTCAATGGTCTATTTCTCAAAAATTATAGGAACATAAGTTGATAACTAATTACCAACTTATGTTCCTATAAAAAAATCTCATCTTTACTATTCTTCAGATAAGCTCCATAATTCTTGTTTTGATGTTGAAATAGCCATTGCTCCTGCGCTAATTGATTCCATTATATCCTTCTTATTTTGAATCAATCCCCCTGCTATAATTGGAACTCTCACTGCATTTCCTATGTTTTTAATAATCTTACTTGCAACCCCGGGCATAACCTCTACAGCATCTGGAATTACAGATTGTATATTTCTTATTCCCGTTTCTAAAGCCAAAGAATCTACTGCAAATATTCTCTGTATAGCGCAGAATCCTAGTTTTCTCCCATTTTTTATATTTGTTGCCCTTGTAGTTATAATTCCATAAGGTTCTCCACATTGTTTTAGAAAAAGCAGTCCTGCATAATCTGCCTTTAATCCTTCTATTAAGTCCACATGAACAAATACTACTTTGCCCGCCTCTTTAAGGTCCTCACATGTTTTCTTTAGATTTATTATGCTCCCATATAAGACAAACACAATGTGAACATTACTAAGAATCACTTTTTTTAAATCCTGCTCATTTCGTATGGCTGCAATAACTGGGTTCTCTATTAATAATTGTTCTAGGTTTTCCAATGATGTACCCTCCAAAAATTTATTTAGGTTTATAAGATATAATTAATTAAATACTATCACATTCTCATTTCTCATTCAAGCAAATTCACATCATTCTGTTGTTGTTTCGAAATTATGTATGTTTTTAATTGGGACTTGTACTTCTTTAATTATTATGTTAGTATGTACTTAAATAAGTAAAGGCGGAGAAAAGAGAGCCTTGATGTATGGGTATTTTATACCTATTAATCAAGGTTCTCTTTTTATTTGCATTTAGGAGGTAAGATAATGTTTGACGTAACTATTATTGGTGCTGGCGTTATTGGCTGCTCAGTATCAAGAGAGCTATCTAAATATAATTTAAAAACATGTGTTATTGAAAAATCTAGTGATGTTGCTTCTGGTACAACAAAAGCAAATAGTGCAATAGTACATGCAGGGTATGATGCTAATCCAAGTACTATTAAGGGAAAATTAAACGCAAAAGGTAATGAAATGTATACAAAGCTTGCAAAGGAATTAGATTTCCCATTTAAGAGGAATGGATCATTGGTTCTGTGCTTTGACGAGAAACACATGAATGATCTTAAAAAATTACTTGAACAAGGTGAAAAAAATGGAGTACCTAATTTAGCTATTCTTGATGGAGATCAAGTTAGAGAAATGGAACCTAATGTAACATTGAGCTGTGTCGGTGCATTATATGCTCCAACAGGAGGAATTGTTTGCCCATATGAAATGACTATTGCTATGGCTGAAAACGCATACACCAATGGCGTCGAATTTGAATTTGGAACTGAGGTCCTTAATATAGAAAAAAAACAAAGTTGTTACGTTATAAAAACTAATAAAGGCGACATTGAAACAAAAGTAGTAATAAATGCAGCCGGTTTATTTTCGGATGAAATTAATAATATGGTAAGCAATAACAAATTTGAAATACTTCCCACGCTAGGAGAATATGTCTTATTTGATAAAGCTTGCAGAGATTTAGTTACAAAAACTATTTTTCAACTTCCAACTAAACTTGGAAAAGGAGTTTTAGTTACCCCTACTGTTGATGGTAACCTTCTAATTGGACCTAATGCTGTAGATCAAGATAACAAAACTGATCTTAGTACAACTCGCGAAGGCATCGATGATATCGTTTTAAATGCTCAATTAAGTATCCAAATGCCACTTCCTATGAATATGGTTATAACTTCTTTTGCAGGGAATAGATCAAAATGCGCGGGAAATGATTTTATAATTGAGGAAGCAGAAGACGCTAAGAACTTTATTAATGTAGCAGCAATTGATTCTCCAGGTTTAACTAGTGCTCCAAGTATTGCTGTAATGGTAGCTGATATAGTAACAGAAAAATTAGCACCGCAGGAAAATGTGAAATTCAACCCTATACGAAAAGGTACAAGAAAATTTAGAGAAATGTCAAACGATGAGCGAAAAAAAATAATCAAGGAAATACCTGAATATGGAACAATTGTTTGTAGGTGTGAAACTGTAACAGAAGGTGAAATTATAGACTCTATAAGAAGACCTCTTGGAGCAAAAACACTTGATGGAGTTAAACGAAGGACAAGAGCTGGAATGGGGAGATGCCAATCGGGCTTTTGTGCAACAAAAGTTGTAGATATTCTTTCAAGAGAACTTAATATACCACGATGCGCCATTACAAAATCAGGCGAAAATTCTATACTGCTCACTGGCAAAAATAAACAATCTTTATAAATTGGAGGAATATATATGCAAGAATATGATTTAATCATAATTGGTGGAGGTCCAGCAGGCCTTGCAGCTGCAGTTTCTGCAAAGGATCAAGGGATAAACAGCATTTTAATTATAGAAAGAGATAATCAATTAGGTGGTATTCTCAATCAATGTATTCATAATGGTTTTGGTCTTCACACATTTAAAGAAGAACTTACTGGTCCTGAGTATTCTCAACGATTTATTGATAAGGTTATTGCACTTAATATCGAGTATAAACTAAATACCATGGTTCTAGATGTAAATGATAGTAAACAAGTTACTGCTGTAAATACAGAAGATGGTATCTTGGAGCTCCAGGCAAAAGCAATTATACTTGCAATGGGATGCAGAGAAAGACCAAGAGGAGCTTTAAACATACCAGGTGCAAGATGCGCAGGTATTTATACAGCTGGAACAGCTCAAAAATATGTTAATGTTGAGGGTCTAATGCCAGGAAAAGAAGTAGTAATACTTGGTTCTGGAGATATCGGACTTATAATGGCAAGACGAATGACCCTCGAAGGTGCAAAGGTAAAGGCTTGTGTAGAACTAATGCCTCATTCAAGTGGACTTAAGAGAAATATTGTACAATGCTTAGATGATTTTAATATTCCTTTAAAATTAAGCCACACTATAACAGATATACATGGGCATGATAGACTTTGCGGAGTTACTATAGCTAAAGTTGATGACCATAGAAAACCAATTAAGGGAACTGAGGAATACATAGCTTGTGATACATTACTCTTATCTGTTGGTCTTCTACCCGAAAATGAACTTTCTAGAAAAGCTAATGTTAAACTTTCCAGAGTTACTGGGGGTCCTGAGGTAGATGAAAGCATGCAGACGAGCATTTCTGGAATATTTACCTGTGGCAATGTGCTTCACGTTCATGATTTAGTAGATAATGTAACCACTGAAAGCTACACTGCTGGTAGAAATGCTTCTGATTATATAAAAGGAATTTACCATGCAGGAAATAGTATTGAGATTTTCGCGACAGATGGAGTTAGGTATACAGTACCAAGTACTATCAATCCTGAAAATATCGATAACATAATAGATGTTAGATTTAGGGTTGGTGAGGTACATAAATCTGCTTATATATCTGTTTATTTTGATGATGTGCGCGAAATGCATTTAAAGAAAAAGATTCTTACACCAGGCGAAATGGAAAGCGTTAAATTAACTAAAGCAGTTTTTGATAAATATAGTAACTGTAAAAAGATTACCATAAAGGTAGAAAAGGAGTAGTTAACTATGAGTACAAGGGAATTAACATGTATAGGCTGTCCAATAGGTTGTGCTCTTGTGGTAGCGCTTGAGGGCAAAGAAGTTATTAGCGTTAAGGGAAATACCTGTAAGATTGGAGAAACCTACGGCAAGAAAGAATGCACTAATCCAACAAGAGTCGTTACATCCTCTGTTTTAGTTTCAGGTGGAGAAAATGAGATACTTCCTGTTAAAACTGAGAGAGATATTCCAAAGGATATGATTTATGACTGCGTAAGATCATTAAAAAATGTTATAGTAAAAGCTCCTATTTCTATAGGTGATGTGATTATAGAAAACGTACTTGACACGGGCGTAAATATTATAGCAACTAAGAACGTTAAAGTGATATAATATTACTTAGAACAACTAAATTAAGAATTCACGATATTATATTAATATAATATCGTGTTTCCATAAATTATCAAGTAAACGATTACTATTAAATCGAAAAAGGAGCGTACAAATTATGGCTAAGTATGTAATGGCACTAGACCAAGGAACAACAAGTTCAAGATGCATTTTATTTAACAAAGAAGGACTTATTGCAAGTGTAGCTCAAAAAGAGTTTACACAAATATTTCCGAGTCCAGGTTGGGTTGAGCATGATCCTATGGAAATTTGGGCTACTCAATTAGGTATGGCACAAGAAGCTATGGCTAAAATTGGTGCCACAGCAAAAGATATCTCCGCTATTGGTATTACTAATCAAAGAGAAACTACAGTGGTTTGGAATAAAAACACTGGAATTCCTGTATACAATGCAATTGTTTGGCAATGTAGAAGAACTGCTGGCATGTGTGATGAATTAAAGACTGTAGGCTTTGATAAAGTAGTACGCGATAAAACTGGACTTATACTCGATGCTTATTTTTCTGGAACAAAAGTTAAATGGATACTTGATAATGTTTCTGGTGCTAGAGACGAGGCTGAAAAAGGTAATTTAATATTTGGTACTATTGATTCATGGTTAATTTGGAAATTAACAAATGGAAAGGTTCATGTAACAGATTATACAAATGCTTCAAGAACACTTCTATACAACATTCATGAATTGAAATGGGACGATGAAATACTTAGTACTTTAGATATACCAAAATCAATGCTTGCAGAAGTAAAACCATCAAGCTGTGTTTATGGATACACCGATAATTCAATATTTGGTTCTCCAATTGCAATAGCTGGCGCAGCCGGTGATCAGCAAGCTGCCCTATTTGGACAAACTTGTTATCAAGCTGGAACGGCTAAAAATACTTATGGTACTGGTTGCTTCTTATTAATGAACACTGGTGAAAAAGCAGTTGATTCCCACAATGGTTTACTTACAACTATAGCTTACGGCATTAATGGCAAAGTTAACTACGCTCTTGAAGGCAGTGTATTTGTTGCAGGTGCAACTATTCAATGGCTAAGAGATGAATTAAGAATGATAAAGACCGCACCTGAATCAGAAGAGTATGCCTGTGCTGTTGAAGATACAGCTGGCGTATATATGGTGCCAGCATTCGTTGGACTTGGTGCTCCATATTGGGATCCATATGCAAGAGGAACAATAGTTGGTTTAACTCGCGGAACTAAGAAAGAACACTTTATACGAGCAGCACTTGAATCCTTAGCTTATCAGACAAATGATGTATTAAAAGCTATGCAAGAAGATTCAGGTATTACACTTAAATCATTAAAGGTGGATGGTGGTGCATGTGCTAATAACTTCTTAATGCAATTTCAGTCAGATATATTAGATGTTCAAGTTGACAGACCAAAAGTAATTGAAACAACAGCTTTAGGTGCTGCCTATTTAGCAGGACTGGCAGTTGGATATTGGAAAGATCAAGAGGAAATTGCGAAAAATTGGGCACTATCAAGATCCTTTGAACCAAAAATGGGAGAAGAAAAGAGAGTAGAACTTTTAAAAGGATGGCATAAAGCTATTGGAAGATCAAGAAATTGGTCAAAATAAGGAAAATAAAGCTATAATATGATATGATATGAAATGTATTCAAATATAGATGCAATACAATACATTTCATTATAAAGATATTCGAAAATTAGGGGGAAAATAAAATGTCATCAAAACTATTAGCTGAATTTTTTGGTACTATGATACTTATTCTTTTAGGAGACGGTGTAGTTGCAGGCAGTGTATTAAACAAAAGTAAGTCTCAAAATAGCGGATGGATTGTAATTGCATCTGGTTGGGCAATGGCCGTTATGTTGCCAGCGTTCATTTTTGGTGCAATAAGCGGTGCTCACTTTAACCCAGCGCTTACTATTGCTTTAGCTGTTGCTGGAAAATTTTCCTGGGCGCAAGTGCCTGGTTATGTTATAGCCCAAATGTTAGGAGCTATGGCTGGAGCTACACTAGTATGGCTTACATACTTAGAACACTGGAAGGCAACAGATGACCAGGCTGGAAAACTCGCAGTATTTTGTACAGGACCAGCAATTAGAAAGTATTCTTCAAATTTTTTAACCGAAGTAATCGGAACATTTGTATTGGTTTTTGTTATATTAGGTATAGGTGGTGTTACAGCTGCTGCAGGTTTACCAACATTTGTTGTTGGAGGATTAATTTTGGGTTTAGGACTTTCTTTAGGAGGACCAACGGGATATGCAATAAATCCAGCAAGAGATTTAGGACCAAGAATTGCTCATGCAATATTACCAATAGCCGGTAAAGGAGACTCTGATTGGGAGTATTCATGGATTCCAGTACTTGCCCCAATAGTTGGAGCAGTACTTGCAGCATTAGTTTGGGTAGCTGTATTTTAGTAAATCAAGTAGTCGTTAAATTGGAACACATAAATCCTCAATAAACTAATAAAAAAGTTTACATGTAAGCCGTAAGTATTTTCATCTTATGACTTCCATGTAAACTTTTTTATTTGTAAAATATATTAACTTTGTAGGTATAAATTATTTTAGAATAGCTTATTTATCAAACTTTTTTAAATAAGCAGATAGCTCTTTTAATCCATTTATTAATATATTTGAATGCGAACAATATCCTAACCTAGCATGACCCGGAACATCAAAACGATTGCCTGGAACTAAAAGAACTCCTTTTTCTTTTAAAATATCTATGCAGAATTGTTCAACATCAACAGGTATATCTAATTTTATAAATGATGTAGAAACATATTTCGGAAACACTAATGAAACGCGAGGTTCATTTTCGATCCATTTCTTAACAATTTCTAAATTCGCATGGATAATTTTTTTATTTCTATCTAGGACTAATTCTTTATTTTTTAATACATGAACAGCTAGATAATCATCAAAAACACCTGCGCAAATCATAGTGTAATCACGATACTTCCTAAATGAATCTGCTAATTCTTTATTGCTAGCAATCCAACCAACACGTATTCCTGGAACTGAATATGTTTTTGATAGACTATTTGTAGAAATCCCTTTATCATATAGGTCTACTATTGATGAAACAGAAATGTCAGAATCTAAAGGTTTATATACTTCATCAACTAAAATGTAAGCACCCACAGCATCCGCAATCTTAACTATTTCTTTTAGAAAGTTATCATCAAAAATAGTTCCAGTAGGATTATTTGCATTATTCAAACAAATTAATTTTGTATTTGGACGCATTAATTTTTTTAATTCGTCTAACTTAGGTAGCCAGTCATTATCCTCATAAATTTCCCAAAACTCCACTTCAGCACCAAAAGACCTTGGAATCTCATATAATTGTTGATAGCTAGGATGCATGGCAATCACATGATCATTTGGCTCAATTAATGAATATAAAGCTAATAAATTTGCGCCAGTTGCTCCATTAGTTTGTAGAATATTTTCAGCTGGAACATTTTTATATAATTTACTAACCTCTTTTTTAAACTCTGGGGACCCTTCTATCCATCCATAGTTCATTTTTGTATTTAATAGTCCATGGAAAAATTCCTCTGGGGTTGTCCCATCTATAGATATTATTTCTTCTAATGAAAATGAAGCTATTGAGCTTCCTGCTATATCATAGATAGCATCATTTTCCCAAACATTTAACCATTCTTCAACGCCAAAATTTGCAATTTTCATATTAAAAACCTCTTTTCAACAATTTAAATAGTAATTTTACTTATTGCTAATAGATAAATAACATATATTGATCCAATAACGATCAAAGAAGTTAATACAAATTGTTTTTTTGTTAGTAATTTCTTTTCACCATTTTCTTTTCTAGCCATTACAAAAAACGCAATCCCAGGAATATAAGCCAAAAGACAAAGCAGAGTATAGTTTATTCCTGAAGCTAAAATTCCCCAAATTTCAAAAATCACTGTAATTAAACCTATGATTATTTGTTTTATTTCACCTTTTTTATGTCTGTCGATATAAGATATTTTAAATTGATACATTCCAACGAATAAATAACATATTAATATTGCAGCAGTACCCATTGAATAAGCAAACTGATATGCTTTATCTGTAAATAATAAAGTGAAAATAAATAATTGAGTTAAAGCCGCCGTGATAATTAAGGAAAAAGTAGGCGCACCGGCTTTATTTACTTCACCAAATTTTTTCGGCAGTAGGTTTGCACGTGCCATTAAAAGAGTGGTTTCAGCGGGTAACATTGTCCACGATAACCATGAACCTAAAATAGATATTATTAAACCTATGTTTATGAATGTAGCTCCCCATGGCCCAACAATATCTTTTAAGATATACGCCATTGTAGGAGTTGGTAAATTTACTAGTTGCTCTTTACTCATAAGACCATAAGGAATCATAGAAGCTAAAACATAAATAATTAATAAACCTAATAGTCCTAGTACAGTTGCCCTGCCTGCTTCAGATTTCTTATTAGCACGAGAAGATAACATTGAGGCCCCTTCTATACCGACAAAAACCCACATCATTACCATCATACAACTTTTAACTTGCACGAATATATCTGATATTTTAAAATTAGTAGATATGTTTCCCCAAAAATGATATGTAAATAAATCCACCTTAAAAGCTATAATACCTATTACTATGAATAAAAAGATTGGTATTAATTTAAATAAGGTAACTAGTGTATTTATAACAGCGGCTTCTTCAACTCCTCTATTAACTATGTAAGTAAGTAACCATATAAAAACGCTTGCACCGATAATTGATGGTATATTATGACCATTTCCAAAGACAGGAAAGAAGTAGGAAAGTATACTCATAAGCATTGTGGCAAAGGCTACATTGCCAAGCCAAGATGATAACCAGTATCCCCATCCACTAATAAAACCTCCAAATTTTCCAAAACCATCTTCTGCATAGCTGAATATGCCATTTAATTCAGGCTTTTTTAATAATAAATTGTTAAAAGATAACGATAACATTAAAACACCAAAACCAACAATTATCCATGCAATAATTGCAGGTCCTGCTGCAGCACCAGATACTAAATCACTAGATATACTAAATATACCAGCACCTATTGAGGACGTAATAACTAATGCTGTTAGTGAAAACAACCCTAGTTTTTTTGATCTATCTGACATTTTATAATCTCCTTTTGATTAATGTATAAGCAATATTTTAAATTGGTGAGAGCAATAATATTGCCCTCACCAATTAATTTTATAATTATTTTAGGCTAGTTTCCAAGTGTAGCAACCATAATTGCTTTGATTGTATGCATTCTGTTTTCTGCTTCATCAAATACTATAGAATGTGTACTTTCAAATACCTCATCTGTAACTTCTAAACCTTCAAGACCATATTTTTCAAATATATCTTTACCTACAAGTGTCTTTAAATCATGAAAAGCTGGTAGGCAGTGCATGAATTTAACGTTTTTATTACCTGTCTTATTAAGCATTTCCATATTAACTTGGTATGGTCTTAATAGTTCTATTCTTGATGCCCATACTTCGTCTGCTTCGCCCATAGAAACCCATACGTCTGTGTAGATTACATCTGCATTTTTAACTCCTGCAGCCACGCTATCTGTAATAGTAATTTTTCCTCCTGTTTCTTTAGCAATTTCATTACATTTTGAAACTAATGCTGTTTCTGGGAACAAGCTCTTTGGTGATACGATTCTAAAGTCCATACCCATTTTAGCAGCACCTATCATCAATGCATTTGCCATGTTGTTTCTTCCATCTCCTGCATATACAAACACAATGTCGCTTAATGGTTTGTCAAAGTGTTCTTTTATAGTTAAAAAATCTGCAAGAATTTGTGTTGGGTGGTCTTCAGTTGTTAATCCGTTCCATACAGGAACTCCTGCATATTTTGCTAGTTCTTCAACTATTTCTTGACCATATCCTCTATATTCTATTCCATCATACATTCTTCCAAGAACTCTAGCTGTATCTGCTACAGATTCCTTTTTACCAATTTGAGTTCCTGTAGGTCCAAGGTAAGTTACATGAGCTCCTTGGTCTAGTGCTCCTACTTCAAAAGCACATCTTGTTCTTGTAGAGCTCTTTTCAAATATTAGCGCAATATTTTTACCTTTTAATTTCTGTTGTTCTGTACCTGCATACTTAGCTCTTTTTAAATCTCTAGCTAAATCTAAAAAGTAGTTTATTTCATTTGGAGTAAAGTCCATCAAAGTTAAAAAGTTTCTGTTTCTTAAGTTAAACATAATAAATTCCTCCTAATATTGTTGTTATTATATTGTTTTTATAAGTTATCTCTATTTAGTGGCATACTCATACATCTTGGGCCGCCTCTTCCTCTAGAAAGTTCAGCACTTGGCATTGTGAGTACTGTTACACCATGTTTTGATAAAATTTCATTAGTAACATAATTTCGTTCATAAGTTATAACTTTTCCTGGTGCAATAGCTAGAGTGTTTGATCCATCGTTCCATTGCTCTCTTGCTGCTACAATAGCGTCACCACCGCCACATCTTATTAAATCAACAGAGGTCACTTTTAATGCAGATTTTAATACATTTTGCAATATATCTTTTTCTTGCTTAATATTTAATTGTCCATTGACACCTTTTGTAATTTCGAAAACATTAAGTGGTCCTTCTATCTCTGGGTGTATTGTAAATTTATCATAATCAACCATAGTAAATACAGTATCAAGATGCATAAATGCTCTACTAGATGGAATTTCTAATACTAATACTTTTTCAAAAGTAGTATGTTTTTCAAACAAGTTTCTTGCTACAACTTCTATAGCTTCAGGGGAAGTTCTTTGACTACATCCTATTGCAAGGGTTGTGGCAGATAATATAAGTTCGTCCCCACCTTCGATATTACTTGGAAGGCTTCTATCATACCAAAGGGGCACTTCATTTTGTTTGAAGGATCTATGATATTCATGAATAAATTCTAGGAACAAAGTCTCACGTCTTCGAGCTTCAGTTTGCATAGTATTTATAGTAATACCATTTCCAATTGAAGCACCTGGATCGCGAGTAAAGTAAAGATTAGGCATAGGATCTAAGTAGAATGGATACTGAGTTCCTATTAATCCTCTTAGAGAATGAATCTCCTTAACAGCTATTTCGTTTTTTCTAACTCCAGCCATAAGTATATCAATCATTTCTCTTGTAGGCTTTGACATTAAATAATCATAAAGAGATTTATATATTTCTTTATTACTAATGTGGCTTTCATATAAAAACTGTTGTAAAAATATTTTTTTTGTTTGATCCTCATTCAAAGCCTCTGTTACAAGTTCTTCTAAATAGAGAACTTCCACATCGTTTTCTTTTAATATTTTTGCAAATATGTCATGTTCTTTTCGCGCTACTTCTAAATAAGGAATATCATCGAAAAGTAATCTTTCAAGAAGATTTGGTACTAAATTTTCTATTTCTCTACCGGGTCTATGTAGCATTACTTTATTAAGTTTTCCTATTTCAGAAGTTACATTTATAAATGATTCCATTTAACTTGGCCTCCTATTCATTTTTATTTATACTATCATTATAAAGTGTACGATTTTATAAGGGAACCCCATTATTTCACTGTAATTGCATATATATCTTGATCATTAGCTTTGCTCCTGAATTATCACTATATGGTTATGAAAATCTCTATTTTGCGCAATAATACTACATACATCTCCCCTTGATAAATTAAAACGTCAGATTGTTTGTATATATATTCGCATTTATCTAATTTACAATGCATAACAATAAAACTAAAGCATAAATATTCATTCAACTTATTTTTGGTTATTTATACTTATAAATGTGTTTAATGATTTCCGTTAATAATTTGTTCATAATTCTGTTAAGATTTTACCATCTTTGTATATGGAAGTCAACCGCCATTTTTTTATAAATTAAAAGCTTAGGATTGTTTTCACAATCCTAAGCTTCAGGTTGTTTACAAACCCAGTATAATTTTTTTATTATACTGGGCTTTTTGCATGCAATTATGCGATAGCATTTTGAGTTATGGATAAATTTAAAATAACAACTATCTTCTTAGTTAGAAAATCAAAAAACAGTAAAGATAGCAGGCTAGCTATCTTTTTCATATTCTGCACTGCTGCTGTAAGCAGACACTGCTCTTGCACATTTTCTAATCCACGCATATGGCAATAGCGAAGCCCATGCAGTTGTTTTGAATCTGCGAAGCTTCGCTCTATAGTTTCTTTTCTTCTTCTATATATATTTCTGCCTTTATCTGTTCTGGTGAACTTTACAACATCTTCTTTATACGTTTCCCAAACATGTCTTCTAATAGTTTTAAACTTGCTTTTTGCAGAAAAGCATTGAGCTCTATTTGGACATATCTCGCAATATTTTGCATTACCAACATATTCTTTATATCCTTCTCTTGTTGTCGTTTTATAATGTAAAGCCCTTAAGTCAGGGCATACGTAAATGTCCTGCTCTTTAACATATTGGAATTTATTTTTTGTGTACATTCCTTTTGTATGTGGAGACCTACGGTATCCCATTACAGATTTTAATTCCCTCTCATATAGTTCTTTACATATAAGATTTGTAGCATAACCAGCATCTGCACCAACATATTTTGTGTTAAAATTAAACTTTTTTATTTGCACATCTAATCTATCGATATAAGGATCAACATCATTTATGTTTCCAGGAGTAACATACACATCAGTAATTATGTTATGTCTGCTATCGACAGTTCTGTGATCTAAATATGAGAAGCCTTCCGGCTTGCCATCTCTCATCATATATCCACTGTCGGGGTCGGTTGTGCTAACTTTAGTTTCTTTTATTTTGGTAACAGGTTCTTTTTCTTTTAAAGGTTTTTTACCATGGTTTATTCTATCTTCTTCCACTGCTTTATTAAGTTCAGCTACATATTCTTTCGGCGTTTTTTCAACTTCAATTTTCACAAGCTTTCGCTTATTAACATTTGCTTTTAGGTGTGTAGAATCTGTGTAAAGTATTTTACCGGTTACCATCTTAAGATTTATAGCCTTAAATACTACTTCGTCAAATATTTTTTGAAACACATCTGTACCTTTAAACCGTCTACGTCTATTTTGGCTAATTGTTGAATGATCTGGAATAGGATCAGTAAGACTTAGTCCTAGAAACCATCTATAAGCCACATTTACTTCAATGTCCTTTACAAGTTGTCGTTCAGATTTTATTCCAAATAAGTACCCAATAAACAGCATTTTAAAAAGTATAATAGGATCTACGCCAGGTCTTCCATTATCTAAGCAGTAATATTTTTTAGTCAGTTCTCTTATAAAAGAGAAATCCATGTATTTATCTATATTTCTCAGAATATGGTCTTTAGGAACTAAATCTTCTAAATACACCATTTCTAGTTTTTGTTGTGTGAAGTTCTTTTCATTAATCATAATAATGCCCTCCGAATTATAAAGTTTGTATACTATATATATTCGACATTGATGTCCTAAAATCCTTTTTGAATATGAAAAAACACTCCAATTTTAAATTAGAGTGTTTTACATTTTATGTTTGTCAACGGTCTGAAGCTTAGGATTGTTTTCACAATCCTAAGCTTTATTATCATTTATATGTGTACTTATAATTCACTATCTCATTGTAAACAAACGAGGTTCCTGCAAGTAATCTTGAACAATCCTAAGAGATTCACCAAACCTTTGATAGTGAACAATTTCTCTTTCTCGTAGAAACTTCAATGGATCTAATACATCAGGGTCATCTGCCATGTTTATTAGATACTCATAAGTTGCCCTTGCTTTTTGCTCTGCTGCTAAGTTTTCAGTAAGATCTACAATTGGATCCCCTTTTGATTGAAGATAAGAAGCATTAAAGGGTACTCCTGAAGCACTTACAGGGTATACTCCTCTACCGTGATCTACATAATAGCCACTCATACCTCCTTTTTCAATTTCTTCAAGACTGGCACCTTTCATTAGCTGCCTAACCATAGCACCTACCATTTCTAAATGAGCCAATTCTTCCGTACCAATATCAGTACATGTTGTTATAGCTTGAGGCGTAATCATAGAAAAGCGCTGACTCAGATATCTTAATGAGGCACCTAATTCACCATCCGGTCCGCCATATTGAGTAATAATAATTTTCGCCATTGCAGGATTTGGATTTTTAATTTTCACTGGATACTGTAAAAACTTATCGTATGTCCACATAAATTACATATCCCCCCTTTCAAGTTTGAAATTAGCATCAGTTTCCCAAGGCCATGGATTATTTATCCACTGCCATGGATAAGGGCTCAGCGAGTTGTCAGACAACATTCCGTAATTCATCTCATAGCTTTCTCTTAATCCTCTTGATTCCATCACATAAAAATTATATTTTGCAAGAGCCTCTTGATCCATTGGATGGGTATTAAGAAACAAACCTAGGTCATCTTTCATAAATTCTGAAGCAACAATTAGTTTTAAAAGTTCCATTTTAGTCTTCATAAGTACTCCCCTTTTTACTTGATGCAAATGGACTATTTTTTTTGTTTTCCCCCTCAAACGGACTATAAAGTTCTGGGAAAGCAGTTCCTCTTTTAAGTGCTTCTAAAGGCGCAAAAATCGTGCAAAGTTTTTGGTACGGAACGTAAGCTGCAGCTAATCTAACATTTTCTATTATAGTTTCTTGTGGAATACAATTACTCATTGTTGGGCAGTTTGTTTTTTTTCTCATTTCATTCTGTTCCAATTTAATCCTCCATATAATATTGTTGAGTACATAATATTATATTCAGGTATTTAAAAATGTGATAGTTTTCTTTTAATAAATTATTGACTTTTATTGAAATTGTGTATACTATTTATAATGAATATAAAAACTTCTAACCACCTTAAAATCGGTTAGAAGTTTTTTTAAAGTATACTAATATCAAGTAAGGCAAATAAATGCATTTGCCATGGAGGTAAAAATGGGTAAGAATCAAAGTGTTAAAGGTAATTTTATTTACAACAACATAGAGAAAATAGGTAAGAATTTTATGTATAAAAATCTTGAGAGAAGCAATTGCTATAATAGTGATTTTTCAAACTCTAATTTTAATTTTGTAAATTTTAGAGGTGCGCATTTTAAATCATGTGTGTTTTTTGAGTGTACCTTTAAGTGGGCCGAATTTATTGGAACAAATCTAAAAGGCAGTGATTTCAAAAATACTATATTTGAAAATACTATATTTGATTCTGTGAATCTAGACGGTGTTGATTTTAAAGATGCGGAATTTAAAAATACTATATTTTTGTCAACTGATGTTACAAAAGCTAAGAATCTTAGCATTAAAAACACAGACATCAAAATCTTTGATGAAATGCCACAATTTGAAATTAGTGAGGACCTTAGAATAGCTATTCTAGATGCAATGAAAAATAAATATGTAAAGGCTGCAAGGGTTCTAGATACAAAAGATGGTGGCATTAACATGATAAATTTAACAATATTATTAGATAACTTTGATGAGGACACCTTAATTAAAGGATTAAATATCATTAAATCCGATTTAAATTGTGATTTTCACACATTAAGTTATATAATTAAGTTTTTAAAAAACAATATGTAATGTAATTTATAAAAAAATTTACAATGACATCAACGGACGTAAGGAGTACATAAGATGAATGGGCGATCACATCAAAAAATAGCGATATTATCATATGCTATAGTAGCAACAATACCTTTAATTAATTCAATGCCAATATTCAACAATAAATATATACATGTTCCAATGGGAATAAGCATTATTGGCCTTGGAACTGCCTCTCTGGCGGGATTACTTGTTGATGCAGATAGTCATAATAGTAAAATAAACCAAATGAACCCACTTACAGGCACAAGTTCTAAAGTAATAAATAATATGGAAAAATCATTAAAGTTATTATTAAAATTATTATTAAGTATTGGACTTGGGGCACTGATTTTGTGGTATTCAAAAACTATTGTACAAGAGTTAACAATGATAAAATATATAGGTAAATATGCTGAGATATTCACATATTTTATGTCTTTCCTTTTTATAGTTTTAGGAATCACCAATGATAGGTATTATAAAAGGATTCCTATCATTGGTTTAGTTTATAAGAAATTATCATCTACAATAAGTAAAGGAACAAATAATTTCAAAAGGTCGACCATGCTTATAACTTATATTGGTTCGAGTGCAATTTTAGCAATGTATAACGTTACTAATTTAAACGATGCATTTATTTATCTTATTTGTATTTTATTAATTTGTATAGCAATATTCCCCCACAGAACATTTTTGCACTCAATAGAAGGCGTTACTATTTTTACTATTTCAGCTTCATATGTATTTAATAAATTAGGCTATGAATATTTAACGGGATGTTTTTTCGTTGGATATATAAGTCATATTTATTGGGCTGATATATTTACTAAAGAAGGAGTACCGATACTTTCAATACCCAGGTTTATTGCGCAGTTATTGAAAAAATTAGGTATTCATAATAAATTTGTTAATATATTAGAAAAAATAGGTAAGTTTAAACTTAAATTCCCACCACATATTACCACAGGCTCTGATACTGGAAATTTATTTGAAGTAATATATATTGTAGTATTATTTGTAGTAGTCGTGATAGGTTTCAATGTTTATGGTGGAGAATTCAGAGTAATATAAGTAAAATATATCCCTTTTTTAAGCACTAGCATGGATTTTGGGATACAATTAAATATATACAGATGGAAAAGTGAGAGGAGAGATTTTATGAAGTTTATTGCTGATTTACATACCCATACTATAGTTAGTGGCCATGCATATAGTACTTTAATGGAGAATGCGAAATATGCTAGTGAGAAAGGTCTTGAGATATTAGGAGTTACAGATCACGGTCCTAATATGCCAGGGGCTCCCGACCCTTGGTATTTTGAAAATTTTAAAGTTCTGCCAAGAGAATTATACGGTGTTAAAATGCTTTACGGATGTGAAGCTAATATAATTGATTATGAAGGTAATATTGATATACCAGTAAAGCTACAAAATGTTCTTGACATAATGATAGCAAGCATGCATGAACCTCTAATGGAAGGTGAAAAGAGTGCAGACTTAAATACAGCTACTATTTTAAAAGCTATGGATAACCCTTATGTGAATATTTTAGGACATATGGGAAATCCTAAATTCCCTATACATGCGGAAGAAATCGTAAAAAAAGCAAAAGAAAAAAATATACTAATCGAAATAAATAATAGCTCTTTTGTAACTTCAAGAAAAGGCAGTGACAAAAACTGTCTTAAAATTCTAAAACTTTGCAAAGAATTTGGAGTAAGGATTATTGTAAACAGTGATGCTCATTTCTGCTATTCTATAGGAAATTTTAGTGTTGTAGAAAAACTACTTAGAGATATAAATATGCCTGAAGAACTTATTATTAATACTAATAAAGAAATGTTATTATCATTTCTTAAAGAAAAAGGTAAAAATATATAATACAGTAGCTAAAATCATTAAACAGACATAAATAAGACTGTTCAAAAAGTTCTTACCATTTACAGAGATTGGAAGCTTCTAGAAGCTTCCAATCTCTGTTGTTTTTAATCCTCTTTCTTAACTATTAGCATATAATCATTTTTTATAACTCAAAGTTTAACGACATTTCAGAAGGAAAGTCTCCTACTTCTGAAGTCGTAAATCATCTTCTTCGATGCTGTGCAGCTCCGCAGGAGATGATTTAATATATACATATTATTTTATAACCTCATCCTTGCTTTGTTTCTCATCTTCCAAGTCTTCAAAGGCCCTCTCCATTGCAATTCCTACGTCACCTACAGATTCATCAAGTGCTTTATCCAATGTTTGCTTAATTTCATCCCTTTTAGTATTTGTATCTTGTTCAATATCTTGTTCAATATCTTGTTCAATATCTTCTTCAATATCTTTTGCATTACTAATAATAATATTTTTTATTTCGCCACAACAACTTCGAACGAACAAACCTGCAATAGCTCCTCCAATTGCGACACCTACAACTGCTAAACTGTTAATAGGGCAAACCCTTTGTTTTCTATTTTTAAATTTATTTTTTTTTGGTTTGTCTAAAGAATTCATACAACAGCCCTCCTTAATATAATAAATATTTTTGAAATATTTATTATATTATTTCCCCATTATTATAAAAAAATTCAGTTAATGAATAAGAATAAATATGTAAATATATACACACACTAAAGAAAATGAGGTGCTATAATGAATAAAAAACTAAGTCTTATAATGTTTAGTGGAGAATATGACAAAGCTTTAGCTGGATTAATACTAGCAAATTCAGCTAAAGAATTAGGAATGGAAGTGTCTATGTTTTTCGCCTTTTGGGGTCTGCTTTTATTGAGAGATCCAAATATAAATACAAGTGAAGGTAAGTCTTCGCTTGAGAAACTTATGGGTGCAATGACTCCAAAAGGTCCAGATGAATTACCCCTTTCCACCATGAATTTTAGTGGTTTCGGAAAAAAAATGCTTGAAGCTATGATGAAGGAAGACGGAACCCCTACCCTTTCTAAATTTCTAGAAGGTGCTGTAAAAAAAGGTGTTAAGTTTTATGGATGTAAGCTTTCAATGGAAGTTATGGGCCTTAAAAAGGAAGAACTCATTCCAGAACTTGAGGTAATTGAGGCTAAGGACTATCTAAAGGATGCTCTCGAATCAGATATACAATTATTCATATAAGGGTAAGTGCATAAATAAACTGGCACCTATAGGGTAAGCACATAAAAAAGTGTTTACTCTATAGGTGCCAGCTTACTTAGGATTTACTTCCTTATTGCTAGAATAAAACTCCACTAAAGCCATTCTCATGACTGCCCCTGTTTATTTAGAACTTTGGGCTTTGGGCCAATCTAAGAATATTGAAAGTAATCCGCAAACTATCATTAAATAAGAATATATTGAAAAAGGAATAATTTGAATAGGTGATATCTTCCCAATTGTTGCTGCTAATAGCATTTGCCCTGCATAAGGACTTACGCCTTGAAACCCAGCCGAAAATATATCTAAAATACTTGCTGCTCTTATTGGACTAACCCCATATTTCTCTGACAAATCCTTTGCGAGTGGTCCTGCCGTAATAATAGATATTGTATTATTTGTTGTAGTTATATCTAGCACGCTTACTAGTGCAGCTATTCCTATTTCTGCTCCTTTTTTTGTTTTAACTTTAGATGCTAAATTTTCTAGTAGATACTCAATCCCCCCATAATAATGCATAAGGCCAACCAATCCGCCTACTATAATAGATATCAGTGCTAAATCTTCCATCCAGCCCATCCCTCTTTGCAATATTGCAAACATCTCAACTAAATTAAAACTACCCATTGCAAGTCCTATTATTGATCCAGTAGCTATACCTATTCCTAAAACAACCATAACATTTAGGCCGATTGCCGCACTAGCAATAATTGATATATATGGAATTATTCTAACTAACGAGTATTCAAGTGCTTGCAACTGAACATTTCCACCAGATAGAAAAGTCAATATTATTACAGTAATAACAAAAGCGGGTAAAATAATTAAACCGTTTGATTTAAATTTATCTCTCATTTTTACTCCTTGCGTTCTTGTAGCTGCAATTGTTGTATCTGAAATAAAAGATAGATTATCCCCAAACATTGCACCACCGACTACAGTTCCTAATACCAAAGGTAATCCCATACCCGTTTGCGATGCTATACCAACTCCTATTGGCGCTAAAGCTGTTATAGTTCCCATTGAAGTGCCCATAGAAAATGATAAAATAGAACAAACTATAAATAAACCTGGTAACATCATATTGGCTGGTAAAACACTTAATCCCATATTTACTATGGAAGTAACAGCACCCATTGCATCTGCAATTGAATAAAAAGCTCCTGCCAATATGAATATAACTACCATTAACATAATAGTAGGTTCTCCAGCCGCTTTCGCAAATATATCAATCTTGTCGGACAAGCATGTTTTCTCTCCTTTTTTATCCAATAATAAAGCAAAAGCAGTAGCAAAAACAAATGCTAGCAATAATGGCATACTAGAGAAGTTTCCCGTTAAAATACCAACCCCCATAAACAATATTAAGAAAAATACCAAAGGTAATAATCCTATAAAATTAGTTCTTTTTTCCATTTAATTTTCCTCCTAAGTATAATAATAATTATTCTTTCATGTTAAATCATCGCCTTAGTCTGTTCTAAAGCTTTTGTTTAGATATAACCATTTATTTTGTATATCTTTTACTATTCTATCATTTAATTTCGTTTATTTCGATGTATTTTGATATATTTCGGTATTTTTTTATGTTTTGTTTAAATAAACACAGCCCTTAATAACTTTTACTATATTAAATATTCATATATTGTTATTATATAGGTATCTATACCATATACTTGTCAAAAGCGAACAAAATCATATGGCGTAATATTAAAGTTTAAGTTTAAGTCTAAAATATTATAGTAAAGGAATCGGTGGAAAATATGAAATCACAATCATTTAAATTTAGGGTAATAATGTTTGCTATTCTTTCTGCTATAGTGATAGGTATAATGGTTAATGCTACAATGAAAAATAACAGTGTGATTGTATCGAGCAATAAAAACGAAGAAATAAAAAAGCAACAATTAAAAGAAAAAGAAAAAGAAATAAAAAAACAGCAACAGATAAATCAAAAACAAGAAAACTTAGAAAAGGTATGGAAGAAAGGGTATGATGAATTTTTTGATAAAAAATATAAGCAAGCCATTGAAACGGAAAGACAAGTCATAAAAGAAGATCCTACTTTTTATAAAGCATATGCTGTAGAAGGAATTGCCTTAGCTTATAGTGGAAATTTTGAAAAAGGTATGCAGCAAATCAATCAATCATTAAAACTTAACCCTAATTACGGATATGCAAGATTTAATAAAGCACTAGCTAATGAATTATACGAACATTATGATGAAGCTATAACATGGTATAAAAAAGATTTAGAAGTGGAAAAGTTTGAATGGAGCTATTATGGTATAGCTAGTATCTATGGAAGAAAAGGTGATGTTAATAATACCGTAAAATACTTAAAACTAGCTATTGATATTAATCCAAGTGTAAAAAATAATGCAAAGAATGAGGAAGATTTTGATAATGTACGTAACCATATGGAATTTAAGGAATTAATAGAATAA
This sequence comes from Clostridium sp. CM041, assembly GCF_055081035.1. Classification (NCBI taxonomy): domain Bacteria; kingdom Bacillati; phylum Bacillota; class Clostridia; order Eubacteriales; family Clostridiaceae; genus Clostridium; species Clostridium sp. CM041. The sequence continues at coordinate 822,457 of NZ_CM143648.1, forward strand.
CTTTTCTTTGCCATAATACTAATAATAACCACCGATTAAGATGCTGTTTGCATCTTAGCCGATGGTTATTATTAGTATTTTACAGTCGACTTTGTAATATCTATAACATTGAGAACTTCAAAATAAATGCTGCAAATACTATTGATACCATTGAAAGTAATTTAATCAATATGTTTATGGATGGACCTGAGGTATCCTTAAATGGATCTCCTACAGTGTCACCAACAACGGCAGCTTTATGACAATCTGATCCTTTTCCACCTAAGTTCCCGGCTTCAATATGCTTTTTAGCATTATCCCAAGCTCCACCTGAATTTGCCATCATAATAGCAAGTACAAAACCCGTTACAGTTGCTCCTGCTAATAATCCTACTACTCCATTTACACCTAAAAGTAAACCAACTACTATTGGAATAGTAATAGCGAGTAGTGCTGGCATAATCATTTCCCTTTGAGCTGATTTTGTACAGATATCAACACACCTTGCATAGTCAGCTTCTGATTTACCTTCCATGAGACCCACTATCTCTTTAAATTGTCTTCTAACTTCTACCACTATAAGTTGTGCTGCCGTGCCGACTGCATCCATGGTGAGTGCTGCAAATATGAAAGGCACCATTCCACCTATAAATAACCCTATAAGAACCTGGGGATTTAATACTGACAAATTAAAAACAAAATCCAAATTTTCTTTTTTTATAATAATTTCTACTTGATCTCTATATGCTGCGATAAGCGCAAGAGCTGTTAGTGCTGCAGAACCTATAGCAAAACCTTTGCCTGTAGCTGCAGTAGTATTGCCTAAAGAATCAAGAGCATCTGTTCTTTCTCGTACTATAGGATCTTGATGAGTCATTTCTGCAATACCACCAGCGTTATCTGCCACAGGACCATACGCATCCGTAGCAAGTGTTATACCTAGTGTGCTAAGCATACCTACTGCGGCTATTCCTACGCCATATAACCCCATATTATAATCTACTGCTCCTCCAGCAAAATAAAAACTAGTTGCTATAGCCACAGCTACTATTACAACTGGAAGAAAAGTAGACATCATTCCAAGTGAAAGACCACCTATTATAACTGTTGCTGCACCGGTTTTTGTTGTTTGTGCTAGTTTTTGGGTAGGCTTGTATGTGTCTGAAGTAAAGTACTCTGTACAAAACCCAATTAAATTACCTGCTATAAGACCACTTAATATTGCAAAGTAAACTCCAATATGATCCCATCCAAGTACATTCCAGACTAGGAAGAATGTAGCTATCCCAATTATTGCAGAACTAACGTAAACACCTCGTCTAAGAGCTGATAAAAGACTTTTTTGCTCAGCCTTCTCCCCTGATTTAACAAAGAAGGTTCCAATAATAGATGCAACTATACCTATAGCTGCTATGATCATAGGAATTGTAACACCTGAAACTCCAAGTCCAGCTGCTACGGCAAGAGCAGCAGTAGCTACTATTGACCCAACATAGGATTCATATAAATCTGCACCCATACCAGCTACATCTCCAACATTGTCTCCAACGTTATCCGCTATAACTGCAGGGTTTCTTGGATCATCCTCAGGAATTCCTGCTTCAAGCTTACCAACAAGGTCTGCACCTACATCTGCTGCTTTAGTAAATATACCGCCACCAACACGTGCAAATAATGCCATTGCACTAGCTCCCATTCCACATGTAATCAGTGCACTTGTTATATTTTGAATTCTTATACCCGCTTCTAAATCTCTATAGAAAAAATCCAATAAGTAATAAAATATACTAACATGAAGAAGTCCAAGACCTACAACGGTAAGTCCCATTACTGCACCGCTTGAAAAAGCAACGTTTAAAGCACTATTAAGACTTTTCCCAGCTGCATGTGTAGTTCTAACATTTGCATGGGTAGCAATTTTCATTCCTATAAAGCCTGAGAGACCTGAGAAGAATCCCCCACTTATAAATGCAAAAGGTGCAAATGGGGTAATAAACCCAAATGATGCAAGTATTCCTAGTATTACAAACATAGCTGCAAAGAAAATAATCACTCCTGTATACTGTCTTTTTAAATATGCATCTGCACCATTTCTAATAGCAGTCGCAATTTTTTTCATCTGCTCGGTTCCTTCATCTTTTTTTAGTACTTTAGCTGCAAGATAACCGGCAAAAGCAAGGGCTAATATGGAACAAGCTGGGGCTAAAATCAATAAATTCATAATAATTCCCTCCCAAGTATTTTAGTAATAGTGTTTCATTATCTTTACAATATTGTCTTATTATACCACAAATTAAACTTAGTTGAAAGCTTTAAGCTATCATCAATTTTTTTATACTACTTTCCACCAACATTAAATACTCTAGCAGCTTACTTCTCATAAATCGATTTTTGAAAATCATTCGTACACCTAATTATCATTATAAATAAAAACCCTCAAATCCTTATTTAACAAGTTTTTGAGGGTTGCGAACCTTGAGTATTAATTCCACTTATATAGTTCACTTATTTTAACAAATATACTCTTGCTTCATAAGGTTTAAGGTTAATTTCATCTATGGACTCAGTCTCTACAATATAATTTGAAATTAGAAGATCCTTATGCTCATATTTTATATTGTTGGAAAGAGCAAATTTAGCAATGTTCTCACAGAAATTACATATTACTAAAAGAGTCTCATTTTTTAATTCTCTTTTATATGCATAGATATCTTTGTGGTCCCCCAAAATTAAAGTATATTTTCCATATACTATTATTTCATTGTTCTTTCTAAGTCTTATTAGTTTTTTATAATAATTAAAAATAGAGTTTTCATCTTCTAATTGCGATTGCGTATTAATATATTTATAATTTGGATTTACCTTGATCCAAGGAGTTCCATCGGTAAAACCTGCATTCTTTTTATTGTTCCACTGAAATGGCGTTCTTGCGTTATCTCTACCCCTTTTATAAATAGAATCCATAATCTCATCATGACCTTTTTTACCACTTTCAGTAAAATCTCTATATGCATTTAGGGTTTCAATATCTTTGTAATCATTAATGTTATCAAATTTCACATTTGTCATACCTATTTCCTCACCTTGATAAATGTAGGGAGTACCTTGCATCATATGAAGAAAGGTTGCTAACATTTTTGCAGATTCAATTCTATATTTATTATCATTTCCAAAACGTGAAACCATTCTTGGCTGATCATGGTTATTTAAATAAAGACTATTCCATCCTTTAGCTTCAAGTTCATTTTGCCATTTTGACATAATAGTTTTAAATTCACTCAGCTCAAATTTTGTTTTGCCCCATTTCCCTTCTGGTCCATCGCCTACACTCATATGTTCAAATTGAAACACCATATTTAATTCATTTCTATCTTCACCTACGTATTCGATAGCTTGCTCAGGTGTTACATCTGGCGTTTCGCCAACAGTTATAATATCATACTTACTTAATACTTCTTTATTCATTTCTTGTAAATAATCATGAACCTTTGGATGATTTTTGCTGAAATTACCTGGATCTGCATAGTTATTATCTCCATTAAGAATACCGTCAGGATAGCTTTGATCTTTTCCAATCATATTAATAACGTCCATACGGAAACCATCAATTCCTTTTTCTAGCCACCACTCCATCATACCAAAGATTTCTTTTCTTAAATTTTCGTTTTCCCAATTTAAATCTGGTTGTTTTTTCGAAAATAAGTGTAAATAATACATTTGTGATTGAGGGTCTAATTCCCAAGCAGAACCACTAAAGCACGATCCCCAATTATTGGGAGGCAAGCTATCTTTTGCGTCCCTCCAAATGTAATAATCCCTATATTTATTTGTTTTAGATTTCTTACTCTCAATAAACCATTTATGCTCATCAGAACTATGATTTACAACAAGATCCATCATTATCTTAATCTTTCTATCATGAGCTCGTGATAGCAATAAATCAAAATCCTCTATGGTTCCAAATTCTTTCATTATCCCCTGGTAATTACTTATATCATATCCATTATCATCATTAGGTGATTCATAAACAGGCGACAACCATATTACATCAATTCCAAGTTCCTCAAGATAATCAAGTTTTTCTATTATTCCCCTTAAGTCCCCGATTCCGTCTCCATTACTATCTTTAAAACTTCTTGGGTAAATCTGGTAAACTACACTTTCTTTCCACCAATATTTATTCATAAACTCTCCTTCTTTCTATTGTTTTATAACTTCCTTAACATTTGGTAACAATACCTCTGTAATATGGCTAGTTTTTGTCTTTAAGTTCCTACCAATTGCAGTTAGTCTATATTCAATTTCCTCTACCACATTTTACCTTATAAACGTAAATTAGTATATAATTTTTACTTGCTATAAAAAATATTTCATGAAAATTAAATTTAGTTAGATAAAACAATCTTTGATATAGTAGCAACTATTAATAAAAAAGCTCTTGATTTTAATCAAGAGCTTTTACTGAATTTCTTTCTGCTACGCTAAGTACTTCGTTCATACTTCCAGTTCTATAGCCTAACAAATCAAGAGTTACATATTTAAAACCAATACTTTTCAATTTGTTTCCAACTTTATCCATCATTTCAATATTGAAAAATTTATTTCTTTCTTCAACATTAACCTCTACCCTTGCTATATCTCCGTGGTGCCTTACCCTTATCTGTTTGAACCCTAAATCCAATAAAAACTGTTCGGCTTTTTCAACCATACTTAGTTTTTTCACCGTTATCTCATTGCCATATGGAAATCTTGAGGATAGGCATGCAAATGCTGGCTTGTCCCAAGTAGGTACACCCAATCTCTTTGACAGTACTCTTATATCATTTTTCGTAAAGCCAGCATCCTTTAATGGGCTAATAACTTTTAATTCCTTAGCTGCCTTCATTCCCGGTCTGTAATCGGAAGCATCATCAACATTCGAACCATCTAAAACTGCATTAATGTTATTATCATCAGCAACTTTTCTAATCTTTGAGAAAAGTTCTTTTTTACAAAAATAGCACCTATTAACAGGATTTTTAGCAAATCCTTCAATTTCTAATTCTTCCGAAATTATGACTATATGCTTTGCCCCGATACCTTCAATATATTTAACAGCTTCCTTAAATTCTCTTTCCGGGTATGTTGATGACTTTGCCGTTATTGCTATAACCCTATTCCCCAAAACATCAGCTGCTACCTTTAAAAGAAACGTGCTATCAACACCCCCTGAATACGCTACCGCTACACTTTCTAAATCTTGAAGAATCTCCTTTAACTTTTGAAATTTCAAATCTAATTCCATATTTCGTCCTCCTATTATTATAAGGCTATTACTATTTACACTAAAAATATATCACTATATTTAATTTACCATAATATCTAAGCAATAGCATCTTTTTCTTTTGGAGTTTCAAGTTTATGTCCTGAGATTTTATTTATTATAACAGCAATTGCTCCATCTCCAGTTATGTTGCAAGCAGTACCAAAACTATCTTGGGCTACATATAGAGCTATCATAAGCGATGTCAATGTTTCATTGAATCCGAGCATACTTTGAAGCAGTCCAAGTGATGCCATAACCGCTCCGCCAGGAACTCCGGGAGCCGCTACCATTGTAACTCCTAATGCTAAAATAAATCCAAAGAAAGTTCCAAAACCATAATTCATACCATTTAACATCATTATTGCAAGAGAACAACTTACCAAAGTTATTGTACTACCTGAAAGATGTATAGTTGCACAAAGTGGAATTACAAAGTCAGCTACTCCATCACTTACCCCATTTTTTTTAGTTTGAGCAAGAGTAACAGGAATAGTTGCTGCAGATGATTGAGTTCCTATAGCTGTTAAATATGCAGGAATCATTTTCTTAATTAATCTGAATGGATTAGCACCTGCTATGCTTCCGGCAACTACATATTGAAGAACAATTACTATAATGTGAAGTAAAATAACTAAAATGAATACTTTTGAGAATACCTTTAATATAGATTCAACTTGACCAGCATAAGTCATATTTGCGAAAGTACCCATAATGTATATAGGTAGTAGTGGAATTATTATTCCAGAAATCAGTTTACTTATAATTTCTTGGAATTCCTTCATAACACTCTTTATGGCAGTAGATTTTATTGCAGCAATTCCTATACCTATTGTAAAGGCAAGAACTAAAGCAGTCATTACATCCATTAAAGGCAGTATCTTAAATTCAATAAAGGCTTTAGCAACCCCACTCTCACTACTACCAAAATTTGCTCCTAGTGCTCCAGGTTTTAAAAACATTGGAAGAATAGTAATATTTGCAAAGTATGCTATCGATCCGGCAATTATAGTAGAGCCATACGCTATTCCTGCAGTTAAAGCTAGAATTTTACCAGCCCCACTACCAAGATCACCTATACCAGGTACTATAAATCCTATAATTATAAGCGGTATAGCAAAACCTAAAAATTGACCGAATAGTCCATTGAATGTTGCAAAAATCCTAATCCCTGTTCCTGGAAGTATTTTTCCTAAAATGATACCTAATATGATAGCGATGATAAGTCTAGGAAGTAATCCTATTTTTTTCTTTTTTACTGTTTTTTTCATTTATATTCCTCCTTATAAATAAACGCCTTAATTTGACGTTTAAATTTTACTTTTAATAATTACTTTCATAAATAATGCATTGTTGTTATACCTTCATTATAGTTCTTCTAAGGTTATCGCACAACCATTATTTTACTTTTCTTCCTGTTTTTTAAGTTTATATTCATAAGAAAGATAAAGTTCTTCTAGTTTAGTATCCAAATATTTAGGAGCTATTTTAACTTGTGTTATATTCCCAAGCTTATTTAAATCCTCAAAGAATTTTTTGATTCTATTTTCTATCATCTCTATATTACTAAATTTAACCTTTTCAATTATAGAATCACACTCATCATTAAAAATCCTAATGACCAATTTAATCATATCCTCTGTCATATCTCCAACTAGTTGATTGCCTTCTTTTATACTTCCATTAACAATCCACTGCTTAAATTCTATAGCTTCCTTAGATTTTATCATCTCAATTTGCTTTTCTCTTATATCCTGAAGCATTGTAGAACATTTTTCTAAATTCATTAAATTATATTCAGATTTATAAACTCCAAAACTTTGCATTAAAATATCATCATCTAAATTTATTATTTGAGACTTTAAGCTATCCACACATGTTTTTATATCGTTATACTCTGCATTAAGTTCCTCAATGGATTTTGTTTTAGTTTCAATTAAAACTTCATATTCATTTGATTTCTGTTCAATTTCATTAGCTTTTAGTTTGAACATATCCTCATATTCTTTACTTTTCATTTCAATAAAGTCATCATACTCTGTTGATTTATCTTCAAGTTCTTTATCTTTTAACTGGATTAAATTATCATACTCTTTACCTTTGTTTTCAATTAATCCATCGTATTCTGCTGATTTATCTTCAAGTTCTTTACCTTTTAGCTGAATTAGATCATCATATTCTTTACTCTTGTTTTCAATTATGCAATCGTATTCTGCTGATTTATCTTCAAGCTCTTTACATTTCAGCTTAATTAAATCATCATATTCATTCGATTTTTGTTCAAACTCTCTAGACTGATACACAGCTTGATCATTATATTCTGTTTTAAGTTCTTGTATGTCTTTTGCTTTTGTTTTAATTATATTATCATATCCTTCGAGCTCTGCTTCAAGTTCTTTAGTTTTAGATAAAATTTGACTCATTCCCATTTGAGTTGGAGTTAATTTTATATATTTTAAATTTTTATTTTCCTCGATTAGTTTTTCAACCTCAGATTTATATTGCTTCGCATTTAAAGCATCTTTAATAGACGTAAGTATTGCCATTGAAAACCCTCCTATTTCTTTATTAATTTACATTATACCACAAAAAATTCACTCGTAAATATAGTAATAAGTCAAAAATTAGCTCAATAATTACCAAACTATTAATATTCTTCTAATTTTATCCTTATGTATACTGTAGCTCACTACCCTAAATATAAAAATGCACCTATATCTAGGTGCATCATCTTGTTATACAATCTCTTACTTGTCTATAAAAAACCATAGATAAAATTATCATCCTTTGACAGCACCGTCAGTAAGACCCCCTACCAGATACTTTTGGATAACACCAAACATAATGAATATAGGTATTAAAGCAATAACAGAACCTGCTGTCATCATTCCCCAGTCTATATCATATTTCCCTATAAAAGCATTAATCCCTGTTGGCAGAGTTTTAAGGCCTTCACGGCTTATAAACAGAGTGTTGAAGAATAATTCATTCCATGCTCCCATAAAAGCAAAAACAAAAGTTGCAATAATACCTGGTTTCATTACAGGAAGTATTATTTTTATCAATGCTTGTATTCTTGAACATCCATCAATCATTGCAGCCTCTTCCAAAGTATAAGGTATTTTTTCGAAAAATCCCCTTATCATCATAGTGCAAAACGGGATGTTCAAAACTATATAAATTATTATTAGTCCCAGCAAATTATTTATAAGGCCTAATTTTGAAAAAAGCATAAATATAGGCACTATAATCGCTGCCACAGGAACCATCTGAGTTGCAAGGAATAGAAAGAGGGTAAGTTTTTTACCTGCAAATTTAAACCTTGCCAGAGAATATCCTGCAAATAGTGATATAATCAAAGTCCCTATTGAAGCCACAGTACCTACAATCACACTATTTTTAAAGTATACTGGAAAGTTTGTAGTTTTTAATATACTTTCATAATTTTTTAAAGTAAAGTGTTTTGGAAAGTATGTTATAGGTATGGTCACTATCTCCTTAACTGACTTTACTGATGTAATAAATATCCAGATGATAGGGAAAGTCATAAAAATAAAGAATGCTACCATTAAAAAGTATGTCAATGCTCTGCTTAATTTATTTTCCTTGTTCATTAAAAATCACCCGCTTTATCAAATTTCGTAATTGCTAGATAAAGTACAGTATATATGAGTAGTATTACTAAAAATATGACACTTATAGCTGACGCCTGCCCAAAATCAAGGACTTTATATGCTTTAAAAATAATATAAGAAGCCAAATTATTTGATGAATTCAAAGGCCCACCATTTGTCATTATATATATAATATCTGCAAAACTAAATATCCATATGACTCTAAGCAGCAAAGTTGTAATGATAGTGGGTTTTATGTATGGCAAAGTTATTTTGAAAAATTTTGCTACTTTTCCTGCACCATCTATTTCTGCAGATTCATATAAAGTTAACGGTATCGACTGAAGTGCAGCCAAAATCATTATGGCGAAAAACGGTATACCATACCAAATATTTGCTACTATTGTGCTTGGAAGTGCAGTATTTAATTGTGCCAAGAATGAAATAGGCTCTTTTATTAAATGCAATTTAATAAGTATATCATTTATAACTCCATATTGCCCATTAAGTAGCCATTTCCATATAAGCCCTATTAAAAATCCAGGTACTGCCCAAGGCGCAAGAACTAAGGCTTGATATAAGCTCCTAAATTTAAATCTTCTATTTAGTAGCAGCGCCAAAATTAACCCAAATGTAAACTGGAAACTTATTGAACCTGCAACCCACCAGAATGAATTTTTTAAAATCTTCCAAAAATCTTTTTCTGCAAGTATTGCTTTGTAATTTTCAAGACCATTAAAGTAAATATTTGGATCATTTAGCCTATAATGATAGAAGGAGGTTTCTATCCCCTTTGCAATTGGATACCCAATAAAAACAAACATTAATACTAATCCCGGCATTATATATAAATAAGGCTCAATATTCTTTTTCTTAACACTGTTTATAACCCGTTTTTTTTGTGCTAATGATTTTTTACTGTCCAAACTACTACCTCCTATCAAGAGGAATGGATAATTTCTCCATTCCTCTTTATTTAATACCACTATTTTTTATTGTATTTTGCATTTGCATTTTCTAAATACGTAGATATATTATTCATAGTTTTTTCTGCAGTTTGCTTTTTCAAGAGATATGACTGAAGTTCTTGCCCAGCAATCTTCCCTGTAAATTCTCCCCATTCTGGCAAATATTCAGGAGCGCTGAACAATACTGTATTAGAATCTTCTAAAGTATTTGTATATGCAGAAATATAACCTTTTTTAAACTCAGCGCTATCATTAGGTACTTTTGTCGCAGGAATTACAGAGTTTTTAACACCCCATTTAAGGTTAACTTCAGGGCTCATCATATAAGAAATGAATTTCCAAGAGGCTTCTTTCTTATATGAAGCAGATGGCATTGAGAACCCAATGTATCCTCCTTGTAAATATCTCTTGCCATCTGGGCCTACTGGACATAATCCTGTTTCAAATGTTCCTTTGTCCATTTTTGTTTCACATGATTTTATTACTTCAGAGTCCTGTATGATTAGGGCTGTATTACTTGATGTGAATGCATCAACTGTTTCCGCATATCCCCAGTTAAGAGCATCCTTTGGAGCAGCCTTTAGATACATATCAGTGAATTTCTTAAATGTTTCAACGGATTCAGGTTTTCTAAACACACATTTACCATTTTCATCAAAGTAATTTGTAAATCCTCCATTAGTCATAATGAAGTTCGACATAAGGGTCCAGCTTCCCGCTCCTCCTCTGAATGAATATCCATACCTGTTTTTTGATTTATCCGTGATTTTTTCTGCAGTATTAAAGAAATCCTCTGTTGTTTTTGGAACATCAACACCTGCAGCTTTTAACCAATCGTTCCTATAATACATTGCCTGGAAATATAAACTATGAGGAACGACATACAATGTGTCTTTGTATGCTTTACCAAGCTTAAGGCTTTTCTCTGTCAATGTATCCTTTTTGTCCCATTTATTATAATATGGCCCTAAATCTTCAAGCTTTCCGGTTGCACCGATTTCAGAAGCCCAATTTGCAGCCATTTCCATTACATCTGGCAGTTGATTTGCAGCTGACATTGTAATGATTTTATCATGGGCTTGTTCCCATGGCTCAGAGATTAGTTCCACTTTTACATCTTTATTCTTTAATTCAAAATCAGATATAAGCTCTTTTACAAATTTAGTCCTCTCAGGACTGGTTAGAGTCTCCATAAACTGAATAGTTGTTACTTTTGGCTCAGTAGATTTACTGCATCCGATAAAAGACATGGAAGCAATCATAACAAACGCTAAGGTTATTGATAACTTTTTCATTATTCTTCATCCTCTCTTTTCATAAATTTTGATTTCTCCCTCATCATATAAACTTCATGTCTTATAATTTATATTCGAACGCAATAACCAATATAATCTTTTTATATAAATATTTTCTTAAAAATTCATAAATTAGTTTCAAACGTGCATTAAACCTTAATTAACAAAAAAATAAGAGTAAAAAACACTAAAGCTTAAAAACTTTAGTGTTTTTTTTACTCTTATTTGAGTTTTATTTGCTAATTTTCTAAGCTATTTTAAATTTATTAAAAGTTCTCCAGCCTTTACCTGTTGTCCTTCAATAACATTAATTGACTCAACCACTCCTGTTACACTGGCACTTACCCTTGTCTCCATTTTCATAGCCTCCACTGTCATCAATGGTTGATTTTCAGTTATTGTATCTCCTTCTGCTACAAGAATGGCTAAAATAGTTCCTGGTATAGGTGCTCCGATTTCTAAAGGATTTGATGAATCTGCCATTTCTGGTCCTTGGAAATCTTGCAACGCTTTATTGTTTCTATCTTTTATTTTTATTTCGCGTCTATTTCCATCCACCTCGAAAACAAGAACTTTGTTACCCTCTAAATCCAATCTACCAATGTGAAGCAACTTTATCATATAGGTTTTTCCTTCAGCAATTTCGACTTCGCAGGTTTCACCCTCATTGAGCCCGTGGAAATACACATCGCTTCCGATTCTACTTAAATCTCCAAACTCCTTAACATATTTTATATAGCCATCAAATACCTCAGGGTATAATGAATAGCTTAGTACGTCTTTTTTATTTGGAGCAATATTAAATTTCTCTATTAGGTGTTTCTCTATCTTGCTAAAATCCTCATCAGGGAGTAATTCACCCGGTCTACATGTAATTGGCTTCTCACCCTTTAAAACTAATATCTGAAGTTTTTCTGGAAATCCTCCCATTGGTTGACCCATCATGCCTTTAAAGTATGCTACAACGGAATCTGGGAAAGACATATTAGTAGCTTTTTCGTATATATTTTCTGGTGTAAGGTCATTTTGAAGCATAAATATTGCAAAGTCTCCAACCATCTTAGAGGATGGAGTTACCTTTACAATATCCCCTACCATTTCATTTACTTCTTTATACAGTTCTTTAATTTCATTAAATTTATGTGAAAGTCCGAAACTTTCTACTTGTGGTTTGAGATTAGAGTATTGGCCTCCTGGAATTTCATATCGATAAATTTCAGCGGAACCAGAATTCAAATCTGATTTAAATTGGTCATAAACTGGTCTTACTGCATCCCAATAATCTGAAATTTCCTGAATTCCTTTGGGTTCTATCCCAGTATCCCTGTCAGTATTCTTAAGTGCTGCAACAACTGAATTTAAAGCTGGTTGACTTGTAAGCCCTGACATACTGTTAAAAGCAGTGTCTACAATGTCAACGCCTGCTTGAGCCGCCATCAAAACTGTAGCAACTCCATTTCCTGTAGTATCATGGGTATGAAGATGAATAGGCATTCCTACTTCTTGCTTTAGTGCATTTATTAACTTAAACGCAGCATGAGGTTTAAGCAGTGCTGACATATCTTTTATTCCTAAAATATGAGCTCCTGTTTTCTCAATTTCCTTTGCTAGCTTAATATAATAATCCAAATTATATTTATCTTTTTTATCATTTAAGATGTCTCCTGTGTAACAAATACAAGCTTCTGCAACTTTACCACTTTTAATAACTTCATCTATTGAAACTTCCATTCCTTTTAGCCAGTTTAGAGAATCAAAAATTCTGAAAACATCAATGCCTGTATCTGCAGATTCTTTAATAAATTCACGGATTACATTATCAGGATAATTTTTATAGCCTACTGCATTTGCTCCACGTAGTAGCATCTGGAAAAGCACATTAGGAATTTTCGATCGTAGCTGCGATAATCTTTCCCAGGGCGATTCGTTTAAAAAGCGGTATGCTACATCAAAAGTAGCTCCTCCCCACATCTCAAGGGAAAACAAATCTCCTCCATAAACAGAGGTAGCACTTGCTATTTTTAACATATCCTTCGTTCGCATTCTAGTTGCCATTAAAGATTGATGAGCATCTCTCATTGTGGTGTCTGTTAACAGTAATTTATTTTGATTTTTAATCCAGTTTAAAAGACCTTCCGTACCCTGCATATCTAAAATCTGTTTTGTCCCACTAAGTTTATTTGGCATTATAATTTTAGGAACTACCGGCACATCATAAAGCTTTTTAATTCCACTTACTTCATTTACCATTTTGTCTCCAATGAATTTTAACACTCTGCCTTCCTCATCTTCCTTAGGTGCAATGGAAATTAATTCTGGACTTTCTTCAATAAAACTTGTATTACATTCGCCCTTCAAAAAAGTAGGATGATTTAATACATTAATTAGAAAACCTATATTAGTCTTTACTCCTGTAATTCTAGTTTCCTCAACAGCTCTTATAGATTTTCTTATAGCATCTTGAAAAGTTCTAGACCATGATATATTTTTTACCAAAAGGCTATCATAGTAAGGGCTAATTACCGCCCCTGCAAAACCATTACCGCCATCAAGCCTTATTCCAAAGCCAGAACCTGTTCTATATTCTTCTATTTTTCCAGTATCCGGTGCAAACTTATTAGAAGGATCCTCTGTTGTTATCCTGCACTGAATAGAATATCCGCAAAGCACAACATCTTCTTGAGACGAAATTCCTATTTTAGAGGAATTTAAAGCATAATCTTCTGCTATAAGTATTTGGCTTTGAACTATATCAATACCTGTTACCATTTCTGTAACGGTGTGTTCAACTTGAATTCTAGGGTTCATTTCTATAAAATAATGATTCCCATAAGTATCTACTAAGAACTCCAAAGTTCCAGCACTTCTATAATTTACTGATTTAGCTATTTTTAATGCATCATTGCAGATTTCATTTCTTTTTTCTTCTGATATTGAAAAAGCAGGACTGTACTCTACTACCTTTTGATGTCTTCTTTGAATAGAGCAATCTCTTTCAAATAAATGAACAATATTACCAAACTTGTCTCCAATAACCTGTACTTCTATATGTTTAGACTTTTCAAAATATTTTTCTATAAATAAATGGTCGATACCGAACGCTTTCTTTGCTTCACTTTTAGCACTTTTATAAGCAGAGGCTAATTCGCCTTCATTTCTTACAATTCTCATGCCTCGTCCGCCGCCGCCAGCAACTGCCTTTAACATAATAGGATATCCACATTCCCCTGCGAGTTTCTTTGCAATGTCTACTGTTTCAATTTCTTTTTCATAACCAGGTATCGTAGGAACTCCTAATGATTTTGCCACAATTTTGCATTTAATCTTGTCTCCAAGTTTATCCATCATTTCAGCTGTAGGCCCGATAAATTCAATACCTGCTTTTGCACACTTTTTCGCGAATTCAGGGTTCTCTGATAAGAATCCATACCCTGGATGAATTGCATCTACACCTTTTTTAAGCGCAATACTGATTATCTCCTCAATATTTAGATATGCCTCAACAGGACTTCTGCTTTTTCCAATTAAATAAGCTTCGTCTGCCTTAGTTTTAAAAAGTGAATACTTATCTTCATTGGAATAAATCGCCACCGTACGAATCCCAAGTTCATTACAAGCTCTAAAAATTCTTATAGCAATTTCGCCTCTGTTTGCTACTAGTACTCGTTTAAATTTTTTCACATTTGTTACCCCCTGTTTTAGCCTTTAATCTACTTCATTATTCATAAGAATACAGGATTTTTAAAAAAAATGCAATAAATAAAAATGTCATTGATTTATTTTTATTCCAAATTGTAGTTATATCTTTTTATATTTTTAGGTTTCTGTACCTATTATATACTGCCATTATTTCTTGCTTTCGCGGCATGGCTAAATCTCCACTTCCACCTTTTAATTTATCCATGGATATTAACCCATTTTTCTTTATTTTACAAATTATATCATCAACCATACTTTCAAATCTTAAGCCCTTATTCATAATATTTACCTCTGCCCATTTCATAATTGCGCCTATAGCATTTACTTGTTCACTATCAACTATTTGCTCTACAGCTCTTAAATCTATGTCATCTCTGTTTATACACAATATATTGAGCCCCATTGTTTTGATTTTAACTCCCCTTTCTCCTTGTGAAATAGTTCCGGCTTTAACTACTCTGTTAAATGAGATATCTATTTTTAAATTTCTTTCGTTAATTCTTTTTGTAATATGACCACTACTTAGTTTTTTAGCCTTTTTTGTGACGTCCTTGGCCTCATAATTATCAAGCTGCACTACAGAATCCGCTACATCAAAAAAATCTCCAGAGCTTCCTACTACCATTATTGTTGAAATACCTTTCTGGTTATATAAAGATCCCACTATTTCAATAAACGGTGTGATTGGTTCCTTTTCTGTGCAAACTAATTTTTGCATTAAATCATCTCTCATCATGAAATTAGTAGCTGAAGTATCTTCATCTATTAAAAATACCTTAGCGCTGCTTTCTATCCCCTCAATAATACTCGCCGCTTGTGATGTACTCCCACTTGCGTTCTGCGTAGAGAATTCTACAGTGTCTTTCCCGTTAGGTAAGTTACTAATAAATAGTGATATATCCGTTTTAGTAACGCATCTACTATCTTCTGCCCTTACTTTTAAAGCTGATTCATCTGTTATAACAAACTCTCTACCATCACCTTCAATATGATTATAAACTCCAAGCTCTATTGCTTTTAATAATGTTGATTTACCATGATATCCTCCACCTACTATAAGCGTTATACCTTTTTTCATTCCCATTCCGCAAATTTTGCCACGGCTCTTTGTATTAAACTCTACTTCTAATTCCTTTGGTGAGGCAAATACCATGCCAGCTTTTAATGCTTTTGTAGATATTCCACTTTCTCTCGGCAGCATTGATCCATTGGCTACAAATGCAACTAGCCCTCTACTTGCAAGCGACCTTCTTATATGCTCTTGATCTTCTACTAAATTTACTCTGCTTATTAATTTTTCACTATTAATATTTTTATATATTAAAGTTCTCTCTACAATATTTGGTATAACATTATACAAAATTTTCTCAAGCTCTCTTGATAAAACGCTTCTTCCTCTCGCTGGAAATCCAACATAAAACCTTGCTTCTATTTTATCCTCATCTATAATTATTGAAGTTCTATTTAGTATCTCTTGTGGACATTTGCTTATAGCTATTAATCCACTCTTCCCAGATCCAAAAACTTTTACGCAGCACTTATTTATATTAGAATGAAATTCTCTTGTTAAATAATCAGCTACTGCAATATTTTTTATTTTATTATCAAAAGTCTCCTTTGGAAATTTAGCAACCCTCTGATTTACTATTACCCTAATTCTTGATGGTGATGCAAAAGGATCACCTTGAACATGATCTATGCAAAGTGCAAAACCCCCAAAATCATACTCTCCCTCTAACTCCTTGTACAACCTATAACTTTTCCCATCAATTCTAGCTAGTTCTTTTTTTAACAACTCCAAACTTTTCATTAAACTCTCCTCTTATTCTTTATAAAATAAATTTCACTTTCTTATAATATAAAAAAGCTACTAAACTATGGATTTTTTGTTTAGTAACTTATAATCTAAAATACAATGTCTTATTATTTAATACACCTATATTAATTATACACATCTTTATTTGTTGCATCAATAATCATGTAAAATTCGATAAAAATAGTTATTTTTTTCATAAATTAAAAGGAGGATTATACCCCTCCTTTCTGATTTAAATCTCGTATTCTACTATTTCTTCTATAATATCTCTAAACTTTATAGTTCTATATTCAGTGAAATTAAGCCATTTATTTGCAAAAATATTATATCATAATAATATTCATCAAAATAATTTATTGGAATCTTAATTTCATCTTTAATAAAGCTAGTCACCGTTACTTCATCAGGATCAATAGCCCCCGAAATAATTCCACCACCACATGCTTCATAACCATCCACTATTACAAATCTACCAGTGTTTTGGTTATCTGAAAATTTATCAAAGCATATATTCTCCTTTGTTTTTATAGTAACTTCAGCTACATCATTAGTTTTTGCCTAATTTTATCTCTAAAGCGTTTGCCACCGTAGACTTACCAGAACCTGATAACCCAGTAAACCATAATAACTTAGATTTTTGTGTACTCCTATTACTACTGAAATAATGTAGTGCCTTCTCGTATCTAACTTCCTTAGTCACACCTGCCATTTTCATTCCAAACTCTACGTTATCAATTACCTTAAGCCATGGGAATAATGCGGCTTCCTGAAATATCACTGTCCTATCTGGTCCCGGCCCAGCTATCTCATTACCATTAAGTATAACCACGCCCTTAGTGGCCTTTTCAAGTCCTGCCAAAATATTTAGCAGTGTTGATTTCCCACAACCAGACGGTCCTAGTATACATACAAAGTCGCCCTTTTTTATCTCTTAATTAAAATTTTCAAGTGTGCTTGTTTTTTTATGTTTTGAAACAAATTCTTTGCTTACGCCCTTAACAATAAGACTCAAATTTATCACCTCTTTTATTTGATTTGATCTTGCCCTTTTTCTTTTAAAACTTTATTCAAAATACTAAGATTAAACAATCCCTTAGTATCTGGCTCTAATTTTAAGAAGCCTGCATGAATTGAATATTTAACAAAATCAATTACAATACAATTAAGATACATACTATAACAAATAAGATGCATACTATTACAAATAGAAAACTTCAGTTGGAATATAAATCTCCTCCTGAAGTTGTTAAACCCTTCGAAGCTGCGCTAGTTATATTTAATTGATAGAAAGGTTTTTTATTCAATACGTAGTTTCAATAACTACGTATTGAATTATTTATATTCATATGATATATTATTAATATATATAAATTAGCTCAATCAATTTATACGATTATAATTTAATTTCATGGAGGTATATTATGGAAATAAAAGATAGTTATATTTTTATAGCATTTGGTGATTCTATTACAAAGGGAATCATTTATGATGATGAAAGATCTAAATACGCAACTTTAAAAGAAAACTTTACGAGCATCATTGAAAATAAAATAAAAGGACCAGTATATAATGCTGGTAAATTTGGTAGTACCATTATGAGAGGCGCACGTAAGATGTATAATGATGTCATCAAAAAATCGCCTGATATAGTGTTAATAGAATTTGGTGGTAATGACTGTGACTATAACTGGAATGACATCGCTAAAAATCCTGATATGGAATACAGACCTAATACTGATATTTCTATCTTTCGTGAAACACTACTTACAATGATAGACACATTGAAAACTAATCACATATTCCCTATACTTATGACGTTGCCACCA
This sequence comes from Clostridium sp. CM041, assembly GCF_055081035.1. Classification (NCBI taxonomy): domain Bacteria; kingdom Bacillati; phylum Bacillota; class Clostridia; order Eubacteriales; family Clostridiaceae; genus Clostridium; species Clostridium sp. CM041. Next base: position 840,956 of record NZ_CM143648.1, read on the forward strand.
CTAGATCCTTTAAAGTATTTCAAATGGATTACAAAAGATGATTCTACTTCAGAAAAAAATATCTTACAGTGGTTAGGCACAAAGGATAGACTCTTTAACTGGCATAACTCATATAGTAAAATGATTACTGAGATAGCCGCTGAAACTAGCACTGTTCTTATTGATGTACGCACAGAGTTTCTAAAGTACAGCGACTATAGTCAGTTTTTATGTAAAGATGGAATACATCCCAATATTGAAGGTCAATCATTAATAGCAAATGTTATATTAAAATTTTTAAAAGAAAACTACAACTTTTTATTACAACATTAAAATACGTCGAAACGCTCATAGAACATATATTCAGACGTATCATATAATTCACTAGCAACAGAGATTGGAAATTAATTTCAATTTTTGTTGCTTTTGTTATTTTTTAAATACAATTCATTAAGTATAATTTGTTAAATATGATTTTTTTTAAAATGAAACTTGCATTTTCATAAAATCATGGTACAATTTATATAATTCATTTATAAAATTCATTTATAAAATGAAAAAGGGGGTAATATCATGAGTAATAGCATTGGTTATCCTGAAAAGCAAGGATTGTATGATCCGGCCTTTGAAAAAGATAATTGTGGCGTTGGCTTTGTAGCAAATATCAGAGGTGAGAAAACCAACGGTATTATAAAAAAAGGGTTAAAAGTTCTTGTGAATTTAACTCATAGAGGTGCAGTGGGTGCAGATCCTAAAACTGGAGATGGTGCAGGGATTTTGGTACAAATTCCTGATGAATTTCTTAGGATTAGCTGTGACAATTTAGGCCTAGAGTTACCAATGGCAGGCAGCTATGCCGTAGGAATGATTTTTTTGCCAAAGGAACCTGCATTAAGATTTCAATGTGAAGGAATACTTGAAAGAATTGCCGAAGAAGAAGGACAAAAAATATTAGGTTGGAGATCTGTTCCTATAGATAATAGAAACATTGGAGACACAGCAAAAGGAACAGAGCCAATAATTAGACAGATTTTTTTAGGATCAAATTTTAAAGATCCGGCGCTAACAGATGAGCAACTTCAAGAAGAATTTGAAAGAAGACTTTATATTATAAGAAAAAGAGCAGAAAGAGAAGTAATCAAATTGGTTAATAGAAGCACAGAATATTTCTATATCTGCAGTCTTTCTAGCAGAACAATTGTTTACAAGGGCCTTTTACTTGCCGACCAAATAAAAGGATTTTACATTGATTTACAAGACATAAATTTTAAGAGTGCGATTTGCCTTGTTCATCAAAGATATAGTACAAACACCTTTCCAACTTGGGATTTAGCACAACCCTTTCGATATTTGGCTCATAATGGCGAAATAAATACAATTAGAGGAAATAGAAACTGGATGAATGCTCGCGAAGGAGTTTTAAAGTCCAAGGTGTATGGAAAGAACATAAAGAAATTATTCCCAATTATTAGCCCTAATGGTAGCGATTCAGCTTCCCTGGATAATATGTTAGAACTTTTAAAAATGGATGGAAGATCTCTACCTCATAGCATAATGATGTTGATTCCTGAAGTTTGGATGTCAAATAATGATATGGAAGATTATAAAAAATCTTTTTATGAGTATCATGGTTCGTTAATTGAACCTTGGGACGGTCCTGCTGTTGTTGCATTTACAGATGGTATTCGAATAGGTGCAACACTCGATAGAAATGGACTTAGGCCCGCAAGATATATAATAACAAAGGATGGCTTTGCTGTTCTTGCATCTGAAGCTGGAGTACTTAAGTTTAAACCAGAGAATATCAAAGAAAAAGGCAAGCTTCAACCAGGAAAGATGTTTTTGATTGATACAAATGAAGGCAGAATAATTGAAGATGAAGAAGTAAAAAAAACAGTTTGCACAAACAAGCCTTATGGTGAAATGATTTTAAAAAATAAGCTTTATCTAGAAGATTTTGATGCTGTAATTAATGACGTTAAAATAGACAAAGATATTTTAAAGGAAAGGCAACAAGCCTTTGGATATTCTCTAGAAGATTTAAGGATTATACTATCTCCTATGGCAAGAGATGGTAAGGAACCCATTGGCTCTATGGGAAATGATACACCACTGGCTGTATTATCTAATAGGCCTCAACTCTTATTTGCTTATTTCAAGCAACTTTTTGCTCAGGTTACCAATCCACCAATAGATCCAATTAGAGAAAAAATGGTAATGTCACTTATGAACTATTTGGGGTCTCAAGATAATGTTTTAAATCAAGATCTTACTGATAACCCATTTATAGAAATAAAGAGCCCTATCTTAACTAATTTAGAAGTAGCTAAGATTAAAAATTTAAAAGATAACGCTTTTAAAACTACAACAATTCCCATAACTTTTAAAGCAGATACTGGAATTGAAGGGTTTAAAGATGCCCTAGACAAGCTATGCAAAAGAACATCTGCAAGAATTGAAGAAGGCTATAATATTATCGTTCTTAGTGATAAATCAGTAGATTCTTATGATGCTGCAATCCCAAGCTTACTTGCATTATCTGCCGTTCAGCAGCACTTAACTCGCAAAAAGACCAGAACCTCTGTTTCTATTATAGTCGAAACAGGAGAAGCTAGAGAAACAATGCATTTTGCCTTATTAATTGGATATGGGGCAACAGGTGTTAATCCATATCTTGCATTTAAGTCTATTGATAATATTATAAATGATGGCGATATAGAAAATGTTTCTATAGAAAAAGCCCATGAAAACTATATACATGCAATATCACAAGGGCTTCTGAAAATATTATCAAAAATGGGAATTTCAACTATACAGAGTTATCATGGAGCACAAATTTTTGACGCAGTTGGCTTAAGTTCTGATTTACTGCAAAAATATTTTGGTGGAACTTCTTCTAGAATTGGTGGAATTGGTGTAGATACCGTAGCAAGAGAAGTATTAATTAGGCATAAAAATGCCTTCAACAAATTAAGAAAACCTATAGCTGAACTTGATGTTGGAGGGGCATATTCTTGGAGAAAAGGTGGAGAACACCACTTATTTAACCCGGATACAATCTTTAAACTTCAAGTTGCTACAAAATCAAATGATTATAATTTATATAAAGAATATGCAAAAGTGATAAATGAGCAGGACAAGAACTTATGTACAATTAGAGGATTATTTGAACTTAATTATGGGAACGGAATTCCAATAGAAAGTGTTGAACCAATTAGTGAAATAGTAAAACGCTTTTGCTCAGGTGCAATGTCCTTTGGGTCCATCAGCAAGGAAGCCCATGAAACTATGGCTATAGCTATGAATAGGCTTGGTGGGAAAAGCAACACTGGTGAAGGTGGAGAGGATGCCGAAAGATTCAAAGTTGATGAAAATGGTGATTTAAGAAGAAGTGCAATTAAACAAATAGCTTCCGGTAGATTTGGTGTAACTGCTGAATATCTTGTAAATGCAGACGAATTACAAATAAAAATAGCTCAAGGAGCAAAACCTGGTGAAGGTGGTCAACTCCCAGGCAAAAAAGTTGATGCAAATATAGCTAGGCTAAGGCATTCAACCCCTGGGATTGATTTAATTTCCCCACCACCTCATCACGATATATATTCTATTGAAGATTTAGCTCAGCTTATTCATGATCTAAAGAGTGTAAACCCTAGGGCCAGAATAAGTACAAAATTGGTTTCAGAGTTAGGTGTTGGAACCATAGCCGCCGGAGTTGTTAAGGCACATTCAGACGCTATAGTAATAAGTGGTCATGATGGAGGAACAGGTGCTTCCCCACTTTCCTCAATAAAACATGCGGGGCTACCTTGGGAGCTTGGACTTGCTGAAACCCAGCAGGTATTGCTTTTAAATAATTTAAGAAGCAGAGTAACCGTTCAAACTGATGGTCAGCTTAAAACAGGACGTGATGTTGTTATTGCAGCACTTCTTGGAGCAGAAGAATTTGGGTTTGCAACTACAGCTCTTGTAGTGCTCGGTTGTACTATGCTAAGAAATTGTCACTTGAATACTTGTGATATGGGCATAGCTACGCAAGATCCAGAACTTCGTAAGAATTTTAAGGGAAAACCTGAATACGTGGTGAATTTCTTTACATTTATTGCCAAGGAAATAAGAGAGCATATGGCGAGACTTGGTTTTAGAACTATGAATGAAATGATAGGTAGAGTAGATAAAATTAATCAGAAAAAGGCTATAGACCACTGGAAAGCAAAGGAACTAGATTTATCAAATATTCTATATAAACCTGATATGCCCAAAAGGATTAAGCGGTACTGTGTAATATCACAAGATCACGGGTTAGATACTTCTTTAGATTTCAAGCTTATTGAAATGGCAAAAACATCCCTAGAAAATGGAATGAAAAGCACCTCTAATTTAGAAATTGAAAATGTTAATCGTTCTGTTGGTGCAATGTTAAGTGGAAGAATTGCTATGAAATATGGCGCCGCTGGACTTCCTGACGATACAATAACATTAAATTTTGTTGGGGCAGCAGGTCAGAGTTTTGGAGCCTTTGGTGCTAATGGATTAACATTAAACTTAGTAGGAGATGCAAATGATTATGTTGGCAAAGGGTTATCAGGTGCTAAAATAATTGTAAAGACACCAGAAAATTGCAGTTTTATTCAAGACGAAAACTTCATCGCGGGTAATACAATTCTTTATGGAGCGACTTCTGGTAAGTTGTTTATAAACGGATTAGTAGGCGAACGCTTTGCAGTAAGAAATTCAGGAGCCCAGGCTGTAGTTGAAGGAATTGGAGACCACGGTTGTGAGTATATGACAGGTGGAATTGTAGTTATTATCGGAAGAACAGGAAGAAACTTTGCAGCCGGAATGAGCGGTGGTATAGCATACGTTATCGACGAAGATGAAACATTAAAATCAAACTGTAATATGGAAATGATAGAGGTAGAATTAATAACTTCACAACCAGATTTATTACAACTCCATTCGATAATAAAAGAACATTTTGAAGCAACTAACAGCCATAAAGCAAGTAAAATTCTAAATAACTGGAAAGAATACAAGTTAAAGTTCAAAAAAGTAATACCAACCGCTTACAAAGCAATATTAGAAGGTAAATAGAAGCTATAGAACTGTCTCTCTTTAGGGACGGTTCTCAGTTTTCAATTTTTGGAGGTGTTAAATTTGGGAAAATTGCATGGTTTCAAAGAATTCAAAAGAGAAACTGCAAATAAACGCCCTGTAAAAGATAGAATTAAGGACTCTAAAGAATTATTCATAGAATTTCCAGTTGAAAAACTGCGTCAGCAAGGTGCAAGATGCATGGAATGTGGTGTTCCTTTTTGTAACTGGAGTTGCCCTCTAGGAAACTTAATTCCAGATTGGAATGACATGGTATATAAAGACAAATGGGAAAAAGCATATAACAGATTAACCCTTACAAATAATTTCCCAGAGTTTACTGGCAGGATTTGTCCCGCCCCTTGTGAAGGTTCATGTACATTAGGAGTTAATGGAGACCCTGTTGCAATAAGGGAAATAGAATTAAATATTATAGAAAAAGCATTTTCAAAAGGATGGACAAACCTTTTAGAGCCTAGAGTTCGGACTGGTAAAAAGGTCGCTATTGTTGGTTCGGGTCCATCGGGCCTTGCGGCAGCTGATGAACTTAATTCTGTAGGCCATGATGTAACTGTTTTTGAAAGGGACGATGAAATAGGCGGGCTTTTAAGATATGGCATACCAGATTTTAAATTAGATAAAAGTATAGTTAAAAGAAGAGTGGATTTTATGATTGAGGCAGGAGTTAGCTTTAAAACTAATGTAAATGTCGGAGTTGATTATTCTGTAGACACTCTTTTATCTGAATTTGATGCAGTAGCTTTAACTGGTGGTAGTACAATTCCTAGAGATTTATTAGTTGAAGGCAGAGAATTAAAAGGTGTACATTTTGCTATGGATTATCTAAAACAACAAAATAGAAGGGTTTCAGGCAAAACAATAGAAGCTAGCGAAATAAATGCTAAAGGCAAAGTTGTACTGGTACTCGGAGGCGGAGATACTGGCTCAGATTGTATTGGAACTGCAATAAGGCAAGGAGCTAAGAGCGTATATCAATATGAAATTATGCCAAAGCCCCCTGTAGATAGAGACGACACAATGCCATGGCCTTCATACCCTAGAACACTAAAAACTACTACTTCTCATGAAGAAGGTTGCAACCGCGATTGGAATATTACTACAAGAAAATTCACTGGTGAAGATGGCAAAGTTACTACGCTCCATGCATCTAAAGTTGAGTGGACACGTAATGAAAAAGGCATGCAACAAATGAGTGAAATACCAGGTTCAGAATTTGAGCTCAAAGTTGACTTGGTTATTTTAGCTATGGGTTTCTTGCATCCACAACATGAAGGTATGCTTACGGACTTAGCTTTAGACTTTGATAACCGCGGAAACGTTATTGTAGATGATAATTATATGACTAATTTACAAGGCGTTTTTGCAGCTGGAGATATGAAAAAGGGCCAATCATTAGTTGTTTGGGCAATATATGAAGGTCGCGCAGTTACTAAAAATATTGACAAGTATTTAATGGGGGAAACTTCATTAAGGGGGTAAGAGCAAATAGTACAATCAGTATGAAATCTCTCCTGCGTGATTCGAAATAAGAGCTTGAAACGTGAAATTCCATCAAATAATTCTAATCTTTTGCCAATATAAATTTCTCTAACGCTCACATTCGGCTTACAGCCGGTTCCCTAGCCTTCCTTACAGGAGGCTCACGAGAATTTTATATTGCCAAAAGAAGAATTACTAAATGAATTTTCAATGTTTCTGCTCTTCTTATTTGAAGTCACTTTCGGAGAAAGTTCATACTATATAGTAATTAGCACATCATATGGTATGTATTTTAATAATATAAAAGATAAGCCGAAAGTTTAAACACAGCCTTCTGCTTATCTTTTATATTTTTCAGTCTTTAAGAAAATCCATAAATGTTGACTTAACTTTGTATCTTGCGAAAAATGTAAATAACGAGAAAGCCTCTCCAGTTTTATTTTCAACGTTAGCATAGGACGTAAAAGGTAATATAGATATAGCTGTATGTAAATATGCAGATGCCTCCATATAGTAAGATATTTTATCTTCCTCATCAACTTTACTGTACCCAATCCCAAAGCAACCTACAAGTTCATAAATGCAATGTATAAATACCTCATTTGCTTTTTTTCTTTGCATTTTTTGATTAATGAAAGTGTAAGTTCCAACAGAAAACTGATTATCAAAATATTCCAAAATGTCAATATAGAATATAAATGAGAATGAGTATATTTCCAATTATGTTTTAACAATACCTCTTCTATAAGCTACTTTCAAATCTTTCAAAATAAAAACACCTAGAAGAATTTCTTCTAGGTGTTTTTATTTTGTCATATATTACATATCATTACTTTTAGGAATTCATGATTTTCTACCCTTCCATTGCCGGGCAGGGGTCACTCATTTGAATAACTTTCTTTAGAACTAGCACAGTTCTACTAGGTGAATACACTATAATCCCAGGTTTATTCCCCTTATTTCGTAATGTTTTCGCGCTGTATATATAATCTGTTGCAATTCTGTGTTGGCCACCAAATATCGTTTCATCACTATTAAAGATAATCTTATATTCACCCATCTCGCCAGTAGGTAGTTCATATTCTGAGAAAGAAGCAGATGGATTAAAATTAAATAAAAATACTAATTCACCTTTTCTGAAAGCAATCATATTTTGCTTATCATCAGTCCAAAGATTTTGGAGGTCTGTTGCACTTAAAACATTATATCTTTTTAATAAAACTAACATTTCTTTATCAAAATTTGACAAATATTCATACTTAAGATCTTTATTTTCCATTAGACTCCATTGTCTTCTTGCGTAATTATAACTCCAATTATTACCTTCTCTTGGGAAGTCAATCCATTCCGGGTGACCAAATTCATTCCCCATGAAATTTAAATAGCCTTCACCAGCTAAAGTTATAGTAATAAATCTAATAAGTTTATGAAGTTCTACTGCTCTATTTATTATTAAATTATCATCACTTTTTAGCATGTGAGAATACATTTCCTTTCCACCTAAACGGAACATTAAGGTCTTGTCACCTACAAGTGCTTGATCATGTGATTCAGAATACCCTATATTCTTTTCCTTAGGCCGTCTATTAGTTAACTCGTGCCACAACTGACACATGCTCCATTTTTCATCTGGCAGTTCTTTTAACAATTTCACCCAAAGATCAGGCACTCCCATAGACAAACGATAATCGAAGCCAATGCCACCAAAATCAACTGGCAGACACATTCCAGGCATTCCGCTCATATCCTCTGCAATAGTTACTGCATTAGGTTTTACTTCTCTTACTAAGTCATTAGCAAATTGAAGGTAAGTAATTGCTTCTATATCCGTATCCATACTAAAGTATTTACTGTAATCCGAGAACACTACTCCAAGCCCTTGGTGGTGATATAACATCGATGACACACCATCAAATCGATAACCATCAAAATGGTATTCCTCTAGCCAAAACTTAATATTCGACAAAAGGAAATGAAGAACTTCTGGCTTCCCATAATTAAAAAGTTTTGTACCCCATGCTGGATGATTCCCCTTAACTCCAGTATGGAAGAATTGATAATCAGTTCCGTCAAACTCATTAATCCCCTCAGCTATATTCTTAATTGAATGAGAGTGTACTAAATCAAGTAATACCGCAATTCCCATAAGGTGGGCAGCATTAACTAATGCTTTAAGCTCTTCAGGGGTTCCAAACCAAGATGAAACAGCAAAAAAATTAGATACTTGATAACCAAAAGAGGCATAATATGGATGTTGCATTACCGCCATAAGCTGCACAGTATTATAACCAGCAGCCTTTATCCTTGGAAGAATATTTTCTGTAAACTCGCTAAAAGTACCCATTCCTTCTTTTTCCTGGGACATACCTACATGAGCCTCATATATAAACAATGGCAATTCGCTATCAACATGAAATTCACTATCCCGCCACTTAAATTCAAAGTCTGGTTGCCAAATTTGTCCTACAAAATCATTAGTAATAGGATCCTGCATCGTCCGCTTAATATAAAGAGGAATTCTATCTCTTGATACACCTTTAGCCACTACCCTTACCTTAACATAGGATAAATGTTTTAGGGCTTGTACCCCTGGCAAAAAAATCTCCCAATTTCCACTTTCTTTTCTTATCAATGGATGTGTTTGAGGATTCCAAGAGTTAAAATCGCCAATTAAATAAAGAGCATCAGCCATAGGGGCCCATTCTCTATAAACCCATCCCCCCTTAATTAAATGGAACCCGTAAAATAAGTCGCCACTCGCAAAAGAGTCAAAGCTTTTATTATTACCAAGTAATTCTTTTTTACAAGATGTATAACGGTCCACTCTAAACCTAATATCACTTTCAAACGGCTTGAGATATGGATCAATCTCTATTATTTTGATGTTTTTATTTTTATAATCCTCCATTTAAAAATTCCTTTCGTATTTGAAATTATTGCAAGCCAAAATATTTATTACTAATATATCTAATTCGACTAAATATTATCAATTCCTTTGTTCTTCAAATAAATAAATAAATAATAAACTCAAAAATAATATAACGACTTAAATTTAGTCTATTAATAATGAAATTATTATATCTATTATAATTTTCTCACTTGATATTATCTTGTTTTATAAGGGCGTTTATTATAGCTGAACTAGCTATAAATAATAACCCAGCTTGTGGTGCAATCATTGTAAAGTCAACCAGTCCATGCCCAATTATTACAGCTTGAATACCCGCCAGCATTGGAACTAATCTACAATTTTGTGCATGAAGTATCTTTAAATTTCGGAATAAATTAATTTTCATATAGGTATATATGAGAAGCCCAACAGCTCCAAGTGTTGTCATAATAGTAATCCAGATATTGTGACCGTGGTATAAGGTTGCATAATAATACCCTTTCATGAAGCTTTCTCCATGGTCAGTTATCCCCATAATACCCCAACCCGTAAAAGGCTTAAGTTTTATCATTTTTAAACATCCATCCCATATTCCAAAACGACTATTGAATGAGGTATCGAAATCATGTCCGGTTAAATTTTTAAGCATTTCTGGTGGTACAAAAGTAATTACAGCCGTAATTATAAATATTGTGATAAACAGCCATATATCTTTTTTATTACCTTTAAGTAGATAAAATATAAAAACGCCAAATAATAGCCCCATAAAAGCACCCCGCGATCCCGTTAAACACAATGCAATAACAAAGAGGATTGTCGCTGTCTCATAAAATAATTTTGCAGTTTTAGATTTAATGCTACAAAAATAGATACCTACAAGAATCATTATAGCAAACCAGTTCCCCGCTACATTAGGATTTCCAAAGGTGCTATATATTCTACCATTAACTGCTGGCTGAGCTGTGCTTTGAAGAAATCCACCCCAAATATTAAAATTAAAATACTCATATAACACTCTCTCAATAATTCCAAAAATTGCTGAGAAGAGAGAAAAAAACACTAAATGCATATATATCTTTTCCACCATATTTTCATTTTTACAATAATTTTGCAAAAAAATACTAACACATAGATATATAAAGAGAGCAAACGATGCAACAATTGATGTAAAACTATAATTTATAACTCCTACTATTAAAGACCAAATAAATAGTAAGCAAAGTCCTATATTCCAATAATTTTTATCTATCTTAATTTTTTTAAATAACACCATATATATCATATATAATAATGGTATTATGGTCGTATAAGGAGAAATGATTGTTAATAAAACTAAAATACCCATAATAAAGCCACCTTCATCTCTAGTAAATTTTTTCCGTAAGCATAATGATAAGTGCCCAAGAGAATACCTTATCATTTTGTAAACTGCAATTCCATTAAGTACTAATATTAACCTTGTCACCTCTTTCTATTATATACTAGCCTTGGTATTATTGTTTACTTTATTAAAAGGGTATATTATTATTCTACAACATATAAGCCCTAAAGCTACACCGACTAAAATATCTGTAGGATATCATTTTTATTATCCCCTTCCTCCATTATATCTCTTTTCCCATATTGTTTCAAAAAAATAAATGTAGCAAAGGATTACCCTTGCTACTAAAATGGCATAATAAAAGTTTTACCCGTTTTAGGATTTTTAGTTATATATACATCTAATCCGTAAACCTCTTTAATTATATCTTCTGTTAATACTTCCTCTGGAGTTCCATCTTTGTAAACTAAGCAATCATGCATTAGTATCATATGATTGCTATATGCAGCCGCTATGTTCAAATCATGTAGCACAGCAATTATTGTTATGTTTTTATTTTCATTTAATTGTTTTAATTGATTCATCATTTCAATTTGATGATGAATATCTAGGTGAGAAATAGGCTCATCTAAAAGAATTATTCCTGTTTCTTGGGCAATTGCTCTTGCCACTACCACTCGTTGTCTTTCTCCGCCACTTAATGCATTTATGCTTTTATTTCTAAGACTCCAAGTGTTTGTCATTTTCATAGCTTTTATAGCTATTTCCATATCTTTTTCACTTTCTGAGCAGAATCTAGAAATATGAGGCGTTCTTCCCATAAGAACTATATCTTGTACTGAAATATCGAATTCGATTTCTGTGCTTTGCGGTACCACTGCTATTTTCTTTGCTAAAAACTTTGATTTCATTTGGGCTAAGTCCTTTTCATCAATAAAAACTTTACCTTTTTCAGGTTGCAGTGATTTTGATAATATCCTTAGAAGGGTAGTTTTACCTGAACCATTTGGACCTAGAATAGTGTGAAATTTTCCTCTTTCTATGTTTATACTAATATCCTTTAATACTTCCTGTTCAAAGGAAAAACTTACGTTATTTATTTCTATCAATTACATCGCCTTCTTTTTTGTTCTATATAATAAATATATAAAAAATGGAACTCCAAAAATTGAAGTAATAATTCCAACTGGTATTTCTGATGGAGGCACTACTGCCCTTGCAAGCGTATCGCAAATTATTAAAAATATAGCTCCACCAAGCGCAGAAAATGGTATAACCACCCTATTATCTGGTCCAAAAATCATTCTAATAGAGTGCGGCACTATAAGGCCTACAAATCCGATTATTCCACTTACAGATACGACTGCTGCCACCATCAAAGTACTTATTAAAAGTATATACTTTTTTAATCCATTTACATCTACACCAAGACTTCTAGCACTCTCTTCTCCAAGAACCATAATATTCAGATCTCTTGAAAATGTAAAAATAAATAAAATTGAGGGAACTACTATTATAAACAGTAAAATTACCTCGTGATATCCAGCCGTTGAAAAACTTCCCATCGTCCACATAACTATTTTTTCAATATTATCTCTATTAAAGGTCATCATTAATGAAATAATGGATGATAATAAATAATTTATGGCAACACCCGATAGTAAAAGTGTGGTAACTGGAACTTTAGTACCGACTCTCGCAATATTATAAACCAAAAAAGTAGTTATTATAGCACCTACAAAAGCATTGAATGCCACCATGCTCATCCCTAAAAAATTGATTTCATTAAGAAAAACCATGGTTATAGTGGCCCCAAGTGCAGCCCCTGATGAAACTCCGAGAATAAATGGATCTGCCATTGGATTTTTGAAAATACCCTGAAAAGAAGTACCAACCACTGAAAGTGCTGCTCCTACTAAACAGGATAAAATGATTCTAGGAAGTCTTAACTTTACCAATATGATTGCAGATGTAGGATTAATTCCATCTAAGGATACACTGTTATTTAATATTGGAATTTTGCTTATAATAATTAGGGCTGTCTGTTTTAAAGAAATATCTGCTACCCCAAAATTTGTTGCTACAATCATTACAATTAGGAGTAAAAATACCCCTACTGCAAAAACTCGTCGATAATAACTCTTATTTTCTATAAACGTCATGGTTATTTAACCCCTTTTATTTGAAAAGTTCAGGATGAACTAATTTAGCAATTGCTTCAAGTCCTTCTGCAAGTCTCGGTCCCTGCCTAACAATAATGTTTTCATCAATCTCCAATAATTTGCCATTCTTAACTGCATTCAAATCTTTGTAACCATTGGTAGCTTCTATACCTTTTTTTGAATCATAGAGCTTTGAACAAATTAGCACATCAGGATTCTTTTCTACAAGCTTTTCTACACTGTAGTTCCAACCAACTACGTCGCCCGCAGCATTTTTTCCGCCAGCAATGTCTATCATACTACCTATAAATGTATCTTTTCCTGCTGTAAAATCACCACTCTTGCCAAATCCTGCTACATAGTACACTGTTGGCTTCTTAGCATCCTTAACCTTATCAGTTATTTCTGCAACTTTCCTTTTCATATCTGATACTATTGTCTGGGCTTCCCCACTAGCATTTACAACCTGACCAAGTTTTGACATTGTGTCATACACACCATTAAAATTTTCTTCACCACCAAGCGCTACAACCTTTATATTAAGAGCCTCTAATTTTTTAATAATAGCCTTATCAAAAAGAGCTGATACAATAACTACATCAGGTTTTAATTCAACAATTTTCTCTACACTTGGTTGCAATAAGTCACCAACAGATGTAACCTTAAGGGCCTGAGCTGGGTAATCATCGTAATCACTTCTACCAACTACACTGCTTCCTTTACCAAGTGCATATATTCCCTCTGTTATATTTGGTGCAATTGTAATAATTCTTTTAGGTTCTTTTTCAATGATGACCGTTCTATCATATGAGTCAACTACCTTTAGCGGATATACTACAGCGTTAGTTTCCTTTTTAGTAGTATTAAGCGACCCTTTATTCTCACCCTTGCTACCACACGCGCTAAATACAACACAAACAAAAACAGCTAAAACTAGACTTATTATACTTTTTCTTTTAAACATAAGTTACCTCCATAAATTTTAATTTCTTAATTACTTATTTAATTTTAATTGGAATACCACAAACCACCATATGAACTTCCTGAGCCCTTGATGCAATATACTGATTAACTCTACCCGCAATATCTCTAAAAACCCTTGCCATCTTGTATTCTGGTACAATTCCAGAGCCAATTTCGTTAGTTACAAGAATTATTGTTTTTAAGTTTTTTTCTGCTTCGTCAAGAAATACTGCTACCTCTTGTAAAATCCCTTTTTCCATTGCACTTATAGCTTGATTATTAAGATCATCGAAATTATCCCCCCCTTTTTCAAACATAAGATTTGTAGTCATTATTGTAATACAATCTAATAAAATCGTATCAAACTGCATTTCTTCGTTATAGAATACCTGTTTTAAATTCTTATAGCCTTCAAAAGTATACCAAGAAGCTGGTCTTCTTTCTTTATGTTTTTTTACCCTGTCCTTCATTTCATCATCAAACGGAATTGAAGTTGCAATATAAAGTACGTTGCCCTTCTCTTCTTTAGCTAGCTTCTCAGCATATGTACTTTTCCCACTCCTTGCGCCACCTGTTATAAGTATAATTTTTTTCATAGTGTGCTCCTTATTATTTTAATAATATACCCTTATATAAAAAAATCACCAAACAAAAAAACCACATCTCAAGGATGTGGAATAATGCAATTGAATTTTTCACATATTGGATAACCCAATATTATTGTTAAATTACGCATTTTTCATCCTCCCTCCGAAGACTAAAATTTCAAGCAATAGGCAGGTTTACTGGCTTTAGCATCATCTTACTCTCCAACCTTCTCAGTTTCCCAATGGTTCTTTGGATTTCATCCTCTAATACAGTAGCGGTGGGCTGCAGTGGTTTTATAATCACTTTCCCTTTTAACCCCTGTTACAGGGCACCTAAAACAATATTCAATTTTTATTAAGTTGACTATTTTTATTGTAACATCAAAAAAATATTAAAGCAATGTAAATCATTCTACCTACTTTCTAACGCTATTTCAGTGTTTTATTTAAGTAATATTCCATTACTCCTTTTACAATAGGTACCACATGGTGACTTCCACCTTTCTCTTTAACGTTTTCCATTAACATTGATACTACTATTTTATGATTAGCTGTATCCATACATATAAACCATCCATTTTCTTCTGCAGCTTTATCCTTGTCATCTTTCTTAAGTTCCGCTGTTCCAGTTTTACCCGCGAGAGCTTGCCCATCAACTTTTGCCGCATGACCTGTACCATTTGGGTTATCGATAACTCCAGTGAGACCATCTTTTACAAATTTTATATTATCCGCGGAAATTGCATTAGCTTTCCATACCTTAGCCTTTACCTTTTCATTCAAACTTTCTAAAGTTGGAGACATAATATTTCCATCATTAACAACTGCGCTATACGATAGTGCAAGGTGAAGTGGGCTCATAAGGACCTCCCCTTGACCATAACCAGTATCTGCTAATGCTACATCATTCTTAATGTTGTTACCATTGGCTACTTGTGAATTTGCTATTGGATAATCTATTGGAAGCTTTTGACCTATTCCAAAACTGTTGCATCCTTTTATAAATTCCTCTTTACCTATATTAAGAGCTGCCTTTGCGAAATATATGTTATCAGAGTATACAAATGCATCCTGTAAATTCACTGACTCTCTCGGTTCACCAACCCTAGTAACCTTATTGAGTCCCCATGATTTATCTGGTTGCCATTCGTTTCCCGGTATGTTAATAAGTTCACTAGGTTTTATCTTCCCTTGCTCTAACCCAACTGCAGCCGTTATCAGTTTAAATGTAGACCCTGGAGAATATACAGCCTTAAATCTATTTTTAAATGGATCCCCTGCTTTTTCCCATTCTGCCTTTTGGGTATTAGAAACATAAGTAGTAATTGCATTTGAATCATATGACGGCGAGCTTACTAAAGCCAATACCTCTCCAGTTTTTGGATTTATTGCTGCACTGGCTCCCGGCTCTTTATTCATCCCTTCATATATTTTCTTCTGTAGTTCACTATCTACTGATAATGTTATATTTTCACCTGCTTTTGATTCTTTTTTAAGAATTACAACCTTATTATTATTATTATTTTGTTTTGATATATATATTGTTGCCCCATTTTCACCCTTAAGCTTGTCTTCATAAACCTGTTCAAGACCTGCCTTTCCTATTAAACTAAATGAGTTATACCCTTTACTAGAATTCTTTTGTAGTTCTTCCGCAGTTATCGGCTTTATGTATCCTATAAGCGACCCCAAAGCTTCCCCACCTGGATATACTCTACCTTTAGGCTTGTTCTGGATTACGCCGTCAAGCTTCATAACTCCATCTATTTTTACTTTTTCACTACGCAATATGTTAATAATCGGTATAAATTGATCAGAATTTTCATTATCCTTTAGTTTGTTTTCTATAACTGAAGCATCAATATCTAGTATCTTAGCCATCTGCGATATATTAGCATCCTTATTTTTAATAAATGTAATAGGTTTTATTCCAATCGTAACAATTAAATCATTTATTGCAAGTGGTTTTTTATTCCTATCATAAATTTCTCCGCGTATAGCCACTTCTGGCTCTATCCTAACCTTATCTCCCGCTTCCATACTAGGAAATATCATTTTCTCATTCCAAACCAATGTCCACTGATTTTTGTTGTTAATTTCTTCCTTCACCATAGTTGCCTGGTAGCCTGGCATTTCTAATTGCCCTGCTGCAGTATCCATAACTATAGAAAATGGTATATTTATAGCTTTTTTATTTCCTTCCTTAATTTTATCTTCATTCTCCACATTAATAGATATACTTTTAGCCTCTATTCCACTATAAATAGCATTGTATTTGTCTACAAATTCCTTTTCAGTTATTGTTTCCTTAGTTTTAACTGAAAGCATGCTATACATTGTTTTGAAATCCTGCTTTACCCACTTATTCTTATATGTATCAAATGTTTTTGTTGCACTATCTACTTTTGTAAAAAAATTAAACATAAATACTGCCATTACTATTAATATAATCCCTATCGTTGTAAAAAGAATTACTTTTAAATTTTTTTTCGACATTTTATTACCACCCCTTACTTATTATAACACTTGAACAGTATAATTAAATAGTGCGATTTTTAAAAGTTTATTCTTTTACATATTAACCAAATATATTAAAAATAAATTATATTAACTAGAGAATTAATACCCTCAGGATACTATTTTCAAAACATCTTTACCCCTGTTGCTTATAATGTATTTAGTATATAATAACTATTAATTGGTGCAATAAATATTATACTCATTATTAAGGAGGCATTATTATGGATAATAAAGTTTATACTAAAAAAAGTAAAGAAGAACTAAAGAAGATCTTAACTCCAATTCAGTTTGAAGTAAGTCAGGAAAGCAGCACAGAAAAATCTTTTGAAAATGAATTTTGGAATAATAAAGAAGAAGGCATTTATGTAGATATTAATAGTGGAGAGCCCTTATTTACATCTCTTGATAAATTTGATTCAGGTTGTGGGTGGCCTAGTTTTACAAAGCCTGTTGAGGATGCTAACGTTAAAGAAAATAAGGATGCAACCCATGGTATGATGAGAACTGAAGTAAGGAGCAAATATGGTGACAGTCATTTAGGACATTTATTCAACGATGGTCCGATTTCCCAGGGTGGATTAAGATATT
Source organism: Clostridium sp. CM041 (assembly GCF_055081035.1). NCBI lineage: Bacteria > Bacillati > Bacillota > Clostridia > Eubacteriales > Clostridiaceae > Clostridium > Clostridium sp. CM041. The sequence continues at coordinate 858,560 of NZ_CM143648.1, forward strand.
GCATAAATAGTGCTTCACTAAAATTTATACCAATTCATAAGCTCTGCGATGAAGGGTATGGAGATTACTTAGAATTATTCAAAAAATAAGGAGAGCGTTTCTCGCTCTCCTCCAAAACTGTCGTTACAAGTATACCTATACTTGTAATCCATTAATAGCTACTTGCTGATTATCCAAAGCAAATATCTTATCTTTCCATTTTAAAGTATTTAAAACATATCCTAAGGAGTCTGCATGGTATCTTCCAGCTATTTTTTGATAACCCAATAGCTCATATACTTTATCTGAATCAAAATCCACAGGATATAAGCCGCTTATAGGATCAACGAATCCGTTGATTGGATTCTTTAGCTTTCCGTTTTCGTCGTATATTTCATTTAAATAATCGGCGTCCTTGTTGGATATATCTATAATGTATTTTTGATTATTTTTCTTACTGATAACTTCAACCTTGTAATCGTCTTTATAAGTAACCTCGTATTTATATTGCTCATTATATACATTAAAGTCAAATAGTAATTTTGCTTCATTGTTAATAAACGAATAAATGTAATAGTACATTATTCCACCACTACCACCTGTTGCAATACTTATTAAAATATCCTCTACACCATCTCCTGTAAAATCCCCCAAAAATAGTGTAGGATTGTATCCTGCATTTTCACTAAGTGGTATACTAGCAAACCCACCTGTTATTCCATCTTGAATTACAAGGTTGATACTTTGAATATATGGACTATCTGGTGTCTTTATACCTGTTAAGTACACAGCATCTGTTATTCCATCACCATTTACATCTCCACTTGCATAACTAACAATGCTCGGATTTATCCTATTATATCTATTATACATAACTGCTCCTTTGCATTATAAGATTTATAAAATATCTTATGAGCCAAGCAATAAATTGTTCCATCTATTGATTTTTATATGCCTTATAATTGGGCGAATCTTCGCCAACTAGTTTATCTAATTTCCAATTATATCCCTTGTCAGCATCGTAAACAAGAAAATATAGTGCTACAAAAGAAACGTTTTTGTTTTCATTCTTTTTATCATCTTTATAAGTAATACTTCCATAAACATATTTTATATTATCTAATCCCTTTTTAGACAATATTTCATTAGATTTAAAGGTCTTCGCTTCTTCCGTTGTTATTTTATGGTTATTAGACCACCAGAAAAGAAGATTACTCCCCTCAATTTCAGCATTTGTAATAGAGGGTACTATTACCTCTGTAGAGACATTGTTTGTTGTCCCACTATTAACGGTAGTTTTTGACCTATTTAAAAAAGATATATTGGCGAAAGATATTGAGAAAGTATAATTAGTTGATAATTCCAACTTTATTTCTCCTACTATACTTTCCCTATTCGCAGTAACAATTAATGTTCCATTTTGTACATCAAACTTTTTATCAGATATATTAATGTTTTTAGTAAATCTATCATTTATAGCAAACTCTTTACCACCAAAAAAACTTGAATAGGATACTGTTTCTCCCACTCCTTGTTCTTTTATAGTTTCAATAACCTTTTCATCAGAAAAAGTTGGTGATAAGACTAATTTAGAGCCTTCTGCGCTGTTTTCTTCAATGGTATCAATTCTCCAAGTTTCATTATCAAAAATAAGCTTACACTTTATCTTTCCTGTAGAAACCAGAAGTCCACTGTCTATAGAAGCTGTCACCAAAATTTCTTCTTTTTTGTTTTCTAAATCCGGTGTTCTTGAAACCATGCCAAGATTTGTAACATCTTGCCCACCTAATGCTTTTGGTATATCTGCAATATTAATACTTAATTTTTTTAATCCAGCCCAAAACTTCTTTTCATTCATACCTACCAACGGTTTCAATGAATTAACGCTCTCAACTATAATTTTAGGGCTAATCTTCCATTGATTTTTTCCTTCATCATTATATACTAGAGCCAAAGAAGTCTTTGCCTCAATAGCGCCATTGTTTAAAGTTAAATCTACTTTTATGTCATCCTTGCCCTTATATGTATTCCTACTATTTATCTTAAAGCTTTTCATATCATTTTTGCTTATTTTTATTACTGTTCCTTTAGGAAGAGTTACTACTTTTCCTAGCAAGTCGTCTTTTATTTTCACTTCATCCACTGGTTTAACAATAAAAACTGTGTATGCAAAGACTGCGACCGAGGTAACAACTAATAATGATATTATAGGTATAATTACTTTCTTATGCACAAATGTTTTTTTTAAATAAGCAAAAAACTTATCCCTTTTATCCTTTTTTATATTTTCCTCAGTTATTGCAGGCATCGCTATCGTCTCCTGATGTTTTTCCTCTTTTTTGTCCACACCAACTGTCTTTTCTTTATCCCTGTTATTATTTTTATTAGTAAGCTGTTCATCTTCTAAATCTATTTTTTCTTCTATTTTCTCTCCACAATATGGGCAAAATTTTAATCCATTAATATTAGTAAATTCATTCTTACAGCTGTTGCAAACCATTTTCTCCCTCCAAACATTTATATAAAATAAACAATATGTTGTATTTAATATATTATAGCCTGTTTGCATACTATGTTCAAACATATTCACATCACTGACTGTAGATAATATTAAAAACTAATATAAATAGCAAAATAAAAAAATAATTTTGACTTACTAATTTTCTTCATATGAAACTGGCACGTTATTTATTCCAAGTTCTTGCGCTGCTGCATATTGATCATGGCCCGATACAATTACAAAGCTTCCTTTTTTAATAACAATAGGTTTGTTAAACTTTTTATTATTCTTCATATAATTTATTGCTTTGTTTTTTGAACGTTTTATCGACAAATCTTCATTTTCATTTACTAACTTTGAAATATCCATTATTTCGTCTGTTCCAATTGGCATTTCGTAATTTAAATCTATTTGACCATTCGCATCTTTTAACAGATTGAATATTTTAATTGATGATGCTTCAACTGAAATAAAAGGGGTTCCCTTGCTATTTACGCACGCTTTTAATTCACCTTTAATTACAAAATAATTTACATCCTTCATACCTATTACTGCATCTCTCCAATAATCTTTTTTGACAATTACTCTATAAATTGAACTCATATCATCATAAGTTCCTATTTTAAATAATAAATTAACATCTCCATTCTCTAACCTATTTGTTTTTACAGGCAATCCCTTAATTATAATCTCACTCTTATTCATATTTAAACTCTCCTTTTAATTGTACATATTTTAGCTCTTGAATTCCAAAAATAAAACACCTAGAAAGCTCATATCCCTTTCTAGGTGTTTTTAACTATATTATAATTTAACTTCATATTAGTTTTCACGCAAGTAAATTTACCTATGACTATGTTAGACGTTTTTAGATATTTTTTAACTGCAAAAATATTTTCATTATAAGCTAACACAGACTTCACCCCATTCATAAATTTAAAAATTTTATTTGTAAATCTTAACTATTATTTATCACTATTCTTACCTATATATTTATTATATCATTGTATGCATAAAGTTACAATTCAAACCCTACAATTGCAGGAAATAGCATACTTTTGGGCTTTGAACTATTTTTTGGTACAAATTATTTGCCACTTACTTAACGAAACTTTCCAGTACTTAAATATATTAAAGTACTGGTATTCCCAACTTAAATCATCTCCTGCAAAGCTAGACCTCTTCTGAAATGTCGTTAAAATACAGTTCTAAACTGTTCAATATGAGTTATTGTATACTCCATACACCCCATACCCATGGCAAAGAATGATACCATTATTATCAGTATTATTGCGCCGAAATCGTATTTCATTATTTCTTCTTTGTTTATTAAATAGGCTACAATAATTTCAATTCCTAGTAGAACTAAAACTAGGGGCCACATTGATGCTATAAGTGAATATTTAATACTTGGATTTATTAATCGTAGTAAAAACATTATTCCAAATATAACTAAAACTATTCCGGTAGTAAAGGTTCCTACTCTACGTCCCTTAATCATTCATATCACACTCTTTTTTCTTACCTATAATAAGCTTTGCACCCACAACAATTATTACAATACCTATTATTATCTGAGGGGCCATTCTTGTTACATCATTAATAAGATTATATAGTTCGCCCGACATATTCATACGTCCAAGTAAGGTGTTTATGATGTTATTCCATATTAAATAAATGCCTAGAAACACTAGTAATATCCCTGCAATCAAGCTGTGTTTCTTAAACATTCCTTTATCTATTTTCACTAATTCATCAAGAGAAAATAAATAATTATCCTCTAAAAGTAAAAACTCCTCATCCGTTGAATAACGTTTATTCATACAATCGAAAAACGAATAAAACCAAATCAATGGTAAAACGAATAGTAGTGGCCCTATCGAAAGCCAGCTAGAAAGAAATATTAAAAAGAAGAATGCTGCCATAAGTGATAAACCCATCTTCATAAATCCCATATACATGTGACCTGCACCAGGTAACATTGAAAAACTAAAGGTTAAAAATTTACTTTTTTCCTTTTTCATTATTAAAAACCTCCAAGTTAATTATTTTTTGCGAGAAATTATTGAGACTTTCATTAATTGCGTTTATAGTACTTAAACTCATAGGGGTTACCTCCAGTGTTTCACTTTTAGCATTGGCCACAAAATTTAATGGATTTGAAAAAACAAACATTAATGCTATACTTGCTGCCATTACTACCCTAAGAGAATAAAAGATAAATTGAGTATTGCTTTCTTTTTTCTTTTTTATTTTGTTTAGTATTTCCTGCTCAAATCCTAAAGGAGCATCAGTAAGTTCATTATCATCGAAACTATTAGCTAAAGCATCAGCACAGCCTTCACAATGGCAAATATGTTCTGATAATAAAATTAGTTCATTATCACTTAGAGATCCCTCTTTAAGCCCTTTTATTGATATTTTAGTTAAGTGTCCATTTTCTTTAAATAATGTACCACTCACATAAACTCCTCCTTCCATAAAACTTTCAACATCTTTTTGGATCTATAAAGATGTGTTTGCAATGTTTTCAAACTTTGACCTGTGTCTTTTGCCATATCAGATAGTTTAATATCTTCACAAAAATAGTTTACTGACACAGCCCTATAAGGCTCTTTTAATTTCTTACATAAACTATATATTTTTTCGCTACTATGCTTTTTTAAAAGCGACTCCTCAGGTGTTTCCCCCTTATCCTTTATACCCTCAAAATCTTCATCAGGTATGCTGCGAATTTTTCTTGCAGGACTTTTAAGAAAATCTTTACATTTATTTACTGCAATTGTTGTAAGCCAAGCTTTAAAATTTACCCCATCAAATTTACCAAAGTTTGTATAGGCAGACAAAAAAGTTTGTTGTGCCAAATCTTCTGCATCAAAGTAATTTTTTGTAAATGATAGACAAATAGTAATGATTAAACGTTCATATTGTTTTATATAGTTTGCAAACTGTTCTTTTTGAACAACCATCACCCCCTTTTTTGTCCTTACACTTAATATAACGATTGAGAAACAAAAAACACTTCAATTATAACATTTAAAATGTAATGTTATTAAAATTAATGTTACAATTACCATATAAATAAAGTACAATTTAACGACATTTCTGAAGGAACGTCTCCCACTTCTATAAGTGGGAGTACCTACTATAAGTAGGCGTTACTTACCCTAACAAATAGAAAACTTCAGTGAGAGTATAAATCCCCTTCTGAAGTCGTTAATATACAGCTCCGCAGGAGATGATTTAATAAGCAATAGCTCTGTCAGGCTATCGCAAATGTATTTATATGATGGGAGGTAACAGTATGTTTAAATTAGCACTGAGTTCACTTATAATAGTTCTAGGAATAACACTCATTTTATTAGGAATTTATAATACCAAAAAAAAAATACTAGAAATGAACATTCAAGACAAGAATGTACTAAATAAATATCTAAAACAACAAAAAGTTTCAACTGTTATAGCGGGATTTAGTTTTCTACTATTAGGTATATTATCTATATTAAATTTACTAACTGGTGAACAGATCGGGTTTTTGGGCAGTTCTATTTATCTATTAAGTAGAGTAACCGATTTTGCATTTGAAAAAAAATACCCAACAACAAATTTGTAGTTAATACTAATATAGGTTGTTCCCTATCCTATCTGCTTCTAATTGATTACTTATGCACTTTTTAATAATTACCTTTAAAGTAGTACCACGTCCAAGGCAATATTCGATACAAAGTGTGCACTAATTATAATAACCCTCATATTATATCAGTAGATATTAATACTATAGGAGTTAGTAATAATGAGTAAAAAAGTATCAATTAACCTGCCAGATCATGTGTATAAATTAGCACTGCGAAAATCTAAATTAACTCATGGAGAAAATAATTTTTCAGGTTATTTACGTGAGTTAGTATGCAAGGAATTTACAGATAATGAACTAGAACATGAACTTTTAAAACTTAATGAACCCCTATGGTTAGGGATTACAAAGACAGCTGAGTATAACTCTACTTGTCAGGTATGTACTAATTCCATTTCTCCTGGAGAATTAATTTGTTATACTGACTTAGGATTTCAAGAAGACTATAAAAATTGGGTTCACAAGAATTGCTGCAGAAAAGATTAATAAGTAGAACTAGAGATGACAATTTAACCTCACTCTAACTTGCTACATACACTGAATCTAATAACGTAAAAAAATAGGCCTTTTGAAGGCCTATTTCAGACCGTTGACAAACATAAAATGTAAAACACTCTAATTTAAAATTGGAGTGTTTTTTTCATATTCAAAAAGGATTTTAGGACATCAATGTCGAATATATATAGTATACAAACTTTATAATTCGGAGGGCATTATTATGATTAATGAAAAGAACTTCACACAACAAAAACTAGAAATGGTGTATTTAGAAGATTTAGTTCCTAAAGACCATATTCTGAGAAATATAGATAAATACATGGATTTCTCTTTTATAAGAGAACTGACTAAAAAATATTACTGCTTAGATAATGGAAGACCTGGCGTAGATCCTATTATACTTTTTAAAATGCTGTTTATTGGGTACTTATTTGGAATAAAATCTGAACGACAACTTGTAAAGGACATTGAAGTAAATGTGGCTTATAGATGGTTTCTAGGACTAAGTCTTACTGATCCTATTCCAGATCATTCAACAATTAGCCAAAATAGACGTAGACGGTTTAAAGGTACAGATGTGTTTCAAAAAATATTTGACGAAGTAGTATTTAAGGCTATAAATCTTAAGATGGTAACCGGTAAAATACTTTACACAGATTCTACACACCTAAAAGCAAATGTTAATAAGCGAAAGCTTGTGAAAATTGAAGTTGAAAAAACGCCGAAAGAATATGTAGCTGAACTTAATAAAGCAGTGGAAGAAGATAGAATAAACCATGGTAAAAAACCTTTAAAAGAAAAAGAACCTGTTACCAAAATAAAAGAAACTAAAGTTAGCACAACCGACCCCGACAGTGGATATATGATGAGAGATGGCAAGCCGGAAGGCTTCTCATATTTAGATCACAGAACTGTCGATAGCAGACATAACATAATTACTGATGTGTATGTTACTCCTGGAAACATAAATGATGTTGATCCTTATATCGATAGATTAGATGTGCAAATAAAAAAGTTTAATTTTAACACAAAATATGTTGGTGCAGATGCTGGTTATGCTACAAATCTTATATGTAAAGAACTATATGAGAGGGAATTAAAATCTGTAATGGGATACCGTAGGTCTCCACATACAAAAGGAATGTACACAAAAAATAAATTCCAATATGTTAAAGAGCAGGACATTTACGTATGCCCTGACTTAAGGGCTTTACATTATAAAACGACAACAAGAGAAGGATATAAAGAATATGTTGGTAATGCAAAATATTGCGAGATATGTCCAAATAGAGCTCAATGCTTTTCTGCAAAAAGCAAGTTTAAAACTATTAGAAGACATGTTTGGGAAACGTATAAAGAAGATGTTGTAAAGTTCACCAGAACAGATAAAGGCAGAAATATATATAGAAGAAGAAAAGAAACTATAGAGCGAAGCTTCGCAGATTCAAAACAACTGCATGGGCTTCGCTATTGCCATATGCGTGGATTAGAAAATGTGAAAGAGCAGTGTCTGCTTACAGCAGCAGTGCAGAATATGAAAAAGATAGCTAGCCTGCTATCTTTACTGTTTTTTGATTTTCTAACTAAGAAGATAGTTGTTATTTTAAATTTATCCATAACTCAAAGCGCTATCGCATAATTGCATGTAAAAACCCCAGTATAATAAAAAAATTATACTGGGTTTGTAAACAACCTGAAATAGGCCTTTTGAAGGCCTATTTTTAATAAATAATCTATTTAGCTAAATCTTCTATAGAATTAATGTTCATATATTTAGGAACAACTAACCCTATTTTAGCTCCCTCTAGGTTTGGACCTAGATCTTCAACTTTACCTTTGTAGTCAGCCATATATTTAGCGTGTGTTCCTGGTAACCATGCTGCAACAATAGCATCTACATCTCCAGTAGCTACAGCCGCCCACATAGGACCTGATTCTACTTGCGTAAGTCTAACTTTGTATCCCATATCTTCAAGTACTAATGCAATTACATTAGTAGATGCAATTTCTGTATCCCAAGAAACATAAGCAAGCTTGACTTCCTTACCATCCACTTTTTTTGCACCCGCTGTCCACTTACTTACTTTATCTTTATTGTCAGTAATCCATTGTCTTGCAACTTTCTTTACAACTTCACCCTCGTTAACTTTAAGCATAACAGCTTCCATATCATCAGCTGTCCATGAAAATTGGTCTAAAATTTTATAAGCATCTGGCTTATCTTTTTTTAATCCTAAGCGTGCAATTGTATTTATATTTTCAGCACCACCGAAAGATCCTTTAGGGTCCTTTAAGTATTTCAAATCATATTTACTAAACATCCAGTGAGGTGACCAACCAGTTATTATAATTGGCTCCTTATTTTTAATTGCATCTGAAAGTGCTTGTGTCATAGCAGCACCTGAGCTAGTTTGCACTTTATAATCTAATTTATAGTCTTTAACAGCTTTTTCAGCAGCTTGCACTACGCCCGCGCCCGCATCTATACCTGTAATCTTATAATTTAATTGTTTTTCAATACTTGAATTATCAGTCTTTTTTACTTCGCCACTTTTACTACTACATCCTACAAAAGTCAGAGCTATTAGACTAAATGTTACTATTCCAAATTGTTTCCAATTATTTTTAATCATTAATTTACTTACTCCTTTTATTTTATTTTGAAATGTCGTTAAATCATCTTCTTCGAAGCTGCAATATTAACAACTTCAGAAGGAGATTTACACTCCCAATTATAGAAGTGGAGACTTTCCTTCTGAAATGTCGTTAAAACCTTATGTAGTGTGTTTTTTATTTAGCGCTTGAGTAATACGATCCAATATCATCGCTAATATAACAATAGCTAAACCTGAAGCAAATCCTTGTCCGGCTTCATTTCTTGTAACCGCTCTAAAGACTTCAACACCTAACCCGTCAGCACCAATCATAGAAGCTATAACAACCATAGATAGTGCTAACATAATTGTTTGGTTAACCCCTGCCATAATTGTATTTTTCGCAATCGGAAGTTGAACCTTAAATAATTTTTGTGCAGGAGTTGACCCAAAGGCATCTGCTGCCTCAATAAGTTCTGTTGAAACTTGGCGAATACCAAAATTAGTTAACCTTACAACTGGAGGCATTGCAAATATAACAGATGCAATAATTCCAGGTACCATTCCTATCCCAAAGAAAGAAACAGCTGGTATTAAATAAACAAAAGCAGGCATAGTCTGCATAATGTCTAATATAGGCGTTACTATATCTTGCACCATTCTGCTTTTTGACATCCAAACTCCAAGAGGAATACCAATCAAAATTGATATTGAACTAGATGTCAAAATCAATGAAAGGGTAAGCATGGTTTGTTCCCAATATCCAAGATTTAGGATTAATAGCAACCCCAATAATGCAAATATAGATAAACCCCATTTTTTCTTAGTTATAAATATAGTTAATGCTACGATAATCAGTATAAAAACCACTGGAGGGATAGCTATTAATGCGTCACTTAACCCATTTACAACAGCATTTAGAATATCTTTAATTGGTTCAAAAAACCACTGAGCGTTATCTCTTAACCATGCTACAAGCATGTCAGCCCATTTAACTATTGGTATCGTTGGTATTTGTTTCATCGTTATTCACCTCATTTCCTGCAAGAGCCGCTAATACTGCACCTCGAACTATAATTCCTTTTAATATTTTTTCTTCAACAACAGCTACTGGTACAGGAGAATCGTGTATTATCTCAAACAAATCATTTAATGACAAATCTGGAAGAACTACAGGAACATCCGTAATCATAACATCATAAATATCTTTAGTTCCATTTTTCACTGCTTCAGCTGCCGCATCTGCAGTTACAACTCCTAAGAACTCTTTGTTTTTATTAATAACATAGATACTTGAAATTCCAGCCTGTCTCATACGTTTTAATGCAACTCGTGGACCATGTTTTTCTACATCTATGGTCTCTGGGCGTTTCATAACATGTTGTGCAGAAAAAACCTTGGATCTATCTACATCCTCAACAAACTTTCTAACATATTCATCAGCAGGATTTGTCATAATTTCTTCTGGAGTACCAACCTGCACTATTAATCCATTTTTCATAATTGCTATTCTGTCTCCAATTTTAAGTGCTTCATCTAAGTCATGCGTAATAAATATAATTGTTTTATGCATGGTTGCTTGTAAATCTATAAGCTCATCTTGCATCTCTTTACGGTTTAAAGGATCTAGTGCTGAAAAGGCTTCATCCATTAATAAAATATCTGGATTATTAGCTAGAGCCCTTGCAAGACCTACTCTTTGCTTCATCCCTCCTGATAATTGACTAGGATATTGATCCTCGTATCCTTTAAGCCCTACCAATTGTAATGATTCGAGGGCTTTTTCCTCAATTTCTTTTTTATCCATACCTTGTATTTCTAATCCGAATCCGGCATTCTCCAAAATAGTACGATGGGGAAATAATCCAAATCCTTGAAAAACCATGCTTAGTTTCTTTCTTCTAGTTTCTCTTAATTCATGTTTATCCATTTTCGCCAAATCCTCACCATCCACTAACACACTACCTGCATTTGGCTCGATTAGACGATTAATCAATCTAACAAGGGTGGACTTCCCACTTCCTGACAATCCCATAATGACAAAAATTTCTCCAGAGTGTACTTCAAACGATACCCTATTTACACCTACAGTCATTCCTGTTTCTTTTAAGATATCTGGTTTTGTTTTTCCTTCTTGTAAAAGCTTTATTCCTTGTTTAGGGTTTTTACCAAAAATCTTGGTCAAACCTTTAACTTCAATTTTCAACATTTATTCACCTCTTTGATTATTTAATCTATGTATTATTTGTAAACACATCCCTTTAGATTTAAGCGATATTCTTACATTGTACTAGACCTCGACAGTAAATACAAGTTTTCGACAATCGCATTTCTCCTATTATATTACATATATGCTATTAATAAGGTATTTGCATACTTATTCAACCTCCTGAATTATTAAAAATAATTAACATAAAAAGGTGTTCTTTATAAACACCTTTTTTTGTTGGATCTATTTTGTTATTGTGTTACATTTGTTGTTTTTCTATACAATGTTTTTACATTTAAGTTTTTTAATACTTTTCCATAAGAAGAATGCGGTTAGTGCAGTTGCGATCAAATCTGCACAAGGTTGTGAAAGCCATAATCCATCCAATTTAAAAAATAATGGAAGTATAAGAATAAGTGGAATTAGTACTATGACTTGTCTTAATATGCTTAAAATCATTGAGGTTTTTGCCTCATTTATTGCTTGAAAATAGCTTGCCCCTAAAATTTGAAACCCTAATATAGGTAAAAAGATTAAGTCTATTCTAATTCCACGTGCACCTAGATTTATTAGGTCAGTATTATTACCTACAAATACGCCAATAAGCTGCTTCGCAAATACTTGTACTCCTATAAATCCAATTATAGCAATGCAAGTGCCAAAAGTTATGGCAAGCTTTAAAACCTTTAAAACCCTTGGATACAATTTAGCCCCATAATTATATCCTATTATAGGCTGAATCCCTTGACTTATACCAAATATAGGCATAAAAATAAGCATTGATATACTATTTAATATTCCCATTGCAGCTATTGCAAGATCCCCTCCGTAAGAATAAAGACCTTTATTATATAAAATAATTACAAAACTTGATGCAATTTGCATAGAAAAAGGAGCCATGCCAATAGCAAAAATATCTTTTATAATATGTTTATGCAGCTTTAAATTGGCTTTCTTTATTTTTAGCACGCTTCCACTGCTTTTAGATGTAAAATATTTCAATACTAATATAGTATTAAAAGCTTGAGAAATTATGGTTGCTATTGCAGCACCTTGAATTCCCATATCAAAAACGAATATGAATATTGGATCTAATATAATATTAATAATTGCACCAAATACCATTGTAAGCATTGCCATTTTAGGATTACCCTCTGCTCTAATTATATTATTAATACCAAATCCTATATTTTGAAAAACAGCTCCCATAAGTATGATTTGTATATATGCTTTTGCATAGGGGATACTATTTTCACTTGCTCCAAATAAGATTAGGAGTTTATTTAAAAACAAAACTCCAAGTATACTAATCACTAATGATATTATCGTTATAAGTATAAAGGCATTTCCCAAAATATTATCTGCCGCTTCCTTGTTTTTTTCTCCTAGTTTTATTGATATAACTGCACTAGCACCTATCCCAATAAGCATTCCAAAAGCCATTATAATAACTGATATGGGGAACGTTATAGCAAGTCCTGAAAGTGCATAGGATCCTACCCCTTTAATATGCCCTATATACATTCGATCTACAATGTTATATAACGCATTTACAATCATCCCTGTTATAGCTGGCACCGAAAACTTAACCAGTAGTTTTCCTATACTTTCTGTTCCTAATTCTTTTGTTTGATTCATAAAAACATTCCTCCATACTAAAAATATAAATTTAAAATGTCAGTAAGAAACTTTTACAATTTCCAGTAATTTTATATTATTCTATTTGAGTCACATATGTTTAGATATGCGGCATTAACCATTGATATACCTATTTTCTAGTATAACACATGTTCTACATTTTTTCTTATTCTGCAAGCCTAAATTATTCAATCTACTTCAGGGCTCATTAACAACAAAATATATTGCAGTTTTTATAAATATAGTTTGTAATGTTTATTAGAATACATTTAAATAAACATTAACTTCAAAATTACATTTAATATATTGTCCAAAAATGTGATATAATAATTCTTTATTGTCTTCTCTATATTTAAAAAAATTTGATATGTCTAATTTATTTTAAAATAGAAGACAGAATCATATACGCAAAATTGTTAGGAGTGACAAAACTATGAAAAATACAATATTAACACCTAGTGGAGTAATAAAATTAGAGGAAGAATTATCCTTTCGCACAGGAGAAAAAAGAAGAGAAATAACCGCCGCAATTAAAGAAGCAAAGGGCCATGGCGATTTAAGTGAGAATGCAGAGTATGATGCAGCTAAAGATGAGGAAGCAACCAATAATGATAGAATAATTGCAGTTCAAGAGTTACTTAGGAACTCTACAGTCGTAGATGATTACAGTAGTGACGACCAATTAGGTCTTGGAGGTCAGGCTGATATTAAATTTCTTGACACAGGTGATATTGAGAACATACACCTGGTATCAACAGTAGAGACCAACCCTGATTTAATGAACATAAGTATTGAATCCCCTCTTGGAATGGCAATATATAAAAAGGCACTTGGAGAAAAGTGCTCTGTTATATCTCCTGAAGGCAATTATGAAGTAAGTATAGAAAAAATTTACGAGTAAAAAAATTTAAGCAGAGATCACTCTCTGCTTAAATTTTTTTTATTAATTCTTGTTTTGTAAATTTAAAATTACCCCTTATCATTGCTTTTATGAATTCACATTTCAAACCCTTATTTCAAGGCACGGCGGAGAAACTTCATACGGATGCACGACACCCTTTACTTATTATCCACCATATTTTTTTCTGCTGCCTCTACCATTCTCTTTACCATTTCTCCGCCGACATTACCTGAATTTTTTATTTTATTTACAATATTACTTGGCACATCGCCCATATCTACATTTCTGCTTTCAATATTATCTACTGCCATATCTTGTGCTACTTCCATCTTAAATTTTTGAAGTTTTCCCGCTGCTTCTGGTACTAATGTTCTTTTAGTCATTTTACTACCTCCATATAATTTTAGATAGTGTAAACACTATCTTTACTTTTTTTATATAAATCCTTGAATTTGCAAGGATTTAAGTTGTTTTTAAAATAAAAAAACAATGCCCCCCTCTATTTGATATAATTGTTGTATCTGAACTCAACAAAATACCAAAAGGAAGGTGTCATTGTGAGTACAATTATATCAATGTTAGTTACCTATAATCAAGTATTACTTTCTCAAATTAAACAATTACTTATTTTTATTGCTAAAAATATACCGCTAAAAGTTCCAAAATACGATATGACAAGTCCTAAATATAAAAAACTTACTGTAGACAAATTGCCTACTATCAAAACTTTTGAAAAGCTTAATTATAATCAACTATTAGATGAGTATAAAACCTCTCATGGTAAGGATAAAAAACCTGTCAATTCTCGTGGTAAATATCCAGTATCCCCAGAGACCATCTGCCCTCAATGTGGCGCTCCGCACATCTATATCTACGATAACGCTGGAGGCCGTGGGCAGCTTTGGTGCAAAGTTTGTGATCTGCATTTCAACAAAAATAAGGTTAATTTTAAAACTGAGAGCTTCCTTTGCCCATTTTGTGGACACTCTTTAAGTAAGAAGAAGGACCGTAAAAACTTTTATATCCATAAATGTGTTAATAAAAAATGTAATTATTACCTGAATTCTCTTTCAAGGCTTTCTCTTGAAGATATTAAAGAATACAAGAAAGATAAGCACAGATTTAAACTGCATTACATTTATCGTGAGTTTACAACGAATTATTTTGATGTAGATTTATCTTCTATGCCAAAAGGTGCTACTAGCCTAAATTTCAGAAATTTTTCGTCTCATGTAATGGGCCTATGTCTAACATATAACATTAATTTAGGATTATCTACACGCCGTACGGCGCTTGCTCTTTGGGAAATACATGGAGTTAAAATATCTCATGTCATGGTTAGCAGATACGCCGTCACAGCTGCCGCTTTAGTTAAACCCTTTGTCGATAATTATGACTATAAGCCTACTGATTACCTCGCTGCTGATGAAACTTATACTAAAGTCAAAGGAGTCCATCAATATGTTTGGCTTGTTATGGACGCTATCAAGAAATCAATTTTAGGATACCAAGCGTCTTTTAGCCGTGATACTGGCCCTTGCATTTTGACTATGCGTATGGCTTTCGATAAGTTCAAAGAGTTTCCCGGCAAGTCACTTAAATTCGTTGCTGATGGCTATACTGCATATAAGCTTGCTGAGCAACAGTTTAAACTTAACGGCATGGACTTCGATGTAATCCAAGTAATTGGTCTTACTAACTCTGATCCTATTTCAACCGAATATCGTTGGCTTAAACAAATAATAGAGCGTCTCAACAGAACATTTAAATTTTCCTATAGGGTTACAAATGGCTTTGGTAGTGAAGAAGGTTCCAACACGCACTTGGCGTTGTTTGTAGCATATTACAACTTTCTCCGCCCACATAGCTACGCTTATTGGGGACCATTGAACTCAATCCCTGAACTTGAAAAGATTTCTACTATGCCAGCAAAATGGCAAAAGTTAATCGAACTTTCACAGCAACTTATAATAGAAAAACAGGTTGTATAAGTGAATTTACCTTTTAATATAGTTTGAATTTTCTTACCCGGCAGGGTTCCGTAAAAAAGGAACAATCTGATTAGGTATATTTTTGCTGACTTTTTTTATTTACCAAAAAAATTACAAGGTTTTGATGAAGACAAAACTAATATTTCATTCCTTTAAGGTATATTTTCACTTTTCAAGGTGCAATTTAAATTCCAAAATTTTTAATCTTGTTTTTTCATAGATTAGTTAACACTATCTAATTTTATATTGTAAATACCCAAGATATATTGTAATAATTTTGATCTCAACCTTGTATATCTACAACTAGTATTTTTTAAAACGAACTTTTTATTCATTAATTCATCTTTAAAATTTTTATTTAGGTTTATTAATTTTGATTGTGTTTGAAATAAAATAAAGAAGATAACTTTAATTATCTCCTTTTTCTATTATATTTATTTATAATGGTTATCTATTTTTTTATGCGGCTTATCAACTCTACCATTAATGATTTTTATCAGTAGAAGATGTCTTGAAACTTTTTTCAAGCCTATCCACAACTTTAGTATACTTGTCCTTTTCATTTGCTGGAAATTTAAAAATAAAAGTATTTGTTGAAGCTTTTCCTACTACTTTTTTTTGATATACTATTTCGTCACCTTCAGTATAAGATATTACAAACCAACTACCACCTTTAGCTTTATAATACATATTATTATTTTTAATTGCTTTATTGTATATTGAATCAATAGTATCATTTGGTGCATTATTAGTTCCATATATCTGCAAATAAACCTTTCCATCGTCAGATTTAAGTATATTACCATTTGCAGTATCATTAACTACTTTAAGATCATTAGGATACATAATTGAATATGAAAATTTTTCATTACTATAACTTTTATATTCATCTTCCTTAAGTTGATTCCCCTGAGACTTTGCCTCTAATATTTTTTTAGTCTCGATTGCTTTTAAATCCGATGTTTTTTTTGCCTCCGCCGCTTTTGCATCTTCTATTATTTTATCTGCTACTATTTTTGCATCTGCTATTTTTTTATCCTCTACTATTTTCGCATCTGAAATCCTTTTATCCGCTATTTGCTCTGGTGTTCCTGTTGCAGCTTCTGATGATACTTGTGATGGTGGTGTTGAGACTATTCTGTATATACTTACTACTATAACTAATAGTACTATGAGTGATAAGATTACAAGTGCTTTTACTGACTTTTTCATTTGTTTTTTCTCCTCGCATATGCTTTTGTAGTGATAACTTTATAATCATAATTATTTAAAAGTTATTTGTTTTTTTTAATAAAAATGCTAAATACAATTGCTATAATAAACCCAATTAAAAACGACACCCAGATTGGCATAATTTAAACCCTCCTTAACCATCACATTAAAAAGGATACAGACTTCATGTCTATACCCTAATCAATTGTAGTCTCTAAACTTTTAAGCTCAGCTTTTTCTATTTTAGATCACTTATGAAATTTGGAAGATCAAAGCAAGATTTTGCAATCTCCTTTGTTAAATAACGAGTTTCAAGAGGCAATTTATTTACGTCCATGTTACTAGGATCATAAACATCTGAAGCCATTGTAAAACTCCATAATCCACCTGGGTAAGTTGGAACAAACGCTATATAGGTTTTTACAATTTTAAAGTTATTCTTTAATATCCTTCTTGTATTCTCAATTATATTACGATGAAGCATTGGAGATTCACTTTGACATACCATTACCCCATCAGTTTTTAATGTTCTTTTTACATTTTTATAAAATTCTTCTCCAAACAAATCCTTAGCAGGACCCTCAGGATCTGGTGAATCGACCATTACTATATCATACTTAATATCGGTGCGCTTTACGTATTCAACTCCATCTCCGAATTTAAAATTGATTCTTTTATCAAAACCTGCGCCTCCGCTTATTTCCGGAAGAAATTTTATGCTTTCTTTTGTTACTACTTCGTCGAGCTCAACCATGTCAATTGTCTCAAGTTCTTTATACTTTGATAATTCTCGTACCGCTCCACAGTCTCCTCCACCAATAACCAATACGTTTTGTGGGTTTTTATGTGTGATTACTGGAATATGAGTAATCATTTCATTATATATAAATCCATCTGCTGAAGTAGTCTGCATTGACCCATCAAGCACAAGACATGGACCAAATGCCACAGTATCTATCAAAGCTACCTCTTGATAGGGCGATTTGCTATAGGAAAAACATTTATTAATTTTGTAAGTAATTTTCAAACTTTTTTTCTCAACTTCAACTTCCTCAAACCACAGTTCATTATCAATTTTTTTAAAATATTTTGGCAATTCATCCATTTTCATAATAATTCCTCCATTATAATAAATTTAAGCTTGTAAAGATGCAACTCTATTATAGTTAATTCAACAATTACAGCTTCAATGTTTTCTTTTGTATCTCCGAAAGTCACCACTTCAAGTATATCATAGATATTCGAAAGTTCAACTTGGATATGCTAATGATAACCTAACACCACTATATCTTATTCTATTTAAATCTCCATCAACCCATAATAGGTAACTGAAAGTTATCCAATGGTCACTCAAGAAAAAAGGCTTAACATTATAATTGGGTTAATAATATTAATATCATGTTATTTTTTTCTAAATCCTTTTTAAAACAAAATTAAGAAAAAAGAATAATAGAAAATAATTATAATGTTTTGCGCAAACTAGAGGATCTACATGTTGCTACAGTGGAGACGAAAATAAATAAAAATCATAAACTAAATGATGTAAAAGGCAGTGATAACTCAAAAGAAACAAAAGCCACCTGCATAAAGGTGGCTTTTTATAATATAAATATTAATTATTTATAACATTCTCACATTTCAACAATTGAAGTAGCATCTTCTTTCGATTTTATTAAAATGTTGGAAATTACAAAAGCTAGTAAAGAAGGTATAAGCCATGAAAATCCTGCACTTGCTAGCGGAATAAATTTAACAAATGCAATGTTATTCCCACATAAACCATTTACTGTATCTAAAATAGTTATTATTAAAGCTGTGTATACAGTTATAGCAACAACCTTATCATTTTTCACTTTATCACCAAGAAAGGTAATAGCTATTAGAATAATTACAATTGGATATAAAATTTGTAAAATTGGAACTGCCAATATAACTATACTATCAACGCCTTTTGTAGCTATTACTCCACTTACTAAAGCCATAGAAATAGCATTAGTCGTGTAAGATACTTTACCATTTGAGAGTTTGGCAAAGTATTTTGCTCCACTTGAAAGTAATCCTATAGAAGTTGTTAAGCATGCAAGACTCACAGATAAACTAAGAATAACGCTACCAATACTGCCTAAGTCTAGTTTTACAATTTGTGTAACTAGATTAGTTCTTGCTATATCTTCAGAGAACAATGTAGATGTTTGGGATCCAAGATACATAAGTCCAGAATATACAAAGGCTAAACCCACTACAGCCACCATAGATGCCTTTATAGTCATCTTCATTATATCTTTAGGATTTTCATAACCCTTTGCTCTAACAGCTGAAAGAATTATTGATGCCAATATAACAGAACCCATACCGTCCATTGTTTGATAACCTTCTAATAAAGATTTTGAAAATGCACCTTGGTAATGTGTATTTACAATTGGTCCAATAGGAAATATTATCCCTTTAAATATAATTATAGCGAGCATTAATAAAAGTGCTGGTGTAAGTATTTTACCTATATTATCAATTATTGAAGAAGGTTTAAGCACGAATGCAAGTGTTATTGCAAAATACAATATAATAGTTATGTTTTGCCCCATAAATGGGAATAAAGGCTGTATTCCAAGTTCGAAAGTTGTTGCAGCTGTTCTTGGAACTGCAAATAAAGGTCCTATAACAAGAATTAAAGCTACACCTGTTATTATTGCAAATTTTGAACCTACTCTATTTGCCATTTTATCGAAAGAACCATTAATTTTAGCACAGGCAATTATTCCAATTAGAGGAAGACCAACTCCTGTAAGGAGGAACCCTATAATAGCTATAATAAACTTGCTTCCTACCGCTTTCCCTAAGTATGGTGGAAAAATTAGGTTTCCTGCACCGAAAAACATTGCAAATAGTGCAAACCCTATAACCAAGGAATGTTTTGTTGAAGTTTTCATTTGTGTATACCTCCAGATGGATGAATTTATGTAATTTTAAAAAATAATTAAATCCATACTATTATTTTAAGAATAAGGCTTACCTTATCTTTTTAATTTCTAATTGAGCCATAATGCATGGTAATGCTAGGTTGAACAATAGTTTTCCTATTTTACCGTTTTCAAAATCTGAATTCATGAGAAAATCTCCTTATTAAATTATTTGAATAATAGCATTGTATAACAATGCGTGAATAATAACAACTATGAAAAGTATACCAATAAGCTAACTTCCGTATCACTGCGATGCAATCAATACATTTTTTTGCTGTTGCAATTCCCCTAGGCAATTACCATAACTGCGCATATTTTTTTATTTACAAACAAGCCTTTAAATGCTAAAATTAGTCCATAATTGTTATAAATTGTGAAGTAACAACATTTTTTTACACCTAGTATTAGTTACTGTAAACCTTATAGCATGATAAATTGTAGAATCTAATAAATTAAAAGTAAAAACTTGAAAATTTACATTAGTCAAGTTTATCATTATTTGAGTATGTTTTTTTATCATCTAAGGAGAAGTGATTCAATGTATGAGTATTAAAATTAAAATAATTATTAGTTACCTAATATTAATTATACTTACATCAAGTTTTTTAGGTATTTTAATTGGTAAAATATCAAAGGATGCAGTATTTAAAGAAGTTAAAGAAAAAAGTCAAACTGTAACAGAATTAATTAATACTACAATAAGCGTAAGAAATGATTCCATTATAGAAAAGTCTTATAGTAATTTAGATTCTGCTGAGAAGTTATTATATAGTTTTGGTAATATACATGTAGATAATACCCAAAGTATAAAAGTAGGGGATTATTATTTACCAGTTTTATATGCCGGAACACACAAGCTATCATTAGATACTAAGCTTGTTGATGATATACATAAATCTATAGGTAGCACAGCTTCTATATTTTTATTAAGTAATAATAAATTAATAAGGGTATCTACAACCCGTATTAAAGGCAACCAAAGACTTGAAGGAACATACTACCCTGCTGACTCAGATATTTACAATACAATAATTAATAATCATGAGTATTGGGGCGTAAATTTATCTGAAAATCAAAGTTATTTGTCAAGAATTAAACCATTACTTAATAAAGATAAAAAGGTTGTAGGAGCAATAGCTGTAGGGAATACATTACTTAATGATTATTTAGAAAAAACATTAAATAACTTTAAAATTGGAAAAACAGGTTATGTATACATAATGGATTCTAATGGAAAAGCGATTGTCCATCCTACTGATAAGGGAAAGAATCTAAGCAACTATGAATCAAGTAAAAAAATAATTTCAAATAGAGATGGATTAATTGAATACACATATAAAGGTGTGCATAAATTAGCTTACTCTATCTATTTCGAACCTTGGGATTGGTATATTGTTACCACAGCTAACTATGATGACTTAGCATCGTCAAGTAAATCAATTTTGAATACCACATTATTAAGTGGGTTATTAATGATTTTATTAGGTGGGATTATAGCTGTGTTTATGGCTAACAATTTGGTTAAACCCATTAATAAATTAAAGTCATATATGGAGATTGCGGGCTCAGGCGATTTAACAGTACATTCTGACATAAAAAACAAAGATGAAATAGGGGTATTATCCGATAGTTTTAATAATATGATAACTGAAAATAAACATTTGATAGAAGAATTGGTACAATATGATAAATTGAAAACTGAATTTATTGCCAATATGTCTCATGAATTAAAGACACCGTTAAATATAATTTTTTCTACAGCACAATTATTTTCTGTATATATAAGCAAAGATGTAAATTCAAATAACATGGATAAGTTAAACGAATATACAAATTATATAAAACAAAATTGTTATAGACTGTTACGACTCGTAAATAATATAATTGATATTAGTAAAATTGATTCTAAATTTATGGAGTTAAATTTAAAGAATCAAAATATAATACAAGTTGTTGAGGAAATAACCCTATCGACTATTCCGTATGTGCAAGGCATGTCAAGAATAATTATTTTTGATACGGATATAGAAGAAAAAATTATGGCTTTTGATGAAGAAAAGATGGAGAGGATTTTACTTAATTTAATTTCTAATGCAACTAAATTTACTAGGCCTGGAGATAAAATCGAAGTTTGCGTTTACGATAAAGATAGTCACGTTATACTTTCTGTAAAGGATAATGGCATAGGAATCCCAGAAGATAAGTTATCACAAATTTTTGAAAGGTTTAAGCAAGTGGATCCTTTACTAAGTAGAGCACATGAAGGTAGTGGTATAGGACTTGCTCTAGTTAAATCTTTAGTTGAAATGCATGGTGGTAAAATTAATGTACAAAGTAAGTATCAAGAAGGTACAGAATTTACAATAAGCTTGCCTGTTAATATAGTTGACGGTAATGATAATCCGAATTCAAAAATAGGTTTAATGAATCAAACAAACAGTGAAAAAATACAAATTGAATTTTCCGATATATATAAATAAAAAAGCTGCATTGAATGCAGCTTTTTTATTATACCCTTTACTTTTTCTTTAATATTTGAATTTGTCCTAAAGATCTTTCCTCCCCATCATTCCCAACTCTAGTCATTATGTATATTTCATAAAAATCTCCGCTTACCTCAATATTATTTCTATCAATATACTCAATAAGGCTTTTATAATACTTGCTAGTATCATTATAATCATCATCAAAATTTAATGTTATATATTCCCCCTTTGGCAAAGTTATTAAATTATCATCATTTGTAACACACTCGAAAACATTAATTAGCATATTATTATATATTAGTTCATTATATTTTTTTATATCTTCATATGATACAGCAAAAGCAAGCTCATTAATTGAACTACTATACTTCTGCTCCATCGATACTAATATTTCACTTAGATTTATTTCAAATTCTTCTGTATATCTCTTTGTATTATTATATTTTTTAAATTTTCTTTCCTTGTTATATTTAATAAAAACATCATTAATACCTTCTTTTAAAGAATTTTTTATACGCTTCTCAAGAAAACTAATATTATTTTTTACTGTGTTTAAATCTTTTATTTTGGTATCTATCATTTCCTTTTGCTTACTTATTATATTAAGTATGGAATCAAATGAAGTATAATTTTCTATTAATTCCTTTATTTCATCTAAAGATAAGCCCATAGCCTTACATTGTTTTATTGAATTAAGTATTACAAAGTGTTTTGCGCAGTAATATCTGTATCTGCTCTTCTCGTCTATATATGACGGTTTTAGTAGTCCAATTTTATCATAATATCGTAATGTCTGAACTGATATATTTTGTAACTTTGACATTTCTCCTATTGAAAAGTTTGTCCCCATATTCTAACCTCATTTGTATTTAATACTTCCAAATAATAAAGCTATTTTTTATTTTTAATGCATCCTCAAACTATTATTTTCCTTTAAGTTCCACATTTAAATCGGTTAAAACCGCTTGTGTAGAAGTTTTTATGTTTGCAATTAATTTTATAGTTATAAATGTTAAACTTTCGGATACTATTGCACTTACCCATATTCCATTTATTCCAAATATACTTCCAAATAAAGTTAAACATATTGGCAAGAAAATAACTGATCTACATACACAACTTATATTTGCATACTTTGGTTTTTCTATAGCTTGATAATACACAAGAGTATTTAAATTTATTCCTACTACAAAATAGCTAAAACTTGCTATTCGAAGGGCCTTATATGCTAATTGCGCTATGTATGCATCTGTTGTGAATATTCCTATAATCTTCTGTCCAAAGCTAAAACTTGTTATAACAAAAAAGACACTTATTAAAATTGATGCTACGCATGTTATTTTAAAGAATCCTATCAATTTCTCAACATCTTTTCTTCCATAGCTATAACTTAAAAGTGGTTGTACTCCGAGTGTTATTCCATAAAGAACCATATAAATATTTGTAGTTAAATAATTTATTATACTATATGCAGAAATTCCTACCTCCCCTACATATTTTGCTAAAGCTATATTATGCAATAACACAATTATTGAATAACTTGCTTGTGCAAAGAATGATGGGAATCCTATAAGTGAAAACTCTTTAATAAGTTCCTTACTAATTTTTACATTCCCAAAAGTTAATTGACCTTCTCCTTTTAAGAAATGAGGTAATAGCATACATACCGTAACTATTTGACCAAGGCCTGTAGCTATAGCTGCTCCTTTTATTCCAAAACCAAGTTGAAATATAAATATATAATCTAATATTACATTAGTTATTGCACCACTTATTGTAGATACCATTGCAAGTTTTGGTCTTCCATCGTTTCTAACAAAACTACTAAGAACTATTCCCGTTAAATTAGGAATACAAAATAGTGCATAAAACCTTAAATACTCTACTGACAAACCCTGTAGCCTCTCTGTTGCTCCTAATAACTTTACTATTGGTTCTGTAAATATAACACCAGTTACACTTATTACAACACTAATTATTAGCAGAAATTTAAATACTTGTCTAAATATATTTACTGCTTTTTCAGTATTATTTGCTCCAAAATTTTTAGAGACTAGAGCCCCTCCACCTATTGCAAACATAGAAGCTAATCCAAATAGTATAACTGTAAATGGTAGCACTATGTTAACTGCTGCTAATGCTGAATCACCAACACCTTGTCCTACGAACATTCCATCAACAACTGTATATAAAGATGAAATAAACATAGCAAGTGCTGATGGAATAGCATATTTCAAAAATCTCTTTGTCATATATATCCACCTTTTTTCATTATTTTCACACTTTCTTATTATAAACTGTATTGTTACTATAGAGTCAACTTCTTTCTAAATAAGCAAAAGTATTACTAAAAAATAGAGCCATTAGATAAATTTTTATCCGCGACTCTATTTTTTTATTTTATTGAATACTACAGAAATAACGTTAAAATGTCTAATTTATTATTCCCTATCCATTTAGAAAAACGTGCTTAAATAAATTTCTCAGCACTCTTCCAATGTTTTGAAGCTAAATCATACTTTTTAAAGTCTGGTATAGTTCCACCTGTTTCAACTAAAGCTTTTGCTACTTTTTTAAAATCCCTTCTTGTTTCACATTTAAAAGAATTTGATTCCTCTATTGATTCCATTACTTCTTCAATTTTTTGCTGAAAGCTATTCATTCCTAAACCTCCTTCTATTTTGATGTGATAGATAATAACCTTGAATTTTATCTACTGGAGCGTCATTTGATAAACTCTAATGCCTTGATTGTGTAGAACTATCACTTGATTTTATTTTTTCTTCTAAAGTAACATCAGTAATGTCACTAGTAATATTAGATATGTTATACATAATAGACATCTCAGTGTTTGAAACGCCACTACTTCCTTTATTAGCGTCTAATTGATTAATTGATTTTTTTGCTTTCCCTAACTTGTTTTTATTCATTAGTATACCGTATCTCCCTTCCAATACTGAAATCAAATTATATATTACTTACACAATATAGTTTAACCATTTTGTTATAAAGTATAACAGAAAACTAATGAACTCTATTTTAATAGGTTATTAAGTATGAGTCATATATATAAATCAGTTATAAGCAAATATGTTTCAGCAATAAGTATATATAGTTTTTTTACACATACTATATTTATAGTAAAATTGGCGGTGAAGGATAAATGAAAATTTTATTTATGGCAGTTACCCTAAGAGCATCATGGTCTCATTCATTAAAAGAAAAAAGAATTGTTGTAAAAAGCATAGTTCAAAAACTAAAAAACAAGTTTAATATATCAGTAGCAGAAGTCGCTGAGCAGGATATTCATCAAACAATAGTTATCGGTATCGTAGGAATATGTGGAACTTCATCTCAGCTAGATTCTACAATGGAGCATATTATAACTTTTATAGAATCTAATACTGATGCAGAAATAATTGATATTCAGAAAGAGGATATCCAAGGTATGTAGACTTTCTATTGATGCTATAATTAGCCTTGTTGCAAAAAAACTGCATAACATATTCAATGTGAAGAGTTGTTGAATATGTTATGCAAGTGTTTTTTGTATGTGGGTAAAAATCTTTTTCCTTACATTTCTATATCCTTCCAGTTAACATTGAAACTAGTTTTCCAAAGAATTACATTAAATATCAAAAGCGCGACCGCATAAACACCAATATATATCATATTATTTCTAATAGCTACATGGATTCCGGCAAATACTAAAAGCAGCATAATTGTAATTACTGATGGCTTTATAAGCTTACCACTATCCGATGTAGCAAACTTTACACTAAAGGGCATTGCCTTATTTGATGCTTTAAAATACACCAATAATAATATTAAAAGAACTAGAAACATTACTATTAAGTCTAAAATTATTGACGGTCCTTTAAAAATTGTGAACACTATAGATTCTAATATATATAGCGGTAGTATTAGTTTGAATATAGTTCCTTTTACTGCCCCTTTTAATATTACTCCTGGATTTTCTATTGGCAATACCTTGTATATAAATGCCCCTTTATAATTATCACTATTATTTATAAACGCTGTACAAAAGCAAAGCAAGAATATAGTTATATACATTAACAAATGAATTTTCCCACCATATCCTGTTTTAATATTAACCATGAATGATTTATCTTGTCCATTACCCATAAACATAAATAGAACCGGCATAAACACTGCCATTGCAAGTGTTGGATACACCTTAAGCTTCAAGTTTCTCTCTGTAGCTATCATATTTTGAGTAAATTTAAACATACCCTTTTCAACTCTGCCTCTGCAAACAATTCCTGCTATAAATTCTTTTCTAGTTTCACTTTTACGACTTACGGCTCCCCCTCTATCATTTAATTTTTGAAGGTTCTTTTCAAAATAAGGTACTACGCTTTTAATATAAAGCGTCATTAACATAATCGGTCCTGCTATTGCAAGTGCACATAAAAACATTAGAAAAGGTTGTTTATTCCCATCTATTAGTATACCAAATGGAGATGCAAGCCACATAGATGGAAGTAATGCATGCCACAACTTAGGTATATATTCACTATTCATATTGGTAGCATCAAAGACTCTTGCAACCAGTTGATATCCAAAAGCAAATACAAATGCTAATAATATTTGAAAATAGTTTATAATATCCTTTAATTTTTCTCCATCAAAAAAATTTAAGACTAAAGTATATAATAAAGATGTTAAAGCTATAACTAAGAACACTACAAGTATATTTTCTATAAAAAATATCACAGAAAATAAAGCTCCATATTTTACGCTACCAATAACTAGTGGAATCAAATTTAATGACAGTGATAAACCTATTAAATATATACATATATGAGTAGTCTTTGCTGCATTAAATGTCTTACTATCGATTGGCTTAGGTAGTAATATATTTTTCTCTTTTACATCTAGTAATACTGCTGAAAAATCAGATATCATAAGTGAAATCATCATAAATAGATTTATACCTATTACAACATTTGCAGATTGCATAGATGACATACCACCCGACATTATTAATCCAATAAAAATGCTCATAACTGCATTGAACATCAATAATGATAGATAATTATTCTTGTCCTTACTTTCATCTCTCTTTTTATTATTCCCCATAACAGTACTTACTCTACGACCATCTGTGGTTAATTTTATCTGAAGAATCATTCTCATAGTATTATAGTTAACGCCTAATTTTTCATATAAAGATTGAAATTTATCCAATATCGCAAGTACGGTGAAATTCTTCATATTTTACACCTCGCAAACCAAAGAAACAAATTCTTTAGCAACCTCTGCATGCTCATTAAATCCTGTTAGCTGATTGAATATTTCTTCAAGTGTTCCTTCCCTCTTATTATTCTTAAGCTCTTCAAAACTTCCATCAGCAACTATTCGTCCCTCATTTAACAGTAATATTCTATCACTTACCTTCTCTACAACATCCATTATATGTGAAGAGTAAAATATGGTTTTTCCGCTCTTTGCAAGACTCTTCATAACCTCTTTAAACACCATTACACTATTAGCATCTAGTCCCCCTAGAGGCTCATCAAAAAATAAAATATCCGGATTATGAATTAAACTACATATTATAATTAACTTTTGCTTCATACCTTTTGAATATGAGGATATTCTAGAATCTATAGCATCCTCAATTCCAAATAAGCTCATTAGCTTCGTTACTCTCTCGATAAGCTTTTTCTCTTCTAATTCATATATTCCGCCTAAAAAGCTTATATACTCATAAGCAGTTAAGTTTTCATATATATCTGCAAACTCTGGTACATACCCTATTTTCTTTTTATACTCTACGCTTCCATTACTTATATCTTGTCCTAATATTTCTACCTTTCCCGAGTATCCTTCTAATATCCCAAGCATTATCTTTATAGTTGTACTTTTACCAGCGCCATTAGTCCCTATATATCCGATTATTTGACCTCTAGGAATTTCTAAATTTATTCCGTTAAGCACCTTTTTACTCCCATAGCTCATTTGTAAATCTTTAATTGATATTATACTTTCTAAATTTCCCATCGTACCCTCCCCTTGGATGTATTTTTTATCTGTTTATGTAATTTATTATACTGCTTAATTGGGTAATTTCAACAAG
The DNA here is from genome assembly GCF_055081035.1 of Clostridium sp. CM041. Lineage (NCBI taxonomy): Bacteria > Bacillati > Bacillota > Clostridia > Eubacteriales > Clostridiaceae > Clostridium > Clostridium sp. CM041. The sequence goes on from NZ_CM143648.1 coordinate 887,265, forward strand.
TTTTCACTTGTTGACTGTATGTAAACCTTTTAATCCCTGTTTTTATAAATCTCTTTAACATAAGCTTTCCACCTAAAAAAAATAGCACCAGCCTAAGCTGATGCCAACTCTTATAAATAATCTTGATTTCACAAGGTGCTTTCTAATGTTAATGGTTACTTACCTGTTATGTCGCTCACCGAACAATTACTACATACTTTTTATTATTACCAGTTAATATATTCCTTAACCTCTGCTTTCTCCCCTAAAGTCACGTCTTTTAAAACCCATTCCTTAAACACTGGATATCCTGTTCTATCAACAATATACCCAATGTGTTCTTTTCCTCCTGGAGCATTTCCATCAATATACTTATCGATATATGAATATGTGTTTTTTATTATTTTGATTATATTTTCCTCATCCACCCAAGTTATAAAATCTTGAGCCAGCCTAGGATTTTTCTTGCCAGTTCTACCCATTATCACAAGTTTATAATATTTCTCATAACTTCTGCTCCAGCAACTAGTCGGGCATTTGCCTATGCATTCTCCACATCCAATACACTTTTCATTGTCGCGTACTACTTTAAAGTTCTCCATTTTAAGTGCACCAGCAACTCTTTTTTTACAGTTAGTTACGCAAGATTTACAACTGATGCATCTATAAGATTCATATTGGGGCTCTGTCATTCCTATGATCCCAAAATCTTGTATTCTAGCCTTTATACAATCATTAGGACAACCTGTTAAAGCTACTTTCACATGATAATCATTGGGGAATATTTCCCTTTCAATTTTTTTTGCAAAATCTGTTGTATTGTAATTTGCAAAAGGACAGACATTTGCCCCTATACAGGCTGACACATTTCTAGTACCTGCTGACAAGTATCCTGTATTTTCTGAAATCTGATTTATATCAAGGCCTTCTATAACTGATTGAATCATCTTATTAACTTCTGGTATTTTATCTATATCAATATTAGGTATTTCAAAACCCTGTCTTATAGTTATATGAATATTTCCATCTCCGTAAGTTTCTGCTACCCTTTGCAAAACTTCTAAATGTTTGGCTTCTATATGGCCACCAGGCACCCTTATTCTTATAGCTGTTTTACCTCTTTTTTTAGTTATTCTGTATGCATTTTTCTTGATCAACTTTGTATTTATATCCATTAAATTTTCCCCCTTAATCTACTAGATGAACTGCATCTAAATAGTTAAAAACAGGCCCATCTAAACATATATATGTATCATCAATTTTGCAGTGCCCACATTTCCCAACTCCACAACACATTTTTCGCTCATAAGATACCCATATATTTTTTTCTTTTACTCCTTTTTTTATAAATCCAGCTACTGTAAACTTAAGCATCATTGGTGGTCCTACTACAATAACCTGTACTTCATCCATATTCAGAACTTGAATATCTGCAATATATTTTGTTATGAGTCCTACAGTTCCAGTGTAGCCGTCATCAGCACTGTCTACAGTTAACGTTACACTGATACTCTTTTCCCAAACTTTGAAATTTTCTTTAAATAAGATGTCACTAGGCGACTTAAAACCTGCCATTAAATTAAAGCCCGTACATTCCTTTGGATTTTTCGCAAAATAATCTACTATCCCTTTTACTGGTGCCAGTCCAGTTCCCCCAGCAGCTACAATAACTTCTTTATTTTTATAAAGGTTAACATCAAATCCATTTCCATAAGGCCCTCTTAAAAACAAGGTTCCTCCTACAAAAAAGCTATGAATTACATCCGTAACAGTGCCGACACGTCTAATTGTAAAATCTACGTAACCCTCACCTATCTCACTAACGGATATAGGTGATTCTCCAAATTTCGGTATGGATACTTCAAAAAATTGACCCGGCTTTACAACACCTTCGAATTCCATTCTAAATGTATAATCCGTTTCTGTATGCTTAATTATATTAAGTATCTTAGATTTAAAAGGCATGTATATATTTTTCATTTATTCCACCTCATCCATTGCTTTATTTAATTTGTTTACACAATTTGAGAAAGATATATATTCAGGGCATATATCATCACATCTACCACAACCTATACACATATGATATCCGGCTCTCTTTTTAAAATCATATACCTTGTGCATAATTTTGAATCTCATTCTGTCTTTTTTATCCTGTCTAAATCCATGTCCGCCTGCCATATCACTGTATCCGTCTACATGACAAGATGCCCAAACACGCCTTCTTTCTCCCACGTTTTTATTTTCTTTATAGAAAATGTCCTGCGTAGTAAAACAAGAACAAGTACCGCAGACAAAATTGCACCTGCCACAAGCAATGCATCTTGAAGAATATTCATCCCACATCTTTGATTTAAAAATTCTTTGATCTAAGTTTTCAGGTATATTAACCTTTACTTCATTAGTCAAAACAAATTCAGGCTCTACCACGACGTTACTAGGTTTATCTATGTTAAAGTACTTCATCAGTTCCTCGGATTTACAATTCACAAAGACCTCATCATCTTGAATTTTAGTGTACATATCATAATCTTCTATCATATTCGATCCCATACTTACGCAAAAACAATTTTCAAAACTTTCACTACAACCCATAAGTACAAATTTAATTTTATCTCTTAAAACCTTATAATAATAATCTTCATTTCCATTTTTAAGGTAAATTTCATCTAATCTCTTTATAGCATGAATATCACAACTTCTTAAGAAAATTAATATTTTCTTCTCATCGCATTTTGGCTCTACGCAATCATTTTCAGTAAAGTAAAATAATGTTTGAGTAATTGGCAATGTTATTTCTTTAGGAGAAAAACTAGATTTTAAATCAAACTCTACTTCCCTTATACTCTTTATTTCCTTATACCTAACAGTATCTGTATCCGCAAAAGTTCCTTTTCCCTTGAGCACTACTGGTGCATACACCTTATATTCATGTCGCAATGTTTCAAGATACTCATCAAACTTCTCTATTTCCAACTTAAAGCCCATAAATGCACACCTTCCATTATAATAAATTTTACCTAATCGCTAAATATTGTTAATTAATTAACTTTGTTAGATAGTTCCTATAAAAATTAAATTTATAACTAACTATGCATATTGTATTTTAAACCAAAAAAAAAGTATGTGATTTTCATCACACACCTTTAAAGTATTCGCTTAATTTTTCTCTATTAACTATAAATTTTCTATGTTTTATCCTAACCATATCCATGTTTTCAAGCTCTTTTACTGCCCTTGAAATAGTTTCGCGAGAGCTACCTAACATATCTGCTAAATAAGTTATGTTTATTTTAATATCTATTAAAACGCCATCTTCTGTTTCTACACCATAATCTTTAGATAGCTTCCAAAGCTTTGCGGCTACCCTTTTGTCCATTTTAGTAGGAACCGTGTTCTTAATTTGTCTATACACTCTTCTTATTTTTTTGCTCATAGAGTTTAATATAATCTCTGTAATCTTAAAATCCTGTTTCATAATATTTAATAAGTCTACTTTTGATATGCTTATAATTTCACTATCTTCAAACCCTTCACAATTAATAGATGTCGTAAAATTGTCAAAATTGACCTCGTTTATAATCTCACCTTTGTTTAGGATATAGATAACCCTCTTTTGACCCTTTTCCGATACTCTGTACATAGTTACCTTTCCCTCTAGCACTATATATATATTATTTGTGATTTCTCTTTCAGCATACAATATTTGCGATTTTTTCAATTTTTTTACTACAACACTCTCTCTTATTAAATCCAAAGTTTTATCCTCAACACATTTAAATAAAGGAAGGTCTTTTAATTGCCTAAGCGTTATTTGTGTCATATTAACTTCTCCTTATGATTTCATTTTATAATCTCATTATAATAAAAATACTAATATTCTTATTATATAGCAATAAATTTTAAAATAAAACAAAAAAGAAGTTATACATTACTTGCCTTTATTAATCCTAGCTTTAATAATATATATTATTATTGTTTTATTTCTCTTTTGAGACGTACCAATATGCTGCTCCAATAAATACAGCTCCACCTACAAAGTTCCCTAGGGTAACCCAAATTAAGTTGTGCGCTAATCCTCCTATAGAAATCGCTGCGGTGTGAGGAATCATTAGTGCCGTTGTAAGCAAAGTCATATTTGCAACACTATGTTCGAACCCTGTAGTTATAAATGCAAATAGGCACCAAAAAATCATTATAAGTTTTGCCGTTTCTTCCTTTAATTTAATAGCACACCATACGGCTAAACAGACTAACATATTACAAAGTAACCCTTTTAAAAATAATTCTATGCTTGGCGTTGCCATTTTCCCTTGTGATGTTTTTAAAATAAAAGTTGCTGTGCTACCCTTTGCAAGCCCAGAACCTACAAATATTGCAGCTAGCACTGCTGAACCTATAAAGTTTCCTATAAAACTGTATATCCAAATATTTATTGAATCAAGTAAAGGAACTTTCTTTTCTAGAGACCCTATGGTCATAATCATGTTATTTCCTGTAAAAAGTTCGGAGCCCGCCATTATTACAAGACTTAAGGCAATCCCAAAGGAAGCTCCCATAATAGTTTTTGTTGCCGGTGACTCAGCTGCTGCAAATGATCCTCCAATAGTAAATATCAATAAAATTCCAAATCCCACATAAGCACCAGCTAGGGCCGCTGCAGTGAGGTACCTCATTTTACTTTTCTTTAAAAGTTCAGATTTTTTTACCGCCGATATAGAAACTTTGTTAATTTCTTCACTAAACAAGATATACCACTTCCTTCTATAAAAGATACCCACATTTTATCATTACAGAAAAAGAAAATATGTGACTAATATCACATATCTTCTAAAATTATTTTTCACCACCAATTTAACTCCCAATTATCACCTACGCGACCTCATCAATCACAAAAACTAAAACTGTATTGCAAAACTTATCCATATATTTCAAATCATGTCCATATAATAAACCTCCATTTTTCTCTATTGTAACTACTGTTTGTGCCTGTTCTATCTAATTATTATACTGATATATAATCATGTTGAGGGTAACATATGTTACTATATTAGTTTTTCACTTATATTAGAGTTGTAATAATAAATACAACTGCTAATACAAAGAAGCAAATGTATTCCTACATTTACTCCTTCACGCTTACATTAATTAATTTTAAATTTATTTATTTCAGTACCTAATAGCTCCGCTAATATTTGAAGCTCACTTGAATGCTTTGTTAACTCTTCCATAGTAGCTGTTATTTCTTCCGTTGAAGCGGTAACTTCCTCTGAAGATGAGGCTGTTTCTTCCGATATAGATGAAATATTTTCAATCTCTGATACTGTAGATTGTTTTTTCTCATTTATATCAATAATAGATATTTTTACTTCGCAAACTTTAGTAATCATTATTTCAATTGATTTTAAGATTTCGCTAAATATCTCCTTAGTTTGACCTACCGCTAAGTCCTGTTCATTCACTATAATTTCCGTAGATCTAATAGCCTTTACTGCCGTATTTGATTCTTCCTGTATACTTGCTATAATTGCCTTTATTTCTTCTGTTGAAGTTTTTGACTGGTCAGCAAGTTTTCTTATCTCCTCTGCAACTACAGCAAATCCTTTACCTGCTTCACCCGCACGTGCAGATTCTATACTTGCATTTAATGACAAAAGATTAGTTTGTGCTGTTATATTAGCTATTGTTTCGGAGATTGCATTTATTTGCTTAGTACTTTCATTCATATCTTTAACTATCTTGTTAACCTCTGTAGTAGCTGTCTTAGTTTTATTAGATTTCTCAATTAAGGTATTTATCATAGATAGTCCTTTTGAGCCTAAATCTTTAGTATCACTCGAAATTTTATCCATATCATTGGAATTAACACTAATTTTATCTAATCTATTTGACAAGTCATCCATTTGAGAAGCACCATTTTGAGCATTTTGAGATTGCTCAGTTGCTCCTATTGAAACTTGTTCTATTGCACCTGCCACTTCATTTATAGAAGTTGTTACCTCTTCTGACATACTAAAAAGACTTGTTGATGTTTCGAGTACCGTATTAGATGACCTCATAACACTATTCATAAGTTCTGCTATGCTTTTTATCATTGAATTAAATGATATAGCTAAATCGTTAAATTCATCCTTTGTTGAAGCGGTCATAGACACGGTTAGGTCTCCATTTGAAGCCTTAGAAAATACTTGTTTTAATTTTTTAATATTATAATCTATTCCCTTACTTAATAATAATGACACAACTATTGAAATTAATACCATTACTAGTATTATTGAGAAAGTTATTTGTAATATAGAGTTTGTATCGCTGGTCAGTTCACTTTCACTTAACGTAGCCACTAATTTCCAACCGGTTAATTCATTTGTTTGATAAACTCCAATCTTTTTAGCACCTTCATCTTTATAATTAACAAAGCCACTATTCTCTAATTTAGCTTTATCCCAAAATGATAACTTGGAAGCTTTATTTGTGTTAATAAGCTCCTTTTCTGGGTGAGCCAAAATATTACCTGATATATCCGAAATAAACACATATCCTGTATTCCCCACCTTCTTTGTAGCTATTCGTGTTGCAAGTGTAGCTAGTGTGCAATCCATTTCCACAACACCAACTACATTTCCGTTTTTTTCTACTGTTTGTGCAAGTGTAACAACATTATTTCCCGTTCCAGCATCTTTATATGCTGGAGTTATTACAACTTCACCTTTATGTTCTAAAGCCTGTTTATACCAGGAAGTTGTAGTTGGGTCATATCCCTTAGGCATTTCATCATTTGGATATGTAATAAATTTTTTAGAGGCAGTCCCATAAGACATACAAAGTATATCTTTGTTAGTTTCATTTTCTACTTTTAATATATCCATAACAATTCCAGGTTTATTAGATGTATCAAAGTTTACAATATCAAGGTCCTTTGAGGTAATAGAAACTATATCTGATAATCCATTAAAGTAATCTGATAATCCATTGTTTATTTCCACAAGTGTTTGTGTACTTGTAAGTGTTAACTTATCACTAAGGATTGACTTCGATTTATTATATGAGCTCACTCCCATTATAATTAGTGGAATCACACAAATTGCTACCATTCCAGTGACTAATTTATTACGAATACTGTTTAATTTAAATTTTTTAAGTCCCATTTTTTCTCTCCCTTTCACTTTATCTAGTGTACTTGATATTAACCTAATCAATTTTTCTTACTTGTCTAAACTACTTTTCAAAATATGCCACTTTTTTCAGCTTATAATATTTATAATTCTACATTAATTCCAAATTTCCTCTTTTATGCTATTAAAAAACAATACACTTTTATTGCATTTAATATTAATCTTGTACTTATATAACAACAGATATTTTTTTAAAAAAGTTTGAAAGAAGAATTAAAAAAGAGCACTCAAGGTAATCACTCCTTATGTGCTCTCATTTTAATATAAAATTATTTTTTAGGTCCTTTTTCTAATATTTTTATTCCAAAATCAGGAAAATCAGTAAATAAACCATCTACATCAGCTTCAAAGTAGAATTTTTGCATTAACTCTTCTACACTAGTTACATATTTAGGGATTTCATCTTTTCTAAATGTATATGGATGAACAACAAGATTATGTTTATGTGCATCTTTTACTAAATTAGGATTAATAACTGGTTCTTTATCGTTCTTCCCATTTTCATCTATTATTTGTTGGTACCAAGGTCCAATACCATTTGCATATTCAGCTACTTTTGCTAGTCCTTCATCCGACATCATTTTTTTATAATTTGCCCCTGGACAATCTGCTTCTTCACCAATTAGCTGGACCATTTTCATTTTTGCGCCCATTTCTGTCCTAACTTTTCTTAAGTAAGTTGGATCAAAACATTGTAAATAAATTTTTGATTCAGGCGTATCATATCCATATTTTCTAAGAACTTTTAATACCACAGATCCAATATCTTGTCCATTATCTGTATGAAATTTAGGCTCTTTTAATTCAGGGTAAATTCCTTTTTCTTGACCTGTACTTTTATTCAGCCCTTGTACAAGTTGTATCATTTCTTCTAATGTTGGAACTTCAAAATGAGCACTATTTAAAGGAAATCTATCAGGGAAAACAGGATCCTTAGACCCTTCTTTTGTACGTTCGTGCACGTTAAGTGTTTTAATTTCTCCTAGCGTAAAATCAATTACATAGTAATGTCCATCGCTTCGTTTTCTATTTGGGTAACGCTTTGCTACATCTGTTGTCGTATCTAACATATTATCATGCATTATTACTGGAACACCATCTTTAGATAAACAAACATCACTCTCTATGTAATCTGCCCCTAGTCCATAAGCTAAAGCATAGGACTCCAAAGTATGTTCAGGTAAATATCCAGAAGCACCCCTATGTCCAATCACTATTTTATTGCTTTTATTTTTTGTTGAAACAGTTGTGGTATTACTTGCTACTGGAGGAGACTGTTTAGACTTCTGTCTACATCCTGCGAATAATCCTGCTGTTATGGTAAGTGTACATGCTAGAGCAATTAGTTTTTTTTCGTTCTTCATGTTATATCCCCCTTGTATAATCTAGTTATACGTTTTCAAATCTTGTAGATGTGATAACGTTTTCTGTTAGCTACCAAATTGATTATAACTAAACCAAACGAAGAATTCAAGAAAAAACACAGAAAATTTTTCTAGTATTTTCATATTTTATCACTAACTTTAAATTAACAGCGTATTTTACATAAATGTAAAAACAAGTTACGCAGCAAACATTTACGAGGGAGGAATAACTGAATTCACTACATCATCCATTATTTTGCTTTGCATTAATTTGGTTATTATGGTAATATAAAATTAAATAATTAAGGGCGGAGAAAAGAGAGCCTTAATGCATGGGTATTTTATACCTATTGATTAAGGTTCTCTTTTTATTCGCATTTAGGAGGTAAGATAATGTTTGACGTAACTATTATTGGCGCTGGTATTGTGGGATGCTCAGTATCAAGAGAACTATCTAAATATAATTTAAAAACATGTGTTATTGAAAAATCTAGTGATGTTGCTTCTGGTACAACAAAAGCAAATAGTGCAATAGTACATGCAGGGTATGATGCTAATCCAAGTACTATTAAGGGAAAATTAAACGCAAAAGGTAATGAAATGTATACAAAGCTTGCAAAGGAATTAGATTTCCCATTTAAGAGGAATGGATCATTGGTTCTGTGCTTTGACGAGAAACACATGAATGATCTTAAAAAATTACTTGAACAAGGTGAAAAAAATGGAGTACCTAATTTAGCTATTCTTGATGGAGATCAAGTTAGAGAAATGGAACCTAATGTAACATTGAGCTGTGTCGGTGCATTATATGCTCCAACAGGAGGAATTGTTTGCCCATATGAAATGACTATTGCTATGGCTGAAAACGCATACACCAATGGCGTCGAATTTGAATTTGGAACTGAGGTCCTTAATATAGAAAAAAAACAAAGTTGTTACGTTATAAAAACTAATAAAGGCGACATTGAAACAAAAGTAGTAATAAATGCAGCCGGTTTATTTTCGGATGAAATTAATAATATGGTAAGCAATAACAAATTTGAAATACTTCCCACGCTAGGAGAATATGTCTTATTTGATAAAGCTTGCAGAGATTTAGTTACAAAAACTATTTTTCAACTTCCAACTAAACTTGGAAAAGGAGTTTTAGTTACCCCTACTGTTGATGGTAACCTTCTAATTGGACCTAATGCTGTAGATCAAGATAACAAAACTGATCTTAGTACAACTCGCGAAGGCATCGATGATATCGTTTTAAATGCTCAATTAAGTATCCAAATGCCACTTCCTATGAATATGGTTATAACTTCTTTTGCAGGGAATAGATCAAAATGCGCGGGAAATGATTTTATAATTGAGGAAGCAGAAGACGCTAAGAACTTTATTAATGTAGCAGCAATTGATTCTCCAGGTTTAACTAGTGCTCCAAGTATTGCTGTAATGGTAGCTGATATAGTAACAGAAAAATTAGCACCGCAGGAAAATGTGAAATTCAACCCTATACGAAAAGGTACAAGAAAATTTAGAGAAATGTCAAACGATGAGCGAAAAAAAATAATCAAGGAAATACCTGAATATGGAACAATTGTTTGTAGGTGTGAAACTGTAACAGAAGGTGAAATTATAGACTCTATAAGAAGACCTCTTGGAGCAAAAACACTTGATGGAGTTAAACGAAGGACAAGAGCTGGAATGGGGAGATGCCAATCGGGCTTTTGTGCAACAAAAGTTGTAGATATTCTTTCAAGAGAACTTAATATACCACGATGCGCCATTACAAAATCAGGCGAAAATTCTATACTGCTCACTGGCAAAAATAAACAATCTTTATAAATTGGAGGAATATATATGCAAGAATATGATTTAATCATAATTGGTGGAGGTCCAGCAGGCCTTGCAGCTGCAGTTTCTGCAAAGGATCAAGGGATAAACAGCATTTTAATTATAGAAAGAGATAATCAATTAGGTGGTATTCTCAATCAATGTATTCATAATGGTTTTGGTCTTCACACATTTAAAGAAGAACTTACTGGTCCTGAGTATTCTCAACGATTTATTGATAAGGTTATTGCACTTAATATCGAGTATAAACTAAATACCATGGTTCTAGATGTAAATGATAGTAAACAAGTTACTGCTGTAAATACAGAAGATGGTATCTTGGAGCTCCAGGCAAAAGCAATTATACTTGCAATGGGATGCAGAGAAAGACCAAGAGGAGCTTTAAACATACCAGGTGCAAGATGCGCAGGTATTTATACAGCTGGAACAGCTCAAAAATATGTTAATGTTGAGGGTCTAATGCCAGGAAAAGAAGTAGTAATACTTGGTTCTGGAGATATCGGACTTATAATGGCAAGACGAATGACCCTCGAAGGTGCAAAGGTAAAGGCTTGTGTAGAACTAATGCCTCATTCAAGTGGACTTAAGAGAAATATTGTACAATGCTTAGATGATTTTAATATTCCTTTAAAATTAAGCCACACTATAACAGATATACATGGGCATGATAGACTTTGCGGAGTTACTATAGCTAAAGTTGATGACCATAGAAAACCAATTAAGGGAACTGAGGAATACATAGCTTGTGATACATTACTCTTATCTGTTGGTCTTCTACCCGAAAATGAACTTTCTAGAAAAGCTAATGTTAAACTTTCCAGAGTTACTGGGGGTCCTGAGGTAGATGAAAGCATGCAGACGAGCATTTCTGGAATATTTACCTGTGGCAATGTGCTTCACGTTCATGATTTAGTAGATAATGTAACCACTGAAAGCTACACTGCTGGTAGAAATGCTTCTGATTATATAAAAGGAATTTACCATGCAGGAAATAGTATTGAGATTTTCGCGACAGATGGAGTTAGGTATACAGTACCAAGTACTATCAATCCTGAAAATATCGATAACATAATAGATGTTAGATTTAGGGTTGGTGAGGTACATAAATCTGCTTATATATCTGTTTATTTTGATGATGTGCGCGAAATGCATTTAAAGAAAAAGATTCTTACACCAGGCGAAATGGAAAGCGTTAAATTAACTAAAGCAGTTTTTGATAAATATAGTAACTGTAAAAAGATTACCATAAAGGTAGAAAAGGAGTAGTTAACTATGAGTACAAGGGAATTAACATGTATAGGCTGTCCAATAGGTTGTGCTCTTGTGGTAGCGCTTGAGGGCAAAGAAGTTATTAGCGTTAAGGGAAATACCTGTAAGATTGGAGAAACCTACGGCAAGAAAGAATGCACTAATCCAACAAGAGTCGTTACATCCTCTGTTTTAGTTTCAGGTGGAGAAAATGAGATACTTCCTGTTAAAACTGAGAGAGATATTCCAAAGGATATGATTTATGACTGCGTAAGATCATTAAAAAATGTTATAGTAAAATCTCCTATTTCTATAGGTGATGTGATTATAGAAAACGTACTTGACACGGGCGTAAATATTATAGCAACTAAGGATATTGGAGCTGCATAGTGGTATTAACTCAAGGCAGTTAGATGGAGGAAATTCACGGTATTAATAAATGTAATACCGTGTTTCTATAAAATTCAAGTAACAGATTACTAATAAAATTAAAAACGAAAGGATGATGAAAACGTGTGGAATTTATTTAATTTTTTAAAACCTGCTGCACCTATCGAGAGATTACCAAAAGAAAAAATTGACCCCGCTTACAAAAAATATCGGTTACAAGTATTTATAAGTATATATATCGGTTATATGGGTTATTACTTTGTTAGAAGTAACTTTTCATTAGCTAAGATGTATCTCATTCAAGAGGGCTTTACAAAAACACAACTTGGTTTTGTTGCATCTGCGCTAGGAATGGCTTATGGTGTCAGTAAATTTGTTATGGGTAACGTATCAGATCGATCCAATGCGAGGTATTTTTTAGGTATTGGTTTAATTTTGTCTGGTATTACAAATTTATTTTTCCCAATTACCTCAAGTCTTACAATAATGTTTATGTTGATGCTTGTGAATGGTTGGGTTCAAGGTATGGGTTGGCCACCATGTGGAAGAATCATGACCCACTGGTTTTCTGATAAAGAACGTGGCGTTAAAATGTCTATTTGGAATACCGCACATAATGTTGGTGGTGGATTTATAGCTACCATTGCTCTTATTGGTGTTCATATGTTCGGAGGCTGGACAGGAATTTTCTATTTGCCAGGTATTATTGCAATCGTAATTGGAACACTGTATATGGTTTTTGCAAAAGATACACCTCAATCTGTAGGACTTCCTCCTATAGAAGAATATAAAAATGATTACCCTGCTGTAAAAGTAGAAAATAGAGAAAAAGAAATGACTGGAAAAGAAATACTATTTAAATATGTACTCAATAATAAATATATATGGTTTATTGCTCTTGCAAATGTGTTTGTATATTTAGTACGATATGGTGTCATTAATTGGGCTCCATTATACTTACAAGAAGTAAAGGGTTTTAATATTAAAGAATCAGCGCTTGCATTTTCTTTATTTGAATATGCCGCAATTCCTGGCACTATACTCATCGGATGGATCAGTGATAAAATATTCCATGGTCGTCGTGCACCAGTAGGCGTAGCTTGCATGATAGGTGTTACGGTTGGTGTGTTCGTTTATTGGCAATCTTCAAGTATTTTAGCAATAAATATTACCTTAGCTTTAATAGGTGCCTTAATATATGGACCGGTTATGCTTATTGGAGTAAGTGCCTTAGATCTAGTTCCTAAAAAAGCCGCTGGAACTGCTGCTGGATTTACAGGACTCTTTGGATATCTTGGTGGGCAAGTTGCAGCTGAAATTGTACTAGGAATGATTGTAGATAAATACAACTGGGATGGGGGATTCATGCTTCTTATGATTTCTGCTGTACTTGCTATTGTATTTTTATCTCTTACTTGGAACGTACATGATAGGTCAAAACCAGAATCTGAAGATATTACGGCGGTTTAAAATTAATATTGCTTTGCTATAAACATTTGAGCAATAGCAAATAAAATTAAATCTTACATAAAAAAACTATTGATTTAATTTATTTCTTGTATTATGTAATTAAGACTGCATTTGATTAAACTGATATCAGTTAAATTAAATGCAGTCTTTTGTTATGTAATCTTGCATTAACAAAATACGAATACCATACTCATGTCGAAATAGGCAATTTTCCATAAGGGTATGAAAGTAAAATTTATTTAATAAAAGACGAAAAGTTATTATCTCTATAGATAATAACTTTTCTTATAATAATGTGGAGGAATAAATGAGGAACAAATATCCTTAAGGATGTAGATATGTTCTTTATAATTATATTAACAGTCACTGCTATTTTATGCATAAAAATATCTAAAACTAAATATATTTAATTTAAAGTTTTTATGTTTTGCCATTCGGCTAATTTCAATACAAAATCTGAGTTCAGAACTTCTTTTTATATTGTAAATATAAGAATTAACACTATTTATATTGAGGCTCTTGTTTTTGAATATATTTCTGTCTTCCCTTTAAAATGTCCATTGCAGAATCAAGTTGCTCTGCGATTTGTGTAAAATCATTTTTTGCTTGTTGATCCTCTGTTTCTAGAGAAAAAGTCTTCATTGTAGCAGAAGCGCTTTGCATTCCTGCAATTGCTTGTTGCATTTGAGTTCCTACAGTCATAGTTTTCACCTCCCTTCTAATATGTATTTAACCTTTGGGTTTAAATAGTATAGCGCCAATAAATCCAAAAACTATCGCAGCAGAAATCCCCGAACTTCCTGTCTTGAAAATGCCAGTAAATATCCCTATAAGTCCTGTTTTTTCAGCATCAATTAGGGCCCCTGTTACTAGAGTATTTCCAAAGCTGCTTATAGGTACAAATGCCCCTGCACCGGCAAGTTTTACTAAAGGATCATATAAACCTAGTCCTCCTAAAATTGCTCCAATTACAACTAGTGTACATGTAGTATGTGCAGGCGTAATCTTTAAAATATCCATTATAAGTTGGCCAATAACGCAAATTAGACCGCCTATTACAAATGCATAAATAAATTTTTCCATAAATAAACTCACACCTCTTTTTTACATTTCAATAGAAACTGCATGAGCAATGCAAGGTATGCTTTCCTTTTGTTGATAGGATATTGGAGACATTAGAGCACCAGTTGCAACTATTAATATTCTCTTTAATTCCCCTCTTCGCATACGGTTAAGAAAATGCCCATAAGTTACAGTAGCAGAACAGCCACAGCCACTACCTCCAGAAAAAACTGGTTGGTCCTTTTTATATATTAAAAGTCCACAGTCTGTAAATATATCTGATGGCATTTCTATACCATGGCTCTTTAATAAACTAATAGCGAGTTTATGCCCTACCTTGCCTAAATCACCAGTAGCAATAAGGTCATAATAGGAGGCATCAACATTTAAATCTCTAAAGTGTGCTTCAATTGTATCTACAGCCGCGGGTGCCATAGCTGCCCCCATGTTAAATGGATCTGAAATTCCCATATCTATTACTCTTCCTATTGTAGTCGAAGTAATCTTAGGTCCAAATCCTTCTTTGCCAAGCACCGCAGCTCCAGCCCCCGTTACTGTCCATTGAGCAGTAGGTGGTTTTTGTCCACCATACTCTGTAGGATATCTATATTGTTTTTCTGCAGCCGCATTATGGCTACTTGCAGATGCTATAACATATTTAGCTGACTTACTTTCTATCAATTGAGCGGCCATGGCTAAACCTTCCATGGAACTAGAACAAGCGCCAAAGATTCCTAAAAAAGGTATTCCTAATGTTCGCGCAGTAAAACTACTGGAAGTAATCTGATTCATCAAGTCTCCACTTATAAAAAAATTTATATCTTCTTTTTTTATACTTGATTTCTTTATCGCTCTTTCACAAGCATGTTCAAGAAGAACTCTTTCCGCCTTTTCATAACTATCCTGTCCAATCCATAAATCTTCATGAATTATATCAAAGTCATCAGCTAAGGCCCCATTACCTTCAAAAGGACCACCAACTGCCGCAGAACCTAATATTGTAGGTTTAGAATTGAAAATCCATGATTGATGTCCTTTAAGCATCTACATCACTCCCAACCATTTTATTGTGATTTTTATCGTAGCAACCACAAAAGCAGAAAAAACTCCATAAACAATGATTGCTCCAGCAAGCCTAAACATATTTCCAGCGACTCCAAGTACATATCCTTCGCTTCTATGCTCAATTGCAGCAGAAGCTATCGAATTAGCAAAACCTGTAATTGGAACAGCAGATCCAGCTCCAGCCCATTGGCCAATGCGGTCGTAAATCCCAAGTCCAGTAAGTAACGCTGAAACAAAGATTAAAACTACTGAAGTCGGACTAACTGCTGTTTTTTCATTAAAATTAAAGTAGGTGATAAAGAACACCTGTAAGCATTGACCAATGGTGCATATGATACCACCTACAAGGAATGCTTTAATACAATTTTTAAAAATAGGTCTTTTAGGTTCTATGCTTTTCACCACTTCACCATATTGCAGTTGAGTTGGCGTTAGTTTTTTCTTTTTCATATTAGACATTAATTCACCCTCTAACGTAATAAATATGGTTTTATTTTTTTCATAACCTTTTCTAGATTTTCAGCATTTTTTAAGTACATAGATTTTGCTTCTTCAGTTTCTGTTTCTAAAGCAAAAGACATAAGGTCTGCCTGACTTTTTTGAATACTGGCATATAGCATTTCTTTAATTTGTGATTTTGGGACTTGAATCAAATCATCAAAAAGATCCAGATATAAATCTCCAGAAGAATCTACTTGACCAATAAAAACATTCTCAAGTGCTACTCCTTTGTTTTCTAACTCAGTCTTAAGCCACCCTTTACTCAATCCAATATTGGTAAGACCTTCATTTAACATATTCCCGTCTAAAATAACTGTTTGTGATTCAGCCTTAGACGCAACTTTTATTCCTAAATCATATGAGGTAACAGGCTTTTTATCAGCTTTTAAACTAACATTGATATCTCCTGTTGTTTCCATAACGGCAAATTCAACATCGGCTAAATCAAATGCTTTTTTTGAACGTAATTCTTGTAGAAACTCTTGCCCAGTCATCCTTTCTTTAGCTAGATTATCTTCCATAATTTTACCATTTTTAATTAATACCCTTTCCTTACCCTTTATTACATTGTAAATCCATTTACTTTTCATGGAGGAATAATCTAAGATAATAGGCATCAGTACCCAAACAGCTAGTGCAGTTAGTCCAAAATAAATATTCGTAATTATACCCAATGAAATTAAAGTAACTATAAGAGCAATAATTACATAAGAAATAAACTCAAAAGGCGTAACCTTAAATAAGTTTCTTTTTTTCATAAATCTTGTTAAAACCAATGTTAAAAAATATAAAATTATCGTGTTGAATAATATTGTTAACCAATTACTCATCATTTCACCTCACTTAGTCACCTTTGTATTGAGGCTCCTGAAACTCTATAGAGCCTACTCTTTTTTCCAAATCTATTTTAATTTTACCTATCTCTTCAGATGCCTCAGTATAAATAGCCCTAGCTTCTTTATTTCGTTCTTGCAATGAATATAATCTTAAAGTAGCTTCAGAGCCTTTTAAAGTGGCTAATGTTTGCTTTACCTTAGAGCCAACAGTCATATGAACCTCCTTAATGCTTATCAATTCTTTTTCTCACGCAGTATAACTAATATGCTTTTATTGAAGTTTTTGTCTTTTCTTATTATTCATATATCTTCTCCTATCTTCAATATTTTACTCATTAAACTTTAAATAGTTATATATTATTACTTAGTTTTATTGAATTGACTATCTTTATGTTATTATGGCCAAAGTTTTCTTTGAAAGATGAAAACAATTGGTATTTGAGATAGTAGAAGAGACAAGGTGGAAAAGAAGTTAAAAATGAATTGAACAAGTATATTATGTCTTTAAAATACTTAAATAATATTATAGAAGATATTATATATATAGATAATATTATTTCTAAAGCTATAATCTACAATAAATTATGTGAAGCGAATAGATTAAATATATGTGAAGAAGAAAATTCTAATATTGTAGAAGTTAAAAATAGCGGAATAACAGTAAAGTTTGATAATATAGAAAAAATATTTGAAAGAGGTCTTTCTACTAAAGAAGGGGTTAATACAGGCTATGGACTTTACAATATAAAAGAAATAGCTGAAAAAAAGGCAGTGATGTTCAGCTATTCTTTGAAGACAATTATACTGTTTTTAAAATATTGTTCAAACAAATTATTAGGGGGGAGTAAGTTTTCAAAAAAAATCAAAGCAAGTAGCTGAGTTATGTAGAGTCATAGAAGTTAATTTTGTTACATATCTTCTATGGAAATAGCTCTGACTGGTGAACCATCAGCATTTTTATTTTTAAGTGGCATAATACTTAAAATAAAATACTCACTGCTGATGGAATCTAAATTTACTAGGTTCTCAATAATTATAATGTTCTTTGGCATTAATATTTTATGAACTGCAAATGTGGTTGAGTTTATATCATCAATTGAAATTGCATCAATACCAATACCCTTTAAATTAAATTTTGACAACCAATTGGCTGATTCTTCACTTAAAGAAGGAAAATCCTCAAAGTATTTTTTATCACCCCAGTATTTACTCCATCCTGTTTTTATTATAATGAACTCAACATTTTTTATCTTTTCCTCATAGGACCTTAGGCTATCAACATCTATTAGTTTCATATTTCTATTTGAAAAATCAAGAATAGTAGCATTTCCAATAAAGTGTTCTATATCTAAATCATTTAAATAAGGACCATCACTGAGCATATGTGCAGGTGAATCTATATGTGTGCCTGTATGTGAGTGAATAGTGATTTTAGCCTCTTGAAACCCATCCTTTTCCAAAGTATTTGACTTTTCAAAAATCGGTTTCTCAGTTCCTGGAAAAACTGGCATGTCGGAACAAATAATATGTGTTAAATCAGTGACTTTCATAATAGCCCTCCCATAATATCTATGTCGTTAAATCAGCTTCGAAGCTGTTAAACCCTTTTAACCACAGCTTTTCTAACAAGCAAATAAACAAAAACCATTGTTATTATAAATAAACATATGAATGTTAATACAGCCATATAAGAGTTTCTCGTGCTTATCCCAAGTATCTTATCAATAAAAATCATTTCCTTTTCTCCAAAGTTAGGATTATTGCATGAAGCTCTTCCATATATAGTAATAGGTATTAAAGAAACTAAAATTTTCATTATTTTATTACACTTATAATATATCATAGTTATTAATAATCCTATTGCAAACGCTACAATGTAAACAGCAAATAAAAATATAACTGTCTCACATAGTGTTTGCATGCTATTGCTTTGTATCCATATTGTGCCTACACTATAAGACTCGTTATAGACCATATCATACATTGTTGGACTTACCATAAATATATTATACACTCTATTTATTATGACATCCAATATTGACATAGCGAGTCCTATTGATAAAATAGCTATTGCTGCAGCTTTAAAATAATCTACCCTAGTAATATTATTAGCTTGGGCAAAATGAAAATTTTCTTTAAAAAAGTTTAACCCTATCACAAATAAAAATACTACAGATGAAAATTCTAATCCTTTTGTATAACCACTTCCTCCATTTGAAAATTTGTTTGTCATTTCTATACATGTTAATGCACCTATGAAAATAGTGTAATAAATTATTATTGGTTTTAGGCTGCTTTTAATATTGTATTTAGCAAGTTTAAAACTTGTCATTATTTTATCCTCCCGTCACTAGTCAAATGAATAAATAGTTTCTGTAGTTCAACCCTTGAAACTTCTAAATCTAGTTTTTTCTGTTGCCTTTTTTCACCATCTGCATTTTTCCCTGTTATAATAGCTGATTTAAAAGATGCCATTCCATCTACACTTACACAATTTTTATCTTTAATATAATCATCTATATTTTTATTTAATCCAGAAACGCAGTAGCACCCTTTTAATAGTTCTTCTACACTTTCGTCCTTAATTAATTTCCCATCTTTAATAATAACTACCCGCTCTATTAATTGTGCAACTTCTTCTATAATATGAGTAGATAATATAATAGTCTTAGGATTTTCTATATAACTTTCCATAAGTTCTTTATAAAACATCTCTCTATGATTAGCATCTAATCCTAAAACTGGCTCATCGAATATTAATATTTCGGCACCTGATGCCATGGTATTTATAATTTTACATATGGAGGAATACCCAGTTGAAAGTTCCTTAATCCTTTTATTTATATTTAGTTCAAACTTTTTACAAAGCTCTAATGCATAAGACCTATCAAAGTTTGGATAAAATTCTTTAGTCCAATTAAATAGCTCTTTTACTTTCATAGACTGTGGATATAAGTTTTGCTCTGTCATAAAATGAATTTTCCCTAGACCATTTCCATCCGAGGGCGAGCTATTATTATCTATAGAAATAGTCCCCTCATTCAAGAAAATTCTTTTGTTTATAACGTTTAAAAGAGTTGTCTTACCTGCACCATTTCTTCCTAATAATCCATAAATTTTATTTTCTTCTAATGTTAATGTAATATTATCTAATGCAAAGGTATCCCCATATTTCTTACTTGCATTTAAAACCTTTATTGTGCCCATATTAAATCCCCCCATCAATCATTTTAATAATATCAGTACTTGAAATATCTAATTTTTTAGCTTCCTCTATTAAGACTAATATATAGCTTTCATAAAAATTTTCCTTTCTTTTTTTCATTAACTTTTCTTTACTTCCAGTTACAACAAACATACCAACGCCCCTTTTTTTATATATAATGCCTTCATCTACAAGTAGATTAAATCCTTTTGCTACTGTAGCTGGATTTATTTTATACTTAACAGATATTTCTGTTGTAGATGGAATTGCAGTTTCTTCCTCAAATACCCCCTTAAGAACATTGTTCTCAATAGCTTTAGCAATCTGCATATATATAGGTAGCTCATTATTAAAATCTAATTTCATATTATCACCTTCTTCACTTACTTGGTTAATTACTTATGTAACTAACTATATAACCAAACGACTCCATTGTCAATAGTAAATTGGTTTATTTTAGGTTGAAACTAATAAGCTCACTTAGAAGATCCCCGGGGATATTAATAAATTACGAATATAATTTGTTTTGCTAATAATACATAAAAGACACAACAATACAGTTTTGTATTATTGTGTCTTTTATGTATTATTCATTTTCTAAATTCTTAAAAGTATCACTATTACAGCAAATACCACAACTACATCTAGTATCACCAAATTGTAGAGAATAAGCTTGTGAAAGTTCGATATTTGATTTAACTACTCCTTTAGCGAAATCCTCATTACTTTGTGATACCATTGCTAGAGCATTGGCTTTTTCTTGGGTATTTATTATGGCACCAGCAGGAACATATCTATTAGCAGGAATTCTTACCCCATCTGTAACAACAGCTGCCAAATCAATGTAACAGCTATCTTCCACAATAGAATTAAAAACAATAGCGTTAAATCCAACAAAAGTATTATTTCCAATAATACATGGACCATGAACTAAAGCTCCATGAGCAATACTAACTTCATTTCCTATATAAATAGAATATTCTTTTTTATTTACAGAGACTTTCATGTTTTTCAACCCATGTAATATTACTCCATCTTGAATATTAGTTTTAGTTCCAATATAAAATGGTGTTCCTTCATCCGCTCTAAGAGTTGTATTACATCCAATTAATACTTTTGCGTCGATTCTTATATCGCCTATAATGCTCGCGAAAGGGCCTATGAAAGCAGTTTTATCAATACTGGGATACATACTAATAGGATTAAAAGACGTAGGTGGATTACTACTAACAAAATATGAATATACATTAGTTTGGCCTACAGGATTATATCTAACAATTTTATATTTACTCATAATATTTCTCCTAAATATTTGATACTATATTATACGTATCCTTTAGAATAATTGTGATAAAGTATTTTATGATGTAATTAGATATATTTATTTTAACCAAATAAAAAACACTAAGTTAAACTGAGGCCACTGAAAAACTATATAAAAAAATCGTCATCTAATTAAAGATGGCGATTTTTTTATATAAAAGACTAAAAAACAAAAAGGAATTTTAAAAGATATGTCGAATTAGTATAGTAGAATAAAATAAAAGGGGCTAAACTATTATGCTAAAAGGACAATTGGAAATAAAAATAAATACATACCATAGCTTATATTCGTTAATTATTCCGAAAGATAACATTTTAAAGCAAATTAATGACCTTGTTGACTTTTCATTTGTTTATGACGAATTGATGATTAACTATAGTTCATCTATGGGTAGAGGTGCTATTAACCCCATAATGCTATTTAAATATTTACTTTTGAAAGTAATATATGAATTGTCTGATGAAGATGTTGTTGAAAGAACTCTTTATGACATGTCCTTTAAATATTTTCTAAATTTAGCCCCAGAAGAAACAAATTTAATAAACTCAAGTACACTAACTAAATTTAGAAAGCTTCGCCTTAAAGACATGAATTTATTGGATTTATTAATAAACAAGACTGTAGAACTTGCTATAAAAGAGGGAGTTTTAAAAAGTAAAGCAATAATAGTTGATGCTACGCATACCAAGTCACGTTATAACCAAAAGTCAGCAAGCGAGGAATTATTGAAACGTGCAAAAAACTTAAGAAAAACATTGTACGGAGTACATCCTGGTATTAAAGAAGAGTTACCTAATAAAGTTACAACTGGAGTACTTGAAGATATTCTTGAGTACTGCAAATTATTAATTGATACCATAAACGAGAAGCCAGAAACTGCAGCAAATCCAGCTGTGAAAACTAAATTAAACTACTTAATTGAAGCTATTAATGATGACTTAGAAAATCTAAAAATATCAAAAGATGAGGATGCAAAAGTGGGGCATAAAACTGAGGATAGTTCTTTTTTTGGATATAAATCACACCTTGCTATGAGTGAAGAACGTTTAATTACAGCAGCTGTTATTACAACTGGCGAAAAAAGTGATGGAAAGGAGCTCATAACCTTAATAGAAAAAAGCCGTGAGGCTGGTATAGATGTAAATGAAGTAATTGGAGATACAGCTTATTCTGAAAAGAAAAACCTAGAATATACAAAAGAAAATAAAATTGCATTAATTTCAAGACTAAATCCTGTAATTTCACAAGGAATGCGAAAAAAAGAAGATGAATTTGAGTTTAATAAAGATGCTGGTTTATTTGTATGTCCGGCAGGTCATATGGCTATTAAAAAAGCAAAACAGGGAAAGAAGAATGTTGGTAAAAATCAAGTGCTAACCTACTATTTTAATGTAGAAAAGTGTAAAAATTGTGTTCATAAAGATGGGTGTTATAAAGAAGGCGCTAAATCTAAAACTTATTCAGTTTCAATAAAGTCAAATACTCACAAAGATCAAATAGAGTTCGAAAAAAGTGAATATTTTAAAAAACGAGCTAGGGAACGTTATATGATAGAGGCTAAAAACAGTGAACTTAAGCACCAACATAGCTATGATGTAGCAATATCGTCAGGCTTAATTAGCATGCAAATGCAAGGTGCATTATCAATCTTCACTGTGAATCTAAAGAGAATAATTAAGTTGAAAAGCATGAAATAGGGCTTTTAAAACTTAATTATAAAATAAAAAGCATGAGATATCCAAAATATGGACATCTCATGCTTTTTCTATTCAAGCTTGAAAACTCTACTAAATAAAGAGTGCTTTTTTCAGCGGCCTCGTTAAACTTAGTGTTTTTTTCTTACCTGGCGACAACCTACTCTTCCACAAGGTCACCCCTGCAGTACCATCGGCGCATTGAAGCTTAACCTTCGTGTTCGGTATGGGAACGGGTGTTACCTTCATGCCATAATCACCAGATTGAGAATATAAATATTCTCTGAAAATTGCACAGTGAATTAGTCTTTTCGCTCACGCTCAAAGCCTCGCTTCTTTCTTACGAAAGAAGTATATCGCATTACTTTTAATTATTTATTTAGGTCAAGCCCTCGACTTATTAGTATTAGTCAGCTGAACATGTTACCATGCTTACACCTCTAACCTATCAACCTGGTGGTCTTCCAGGAGTCTTACTAACTTGTGTTAAAAACACGCATTATGGGAAATCTCATCTCAGGGTGGGCTTCACGCTTAGATGCTTTCAGCGTTTATCCCTTCCAAACATAGCTACCCAGCGATGCCACTGGCGTGACAACTGGTGCACCAGAGGTTTGTCCATCCCGGTCCTCTCGTACTAAGGACAGCTCCCTTCAAATTTCCTACGCCCGCGACGGATAGGGACCGAACTGTCTCACGACGTTCTGAACCCAGCTCGCGTGCCGCTTTAATGGGCGAACAGCCCAACCCTTGGGACCTACTTCAGCCCCAGGATGCGACGAGCCGACATCGAGGTGCCAAACCTCCCCGTCGATGTGGACTCTTGGGGGAGATCAGCCTGTTATCCCCGAGGTAGCTTTTATCCGTTGAGCGATGGCCCTCCCACGAGGTACCACCGGATCACTAAGCCCGACTTTCGTCCCTGCTCCACTTGTAAGTGTCGCAGTCAGGCTCCCTTCTGCCTTTGCACTCTTCGCGCGATTTCCAACCGCGCTGAGGGAACCTTTGGGCGCCTCCGTTACTTTTTTGGAGGCGACCGCCCCAGTCAAACTGCCCACCTAACAATGTCCTGTGACCAGATTCATGGCCTCCAGTTAGAACCTCAGTACTGTCAGGGTGGTATCCCAAGGATGACTCCACACAGGCTGACGCCCATGTTTCTCAGTCTCCCACCTATCCTGTACAGACAATACCGAAATTCAATGCTAAGCTACAGTAAAGCTCTACGGGGTCTTTCCGTCCAATCGCGGGTAGCAAGCATCTTCACTTGCACTACAATTTCGCCGGATGTGTTGTTGAGACAGTGCCCAAATCATTACGCCATTCGTGCGGGTCGGAACTTACCCGACAAGGAATTTCGCTACCTTAGGACCGTTATAGTTACGGCCGCCGTTTACTGGGGCTTAAGTTCATAGCCTCGCTTGCGCTAACTAATCCCCTTAACCTTCCAGCACCGGGCAGGCGTCAGCCCCTATACATCAGCTTTCGCTTTAGCAGAGACCTGTGTTTTTGCTAAACAGTTGCTTGGGCCTATTCTCTGCGACCTACTTTCGTAGGCACCCCTTCTCCCGAAGTTACGGGGTCAATTTGCCGAGTTCCTTAACAACAATTCTTCCGATGGTCTTAGGATTCTCTCCTCACCTACCTGTGTCGGTTTGCGGTACGGGCACCAATATCCTCGATAGAGACTTTTCTTGGCAGCGTGGAATCAGATACTTCAGGAATAAATTCCCTTCCCCATCACATCTCAGCGTTAAGAGCAAACGGATTTGCCTGCTTGCTCCGCCTAAATGCTTAGACACACATCCAATAGTGTGCACATCTTATCCTCCTGCGTCATCCCATTTCTAATAACGTCCATTGGTGGTATCGGAATATCAACCGATTGTCCATCACCTACGCCTTTCGGCCTCGGCTTAGGTCCCGACTAACCCTGAGAGGACGAGCCTTCCTCAGGAAACCTTAGGTTTTCGACCGTTAAGATTCTCACTTAACTCTCGCTACTCATGCCAACATTCTCACTTCTGTACCGTCCACCACTCCTTACGGTATGACTTCAGCCAGTACAGAAAGCTCCTCTACCGCGTACACAATTGTGTACACCCATAGCTTCGGTGGTAAGTTTTAGCCCCGGACATCTTCGGCGCAGGATCTCTTGACTAGTGAGCTATTACGCACTCTTTAAATGAGTGGCTGCTTCTGAGCCAACATCCTAGTTGTCTTAGAAATCCCACATCCTTTTCCACTTAACTTACACTTTGGGACCTTAGCTGATGGTCTGGGCTGTTTCCCTTTTGACTACGGATCTTATCATTCGCAGTCTGACTGCCGAAATAAAAGTATATGGCATTCGGAGTTTGATAGGGTTCAGTAACTGTTGTCAGCCCCTAGCCCATTCAGTGCTCTACCTCCATTACTCAATTAATCGACGCTAGCCCTAAAGCTATTTCGAGGAGAACCAGCTATCTCCGAGTTCGATTGGAATTTCTCCGCTATCCACAGCTCATCCCATGGTTTTTCAACACCAACGTGGTTCGGACCTCCACGGAATTTTACTTCCGCTTCATCCTGGCCATGGATAGGTCACCCGGTTTCGGGTCTACGACATGCAACTATGCGCCCTATTCAGACTTGGTTTCCCTTCGGCTCCGTACCTTAAGTACTTAACCTTGCTACATATCGTAACTCGTTGGCTCGTTCTACAAAAAGCACGCCGTCACACATATAAAGTGCTTCGACCGGTTGTAGGCACACGGTTTCAGGTTCTATTTCACTCCCCTTCCGGGGTTCTTTTCACCTTTCCCTCACGGTACTTCTTCACTATCGGTCACTAGGTAGTATTTAGCCTTGGGAGGTGGTCCTCCCAGCTTCCCACAAGGTTTCACGTGTCTCGTGGTACTCTGGATTAGATCTGACTGTTTTTCCTTTTCATTTACAGGCCTATTACCTTCTGCGGAGCAGCTTTCCAGCTATCTTCAATTAAGGAATTGCAGTATTTATGATCTATCCTCAACCCCCAGGTCAAAGACCTGGGTTTGGGCTCTTTCCCTTTCGCTCGCCGCTACTTAGGAAATCGATATTTCTTTCTCTTCCTCCGGGTACTTAGATGTTTCAGTTCCCCGGGTCTACCTCTGCATACCTATTTATTCAGTATGCAGTACATAGTTGTTACTATGTGGGTTCCCCCATTCGGAAATCTTTGGATCACAGGCTATTTGCGCCTACCCAAAGCTTATCGCAGCTTAACGCGTCCTTCTTCGGCTCCTAGTGCCAAGGCATTCGCCATGCGCCCTTTGTAGCTTGACCTTGATTCTGTCTATTTACATAGACGATTATATTAATTTTGCGAAATTGTATTAAATTAATTTATAAACTACTTGCGTAGTTTTAATTTTTTTAAAACAACTTTTTTCACTGTGCAATTTTCAAAGAACATTTTAAGAAAAACTATTCATTATCTAACTCCTAAGAGTTAGATAAAATTAGTCTCTCAAAATTAAACAGAGAACTAGGTACGATTAATTACAATAGATATTTTTGAAGAACAAATTAATATTCTTCTATTGCATCGACCGAAGTCAATACATCTACTCCCTAGAAAGGAGGTGATCCAGCCGCAGGTTCTCCTACGGCTACCTTGTTACGACTTCACCCCAATCATCAATCCCACCTTCGGCCGCTGGCTCCTTACGGTTACCTCACGGACTTCGGGTGTTACCAACTCTCATGGTGTGACGGGCGGTGTGTACAAGGCCCGGGAACGTATTCACCGCGACATGCTGATTCGCGATTACTAGCAACTCCGGCTTCATGTAGGCGAGTTGCAGCCTACAATCCGAACTGGGATGAGTTTTTGAGTTTGGCTCCACCTTGCGGTCTTGCATCTCTTTGTACTCACCATTGTAGCACGTGTGTAGCCCTAGACATAAGGGGCATGATGATTTGACGTCATCCCCACCTTCCTCCCGGTTAACCCGGGCAGTCTCACTAGAGTGCTCAACTTAATGGTAGCAACTAATGATAAGGGTTGCGCTCGTTGCGGGACTTAACCCAACATCTCACGACACGAGCTGACGACAACCATGCACCACCTGTCACCCTGTCCCGAAGGACTTCGCCCATCTCTGGGTTATGCAGGGGATGTCAAGTCTAGGTAAGGTTCTTCGCGTTGCTTCGAATTAAACCACATGCTCCGCTGCTTGTGCGGGCCCCCGTCAATTCCTTTGAGTTTTAATCTTGCGATCGTACTCCCCAGGCGGAATACTTAATGTGTTAACGGCGGCACCGAGGTTCGACCCCCGACACCTAGTATTCATCGTTTACGGCGTGGACTACCAGGGTATCTAATCCTGTTTGCTCCCCACGCTTTCATGCCTCAGCGTCAGTTACAGTCCAGTAAGTCGCCTTCGCCACTGGTGTTCTTCCTAATCTCTACGCATTTCACCGCTACACTAGGAATTCCACTTACCTCTCCTGCACTCTAGACACCCAGTTTCAAATGCAGCACCCAAGTTAAGCTCGGGTATTTCACATCTGACTTAAATGTCCGCCTACGCATCCTTTACGCCCAGTAAATCCGGACAACGCTTGCCACCTACGTATTACCGCGGCTGCTGGCACGTAGTTAGCCGTGGCTTCCTCCTCTGGTACCGTCATTATCGTCCCAGAAGACAGAACTTTACAACCCGAAGGCCTTCATCATTCACGCGGCGTTGCTGCGTCAGGGTTTCCCCCATTGCGCAATATTCCCCACTGCTGCCTCCCGTAGGAGTCTGGACCGTGTCTCAGTTCCAATGTGGCCGATCACCCTCTCAGGTCGGCTACGCATCGTCGCCTTGGTGAGCCGTTACCTCACCAACTAGCTAATGCGCCGCGGGTCCATCTCAAAGTGGAATTTTCTAAAAGAAAAATCCTTTGATGTTTCGATCATGCGACCAAAACATATTATGCGGTATTAATCTCCCTTTCGGGAGGCTATTCCCCTCTTTGAGGCAGGTTACCCACGTGTTACTCACCCGTCCGCCGCTAATCAACGTCTCCCGAAGGAGACGAATCATCGCTCGACTTGCATGTGTTAGGCACGCCGCCAGCGTTCGTCCTGAGCCAGGATCAAACTCTCAATTTAAAAGTTTACACTTTTTTAGTTGAAATGATTAATCTGCGACAACTGTTAAGTTGATTCGCAAGCTCATTACATACTTTTAGTCTTACGACTAAATTTTACTTTATACTAAAGTAATTAACTGGTTTAACGAAATATTATTTCGCTATCTTTACCTATTTCTCTGTTTAATTTTCAAAGACCAATTCGCTTTGTCATCATGTGACGACTTCTACTATATTACTAGGTATTTCTTGTTTTGTCAACAACTTTTTAAAACTTATTTTCATTTGAAAACATATTAAATAGTTATCAACAGTTAGCTTATCGTGCCACTCGTTTGTGACGACAAGGAGTATTCTATCACATAAATAAGAGCATAATTTCACAACATAGGTACTCTAGCTAGATTATACTCATATTACTACAAATTAGTCTAAATAATTCAATATTTCGCATCCTGATACGCATGGCTAAATGCTAGAACTACCTCTTTATCTACCATAAAAAAACTTACGTCATTTGTAGTACTAGCTAAAAAAACCACTACTCCTATTAGTAGTGGTTACATTAAGAAATATTTTTTCTAATCTTTAAAAGACATACTCCGTACAATTCTATCAAAGCCAATAATAGTGTTTTTAAAAATGCCTTCTGCTCTATCTTTATACTCTTCCGGATTAATCATTGAAGGGCTAAAATGCGTTAATAAAAGTTCTTGTACATCTCCACTTAAAGCAAGTTCTGCCGCCTCACTAAATGTCATATGTTTGTTCCTTATGGCTTTTTCAATATCATTTTCATTACCATAAGTACCTTCACAAATGAACAAGTCACTTCCTTTAATAAAAGTTGTTATTTTAGGAGTTGGCCTTGTATCTGTTATAAAACTAATCTTTATCCCTGTTCTTTCTTTTCCCATCACCATGCTTGGAAAATATGTTTTATCATGTTCATTTATAATCTCATTTTTTTGCAATCTACTCCAAAATCTCTTTGGTATTTCATTTTTAGCTGCACTTCCTACATCAAATTTTGGTTTTCTATTAAAATAGAGGCTATAACCCAAACAATTAGTTGAGTGCTCAAGTTCTAGTGTTGAAATTATTAAATCATTAAATTCTCCTACTGAAGTATTAATACATTTTAATGAAGCTTGTATTCTCACGGGTTCTTGAGGATTTTCTAAGATATTAAGTTCGTAAGGAAGGTAAGGTGCTGCAACCCTTAGCCCTTTCACAATATCAGTAATACCTTTAGGCCCAATTATAGTAATGGGATCAGTTCTACCACTGTTACCAATCGTTGCAAGAATACCTGGAAGTCCTACAATGTGGTCCGCATGTCCATGAGTTATACAAATCACATCTATCGACTTAAACCCCCAGCCAAGTATTTTCATGGATACCTGGGTACCTTCTCCGCAGTCAATAAGTATTTTTCTTCCTTTATAGTTTATGAGAAGTGAAGATAAATATCTTTCGGGAATTGGCATTCCCCCTCCACATCCTAGCAGTGCTAAATCAACCAATTAAATCACCTCATCTATTGTTTCAACATGAAAAATATGCAAAATTCTATGCTAAAGTCTCCAAGTTGAATCCTATTATTCCTCTTTACAACTTAATAAGAATATCAATTTCGAACTTAAAATCCACAAAAAATATAGGGTATTCCTTATATAATTATATACTATCATAGTCTTCTCATATTCACGAACCTTCATCCAAACTCTTTTATTCTAAACTTATTTAGAGGTGCTATATATGAAGGAATTAATAAAAGTTGTAAGAACCATTATGAAAAATAATAAGAAAATTTATCAAGAAAGGTGTTCATATATAATACAAAAACACATCCAAGCTGTAGAATTACAAAACTACAATTGGATGTGTTTTTGTGGTATTGAATAACCAAATACAGATGTTCAATACCCCGAGGAAACTATAGGAGACTTTCCTTCTGAAATGTCGTTAAACTTCTTTAACTATCTCATCGTAGCCTCTTCTATATGCCCTTGGATAAAGTGTCTTACTTTCATCTAAGTATCCAAGTGAGATTAGCATTACTACTGTCTTATTCTCATCAAGTCCAAATTCCTTTCTCACACCCTCAAAATCCATGCCACTCATTGGATGAGAATCTACTCCAAGGTTCTTAGCTGCATACATTATAGACATTGCTAGAAGTCCTGCATTACTCTCAGCGAACTTTAATTTATTTTCCTCTGATGTACCATATAAACTATGTGCAAACCCTTGTGTACCTGCTAATTTTTCTTTATCACCACCAAATAGCTTTAACATATCCTTCCATGTAGGATTTGTTTCATCATATCCAGTTTTATTACCTACAATTATTAGGGTCACTGGAGCCTCTAATATCTTAGGCTGACTACTTGAAAGTTTATACAATTTCTCTTTAGCTTCTTTAGATTTCACTGCTATAATTTCCCAAGGTTGAAGGTTAAATGCTGATGGAGCTAATACCGCAAGATTAATTATATCCTTTAGTGTTCCCTCTTCAAGACCTTTATTTACATCAAAAAAATTGATAGCTCTTCTATTTTTAAAAACTTCTTTTAAATTCATTTAAATACACTCCTTAATTTCCTTTTTTAAGATTATTCGTTACTAATAATTATTACTTAATTTATATTATTATACCGATAGTTTACTGATTATGTCAAGCATATATTGAAATTATTAATTTCTTTAATACTAAAAAATCGTTGAAATTTGATATTATGCTCGCATTCTATTCATATATCCTTTGAGTCCATAAAAAGTACCTATAGCTATTTCGCTATAGGTACCAGTTTATTTAATCTACTTAGGCATCTTTGACTTGTTATTTTGTTTCGGGAGCCTTAAATATATTCAATACTGAGCTAAGTGATTCACGGAGATTATCATCCCTTAGCATAGTCATAGCTGAATCAATTACTACACGGGTATCATATTGGCCCTTGTAAATAGGAGTAACCTCTTTATCTAATTTGAGAAGAGAATAAACTGCTGTTTGTGCTGATCTAACCGAGTAATCAACTGTAAAAACAACATCGTCAGGCATTTCACAGAACTGTCCAATAAATGCCAAATTAGTTGATCCTTTTGGTACAACCGCAGGCCTATCTCCCATTGATCTAGGTAAAAATTGACTTGTTATAAAAGGCATTATACATGGTATACATGTAGATGTTTTAAGAATTAAAGGCATTTCTTCTTTCAAAGCAAGATGGCAACATAATTCTGTTAATATCTCTTCACCAGTACATTCAGACATCTTTTTTTGCACATAGTTACCTTTTTTATTTGGAGACAAGCAATAGCCCCAACATATATTAACATTTTCAGGTTGATTATTATAATATGGTTGATGAGGTAAAACAACTGACATAAGCCAATTGGAGTCCTTGAAAGTAAATACAGAATTTTCATTAAAACTCTCCATTAATCTGAAAAATGTTGGATCTCTAAAAGTAACTGTGAATGATTCCCATAGCGATTCATCTATATGATCATCAAAAACGGATGGCTTACCAAACTCAGGTCTATTTTTCGCTATATTTTCCCAAAGTTTCCACGAGCCTCCTAAGCTCTTAGCTTCAACCTTAGGTACAGTTGACATTGATCCAAGGCTTGATCCTGCCGTCATAGATCCAATGGTTGCAAGAACATAGTCCCCGTTTTCAATGTGAATACTTTTTGGTTTTCCATTACTAGTATAATGAATACGTTCTACAGTTTTTTCATTTTCAGAAGTTTTAAAATCTAGATTAGTGACTTCACAATTCATTTCAAAGTGGACGCCTTGTTCTTTTAGCCATTTAACTATTGGCAAAACCATAGAATCATATTGATTGTACGGCGTGCGACGGACACCAGATAAAGTGTTAATACGAGGCAACTCATGAATAAATCTATGAAGATATCTCTTAAATTCTACTGCACTATGCCATGGTTGAAACGCAAAAGTTGTGCACCACATAAACCAAAATTTACTTTTGAAAAATGAATCTCCAAAACAATCTTTTACCCTACTTGTTCCAAGTGATTCCTCAGATTGAGCCATAATTTTAATTAAATCCAATCTATTCTGTTGATTAAATCCAAGAGAAGATACATCAATTACCTCTTTATTTTCACCAACTAATCTAGCTTTAGCGCTGGACTTAAATTTCTTATTGAATTCAACAAATTCATCATATAATGTTTTTTCTGAATCAGTTAATGACGGAATGCTTGATAAAAGATCAAAAGTGGCGGTGTAGGCTTCTTCATCGAACATTCTTCCACCACGATAGACATACCCATTTTCAGCTGAACCTTGGGCATCTAGACTACCACCTGTTATATTAGACTCTTCAAATATTGATATATTCTTTCCAGAAACATGTCCATCTCTAATAAAATAAACAGCACTAGCAAGGGATGCAATTCCACCTCCAACAAGATAAGCTTTTATTTTATAATTATCACCATTAGAAAATTCATTTATATTTTTATAGTTTTGTTCCATTTTCGCCTCCTATTTTTTGGTTTATTCACTAATCCTTTATCATATACTGTATTAAAATCACTTAACGCCTCTTATTACATTCATAGATGGACTTCCACCTTCAAACATGTTTTTTACTCTCAGACCTATAAGTGGATTTAACTCTTCATGTGTTAAGATATAAAATTTTTCTTCTTCAATTGCCTTGAATATAGTTGCCCCAATTGTGTCAATTGGTATACCGCCTTTGATAACCTTATGTTTCTTTTGCTCTTCTTCTTTATATAAATCACTTTGATAATAAGGCTGGCTCATATCATTTTTATAAATATTTGGTCTGTGCCTCTCACAATTATCAAGGTCTGTTTGAATAAATCCTGGACAGAATACTGACATTTTTATTTTGTCCGTTTCGCATTGAAGATCTAAGTAGGTAGATTCAGAAAGACCAACCGCTGCAAATTTCGAAGTATGGTAAGCTGACATTCCATTCAAATCCAAAAGCCCAGCTACAGAAGAAGTATTAACAATATGGCACTCAGTATCCTGTTTTAACATTATTGGAATGAACACTTTTTCGCCATGGATAATGCCCCAGACATTAGCTTTCATAACCCATTCCCAATCATTTAAAGATAGTAACCAAGCTGGCCCTGCAACTACGACTCCTGCATTATTAAACAATAAATCTATGTGTTGAAATTTTTCAAGGGCAATCTTCGCTAGCATCTCCATGTCCTCAAATTTCATGACATCCATTTCAACAGCTAATACTTCAGCTCCCTCTGCCTTAAGTTGTTCTTCCGCTCTTTTTAAGTCCCTTCCATCAATATCTGCTATAACTATTTTAATCTCTCTTCGTGCACATTCCTTAGCTATTGCAAATCCTATTCCATTTGCAGCCCCTGTAATAACTGCTACCTTACCTTTAAACTCTTTCATAATATAACTCCTCCTTTTTATACTGTTTTATAGAGTATCTTCCCACCAATCCCATTTTGAATTTGAATATGGTAAATACGCAATTGGATCTACTTCTGCCAAAACTTTACCCCTTAAAAGTACTGAAGTTCCTACAGTGTAAGTGCAACCTAGCATCTTTACAACTTCTAATTCTGCCCAAGGGTCATGTGGTGAGTCTTTCAGATTCATCTCAAATTCTCCAGTTTTAAACACTTTATTATCCATAGTTGCACCTTGCTCTATAAGTAGTGGGCTTAAGTCGAATCCACTGCCATCTGGTGACTTAGAATATTTGAAATTAAATATAGGTAATCCCTCTCCATAATTATCAGCAATTATTTTCTGTCCATCTTCAGCATTACATTTTCCATTAAGATTTGCTTTTACACTAAAGAAGTTTATTCCATTTCGAGATACACTTCCGTAAACAGAGTCTCCATCTTTCTTAAGTTCGATTTCTGCCATCTTCTTTGGAAAACCATAAATTTCTCTGCCAAGCCCCATAGCCATGCCATCACTTATAGGCATTGAAAGACAATACATTCCAATTCGACCATTAAAATCTGCTGGTATAAATAAAGCTGCTTCCTTGTATGGAGGGCAAAAATTTGTTCTAGGATAATTAGCTACAAAAGCATGTACCAAAGGTACTTTTAGAGGCTTTAGAGGTGCTGGAAGTATACGTGCAATAATCTCAGGCTTTGTTTCCCAATAAGCTGTGAGCATCTGAGCATCGTAAAAAGTTGTAGGTTTACTAATATATTTTTTAATATCATTTGGATTTTTTACAAAACTATTCATTAATGATACCTCCCTATATTTTATATTTCAGGTTTATTTTACTAATATTATATCATCGCCATCCTTTCTTTAAACTTATATTTTTATAGAAGAATTCTACATTTATAATATAACGCTAATAAAAAAGGTGTTAAACAATCAATTTCCTTAATTTGTATGAAAAACATACACTGTACTCAAAGTGTATGTTTTTTGGCATTAGCGGAAACTAAAAGTTAATTATTCCTTGCTTTATTAAGAAAAATAGCTATAATAGAACTAATTTAATTTTTAAATTACATATATTAATTAATTTGGAGGTATGCATTAATGAAAGATTCAACAAAACATTCCGTGATTATAGGTTTTGCACTATTTGCAATGTTTTTCGGTGCAGGAAACCTAATTTTTCCACCATTCTTAGGAAAAACTGCAGGAAGCGCATTTTTTGCATCCATAATAGGATTTCTCATTACAGGCGTTGGTCTTCCACTAACTGGAGTAATTGCCTGTGCCAAAATTAATGGTACTTACGACAAAATGGCCAATAGAGTAGGTGAAAAATTTGCTATAATAACTGGTGTAGCTTTAATTCTTGTTATCGGTCCGTTATTTGCAATTCCAAGAACCGCTGCATCAACTTTCGAGCTTGGAATACATCCAATATTTCCATCTGTGCCACAAAACATAGTAGTTATATTGTATTTTGCAATAACACTTGCCTTTGTGCTTAAACCTTCTTCAATAATTGATAATATAGGTAAAATACTTACCCCCGCACTTTTATTAATGCTAGCTATAATTATATTTAAAGGAATAATAGATCCTATTGGACCAGTTGTAGCTACATCTTATAAAGGTGGATTCTCAAAAGCTTTAATAGAAGGTTATCAAACAATGGATGCTATGGCTTCTGTTATATTTGCAGGAATAATTATTTCATCTGTTAGAGCAAAAGGTTATAAAAATACAAAAGATATAATGAATATGACTATAAAATCAGCACTAGTTGCTGTAGCGGGTTTAACCTTTGTATATGCTGGACTTATGTATCTCGGAACACAAACAAGTACTTTGTTCCCCGCAGATATATCTAGAACTAAGCTAGTTACAGAGCTTGTTAAGTTAGACCTAGGTAGCGTTGGTGCAGTTATTCTTAGTTTATGTGTTGCTCTTGCATGCTTAACAACCGCTATAGGGTTACTCGCAAGTGGAGCAACATTCTTTGCTAATCTTTCAAATAATAAAGTATCTTACAAGACTGCTGCTGTTATTATGGCTGTAGTAAGTGGATTAATAGCTACGAAAGACGTTGATAGTATAATTACATTGGCAGGGCCTGTTTTACAAATTTTATATCCAATTGTAATTGTTCTAATAGTTATTACATTGCTTGGAGATATTGTGAAGAGTAATACGGCTGTTGCTATAACTACATACACAGCGCTAATTATAAGTATTTTAGATACTATAAATAGTATCTACGCAAATAGCATTGGATTTATTAAATTTATTCCTCTATCAAGTGTTGGATTCTCATGGCTTATACCTGCTTTAATAGCTTTTGTAATTTCTAATATTTTAATAAAACCAAAAGAAGTTATAAATGAAGATGAAGCTGATTCAATTCTTGAGGGTGAGATAATGTAACACTGTTGATTAAGAATTAATATGGTTACATAGAGAAAATTTATTTTCTCTAAAGTGGGCTCCATCAAATATACAAGCTGTAAATCAGCTTCTATCAGAAAAGGTATAGCAAAATTAAATCTTGCTATACCTTTTTTTCATTTTATATTACCGTTACTCCACTTTGAATTACAACTGTGCACTAAACCCCAATTAATGATTTGTATACTTCCTTGCCTTCATTAGGAAGAGCGAATAGTTAATTTTATTACCTTCTATAATTTTTTCACCATAAAAAAATGAATTCGATTCTATGTCGTTAAACCCAGCACTAAGTGAACTACTCACCACCTAATAGGTGGGAGCTTCTTGGTCAATATTCCCAACGGAATAAGTTTATCCAAGCTAATAAGACAATTCCTGCCTCTCTAGTCAATATATCTTTTATTACATTGCTAGTTTTAATAAATTTTTACTTGCATTTATGTCTCTGTCCATTATCATTCCACATACTGGACATATATAAGTTCTGCAAGATAAATCTTTTGTTTGGCTTGATTTATTACCACATTTAGAACATAATTGACTACTTGCATACCTTACTGGTGCTATTATTATTTCTCTACCATACCATTCAGCCTTATATTCTAACATTCTTCTAAATTCAAACCAACTAACATCGGCTATACTCTTAGCCAATTTATGATTTTTTATCATATTACTTACTTTTAAGTCCTCAATAACTATAACTTGGTTTTCGTTAATTAATTGAGTGCTCACTTTGTGAAGAAAATCTTTTCTTTGATTAGCTATTTTCTCATGGATTTTAGCAACTTTCAATCTTGATTTTATTCTATTATTACTACCCTTTTGTTTCCTTGATAAGTTTTTTTGAAGTTCAGCTAATCTCTTTTCTGATTTTTTTAAGTGTTTAGGATTATGAAAAAGATTTCCATCACTTGTTATAGCAACTTCTTTGATACCTAAGTCTATGCCTATTTTAGTATCTATTTTAGATAACTGAATATTTTCAGCATCAACTAATATTGATATAAAATACTTACCACTTGATACTTGTGATACTGTACATGATTTAATTAATCCAGTGAATTCTCTATGTTGTTTAATATTAATCATAGATTTTAATTTAGGAATTTTTATTTTATTATCTTTAATAAATACTGTTCCATTTGGAATACTTTTACTTATTTGATTGTTAGTTGTATAGGCTTTATTATTGTTTCTTTTACTTTTGAACTTAGGAAATCCAATTGAGTTATCCCTAAAGAAATTAGCATAAGCTCTCTGCAAATTCATTTGAGCATTTGCTAACGCTAAACTGTCAACTTCTTTTAACCATTCAAATTCTTTTTTATATTTTGCAGGTGTTGGAAGTTTTTGTTTCTTTAGTTCCTCTTTGTTATCTTTATATTGCTCATATATAAGTTTTCTTTCTGCCAACATTTGATTATAAACAAATCTAGTGCATCCAAATGTTTTAGCTAAATATACTTGTTGCTCGTTATTTGGATATAGTCTGAATTTATATGCTTTTAACATTTTCTCACCTCATTTCATGCCTTGATTTTCGATATATTTTCTAACTATATCTATTGGATCACCACCAGTTGTTATAAGACAATAACTTCTACTCCAAAAATACTCTTTCCATAATTGGTTTCTTATTGATGGGAACTCTTTTTTTATAAGCCTACTACTAGCACTTTTATAAGCATTTAGAAATTTTGATATATCTGTATTCGGTGAGCCTCTAAATAGAAGATGTATATGGTCTTCATCATGATTCCATTCACCTAAATTCATATTATATTTTGGACATATATATTCAAATATTTCTTTTAGCCTATTTGATATTTCATCATTTATTACTTTACGTCTATACTTTATAACCAATACTAAATGATAATTAAGCAAGAATACTGAATGATTATTAGTATCTAAAATCAATGTGTCACACCCTTTGTATATTTACTACTGATTATAGATTACGTTATTTGTTGACTATCGTCAAGGGCTATTCATCTCCCACCTAAGAGGTGGGAGAATTCCGCCCGTTCTGTTAAATCAGTTTTATCACCATTCACCTTTATCATAATTCCATCTACTATTTCTATAGTCACATTCCCTATAGTATACTCTTTCACTTTATCTTTCTTAGCATCCTTGTCTTTATCTATTTTTTTAATTTTAACATCCTTCTCTTTAGCTACCTTCTTTAGTATTTTATATACCTCAAGTTCTAAGCTGCTTCCTACTTTTAGCTCCTGGGTGTTTTCTACGTTTTTCAGGAGATATAAAGTTGTGTAAGTTATAAGTCTAGTTCCTGTTTGAATTGGAACTATGTTGTCTACTTTTTTTATAGATTCTAAGTTAATTCTTATGTATATATCATTTTCAGTACCAGCTCTTACTTTAATCTCAGTACAATCTTTTCGCTTATATTCTATGCATTCTTTTATCTTGCCAAAATATTTTACTCCACCCTCTTCTTTAAATTTTTTTTTATTGATAGGATGCTAAATACTCAACCGAATCTCTAACCTCTTTTAGTTTCACTATTGGAATATTATAAAAGAGATTTTCTTTATACTCTTATAAAAGACATGCTCTTTAAACTTCTCTTCATCTCCATAAGGAAACATAACATAAGCCCCAAAGGTATCATATTTAAATTGAACCTCGTTATTAAGTTTTGATACTATCGCATCCCTATATCTATGCATTACATTTATATCATCCTCAACTGGACCTATATTTATTCTATACTTAGCATCGAATATATAAATTCTATTGTCATCTTTATTATTTAAATTCCTAATATTAAGTACAGTATCTGGTCTTTGATTAGTTGTTGGAGACGACTATGACTTGTTATACCATAGCTCTAACCTATTCTTTTTATTAGAATAAATCATCTTAGCCTGCGAGTCCTGGGATAATGTTAGATAGAACCCATTGTCCTTATACTTTAATATTCCATATTCCTCAACCTGATAACCTAAATCACTGAGGATATGATGTATTTTCATATAACACCACATCTCGTATAATACATATAGTTCTTTAGGAGTCATCTGGTAAATTCCATCTCCTAAAGCTAGCCCCTTACTTAGCATAATATATTTTTTATAAACTTCTCTATAACCGGGTGCCATTTGAAAAACTAAACTCATAGTCTTTTTGCCTGTAAGATTGCTAACATTACTAAATCCATTTTTTATATGTTTTTCTAATATAGATAACTACTGAAAATCCATATAATTGTATGGGTTTTTATTTTTCATCTTAAAATTTTCAATTTGATCTTCCCATACTGTTATAAATGTAGTATACTTTATAGGTTGAACAAAGGAGGGTCATATTGTGAATAAAACTATATGTGAATTATTTGCTGGTGTAGGTGGCTTTAGAGTGGGCTTTGAAAATGCCTGCGAAGACTGGATTACTGTGTGGGCAAACCAATGGGAACCAAATAAAAAAACTCAACATGCCTTTGAATGTTATAAATCTCACTTCGAAGAACAAGGTGGAATTAATGAATATAGCAACACTGATATTTCTGAGGTTCCAACTGCCATGATACCTGAACATTCCGTTCTTGTAGGCGGATTTCCCTGTCAAGATTACTCAGTTGCCTCTACTGGCGCTTTAGGCATTCATGGCAAAAAAGGTGTTCTCTGGTGGGAAATTGAAAGAATACTAA
Organism: Clostridium sp. CM041; assembly: GCF_055081035.1. Classification (NCBI taxonomy): domain Bacteria; kingdom Bacillati; phylum Bacillota; class Clostridia; order Eubacteriales; family Clostridiaceae; genus Clostridium; species Clostridium sp. CM041. The sequence continues at coordinate 927,114 of NZ_CM143648.1, forward strand.
AAGAAAAAACGCCTCCATTTGTTTTACTTGAAAATGTTGATAGGCTTTTAAAATCGCCAACTTCTCAACGTGGTCGTGATTTTGGTATAATACTCGCTTGCTTAAATAATTTAGGATATTATGTTGAGTGGAGAGTAATAAATGCTGCTGAATACGGATTACAACAGCGTAGAAGACGTACTTTTATATTTGCAGCTCATAAAAGCACTAAATATTATCTTGAAATAAAAACAGATGTTAAATCTATATTGCAGTCTGAGGGCTTCTTTAGCTCAACATTTAATGTTGGTGATTTTACTGAAGGAGAAATTTCTCATACAGAGATGAATTGTTTATATCCTTTAGATATTTTAGATGTATCTAATAATTTTGAGTTTGAGTTTAGAAACTCAGGTGTTTGCTTTGGTGGTAAAATATTCACAGTTCAAACTACACCAAATAAATTAATAAAAGATCCACCTCTAACATTATTTAATTTACTTGAAAAATCAGTTGATGAAAAATACTCTCTTTCAGAAGACGATTTTGAAAAATGGAACTTCATGAAAGGTGCAAAAGCGATAGAAAGAACCTCTAAAACAGGGCATAAATATATTTTTAGAGAGGGTGCTTTATCCTTCCCTGATTCTATTGATAAGCCTGCAAGAACTATGCTTACTAGCGAAGCAAGCAAAAATCGTAGTACCCATGTTGTAGCAGATTTAACTACTAAAAAATTACGTCTGTTAACGCCTATTGAATGTGAAAGAATTAATGGATTCCCTGATGATTGGACCAATACAGGCATGACTCATTCATTTAGATATTTCTGTATGGGTAACGCTTTAGTTGTTAATATAGTTACCTTAATGGCTAAAACTCTGCATAATATTATAGAAAAAGAAGACTAGAGTTTAATTTCTAGCCTTCTTTTTCTATTTGTTCTTTTATATAACTTGCATTTAGCCAAAAACATTTTTTTCTTTCATATGTGCCTTGAGGAGTTAACATAACATCATTACTATCTTTTCCTTTTGGTCTTATATGTGCAATTTTCTTATCACTTATTTTAATAAAACTGTTATATTCTCCTGCTGATATTTTATCTACAGTATTTTCCCATACATAGTGCATACTCCCTTCTAAATCTGCTATTGGCATATTCCAAAACATAACCTTATCTACTACTATTTCATCTAAACTTAATTCTGATTGTTTCTCAAAGTTTCTTGTGGCTTTAAATATAATCCATAAATGCTTTTTATTCTCGAATTTATCTCTTATAGATGATTCTTCCCATGTTTCAGCATTAATATCACAGTAATCTATTTGCTCAAATGACATAGATTCCTTAGGCATTCCACTCGGTTTAAGAAGTATTGTTTTAACTTCAATATTAGCCTTTTTGAATTCTTCTAAGTTACCTAATTTGTCGCCAAAAGTTTTTTTACAAATATCATCTACAATTAGCTTATTAAAACTTTTAGCTTTTCTTTCTCTTGTAATATCATATTTAGTAATAATTTTTGCTAGCGAATATTCTTGTAACTCTTTAAATAAATTAAGTATAACTTCATCAAAAGATATACCTTTAAATGTAGCACTTATAGCTTTTTCCTTTTCTTTTGTAAAATATACTTCCCTTTGTAAAAGTTCTTCTATAATAGAATCAGCATATGATCTTTTTAATGAAAATGCTCTTTGCGGTGCTAATACTACTGAAAATGGCTGATGTCTTTTACTTTTTGCTGCTGTACTCCCCTTAGTACATGCTCCTAAGTACATTGTATCTCCCTCAGAAATTTCATGAGCCTTTCCATCATTAATTTTATTGACAATTGTTTCCCAATCTTTTTTAATTACTATAAAATCTTCTTCTGAAGGACTCCAAACATTAATTATCTTAAATATTAATTTCTCAATAGGTTTGTCCTTTTCATTAAGGTAAAACATAAGTAATAATTGTCCACATTTTTCAAATAATGAATTACTATCCCATTTTTCTTTATGAATCTCCATAAAATTTATTATTGATAAAACAATTCTTTCCTTAGCTGAAAGGCCTTGTTTCTCCCTTAAATAACCAGATTTTTCTTTATGTTTTATCTCCTTTAATGGTACAACCTTAAGTTCTATCCCCGCTTCTTTAAAATCAGCTTCCTTTCTAGAATTAACCTTATATCCAAAATACTCTTCTTCTACAACTTGTCCTAATCTCCCCTTTGATGCTTTATTATTGAATCTATGAATAAAATTAGCACCTAAAACATTGGATAAGTTTTTATCTAATAATAATCTTGCATACTCCTCAATAGATTCTTTATTACTTTCATTGTAAGCCATTGTAACACCTCTACCTTATATTTTTCTAATATATAAATACATATTTTTTTAAAATAATTTAGTATCGCCTGATACTTTAATATTTTCTTACTGTAAACAAAATCAAATACTATATAATTTCAACAAATTATTTTAAATAATTCTACTAATGTCTAATTTACTTATAATATTTAAGATTTTTATTAAAGATTATAATTATTACTATATAGAAGGTAACACTATATTGGAATGAAACGACTTGATTCCTATTATACTTCATTTTTTTATTATTTAAGTAATTATAACATTTAATCCCAAAATTCTCAAAAATTTTAGAATTTAGCCATAATAAAAAGCACTCAACCAAAAATCGAATGCCCTTTACTATGCTTAAAATCCACTGCTTATTATTTACAATTACATTTAATTACTTTAGTATTTATCATCAAAAACTCCACTACGTAAGCAACCCTTTACTACATTCACATAAGTATCTCATCCTAGATGCTTTATGCATAAAATAAATCTTATGTTTTATGCCAAGCACTATGACCCCTATAAGATTTGGTTATACTTAGTTTAATATGAGCGAAGTGAATTTACCATTACCTCTAGCGAAACAACTCACCAAATATCAAATACAAATCCTCATCAGAAGTAGTAACCCGTTCCAACTCATTATTACTAATTGCATCCAACATTATTTTTTCTTTCTCCATTAACCTATTATATACTAATTCATCTATTGAAAATTCTTTTCCATCATATTGAAACAAATCTTGCATATAGTAGTATTGTGTATACTGATTTTCTGGCAACCCTAATCTATGAATACGATCTTTAGATTGAAGTAAATGCACTAAATTATAACTATACTCAAAATACACCGCATCATGACAAGCAGAATGCAACGATACTGATTCTGCAAGTGTGTGCGGATTTGTAATTAAAACTTCAAAATTTCCTTTTTTAAATCTATTAATAATGGAAATTCTATCATTTAATTCTATTTCACCATATATGCATTGCGTTTTAATTCCGCAATCTTCCAAAAGCAATTGCATACGTCTTATAGAATCCTTAAATATACACCATGTAATTACTTTTTTACCCTGTGCAACAAGTTTTTTTATCTGTTTAATACAAGACCTCATCTTTGAGGTTACTTTAATAGAATTTATCAACCTTTCAACCTCTGCTGAATAATCAACAAAATCGATATCATCAATATCATTCGTTATATCCAATATATTTTCAAATTCACTTATATCTAAAGACTGTAGTAGCATTTTAGGATTTGACTCAAGCTGTAATAATCGGATGAGTAATACCAACCTATTTTTTCGATATTTGGATATAATTATTTCGAATAACTTTTGTTCTTCTTTAGTAGTTTGTATTATAAGCAATTCATCCGGATTAGCCTGTGGAACCATTAACTCCTGCTTTGTCGTTCTGCAAAAAAAAGGCTGAATCTTTTCATTAATCATCTTTCGTTCTAAATCAGATGGATTCTTTAACATCTGTATAGGAAATCCAAAGAATTCCCTATACTCATCATTATATAAAATATGCAACATATTATATAAATCTGTATATGAATTAGGAATTGGTGTGCCCGTCATAACAACCGTATATGTTGAATCCTTTGAAATTTCTAATGCATGTCCTGCATACGTTCCCGGATTTTCTCCCTCTACTCTTTTTACTTTATGCACTTCATCAAATACTAATAAAGTACTATCATCAATCAGTTCAGTAATTTCATTTTTATAAGTGCCTAAAGATTCATAATTAAACAAAATCAAATTGACGTTTCCAGTATCATATGTTAATGCACGTTTCTTATCAGCAGTATTTTTATAAATCATATTGTGAATATTAAATACTTTTAATTTTTCCTTGCCTTCAAAACAAATATTAAACTCATCAATCCAAGAACCAAATGCATTCTTAGGACCAATCATTACTATTCTTTTAACTAACCCTTTTGACTTTAAAAAGGCATATAACCCTAAAACAGATGATGTTTTTCCAGAACCTGGTACAGAGAAATTACTAGACTTGTTCATAGCAAACATAAAGAACGAATCCCATAACTGTTTTTCGCGTAATTTTCTAGTCATATTTTCATTTACTATCCTACAGTACTCTTCAAATCGACTTCTTAATTTTTCATCCTGTCGCTTTATTTCTACCCCTAAATTTGCTCTCTTATCAATGTATAAATTTCTTGCCTCAATATAATCCAATAGCCTCTTTGTTGCAAAGTATCTTACACCTATTGAGTCTGCTTTATTCTTTATAATCCTATGAATATTTTGATAATCAATGTAAGACAGTGTCTCTTTAAAAAACATACACTTCCCGTTAAAGCTATCAATGTGTCGCTTCAATTTAAGTTTATAAAATGCACTTTTAGTTATCCAATCATCGTCTTCCATATTTATTCTCAATATAAGACGATTAACATAATCTAAAATGACGCAATTTTGTTGCAATAATGTTTTCTCAACTAATATTTCACCTTTATTATGTCTTAATATCTCCTTCATAATTACATCCTCTGCCTCTAAAACAATGATTTCATCATGTTCATTGTTCCACAATTTATTAAATTCAGCTATGCTTTTTGTTATTATTTTTTCATAAAACCCATAAGAATCCAATATCCAACTACAAGTAACAGTAAATCCTTCATAATTATTATGAAGAGCTGCTGCCGTTTCGTTGTTTGATCCCCTAAAGCAAACTACATCTTCATTTTCATCATAAAAAATTCCACATTTATCATGAAACATACCTAGCTTTACAAATGCAATTTTAATTTCGACTATTCCTATTGATATTAAATAAGCCAAATTTGATATATTTTTTTCTTCTTCTAACGATAATTTCTCGTTTAAATTATCCAGTATGCTACTTTTTATATTTTCTTTAAGTTTATATCCTTGCTTGATTATTTCATAATCTTCAACAGTTATTTCTTCTGAAATAATAAGCCTATACTTATGCCCTTGTCTTACAAAACATTCAAGTCCTCTTGCATATAATGCCAATGTTTTTGCTGAAAAATACGCACTAATTCTATCAAATTTAACTGCACTTTTAAACATTGGATTATAAAATTCTTCAACCAAGTCATAATCATATGATGAATAAATTGGATTTAAAGATAGATTTCTAAACATTAGTTGCAAGTCTTATTACATCTAATAATTCTTGTAAATTATCAAGTTGTGTTGTAATTGCAGATATTTGTTCTTCGTTAAGTTTACTAAAAATATTAGTATCTATTGTTTCCAATGAATCTCCTACTTTTTCTAATGTATACAACGGTCTATTTCTATTTTCTGAAGATTTTGCCTTTTCCACTGCCTTTTCGAGCGATCTCTTAAGTTTTTCCTTGGTATCTACATCACTTCTGAAAACTTCATTAATTACCTTATTTGTTACCTTTCCGACATCCGGTAGCTTGTCTATAACCTTTTCAGCGATTTCCATCTGTTCCCCTAAATATTCACTTAAATATTTTGAACTAGCAATTGTCTTAATTTTACGAATAAATCTTGTCATATCCCCAAGAGGTTTAATTAAAAAATTGGTAAATACAGCACTCTTGACCTCATCCTTTTCATCTTTGCCTTTAACTTTCTTTAAAATTCCGTGTAATTCAACTAAAGGACCATTTAAATCCATATCCCTTGCTATATAAAATTGTTTCGGTGCATTAATCATTTCTAGGAATTCAACTAAAAGCATTGCTAATTCAACCTGCTTTATTAATGCTTCCTCAGTTACATTTGTATACCTAGCATATTCTTTTTGTGTTAAAAGTTCATTCTCTATAATATCATTATAAATGCCGACAAGCCTATCAATAGGGTTATAGTCTACTTTGCTTTCTTCTCCATGTTGAATCATAAGTTCCAGCATTTTGATTTGCTTAGCATTGTTTTTAAGATTCATTTGAAGAATTACTGTTTCAAAATAGTTAAATCTTGCATCATCCTTTGCTAGATTACCTAAACAAGTAACTCTTCTATTCCCATCAATAATTCTTCCATCTAAAAGAACAACTCCCGGTTCACGTTGATATACTAGCCCAATATTGGCTTGTGTCTTTTTAATAGCATCTGGATTACTTTTACATATAAACTCTTGAATGATATCATTGTATGCTTTTATATCAGACATATCCAATTCAGTAACATTATTATCGGCCTTATATTGACTAATCCATGTAGCAATACGATCATTTTGATTATTAAAAAATAGATAATCTAATTTCACCTTATATACTGGATAATTCTCCGTAATTCCATCAATTATAAGTTTTCTAGATAAATCTGTTTTTATAACGAATCCTTTTTCAATTCCTTCACTTATTAAATTCATATTATACCTCCTCAAAATACTCATCATAATCAATATAAATTTTTTCCATTATTGCATTATAATACAATTCTTTTTCTTTAGCTATATTGGGTATTTTATATCTTTCTATTGTAATACCATACACACTACTAATATTTTCTATCAAATCGAAAATATCTATACTTCTGTATTTGCATACAACCTGCTCTACCAAATCATTTAAATTTACTCTATCAGCGCCCTTTCTAAATATAAAATTTCCATCAATTTTTCTATACTTAAATCGTGTATCACACCTTAACAACGCACTATAGAACCAATTATCAAATCCTAGCTCGTCTAACCTATGTTCAAATCCTTTTTTTCTTAATGATTTAATCGTAAACAATTCTTCAACAACAAATTCATACACATCATCTATAAACTCTTGCAGTTTTTCTTTACCAATACCCTTTTGCTCAAGTCTCCTAATATTAACAAATTCATTTGGCAAAAACTCCACTATTTCAAACTGCCCTTTGAGCATCTGCAAAGAATTATAATAGGCTTGCCAACATGTAAACCGTGAATCCAATAAAGTTGCATCAAAAATATCATTATTTAACATTATGGTTCTAAAATACTGTTCAAGATTTGTAAATTTATCCGAATAAATTATGCCTGTATTTACTTTAAATCCTAATCTCTTTAGGTTATATGGGTTAATAAGTTTTGGATTCCCCATAGGAAATAACTTAATGTATATTTCTCTAACATCCTTAATTAGATAAATATCATCTTCTAATTTTTCTTTCACTCTAATAAACTCATTGCCTAACAAGCCTTCAGAATCAATCGTATATAACCCATTATGATAAAATCCATCAATGCTTTTGAAATAATTAGCTACTGCCGTTTCTGTTTTTACTCCATATTCTTTTTCATATGCTTTTGCTAGCTCGTAACTTTCAATTGGAGCAGTTTCTAATAATATATCCATCACTTGCATATCTCTGTCTGGTTTTCCGAACTCTATATTAGGCATTCTAGATAATATAATATTGAAATTGTTATTATCAAGAAATACTTTTTTCATTAAATTATGTAATTCATACTCATCCCTAATATCCCACTCCTCCATAATTTCAATATAATCATTAAAAAATTTCAAAGTAGAATATTCTACATTTTCAAATTGGCTTAGATTAAGAGCATCTACTATCCTTTGTGCATTCATTTCAGTAAAATCATACTTGCGTAACTTCTTACCGTACTTCCATAATACCTTTTTACTATTAGCAAGTGTACTTTCAAAATATCTCTTCGGATACATAAATTTATTTATTTCATGCAAGCTATAATCTTCCAAGAACATATAATATAAATCAGATAGATCCTGAGATGTCACTTCATCTTTACAGTAAGTTCTTAATATATACTCTAATATCTCTTGCCGGTCCTTTTTTATCCAAGAACTACCAACCATTATGTAGTCCTTGAATATTATTTTTTCTGCTCTTAAACGAATCTGAATAGTAATATCATAATCTTCTAATATATCCTCTGGACTTTTATTCCCTCTATTATATTTATATTTTAAATATCCATATACCAAATCAGATTCATTATATGCATATCTAAACAGTTCTGATGTCCACTCATACTTTTCAAAACTTTCTTTATAATCATCCTCTCTTACCCTTGGAATTTTTTTTACAACCTTTTTTTCTAATTGGCGTACTCTCTCCCTTGTAACTTTAAGTATAATTCCAGTTTCTTCTAACGTTTTCCCTCTAAATCGCTCATATAACATTGTTTTTTCTCTTTCAATTTCTAATGAATTTATATACTCGCTAAGAATCGGATATGAAATTCTATAATTCCCTTCATATTGTTCTATTCTTTTTGTTTCAATTAACTCATTTATTATATTTTTTATAATATCACTATTCTTTAAATGATTTGGTATATTCCTCATAATTTCTGGTAAATTAATTAAACCCTCCATCTTCTTTACAAATCTAAAGATATGCTTTTTCAATAAATCTCTCAGAATATTATTGTCATAAACAATATCCAAAAACTCTTTATTATTTATTAATTCTTCACTTCTTACACAAACAACATCTATAATAACAGAACTTGTTTTTATTTTCATATATATAATTGATTTTAATGTTCTTTTATCATATTCCACTAAACTCTGCTCATACTCTTTTAACAATACGTTGATAATTTCTTGAATAGCATCGTTTTCTTTTATATTTTCTTGATCATAAATTATATGAACAACTGATTTTAGAGTATCAATTATCTCATTTCTACACTTTTCCCCAAGATTCTTTATTTCATTTAGTGACTCCACCCTTAATTCTACTAATTGAGATGCATATTGATATCCATTTAGTTTAAGTGCGTTTAGAGATCTTACCGACAGCTTCATATCTTTAATTTTAATATCATCGCCATATTCTTCACTTTCATAATAGAATAATATCTTTGAAATTTTTTTTTCACTATCAGCAAGTATATCCAACACAGTAAATTCTTTATCTTCAAAAACAAAATCACTAGATTTTAATTTTAATATTACATTATTAATTTCTTCTAATGATTTCGCCCCTAAATTTCTGAATTTTTCCAACTCATATACTGGAACTTCTAACAACTCCTTAACAGTATTTATATTGTTTCTTTTCAAACAATTATACGATCTCACAGAAAAATTTAATTTTTCAATATACAATTCATTTTCTTTAATATTTTTCATACTTTTCCACCCTCACCAAACTACTAATTATTAAATTATTTATTGAAATTTTAAAATTAGCAAATTCACTTTGCTAAAAAAATCCCCGGCGGAAATGAACCAATTGTACCCACAATTGGTTTTGCTATTAGTTAAAGGTTAATGCCTTCTTATATATAAACCTATATTTTGCTTTGACTTTTTTAGTCTTATTCTGCTAATGTCTCAACTTAAATTTTAGTTTTTGAAACATTACTAAAATCGCCTGTTGACATAGCAGTATATGTCTTAGTTGCACCCCGCTCCAAATTTATTCATTTCACCAGCAGCATCAATTAGTTTGCTGTTTTTATCATAAAAACCACTCACTATAGTAAAAGTATGTTCCTTAGTATCCGTGTTCTTAACTTCACTCTCTACGGTAGTAGTTCCTGATTCACCCTTAGATACTAAATTTGAGAATGTACGCACAGAAGCTTTATCTTGTGCCGAAGATTCAGCCATAGTATCTACTTCTACTTTATAACTATCTGATTTACTAAAATCTTCAGTATCCATTGCTGTAAAACTCTTAGTGTCCGTAGGCTATAAATCATTTATTGAATCCATAGCTGTTCCAAGAAATTTTTTAGTTTAATCATAGAAACATACTTTAAGGGTAAAAGTATGTTTTTGACCATCATTACTTTTTGCCTCACCATTTACAGTGGCAATTTCACTAGCTGAAGTAACAAGTATTTTGGAAAAATTTATATCATCTTTTTTAGGAGTAATTGAAGCTGTAGTCGTAGTTCCACTTGTACTCCCATTACTACCCATAGCTTTAGTTAATCCTACTACAACAATAATTGCTAATATAAGAGTTAATAATTTATGTTGCCTAAAGAAATTTCTCTAGTCTTTGCCAAAATGTACACACTTCTTTACCCCTTTAGCAATCTAAGTTTATTGATAAACAATACATAATTCATTTAACCCACACTCCATCCACTTATTATAGTTATATTATACCATAAACATACAAATATTGATGGTTTTTGTTCAACCTACCGGGGAATTTTTGAAGGAGCTTGAGACTGAGATTGCTACCACCATAATAATACTAAAAGCAAGCAATACTTTACAATTATTGCTACGAGTAGAGTAAGTCAGAGGCTTTCGCCTCCTTCTCCTCATCAAACCGTGCTTGCGGTTTTCCCGCACACGGCTTTCAGATATTCATCTTCCTAAGGCATTCAGTTTTAGTAAGATAAGTGTCCTAACCCTAATCTTTTCAATTTCACAATTAACTCTCCTGTGTATCTACATCTATACTTTAATTGTTTCTTATTTCTATACCATATAGCAAATATAAACTTCCAGTTTATGTAACGACCTCCGAGGTCATAGTAACAACTGGAAGTTTTCACTTTCTACAAGAAACCGTCCATATGGTAAGCTGACTTTACCATCTGCAAACCTCTTTCTTGTATATGTTAATCTAAAACTGGTTCTTTCCAATGTTAGTTGATTTTACGTCTTTTTTCAAGCCATAATATTTTTTTATACAACATATCAAAGCTATTACGACCATACATAATTCTTTTTATAACTTTTAATTTATTCACACTGCCTTCTGCTAACCCATTATTATAATCATATATAATTGCATTTTTAACTGCTGAAATGTCTCTGGTTATTCCATTTATAAATGAATTAATATATTTATTGTTTAAAGAAGATGCTTGTTCCATCCACTTACTAATTTTAGTTATTTCTTTGTTCTTTAGAATTTTTCTAAATTCACCTACTAAATCGATTATCTCTTTATATAATGGATATTTTTCATTTACTTTATTTACATAGTCAATAGACAATCGTTTTACTTTAATTAGTGGTTTATACAATAATTTTAGTAATTGACCTCGGTCAACCAAATCTGTTGTAGCAGGCGAAGTTTTACTATTTTTATAAGTTTCATGAATTGATTTTTTTAAGCGAGCTCTATAATTACGAATAGTACTGTCAGAGCCATTATAACCTTTTTGACGAATTACATTTTCTATGTCAGATGAAGTATGTCCTTTATCTATTAATTTATTAATCTCTTCTAAAAAAGGATCTAAAATACTTTTTCTTTTAACATTATAATTCCCATTTATAGCAGACACATTATCATCTAAGTATTTAGTAATTGTCTTTCGTGACATTCCAAGTTCTATAGCAATTGATCTTACTGAATGATTATTGTTGTGCATATCTCTTGCAATATTTATTATTTCATTTTTTTTTGTTACTTTACCTTCATGGGATATTTGTAATGGACTTTTTAAATAGAATGAACGCTCATTATCATTCATAGCCAATAATTTATTAAATACTCTGATGTCCATATTTAATTGCTTGCAAATTTGGCTTTTGCCAATACCATGATGCAATAATTGAATCGCTTTCATTATTTTTTCTTCTAGTGTTACTTTTTTATTTTGAATGGGTGTTTTCGTAGTCACATTGCTTGATTCCATTTTGACTACATCAATTATTACCTTGGGTTTTAAATATTTCATCAGATAATCTTTGCAATAGGAGGTTAGATTTTTTAAAATATGAAATCTATCACTTACTTGAATCGCTTTGGGGTGTGCTAAAGTAATAGCCTTTTTATATGTAATAGAACCATCTCTAGAAACAACTTGAAGATTAGGATATGATTTTAACCACTTTACTACTTCTTCACAATCTCGTGAAGAAATTAAATCTATAACTCGATGCGTTTCAATATCTATCATGATGGTCCCATATGATTCTCTTTTTTTAATAGCAAAATCATCGATACATATTTTTGTAATTTTCCACTTATCAATAATCGGGGTATCTTTTTTTTAAAAGATTGCAAATCGTACTTTTACCTACGTCAGCAACACTATTTCTTAAAAGCTCTGTAGCTGTAAGTGAACTAACGTTCATTGATATATTTATAATTTCACTCTCTAATCTTTTTGTTTTTTTTGCTTTAAATTCAAGGAAATCAAAGCCTTCCGCAAAAGTAGTATGGTTACAATCGGGGTTATTACAAAACATTTTTCTATTGCCTAAAATGACCCTAACCTTTTTTTCTTGTATAGGTAAGTCTTGAAAACTTTTTTTATAATGAGAATGTGTTTTTGAAGAAGGTTTTCCACAATGAGGACATGTAACTTCTTTGCGATTAGATACTACATTTATGAAAATCGTATCATCTATAATTTTATGACTTATGTAATCTAAATTTTCATCTAATAATTTTATAATTTCATCCATAAAATAGCTTCCTTTTTAGTATTCTGATCATACTATTATATTACATTTTACGAGGCATTTCAACTAACTTTGGAAAGAACCAGTTTTCACTTGACAAATACACTTTCTCTTGCCCCATGTAATATTCTCACTTATAGACCTACTTTCTTCCTGCTGTGACGTCTGCTGGAGCATATCGACCATCTACTCACCATCAATTTCTACAATGAGTGTATCGTTAATCATATCCTCAATTCTGTTTGCCTCCTTGATATGATTAACAAAATCGTAATTTAGCATTTCCTCATTCCATATGCGAACAATACTTTTTTCAGCAACATACTGCAGGCTTTTAATTATTCTTGAAATCTTATACAGGTAGCTGCCTTCATCATACATGGAACTTTCATCTTCCCATTCTTTCAACTGGCTAGAGTACTGTAGGGCAGGCATATTTAAACTCAGTTCCTTTTCATGTCTTGTGTAATTATCTTTCAGCAATTTACAATACTCCTGTGATTCCAGTAACGCCTTGAAATCCTTGTAAATAATTCTGGATTTCACATCATAAGCAAAGTAAGGTGTGACCTTTCCATCTATTGGATTAACAAACAAGTGGCAATAAGAATATAATTCAAAATTTTCCAGTTTATTCACATCCACTATGCGGCCATGAATCTTTCCAGATCCTCCAAGTCCTTTTACGAACTCGGAAATTTTCTTCTGCCCACCCGTGTATCGGTCTAATAGCTGGTGAATATTTTCCGTATAGATATCAAGAGTAGCATAATAATATTGTAAATCCTCCAGGCTATTCCGTAGCAACTTGCCCTTATTGAAATCTGAATACTGACTCTTTGTTATTTCATGAATGCCATCTTCTAAATATGCAAAAATATCATATTCATTATCAATATAGAAGTATTTTAGTCCTATCGTTTCTGTTTTATAACCAATTTGATTATCTGCATAAACCACCTTTTTACTGCTAATATCAAAGTAATTATGGTGGTTATGTCCGTTTACGTAAATCCAGTTCGGATTATGTGAGTCTGCATTCCAGTCCCATTTCTGCATATGTGGAAGCACTATAACCTTATTATGAGGAAGAGCCTGTAGCAATTTTCGATATATGGTATCAAATCTACGAGTTTCAGAAATATCTCTTTTCAGTGCCTCTTCCGCAGATTCCGATTCCTCAAAAGATTTTCCATAACGCATGTTCACAGCATTATATTTATCATTTAAGCCGCTAAATCCAATGCCTCCAAACACTGCTATTGAACACTCCTGAAGCAAACATAAACTTACAGTTTATGTAACGACCTCTGAGGTCGTAGTATTGGGCGTAGAAGCGGAAATCTTCCATTTTTATCTTCTACATCTTCATAATATATTCCCATAATTTCACTCTCTACCATAGCATCAGTCTGTTCTCTGTGGGCATTTGAATGTATATATGTGAAGTCTAAATAGGTATTTTAGCTTTAAGTGCATAACAAAGAACATAACAACAGTTAACTTCATAATATATATAATGTATTTATATTATGGAGGGAAGGCTTTGAGCAAATTCCACACGGAAATGTTACACGTTAATTTTGGCATGGGAACAGGTGAAACAAACCCAATTATTCCTAGAAAATATACCCTTACTCATTCAGACGTTACCGGAGAATTATTTTTGACTATTGCAGCAAAGTATGATTATGATAAAATCACTGACATGAGGGATGAAGTGCTGGCAGAATGGATCATGGTTAATAGTGAGTACGCACTGATGGTTAATGTTATGGTAGATAAAGAAAAGAACCCAATAATGTCAGCGGTACGTAATAGCATTTTCACAAAAGAATTACCGCTAGCATTGCAAGCACTTAGATATGGAGATAGAGAATTTTTTAGAGAAAATCCCTCTTTAGATAAAGCACCTATTTATGTGAAATTTAATTCTGTTTATCCTATCTTTAATCGTTTAGAACTATGGGGAACGCCTTCAGATTATAAATAACAAATTCACTCTTTTCATAAAAACCCCCGGGGTACGTAAACAAATTGTGAACACAATTTGTTTTACTAAATTAAAACGTAAGAAAACCCACAACTAATTAAATAGTTGTGGGTTTTACTGTATAATAAATACGATTTTAATACACTTTAGCTATAATTAATTCTGACAAAAAATCAAAAAATTTAGTCCAATGCTTTTTTTTTAAGAATATATACATTATTATATAAATATTTATTTCCAATGGCACAAAAATAAAAAAATAAATAATATTTTCTATTCTTCCTCTAGATTTTTCCATCTAACAAGTAAAGTTTATCAGCATATTTAGACTCATCTGAAATCTTCAGCTCAGAATTTTTAGCCGCTTGTTTAACCTGAGCACCAGCCATGTTAGGTTTGACAATACACCCAGCTCCAGCCACACAGCCACCCGGACACGCCATTCCTTCAATGAGATATCCATCATACTTTCCTTTTATGGCATCATTACACATCTCCCTACATTCTCTCAGTCCATTCGCAGCTTTAATCTTTACTTCTCGCCCTGGATGTTCTTTTTTTATCAAATCAGCTACAGCCTTAGCGACTCCACCTGCAACCGCAAAGCCTCTTCCTGAACCAGTTGCTTCATTACTCAAGCTCATATCTGTACCAATTATTTCTACTTCTTTGGCTGTAAGCATTCCAGATAACTCCTCATATGTAATTACAAAATCAACTTCACTTTTTACGCTTTTTCTGGAAGCTTCTAATTTTTTCGCACTACATGGCCCAACAAAAACAATCATTGCATCTTTATGTTTTTCTCTCACAAGTCGAGCAGCAAAAACCATTGGAGTCAAAGTCATTGAAATATTTTCAGCATATTCAGGATATAATTTTTTAGCCATAATAGACCATGAAGGGCAGCATGAAGTAGCCATAAAGGAAAGTTTTTCAGGTACATTTTCTATAAAATCTTTTGCCTCATCAATTGTACAAATATCTGCACCAATCGCAACTTCAACAACATCTTTAAATCCAATTGTAATCATCGCTCTTTTAAAATCATTAAATCCAACATTTTTACCAAACTGCCCCACATATGATGGAGCTACAATTGCAATTACTTCTTTCTTTTGATTAATTGCCTGAATTAGTTGAAATATTTGGCTTTTATCAGATATTGCTCCAAAAGGACAATTTACCAAACACATTCCACAGCTAACACATTTATCATAATCTATTGATGCTCTGCCATATTCATCCGTATATATTGCATCCACTCCGCATGCCATGGCACATGGGCGCCCATGTTTTATTATTGCTGAATACGGACACACTTTAGCACATAAACCACACTTTATACATTTTTCCTGATCAATAACACTTTTCCCATTAGCTATACTAACTGCGCCTTTAGGACAAACTTCTACACAAGGGTGTGCTAGGCAGCCACGGCACATATTTGTAACTTCATAGCTATTTGTTGGACAAGAATTACAAGCAAATTTTATAATATTTACAAGTGGCGGTTCATAATATTTTGAAGGTTTGGTTGCCCCCTCTAATCCCTCCGTAATTGATCTTGGTTTATCACTTGGTCTTAAATTTAGTCCCATTGCCAAACGGATTCGCTCACTAACTATTGCTCTTTCAAGAAATGTACTTTCTCTATACTTACCCACCTCTCCACGAATGATCTCATATGGAATATTCTCTATATCTTTTAAATTGTCTTCAAAGGCCATCTTACTTACGGCCGTAAAAACTTTGTGTCTAATATCAGTAAGTGTTTTATATTCGTATTTCATTTTTACTCCTTTTATGCTTTGATATTTATAAAAACTACATATATATATTCTTCGTTAGAATATCATATAGTATAATTCAGTCAATTTTGTTTGTGTATTTATTTTACTTATAGCTTTTTATATTATAACTGGTTAATTATCATGAATTTTTCTTTAATTGCTGTGATTGCACCTTGAACAGCGCTCTTACCTTTTTTCTATATGACTATCCCATCACAATGGTCTACTTCATGTTGAATAATTTGAGCAATCCATCCTGAGTATTTTCCCCTTCGCTTCTTAAATCCCGAATCAAAATACTCTACTTCTATCTCTTTGAATCTATTAGTTTTTCTAACACCTATAAGTGAAAGACATCCTTCTTCTGTTTCATATTGACCCGATTTATTCGCTATCACAGGATTAATCATCGGAACGTTCATATCACCCATACTGATCACAATAATTCTTTTTTTGACACCAATCATATTAGCTGCCATTCCTACACACCCTTCTTTATTTGCTTTAAGCGTATCAAGCAAATCCTGTATCACCTGAGCATCTGCTTTTGTAGCAAGTTCTGATTTTTGATTAAGAAAAAATATGTCTTTCATAATTGATCTAACCATATGTTATACTCCTTCTTTAGTCTTATTTATATTTTTAAATGATTCCTCTATTGTACAAATACATTATGGAGCTTGTATTAGAAAATGCATAGCAAAATTTGATTTTACTATACACTTTCTATGAATTCAATATAATTTCTTAATTAATAATGGTAACTTATCTAATTTTTCACTATATCTTTCTTCATTAAATAACTCCTCGTTTTTCAAAACATAATATAGCTCTTCCACTAAAACTGCTCCAATCATTTTCTTTGCCATATCTTGTGCATATCCACAAGCTACTAATTTTTCAAAAACTTCAGTTGTACATTTAGGATTGTTATCCTTTATTTGATTTTCAACAGTTTCCATAATATGGTCTTTTAATTTATCCTTTACCAAGATTGCATTTCTCCTTTATTTAGTTATTGTTTATCGCAAACATTGTTCTCTAAATACTAAACATCTATATCAATGATAACATAGCTGATAAGAAATATTAATACATTCATCCCTTTTATACTATCTTCTTTTATTCTGAAACTCCCACGCTTAAAATCATGTGGTTCTTAGGTACTAAATAACTTTCTTTAATATCACGAATGATATTAACACTAATTATTTTCCCCAAAAATTTCACCATCAAGGATTGCAACAACCCATTAGCGATAGCATAATGCCCGTTTCAAGACATTTTTTTATTCTAAACTCCCATACTACTTAAATTATCTAATCCTTGCAATCTTTTAATTTCTTTACTATGCAATACTAAAAACTTTTCAAAATCTTTATTACATGCATCAAAATTTATACTGCATAAATCATCATTAACATTTTTAATTAGGTATGCCGAATATATATCCCTTTGGACTTTGATTTGTTTGCCATTATATTCAAAATCATTCCACCTTTGAGATAATTTCTTTTTACTATATTGTTGATTTAAGTGGTTATACTGTGAAGCTTTCACTTGCCACGTATTAATTTCAAAGTATTTTCCGCCTTTAGATTTTAGCTTATTTTCTAGCATTGTTAAAAATTTACTAGGTGCTTTATTTGCTAATGATTTACCAAATCTC
Source organism: Clostridium sp. CM041 (assembly GCF_055081035.1). Classification (NCBI taxonomy): domain Bacteria; kingdom Bacillati; phylum Bacillota; class Clostridia; order Eubacteriales; family Clostridiaceae; genus Clostridium; species Clostridium sp. CM041. The sequence continues at coordinate 945,251 of NZ_CM143648.1, forward strand.
TTTTTCTTGTTAATCCTTCCAGTCTTATCATTAGTAGTTGCATTTTTAACACGTTTTTGCAATCCTTTAAAATTCATTTCTTCAACATAGACTACATTGCAATTTTTTACTATTTCATTAATCATTATATTATGATCTTGTTCTCTTATATCCCTTTGTTTCCTATATATATCTTTAAGTTTATTCTTAGCTTTTACGTATCTCTTTGAATATTTCCATTCTAATTTAACACCTTTTTTTATACTGCAATTTTCATCGAAATTATTAGGATTAGTTTTTCTCTTACTTCTATCCATATATCTTTGAATTCTACGTTTTTCATTTTCAATATTTTGTACATGTGGAGCCAATTCATATAGCTTAACATCAGATTCACAAGTATAAGCGATTGTCTGTGTGCCTATGTCAATTCCGCAATCTCCAAGGCCGATTTTCTAATTTCTCCTGTCTCTTGGTTAAACTTAGTAGGAGCTACTCCATCCAAAACTATTTGAAGTATATATTTATAACGCCCTCGTACAAATTTCCTTTTAATTCTACAGAAACATATTTTATTCCTTAAAGCATCTATCTCATATTGGTTATTTATATTAAGCATTGTTTCAATCTTTAACCCATTCCATTTAAGCGTATTTGTTTCAATATCATATTTTATTCCAGTGCCATTAGATTTACCTTCTAATGAATTTAACGGATTGTTTCTACCTTTAAAGTGAACTTGTTCACCTTTGCCAAATAAATTATTTTCTAAAGATTCCCATACTCTTGATGCAATCTTCTGAGCAGTGAAGCTGTCTAAATTATGTTTAAATGTATGTTGCGTTGATCTTACATCTTCATGAAGTGAATATTCGGTTAGCCTAAATTCTTTAAGCATTGCATTTTTAATATCAAAATACGGAGTGCAAAGCTTGTTCAATTCTTTCTTGTCCAATTTATTTTTATAAATATTTGATAATTCAGATTGATTTTTCCTCCAGTTTTTAGTCTTGCTCATTTCATTATACCTACTTAAAGCTTTACCTAAAACTGAATTATAGATCTTCCTTCCAATCTCAAATCTTTTATCCAATATCTTTTCTTCAAATTTTTCAAGTTTAAGATTTAGGTTCAATACGAACCGTTGTTTAGCTTCTTTTTTTGCCACTGAATATTCACCTCACTTTCTATAGTTGAAGTTTCAATTTTAACGACATTTCAGAAGGAAGTCTCCCACTTCTATAAGCTGGAGTTACATACCCTAACAAACAGAAAACTTCAGTGGAAGTATAAATCTCCTTCTGAAGTCGTTAATACTTCAGCTCCGCAGGAGATGATTTAATCCCCTTAGTTATGTATTTAAGTCTTCTTCTACACTATGTATTAATAATATTTTCTCCTATCCCTTGGACAATATACAAAAATGATAATTAATTATAGTGTTATATTTGTTCCTTTATTATTTTTTTTATAATTCTTTTATTGCCTATCGACAAGTGCTATCCATCCCACACCTTAAGGAGTGGGCTTTCCGCACAAATTCATTGTAAATTCAAAACTGTAATTAGTTTTGAAAAATATATTGACTTCAACTTGAATAGTAGTTTGTAAATGTTACAATAAGCCTGCGAATTTTTCAGTGAGACAATAAAATCCAAAGAATAAAAAGACATTTAGGTGTGCAGTGGTTTATATTAATAAGCTTAGGGAGAAGAATGCTTATGTAGATTTTATTGCAGATGATAACATGGTGGATTGATTATACGAATATATTAAAAGGAAATTCATTTGAATTCCCTTTTAACTTGTTAAAGACTAGAAATGCAGTAAAAATAAAATAAACATTATCTACTCTGCATCAACATGATTTGATTAAGCCACTCAAATGTTGCAGTATATATAATTAAAATATCCTCTTTAGATTCTCTAAAATTCACATTAAATCTTGGCTCTGATACCCATCTAATAATTTCAAATTTCCTTTCGACTATTATATTCGGCACCTGTGTCCCTTTAGGAAGAGACGAAATTAAATAACTTATATTATGTGTCTTATACTTTCTGTCAGTCAAATCATTCCCATTAAGCTCTAAAAGTGCTTTAATTATTTTTTCTATTGCTTGATTTACATGATAAGCCGCATAATTAATTTCCACTTCGTCTGTGCAATTTGTAAGACCAAAATTCGCATACTTCAAATCACTCTTAGCAAGATGCAGATAATTGCTCATATATTCTTACCCCTTTCGCCCAAGCGTTCCTATAAAAATTATTATTTTCCATATCACTAAGGAATAGTTTTTTATTATATCCAAATAAATCAATTTCTCCAAACTCGTGTAAATCTACAGTTGGATAAAACTCAGAAAAATCACCTAAAACGATTATATCAATATCACTAAAGCTACTACAGAAAAGCGTTGTGGCACTACCAAACAATATAATATCAGTGATGTGCTTACCAACATTATCTTTTAATAATAGATTAGCAATTTCATAAACTTTCCTTTGTTTGACTGGATGTATACATTCATAATTATCCAACCCAATTAAATTTTCAAATTTATAATTGGTATTATTACTTGTATTAAAAATATTATCTAATGCATAGAAATCTTTTAAACATTCTATCATAATATTTCACCTTCCTATTCTTATATTGTATCACTACATAAATTGAGTGTAAATAACAAAGGATGACTGTCACTTGTCGAAAGGTGTAAAGTTAGTTGTTTTAAATTAAATTATCTATACCATTAACCGTAGTTTGTTCATTGTCATTAATAGGAATAACTATGCATTTTTGGCCATTAATTATTTGAGATTTTATTTGAGATACTTTTTCGGGTTTTACTTGTAGTATAACATCATACTGAGGGGTACCATTATTATCTTCTGAATATGCATCTGGAACTTTCTCTAAATTAGTTTCTAAAGCTTCTTCTAAAACCACATTATCATCATTAACTTCTGTAGACAGGTGAGTTTCATTATCTATAGTATTCTCTTGTTTAACTTGATCAAGTCTAGCTTGAAGTATTTCTACTTGTTTGTAAAGGCGTTCTTCCTTTTTTCTTTGCACATTTGCCTTAAGAGCCTTTGCGTCAATTAAATTCTTTGCTAAAGTGATATCATCACCAAAGTTCTCTACATAGGAATTTTCAATCTCAGTAGTAATTTCCTGGGGAACTTCACTTTCTATTAAAAGTTTTTGTATATCCTTCTTTGTTAAGCTTATAGGTTCACAATCTGCATCATCGTTTAAATCATTGTATTCTTCTACCATAGTGCTTAGGTTTTCTTGTATATCCATAAAAATTTTATCAGCTTTATTTTCATCAGAACTAAAAGAATCTTTAATAATTGATTGGAATGTTTCCTTTTGCACCGTAGCCGTTTGTTTTGAAGGACAACCTAGAACATTTTCCATTAATTCAGTATGTGTATCCTTTGCATTTTTTGTATAATACATAATAGAGTTAACATCGCAGCTACGATCAATAAAAGCAGGAAACACAAAGCCATTAATCGGGGACTCGACTACCCAATCTCTAATACGTGCTTTTATTTCGTTTTGCTGCTCAAAGTATCCAAGACCAGGCTTTGAAAGTGAAACTGGACATATTGCACATAACACATATTCATATACTTCTTCAGATTCATCTATCCGTGCATTATCTTTGGTTTTGCTAATAACATCATAAGCATCATGAAAAAAGAGTATTAAAAAATTACCAGTGTAATCATAATTGTCTATAATCAAATCATAAAGGTTATCTACAAGAGCATCATCTTTCAATTGACTGTTTTTAAGCTGCATAAGCGAAATTTGTCTTTCATTTGTAAAATCTTCATTAACTTCAAAGTTAAGTTCTAAAATATTATTCCCAATAGTTCCAGACATTACTTTTTTAGCAATTTCTAAATATTTAAAGTATTCATCCTCATCTAAATTTAGAAAGCTTTCTCTAAATTTTAAAATAGTATGTTTTTCTCCATTAACATAGCAGCCACACATTTTAGTGAAGGTGCATTGTTCTTTTTTAAAACGTCTTTTTAACTCAAGCATATCTTTTTTTCTCATGTATAAGCTCCTCAATTTATAGACAAACCTTACGTAAATTTATAGTTGAAGTGGTTTGTCTTTAGTATTTTTTATTTGTAGCTATAATTAATATATTATCGTTATTAATTATAGTATTTTTTTTACAGAAAATAAAGGATTTATATATCAGTTTTTTTAATGATTTCTATTGAGAATAGAATAGCAACATAGTTTGTCCGTTTCACTTCCAATTTATATAAGGCGCCAGGCTCTTGCCAGAAACTGGAACAGTATTTGTTCTAATTTGGAAGAGATATCAATTAAAACTCTTATTTTTAAATTTTTTTTAATTTATGGTATTTGTTTTTCTAACCCTACAGTATGAATTATTGGTAATTAATCTTTGCAATCTCACCAATAGACTGTGCGAAAACACAACATCATGGTATAATTTCATATAGTATAAAATTTTATAATAAAAAAAACAATATGAAGGAGCAAAAAAATGAATGGATTAATGATACTTATTGCTATTTTATTTATTTGCTTGTATGGAAGCATAAATTATTATATAGGTTTAAGGATGTGGCAGAACCTATTTCGCCATATTCCTTTTATAAATCCCAAAATATATTGGATACTGTTTTCAATAATAGCATCATCATATATTGTAACAACGCTTATACCTTCTTTCATACCAGCAATAATATCAACTAAATTAAATATTATAGGATCATATTGGATGGCAATAATGTTTTATCTTATTTTAATATTGCCTATAATAGATTTAATAAGAGTTATAAATAGAAAAATTATAATTCTCCCAAGAAGTTTATCTGGCGATACTAATGTTTCGTTAATAGTAATGGTTCTAGTAGTTGCATTTATATTTGGTGTAATGATATATGGTACTTGGAGTGCTCGTAGCGTAAGAGTAACAAAGTATGATCTAAATGTTGATAAAGTTGCGGGTAATCTAGAGACCTTGAAGGTTATTATGGTCTCGGACATTCATCTTGGGATTATGGTAGATAATAATAGGCTTACAGGTATGGTAAATAAAATCAATGATTTAAAACCTGACATTGTGTTAATACCTGGAGACATTATTGATAGTAGCATTGACCCTTTTGTAAAAGAAAACATGAGTGATAACTTTAGGCGAATTAAAAGCAAATATGGAGTGTATGCCTCCCTTGGTAATCATGATGGAATGGGAAGTAATGTAGATGATGTAGTTAAAAATTTTGAGAATGCAGGTATAACTGTGCTGCGTGATACTTCAGTTTTGGTAAGTGATAGCTTTTATGTTATAGGTAGACAAGACCCATCCTTAGAGCGTGTTACAAAAATTAAAAGAAAAGATTTGTCATCCTTAGTAAAGGATTTAGATAAGTCAAAACCATTTTTGCTTATGGATCATCAGCCAGTAAATTTAAGTGAACCTGAAAACCAGGGGATTGATTTACAACTATCAGGTCACACCCATAGAGGTCAGATATTTCCTGCAAATATTATAACCAATGGAATTTTTGAAATAGACTATGGGTATTTAAAAAAGAACAATTCTCAATTTATTATATCTTCAGGTTATGGAACATGGGGACCTCCAATTAGGATAGGTAGCCGCTCGGAAATTGTTGAAATAAATCTTAAACTCAAATAATAAATAGTTATTTATTATGTAGACGAAGCTACTATATTTCTTAGTTTAAAGTAATGTAGTAGCTTTTCCTTAATGGTTTATGGTTTATAGTTTAATTAGTAAGTGGGTCCAGCAAAGCGTGTCCCCACAACAGGGTCAGACCCTCGGCAATAAAAATACATCTGACAGACTTAAAATACTATAGTAAAATAAATATGAAACAGAAAACTTGAAATAATTTATATACAAAGGAAGTATACAATGGAAAAAAATATAAAAATGAGATATCCGAGCTATCTTAAAGAATTTAAATGTATAGGTGGAAAATGTACAGATAGCTGTTGTATTGGATGGGATATAGATATCGATAAGGTTACCTTTAGGCAATATTATAAGGTTCAAGACAAAGAAATGAAGCGAATGATTCAAAAAAATGTACATAATAATGATGAATACCTAAGTCCTGATATAGATTATGGAAAAATAGAATTAAAAACTGGAAAAAGATGTGCTTTTTTAGATGACGAAAATTATTGTATTATTTATTCCAAAATTGGAGAAGAGTATCTTTCAAATGTTTGCACATCTTTTCCTAGGATAATTAATAAAGTAGATACATGTTATGAAATATCACTTGATATTGCCTGTCCGGAAGCTGCAAGAATTATTTTACTAAAAGAAGAAGGAATTGGATTTAAAGAAAGTGAAGAAACTTTAGGCAAACATATACTATCAGGTGATATTGAAACCAGCTCTAAAGAATATGATAATTCAGCTTTTAAGTATTTTAAAGAAATTAGAAATCTAAGTGTTGAAATAATACAAAACAGAAAGTTCGACTTAAGTAAAAGACTTTATATATTAGGTGATTTTATAAAAACATTAGAAGAAGAACTTAAATACAAGTATGGTAATGTACCTAAATTTATTAGGGAATATGATATGAACTTAGTTAGTGATTGTTATGAAAGAGATCAATTAAGTTATATTGTTCAGATAGATTTTTTCAAAAAGATGATAGGCTTCTTAAATGTATCTAAAGAAGTGGATAGTCTTTATTTTAAGGAATATACTAAGCAAATTATAGCTGGATTCAAGTTTGATGAAGGTGGCGACATTAGTAAACATTCAGAAATGTACATAAACGCATTTGAAGATTATACTGAAAATTTTATGAATAATAATAGCTATATTTTCGAAAATTATTTGGTGAATTTTATGTATAACTATATGTTTCCATTTTCTGAATCAGAATCAATATTCGATGGATATATTATGCTTTTAGTAAGATATTCATTTATTAGATTTTATTTAGTTGGTAACTATCTATATAATAAACAGGATAACAAAGAAAATATAGTTGAATTTATTCAATCTTTATCGAAGACCATAGAACATCACAGAACTTTTTTAATTGATTCAATAAATTATATGAAAGAAAATAAACTTGATAATATACAATTTTCTAAAACACTTTTATAAAAATAAAAAATATTGAGTTCTCAATGTATATACAAGAGAGCTCAATATTTCCACTTAAACTTTGCTAAATTTAGAGTAACTTAATCAGCTCTTCTAACTCCTGCGATAAAACTTTTGCAAGCGTAAAATCAGTATCTTTTAAAGCCAATTCTATTTTTGTTTCAACTAATTTTTTCTTTTGTTCAATTTCTAAATAGTCTTTGTCAAAATGATTAGCATAAATCATCTTTCTAAATTTTCGCATACTCATTTTTCTAATTGTCTTATCTTCAATGATTAAAACAAAATCCATACAGTTTACTATAGAATAGAAATCATGAGAAATCATAAGAATCGCACCTTTATAGTTTTCTATGGCTTTTTCCAGTGCTATTTGTGAATATGTGTCTAAATGACTTGTCGGTTCATCAAGAAGCAAAATGTTTGCTTTACTAGCAGAAACTTTGGCCAGTTGAAGCATATTTTTTTCTCCACCAGATAAAGCCCCTATCTTTTGATTAATGGCTTCTTCTTCGAAACCATAACCAGAAATATATGCTCTAACCTCTTGATTAGTTTTAAAACCAGCATCTAAGAACTCTTCAAGTATCGTATTAGACTCATTTAGTGTTTTGCCTTGAAGTTGAGACAAATAAGCCACTTCAACATCTTCATTTATCTCAATAGAATCATGATTGTTTTTAAATATTTCTCGAAGTAACGTCGTTTTCCCGGCACCATTTGAACCGATAAGAGCTACTTTATCAGTAGATTTAATCTCAAAGTTAACATTTTCTAGAAGCATATTATCAAAGGCAACACTGTAATCATTAACTTTTAAAACAATGGTTTCTTCGATTTCATTATCTGTAACTAAACTGATATTCGGTTGTTTAATATCTACAAATGGCGATTTAATTCTACTTTTTTCTAATCTTTCTTGAATTTTAACTCTAGCATTTAGAGCTTTCCCTTTAGAAGATTGATTATACTCAGTTGCGAGAAATCTTAACTTCTTTATTAAGATCTCGTTTCTCTCAAATTCTTCATTATCAGTAGCAGCTAGTTCTTGTAACTCAATTTTCGTTTGAAGTAATGAGAAGTTATACTCAATATAGTTTCCATCAAACTCTTGGATCTCCATGTTTTCAAGTTGTAGAATTTTATTAAAACAATGATTCAATATATATCTGTTGTGCGTAATAATTAACATTGTTCCAATGTGCGAATTAATTAGATCTTTAAGCGAATTAAGGTTTTCAAAGTCTAAAAACACATCGGGTTCATCCATAATCATTAAGTCTGGACTATTTAGCATTTCCTTAATTACTTGAATAAGCTTGAATTCCCCACCACTAAGTTCAGATATCATTAGATCTTTATACTTGCTTAAGTTTGCAAGATTTAAGTTTTTATTAATGATGTTTTCGAAATCATCCCCATTAATTGCATCAAATGCGTCTAAAGTTTGTTGATACTTTTCTAGTAAAGAATCAATATCCGAAGATGTTTCCATTTCACTGCAAATAGATGTTATTTCATTTTGTAGTTTAATAAATTTTTCCCCTATATATTCGAAAACTGTAATTTCTTTCATTTCGCCCTGTTGCGAGAATTGACTTACATACCCAATTCTACAATTTGGGTCAATCTCGAGCTTTCCATCGAACATATATTTTTCTGGATCCATAATTATATCTATCAGTGTACTTTTTCCACTGCCATTTGTTCCTATAAAAGCACAATGTTGACCATCTTCTAATGTAAATGAAATATTATTATATAGATCCTTTTGCGGAAACGAGTAGGACAAGTTATCAATTTTTATCATATTATTACCTCTCTTTATCACTAAAAAAGAGCCTATAAAAATAAGCTCTTCAATATATTGTATTTTTGTATTTTCAATTGCAATTTTACACTTGATTTTTATGTAGTAAAGACATTCTACTGAGTTTACCATTGTTAGCATAACATTTTTTACGACTAAATTCAATCATTTCATATTAAAGCTTCTCGTGATATCCGTTAATTCTAAAAAGTCTTTGCGAGCCGGGTACCCACTAACATGTTGACAAAAACAGAACCTAAGTCCATTTGTAGTACTAAACAAATGCAAAACTCAATATATTATTGTATAATGGGAATACATGGTTAAGTTTACTGTAAACATAAGGGGGATTATTTTTTATGAATGCTAAAAATAAAGTGCTAATGTCTTCAGAAATTATTTTAGTTATTATATTAGTAGTAGGTTCTTCTTTTTATTTAAACAAAATTAGACCATATAATCAGCTTTTTAATAATGCAAACCAAGCTATGGCTAAAGAAGAATATGATAAAGCTGTAACTTTGTACGGTGAAGCTCTAAGTTACAAAAACGACCCAGATGTAAATAAAAAAATAGATTTTGCTAAACTCTTAAAGAATTCAAAAGAAACATATTCTATTGCGGTAAAGCAAATGGAGAATAATGATTATTTAGCGGCAATTGATAGCTTTACAAAAATAGACAAGCAGGATACTAGAAGGTACTTTGATTCACAAAATAGTATTAGTGAGTGTAAGAAGTTATATATAGCTGATAATTTAAAGAATGCAAAAGATACTATGGCAGGTAAGAAATTTGATGAAGCTAATAAGTATATAGGCAATATAGTAAAGCTTGATGCTAAAAATACAGACGTTAAGAAATTAAAGGCAGATATTGTTACCGCTTTGCAAAAACAGAAGGATGATTCTGCTAAATTAAAAAACGATATTGCAATAGCTGCGCAGAAACAAAAGGATGATGCTCAGTCGTCGGCAAAAGTTAACGCAAGTAAACAAACACAAAATTTAACATTTCAACAGGCAATGGATTTAGTTAAATCAAAAGTAAAATTAGATACTAACGAAACTTTTAATACAACTAATCAAAGATTCCAGAGTACAGGTATTTATAATGGTGATGATTATTACGCGATAGGAAAATCTTACAAAGATCCTGTTAATCCAGAACAAGAATATTCCTTATGTTTATATTTAGTAAACATTAATACTGGCGCAATTACGCAATTTACACAAGGAATATGTACACCAATAAATTAACTTTTGTATTAATTCACTATCTTGTAAATATATATATATAACACAGTAGAGAAAGTATAACTCTACTGTGTTTTCACATTTTAAGATTTCCAAGTAAATTAATTCATCTAGTTTTTATTTCTAGTTCCTTGATTAGCAGCTTGTACGCTAGCATTTCCATTAACCTTATATCCATTTTTAGCATTTTCACTATCTAAACTATTAGCCATAAGGCTTTGATCTTTTTGTTTCATGGTCATATTTTGACTCAGACTATTTTCACTATTAGGTATAATATTTTGATTGTTTTCAGCTATGGTTTTATTTTGACTCATAAAAAGCATCTCCTTTACTAATTATTTTATATTATAATGCCCATAAATTAATGATAATATTATATTTAAAATATTTCATTATTTTTTATACAAATTATGTATTAAAAATTATGTATTAAAAATTATAAATATATATTGAATTATCAACACAGCTTGTAAATTTCACTTTCAATTTCTGTAATGGTCGCCTCTTGGGTACTTATGTGAGTTGAATTTGAGAGTTGCTAATCAATAAAAAAAAGCCTACCCCTAGATTTCTCTATGAAATAAACTTTTAGAGTTACATATATTTTATTTATAACAAGGGAATTTATTCATTGACCCCTGTTATTTTTACCAACTAAACCTCCCCCATTACCTGATGATGCGCTTTGTGATCCATAGATTGATGCTCTCTTATTATTTTTTTGCGTGGAAGATTTTGCTTTTCTTTCTTCAATAATTTTTTTCATTATTTCCATGTTTTTGTTTATATCATTTTTCATATTTTTACCCTCTTTTTTTTATTTTTTACGGCTTAAAAAAACTTCATAACTAATACCTTCTAAATTAATATTCACGATAAATATTTTCAAGGTAGGTCTTGTTATTTTACTAATTTATTATACCCTACAAACAGCCTTTTGAGCAACACTGCTTGTCTGTTTTATCTCTGTAATGGGCCAGACCCTTGGGAAATTATACAAGTTAAAAAAGCTCTTCAAAGATATTTATGCTATGACATACAGTTGTCAATTTTAAAATGCTATCCTACTATTTTTCATATAATTCTATAGGTAAATCATCTGGATCACTAAAAAAAGTAAATTTTTTCCCCGTAATCTCATCAATTCTAATATGCTCAGCAATTACATTCTTATCAGCCAGTTCTTTTATCGCCTCATCAATGTTATCTACCTCAAAAGCAAGATGCCTTAGTCCTCTTGCTTCAGGATAACTCGCCCTTTTAGGTGATTGCGGAAAAGAAAATAATTCTATTTGATAATTCTCTCCAACACCTAAGTCGAGCTTATATGATTCTCTATCTTTTCTATATGTTTCTTTAATGATTTTCAAATCTAAAACATTAACGTAAAACTCTTTAGATCTTTCATAATTTGAACAAATAATAGCTATATGATGAATCTTATTTAACTTCATTTTTTTATCTCCTTCTTTATATTACGTACGCAATTTCTTTCGACTGCACCACAGTTTGAATAGGTTTGGATTCAGATGTTGAGCCGCTAAAAACTATCACCATAAGTATATGCTTAAATGATGATAGCCACTAAAGTTGCTCAATTTCTGAAACAAGCTAAAGAACGATGCCGCGTTTCCACTACTATGGAGATTCAATCTTTTCCCTCTTTCTGAAATTTTCTTTAACACTAAGAGTATTAACTTTAATTTCCACAAATGCATCTTAAATCATTCTAAGCCTTGATTATTTTCTAAAAATAGACGTAATTTCCCCCTCCCCTAAATAAAAACTTTATGCTATTTTATTTATTCCTCCTGGTGGCGAATAATTTTGGCGATTTAATTTCTCTTTTGTAATCATTTTACCTTTACCACAGCAAGAACAGATATTTATATCTATCCCTGTCAGCTTTAAAAGAAGCTCCGCTGCACTTAACTTAACTTCTAAATTTTTATTTTCTATTGTTCCTGTAAGTTCTTTGCATTTTTGAAGCTTAGTTGACCTATTTCTATTGCTTAATATTCCATAATGTCTAATTTTAACAAACTTTCTTGGTAAAACATGCATGAGAAATCTTCTAATAAATTCATCTACTGTAAGTGTCATAAACTTTTCTTTATTATGGTCTTTATAATCTCTCCATTTAAATGTTACATATCCATTTTCTAAATTTACAATTCGATGATTAGATATCGCTACTCTATGAGTATATCTACCAAGGTATTCAAGTACGTACTCCGCACTCCCAAAAGGAGGTCTACAATATACAATCCATTCTTTTTTATATAACTTATCTATGAAGCTCTGAAATATATGTTTCTTTGTTAATTCCTCAATTCCTGTAGTATATTTAAGTGCATTACTATAATAAGCTCTTTTAAGGTAAAATAAAAATTTACCTCTAAATTTTCTTGAAAGCACTTTCACTGGGATAAAGAAATCTTTTTTTGAATTTATCCATCGGTTACCATCTAAAGTTAATCCGCCACTAGGAACTATGCAATGTACGTGTGGATGATTCATTAAATTTTGACCCCACGTATGCAAAATTGCCATAAATCCAATTTCTGCTCCTAAATGTTTTTTATCACTTGAAAGTTCAAGTAGTGTTTCAGAAACAGATTTAAATAGAATAGAATACATTTCCTTTTGATTTGTTAATGTTATATAGTTAAGCTCTTCAGGAATAGTGAAAACTACATGAAAATACCCTACGGATAATAAATCCTCTTTTCTTTTTTCAAGCCATCTTTCCTTGGCTAAAGTTTGGCATTTAGGACAATGCCTGTTTCGGCAGGAATTATAAGAAACCCTAACATGCCCACATTCATCACATTCGTCTACATGACCACCAAGCTCTGCTGTTCTACAAGCTTCAATATCTATCATAGTTTTTAAAATATTCAGCGGAAGCTGATGAGTTCTCCTATATTCATCACCATGTTGATTGAATATATCTTGAATCTCAATCATCGTTCTCTCCTAAGAGGATATCCAACGGACTCTTTATATTAAGTAAATCCATCCTTCTAAGATGTAAATAGATAGTGGTAGTAGTAATTCGGGTATGTCCTAAAAGTCTTTGAATATAGCAGATATCCGTGCCAGCATCCAATAAGTGAGTTGCAAAGCTATGGCGAAGCGTATGGACAGTTGCATGCTTAGTGATTTTAGTTTTTTTTATAGATTTCTCGAGCATTTTCTGAACACTACGTGGACTTATAGAATCTGTACGACACTTTCCAGAAAATAAATATTCCGTAGGATGATATCTGCTCCAATACTCTCTGAGGATTTCTAAATTTGCTTTAGATAACAATGAATATCTATCTTTTTTACCTTTGCCCTCTCTAATTAATATTTGCATGTTTTTACTATCAATATCTGTTATTTTTAGGTTACAAACTTCACTAACTCTTAATCCTGCGGAGTAGACCGTCATGAGAATTGCTTTATGCTTAAGGTTTTCAGTAACATCAAAGATAGATTTAACCTCATCTGGAGATAATACAGAAGGTAATTTTGATGGTTCTTTCATCCTTGCGATTTTGTCCGAATTCCAATATCTATTTAGAGTTTTAGTATAAAAAAATTTAAGACTTGAATTAATATAATTAACTGTTCCTTCACTTAATTTTTTTTTAATGATACAATAATGTAGATAGTCACAAATTTCTTTTTCACCTAAATACTTTGGTGATTTGTTGTAAAATTTAGCAAAGTTACTAACGTGATTGATATAGCTTTTTATAGTCATTGGACTATAACCCCTTAGTTCCATATTCATTTTCATTTTTTCTCTTAATTCTGACATAAATAATAACACTTCCTTATTTTTTATTTCGACAATAAAAGTTTATAGGAAGTGTGTATTATAATAAAGAAGTATCTTAGTCAAATAGGATACTTCTTTCTATTTTATTTAAGTAAAAATTAAATTAATATGATTAGCACTTGTCTGCCACCGTTTTTAGCGGTTTAGTTCTATAAGAATACTGCGAAGCATTTAGTTTTCTATTAATATATATGATATTTTAATAATAACATATGTCCTCTACTTAAATCACTAGTTTGCAACTTTTTCACACCAGCGTATTATTAATATAGGAGATGTAAATGCATATATTTTTTACTCATACTCATCATTATTATTTATATATCCATCAATATATATAAGGGAGTTCACAAAGTGAACTCCCTTATTCATAATAATTCTCTGTACCATCCCAGTAAGAATATTTGAGTTTAAGATGATTAATAATTATGTAGTCCTAAGCAATAAATATATATGATTGTATTAAAATTAAATCTTTAGTTAAGAAGTTATCAAAAATACTCTATAGTCAGTCTTTTAGCATTTTAATAAATGTTAAATCGTCTATTCTTAATGAAACTGGTTGTGGTAAAGTCAAGCCCTTAGGTGCACTACCACTATAAAAAAACAGTGCATTATTTGTTGGATCATTTCCACTGAGTGCTTCATTTGCAGCCTTAACAGCACTTGCCTGTGCAGGTCTGTTAATGTTACCATTTAGTATTGGAGTAAATTGATAAAAACCATTAGTTTTTTCATTAATAACAGCACTGATTGAATTTGGAAAACTGCTGCTCTTAACTCTGTTTAAAACTACAGCGCCTACAGCAACTTGAGCTTTATAAGATGCTCCTCCTGCTTCGGCAGTTATTAATCTTGATAGCAAGTCCAAATCACTTGAGTCATTTTTGATTGCTATAGGTTTAGTTTGCACTGAAGTATAACTAGCTATTTCTGGAGTTTTTACAACTTGTTTAGGAGATTCATTCCGTTTGTTATTAGCTTTTCTTGAATCAATTAATGCTTGTTTTTCTTCTGTTGCTTGTCTTGCTTCATTAGCTTGATCTATTACCAGTTGTGCGCCATATTGATTTTCTAGGGCATTCAATTTTAATGCTAATACATCTTGGTCTGATTTTTGTTCTGTTAAAATCGCTAAATTCTTTTTATTCTCAACTCTTAAAGATAGCAACTTTGTATTCTCTGAATCTAGCGCTACCTTCTTTAAATTAATTGCTGCTTCTTTTGTTTTCATATTATTCATAACCTTTTGATCAAATGTTACTACCCTTTTAATATTTTCTACTCTGGATATAAAATCATCCATACCATTTGAGCTTAGCATAATGTTTAGATAGCTTGATGACCCATTCATATACATTACTCTCATTCTTTTATTAAAAATAATCTGTTCTGCTTTGATATCAGCCTTTGCTTTTTCAATATTTATTTTTGTTTGCTTAATATTCTTTTGTGTTATAGCTATACTGCTTTCATTACTATCGATATTAGACATAATTGTTTCACGCTTATTGTTCATAATCTCAACTTTGCTTTCAAGGTCGTTTCTTTGAGTTTGAACCTGACGAATTTTTGCCTTATCTGATGCAGAATCTGCATATACGCTAGTAGAACTAACGCTTATAATTACACCAAGTGCCATTACGGCTGAAATTATTTTTTTGTTCAATTCTCCATCCCCCCTACATAATATTTTATTTTTAAATATATTATGTTTAAAAGTTTTTATCATCTGAACATAATAACATACAGAGATATGTATAGCAAATATTGGTCTTTTAATTATTTGTAATATAGCGCCCAGTTATCAAATTGTCTATCATATATATTCTGTTCATTTTGAGGCTTTTCTGTTAATAGCTTTTCAAGCTTTTATCTTCCAATATAAGTAATAAAAAGACTATAATTAGCTTTATAAATCAAATCTAATCACAGTCTTATTTATTATATTTTTAGATTGTTTGGTCTATTTTAGATTTTTTCGAGATTTTATCCTCAAGAAAAAGAAATTTAAAGTATCTTGCTAAAACATAAATAACGATTAAAACAGCTAGTACTTCTTGGAATTTAACCAAATATTTTAACATATATATTGGTTCTTTAATATTAACTAGATACCCATTAAGTTGCTTCATAGCAACTGCGCTTATCACCATCGGAAAAGTAAAAGCAGAATAACTTGGGTAAAATTTAGTTTTAAGTAGCTTTGGTAAATACAAAATCACCACTAAGAACATTATAAATGCTAGACCTCCTAAAAAGCCTAATAAAAAATTATTTTTCACTGTAAAACATGCTAAATATCCAGCTAAACATAAGCTAGCTGGAGCCGCGAATATTGAAATAGTTGGTAGTGCCGGCTCTTGAATTCCCTTAATAAATAATGTCCTATAAATCACAATAGGCAATAATAATAAATATGATATAAGGCCAAACCAGAAAATACCTTTTCCAAGACTAATTAAATTATAGGTAGGTGCAGTCATACTTGCTACCACAATACCAACATAAACTACAAAATAGCTTGGAAAAACCTTTTTTATATCAAAGTTAAAAATAAATTTTGCCGTAAAACAAATTATTAAAATACAATGCAGTAATAAACCAAAAGACCACACACCAAAGGATATTGAATGAGCATACGGAACTATGTAAGTTGCCAAAATCATTAAACCCATAGTAAAAGTAATCATTACGCTGGCAACAACTGGGTTTTTGAAAGAATCTACTACACTTTTTGTATCAAATAATATCTTAAATACAAGGAGTACTAATATTAATGAAGCTCCAACTCCAAAGATCTTCCTGTATATATCACCATAAGATAATAATAGATTGCCAGTTGCTGCTAAAGCTAACATTAACCCTGCAATTGGTACAGGAGTTTTTTCTATCAGGCTTTTCATTTTTTTACCACCTTATTCATCAATATTTACAAGGCCGAGCTCTCTAACTATAATTTGCGCAGCTTTTTCAGCTATTTCCCCAGTAAAGGAAATGCATTGTGCTTGATGTTCTCCAGAAGTCATGTCCATTCCGTGAGTAAGGACTTTACAACATAACACCTTATGGTTATTTTTAAAGCTCTCTTGCAATTCATTAGCAAACTTAAGCGCATTTTGCACCTTAGGATCTCCAGCAATTGTTCTCCCAAAGAAATAACCTATGCACATTACTCCACCTGATACAGCACCGCAAACACATTTTGATTTTCCTATTCCAAGAGGAAATCCTGAAGACATTGCAATCATCTCATCTGGCATTGGAATTTCAAAGTTGTTTTTTATTGAGCTAACAATAGCTTCGGAACAAAAAAAATCACCTTTTCTGAATGACTCTTCTGCATCTCTTCTTATTTTTTTAATACTAACTTCATTTCTCATAAATTGCCCCCTTTTAATAAAATATTCCACATACTATTATATATGTAATATTACAGCAAGTCCACTAGTTAATTGAAACACATGAACACCTACAAGGGCCGCAAACAAATTGTGAACACAATTTGTTTTGCTAAGGGTAACTTTTTAAAATTAAATCAAAAAATAAAAGGTGTATTCTATACCATAATTAGGTATAAAATACACCTTTTATTAAATCATCACCTTCGGTGCTGCAATATTAATATACTTATAAGTTTAAGAATTCTCTCATAATATTACTTATTTCATTGGCCATAGCTTCATTTTCCATTTCAGAAAATACTCTTAAAAGCGGTTCTGTGCCAGAGAATCTTGCTATAATCCAGCCACCATTTCTAAAATATACCTTTAAGCCATCTTCGTAGTTTGTTTTTTCTACTTTATAACCAAAATTTGGGATTAACTTATTTACGAAAAGTTTTGTCCTAATCTGTTCCTTGTCTTCTATGCTGAATTTATAATCAGATTCTGTCATGTAGAAATATCCATATTGCTTATGAATTTCTTCAAGTAATTCTGATAAGCTTTTTCCTGTTACACTAAGCAATTCGATTAGAAGGCTAGCAGCAAATATTCCGTCTTTTCCCTTAATATGCCCACGAATAGTTAATCCACCACTGCTTTCTCCTCCGATTAATGCATTCTTTTCTTCCATTTTTGAGCTTATGTTCTTGAAACCAACTGGAACCTCGTAGCATTCCTCACCAAAGCTCGCTGCTATTTTATCTAGGAGGTGAGTGGTTGCAAGGTTTCTTACAGCTCCACCTTTCCATCCCTTGTACTTTAATAGATAGTAATATAACACAGAAAGAATATCGTTTGGATGAATAAAGTTACCTTTTTCATCTATGATTCCAAGTCTATCAGCATCCCCATCTGTTCCTATCCCGATATCATATCCTTTTTCAACTACCAAATCCTTTAAACGATGTAGTGTGTGTGTGCTTGGGGAAGGTAATCTTCCACCAAATAAGGTATCGTGTCTATTATTTATTATTTCAACCTCACATCTTGCAGTTAAAAGTATAGTTTGAAGGCAAGTCTTTGAAACTCCAAACATTGGGTCAAGAGCTACCTTTAGTTTGCTATTCCTTATAGACTCTATATCTATCATGCTGATAATTGAATCTATAAATTCATTAAACGGATCTATAATTTCAATTAAACCATCTGCTATTCCTTTCTCAAAGATAACAAGCTTAACATCATCTATAGTAATATTGTTTATAATTTCTTCAAGACTTCTTGTAACGTCTTCTTTAGCATCTCTTCCACCCCTTGTGAATATTTTGAGTCCATTGTAATCAGCTGGGTTATGGCTTGCTGTTACAGCTGCACCATAGTATGCGTCTAAAGAATTCACAGTGAACATTATTAGAGGGGTAGGTGCGGATTTTGCTACTAAAAAAACCTTTATTCCATTTCCAGCCATTACTTCTGAAACCCATTTTGCTGATTTGTCAGATAAAAATCTATTATCATAACCTATTACAAAACCACTGCTCTCACATTTTTCATTCTTCATAAGGTTTGCAAGAGCTTGAGAAAGAAGTTGTACATTTTTTTTTGTAAAATCTTCGCCTATAAAAGCTCTCCATCCACCAGTACCAAATTTAATCATATTTTTAACTCCTTTACTAATTTTAATATACTTACTTTTATTAGCCCATTATAGCAACTATAATATTTTGTGAACCAGCTTTTTGTGGCTTAATAGCACCTTCCACTGCCGTTCCATTTAAAATTATTTCTTTAATACCCTTTTGTACTCCATTTGGATTTTGTATGGTTATATTATAAGTTGCTCCACGCCATAGACGAGTAACTTCAAATTCTGTCCAATCTCCAGGTATACATGGATCTATAATCATGCCATCAAAGTTAAGACGAACTCCTAGCATGTAGTGAGTTGCTGCATAGTATGCCCAGCCAGCACTTCCTGTAAGCCATGAGTGCCTTGCTCTACCGTAAGCTGTATGATCTTTTCCCATCACGAATTGACAGTATGAGTATGGTTCGGCTTCACGAGTCTCTATCATATCATTTTGATTATAAGGTAATAAGGCGTCGTAGAACTTCATAGCACTATCACCACGTCCAATCATACATTCAGCAATCCAAGCCCAGGGATTAGGATGACTGAAGATAGCTCCATTTTCCTTAACTCCCTTGTATACACGAGTTACGAAACCTATTCCATCATTTGGTTTGGTATAGGATGGTGATGTTAAGTGTAGACCAAAGTCTGAATATAAATATTTATCTACCGCATCCATACAAGCCTTAGCCCTTTCTGGGCCCGCTACACCAGAAATAACAGCCCAAGTGTTTGACTCAAGGTGAACCTTTCCTTCTTCATTTTTTTGAGTTCCTATTTTTTCTCCATCTGCTGTAATTCCACGAATATACCATTTCCCATCCCAAAGCTCATTTTCACATATTTTTTTAACCTTACTCGCTATTGCGCTATATACCGCTACATCTTCTGTTCTACCTAAGAATTTAGCACATTCAACAAAGTTATTTAGTGCCCAAAAATGCAGGAAAGATACTAGAGCACTTTCCCCTCCTCCAAGGTTTAAGCAGTCGTTCCAGTCTGCTCTAAGACCTTTACATATCCCTTTAGCTCCAACCTGCGACCTTGAGAAATCAAGTATTTTCTTCATGTGATCATATACCGTGGCTTCTCCTCCATCAGCAAAAGTAACTATCGTATCAAACAACTGGGCTTCACCAGTCTCTTGTACATATTCACATATTGCTGCAATCAGCCATAATGCGTCATCTGAGCATGCATCCTTTAATCCATGTACTACATCTGACATGTTTGGAGTTGGTACAACTGTTGGTGATTTTGAAGGTGAGATTTTAGCAACCTCTGGATCAAACCATTCTGGTTGGAATAAATGTAATCCGTAACCTATGCTTGACTGTGCACGAAGAAGTTCAATTATACGTTGTTTGCACTTTTTAGGATTTGTATGAGGAACACACATAACATCTTGAGCAGTATCTCTATATCCAAGTCCTGTTCTTCCACCTACTTCTATAAATGAAGCAAATCTTGAGAACACAACGTTCGTTTCTGCTTGATAAAGGTTCCATGTATTTATCATGGTATTCATACCTTCATTTGGTGTCTTAATCTGAAATGCCGATAATTTCCTTTCCCAGTATTCGTTAAGTTCATCAAATGCTTTATCTACAGTAGCAACATTTGAATATTTAGCCTTCATTTTCATGCCTTTAGCTCTTGCACCAACACCAACCATAAATATAAGTCTAGTTTCTTCTCCTGGAGCTAAGATTACTTTTTTATGTAAAGCACCACAGTGATTTCCACCGAGTTCTGAACTCCCACTACAAATTCCCTTTTCTACAGCTATTGGATTGTCTTCAGTGTGGTAGTTTCCTAAGAATTTATCTCTTAAACAATCATAGCTCTCTGGTTCAAAACTCGATGCTATGTATTGATAACCTGTCTCACCATTATCATAAAAAAGATCATTTTCTATAACTCCATCTTCATAACTAGAACCTGATGCGTATAAGCTCATCTGGAAGTTTTCATTATCCATATCAATATTTTGGAATGAGAACTCTACGTAAGAAAACACACTTAATTTACGTGGAGTTGTTCCATTGTTCTTTATCTTGACATCCCATAATTCTACATCATCGTCTACTGGAATAAACAAAACCTGTTCTGCACTTATATCGCTATATTCACAGGAAAATTTGGAATAAGATAGCCCATGACGGCATTTATAATTTGCCTTTTTAAGGTCCTTGCCAACTGGCTGCCAAGAAATTGTCCAATAGTCGCTAGATTCATCATCACGAAGGTAAACATAGTGGCCAGGTCTATCTAGTGGTACGCCGTTTGGTCTAAAACGAGTTATTCTATTGTACTGTGGCTTTTTATGGAATAGGTACCCACCTGCATTTTGAGAAATTACAGCACACATATCCTTCACCCCAAGATAGTTCACCCAAGATACTGGCACATCAGGGCGTTCAATAACATATTCCCTGTTTACATTATCAAAATATCCATATTTCATTTTATCTTCTCCCTTTACTATAATTTAATTGTACTACTAACTTGATTTAGTTCTTCTTTAAATAACTCCTTAGCATTGCTGGATATTTCTATAGTACAAGCACAGTAATATTATCAAATCCTTTCAGTTAGGTTGATTTTCCTTATCCCTTAACAGCACCAGCCATCATACCCTTAATTACATATTTTTGAGAAATTACATAGAGTGCTATCACTGGAATTATTGTTATTGTGAGCGCTGCCATCATCGCACCATAATCCGTGTTAAACTGGCTTGAAATTTGTGTTAAAAGCACACTTATAGGTCTTAATTCCCCTGTAAGATATACAAGTGGAAGAAGTAAATCATTATAAGACCATAAAAAAATCATTATACCTGAGGTTGCGAGTATTGGAGTAGACAATGGGATTATTATTCTCATAAATATTTTTGGTATACTACACCCATCTATTATCGCAGCTTCTTCAAGCTCAACAGGAAGAGACTTCATAAATCCCGTCATCATAATTATAGCAAAATTTAAAAACCCGGCAGTATGTGGTACTATTACAGCTAAATAAGTGTTATTAAAATGAAAAAACTGCAATATTTTAATATTAGGAATAATAACTGCAAACTGTGGAACAAGCATACTAGCAACTAAAAGTATCATTATTGGCCCATTTAAAAAGAACTTAAATCTTGCTAGTACAAATGCAGCCATTGCTCCAAGAATTAATACTAATACAACAACAGTACCAGAAATAACAATACTATTAAAAAACCCCCTAGGAATGTCTATTTGAGAATATTTTCCAAGCGACTTGAAGTTATCTAAATTAAATTTAGTTGGAAAACTAAGAGCGCTAGAAATTATTTCAGATGAACTCTTAAAGCTATTCATAATAACCCATGCTATTGGTGCAATGGTTGTTATACCCCATGCTATTAATATAAAATGTGTAATAATCTTCGACATCTTAACTTTTGAATTAATATGCTTTTTTTCTATATAAATATCTTTTGAAACTTTTGAATTCAACATACTCTAACACCCCTCCATAAAACTAATAACTTATTGGATCTTTCCTTGATATTAATGTAGTAATAATAGTCAAACCAATTCCTATAACAACCATAAGAATAGATAGTGCAGACCCATAGCCTTGATTCATAGATTGGAATGTAGTTTGATATATATATGTGCTCAAAACCTGACTTGAATTCATAGGACCACCCTGCGTTATTGTAAATATAATATCAAAAACCTTTATAGCTGATGTAATTACCAAAGCAATAGTTGTAATTATTACATCCCTTATAAGTGGAAGTGTTATATATATTGATTTGGTTAATCCCGTTGCACCATCCAAAGATGCTGATTCATATATCTCACTTGGTATTTTTGTAAGTGCGGTCATAAATATTACAAAATAAAAACCTGTCATTTGCCAAATATACGGCATCATAGAAAGTAATGCTGAAGATTTTTCAGTTAGCCATATTGTCTTTGACATACCAAATACACCTAAAATGTTGTTCAAAAGACCTGCATCATACTGATATGTAAGTGAGAACAAAAGTCCTATTGCGGAACCTGATACTACAACAGGAAAAAAGAAAACTGTTCTATAAATCTTAAAACCCCTCTTGACTCCATCCATTAACATAGCAAGGAGTAGAGCGAATCCAATTTCAAATATAATACATAATACTATTAATAATAGTGTGTTTTTAATTGCTATCCCAACTACTGGGTCCTGTAGAAGTCTCCGATAATTTTCTAAACCAATAAAAGACTTTTTCATTGAAAAATAATGCCAATCAGTTAAACTAAAATATAATGTTTGGATTAGCGGATTGAATAGAAAAACCGTAATTAAAGTAAGAGCTGGCGCTAAAAATAAAAAAGCATATTTTTTATCCTTTAAAATCATATTCATTACTCCCCGAAACATTATTTTAAAATACACAATGATCAATAGAATTTATTATATATTGAGCATTGTGTATTATTAATTAGAGATATTATTAATTAGAGATATTACTACTGAGTCTTGACTATTTTACTAATTTTTGTGCCTCATCAAGTACTTGTTGTGATGTCTTCTTTCCAGAAGCTATATATTGCATACCTTTCCATATAGCTGTAAAGGCTTCCTGATTCATATTATCTCCAGCAGGACCAGTCATGCTAGTAGCTTTAGACGTAAATTCACCGATATTTTTTGCTAGTGCACCACCTGTAGTTGAAGCTGGTACATTTTCAAGCGGAACCCCTCCTTTTTCAGCAAACTTAGCGAGTTGTTCTGGCTCTGTCATAAACTTAACAAATTTAATACCAGCTCCATTTTTCTCATCATTAAGAGCTTTAGTTACATACCAACCTGTGCCTGTCCCACCAATGATGTCATTATCATTAGCTTTTGCACCTGGTACTAGTGGGAACGGTATTACACTAACATTTTCCATATTATGAAATGCTCCACCTGACCAAGAACCTGAAATAAACATTGCAGCTTTCTTATCAGCAAAAGCCTGAGAACAAGCAGCTTGTTTAATTGTTAAGGCATCTTTTGTAAATGCTTTTTTATCATAAAGGTCTTTAGTTAATGCAAGTGCTGGAGCCCAACTCGCATCAAATAATTTACTATGACCGGAAGCTCCACCTTGTGAAAGTAATAATGTCTCGATTAAATAATGTGGTTCTTCAGCAAACGAACAAGCGATTGGGGTTATGTTCTTTGCATTAAGTACTGGAATAGCCTTTATAATATCTTCATAAGTCTTAGGAATTTCAAGACCGTTATTCTTAAATAAATCGGTATTTATCCATACTCCTTCAAAAAAACCAATGTAAGGAAGTGCATAAAGCTTACCATTATACTTTGCAGCATCGAGTCCTGCTTTCTTAAAGTTTGCAGCCCAAGTAGCATCCTTAGCTAATTCATCTTCCCAAGAAATTACCTTACCGGAGTCAACAAGCGGTTTTCCAGATGCGCCATTAAATCCGTATGTTACATCTGGTTCATTACCTGAAGCGAAATCAGTATTTATTTTTGTTTTAAACGCCTCACTTGCAGCAGAAGTAGCTTCATCTATAACTTTAATTTTCGGATTTTTAGCTTGGAAATCTTTTATAGCCTGTTGCCATACTTCGGTGTATGGGTCTGCACCAGTAAAAGTTGTTTCTACTCTAATTGTTACTTCCGTCTCCTCTGCAACTGTTGTACTTGTAGCTGAATTCTTGCTACCGCATCCAGCTAAAGCTGAAGTTAAAACAGCAGTTGTCATGAGCAAACAAAATAATTTTTTGGATTTCTTCATTTTGATATCCCCCTATTTTTATTTCTACAATATTATTAAAATATTAAATTATGAGCATTGTGCTTATTAATAATATTGATTGAATCTTTTCAAATTAGCAAGTAAATGATTACATGCTACTTCTTACTTACAATCATATTATAACATTCATATCAAAAACTTAAATCTGTCCATATTGGTATTTATTTGTTTATTTTGGCATGTCACCAAAATATGGTAATTTACACCTATGGATCAATGCTTTTTTATAATAATTTCTTTTTAATATATAATTAGTTTCGGAATTTATTCAGCCTAATATAAGGTATACTTATAGAAAACATATTAAAATTAGCTTATGAAAGGACTTTTATTATGACAAAACATTCTATGAAATCCAAGCTTATTATTATTGCAATTCTATTTATTCTTTATCCTACAATAATTATTGGCTATTTAGGATATGTGAATTATTCAAAAACGATTAAAGAAAAAGCTATAGTGGACTATCAAAGTGCAGCCCAACAACTAACCCATTCGCTTTCAGACAGAATGGATAAGCTTAACCTTTACTCAATACAGCTTTTTTATGATAGTAAAATAATAGATACAAACACTTTAATTAATACTAATAATTTAGATTTTATATATGAAAACAGTTTCCAACGGTATTTACAATCTTTACTTTTCGCTAAATATGAGCTAAACGAAATTCTCATTAAATACTCTGAGAGTGGAAAGGTTTTTCAAGCAAATAGAGCTTTTGTTGCTACTACGGATTGTTACGCTAATATGGATAAGTTAAATGAGATAGCCATAAAAGGAAAAGGCTCTCCAGTATGGTATGTAGCAAGTAAAAACGGGAAAATAGATGGTATATACTTAGCAAAATCCATATACGATTCATTAAATGTGAATAAGGTAGTGGGTCTTTTAGCCCTTAAAATAGATAATCAATGTTTTATGGAAATATTTAACAATACTATGATTAACTCAAGGCAAACTTTGGGTCTCTATAGTAGCGATGGCCAATTAATATTTATAAATGATAGTTTTGATGTAAATACTAATAAATCCATACAATCTTTTCTTAATTCTAATTTAGACAAAGGTGAAGGAGAGATAAAGACTAAAAGTGACTCTCTATATATGATATATGACACAATTAAACCAACCAATTGGAAACTTGTTGTTGGAATTTCAGGAAACGTATTGTTTAAAGAGATACGAAAGGTAGCCAAATTTAGTATAATTCTATGTATAGCTACTCTTCCCATTTGCTTATTACTTATAAATTACTTATATAATACAATGATACATCCACTGAAGGTATTAATAAAAAGAATGAAGGAAATAGAAAATGGTAACATGGGTGTAATAATAGAAAGTGATCGCAAGGATGAATTTGGTTTCGTATTTCGTACCTTTAATAAAATGTCGAAAAATATAAAGACCCTAATTGATACAGTATATAAAGAACAAATTGTAATGAAGCAAGCTGAAATTAATGCATTGCAAGCTCAGATTAATCCCCATTTTTTATATAATACACTTGAGTCCATTAACTGGAAAGCAAAAATCCACGGTGATGATGAGGTCAGTGAAATGATTTCTGCTTTTTCGTACATTATAGAAGCAAACCTAAATAGGAGCAACGAGAAATTTATTCCTGTTTATAAAGAAATCGAATATATTAAAAGCTATAAATTCTTAATCCAGAAACGATTTGGAAAGAAAATAGGATTTAATTTAAATATTGATGAAGACACCCTTAATAACAGGCTTCCTAAGCTTTTAATTCAACCTATAATTGAAAACACAATATACCATGGACTTGAAATGAAAAAGGGTGGAGGAACAGTAGATATTAAAATAAAGAAGGAAAACAATCAACTAATTATTACTGTGGCAGATGACGGGTTAGGTATTGAAAAAAGCAAATTACTAGCCCTAATTGAAGACATGAGTGATGATAAATTTCCAGAGTCGCAAAATTTCTTGGATAATTCTAAGATAGGTGTAATTAATGTGCATCGCAGAATTAGACTACTTTATGGTAAAGATTACGGACTAAAAATAGAAAGTCAAGAGGGTATGTGTACGATTGTTACAATTAAAGTACCCGCCGACATATAAAAGGGAGTGTATATTAAATGTTTAAAGTACTTATAATTGATGACGAAGAAATCATAAGAGAAGGCCTAAAAACCGTTATTGATTGGGATTCATTAGGGTGCAGCGTTATAGGTGAAGCCTCAGACGGGGATGAAGGACTAGAAATGCTTTCCTCAATGCAACCTGACATTGTCTTCACTGACATCAGGATGCCAGGTTTAAATGGTTTAGAAATGATTTCTAAACTAGAAAAACATAAGCATGAGTGTAAAATAATAATATTATCTGGCTTTAGAGATTTTGAGTATGCCCAACAAGCTGTTAAACTTGGAGCCTTTAGATTTCTTCTTAAACCCACAAATACTAAGGAAATAATCCTCTCCATTAAAGAAGCTATTATTGAACTTAAAAAAGTAAAATCAAATGAAGAAATCTTTAATAATTTGAAAAGAAAAGTTAAAGAAGATTACAATTTAAGTGATGACGTTACAATCATGGAAGATAAATCACTTAATACTAATGAAAAAAGTTCTAAGTTTCTTGTAGTTAAAGCCCTGTCTTTTATGAAGGAGAATGTAGCTATGGGCTTAACCTTAAAAGATGTATCAGCCTATTTATATATCAGTACCTGGTACCTTAGTAAGCTGATAAAAAAAGAGACTGGTAGTAACTTTATTGATATCTTAAGTGAAATACGTATTGATGAGGCTAAAAAACTATTACTTCAACCCCAATATAAAATTTATGAGGTTTCAGCAATGATAGGTTTTACAGACGTAACTTATTTCAATAAACTCTTTAAAAATATTACTGGTTTAAAACCTATGGAGTATCGAAATAAGATTTTTAATAATTTCATTTGATTTCACTAACTTGTTAGAAATTACAAAAGCAAGTATAGCTATAAATAAATCAGTACTTCTTTTAAAAATAATTTATATATATTAAATTCATATTCATATAAGTAGCAACGGAACTTGTTCGTAAATTGGAATCCTGTTAATCACAATGATTTTTTTCTCCTTAAATACAAACAATTCCCTGTATTCGTAAAAAATCATATAATTTTCCTTTCAACTTTAGAGCCAATATTCTCTTGCTCAAAATTATCATTAACACCCACTCTTACCATTTTTTTAGTTGGCTATCAATACGCCCTTAGCAATGGTATTAGATTACAAAAAAAAATTAAACGGTCTTAGCCCCATGAAATTTAGGGCTTTAGCCGTTTAAGTCAATTTTTATTATTTCCCCTTAGATCTCAAGATATACTCTAAGATTTTTTTGTAACATTTGGTTTATTTATGGTAATTCGTTTATTTGATATTTTTACAATTAGAGGCAATATTAATCCTAAGCATAAAAGTATAAATGGTGTTAATAAATTAAGCACAAGTTGGAAAGTATACTCTGATGAGCTTGGTTTTACTTTTGGGAACATTCCCATAATGCATGCAAATGCAGTAAATGCAAAACACCATGAACCTATTATGAATGCTATCTTATCATTTTTTATAAATTTATAGTCAGAAGAGAATTTCTTTTTAGCAAAGCCTCTTAAAGCCATGTATGCTAAGAATACCCACAAATATCTTATTGGCATAACAATTGAATTTAGATCTAATAACCAGTTGTACAGGGTATTCATATCTCCAATACCTAAGGCTGGTACAATTATTAAAATTCCAACTAAAACAGCAGTCATTTTGTATCCATTAATTGGAGCTCCATATTTATTTGTTTTCATTAGACTAGCAGGAATATATTTTTTATCTCCTTCTGCAAATAATATTTTTAAAGGAGCATCAATGGAGAAAGCTAATGCCGAAATTTGAGCAAGCATATTCGCAATTGCATATAAAATTAAAAATAAATTTCCTACGCCATAGTAATTACCCAATGTTTTAAATGCGTAGTACTGTCCATTCATTTTTAAATCTACTGGAATGTTATTTCCATCAAACATCATTCCCATTGCAACTGAACCTAATAATGCTGACATTGCTACCATTATTGCAAGTACAATCATTCCCTTTGGGAAATTTTTTGATGGCTCTTTTGTATCGTTAACATAGGGTGCTATTTTTTCACAGCCACCTATCGCAAACACCAGCATAGATATTGTAGTAAAGTATGCAAAGTTAAAATCCGGAATAAAAGATTTTAATGTTATGTGTGCTGTTGCAATTTTCACTCCTGTAATTGAAGGTGCTGCAATCATCATCACTATGTATAACATTGACATTACAAATACTGATGTTCCTGCTATGGTTCCAATTTTTTTCAATGAATTAACACCTCTTGAAGCAAACCATAGGAAAAATAAAAATAGTATTAATGTTACTGATTGTAACACTAATGGGCTAAAACCATTAATGAATTTTCCATTTTGTGTTACTACCCATCCTAATGCTATTAAAATTGACTGGGGTTTTTGTGCTAAATATGGTACATGCACTACCCAATAAGTCCAACCTGCTAAGTAAGCTAATTTTGTACCCATTGTAGATTTTATCCATGTACTAACTCCTGCTTTTCCATCCTTAAATGTAGAACCTAATTCCCCTACCATTAATGCATAAGGTATAAAATATAATGAAATAATAATTATCCATGATCCAACAACTTTTAACCCTTGATTTGCAAAGTTATTAACAACATTCCCAAATCCCCATACCATAACAAAAGCCATCAGCGCTAGATTTTTCCATGTAAGTTTTTTAACCCCTGTCCCATTCATATTATGAACCCCCTCCAATTAATTAATATCCTAGGAATCGTTTACAAATCTTTCATTTCCTAAAATTTTCTATAAATCCTTTTCATATTAACACCATCCACACTTTTTTGCAATATTTTACATTGTTTTATATATTATTTGAACTACAATATATTATTATTAAATTCACTTAACTCATAAACACCCTGGATATTAGCTATCAAATTGTGAACACAATTTGCTTTTCTACTACAATCCCCTAAAATTAAGAATAACAAAACCTATAAGTAATCATATACTGTATTGTAAATACTTTAAGGAGTTAGTTAAATGTATATTGATGAAGATACTATTAGATTTTATAATCCAACGTATAACTATGAACTAGAAACTCAAGATTTCCCTTTAATGTATCCATACAGACAAATGGATGATTTTACATCCTTCGCACAAGGACCTCAAGGTGGACCCTCTTCTGCACCTCCAAACTTTACACCATCGCAGCCTCAATCACAACAATTTGGTGCAACCCCTCTAGCTATAGACCCAGGTGCAATTAGACCTTGCCTTTATAGATTTGTATATATATGGCCAAGGAGAGAAAGAGGCTTCTGGGCATGGCTTACATTTGTTGGTCCTAGATCTATATCCGGTTTCCGCTGGAATAGAAATAGATGGAGATTTTTCGGAATGGATTTGAGAAATATTAGTAGTTTCCAATGTTTTTAAAATATTAATTAAAGAATCGAGGAATAAAGATGGAAAAATTCCAACCTTTCCATGGTATGATTACCATGATTAATGACTTTTGGATAGGGGCAAATGAAGAAGGCGTGGGATGTTATAAATTAATGTCTGTAGAAAACGGATATGGAGCTTTAGTTAATTTCGTGGTGACGCCGACTACTTACTTTGTAGACCATGTAATGGTGATACCCGGAGATATGGTAACTGGCTTTTATGATGCAAATGCACCTGTTCCTCTCATTTTTCCGCCACAATTTAGAGCAATTGTTATGGCAAGAGATACACAATATCAAAATGTGAAAGTAGACTATTTTAACGATAAGTTGGTTAGTAGCGATAATAATTTAAAATTAAACATTGCCCCCACTACTCAGATAGTTTT
Organism: Clostridium sp. CM041; assembly: GCF_055081035.1. Classification (NCBI taxonomy): domain Bacteria; kingdom Bacillati; phylum Bacillota; class Clostridia; order Eubacteriales; family Clostridiaceae; genus Clostridium; species Clostridium sp. CM041. Next base: position 976,037 of record NZ_CM143648.1, read on the forward strand.
AGAAAATGGGCAGTCATTTAGCAATAACCCTGCAAATCGAAATCTAATTATTGTCTATGGCGCTACCACAAAAAGTATACCGGCTCAGACCACACCATATAAAATTATTGTTATGTGTTAGATGAGTCTTTTGCATTTTTAATGTGGTTGAAAAATCCACTTTGGCTCCCATAACTATATTAACATAGATTGTTCGTTTCATTTCCATTCTTTCTCTCTAAAAGATTGGTGATGTGACGGGCAATTTTTTATAGTTATTATCAACACAGCTTATCTGAATCAATTCCAATCTCTGCAAGGGAAATAAGCCATTCCTTTTGTGTTTATTTATATTATTTAATAATCAATGAAATAATTTATCACCTAAAAGCATATAGATATTCTGTATGAATTAAATTTAGATGTAAAACAGGCATAAGTCTTAAATTAACATTTGATTTGGAACTAAAACTAAAAAAACTAACTCACAAATAAAAATCCGAGTTAGTTTTTTTAATCCTACTCTATTAAATTATCACAATCAGCATCAAATAGTCCATTCTTTACTTTACTCCTACTGCATCCCAAGCTGCATTTACCGCAGCAACTTCTGCTCCATTTGCACCGTAAAGATCTGTTGCGGATTGAACAAGTGCAACTCTTGCATCATGGAAGTTAGAAGTCGCAATTAAATAATTAGATAAAGCACTGTAATAAATTTGTTCTGCTTTAGCTATTCCTACGTTAGCATTAGAAGCTATAAGATAACAAGCTTTGTTTGGAATTCCACTGTTTGTATGAACTCCACCCCAATCTCCCTCTTGCGTATTAGGAGTAACTACAAATTTACTCATATTATCTGGATCACCATATTTAGTTGGATTGGATATATCTCTTAATGCATCACCCTCTACTTTAGGTGTCCAAACATCTTCACCCATTAACCAGTCAAATTTATCAGCTTGTTCATAATTTTCGATGAATGCACCAAAGGCATCTGACATAGATTCATTTAATGCCCCCGATTGAAATTCATAATCAAGATTTGCTGTTTTTTCATCTACTGCATGTGTCATTTCGTGACCCACTACATCTAAAGCTCCAGATAACTCGATAGCATCAATACCATCCCCATCTCCATAAATCATTCGTGTTCCATTCCAAAAAGCATTAACATAATTATTAGCGTAGTGAACTGTAGATTTAATTTCCATATCTTTTCCATCAAGACCATTTCTATTGAATTTAGATTTATAATAATCATATACAACTCCTGCATAGTAATGTGCATCTACAGCAGCTTTATCATTAATTACGTTTGTAGTTGAATAGACGATAGAACCAATTTTGTTAGTAGTATTAGCCGCTGAATAAGTAGTTATGCCCTTACCTCTTGTGGTATCTCTTAATTGATATTGAACCTTGTTACGTACAGTAACCTTATCAAGATTTAATGATTTAGAATCGTTGAGTACACCTAAACCTGTTCCTGTAGCAGCAACCTTAGATATTTTATTGCCTTTTTTTACTATATCTCCATTTTCAGCATTTACAAAGAACTTCCAATTTCCTGGTGTTGGTGATAGAAAGCTTAATGAAACAACATAAACTGGAACATATTTATCATTTATATTGTATAGGTAAAGTTTAGTAGTTGGATCTGCCTCAAGCTTATCAAATTTGACTTGCGTTTTTGCAATTTCAAGAGCTTTGTTTTCACCTATTAACTGTTCTTTATTTATTTTTGCATTTTTTGCGTTAGCATCATATTTACCATTTACAGCATATACTTCACCCTTTTGATTAAAATGAACGATATATTCATTACCATAAACCGGAATATCATTTACCATTTGTTGAGTTTTGATATGTTTAAAACCCAATTTATCATCATTTGATTTTACTTCTTCCAACTTATTCACTGAATCCTCAACTACGGTTTTATTTTCTTTAAAGAATTTATGCACACCTTTCATGTCTTTTGACAATTTTTCTGATGATTGTACCTTTACAAAATTTGCCGGCTTTCCTTGTGATGCATTTGCATTAACTGGATTAATTAATACCACCATTGCCATTGCAGTTAAGATTGAAATTGCTTTTTTCATATAATTTCCCCCTCCATAATTTGTATATACAGTATTTTTATGTATATAACTACTTATATAATAAAGAGAATAGTCTTTATAGTCAACTAATTTCACAACATAATATATGACATTTTTTTTATTATTTTGAGTTAAACAGCAAAAACCAGCAGTCAAAATAAAACTGCTGGTTCTTGCTTATTCGTATGATTTTGCCCAAAGCTCTTCTTCCTTAACTTCACTACAGAACTCGACCTCACATTCTTCTATAATAATTTTTTAAGTCTATCTCCCTCATTACTAAATAATATTGCGTCGTCTAAACACTCAATATCTTTATTATTTAATTTATACAATTCAACTCCTAATTCAGATAATATGTCATTTTTATATATTTCAAGTTTTATTTCATCAATTGTATTCATAAATAATTTGTGCCTCCTTTATCATTTACATTTATTATTTAATTTACCTGACTTAGTTCTCAATACAGTGTAATTACATATCTTTATTATTTTCTATCAATCCTTGTATTTTTATACCCTTATTTTTATATTTAGAATACGAGAAATGAAATCTCCCTATTAGGTTGCACTCGAAAATTTACTGTAACAAATAAAAAAATATTGAGCTCTCAATGTATATACAAGAGAACTCAATATTTTTACTTAAACTTTGCTAATATTTCTTCCATTTTTTTAAATTCCTTATTTATAGACTCTTCCGGTTTTTCAGTTATAACGCTAACAATTATAACAGCTATGAGCGATAATATAAATCCTGGAACCATTTCATACATATAAGTAGATAATCCAGAAACAATCCATACAATAACTGTTAAGCCTCCTACAACCATACCTGATAGAGCGCCCCATTTAGTCATTCTCTTCCAATAAAGACTTAGTAAAAGAGCAGGTCCAAAGGATGAACCAAAACCAGCCCATGCTTGCCCAACTATATTAAGAATAGTTTTGTTTGGCAAATATGCAAAGAATGTGGCAACAGCTGAAACTATAAGTATAGATATTTTCCCTATCTTCATTTGCTGCTTGTCTGATGCCTCTTTGTTTAAGAATGTTAAATAAAAGTCCCTTGTTATAGAACTTGAACAAACTAATAGTTGAGAAGAAATAGTACTCATAATAGCTGATAGCACTGCTGCTAATATAATACCCGTAATAAATGGATGGAATAAAATATCTCCAAGACGAAGGAAAACTGTTTCTGGATCCGTAAGCGGGATGTTGTTTTTTGTAAAGTATACAAGTCCTATAAGTCCACTTGATACAGCACCTAAAAGACCTATGGTCATCCAGGTAATCCCAATTCTTCTTGCTGACTTTAATTCACCTGCAGATTTAATTGCCATAAAACGGACAATAATATGTGGTTGTCCGAAGTATCCAAGTCCCCATGCCAAAAGTCCAATAATAGTTGCAACACTTGTTCCTCTAAACATATCAAATAAAGCTGGGTCAATAACTTTTATTTTATTGACAAATGTACCAGCATTTACCCCTATATTCATATATGCTACAATTGGCACTACAACTAGTACAACAAACATCAGGGATCCTTGGAAAAAGTCTGTAAGACTTACCGCTAAAAACCCCCCAAAATATGTATATAGTACAACTACCGATAATGTAACAACTACACCCGCTGTATATGTGGAGTTAAATATACTTTCAAATAATTTCCCCCCTGCTACAATTCCAGATGAAACATATAGCACAAAGAACACAAGTATTATTATCCCAGATACAAGTCTAAGAATATTAGACTTATCTTTAAAGCGGTTTTCTAAGTAATCTGGAACAGTTAATGAATCATTCGAAACCTCTGTATAAATTCTAAATCTTGGAGCAAGCAGAAGGTAATTTAAGTAAGCTCCTATTGTTAAACCGATTCCAAGCCAAATGCTAGATATTCCTTTTGTATAAACTGCACCTGGAAGTCCCATTAGCATCCAGCCACTCATATCGCTTGCACCAGCAGATAGTGCTGTTACCATAGGTCCAAGCCCTCTGCCACCTATCATGTAGTCTGAAATGTCATTTGTTTTTCTATAGGAATAATAGCCTATTAAAAGTAAAATAAGTATATATACCCCCATAGCAGCAACTGATTCTATTTCCATATTAATTCTCCTTTCAATACTATAATGTCATTCGTCAATTTCATAAAGTTTGTAGTATAGCATTTTACAAGACAATTGAAAATATGAGCTTTTAACAGATAATATTTGAGCGTACAAAACAATATTATACCACATATGTTTATTAGCCCATTGCCATTTTAATCTGGTTTCGTAATTTATATAATGAATTTCACAACTTTTTTAACACTGTAATTGACATAGGCACCAATTTACTTTATAGTAATTAACTATATAAAGTTAAAATTGATATAAGGGAGTAGAAATCATTTGATTAAATTTTTGTTAGAGCTAGGCTTAAAGTTTGAAACCGTAGGTGTTTTGATAAAAATCATTATAACTTTAATGTTAATAATGATATTTTATTTAGTAAAAAAAAGTATATGTTCATATATTAATAAATCTAATCTTGATTCCAATAACATAATAAAACATAAAAAAACATCCTCGCTATCAATAAATATCTTAACTGCTGTAGTGATTATACCAATATGGATGTATGAGTCTAAGTATATACTTACATTTTTAGGATTTTTCTCAGCTGGACTAGCCTTTGCCTTTCGTGATCTTGTAGCAAGTTTTTTAGGTTGGCTTATAATCAATACTCATAAACCTTTTAAACTTGGGGATAGAATAAAGCTTGGGGAAAGTCTTGGTGATGTAATCGCTATAGACTGGTTTTATACTACCATAATTGAGGTTATGGAAAATGACAACAAAATCTATGGACAAAGTACTGGAAGAATTACTCATATACCAAATATAAATGTTCTCACTAAAGATCTTATAAATGAATCTAACTCATTCCCTTTTACTTGGAATGAACTTGAAATAAGCCTTACACTTAAAAGTAATTGGAAAAAAGCTAAAAGCATATTGCTATCTATTGCTAATGATAAAGTAAGAGATATTGAGCAAGAAGCAAAAGATTCACTAAATATAGCCTCAAAAACCCTTCCTATTTATTACGAGAACCTTTCTCATACAGTATACACTTCTATGAAACCCGGAGAAGTTTGTTTAAATTTAAGGCTTATTTGCAAGGCGAGAAATTACAGGAACTTACAACATGCCCTAGTAGAAGATATTTTAGATGAATTTTCTAAACATGATGATATTGAATTATTATAATTAAGCGGTGAATTAGGAATACCATTAGCAATTCTATACTAGCCATAATCCTTAAATGCTTTTCTGTTAATTAATATTTAAAAAGTAATTATCTTCACTGCAATCTTTATAAAGAGTCATATTCTTGTCAAAAACTGGGGTAGTTTTAATAGTAATATTATTTATTTATTGACAATTCTTTTTTTATATGATATATTTTTATTTAATATAAATAATAAATTTGATGACGAGAAAGAGTACGTTTTAGTATCTGTTCTAAAGAGAGTTGACATTTGGTGAAAGTCAACGTTCAGTCTATTTCCGAAAATCATCTCTGAGAAGTAAACCTGAAATTTAATAAGGTTTAATGGTTGTCCACCATTACAAGGAACAGATATCGATTGGTATCTTGCTAAGTGCTATTAAGGTTATTCATTATAATTTTAATAGATTTAGGGTGGTAACACGTGCATACTCGCTCGTCCCTTTTATAGGGACGGGCTTTTTTTATTTTTAAAGGGGGTGGTTTAGTGGATAGCGACATTGATATTAGCGATATAATACTAAAATTTAAAAAAAATAATATTTTTGGAGGAATTACTATGAATAAATTATCAAGAAAAAGTTTAATGCTAGTTAGTTTAATGCTATTTTCAATGTTTTTTGGAGCTGGAAACTTAATCTTCCCTCCTGTACTTGGACAAATGTCAGGTACAAATCTTTTACTTTCGTTATCTGGCTTCCTTGCTTCTGCAGTAGGTCTACCGATCCTGGCTGTAGCTGTTGTTGCAAAAGCTGATGGTCTTCAAAATTTAGCTGGCAGAGTTAATAAAACCTTTGCGCTTATTTTCACATTGTTAATATATTTATCAATTGGACCATTTTTAGGCATACCTCGTGCTGCTAGTTTGTCTTTCGAAACAAGCATAGCACCATTTTTACCACCATCGGTTGTTAGTGGAGCTTTGCCTCTTTTTCTATATACATTGTGCTTCTTTGGTTTAGCTTTTTGGCTAAGTATGAATCCTAATAAATTAATGGATCGTTTTGGGAAGGTACTAACCCCTGCTATCTTAATACTTATATTAATTGTATTTATAGGTAGTTTAGTAAAACCAATTGGTAGCTTCAATGCTCCAATTGGAGATTATGCTAGCTTTCCTGTGTTAAAGGGATTCTTGGATGGATACATGACTATGGATGCCATCGCTGCACTTAATTTTGGAATAGTTGTTGCATTAGTTTTAAAGAAACAAGGAATTACAGATAAAAAAGCTTTAAGCTCCTATACAATAAAAGCTGGACTTATAGCTGGTCTTGTTTTAACTGTAATATATCTAATGCTTTCATGCCTAGGCGCTGCTGCTCAAACTAGATTTGGTGCTACAAAAAATGGAGCGCAAACATTAACAAATGTAGTATCTTATCTTTTTAATGCAAATGGTCTTATAATACTTGGTTTAACTTTTGGACTTGCTTGCCTTACAACTTGTGTTGGTCTTATAACATCATGTAGTGAATACTTCTCAAGGATGGTTCCAAAGGTTAACTATAAAATTTGGGTTACTGCAATAACACTATCTAGTATGTTATTTGCAAATGTAGGCTTAACTAAACTATTAAGTATATCCGTACCTGTTTTAACAGCCATATATCCTATGGCGATAGTACTTATTGTACTTGCATTCTCCCATAATCTATTCAAAGGTTATAGCTCTGTATATTCTTTCAGTATGCTATTTACTGCTGTTTTTAGTATATTTGATTCATTAGATCAAATTGGACTTAAAATGTCATTTTTGAGTTCTATACCTTTATCTAAGCAGGGTCTTGTTTGGGTAGTTCCATCGTTAGTTGGTGCTCTAATAGGATGGTTTTTTAGCATAGTAAAAGATTCTTCTTTTACAAAAGAAATCTCTTTAAATAAATATAACAAATAATAAAATCCAAGGGGATGCCACAATCGTGTGCATTCCTTTAATTTTTGTCTAGCACAATTTTTCCTTTTTCATTATAACTCGCTAATAAAAACTTGTTGTGATATAATTAATCTATATGGTAGATCGTTGGAAGGATACTATTTTAATTTCATATTGTTTAATAACGGAGCGCCAACTAATTTTAATGTTTCATTAAATAATTAGTTAAGGGGTCTTTTTTAGTATGAAAAATAACAGTATTGATCTTACAACTGCAGATTTAAGTGAATTACTTTAGCACATTTCAGAAGGAAAGTCCTCCACTACTCTAAGTGAGGCGTTAGAGCATAATTCGTTAATCTTTACTTTTATTAACGAATATTTTACATGAATGTAAAAATATTCGCTAAGGTTACTTTACATTTCCTACATATTGGAATATGATTAATATGAAATACTAAATTTACATTAAAAGAGGTGCCTCATGGAAATACAAACAATAAAACGCAAAAAATCTATTCGTATTAGTATAATTTCTTTTTCTATTATCTTTGTTCTATATTTAGGTATGTCAATATATTTTAATAACCATTTTTATTTTGGTTCTGTAATTAATGGCATAAATGCTTCTGGTAAAACAGTAGATGAAATAGATAAAGCCTTATTATCAAAGTGCAAAACATATACACTGAACCTTCAAGAACGAAGTGGTGTGAATGAACAACTTAAAGCTGCTGACATTGGACTTAAATATAATGCAAAGGATAAAATTCAAGTTTTAAAAGACAGTCAGAATTCTTTTGCGTGGATTTATGAAGTTTTTAATTCAAAAGCTTCTGAACTACCTGACATAGTGACCTATGATGAAAAACTATTAAAAAAACATTTTGATAAACTCTCTTGTTTTGATAACAAGAAAGCAATTAAACCTAAAAATCCTAGTTTTAAATATTCAGATACCGGCTATGTGATCGTAAAAGAAATTATGGGAAACAAAATCAATAGCAAGCATTTGTATGCAAATGTAGTAAATGCAATTCTCAAAGGCGAAACAACAATAAATTTGGAGACAACAAATCAATACATTAATCCAAAATATAATTCAAGTTCCAAAGAAGTTAAAAACACTAAAATTTTGCTTGATAAATATGTAGCTTCAAAAATCACTTATACCCATACTGGAGGTAAAGAAGTTTTAGACGGTTCTATAATACACAACTGGCTAGTAGTTAATGACAACCTTGAAATTTCATTTGATGAAAATAAAATGAAAGATTATGTAAGTAAACTGGCCAATAATTATAATACCTGTGGCAACGAAAGAGATTTTGCTACATCATACGGAACAACTGCAAAAGTCAGCGGTGGAGATTACGGATGGGAAGTTGATCTCACAGGCGAAGTCAATGATTTAATTGTATCTATAAAAGGTGGACAAACCATAACAAAGCAGCCCAAGTATGCCCAAACCGCAGTATCTCATGATGTAAATGATATTGGAAATACCTATGTAGAAATCAATTTGACAAACCAACATATGTGGTTTTATAAGCACGGTGCTCTTATTGTAGAAGGAGATGTTGTTACTGGGGGCATAAATACCCCAACACCACCAGGTGTTTATTCATTAAAATGGAAAGCAAAAAATACAAGCTTAAAGGGACCGGGTTACAATACACCTGTCAATTGCTTTATGCCATTTAATGGTGGTATTGGAATACATGGTGCACCGTGGCAATCCTCCTTTGGTGGAAGTAGATATTTGACAAATGGTTCTCATGGTTGTATAAATGCAACAGACGATATTGCAATGACGATATATAATAATATTGATGCTAATACTCCGGTTATTTGTTATTACTAGAGATTTAATAAAGTCTTAATTATTATATGTTTACCAAATAAAAGCAAATCAAAAAAACGCAAGTTAGTTAACTTGCGTTTTTTTGATTTACTTTTAGATTAGAGGTATTAAATCATCACCTGCGGTGCTGAAATGTCGTTAAAATCATAGATTTTTAAAAAATAGGAAATTATTCTTCATCCCAACATTCCACATTTTTTAATCCTGCAATAGAGTTCTTTGTGAATACAGGATTCTTACCCTGCTTTTTCTGGAAGGTGTAGTCTTTTAACGCTGCAAAAGCAATTTTACCAAGTTGGAATATAGCGATTAAATTAATTATTGCCATTAAGCCCATAAATAAATCCGCTAAATCCCAAACTATTTGAATCTTTACTACAGAGCCAACAAAAACCATACCTACAACAGTAATTCTATATAATAAAACATATATTTTATTTGAGTTAATAAATTCTATATTTGTTTCGCCATAATAGTAATTTCCTACAATTGAGCTAAATGCAAATAAGAATATACATACAGCAATAAAGGTACTTCCCCAAGCCCCAACTTGTGAGCTTAAAGCATTTTGCGTAAGCTGTATTCCAGTTAATCCTTTAGTTGTATAAGTTCCAGATAATAATATTATAAATGCTGTTGCACTACATATTAAAATTGTGTCTGTAAATACTCCTAAAGTTTGAATCAGTCCTTGTTTTACAGGGTGAGTTACTTCTGCTGTTGCTGCCGCATTAGGAGCACTTCCCATTCCAGCTTCGTTTGAGAAAAGTCCTCGTTTAATTCCCATCATCATTGCCGCACCTACACCACCGCCTAAAGCTTGTTCAAAACCAAACGCACTTCTAAATATAAGTGAAATTACTGATGGTAGCGAAGAAATGTTTTTAAGAATAACAAATATAGCTACTAACAAGTATGCAACAGCCATTATAGGAACAATAATCTCTGAAACCTTAGCCACTCTTTGAACTCCACCAAAAATTATAATTGCTGTAGATATTGATAAAATTAATCCAGTAATTACAGTTTTAACACCAAAAGCTTCTTGAAAAGCAAGTGATATAGTGTTTGATTGAACAGAGTTAAATACAAGACCAAAACATACTGTAATTAATATAGAAAAAACAATTCCCATCCATCTTTTATTAAGTGCTTTTTCCATATAGTATGCAGGCCCGCCCCTATAGCCATGTTTATCTTTAACTTTATAAATTTGAGCTAGAGTGCTTTCAACAAAGCTAGAAGCACCGCCTATTAAAGCAATTAGCCACATCCAAAATATTGCACCAGGACCACCAAGCGCTATAGCAATAGCAACTCCAGCAAGATTTCCAGTTCCAACTCTAGAAGCAGTACTTATGCAAAATGCTTGAAATGAAGATGTACCTTTCTTTTTATCAGATTTAGAAATAGATTTCCCCACACCTTCAGTTAAAAGAGAAATCATTTCTTTTAAATATCTAAATTGAACAAATTTTGTTTTAAAAGAAAAATATAGCCCCATAAAAATAAGTAGTGCAATAAGTATATAGGACCATAGAATATCATTTGTCTTTCCGATAATTGCTTGTAAAAAGTTCATCATTTTATCCTCCCATTCTTTTGTAAATTTAATATTTTATAGATATGTATCAGTTAAATTCAAGGTTATTGTACCACAGAAAAACGTAAAACCCAAAAATTAGAATATTCCGAAAGTAATGTTTTTAAAGTTATGTTAGATAATGTAGCTTCAAATTGGTTATATACAATGAATAATTTTTTAAAAAAACTTTAAACCTTTTTTCTTATTAACAAAAATATGAATATATTATCTATGCAAAATTCAAAATTCTTATTAAGATTATCACCATTTTCAATTCGCTTTAAATAGGGCTTTTAAAACTTAATTATAAAATAAAAAGCATGAGATATCCAAAATGTGGATATCTCGTGCTTTTTCTATTCAAGCTTGAAAACTCTACTAAATAAAGAGTGCTTTTTTCAGCGGCCTCATAGCTACAGAGGGGTTTTTGTATTATTTAGAATGTTACATATAGATAGTACTGCATACATAATTGTCTAGCTTTAAAACTGATTGTATATATAAGAAATTTTAACATCTGGCTGAAATAAAAATACATAACTACAGCCTAAAATGACAATAATATAAATAGTTGTCATAAAAATTATATTAGTTTTCATTTTTGTTATAAAATTTATCAATAGCTTCATTAACATATACCCAACCTTTCCAGCCTAAGTGGGAACTATCCATTAGAAAGTACTTTTCATTTTCATATTTTGAAAAATCAGCAACTTCAAATCCATAGGAATTAACCATAGTGTTTATTTTTTTATAATAAGCTAGCCTATCATTTTTATTAAATCCAGCATAGTCATACCACTTGCCGTTTACAGGAATATTTAGAAATAGTGGTTTAATTCCTTGTTCTTTACAAACATCTAGCAACAACTTAAAATCCTCATATTCAGGAGATACTTTATAAGAGTCCTTCTTCATAGACCCCTTTATTTCATGAAGATTTCCTCTAATCGCGTGTTTATACGCATTATTGTCCATACCAAACTTATTATTATTAGACTTTGATTCGGCAATCTCCGTGGCTTTTTTTAATTCCGCATTCCAGTTAATATTTGTATGCTGCGTCTCATTATATTTTGCAAGTTTAGGCTTAAGATATTTAATGCTATTTATATTGTCCTTTAACATTAATTGCTCGTATCTTATCCTGTAATAAGGAGTCATTAAATATCTCTTAGATGTACTTAATAAGTCATTATTACTATAAAGAGAGCAGTAGTCTCTCATAATATCAAAGTGTTTATTGGCCTTTTTGTTAGTAATTGATATTATTCTTTTAGAAAACTCTTGCTTTGTAGTTAAGCTAATATCCTTATTAAACAAAAATCCATATACCTGTGCTTCAGAAGAATTGGCTTCGAACTCATTTTCATTAATGCCGTTCTTTAAAAACCATTGTGGAGAAAGTACAAAAACCACTGTTCCCCCCCTAAGTTCCTTACCAATTGCTCCAAAATTAGCAGTATGTACTAAGGATTTATAACCTCCTTGTCCTATAAGATTGATTTGGAAACCATTTTTTTTATCATTAAAAACTTTAATTGGATGAGTAGAATATGAAGTAGTTTTTACAACTTCAGAGGAACCAAACATAAAAAGATTATCACCTTGTCTTGCTCCCATGCTTTGAAGTGCTACGCTTTTAAATTTATATGCAGATAAATTTTCTCCGAATTTATCATAATATTTTTTTGAAATAAGACCTTTATAATAGCTTTGATAACAAAATAAAAAGCCAATACTAATAATAATAGAACAAGCGAAAGCTATGACCTTTTTCATTACATTCTACATTCAGAGAGAGTTTGAATGTATTCAATAATTTTGTTTGGCGTTTCTATATCTCCTCTTTCAACAATTGCAGGATCAAGTTTAATTTTAGCTTTATCCTCTAATTCTACAATCAGTTCAATAATTCCTAATGAATCCAATCTTCCGCTATCAAATAAATTCACATCACTTTCGTTATGTAAATCCTCACCAGTAATTTCTTCTAATATACTATAAATTAATTCTTGCATATAAATTCCTCCTTCTATTTAAATAAATATCCTGAAAATATTAAAAAACTAAAACATATCAAATTAAAGGTTACAAAAGTTGAAGCAATTTTAAAACAACCCTTTCCTTTGATTTTTTTGTAGAGTACTTTTCTCTGAAAATAATCTGTAACTATGATTAAAATCCCATGAAAAGCACCGTAAACAACATAATTCAACTGAATTCCATGCCATAGCCCCATGGTTATCATGTTTATCATGAAACCAATGTAGGAAGCTGTATATCTACTCTTGAACCACTTTTTCTTAATTGCAGTCATTACGAATCTATTATAAATAAAATCTCTAAACCAAAAAGATAAGCTCATGTGCCATCTGTTCCAAAAATCTTTTATATCTTTACTTATAAATGGAAGATTAAAGTTTTCAGGCGTTTTTATTCCCATTATGTAGCTTACGCCTATTGCAATTAAACTGTAACCGGCAAAATCAAAAAACAAATAAAAGCTATAAGAATACATATATTTAATTACATTTATTAAAGTGTGTGGTCTTAATGATATTACATTAATAAAATGTTGTTGTATATAATATCCTATTAAGAATTTGTAACCTATTCCCTGTAGAATCTTAAATAGTCCATCACCTAAATATTCAACATATTGTCTTGGCTTTATAACCTTATTGCTTTCCTCAGTAAATCTAAGTGAGCGGTCAATGGGTCCAGAACTTAATGTTGGAAAAAATAACATAAAATAAGCAAGATCAAAAATATTTATTTTGGTAATATACCCATCAAAAATTTGTATTAACATCTGAATAACTTTGAAAGTTAAATAAGAAATCCCTAGAAATCCAAGCTCTCTGTGTATAAGTATATTGCTAAACTTTGAGTAGATTAAAGGTGACAGACCTATAAATATCATTATCCAAAGTAACCATCTTTGTTTAAACTTTTTCACTATAAAGCTGTAAATAATAATTAACAAAAATTCCATTATAAAAAATATAATTAAATATTTAATTTGCTGTTTTGATTTACCAAAAATTAAATACATCATAAATAAGCTTGCCGGTAGTCCATACCATTTTATCCTTTTGCCAAGCAAACCAACAACAATTGCTGGAATTAGCACTAAAATCATTATATAGAAATACAAAAAATCTCCATAAGGAAGCATTTAAAATTCCTCCATTATCTTTTTTCTGTCAATTTTTCCATTTCCATTTATCGGTAAAACTTCTATTACCTTTACTTTGCGAGGTATCATATATGAAGGCAGTAAATCCTTCAAGGAATTTTTAACTAAGATAATTATGTTTCCTTCATATTTATCATTTAGCACTACAGCTGTTGCTAAATATTTAATTTTACCTCTTTCTTTAATAGGTACTACAACTGCATTTTTAATGAAAGGAAGTATTCTTATATTGTTTTCAATATCTTCAATTTCAACTCTATAACCATGAAGTTTAATTTGATTATCTATTCGTCCCTCATAATATAATAGACCATTAGCTATATAACCCGTATCTCCGGTCCTGTATCCCCTCTTTTTAACATCTAAAATTTCTTTTTCAAAAAAATTTTTTTCTGTTAAAATAGGCTCAGCAAAGTACCCTATACTTACGCTATCACCTACTATCAATATTTCATTTGTATTTTCTTCTATGATTATTTCACAGTCTTTTTTTACGTACCCAACTGGAAGCTTTCCTTTACTTAAAAGCATTTCTTTCTTTATTTCAATTGCAGTTACTGCTACTGTTGCCTCTGTTGGCCCATAGAAATTTATTATTTTAATTTTAGGGAATCTTTCGAATAATTTTCTTACGCATTCCTTAGAAAGTGTTTCTCCACAGAATAACAACTGCCTCAATTTGGGTAATAACTTTTCATTAAATTGCTCACTTTGTAAACACATTTCTGCGAAGGACGGAGTGGAAACCCAAGTTGTAATTCCCGAAGACTTAAAATCAATAAAAAGCTCAGGTAAATTAGCTATCATCTCTTTATCAATACTATATAGTATTGAACCAGAAACCAATGATAAATAAGTATCCATAACAGATAAATCAAAAGAAAAAGGTGCTTGATTCATAAATATTTTATCTTTTTTATCAGTTAAATCCATACTCCAATCAATGAAGCTTTGAATACAATTTTTAGTTATCTGAACTCCCTTTGGATTACCAGTACTTCCTGAAGTATATATAATATAATAAACTTCTTCATCCTTAATTCTATAACCTATATTTGGTATTTTATTCCCATGTTGTAATAAATGTTCTTCTATTTCACTCTTATTCAATGTTGTTTCTGCTTGAATATCAATTAAATCATCTGATGTGTTTATAATTAATTTAGCACCAGAAATAAATACAATATCTCTAAGCCTTGTAGTTGGTGTTGAGCTATCCACTGGAATATATGCATGTCCACTTTTTACACAGGCTAAAAAACATATAAGCATTAAATGATCTTTATGTCCAAAAACTATTATTGGAGTTTTATCTTTTCCAAATAAATCTATAATATTTACAGCAAGTGAATCAGATTTTGTTTTTAATTCCCTATAGGTTAAGTTACTATTCCTATACATATGAGCTACTTTATCGCCTGTACAATAGCTTTCGATTGTATCAATAAAGTCCATAAATATGCCTCCTCTCTATATTTCAAAAATCTATTTTTTTGCTTAATTATCCATTTTACCTTGCCTCCATTCATATGCGCTTTTACAATTTATGGTATAAAGTTGCTATATGTAAAACTTCCCATGTAATTATAAGGCATATTGGGTACAAATGTATACATAAAAGTAAAAATAAATAAAACACATTATAATATTGTTAATTTTTGTAGAATCTTACTCCTTTGTATTAAATCATCTTCTGCGGAGCTGTAATATTAACGACTTCTGAAATGTCGTTAATATAGAAGCACAAAAAGATTTTATGCTTATTTAAAAAAGCCCTCAAATGATTGGTTTTCAATCGCTTGAGGACTTTCTTTATCTGTATGACCTTCCCTTTAGAAAGACCTGTAGCTTTAATTATTATATTCTGAACTTGCTGTCAAATAATCACCAATCCCCTATTCGCAAATTGGAATCTCTATTGTTACCTGTGCGCCATAAGTTACAAGTGAATTATCCATATGGAGGGTCCCCCCATGGAGATTTACAAATGATTGGGTAATGTACATCCCTATCCCATAATGACTTTTCGATGCACGGCTACAATCACCCATATAAAATCGTTTTGTGGCTGATTTGATATCCTCGCTTGAAAAACCCTTTCCACTATCTGTCGTAATGAATCTTATTTTATTATCCATGGATTTTACCTCAAAATAAATTTTTCCGTTACTTGGGGAGTAATCCACCGCATTTGAAATAACATTCATAATGGCACGTTGAAGTAGCAACTTATCAATCATAATCGACCTAGGAATATAAGTTTTAGTAAACTCAACTTTAAGTCCCTTGGTATTTGCAATGGCTTCAAGCTGCTCTTGAATTGTGTCAATAAAATTTTCAAAATCTATCCTTTCCAGTTGTAGAAAAAGAGTTATTTCTGAATTTGAAATATCAATCAGTGTTTTGATATACTGATCAATCTGCCTTGTATTTGTTGAAATATAGTCAATATATTCCTGTTGCTCCTTATCTAATGTTGAATCTGATATCAATTCAGCATTTCCTTTGATAATTGTTAGTGGAGTTTTAAGATCATGGGCAAGAGCAGAAATCTGCTCCTTCTTTGTTTGTTCTATATTCCATTGCTGTTCTAATGATTTTTTTAATTCTGTTTTCATGTCTGATATTGATAAAAGTACATCATTGAATTCTTTAATTCCTGAATATTTTATGTCAAAGTCCAAATCCTGCTCCTTGATTTTTTCAGTAGCTTGCAGGAGGGGCCTTAGATGCTTATTTAGGTTTTTCGCATAAATAGTAGTAATGATTAAAATAATGAAAAAATATAAAGCGGCAAAAGTTATAATCATGATTTTTTCGGGATCTGGTAAATGCTTATTTAAAAACTCAGATTGGTAGCTCATTTGAACATAGTACTCTAAAACACAAAACCCATCTTCCCTTTCAATGAAATAGTAGTTCTTTTTGCTTACACTTTTAAGGTAAGTACCCTTAGCATATTCTGTTGCGGTAAGTAAGTCCTGACCCTCTAAATTTGTTTTTACAACCTGATATTCTTTATCGAAAACAGCAAATTTACATCCATAGGGTATCATGTTTTCTGTGATTTTCGGTGTAGATGCAAGTAATGGTTTAGCGCTCCTAGCCAAATCCTCGCAGTAACTCGGTATAAGAATCACACCATTTCTTACGCCTAGATTAAAAATTCCCATATATAGTCCTGCGAAAACAATAAATGTAACTCCTAAAATTAATAGATACTTAAAAAAGACCGCCTTTAACGTAAAAGCTTTTTTCTTTACTTCCATTTGTACCCTATCCCCCATACCGTCTCAATTGGTGACAGTTCAAACACAGCTATCTTTGCCCGTATGTTTTTAACGTGCTCCGTAATAGCTGAGCTGTCACTTTCTCCATCATACCCATAAACACCTTCGTATATTTTGTCCTTTGAAAAAACCTGGCCTTGATTTCTGGCAAGAAATTCGCATATGTTATATTCACTTTTGGTAAAAGGAATTTTTTTATCATCCACTAAAATTTCCTTACCAGCTAAATCAAACTTCACCCCGGATACACAAAGAGTACTTCGCCTTTCACGGTTTTCCCGCCTAAGATAAGCATTTACTCTGGCTCTTAGTTCCCCCACTCCAAATGGCTTCGTAATGTAATCATCCGCGCCAAGCCCTAAACCATACATAATATCTATTTCCATAGTTTTTGCTGTAAGAAAAATAATAGGACAGTCTACAATACCACGAATCTCCTTACAAAAAGTAAATCCATCCATACCCGGCATCATGACATCAAGTAAAATCAAATCAAAGTTTGAAAATTCACTAGTTAAAATTTTTTCAGGATTCACAACTGTAGTTACCAAATGATTATCTTTCTGAAGAATATTTTTAATTAAAGCCAGGATATCAGGTTCATCATCGATAACCAGAATTTTTGCCATATTCCTCACTCCTCGCATGTTGTCTATATATAGTATAACGTCAAAATATTATCAAATCAACTTATATTATCCATAAATCCCAAATTAAAATGACGTTTATTCTGAGCAATAATCATATTTGATGGCCGTTTTATCAGTAGACGAGCTTCCTACCGGAATCGCTTTGTAAAAGTTGTTATCCACTTGGACGGCGATGGCTTCTTTACTATCTATACCTTTTATTGAACAAACACTTTGAAAAAAGACAATAAACTTCGCATCTTTGGGAAGATCCTTTTTTACATCCTCTATTGTTAATTGGGCAGACAAATCAATTTCCTTTTGTTTAAGTATACAATTATTTTTATCAATAACTGCCACTTTATCAATAATTCCGTTCCATCCTCCAATTTTAGATCTATCCAATGAAACATTTGAAATTTGATAAGTTATTTCCTTATAACTGATTTGAGTAGCATTTTTAGCATTGATTTTGCAAACAATTTTATCTTTAATTGCATAGTTCCTTACTTTTTTAATTATAGTATCTTTTGCAAAATACCCTATTACTAATGTACAAAATAAAACTGTGAACAAAATTACAAACTTTCTTTTTATCTTCATAACAATTCCTTCTTATTTATATGACTTTCTTCCTTCCCACTTTTTGAACCAAAATAAACTTGCAACAAAGGCTATACATATGGCAAATAACATAACAGATAATCCTTGCTTCGTATCAAGCGTTACAACAGCACTTGTAAAATGATCGGCCCACTCTGCAACTAGGTAATCGCAAAATCTCACGCTCCACGCACATGGAATAAAACGCCATATATTGTCTCCAAGACCAGTAAGCATCAGAGCAGAAATCAGACTTTCGAAAACTCCAAGCCCTGTGGAAGCTCCTTTTCCAAATTGAAGACTTATGAACACATGCAAGATATAGATGAATATATTTCCTAGAACTAATGCTCCTGCGGCTTTCAAGTAAAATATATTGGGCATTGTTTGGAATCCAAGTGCAAAGATCCCTACAGCAAGTGTTATAGAAAAGGTTCCCAATAAAAGCAAAATAATTAGCTTACTCAAATACGTGGTGCATTTTGATTTTGTACTGCACAGTAGTGTTTGAAAATTTCCAGCTTGCTCTTCCTGCTCAATTACTATCCCACTGATTATTCCTATCATCAAAGGAAATGCAATTGCTAGGACCTCCAGATACCCACTTATTTTTTTTAATGCGCTCCATGAAGATAATCTATAATACGCCAAAAACATGAATGCTCCCGCAAGTGGGATAAGTAAATGAATCCATGGAATAGAAGTATGTCTTAATTTATAAAAATCCGATTTTATACATCTAATTAAAGCAATCATATTAATTAACCTCCTGTTTTTCAAACCAATTAGCGGTAATAATCAGTAGCAAGATAAACAGGGCAACTGACAAAACAATTCCAATTGGAATCACGACTGGATTTCGTAGCGAATCTCCTATGCCTGCTAGCTCTCCATTTGGCAAAATTCCAAGAACGGAACACATAATACGTGACGTCCAACTATAAGGAGAAATCCACCACATTGATGTACTTACAGCCATAACATTTAATACAGCTCCAACTCCAGCGTTTATCAAAACTGTCCCTAGCATTCCCAGTTTATTCGCTAAAAACATACAAAGTGGAATCTGCCATAAAGATGTAACTGCAATCAAACCAGCTCCGGCAAATGCACTAAAAGCCGGTACGGGAGTGATCCTTAGATAACTTCCTAAAAAAATTCCAACTATAAAAACCATACATGAGAAAGTCATATAAATCCCATTTACCAAAACTTTTGAAATCCACACTTTTTTTAGTGAAATTGGCAGACCAAATACAGCCCTATAGCGCAACTTTTTTTGCTCCGCATCGTTAGTCATTACTGCCATTATTGAAATATATCCGGGCAAAATCATCATGTACCACCAATTGAAGCTATTGGATTCAAAATATTTTCCGGTCATAAATCCAAATAACAAAGTAACTATAGGTGCGATAATAATCAGTTTTTTTATAAATATTCTCTCACATTTCAAATTTTCAGCCTGTAAATATTTAAGCATTATAAATCCTCCTTCCTGTTCTTTTTCACAACCTCTGTGAAAAGCACCTCCAAATCTTCACCAGGATTAATTTTGCCGTTATACCCGAGTACCCCATTGCTTATGATGCCAATGTGATCTGCAATAAGTTCAACCTCAGACAATATATGACTGGAGAGGATGACTGTCATTCCCTGCGCCGGGAAAGAACGTATTAACTCACGTAAATCTTGTATTCCAAGAGGATCCAGGCCATTTGTAGGCTCATCCAAAATTAGCAATTTGGGTTTATTTAGTAGTGCAATTGCAATTCCAAGCCTTTGCTTCATTCCCATAGAAAACTGTCCTGCCTGCTTTTTTCCTGTATTCGTCAAATCCACAATTTCCAGTACTTCTTTAATACGGGAATCTGGGAGTCCTAAAAGAATAGCTCGTACTTTCAGGTTTTCAACAGCCGTAAGATTTTCATAAAGAGGTGGAGATTCAATCAAAACTCCTATATTAGAAAGATCCGATCTACTCCACTGATGATCCTCAAAAATTATTTCTCCTGATGTTGGATGAAGCATTCCCGTAACCATTTTTAATAGAGTTGATTTTCCGGCACCATTCGGGCCTAGCAATCCATAGACAGAATTTTTCTCAATGGACAGCGAAATGTTGTTTACTGCACGCTGTTTTTTAAAAGTCTTGCAAAGATTTTTTGTTTGTAAAATGTAATTATTCATATTCATCACCCTTTCGTTTACTATAGTTTTATAATACTAAGTAATTATAAGGATTCTATAAGGATTTTATTTTTTCTGCTATTAATTGAGTTCTTAGAATGAATGCTTCGCCTTGATGACACTTACAATACAGATACATCAGCCATCCACGTAAAAAAAGGCCCTATCATGGATTTAATATCCATAATACAGCCCTTTCTTCACTTTTTTTTAGAAATTTCTTTTAAATCTATGGTTCCTTCTTTTTCTCTTATTTAAATTAATCATTCTTATTATAACCGCTATTCCTATTAAAAATAAAATAAATATCCCAGTAGCCATAATGTATATATGCATATTGTTTTTTAGTAAAGATCCTTTCGAAACTGTTGAATACAGCTTGTAAGTTTTGACCTTCCCCTTTTCAGTTAATGTCAAAGTTCCAACGCTCTTATTTCCTTTAAGACTAGAAACAGACATACTGGTTAAGTTTATATTTTCCTTCAAATCTTTTTTGTTTGCTTCGTTGTTGTAATAGCTAACATCCTCTTTAGCTACCAGTGGTACACTAATAGTTTTCTCTGGACCAAAGAATCCAAGCGGTTTGTATTTTAATGTTTCAGTTCTTATAACAGAATTATTTGCATGTAATACTTCTTTCTGTAAATTATAGCTATAGTTAATTATATTTTCCATATCAATGAAAACATAAGTGTCTTTGGCATCCATAACTGATCCCATAACAACTCCCATAATTTCTCTACCATTTCTTTCATAAAAGGCTACAAGACATCTTCCGGCTTGTGAAGTATATCCTGTTTTCCCACCAATACAACCATCTACGCCAAGAAGCTTGTTGCTATTTTCAATTTTAAATGTTGTACCTTTTGATGTTGATATGGTACTTTTCTTTTTAGTCATTGATTCTTTTACCCATGGGTTTAAAAATGCAGCTCTAGCCAATATACTCATATCATAAGGCGTAGTATAATGATTGGGACGCGAAAGCCCATTAGGAGTTACAAAATGAGTTCCTGTCATGTTCAATTGGGCTGCCTTATCATTCATCGTTTTCTCAAAGTTTGTACCATTTCCTGAGACGTCGTCTGCAATCATATAGGCCAGATCATTCGCTGAAAACAGTGACAGTCCATCCATTACGTCAGCACCTGACATAGTTTCATCAAGTCCAATTGGATGAAAATTAACATTTAATGAATCCGCAGGCTGGATTTTTGCACTTTGCGTATATTTTATTTCATCAGTTTTTTCCCTGTTCTCAGCGAGCAATAGCGCGGTCATTAACTTTGTTGTACTTGCTGGGTACGTTAGCTTGTCAACATTTTTTGCGTAAATTATTTCACCAGTTGCAACATCTACAGTGATGGCTGCTTTCCCATATATTGTTGGTAAACTAGTAGTGTCATTACTACTAACTGCGAAAACATTTAAGTTCATAGAAAATACTAGAAATAAAACAATCAGAGTAAATTTTTTTTTGTATTTCAACTTTCATCTCTCCATTACTATAATTTATTTGCATACATTATAAAATACAATTGAAAATAAGACTTTTCAACAGATAATATTTGATTGTATAAAGGTATATTATAGCACATATATGGTTATTAGCACATTACCATTTTAATCTTGTTTCATAAATCGACTTTATTTTTCTGTTAAAATAAGCAATGCGCGCCTACCGAGTTTCGCAAAATAATTTGCACTTGGTAGAATTACCGCATCATCTACTGTAAATTTAGGATGATGAAGTGAATGTTAATACCAATATCATAAAAACGGTATAGCCAAATATCGCTATACCGTTTCTGATTATTGTATTTTTCACTCTATCTATATCCGTTTTTTTTATCTATTGCCTCTTCTCTAATTTCTGTTCTCATGCCTGTAATAGCTTCTTTTCTTCTCTCATTTTTTTCCTCTAATGGTTTTATAATTTTTTCGTCATCTGTTTTTTCAATAGCTTCTTCCGCAAGGTTAAAATTTTCAATAGAATTATCAATATTCTCCTGAATTTTATCTACATTATCTCTTCTGTCATCTGGTTTGTTTTTCATAATTTCATCTCCCCTTTTGTTTAATTTAATAAACTATCTTTTATTATTATATCTACAAAAATATTTATTATACGACTAATCTTAAAAGAAGAAACACAAAGACATTAATGTTTAAATATATCTATTTGTTAGCAATGAATAAGTATATAACTACATGCTCAAACTATATTGTATGGAATAAACCAAAGGAAGTGTATGACTATGCTTAAAAATAACATATTAAAAAATTTGCTGATTATTAATTTAATTTTTTTGGCCATACTTCTTTTCAGTAAGATGTTCTTTGTTCATAAAATTATAATTATACTTTTTAAATCATTTTTAACTCCTTTTATATTTTCTGTGTTTTTGTTTTATATTATGAACCCATTAAATACAATTTTCATGAAAAAAGGTTTAAATCCAAGCACCTCGGCTCTATTAACATTAATCTTTGGAGTATCCATTGGCACAGGTGCTATAACTTTTTTTAGTAATTATATTGCAATTCAGTTTAATGGAACAATAGAAGAACTAACCAATTTTATGAAAAGCCAAGACCCTGTTAATCAAATAATGAATAAAATTAATAACTATATACCCCCTGAGATTTATAAAACATTTGCAAATATAGCTAATACTTATACGCATAATCATAATTTGGTTCAAACCCTTACGTTTGCAGTAAAGTATGCAATGCACACATTTTCAACTCTATTTCTTGTGTTAATAATATTATTTTTTTTGCTTAAAGATGGTTGTAAATTTAAAGATAAAATCATGTGCATAATCCCTAAAAAATATGGAAAACTTGTTTTGAAAATTCTTTTTGAGAGTAATAAGGTATTGGATGCTTATGTTACAGGCCAAGCAAAAGTAGCTCTTTCTTTATCTATTATGATATTTATTGCCTACAAAATAATAGGCATTCCCAATGCTCTACTTTTCTCCTCAATAACTTTTATTTTGGCTTTTATTCCTTTTATAGGTTTTTTCATTTCCATGATTATTCCCTCTATCATTGCTTTAAGCATGGGATTTCTTATGATAGTAAAACTTATAATTGTATTCATCATTGTACAAACTTTAAAAGGAAGGGTTGTTGTGCCTGCAATTATGTCTCACGCAATGAAAATTCACCCTCTAACTGACATCTTCTTAGTAATAGGCGCAGTTGCAGTAGGTGGACCTTTGGCTGCCTTTGCTGTTGTCCCTATTTATGCCATTATTAAAACAATATTATCTAACTTGTATGAATGCGGCATAATTAAAAAATTCAACAACTAATTCCACTTAAAAAAGATTTTAATTAAGTTCTGAAATTTAATGATTACTGACTTATAGACTTTTAATAACTGTGTAATCCATAAGAATTAATAGCTCCTTTATTAGCCATTAGAAAAGCACCTGTAAATTTTCTACAAGTGCCAATGAATTATATTACTATTATGTATTGTTGTATTATACTTTTATTTTACACATTTCACTAAAGTAATACTTTACTTTTTTATCAATTGTACAAATGTCATATTGCCTATTATTCTGGAAACTGGTTGTGGCTCAGTCAATCCTTTGGGAGTAGCTCCACTGTAAAAAAACAAAGCTTTATTTGTTGGATCATTTCCATTAAGTGATTCCATTGCGGCCTTCATTCCACTTGCCTCTGCAGGTCTATTAATGTTACCATTTAATACCGGGGTGAATTGATAACGCCCATTTGTATTTTCATTAATAACAGCCTTAATTGAATTTGGAAAATAACTGCTCTTAACTCTATTTACAACTATTGCGCCTACAGCAACCTGAGCCTCATAACTTTCTCCTCCTGCTTCAGCGGTTATTAATCTAGCTAGCAAGTTCAAATCGCTATCTGTATATTTTATTGCCGTAGATTTTGTTTGCGATGTTTGCGCTGCAGTAGAACTAGTACCTCCTGAAATCTTAAGAACTTGTCCTGGGAAAATGGAATCATTCAATTTGTTATTATCTTTCCTTAAATCATTTAATGATTGTCCACACTTTTTCGCTATTGAAGATAAGCAATCCCCACTTTTAACAGTATAAGTTTTAAGTGAATCGCTCTTCGTTTGTGTTGTTTGTTTCACCGTAGCACTAGTTCCTCCTGAAATCTTAAGAACTTGCCCCGGAAAAATAGAATCATTCCATTTGTTATTAGCTTTCCTTAAGTCATTTAATGATTGTCCGTGCTTCTTCGCTATCGAAGATAGACAATCCCCACTTTTAACAGTATAAGTTTTAGTTGTTGATGTAGCTGCAAATATATTTTGTGATGTAAGCATTGATACACCAATTGTTAATGTTGTTGTTAATAAAATAGATTTAAGACTTTTAAATTTGGTCATTATTTTCCCTCCTTTTTCCTCCCAGGTTAGTTTACAGGTTAGGGTATTGGCACCTTAATTTTACATAAAGCTTCACTCCAAAATTAAATCCCGTACTTCCTGTGGAGTATTATTTAATTATACCATAATAAGGCAACGATAAAAATCCAATGCATTTTTTGGAATTTTATGTCACATATAAATTGTATTAACTCATACCTTCGAAGCTGAAATGTCGCTAAATCATGGATACTAAATCCAGTTTTTTTACATTTTAGGAATACTTTTCACCTTAATAGTTCAGAATTAAAAAGTGCTAGTAAAAAAGGATGTAAGGAGGAAATTATGAAAGTTGGTATTCCTAAAGGCTTATTATATTATAAATACTTTCCTTTTATAGAAAAGTTTTTAATTGAATTAGGTGCAGAAGTAATTACATCTGCTGATACAAACAAAAACATTTTAAATGGCGGAGTTAAATACTGTGTAGACGAGGCTTGCTTGCCCATAAAGATATTTCATGGACACATACTAGATATAAAGGACAGATGTGATTTACTAATAATACCTAGAATTATGAGGGTCCGCGCACGTGAGTTTATATGTCCTAAGTTTTGTGGACTTCCAGAAATGATAATGTATAGCATACCCAATTTGCCAAAGGTAATGACAGAACCTATATATGCAACTAATGAGAAAGAATTATATTGTTGGTGTAAAAAACTAGCTCAAATGATTACGAAAGATAATAGTAAGATAAGCGTTGCATTTAACAAAGCCTTAGAAACACAGAGGAATTTTAAATTTGGGATTAAAGATGAAGGCTTTAAAAAAAATGTTGCTTTAGTAGGACATCCATATAATCTTTACGATACTTTCATTAATATGAATATAGTAAAAAAACTAAACAAACT
Source organism: Clostridium sp. CM041 (assembly GCF_055081035.1). Taxonomy (NCBI): domain Bacteria; kingdom Bacillati; phylum Bacillota; class Clostridia; order Eubacteriales; family Clostridiaceae; genus Clostridium; species Clostridium sp. CM041. The sequence goes on from NZ_CM143648.1 coordinate 1,001,945, forward strand.
AGGTGTAGGCGTTATAACAGAGGAATATATGGCGGAAGAACAAATTAAGGCAGAAGTAAAAAGCCTTTTTAAAAGGCCCTTTTGGACTTTTGCTGCAAATTCTTATGGATTTACAACTAGCATAGCAAAAAATAATGAAATAGATGGAGCAATATACATATCATCCTTTGCTTGTGGAATAGACTCTGTTGTACTAGAACTTATTAAAGAAAAAATTGGAGATTTCCCTCTTTTAGTTTTAAAAGTTGATGAACATACTGGTGAAGGCGGCCTAGACACAAGGCTTGAAGCCTTTATTGATATGATTGAAAGGAAAAATAATAATGAAGATAACATTTCCACATTTAGGCAACACATATCTTGCAGCTAAAGCACTATTTGATGGACTGGGTATAGAATGCATAGTTCCACCATTTAGTAGTAACGAGGCGTTAGAGCTCGGTTCAAAGTTTTCTCCAGAAGAAATGTGCTTACCTTATAAAATTATGATGGGCAATTATTTACAGAGTATAGAGCTTGGAGCGGATACCATAATTATACCTGGAAGCTGTGGTCCCTGTAGATTTGGTGAGTACTGCGAATTACAGATGAATGCGCTAAAGAAATTAGGACACGATTTGACTTTTATCGTAGTTGATAGCCCTTTTGACATAGGTAAAGAAGAATTCTTAAATCGCCTATCCAATATCACGGATAATAGCACATTAGGTAAGGCTCAAAAAATTAGAGCGTTAAAGGTAGCCTATAATGTAATTGAGCTAATAGAAAAAATTGAAAGTAAAGCACATTATTTAACAGGATTCGAAGTAACCAAAGGAGAATTTAAGAGACTTTTAAAAGAATGTACCCTTAATGCTTCGAAATCAAGTTCGCCATCACAGATGGTGAATATTCTAAAAGAATATAAGAATAAAATAAGCGAGGTTCCTATTAATAAACATAAGTCCCCAGTAAAAATTGCAATTATCGGTGAAATTTATACTATAATTGAACCCTTTTCTAATCTTTATATAGAAGATAAACTTATGGATTATGGGGTCGCCACTAAACGAATGCTTACTCCTAGTTGGTGGATTAAAGATACAGCACTTCGCCCTTTAAAGCTTAACTCAATTGACATAAGGAGAGCTTCTAGAGAATATCTCCCATATTATATCGGTGGGCACGCTAGAGAGTGCATAGGAGAAGTACTCCTTGCTGAAAAAGAGAATTTTGATGGAGCCATTCAAATTTTTCCTATGGGATGTATGCCAGAAATTGTATCAAAATCAATTTTGACTGCAATTTCAAATGATAAAGATTTTCCGATAATGACTTTGATAGTAGATGAAATGACTGGAGAGGCAGGGTATATTACTAGAATAGAAGCATTTGTAGATATGTTAGAGAGGAGGAAAAACAATGTACTATATGGGAGTTGATGTGGGATCTGTAAGTACTAATATTGTACTATTAGATAATACATTAAAAGTTATTGAAAAATTATATTTAAGAACAAAAGGTAAACCTATAAAAGCAATCCAAGATGGACTTAAAATTCTAAGTGAAAAATACGATAGTAAGCAAATAAGCTCAGTTGGAACTACAGGTAGCGGAAGACATATGGCTTCTTTTTTAATAGGCGCTGACATAGTAAAAAATGAAATTACTGCTCATGCAGTGGCAGCACTCGAAATTGATAAAGATGTAAGTACTATATTAGAAATTGGTGGTCAAGATTCAAAGATAATACTATTAAAAAATGGCATAGTGACAGATTTTGCAATGAATACGGTATGTGCTGCAGGCACGGGTTCTTTTATTGATAGGCAGGCGGAAAGGCTAGAGATACCTATTGAAAATTTTGGAGAGTATGCATTAAAGTCAAAAGCACCTGTAAGAATAGCTGGGAGATGTGCCGTTTTTGCGGAATCTGACATGATACATAAGCAACAGCTTGGATATAATGAGGACGATATAATAGGAGGTCTTTGTGAGGCAATGGTTAGGAATTATCTAAGCAATGTAGGGAAAGGAAAACAAATTCGATCAAAAATATTTTTTCAAGGTGGAGTTGCAGCGAATATAGGCATTAAAGTAGCTTTTGAAAAAGCCTTAGGCACTGAGATTCATGTTCCAGAGCATTACGATGTAATGGGTGCTATTGGAGCTGCAGTACTCGCAAATGAAGAAGTTATGAAGACAGGAAAAACAAATTTCAAAGGTTTTGAAGTAGCATTCAATGATTTTGCCCCTCGAAATATAGAGTGCAATGGTTGTGGTAACAATTGTGAAGTAATTGAAATAAAAGATGGTGAAAAAACTGTAGGCTGTTTTGGAGATAGGTGTGGTAAATGGAGCAGTAAGATGGTTATATGATTTTTTTGTTTCATCAGAAATTCTATACGGATATGAATTTAAAATTATTAATGATAAAACTCCTGAAAATTACTTTCCTATTAAATCATCTCCTGCGGAGATGAAACATTAACGACTTCAGAAGTAGATTTATACTCACGCTTAAGTTTTCTTTTGGTTATAGTATTGAACTCACACTTATAGAAGTGGATACTTCCCTTCTGAAATGTCGTTAAAAATAGTAAATAATCCATAAAGGCTAATTTTAAAATCTGAAATTAGTCTTTATTCTTCCACAATAAGATCAATATGTGTTTTTAACACTTCTGGTTTATTAATTATAATTTTTTTATCATCATAACATATAACTCCATTTTTCAAGAATTCATTTAAACATCTTGTAACTGTTATTCTTGAACAGCCTATATTATTTGCCAATTCCTCATGGGTATATATACGATTTAATGAAACAATCCCTTCACTATCTGGCTCTGCTGTAGAAGATAGCCTTAATAGAGCATCTGCAAGTTGCCCTCTTGCATCGTTAAAAATTGCATTTGTAAGCTGAAGCATAACAATTCGAAACTTTCTTGTCATACTATGCATAAAATATTTATATATTTGTGGCTCAGAGGTCAGTTCTCTTTCTAAAACCTCTTGGCTTAAAATTGCAATTTCTACAGATTCCTTTGCTGTTGTAACAATGGAATCTATGCCACCACAAAAATAGATCATTTCACCAACTATTTCTCCACGTCTAATAATATATAATACTTTTTCATGACCATTTAAACTAATAATACTTTGCTTCACAACTCCTTTTACTACAATTCCTACAGAACCTCCACAATCTTTATCTAACACTTCATTTTTGTTATATTTTTTTACTTGTCCAAGCTTACTGAGGGTATTCAAAAAATAATTTCGCATTATTTCTTGTCTATCACAGTCAAAGAACTTCCTATACATGAATTTCCCCCTAATAATATACTACTCTGAAATTTACTATCTATATTTTTTTTGTCTATACCTTAACATATGCTTTTATTATATCACTAAAATTTCTATCGCATTGATTTCTATTTTTTAGTATATAAATAAATATATTAAAAATGAACCACTTCTATACATTCAAATAGAAATGGTTCGTTTATATTAAATAAGAACTTCTTATTTGAAACACATATTTACTAGCATATTTGACCAAGTACAGTTTTTACATCTTCTTTATTTTCAATTGCCGCTTTTATTGCTAAGGTTAACCCTTCTGTAATTTTCTCGAGCTCCATATAAGGAGTATTGGGTTTACTCATTACTTGTGCTGAAATGAATGGAACATGTATAAAAGTTCCCCTTATTATTGGGTGCTTTGTGTGAATTAAATGAAGCAATCCATACATTAAATGATTGCATACAAATGTACCTGCATTATTAGAAAGTGATGCTGGGATGCCACTTTTCCGTATTTCTTCTACCATTGCTTTAACCGGAAGAGTTGAAAAATAAGCATTCTCCCCTTCTTCAAAAATTGCGCTATCGATAGGTTGATTTCCCTCATTATCTGGAATCCTTGCATCATCCACATTAATTGCAACTCTTTCTATTGTTAAATCGAATCTACCGCCCGCTTGTCCAACACAAATCACTATATCTGGGTTTTCTTTAATTATTGCTTTTTCTAGTTCTATAATCGATTTATTAAATACCGTCGGTATTTCAATCTTCACAATTTTAGACCCAGAAATGGTACCTTCTAATTTCCTTACCGCTTCGAAAGATGGGTTGATTTTTTCCCCTCCAAAGGGATTAAATCCTGTTATTAATACTTTCATATTGTCACCTCATTATTATATTTTAACCTTATGTTTTGTCGTTAAAATGCCCAAAAATACATTAAAACGATATGAATACCAAGCATTACAACTGCCACTGGCATTTGATATTTAATAATTCCATTCTTCTTATCTTTCATTTCTAAAATCGCCGTTGGCACAATATTAAAATTAGCAGCCATTGGCGTCATTAAAGTTCCGCAAAACCCAGCTGTAAGAGCAAGTGCAGCTGCAATTACTGGATCGCCCCCTTGTGCAAACACAAAAGGCAGATTTGATTTTTCCAATAAGATATGCTGCCCTTTCACGAAGACCATACCTTTCCAAAAGTCCAATTACCGGAAGAGAAATTATAAATAATGTCATGTACCTATTTGTTACAAAAGCATTTCCTAAAATCGTCATAATTTCATTAAAAGACATGCCTGATACAAGTCCGGTTGCGACTCCTGCAAAAACAACAACTGCAATTGCATCCACTTTAAACATAAAACCTATCACTATAATAACGATTCCAATTAGCTTGATCATGATATACCTCCTCAAAATAAATTTTGTATATTAATAAAGTATCAGAATTTTACCACATTTGATGTATCACAGGCTACAAAGTGTCAATTATTTTATTGTTACAATAAAAAAACTAACCATTATTATGAGGCCGCTGAAAAAAGCACTCTTTATTTAGTACAGTTTTCAAGCTTGAATAGAAAAAGCATGATATATCCATATTTTGGATATATCATGCTTTTTATTTTATAATTAAGTTTTAAAAGCCCTATTTCATGCTTTTCAACTTAATTATTCTCTTTAGATTCACAGTGAAGATTGATAATGCACCTTGCATTTGCATGCTAATTAAGCCTGACGATATTGCTACATCATAGCTATGTTGGTGCTTAAGTTCACTGTTTTTAGCCTCTATCATATAACGTTCCCTAGCTCGTTTTTTAAAATATTCACTTTTTTCGAACTCTATTTGATCTTTGTGAGTATTTGACTTTATTGAAACTGAATAAGTTTTAGATTTAGCGCCTTCTTTATAACACCCATCTTTATGAACACAATTTTTACACTTTTCTACATTAAAATAGTAGGTTAGCACTTGATTTTTACCAACATTCTTCTTTCCCTGTTTTGCTTTTTTAATAGCCATATGACCTGCCGGACATACAAATAAACCAGCATCTTTATTAAACTCAAATTCATCTTCTTTTTTTCGCATTCCTTGTGAAATTACAGGATTTAGTCTTGAAATTAATGCAATTTTATTTTCTTTTGTATATTCTAGGTTTTTCTTTTCAGAATAAGCTGTATCTCCAATTACTTCATTTACATCTATACCAGCCTCACGGCTTTTTTCTATTAAGGTTATGAGCTCCTTTCCATCACTTTTTTCGCCAGTTGTAATAACAGCTGCTGTAATTAAACGTTCTTCACTCATAGCAAGGTGTGATTTATATCCAAAAAAAGAACTATCCTCAGTTTTATGCCCCACTTTTGCATCCTCATCTTTTGATATTTTTAGATTTTCTAAGTCATCATTAATAGCTTCAATTAAGTAGTTTAATTTAGTTTTCACAGCTGGATTTGCTGCAGTTTCTGGCTTCTCGTTTATGGTATCAATTAATAATTTGCAGTACTCAAGAATATCTTCAAGTACTCCAGTTGTAACTTTATTAGGTAACTCTTCTTTAATACCAGGATGTACTCCGTACAATGTTTTTCTTAAGTTTTTTGCACGTTTCAATAATTCCTCGCTTGCTGACTTTTGGTTATAACGTGACTTGGTATGCGTAGCATCAACTATTATTGCTTTACTTTTTAAAACTCCCTCTTTTATAGCAAGTTCTACAGTCTTGTTTATTAATAAATCCAATAAATTCATGTCTTTAAGGCGAAGCTTTCTAAATTTAGTTAGTGTACTTGAGTTTATTAAATTTGTTTCTTCTGGGGCTAAATTTAGAAAATATTTAAAGGACATGTCATAAAGAGTTCTTTCAACAACATCTTCATCAGACAATTCATATATTACTTTCAAAAGTAAATATTTAAATAGCATTATGGGGTTAATAGCACCTCTACCCATAGATGAACTATAGTTAATCATCAATTCGTCATAAACAAATGAAAAGTCAACAAGGTCATTAATTTGCTTTAAAATGTTATCTTTCGGAATAATTAACGAATATAAGCTATGGTATGTATTTATTTTTATTTCCAATTGTCCTTTTAGCATAATAGTTTAGCCCCTTTTATTTTATTCTACTATACTAATTCGACATATCTTTTAAAATTCCTTTTTGTTTTTTAGTATTTTATATAAAAAAATCGCCATCTTTAATTAGATGACGATTTTTCATATAGTAAAAAACTGTCTAAATCAACTATAAAATTAATTTAGACAGTTTTATATTAATATCATTATCCTGATTTCCGCTTATTTCTGCACATCCTTTTTGATACTGCCTTCTGAGTAATTCTTTATGAATTTAAGTAATCTATATTCCTCATCTTTAGAATTAACCCAGAAGTCAGGTAAAACTCCTAATCCATCTCTCCATTCTAAATCATTATCTACAAAAAGAGTATTTCCAAAAAAAATATCGATCTTAGAATTTGGTAGAACATAATATCCCACATCCCCTATATTTGACATCCCACTTGTGTTTGTACCTATAAAAAATGTGTTACTACAACTTTTTAATGCCTTTACAAAGCTTTCACCTGCTGAAGCTGTATTCTTATCCATTAAAACAAAAATTATCTTTTCATTATTAATATGAGTTGAATCATCATGTCCTACTTCTGACCAACCGATATATTTAAGATCACTTTTCTTATTTTTATACATATCATTAAGTTGCTGTTCAAATTTAGGATAATCCTTTGGTCCCACCATTTTTTTACCGTTGTAAAGCAATGCATCTTTTGAATTTTTAGTAAGTAGCGTTGAACTAAAGCCCGGTGATTTGTACTCTTGATTTGTAAAATTTTTAATCCAATCGAAAGCATATATTTCATTCCCACCGTAATTCCCTCTTAAATCAATTATAACTAAATCTTTCTTAGATATCTTTTTACCATCTTCCACAAATTTTTCAAGTTTTTCAGATGGTTCAAAAGAATTTAAATCAATTACTGGTATTTTATAAACTTCTTCATATTTATAACTATTATTACTTCCTTTATGCACGTAATTTTTTGATGTATTCTCTAAGTTAATGCTTATATTATTGTCCTTATTACCATCTTTAAATTTTAGGTCAATTGGTAACATATCTTCATTACTCTTATATAATCTACATAATCTATATACAATATTTCCATTTTCATCTATAGAAGGCTTAATGTATTTTTCAGGCTCCTCTTTATTTATAGTAACAATACCTTTCATATCGTTATTCAATTTCAAAAAATAAGAGTTATCCTTTTTTATAACTTCGTATTTTTCAGTAGTGTACATAATAGACTCCTTACATGTTCTGCCACCCCCTATAGAAAAATGCCCATCTTGAATAAAATCTAAATTCTCACACATAACTTTTTCTAATTCGTTACATTCAATTCTGCCATTCTTTTTCTGCAACTTCTTAAATTCTATTAAAATATTTTCTTTTGCTTTTAGAAACTTTTCATCTCCTCCAAAATATTTATAACCAGCATATCCATACTTCAATTCTTTAAAAATATATTCTATATCCTCTATAGCCTTTTCTCCATCTACCGAAATTCCTTTTTTTGATTCATCTACTTCTATATAATCCGGGGTATTTTTTAAGTTTTCATATTTATAAAGAAACTCTTTTTTGAAGTCATTAATTGTCCTTATGCTTTGATTTCTTTCACTCGTTGCATCCCTGCTTTCAACAATACTCTCCATAATATCTTTCGGAATATTATTTTTTATGCTCTTAGCTTTCTCAATATCAATGTTTAAGAATTTTTTTGCATATATCTTATTAGGTATATCAAACTTAAAAATTATAGCAGCAATAATTACTAGTATACTAGCGCTTACAAAAACTTTTTTCATTTTATGCATTACATTCACTCCCCTTACTATCTATCCCACCAATGAAATAGTATTCCATAACCACCAATATTCCAATCATAGTATGCAAAAAAAATTGGTAAGTTTTAATTTGTTATCTTATTAAGAATATTCCACATATTATCTTAAATCCCTTTGTTATGAAAATAGACATAAAAAAAGCACCTAATTATACAGATGCTTATCAGCTCAAAATTCATAGTTATTTTGCAGATTTTCCAACAAACACTTTTTCTCCATAACAAAATTCGTTAAAATTTGTCCTTTTCGTTCAACTGCTTGTTCTTTTACCACTTTATACCCTCGCTTTTGAAAGAAAGGTTTTGCAGTTATAGACGCGTAGGTTATAACAATTTTCATATCGTTTTTCTGTGCATATTTCTCTAATTCATCTGCTATTATAGTTGCAACACCCATTTCTTGATAATCCTTATGAACAAATAGTCTATCAAAATACCCAGAATCATCTAAATCACCAAATCCAATTATCATACTATCTTCTTCAATTACAACAGAATAATGTTCTGAAAGAGATTGATCCCATGCAGAAATATCAATGTCTTTAGGCGCCCACACATCAAGTTGTGCTTCGTTATAATCTCTTGCATTTACAGAATGAACGGTGTTGTAAAACAGTTCAATAATTTCTTTGCAATCTTCTGATTGGTACCTCCGTAACTTCATCTTAAATTTCTCCTCAGTTTAAATTTATTATTACTTTTAGAAAATTCCATTCAAGCATAATTTATAATATCATAAATCTTTATTGGTTTACTCCTTAGTTCTATTTAAATAGAAATGTAATAATTATCATTTAGAGGAATATAGTATAGAATAATACAAATTACAGTTGTAATTGAAATGAGGTGATATGGAATGTGTAAAATTCCCAAGATATCAAATGCTGAATGGGAAATAATGAAAATAATATGGATTAATTCTGAAATTTCATCAACCAATATTATACAAGAATTAAAGGATAAATCCGATTGGAAACCAGCTACAGTTAAAAGTCTGATAAACAGACTATTAACTAAAAATGCAATTGGATTTACTAAATTAGGTTATGAATATTTATATTTCCCTTTAATATCAGAAGATGAATGTAAAAAATCTGAAAGCCACTCCTTTATTAATAGGGTATTTAATGGCTCTATCAAATCTATGCTCTTAACTTTTGCCCAATCAGAAGAAATATCTGAAACAGATATAGATGAGTTAAAAAATATACTAAACCAATCAAGTAAAAGGGAAGGTTGATGCGTGTGGATTTTTTAAATATTTTTGAGATGATTGTACTTTCATCTTTAATTGGTAGCATAATTGTACTAATGATATTAATTTTCAAAGGAATATTTAGAAATAAACTAAATTTTACTTTCCACTATTATATATGGTTAATATTAATTATAAAATTAATAATTCCATTCGGGCCACAAAACCCTTTAAACGTTTCTAATTTATATGAAAATTTTCATGTACAGGGTACTACAAATAAATCTACACAAATAACACAAAGTAATTCTTCAAAAGAACTTACAAATGCAACTTTAAGCAATCCAATATCAATAAGTGCGATGCACCCTTCAAATAAAAGTGTAATTAGTAAGGCTAACCGTATTCCTTTAAACCACAAAGTTAATATTGAAAAAGTGTTTTGTTTTATATGGATATTTGGAGCCTCATTATCAATAACGATATTAGTTACAGGATATAAAAAATTAAAGGATATTGTTGGAACGTCTATAAAAAATATAAACAGCACACATAGAGAAATTCTAAATAAATGCAAGAAAGCTATGAATATAAGAACTGAGGTAGAATTATCATATTCGCAAAAAATAAATAGCCCTTCTTTGTATGGATTGATTAAACCAAAGATATTAATTCCAGTCAGTGTAGCCGCCAATATTGGTGATGAAGAATTTAAATATATTATAATGCATGAATTAACCCATTTGAAAAACAAGGATATATTTATAAATTATGCTATTACTTTATTGTCCATAATTTACTGGTTTAATCCTCTCTTGCTCTATGCTTTTCATAAAATGAGACAAGACTGTGAAATTTCCTGCGATGGTCAGGTTATTTCTTATTTAGGAGCTAGCGAAAACCTGCAATATGGAAATACAATAATAAAGGTATTGGAGCTGGCTGGCAAAAGCAATAGACTTATAGGAACTACTTCAATGGTTTTAAATAGTTTTGAAATAAAAAGGAGGATTATTATGATTTCAAAGTATAGGAAGATAAATTTCAAAGGTATATTACTTGGGACGGTCGTTTTCGTTATTATAGGAGGACTCGGCATTGCAATAAACACTTCAAACATAATCTCTGATAAAAATATTGTTAAAGCTACAACATTGCAAGTAAAAACACCAGTAATAACTTCTAAAAGTACAGTTAAAAACACACCAAATACATCCTCAGCAGCTATTATAAAAAAATCAACAAGTGATAATACTGATTCTATAGTACCATTTTCAGCTGACATAGTAATTTACAATAGTCACGCTGATGAAGCTTATCCCTCTGGAATGAAAGTATCTGATGTGGGTGCTTTATTGAGCAATAAACTTGTAAAAGAAGGTTTTAATAGCCATTTTATAAAGTGTGACCCACCGGCAGACTATAATAAATCATATCAAGCTGCACGTGCTTTAATAACAAAAAATGTAAAACAATATTCAAATACTATTTTATTAGACATACATTCCAATGTAATAGAAAATGAAAAATCTGATACGAGAAAGATGATATTTGTGCTCGCCAAAAGTAGTCCACATTATAAAGCAAATAAAAAATTTGTTGACAGTCTATTAGGAAACATTAAGAATTCAAAAGAAGTTAAATCCGAAATGTACTTTTATCAATTTGGAATATCTTATTTCAATGAAGATTTATCTAACAATTCAACAGTTATTGAGCTTGGAAATAATATATCCAGCGACAGCGATATTGAAGTTTGTGTAAATGCACTCGTTTCAGCATTAAAAAATACTCAAAAGACTTCATCTAAATAAAAGATAAAAATGTAGTGGGGGGATCAAGATGAGGCGTAAAGTTGTTAAAAAAGATGATAGTGGAAGAATGTTTTTAAGTATTTCCACGTTTCTCATTATTATTTTATTAGGCTTAATTTTAACTAAAAGTGTTAATGCAAGCAATGAACGAAAATTTCAAAATCACTTTTATATTAAGGTTGTTAACCTTACATTAGCTTCAATTAATTCCCCAAACACTGGAAAACAGGATGTTAATAATGAAATTAAAAATGAAAATAGCACTAACAATGAAGGCGAAAATATAAAAACAGTTATACCCTTTAAATTAATTGAAAATCAGGTAAATAAGTCTGAAGACCCAAATGTTGTTTCAAATCTCCCTGGTCCAGACTTGAAACAACCCTTAAATAGAAAAAAGCCTCGAGTCCTAATATATCATACTCATACCTCAGAAGCTTATCGGACCTCGGATAATGATACCTCTAAAACTAACAGTAGTACAGATCAAACAAGAAATGTATGTGCTGTAGGGGATGTAATAAAGGAGAACTTAGAAAAAAAATATGGAATCGCCGTTATACATGATAAAACGGTAAATGATAAGCCATATTATCCTAAAGCCTACAAGAAATCTGGTGTTACTCTAGATAAGTATTTAAAAGTATATGAAAATTTTGATTTAATTATTGATTTACATAGAGATAGTGTAAACGATAAGAATACAGTAACGACGAAAATAGACGGGGAAAATGTTGCCCAATTTATGTTTGTAATCGCACAGCAAAACCCCAAATATGCTCAACAGAAAAAATTGATAGATTCCATGATAGGAATATCAAATAAATTGTATCCTAATCTTTTAAGAGGGCTAGAAATTACTGTTGTTAATCGCGGAATTGGTTTTTATAACCAGAATAGAAGTGGTAATGCAGTATTAATTGAACTAGGCTCCTATACTAATACTACTTCGGAAGCAAAAAATACTGGTAAGTATTTATCAATAATTATTGCAGAGCAATTAAATAGAAAAAAGTAAATAATTTTTACAATTTTCAGGATAAAAAAAGATAGGAAATCCTATCTTTTATATTATAATTTATACTTTTCTAATATGCCTTCAATAAACTTTCCATTTTCATAGAATAATTCACCGTCCGCATAAATTTCCCCACTATTTCTCATATTACAAAGCATATCCCAGTGAATAGTAGATTCTGTAATCCTTTTTTTGTATCAAGGTATCTAACCCATCTTTCTTGCTCTGAACTTATCCTTTTCCATTCTGCTACTGGATCTTTCGCATCAAGTAATCCTGCACCATAAACAAAGTCCTCGTAATCGCTAAAGCTCATTGAAGCTTCCTGAGCATCTGCATAAGTAGGAAATTGTGTGCCACACCATCTTAACGACCCATTGCCCATCTTCTCAGAATATATTTTTCTCCAACTCGCTTCCCCTTGGGAATACATTTTAAATTTATTTGCATCAATTCTTGAATTTGTCTTTGTATTTCTACTTCCCCAAGCGGAAATCCACACATCTGCTTTTTCAAGCATAGTTTTAAAAATCAAATTTTCTTGAAGAAGCTGTTCTTCACTGCTATATTTAAGTTTTATTTCTGATACCTCCTGTGAAGTTAATACAGTTTCCACATGAGCACCTGCCTTCACAGCTTCCTTTACTACCTCTACCATCCAAGGTCTTGCAACCTCATCACAAGATACAAATACAAAATCACCTGGTTTAACCTTAGTAGAATAATTCACAAGTAGCTTTGCAAGTTTGTTAAGTCTTTGATCAGCCATTTATACTTCCCCCTTTCACTTTATCATTTATAAAAAAAAGCAGTAAAAATCACTACAAATTTTCACTGATTTCTGATAATTTTCTCACAATTTTCAAGTTTTATAATAAAGTTCAATTCCATATCTGCTTATCTGTTTTTCTATATTTTCATTTAATGAATCCATAAAAACTATATCACATGAATATATTCCTATTATATCATTAATTTCTTCTACGATAGTTCCTTTACTCTTTCCTATATACCCTATACAAAGGTCTATATCTGAATTTATATTTTCGGTACCTTTTGCTCTTGATCCAAATATTATTACTTTTTCTATACTACTATTATTTTTAAAATAGTTAAGTAAACTTTTATATACTTTTTTTTCTATTCCATACATTTCATATTACCTCTTTCGAAACATTCCTTAATAGATTTTCTATAGCTTGGATATAGTCACTTACTATCTTATCTTTAATTTTTTCATAATCCTGCTCATCATAAATATGTGCTGTAGAGTTTCTTGATAATAAAATATCATTCCAAATTTCTATTTCATTAATTAACCCTTCTTTAAACGCTTGCTTATAACACCCTCTTGGGTTATTTATTTCTAACCCAGAAGCTTTAAATATCTTGGATAGTAACTTCCATGTTAAATCTTCTAATGTTTCATATTTTTTTATAATAGAATCTCTATATACTTCAATTGTTATATTATCTGGATTCTCTATTTCAGTAAAATTTTCTACGATATTTTTTAGATGAACTAACATTCTATATGCGTGATTATATGTTAATTTTATTGATTCATCATATTTATCTAATATCCCCATAATATTCGATCTTCCTTTCTAAATTATATATACCTATTATTTTACCATATATAATGTTATTTAAAACTGTTATACTAATAATTTAAAATTGTTTGCACAACGACTTTCTGATTGAGACAATTAATTTTAATAATATTAATTGATAATTTCTACACCCTAGGGCATAATTAAATCATCACCTGTGGTGCTGCAATATTAACGACTTCAGAAGGAGATTTACCCCCACTGACGTTTTCTATTTGTTAGGGTAAGTAACTCCTACTTATAGTAGGTACTCTCGCTTATAGAAGTGGTGACTTTCCTTCTGAACTGTCGTTAAAGAGTAAATTTTAGACATGGAGGTGGACATCTTAAATATTTTAATAGCAGAGGATAATCAGGATTTAAGGCAACTATTGGAATTACATCTTATAAAAGAAGCCTTTACGGTATATGATGCAGAAAACGGATTAAAAGCTTTGGAGATATTTAAGAATAACGAAATCAATTTAGCTATTCTTGACGTAATGATGCCAGGGCTTGATGGTTTCAATTTACTGAGAAAGATAAGAGAAACAAGTGAAATCCCTGTAATTTTTTTAACCGCAAGAGGTGAAGATTCAGATAAAATATTAGGACTGGGACTAGGTGCTGATGACTATATGGTCAAACCCTTTAATCCCATTGAACTAATCGCAAGGGTCCATGCGCAACTAAGAAGATCCTACAAGTACAAAATGGCGCTAAAAATACCCGATAAGTTAATTATTCAAATAGGAGATTTGACTTTTGATAAAAATAGTTACAGTTTATATAAAGATAATAAACAATTAGAATGTAATGCAAAGGAGCTAAAATTACTTCAAATTTTTATGGAAAACGTAGGAAGAGTATATACAAAAAAGCAACTTTATGAAGCGGTATGGGAAGATGCTTACTTTTGCGATGGCGATGATAATACAATCATGGTGCATATTAGCCATATAAGAGACAAGATTGAAGATAACCCAAAGTATCCTCAGTATTTAAAAACTATAAGAGGAATTGGTTATAAGATGGAAAACAACTTAGGGCTAAGGAATAAAGTATGAAAAAAAAGAAAGTTGCAAACATGCTTTTGTTAAATTATTTATTACTATTTATTTTTTCTACAATAATCTTCATTATAGTGTCCTTAATCATTTCAGTAAGCTTTAAGGGATTAATAAAATATGATGAAATACCAGAACTATCAGCTTCTCAAATTATGAGAGATGACTATGAGAATATAGATTTTTCTCAGGTTTTAAAATATAAAGGTGGGGTTCAGGTAATTGACAAAAATTATAAGGTTGTTTTTTCAAGGGGAATAAATCCGAAGAATATAGAACAATATACTAAGAGTGAGTTTAGTGAATTCTTAATTAATAGCGGCAAGCATCAAGAAGAATATTATTATAATGTACGCTATAATAACAACGGTGATTTTTGGTTAAAAATAGTTATTCCTATTAAAACTCAATTCGTTAATGGCATTTTTTTCGATAAAAATGGAATTCCTAGAGCCATAGATAATTTTATATTTATTCTAATTTTAGGTGGTTTAATTAATATTACTTCTTTTATCCTTGGGCTTATTATTTACTCACGGTTAACCTCTAATAATTTTGTAAAACCTTTAAAAAAATTATTAAGTGGAGTTACAACAATTGCAGGCGGTGATTATTCTGCCAGGGTTGATTTGAGATCGACAAACGAATTTGGGGAGCTTAAAGATGCTTTCAACATAATGGCAGAAAAAATTGAAAGCGAGAAAAATCTAAAAGAAAAATCTCAAGATAATAGGAGAAAACTAATACTAGATATATCTCATGATTTAAAAACTCCCCTCTCTAATATAATGGGATACTCTGATTTACTAATGAATAACAAGGATATATCGGACTGTGACAGAGAAAAGTTTTTGGGCATTATAATAAATAATAGTTCAAGAGCCAATAGTTTAATAGGAGATTTATTTGAATTATCTAAAATGGGGAGCTCAGATTTTAAGCTTAATCTTAAAAGCGTAGATATTTGTGAATATTTAAGAGAGCTTATAGCCTCATTAATACCTCAAATCGAAGAGGCTGGTTTTAAATATTCTTTTGAGATACCATTCGATAAAAAAGTTGTTCTTATTGATGTGAAACAAATGGATAGAGCCCTCATTAACATTCTTAATAACGCTTTAAAATATAATAAGCGAGGTACAGAAATAAAAATTTTATTAAAGAATTCTTTTAACAAAGTAGTACTAGAAATTCTGGATAATGGAATTGGAATTCCTCTGGACCTATCCGCGGAAATATTTGAGCCCTTTAAAAGAGTGGATAGCGCAAGGAACTCTCAAACTGGAGGTACGGGCCTCGGACTTGCAATTACTAAGACTATAATCGAGAAACATAATGGACGAATAAGCCTTGAAACTGCTATAGGAAAAGGCTGTAAATTTATCATCAAATTAGAATAACTAAAGGAACTATCTCACTTTAGAATTTGTTTCTATCTTGAGGGAGTTCCTTTGTTATTTAACGACATTTCAGAAGGAAGTCTTCCACATCTATAAGTGGTAATATAAAGCTCGTCAGAAGTTGTTAATGCAGCGACCCAGGGGATGATTTAAGGTAGATTTAAGATTAACACAGGGCTTATTTAAGATTCAATTGCTATTATAAATGTATAAGCTCAAAAATGGAAATACACTAATGGATTCGAAAGGAGTTATTTATGCTTTTATCATTAAACAATCTTTCAAAGGAATATACTATTGAAAAAAAGAAGAGTTTCAACGCTCTTAGCTCTGTAAATCTTAATTTTGAAAAAGGGGAATTGGTTTCAATTCTCGGACCGTCAGGCTGTGGAAAATCCACACTTTTAAATATAATCGCTGGCCTCGATAGGCCAACTTCAGGTGATTTAATTATTGAGGGAAAATCAACTAAAAAATACAAAAAAAAGAATTGGGATTTATATCGTAAAAACAATATAGGCTTTATTTTTCAATCCTTTAATTTAATTGAACATTTATCAGCACTTGAAAATGTTGAAATTGTTATGAATTTAATCGGTCTATCAAAAAAGGATCGTATAAAGCGTGCAGAAAGCTTACTTAAACAGGTAGGCCTGGAAAAACATATGGATCATAAGCCAGGTGAATTATCTGGAGGCCAAAAACAACGTGTAGCTATAGCAAGAGCCCTTGCAAATGATCCAGACATAATACTAGCAGATGAGCCAACAGGAGCCCTTGATAAAAAAACAGGGATTCAAATTATGCAGCTTATTAAAGATGTTGCTCGTGATAAGTTAATTATTATGGTTACTCACAACCGAGAACTCGCATATGAATACTCTACCCGCGTTGTAGCTATTCTAGATGGTAAAATTCAAAAAGACGAGAAAATTAATGAATCTGAAAAAAATAGTTTAAAATCAGAGCTAAAAAAGAAAGATGGTAGCATGTCTTTTGGAAATGCCATAAAACTATCCCTTAGAAATATTAAAGAGAAAATGGGACGAATAGTCGTAACCACTATTGCTGGTTCAATTGGAATAGCAGGTATTTTATTAGTTATCGGGCTTAGCAATGGGGCAACTAATTACATAGATATTCAAACAAATTCTTTTGCTAGTGCTAACATAATACAAGCATCTATGAAGTTTAAAGATGCGGCGATTGAAAAAACTGATTACCCAAAGAATATAAATGTCTATGACAGCATTAAGAAAAATCCCGACGTATTAAATGTTAGAGAAGACTTAAATGTTAAAGATATTACTTCTTTTGAAGCAAATAGTAAAGAATTAAAGGATATTCCCTTTAACTCCTTAGCTGGTGAAAATTATCTTTCAAACATTGAGCATGCACTAAAAGGTAGTGTACCAAAGGACAATAAGAATGAATTATTAGTAAATAAGGATATGGCTAAAAATGTAATTGAAATGTATGGCATGAACCCAGATAAAGATGATTATACAAAAGCCATTGGTAAGAAACTCAAGGTAATAATTCAGGAGAAAACCACAAATCCAATCACAGGAGATGAAATTCTAGGTAAAAAATATACACAGGATTTTGAAGTTGTCGGTGTTGTGGATGAAATAGCCTTAAGCTCAGCCTCTGCATATTATTCTTATGATGCAGTTAATACATGGCTAAAAAATGATGGCTATTTTATAGGAAAAGAAAACCGCATAGTAAATGCAGAAGTGGTTATAAAAGACGTTCATAACAATGAAGCTGTATTAAATTACATTAATGCTAAGGAAAATGGCGGTATTGGCGGAAATAAAATGACGGAAACAAAAGGCTTTTCCGCAACCTCACAAATTGTTATGGTTAAAACTGCTATCAAAACTTTAATTAATTTGGCCGAGGCGGTTATGATTGTATTTATATCACTAGCACTCGTAGTTTCAACAATTTTAATAGGGATTGTAATTTTCTCAAGTGTACTTGAGCGTAAAAAGGAAATAGGTATTTTAAAAGCTGTGGGAGCAAGAAATAAAGATATTGCTCGTATTTTCCAAGCTGAGTCTGCCTTAATTGGTCTTTTTGCAGGGGTCACTGGAGTTCTAGTAGCTTTTATAATACAACCAATTGCAAATAGAATAATCAATAATGTATTAAATATACATTCCGATAATATCGTAAATATCCCATTAACTGGTATACCATTTACAGATATTAAAATTCCCTTTGTAACTATTGCCGGACTAATTGTTATCAGCATATTAGTCGCAGTTTTAGCGGGACACTTTCCATCTAAAAGAGCAACTAAAATTCAAGTTATCGACGCATTGCGTGATGAATAGGAGGAATAGTAAATGTTACAAATTAAAAATTTAAGAAAAACATATAAAATCGGTAAGCACCAGGTTATAGCATTAGATGATGTTTCTTTTGATTTACCTAATGGAAAACTCGTGGCAATTGTTGGACCTTCTGGTTGCGGAAAAACAACAATGATGAACTTAATAGGAGCTTTGGATAAGGATTTTGAAGGTGATGTTATTGTTAACGGAAAATCTTTAAAAGAGGCCGGAGAAAAAGATTTAGACACTTATAGAAAAAATACAGTGGGTTTTATTTTTCAACAGTTTAACTTGCTTAATTCACTAACATCAATCCAAAATGTGGAACTCGCTTTAGATTTATCAGGAATATCTAAGCAAAATAAAACGAAAAAAGCATGTAGCCTCTTAGATCAAGTTGGACTATCAAATCAAATGAAGAAGAAAGTAAACCTTCTGTCAGGTGGACAGCGCCAACGTGTTGCTATTGCCCGTGCTCTTGCTAATGATCCAGAAATAATTTTAGCCGATGAACCAACTGGAGCCTTAGATGTTAAAACTGGTGAGCAAGTTATGGAATTATTAAAAGAAATTTCAAAAGATAAACTAGTACTCATGGTTACCCATGCACCGGACCTTGCTAAGGCTTATGCAGATTTAATTGTTAAAATGGAAGATGGTAAGTTAATTTCTATTGAAGAAAATATGGCCTCGGTGTCAACCGCTGCGACTATTATAGAAAAAATAGAAACAAAATCAAAAATGTCCTTTTTATCATCCTTAAAAATATCACTTCGTAACGCATGGCTTAAAAAAGGTAGAACCCTAGCAACAGCTATTGGTACTTCTATAGGTATTTGTGGAATTGCCTTAGCTATAGCTATTACTTCAGGTACAACTAATGCAGTTGATACTCAAGTTAAAGGCATATTTCCAACAAATGCAATAACTGTAGGGTTAAAAGAAAATACTGATAAGTCTCTAAAAAATATTAAGCCTCTAAAATATAGTGATATAAACTCAGTTATGTCCTTAGATAAAAATATATATGCCTATTACTTTCAAATTGGAGGCAAAGGAATTCCTGTTGCACAATTTTATTCTTTAGATCAAAGCATAATTAAAGATGAAAAATTGATGACTAAACTGTCCGACCAATCTACTAGAGAAAAATTGGTTATGATGATGGCTCCAGGCGTGCTAGAAGATGTTAAAAATGACATTCAATATGGCAGCCTTCCAGAAGCAGGTTCCACAAATGAAATTGTTATCTCACTTTCCACCGCCAAGGATTTAGAAAAAAATGGTGGTGATCTCAAGGACTTAATTGGTAAAAATATGTACGTTCGCTATTTAAAACAAGGTTCTAATCCACATAGTGAGCAAAGTGGTATTCCTGAAGTACCCATTGTGAAAGCTTGGAAAATCGCCGGAATTGCCAATACTACAACTTTAATTGATACCTATTACGCAACGAGTGATTGGGCAATTAATTTTTATGAAAAAGAGTTTAAAATAGATAAAACAACTTTGGAAAGCCCTTCCTTAGTTTTATATTCTAGTAATACTAAAGACTTAGATGCAAGCCTCCAAAAATTAAATGATTCACAAGATAAATACAAATTTGAATTAACCGGTAAAACTATATCTTCGCAAGTTGATGGAGCAATGAAACAAGTGCGTTATGCACTTATGGGATTTTCCGGAATATCAATTCTTGTAGCAGCTCTAATGATATCAATAGTTGTTTATATTTCTGTACTTGAAAGAATTAAGGAAATAGGTATTCTCCGCGCCGTGGGTGCACGAAAAAAAGATATCTTGAATATTTTCGTTGCAGAATCATTTATTATTGGCGTCTTATCAGCGGGCATAGGATTACTATTTACTTTAGGTGCATCTAAACTCATCAATTCAGCAGTTTATGGTTTCTTAAAGAATATCTCTGCAAATGCTCCTTATATGGAAGTAGCTAAATTGCCACTCGCAGATGCTGGTTTAATTTTACTATTCTGCGTAGTTTTAAGTATGATTTCAGGCTTTTATCCATCTTTAAAAGCTTCAAAAATGGATCCGATAGACGCATTACGTAGTAGATAACACAAAAACTCATTGATTAGGATACTATAAATAGTATCCTAATTTTTTTATTTACGGAACTTTAAGTAATAAAATATCATTCGTATCGTTTAATTATTTCTATATTTTCTTTTTCTATCGGTGTTAATATTTGTGTTTGTATATTAAAACTTGGATTTGGTGAGTACCATGATTTTGACATAAAGTAATCCCTAAATTTAGACATACTAAATACATATCCATATCTTGCATATATTTCATTTCTTGCATATGCTCGCAAATTATAATCTAAATCATTTATTTCTGAATCACATATAAGTCTACTATCACTGAAACTAAAAATATAGTCTGACTGTACTACATATGTTGGTACCTGGTATTGTGGTTGAACAATATACTCTTTTTGAACAACAACCTCTTTTGCCTTTGGCACATTTTTTTCATCTTCTAACTTAAAGTCTTTGTTTTTCATCTTATCATAAATACCTCTTATTCCACTGAAATTTGTAATTGAATTATTTTCTAAATATAAGGAGTTTAAATTTTCTAAGTTATTTAGCTTATCAATATTATTAATTTTGTTACTGCTTAAATTAATGTACTTTAAATATTGTATTTCCCCTAAAGTACTTATATCCGTAATCTCATTTTTATCTAGATTTAGCTTCTCGAGATTTTTTAAATTTTTTAGATGACTTATATCTTCAATTCTATTTCCACTTAAGCTAAGGCTTTCTATACTTGTGATGTTTTCAAGTGCATTTATATCTTTAATATCATTATTATCAAGGCAAACTTCTTCTAAGCTAGTAAGTTTTTTTAAAGGTTCAATATTGCTTATGCTGTTTTTTTCCAGATTAATTCTTTTTAAATTCACTAAATTTTCTATTCCCGAAAGTTCTTTAATGTTTTTTCCCGTAGCATCTAATACTGTAATATCCTTAATATCACTTTTGTATATTTTTCCTTTTGGTTTATCTATCATTTTTCTTACAACATTTTCTAGATTTGCATCTTGAATTTTTATACTTGATTCTCTTTTGCATCCTACTGTAAATATCATAATAATACAAATAAGGCCCAATACAATTTTTTTATACAGCACCAAAATTCCTCCCCCTTATTAATAAAAAAATAACTCCACACAGAAATAGTATATTAACCACTCACAGTAAATGTGATACATTTTATTACTTCTCCCACTTATATTTTTAAAATTTTTTTATAAAAATATAAGCCTATCAAAAAGCAAAAAACACTTCATTAAATTTTACTATAATGAAATGCCTGCACTTGATAATTTAGGTGTTCACATGAAATTCCCTTCTAATGTTCATTTATAAAATTATTAAGTTGCCCGTGCCAATCATCTGGTTCAAATGTCCCCGGTATTGTATCCTCTCCAAATAAAAGGTCTACTAAGTACCTCGGTTTCTTACCACCTATATACATTGATTTAGAACAAGAAACACAATAAACAACAACATCGCTAGCAGGCATCTCGTGAGCACGTTTTTTCATTTGCTCCTTAACCTGCTCCACAGAAAGAACACCATAAAAGCTATCTCCACAACAAGTACCATTTGTTCTCGTCTTTTCTGGTTCTACCAAATTGATATTCATTTTTTTCAATAGCACTCTTACTGCATTATGCACTCTTTCCTGATCTCGAGTAGGACATGGATCAAGTATAGTCATTTCCATTCCTTTATAATCTGGGAATGGGAATGTTTTTACCTCAGCTAATATCTCCCAAAGTGAAATTGTCGTTACTTCTTCATAAAGTTCCCTATACCGTCTATCACAACCGGCACAGACATTTATTATTTGTGTTCCATTTTCCAAATTAGGTTTATGATTACAACAAATTAAATATTCATCTATATCTCCTAACTCACTATTTAAAAAATCCAGTACTTTTTTCCCTAACTCTGGTTTATAAATCATTAATGCACATCCCGGTGCAAATACTCTTTTCATAACACTCGCCTACCGATCTTCTAAATTTTTTCATAAACTAATTTTCTAATCCTCGTCTATTGCTTAACCCTACTACTGTTTCTTCCTAATAATAAATTGCTCAAATAATAATTTTTCTAATCTATGGTTTATAATAATTATTTTGGGAATAGATTTTAAAGCCTCACTATAAGAAATCTCGACCTTTATAGCTTCTTTACCTCTTTAACTATGGACGCATCGGAAATATTAATCTGTCCCTTATATTCTAAAAGCCCTATATTACAACCTTCACCTACCGTAATATTATCTCCTCTTACTATCTTTACATTGGTGTTTTGGATATATATATCATCCCCTTCTATTAGCTCTGTGGTTAACTCACTTCTTGAATTAAACATTTTATCAATTACTTTTCTAACCAAAGAATTGTCAAAAAAATTAATTTTTATTTCAATATGCTCGCCACCAATTTCTTTTACAATGCATTTCCCACCTAGTTTAACATTTACTTGTCCTGCATTTAATGATCCTTGTATTTTAAAACCACCACTAGCCTTAAAACATTCCGTTTCACAATTTTTCCCTATATTCACTGAGCCCGCTACACTAACTTCTTCTCCGTATAGGCTTCCTTCTATATGAGTTGATCCACTTATTTTTATGCTTTTGCTTTTTACATTTCCTACGATATGAGAGGATCCACTTATCTTTATATCTCCTACTTCTACATCACCTTCAATTTTTGCAGACCCGCTGATTTTTATACTTTCTGCTTTTAAATTACCTGCAACTTTTGATGAACCACTAGTTTTAAAGTCTATGCACTCTAAATCACCGTTAATTTTTCCTGACCCACTTATAATTACACTATTATATTTTCCACCACCTGAACTTCCTGAGCCGTTTATTTTTATATCATTATTATTCATCTTTTCCATATTAAACCTCCCATATTTTTCTATATTAAATCATCTCCTGCGGAGCTTAAATGTCGTTAAATTTTAATTTTAAGATCCTCGATGCACTGTGAAATATTAAGCCTTAATACTATTTTTGCATCTTTTTCTATATAAACCTCATTAGGAACAGTTATTAAAAAACATAGCGCCATCCCAAATTTTCTTAAAAAAATCATCTCGCAATTTTTACCTTCTAACGACTTATAATTTCCTTCTAAAGTCTCTATTATAAGTTTACTTTCTTCTAAAGATACATTACCAGATACTAAGCTCTTTTCTAATAGTGAAATATATAAGATTTTTTTAAAAGAAAATGTTTTTATTTCTCCATAGATGTTTTTATACATTGTTAATGTCTGCTTCGTAACAATCTTCTTTTTTAATAACTCGCTCTCATTTAAAAACACATCCGCTAACTGTGGTGAAAACATTTGTGCCAGGTCATCTAATGATGCATCCCCTTTCATATTAATAATTTTTTCTATTCTATCTAATATTTCCTCCCTTGGGAAATAGGTTTCTTGACCAGTATAGCTAGATTTTTTTATAAACCATTCTTCTGGTATAAGATTTTTCCTTTTCCATCTATACAACTGCCCATAGGAAACATTCGTGACTTCTAGCAACTCTTTTTTCGTTATTAACTCTTTATCCATATTGCCACTCCTTTTATGCTTTGAGGTTATTTAACAATATTGTTTTTTTATTATACATTTAGTGTAACATAACATTGTTACGTTGTAAATAATAATTGAAGTAATTATTTGTTTCCAGATACTCAAAAAATTAACCTGTATTCACATATATATTGCAAATACAGGCTAATTAATATTGTTGAAAAGATCTACTTATCATTATGTTAGACAAATTTTCTTCCTGAGTATCCTCCCTATAAAAACATTGTCATAAAATGTACAATAGGATCCCATAATTTTGGATACTCTTCTTTGATTAAATTTTCTATCTGCTCAGCTGTAATATTGGCAAAATTACCATTAGATGATGTATCAATAATAGTTCTCACCCCATTGGCACTACTTCCTATTGCTATATGTCCCATTGCTACTCCCCCTATGGCAATAGTGCCAATGGCAATTCCCCCTAGAGCGACTAAAATACCTATAGCTACACTTGCTATACTTATCAGCCCTATCGCTACAACCCCAAAACTTAACACGCCTAGCGAAAGTATTCCTAATGATATTAATCCCCTTGAAATATTTCCTATTGCAATAATTCCTTTTGCTTCATAAATTCCTAGTCCAATATTAATATGAACTAATGGTATTCCAAAAATTTTTCTCTTGCTTTTATATTCATAATGGAAACTTCTATTAATGACTTTTGTTATCTCTTCTACTTTTTCCTGATCTCCTTTTAGTAAAACGTCTAAACTTATTCCATATAATTCACTTAGCATTATTAAATTATTAGTATCAGGATTTGATTGACCTGACTCCCATTTTGAAACAGCCTGTCTCGATATTCCTATTCTATCAGCTAACTCTTCCTGAGAAAATCCTTTCTCTTTTCTTGATTTTCGTAGTCTTTCTGAAAAATTCACTATTAACACCTCCATATCCATCCTACGAAAATAGTTATAAAAAAGCTACCAACTCCAGCTTTCTTATTGTCAACTACTGGTTGCACTTATCTATTTTACTGAGATTCTACTTTATTTTCATTATTAAACAAACTAAAAATGCCCACTCATTTTCTAATCGCCTTTCATCATTATAAGATTTTTAGCTATTTATTACAATCAGCAATTACATTGATTTTTATAGCAATAAACCTGAAATTTAATGCAAAAAAATAACACCGGTATCTATCCGGTGTTATTTGTAAATATCTATTTTATAGGGGGATCCTATTCATTAATACTAGTCCTATTATGTGACAGTAACATGACAAATATGATAATAATCTATGAACAATGCTATATGGTTTTTCACTTCTCGTTCATTTTCAGCAATTTCTTTACCAAACAATTTAATACTTCCATCATCCTTTAGCAGAAGCCCAAATTAAATGGTATTGTATTAATTAAATATCTATGATATTATAAAATTACATAAGAAAAGGTTTTCTAAGTATAATATTGTTAATTTTGGTTAAAAATTTGCATCTGTAAATGTATGTATTAAATCAGAAGGCGATTTATACCTCGACTAAATTTTTATAATTCTATAAATGGGGAGTACGTGTTATAGAATTATAAGAATCTCCTTCTGAAATGTCATTAAAAATGGAAAAACAGAAAAGGTTTTCTAAAGAAAGGTTGATGATAAAAATGGCAGAATTAAGATGGAATCCACTATTAAATGATTGGGTTATGGTTGCATCAAATAGACAAGACAGACCACAAATGCCTAAAGACTGGTGCCCATTTTGCCCTGGTTCTGGTAAAGTTCCTGATAGCTATGAAGTCCACGAATATGATAACGATTTCCCTGCATTGTCAAAACACCCTCAACTTCCTGATAATGTTGGCTCACAATTTTATAAAACTAAAGAAGCTTACGGAAAATGTGAAGTTATACTTTATTCGCAAGAACATACAAAGACTTTAAGTGAACTTCCATTACAGCATGTAAGAAAACTTGTGAATTTGTGGTGTGAAAGATATACAGAATTAAGCAAAGATAATAGAATAAAATATATTTTTGAATTTGAAAACAGGGGTGAAGAAGTCGGTGTAACAATGCCACATCCTCATGGTCAGATATATGCATATTCAGAAATGCCTTTAAAGATTAAAATTGAGCTTGATTCATGTAGAAAATACTACACTGAAAATGATGAATGCTTAATATGCAAAATGAACAAAGAAGAAAAAGAATTTAAGAAAAGAATAATCATGGAAAATGAAGATTTCCTAGCATACTTACCATTTTTTACCGATTATCCTTACGGAATATTTATTGTAAGCAAACAGCACCTTAGTAAAATGATTGACTTTAATAAGAGAGAAAAAGATAACTTTGCTGATATATTAAAAATGGTTTCTGGAACATTTGATTGCCTGTTTGATAAAAAATTCCCTTATATGATGTGTATACATCAATCTCCTGTAAATTCTGCTGAATATGGAAATTATGATGACTACTACCATTTTCATGTGGAATTTTATCCCCCATTAAGATCCAAAGAAAAGATTAAATATTATGCCTCATCAGAGATGGGTGCTTGGTCAGCTTGTAATCCTACAGCAGTTGAAGAAACAGCTGAGCAGTTAAGAACCGCTTATGAAAAATATAATTTAAATAGACAAGATTAACAATTAAAGCATAGAATACACTACTAAAAAATTTGGAGGTAATATTATGGATATTAAAAAACTTCATGAAATTTTCAAAAAAATTTACGGAGAGAACAGCGAATCTACGTTTTTCTCTCCAGGAAGAATAAATCTTATAGGTGAGCACATCGACTACAATGGTGGATTCGTTTTTCCTTGTGCTTTAGATCTTGGAACTTATGGATTGATTAAAGTAAGAAATGACAACAAAATTAATTTTGCTTCTACTAATTTTGATTTAAAGGTTAGCTCAGATTTGAACAATCTAAAATATAATGCTCAAGATGATTGGGCTAATTATCCCAAAGGTGTAATAAAGATTATGCTTGATCATGGATATAATGCTCAAGGCATGGATATTTTAATAAGTGGCAATATACCAAATGGAGCTGGACTTTCTTCCTCAGCGTCACTAGAGGTTCTTACCGGTGAAATTATTAACACTTTGTTTAACAATAGCAGAATAGATATGATAGACATAGTGAAAATGTCGCAAAAATCTGAAAATGATTATGTTGGTGTTAATTGTGGAATTATGGATCAATTTGCAATTGGAATGGGTAAAAAAGCTAAAGCTATCCTTTTGAATTGTCGAACACTAGAATATGCTTATGCTGATGTAAACCTTTTAGGCTATGAAATTGTGATAATGAATACAAATAAAAGGCGTGCATTAAATGAATCAAAATATAATGAAAGAAGATCTGAATGTGAAAAAGCACTGGCAATAATAAAAAAAGTCAAAGACATAAAAAATATATGTGAATTGAAACCAGAAGAATTCGATAAAATAGAGAATTTATTTACTGATGAAAAGATTAAAAATAGAGCAAAACATTCAGTATATGAAAATGCAAGAGTTATTAACGCATTTAATTGTTTAAATAGTGGACACCTTATTGAATTTGGAAGATTACTTATGGAATCCCATCATTCATTAAAACATTTATATGAAGTTACAGGAAAGGAACTTGATGCAATTGTAGAAGAGGCACTGCTTACTGATGGTTGCATAGGTGCTAGAATGACAGGTGCAGGTTTTGGCGGATGTGCTATTGCACTTGTTAAAAAAGACAAAATTGAATTATTTACGAGTAGAGTAAAAGAAAAATATACTAATAGAATCGGTTACGCCCCAACCTTTTATTCCACAGGAATTGGAGAAGGAACTCATAGAGTAGAATAATCTTAATTATGAAAACCTTTTCTAATAACTATACTAAATATAGGGAGATGTGTTATGCAAAACTTAATTATGGGTTCATTTTTATTTTTTACAGGATTAGTAGCAGTGTATACGTATTTAAAGATAAGAGGTAATAACAAAAAAAAGGTATCTAAGGATTCCTATTTTTTAGGTGGACGTAGCTTAACAGGGGCAGTTATTGGTTCATCACTTTTACTTGCAAACTTAAGTGCAGCAAATTTTGTTGGTATGAGTGCACAATCTTATAGTGGGAATATGAGCAATATGGCATATGAAGTTACCTCTGGACTTGTACTTGTGGTTGTAGCTATGTTTTTATTACCAAGATATTTGAAACAAGGTATAACAACAGTACCAGATTTTCTTGAGGACAGATATGACTCTGGTGTTAAAAAAAGCGTTTCAATATTGTTTTTATTGTTGTATGTATTAAATTTACTTCCTACTACACTTTATTCCGGAGCTATTGCGTTGAGCCAAATATTTGATTTGCAAAATACTTTTGGAATAAGTTATGAGATGAGTATATGGGTTACAGTATGGGTTATAGGTATAATTGGTTTTTTCTATGCAATAATCGGTGGATTAAAAGCGTTGGCGATAGCTGATACATTAAATGGAATTGCACTTGCCATTGGTGGTTTAATGGTACCTTTCTTTGGAATATTATATCTAGGTAAAGGAAGTTTTTCTAAGGGGTTATCAAATTTTGTTATGACTGCACCAGAAAAATTTAATGCGGTAGGTTCATCAACAGATCCTGTTCCTTTTGGTGCTGCATTTACAGGGTTATTATTAGTTAATCTTTATTATTGGGGAACCGATCAATCTATAATACAAAGAGCTCTTGCAGCTAAAAACCTTAAAGAAGGTCAAAAAGGAGTAATATTGGCAGGTTTTTTAAAAGTAATGACGCCTTTCATTGTAATTATACCAGGAATTATAGCTTTTCAAATATTTGGAGGATCAGCAAAAAATCCTGATCTTATGTATTCAAAACTAGTTAATGTTGCACTGCCTAAACCCTTAACAGGATTCTTTGCAGCAGCAATGTTTGGTGCAGTATTAAGTACTTTTACCGGAGTTTTGAATAGTGCATCAACACTGTTTGCTTTGAATGTATATGGCCCTATCTTTGGAAAGGGTAAGAGTGATAAAGAAGTTGTTTCTAAATCTAAATACTTCGGCATAATAATAGCAATTGTATCAATGTTTATAGGACCATTTATAATGTATGTACCACAAGGATTATTTCAATATTTACAAATAATAAATGGATTTTTCAATGTCCCTATATTTGCTATAGTATTTATCGGTTATGTTACGAAACGGGTTCCTGCAATTGCAGCAAAAATATCACTAGTATTTTTCGTAGGAACTTATGGTATATTACAGTTAATAATTAAGCCAGATTTAAATTTTCTTTATCAACTAGCAATATTATTTGTAATCAGTTGTCTACTTATGCTGGTAATAGGTAAATTTAAACCTAGAACAACTCCATACGTAATGAAAATAAAAAATGTGGTTAATATAGAGCCTTGGGATCATCGTCACGAAGCAGGTGGAGTAGTCGTATTTCTTATGATATCAATGTACATAGTATTTTCAAAACTTGGTATCGCCTCAGTTAATGGATTTACATTTAGTACTTTTATGTACATTTTAATTCTAGGCATTATAACAACACTTACAGTAATATTTATAAAAAGAAAAGTTTCAAACAAGACTAAAAAAATTGAAACTAAAACTTCATTAAGTAAATAATTAAATCAATAATAAGGAGGTATCTCAAAATATAATTTTGAGATACCTCCTCACTATTTAAACCCTTTTATATTTTTATTGAGTATTTTTAAGACTCAATGATATTGTAAAATCTAAAGGCTTATCAGGAGATAGATAAAATAATTTCTCGCTGTTTTTAGCTATTTCTATACCATCATAAAATCCATTTGTTGGTTCAAAAGCACAATTATAATCTCCTCTAAAACCACCTTCTGTAACCCAAAACCCTAGGTATGGCATTTTATCCTTATCAAAATTAACGCAGTAGCGTATACTGTGAATCGGATAATATATTGAACATTTACCTTCTGTTACTTCACCATTCACATAATATTTTTCAGTATTGTTGCAAGATTTTTTACAAACTTTGTTTAAATAATAATCTTGACTACTAGTATCTTTTGTTATTGGATATTGATGTAAGGTGTTTTTTTTACCTAGATTAATACTATCTTGAACATTCAATACTTCAGTTGTTGCTTTTGGAAAATTAAGTTCCATATTTTCCTCACAATTCACAAGACAGTGCATTGCCCAAATACATGGAAATGATTCAGATCCTGTATTCTCAATATGATATACAATATTTAATTTTTCATTGCTAAGTGAAATTGTTTTTTTGTAATAATAGGGAAGTATAGAGCTTTGAACAAAAAGTTCAACATCGTTATCTGATATTTTATAATCCAATGAGGAACTCCATATTTCTCCATGATCAGGATAGATAATTTTTTCACCACAATGGCTTACTTCAGAAATATCTATAGTTGGGAATGCATCATCAAAGCCTGAAGCATCAAATCCATCAAAATCATCACCCAATTTGGGATGTATGTATTCATTATTTTTATTTTGAAAAAGAAGTTCAAAATCTTTCTCTTTATTATATATTGATGCTATTTTTCCACCTATACTTGGAAGTGCTACTATTTTTAATATTTTATTTTCTAATACAATACATTCAATCCCTTTGAAAATATCTTTATAAATCATAATATACACTTCCTTTTCCAAATATTATTCCAACACATGCCATCACAAACTAATATCTTCATATATAACCTCCTAGGATAATTAAATTCTACAAAAGAAAAGGTTTTCTATATAGTTTAATTTTATCACATTTATATTAATAATCAATGGCTCATCTGTTTTTCTTTCCAAGAAAAACAAATTAGTTGTTGATATACTGTACAATATTTAGTTTATTTAGTACAATTTATTATGTATAATATATTAATTTTATAAGGGGGATAACTAATGAAAGTTAATATAAGTGATGTTGCAAGGGAAGCTAATGTTTCTATGAGTACTGTATCCAGAGTTATAAATAAAAATTATCCTGTTAAAGAGGAAACCAGAATTAGAGTTGAGCAGGCTGTAAAAAAATTAAATTTCACTCCTAATACATTGGCAAGGTCATTAATTTGTCAAAACACAAAAACAATAGGCATTTTAGTTCCAAGTATAACTAATATTTTTTTTCCAACTGTAATTAACGCTATTGAACATAATCTCAGGATAAACGGTTATTCAATTTATCTTTGTGATACAGATGATAACGCTGCTGATGAAATAAAATATATAAAATCGCTTATGGGCAGGCAAGTAGATGGCATTATAGTTATCGATCCCAAAACTGAAAATATGAAAAATGGCTATTATGAGACAGTTAGCAAAGATATCCCGCTGGTTTCAATCAATGGATACAATGATAATATAAATTGTAATTTTGTACTTAATGATGAAGCAAGTGGCGCAAGACAGGCGATGCAATATCTTTTAGAACTTGGGCATAAAAATATAATATTTGTAAGAGGCAAAGAAAGTTATTCATACGATATAAAAGAGGATGTTTATAATAAATTCATGGAAGAAAATAAATTAATTGTTAAGAAGAAAATTATAGATATTGGTGAAGGAAATAGTTATGAAACTGTGGATGGAACAATGAATGTAATGAATAAGAAATTAAAAGAAATAAAATTACCTGTAGCTGTATTTGCCTGTAATGATTTAATGGCTCTAGGAGTTATGAATGCATGTAAAATACTGAATTTTGATGTCCCTAACGATGTTTCAATAATTGGGTTTGATAATAGTTATATCTCAAGCATAGTACATCCAAAACTTACAACGGTAGATCAAAATATGTATTTACTTGGTGAAAATGCTTCAAAAATGCTTTTGGACATAATTGATGATAACAATAACAATCAAAAGTTTATCAAAATTAAATTGAAAACACAACTTATTATCAGAGATAGTTGCAGCACTATTTAGCCATAAACTACTTCTTTTGTTTTACCAATGCCATTGCATGAAAATGCATTGTGTAACTTAAAATACTTTTTTAGTTGGAGGTATTGGTATCTTGAGGAGATAAGTTTTTATTTGCCCCCTTAATAATTAAAATACTATTTTTAGAGTTTTTATCAACAAAAATAGGTGCAACTCCACTTGCCTGATTTTTTTGAATGGTGACAAACTCAGTATTAATGTCATTATCTTTTAAGTTTTTAATAGTATTTTCACCGATAAGATCATCTCCCACTTTACTTACCATCATAACATCAGATTTAAATTTTGAGGCTGCAACCGCTTGATTTGCTCCTTTACCACCGCACCCCATTTTAAAATCTGGTGCTTCTAAAGTTTCACCCTCTTTTGGCATTCGATCAATGTAAGTTATTAAATCTACCATATTTGAACCAATAACTGCTATATTCATTTATAAAACTCCGCTATTAGTATTCTTTTTTGTTTACATATATCTTATTTTTTTCCTGTTATAACTTTAAATGTCCTTTGCTCCTGTGGTTTTAAATAAATTAAGCTTCCATTTTCTTTTGCTGCATTAAATCCTTCAGGTCTACATGCTCCCGGTAAAACAAAAGCAGCAACCTTTT
Source organism: Clostridium sp. CM041 (assembly GCF_055081035.1). Taxonomy (NCBI): domain Bacteria; kingdom Bacillati; phylum Bacillota; class Clostridia; order Eubacteriales; family Clostridiaceae; genus Clostridium; species Clostridium sp. CM041. The sequence goes on from NZ_CM143648.1 coordinate 1,034,803, forward strand.
GATCTCCATTATGTAATAACCGTCTTGTGGCAAAGTTAAAATCTTTTGTTGAAAACTTAGTAAAGAATACAAATCCTTCTGGCGAAGCCATTTCAAATGTTAAGTCTTCTCCATATTTTTCTAAATCATCTGCAAAGAATACAATTTCAGGATCATACATCTTTGATTGATTTAAGATATTTAATGATCCTGGATGTTGTTTAAGCTCTTTGTTATACGCAAGCCACCCCTGTGTAGGATGAACATGAGCTGAGAGTGGTGGGCTAGCAGCTGCTCATGCAATTCATAATGGTTTCACAGTTCTTGAGGAATGTCATCACTTATATCATGGAGAAAAAGTAGCCTTTGGATTACTAGCTCAATTAGTTTTAGAAAATAGCCCACAAGAAGAACTCGATGATGTTATAGGCATTTGTATTGATTTAGGATTGCCTGTTACTTTAGAAGAAATGGGAATCAAAGAAATAAAAGAAGAAGATATAAGAAGGGTCGCTGAAACTTCCTGCGCAGTGGGAGAAACTATTCATAATATGCCATTTGCGGTTACTGCAGATGATGTATATGCAGCTATACTTGGAGCAGACGCATTAGGAAGACTTTATAATTAACTATTGATAGGGGGCATATTATATATATAATATGTCCATTTCAATAGTTGGCAATGAAACAGGCACTTTTTATTGATTATTATAAAGCTATGTTAACAATATTTATGAACTAAACATTCAATTTACAAGCTTCAAAAATAATGGTAATAGTGACATAAGAGGGATAAATGTTGCTGGGAACCCCTTATACCATTTCTTATTATATATAAAACAAACTATAATCCAATTTATTGCACATCCTAAAAATATTAAACATGCCCCATAAAATACAAAATTAGAATCATTACTTACTTTATATATGCCTGAAAGTAGTATTGTATAAAATAAAAAATCCCCTAACCCTTTTGTTGGTATTGGATTATTATTTTTAAATGACTTCCCATATACTATTAATTTTGACATTAAATTTTTATTTGACATAACTTTAGCATTTGTAGTTTTTGAACCGATTTTCATAAAACTGATTATATCGAATACTGGTATTCCGATACTTACTCCAATTAAATTTGATAATGGAACAATCTTTCCAATTAAGATTCCAATAAAAATTGCAAATATCATACATAACCAACTATTAATGATTAAACATTCTTTGTCGTATGGCTTTTTAATATAAATTATTAAAAATATAGCTCCAATTATAGAGATCATTGACATCCAAAATATATTAGATAAATTTATAATGATTAGATATGTTATGAACAATGAGATTATCATTATAATAATAGAATGCATAATTGATTCAATTAATCTTGCTTTTAAATCTTGCATGAATATTACATCTCCTAACTAACTGTTAATGTGTTTAATACACACCATACGCTCCATGTACACTAACCATATTATCTGTAAATATCATACTGTTGTCAATATTTTTTTCTAATATAATTTACATAAACGAATATAACATAACATTTTTTTGAGCAGGATTTAGTGAAACAGGAACATGATTAAGTGCCTCGACTTTAATGGCCTATTAAAAAACTATGCACTACGATATTATCTGTCTATATTTGAGATTATTATAGGCTTAACTTTTGTTTTTTCAAGCAAATATTATTTTAATAATAACTTAATGTTTGTTATAGGGTCAGGATCTATTATAGCGGGGATAATAACATATTTGCCAAATAGGAATACCCATAAAAATAATAATGGTAAAAAACATTTTGAACAAACTTATGATGAAAGGTTCTTTGAGATAAGTCAAAAATCATCCGAACTTGCAATTAATATCCTCTTTGTTTTGATTGGAATCTTAGCATTAATTACGTATATATATCCAATAGAGGCGTATAAACTATGTACTATAATAATATTACTAATGTTTATTACTAATCATTCTTGCTACACCTATTATAATCATAAGTATGAGGATATAGAAGGAACTTCAGAACAGGCTATTGTTAATATTGGCAATAATTTTACAATCAAGAAATTTTTATCTGTATTTAGTATCGGTATTGTATTTGTTGGAACATTACTTGCATTAACCATAGGAGATGTTTATTTAGGCTCCTTTTTTATGAAACAAATTGGAATAACAAATACATTATATTTTAAAATTACAGATAGCATTATTACATTAGCTTTTCTTACAGTAGGAAATTATAGCAGTAAAACAAATTATCCTAAATTAAATAAAATTTTAAGAAGTGTTTTCGGTAAAATGGCATTATTATTAATTATACTACTGTTAATAAACCCCTTTCTAACAAGAATGGGATTGTTCAAATAATCAGTAATGCTTGTATAATTTCTTTTATAAATAAAAGAAAAATCATTTCATATAATAAGGATTTAGCTCAAGATACCCTTTATTATATGAAATGATTATTTAATCATAAAGAGATAACTTCAGTAGGAGTCTAACTCTTCTTCTGAAGTCGTCAATATAGTTTCGCTGAAGATAATTTACCCTTCTATCTTAATGTTATCTACTTATAATTTTAATATAGGATTTTAAAGTTATTAAATAGTATATACTATAAAGCACTGCATAAACCAAAATTATAATAATAAACTCTTTAGTAATATTAATTGTAACCATTTTTCCAATTGGAATTGATGCAGCAAAAGAATTTATCGTTGCCATAACGAAGGGTACTCCAAATAAAATCATTAGTTCCTTTGAGATAGCTTTTGTTATTTCAGCTTTACTAGCCCCTATATTTTTAAGAATTATGAATTTGTTTTTATCCTCCTCAGCTTCCATGGACATTTTAAAATATATAATGCTGCCTGTAGCTGTAAGAAATACTAATCCAATGAATAATCCACTGAAGGCCATCATACCCGCTAACGTTATGCCATCTGTAAAATGTTCATAGAAGGTTAAAAGCTTATTTTCAGAAGGTATTTTGCTTTTAAGGTCTTTAATAAAATTTTCTGAAAAGAAATCATTATTAAGTATATATCCCGTTACTTTATAGGTATTCTCTTTAGAAATTGTATTTTTAATTTGAGAGTAGACACTGTCCTTAACAACAAACGTTGGTTTAGAGTTATCAAGTGCCATAAAGTATTTCATATCAGTATCAGTTATCTTTAGATTATAGTCACTACCTCCCCCCATTAATTTAACCTCTTTACCAATCACGCTTTTATTAGTAACAGCCATGGCTATTTGAAAGAAATAGCAATCCCTATCATTTTTCAAATTTATTTTTATGTCCGATTTTTCATGACTATTAATTTCATTAAATTTACTTTCGTTTAAAACTAAAAATTCATGACTGCCAAGCAGGTAATCTTTAGTTTTTACCTTAAGAAACTCCATATTATCCTTATATACAACTGAAACCTTTTTGTGATTTTTAATAGTATCCTCAAAGATTTTATCTGTATTATTAGTACCATTTGCATATTCTATTGAAAATGGTCTCATATTTCTTGAATTTTCTTCAACTTGATTAAGAAGTCCAAAGCAGAAAATCATGGCACAAAGAGCTACAGTAGTTGTAACTGCTATTACACTTAGGGTACCTACATTACCTTTATATCTATAGTAAAGTTGTGAAATATATATAAGTTTTGTTCCTTTAAAGAGACTTTTTTCATTCTTTTTACTAATATAAATAATTAAAGAAGTAAAGCTTGTAAAAAATAATATAGTTCCGATAACAACTAACAATATTATCAAGGGAGCTAGGCGAATATCAGCAGCAACCTTTCTAATAGCCATATAATATCCATAGCCTAAGAAAACTAAAGAAAGGATGCTAATTATTAGGGTTAAAAAGGATACTTTTAAACCTTTTTCAGCTTTTTTTGATGAATTGAAAAGATCTATAAGGTTATCCCTGTATATAAGCTTAGAACCGTGAATACTAATTATTATAAACATAGCTCCAAATACAATAGAGCAAAATTTTAAAGCTTCTAAACTAATCTGAAAAGGCACATCACCTGTAACTCTTATCATTACATATAATAGCATTATAAAAAATTTATTGAAAATTAGTCCTAAACAAATTCCGCTGCAAAAGGCACCAAATATAGTTATTAAATTTTCTATAATGTTTAATGTTACTACCTGCTTTTTGGACATGCCTAGTAACATATAAGTTGCAAACTCTTTTTTCCTTGATTTTATAAGGAAAGAATTAGAATACCATATAAAAAACGCTGAGAAAGCTGCAATCATGTAGGCAGCAATGATAAATATACTCATACAGCTTTTCATCTCTCCTAGTTGGACTTTTACATCACTATTATTTACAATAGACATAAAAAGATATAATGCAAAAACACTGAAGGTAGAACTTAGAAAAAATGTCCAGTAATTTTTAAAGTTTTTCCTTATATTGTTTACAGCCATGCTAATTAAGGTCATCTGTACCACCTCCTATGACTGAAAGAATCTTTAATATATTTTGATAGAAATCCTTCCTTGATTTATCCCCTTTATAAATTTCATTAAATAGTTTACCATCTTTAATAAATACAATTCGCGTGCAATAAGATGCTGCAAAGGCATCATGAGTAACCATAAGAATTGTAGCTTTATTTTTTTCATTTAAATTCTCAAGGCATCCGAGCAATTCTTTGGAAGATTTGGAATCTAAAGCACCTGTAGGTTCATCAGCGAGCACCATAGAAGGCTCAGTAATCATTGCTCTTGCGGCCGCTGCTCTTTGCTTTTGTCCTCCTGATACCTCATAAGGATATTTGCTTAATATGTCCCTAATGCCAAGCTTAATACTTATGTCTTGTAACTTTGTCTTTATAATCTTATAAGGAGTTTTTGCAAGAGCTAAAGGCAGTACAATATTTTCCTTTAGAGTCATAGTATCAAGCAAATTAAAGTCTTGGAATATAAATCCAAGTTTTTCTCTTCTAAATTTAGACAAATTGGGCTCCTTTAGTTTGGTTATGTCATCACCATGAATTATTACACTTCCTGAGGTTGGTTTATCAATAGTTGATATTGCATTTAAAAAGGTTGTTTTTCCTGAACCAGATGGTCCCATTATTGCTACAAATTCACCATTTTCTACTTTCAAATTTATATCATCAAGTGCTGTATATTTTACACCACCAAATTTTGATCCGTAAACTTTTCTTAGATTTTCTATCTTTAATACTTCTGTCATTATAAATACCCCCCGTTAAATTATCTTCTGCGAAGCTATAGCATCAACGACTTCAGAAGGAGTTTTATACTTCCACTGAAGTTTTTTCTTTGTTATAGTATGTAACACCCACTTATAGAAGTGGGTGACTTCCCTTCTGAAATGTCGTTAATGTTAATTATTTTGAATATGCTTTACACTCTTAGTATACAAAAAAGCAAAATATACCGCCATTGCTTTGGCTTACATTTTGCTCTTTCACCTTACATTTTTGTAACATCATAGTAATTATCCCATTTTAGAAAATGAATAATTACTTTGGTGCCTTTACCATATTCTGATTCTAGGGTAATATAATGGCCAAGTTTTTTAGCAATTTTTTGAGAAAGGTACAAACCCATTCCACTAGCTTTTAAGTTTTCGTTTCTTCCGTTAAAACCTGTAAAAGACTTTTTAAATAATCTATTTATATCTTCACTTTTAATGCCTATTCCCGTATCTTCTACTATTAATAAAACCTCTTTTGTGGCTTTAATATGTTTAAATATTATGCTTCCACCATTGCTGGTATATTTTAATGAATTTGAAAGGAGTTGATCAATTATGAAAAGCAACCACTTTTTATCGGTATCTATAATAAGGGGTTCAGGTACATTATTTATTAATTTAATATGTTTTTTTATAAATATAATTGAATGTTTTTTAATACTTTCTTTAATTACTTTGTTGATACTCACTTCTGAAAGGATATAATCTTCAGAAAAATTATTACTTCTTGAATAATAAAGTACCTTTTCAACATAATCCTCAATCTTTTCAAGTTCTTCTTTTAAGGATGAAGATGTAGCGCCTGTGCTCTCAATCAATAACTTTGATGTAGTAATTGGAGTTTTAATTTCATGAACCCACGCAGTCATAAACTCTGCATTTTCTTTGAAATCTGTTTCCGTGCTTCTTGCAATTTTCAGGAAATCTTCATAAATCATCTGAATTATTTGAGCATATATTTCATCTTTATAATCTATTGGACCCGGTAAAATAGGAGTTTTATCTTCTGAATTTTTAACGAATAAAAGCTTTTTAATATGCTGGGATTTTTCATAATAATCTATACTAATATAAATTATTAACATGAAAAAAGAAACAAATATTATGTAAAGTAAATTAGAAGTAAGTACGCGATTTTTTCTGTCAAAACATATAGTTAATGAAATAAAAGCCATGAGAAGAAAGTAAAATACTAAAAGCTTTAGGTTCTCCTTTAAATATTTAATAAAGCTCATTTAATAACATATCCTTGATTTATAATGGTCTTAATAAAATCTATAAGACCAATTTCTTTTAGCTTTTTTCTCAGTCTGTTTATATTAACTGTTAGTGTATTGTCATCGATGAAGTTTTCATCTTGCCAAAGTTCTTGCATTATATCCTCGCGGCTTACTATGGTTTCATGCTTTTTCATTAATACATATAATATTTTAAATTCATTTTTGGTTAGTTCAATTGATTTTTCGCCTACGTAAAGGGTGTTATCCCTTAATGATAGCACAGCGCCTTTATAATCAATAGTATCCAAACTTGTATCTCCATAAGAATAGGTCCTACGTAAAATTGCATTTATTTTTGCCATAAGTATATCCAGAGAAAAAGGTTTTGTAATGTAATCATCCGCACCCGTATTCACTGCCATAATAACATCCATATTTGTACTTCTTGAAGATAAAAATATTACTGGCACCTTAGAAACATTTCTAATTTTATTACACCAATAAAATCCATCAAAAGCAGGCAGATTTACATCCATTAGAACAAGTTCCGGCTTTACCTTCACAAATTCTTCAAATACATTATTGAAGTTATTAACTGCATAGGCTTCAAAACCCCATTTACAAAGAGATTCTTTTATTATATCTCTAATTTTCTCTTCGTCTTCAATTATCAATATTTTATACATAGCATCCCCCTTAATGATTTTACGAATTATCGTTCATACTCCTATAATCTACCTATAATATACCATATTCTATAGATGAAATTAAATCTAAATTAAAATAACCATGAATACTTCATAAAACAGAAGTAACCATGGCTTTTTATTACTGTCATTTTTTCTTTCACTAAAAAATGTTCTACAGGTATATGCTTGCTACCACTGATAATTGCATTATTTTGTCTATATTCTCCAGCATACTTATTATCTATACTTTTCAATATTAAGTAATGTAAGTCTTTAATAACCCTTTCTGATATATCCGTATCTTCACTTACAATGTCTTCTACATAATCAATTGCTTCCTTGTGGTTAATTACTTCTAAATGTTCTTTTAAGCTCTTACCTTTTCCTATAGTTAAGCCATCCTCCAAGATTACTTTAGTTTCAGTTATTGTCAGAGTATTTCCTTCTATCGCATTAGAATTATATGTTAGTTCCACATCAAAATATTTTTTTAAATTTTCTACAGCAATTCTACTCAAGGGTCTCTTGCCATCTAGTGATTCCTTTTTATTATCTATGATTTCAAACATAATTTCCACTCCTATTCGTATAGTATATTACTTACCGCCTTCACCACTTGTTCAATTATTACTGATTTGCGATTGATGATGCCAATGCTTTAAACAAAAATGAATGTACGCTTTCAAATAAAACCTTACATTATATCTTTATTCAATTATATGATATATCCCTATAGTTATTCAAGCAGTTAACATAATTATGTATAAATTGTATAATAAAAGTTTTAAGAGTTGGTCTGCATGCTTGTATATGTTAATATGGTTATATAATGCATAAGTTAATTATTTGTTATAAACTATAAAAAAATTTACAGGAGGACAATTATGTTTAAAGAAATTAAAGTCGAGGAATTACAGTTCAACCCTTTCACAAAAATCGGGAAAGAATGGCTGCTGATAACAGCAGGGAATAAGGAGAAATTTAATACAATGACTGCTAGTTGGGGTGGTGTTGGTGTATATTGGGGAATGAATGTTGTTACCACATACATAAGGCCTCAGAGATATACGAAAGAATTTATCGATGCAAATGACATGTTTACGATTGCTTTTTTTGATGAGAAGTATAGGAAAGCCCTAAATATATGTGGTAGCATTTCAGGAAGAGACACAGATAAGGTAACCGAAGCTGGACTCACTCCTTATTTTGTTGACGATACAGTATCCTTTGAAGAAGCAAACATGATAATTGTTTGTAGGAAGGTATATCATTGTGCCATGCCGCCTGAAAATTTCGAGTCCAAAGAGAATGATGCAAAATGGTATCCAAACAAGGATTATCATACAATGTACATCTCTGAAATTACAAAAGTGCTCGTAAAGGCCTAATATTACGTATCAATTTTAAATATTATATTAACAGGGATATAGTGTAGCCTGTGCTACACTATATATATTAAGGAGGCATCTAAAACTATGATAAAAGAAATTACAGAGCGTAGAAGTATAAGGAAATATATTGATAAACCAGTTGGAAATGAAAAAATAACACAACTACTTGAGAGTGCAAGACTTGCTCCATCTGGCAGTAACACTCAGCCTTGGCATTTCATTGTGACCAGTATTGTTCATTTATTTTTCTACATTCCCTTAAGTTTCCTTCTATTTAACTTATCAATGTTTCCTGATTGAATATATTTAATATTTGCTTGGATTTTTTCATCTGTCCAATCCCACCACTTAATTTTCAATAATTTTAAAATTATATCATCACTAAACCTTTTCTTTATAACTTTTGCAGGTATGCCTCCAACAATAGTATAAGGTGGAACATCTTTAGTAACTATTGCTCTGGTTCCAATAATTGCACCATCACCAATTTTCACACCTGACATAATTATAGCGTCATAACCTATCCACACATCATTGCCAATTACAATATCTCCTTTATTATCCCAAGCATCTGTTACATTACTGACGTCTAAACCCCATTCCTCATAAAATATTGGAAATGTATAAGTAGATATTGATTTCATTGTGTGATTTCCACTTGTCATGAGAAACTTCGCTTTACATGCAATTGAACAAAACTTCCCAATTATTAACTTATCATTGTTTACAGGATACTGATATAATACATTATTTTTTTCAAAATCCCTTGGATCACTATAATAATCATTATATATTGTATAATCTCCAACTCTTATATTATCTCTTGTAATTACATTTTTAAGATATATTGTTTGGTAATCATTACTTCTTGGATATACTTTACCTGAATTTGGAATAACCATATTTAACTCCCTTCATTTATATTGTCTTACTCTTACGACACATTTTTTTACGATTGTTCATCAATCGTATATTTAGGATTAATCTACTCTTTATGAAAAATGAGTCTTATTAAGTATAAATTTTATACTTGTACCCTTTAAAGAAAATTGTACTCTAAGGAACTCATTATTTATTTTGTTTAAACTTTTGAATTGTAGTTAAGAGTATCCCTTCGTTCTCATACTTTTCTAATATTTTTGGCATCTTCCTCATATTTGAGGTTACTATTACATCCTCTAAAACTATTGATTTATATCCTTTATCTATTGCTCCTATTGATGTCCTGTATACACATGCAGTTGCATCTAATCCAACAATAAAGACTTCATTGATATGATTTTGTTTAAGGAAACTATCTAATTTAGGATTTGAAAAAGCATTTCCTTTATCTTTTGAATAAATATAATTATTAACAATCTTTATTCTTGAATCTATCTCACTTCCCTGCGTTCCTTTGATAAATCTGTTTCTGATTACAATTTTATTTAAAAAATTACTATTTATTTCATGCTTTATATATATAACAGTAATTCCTTTCTTTTCACTACTTTCAATAACTAAATTCACATTACTAATAAGTTCTTGTGAATTTTTATATGGTCGTTTTGCTGTTTTTCCTGTAGCATCCTCCTGTATATCTATCACAAGTAATGCTTTATTAATATTATCATTTTGATTATTCAATTCCGTCTCCCTCGATTGATTCATATTTTGACCCTAAAGTGATTTTCAATTAATCTTTTATAATAATGCCAACACTACGAAGGCCTAACAAACCCCCACCCTTCTTTTCCACATTAATTCATCATCTCTGTTGTTCTTTCACCAGCCCCTGCTATAAAGACGCATTTATATTCATACTTTTTCACACAGACGCTTCCTTTATATATTTCAATCTATTTTATATTTGTTTATGACACCTTCGTCACAAAATACAACCGCTTCTCAATCCTTTATGTAATATTATCATTTTTTACCACACATTGGAACATTTTTTTCATAAATAAAGATCATACATTAAAAAAAATAAATAAATCACAAGTATGGTAATATCCCTTACTTGTGATTTATTTTCATATGCCTTAATGATTATTTAATAGATTCTGCAATCTTTATTAATTCACTCTTTGTAATTCCTGCATCTTTACCCGCTAAAAAATAAATCGCAGTTTTAGTTTCCCAATCAATGCTTCTATTATTACTTATTACAGCATTTGCACCATTAATTTTCGTTTTTTCAATTGTACCGTCTGTTGAAAGTTCACCTTTAGTGGTTCCATCTGGAAACCTTTGTTGCACATGTATACATTCTCCAGATTTCTCATTAGTGAAATACAACTCAATATATTTACTATTTTTAACTTTTGTTTCATTCTTCTCCATATAAAATTCTGCTCTATCAAATTTATATCCTTCTGGCAAAAACGTTGGAAGCTTAACATCAAAGCAAGTATATTCATTTAATTTACTAGAATCTTTTACTTCAACTACGCCTTTTTCCCTTTCTTTGTCCATTTTTTCTTGCTCAGCTACAGTTATTATTTTTCCATTCTGCATATGAGCAATTTTTTCACCTTTTGCTGTGAATAATTCGTTGCAATTGTCCTTCGTAACTACTTGTACTTGCTTTCCTTGTTTATCAAAAACTTTGCCTTTATACTCATCCGTAAGTCTCATCTCTTTTATTTTTGATGGTTCCGTTTGTATAACACTTATATGTCCTAAAGATATAGTTTTTATTACTTTCTCAGCTATATCTTGAGCGAAGGATGTTTGCATTACAGAAACGCTTATTATACATATTGCTGCTACTGCAATAGTAGTTTTTTTAAATTTATTTGATTTCTTCATAATATTCTCTCCTTTATTTTCATTTATACTTTTCAAAGTTTTATTAAATACCCCTTTTTTATCGCTATCTTTACTGAAATCTTCTTTTGACATACTCTTGCTAAATTCTAAAAGTTCGCTATATTCACTTTGTTCTATTTTTTTCTTATCCTCTATCCCATTAAAATAAGCATCTATTTCTCTAGAAAACTTATCTTCAATTTTCTTATTGCTCATATTGTTCCCTCTCTTCCTCAATTTTCTTTTTTAGCTTTTTCATTGTTCTATAAAGTATTACTCCAACATTGCCTTCTGTAATATCTAATATTTGTGCTATCTCCTGATTTTTAAGATTTGCACCGAACTTAAGAGAAACAATATTTCGATCCCTTTCATTTAACATCTTCAAAGCCTTTGAAAGTTCACTGTTACTTTCTGCTGATAATATTATCTCTTCTGGAGTTTTTCCTTTTGATACCAAGTCCTTAATTGTGTCAATAGAGAATAATTTATGCTTTTTTAAGCTTCTAAAATAATCATTTACTATGTTTCTAGCTATAGCAAACATCCACACCTCAAAAGGTGACTTATGTTTAGAATACATGTCTATTTTAAACATTATTTTTTCAAAAACCTGACTTGTAAGGTCTTCTGACGTTTCAATGCTATTAACGCGATAATACATATAGTTGAAAACTCTTTTGTAATAGATTTCAAAAATATGAGCAATATCTTCTTTACATAATTCTTCTGTAACTTCTTTTTTATATGAAATATCACACAATGCAAGTTGCTTCATCTTTTTAAAGCCCTCCCTTCTTTGTTTTTTACCCGGCCAAGTAATCTCATATGTTAATACGTAAATTTTTTCATTTCATTACATAAATTTCACTTTTTTAATAGCAACCTCTATCACAAACTATTGTTACAATAATATATTCTTATGTTATATTTTAAAAGCTTAATAAAATACTAATCTAAAAAAACAGATATAACATCATAGAATACTATGTTGCCTACCTATTTTTTCAGATTAGTTAAATGTTTTCTGTATTCATCTAAGGTTGCTAAATCTCTAAGTTGGCCTCATTCAATCAGCACCCATGGTTGCACATTCCCATACTACTTATTCATTCTTTTAGCACCTGCATAAGTTATCATTAAATATATTCCATATATACAGCATACAATAGCAGAAACAATAATAATATTTGTCATCATATTCGTTGTGCCCAACTGTTTAATAAGCTTACCGATAACTTTTAATGCGACACATGAGTGTAATAATGCCATTGCAAATGGAACCAAGAAGTAAACCAAAATCTGCGCTAATATACTGTTATTAACCTGTTTTCTTCCAACCCCAAGTTTTCGAAGCATTTTATATCTTCTTTTGCTATCACTCGCTTCTGACAACTCCTGAATTGCAAGTATGGCGCCGCTTGACACTAAAAAGATTATGCCTACATATATTCCCACAAAAGAAGCCAACATTGATGTTGTTAAATTTCCAATCTGTCTCATTACACGACATGCAGCAATGTAATTACCGTAATTTAATAATTCATTATCATACTTATCAATAACCGCAATGTCTAAATCCTTAAATGTATTAATTACAAGGCCGCCCATGCTCGCATTAAAGTTTTTCACTTGATCATCGGCTAAAATAATGATTGCTGTCGAGGCTGGATCATTTATATTACTAAAATTGCTATATAAACACTCATCTTTTTCTGACTTAAACTGCTTTCCATTTATTGAGATCTCATTAGCTTTTCCTTTTAATCCATTCACAACAATTTTATTGTTAGAACAGATTGCGTAAGATTTATCATCAATCTGTAATTTTTCTCTGCCTTCCATGCCAATCAAATTATTATAATCTGACAGTTTCATAACTGCAATCTGCTGCTGTGTGTTTAATAATTTCATGTCATTTTTAGTAATGTCTGATAAATATTCGTCACTCATTAAACTTTTAATCTGAATTCCACTTTCATAAACTTCATATGCATAGATTTCCTTTATGTCGTCTTTAATAACCGTGTCTTTATTATTCATTATTTCTAATGCTGCTTTTTTATCTGCTAATCCATATATTGTAACCTCAAAAGGCTGGTTAAATTTAGAATTCCCAATAATAGCTTTATTCACACCAATTCCACTTGATAAAATCGTAATTGTTAAAAAAAGCATGAGTGTGATAATTGTCAATGAAATCACATTTTTACTTATTTTATTCCCAATCTGCCTTATTGTAAATAAATTTATGTTTTTTAGATATAGCTTATCTACTTTACGTAAGCATTCTGTTATAAAGCTTCCCAATGATAAAAAGAATAAATATGTTCCTATTACGCCACACCCCAAACTTACAAAGAACAATTTATTTTTTGGTTTAAGACCTATATTCAAAATAATTGCATAGGAAATGACTAACATAATAAGCGATAATGTAAAAGCTAAGAAACCTGCTTTCACAGACATAAATTTTGTTTTATCGCTTTTTATATCATATAATAAATTAATCAGCTTATTCTTTTTAATTATCTTAATATTAAATGCGGCAACACATGCAAAAATACTTGCAAAACATATAGCAGTTTTACGTAATGCACTCCACGAAAAAACGAACTTATATTTTGATAAATCTAGCGATTTGTCGCCTCTAAACATCTCTATTGTTACTACCTGTAACCCTTTTGAAGCAAATATTCCTAAAATAATACCGAAAAACATTGCTATTATTCCAATTAATAAAGTTTCCATCAAAAGCATCCTTGAAATATCATTACGTCCCATTCCCAGGCTTCCATAGATACCAAACTCATTTTTTCTTCGTTTAATCAGAAAATTATTTGCATATATAACTAAAAAACCGATGACTACTGATACAAATAGCGAAATGATTCCTAGAATATTTTCCAAAAGATTAAGTATCATTTCCTGACTGCTTTGGATTTGCGAAAATCCAGCCTGTGAATCCAATGAATTAAATGTAAAAAACATGGCAACCGAAAATGTCAGTGTAATAAAGTAAATAAGGTAATCGCCAAAACTTTTTTTAACGTTTTTATATACCAGCTTAAAATACATGATTGGTTTCTCCTCCCATTTCTGTTATTACTTCAATGACTCTGTCAAAAAAATCTTTTCTGCTATCTTTGCCTCTTTTTATCTCTGTAAAGAGTTTGCCGTCTTTTATAAAAAGAATTCTTTTCGCATAGCTTGCTGTAAATGCATCATGCGTAACCATTAGTATGGTTGCCTGCATATCCCGGTTTAGATATTCTAATGAATCTAAAAACTGAGCAGCTGATTTAGAATCCAAAGCTCCCGTCGGTTCATCAGCTAAAAGAAGGGATGGTCTTGAAATAATCGCTCTCGCACATGCTATACGCTGTTTTTGTCCGCCCGACATCTGACACGGATATTTATTTAATATATCTCTTATTCCTAATTTTTCTGAGATATTTTCTATCATTGCTGCTATTTCTTTTGGATTTTTCTTTTGAATCGTTAGTGCAAGTGCTATATTTTCATATGCTGTTAATGTATCTAGGAGATTTAAATCCTGAAAGATAAAACCTAACTCTTCTCTTCTAAACTTTTCTAATTTATTCTCAGACATTCCATCTATTCTTGTTCCATTAATATTTATTTCACCACCTGTAATATCATCAATCGTTGATATACAATTAAGCAGCGTTGTTTTTCCGCTTCCCGATGGTCCCATAATTCCAACAAATTCTCCCTCATTAACGCTAAATGAAATTCTGTCTAACGCCTTTGTCAGCATTCCTTTTGTACCATAATATTTTTCTATATGACTTACTTTTAATATTTCTTTCATCTTTTATTTCCTCCTCGTCTAACACTTTATGTACTAAGTATAATACGTATTTACATAATCCTATATTGATTTACATTTCAGTAATCTTTCATTTTTGAAAGATTACTGAGCAAAAAAATAAGTCATGATTATCATGACTCAAAACACATTGTTCCGCCTACTGGGAATACTATATTAAATTTTGTACCTTCTCCTCCGGTTGACTCTATGCTAAGAGCTATATTTAACTTATCTGATAACTTTTTACATATATATAGCCCCATACCTGTAGATTCGCCGTAAATTCTTCCATTCTCACCAGTAAATCCATGATTAAAAACCTGTTCAATATCCGATTCTGATATACCAATTCCATTATCTTCAATCGTAAGTATTATTTGATTATTTCTTTTTTTTGCTGTAACTCTTATGATTTTCTCGTCCTTATCTAAATATTTAATAGCATTTGTTATAATCTGCTGTAAAATAAAATTAAGCCATTTTTCATCCGAATATACAAAAACCTCAAGATTGTCAAATTCTAAATGTATTCTACTGTAAATAAAAGATTTTGCAAAGGTCTTAAAACATTTTTTGACAACACGCTCTAATGAAAGCTTTTTAATTAAATAATCATTCTCAGCATACTCACTCTTTGAATAATACAATACTTGATTCAGTAAACGTTCTATCTGCTTTAATTCAGTTTTAACATTCTTTGTCACCTGTGACGGATTATTGTCAATAATAAGTTCAGCGGATGCTAATGGTGTTTTTATTTCATGCAGCCATATTTCTAAATATTCTTTATAATTATCCGTCACCTGCTGGTATTCACAAATTTTATTAACAACACTTTTTTCAATTTTTCCAAATGTACTATATATAATATTTCCTTCGAAAAAGTCAGGTTCATCAAGTGTCTCCTTTATCAGATATAATTCATTTATTTTTTCTGTACTTTCAATAACACAATCATAAAATTCCTTTTTCTTCACGTAATCAATTGTCATAAATAAAAGAATTGGGAAATACCAGATTATTAAAATACCGAATAAACAGACACTCTCTATATTAATATAGATCAAGAACAATATTAACAGAATGCTAAGTAGTGTATTACAGCATAGAAATAGCTTCTTATCATTCAAATATTTTCTAATATTCATTCTACTATGTACCCTTGTCCTCTTTTTGTTTTAATAAACTCTTTAAGGCCTATTTCATCTAATTTTTTTCTAAGTCTTGTCATATTTATAGAAAGGCTATTATCATCAGCAAAATATTCTGCAGACCATAACTCTTCCATTAATTCTTCTCTTGACACAATTTCATTTTTTCTTTTTATAAGGCTTGTCAATAAAATTAGTTCATTTTTTGTAATGTCAATCTTTACTCCATTTGCTGCCATTGAACTGTTACATAAATTTATGGTAAGTCCACTACATTCCATCCCCTCTTTAGATTTATTCCCTGCCTCGCTCCGTTTTAGTACTGCATTTACCCTAGCTAATAGTATCTCTGTGTTATATGGCTTTGTTATAAAATCATCTGCACCTAATTTTATGCTCAGAAGTTCATCCATGTCACTGTCACGGCTGGTTACTATAATAATTGGAACTTCTGAAAATCTTCGCACTTCTCTGCAGATATAATAACCGTCATATACAGGTAGGTTAATGTCTAGCATCAGAAGTTCCGGCTGCTGCATTTTAATAACATCTATAATATTATCAAATGTTTCAGGAGCTATAACTTCATATCCATAACGCTCCAATAATACTTTTAATTCCGTTCTAAGCCTTTGTGTATCTTCAACAACTAGTATTTTACTCATATTAAATTCCTCTTTATATGTTTTTATTTTGTGCTTTATACTTTGCCAATACTTTAGGCTTTTGGCGCATCCACTGGTTACTATATTTTTTACAAATAATATTACTACCATATATCCATGCAACAACTTCTAGTGTTTCTTTATTATCTTCGGTATATTTTACCAATAAAAAACACTAATAGCAATCAGCTTTTTGCTAATAAAGAAGGAGAGGTTTCCCTCTCCAATTTTCTATTAATGTCCTTATATGGATATTAAAAACTACCATATTAGAAAACCAGGCACATCATAGATAATAATTCCATGATGTGCCTGGCCTTTTAATATATTTATAATTTATGTTTATTTGCATATCCTGTAAGCATCAGTGTTAACGCACCATCCCCAGTAACATTACACGCAGTACCAAAGCTATCTTGCAACGCAAAAATTGTAATCATTAGTGCAGTACCCGTTTCATTGAAACCTAAAACGCTTACGATAAGACCTAAAGAAGCCAAAACAGTTCCTCCAGGAACACCAGGAGCACCTATTGCGAAAATACCAAGTAGAATAACGAATACTACCATAGATGTAAGATTTGGAAGCTTTCCATAAAGAATTTGTGAAACAGTCATAACAAAAAAAACTTCAGTTAAAACAGAACCACAAAGGTGAATATTTGCAAACAGAGGAATACCAAAGTCTACCATATCCGGTCTCAGTGAATCTGATTTTTTTGCACATGATAATGCAACCGGTAGTGTAGCAGCTGAAGACATTGTCCCAACTGCTGTTAAGTATGCAGGACCATAGTGTTTTAAAACAGACATAGGGTTTTTACCTGCGTATACACCAGCAATGCCGTATAAAGCAGTAAGCCAGATAATATGCCCAACAATTGCTATTAAAACGACACCTAAGAAAATAGGAAGTTGTTTTGTGACAGATCCCTCATAAGCAAGAGTCGCAAATGTTGAAGCTATGAAAACAGGAAGAATAGGAATGACTATTCTTGTAACAATTTCTAAAACCATGTTTTGAAATTCATCTAAAGCGGTTTCAATTGTTTTAGCGCTTGTCCATGTTGCAGCTAATCCAATAACCATAGAGAATACTAATGCACTCATAACTGGCATAATTTGAGGTATATCAAGTTTGAAGATTAATGCAGGTAGCTCTTTTAATCCCTCAGTAGCAGGTGTTATTGAAAGACTTGGTATAATTGCATATCCAGCGATTGCTGACATAGTTGCAGCACCAATTGAGGATACATAAGCTATAAAAACAGCAATACCTAACATTTTTGTAGCATTCTGTTTTAGCTTAGTGATAGATGGTGCTATAAATCCAATGATGATAAGTGGTACAGCAAAGAAGATTATTTGTCCTAGTATATATTTAATGGTAACAATTACAACCATTAAGCTTTTTGGACATACTAAACCAATACCTAACCCTAGTGCTACACCGACAATTAGTTTGATAATTAAGTTATTAGATTTTTTTTTCATAGTTTTCCCCCCTACCGTTATTACGGTTAAAAAATGTATTTTTATTTCCAATTTTTAATATATCATCAAGTATAACATTAAATCATCACCTGCGGTGCTACAATCTTAACGACTTCAGAAGGATATGTATACTCTCACTGAAGTTTTCTCTTTGTTAATGTATATAACTCCCACTTATAGTAGTGGGAGACTTGACTTCTGAAATGTCGTTAAAATTAAAATAAATTCAAAATGATGGTAATTCGTTTGCTTTACGATATAATAAAGGTACTAGTTATTCAATTGCATTGTATAAATATATAATATCATGGAAAATATAAGCCGTTTGCAACAAGGAATGAACGTAATATTGGAATGACTTAGAGTAAAACCACTTTAAGTATTTCTGTTTATTTTAAAGTAAATGAGTGAAAGTAGAGGGTCTTTATGAAAATAAACATTAAGTATATATTGAGTTTTATTATTTTATTGATAACTGAAACAATTATTGCACTTTTTATAAATGACACCATTATTCGACCATACATTGGAGATATTCTGGTAGTTATTTTAATGTACAGCTTCATAAGAGGGTTTATACAAAAACCAATAAAGTTTTTGCCCATTTACCTGTTCTTTTTTGCTTCAGCCGTAGAATTGGGTCAATATTATCATATTGTAGATTTGCTACATTTACAAAACAATAAAATGATTTCAACAATTATCGGAACTTCATTTGATATAAAAGATATTGTATGCTACCTAATTGGAAGCATACTTTTGGTTGTGTGGGAAAAAATCACAAGATATACTATACTATTATAAATAAGCCTTTAGATAGGTGGTGATGTTAACGACATTTCAGAAGGGAAGTCCCCCACTTATATAAGTGGGAGTTCCATACTATAACAAAGATTAACGACTTCAGTGGGAGTATAAATCCCCTTCTGAAGTCGTTAATCTTTCAGCTCCGAAGGAGATGATTTAATTGAAAATACTAATTATCAATGGGAGTGCACATAAAGGAAATACCTGGGCACTTGTGGAAATAGTAAAAAAACATATGCAAGAACTTTCAGATAGAAATATAGATTTTGACGAGGTACATTTAAAAGAAATGGGACTCCCCTTTTGTACTGGATGTAGTTCATGCTTTATTAGAGGAAATAAAAGTTGCCCTCATCACTTCGAAGTGCAGAAACTTATTGATAAAATTGAAGAAAATGATGCGACAATTATTACGAGTCCTTGCTATAGCAATCATGTGAGCGCATTGATGAAGAATTTTATAGATCATTTGGCTTTTAAAACTCATAGACCAAGCTTTTTCAGAAAGAAGATGCTCGCGGTATCCACTGCAGGTGGAAATGGCGCTAAAAGCTGTACCAAATACTTAAGAGAAACATTTATGTGTTGGGGATTTAATCGTGGATATGAACTTCCAGTTATATCGAATAGTTACGGAGAGTATGAACCTCCGCAAAAAGTGACTAAAAGATGCGAAAGAGTTGCTGAGAAATTCTACAAGGACGTTGATAGTGGGAAGTTATATTCTCCAACATTTGTGAATTTATTGGTTTATAATATTTTTCGTGGTATGAGCCATGCTGGAACTGAGGGTGAATTTTATGACAATAAGTATTGGAAAGAAACTGGACTAGTTGATGTTGCATATGCGACAAAAATCCCCCTTCCTTTGTATAAATGTTTTTTTGGAAATATCACATATTCCTTTGCGAAGAGGATGGGGGCAAAGACAAAATTGACTTACAGGAAATAGAAATATTCATGAAAAGATCCTATTGTTTTTTACAAATGTAATATTGTCCATAATATATGTTATAATGTTTAAAAATAGCAAGTGAGGAGGTGTGTAAGTTGAATTATGACTTAATAAATTTAATTCAGTTAATGTTTTTAGTTATATGTTTTGCTAGCATAGTCTCTTATACTGTATACTCCTATAAAAATCTTAAGTATAAAACTGAAGAAAATGTTGCAAGAAATATTTTAATTCAGTGGCTCGGATTTATAAAGAAAATACTTCCAGAAGATTATATTATTTATGAGAAATATGGTATGTGGATATATACAGATCGTTTTAAAATTGAAATGATGTTTTAGCCAAAATTATTCGAAGGAGGATAAATATGAACATCATTTTTAATTTTTTAAGTAGTTTATTAAATTCAATTTTTAATTTCACTGGGGATTGGGGCCTAGCAATAGTTTTACTTACGATAAGTGTAAGATTAGTACTTTCACCAATGTCTTTCAAACAAAAAAAATCCATGCAACAGCAGCAAAGGTTTGCTATAAAAATGAAAGAACTTAAGGAAAAATATAAAGATAACAAAGAAAAACTTGAAGCAGAAGTTAAAAAACAATCTGTCCAAAGTGCAAAAAGTATGATGGGGTGCTTAGTAACACTACTCCAACTGCCTATATTAATGACTATGTGGAGTGTATTTAATAAAATCCCTGTGAGCGTAGGTACATATCTTATACCTTGGGTGTCTAGTATTAAAATCTCAGACAGTTATTTTATCGTTCCACTGATATATATGCTTGTATCCTTAACCCCAAGCCTGCTTTCATATGTAACTTTTTTAGAAATTAAAGGCCAGGCTACAATGAGCAAGAGTAATATCATAATAATGGCAGTAGCTGGTTTATTTGTTGCTAAAGCAGCTCCAATTGCAGTGGGGATATACTTGATAACCACAAGTGTGTTCAACTTTTTAGAAGAGCTTGTTTTTAGAATATATATGAGAAATTTAAAAACTGAAAATTAATAAATGTTAGAAAAAATCCTGCTAATTTATTTTATTAGCAGGATTTTTAACATTTACAGTAGAATAACTTATTCATAACATAAGCGAAATGGCACAATTAAATTTCATGTTTTTTACAATTAATCATCTAGCCTTTTACTATCGATTTCCTGTATGATTCTTGAAATAAAGTCCTCAAGTAAGCAATTGCCCTCATCACCATTCTTTCTACTTCTAAGGGATATACTCGCTGAGTTTTCTTCTTTTTCACCAATAACAATAATATATGGCAACCTCTCGTTTCGAGCATCTCTAATTTTATATCCTATTTTTTCTGCTCTACCATCTAAACTAACTCTGATATTATTTTCTTCCAGTTTATTTACTACATCTTTTGCATAATCATTATACTGCTCCGATATAGGCAGTACTTTAACTTGAACAGGTGATATCCATGTTGGGAACTTGCCTGCAAAATGTTCTATCAAAATGCCAATAAATCTTTCTATACTACCAAAAATTACTCTGTGTATAACAATTGGTCTGTGCTTTTCTCCATCACTGCCAATATATTGAAGGTCAAATCTTTGTGGTAGCTGTAAATCTAGTTGTATAGTTCCACATTGCCATTCCCGTCCTATGCTATCTTGCAAGTGAAAGTCAATTTTAGGTCCGTAGAATGCCCCGTCTCCTTCATTTATCTTAAAATCCATGTTCATTTCCGTGAGAGCGCCCTGAAGTGAGCTTTCTGCTAATTGCCACTCTTCATCACTTCCCATAGAATTTTCAGGTCTTGTTGAAAGTTCTACTCTATATTTAAACCCTAACCTTCCATAAACCTCATTTATAAGTTTAACTACACCCTTTATTTCTTCTTTTATCTGCTCTGGCAACATGAATATGTGAGCATCATCCTGTGTAAATGCTCTAACTCTCATAAGTCCGTGCAAAGCTCCAGATAGTTCATGTCTGTGCACTTTACCTAGTTCTCCCGCTCTTATTGGTAGATCCCTGTAAGAGTGAGTTTCTGATTTATATACAAGCATTCCTCCCGGGCAGTTCATTGGTTTTATAGCGAATTCTTCTTCATCTATATTGACTGTATACATGTTCTCTTTATAGTGAGACCAATGCCCAGATGTTTCCCAAAGTTCTTTGTTTAACACCATAGGAGTTTCTATCTCAACATAACCTGCCTTCTTATGAATTTCTCTCCAGTACTCAATTAATTTGTTTTTTAAAACTACACCATTAGGGAGAAAGAATGGAAATCCTGGTCCCTCATCCATTAAAGCAAATAATTTTAGCTCTTTCCCAAGTTTTCTATGATCCCTTTTCTTCGCTTCTTCAAGCATATTCAAATATTCATCAAGTTCACTTTTCCTTGCAAATGCCGTTCCATATATTCTTTGAAGCATTTTATTTTTTTCGCTGCCTCTCCAGTAAGCTCCTGCAACTGATAATAGCTTAAAGGCTTTTACCTTTGAAGTTGATAGTACATGAGGTCCTGCGCAGAGTTCTATAAAATCTCCTTGCTTAAAGAAAACTAGTTCTTCATCCTCTGGCAAATCATTAATAAGTTCTATTTTATAAATCTCATCCTTATCTTTCATAAGTTTTAAAGCTTCTGGAAGGGAAATAACTGATCTCTCGAGTCTTAAATCTTCCTTAACTATTTTTCTCATTTCTTCTTCAATTTTCTCAAGTATAGCCATAGTAAAGGGTTCTTCCACATCAAAGTCATAATAAAACCCATTATCTATTGCAGGACCTATAGCCAATTTAGCATTTGGATACAATCTCTTTACTGCCTGAGCGAGTATATGGGATGTGGTGTGTCTAAGCGCCCTTTTTCCTTCTTCTTCATTAGAATTTATTACACTTCCATCTTTTATTACAACCTTTAACATAAATATTCCTCCTTCAAAAAATAATAAACCCGTCCCAAAATAAGGGACGAGTTTTATCGCGATTCCACCCAAATTACAGAAGGCTTAGTTTAAACTCACCTCTGTCACTCAATACCACTAACGCTGGTTTGCGGAATTACCTACTTAAGTTCAGTAATCAACTCAGAGGTGGTTTTCAATATTGCTTATTCAAGAAACTTTTCAGCCGGTGAGTTTCTCTCTCTTTGAACAGTATACTATTTACTTTTCCTCTTCACAGTTTTTAATTTAAAACTATTGTATTCCAACCTATTCCAATTGTCAATATGTGTTCTAATTATTATAATATGTCTATTCCACATATAAGTGATTATTTATATATTATATCCTAAAATTTCAACAACATTCTTGCAAATGACTTGCTTGAAAAATATTTATTGGATGAAACATAGTATACAGTTCAAACATGGGTACAATTTTATTTAGAAAATTATTTTAATATTTCATTGACAATATTTTCACTATGAAATATACTTTAATAAATAACGCAAACGTTTGCACATATTAGCATTATTATAAAAATACAATTGCGTATTGAAATTTTTATAAATACGTATGCATTAAATCAATATTGGAGGTAATTAGACTATGGTTAAGAACAAATCAAAAATAATTTCATTTGATTTTTGGCAAAAATTTGGTAAGGCATTATTAGTGGTGGTCGCAGTTATGCCAGCAGGTGGACTAATGATTTCATTAGGCTCAGTTATAGGAATAGCAGCACCTAATTCTTCATTTGTGCAAACGTTATCTCAAGTTGTAGGTGGCATAGGTTGGGCAATAATCGTTAATTTAGGGCTACTATTTGCTGTAGCTATCGGTGGTTCTTGGGCTAAAGAGCGTGCTGGTGGAGCATTTGCAGCACTCATTGCATATATTTTAATAAATAAAATTACTGGTAATGTATTTAATATTACCAATGAGATGCTCACGGATGCTCATGCAACAGTAACTTCCTTAACAGGTCAGCACCTTTTGGTTAAAGATTACTTTATTTCTGTTCTTGGATCCCCAGCATTGAATATGGGAGTATTTGTTGGTATTATATCAGGTTTTCTTGGAGCAGTTTTATTTAATAAGTATTATAACTATAATAAATTACCAAATGCACTTGCATTCTTTAATGGTAAACGATTTGTACCATTCGTTGTTATCGCAGGCTCCAGCGTTGTTGCACTTTTATTTGTAATAGTTTGGCCATTTGCTCAATCAGTTATAAATGGATTTGGAAAATGGATTGCAACATCACAAAATACTGCACCATTTATTTCACCCTTTATATATGGTACGCTTGAGCGTCTATTACTACCTTTTGGACTTCATCATATGATTACAATACCAATAAATTATACAGATCTTGGTGGAGCATATAAAGTATTAACTGGAGCTAATGCAGGCAGTCTTATACTTGGACAAGATCCGCTTTGGCTTGCATGGGTTACTGACTTAGGTAACTTAAAAGCCGCTGGAGATATGAGTGCATATAATAACTTACTTGCAACAATTCATCCAGCACGTTTTAAAGTTGGCCAAATGATTGGCGGAGCTGGCTCCTTAATGGGTGTTGCACTTGCTATGTATAAAAGTGTACCAAATGAAAAACGATCAAAATATAAATCAGTATTTTTTTCAGCAGCCATTGCAGTTTTCTTAACAGGTGTTACTGAACCATTAGAATTCATGTTTATGTTTGTTTCACCAATATTATATGGTACTTATGCAGTTATGCAAGGCTTTGCATTTATGTGCGCGGACATATTTAATCTGCGAGTTCACAGTTTTGGTGTTATAGAGCTTGTAGCACGTATACCGATGATTGTAAAAGCAGGGATTATAGGTGATCTTATAAGATATGTACTGGTGACCGTCGTATTTTTCTGCATAAATTATGTTGTATCTAAATTTATGATCAAGAAATTTAATATAGCAACTCCAGGCCGTAACGGAAATGAAATTGATATGGAGGAAAATCCAACAGATTCTACTGTAAATCAAAAAGTTGAGGCTAGTAAAAAAGGAAGTCAAGCTGCAACCATTATTGAATTACTTGGAGGAAACGAAAATATTGTAGATGTGGACGCATGTATGACCCGTCTTCGTGTAACAGTAAAAGATAATTTATTAGTTGCCGAAGAAAATGAATGGAAAAAAAATAAGGCTTTAGCCTTAATAATTAAAGGTAAAGGGATACAGGCTATATATGGACCAAAGGCAGATGTTTTAAAATCGGATATTATAGATATATTAGGAGTCTAAAATGAAATTATTAACTTTAAATTGTCATTCTTGGATGGAAGAAAGCCAAAAAGAAAAGATGAGCATTATTGCAAATACTATAAAAGAAAAAAATTTTGATGTAATTGCCCTGCAAGAAGTAAATCAATCTATAAAAGAAAATATAGCCTTTAATAACATAAAACAAGATAATTTTGCTTTAGTTTTATTAAAAGAATTAGAGAACTTAGGATGCAAAGAATACTCAATGCTGTGGGATTTTTCTCATATAGGTTATGGAATATATGAAGAAGGGGTAAGTATTATAACTAAACATAAAATAATAGAAGAAGATTCTTACTCATTTTTCATAAGCAACAGCAAGGACTTGGATTTTTGGAAAACTAGAAAGGTCGTAAAAGCTTCAATTAGAATAAATAACGAAATTATAGATTTCTACTCTTGTCATTTAGGCTGGTGGCAAGATGAAGAAGAACCGTTCAGTCAGCAAGTAGATAAGTTACTTAATAATATGAAAAATGACAGATTAACATTCTTTATGGGAGATTTTAATAATAACGCTTTTGCATCAAATGAAGGCTATGATTATTTAATGAAAAAAGGAATAAAGGATACTTATACCCTCTCTAAGGAAAAAGATTGTGGTATAACTGTAAAAGGTAAAATAGATGGATGGGATTTAAATAAAAATGATTTAAGGCTGGATCTAATTTTAACAAATAATTGTGTAGATGTTAAATATTCTAAAGTAATATTTAATGGCAAAAACGGCTTCGTGGTGTCAGACCATTATGGAGTAGAAATAGATACAAGTTTGGGGTTATTCCCCTAAAACGGAAGGGTTTTGAGTATGCTAAATTATTCAATAGTAAAGTGTAAAAACACACAAGAGATAATACTTGAAAACGGAATAATAAAAGTAATTATAGTCCCAGAGCAGGGTGGCAGGATTTTAGAGTTTTCAACAGAAAATTTAAATGTGTTATATAGAAATGCGAATCTTATAGGAATTAAAGGTGATATAAAAGCTGAATATATTCCAGAAAACTGGCTTAATTTTGGAGGATATAAAGGTTGGCCTGCTCCACAAACAAAATGGGCATGGCCTCCAATATTTGATATTGATTTAAATGTTTTTGAATACGACATAGCTAAGTTAGAAAATTCATTAGTAGTTACATTAAGTAGTCCTATATCAAACATTGTTGGTCTTAAATTTATAAGGGAAATATTATTTGAAGATAAATGTAATCATATAACTATAAATGAAACCATAGTTAACTTAAATGAAGAACCAGTACAATGGGCAGTTTGGGGTAACACCCAAGCATTATCTCCTGGATATATAGATATAAAACTAAACTCTGACGTATTTATAGGAGGAATAACATTTTATCAAGATTTTGATATACCTTCAAACAATGCTTATTCTTTGAGAAAAGAAGATAGAAAAATTTTAAGATTGAATTGTAACAATGAAGAGAAGTTTAAAGTAGGTGTAGTAACAGATGATGCGATACTAAGATATTATTGCAGTGCATATAAACACAAAACCCTCTTACTTACGCAAAAATTTCAGTATGAAGGACAAGTTGTATATCCACATGGAAGTAATGTTGAAGTTTATGTGGATGATAAGATAGCCTACACTGAGCTTGAAATTCTTGGAGGTATGAGCAGCATAATGCCCGGTGAAAGTAAAAGTATCCAAATGGTTTGGCAATTAGAATTAGTATAAATAATATAGCTTTTTTAGATATAAGTATTAAAAGTTTATTAATAATAAAAACTGGAGGTAAAAAGCAATGACAAAGATTAAGGCTTGTTTGTTTGATTTAGATGGGGTGATTGTAGATACTGCTAAATATCATTATTTAGCATGGAGAAGACTAGCTAAGGAATTAGGGTTTGATTTTACAAAGGAGCAAAATGAAAGCTTAAAAGGTATAAGTAGAATGGAATCTCTTAAAATACTTTTAAATATAGGAGGTTTAACTTTAACTGAAGCAGAAAAAATGACTCTTGCAGAGAAAAAGAATAATTGGTATCGTGAGTATATTTTAAAGATGACCCCTGATGAAATTTTACCTGGAACAGTGGAATTTTTAGAAGAATTAAAGAATAATGGGATTAAAATTGCACTAGGTTCTGCAAGTAAAAATGCCATGACCATATTAAATAATATAAAATTAGTTAATCACTTTGATGCAATAATCGATGGAACTAAAACAAGCAATGCAAAGCCCGATCCAGAAGTTTTCTTATTGGGTGCAAAGGAACTTGGTGTATCCCCTTCTGAATGTGTAGTTTTCGAAGATGCCAAGGCGGGTATTGAATCCGCAATAAATGCTGGAATGTATAGTGTTGGAATCGGCGATCCATTTGTTTTAAATAAAGCAAATATCGTTGTTTCCTCTTTGAAAGAAATGACACTTGAAAAATTAAATTATTAAACTATTAAATTTATTGTAAAGGAGACTCAATATGAAACAATATTTAAAATTAGATGAATGGAATATTATAGAGGAAGGTTTTAACCAAGATAATCATGAAGTATCTGAAGGAATTTTTAGTATAGGAAATGGGTATATGGGACAAAGAGCTAACTTCGAAGAAACGTACAGCGGAAAGTCTCTTCAGGGAAGTTATATGGCAGGAGTTTACTATCCGGATAAAACAAGAGTTGGCTGGTGGAAAAATGGATACCCAGAATATTTTGCAAAGGTATTAAATTCTACCAATTGGATTGGAATAGATGTTAGTGTTGATGGAGAAACACTAGACCTTGCAAAATGTGAAGTGAAAAATTTTGTGAGAATTTTAAATATGAAAGAAGGATATCTACATAGATGCTTTACCGCAAAGCTTACTAGCGGAAAAGAAGTAAATGTAGATGCAAAGAGATTTGTAAGTATTGCTGCAAAAGAAATAGGAGCAATTAGATATTCAATTACACCAGTTAATTTTGAAGGTACATTGTGTATATCCGCTTACTTAGATGGTGATATAAAAAATGCGGATTCTAATTATGATGAAAAATTTTGGGATGAAATCTCAAAGCAGTGCAATAAAGAACAATCATCTTTAATAGTAAAAACAAAAAAACTTGATTTTTATGTGTGTTCTTCAATGAAATTAGATATTTTTCGAGCAGATAAAAAGGTAGATTTTAATGTAGACTTTATAGAATCAGAAAAATTTGTAGGTAATATAGTTAATTTAAATGTAAAACAAAATGAAGAAATCGTAGTGTATAAGTATGTTTGCAATGTAACTTCAAGAGATTACGCTGTAGAAGAATTATTGGCTGTTAATAGAAAAATTTTAGATAAAGCTTATGGAAGCGGTTTTGAATTATTACTTAAAGATCAAGCAATAGCTTGGGGTGAAAAATGGAAACAAAGCGATATTGTTATTGAAGGAGATGTTTCGGCGCAGCAAGCTATTAGATTTAATATTTTTCAATTGAATCAGACATATTCTGGAGAAGATGATAGATTAAACATAGGCCCAAAGGGTTTTACAGGAGAAAAATATGGTGGAAGTACTTATTGGGATACAGAAGCATATTGCATACCATTTTATTTAAGTACTGCTGATCCAAGCATATCTAGAAATCTTTTGCTTTATAGATATAAGCAATTGGAAAAAGCTAAAGAAAATGCAAGAAAGTTAGGTTTTACAAAAGGTGCTCTATACCCAATGGTTACTATGAATGGAGAAGAGTGTCACAATGAATGGGAAATAACTTTTGAAGAAATTCATAGAAATGGTGCTATAGCATATGGTATATATAATTATGTTAATTATACTGGAGATAAATGTTATTTAGGTGAATATGGATTAGAAGTATTAGTAGAGATCTCAAGATTCTGGGAAGAAAGAGTTAGTTTTGCTTCAAACAAAGGAAAATATGTAATACTTGGAGTTACTGGCCCTAATGAATATGAAAATAATTCAAATAATAACTGGTATACTAATAGAATTGCTGCTTGGACACTAGAATATACTACTTGTGTAATTAATCTTTTAAAAAATAATGAACCTGGGAGATATTCAGAGTTAGTAAATAAATTAGGTTTAAAAGAAGCAGAAGTTAGTAAATGGCAAGATATCATTAAAAATATGTATTATCCAGTAGATGAAGAGCTAGGGATATTCATGCAACAAGATGGATATATGGATAAACAGCAGATTCTTGTAAAAGACTTGGATCGCAAAAATTTACCATTAAATCAAAAATGGTCTTGGGATAGAATTCTTAGATCTTGCTTTATAAAACAAGCAGATGTATTGCAAGGAATATATTTTCTACAAGATAGATATGATTTAGATACCATAAGAAGAAATTTTGAATTTTATGAGTCAAGAACAGTACATGAGTCATCTTTATCTCCTTGTGTGCATACTATCCTTGCTGCAAAATTAGGAAAACATGAAAAAGCTTATGAAATGTATCTTAGAACTGCAAGACTAGATTTAGACAATTACAATAACGATACAAAAGATGGTTGTCATATTACTAGTATGGCTGGAACCTGGATGTCCGTAGTTGAAGGCTTCGCTGGGATGAGAGTAAAAGATGGAAAGCTTCTTTTAAATCCTTTTATACCAAAAAATTGGAGTTCATTCTCTTTTAATGTTTTGTTTAGAGAATCATTACTTAAAATAAATATCAAAACACATAAAGTTATTATTACCAGCGAAAATAAGCAACAAATAACTTTATGCGTTAATGGTAAAGATTATACAATAAACGGAGAAATTGAAATTTCCTCTTAAAAATAAAAAACAGAAGGCTATTTTACTTTTAAAAAGTAAAATAGCCTTCTGTTTTCATTTTTTATTGATAAAATTATATTGAAAATCAGATGCGGACATTGGTTTTCCAAAACAAGCAATTAAAACTTAGTAGTTTAATTAAAGATAAACGTCTCATAAGTTTGACATATTAACAGGTTACTGTCCCACAATTAAATGGCAAAACCCTTGATGATGCTAAAGAAATTCTAGATAACATTCAATTAGAGCTTGGGGAGAAAACACCTATAAATATGGATGACAAAGCCCGTAAGGGCAATCATTCCAAAAATAACAATAAAAAAATATTAATGCAAAATGCCGAGGCCGGTACCCTTGTAGATATAGGAACAAAAATAAATGTTTCTTATTATGGAAGTAAAAAGGATTTATCTAAGTAAATCAAAGGATTAGCAATGAGGAATTTTATGTAAAATTCTCATTACTAATCCTTTTAAATTCCATTCTGAAATGTCATTAACTAACTAATCATTTTTATCATTATATACAAAGTTGCAAGGTTTTCCTTCACAATTTAAAACTTCTTCATCATCTTTGCCAGTATAAATTTTTTTATTGTCTACGTCAACTTCTGATTTGTCAATTTCAGGTATATCATTCTCCGCTAATAATTTTTCAATATCTGTTGACATAGCTGACGGTTCAATTGTTGGTTCATATCTTCCGACCACATTGCCATCTCTACCAATAAGGAATTTTGTAAAATTCCATTTCACTGAATCCCCTTCTAGGAATTCTGGAAATCTTTTGTCGAGCATATCATTAAGTTTTTTTTCATTAGGCTTATTCAGATCAAAACCTCTGAAAGTTGCTTCCTCTGTCAAATATTTAAAAAGCGGAAGGGCATTTTCCCCTCTTACATCACCCTTCTCGAACAATTGAAAACTCACTCCATAATTAATTGTGCAGAAATTCTTTATTTCATTGCTTTCACCTGGTTCCTGCCCGGCAAATTGATTGCTTGGATAGCCTAGTATTTCAAAGTCCTTATCCTTGTACTGTTCATAAATCTTCTCCAAACCCTCATACTGTGGTGTAAATCCACACTTACTTGCTGTATTAACTATAACCAATACCTTTCCCCTATATTGTTCCAAAGATATTTCTTCACCATCGATTGTAATTGCTTTAAAATCATAAATTGACATTTGCTATCCCTCCATATTATATAAATTTATCCATATTAAAATGTTATCATTAACATTATAGTATTCCTATTTCAACAAATAATTCTCAACTT
Source organism: Clostridium sp. CM041 (assembly GCF_055081035.1). NCBI lineage: Bacteria > Bacillati > Bacillota > Clostridia > Eubacteriales > Clostridiaceae > Clostridium > Clostridium sp. CM041. Next base: position 1,066,268 of record NZ_CM143648.1, read on the forward strand.
TTATTGGTTATAACGACAATTTTTTTAATAAACACCAATAAATATTTCTTAATAATTATTATTGTTTGTATTGTATAAAGATATTATATCATAGAAATAAAATAAAGTACACTTAAAATTCATTTTAAAAGGACTCAATAAAGAATGTAACAGATAGAACTTAATTTTACCCGCTCAAAAAAATATAAATAGATTTGCAAAAGCAACCCTACTTATATTTCCGAATTTTTTATCTAAATGAAGTTTTTAATGCTTCTTTTAATATCCTCGTATTCTTTCTATAAGGAGTTACTGGACAAATAGTTTTATCTTTTACATCAAATAACGTGTATATCGCAATTCTTGCTGCGCGTACAGAATATTCTTCTGTAAATACCATATCTTCTGGAATTTCAACGAACTGGCTAATCATAGCGAAATTTGTTGAGCATTCTGGCACAACACTTGGACGATCAGTCATCTTCCGAGGCTGGAACTGAGCATCTACATACGGCATCATACATGGAATAACATTAATTATAGTGTCCATAATTTCCTCTTGCTTGTCTTCCATATGCATGTGGTGTAGAAGTTCTATTATCATTTCCTCACCTGTACAATCACGCATTGATTTCTTTACAAAATCACCAACTTTATCAGTATATATGCTATAGCCCCAGAACATAGTTGTATCAATGGGCTGATTTTTAAAGTGTGGTTGAGCTGCAACAACTATGCTCATTAACCAATTTGAATCCTTAAACGTCATTAATGCACCACTACCTGGAATATTAGTGGAGAATTCCTCGATAAGGTTTAAGAATTTATTACCCTTACAAGTCACGGTAAAGCTTTCCCAATTAGTTTCATTTGCATGTCCAAAGAAGGGTTCTGGATTTCCAAGACCTCTTTTCTTTTTAGCTATTTTCGCCCAAAGTTCACCAGATATTGGTTTGCTTGGATTATATTCTGCAGGTGTGTACATATCACCAAGAGTTGCACAATCAGTCATGCATCCATTTGTCATAATGCAAACGTCTCTAGGGTTTAACTGAATAACCCTTTCACCTTCTTTTTCTTCTATATGCATAGCCGTTACTGTAATTTCATCTCCTGATTTGAAATCTAAATCAGTTACAGTTGCATTTATACTAAAATCAACTCCAAAGTTATCTAAGTAAGCTTTTAATGGAAGAATAACAGACTCATATTGATTGTACTGAGTACGTGTAACCCCCTCTAAAGTTTCAATACGAGAGAATTCAAAAATCATACGTTCCATGTAACGCTTAAACTCAAAAAGACTGGACCATTTTTGGAAAGCAAAGGTTGTTTGCCACATATACCAAAAATTAGTTTCAAAGAAATGTGGCGTATGACTAAACCATTCCTCAATAGTCTTATTATCTAATTTTTCTCCTGAAGTAATCATAAGTTTTCCAAGAGCCATACGATCCGCATTATTAAAGCCCATACTAGTCACATCTAGAATTACTCCATCTTTATCAATTAACCGTGCCTGTGCATGTGTTGGGTGTAAATGATCAAAATTAAGAATTTCTTCTTTAACGCTTTTACCCGGCATATCTAGGGATGGTATACCTGAAAACAATTCCCAAAAATTCTCATAGGTTTCTTCATTTAACATTCTACCGCCACGGCATACATAACCATTTATGGCATCTCCTGCACCATCGTTACTGCCTCCTAAGATTTTCATTCCTTCAATAATATGAATATTTTCTCCTTTAAAGTTACAATCTCGTACAAGATAAGCAGCACCAGCTAAGGAAGCTAACCCTCCACCAATAAAATAAACTTGTCTATCTTCATTGTTTCTATTTTCTGATAAATCTATCGTTGTTTTAGAATTATTTTTAAACTTCTTTGCACTAATAGTTGCTACAGCAGCCGCACCAGCTATTGCACCTAACGTAAGTAATACGTTCATACCATTTTTGCTTGATTTTTTACTCATAAAATTTCCCTCCATTTTGTCCCGTTAATAATAAATATCTTATCTATTATTATAAACCTAGTAACGTTAATTGTATTTACACACTTTTGAGTGTTTGTCTAAAAAACACGTGAAATTTAATTTTCTATTATAGAACTATCTACAAAAAATCCATATTTATGGTGTATAATTACTATTAAAACTAGTTTTTGTAGGTGATTATTATGTCTGAATCAATAATAACAGAAAAGGCCCTTGCTTTATCCTTAAAACAATTAATGAAAACAGTTCCCTTGTCAAAGATTTCAATTCAAAACATTGCAGACAATTGTAGACTTAATAGACAAACATTTTATTATCATTTTAAAGATAAATTCGATCTTGTGAATTGGATTTATTACACTGAAGTTACAGAATGTATCGCTAACTGCAATCATTATGAAAATTGGACTGATGGTATGTATAGAACCTTGTGCTACCTAATGAATAATAATTCCTTTTATATTAATGCTCTTAACACACCTGGTCAAAACGCTTTTGATGGATATTTCTTTGACTTTAGTTGCGAACTTATTATGGGGATTGTAAATGATGTATCCTTAGGCATGAATGTTCCTGATATGGACAAAAAGTTTATTGCTGATTTTTATACCCATGCTTTTGTAGGTATAATCGTTCAGTGGATTAAAACCGGCATGAAAGACTCACCTCAAATCATGGTAGAAAAGATGCGAAATGTGGTTGAAGGCAGCATGCTTGGTGCTTTATCTAGACATTAATGAGGACGGTTGTCCAATCTTCTTTTTATAGAAAAATGGACAACCGTCCCATTAATTATCACCTGCGGTGCTGTTTATCACCTTCGATGCTATTCATCTTCTTCCAAGCTGAAATGTTGTTAAATTATTTCACTATCATAGATTTAAGTGCATTTATTTCTTTACTTAAGTTATCATCCTTCATCATTTCAAGGGCAGAATTAATTAGTACACGAACATCATGCTGTCCTTTATAAATAGGTGTAACCCTTTTATTTAGATTTAGGAATTTATAAACTGCAGTTTGTGCACCTCTTACAGAATAATCCATAGTAAATACTACATCATCTTCTATTTCACAAAACTGTCCAAGTAATGCTAAATTAGTTGAACCTTCTGGAATAACTTGTGGTCTATCGCCCTTTTCTCTAGTTAAAAATTGTGCTGTTGTAAAAGGTAGTATACAAGGTATACAAATAGACGTTTTAAGAATCTTCTCCATATCCTCTTTAAAGTTTAGGTGATATAATACCTCAGTTAATATTTCCTCACCAGTACAATCCACCATCCTCTTCTTTATGAAATCACCTTTTGCATATGGGAACAAAGAATAACCCCAGAAAGTTTGTATGTTATCAGGTTGATTAAGAAAATGTGGTTGATTGTGTACAACTATTGTCATGAGCCATGCAGAATCTCTAAATGTCATATGAGCACCAGTTCCTGGTTGATTTCCTGAGAATTCTATTATTCTTTTATACATTGTTGGGTCTTTAAGAGTAACTGTGAAAGACTGCCACATTGATTCTTCAACACGTTCATCAAAGACTTGAGGTTTACCAAACTCAGGACGTCCCTTAGCAATTTTCTCCCAAAGATCCCATGCTCCACCTACACTTTTGTCGTTAATCTTTGCTGGTGTAGTCATTGATCCAAGGCTAGTACCCGCTGTTAAAGAGCCGATAGTAGCAAATGCAAGGTCTCCCTCTCCAACTTCTATTCTAGTTTCTTTCCCATTTTTTTCACATTTGAATGCTGTAACCGTAGTTTCAGTATCTGATGGTTTAAATTCAAAATCAGTTACCCTGCAATCTAATTCAAAATTAACACCTTGCGCCTCTAACCATTTTGTCATAGGTAATAACATTGAATCATATTGATTATATGGTGTACGACGTATTCCAGATAAATCACTTAGACGTGGTAATTCTTGAATAAATCTATGAAGATATCTCTTTAATTCTTTAGCACTGTGCCAAGTTTCAAATGCAAAGAGTGTAGTCCATTGAAGCCAGAAGTTTGATTTAAAAAATGGTTCTGGGAAACATTCTCTAATAGTTTTTGTTCCCAAAGAATCTTCAGAATTAATCATTATATCCATTAATGCCATTCTATCAGCGCGAACAAGTCCCAAAGCTGATACATCAGTTATTTTAGCATCATTATCTATTAATCTAGCTTTTGCATGGGTATGAATTTTTTTATTAAAAGCATTAAATTCATCAAGTATTGAAACTTTAGGATCAGTTAATGAAGGAATACTTTCCATTACTCCAAAAGTACAAGCATAAGCTTCCCTATCAAACATTCTTCCACCACGAATTACATAACCATTCTCAGCATCACCACTTCCATCCATGCTCCCACCTGTGATGTTTAATTCTTCATATATATGAATGTTTTTTCCTGGAACATGTCCATCTCTAATTAAAAATACCGCAGCAGAAAGTGATGCAAGTCCAGCCCCCACCATATAAGCATTTGTTTTTTCTACATCAATTGTTTGATCAAAATTAAATCTCATTCTAAACCCTCCATTTGAAAAATTATGCATAAGCCATAAGCCTAGGTCAATTTTGTATTTACCAAGTTAACCAAGAGCATACACTTGCAATCACTTGCATGCACTTGGTTAACTTGCTATAGGTACAATATAAATTCAAACGAAAGGATTGTATATAATCAAATTTGTAAAACTGTCTAAAAAACATACATATGTCTTATAGTGTATAGTAAATAGAAATTAAAAATTAGTTTATTCTATAACTTTAATATTTAATAGTGGCATTGCAATTACTTCTTTATATTTTTTAGGAGCCCCACGTGCATATTTTAAATCCACATTATCACCAACCTTGAGCTTTAAAACTTCCTTTGCAACAGCCCTACCTGTGCTTGTATAATAAACTGTTTCTTTACTATCTTTACCGACAACTATAAAAACAATGTTTTCAATAGTTTCAATATTTTTTACAACGCCACTAAAAGTCTCCACCCCAGTAGTTTCAGGAAGTATAGTTTTAGGATTTTTAGTCTTAGAATTTACACTACCATACATAAAAATAATTCCTACTAAAACTAAACTTACAATAATCAAAGCATATTTAGATTTAGATGACAAATCATTCACCTCTTATTTCATATTTATTATTTTTCAAAATTCAGATTTTATTTCAACTAAATAGTTTATAAAATGCTAGCTAAAATCCAACTCTATGGAAGTTTCAAAATAATGATATTTCACTTTCAATCTTGATTCGTCGAAGGGGTTGTTAATAAGAGCTATCTACCATATGGTACCCCTTCATTCTTTAGCAATATATCTAATTTATCAATCAATAAATCTATTTCTAATAATATTGTTATATCATTTACTGCTGAATACTTTAAAATATTATTAACGTTCATTCCCATATCTGTAGGAACTCTTAAATTATTATCTTTTATGATCTTAAGAATTTTTTTCTCACCTGGATGCGGCATTTCATTTATTGCAAATATAATATCAAAATAACTTGCAAACAAGGCTGCTACTCTATGATTTACACTAATAAAATCATTTCTTTTTAAAGCCTTCTCTATTTGATAATAATATGAAGGCATTTGAAGCTTTAATAGTGGATAGTTCTTTTTTATTATGTTTTTCTTTAATTCATAAGGGTAGACTATCTCATATTTCTGTTTCAGCTTATTTAAATCACCATTTTTATCATACAGTATAATCGAATTTATGAAGTTAGCCCAAAAGCAAGTTGTATATCCTGCATCTGCTTCACATTTTACTAAGTTTCTATTTAATAAACCATCAATCCAATCTAAGTCTCTATATATAATTTCTACTGGGATATTACCTTCTTTTAGAATTCCATCATCTTCGGTTTCCCAAAAGGTATTATTTAGTTCCATGTAACTACAATATTTATCAGTAATTACCTTTCTCTTTAATATTGGTATTTCCTTAGATGTATAAATGTATATATCATAATCTGAATCTTTATCATTAGTTTTTGTTGCGTGTGATCCAGCTAATAAGATGCCCTCCACTTCTTCTATTTTTGAGAAAGCATTAACCAGTGACCTTACATTTGCATTAAGATTCATAAAAAACTCACTCCTTTTCATTATTAAATTTGCGAATATATGTTTTAAATTTATTAACCGCTATTAATTAATTCTTTCACTTCCTTTTCTTTCTCAAAAAGAAGGCAACCACCCGCATGTTCTCCAATCAGCATTCCTGTTTCTTTAAGTTTTGTAAATAGTGGCGACTTCAGAGCCTCTCTTAAAGTACATTCCTTTAAGTTTGTATCAGAATAAGGTGAGAAAGGACAGGGTTCTGCTGAACCATCTACATTAATGTGGAAGAAGCCTCTTCCAGCTGCAAGACACCCCCCTGAGTATTTCTCATCACCAGGAAATGATAGAAAAATAGCATCTTCATAGTGCTTTCTAAGTTTTTGCTGCTCACATTCCAATTTTTTGCGCTCATTCTCAGTAGGTGCAAGCTTCCATGTTTCTTTTGTCACGGGAACATATTCTACAAAAACTAATGCCCTACAGCCTTTATTGTATAGCTTGTCAAAAAAAGCTTTACTAGACACAGTCATGAAATTTTCAGTTGTCACCGTAGCAGAAGCACCAAACAAAATACCTTTTTCCTTAAGTTTGTCCATTACATTCATTAAAACCTCATAAGTTCCTTCTCCTCGCCTACCATCTGTCTGCTCCATATCTCCTTCAATGCTAAGTATAGGTACAAGATTTCTATTTTCATGGAATAGCTTTATATACTCTTCCTGGAGCAATACACCATTGGTGAATATAGGAAACATAATCTCTTTCACCTTTGCTGCTTTTTCTATAACATCTTTTCTCATTAAAGGTTCTCCACCTGCAAGCAGTATAAAAGAAATTCCAATCTCCCTAGCTTCCATAAAAATACTTTCCCATCTTTCGGTAGACAACTGTTGTTTTTGTACTCCTTCTCCACAGGAGTTAAATTCCCTTGCATAGCAACCTTTACAAAACAGGTTACATCTACTGGTTATGCTCGAAATCAAAAATGCAGGAACATTTTCTCCTTTTCTTTCAAATCTCCCTCTCTTCTTTTTTGCTTCCCTACTTGATAATACATATTTTAATACAAATGCTGTTTCTTTTGTATTTTTAAAGGATGCCTTTAATATCCCCCTTACAACATTTTCAATGCCATTATTCATATATTCAGATAAATTGAAAATTCTATTCATTCCTTCATCTCCTACAGCTATAATTACTTTATATTTGTCTATCAAACTGTTTTACAAGCTTTATGTAATCATCATTTTCAAGTATTACGACAGAAAATTCCTATTTAATTATACCATAATTACCTTAAATTGGTGTGCAGAGTTCAATCATTGTTCCTCTTGAAAATGGTGAAGTGATAGCACCCGTTATATCAGAAATTTTGCTGTAGCAGAATTCCTGAATATTCTTTATTTTGTATTTGTCTATTTACTGGTAGATGTCCTACACTTATAGGGTATGCACCATTACCATCAACTATAACATTTCTTTCAATACCAACATTGTCTGGTAAATCTAATAATGTACCATTATTCATCACGTTTAGCCGGTTTCTCATAATTATTCACTGTATATAAAACTGGCTTCCCTTTAATTTTCTCTATTCTTCCTTCTCTAATTAAAGCATTTAAATCACTGCAGGCATTAGTTCTTTGTATGTTTAATTTTTCAGCTATTTCAATAGCTGAAAATCCACTAGCCTTATCGTCACTTTCATAAATGACTTTGCATGACGTATTAAATAATTCAAATTTTTCAAAACATAATTCTCTATTTACTGATTTTAAATCTTTAGCTACATTCATAATTAAACTTTCCTTTTAAAATGACGTTAAAATATGAAATATAGTGAATTCCTTGAATAAATTATATATAATAAGATTATAGGAAGGTGAATTTATGAAAAAGGGTTTCACAATAATTTTTACTAAAATGTTTTTGGCAATTGTTCTTTTTACTCTCTCTACATTTGGACAACAAGTATATGCTTCGGGAACTAAAACATATAATTTATCTAGGTATGCTATTAATGTAATAGTAAATAAGGACGGTTCAGCTAACTTTGAAGAGCGGCTTACTTATAATTTCGACGGTAAGTTTAATGGAGTTACTAGAGATGTTGATTTTTCTTTTACAAAAGGCTTAAAAGACAAAAAAGTTTATGTACTGGAAAATGATAATTTAAAAGAACTTCAGCTAAATCCCGGTAATTCTCTTGATGCCACAGGCAAACCAGGCACCTATAACTTTATAGAGGAAGGAACCTTGGCAAGGCTTAAGCTTTTTGAGGTTTCAAAAAATCAAGAAAAAACCTTTGTTATAAAATACAAGTTAATTGATGCTGTTACAAAATATAAGGACACTGCAGAGTTTAACAGAAAGATAATTGACTCTAGGTGGAAAACTAGATTGGATAACATAAAAATTAAAATAACACTTCCACCTGGAGCTACAAAAGAGGAGTTGAAAATATTTACTCATGGGCCCCTTATAGGCGAATCTTCCATATTAGATAACCGTACTGTAGAATTTACTGTGCCTACAGTGTCACCGGGTACTTTTATAGAAACCCTGGTTTTATTCCCTATAAATCTTGTTCCTGGATCGAGTAATGTAGTAGATGAAACTGCACTACCTAGAATAATGGCAAATGAAGCTACCCTTGCGGATGAAGCAAATAAAACAAGAGAGGAATCAAGGAAGGAGGTGCAGCAGCAGGTTGAAATGCAAATGCAGCGTAAATCTGTAGGCAACCCTCTAGCAATAGTTCTCATACTGTTATGGTTTCCAATAATTTATTATATATATATAAAATATGATAAAGAAATTAAACCAAACTTTTATGGCAAGTATTACAGGGAGCTTCCGGGTGATTATACCCCCGCAGAAATGAGTGTTTTAATGTCCTTTGGCAAAGTAAATACTAGAGATGTAATGGCTACCCTTATGGATCTTGCAAGAAAAAAGCAACTTATAATCTCTCAAAATAAGATTACTAAAAAGGGTTTCTTTAATAGTAAGGAGATAGATAAATATGTAATTACCTTAAATGAAAAAGCACCATCAATAACTTTAAAGACGCACGAAGAGTTTTTGATAAGCTGGTTTATAGGTAAAATAGGAAACGGAAATTATGTTGCCCTTGATGAAATAAAGGATTATGTTAAAGAAAAGAGTGAAGCACTAAAATTTAAGGCTGATTATGATAAATGGAATATACTCGCATTTGAGGAAGCTGCTAAAAATGATTTTTTTGATCAAACCTGTAAAAAGGGAATCTTACTTGGAACATTAACAGGATTTTCTTATTTATTAATTGGAATAGCTGTTACATTACTACTGTTTACTCCAATTGCTGTAGTTGCCATAATTCAAGGGGTTATAATGGTGATTTTCTCAACATTAATAAAAAGAAGAACAGCATATGGAAATGAGCAGCATGCAATGTGGCAGTCCTTCAAAAACTTTTTAAAAGACTTCAGCAGATTAGATAAAGCTGAAATTCCGTCTATTATATTATGGGAACACTATCTTGTATACGCCATTTCTCTTGGCGTCGCAAAGGAAGTTATAAAACAGCTTCCTATTGTTTTCAGCGATGAGGATCTAAATAATAATAATAATAATAATCTCACCTATATGTATGGGGCAAGCTATGGTTACTTCAGTGGCTTTGGTGCAATGTTTGATGATACTATCCATACCGTGGAGGGTGCAATTTCCACAGCACAAAGCGTTGCAAGTTCTGAGAATTCATCATCTTCTGGTGGTGGTGGTGGCTTTAGTGGCGGTAGTTCCGGTGGCGGTGGCGGTTGTGGCGGCGGTGGCGCATTTTAATGCGTCATAATTAAAAAAGAATAAAGGAGCGATTTTTATGTTAATTCCAGTAATTATAATATCTGCACTAGTACTGATACTGATTTTTCTTTATAATAACCTCATAATCAAACGTAATAAGGTGAGGAATTCATGGAGCCAAATAGACGTACAACTAAAAAGAAGATTTGATCTTATCCCTAACCTAGTTGAAATTGTAAAAGGCTATGCTAATCATGAACGTAGTACCTTTGAAGAAGTAACCTCAGCCAGAACTAACTATCTTTCCTCAAATACACCTGGCGATATGATGAAGGCTAATGGTGAGTTAACACAGGTTCTTGGAAAATTGTTTGCTGTAGCAGAAGCATATCCAGAACTTAAGGCAAATACAAATTTTCTTGAGCTTCAGGGAGAATTGTCAAAAGCAGAGGATAAAATTAGCTATGCAAGGCAATTTTACAACGATGTTGCTATGGATTACAATAACTCTGTACAAATGTTTCCATCAAGCCTGATTGCAAGCATGTTTAGTTTCAAAGAAGAACCTTTCTTCAATGTGGATGAGAAAGAAAAAGCTACTCCGCAGATTAAGTTTTAGCAAGACAAATTGTATTCCCAATTTGTTAATGTAAAAGAGCATCCAAACGGATGCTCTTAATTTATTACTTCTTAATTTAATTCAAATTCAATAAGTAATGGTTCCTCATTCGAGGTTATCTGTATAGCTTCTACTCCCATGGCTTCTGCAATAGAAGCTATACTTTTTTAGCAAATTTAACTTTGCCTTTGCAACTTCTACCATATAGTACATTTAATCCATTATTAACAAGCCCTAACATAGAATTATTTACAACAAAGTATATAATAGAAATATTATATTCTTTTGCTGTTAGTATTTCCATTCCATTCACGTAAAATCCACCATCACCTACCATTACAGCATATGTTCTATCAGGATTAGCTAAGTACGAACCTACAACTCCCCCTACACCGGTTCCCATACAATTAGGTTTATCACTGATTACGTTATTATTAATGAAAGCAAGAAGGATAAGGAATATATTCACAAAACATGAATGAAATTAAATAACTTTTTTTTAAAAAATACTTGAAATGTAATTTCAGTTATGCTAATATAATCTCATAAGATGAAACCGTACACAAAAGAAAAATGATCAGAAATAAAGGAGGAAATATGGATATATTAAACTTAAAAAAACTAACAACAGAAAGTAGAAATGAAAATACCATGGACATAGATAAAATTTCAACCTTAGAAATGGTGAAAATAATAAATAATGAAGATAAAAAGGTAGCAGAAGCCGTGGAAAAGGAACTTCCTAAAATAGTAGAAGCCATAGATTGTATAACTTTAAGAATGTATAAAGGTGGGAGATTAATATATATAGGTGCAGGAACTTCCGGAAGACTTGGAATTTTAGATGCATCAGAATGTCCACCTACATATGGAATTTCTGAAGAACTAGTACAAGGGATTATAGCAGGTGGTAAACAAGCTATGTTTAGTGCAAAGGAAGGCGCTGAGGATTCTAAGGAACTCGCAGTAAAAGATTTGAAAAATAAAAATATAACAGCGAATGATACAATAGTAGGACTTGCAGCATCAGGTAGAACTCCATATGTTATAGGAGGACTAGAGTATGCAAATGAAATAGGAGCATTAACCATTTCAGTTACTTGTAATGCTAATTCACAAGTTTCAAAAACATCGAAAATATCAATAGAACCAGTAGTTGGAGCAGAAGTTGTGACAGGATCAACAAGATTAAAATCAGGAACAGCTCAGAAACTAGTACTAAATATGTTATCAACAGGGGTTATGATAAAGCTAGGTAAAGTATATGGCAACCTTATGGTAGATGTAAAATCAACAAATGAAAAACTAGTTGAGAGAGCTAAGTTAATAATTTGTGAAGCAACGGGAGTAGCTATTGAAGAAGCATCAGAAATATTAAATAAAACAGATTTTGATGTTAAGCTTTCAATATTCATGATATTATCAAAGCTTAATAAAGAGGAAGCAAAAATCATATTAGATGAAAATAAAGGATATATAGCAAAAGCACTAAATAATATCTAAAATAGGGAGGAAAGATTATGGTAAATAAAGATATTGCTAAAAACTTAGTGGAGCTAGTTGGAGGGAAAAGTAATATAAAATCTGTTACAAACTGTATGACGCGATGCAGATTAGAACTTAACGATTTTTCAAAAGCTAAAATAGATAAAATAAAAAAATCTGAAGGAGCCCTTGGAGTGGTTGAGTCAGAGGGACAGTTACAAGTTATTTATGGCCCAGGAAAGGTAAATAAGGTAACTGAAGAAGTAACAAAAATACTTGGGGGAAATCCAGTTATAGGTGAAGATGCAGTAGCAGAAACTAAAAATAAATTAAAAGAAAAGAATAACACTAAGTTTAAAAACATACTTAAAAAACTAGGGAATATATTTATTCCCTTAATACCACTATTCGTAGCTTCTGGGCTTGTACTTGCAGTTAATAATATAGCAGGAGTATATTTGGGTGATGTATATAAAACCACAACAGCAGCTCAAATAATAGGGCTTATAGGTAATGGCGTATTCTCTATATTATCAATTTTAGTTGGTGTAAATGCAGCTAAAGAATTCGGTTCACAAATGCCAATGATGGGTGGAGTATTAGGTGGTATTCTATCATCAGCAGCACTTGCAAAGATAACTCTTTTTGGAACAGCATTAACTCCAGGACGTGGGGGTATTATTTCAGTAATATTAGTAGTAAGTTTAGCTTGTTACATTGAAAAGGTTTGCAGGAAGTTTGTACCAGATGTGTTGGATTTATTCGTTACACCACTCGTTACACTTACACTTTCGGTTTTAGTAGCATTATTTATACTTCAACCAATTGGGGGATTTGTTTCAGATAGTATAGGAATAGTTGTAGCTCAAACTATTGCATCCGATAATATGATAATATCAGTTATATCAGGAGCAGTATCAGGAGGGTTATTCTTACCACTCGTTATGACAGGAATGCACCAAGCATTAACTCCAATACATGCAGATTTAATAGCTAATGTTGGATTTACAGTATTACTTCCTATATTAGCTACAGCTGGAATGGCGCAGGTAGGAGCTACTATAGCAGTACTTAGAAAAACAAAAAATGAAAGATTAAGGAAAGTAGCTAAAAATGGATTAATACCAGGATTTTTAGGAATAGGAGAGCCATTAATATATGGAGTAACATTACCACTTGGAAAGCCATTTGTTGGAGCTTGTTTTGGAGCAGCACTAGGTGGAGCGGTTATGGCAATATTTAAGGTAGGAGCAGTTGCATTAGGTGTATCAGGATTACCACTCGCATTATTAATTGCAAATGGAAAAATGCCAGTATTCTTATTAGGTGTATTGGTATCATATATAGGTGGATATTTCTTTACTAACATGTTAGGTTTTGAAGATCCAGTAGAATAACAATCTATGATTTGAGGAGGGATTTTTATGAGTTATGGTTTTTCTATTTATTTTGGACTAGACAATACAAAGGAAGAAAATATAAAGTTATTAAATGAGGCCCATAAACTTGGATTTACTAGAATATTTACCTCATTTCATATACCAGAGGCAAATTATAGTATCTTAAAGACTGAGGCACAAGAATTTTTCAAATTGGCTAAAAAATATAATATGGATATAATAAGCGATATTTCTCCTAACACATTTAAGTTTTTAGACTTAAATGATATGGATTTGAAGGGACTATTTGATATAGGGGTTAAGACTATAAGAATAGATTTTGGATATACAGAAGAAGAAGTATCTAAAATGAGCAAAAACACTTATGGAATTAAAATACAACTAAATGCATCAACAATAACTAAAAAGTTTTTTGAAAACCTAGATAGATATTCCCCTAATTATAAAAATGTTGATGCATTACATAATTTTTATCCAAGAGTGGGTACAGGTATTTCAGAAGAATGTATGAAAGAGAAAAATACTATTTTAAGTAAAAGAGGAATAGAATCTTCTGCTTTTGTACAATCAAATAATAGAAAAAGAGGCCCATTATATGATGGCCTACCAAGTTTAGAAGATCATAGAGGTATAGAAGTAAGAGAGGCTGCGAATCATTTGTTTGCATTAGGAAATAAATCTGTATTTATAGGTGATTCACTTCCAAGCAAAAAAGAACTAGAAGATCTATCTGGATTAAATCCAGATGCAGTAGAGCTTTTTATAGAATTAAAAGAATATGATACTGTAACCCTAGGATTACTTACTGAAACTTACACCCAAAGAGAAGATGAGGCTAGAGATGCTATAAGAGCTAGTGAAAGTAGATTAGTTCTTAATGGAAATAAAATAAAGGCCTTAAATACAGTGGATAAAAATTATGGAGATATTATTATAGATAACGAAAATTACATGAGGTATATGGGAGAATTACAAATATTAAAAACAAGTCAAAAGAGTGATTATAGGACAAATGTTGTAGCTTCTGTTTTACAAAATCATATTTATCTATTAAAATATATAAATGGTGGTAAAAAATTTTACTTTAATATAGTAAATAAATAGAGCTAACATCAAATGTAAATAGGGTGTGATATTATGAATGTATTACAATATATAAGGCAAAATTACGATAGTTTTACAGATAGTGAAAAATTAATAGCAAATTATTTATTAGAAACTAAGAAAAGTATTATATCAATGTCAGCTAAGGATATAGCCTATACTACTAAAACATCAGCTCCAACAGTGGTTAGGTTTGCTAAAAAAATAGGTTTTAATAGCTTAAATGAAATGAAGCTTAAGTTATCTATAAATTTAGATAAAATGGATCAAGATATAGGGTTTCAATACTTGGATAAAGATTTAGGAACAAAGAATATAATTCATGTAATAAAAAATTCAGTAGATTCTATCATGGAACAGACAGTTAGATTTTTAAAGGAAGACGAACTAGATAATGCAATAGAATTACTTATAAATGCTAAAAATATATATGTATTCAGTGTAGGAGTATCAGCTTTAGTAGGTCAAGATCTTTATTATAAGTTAAGCAGGATAAATAAGAGATGTATATCACATACAGATACACATTTGCAAATAACCTCATCTATACTAATGGAGCCAGGTGATGTAGCAATAGCAATATCCTACTCAGGGGAAACAAGAGAAGTTATTAAATGTGTAGAAAATGCAAAAAAGAGAAAGGTTCCAGTAATAGCAATAACAAAGGCTAGTGTAAATAATAAGATAGCTGATATCTCAGATGTAGTATTACGTGTGCCAGCAGTAGAAAAATCTTTAAGGGAAGGTGCAATTAGCTCGAGAATATCACAGCTAGCAATAATAGATATGTTATTTATAGGCATGGTTAGAAATAATATAAAAGAAGTTGAAGAAATCTTAATTGAAACAAGAGAAGCAGTTAAAGAATTGTATAAATAGGGGAAGTTAAGTATATTGGTGTGAAAAAACCAAGATATTATATTGAATCAAAAAAGCCACAGTACATTTTTTACTGTGGCTTTTTTATTAGTTTGAATGTAGGTGGTCGGGTACCTCAACATCTATTAAATCTCTTAAAATAAAACCTCCAAACTACATTTATGCGAAATAAATTTAGCTTTGGAGATTATTGTTAATTTAAAGTATAATATTTATTTTATAACCACACTTTGGACATATATCATCACTAGTATTAACATGAAGCTGGTATCCCTCTCTTGCAATAAGCTTGTAACTGCACTTTGGGCAGTAAGTTGAGTTATCTGTGCCTGCTACATTGCCTAAATATACGTAGTTAATATATTTTTTTGCTATTTGCTTATCTTTATACATTACCTCAACTTTTGTAGCAGGATTATCCATCTTATAGTTTGGAAAATATCTTGATAAATGAAGTGGAATATCTTTATTTAATGAGGCAATAAATCCTGCAATTCCCTCAATTTCTTCTGCAGAATCATTTTCTCCATTTACGAGTAGAGTAGTTACCTCTACATGACACTGTTTTGATGCTATTTTAATAGTATCCATAACAGGTGTCACACTGCCTCCGCATATATCCTTATAATACTTGTTGTTTAACGCTTTTAAATCAATATTCATAGCATCCACATATGGAAGAAGTATCTTTAGAGGTTCTTCTTTAATATAGCCATTCGTAACCACCACTATATTTATATCTTTTACCGTTTCTTTTAATAGTTTTGATGAATTGTATACATATTCATACCAAATAGAAGGTTCATTATATGTAAATGCTATCCCAATATTACCTTCCAGACTTTTGCATATTTCCACTAATTTTTCTGGTGGTACATATTCGCTCTTTGCTCTCCCTTGGGATATAGAGTAATTTTGGCAAAACCCACAGCTAAAATTGCAACCAAAGCTTCCTACAGAAAGTATATTGCTTCCTGGCTTAAAATGATATAGTGGTTTTTTTTCTATGGGATCTTGAGCCATAGAAGTTATTTCTCCATAATTTATCGTATAAAGTTTTCCCTTGCTATTTACCCGTACATTACATATGCCATGAGCGCCTGATGGAATATGGCAATTATGAGGGCAAAGTTTGCATTTAACTACCTCTCCTTGTTTTTCATAAAACAAAGCTTCTTTTTCCATAATTACCACTCCTATTTATGCCTTATAACCTCAAACTTTTCTATAGAATATTTTTCATTTGGGGAAATTGATGCTTTATTTAATACTATGCTTATTTGCTCCTCTATGGTATTAACACCAGCAAGATCTGGTAATAGTAGTCCACTCTTTCTACCACTTCTCACAATAACTCCATATTTTTTAGGATCTAATTGTTCTTTTATAGCTGCTATAGGCTCCGTTAAAACATCTACGGAAAACACAATATCCTCAAGTTCTCCCTCCGATACGTGACTAAACCTTGGGTCCCCTTCTCCTGCTTCAATGGCATTTCGCATTATTTCACTTGCTACGCTTTCTGTTACGGGAAAAATTGTACCTATGCAGCCTCTTAACTGCCCAAATTTTTTAAGAGAAACAAATACCCCTCTTTTATTATTTATCATTTCCTCTGTTACATAGTTTGGTTGATCCATGAAATTACCCTCTATTAGATAATGAGTAAGACTTTCTCTGGCAAGCCTAACATAAACATCTTCGTTATTTACTCTTTCCTCATATTTTTTTCTTTTTTCATTAGTAATTTCTGACAATATATCTCTATCACTGTTTTTAAGGTCAAATTTCATTACCGCATAGCCCACTCCGAAGGTGCCTTCATAGGAAAGGAGTTCTCCCTTTATTTCATTACCTTCCATTGCTCCAAGCATTATATAATAAGACCTTAAGCCACATTCTCCAGCATTTTCAACCATTTCTGGATTTATATTAAATACTCCTGATACATCACCCTTTGTTAATAGACTTATTATTTCGGCATCAAACACTTCTCCATAGGGATTATAATCATAAGGTCCTTCATCTTTAAGATGATGTGAAAGATCACCACTTCCAATAAATACAGCATTTTCATTGCTCTCCTCTATTGCCTCTTTAATTAGTTTACCAAATTTATATAACTGTATAGGACTAAGCCCCCCATAGGTAATATGAACAAGCTTAAAAGAATTATACCTATCAACAACAAAATACAGTGGAACTATGCTGCCGTGATCTAATTCATATTCCCTATCGTATTTTTTAAGAAAACTTGTGCTTACTTCTACCGTTGGTATATTATTACTGCGTGCCTTAGCCATAATTTTCCCTGTCAAATCCATGTCTATTTCAAAATTCATAGAAACTTTTGACGCCCCAAATTGCTTTAAATTTCCTGAAATAGAACTTTCAAAAGAAAGAGCTATGGCATCTGAAAACATAGTTCCATGTGGTGTCACTACTATTATTACTTCTGGTTTTAACTCTGATATCTCGCCTCCAATGTGCACGCAAGCATCGTATGTGTTTTTTATCTTTTTTTCCTCTCCACGTCCTACCTCTGGAATTATTATAGGTGGATGTGGCATTGTATAAAAAGCTTTTATTTTTCCCGTTGTAATCACCTCTCCTATTCATTACTTTAAATCTCATTTAAATAAATAAGTCAGTATTCTAGCCTAATCTATTTTTATATGCATAAATATTTTACCCACTACTTAGTGTTCATATCCATAAAGGTTTTTTAGCATTAGCTTAGTTAGCCACTTTATAATGAAATAATATGTTTTCAATTTCCTCCACAACAACAAAGTTTTCTATTCTTATACCATGCTTTCCGTTAAGAAAAGATTAATTAACATGTGTATTTCTACTATTGTTAATATTTTTCTGTTGATTTTTATAATTATTGCTATATTAAATACATAATCTTTTTAGCCAATTTAATTTACATCCTTATGCTTTACAAGGTTTAAAGATGGTAGAGAATGTTGTAGGGGAACTTACGGAAACTGGACTCAGTAATGCCAAGCTATTAGGTATATTAAGAAATGGATTCGAGAAAGTCTGTTAAATATAACATCTCATTATATGGAATGATTTTGTATCAAATATGGGGGCATTTATAGCACCGGAACCGAAACGGTAGCATGACTACCTTTATTTGTAAACACATGATCAGATTAATCTTGCTGAGGATTACCGTATTTTTTACAAGTAAAGTAATCTAGTGCGGTAGATAAATAAATTAAAAATACAGGCCATAAGCAGTTGTGATAGTAATAATAAAACTCTTTTCTAAGATTTTCTTAACACTATTATTTACAACAAACGCCAGTACACTATCACCTCACCAAATGTTTCCTGGAATAACCATGCAAGTTTTTCTCTAAGAACCTCTTTCTTAGAGCTACCAACATTAGAACCCCTAGCAAAATGTTACTAAGAGGTGGACGTCCAACCAACTCGAATAGTACGGGATTTATAGTTCCTGAATATCCTTTCTTATACAGTTCATTGAAAATTCTGGTACCATTAAAGTTATAATTTTTATCCAAGTACCAAATTCTTACGATATCCTTATAGTCATCAATCTTGGTGCAAGTTGTCTCTCTTGTGTATTCTGGCTCAGTCTCCTCTTTTATGAGTTTCTTTACTGTATTTTTTGACATTTTCAAATCTCTTGCTATTTGTTTTATCGGTACTCCCTTTTCATGAAGTTTTCTAACTGCGATCCAATCTCTCATCTTTCACCTTCACTTGCTGCCTCCCTTATGTGCAATTACATTTAAGTACACATAAAGGGTATTACTTTAGTATAGTCGGAAAACAATAATTAACAATTTCCATATTTAAGTATTAAAAGTGCTTATTTGAATGAAAAGTTATATTTGAATTAATTACGGGCATGACAAAAAGACTTTTTTATACACTATTAAAAAAAGCCGTAGGCTGGTTATTGAATTGAAATTTATTTTAAATTACGCAGCTATATTTTTAAGAGTTGGGAAAATATCAGCAAGGGCTATTAATTTTTCTGATGCCCAAGCATCTATGAAACAGCAAAATGCACCAAGAAATACCCTTGTTATTCTATACCCAACAGAATAAATAATTGCATCTTCAGCATGAAAATTATTATTTATTCTATCCCAACACCTTTCAGTAGTTGAACGTCTTTTATAAAGAGATTTCCATTGTTTTGAACCTCTTAATATTGGAGTAAAATACCTTGGGTTATCTAATGTTTTAGTGTAATAAGATTTATTGCTTTTCATAGGACATTTTTCACAGTTTTCACATTGAACTGGGAATAACCATTTATGTCTATATTGTTTAGTAATAATTCCCCAATTACGAAGCTGATGTCCACAAACAGTTCCGTGTGGAATAGCATTCTTATCAAGTTTAACAAATTCACTATTTGATGATGGTTTTGAAGAACGTGAATTTAAATCAATAATAGGATTTATTCCATAATGCATGCATAAAAGATAAAAAGCATTAGCATCATAAGCAGAATCTAAGGCTACAGAATGAAATTTAATTTCAGGATATAAATCTACAAGTTCTTTAAGTGCATAAACTCCAGTAACAGCATCATGGCGTGCCGCGCTAACAAATTTAATATGGATAGGTAGGCTGTAAAAGCTATCACAGGCAGTAAATCCATGATAGGTATGACCATAGTAATAATGTTCATTAAAGCTATCCCAACCCCAGCTAGCACTGGGGTCGGTAAACTTTCGATAACAGTCACAATGTTCTCCTGGTTTAAGTTTGCAATCACAAACTTTTTTACCGTAAGGCGAAGCCTGTGTTGGCATACAGGTTCCGTCGCCAGCAATATTTAGTTTAGAAGGATCGCCCAAAATACCCATTGATAAAGAAGGAATAACAAATAATTCTTTAAGTATGTTGTTCATTTTGGATTCGCTTCTGTCAAGGAGCTTTAAATTATCAAATTTTAAGATTCTTTTAACTAAACGGTCAACTACACCAGATTTGGAGTTATTCATCTTTTGGTTTTTCTTTTGCTTTTTACGTGGTTTACGTTTAATTTTACGCAGTTTGGATTTATTAAGGATCTTATCCTTATGAATCAGCCTATCCATAAAATCATAAAAAGTACCTACACCAGGAAGTCGGTCAACATGTATGCCTTCGGCTTTAGAGTCTGAATAGCAAGCGGGTATAAAACCAGATAAAATTGAATAGAAAGGGTCTGAACGTAATGTTTTTACCCAAGAGGATATACTAGTTTCTTTACAATAAGCCATGATAATAAGTGACCTGAGTAATGCTGCCGCATCTTTTGGCGGAGCTCCTTGATTAGATTTAGAATAAGTACTTTCTATTAGAGGGACAATTCCGGTTAGGTCGGTAGACCATATTTTAGTTATTTGTGAACTACGCTCAAACAAAGTGATTTGTTGATTGGTTTGAATATAGAATTTTTCTAAAAATGTTTCAAGAAAATATTGATATTGGGAATGAGAAACCTTAACAGTTAACATAAAAACACTCCTCGCAAATGAAATAATGTAAAAAATATACATATTTAATTTTGCGAATTTTTACTAGCTGTCAAGTCTTATTTCACAATGTTTAAGTAAAAAAAATAAAAAATAATACGAATAGCTTAAATTTTCTAGGTTATTCGTACAATATGAGGCACCACGAATTTTTGAGGTGAAGTTGATTTTTGAGCAAAATGAATCAAGAGTTAGCAGTGCCTTAAGAGTTTCCGAGAGTGCACTACTTTTTAGTGAGGGGGTCAATTTTCAGTGTCAAAAGGGGGTCAATATTTATTGTAAATCAACAGCAGAGCATCCTAAGCCGATTCAACAAATGATCGATTGTGCTGATAATGGTTCGGTGGGTCACACCTTCCAATCTGGCAATCTGCCTGTACCTTAATCCATCGAAATAGTACAGACATAATCTTCGCCGCTGCATTTCGGTTAGCTTGCCGATAGCCTCATGCGATCGGGTATCGCGTTCAATTCTTTCCAACAGATCGGCGGTGTCCTCATATGCGGGCAACCGAGAGCTTAACAAATCTTCATCTGTTTGTACCTCAACGTCAAGATGCCGCCTTTGAGAACGGATTTGCCGGTCGTACTGTTCAAGCAGTTCCTTGACCGAAGTTGAAACCTCAACGCTAATCGGGCTCCCATTGGCGAGTTTATATGAAATCGTAACTAATGGCTTGTCCATTATTTTTTTCCTCCCGTTCATCATGTTTGCGGATTGCTCCACAGACTATGCCTGATGAACAGAGAGTGCGGGGAACGACAGCCGGGGCAGTAAATCATAGCCATCAACCTAAGGATTGAAATATATTCCAAATGATGATGGCTATTATTATTTTATAAATGGAAGGTGTAATATGGGCAAAAATAGAATTTATTCAAAATAATTAATTAAAATCATGAATTTTAGGTACAATAAATAAACCTGCAATTACTTTTGTAGATTATTTACATATATTTAAATAACATCAAGTATTAACTTGCCATTTTTACCAGTTCATCTTCTGTTATTTCAATGTCCTTCAATATTAATGCGAGTGTTTTTCTACCTTTTCGTTTGCATTTCAATCCCAATTTACTTATTAAATTAAAAATCTTTAATAATAGGTTTGATACTATTATTTTACCTTTGAAAATTTTCTGTCTTAGTATATCAAAGTAGTCTTGAACAATGCCAAAAGACTTTAATTCACTAATTTCCTTGCCTTCCTTTGCATAAATAGCTTTGCGGGATGTAAAAACAATACACAAAGACAATAATATGGAGATAAGTCTTCCATATAAAAAACATTCAAATCGCTCAATTTTTGTTTTTTTAACCATGTGTATTTTAAAAGAAGATTTCCAAATCTTAAACATTATTTCAACGTGCCATCTCAAAGAATACAATTCATGAACCTTTAAAGTATCAATAGTTTCAACCGGTGTATTAGTTATATATACGTTAATAGCCGCCCATAGGTCGTTTCTTTCACTTTTATTTTTGTGGCCTTTTCTAATTTCTTCTCTATATTTTTTTTGTCTTATCCTCTTGTTTTTTTCGGATAATTTAGTTACAATTAATCTGGTTTTAAATTTATTTTTACTTGTGTTTCCTATATAGATTTCTGTAAGCTCCAGTGTTTCGCCTTCTGTTAAAGGCTCTGATAGCTTGTAGATATCTATTGGGGAATATCTATATCTTACTGTCGCTTTACCACCAAACCCATATTCTGTTACCTCTTGTCTTTTAAAAACGTTCATATTAATTTTAATTTTTGAAACATAGTAAGCTTCATTACTTTCAATAAGTCTTAAATCGTCAGTTTTATAATAACCCAAATCTTTTAAACATAGATCGCCTTTTTTTACTTCTTTTTGTATATCGGGAATATAAGAAGCGTCATTTCTGTGCCCTTGCATAACCTCACAAAGAATAAATTCTCCCGTTAATAAATCATACTGGAGCTGTATTTTAGCACCTGATTTACTTCCTGCACCTTTATAAATATTTTTATGATAATCTGGAAGTTTAAAACTTGTAGAATCTACTACAGTTATTCTGTTAAAGTTTGTTTTAAGCAACTGTTCTTGCTCTCTTAAAATATCACTTTGTATTTTCATCATTTCATTAAACACATTTTTCATAAATTCGGCAGCCCCTTTATTAAATCTATTGTCTAATGCTTGTGGGCTTAACAACACGTCATCCTTTGCGGATAATCTAGTACATAATTTTGTTAAAGCTACTGAACATAAATCTTCACCATAAAACGTGCATAAATTTAAAAAAACTTCTCCCGTAAGCTTACTTTTACGCTTAACAAATTGATGTTTTAATGCCATTCTTCGAATTATTTCTGAATCAAATAATTTTTGTAGATTTCTTGTAAGTATTCGTAGTTTTTTATTCATTATTGGACCTCTTTCTACTTAAATTTATATAAAAATAATATATAATAAAATTATATATTATTTAACTTAATATCAAAAAACAAAGAGTAGAATTTGTTCCTAAATATGGAATATTTCACTCTTTTTTTATATAAATTTTAAAAAAGTTAATAATTATTTTAACATTAACTGGGTTTGTTAGGTTGATGGCTATGGGGCAGTAAATAGGCCCGAAGGTACAAGATATTTTGCTGTCGGCTTGATGTACTGTTTTGAAATACAGTAATAACAAAACACGGCAACGTCTTCCTTTCACGCCGCCGTGTCCCGAAAAAGGGCACAGTTTATCAAGCCCTCCGATATACCATTGAGGAACGGCGATTTTGATTTTCAAAACCGCCGTTCCTCAATGGTATATCTTTTTATGGCATAACAAACCCCCGCCGAACAACTGTTTTTTTCTTTTTCCGCTTACGCGGCGGGTTTTTTGCCGTATTTTATTGTGGTACAACTTCGGAGCGATCGCGAATCACTTGAACACAATCACGCAGATGTTTTTTAATTTTCTATCAAGTCAATATCAGTTTTGAATTAATTCATGTCATCCCGAAGCGCGTCAATAATATTTTCTTTTTTTATCTTGCTAACGGAATACAGCATTGTAATGAACACCACAAAGAGTACGCTGAACACACTGATTCCTATACTGCCCCACGGGAACACAAAATTGATATTGTCGGCCCCGCCGCTAACCATTCCTTTGTAAATCAGCCAAGAAGAGATTGCCGATATGGGAAGCCCGAAGAGCAATGCCTTCATACCATAAAAGGCACACTCGAAATTCATCATCTTTTGGAAATCACGGTCAGACATCCCCACAGAGCGTAGCATGGCAAGCTCTCGCCGGCGCAGCTTGATATTAGTGGAAATCGTGTTGAACACATTAGCAACCGCAATCAGCGAAATCATAATGATAAAAGTATAAGCGAACACGTTGGCAATGAATACGTAATTGCGGTTCTGATCGAGTATTTCATAAAAATTGTACAGTTTATACTTTGATTTAATTCCCGCACCCTTAATCATCGCTTCCATTTTAGCCACCGATTTTGTGGGATTCTTTGAGCTAAATGTCAAGCCCTTAATAGCCACATGGGTATCGGGGGTTTCAAACTTCTCTTTGAGCGAATAGGGAGCCATCACCTTACAAGGGAACGGCTTCCTCGACCCGGATTTCCCTAAGATCGGGAGTGTATCAGGCGTCACGGTATTGACAAACGTAATGCTTACGTTTCGCTTCTGTTCCATCTTCGGCTTGCCATTTGTTTCGGGAGCGATGGTAAAATTCATGGAAGAACTCTTGAATATATCAATAGACGTATTAACATCCTCCTTCCGATTGCCTTTCATGTGGCGTGGCATTTTGGCAACGGCGATCATTTTTGCATTTTGCCCGGTATATTCCTTTACGGGCAAACCCAAGCTTTTAATAGTATTCAGATAGGTGCTGTTATCAAGAAACTGGATGTCCATTGGTAGATTAACCGTTTCGTCCGGCGAATGTGAACCCGCGTATTTCCAGTAATCGTCTGAAAGATCGCTTGCTTTTGCAGCGCATGAATACTTCATAAGCGCTTGATACGAGCTTTCGTAAACACCGTCGGCGGTTTTTAGTTTGTCGTAAAGCCGCAACATTTCGCTATCGTTCATGTCCTGTGTGGCCAAACCGATGTCATAGGTAGCAACCGCTACTGCCCGCTCCGACGCCTGTTTCATATCCGTTACAAAAGCACTGGTCGATATAAACAGCACTACGCTTAAAATAAGTGATAGCACAATGCTGCGATAACGTTTCTTGTTTCTTTTAAAATTCTTTAGCGCAAGGGTTCCCTCCAAACCGTAAATACGCTGCGCCAGTTTTGACGTTTTCACGGCTTTGGATTCAACTTTGACCTCGTTCGTCTGGCGAATATTCTCCATAACGGGAGTGCTTGCGGCCTTCCTGGCCGGGATATAGGCCGAAATCATAATTGTAACAATGCTGACTACCGCCGCGCCGACAATCGCGGGGATGGATACTGTCAAGGTGAAAGGGACGTTGCTGTAGATAGCGTGCTCAAAATTCCTGGCGACACCGGAAATCACAAGTCCGATGCTGCCTATGCCAACGATAACTCCAATCGGTATGCCGACCGCACCTATACAAAGTCCCTCAAATAACACCGAATTTCGCAGTTGCCTCGCTGTGGCTCCCACCGACGAGAGAATCCCGAACTGGTGTGTGCGTTCGTTCATCGATATGTTGAACGAATTATAAATCAGAAAAATCGAGCCTACCATTATCAAGGCAACCAAAATACCGCCAATCGAGTACAGAAGCGTGTTGAAAAACTTATCGTTCGAAAGACCCATGAAGCGCAACACATCATCGTTAAAGATATAGCTATGGCTTTGGGCTGTGCTGCTAGCGTAAGAGTGAACCCCACGCGGGTTTTTAAGCGTGACAAATAGGTTTAAGCTGTCCGATTTGTCTTGTGCATCTGCTTTTGTTATCAAGGTATATCCCGGCGCTGAAGATTCATCAAAACCGGGTTTTTGGCAGATTCCGACAACCTTGTAGGTTCTCTTGGCTTTTGGCATAAGAGTTTCTTTTCCAAAAATGTAAGGGTTTTGTTGACTGAGATTTTTGTTAACCTCCATGCGGCTTCCGACAGCAAGTGAAAGCGTGTCACCCACCGCGAATTGAACGCCGCCGCTTGCTTCGACGCTCAGCGGAACAAGAATCTCCCCACTGTTTTTCGGCAATCTACCTGAAACCAGGGTTATGGGCAAGGTATCAAAGCCCTCCTTGCTAAATCCGGCTATAAAAAGATACGGCCTTTTGGGGTTTTTCCCTCCGTCAAGTTTTGCGTATCCGATATTTTCAAATGTTGCAGTGTTTGCAACTCCATTGTCGAGGGTTCGTTCCTTTGCGAAAGAGGAATCAACGTTCATATACTCGACGTGCCAATCGCCGTATTTCTGGGCCGCGCCTTTTGCCATATAATTCATCAGGGAAACGCCCAAGGTAGCGACTGCCGTAATCATGGCGGCTGACAGAATAACTCCGATAACCGTTACAATCGTTCGTGTTTGGCTTTTTTTCATGCTTTGCAGGGTAACTTTATTGAAAATATTCATGGTCTCACCTTCTCGTCTCGCACTACTTTGCCGTCTGATATGCCGATAATGCGGTCTGCTTGCAGAGCGATATTTTCGTCATGGGTGACGAGGAGCAGGGTCTGCCCATATTTTTTATTGCTTTCTTTCAGCAGTTTGATGATTTCATGTCCATTTCGGCTGTCCAAACTGCCCGTGGGTTCGTCGGCAAGCATGACCGCCGGCGAGTTCATCAAAGCGCGTCCTATGGAAACGCGCTGTTGCTGACCGCCCGAAAGCTGATTGGGTAAATGCGTTTTGCGGTCTTTTAGCCCAAGCAGTTCCAACAAGTCATTCAGCCGTTCCTCGTTGACCTTGCGCTTGTCCATCAGTATAGGCAAAGTGATGTTTTCCACCACATTCAGAGTGGGAATGAGGTTGTGAAACTGGTAAATCAGTCCTACCTGTCGCCTGCGGAAAATGGCGAGTTTTTCATTGTTTTGGGCATATACATCCTGCCCCTCCAAATACACCTTTCCGCTTGTCGGCACGTCCACGCCGCCGATGATGTGAAGCAATGTGGATTTACCGGAGCCGGAGGAGCCGATAATTGCGGTAAACTCCCCCTTTTCGATTGTAAGCGAAACATGGTCAAGCGCGTTAACTTGGTTTTCGCCCTTTCCGTAGACCTTGCATAAATTTTCAATTTTTAAAAACTCCATTATGTGAGTCTCCTTTCTCATGTCTTACCCATATAATAGCACCTTAAACTTACATCTCTGTGACTTTCAGGTGAGAGATTAGTCACTTTGGGAAACGAATGGCAAATATTGCGCCGCCCTGCGGGTGATTTTTTGCGGTAATCGTCCCTCCCTGCCGTGTTATAATCATCTTGCAGAGAGCCAATCCAATCCCGTATCCTGTAGCGTTTGGGTTTTTCCCACGATAAAACCTGTCAAACAGGCAGTGTAAATCTTCTTTTTCAAAGCCCGCGCCGCTGTCGTGGATGGCAATCTCGATAAACAGTGGGTTGTCCGTGCAGACAATCTCAATCTTCCCGTTCTCGCCTGCGCTCTCCATGCAATTTTTGAGGATGTTTTGAATTGCTTCCGAAAGCCAACCTGAATCGCCCTGAATAATCATCCCTTTCGGTGCATCTATTTGCAAATCAATATCGTGCAGTTCCATTGGGATTAGAAACGGGTGAAGAGCGGCGCATATCAAGTTGTTTACATCTATCTGCTCGCTTTGGAACACCACAATGCCCGCGTCCAAGCGGGATAATTTCAATAGGGAAGTAATCAGCCAATCCATCCTCACAAGCAATTCCTCTGTTTCCCGCACAAATGCTTTCCGCTCGTTTTCATCAGGGTTATTCGCTAACAATGACAGAATGAGGTTCACAGATGTGAGCGGGGTTCGGAGTTGGTGGGCTATGTCGGCCAGCGAACCTGCAAGATGTTCTTTTTCTTTTTTCAGCGCGTCGTTTTGCTCCCGAATGCGCAACGTCATTTTTGTTATCTCGCTGTGCAGAATGGAAAGTTCGCCCTCGTCCGATTCACCAATATACAAATGATCAGCGTTATGAAGCACAAGATCGATTTGATCTGAAATCTGCGCAATGCTTTTGTATCGGGCTTTGGTAAACGCAAAAACCGCTGTTCCAAAGGCGGCGGCAGAAGCAATGGCAAGGATTCCAGCCAACCTATTTATTGCAAATCCCAGCGTTACAGTGGTGGTAGCTATTAAGGAGAACAAGATTGCAAACTGCCGAAACTCTCTATTCCGAAGCATACTCGCCCCCCAATCTATACCCCGTCCCACGAACGGTCAGAATTATTTGCGGGCTTGCTGGGTTGTTCTCTATCTTCTCCCGCAAGCGTTTGATGTACACGGTCAATGTATTGTCATTGATAAACTCGCCCGCCGCGTCCCACAATTCGTCAAGTAGCCTGCCCCTCGTGATAATACTTTTGGGGTTTCTAATAAACACCAGCAACAAGCGGTATTCTAATGCTGAAAGGAAAACCTCGTTGCCGTTTTTCTTCACAACGCCGCTTGCCGTATCGACATAAAGCCCTCGGATTTCAAAAGCCGACCTAGAACGCCCGCTTTTTCGCAGGGCGGTTCCAATTCGCGCAATCAATTCACGCGGACGAAAAGGCTTGGTGATATAGTCGTCCGCGCCCATATTCAGGCCGGTAACAACACTCGCCTCATCGTCGTAAGCCGTCAGAAAGATAACGGGAATATCTTGCGTTTCTTTGATTTCCGTGCAAACCATAAAGCCATTTCCGTCAGGCAAAGAAATATCAATCAACGCCAAGTCAAATTTATTCCCGGCAAGCGCGGCAAGGGCTTCACTCCGCGTAGGGGCGTGGGTGACTGTAAATTTCTCCGCGCGGAGCAAAAGCATAAGGTTTTTAGCGATTGCCTTATCGTCCTCAACCAAAAATATCCGTTTCATTTATTTTCACCATCCTTTACTTTACTGCTCCTATATCGTCCGTCAGCCGGTTTTTCAGTGTCAGCAGGAACAAGCCATGTATCTCCCATTTTTTAGCTCTTTTAATCCGCCCGGCAGAGCAATGGCACTTCATTTTCTATGTCCTCCTTTTGTAAATAATAAATATCATCTAACAAATTAGATATGGCTAATACCACATGATTGTTGGTTAACATTATATTACTATAAAATAAATGGAATTAAAAGAAATATATTGAAATACAAAGAAATCTCACTTCTAATAGAATATTCCGCTTATAGAGACGTAATGGGACCATTAATTAATTTTATAGAATATGAATATCGTGCTTCAAAACATGGAGAAACTGTACCATATACTCCGTTTTTTTCAGTTCTTACCTTGATAAGTTTTACACCTAATCTATAACCACCATGAGGTTATCCTCCCATCTGAACTAGGGATAGGCATCATTGATTAAAGGCCTTGAAGCCAGTGAAATTAAAACTTGTGAAATAGTTCATAAATATATTGATAGTCTATACTTTGAGTTTAACCTATATCGTAGATTCTTAGTTAGAAATGTACCATTTACTTTGAGATTTATACATATCCTTATATTTCTGAAACTTTTGAAATACACCTGAAGTATTTTTAAATATACTTCCTTTAGAAACAAATCGAGTATCATGTCCATTAAATTCAACTTTTCCCTTAGTAGGAAAATATATGCCTATAAGAAGTCTTACAATGGTACTCTTTCCCGCACCATTTTCACCAACTATTGCAACAGTTTCACCAGGTTTTATATCAAAAGAAACATGCGATAGTGAACTTTTAGTACTTCCAGGGTAAACAAAAGAAACATCTTCTATATTTATTCCAGGAATCCCCTTTGTTTTTACATCTTCTCCTTTACATTCGTCCATGTCAAGAAATCTTATAAGATTTTTCACAGTACCAATCTTTGGAAGTACGCTGCCTATATTCCAACATATCATTTCTTCCATCATTCCTATAAGCATATCTAAAGATCCAAATACTGCACCAAAAGCACCTATTGATATTGATTTATCTAATGCACATTTTACAAGAATCAGAAGAATTATAATATAACCGCTTAAAGTTAAAAGCTTTAAGCTGAATTCTATAACTGCAGATTTTTTCTGAGTTTTGAAAGCCTCATTATTAATTATTGATAAAGCATTTTTATAAAGTTTTTTAAAGTATCCAAAACATCCTAAAATTCTAGTCTCTTTAAAATATTCCCTATCCATAATACATTTTTCATAGTATTGGTATTCTTGCTTTTCCGCCCTTTATAGCAATCATAAATAATGGAACTGAAATGAGTACTATTAATACTGCAGACCACCATACCTGAGTAAGAAGTACAACTAATATTCCTAATACAGTGAGTATAAGTGAAATCATGTCAAAGAACTGTCCATATGCTTCCTTGCAATGTTTTTCAGGTTCTTTGCATACTCTTGATATTAAATCCCAGCTGTCTTGGCTTTCAATGTAGTTATATTTATTCCCCCTTATATATATATAAAGTAACTCCATACATAAAATAGATTCCATGTCGTTTACAAAAAAGCTTTAACTTCAAATTATATTTTGTTGCAAATTTCAGGAGGCATACATGCTGGACGTACAAAAAATAACACCGCTATCTAGCCGGTGTTATTTGTAAATATCTATTTTATAGGGGAATCTTATTTAATTTTAAAGTTTAAAGTTTTTAAAGTAGTATTTCTTATCTTCCTCTGTAACTTCTCTTATTATTTTACAAGGATTACCTACAGCTATAGAATTAGATGCAATATCTTTAGTTACAACGCTACCAGAGCCAATCACTACATTATCACCAATAGTAATTCCTGGATTTACTATAACACCACCTCCTATCCAAACATTATCGCCTATATTAATTGGAAATGCATATTCAAGTGCTGCATTGCGTGGTTCAAAATGAATAGGATGACCTGCGGTAAAAAGGCTTACGTTTGGTGCAAACATAACATTATCACCAATTGTAACCTTAGCGCAATCTAAAATAGTACAATTGTAGTTACTATAAAAATTTTCTCCAATAGAAATATTATATCCATAGTCACATCGAAATGGTGATTCTATATGGAACCCACTCCCAACTACACCTAATAATTTTTTTACAATTTCCATTTGCTTCTCACCTTGGCTTGGGCGTAGAGTGTTATAGTCAAATATCATTTCTTTTGCATATTGGCGTTCAGATAATAGTTCTTCTCCGAATGCTTTATATGGTTTTCCACTTAACATTTTTTCTTTTTCTGTCATAGCCTCTTCCCTCCATATTATATAACGCTTGAAAATCATTTTCTCTTATTATTCTACCATATTTACTGTCATTTAAATCCAAAATATGAATAATTATATTTTTAGATAATTTGAACTCAAAAGTTGTAAAACTAGTTTATTATGTTTATATGTAGAACATTGAGAAATCTCGAGATAGGGAAATCATTAAATGTACTATAGCAAATAGTGAACTTCAGTTTACAAAAAAAGATATGGGCTTCATTTTAAACTATGAATCCCATATCTTTTTTTATATTATTATTTTATATGACTAACTTTAATATTCTATATTGCAATAATTAAACCTACAATTAATGCGCTTAATATACTTACACAGAAACCACCTATCATTCCTCTAAAAGCAAGTTTTGATAGTTGTCCTCTCTTATCTGGACAGAATACTGATATTCCTGATACACAGATTCCCATACTTGATATGTTTGCAAAACCTGTTAATGATACTGCAAGCATAAGTCCTGTTCTATAATCTAATGTGCTAATTACTTTACCAAGTTGTCCAAATGCTACAAACTCATTTAACGCCATCTTACTTCCAAGTAATTGCCCTGCAAGTAATACTTGGTCATTCGGAACACCCATTAAATAACCTATTGGTGCAAATGCATATCCGAGTATTCCTTCCAGTGATACTCCAAAGATTCCAAGAAACCCATTAAGCATTGCAACTAGTGCTACTATTGCTATAAGTACTGCACCAATTCCAAGAGCCATATTAAGCCCTGCAGATGCGCCTTCTGAAATAGCTGATATTAAGTTTTCATTATCACCCTTATTATCTATTTTTAAATTCTCTATTTCACTCGCCACTTCTGCCTCTGGAATTAATATTTTAGAGATAATTATACTTCCGAGTGGCACTAATGTACTACCAATTAAAAGATATTCCATAGGTATTCCGAGACCAACATATCCCATTATTACACTAACGGACATACTACCCATACCTGATACAAGCACTAGCATTATTTCACTTTCAGTCATTTTAGGTAGATACTTGCTTACAAGTAATGGTGAATCTGTTTGCCCTAAAAACATATTTGCTACTGCCACAAAACTTTCTACTTTGCTTGTTCCAATAACCTTTCCTATTGCTCCACCTATTATTTTAATTACAAGCCCTAAAACTCCTAGATAAAATAAAGCTGAAACCAATGCTGATACAAATATTATGTTACCTAATACTTGTATACCAAATACCATTCCTGTTGGTGCAGCTCCGTCTGCTAATGATCCAAATATAAAGTTTAACCCCGCACTACCATAGTTTAAAACGTTACTAACCCCATCTGATACATTTTGTATAACTACTCTTCCCAATGGAACTTTAACTAATAAGATTGCCACTACAAATTGTATAGCAAATGCCCTAATAATTAATTTCTTATTAATATTGACCTTATTATTTGATACTAGATATAAAACACCAAATAACATTACAATCCCTAATAAGTTTCTTACTATTATCATAAATTATTCCTCCACCTTTTCCTAATTCTTATACAATTTTACTAATTATTGATAATTTAACCCTTTAAGAACCTTTAAAAATAACAAGTCAATACGCTTGTCTATTTTTCAGCATGCCTTATTAGTTTATTTTATACAACTATTTTAAAATCTTATAACTTTATTATACCAAAGGCTAGTAATTATTGGTGTC
The DNA here is from genome assembly GCF_055081035.1 of Clostridium sp. CM041. NCBI lineage: Bacteria > Bacillati > Bacillota > Clostridia > Eubacteriales > Clostridiaceae > Clostridium > Clostridium sp. CM041. The sequence goes on from NZ_CM143648.1 coordinate 1,099,114, forward strand.
TTTATTTAAATAAATTGTCGAATTTAATAAAATAAATTAAGTTTCTAAAAAAATAGGATATTGCAGCCACTAGCCCTTATTTATTTTCTGGCAAACAAAAGCACTAAAAACTAATCAACAGAAAAGTTTTCAGTGCTTTTTTAAAAAAAAGCATATGCGGAGCTACTATTGCTACAACCTTAATTATTTAACCTTTTATCACCGTTAAAAGCATTTGGAATCTTGCGCGAGCTTCAAGTCCATGAGGAACATTAGAAGGCATGATTATTGTTTCGCCTGCCTTAACATTGAAAACATCATTATCTATGGTAATTTCCGCTTCACCATCTAATACTTGAACCATAGCGTCTCCAGGAGTTACGTGGGTGCTGATACCTTCTCCTTTATCCAGTGAGAATAATGTAATACTCACAGATGGTGTCTGCGCAATCGTTCTACTTATAACCTGGGCCTCTTGATAAGATATTAAATTCTTTAAATCAATTACTTTTGAGAATTCTATATTTTTAATTAAGCTTTTCATACTGTTACCCCCTCAAATTCTTTAATTACAGTATATTACTATTAGTGATAAAAGTCCGTAACTTACGTTACCTTTTATAATAATTATCGACAGTTGCAGTCTCCTTCAGAAAATTTCCCGGGGTATATTACCAAATTGCGGTACAACTTATTTTGCTAACTTTCTTCTACATGATCAATATAGTCAACATTTTTCAATTCGGATAAAGCATCTTCTACTGATATATCATCTATGATTCTGGCAGTAAGAATTAAACCTCTCTCTATACCTTCATCCCACTGAAAATCAGTCATAACGGCATCAATACCTAGATTTTCAGCCATGTCTTTTGCACTAATCGTATCAGCTTTATAATCTTCAAGCCCCTCTTCTGTTATTGTGACATCATAAATTGTACTTTTCATTGACATTTTATACACCGCCATATCATTAATATTTTTTAACCTACTATATATATATAATGTTCTACAGAAATCTTAAAATATACCTGTATTTTTGGTTTAAATATATGGTTGACGAGTCAACAAAATCGTTCTATAATAAGGTTGACTTGTCAATTAAAACAAGAAGTTTTTTAATATACTTGAGTATAAGGGGGTTAAATTTTGAAAGAAGATATAATGCATTTAATTAAACTCAATAATAAAATTTTTAGAACCACCCAGGTTTATTTGGATAAGGTGTTAAAGAAATATGAATTAAGCAGTGGTTCTTACCCATATTTACTTGTATTAAATGAAAATGAAGGTATAAGCCAGAATAAAATAAGTAAAGAATTAGGTTTTGATAAGGCAATGTCAGCTAGGACTGTCACAAAACTTATAAACCTTGGATACTTAGATAGAAAAGAGGATGAGGCCGATTCTAGAGCATATAAATTATATTTAACACAGGAGGCTAAGATTATAATTCCAAATGTGCTCAATGAAATTCATAAGTTGGAAGGTCTAATAACAAATGATTTAAGTGGAAAGGAGAAAGTTATTACCCTAGATTCATTGAATAAGATTTTAAATAATATGAAAAATTTTAAATTATAAGGATAAAAGGAGAATATAAATGGAAGCAGCAAATAATAGCATTAATAAACATAGATGGGTAATTCTAATTATAATTGTAATGGTAGTTTTTATGTCTACCCTAGATAGTAGCATTGTAAATGTAGCTTTACCTGTTATGGCTAAATCTTTAAATGTGACATCAGCAGGTATTCAACTGGTAGTAACCAGTTATTTAATTATAATTTCAGCAACTATATTAGTTTTTGGAAGATTGGGGGATATAGCTTCTAAAACAAAGATATTCAAGTTTGGTATAGCTTTATTTACACTTGGTTCTTTATTTTGTGGAGTAACAAGTTCACTGTTTGTTTTAGTCCTAGCTAGAGTAATACAAGCCGTAGGCGCCGCAGCCACTATGGCAAACAGCCAAGGGATTATCACTGCAGTATTTCCATCAAATGAAAGAGGGAAAGCACTAGGAATCTCAGGATCCTTCGTGGCACTTGGAGCTTTAGTTGGGCCTCCACTGGGAGGATTTATAGTACAAGCTACTAGTTGGGAATATATTTTTTTAATAAATGTCCCAATAGGTATAATAACTTTACTTTATAGTTTTAAGATACTTCCTAAAGAACACAAAAGAGCAAAAGGAAAATTAGATGTGCCAGGAGCGTTATTGTTTATGTTTGCTATAGTTCCTCTATTTGTAGCTTTAGGTAAAGGTCAAGAGGTTGGATTTACTCAGCCCATAATTTTATTAGGGTTTTTAATCGCAATTATTTCTTTTATTGTATTTGTTATGGTGGAAAAGAAATGTGAAGACCCTTTATTACAGCTAGAAATTTTCGAAAATAAATTGTTTTCACTTAGTATATTTTGTGGATTCATATCCTTTGTAGCCATCTTTTGCTCAAGTATTATTCAACCTTTTTATCTTCAGGATGTGATGAATTTTTCACCTTCATCTACTGGTTTATTACTTATGATCTATCCATTAGTTTTGTCTGTGGTGGCACCTCTTAGTGGACATTTTTCAGATAAAATAGGCTCAGAAATTTTAACTTTTATTGGGTTAGTAGTTTTAAGTTTAGGTTTAATATTAATGTCAACTCTAAATGAGAAATCTTCAACTATAAGCATGGTAATTTTTATAGGGGTTATGTCACTGGGTACTGGGTTATTCCAATCACCTAATACTTCTTTAATAATGTCAACAGTATCAAAGGATAAGCTAGGCATTGCAGGGAGTATAAATGGACTTGTAAGAAATTTGGGAATGGTATGCGGCATAGCTTTATCTACTACTCTTTTGTATAGCATGATGAGCTATAAAATTGGATATCATGTAACAGATTACGTAGTAGGAAGAAATGATGCATTTATTTACGGCATGAAAACTGTATATATAACTGCAGCGGTTATTTGTATGATTGGGGCAATTTTAACCTCTTTGAGATTATTTAATCGTAAAGATAAATTAGAAAACTAAAAAATACCTGATCTACACAATATTATATTCCCGTATCAATAGTATTATTGATTGCGTTATTTATTTTTAACTTAATAGTTTTTATACGTACCGCCAACATTCACGACAAAATCCACTTTAAGACATAAAATTGACATAATCATGATAAAATAACGGCGAAGTCAACTAAAGATACATATGAATTATGCATTAGGTATTCAATCTGAACATATTTTTCTATGGAATATACATTATTAATAGTATAATTAAGTAAATATTAGTCTTATATAGATTAAATTAAAAAGGAGATATAACTATGAGAAATACAGCCCTTTTAGTTGTAGACGTTCAAAATGCACTAGTCTTAGCCAAGCCTTTCGCAGTAGAAGAGGTCATTAGTAATATAAAAAAATTAATTAAAACATGTAGAGAAAAAAATGTAGAAGTAATTTATATTCAACATACTGATAAAATTGGGGGTGAATTAGAGCCTAATTCAGAAGGCTGGAAAATCTATGGAGAAATAAGTCCTGCTATAAATGAAACGGTAATAAGTAAAACTTTTAATTCTGCTTTTAAGGAGACAATTTTAAAAGATTATTTAGATAATAAAGGTATTAACAAATTAATTATGACAGGTATGCAAACAGAGTATTGCTTTGATACTACTTGTAAAGTTGCATTTGAGTATGGGTTTAAGTTAATTATACCTGAGAAAACAAATACAACATTTAATAATGGAAATATATTAGCTAAAGATCTATATGAACATTATAACTTTAATATATTTAATGGTAGATTCGGTATTGTAGAATGCCTAGATAATACAATAGAAAGATTAATAGGTTAACTAATAATAAAGCTATCCAATATAACGAAATTTATATTGGATGGCTTTTTTATTTTATTTATAGCTAATATTTGATATTATAGGCAATTAGCCTCTAACCCCAATATCGGAATTAGTGATGGACAAGAAGTTATACCTATTATGGTATTCTATTAGACTATTCCCAAGGTCCATGTACCTACATTTTAATAATATAATAAAAAATTCCACAAAACTTAAAAAAGTCTGTGGGTTTTTTCATAGTACATACGTCTAAACCTATGAGAACTAAATTAAAGGGGGATTTTTATGAGAAAAATAGGTACGATTACTTCTTCAATAGGGCTAATTTTTCTTGGTATCTGGATGATTATATATATGAATAATCCAGAACTTGGTAAGCAAATTTTTATATGGTGGCCTGGGATTTTCATTCTACTGGGAATAGAGATATTAATACAGTCTAATAGAAAGCATGAGAACTGTAGAAATCAATTTAATTACTTGACGATTTTAATTATATTTTTGTATTTAGGAATAAATGTATTCCTAAATTTATCCGGAAAATTTGGAAGCATAATAGATAAAGTTGGGTCTGGCATTGAATTTAACGACGAAAACTTTAAAATAGGTTCTTTAAATAACACAAAAAAAATAAGTACATCTAAAACCTTATCTATTAATGGAAATAGACTTGTATTTAAAGCTCCCAATGCGGATATTAAGATTTGTAGATCACAAGACCAAAATATAAAAATCCAAGCAGATATCTATGTGAAAGAAAATAGTTCTGTTAATGATTATAAAATAGCTGAGGAAAAAACTATGGAGGGGTATGAGGTTAATATTAAAGAAAGTTATATTAAACATGTCAAGGCATATATATATGTACCTTATGGATACAATTTAAAAATCGATGCTGCTAATTGTCAGATAAAAACTATTGATTCAAATATAAAATCTAATATAGATATTGATGCAAGTAATGCAAATATTTCCTTAGAGGGAGATATTGAAAAAAGCAATATAAATGTTTCTAATGCTAATATATATTTTAGAAATAAACTTTGTAAAGATATAAATATGAATGCAAGTAATGGTAAGATTACTGTATACACAGAGAGTAAGAACTTAAATGTAGACGCGAATATAAATAGTGGAGCATGTATAGTAAATGGAGAGAAAAGAGTAAATAAAGGAATATCAACAAAAATTGGGAATGGGGACGGTAAATTAAAAGTTGATATTGCTAATGGGGTAGTGAGTGTTAATAGTCAGGAGTGATTTTTTTGGAAGAACACCAAATAGTAGAGAGACTTAGAAACAAGGACAATGAGAGCTTTATTGAAATAGTAAATAAGTACAAAAGAAAGGTTATCTCTTTATGCTATGCATATACTCAAGATTACTTTGAAGCTGAAGATTTGTCGCAAGAAGTATTTATTGCCTTGTATAATAATATAGCAAAATTTAGAGAAGAATGTTCGTTATCCACATATATTTATAAAATATCAATATCAAAAGCTTTAGATTATAAGAGAAAGAGAAATCTAAAGGGATTTTTAACCGGACTTTTTACTAATAATATTCAACCGACGGAATGTGACATAGATGAGAAAAATCATGTCAGGAAATGCATATGTAGCCTTCCACGAGATTTAAAAGAAGCTGTAGTATTATACTATTATGTAGGGTTAAAGGAAAAGGAAATATCTAAGGTTTTAAATGTATCTCAAAAAACTGTAGAGGGAAGAGTTTATAGGGCAAAACAAAAACTGAGGATAGAAATTCAAAGGGGGGATATCGAAATATGCACGAAAAATGGGATGATTTAGATAGACTAATACTAAATTCCTTTGAAGAACATGAGCTAAGTAGCAATTATAATGAGAAGCTAATAAACAGAATTGAAAAGAATAAAAAAAGTTCAATAGATATTCCTGCTATGTCACTAATTGTTGCAGGGCTGACTATGATGCTGATAATTAGTACTAACTTACAATATAAAATAATTAAAACACAATGCAGATTAAAAACAGAAATTATGGTTGTGCAATATAAATATAATGAAAACATGAATGATTTAAAATATTTGATTGGAGATGGATATAATGCAAAAAAGAAATGATTTTTTAACCTTTATGGCGGCCTTAGTTCCTGGGCTTGGATATATGTACTTAGGACTTATGAAAAAAGGAATACAAGCGATGGTTATATTTTTCATGGTGGAACCCTTATTTAGATTTATTGGTTTAGGAGGATTAACAAGCGTAATTCAAATTCCACTTTGGTTCTATTTGCTCTTTGACACATTCAATATCGCTCATAAGCTTGATCGCGGCGAAAATGTATGTGACTCTGACTTTATATTTAGTAATTATCATAATTTCAATAAGAAAGAAAATCTAAATAATGATACTATAGAAAACATGAAAGATAAAAGTGGGCTAATAGTCGGCTGTGCATTGGTGATAATAGGTGTTCTTTCAATTATTAATAAATTATTTGGAAGTAATTCAATATATGATTTTATAAAACAGAGCATAGGAATATACTTTGTACCAGTACTTTTTATATTTATTGGGGTATATCTTCTAGTGAAGCCACATCAAAAGAAATAGTATAATTCCTTTATAATATTCCTATATGTCATCCCAAGATATTTCCTATATAATGAAAAGTTATATTTTTATGAATGTACGATTTTATATTAAATCGTACATTCGTTTATGACGCAATTTAAGAAAACTCTGTCTTAACAGAGTATTTCATCTCCTTCAATAACAATCATAACAGAATATTGAGTTGAAAACATACCACCAGTTGTACTATATTGAATGTCCTTAATTTTCAATTTATTTAATTACACATTGTCCTGGACTTTTGAACCAGCATAAATGGCGACCTCTACAGTGTTTAATATCTTTTTCTGCTAAAAATACATATACAGTTTCTGCCCTAATATTTATTTATATAACTTTAGGTTCTCTCCTTGACTTTCAATCCACATATTTAAAAGATCTTTTAAATCATCAACCTTTTCTTTATCTGTAGATACCTCATTAGGTTTAAGTTTTTCTACAACTTTGAACTCAAAGGCATTCTCTCCGTAAGCAGCCCAATCCTCTTGTAATCTTTTAATTTTAATCCTACCTAAATTTAATTGAAACTTAATTGATTCAAAGGGCTTATATAAATTTGTACATATATTCACATTAGAATATCCATTAACCGTATTATATATTTGAATTATACCCATCTGTATTTCTTTCTGCTTATAGTTGTTTATAATTTCTTTTTTATTTATATTTCTCATTATATTTTCCTCACAATTCTTATAATATTTGCTGCCATCATTGGTTCTGCTCAAGTATCGATGGTCTACCAGGTACCGTCGTATTATTGCATCATCTTCATAAATAGTTTTAATGATTTTCTTTACTTCAGCTTCCGTATATTCTCTATCAGGTTCAAACAAATCAGCAAACCTTGGTAATAATGCTTTCCGCTTCTCTTCTTTAACAGGGAACACACGAAGCTTCGGATTTTTTATTTTTGGCATCTTTTCCTCAGCTAATTCCATAACCGCCAAAAATGCCCGTGCTTGTCTTGCCCTCTCTCTCAATGCAAATCTCATATTTCTTACTGTGGATTCTGCACATGCAAGCTTCATTGCTATTTCTTTGTCACTATATTTATTAGATACCATATCTAAAAACTCTTTTTGAATTTCAGTCAATCCTGTGTATTTCTTGTCCAGCATCAGCAGCATTTCAATAGGAGTTCCATGATTTGCAGTATGAATATTTACACTTTCATCATTTTCGCCAATATATTTTCCACATATTAAACAAATAAATTCTGCTTTTTTACCATCCCATACATAACTTCTTTTAAAATCTTCAATAGTTGCACTGCGAATAAACTCATTCATATCTTTCTCCTGTCTATTAATTTCATAGACAGCATAACATTTTTTCTTTATTTTTGTCAACTATAAATTTGTAACAAATAAAATAAAAGGAGAACCCACATCATCAGAGGATTCTCCTTCTTTATTACTTCTCAAATATCTGTATATATTTCATCTAAAGTGAATTTCTACGTCTTTATTATTTTAATGGCTATCTCATTTATGATTATTGAAATACACTCTATATCTGCAATTTATTTAGATGATAATTTCATTATTTAAATTAAGCTATATCAATGCTTTCACAGAAAGCCTGTGTCATTTGTAATACGATTTATCCTATCTAATTCTAATCTTTCCAATATGCACTTAAGTCGTTAGATTAAATGGATAACAAATGCAAGTGATAGTGGGAATGTAAATAGAACAATACCCTATATTTAAATCAGCTTCTCAGGAATAAATTTAGAAGAAATTCTCTTTATTAATATATAATCAATTATCAGGAGAACACCACCCGCTGTAAACATAATAAGGTTATTAAGCATAATTACACCTGTCATTTGTCCTACCAATAGAATAACTACAGGAAGAACAAGAATTCCACTTACCTGCTGTGCTTCCTGAAAGGTTTTTGACTTTGCTGATACCATCACAGTGAAGGTTAAGGATAACAAATTAATAGCAGGTGAAATCCAAAGTATTATAATGAGCCATTTTATATCTGGAAAAATAAGTCCTCCAAAATATATGAATCCACTTATATTGATTATTATGCCAAAAGCTATAAATGAAAGCAGGGTTATAATATAGGATGGTATAAAAACGCCTAAAATCTTTGCCCTTAGCAGTTGTTCCATGGATATTGGTGTATAAAGTAGTGTCTCCATTGTCTTATGTTCTTTTTCGCCTACTAAACTGCTGGCTCCAATAATTCCTGAACACATTATGGGAATTATAAGAAAGTATGATGGAAACATATAATTTATAGCAATTTTTATTACAAGTTGTGCAGGACTATATGCCTTATATTCAGAAGGTAGCTTTTTAAGAAGAGAGCCGAACCCTCTTAAGACATCTGAAGCATTCCCGATATAATTGACACCGATAATTAACGCCAAAGGTATAAGTACGGTGAGAACAATTGGTACAATAGCCATTGGCACAATTACCCGCTTTGAACTTGTTATTTCATTTAAATCTTTTTTAATTAATACTTTTTCATTTCTATTCATATTAATCCACCCCCATTATTACAATGTTACACCGTCGGCTGTGCCTTTTATATACATAAAATACAGCTGCTCCAGGGACCATTTCTGTTGCAGCACCTCATAAATTTCTCCGCCGTTTGCTATTATATTATGTATAATAGCATTCACTTCGGCGTCCCCTGAAATAGATTTACTATATAGATTATGATCTTCATGAATAAGTCCAAATTTCTCTGAAATATTTTTTCCCCTGATTTTTATTCCCCTGATTTTTAATTGAAGACTTGCATTTTTCTTTGACGCGAGTTCATCAAAAGTACCGAATCCAAGAATATTACCATCATTTATAAAGCCATACAATGTGCAAATATTTTCAGCGTATTTTAACTGATGAGTGCAAAGAAAGATTGTAACTTCATTTTCTTCTGCAAGTTCTTTTATAAGTTTTGAGACATTAAGTGCATTTTCTGGGTCCAAGCCAGAAGTAGGCTCATCAAGAAATAAAATTTGAGGATTGTGAATAATAGCTATAGCTAGAGACACTCTCTTCCTCATCCCTGTACTTAAAGCTTTAACCTTCTTATTTCTTATATCTAGTAATTCCAGCCTTTTTAAAATGAAATCTATGCGCTGCCTCAGCAGCTTTTCTTCCATACCATGCATTCTTCCAAAGAATTTTAGATTTTCCTCAGCCGTAAGATTTTCATAGCAGGAAGAACTTTCGGTCATAACTCCACATAATCTATGGAGTTCAAGATTATGTTCATTCACAGGCTTTCCTAAAATTTCAGCATGACCTGAGGTTGATGAAAGAATTCCATTGAGAATTCTAACAGTAGTAGTTTTTCCCGAGCCGTTAGGACCAAGAAATCCAAATATTTCACCCTTGGGTATGCGCAGACTTATATTGTTTATTGCATTAGTCTTTCCATCATAAGATTTTTTAAGATTCGATATATTTATTGCATTCATTTTTTTCACCTCACAATTATTAAACGTGCACTCTCGGAAACTCTTAAGGCACTGCTAACTCTTGATTCATTTTGCTCAAAAATCAACTTCACCTCAAAAATTCGTGGTGCCTCATATTGTACGAATAACCTAGAAAATTTAAGCTATTCGTATTATTTTTTATTTTTTTTACTTAAACATTGTGAAATAAGACTTGACAGCTAGTAAAAATTCGCAAAATTAAATATGTATATTTTTTACATTATTTCATTTGCGAGGAGTGTTTTTATGTTAACTGTTAAGGTTTCTCATTCCCAATATCAATATTTTCTTGAAACATTTTTAGAAAAATTCTATATTCAAACCAATCAACAAATCACTTTGTTTGAGCGTAGTTCACAAATAACTAAAATATGGTCTACCGACCTAACCGGAATTGTCCCTCTAATAGAAAGTACTTATTCTAAATCTAATCAAGGAGCTCCGCCAAAAGATGCGGCAGCATTACTCAGGTCACTTATTATCATGGCTTATTGTAAAGAAACTAGTATATCCTCTTGGGTAAAAACATTACGTTCAGACCCTTTCTATTCAATTTTATCTGGTTTTATACCCGCTTGCTATTCAGACTCTAAAGCCGAAGGCATACATGTTGACCGACTTCCTGGTGTAGGTACTTTTTATGATTTTATGGATAGGCTGATTCATAAGGATAAGATCCTTAATAAATCCAAACTGCGTAAAATTAAACGTAAACCACGTAAAAAGCAAAAGAAAAACCAAAAGATGAATAACTCCAAATCTGGTGTAGTTGACCGTTTAGTTAAAAGAATCTTAAAATTTGATAATTTAAAGCTCCTTGACAGAAGCGAATCCAAAATGAACAACATACTTAAAGAATTATTTGTTATTCCTTCTTTATCAATGGGTATTTTGGGCGATCCTTCTAAACTAAATATTGCTGGCGACGGAACCTGTATGCCAACACAGGCTTCGCCTTACGGTAAAAAAGTTTGTGATTGCAAACTTAAACCAGGAGAACATTGTGACTGTTATCGAAAGTTTACCGACCCCAGTGCTAGCTGGGGTTGGGATAGCTTTAATGAACATTATTACTATGGTCATACCTATCATGGATTTACTGCCTGTGATAGCTTTTACAGCCTACCTATCCATATTAAATTTGTTAGCGCGGCACGCCATGATGCTGTTACTGGAGTTTATGCACTTAAAGAACTTGTAGATTTATATCCTGAAATTAAATTTCATTCTGTAGCCTTAGATTCTGCTTATGATGCTAATGCTTTTTATCTTTTATGCATGCATTATGGAATAAATCCTATTATTGATTTAAATTCACGTTCTTCAAAACCATCATCAAATAGTGAATTTGTTAAACTTGATAAGAATGCTATTCCACACGGAACTGTTTGTGGACATCAGCTTCGTAATTGGGGAATTATTACTAAACAATATAGACATAAATGGTTATTCCCAGTTCAATGTGAAAACTGTGAAAAATGTCCTATGAAAAGCAATAAATCTTATTACACTAAAACATTAGATAACCCAAGGTATTTTACTCCAATATTAAGAGGTTCAAAACAATGGAAATCTCTTTATAAAAGACGTTCAACTACTGAAAGGTGTTGGGATAGAATAAATAATAATTTTCATGCTGAAGATGCAATTATTTATTCTGTTGGGTATAGAATAACAAGGGTATTTCTTGGTGCATTTTGCTGTTTCATAGATGCTTGGGCATCAGAAAAATTAATAGCCCTTGCTGATATTTTCCCAACTCTTAAAAATATAGCTGCGTAATTTAAAATAAATTTCAATTCAATAACCAGCCTACGGCTTTTTTTAATAGTGTATAAAAAAGTCTTTTTGTCATGCCCGTAATTAATTCAAATATAACTTTTCATTCAAATAAGCACTTTTAATACTTAAATATGGAAATTGTTAATTATTGTTTTCCGACTATACTAATTAAACGTACACTGGGACAAAAAGTTCAAAAAATTTACTGCAAGCATAAAATTTTCACTTGAGATAATTTTCCCAATAAAATCATTTACAATATCTAGCATTACATCTGAATTTATAATCCACTTCTCTCCTTTGGTTTTTCCCATCCGTGGTAAATAATATATATTCTTTTATATTCATCTCTATTATATGAATGTAATCGTGTATAAATATGGATAATATGTTATAATTTATATGGGATTAGGTTGAAGTTGTAACATTAGACCGTGTAACTTTTAAATAAAGAAAGGAGAAGATTTCTATGAGTCCTTTAGAAACAAAGAATTTATACAGAATTGAAATTACAGAAAGATGTTACTGCACACTGATTGGCGCGACAGGTAATGCAATGCCATCATTTGAATCAGTTGAGAAAAATGGCAATTATGGTTCAATCCCTATTGGAGTTAAAGGATGGGTGGTAGAAAAGTTTGGGATGAAATATTTTAGACCAGATGAAAACCAAGGGGGAATAGATTTGTTTACACCTGCAAATCAGCCAATCGTTCTAATTCCGTATTATAAAATAAGTGGCCATTATAAAAGGATATAGAAACTGAATAATTTCCTTATAAAACGTCACAACTAATAAAACCGAATAATATTTAAAAATACTGTAAAATTCAAATGAATTTTACAGTATTTTTACGTCGTCTTTTTATACTGTTGCGACGCAAATCATTTATTTAATTATACTATTATTACCGTTCGTGGTAGTTGGACAATAACATAATAATGTTAAATATCAGCCTTATTCTGTTATCTCTATTCGATTTCCATCATGGTCTAAAATGCAACTCTCATAGTAACCATCTCCAGTATAACGTGGCTCACTTACTACCATGTAACCTGATTTTCTTAATGTATCAGTAAGTCTATTAACCTTTTCGACACTCCCTACAGAAAAAGCAATATGAATTAAGCCAATATATTGACTAATAGCATCATTTAAATTGGAAGGAATTGACGTCATCTGCATAATTTCAAGTCTAGCACCTGATTCAAATTTAATAAAATATGATTCGAAATGTTTTTTTATATTAGTATATTTATCACCAGCAATGCCATCAAAATAATCCACATAAAATTTCTTTAATTTTTCAATATCTTTAGTCCATATAGCTACATGTTCGATTTTCATATTAACACATCCTTAATCCTATATTTTAGACAAACCGCCCTTGCGGGGTTCCAGAATGTGTATTATTTAATGAATTATTATCAACATATTCTTCTTCCAACCATTTGTATATAGTAGTAATTATAGCATGAATATATTTATAATATACAAGGAAAAGGCAATTAATATATAAACCTACATAAAAACATTATGTCGTGAAAGATCCGTATTACGTAGCAACTGATAAAAGATGTTCTTTGTTTATTAAATAGTGTGATATTTAAAAAATATATTATAATTAACCAAAATATAAATCAGAATTGGTAAAACGAAAAAGGAGAATAGTTATGCTTGAATACAGATTTGATACGCAGTTGTTAATTGAATGATAAAATCTTTCAGAAGATAGAATAAACGAGTATATTACAAAAAGCATTAAACTCAGTATCAATTACTTTCCCATTTTGAAATAAAAAGTTACATCAGCTTTTAGTTGATGTAACCCGTATAATAGTTAAAAATCATTTTTTCTTAAATTCCTTATTATCTAAAATAATAACCCCTGACTTATCTTCCTTTGCTGCCTTCTTTGTGTGATTTACAAGTTTTATAACGTCCTGGTATGATTGTTTTGCTCCCTTTACAAGCAAGGGCACTCCTATAAAATCAATTTTTAGCCATCTAGAAAATAATCCACCAAAGGTCATTGGTAATGGAACAGTTGGTGACGTATTGGAAAATATAATTTTTTCATTTAATAGATTTTGTTTATGAAGCATAGATGCTAAATTATATAATCCAGGAATTAAAACCTTTGAACGTCCCCTACCTACAACATAGACTTTATTACCATCCTCATCACTTCCATAATAAAAAAGTTCTCCACGATTTCCATATACTAACTTATTAAAGTTAGGTAATTCCAATATTTCATCCTTAGTCGGTTCTCGGGTTTCATCCAGCATTTTTAAGTGATAAGCGATTGCTAAAATAGATGAGTGGGTTCCTCCATAACAATTATATATGTATATCATTTAAATCACCTTATTTCTTATTTTTTAGCTTTGTTTTATAATTGTAGTATATGCATTAAACATTGATATTAACCATTGATATTAAACATTCTTTGAACACACTTTCTCTAATGACTTAAATGTTTCTACAATTCTTTATACATAAAATAAATATAATATATTGCAACGAAAAAAAGGTAGCTCTTACAGACTCTAAGAGTAATTGTCGAAATGGAAATAAAGTTTAATCTAGCCACACTAATATCTTAATAATTTCATTGATCTATGTGCACTTCCATCAGCATTAACAATATCATCATCTGTAAGACCTGCCTCAACTGCAATATTATAAGCTTTACCAAAATACCCTACATCCTCCGATTTGTGTGCATCACTTCCCAATGAAAATTTAACACCCATATTCTTTAACTTTTTTATTGTTTCAATATCCATATTCTTATGACTTCTGTTAATTTCCAAAGCAGTATTCCTTTCAACAGCAACCTTTCCAATTTCGATAATATTTGGATTAACATGCTCTAAAGGATGATTTAATATTGCAATTTCATATTTTTTAATGGCATTAATCGCAGCTTCTGTATAATTCCTCAATAAAAATGGATTTTGCACTGCTCCAGGATGATAACCCACACAAATTATGTCCAGGTAATCAATTACTTCATCTTTAATATCTATATCACCTTTTTTAGTAACAATATTACATTCTACGCCAAGAAGAATCTTAAAGTCATTCGCCTTCAATAATGAACTCTTATTAATATCATCAATTGATTTGCGTAATTTTTCATATTGATTTAGTTTCATCCCGAAGGTAATATGTTTATAACCATGGTCTGTTATAGCAATTTCTTTTAATCCTCTTTTTATTCCAGCTTTAACATTTGATTCAATACTTCCTTTTGCATGTTCTCCCAAAATAATATTAAATAAGGGAATATGTCCCTTTGCAATATTAGTATGAGTATGATAGTCTGCAATAATCTTAAAACTCATTTTATCTCCTCCATGGTTTAATATCTTTTAATTAGCCGCTTCATTATCAAATTGAAAAGCTTCTTGTATCCACATATGTAATTTCCCTATGGCATGTTTATCATCCAGTTTTAGTTTGCCCATATTACTGGATAATACTTACCTCAATTTTGTTAATTATGCGATAAAAGCTATCACCTTAAGTATATACTTAAATGATGATAGCTACGAAAATTGCTCAATTTCTGAAACGAGCTATTGAACGATGCGGCGTTAGCTCTACTATGGAGATTCAATCTTTCTCCTCTTTCTGAAATAAAATCTTTTTATTTTTATTCGAAGTTAAAATAGGATAATTAACCATATATTTATGTTGCAACCGTAAAATATTGCGAAGTAATGTTTATATTTGAGAAAAGAGGTGTTGTTTTGAAATTAGTATTTTTAATTGGAGATACTGCTGTCGGTAAAATGACAGTTGGACAGGAACTGGCCAAAATTACGGATTTTCGGTTATTCCATAATCATATAATTATTGAACCTGTAATAGGACATTTGGATATTTTTACGGAAAAGCAATAACACGAATGAGGGATGTTATTTTTGAGGAATTTGCGAATTCTGACTGTTACGGATTAATTTTCACATATATGTGGGCATTTGACCAGCAATCCGATTGGAATTATGTAGAACATGTCTGTGACATTTTTAGAAAACATAGTGCAGATATATATTATGTGGAACTTGTTGCACCTCAATCTATCAGACTACAACGGAATGCTACTGAAAATCGTTTGAAGCACAAAGCAACAAAAAGAGATGTTGAAATGTCAACCCAAAGACTCATTAATGATGACAACAACTATCGTTGTGTCAGCAATGATGGCAAAATTCCATTTGAAAATTATATAAAAATCGATAATTCCACTCTTCCAGCAGAAATGGTTGCAAAGATGATAAAAGAACGATTTGACTTATAATATCTTAGAATATAAATATTAGTTATACATCGCAACAGTAAGACATATGACGATTTAAAAAAAGTGGTGGAATAAAATGAACTGGATTGGTATGTTACCAGTTTTAATGGGAGTAATTTATTACCTATATATATGAGAAGTGCAGGTAAATAGCTATAGTACAAAGATTTATCTTATGTACTATACCTATTTATCATCAATCTTAGGAAAAAGAAAAAAGGCATTGCTGCCGTTTGTGGTTGTTGGACAATAACCTTTTTTCCTGAACTTTCGTCCTACTGGCATTCGCTTTCTCCACATACTTTCACTTGTCATCTTCCTTTGTAACATTATAAAGACTAAAAAAGTATCCTTTTTTCTGTGTTAATTCATCAAAACTACCTATCTCCTCTACCCTTCCATTATTGACTACTATTATCCCATCATACATTCTGAGTACTTCATCAACAAGTTTGTGTGTAACTACCATACACGTCAATTCATCAATACCTAAAATTGATTTTTCTATATTATAAGCTGTCTCATTATCAAGTGATGATGTTGCTTCGTCAAGTACAAGGATTGGAGTGTTTTTAATCAATGCCCTAGCAATAGCCACCCTCTGCTTTTCTCCACCTGATAGATTACAACCATTTTCACCAACATTACTATCGAGTCCACCAGAAAGTCTACCTACTAATTCTTCAAGTCCTGAAAGCTTTACCGCCCTTTTAATATCCCCCTCACCATATTCCTTAAATAACGCAATATTTTCTCCTATACTATTATCAAACATAAATACATTTTGATGTATTACCGTAATCAACTTATACAAATCACTAACTTTAATCTCTCTATTATCAACTCCATCAATTTTTATAGCTCCCTCAAAATTCTCATAATACCTTAAAAACAATTTGATTATAGTAGATTTACCGCTTCCACTTCCCCCAACAATTGCATATTTACTACCTTTTTTAATATTCAAAGATACACGATCTAGCGCCTTCCGTTCTTCACTGTAGCAGAAATTTACATTTTCAAAGGTTATTCCCCTTTCAAAACTTAACTTATCAATCCCACTATCGCGATTTTGATTTTCACCTACAAATTTCACTAGCTTCTCACCGATTAATTTAACTGCTTTAACCTTGTTTAATCTTGTTGACACTGCAACAAGCGGCCCAACTATATTATTCATCAATTGAACTGTAGCAATCATTGCACCCACTGTTAACTCACCCTTAATAACAAAATAAGTTCCCAGTCCCATTGCTGTAAAAAACATTAAAAATCCACCTATTTCAGATAAACCATCAACAAAAGCACTAAGCAGTAAATACTTATATTTTGAATTTTCAACCCTATAATTTGATATTTTATATTCATCTTGAATTTTGTCCTCAATATTAAAACTTTTTATCACTTCAAATCCTGAAAACATATCCTTAACCTTTGTTGTAAATATACCTAGGTTATCAGAATATATATTTTTGCTTTTTCCTAATTTTTTTCCAAACGCCATAGGAATTATAATAGTAACTGCCCCAACAACAAAAACACCAATTGTAATATAAACATTCATTTTTATTATAGCAAAAGTAGCAATTCCAAAGGATATAGCGTTATAAATAATCTGAAGAATGTTTATAAAATAATCCTGCTCAACAATATTAATATCATTTGTAATCAAAGAAATATATTTCGCACTATTTTCTTCATTAAAGCTTTTTAAATTTTGCCCAAGTATTTTACCAAATACATCATTTTTTAATGATACCAACGTTTTCTTAATATACAAAGCTTCCAAAAACTTTCTTGTATAACCTATAGCAAATGTTGCTACCACATAACATAGAGAAAATACCAAAGCTGTCTTTAATTCACTCACCGTACCCTTTGTTCCTATATCAACAATTGATTTTAATATAAAAGCAAGATACACATTTGCTACTGCTGTAAGTGCAATCATAAAAATATTTACAGAAAGTAGACCCTTAAATTTGAAAAAATACCTCTTCATTTTATTCCCCCCCCAACTATTTAGATAGTGTAAACACTATCTTTACTTTTTTTATATAAATCCTTGAATTTGCAAGGATTTAAGTTGTTTTTAAAATAAAAAAACAATGCCCCCCTCTATTTGATATAATTGTTGTATCTGAACTCAACAAAATACCAAAAGGAAGGTGTCATTGTGAGTACAATTATATCAATGTTAGTTACCTATAATCAAGTATTACTTTCTCAAATTAAACAATTACTTATTTTTATTGCTAAAAATATACCGCTAAAAGTTCCAAAATACGATATGACAAGTCCTAAATATAAAAAACTTACTGTAGACAAATTGCCTACTATCAAAACTTTTGAAAAGCTTAATTATAATCAACTATTAGATGAGTATAAAACCTCTCATGGTAAGGATAAAAAACCTGTCAATTCTCGTGGTAAATATCCAGTATCCCCAGAGACCATCTGCCCTCAATGTGGCGCTCCGCACATCTATATCTACGATAACGCTGGAGGCCGTGGGCAGCTTTGGTGCAAAGTTTGTGATCTGCATTTCAACAAAAATAAGGTTAATTTTAAAACTGAGAGCTTCCTTTGCCCATTTTGTGGACACTCTTTAAGTAAGAAGAAGGACCGTAAAAACTTTTATATCCATAAATGTGTTAATAAAAAATGTAATTATTACCTGAATTCTCTTTCAAGGCTTTCTCTTGAAGATATTAAAGAATACAAGAAAGATAAGCACAGATTTAAACTGCATTACATTTATCGTGAGTTTACAACGAATTATTTTGATGTAGATTTATCTTCTATGCCAAAAGGTGCTACTAGCCTAAATTTCAGAAATTTTTCGTCTCATGTAATGGGCCTATGTCTAACATATAACATTAATTTAGGATTATCTACACGCCGTACGGCGCTTGCTCTTTGGGAAATACATGGAGTTAAAATATCTCATGTCATGGTTAGCAGATACGCCGTCACAGCTGCCGCTTTAGTTAAACCCTTTGTCGATAATTATGACTATAAGCCTACTGATTACCTCGCTGCTGATGAAACTTATACTAAAGTCAAAGGAGTCCATCAATATGTTTGGCTTGTTATGGACGCTATCAAGAAATCAATTTTAGGATACCAAGCGTCTTTTAGCCGTGATACTGGCCCTTGCATTTTGACTATGCGTATGGCTTTCGATAAGTTCAAAGAGTTTCCCGGCAAGTCACTTAAATTCGTTGCTGATGGCTATACTGCATATAAGCTTGCTGAGCAACAGTTTAAACTTAACGGCATGGACTTCGATGTAATCCAAGTAATTGGTCTTACTAACTCTGATCCTATTTCAACCGAATATCGTTGGCTTAAACAAATAATAGAGCGTCTCAACAGAACATTTAAATTTTCCTATAGGGTTACAAATGGCTTTGGTAGTGAAGAAGGTTCCAACACGCACTTGGCGTTGTTTGTAGCATATTACAACTTTCTCCGCCCACATAGCTACGCTTATTGGGGACCATTGAACTCAATCCCTGAACTTGAAAAGATTTCTACTATGCCAGCAAAATGGCAAAAGTTAATCGAACTTTCACAGCAACTTATAATAGAAAAACAGGTTGTATAAGTGAATTTACCTTTTAATATAGTTTGAATTTTCTTACCCGGCAGGGTTCCGTAAAAAAGGAACAATCTGATTAGGTATATTTTTGCTGACTTTTTTTATTTACCAAAAAAATTACAAGGTTTTGATGAAGACAAAACTAATATTTCATTCCTTTAAGGTATATTTTCACTTTTCAAGGTGCAATTTAAATTCCAAAATTTTTAATCTTGTTTTTTCATAGATTAGTTAACACTATCACTATTTACAATTTAAATGTTTTCTTCAAAAACTCAATAGACTCTCTTAAAGTATCCTTATTAACAACATAATAGGTCTTTTGCGCTCTTTTTTCAGATTTAACTAATTTTACACTTGCCAAATAATTCATATGATATGACACTGTGGCCATGGAAATCCCATATTTATTAGCTATTTCCTGACTATAGACTTCTCCATCCATAAGATAATTTAGTATATTAAACCTTGTTTTATCACACAAATTTTTAAATATGTTGATATTTTTTTCAAATTCATTTTCTCCAATTAATCGTTTTGTTGTTGCTTCAAAATCCCTCCCCAAGAACATATATAATTTTTTATCTGATTCATGAAAAGCACAACTTATTGAATTAAAAAAAATAGTATTAACGTATATTTCCTCATAATCATCGAATTTTAAAAATACATCCTTGAAGTTTCCAAGTATTTTCTCTAAAAATTTAATTCCGTCGTTATTTATATTTTCTTCAACATAATTATTAAATACTTGTATTGATTTTTCATATTTCTCCATGGTCTGTTCATATTGAGAGATATATCCCTCAATAAACTGCATAAATTCTCTTACCCATTTGTCACTATTATTAATAAGTTTTAGTAGCTTCCACTTCATGTTATCATCCACTTTTAAAGATTCTATTAAGTCTAATATTTTGATATCACTTTGCAGTATCTCATTAATCTTTTCCTTAGAAGCAGCATCCTCCTTGAATTCTCCCATAGATTTAATCGCTTCATATTTAATTTGCTGACCATTCAACTTTCTTATAAAATTTATAAGTTCCTCCTTATCAGAGCAGCCCCATATATCTGAGTTCTTATCTATTGGATAATTTAATGGTGACCCTTCTTTAAAATATACCTCTAAAAGCTCAATATTTTTATTAACTATCTTAGATAGTGCTTTTACGGCTCTTTCTACATCTTTGTTGACCTCTGCTTCAAACTTTGAATGCATCTCCCTGTGGCAATCATTCAATACCCAGGATATACTATCAAACAAATCAAGTAATACACCTTGCCTTTTATCAAAAATTATCTTCATTTTATCCCCTCATTCTTCATATTTGTATCTAAGTATTACTTAGAATGTCATCTAAATACATTTTAGACAATTCTCTATATAATGTCAATATAATTTCGATATATATTTGAATGTAATTTATATATCCATCTAATTACTAAACAGAGCAGAAATTAATGTAATCACACGGTTACTACATATTAATATTGACAAATAGGTTTTTGTAGTTTACTATTACGTTACGTGATATACCATGCAACATAATAAGTTATAGGAGATGAACAAATAATAATGAGCTCAATTGAACGATTTTCAGAACCTACATTATTTATTTTAATTAGTTTAGCAGAGAGTAACAAACATGGTTATGCGATCATGGAAGATATCGAAATTTCATACAATATTAAAATTGGACCAGGTACATTATATGGTGCTATTAGTCGTATTGAAAAACTAAAGTTCATTGAGAGTGTTCCCTCAAAAGACAGGAGAAAACCTTATCAAATTACCCCTGAAGGCAGAGAATATTTACAAGGAAAATTGAGAGAGATGGAGAATGTTACAAACTTAGGTTTTAAGAGGTTAGGTATGATATGAAATGGGTTATTCATCTATATCCTAAAAAGTGGAGAGAACGTTATGAAGATGAGTTTTTATATATTTTAGAGAAAAGGAAGCTCTCTTTCAAAGAAATAATTGATGTCTTTGTTAATGCAATGGATGCACGACTTTTAAATTTAGTGGAGGTGATTATAAGTATGGGTAATAATATAAGTGATATCATGCTTAAATCTGTTTTTAAGCGTTCATTAATAATTGGTTCAATAAGAACACACCATAAAGTAATTAGTATAGACAGATATTTGAAAGCCTATTTGGCAGTGGTAAGTGTTATAGATGAACTTAAAACTGCGGATACATTGAAAATTGCGAGACTATTGTACATAAGTGAACATTCAGCAATAGAATATACTGCAATATGTCTTGAATATAGAAAGACATCAAAGATAAAAAGAATAGGTTTTTATAACGATATTGAAAAATTGACTAGCAAAATAAGTTTTCCATAAAACTGACATTGAAACCGTTCTATTTTAACTAACTTTACAACCTGTATACTAAATATGGATTTCCATGTTTTAAAAATTATTTCGACTTACCACATTAAACTGTAAAACTCATGAATCTGCTCTGCACTTAAAACTTCTTCCTTAATATTCGTTATATAAATAGATATCCCTAATAATTCAATAGTATTATCACTTTTTTCTATACCCTTTTTTAACATTCTTCACAGATTTTTGTGTTCTTTTTTCAATTAACCATTTGTTAGTTTATATAGTATAAGACTTGTTTTTAGCGCCTTTGCCTTACATCCTTAATTTCATAACGGTCCCCCTCGCCCATCTGTTTCATTATGTCAGAAATGTAGATTCTTTTTAAAAGACTTGATTTTTTAGGAGCACCATTCTTATAGTATTCTATATCCTCATTGTCTATATATACTGTCGTTGATCTAATGCTTGATTAGAAATAACTATTCCTATTTTTGCACTAAGTTTTGCACATAAGGTAACAAGTGTATTAATGGGGCTTTATTTTTATAGAATTCTCTTAGCTTGATGGCTATGTGGCTCTACCCCCCTACAAACTTTGTTAAATAATGTTATTGGTTGAACATATTTGGGCAAGCATAAACTTTATTAGGTTCTGAACCAACTCTTATTCCTTTATTTAATTGTTGAATTTTAATCATATCTTCTTTGCTTATTTCAAAATCAAATATGGCTGCATTTTCTTTTATTCTTGACGAGGCAGTTGATTTAGGAATAGTCACAATTCCCATTTGTAAATCCCATCTGAGCACAACTTGTGATATTGTTTTTTTATATTTTCTTGCAAGCTCTTCTAAAAAAGGAATTTCAAATATCTTACCTCTCATTAATGGAGACCATGCTTCTAATTGTATACTATTTTTTTTGCAGAACCCTCTTAACTCATTTTGAATTAGCAGAGGATGAAACTCCACTTGATTTACCATTGGAATAACTTCAGCAGCTAACATTAAGTCCTTTAGATGGTCAACAGTAAAATTACTAACCCCTATTGCTCGTATATATCCTTCTTTATAAAGCTTTTCTAAAGCTTTCCAGGTTTCATTATGTAATGGAGTAGGCCAATGAATTAAATATAAATCAAGGTAATCTGTTCCCAGTTTTTTAATAGAAGCGTCAAATGCTTTTAATGTTTTCTCATAGCCTTGGTCAGAATTCCAAACCTTGCTTACTAAAAATATTTCTTCTCTAGGTACTTCGCTCTCTTTTATTGCAGTACCAACTCCAGCCTCGTTATTATAAAAAGAAGCAGTATCTATATGACCATATCCAACCTTAAGTGCTTCTTTTACTGAGTCAATAACTGAATGTCCATTTTCAACTTTATAAGTACCGAAGCCTAGCCAAGGCATTTTTACTCCATTATTTAAAACTGTGTAACGTTTTATATTTTGCATTTTAATCATCCTCTCAATTATAGTGAATAAAAAATAGTATCTGTATATTACCAATATACTTTTGAAAAATTGATAAATGGTACTTATTATATTATAATAAATAAACACTAAAAATTCCTTATCATTTGATACTAATTTTAAGGCGAATGTATTATAAATATAATAAAAAATGAGGTGGATTTAATGCATATGAAAATAGACAATACAGATATTAAAATACTAAAGGAACTTCAACAAGATAGCCGGTTATCTATTAGGGAATTATCTAAAAGAGTAAATCTATCACCTCCTTCTGTAACTGAAAACATTCCCAAACTAGTTTCCTATATTTATATTTCAAAACATTTACTATCCATTTGACATATGTCAGAAATAAATAAGATGTACCTATGACACACAAAAACACCCATCATTAAAAAATTAATTCAGAACATTATTTTTGCTAACATTTTATTTCAAATAACGTTTTGAACTCAAGACGTTCCTAAGCCCTAGCGCGACGCGATTGGCGAAGGAATGTGCTTTGGCTATCTTCTACTTGAGTGCGTTGTTAGGCGTTCGTACTTCATTTCAATTCTTTTTCTAATATTTTGTCAAAGTGGCTGTCCATGCAGACACTTATATCTGTTGTAATAAACTTACCATTAAAGAATAAACTAAAAATAGTTGCAGGACTTGGTGCTAATTGTGACTGTTCCATTGTTTCAAGTTTAATAATCTTGTAGGGCAAATTCCTTTTAGTAGCGGTTTCAATCAAAGAAGTCTTTGCGTGAAATTCTGCAAATGGGCACCTATTTGAAAAATATACAACTATTCCTTTTTTGTCAAAACATTCACCACTGAGTACAGATTTTTTAAACTTAGGTGTTTCAGCATCGGGGTCAATTTTCATCACTAAAAGGCTGAAACCGGATGATATTCTCTGACAATCTACAAATCCTTGTTTCAAAAGCCATTTTGTATCACTCATAAAATGGAATTTCTTTGTCCCAACAACAGTAACTAATCCACTTTTTCCTTGACTTCTTGCATCTTCAATAGCGGTTTTCAACAATTCTTTTCCATAACCCTGACCTTTATATTGTCCGGAAACCCAAAAACAGTTGACCATTAGATAATTTGGAGCATCTATAGGAACCCAGCTCATTTCAGCAGGTCCATATTCAATAAAAACTTTTGCTCTTGCATCAATTCTTCGGAAAACATAACCATTATCAAATTCTTTTTTTAGCCAATCTTTTTTTAGTTCATAACTTTCTTTACATTTCTTATCCGATATAGCGCAGCAAATGTGTTCTTCTGCAATGTTATCGCTATTTAGTTTGGTTAATTTTTTCATCTTTTTCACCCTTTCCTTTAATTAGTATGACGCCTAACGTATCGTGTTGCCGACACTCTCCCTTACGAGTACGACATAAAATATATATTTAATCATATCACAATAATCATAGCATAATAACCATAAATTGAGTATATTTACAATTTTTTAATAATGAGTAATAGCCTCAAAGTGAAAGTAACTCAATTACCATTGTGTTATAAAATTTCTTGTAAATCCGCCATCCTAGCTTTCCAAAGCTTTCGTTAAATTCATTCATCCCTCTAAAATAGTTATGTAACCCTATTATATAGATATTCCAAGCCATTTGTATATGTTAATCTAAAACTACCCCACAATTCTAATTGAAATATCCCCCACCTTACAGTAAACTTTCTTATGAGAGGCATCATAAGAGGGGGAAATGGAGATGATTAAATTGAGTGAAAAACAACACATCATAATATCGGCACATCTAAACGGAAAGTCTCAAAGGTCCATAGCTAGAGAGACTGGAATTGATAGAAAAACCATTAGTAAATATGTTAAAGAATACGAAGTGGCAAGACAAGAAATTTTGAATTTTAATGGAGGAATTGATGATATAAGAGAACTTCAGGACAGTATTGTTGAGAAACCTAAATACAATTGCATAAATAGAAAAAAGAAAAAATTAACCGATGAAATTATAAATAAGATAAAGGGGTATATTGAAGAAAACCAACAAAAACGGCATGCCGGGAGGCATAAGCAGCAAAAAAAGAAAATTGATATATATGAAGCGTTAAAAGAAGAGGATTACGATATAAGTTATCCAACTGTGAGTAACTATATAAATAAATTACTTGAGAATGGAGCCGAGGCATTTATAAAATCAGAATATGAGCTTGGGGATATTTGTGAATTTGATTGGGGGGAAGTAAAGTTAACTATTAATGCTGTGGATAGAACATTTCAAATGGCTGTATTTACATCTGCAAAAGGGAATTATAGATATGCACAGTTATTTGCTAAACAAAATTCAGAGTGTTTTCAAGAAGCTCATGCTTTGTTTTTTGAACATATAGGACAAGTATATAGAACAATCGTTTATGATAACATGAGAGTTGCAGTTAAAAAATTTGTAGGACCTACTGAGAAAGAACCTACGGATGCATTGCTTAAAATGTCCATGTATTATGGCTTTGATTTTAGGTTTTGCAATACTCGAGCTGGAAATGAAAAAGGTCATGTCGAGCGAAGTGTAGAGGTAGTACGACGTAAGTCTTTTTGTAAAAATGATAGTTTTAAATCATTAGAAGAAGCTAATAAATTTCTGATGGAAACATGCGATAAATTGAATAGCCAACCACATAAAATAAAAAATATGAAGACTGCAAAAGAAATTCTTAATGAGGAAAGACAACATATGGGGCCTTATATTGCAAAACTTGACACTGCTAGGATAGAAGAACCTAGAGTGGATAAATATTCGACATTCTCAGTGAATACCTGTCGGTATTCTGTACCTGATATATATGTTGGAAAAAGAATATTCATAAAAATATATTCCAATGACATTGTTTGCTTTAGTGAGGGTAAAAAAATAGCTTCCCATGAAAGGAAGTTAGGATTTTATGAATGGTCTATTAAGCTTGAACATTATCTTAATACCTTTAAAAGAAAGCCAGGATCATTAGCTTCAAGCACTGCAATGCTACAAGCAGACCCTAGGATTCAAAACATCTATGATACCTATTATAACAAAAAAGAGAAAGATTTTATAGAATTACTTTTATTTATAGGTAAAAGCAATATCTCTAAGGTCCTAAATGCAATAAATTTATTAAATAAAATAAATCCTACGGATATAACAACCGAAAAAATAAAGTCTATTTGTAATAGAGATTATACTAATTTTATCGAAAATAATGTTATCCAACTAAATTCAACTGTTGAATTTAAACCTAACGGTTTACTAGATGTGTATAAATCTTTAATACCAATATCAACGGAAGATTTTAATAATGAGGTGGCTATAATATGATAAATAAGAAGAAATTATATAAAGATATTGAAGAATTAGCAATAGATCTTAAACTTGCAGGTATAAAAAATAACTTTGAGGTGGGTGCGAAAGATGCTTGCATTAATGACATAAGCTATGAAGAATTTCTTTACAAATTATTGGAAAAAGAATCTGTTTTAAGAAGTGAAAGTAGTAAACAAAATAGAATTAGAATAGCAAAGTTTCCTTATAAAAAATATATCGAAGATCTTGTAGTTGAAGATTTACCAGTTGATGCTAAAAAGAAATTAAAGACGTTAAGTTCACTTGGATTTATTAGTACAGGACAAAATGTAATTTTAGCTGGAAATCCTGGGACAGGCAAGACCCACATGAGTATTGGCCTTGGAATAAAAGCTTGTTTAGCTGGCTATAAAGTTCTTTTTATTACGGTATCATCGCTTATCACCCAATTAAAAGAAAGTCGTTCTCAGAAAGTATTAAGAGCATTTGAAAATAAATTTGATAAATATGATTTAATTATTGCTGATGAATTGGGATATATTTCTTATGATAAAGAAGGTTCAGAACTTTTATTTAGTCACTTATCATTAAGAGCAGGTAGAAAATCAACTATAGTAACCACAAATTTATCCTTTGAAAGGTGGAATGAGATATTTAAAGACCCTATTATGACCGCTGCAATGATCGATAGACTTACGCATAAGGCATATATAGTAAATATGAATGGTAACTCCTACAGATTAAAGGAAACTAAAGAATGGCTCGCAAAACAATAATAAAATTTCCCTTCACTATATAATTAATTTGGAGGGAATATTATTTTTTTTACAATTTTTGGTGGAGGAGTTTTGGGTTAGAATATGGGGGAGTTTTCAGGTTCTTTCCAAAGTTAGTTGAAATGCCTCGTAAAATGTAATATAATAGTATGATCAGAATACTAAAAAGGAAGCTATTTTATGGATGAAATTATAAAATTATTAGATGAAAATTTAGATTACATAAGTCATAAAATTATAGATGATACGATTTTCATAAATGTAGTATCTAATCGCAAAGAAGTTACATGTCCTCATTGTGGAAAACCTTCTTCAAAAACACATTCTCATTATAAAAAAAGTTTTCAAGACTTACCTATACAAGAAAAAAAGGTTAGGGTCATTTTAGGCAATAGAAAAATGTTTTGTAATAACCCCGATTGTAACCATACTACTTTTGCGGAAGGCTTTGATTTCCTTGAATTTAAAGCAAAAAAAACAAAAAGATTAGAGAGTGAAATTATAAATATATCAATGAACGTTAGTTCACTTACAGCTACAGAGCTTTTAAGAAATAGTGTTGCTGACGTAGGTAAAAGTACGATTTGCAATCTTTTAAAAAAAAGATACCGGAGTTTGTCAACATAGTTGTCGCACTTTTTAATTTTAATCTTTTTATGATGACGCTTTCTCTATGAGAATAAGCTCTTCTTCCTTTATTGGATTTAAAGACACATATTCGGGTAAATTCCAATTTCTGATTTTCCTACTCCACCTTTCAGGATGATTCTCTTTTGCCATTTCATACACTCTTTTTCTATTCTCTATAATATCTTTGTCCAAGCTATAATGACGCTGATATGGGGTCAAATATTTGATGCCACTATGCATATGAACATGATTGTACCAATAGACGAATCTAGTCACCCACTCTCGTGCGTCAGCAATACTTACAAACCCACCATTAGGGAATGCTGGAACATACTTCATTGTCTTGAATAATGATTCCGAGTAAGGGTTGTCATTGCTTACCCGTGGCCTTGAAAAGGAGCTCTGAACCCCTAGTTTCTCTAATGTAGCAAGGAAAGTTGCAGCTTTCATAGGACTTCCATTATCAGAGTGAAGTATAAGAGGCTTACCTGATATTTTCTGAGAAAGAATGGCGCGTTTAATAAGGAGTTGGGCATATTCTGCATTCTCTGTTTCCCAAACTTCATAACCAACAATCATACGGCTGAACATATCTAGTATCAGGTATAGCTTAAAGTATAGACCTTTCACAGAGCCGTCAAGCCAGGTTATGTCCCACGTCCAAACTTGGTTTTGTGCGGTTGCTATGTGGGTAGGCGGAACCCTTTTTACAGGCGCCTTCGTCTTAAATCTATGAGTGTTTTGTTTTTCTTCTCTAAGTATTCTGTGAATCGTAGATTCTGAAGCAATGTAAATTCCCTGATCAGCAAGCTTTGGAACTATTTGTGCAGGTACTAAATCAGCATACTCGTGGCTATTTATAACCTGTAGAATCACAGCTCTTTCTTCATCACTAAGCTTGTTTTTAGGGGGATTCCTATGTACTATGGGACGTTTATCTTCCGTGGATTCTGGCGTTAGCGACCATCGTTCATAGGTCCTAGTTGATATTCCAACTTCGTTGCAGCATGGGCTCACCCGAGCACCAGCTTGCACCGCTTCATTAATCAGTTTTAAAGCTTTAATGCGATCTGAGGCACTGATTAGTCTTCCTCTTGGTCCCCCCAAATCGCATGGACGTTTTTTCTTAGTACTAAAAGTGCCGCTGTTTCGGCTAAAGCTTTTTCTTTGAATCTAAGTTCTTTTTCAATTTTTCTGACTTTATCTTTTTCTTCTTTTAGTTCAGTTTTTAATTTTTTAGGATCTTCTATGCTACCACTGTTTGCATTAATACATTGTGATTTCCAGGCTTTTATATCATCTTTGTAGGTACCTTTTCTTCTGCAATATTCACCAAGTTCTTGCTCAGTTAAAGTGGCTGCCTCAAGAACCATATGAAATTTTTCCTCTGATGTCCAATCACCATTTTGTCTTAAAATCTTTATTCCCTCTTTTTTTTCAGCATCTTTAATCCATTTATAAATTGTACCTTTATTTATCTTTTTATCTAGTGAAACTTTAGTTATACTTTCTTTTCCGGATCCTGTTACTCTTGCAAGTACTTCTTTTCTTATTTCTTCAGGGTACCCAATTTTACTAACCATGATATATTTCTCCTCTCGTAAAGCTTATACTGTATAGTATACTATATTTCTCTCTACGACAACTATCTTAACACATAGGGATACCCCGATTATTGATAAGTGGAAAATTACAAAAATATGTATCGATGATTTTGCTATTAAAAAAAGAGAATCATATGGGACCATCATGATAGATATTGAAACGCATCGAGTTATAGATTTAATTTCTTCACGAGATTGTGAAGAAGTAGTAAAGTGGTTAAAATCATATCCTAATCTTCAAGTTGTTTCTAGAGATGGTTCTATTACATATAAAAAGGCTATTACTTTAGCACACCCCAAAGCGATTCAAGTAAGTGATAGATTTCATATTTTAAAAAATCTAACCTCCTATTGCAAAGATTATCTGATGAAATATTTAAAACCCAAGGTAATAATTGATGTAGTCAAAATGGAATCAAGCAATGTGACTACGAAAACACCCATTCAAAATAAAAAAGTAACACTAGAAGAAAAAATAATGAAAGCGATTCAATTATTGCATCATGGTATTGGCAAAAGCCAAATTTGCAAGCAATTAAATATGGACATCAGAGTATTTAATAAATTATTGGCTATGAATGATAATGAGCGTTCATTCTATTTAAAAAGTCCATTACAAATATCCCATGAAGGTAAAGTAACAAAAAAAAATGAAATAATAAATATTGCAAGAGATATGCACAACAATAATCATTCAGTAAGATCAATTGCTATAGAACTTGGAATGTCACGAAAGACAATTACTAAATACTTAGATGATAATGTGTCTGCTATAAATGGGAATTATAATGTTAAAAGAAAAAGTATTTTAGATCCTTTTTTAGAAGAGATTAATAAATTAATAGATAAAGGACATACTTCATCTGACATAGAAAATGTAATTCGTCAAAAAGGTTATAATGGCTCTGACAGTACTATTCGTAATTATAGAGCTCGCTTAAAAAAATCAATTCATGAAACTTATAAAAATAGTAAAACTTCGCCTGCTACAACAGATTTGGTTGACCGAGGTCAATTACTAAAATTATTGTATAAACCACTAATTAAAGTAAAACGATTGTCTATTGACTATGTAAATAAAGTAAATGAAAAATATCCATTATATAAAGAGATAATCGATTTAGTAGGTGAATTTAGAAAAATTCTAAAGAACAAAGAAATAACTAAAATTAGTAAGTGGATGGAACAAGCATCTTCTTTAAACAATAAATATATTAATTCATTTATAAATGGAATAACCAGAGACATTTCAGCAGTTAAAAATGCAATTATATATGATTATAATAATGGGTTAGCAGAAGGCAGTGTGAATAAATTAAAAGTTATAAAAAGAATTATGTATGGTCGTAATAGCTTTGATATGTTGTATAAAAAAATATTATGGCTTGAAAAAAGACGTAAAATCAACTAACATTGGAAAGAACCAGTTTTCACTTGACAAATACACCATTATGTTTTCATATTTAGGTTCTTTCTTAATCTTACTCAACTTTTTTCTACATTCATTAAACAATTATATCTGCTTTATCTTCTGGTAAGTCATTGACACAATGCATATTTCTAGTCTTATTATATTTATTATTCACTTTCCTTAAACTAAAGTTATATCCTAGATATTTCATTTTATCATTATTCAAATCATATATTTTCGTCTTATTTTGATTGATTTTCAATTTCAAGTTCTTTGTTAAGTACCTATTTACGCTATATTTAAATTTTTCAGCGTGATATTTACTTTCACAAAGTATAAGTATATCGTCAGCATATCTTACATGAATACCAATTTTCAAATTAGTATATCTCATATTTCTTCTACAGTTACCATTACTATTAACAAACTTTTTCGTACTCTTATCATGCCAATCATCACCTTGGTCTCTTAACCAATGTTGGCGCTAACTCTTATAACACATTATATTTAATTATCAACCTCCATAGATAAAATATTAATAGAATCAATTGATTTTATAGTAACCGTAATCTTTCCATTGTACCCTTTCTCAATATATCCTTCTAAATATTCTTCGTGATTTCCTCCTTTTCTGTCTACATAACAAAGTTTAAGTGAACCACTTGTGAAATTATCTGGTAGTTTTAGTTTTGTTTTCTGTACTTTTTTTGAAGATACTGATGGAAGTTCAATATCACTAAGCGAATTTGAATACTTAATTTTCAAACCAGATACTGTTTTATCTGTATTGTTTTTAATAGAAATATAAGTACCTCTTAAAGATAGATAAATGCCTACAATAACAAAAGTGATTACTATAATTGAAATTATGATATAACTTAATTTATTTTTTCTCACTACTTTCTTTCCCTCTCAATTAAAATTAAAAACATATGTAAATTATACTTTTAAATTACATATGTTTCAATTCAATAACCGTATATACAATGATTTATTTTGCATTTTATAGTATATATTGTAAAATATACTATAAACAAGCTATTAGGGGGTAAAAATGAAAAAATCACGTATAAAATTTCTATTAACGACACTATTAATAGCCACTTTATCAAACTCAGTTGTGTTTGCTCAACCTAGCATAGTTACAAATAACTTAAATAGTTCTAAAGTAACACAACAAGAAATAAATACTTATGATGATATTATAACGAAAAATGGTCATATATTATCATATGAGGATTTTTCAATGATTCAAGATGAAATACAAAAAAACGGTAAAAAATTTACTGATAACGATGTTAAAAAATTAATTGTAGAAAAAATTAATGAAAAAACAGCAATTTCAGTTACCTCTAGGTCATATACTATATGGGGCAAAGAAGGGGTGCTATTAGGTCAAAATAAAAATGAGTGACACCTTGTAGCTCATAGCTGTTATAAATTTTCTTATTTAAAAACTTCCCTTTTTATCATGACTATGAACATTCAACTAATTATGAATTATTTCTAATTATAATTTAGATAGAACTAATACTGAGCCGCAAGGGGGATTTCTCTTGCGGCTTTTTTCGTGAATTAAAAATCTATGAAATGTAAATAAAAGATTACTGTAATTTGTAATATCCGCTGCTAGAATTCGTTTAATATTTTTTCAGCCCATGCATCACGTTCCGAAGAACACATATCTGTATTTCCGGTTTCCATAGCTTTCTGATAAAATCCACATTTATTCTCAATGGTTGCTAGTATCTTATTAAGTTCTTTTATCTGATTTTCTACATCTTGCTTTCTCTGTTGCATCATATCATAGCGTTTTGGAACAGAAGAAAAACCTTCCACACACCATATGACATATTGTTTGATTTCTTTTAGCAACATACCGGTACCTTTTAAACACTCTATCGTATTAAGAAGAATGATATCTCTTTCATGAAATACTCTTCTGCCATTTGAACTCCGTTCTATAAAAGGAAGCAATCCTTCCTGCTCGTAATAACGCAGAGTATATATTGATACATGCATTTTCTCTGCGATCTCTCCAATTGAATAGTTCATTAAAAACCTCCAGTTATATTAATGTAAAACTAATTTATAAAATTCCTTAGAGTGTAAAATAAAACTTAAAATAAAACGTTAAATGAAAGTTAATGAAAAAATACTTGACCTCGAGTAAGCTAGAGGATATAAAATTAAATGTAACACAGAAGCGAATAGCTGTCAATTTTGAATTAGTACATAATTTACAATGGAAAATTTTATTTTTAAATACCCAACAAAGGACTATTTTGAGACGGAAGCTACACAAAAAAACCTGTTAAATGTGGAAAAAATATCATTCAAAATGAAACAAAATTGATTTTATTCTTGCCGTAGGTGGAGGTTCTGTCATTGATTGCTTTTGCCATACGTATAAAATGGTTATCACAAACATGTTTGTTAATGCAATGAGTAAAATATGCCTTGCTAAGTTTAATAATTTCAAATAATTGAAAAATATAGGATATTAAAAAAATCAACAAAATTATTATCAAAATCTTACAGAGGGCAATGGAAAAGCATCAGACCGTATCAAATGCATACAATGTGAGCATATTAAAATTACAGAATGGTTGCAGGAAATTACAAAGACTTTTGAGGCATGAAATATGATTGAGGAAGTTCTATCAGTTTGATTACGGATAAGGTATGCTAAAGCGGGTTGTTGACTCCTGCAACATCTCTGCTGGCTGGAAGCTATAAGAGGATGACCCATCAGGATATATTGAAAATATTAGAAGAATGTTAATAATAAGTAGGAGGTAAAAACATGAAAAAAGTAATTTCTTTTGCACTGTCGATAATAATGATTTTTGCATTGTCTGCCTGTGGTAGTAACAAAAACCCTTCTAAAGAACCCTCAGCAGAAGATAAGACTATAGATGAAACAAAGCCTAATACAGAGGTTAGCGACTCCAAAATATTGGTAGTCTATTTCACTATGCCGGAAACGAACGGGGTTGATTCTGTGACAGGAGCCAGCCGTGTGGAAGCAGGTGATAAAGTGATGGGTAATACCCAGGTTATCGCTCAAGCGATTCAGAAAACTACCGGAGGCGACTTGTTTGCTATTGAAACCGTGCAACAGTATCCAGGAAACCACGACACTCTTGTGGCTCAAGCTACGGACGAAAAGGATGCAAATGCAAGACCGAAACTGTCTACACATATTAAAAACTTAGACAATTATGATGTGATTTTTATTGGTTACCCAATCTGGTGGGCAGATATGCCTATGCCGATGTACACTTTCTTCAAAGAATATGATTTCAGCGGTAAGACTATCGTTCCGTTTTCCACACATGGCGGCAGCGGACTAGCTAGCACTATTAGTACTATTGCCGACTTGCAGCCCAAGTCCACTGTGGTAAAAGATGGATTTACTGTATCCAGAAACAGCGTAGCATCCGCCGAAAATGATGTGATTTCTTGGGTTCGTAAGCTTGGTTTTGAGAAAAAATAGGAAAATGTTTTTATAAGCTTTGGGTTTTTCACTGCCTTTACTGTTAAACGGACAATTCCGGCTTTTGAAGGCGAGGCATGATAGAGTATGTATTAACAAAGAAATCAAAGTATAAAATTGGAGGTAATAAAGTATGAAAGTATTATTAGTAAATGGAAGTCCTCATGAAAAAGGATGTACTTATACAGCATTAAACGAGGTAGCAGAAACTTTAAATCATGGAGGAATAGATACGGAAATATTTCAAGTAGGAACAAAGCCATTAGCTGGATGTATTGCCTGCAAAAGCTGTGTAAAAACAGGTCGTTGTGTATTTGCTGACAAAGTCAATGAATTTCTTGAAATAGCAGGAGCTTTTGATGGCTATATATTTGGTTCTCCGGTACACTTTGCAGCTGCCAGCGGAGCGATTACTTCTTTTTTAGATCGAGTATTTTATACGGATTTTAATGGAGGCAGACAGACATTTTACCTGAAACCGGCAGCATGTGTCGTATCTGCCAGAAGAGCTGGAACTACAGCAACGTATGATCAGTTGAATAAGTATTTTGGACTGATGCAGATGCCAATTGTTTCTTCACAATACTGGAATATGGTTCATGGGTCAACTCCGGAGCAGGTAAACCAGGATTTAGAAGGACTTCAGACTATGAGAACTCTTGGAAGAAACATGGCATTCTTCTTAAAGTGCAAAGAAGTCGGAATAAAATCAGGTATTGATTTGCCAGAAAGGGAAGAGGCTACATTCACAAATTTCATTAGTTAATGATAGTACTTTTCTTTGACGATAATAGCAGTATTCCACTTACGTAATTGATTGCGGTTAATGTACATTGAAATTTAGAACCAAGTTTTATGAACACATTTTCTATTTCAAGGGACGATGTCATTATCTCAGGAACATATGTAATTGTCCAAAATCTTTAAATTTAAGCAATCAGAGAAAGTTAATGTAATAAGATAAAATAATAAATTTCAATTGAAGAAAAGAGGATAACATGAATTCAAGAATATTAATTGTGTATTACTCCATGGATGGAAATACGAAACAGATTGCAAAAAAAATTCAAAAAGTAACAGGTGCAGATATTGTGATAATAGATACAGTTAGTTATCCCTTATACTGGAACGGATAATGAAATCGTACAGCAGGGAGAAGATGAAGTAAACCGTGGATACAAACCTGAAATAAAACCACAGATTGATATTATTGATTATGACACCATTATCATTGGGACACCTACCTGGTGGTATACTATGGCACCCGCAATTCATAGTTTTATTGATTCTCATGATTTTACTGGTAAAACAGTTATTCCATTTCAAACTCATGCTGGATGGCCTGGACATGCATTAATAGATGTTACAGCTGCATGTATAGGCGCAAACGTAGTAAATGAAAAAACTATCCATTTTAGTCCGCGTCAGTTTGGTCTTTTAGAAACACCAGAAAGAGAATTGAATCAATGGCTAGAGTCTGTGCAATAGAAAAATGGTAACATATCATCATTAAAGATGAGTAAGAAATACTAACATAATAAATTAAACAGAAGGTTTGAAAGTTAAAAAACGTAAGTCCTGGGGACTTTCTGAAGCAGGGTTGGAAACCATTCGTCAACGTACGAAATATCATTTTCGCTGACACTACCCCAAAAATAAATTGACTATTTTATTTTTGGGAATGGCATTGCAATTTTACTTATTTTTCCACAGTTATACAATAATCTTATAATAATTATTCATCACCCTCATTGAATAATTATTATAAGATTGTCAATAATTTAGCTATCCTACTTTAGTTAAAAAATTATTTACAAAAGCTTATAAATAGATTAGCAAAAGATGCAAAAGTAATTCTACATCCGATGAATAATTTGAGAATTATTTATAGGAGGAATTGTCATGAAGCATCTTAAAGTAGGATTTTTCGCAGTATCCATCATAATACTTTCCATACATTATAAGGTAGTTGAGATTAATTTTAATATCCTGTCGAAGAATGTAGGAAATATTGCTGTATGGATAGCTTGTACTATGCTAGGAGCGATTATTTCATCCTGGCTTGAATAATGAGCCGGAAGGTAGCTTCAATAAAAAGAAGTTGCCTTTTGCTTTTTACATTTATTTACAATTCGCAATGTTTAGTAAGTTCGCCATATCACAGTTACTACATTTTGTTCGTCAATTATATCCTACAATATATTCTCAATATTGCTCTTAATAATCACAGCTGTTCCTGTTATTGTAATTAAAAACAACCGATATGATTTATATATGAATAATGTTTCCTGCACTTGCTTTTTCTAATCTATTGATTATAGAATTCCCTAACCCATTGTTATTGGGAGCTTGTATATAAATATGACTTACACTCAATTTATCACATTCTCTAATCAAATCAAACATCTTTTGTGCAGCTATATTTAACATTTTAAAACTTCCTAAACTATATATATGTTGATAGTCCTTAAAATCGTTTAAAAATTCTTGAAAACAAATTACAACATCATTCTCATTTGCATTTTCTTTAATCCATTTAGAAGTTTTTACATAATCTCCTTCAACCAATGTTAGTGGTGCATCTGGTGCATAGTGTTTATATTTCATTCCTGGAGCCTTTGGAATTTCATTTTCTTTCACGCTTAATAAATCCTTTTTATATATAAGATTTGGAATTACATTACATATGTCATCCAAGCTTATTGCTCCTGGCCTTAGCAGTATTGGGGCTGGAGTAGACATATCTATAATTGTTGACTCTAACCCAATTGAACACGACCCTCCATCTAAAATACAAGGAATTTTTCCATTTAAATCATTGTAGCAATGCTCGGCACTAGTAGTTGATGGCTTTCCTGATAAATTTGCAGATGGAGCTACTAATAAAGTTCCACTTTCTTTAATTATAGCCCTTGCTATTTCACTTTTTGGGAATCTAACTCCTACAGTTTTCATTCCTGCAGTAATTGTATCTGAAATGCAATCTTTCTTATTAAAAATCAAAGTTACTGATCCCGGCCAAAAAGTACCAAATACTTTCTCTGCTTCTTTTGAAATATCTTTGCATATGTCATAAACTTGTTCCAATTTATATATATGTACCAATAATGGATTATCCTGTGGCCTTCCTTTAACTTCAAATATTTTTTTTATTGCATTTTCATTAAAAGCATCTGCAGCTAATCCATAAACGGTTTCTGTTGGAATTGCAATCACTTCACCATTTCTTAGATACTCTGCACCTTTTACAATATTTTTATAATTAATATTTAAATCTTTAACATTTAATATTTCTGTTTCCATAGATAAACTGCCTCCTATTTGCATAATTTGTTTTCAAAATTAAACTTTTTTCTATCTTATCTAAATTGGTTGTTATTTAAGATAGTCATTCCAATGATAATTCAGATTTAAATGCTATTATGGCATTTCCTGAGATTCTAATTTCTACAGGTTCTTTATTTTCTATCTTTACCTCAACGTCGATGATACCTGTTCGTTTTATAGTTTCACCTTGTTTAGCTTTGAATCTAAATAAAGAATTATTATGATTAACTAATTTGTGATGAACCAGATATGCACCCAACGGACCATTTGCATTACCAGTTACAGGATCTTCATTAATGCCTATCGCAGGAGCAAACATTCTGCCATGTACTAAAATATCAGTATCTTGAGTATTAACTGTAAAAACGTAATATCCATTACACTTAATATCGTTGCTCAATTTAGAAAGGGCATCATAATTTGGTTTCATTTTATTTAAAGTTTCAATGTTTTTTATACCAATCATAACCTTAGAATGACCTGTTGAAACTACCTGTATTGGATAATCTTCTAGTAAATCCTTATTACTTATATTCAACGCCAATGTAATATTTTTTATATTTATCCCATCAATAATCGATCCAAATTCAATCTTACCTTGTGTCATAATAATTTTATAGTCATCCTTTTCTTTTACTATATCAACAGGTAAAATTCCAGCACCAGTTTTATGATAAACCCTAGAAGTAACAAGCCTGTTTTCAATTGCACGGGCATAGTGAGCCGCAATAGTTGCATGTCCACAAATTGGCACTTCATTTGTTGGGGTGAAAAACCGTATGTGAACATCATACTCATCATTATTTGAAGATAGAATAAATGCTGTTTCAGAATTATTAAGTTCCCTAGCTATTTTCTGCATTTCAGCTTCAGTTAATCCGTCAGCATTTGTTATTACTCCAGCTGGATTTCCAGAAAACTTCTCCTTAGTGAATGAGTCAATTTGGTATAAATTATATTTCCTTGTCATAATACCCCTCCTAAGACAGTATCAATTCATATGACACAATCTGTCTATTTCGTCTGCTCTCTCAAGTAATGTTGCAATTGTTTATTACGAGATTTACGAACAATGTGACTTAACTACAATTGTTAATAATTCTTATTCTTTCAATGATGTAATTTATGTTTATAATTTTCGTAGAATATATTTAGTAAAATCTTTTACTATATTATCATCAATTTGGTCTAAAACTTTGTTTTTTAAGAGCAATGTTAAGATTAGCAACCCAACAAAAATATTAATATATACATCTTTTAAGTCAAACGTGAAAAAACCATTTACTAATATGTAATCTAAACTACCGTTCCAAAAAATCTTGTCAATTAATGAACACATAGCACCAGAAAATATAAAAGCATACATGCTATTAATAGTTTTGTTAGTTCCAAATTGTTTATTTAAATATTGATAAAACAGATATATTAATATACTCATAATTGCCACTAGTGAAATATGTATATATTTACCGACACCTAATTGTAACATAGAATTAAACCATGAATAGTGCCTATTGAACATAGGCTCAAAATATAGCAAATGAGGCAATATTGTAGATCTCTTGTCAAGAAACTTGTTGTTAATTACTATTTTAATAACCTGATCTATTGCTACTAAAATAAGCACTGCTCTATATGTCTTTTTGTTTTGAATTTTCATATTTATTCTGCACCACCTAATATAATTAATTTTTTTACATCTTTCACATTTAAATAGCGCTTATTGCTATATCTATCTGAGTATCTAGCAGGGACCGCATATTCAATTTCAAATTCCGCTTTTTATTTGCTTTTTTATCAATTTCATATAAGAGGAATACCCAATCTGAAAATTTAATTTCATACCATTTGCCTCGCCGTATTATAGAATTTAGACGCAAAATATATTTTATATCATACCATGATTACCATTAATTTCATATAATCATACATAATAAACCTACCTAACTGTAGATTGCAATATAAAATGTCCGAAATTTTCACGAAAAATATAATGTTAAGTTGTAATGGTTTTCTGTTCCATCATATTGGCAGATAAACCGTTGAAAATCCTTCTTGGATAATTGTTGATCCAGTGCTGTATTTGCATAATTTGTTTTTTAGAGAATGCTGAAATATCCACACCTTTTGGGATAAATCGTCGTATCATTTTATTGATATTTTCGTTTGTGCCTCGCTCCCATGAACTATATGGGTGAGCATAATACACTTTAGTTCTCTTTCGTTTATTTCTTACTGAGTTCTCAATACCCTCGAAATCAAGGTTCTCACAGCCGTTATCACAGGTGATTGTTTTAAATGTTTTTGAGAATAACATTCCCATTTTACGCTCCAATTTGTCCAATTCTTTCACGACAGCCGCCTGTGATTTAGATGGTATTTTAAAGACTAACTCCTTACGAGTTACTCTTTCACTTAACACCATTAAGACAGTTTTTGTACCCTGTTTGCCAACTACAGTGTCCATTTCCCAATGGCCTATCTCATCACGTGCAGCTACCGCTGCAGGTCTCTCCGATATGCTAGTTCCTTTGGTATTGTTATACGCTGATCTTATTTTTTTATAGTTTCTCTTTTTAGCATTCTTTTTAACAGGCAGATCTTTGTTACTTATATTTAAAAACAAATTATTATCCAAATAGTTATACACAGTTTTGAAGCAAATAGTTGTTTCAAATTGTAGATTTTTATTTGTGATATTTTGAATAGCTGCATACGGAGATTCGCCATCTATACCAATAGCTTTTTCTAAGTACCTCACCAATTTGTGATCTTTTCCTATTTTTAATGCAGGACCTTTAGCGGCACCTTGTTTGTCATGCTCTGACTGCCCAATTTCTGCGCTATATTCCATTCGAGTGGTTAAGTCACTATTCAATAGTTCTACAATTCCTTTAGCAATTTCACGCCTTATTGTACGTTCTGAGCGCCCACCTATTTGCTCCGCAATACGAGTTGAATTAAGTCCCATTTTGTGTAAAGCTTCTAACTTTATGCGTTCCTCGTATGTTATGTGTTTACCTTTTCTGCTCTGTGTGATAAAATCTAATTGACTCATTTGAAATCCTCCCGTATATGTTGGTTTAGTCACTTAACATTATACAAGAGTATTTCTCTTGAGTCTTTATTTTTTTGTTACTCTTCGGTCATTTCATTATACAACTTACCATAAACCTACCTAACTGCCCAGGTGCCCTTCTATTTATCTCTCTCCTTAATGATTAAAATAACATATTAATCACAATTCATAATATGAGAAACTAATAAAATATATAATGTGTACAGGCTATATTATTTCAGTAATTGATAGTCTGACATCTAAATTTTAAATAATATCCACCTACAAGTACCCATCTCATACTTTAGCTCATATAACTTTTCAGCTCCGTCAATTACACTCTGACACTTATAAATAATCATAATATTACCTGCCAATTTCTCAACTCACCTTTCTTAAAACATTTGCTTCTATAACTTTGTTACATTTTTTCTAATTTACAAATCTATAAAATTAACACATTCTTTAATAGCCTGCTTTCTAATTACAAAAAATAATCCAACTTGGATTAAAACTACTAATAAGGATAATCCACAAGCAAATAAAAATGATATATTGGGGAACGCCCAAGCATTAGTATCCATCATTGACTTAAATATAAATAAAGTGATAATAGTTCCTAGTGTTACTGGAATGAAGTATATTAAAGCAACTTGCTTTGATATAATTGACTTTATCTTAGTTTTTCTTACTCCAAGGAATGTAATATTTTTATATACTAACTTATCCTGCCACATTGTATTTAATATCTTAAGACCAATTGTCATAATTGCTGAAACAATTGCGATTATAGAAATATATAGAGTAAGCAATAGATAAACAGCAAAATCAGATATGCTACTATTAACGTTGTGATATCTTGAATATGGAATAAATGACCACAATCTATTTGCCTCAAAACCATTTTCCTTATACACCTTATATTCATAATTTACTGGTTCGTTTGGTCTTTGTGCTCTTATTCTATCAAATATAACCCCGGTGCTATAGTTTGGACACCATTTCCCTCCGCTAGCATTAACTATTGAATCAAATAATGCATTACTAAAACCACCTGTTTCCTTCCAATTTGGTGTATTGAATACATAAGTTGTAAATATATACTCTTTTTGCATTTCGCTTCGCAGCTTATTAAACAAAGCTGTATCTATAACGTAAAAACTTTTTCGTTCAAATTGCGTATCTTGATTCATAATCTTATCAATAAATTTTATTCCTTTATTATTAAGAGTGAATTCTTTCTTGGTAGTAGGATTTAGTAGTGTTATAGGCCCAATAGATTGTGATCTATATTTACTTGAATCACTGTTTTCGTCAGCAGATATAATATTAATATAAGACCCTGGCTCAATATCAAAATCTTTGCCAGTAAGGTTACATACTGTTTCTTCACTTACAAAATTGATAGGGCCCCATTCATTATATTTTTTAAAGAACTCACCTAAAATGACCGTATCAAACTTCTTGAAATCCTTAAGTCTAACATTATTATCTTTTGCTAATTTTCTTATATCACTTTCATTAAAATCTCCTTGTTGGAATCCTACTTTAACCATATAATCATAGGGATCAACATAGATTGTACTTAAAATACCCGATATCATTGGAACAGAAGTAAAAGCAACACCGAAAATTCCAACTCCAATTAGAATAGTCGAGACAAATAATGGTAAAGTATATTGTTTTCTCTTTGATTTTATCAAATTAAAAAACACAATGTTTTTGTAATAATAGCTAGGACTAATTTTTTTAAACAAAACACCTATGGATGTAATCTGTACTATGAATAAATACAATCCAACTAAAGATGCTATTAAAAAATATAGCTTAGTGCTTAAAGTAAATAGAATTATCCCTGCAGGTATCATTACTATACCAACTAAACCCAAAACGAAACTATCACCTTTATTATCATCGACCTGTTCTTCAGCCTTAAGTATCTTTATTATGTCTATCTTTTTGATATACCTTGAAGTTAGTACTCTAGTAATAATCATGCATAAAATTGAAAATAAAATTGCAATAGCCATTCCAGTCCATCCAATAGAAAAAGCTGTTTCTTCTGTTTTTAGAAA
This sequence comes from Clostridium sp. CM041, assembly GCF_055081035.1. Taxonomy (NCBI): domain Bacteria; kingdom Bacillati; phylum Bacillota; class Clostridia; order Eubacteriales; family Clostridiaceae; genus Clostridium; species Clostridium sp. CM041. The sequence continues at coordinate 1,142,263 of NZ_CM143648.1, forward strand.
GAAGGTTAAAACAGTCCAGCTTAGCCATGAAATTAATATTGAAAAGAGTAATCCCAATAATGTAGCTGTTAGGAAAATTATATTCAGCTCTTTTATAACAATTTTGCATACATTTTTACGTCTGATTCCAAGAGAAATGAAAACACCTATTTCCCTTGACTTATATCTTATAAATAACGAATAAGCATATATTACAAATACAAATGTTCCTATTACTGTAAATGCAAACATGCTTAACGTAATTTGTTGCGTCGAACCATCATCCGTGAGTACTTTGGTAACTGTTGGACTAAATTGGAGAATTCCATATCCTCCAATCATTGCAACTGCAAATATGATTGATGAAATAAACAAAGCGTATTGCTTTATGTTATTTTTAAATAATTTTTTAGCAATAGTGTTAAGCGTCATAAGTCTCACCATTTATTCCTTTCATAAAATTTAAAATATCATTTAAAAATTCTCTAGGAGGTGTGTTTCTAACTAGTTCTTTGACAATTTGTCCATCCTTTAGTGCCACTACTCTATCTGAATGAGATGCTGCAAAAGCATCATGAGTAACCATAAATATTGTTGCTCCTAGATTTTTGTTTGCATCTATAAAAGTTTCTATTACTGCTGAACTTGACTTAGAATCCAAGTTTCCTGTTGGTTCATCTGCCAAAAGAACTAAGGGCTTATTCGCAAGTGCCCTCGCTATTGCAACTCTTTGTTTTTCTCCACCTGATATTTCGTTAGGATATTTATTTTTTATCGTTTCTATTGTGAAATTTTCCATAAGATCTTCTGTTCTTTTCATCATTTCCTTCATATCCTTACTGGCAATAATTTGGGGCAGAAATATGTTTTCAATTACTGTAAGTCCATTAATCAGCATATAATCCTGAAATACAAATCCTAATTTATTCTGTCTCACATCTGCAAGCCTATCCTCATTAATATTTAAAATATTTACTCCATCCAAAAGAATTTGACCCGATTCTGCATGTATAAATCCTGATATACAATTAAGTAGTGTGGTTTTACCACTACCAGACGGCCCCATAACAGCCACAAATTCGCCTTCATTAACTTTCAAATCAATATCCCTAAGAGCAATATATTCACCCCCCTTTGATACATAAGTCTTCTTTAAACTCTTTACTTCTAACATTTTTTCTCCTCCTCATTCTATATTATAAGGAAATATTAGCATGTTAATATGCGAAGTTCAATCTCATAAATTGAGGTGTTGTAACGCTTGGTAGTTATTTTGTAACGTTTGGTAATGTTTGTGGAAATCTCATAATTAACGCTGTATAAATTGTAAAATACTACTGTTAAATCATGTTATAATATTATTAGAGTAAATTTAGAAAGATTTTCTTAAAAGATTGGAGGAACAACATTTATGTTACAAATCGCTATATGTGAAGACGAATTTAAACAAAGGAATATGCTAAAAAATATTCTGGCAGGCCAGATTAAAGAAAACAACCTTGATGCTAAAATAAACGATTATGAAAGCGGAGAACAGCTTATAAATACCATAAAAAACAATTCATATAAATTTGATATAATATTTTTAGATATTCAAATGAAAAAGATATCAGGAATAGATACTGCCAAAATAATCAGAAAAACAAATAAAATTGCTATAATTATTTTTGTAACAGGACTTATGGAATATGTATTCGAAGGCTATAACGTCAGAGCCTTCAATTATATACTAAAACCTTTTAAAATTGACAAAATAGCTAAGGTATTTAAAGAAGCTCTCGATAGTTTGGATATGATAAATAGTGATGTGTATATAATAAATTTTAAAGATAAAACTCATAAAATTAACTTTTTGGATATTGTGTATTTTTTTAGTGATAAGAGGATTATTAGACTAATCTGTAAGCAGGGGGAATATGAATTTTATTCAAAGCTTGATGATGTAGAAAAAGATCTTATTAATAGAAATTTTATACGCTGTCACCAAAGATATTTAATAAACTTAACTAATATAAATAGCATTGAGCAAAATCATGCTATTACTACAATTGGATACAACGTTCCAATAAGTAGAAACAGATATAAAAAAACTTTAATAACGTTTGCAAAACAAATACTGAGGTAGGGTGCTTTATGAAGATAATTGCAGTTATTATTCCAATCATTATTTTAATTATTATTTCGTTTATAGAAACAATTATTTTATTTAAATTACTTAATGCATTTTTAACGAAAAGAGACTCGAAAATGTTTTCTGCATTAAATTTTTTTGCCTTATTTGTGATGTGTATGATACCTATTATGTCAGGAGATATCGAAAATATTATATATTCATTTGTTATCTACTTGATTATAGGATTAATCTTTTATAAAGACGTAAAAATAAAAAGGATTTGTGCCGTGTCCATGGTTTCAACTATCTCTGTAAGTGTGAAAATGTTGGCTGCTAGAATAGCTTCTTTTTTCCCAATCTACAAATATAGATTTAATGACATAATTGAATCTTCTTTAAGAGTTCTGATTTTTATTTTAATATATTTTGCTCTTTATAAGGTTGTATTATGGGCTAAAGAAATTTTATCTAGCAAAATATGGGCACTCATATGTATTATGTCTTTAGCTACCTTCATCTCCATTGTTTTTAGCATTGTTCCTTTTATATTTAAAGTAACCACCTTTTACAACCTCATTGTCATTACGATAATGACTTTATATATTTTTGGCATTATTGCTACGTTTTATGTTATTAAAGAAATTGCTTTAGGTTCCGAAGCTGACTCCTTAAATAAACAATTAGTAATGCAGATGGAACATTATATGGATATAGAAGAAAATCAGAATATCACAAAGAAAATATTGCATGATATGAAAAATCACTTAGGGGTTATAAACTCATTTTTGTATGAGGGTAACATTGAAGATGCAAGGCATTACTTAGGCAATGTGACAGAAAGTATAAGCTCTATGTCAATTCATACATTTTGTGAGAATAAAGTAGTAAATTCAATTTTGAATAACAAACACAAAAAGCTTATTGATTTAGGTATAAATGTTAACATAAATATTTATGTTCCTGAGCAATTAAATATTTCTCAACCAGATTTATGTAGCATATTCTCTAATACTATTGATAACGCAATAGATGCATGTTCAAAAATACAAGATAAAAACTCCAGATTTATAAATATTAAGTCAAATACAGATAAAGGATATTTTGTTTATGAGGTTGAAAACTCAAAGATAAATCAGATAAAAGTAAATGGCCTGAGATTTATCACTAATAAAAAAAATAACCTAATACATGGATATGGCGTGGATATCATTAGAACTGTGGTATCTAAATATAGCGGGGATATTGATACAGAATATACAGATAATACTTTTAAAATAACACTTTTTATAAAGGTGTAAAGATTTTTACTAATATTTAAATAACCATCTGTTGTTGTGTGAATTCTTGCACAAAATGCCTTTGCCAAGAGCTATAGCTTACAATGTGCCTAGCATGACTTATTACATTGAAAGTATTATATCTACCTTGGTTTTAACAAAATAGCAATTTCAATAAACTTTATGGCTATTAGTTAGCGTTCGTCTGTAGTATACTCTAAATTAACTAATAAAAGAGCAAAATTTTTGCTCTCAATTTTAAAATATAAGTAAATTGCAAACTAGAAATGCCGTAAATTTTATGTCTATAGTAATTAGTTATATTCATTCACATTTTATAGATCATCCATTTACAACTTCTAACTTCAAATTTAAGTTCATATATTTTTTCTATACCTGCTATAATACTTTGACACCTAAATACTAACATTTCATTTCCAGCCAATTTTTCCTTATCCCTGGTTATGACCCTGTCTACTTTCACTACAGAATTGGAGTCATCTAGATTTTCGAATCTAAATTTCAAAGGATGAATAATACCCTTTTTATCAAACCAACAAATCATTTCGATAGGTTTTGCGATTATTTTCATAATAAATTACACCACCATTATATATTTAGTTTTCTCCATATATAAACCAATATTGTACAAAACTATTAATTGCTAAATTCCTTACCATTTCTATAGGTAATGCTAAAACCTTCATTTATTATAAACCTCCTCAAAGTATTGCGCTCATTAATGGATAATCTTCCTCACCATCTGCCATTCCACCACACATACTATTTAGTCCTGAATGAAGAAAACAAGACCGAACTACAGCTTTTGGCCCATATTTTAATCTTATTTTATCAACGGTATCATTTATCTTTTTATCTTTTTCATAATCAAAACTATCTAGTAACGAACACTGATAAAACTCATTACTACAAAAGTCTGTGATATGTATCCCCAAGTGTCTTATTGGATTACCTTTCCAAACATTATCAAATAAATAGCATGCTATTTCATATATTTTGCGAGTAGAGTCAGTTGCTACAGCTACTTTCTTTTGACGAGAATAAAATATTAAGTCGCTACCCCTAACGCTTATACTTATCACAGTACAACAATTGTGTGAATCTCTTAAACGCATGGAAACTGTTTCACATAAGGATAGTAATACTTTATGAGCCGTGTCTTTATCTTCCACATCAAAAGCTATTGTTGTAGAATTGCCTATACCCTTCACTTTAATATAATTGCTCTTGCGGACTTCTGAAAATTCGATGCCATTGGCATAATTCCAAATAACTTGACCGTGACTCTTAAATTTATTCTTTAAAATATCTAAATTATAATTTGCTAATTCCCCAATAGTATTAATATTTAAATTGTGCAATTTAGGTGCTGTCGCTCTACCTACCATAAATAAATCTTCAACAGGTAATGGCCACATTTTATCTTTTATTTCATTTTGGAAAAGTGTGTGAATTCTATCTGGCTTCTTAAAATCTGTTGCTACCTTTGCAAGCAGTTTGTTATTTGATATCCCTATGTTCACTGTAAACCCAAGCTCATTCTTTATCCTCTCTTTTATAGTTTCAGCGAGTTTCAAATAGTCAGGATATAAATGTTCCATATTAGAAAAATCTAAAAAACTTTCATCAACTGAAAAACGCTGAATAATTGGAGTGTATTCTAAAAATATTTGATGCATAGCCTCGCTACATTTCATATATAATGAATATCTTGGAGGTACAATTATTATTCCAGGACACTTAGCCCTTGCACTATATAACGTCTCTCCTGTGTGAATATCAAATTTTTTAGCAGGCATTGATTTAGTTAAAACAATTCCATGCCTGCTTTCTTCATCTCCGCCTACTACAGATGGTACTGTTCTAAGATCTAACTGCTCACCTTGTTGAAGTCTATACGCAGCTTCCCATGATAGATAGGCACTATTTGCGTCAATATGAAATATTAATTTACTCATAGCATAAATCATCTTCCTTTTTATTAATCTTAATTTACTCATGTTAGAACATCAGTTCGTTATATTTATTATATACTACTTGCTTACTTTTTAAAAGCAAATTTGGGGTAGCATACGCAAAAATATTATTTCGTAGTTAATGAAAATTTCAGATTATTTTTATAATCTCAAGTTTTAAATTCTTATGTAGCCATTTAATATTTGGTTAAAATCATACATTCTTTTTTATATCCAATTTACGGCAATAATAGTATAATTAAATAATTGTATTTGTCGCAACAGTCAATTATTGTGAAGTAAACATTATTTATATAATGCGTGGATAAATCCGAATTGTTGGGAGAGATGTACATGAATATTTTAGTAAGTGCCTGTGTAATAGGCCAAAACTGCAAATATAATGGCGGAAATAATTTGAATAGAAGTGTAGTTGAATTTATACAAAGACATACTGTGATTGAAATATGTCCTGAACTGCTGACAGGTATGAAATGCCCAAGGGCATGTGCTGAGATAGTAAATGGCATTGTAATGTCTGAGAATGGTGAGAACGTAGATGCAGAATATCGCAAAGGGGTAGCCCTTGCAATGGAGAAAATTAAGGGACAAAAGATAGATTTAGCAATATTACAGTCAAGAAGTCCTACTTGTGGTGTAAATACTATCTATGATGGGTCTTTTAGTGGTACTTTAATTGAGGGGCATGGTTTATTTACTGAAGCCATCATTGAAAAAGGTATTAGGGTAGTAGACTCCAATAACTTTTAAGTTTACTCAATTCGTAAGTTACTACTTATCGAAATGAAACAGGTTATGAGCACAACCTTAGCTAACAATTTGTTTTTATTCATTTAATATTCCCCTATTGGATATGTTGCATTCGCATTATAACATACATAAATTAAAAATTATGCCGAAATATGAAGTTTAATATTTGTGACAGCTTGGATAACCGAATGGTATAATATTCCTATGAGTTGCGCCAGATTAGTAAAAAATGACGAATTAATTATAGAATATTTTATTCATATAGAAAGAAAAGGAGAAAAATTAAATGGAGTTAAGTACAGAACGTTTAAAAATTATACCTTTGACACTTCATCAGTTTAAATTATTGCTTGATGGAATTGATAAAATGGAGAAGGAGTTAAAATTAAGTGCTTCAAATGAATGTTTAGATGGAGATACTCAAGAAGCCATGGAGGGATTATATCAAGAAGCTGTAAAAAATAGAGATATATATTGTTGGTACACAAATTGGCAGATTATTTTAAAATCAGAAAATAAGGCTATTGGTAGTGCTTGTTTTATGAAATGTCCAGATGAAAATGGTGAGGTTGAAATAGGATATGGTATCAATAGTACCTATCAAAATAATGGATATATGACCGAGGCCGCACAGTCTATTTGTGAATGGGCTATTTGTCAACATGATGTTTCTATTATCATTGCAGAAACAGAAAAAGACAATATTGCTTCACACAGGGTTTTGCAAAAATGTGGAATGGAAAAATTTAAGGAAACAGACGAGGAAATTTGGTGGCGCATGAAAATTGCTGAATAATTTAATCTTTAGTCAACATACTATATGTTCTTCTTAAATTACGTCATAACCGAATGTACGATTTTAACTAAAACTTTACATTTTAAAAATTGCATAAAGCATTGATATATAAAGGCTTGTAGCTTAACTAAAGCCTTTTTTATTATTGTACATTTGAATGTACTGAAGCTAAATAATTTCCATTTTTTATATTTTTGAATGAACTTATTTTTAACTTTAAAATTATAATTGAACAACAAACCCTTTCGTATATCCATCTATATCAGAATCAATAAAGATTTTCCCGCCGTGCTTTTCTACTATTTTTTTCGTTATGGCTAATCCTAGTCCACTCCCTTCTTTGCTGTTTCTGGATTCATCCCCGCAAATAAATGGATTAAAAATAGCTTTCTTCATCTCATCGTCAATATTTTCTCCGTTATCTGCCACTATAATTTTAATCCCATCGTCTTCTTCCAAACGAATAGCCACTTTACTTCCCGGTTTATTATGTCGATATGCATTTATAATTAAATTAGAAATTGCTCTAGAAAACTCCACATTGTCTAAATTTAGTTTTATAGGTTTTTCCGGTATTTCTATATTTATTTCGATGCCCTTTCCCTCAAATTCATTATAATAAAGTGCTATTGTCTCTCTAATAAGTCTTCCTACATCCAGTTCTTGCAGGTTCATTTCAAAATCCAGCCCATCAAGTTTCGCGTATTGAAACATTAAATCTAATAATTCATTTACCCTTTTGGATTTTCCATAAATCGAATTCAAGAGTTCCTTTTTTTCTGTTTCATCAACCACTTCATCATATAATGCTTTTGAAAACCCCATGATGGTTGTAATAGGTGTCTTTAAATCATGAGCTATACTGGCAAATAACATATTCCTCTCTTGATTATACCGTATGTTTTCTTCTTTAATTTTCTTACTAATCAGATGAACAAATAGAATGACACCAATAACAAGAACTAAAATAATTGCAATAAAGTATAAAATTAATGCTAATCCCATTATATGTTCATCCGTTATATTAGCAGCTACAGTATTAAATACGCTTTCGATTATAGAGTTCAAAAACGCCATTGCCACTGTAAGTGCAATGAATATATAAGTTAAATATTTTTTCAATGTTTTCATATTATTTCTCCAATCTATATCCTAAACCACGAATTGTTTTAATTTCTTCTTCACCAACCTTATTTCGGAGCTTACTGATACATACCCGTATGGTGTTATCATCAACTACATATACTTCCCCCCAACCACATTCGAAAAGTTGTTCTTTGGTAAACACTCTTCCCGGAGACTCCATAAACAATTTTAGCAGCCTGTATTCTACGCAGGTCAGATCGATTTGTGCTTCTCCCTTGAATAATATGCATTGATTTGTATCTAAAATTAAATCTCTAACTTTGATTTCTGAGGTATGTTCCTTCTTAATCTGATTTAAGCTATAAAAACGCCTTAAATTTGCCTTTACCCTAGCGGTCACTTCCATAGGATCGAAAGGCTTTGTAATATAGTCATCTGCGCCAAGCCCTAAACCAAATATTTTATCGGCTATTTCAACTTTTGCTGATAAAATCATAATTGGAATATTGTTTGTTTTTCTAATTTTTTTAATCAATTCAAATCCATTCATTTTAGGCATCATAATATCTACAATAGCTAAATCTATTTCATATTCATTTAGTAAATCCATAGCTGTCATTCCGTCATAGGCCTCATATATTTTAATGTCATCTTTTTCAAGATATAAACGCAAAAGTTTTATAATATCTTTTTCATCATCTGCAATTAAAATTTTATACATTATGGAGCCTCCTTAAATTGTATTCATTACATTTAATAATACCATTCTTCTGTCCCCAGTTGAAAGATTATTTTTCCTTTTTAATCCAAAAACTACTGAAATAACAAATGTAATCACAAAATAAAAATCTACTTCAATTCTTCTTTTCTAAATTTAATATATGCTACAAAAATACTTGCAAAAATTGTAACTACAGATACAACTACGGTTCTCAAAATATCACTTCCGCTTAATTCACCAAAAATTAAGAATGACTGCCCCATTGAGGTATACTGCAATACTTTCATAACTTGTGGATTTAAAATAAAAGATTGTGTCAAACCGTACCAAACAAGAATTACTCCTACATTTATTCCTATCGATAACCCAATACTTTTAGCAAAAAACGAGATTGGTATACAAACACTCATAGTGGCAACATTTACTAATATTACCAATAAGACAGTTCGGAGCATAACCAAAATAATATTACCTGTTGTTATCGTGCCAACTCCGAGTATTCCAGTCATTGTTACAGTCGCAATCAATATAGGACATAAAATAAAAATTATCAGCGCGGTATAATAACCTAAACATTTACTTATTACTATCTTAAACCTGCTATTACCAGCCATAACTGCACTTTGAATCATTCTTTCTAGAAACGCTGAGGTAAAATAAATTCCGGCATAGACAGATCCTGCAAGATACAAAGTTGAAGTAACAAAATAACTAGCACCCATAAATCCATCAAATCCAGATTTCACACCATCGGCCATGCCAATGCCAATATAACTGGCTCCTACTAATAACATAAGGATAAATGTACCTATAAATTTCCCCGATTTAAACAATCCTCTAAATTCCCATTTCAAGATTCTGCTCATTCTTATTTACCTCCCAACAAATCAATATAATATTCTTCAAGATTTTCTCCTACTACTGTAAATCTAGTAACTAAAATTCCACCATCAAATAATGTCTTTGCAACATTTTTAACATCATCTATACAATCATAAAGTTTAATTGTATCCTCTGATACTTTATAGTTTTCTGTTTCTAATTTTTTCCTAATTATTTCAGTAGCTTTCAGAACCTCATCTGTTTCAATAATAATATGTTTTTTACATTTATCGTTCAACTCTTCTAATGTCAGTAACTCCACAATTTTACCTTTATGAATAATAATATAATCAGTTGCAAGTTGGTATAATTCAGTTAATATGTGACTAGAAATAATAATTGTAATACCGTATTCTTTATTTAGTGATTTTAGCAGCTCTCTTATATCAACCATGCCCAATGGATCCAAACCATTTACTGGCTCATCCAAAATGAGAATCTTAGGTTCTTGAACCATGGCCATTGCAATGCCAAGCCTTTGCTTCATACCAAGTGAAAAATCCTTCACTTTCTTTTTCTTTACATTTGCAAGGCCTACTTTTTCTAATAATCGAGGTCCAATATTAGCATTTTTCTGTCCATAAAGCATACATTGCATATTTATATTGTCAGCTGCCGAAAGAGAATCATATAGAATAGGCTTTTCAACTAATGTTCCCATTTGCCTCCGTACGGCTTCTAACTGTTTTCTCTCTGCCATCCCTAAAATCTCAATTTCTCCTTCCGTAGCTTCTGAAAGACCTGCTAATATCCTTATGGTAGTTGTCTTTCCTGCACCATTTTCTCCTATAAACCCATATATTTTTCCTTGTTCAATTGTAAAAGAAACCCCATCTAGTACCTTCACATTATTATAGAATTTAGTTAAATTATTTACCTTTAATATACATTTACTCATTTATAATCCTCCATTATATTGTTGGTTATTTTTTATTTACCATTGGCTTTGTTATATTTAGTATGAAGTAAAAGCCTTTCTGTAAAGTATGAAAAACATTAATATAACATTAAAAAAAACTAACGCCTTTTTATCAGCGTCAGTCATATCAGAACATATAGGTTTATCTTTATTACTTTGCTTAGCTAATACTCATTGCTCATATTATTACTAACTCCATATATCAGCCTCTTTACTTTTTGAGCGATTAATTGTTGAAAAATCCACCCTTGAGAAAACATAGGTTGATAATAGTAAAAACACGATCCCAAAAATGATTACAATCGCCATGCTAATAAGAGGTGTAATTACAAAATCCCCTATTTTAAAAGCAAGCTGTTCCGCAACCATTTGATCGGTTGTTAAAGACGTCTTTTCCAGTATGATAGTTCTAAAAAATGCTGTTGTATATGTCATTGGATTGAGATAAGCAACATATTGCATTGTTTTTGGTAACATTGAAAGCGGAATATATGCGCCACAAAGGAATGTCATCGGCATTGTTATCGCCGTTATTACAATTTGAAAAGTTTGTGAATTTTTAACCAGAGCTGCTAAAAACAATCCTAACCCCGAAAACACAAGTCCAACAACAATCATCACGCAGATTACCGCAAATGGTGTTATCCAGGATGTGAATTTAAGCCCTATAAAATAACCAATCATTAGAATAATAATACCCTGCATGGTTGCTATTGTTGCTGCTGATAATAGCTGACCGGCGGCAATCTGAATTCTTTTAACAGGACTTACTAGCACCTCCTTCATAAATCCCGAAACAATATCTTCAATTGTACTTGTCGCAATAGTAAGGGAAGTTTGAAAGACGGTCGTTATTACAATACCTGCGAGCATATAGTTTACTGGATTTTGAATATTGTCATTTTTAAATATCGAACTAAACACATATAAAAAGAAGAATGGCATGATAATCGTGAAAACAAGCTGAACACGATTGCGAACAAAAATTTTAATGTTTCTAAACCATAAAGCTAATATAATATCCATAAATTTCTCACTTCCTTATATCTTTTCCGGTAATTTCTAAGAATACATCATTCAATGTGCCTTTTTTAATTTCCAAATCCGTTATCGACTCTTTCTGCTGACTTAATAACTCCATCAATTTTGGTATACTATTAACTTCAATCGAATAATAACCAGTTTTTTTCATGTATTTAAACCCCGCAGTGTCTAGCAGTGCCTCAAGACCTTGCTCGTCACTAGTTGTAATATTTGCTTTATCCTTTGTATATTGCTGTTTCAAACGATACGGAGTGTCCATTGCAACTATTTTACCACCATCCATAATGGCAACTTTGCTGCAAATTTCGGCCTCATCCATGTAATGCGTAGTTAAAAAAATAGTAATATTCTTCTCCTTTTGAAGCTTTACAATATAATTCCATATATGAGCCCTTGTTTGAGGGTCAAGACCTGTGGTTGGTTCATCTAAGAACAATACTTTTGGGTAGTGTAGTAGCGATCTGGCTATTTCCACACGACGTTTCATCCCGCCGGACAGACTGCTTACCATTGCTTTTTTCCACTCCAGTAAATCCACTAAATTTAAAACAAATTGGATACGCTCTGTGACTTCACTTTTGGGTATACCATAAAAATGACAATGCATAATTAAATTTTCAAGAACGGTCATTTTATTATCCAATGTCGTTTCCTGAAAAACAACCCCAATAACACTTCTAACATCATCCTTTTCATGCGAAACGTCTTTTCCGTCAATAGTCAGGGTTCCTGATGTCTTATCAAATATGGTACACAGAGTATTGATGGTTGTGCTTTTACCTGCTCCATTTGGACCTAAAAACGCAAAAATGCTTCCCTCTTCTACCTCGAATGAAACATTGTCGACTGCTGTGAATTTATCATATTTCTTTACAAAATCCTTAACTTCTATTATGTTTCTCATGGTATCACTCCTATCAACTGAATAATTACAAAACTAACATAACGAGCAGATACACAATGCTCAAAGCGAAATTTGCTTCGCTTACATGATCTGCTTTCCTATCTAAAATTATACCGATAATTCGCCTAAATACAACTTATTTTATAAAAAGTATAGCCCTTACATATTTCCATGTGGATACATCATATTCACTCACCTCATATTTTTAAAACATAAATAATTTTTACTTTTAAAGTATATCATAGACACTATATTATTCAACCTCTAAAATCTCCTATAAATTCTATCCCACTTTTCTGCTCCAAAATTTTGCCCTACAAAAGACAGTCCTTTAACTTTTTATTTAGTGAAAAAATGTTATAATTATAGAGAAAGAATAAATGAAATGTTCGTTTAGAGCATACCCTTACGTAGGGTTATTTGTTTTTAGATTAAAATGGAGGTAATACACATGGAAAACACTAAACTAAAAACGAAGATTTTAAGACCTACCTTTGATAGCGATTTAGATATCCTAGAGTTATCTAAAGAAAACATAGTGGATGAAGCTATATTTTCTTATGGAAAAATTAGTGATTGCTCTTTAGAAAACCATAAAGCAGACATGGTAAATTTTAAACAAGTTATATTTAAAAAAGTTATTTTTAATAAAATAGCTTTTAGACGTATAGAACTTATGGATGTGAGATTTGAAAATTGTGATTTATCAAATGTAGATTTTAATGAGGCTTCGTTACATAGAGTAGAATTTGTAAATTGTAAGATTATTGGTATTAATTTAAATGAAGCTACCTTGAGAAATGTGATTTTTGAAAATTGTAACGGTCAATTTGCTTTTTTTAGTTATTCTAATTGTAAACAAGTCGCATTCCTTCAATGTCAATTACGCTCTTCCGATTTTCAAAATTCAAAATTTTTAAAAGTTGAATTTCAAGAGTCTAATCTACTCCAGGCTCAATTTAATTTTACAAGTCTTAAAGGAATAGATTTTACCAGTTGCAATCTTGAAGGTATAGGAGTAAACATTGCTGATGTTAAGGGCGCAATAGTTACCACTATGCAAGCCGTTTCTATATCGAGCATACTAGGTCTCATTGTTAAATAATCACCTTTATTTATCGAGTGCATGCAAAAGGGATTTCCATATTTAGAAATCCCTTTTATATGATGTTTTTTTGAAAAAATTATTTTCAACTTTTATAAAATACTAAATACATAGCATTTCTATCACTCTTATTTCAAACTAAAAGGCATCGTATATTTAACATTTCCGCTTAACACTGGAGTAATATTTAAATCTTGTCTTACCTCTCCGCAAATGATTACCTTTATATTTTCAGGCTTCCAATCATCTCCCGGAGCGGTATATATAGCTTTTCTTAACCATGTATTTGTAATAGTATCTGCATTAATAGTTTTAGGTAAAGTCAAATTATAGCTGTCTGTTTGATTTCTTTTAAAATCATTCCCCGGATTGTCCAAGGGCAATTCAAATTTTTGCCCATCCTGTGTTTCAATGCCAAAGTAAACATAATCGTCTGTACTTGCATAATCAAAGTCTGCTGTTTTAATAACAACTTGTAATTGATTAAAGTTAAGTGATGCTGCTGGTATAGTATTCGCTGCTTCATTTATAAACCTATATAGGAACATTGCTATACTTTTTTGAGAATTTGGTAGTGCTTCTCCTAGCGAATAATCCCAATCTGCATATGAGTTAGACATAGTAGATTTGGAAAAATATAATGATTTTGAAAGCTTTCCCCAGTAAGTATTGTTTTTTGTAATCCAATTTGAAAAATCAGCCGTTGTAATAACGTTTGCATATACTGGCTGCTTAGTTGTTCCATTCATTGTATTAAGAAGGTATTTCCCTATGTTATTATCAGCATATGTCTCATATTTGACATGTCCTGCGCTATCTACCGCCGTAATATTCGCAGCATGATAAGGGCAGTTGATATCTTCTAAGTAGTGAATAGCTTGTCCAAGTAGATTTGAAGCATTTTGGTAATTCCCCTTTTTCCATTCATTTAAAGCCAATGCTGAAAATTTTCTACTTTGACTGTCTGCTGTTTCTGTAACCGTATAACTAGTATACCATGGCGCCGTATGAGTAAAATTATATCCTGTATCTGGATCCCAGAAGTGGTCTTGATACAAATCATATCCATTTGGATCAAAATCTGGGTAAGTAGACCCAACTTTCAAGTCATTAATATATTGATTTAAAAGTTCTACATTTTCTTTTACTTTCTGTGGTTCACCTGGATCTAAGTCGTTATTTAACATTTCCATTGCTTGATCCGTAATCACTGCATGAGTTCCTGTTCCATCCTTATTACCATTCCAACCGTAAGCTGTACCTGTCATAAAAAATGTTGCAACTGTAAAGATTAATATAATCAAATGTTTTGTTTTCTTCATAATTACATTTCCCCCTTTTCTACTTTCATTATTTTTATAAGTAAATCTACTAAATTATCTTTGATTTACATATTTTCTTTTGGAAAGTTTAATAAATTGTTTGATTCGAAATTAAATATTGCCTCTTTTATTACAATTATACATATTTGTGTAAAGGTTTAAATAGAGTTTGCATGATTGGTTGTTGAAATGTCATAATCGAATATTTCTTTGTAAATTTATGGGTAATCTGTCTGTCATTTTATTAATAGGGCAATATTCAGTATAAATAAATTTTCTTCTTCTTCTATTTGTATTAAACCATCATATTTGTTTACTATGTAATTTATATTTTCAAGTCCGAACCCATGGTTTTCCTTATCGGGATGTGTTGTTTTATGTTCCCCTGTCCCCTCCTGTGTTGCTTTGTTTGTGCTATTGGTAATTTTAATGATTAGATGTACTTTTTCTATATACATTTTGATTCGAATAAACTTATTTCCATTTGCTATATTTTTACAAGCTTCTATGGCATTATCTAGTGCATTCCCTAAAAGTATAGAGATATTCACAGGATCTATTTTAATATTTTTAGGTAAATTTATATCTATATACAATTCAATTTTTCTTTCTTTTGCGATAGATAACTTGAAATTTAACAGTGCTGCAATAATAGGAATATCTATGTTTAGAATAGTATTAATTTCTGATGTTTGATTTGCTAGTTTTTCAGAATATTCTTTTGCGACATTTATTTCTCCTGTCTTTAAAAGCCCGTAGATACAACTGATATGGTTGTTAAAGTCATGTCTCTGTGCTCTTAATGTATGAATTAACTCTTGTATATTGTTCATATAAAAGATCTGCTTTTTATATTCTATTTCTTGTAGAGACCATTCTACCTCTTTTTTTGAATAGATTAAAATTTGCTGGATAATTTTCATGATAACAAAACTGAAAAGTATTATACAGAGGGTAATGAATCCTATAAAAAAATTAGTTTTAAAAAAAGATTTCCCCTCATATATATTAAAAAAAATAGAATTGAAAAATATATTTATCATTAAAACAATAGTAATTTGGTAAATAAGAATTTTCCTAATATAAGAAGTACTCACTTTAAATTGTATAAAAAATAACATGACTATTCGGGTGGTCACTGCACTGATTACTCTATATATGTTTTTTTGCACAAGAAGACCTGGAGAAACGTGAAATACCATACTTGTAATAATAACACCGAGAAAATCAAAGGTTGCCAGACATCCCATAAACAGAATCATTACAAAAAATAGATTTCTTAAGTTGCAATTAAGGGTTATAAAATAAATTACAATAGTAACACATAAAATAAGGATAACCCCTAAAAAGTTTGCATGCCCTAACCCTTTATTTATAAGTTGAAGAAGGATGCTTTGAAATAGAATAATGAAAACAACCGTATACTTATTTTTAATTTTTTTTTGAAGAACTAGAGTAAGAAAAAAGTACAATATGTAACATTCTAGTAGATTAATTGAGAATTCATAAGCTCCCCATAAAAAGCACATGTATACCACCTCCTAACGGAATAAATTATGACAGGAAATTCTCCTAACTTCATTCACACATGCTCTGCTTACAGGAATATATAGATTTATTTTCTCCACACAAATTTGTTGATTTTTGTAAAATGAAATTTTCTTATTATTTACAATAAATCCTTGATGACATTGGGTAAAACAGGTCATATCTAAATGATCCTTTAAGTTCTTAAAACTTTCATTAAATTCTAAATTTTTACCCTTGCACACAGCAATGATTTTCCTCAAATGTTTTTCAAAATAGTAGATGGAATCGTATTTAATGTTGTAGATACCTTCTTTAGTTTTGATAGTTAGGTCTTTTTCCTCTTCTGCATAACGATAGGTAATTTTCAGCTTTTCGGATATTTCTTGAAATAAATTTTTAAATCTCTCCTCCGTAATCGGTTTGATAATGTAGTCAAAAGCCTTTATGCCAAAAGCATGCAATGCATAATCTTTAAATCCTGTAATAAATATAATGATTGCATTTTTATTAAGTTCTCTAATTTTTTTTCCTATTTCCAGTCCATTCATTCCTTTCATTTGGATATCTAAAAAGCAAATGTGTGCAGGCTTGTATTGTATTTGGGAAAGTAATTGTTCACCACTGTTAGAACAAATGATATGAAATTTTTTTTCTTTGTTGAATGATTCCATATATTTTTCAATAACTCTTACTTGAACAGGTTCATCATCACAGATTGCAATTGTATATTTCATAAAAATCAACTCCTTTTATACGTTACCATACAATGTAACATCGTACTTGTTATTAGGTTTCCCGCTGGTTCCTATTGAATATCAAACATTTCTTTTAGCAATTTAAAGTGGAGTATCACCTTTTTCTATAAATTCATTTATTGAAACATTTTTGCTAGAAATTACAGAAGAAATCCCAACCATTCTATCATAATAACTTTGCTAAATTAGGGGAATTCTGTCATATTCTACATTAAAAATAATGTTACCCACTGACGATTGGCACAAAAAATAATGGATAAGCAATAAATGCCTATCCATCATAAACCGCTGAATTTTTAAATCTTTTTTATCTTATTATTCATGAAAATCATACCTTAAAATTCTAGTTCTTAAAAAAAGAAAGTTCTACATTTATTGACTTTTTTAAACAATGTTATTATAATAAACAGTGTTCACAAAACAACATATAGGAGGTTCAAATTGTTAAAGGCGTTTATATATAATTTCTATATAATGAAAAGAGGTAAAAAAATTATGATTTGGATTTTAGCAGTTGTTGCTTTATTTATTTTATGCATATTGCTATGGTTTAATATTCCTTATTCACCCATGAAATCAAAATTCTCAAAGTTAACGAGTTATCAGATAGCAAAAATGAAAACTCAAAATGGGATTTTTACCACAGCGAATATTTCTAAACTACCTCCACCAGTTCAAAAATATTTTAAATATTGCGGATATATTGGCACACCCAAAATGTCCAACATGAAAGCCTATTACTACGATGTTGATTTTGTACTATTGGGTAAACCAAAGCTCAAAATCAAATACACCCACTACAACTTTGTAGACAAACCAGAAAGGATTGCATTAGTTGATACAAGTATGTTTGGTATCCCTTTTGAGGGTATTGATAAATACCAAGCTGGAGTAGGTTCTATGAAGGGCGTTATCGGAAGGGCTATAACTTTATTTAATGAAAAGGGTGAAGCCATGGATAAATCATGCCTTGTTACTTACCTTGCGGAAGGTTTATTAATGCCAAACAGTTTTTTGCAAGACTTTATTACTTGGGAAGAAATTGATGAAAACCACGCAAAGGCTACTATAACCTATTATGGAATATCAGCAAGTGGAATTTTCACATTTGATGATAATGGTACTATCACAAATTTTACTACAGATGATAGATCATATACCGATGTAAATGACAACATACAAAATGCAAAGTGGTCAGCAGTTTGTGCAGATTATAAAGATATGAACGGAATAAAGCATCCAACAACTCTAAAAGCTGTATGGCACTTAAAAACAGGAGACTTTGTGTATTTTGATAGTAGGAATATAGACATAAAATATAATATTATAAAGTAAATCTAATTAATAAAATACCAGCTACAAATGTAGCTGGTATTGATAATTTATTATTGATATATAATCAACATATTAATATTTTTTACTATAATTATTAAAACTTTGATAATTCATTAAATGCTTCATGCATAATTTCTGCATTTTTATTATCTTCAGCCTCCAATAGAACATTCCAATCCATATTCCTCTACTACTTTTTTAAAGTTATTCATAGTATCCTCATCTGGCGTTTTAATTTCCTGTCCCATTATATAATCTAATCCTAGGTTCTCATACTTATTAGCCCCAAGCTTATGATATGGTAATAAATCTAAGTGCTTTACTATCCCTAAACTTTTTGCAAACTTAGCAATATCAGATATGCTGTTTTTATCACAATTAAATTGTGGAATAACAGGTACTCTTATAATAAGCTCTGTGCCAAAAGCAGCAATTTTTTTAGCATTTCTTATTATTATTTCATTACTTACATAAACATGTTTTTTATGTTTTTCATCATCTAAATGTTTTATATCTAAAAGCACTAAATCAACTAAAGGAATTATCTTATCTATTGTCTCTTCACTAGCATAGCCTGTAGTTTCTATTGCAGTATGCCATCCCATTGACTTGCAAGCTTTTAAAAGTTCAATTGCAAATTCTGGTTGCATAAGCATTTCTCCTCCAGATAATGTAACTCCACCTCCAGAACGTCTGAACTGAATAGTTTCTTTCTTTAGTTCAGTCATTACCTTCTCTACAGTAGTTTCTTCCCCAGATTTCACAATACCTCCTGGATAACAATTTTCAGCGCAAAGTCCACAACTTGTGCATTTTTCTCTATCTATTCTTCCAGGTCTTAGCATATCAATTGCGCCTGCTGGACAATTTTTTTCGCATTTTTTACACTCAATACAATTTTTTTCATTATACATAATTTGAACTAATGGATCCTGTGATTCTGGATTACTACACCAATCACATTTTAAAGGACAACCTTTAAAAAACACTATTGTCCTAATCCCAGGTCCATCATGAATAGAAAAGCGTTGCATATTAAAAATTTTGCCTTTTTGCTTATAATTAATTCTTCTTATCGGCATCTGCTTTTCCTCCTTTTAGAAAGTTTGTTCAGTTCTCTTTATAATATCATCTTGAATTGCTTTATCTAATGTTATAAATTGCGCACTATAACCGGCAACACGTACTACTAAATCTCTATATTTGCTTGGATTCTTTTGTGCTTCAACAAGAGTTTCCTTATCTATTATATTGAATTGTACATGCATACCCTTTTGATCGAAAAAGCTTCTAACAAGTGACGCTAAATTATTTAATCCAGTACTTCCTTGAATTGAACCTGGATGGAATTTTTGATTTAATAAAGTACCATTAGATGCAATAAAATGATCTAATTTAGCTACTGAATTTATAGCGGCAGTTGGTCCATTACTATCTGCGCCTCTAACTGGAGATACACCATCTGCTAATGCTTCATGTGCTTTCCTACCATCTGGAGTTGCTCCTATAAGATCACCAAATAGGATGTTAATTGCTGCTGGATATAATCCCGCATGGAAATTACCGCCTCTTGGATTTTTATGTTTTGCAACTTCTTTGCAGTAAATATATGCTCCTTGACTTGCTAATTCATCAACCTCATCAATATCATTACCAAACTTAGGTGCTCTATGAATTAACATTTGTCTTAAGTCCTCAAAATCTATCTTTGAAGTTGAATCTTCTTGACCAAAGTTAGTATCTAAAGCTTCTTTTAAATCTTTTAAAGTTATCATTTTAGTATCAAATACAAGCTTTTTAATAGCTGCAAAAGAATCTCCTACATTCGCAACACCAACACCTTGTGGTCCTGTAAAGTTATAATGTGCTCCGCCTTCTTGAAGTGATTTACCATCTGTTATACAGTCATCAACCATACAAGATAGGAAAGGTAATGGAGCTCTTTCTGCATGAGCAATATCAATAGAATTGTCTGCCACTGATAATTGATAAACAAAGTATTCCATTTGTTTCGTATAAGCTTCAATAATTTCTTCAATAGACTTGAACTGTGTAAATTCTCCAGTCTTAGGTCCAATTTGTTTTCCATTACTCATACCATTATTTATAGTGACTTCTAATAGTCTTGCTAGATTAAAGAAACCTGAATCATGCCATCCCTCTGTTTTACCTGGTTTTTGTGGTTCAACGCAACCAATAATTCCATATTCTCTAGCATCTTCAATTGTTAATCCATTACTAACTAATGCTGTAATTACAACTTCATCATTATAAAATGCTGGCATACCAAGGCCTAATCTGCTTAACTCACAACATCTTAATAAGAATTCATCGGGAGTTTTGTTCCATATTCTTACTGAGAATGAAGGTGCTGCTAATCTTACATGAGCTGTAGCATCTATGCACATGTATGATAAATCATTTGTAGAATCTTTGCCTTCTCTAGTTTGTCCACCTACACATAGGTTTTGAAACAGTGGGTATCCACCAAATGCTCTTGTTGATACTTCATCACGAACTTTGTTAATATCATTTAATTTAACCCATACACAATCAATAAGTTCTTGAATTGCATCTATGTCAAAATTTCCTGAATTTAATTCTATTTCATAATATGGGTACATATATTGATCAAATCTTGTTGGAGAAATAGAATGTCCATTTGATTCTATATTTATAACTGCATGTACAAACCAGAATGATTGGCAAGCTTCATAAAAATTAGTTGCTCCATTTTCAGGTACTGTTTCACAGTTTTTAGCTATTTGTAATAATTCTTTAGCGCGCACGTCATTAGATTCTTTTGAAGCCATTTCTCTAGCAAGCTTTGCATATCTATGTGCATAATTTATTATGGCTTTGCAAGAACATATGATAGATTCCCAAAATAGTTTTTGCTTAATATATTCAGGATTTTCTTTATCAGCAGATGCAATTGCACATTCAACTTCTTCAATAATTCCTTTATATCCTTTAGCTAAAACCTTAGCGTAATCTACAGATACATGTCCTACTCCATTAAGATAATAGTTTGCAACTGTAAATACATTTTCATTAATTGCATCAATAGTTTCTGGATACATATATGAAGTAGCAAGTTCATTAGTAGTTTTGCCTTCCCAATAATTGAAGACTTCTGTAAGTTGTCCTTTTGCCTTTTCAGTAATTTGGAATGAATCACCTTTTCTCTTTCCTATGGTTTCAAATTCATCTTTAATCCATTTATTTGAGAATTCAGGAAAAATTTGAGCTGATCTTGCTTCCTGAGTAAGACTTCCAACTACTAGCTCTTCATCTCTTATAATAATAGGAATTTCATTTAATATCTTTTCAAGTGCTCTAGCCCTACGAACTACTGCAGGTTGTCCTTCTGTCTCTTTAAATGATTCTGTTATTAATAACGCTCTATCAACTTCAATACATGGAACTGCTAAAAGTATTTGTTCCTTTAATGCTACTATCCTCTTTGTTGGTTTACTAAATCCATCTTGTAGAATATACATATTAAAACTTCCTCTCTTAATATAATTTTTTTATTTAACTACTGTTTACAATTTATTAAAACATCTTCTAAAACGTAAGAATTTGTTAAATTTATAACTATCAAAGACATATATAATTTATAATATGTCCTCGATGATTGCATCAAGGACATATTATAATTGTTTTAATTTATATTAAATTATCTTCTTCGAAAATATCGTTAAAGAGAATTATAATGCTGATTTAAATAATTCAACAATATCTTTCTTGTTTCCTTTTCTTGGGTTACTGAATGCATTACCATCTTTTAATGCCCATTCAGCCATATATTCGAGGTCTTCTTCTTTAACTCCTTGTGATCTTAAGTTAGTTGGAATTCCAACATCATTTGCAAGTCTAAACATAGCATCGATAGATTTCTGAGCTGCATCTAGTACTGAAAGTCCTTGTATATTTTCACCCATGAATTCTGCTATATCAGCAAATTTCTGTGGATTTGAAATAACGTTCCATTTTTCAACGAATGGAAGTAATATAGCGTTAGCTACTCCATGAGGCATATCATAAAGTCCACCTAATTGGTGAGCCATTGCATGTACATAACCTAAGTTAGCATTATTGAATGCCATACCAGCAAGCAGTGAAGCATAACACATATTTTCTCTAGCCACTAAGTTTTCTCCTAGTGCATAAGCTTGTCGTAAGTTGTTTGATATTAATTTAATAGCTTGGATAGCAGCAGCATCTGTAACAGGATTAGCATCCTTTGAAACGTATGCTTCTATAGCATGAGTCAAAGCATCCATACCAGTTGCAGCTGTAAGTCCTGCAGGTTTTCCAACCATTGTTAGTGGGTCATTGATTGAAACTGATGGTAAGTTTCTCCAACTAACTATAACAAATTTAATATTAGTTTTAGTATTTGTAATAACGCAGTGACGAGTAACTTCACTAGCTGTTCCAGCTGTTGTATTAACAGCAATGATTGGAGGAAGTGGATTTGCAAGAGTTTCTATACCTGCATAGTCAACTAATTCTCCTGGATGAGTTGCCAATATACCGATTCCCTTACCGCAGTCATGTGAGCTTCCGCCACCAACTGTAATAATCATGTCACATTTTTCATCTTTAAATATTTTTACGCCTGCAATTGCGTTTCTATCCTTAGGATTTGGTTCAACATCATCATAGAATACAAAACTAATTCCTGCTTCCTTTAATGAAAGTTCAACTTGTGCTACTGCACCGCCCGGAAGACTACGAAGAAACTTATCAGTCACTATTAACGCTTTTTTTCCACCTAAAATTTTAGCTCTTTCGCCTACTACTTTTACAGCTCCGGCTCCCATAAAATTAACCGCTGGTGCTAAATAATCATACATTCTCATATATTATTCCTCCTTAGTTCTTTTAAACATTGTAATTTGTTGAATTGTAACCTGAACTCTATTTTAAGGTGATATTAACATTTTCTTCACTGTTAACACAGCCCTTGTTAATTTACTAACTATCTAAAGTATAAGCTTGTATAAATAAATTTTCATTGAAAAATATTGCATTCTTGTAGAAAAACATTGCTCACTTTATGTAAATTTCCACAGTAATTTGTCGCATTTAGTGTTTTACACGAAAAAAATAGCACTAGTTTTAGCCTAGTGCTATTTTTCTACATTATATTCATCTCTATAAACCGCCGGGGTTACCCCTTCGATCCTTTTAAATACTTTTATAAAGTAACCACAATCCTCAAACCCTAAATCCAATGCTAAATTGCTTATTGGGACATCAGACGCCTCAAGCAACTCTTTAGCTTTTTTAATTCTCACTTTATTTATATAACTCGAGAAATTATCTCCAATACATTTTTTAAAAAGCTTACTAAAATAACTAGGACTAATGTTACACAAGGATGACATACCATTAAGGGTAATTGCGTACCTATAATTCTTTTGTATATAATCTAATGCTGGTTTTAAAATAATATCGCATTTATTCTCACGTTTTATATTATTTTTATCTTCACTAAAATCTAAGTTAACATTATTCTTTAAATTTTCTTCCACTGTTTTCACTTTATTAGCCTTTTTAAATTGTAAATTTGTCGTCTTAAATGAACCCACAGTTAAAATTTTATCATTATGTTTATTTGAAGTTATTTTTAATAAGGCTTCTTCTACAATATAGTTACTAATATGAAAAATCATGTTGGCGACAGATTTAACCCTGTCCAAAGTCATCATAGGTAACTTTTCATATAAAACTTTAAGTTCGCCTTCTTTTTCTAATTCCATATTAAAATATTTATTGTTAACTATTTGTTCTAAATCTTCCTTTTCTTCATCTTTAATAATAACTTGTCCTGCCATTACCGCACCGAAGTATTGTCCATCTATTACAATAGGAATTGCAAGGTCTATTACACCTACATGACATATATATAGATATGGTCGTTGTAATCTAGCAGCCTCGAGTCCTCCTCTAGCGTCACATTTCTCACAAAGGTGACCCACGTCTAGATGCAATCTTACAAATTTACAAAATTCACTACACTTACTATGTGTAGTAATCCTTTTACCTTTATAATCAACCGTCACCATAGCAATGCCGGTTACCTCCGCTATATTATCCTGGATTTTTTGAAAATTATCTACATTAATAATATTATCTAGATGCAAGAAACCATTCCGCAAAATACTTCCTCCATTCATTTATAAAGGTATTATAATTAAATCATCTCTAAATTTCACATTATACGTTTTGGATCTTAGAATAAGTTCAAATAGAAATATTTTGTGCTTTTTTTACGACTATTTTTCTATATAAGTATATTACCATCAAAAACAAAAAAATAGAAGCTAATTTTTATTAATTACCTATATCAGTGTGTATTTCTACTATAACATCACCACACTATTCACCGTTCTTAACGCAGTTTTTTAATATTAGTTATTTTAATGAAAATCCCTCCCCAAATTTAATATAATAAAAAACCCATAAAGAACATAACTAAAAGTATGCCCTTATTGGGTCCCATACGTGTTATATCATTTTACTAATTTTAAGAGATTTTGCTCTTCTAATTCACCTTTTATTATATTAGAAATAGCATTATTATTTCCTATACTATTAATATATTTAATAAACTTTCTATTTGCATTAGATAGGGTGATATTGAATAATTCAAAAAAACTCACTTTAAAATCCTCTTCTTTTAGTGAGCAATAGAATAGCTTGAATTTGTCGATACCAAAAAGTGAAATAAGATAATCTACAAATGCCCCAGCAATAGGATAAGTTATTAAATCACTATACTTATAAAAATTTTCATCAATTACTAAATCTTCTATATTTGCATACAAATCATTATCAATAAAAAATTTTACCCAACTGTAATTAGGTATACCCAAGGAAACTTTGTCAAAACACAATCTTAATTAAATTATAATTACCACTTACATAATCTTTAATTTGTCCTTTTCTATGAGGAACCATAAGAAAGGGTAATGCCTTCAATTTAAACCACTTTATTATTAGGTATGGATTCAATCTTCATATGTTTCAAATGTACTTGTAGATATTAATATTATTAACTATAGTTTCTACATATGTATCTACACTCCTTCTAAATTCTGATTTTTTTCTAATAGATATACTTCCTTATTTCACCCATAAAGTTTTAAAGGAAATGTGTATTATAAGAAAGAAGTATCTTAGTTAATTAAGATACTTCTTATCGTATTAAAAAGCCTATCCATCATACTCAACCATTGCCTCTTTTAAATTTCTTACTCCTCAATAAATAAAGCCAATTCTTTGTTAAATCTATCTTTCTCATCATAGAATAATGCGTGGCCACTGAATTCAAATGGTACAAGTTTAGAATTTTTAATGCCTTGTCTTTGTGCCTGTCCTAATGGGAAGAGACAGACTTTGTCATGAATACCATGAAGAATTAAAGTTGGAACACTTATTTTAGAAAGATCAAAAAATAAACGTTCCTCGCCTAACCAACTGGTTGAAGTTGCCGCAGTGGCCCAACCTGCTGCTTGTAGTCCTAATTGAAAAATCCAATCTGAAAATGCCTGGGTTATATGCTGAAAGAAAAATATGTCTCCAAATCCCCTTAACATTTTAGGTCGATCATTATATGTTTCCTTAATCATATCTTTGACAACTTCCGCTTGCAATCCATAAGGGAAATATGGGCGCTGGATAAGGCTGGGTGCTGCTGCTGCAAAAAGAGCTAGTTTGGATACCCCGTATTCATTGTGCCTGGACATGTATCTAATAGCAATTGCTCCTCCTGTTGAATGTCCCGCTAGTGTAAAATTCTTTAATTTAAGTGCATCTACTACCCCTCGAACATCGTCTGATAACCTATCATAGTCATAGCCCTCGAACGGCTTATCGGATTCACCGAATCCCCTCTGATCTATACCGATACACCTGTAGCCCATCTTTGGAAGTTCATTAAACTGATATTCAAACAACTTATGGCTTCCGGGCCAACCGTGAAGAAACACTATTGTCTTTTCACCCTTAGGGTTAATATCTTCTACATAGATTTTTACATTTTCTTCTACTCTAATATAATATCCCACTAAATACCTCCAATAATAATCTTACATTCATATATTATTCTATTGGAGACAATTATGTTAATTAATTATTTGCTACACCTCTTTCTTCTCTATAACCAATATTTTTATTTATAACCACATTTTACAAGTATCTTTGTGCTATTCTCAGAATTTTTCTCGTTTATCATTAATACAGGTCCAGTACAACCCATTCCACTTTCGCAGTATATGCCTTCCTTCCAAAGAGCAGCACATGCATCATCGAGTTCTAAAATGTCTATACCCGGTATAGCAAAAGTAACTACTTCCTTTGAAGGCATCGCAACTTTTTCTTCTGATGATTTTCCACTTTTGCTTAGTATCCCATCAATTAACTTTTTAATTCCAGCTTTTTCTGCGGCTTTATATTCATTCCCCGCTACTATCATAAGGTTATTTTGTGCACACTCAAAGCAATATTTAAGTGCTTCACAAATAAGAGGTGCACCAGATGCCCTTGATATTATGTTAATAATCTTATCATAGTTTTCTCCAACTCCTGGACCATATCCATAACCTGAAGTTTCATAATCTCCACCAGTTGTATAAGATGAAAGCATTTTAATAAGAAGGTTTCCAGTAAGTGAATCGCAAATTAGTACATCTGGAGTTCCTGCAAGTACATCATTCCCTCTCATCATTGGTCCACCATCTGCTCTTAATGAATCGGCGAATTCAAAATTATAACCAGACTTTTTTAATTCACCTAAGTTTCTTTCAACTTCTCTTGCTCCATCAATATTTAAAATTCCTACTTTAGGATTTTTTATTCCTGTAGCTTTTGCAACTGCAATTCCACCTATAGCATTTTTAATCATGGCTTCTACCCTATTAGTTGAAGTCGCCCCTGTAGTTGTAGCTATTATCATGTCGCGTCCTTTTGCCGGAGTAACTGCCATCCCCACTGTAGAAACTCCTATTGGAAAATTAAAATGTTGGGTAACACAACCTTGGATTTTCCCTTCCTCCAAAAGTTTTAACATTTTATTGTGCCCGTCCTCTGCAGAAGCTACTTCAACTACTTCAAATTCACAGTCAACCTTTTCACCTATCAGTACAATATCAAAGCTGCCATACTTTTTTGATGCTAGTATGCATGCTTTTAACATTTCAGAAATACCATGCTCCGAGCCATATGTTGTTAGGCCTATTTTAATTCTCTTTTTAAAGCTTCCACTTTTAATACCATCTGCTATTTCATTAAAAGCCTCAGCTATAGCCTTTTTTGTTTTTATGTTTCCCATAAAATCACTCTCCCTACAATCATCAATTATTCGTTCATTAGCATTTCCGCAAATTTTTTCATGCTGCCGGCTATCATAAGCTTTAGTTCTTCATTTGAAACTTCAGCTCCATCATCTTGCTTTCCGGAATTCTTTTGCACAAGTACTGAAACTCCATCAAATAAATTAGTCATTCTTCCAAGGAACAAGCTTCCTTTGCCAATTAACATAAAATTATTCATTCTTCCTTCCAATATTGCACTAATTCCATGTCCAACTATTGGTACTGCTGATGGAATATGTCCTTGTGTTGGAGCAAATCCGGGATAGCCATGCTTTTTCACAAAGCTTGGAAGTTCTTTTCTGTCTAATTGTCCGTTTTTAACAGCAAGAGCACCGATCATTTTATAGTTTTGAGTTGGTACATCTCCGGCTCCAGCAGGCTCCGTTATATCGGGAGTTTGAAGCTCTGGAGCGTATTTATCAACATCAGTTATTTTCATTCCAGCATTAGTTAACGGTTTTAATACTAAAGCTTCAAGTACAGCTTGAGGTGCTGAGCCATCTCCAATTGTATGTTTTCCAATGATATCTGTTCTTATTTCAGGGCTTATGCCATCATTTTCTGTTATAAGTAGTGCGAATCCTCCAAGGCAATCCTCAAGAATTGGAAGTCCTTTTTTTACATGGTCTCGTCCATTCATTCCAAGCTTTGAAGTACATCCGCCTGCAAAAACTATAACATTTTTGAAAATTCCTGATTTTACTAGAGCAGAAGCATTTATTATTGCATGAACAGGTGCAGCGCAAAAACCTCTCATGTCAATACCAGTTGCTCCTTTAATACCAGCAATTTCGCCACATGCTTTGGCAAGATTGCCTCCCCCTCTTTGATTCATATCTCCTACTGCTTCTTCAGAGCATTCAATTAAGTAATCAACTTCGCTTACATCAATTCCGGTAATCTTAACTAACTGCATTAATGCAAGAACACCTGATGCCTTAACAGCAAGGTTTTCAAGCATAACATGTGCCGAAAGATTTATATCTACATCATGGGCTTTTTTTACACACCCAATTAGATCATCACCAAGATACAACCCCTCTGCATCTTGAGTATCGACTAATTCTTTTATGTTGACTATAGCCTCGCCAACGCCAAGTGCTTCAACTTTTACATTAAGCAATTCATGATTCGCAAATTTTTCTCTAACACTTTGCGTAAAACCTTTTTCTAAGACTACTAAATCGAATACATCTGAAACCTTAAGCAACCCGTAAAATTCATCCTGAGGCATTATTTCTCCGAATTTTCCTATTTTTTGAGCACCTTCAATTTTTGAATTGTTCCAAGGTCTTTTAATTTCTAAAAGCTGCTCTGGAATTATGTTACCTATATAAGTTTGATTAGGAGGATATGCTACTACATCCTCAAAAGTTCTTAAATGATTTTTTGCCTCTTTTAAGAATTCTGAATCCGGATTGTTTTTTCTCTCAACTGCAGCTGTTGTTCCGCAATGCATTACCATATCTGGAGTGTTAATAAGAATATAAGATGCTTTTTTAACTACTGGAAAGCTCATTATTTCATTCCTCCTTTATTTAAATTAACAAAAGTGAAGATAAACACCTTCACTTTTGCATTTTTTAATAATAGTTTATTCTTCAAAAACCTTTTGCCCATCAACTTGGGTTTCTAATGCTTTAAGTGCTTTAGCTACCAGTTTATATCTAAGCTTCATTTCAGCTTCCTTCTCTAAACTAGGGTTTCCTAGTGGATGTGGGATAGCTATTGTCGGTACTATTCTATTTGCTCCAACTGTAAGTGAAATTGGAACTACTGTGCACATGTGGACTACTGGAAGTCCTCCACGCTCTATTTCTTTAACGAGTGTTGCACCGCAACGTGTACAAGTTCCTCATGTTGACGTTAATATAACAGCATCCACACCATCAGCTAATAATTCCTTTACAATTTGTGCCCCAAATTTCTTTGAATTGGCAACGGATGTACCATTTCCAACCGTAGAATAAAAATATTTGTGAAGCGAGCCTATTTTTCCTTCTTTTTCCATTTCTCTTAATACATCTACTGGAAGAACCCTATCACAATCAGAATTTGCATAAGTTGGATCAAATCCACCATGCGCAGTTTCATATGTCGCCTCTGTTAAATCGTCAACACCGAAAATGTCATATTTACCAAACTTTGAAGCACTTGAAGATTCAATATGGTCAGGGTTGCCTTTTGGAACTATTCCACCTGATGTAACTAATGCAATTTTAGCTTTGGTTATGTCTTTTATAGCTGCATTTGGCTCTACCCTATCAAATACAGGCATTACAAACTCAGTTGCAAATTCGTCTCCTTTAAGCTTCTTAACGAGCATATTAACAGCTCTTCTTGAACCTCTAACTGTATCAAAATAATTCTTTCTTATTCCTCTTTCAATATAACCTTCCTCTGCAGGTGATCCTATTTCTTCACCGTGAACAAGTTTTAAACCAAGCTTTACCATAGCGGGAAGTGCTTGCCTCATACCAACCGCACTATTTCTAGTCTCAATTATATATGCGTCCTTTTTATATATGTCAGCACCAGGATTTTCAATATACATTGCTGTAAGCACAGGAACATTTAATTTTTCTTTAACTTCTTTTGCAACAGCGCCACATGCCATTCCGTATCTTCCTGCATTGAAAGCTGGGCCTGCAATTACTAAATCAGGGTTGTAACTTTTTATCATTTCAATTACTTCAGCTTTTGCTTTTTCTAGATTTTCATTGAAATATGAATCTCCGCAAATAACAGTAGCAACTATTTCAGCTTCACCTTTAAAAATTTTGTTTAGCCCCATTCCAGGACCAACGAAACCCTCTCTTACTTCTGGTTTATAATTTGCCTCTTCTTCTCCGCCTATACCAGCATAAAACTGATTTATATAATGAACTACCTTAATCAATTGGGTTTCCCCCTTTTCTCATATTTTGAATTTACTTTTTAAACTTAAAATTAATATTTTGAAAACTCATCTCTTATTGTCTTTACTTCCTTAATTATATCGTCAACGTCTAGAACCATTTCCATCATTCCACACTGCTCATCATAAACCGTCGCATCACATTCATCCTTTATTTCTGGCTCAATCATATGATAAACAGCAAGACCAAGTTCAATTCCTGCAAGTGGGCCTGCAAATGTAGGGTCCCCTGCAGCTACTGTTTCAGCTGAAAGTCCTGAAGCTTCTGCTTCTGCTCCACCAAGTATAACTACAATGTTTTCTGCACCATTCTTGTCTGCTAATTCTTTAACTCTTTTTTGGATCTCCAGATCCATAGCACCAGCGGCAGTTCAGACAAAGCATTCTGTTGAAGCAAATATTACTTCTGCTCCTGCAGTTTTTACGCTTTCTTCGATTGCTTGACCTGGTATTCCATCTCTATCACCTATAGCAATTACTTTTTTACCTTTTAACATTTATATCATCCTTTCTATAAAAAAATTAGTACCCTCTTGTACTTAAAGTATTATATCCAACTTCGCTTGTTGCTCCAGTAATTACCTGGATTTCAGCTTCAATTGAGCCGTCCTCTCTCAAACTTCCAAAATGTCCTCCAGCAATAACATTTGCATTTTCCGGATGACCGATAATTTTCTTCATTGTGGGAAGTACAATAACTTCATTTGCATTTCCAGCAGTTACTACTGCATCGCCCTTAGGAGTTGAATCTGCAAGTGATTGTGAAGCTCCATCTTGACCAGCATATTCATCGGTTATTAGTACTGTTTTAATTCCTAGTGCTGAAATCTTGTTACAATTCATAACTAAATCTGCGTCTGGATTTCCAAAACCCTCCTCAGAAATTATTACTGCATCTGCACCTAAATATTCAACTAATTTTGCAGTATAGCTTGAAGATCTTTCTTTATCTGCAAGGTATACAGTTTCATTAGTTAATACACATCCAAGGAAATTGTAGTCAATACCATGTCTCTCATACAAATCCTCAATTACAGGATGATTCATATGAACATACGATGGGTTCTTATCACAAGCTGAAACACAGTTTCCTGAAACAATAGCACCATCAAATATTTCCGTTGGGTATATGAATGTAGGTATTATTTTCTTTGCATCAACTCCATATACATAAGTGTCATGAAGAAGCCCCTGACTTTGAAGCATATATACATATATTACTTTAGGAAGATCAGGATACTGTTTTACCTGTTCTAAAAGAGGAAGTGTTTCGAAAGTCTTAATTTCATCAGCCTCAAGTTCTCTTGCACATTCACCAAGATATGTTGCAGCCTTAAATCCAACCATTCTAACAGCTTCTTCGTGATCATGTGGAAGTACGCTTTTCTTTGCTTCACATGTTATTACAACGTTGTTTAATTTTGAAAATGGTGTATATTTAGCACCAATTCCACTCATGTCAATGATTCCTTCCTGGAACCCAACAATATTTCCAGTAGTTACAACAGCTGCGCCTTTCAAAACATTTGTTCTTCCATTTCCAACTGTATCAACCTTGCTTATAAATCCTGGAAATATCCCACCGCTACCTGATACCTTTACCCTTGGCTCAATAACGTCTTTAACTGGAATTATTCTTGTCTCATCTCCGGGTCTTGCAATTTCAATGCTAATACTTTCAATTCTTTCATCTCCGCCTATATGTGCAAGCAGTTCTTCTTTATTTACAAAAAGAACTCCCTTTTCAACCTTTGTGCAAGTGCCAAATTGAACATCATTAATTTTAATTTCACCAAGTTCTAAACGCAAAGTTTCCACCTCCGAAATAGTTTAGCCATTTATTACAATGTTTCATAAACGCTTTTAATAAAATTCTCTACATCATCAATTGTTTCGATGTTTTCAGGGGTAATAGTGCTTATTTTTTCGTTATTTTTATAAATTATCATCGTTGGGAGTCCAAGTACTCTTTGAGATATAGCGAGTCTTCTAGAACCACCGATATTAAGACTTGCAAATTTGATTTTATCGCTATATTTGTTTTCTAGTTCGTGTACTCCAGGCATAAGTTCCTTACATACTTCACATTTGTCACCCCAGAAATCAACAAATACTGCTTTTTCAGAATAAGATACTACTTCCTCATCAAAATTTTCCTTTGTCAAACTAATCATTTTAAATACCCCCTAATTTTATTTATTTGCTATATATACTTCTGCAGAAGTTGCTGCTATTGCGCCATCAGCTGCTGCAGTTATAACCTGTCTCAAATTCTTGACCCTAATATCTCCAGCTGCGAAAACGCCTGGAATGTTAGTTACCATATCATCATTTGTCATTACATAACCACTTTCATCCATATTGACCTTACCTTTGAAAATTTCTGAAATAGGAATGTATCCGACAAATACAAAGCACCCATCAACCTTCACTTTTTGAACTTCGCCTGTTTTAACATTTCTGACCTTAAGGCCTTCAAGTATTTCATCGCCTTCTGCCTCATCTATAACTGAGTCGTATATAAACTTGATTTTTGGATTAGCAAAAGCTTTTTCTTGAATTGATTTACAAGCTCTTAATTCATCTCTTCTATGAATAACTGTTACACTATCTGCAAACTTTGTGAGATAAATTGCTTCAGTTATGGCGGAATCTCCACCGCCATTTACGGCTACATCGAGCTCCGTAAAGAAATCAGCATCACAGGTAGCGCAATATGAAATTCCCTTGCCCCGTAGCTCATTTTCATTTTTAAAACCTGCTAATCTGGGATAAGCGCCTGTTGCAATTACAATAGTTTTAGCCTTATATGTTTCTTTTTTGCATTTAACAGTTTTTATTTCACCTTCAAGTAAAATATTTTCTACAGTATCTTTTGCAAACTTTGTACCAAATTCCTCGGCTTGAGTTCTCATTCTTTTAATCAATTTTGGACCAGTGCACTCTTCAATTGAGCCAGGATAATTTGCAAGTTCATCTGTTATTGCGGCCTGTCCTCCAAATTTTCCTCGTTCGATTATTATAGAATCAAGTTTTGACCTTGATGCGTAAAGCCCTGCCGATAGCCCAGCTGGGCCACCTCCTATAATTATAGTGTCATAAATATGCTCCATTTTAAGCCCTCCCAGTATATTGCATCTATTTTCAATTTAGACCATGACTTATAATATCGTAATCTATTAACATGAAATCATTTCGCACCGCATCTGACCATGCTGGTGTTCCCCTATCTTTAATGAATTTTTCAGTTGTGTGTATTGATTCTTCAATAAAATTAACTGACTGTAAATCTATTACTTCTTTTTTTGATTTTGTTATTATTACAGTTTTGTAGGGCGTTTCATTTGGCTTTATGCTACTAGAAAGCGGATGTGTGAGCAAAAGGTGTCCCTTATGAATATGATTTCTTACAGCTTTTAGTACATTCATTATTCCAGTACTTAAAAATTCGACTTTATATTTTTCACCAAATTTGTCTAGACATAATGGGTTATTAGTTACAATCAATACTTCTTCTATCAATTAATCCCCCCCTTACAAATACATTAATTCAATTTATTTCCGCTTGCGCATAAAAAAAGACAAAGATAAGAAGCTCATTTAAGCCTTTATCTCTGTCTTTTTACCTGAGAGAATTACTCCTTCGGTGCAATTGCTTTCCAGAGGTATATCAATCTTCGGTCCTTTTGCCTGAGATATTCATATTACAGCGCATGTAATACTTGGCCCTTCGGCTATCCATTTAAGGATGTTATATTAAATAACTAAGCTTAAGCTTAATCTCCCGAAAACATCATCTATCAATATTTAAAAGTTATTACAACTTTATTATAATCTTTTTTTTAACAATGTAAAGCTTTTAATTCAAATACTATCTATAAATTGAAATAATATCCATCTAAATCATTTATATTATAACATCTCTATAAATGCTGACATTCTTGTATTAATTTGTCCTATATCTGCTTGAGAATAATCTGTTTCAATGCTCATATATGGAATATTTTTCTTGTTCAAAACTCTTTTTAATCTAAGAGTTTCTACATTATACGTATGACAAGCTTGAAGTATTACATCTATTACTCCGTCAGCTTTATATTCTTTACATAACTTTTCTAACAAATCTATTCTGTTATCATTTGGAGTCATACAAGAGCATCCAATATTTAAATATTTTTCTGTTAAAGCGTAAAGAGGATCCTTGTTTTCATCAACCAATGTCTCTGTTGTTTTAGCTCCACCGCAGTTTTCATAGCATACCACTACTCCACCATTCTCTTCTATTGCCTTAATTATTTTTTCAGTTCCTTGTCCTAGAGGACATCCTGTAATAAGTATTCTCTTTGCATCACTCGAAACTTTTCTTTCCCCACTATTATACCTATCTAGTGACTCACTTGTTATGCTTTCAAGATCTTTTATCAATACTTCTTTATCCAATTTAAATCCTGCTCCAGATAGAACTTTATGCATTTCGTAGCCTGTAATTGCTGGTGGTTCTAGCTGGCCTAGCTCATAAAACTTTCTTAGAGCTACTCTTTCCCTATTTTTAAGCTTAATCGCTATTTTAATCTTTTCATCCGTAATTTCAACACCATAAAAATTTTCTAGACACTTCTTTAGCTTTACTAATTCATTGCTCCATAGTTTATAAGAATCCTCATCATTACAGTTTTGAGGAAGCTGCATAATATGAGTCTTCTTAATATCTGCTAAATATTCATACATCTTCTTCTTTCCATCACATGTAGTTTCTCCAACAATCATATCGGAAAAATAGAAAAATGGACATTTATCTGTAATTGCAAAGCCATAAGATGCTTTAATTAATGGGCATAGATTTCTTGGTAAATCCCTTTCGGCATCAGCTATAGGTTCCTCAGTCATACTGCATAATGAAACTGCAATAGCATCTGCGGCCATTATTATTTCTGTTGGTGTGAAAGTACAAAATACACCCACAACCTTCTTGCCTTCATCTTTTAAATTCTTGATGCTTAAAAAAGCATTTCTTCTTGCTTCACTAAAATCCTCAAATTTTTCTGGTAAGTTATTCATTAATATATCCCCCTCCGTTATAATGCTTCATTAGAATTTTCTTCAATTCTGCTTGCCATTATAGCCGCTCCAATAGCACCTGCATATCTTGCCATTTTTTGAGTAGCTACAGGTGAACCTAATTTTTCTGAAAGTTGATCCACAATAAATGGGCTATCGCAAAGTCCTCCTGTTAAGAAATAATTATGTGAATCAGAATGTTTTTGACACAGAGATTTTACTTTACCTGTAATAGATTCTATAACACCAAATGCAATATCTTTACGTTTTTTTCCACTACCAATAAGACTAATGACTTCAGATTCTGCAAAAACGGTACACATCGAACTGATAGTTGTTCCACTCCCCCTTGCGGCTTCAGTGCATAGTTCATCAATATCGAATCCTAGTGTTCCAGCCATTAATTCTAAAAATTTACCAGTGCCAGCTGCACACTTATCATTCATAGAGAAATTTGTAACCTTACCACTTTCAACAGTTATAACTTTTGTATCTTGTCCACCTATATCAATAACTGTACAATCTTCATGTAATAAGTAATACGCTCCAACTGCATGGCAAGTTATTTCAGTTATTGTTTTATCTGCATAGGGTACAGAAACCCTTCCATACCCTGTTGCAACTATTTTACTATTACTAGAGGTCATTCCTAGCTTTTCTATTGCTTGTTTTATTTCCTCAGCTGTTTTGACACTACTCCAACCTGTTGGGTAAATAAAAGTATTTTTAATTTTATCATGTTCAAGAATACATACCTTAGAAGCAGTTGATCCAATGTCAATTCCTATGTATAGCATGTCCTTCACCTTCACTTTCTTATTGTACATAATTAAAAAAATAATAAACCTCTAAACTAATCACATTTTTGTAATTCATTTTTATTCCCTCCATAATATATAAAACATAATATTATTTTACTATATTTACAGTTTATTCACAATGAACATTATGCATTATATTGGAATAATAACTTTTCTTCACGTATAGATTTCTGAATCAGAGTGTGTTACTGTTATTTAACTTTTTATAGTCACTCAATTTTTGCGTACGCTAACCCTTACATGGTTTGATTTGGTTCAAAAGAATCAATTCCAGTTAAGCCACGATACTTTTAATTGCATTAATTATAAAGTTGCTGTTAATTAAGCATCGGTGAGTGGACAATTTAGAGACTCACAAGTTAGAATTAATGGCACAGAATACATTCCACCAAAATCCAGTTAAATAATAGTAAAGGACAGAATAGAATAAATTCTACCTGTCCCTTAATTTCTGATTAAATTCTCTTAAAAATTGCCCATTGTGTACCAGTATATTCTCCAGAAGTATAAGGTGCCAAAGCAACTGTACCATCTTGGGTATGCCCATCTAACCATCTATTTCCTTCTATATTACCTAAGCATTCTAAAAATATTTTATCTCCAGGTTTCAATTTATTTAGAGAACATTCTACTAAAGTTTTATCCATTTTATTTTTACAATTAGGTGTACAATTACAATTATTGGATTTCATGCATTTTTATTCTCTATATTTTTTTAAACTACAATGTATGATATTCACAGTCGTACTAAACGGGACTAAATATCTTTAATAGTTTCTTTCTTAATTGTCCGTTTAATGCCTACTGAAAACACGGTCTTAGCAGGTCAACACAGTTTTGAAGACTGTTTAAATGCTTATCCTCACTGGCTTTCGCCAAACTGTCGCTTTGCTCCCTTTTTTTAGGTTGCTGTCCAGACCCCTTAGGCGGTAAACGACTTTAGAAGGAGCTTTATACCCTACTGAAGTTTTCTATTTGTTATAACATGTAACTCCCACTTATAGAAGTGGGAATCTTTCCTTCTGAAATGTCGTTAAAATCCAAATTCATCAACTATAGCAATATCAATTGTATAAGGTATTCTTACATACATTCCATTACTATCCTCATCATCTTGCATTACTAAGAAGTATTGTTTTGTCTTATCATAAGCCATACTCTTTAGTATAAACTTTTCTCTATAAGTTCTTTCTAATGGATTCTCTGATCTTGAATCACCAATTATAATATTCTCATTAGATATTCTAGCACCAATTTCATCTTCTAAATAACATTTAATTCTCTGTAATATAACCTTGTCTTGAATCTTTTCTTCCTGGAAGAATTCAAAATAGGTTATAATATTGGTTATTTTTCTTGTTATACTTGTTAATGATATGCTAGCCTTTCTTATATCATTAACGGATGATGTACTTCTATCATTTTTGAACTTAATTACTGGTACTACTACTTCCTGTAGCATTGCTCCACCATGAACGTAGTTAGCACCTGCACCTTGTACTTTAAATCTAGAGGTTCCTCTTGGCGATATAACATTTTTATTAGAGCCGACCCCTAACAAGTAATCCATACTAAAGGATACAGTTCCTTCTAATAAGCCCGTATTAGATGTTAATATAAATC
Organism: Clostridium sp. CM041; assembly: GCF_055081035.1. NCBI lineage: Bacteria > Bacillati > Bacillota > Clostridia > Eubacteriales > Clostridiaceae > Clostridium > Clostridium sp. CM041. Next base: position 1,180,586 of record NZ_CM143648.1, read on the forward strand.
TTCTGCTACCTTCACCATCATCTAACTTAACCCCTGATATCTTATCACTTTGCTCCATAACATCTCTTTTATAAAGATACCCATGATCTGCTGTAATAACTATACTTGCAGCACTTACCCTATTAACTAATTTATTAACTAAGGTAATAATCTCATTAAATGCAAGTTCTGATGCTGCAAATACTTCCCTTTCGGTTGATGCATTATCTCCTCTAGCATCTATGGTATTATGATAAATATAAACTACATCAAGTCCTATAAAGGCTTTTCTTATTTCATCCTTATCCATATCCATAACTTTGTCATAGGTAATTGCCAGTGAATTAGGATTTTCCATCTTTAAAATAACATTTCTGTTTTCAGTCCCATTGCTACTAATTCCATTTACTAATACATCATATTTATCATTAATTTCTATATTTTTATTTGGAAGTAAAGATGCCATACCCAGTTTTGTATAAGAAGGAAGTACACCCTGCATGTAATCAAGTTCTACCTTGCCCTTTCGCTCATTAGTAAGCATAGTAGTAAGTTCCTCTGCACTCTCATATCTTAAACCATCAGATATTATTACAAAAACTCTTTCTTTTCCATATTTAATAAACTCACTATAGAATTTATCCTGACATCTTAATCCTTCAATTCTCCATGTCGTTTGTTTTTCTAAGGAATTAAACCATTTAATAGATAACTCTTGCACGTACCAATTGTTATATACATTTTCAATTCTTTCTTTTAAATTACTTAATTCATCTTTTTCGGTGCATTTGTCATAATGATAGTAAAACTTCCTATAAGCTTTATCTATGTAATAATAATCCTTAACATAAGATTTAAACATATCGTAAGATGATTCGGTCTTTATAATTGAATCTAACTCTCTCTTCTTGCTTAATAGGTTTATAGCCCATTTTATTGCTTTATATTCGCTTTCATATTTTTTATAGAAATGCATAGTTCTCCTTGCACTTATAATATTTAAATACTTGTTATACTCCTCTACCTCATCCTTTAAAAGATTAGTAATTCTTCTAATAACCAGTTTATCAATTTGCTCAAAAATATCACAATTAATAAACGTATCCGAACTATTTTTTCCTAGTAACTTATCTATCTTTAACTTATCTGAAATAAGTTCTTGCATTTTGTCATAGTATTCTCCATCTTTGGTGCTGTTCATGAAATGATTTATAAACACTATGCAGTTAGTTGCTTTCTTTGATATAAATGTATCATATTGCTTTGGAAGTTCAAATTTAATTGTTTCATTCATATTTGTAACTAAAATCATAGCCATAAATCTTTCTAAACTTTTTTCGCAAAATCCATAACCATAATATTTAACTATTAAATTCCATAATGAGTCTAAATCACCAAACTTAGTTATATCCTCATATATCTTGCTATTTCCATCAAGGCATTCCTTTAATATAGCCTTTATTATTTCTTCTATATCCATAAGTTTTACCTTAGTTAAAACAGCAAGAACACCTATATGAACCTTTTCTTTTGTGTAACCTTGTATATTTAAATTTTTAAAGGCAATTATTCTTTCCTTATTCTTAAAGAAGGCATTATAAAGTTTAAACTCCTCTTTAAGGGAAGCATCCATAACCTTTAATTCTCTCATAATTACAATTGTCCTATCTGTCGTGAATTCTTCACTATAGAGAAAAATATCATAAAGAAAGTCTTCGCCCGGTCTTGGCTTTTCCATATTAGCATACACAAGTATATTGCTAGTTGTATCCTCTTTTTCTATATGGTACTTAGCCCAAAAGGCATTTTTATTTGTTAACTTAACAACCTTAATATTCTCTATATCAAAATTATCTATATCCTCAGTAAAATCTTCATTATTATCATACCAAAATACAATATGCCGTTTCTTTCCATCACCTAATGGCTTTGAAAATAACTCTTTTAGAAAATTTCTTATTTCTTGTAAGTTCATATATACACCTCTTTGCTAAAGTAAAACCTTTTATTTTAGGCTCGTGTAGTGCAAAATCAAAAATATACTTTTTATAATATCCCTATTTTCTTTTTCATTTCATCCTTCAAAGCTGGCCTTCTATTGTTTTCTTCTATGATTCTACCATAATAATCTTCAAATTCTTTTTCTTTATCTAGTAAATTAAATACATCTTTAATAATACTGCAATAATATGCTGCCTTTGCATATCTTGATCTTCTTGCAGCATCTATATGGAAACTAACCATTCCCTTAAGTATATTTACTGCTTCTTGAATATAAAAACTGCTTTTATTTATATCTTCATCTAATACCAGCATATCTACTATACCGTTTTTATCATTTTCTGCAATTAATAATATTTCTCTTTTTTTATCCATAAGTTTTTAGTTATCCACTTTCATCAAATCATTACCTGCGGTGCTGCTAAATTAATAGTGTAAAATTTCATCACTATAAACATCTCACCTCTATAGTTAAGTTGTAAATAATTTCACCTCTGCTAAAACTTTCTTTAATGCATCTAATTTATCTAAAAAATTATGATTAATCATAGTACAGTAACTTTCACCATGTTTACTCTTTATTTTTACATTTTCAATAAACCTAGTAATAAAAGGCTTTACTATATTCATACCGTTAGAATCTTTATTATCTAGTACCATTTCTATAGCAGAAACTAAAAGCTCATAGTTTTTACTAAATTCATTTAAATATTTTATTCTTTCCTCTTTTAAATCTGCCCTTTCATTTAATTTTACTATATCTATCACTGTAGTACCGCGCTTGTTATTATCTATACTTACAGCCAACTCTCCTATATATTTAATATACTCTTCTGGATTTTCATCACTTGGACTTATTATAAATTTACTATAATATGAGCCTTTTGCAATGTTACACCTTTTACAACTATAATGAAGATTGCTATAGTCAAAACAAATTTCTGGGTATTTACTCTTTGGCTTAGAATGCTCTATTTCTGGATATGAAGTGCTTTTAATTTTACTTTCACAATAACAGCAACACCCTTTATACATTTCCTCTAAGATAGCAATAGTTTCTTTTTTTGCTACTGTTTTTGAAAACTCATCCCAATTGGGCTGCATTATTTCTTACCTGATTTTAAACTTTGTATTAATGAGTCTAATTTTTTAGAATCTTCTCTTATATTGATTAAAGATAAAGATGGGTCTTCAGGATCTAAATATTTTTCTAATTCATTTTTCAACTGATTAAATTTATCTAATTCACTATCACTTAGTTTTTCTTTATTTATATAAAGCATTTTAAATTCATCTAATTTTTGTTGTACTTCCGGATTTCTAATGCTTTTAAGTTCAAATACAGAAAGCAATAATTGTTCTACAGTCCATCCATAGGTTTCTTCTACATCTCTTTTCACTACTGTGTTGCCCTTACTTCTACCTAAAACTATAACTTCTTCTCTTTTGCAAGAAGATACTATATGGGGTGAATGTGTTGCAATTATTATCTGATTATTTTCACCTATGCCTTTATAAAACTCTAATATTTTCTGCTGCCATTCTGGATGCAGACTTAATTCTGGCTCATCTATTAATATAATTGAATTATTTAAATTCATTTGTAGTAATGAACCTCCTCTAAAGAAAATTTGCTTTTCCCCAGCACTTAACTCATCAGCCGAATGCATTTCCCCTGTATCCTTTATTTTAAAAAGTGGTTCAAAATCTTTTATTCCTATAAATTCCTTTTCTTCAAAGAAAGAATTATATAGTTTCTTGAATTTTTCAACACGGTGTGCAGTTTCTCCTATGCTAATATCTTCTAAATCTTTATAATGAATATTTACAAGATACTCTTTAAGATTTATGCTCATTTCATCAGAATTCAAAATAATACCTATATTAACATTCTGTTCTATTTTTTTAGGTGTTTCAACTTTATATTTTTTAAAGTTTACACCTGTAGGTAAATACACTATATTTGTACCTTCTCCATACCAATGTTTTGAAATTTTCTTTTCAAATAAGGTGTCTGGAAATTTATTCAATTGGGGATTAATAATAATTTCTTCTATATTTTTAGAAGAAATTCGATTTTGATCAAGAAATGTATCAGGTACTCCTTCTGCATCTGATACAACTTCTAATTTACATACCCCACATTTTTTTTCTTCTAAGATAAACTTTTCATTTGATATAATCATATTATATATAATTTCTAGTATAGTTGTTTTTCCTAACCCATTTTCACCAATTAATATGTTAACATTTTCATTAAATTCTATTTTAAAATCTTTTAATGCTTTTAATTGTTCTATATAAAGTGATTTAATCTTCATTACGATCTAACTCCTTTTTTATTGCTTTTTATTAAAATACAAAAATCGTTGTAGTTTAAATTCATTTTTTTATTGTCTAATGGAGTTCCGCATCTATTTACCCTGCTACTTACTACCCACATATACTATCTAATTTTAATTAATGCTAAATTAATAGTCTAAAATTTCACCTTGCAAATAGCATTCCTTTAAGTATCCTATGACCTGGTCAAGTAAAATTGTAACACTTGTGTGTAAATAATTACTTAGAATATCTTTTCTCAAAAGGGGTTAATCCTCCCAGAGAACTATGAGGCCGTTTATGGTGATAATATCTAAAAATATAATCATTTGTTAGTTCTTCTAAATGTAGAGCATCTTTAATACTGTAATGCTTAATATGTTCATTCTTGAGTTTTCCAAAGAAAGACTCCATAGGAGCGTTATCATATAGGATCCATTTTACATAGACTGCTGCATTTTTTTATCCTCGCAAAAGGAAGTGAATGCCTTTGAGGTATATTGCGATCCCTGATCACTATGAATTATTAATCCCGTAGGGGGATTATGATTAGATATAGCTTCACTAAGTGTATCAATAGCTAGTTCAGCGGTTATATGATTAGATATTTTAGTTGCTACAATACTTCTATCATATAGATCTAAAATAGAACAATTGTACATTATCCTACCGCTTGAAAGATGTATATAGGTGAAATCTGTACACCATTTTAAATTTTTAGCTACAGCTGTAAAATCTCTATTTAGGATATTTGAAAATACTTTATGTGAAGTTCCTTTTACATAATTAGGTCTTTTCCTAAATGAAACCGACTTAATATTTAATTCTTTCATATATTTATGCACAGTTAATAAGCTCAAATTAGTTCCTTGTTTTTCTAATGAGCGTTTTACCATTCTATATCCCATTTTTCCATTTTCACTGTGGAAAATTTTCTGTATATGTTTTAAAACTAATTTCTTTTGTTCATTATAGATATTTTTACTGAATTTTAAATAATTGTAATATGCATTAGGTGATAGCTCAAAGCGACGTAATAACCATCTGATGCCAAACTCTTTATTGTTGACAAATATAAACTGGTAGATTAATTGTCTATTTCCTTGGTGAAGAATGCCGCAGCTTTTTTTAAGAAAGCATTTTCCTTTTCTAATTCAGTAGCTCGCTTTTTTAATAATTTATTTTCCTCATAAACACTAGGAGATATTTTTTCTTCTGATTCTTTGCATTCTTCACAATAGCTTTTAATCCACACATTAAGGGTTGATCTAGATACACCATACTCTTTAATTAAACTTGGAATTGTTCTACTATTTTCTAGATTTAATTTTACCAGTTTTTCTTTAAATACTTGATCATATATTTTCTTTGCCATTTGTAACACCACTCTCCTAATTTTATTATACTATTTTATTAGTACTCAGTGTTACAACTTTAGTATATCAGGTCAATCAGGTCAGTCTTTAGTAATGCGGATAATGCGTATAAGACAGCTGGAATGTCTGCAGTTTCAATCTCCAATGGAGCTTAATGTCTTTAGTAATATTTAAATACATGCATAAAAACCTATTACGATTTTTGTTTCAATCTCCAATGGAGCTTAATGTCTTTAGTAATCTAGCCTATAGCCCAAAACTGCGTATAACATACATTTGTTTCAATCTCCAATGGAGCTTAATGTCTTTAGTAATATAACTGATTTAGACGTTATTGCATCAAATAAAGCAGTTTCAATCTCCAATGGAGCTTAATGTCTTTAGTAATTCGAAGCCAGAACGGAATTGTTCAATAACCTTTTCTGGTTTCAATCTCCAATGGAGCTTAATGTCTTTAGTAATCATTCCAAGGTATCAGCAAGACCAGGAGAGCACAATAGTTTCAATCTCCAATGGAGCTTAATGTCTTTAGTAATGAAGGAATAACTGCGGATACATCACCTGTACTTGTGTTTCAATCTCCAATGGAGCTTAATGTCTTTAGTAATAATTTAAAATTATAGGAGTATAATAGATATTATAGTGTTTCAATCTCCAATGGAGCTTAATGTCTTTAGTAATATTAATGCAAGAATCAGAAATAAATAAGTATTTAACTGTTTCAATCTCCAATGGAGCTTAATGTCTTTAGTAATGTAAGGGCGAAGAAAAAAGGACCGCTCGTCTAGATGTTTCAATCTCCAATGGAGCTTAATGTCTTTAGTAATCCAACTTCAAATATTTTTAATTGGGACTCTAACGCAGTTTCAATCTCCAATGGAGCTTAATGTCTTTAGTAATGAATAACAATAATATAAACGCTATAGCCTTAATTTGTTTCAATCTCCAATGGAGCTTAATGTCTTTAGTAATCTTTAACTATAACTTTTGAAAATGGAGAAGTAAAGTTTCAATCTCCAATGGAGCTTAATGTCTTTAGTAATTTAAACTTTTATTTGTTACTGCTCTATCAATGCTTTTGTTTCAATCTCCAATGGAGCTTAATGTCTTTAGTAATTACCGAATCAGTTACGAAAGAAGTATTAGTACTTGCGTTTCAATCTCCAATGGAGCTTAATGTCTTTAGTAATAATGGATAAAAATTATATTACTAATGTTGATTGGAAGTTTCAATCTCCAATGGAGCTTAATGTCTTTAGTAATCAAAAACCAGTAGAACTTATAGAATGGCTAATTAAGTTTCAATCTCCAATGGAGCTTAATGTCTTTAGTAATTAAATATAAACCTCTTCCCCATTATCATTATCTTCATGTTTCAATCTCCAATGGAGTTTAATGTCTTTAGTAATGGAATATCTCCAACCGCTCCAATATTAACCCCCGGGTTTCAATCTCCAATGGAGCTTAATGTCTTTAGTAATTCTGCACCCAAAATTGAAAGTATCATTTCTTTGTTTGTTTCAATCTCCAATGGAGCTTAATGTCTTTAGTAATTGTGTCCCTTCTTCTTTTACTAATAATCCTTTAGTGTTTCAATCTCCAATGGAGCTTAATGTCTTTAGTAATACTCATAGCAGATATGTTATTATCTTATAATATCTAGTTTCAATCTCCAATGGAGCTTAATGTCTTTAGTAATAGAAATTTATAAGTTAGTGTTAAATAGAACAATTAAGTTTCAATCTCCAATGGAGCTTAATGTCTTTAGTAATAATAGTAAAGTTGTGTGCTACTCTATAATAGTAATGTGTTTCAATCTCCAATGGAGCTTAATGTCTTTAGTAATTTGATAATTATAGGGATGGTGTTTTAATATGAATATGTTTCAATCTCCAATGGAGCTTAATGTCTTTAGTAATAGAAAAAATTGAAGAATATAAAGCGGACGAATATATGTTTCAATCTCCAATGGAGCTTAATGTCTTTAGTAATGTACTAAATAGTTATTTACTGCATATAATAAAGTATGTTTCAATCTCCAATGGAGCTTAATGTCTTTAGTAATCGCTCGCGTTTTACCCCTTGAAATCACTGGTTTCAGGCACCATTTTTCGCAAGGCTTCGGTTTTTCAGGAAAACCTATACCAAATATTATCGTAACCCCCGCGGAAATGGCTATTTACAAGCATCGCCAGGGTACCGTGTTTTTCATTACACATAAGTTGGCGATTTAATAAATCATTTTTGTAACATCAAGTGGAGCAAATGAGCCTTTTCTTATAATTTTAGATTCACAAGATGAGCATATAGGGTACACCATGATGCTGTCGCCTATTTCTATCTTAATCTTTCTAATCTTATATTCAAGTTCAACATATTTTTTACCATCTAAATCGCATTCGAAAACACTATATTGGTTCCTAGCACCATAATTTTTCAACATTTTGTGAAGTCTAGTTCTTTTTTTATCATTAACTATATCATAACTAACTAAGTATATCATACCATATTCACTTCCTTTTATCTAATTAAAAATGGTACATATTCAATTTCTTCCATCAAAGCCTTACTGAATAATCTTGCTTGCATATGAAAGCATTGTTGATACGTGGTTTTGTACTTAAATAAAGGATGGTATATCTCATCATACTTCTTTCCTTCATAGGCTCCAAGGAATTTTTTAATAGCCTTTTTGCTCATTTTCACTTCGCCCAAAACAGTTTCGAAATCATCCTCTGTAAGTATTTTATTATTCACTATACTAATCACTAACCTATCTACAAACAAAGACCTAAATTCCTCCATCAAATCAAGTGCCAGTGATGGTCTTCCATATCTAAGTCTATGAAGATATCCTATATTGGGATCAAGTCCTACACTTGATACTGCTGAAGAAATTTCATTTGCAAGCAATACATACCCAAAACTTAACATAGCATTTATAGGATCTTTAGGTGGTCTTTTATTACGATTTTGAAAAGTAAAATTGCCTTTTATCATTTCTGAAAAAACAGAAAAATACACTGCTGCTGCTCTTCCTTCTATTCCCCTTATAGAATCCACATTATCCTGGTATTCAAGACATTTTTCGAGTCTATTAAGTTCATCTATAGCTTTCTTAAAAGCTTCACTTTTTTCTTCACCACGGTTACTTTTCATAAGTGTAGTTCTACTATTTTTAATTTTCCCTGACACAAATGCTTTTGCAAATTTCACAGAACCATAATCCATATCTATGTGATTTTCGTACTGTTTCAATCTTACAATAACATTTTTTGATACATCACCTTCCATTCTCGCTATAAATTTCCCCCACTCTGTTAAGTAACATAAAGTTATTTTATTTTCCGCAAATAGCCTTATAGTAGATGCTGTAACTGTCACTTCTCCAAAAATAACAACCTGCTTCACTTTAAATATAGGTATATCAATTAAAAGTTCTTTGTATTTATATAGCTTTAACCTTTCATCTTCCTTTCTCAATGTAGTGTATTGCTGTGTTACATAAAGAGTACTCATTCCATTCTCCCCCTCTAATATATTTTCAAATAAAATATATTACTCTTTCCGTGCATTTTTCATAGAATTAAGTATATTCCGTTCCTTTGGCAAGCATATATTATTAATGCTACAATATTTACACCTATTGTCATCCACGCCCTCAGGTATCTTCATTGAAGTATATAATTTCCTTATATTATTAATGGTGGTAATAATTTCTTCTTTAATTTTGTTAGTTATCTTAAATTCCACTCTCTCCTTTGAACCTACATAGTAAATATAGCCTTTACTTACTGTTCTCTTAAGCTTTTCTTCTAATAGCATACCTTGTAATGCCATTTGGTACTTATCATTTTTCCACAAACCTTTTTTACCCTTCTTGTATTCAACCGGATAGATTTCATCGCCATTCTCTTCTACTGTATCAACCTTAAGCACTACACCGTACTTATCAGAAATGAGCTTAGCACTTTTATATATAACCTTACCACGCCTTTCCTCTTCACCAAACTCATCCACATTTTCATGAACTTGGTCCCCAAGAATGGTATGGACATTACTTTCAAACTCATTTTGAATATATTCATAATAACAGCGCCGTGGACAGTAAAGATAAGTATTGACAGCACTAGCTTCTATATAAAATGAATCTTTATCTACTTCTTCAACACTATACATTGACCCATCCCCATTCCTGTCTTGTAACCTATCCCCACATAAGACGCTAAAGCAAATAATTTTTCTAAGTTCCTCTGAACTTCTTCATCTGGAAACCTCAAATTTAGAGTAACCATTCCTATAAAGCCTGTTACAGCAAATTTCTTATATTTAGCTACTTCTGTATTAATATTAAGTCCTTCTACTATAACGTATTTTTCAATTTGCTCGATAACCTCATCAGGCAAAAGTTCATGATTGAAAATTTCACTATAACTCTTACTTAAGCTTTTAAATATTCTCCTAGGATTTGGAAGTGGTGAGTTTATCGAATTTATTCTAAAAGCTGTTGTACTTATAAAATTCAGTGTTCCTCTTTTAATTCTGCTATGTTCTAATAGCTCCTCATCTATTATCTTAAAATGAACCTCATCTAATAAAAGCTTTGCTTCTCCATAATTAACACTTCTATTTTTTTTAATGAATTCAAGCAACCCCATATTCATTTCATCACTAAATAAAGCTATGTTGACTTTTAATAGTGAATGTTTGCTAAAATATTCACTATTAAAATCCTCCGTGGAAAATATAGGAGATATAGAAAATGATTGCTTGCTTTGTTGTCCATGATACTTATCTGATATTTCCTCATTGTATTCCTTTAATATCTTAAAAAATATACCGTGCCACATTCTAGCTGTATCAATTGTGTTTTCAATTCTCTCCGTACTCCTAAAACATATATTATAATAATTTAACATCTAACCCTCCAATTACACTATAAAAAATTCTTCTTTAATACTTTTACTTCTCATTTTTACAACTTCACTATCCACACTAATTCCATTAGTTCCTATTATTATATAATACTCTTTTTGACTCTCTGGAAATTGCACCGTTAACTTTTGAAGAAATATAGGCTGATTTTTTATTATTTTCCTGATTTTATACTCTTCCTTTGGTTCCTGTGAAATTGTGTATATCGCTATATAACTTTCTCTGAATGCTTTGGTTATTTTTTCTGGAAAGGCCACACCTTCCCTTCCTAGATTTGTATATTCATATCCAACTAAATTAAGATTATTTATAGCTTCAATTTTATTTGTATATTTTTCATCAAAAGCACTCTGCTCACCGTTAAATGCATATTCCCAAGTAATTTCTATAGCATTTTCTTTTATTCCATTAACTATTACAAATATATCTATCTTATCTATTCCATTTACTTCTTCCTCATAATCGTTAAGCTTTATTTTTGCTGCCTTCTCAAAGTCTTTTTTATTTTCATACCAATCTATTTCATAATATCTCATTAAATGGAAAATATCATATACAAATAGCCTATGTTCTTGCCCAAATTTATAATATTTATCAAAAACTAAAGCAGGCTTACTGATATCGGTACCTCTGAAATTAATTAATGATTTTATTTTAGTTATTTCTGAATTTATATAATGGACTATCTCCTGCTCAACATCTGATTTTAGAATTTTTATATCTTCTTGTGAAAAATCATCAAGCATTGATTCATCTACAACCTCATCTTCATCTAGGCAATAATTTTTGTAAAACTCAATAAATAGGTTATTATCGATATTTTGTACAACTTCTTTTTTATCACCGGACTTGTTGTATTCATTTATAAATATACATTGTTTATTATATTTATTTATCTTTGCTAATAGGCCTTTAAAGTTCTCCTTGCTTTTTGGTGCAAATACAGATATAACCATATCAAATAAGTTTTCTATAATAGATCTATTCCGATATGACATCTTTCTATATATTTCCTTCAATGGGAAACACAATTCTAATATTCCCTTAGTCTCTATGTATTTCTTCATTATATTTCGCTCTGGCATAGCTTTTTTTATAAGTTCTTTAAGTTCTAACCTTGATATCTCTCCCGTTTCTTCTTTAAAAGATTCATATACCACATCTGTAACGCATACTACAACCTTGCTTCTTTTACTTTGAACCTTTTTACCAAGTATTCTTCCAGCCCTACCAAGTCTTTGCAATGCCTGATCGCAAGTATTAGCTTCTGTTATTACTACATCAATATTTTGGCTTTCCTTATTGTCTTTTTTAAAATTATATCCTATGTCAACCGTTGGTGTTGCTATTATAAGTTGTTTTGCCACAGCGTTTTTTCTCTCATCAGACTTTATTGCACCAGTAATAATGCCTATATCATTCTTACTAATACCACTATTAATAAGTTGCTGCTTTAGTTTATTGACTCTATATATTGACTGACTAATAACTACACAATCATTTTTCAAAAAATTATCTTTATACATCTCACAAACAACCTCATCCAGTGTTTTGTTAGTAATATATAAATCTAACTCCGTAAGAGTTTTCAATTTTTCATAAGCTTCACTTTCTAAACTTTCATTTTCATTTGATATAATCTTATATTCTATACCACCACGTTTTAAATATTGCTCTACCAATGCATCTGGAGTTGCTGTCAATATACACATTTTTCTTCTATATTTGAAATAATCGAATTCCTTAGATAAAATCATGAAAAAGAGAAAATTAGCCAACTGCTTAGAATTGTAGTAATGAAATTCATCAATAACTATATAGTTAAATTTTTTGATTATAATATCCATTAAATTGCCCTTATCATTTTTCCCATAAAGTGAGTAAAAACAATAATAAAAAATATCTGGATTAACTACTACTATTACTGGTCTTTTACCATCGTACTCTATATTTTCTATTGAAAGTTCATCTCTAAATTGTAGAGGATTACTTAGGACTTCATATAATGCAGCACCTTTTCTATGACCTTCCCGCAATTTCTCTATTACACTAGCATCAATTTTCACAACTATATGTGGCAAATTATTTTTCTTAACAAATTCTTTAATATCGTCTGAATGTTGCCTTAAGAGCTCATTTGTAGGTGCTATAAACAATGTATCTACATTTATATTTTCCTTTAAGTACAATAGAGACGCTATTGTTTTTCCAGCACCTGTTGGATAAGTATTGAATACAACTGAATTGCTTCCGAGCTCATCTAGTGTCCTTTTTTGATGATATAAATAAGGAGATGAGGGAGCTTTTTTTAAGAACTCCCCTTTTACTGTATAATGCTTCATATATTTCCTCCAAGTTTCACCTGACAAGGATAAAAAATTTCACCCTGCTCTGTTTTTATCTGATACATTTTACCTTCTCCCTTCAGATTTTTAAGAAGAGAAACCGGATGCATGTTTATAAGGTCAAAACTTTTAGCGTTAAACTCTCCACTTAAATCCACCGAGTTAACTAATCCATAACACTTTTTATCATAACTCGCAATATCAAAGTCACATTTTTCATAGCTAACCTTAACTTTACCAAGAAATTTACCGAGGCGAATATAACTTATTTTTTTAAGTTCATCCTCAGAAAATAGCAGTCCCTCTGCCTTATTTCCTACCGATAAAGCCTTTATTTTTCCCACTTGTGGATAATTAGCCAAAGCTCTTTCCATCTTGTGATAATACCGATCTGATAAAGCATTAAAAGTAAACAAACTGTATTTAGGTTCTTTTATATAAGCTGGTGTAATATACAATCCATTGCTATTGACTAATTTAAAGTCTTCTTCATAACTAATATAATTTTGATTATATTTAGAATTACACCACCCCATAGCATAGGTAAGTGCATAATTACCAATAAAAGGCTTAGTAGAGAATAAGGTATCTATTTCTTGACTTGAAAAGAAAACTTCTTCCATAAATTCCAACGTATATTTATAAATTTCCATTACCTATTCACCATACTGCTTTGATTGTTCTTTAAATAAATCTACTGCCTTTTCTTCCCCATCTTCTTTATAGATACTTTTTATATATTCTAATAAATCACCTAACTCAGCCTCATTTAGCTCTGTAATATTTCCAAATACTTCTTTCTTCAATCCATCAAAGGATTCTTTTGCAGATTTTTCTACTATGCTTGATTCAAGCGGGAACTCTATTTCTGAAGCTACAACTAACTTGTCATATACTCTTTGCGTTAATTCAAGATTAGAGAAGAGTTCACAATCTGAAAAAGCTACCTTCAATATTGTGTTCTTCATCTTACCAATTCTGCTAGAGATAGCTCCATATCTTCTACTTCTAAGTATGTTGGATAAACCATATATAAATTCAATAAAAGTTACATCTTTAAAAGTTATCATATCCATAAATACTGTTCCCGGCTTAATATATTCATCTTCATTTATTGATGATGAAGCATTACCCTTTTCATCCCTCATAGTTCCATTGTCATAAAGAGCATTGAAGGTTTTAACCCCAGTTACCATATTGAAAGGTAATATAGAATAAGCATTATCATATATAATTCTTGATTTTTGTGCACCACCATCGCCTACCGCAAACCCATTAGTCATACAATCTAAACATTTTCCACATGGCGTATTCTTATTTAAAGCACATACACTCTTATCTTTACTAGTAGTAAATAACAAATCATTAAGCCTTAAATACTCTCTACCTGTCCTTCTTTCCACTGCACATTGCTTTCTTTTACTAATAATTGCTCTAAAATCATTTGCTTTATTTTCTATACCCATTGAAACTCTTTCCTTGTTTAATCCTTCTCCAGAACCCTCAGTCCTAAAAATACACTCTGATTGAGCCTCTCTTAATATAGCTACTGTAATATATTTCCCCTCCGGAAAATGTGTGTATTTGTCCATAAAATTACTTTCTTTGCCCTTAATTATATCTTCTCTTTTCATAATTATTCTTCACTCCCATTTTTATTTAATTTAGTCATTGCCAATCTATAATAATAACTATAAGTAGATAATATATTTTTCTTCTCATTTTCAAGGTTATATACCTTGCCACCTAATGTTTCATCTAGAATCTTATTCATAAATAAATCCACATACCTTTCTACTGCTTCAATTCTTTTCTTAGTTTTTCCATATTTAGGGTCAATTCTTTTAAAATATTTTTGAATCTCACTTTTACATAAAACTGTTATATCTTCCTGCGTGTATATGTTGTTATCCCATCTACACAATATGTCCATTATAATATTAAGTGGTTTGTTTATAGCATTGTCCTTTATAAATCCTCCATTTATATTTCCTCTTATATAATTTCCATTAGCAAATAGAGCTAACTCTTTAATGTTTGACACTAGTATCTCACCATCCTCTACATAACTTAAAATTCCATCTATAAAATCTTTAATTTCCTTAATCTTAAAATTAGGGTTATCATATTTATTTTTTAGCTTTTTATATACACAATATATAAAGTTTGTTCTACCCTTTGCCATAGCTTTTAATGAGTCATAAACTATATCCGCTGTTTCTCCCAAGGACTTAGCCATTGTGAATAAATTAATAAATAATTTTATTGTATTTAAACATTCTTCCTTAGTCCAATTTTTTTCAAATATATTCCTGAATTGTACAGGAACATCTCCCACATATATCTCTTCCATCTCACTTTGATTTAATATTGGTACTGGAAACTCGCTTATAACTATTTTGGAATCAAAATATATATTGAAAGTTAGTGCATACAATAAAGTTGAAATCCATTTTGTAGTTTCATTATCCTTTTTAACCAAATGTATAGGTAAAATAAAATAATTTGTTAATGTCTCTGCATAATTTGGTATAGCTATTCCATTTATCTTTGCTTGTGTAAAAAGTGGTTCTATTTCCTCCACATTTTCATTAGCTAATGCTACAAATGTACTATATTCATTAAAATAAACTGAGCCTATGTCCTTGCTTTTAAATTCATTAATACTCTCTCTAAATGCTCTAATATATGATTTTGTATTAAATCCCCTAGGAAGTATGCTTAAATATCTCCTACTTACTTCAACCTTTGAGGCATAAGTGACTTTATGAAGCAAATATTCTATATTGCAAATGGAACATATATTTCTTTTAGGTTCCCTAGCGCCTCCATTTATTTTATTTGAAAAATTCTGTATTTTTAACTTGTAGGGCACATTAACTGACATCCAATTGCTTGTCTCATATTCACTGCTGCATAAACAGCACTTGCTACTTTTCTTTTCTGCATAATTCTTTAATGCATTTTCTTTTTTAAATATAATTTTATTATCAAAAGATAGAATTATGTTTCTATTAAGATAATCTTTTAAATCAACCCACATGATATCTTCATTTTTATTCTCTTGATTTGAAAGCTTACCTTCCAAATATTTAATAATCCTGTTTGTAAGTTCTTCGTCCATGTCTTTATATTCATCATATATTAACTGTCCTAAAACATATGGTCTTATGTACAATCCTTCAAAAGCATCTAAATAATAACTATCCTCTTCTGAAATGTTAAAGAAAGTGTATAATTCATTCCAACTTAGGATAGTATTAGTGCACACATGACTATTTACAAAATTATAAAAGGATCTTACATATTCCGAAAATCTAAGCTTGTCCTCATTACTTTCTATAAAATATTCTTCCTTAACTTTTCTATGAAAAATACCTTTTCCTATCTTTTGTTCCCTTAGTAAACAATTCTTTTCCTTTAATTCTTTATTAAGCTTACTTAAGATCTTCTTTTCCGTTGTGGCCTCAATATCTATTTTTAATTTTGTAATGCATTCCTCAAACCCTTCCGATTTTTCACTTGAATATAGATTTATGTATTTTTCGGCAACAACTCTAATAATTTGATTTTTTTTATTAATATCTGGAATCTTTGATTTCTCACATCTTATCTTAATTTCATAAATTATTTTTTCTATTGATGCAATATCTAAACATTTTTCATCAACCTTAATGCCTGACTGAACATTATTAATGTAAATTTTGAAATCATAGAAGATCTTACTTTTAATAGAATCAACACAGCTTGCAATAAGATTTTCTCTATCCTTTTCATTAAAAAGTATTTCTTTGTCCTCGACTAAATAAAGAACTCCTTCTTTATAATAGGCAACATCAATAAATGCTTTCTCCTCCAAAAATTTAACCACAGTATTATGACATATATTTGTAAGTATCCCTCTGTCTTCACTTATAGTATGTGTAACCAATTTATACTGTTTACTCTTGTATTTTGTTGCATTATTAATATGAGTTAAAAATTGTCTTTTCTTTTCCTCCTCATCCATAGTCTTAGATAAATCTAATACATCCAACGCTCTTATTATAGAAATTAATATCTCTATTTTTTCATCCCCTAATTTGTATCTTTCAGGATTACAAATCAGATTTTCTGCAAAAGCACTGGTATGTGCAGAATGTTGACCTATTATAGCTCTAATGTCCTCTATATATTCCTTGTACTGTGGAAAGAAGTCTTTAATGCTTAGTACTTCACATTCACTAAGTATATTTTCATATTCACCTCTATTATTTTGTTCTGAAATAATTCTTGAATATGACTTTTCAGCATGTTCCTCTAACTTATTAAGATCATGTATTGTTATAGCAACCATTAATACTCTTAATTCCAATTCATCTACTGGCAAGATATTTCTAATTCCATCTAGAACCCCAATCATATCAAGCACATGGCTGAATAATGTTTGATTTTTTTTCATTCCATATTGAACTATTTTTTTATATTTTTTCAAACCTTTGTTTACTATCTTTTCATAATAGTCATTAATTACGCTTGTTTCTTTTAACGTAACTAATCTTAATTTAAACATCTCTTTTAATTTATCCTTACTAATATTCTCACCCTCTTTCTTTAATTTGTCACAATATACTTATAGATAATTTACATTTTTTCCTTTGTATTTTTAACCACATTATAATTTATTTTCTATATTTAGTTTATCAATTACATTATACTACTATTAAAATAAGAATTTCAATACTAAATATGTTTAAAATTAAAGAGCGACACACTTATTGTCGCTCTTTAACTATTAAATTACCACCTGTGTTGCTAAAATATTGTTAAATTCTTAATCGTATAATATAATCGCCTTATTTAATTCTTCTTTTATTATTTCTTTTAACCACAATGGTTTAATAACCTTTGCTTCACTCCCAAAACTTAAAATCCACTTTTCAAATTCTATCTTTGAAGATGTAGTCCCTTCAAATAAAATAGTGCCTTCATTCTTATTAGTTATTTCCTGGTTTTCACACCATTTTCTTTCTCTAATATTATTAATAGACCTACCACAAAACAAAATTTCAAAATCAAAGGGTTCTTTTGATTTTTCCACTTCCCAAGTATATTTATAATATTGTTTCAAATTGAATTCCTCTGAAATGCAATAATATGTATCCTCTAGAGTGCATTCCGTAATCCTATCTACTCTAAACATAAGAATTTTATCTACCTTGTGGCAATAGGCATTTATATAGTAAGTTTCTTTTGCTAAACAAAAACCATAAACATCTATTACCCTATAATCATTATTTCTCCTAGAGTTGTATTTAATTTTAATGCAACGTCTTTTACTAAAAGCTTCAAGCAACAACATAAATATTTCATAACTACTGTAACTATTAGCTGTTATAATCTCATATCTTCTTTTAACCACAAGATTTCCCTTTATACTGTCCATCAACTCTTTATCTCTTGGAGATACTAGTTCTTCTATCTGCTTAATCACCTCATTTACAAGTTTTAAATCTCTACCAAATGCACTAAAAGATATTAGTGAAATATAAAGCAGATTTATTTTTTCCTTAGATAAATAAAAAGGCAAATACCCCTCATCCGTATTGAGATAATATTGAGATACTTCTCTCCTTATAGGCAAATCACTTTCTTCTATTTCTTTTACATATCTTTCACATGTTCTTTGATCTTTTCCCACTAATTCTGCCATTTCCTTTGTTGAAAGTTTTTTTCCTTTTAATAATTCATATATAATATAGGTCATCGCATTCCTTTTTTCTGTTCTACTAGATATATTTTTGCCCCTCATTTTTACTCCTTTTATTTTTGAATTTTTAAAAATGTTAATCAAATTATATATATTTTATATCATACTAACCCTTCTTCTTTTTCAATATTCTTAGTATATTTATGCAAACTTGGTCTTAATATGTCACACATTCTAGCACATTCGCCCTTATTTATTTTGCAATTTCTTAATAGTTCATAGGCTTTTGTTACTGCTATTGGTATATCATCCATACTTGTTCTAGCTATACCGATTATTTCACCCTCAGATTTAGCATTAGCCATACCACTTTTAACCCGTTCTGAAGTGGAGTAGATAACAATTAAGAATTGTTATCTACTCCAGAGGTCTACAAAGAGGTAAATCTCCTTCTGAAGTCGTTGATATTGCATCTCCGCATGAGATGATTTAATAGAACTAAAAAAAAGCCCCTCAAGGCTTTAAATTTAATTGGCGGGAATATGTGTGAATCGAACACACCCAACCTGGTCTTAGCAGGTCAACACAGTTTTGAAGACTGGCAGGCACACCAGCACCTATCTACTCCCATAAAAATTTAACTCTAGTACCATTTTATCACAGATGCTCACACTATGATATCTTTTGTAAAATTAAATTTTATTTCACCTGCTATAAAAGTACCCTACTATCTCCCACACGTTTAGTGAATTTTATTCCATCTAAATGTTCTAGTAAAATAAGTCCATATTTTCTATTAGTATTCATCATGTCTTTAAACTGTGCAATAGTAATACTTTCATTTTCATCAATATATTTTTTAACCTTATCCTTTACTTCTTTATAATAGTCATTTAATAAGTAGCATTCTGTGTTTATTTTAAAGAGTATTTCTTCATCAAGTAGTAGTTCAAATACCATAGTAAAAATCTTTTTATCCTTTGAAGTCTCGAGCAACTCCTCATATTTGGGTGGGATATAATGTGCATCTTCAAAGACTTTTATTATTGTGTTTCTTTCTGATTGTTGCTCTTTGGTAAGTACTATTTCATAGCCATATTCACCTATAAACTTGCTTTTAAGATTAATTACTTTTTTTTGCTCAAGCCCAAATAGCAAATCATCATAGGTCTTCTGTTTTATATTTTTTCCAAATACTTTTATTTTAATTTCTTCCTTTGAGATTCCAAGCTTGAGCGGGTTACTTTTATGATAATCCGAAGCAAGCTTTAAAAGAGTATTTACCTTTTTATTTAAATAGTTTATATGAATATAAACTGGAGAATCTCCACCTTTAAGCTTTAGTAGCTTTTGATTTAAAACTAAAATGTCAAGTTTTTCCTGAACATCCCCTTCATTCTTACCTAATGATTTCAATATACCAGAAATCCTTGGAAATTCTGAGCTTAATTTTTCTACAGTTTTTTCAATAATACTCTCAGAGTGCCCACTTTCTTTTATTTTAAGCTCTTCTATGTAGTCATCATGAAACCTCTTAGCCTTTGGCGCTGAGGGCTCTATTATCGAGCCTCCACCAATCGTATACATTGGTGAATAATTTCTAATTACAAATCTATCATTTCTTTGAGCTGTAAGAGGCTTTTCAAGCCTAAGCTGTACATACGCTTCCTCTCCAGGATTTATTTCCTCAAGGTCAAGTATTACTACTCTGCAAATAATTTCACTTGTTCCATGGTACAATCTTACCCTTTGTCTATTTACAAGAGGTTTTGAATTGCTCAATAAATAGTAAATCTTACAATCTACCATAAGAGATGGCTCCATTACGCTTTCTATTGAAATAACATCTCCTCTTTCGATATCTTTTGTTTTAACATTTGCAAGATTTATTGCACACCTTTGACCTGCCTCTGCAATTTTAACTGGATTATCATGCACTTGAATTCCTCTTATTTTGGACATTAATTTTGAGGGGTACATCATAACTGTTTGCCCTTCTTCAATTTTACCGCTAATAACAGTACCAGTTACAACAGTTCCAAAACCACTTACCGAAAATACCCTATCAACAGGAAGCCTAAAATGCCCTGTTATATCCTTTGAACGTACCTCCTGCGTCATCGTATCTATCTCACATGCAAGTTCCGATATTCCTTGCCTAGTTTTAGATGATACGCAATGGACTTGTGCATTCTCTAGGAAACTGTCTTTAAATTGCTCCTTAACGTCATCTTTTACCATTGAAAGCCATTCTTCTTCCACCATGTCAATTTTAGTAAGCACAATAATTCCTTTTTTTACATCAAGTAGTTGAAGTATTTCAAAATGCTCTTTTGTCTGAGGCATAATACCCTCATCAGCAGCAATTACCATTAAAACTATATCAATAGAACTTACACCCGCCAGCATATTTTTAATAAATTTCTCATGACCAGGAACATCTATTATTCCTGCTCTTCTTCCAGACGGGAGATCAAAACAGGCAAACCCTAAATTTATCGATATTCCTCTGTCTTTTTCTTCCTTTAAGGTATCAGTTTCTCTACCTGTAAGTGCTTTTACGAGTGATGTTTTACCATGATCTATATGCCCCGCTGTACCAATTATAATATGTTTCATAGTTATCACCACCCCAAATAAAATTTCAATTTAGATCCATTTTTTTAAAAGCTTCTGATATTACTTCAAAATCATTATCAGCAATGGTCCTTAAATCGAGTATGACCTCATCATTACTTACGCGTACTATAATCGGAACTTTATTTAGCCTAAGCCTCTTTTCAATTTCCTCTGAGGGTAAATTACTACTTTTAACTTTAATTACAAAGGTCGCTATCCGTGCCTCGGGCATTGAACCCCCACCTACCATAGAAAAATCTTCGCAAACTTTAAATGTAAAATTTTCTGAATTTGAATTAAGCTTTCTTTTAAGCTTCAACGCTCTTTTTTTATGAAGCTCCTTAGAGCTTAATATCATATAAAGTGTAGGAATGTTTTCCACAGCTTCATTTTCATCAAAGTAATATTTAAGTGTTCCTTCAAGCGCCGCAAGAGTCATTTTATCAATCCTAAGTGCTCTAGTAAGTTGGTTTTTTTTCATCATATCTATGTATTTCTTTTTACCTACTATAATCCCGGCTTGAGGTCCTCCGAGCATCTTATCTCCGCTAAATGTAATAACATCTACCCCTTTTTTTACACTTTCTTGAACTGTTGGTTCATGAGTAAAACCGTACTTTGAAAAATCAACTAGAGTTCCACTACCAATATCTTCAATTACTGGAATGTCATTCTTAAGTCCTATTTCAACTAATTCCTCATTAGGAACCTCAAGTGTATACCCAAGAATTTTAAAGTTTGAAGTATGTACTTTTAATAATACACCCGTATTTTCATTTATGTTACTCTCATAATCATGAGGGTGGGTTCTGTTAGTTGTTCCAACCTCTATTAGCTTTGCGCCGCTAAATCTCATTACATCTGGTATTCTAAAAGATCCACCAATTTCTACAAGCTGTCCTCTTGATACAATCGCTTCCTTCCCGCTGCACAGTGTATTTAAAGCCAAAAGTACTGCTGCGGCATTATTATTAACAACCAATGCAGCTTCGGCCCCTGTAATTTTCGTAAGGATATCTTCAACATGACTGTATCTAGATCCCCTTTTCCCATCAGCTAAGTTATATTCAAGATTGCTATAATTGTTAGCTATATTTAATACACCTTCTACTGCATTTTTCGAAAGCCTCGACCTTCCCAAATTTGTATGAATAATTACTCCAGTGCAATTGATTATCTTTTTTAAACTTACAGATTTTTTTTCCTCTATATTTCTTTTAAATTGCTCAAGGATATCATTTGTTTCAAAGTTTTCTAAATCTCCAGATAAAATGTTTTTCCTAAATAGATCAATTGTTTCCCTAAGTGCATCAACAACCTTGACTCTCGATGTGTTTAACAAAACATCAATTACAAAAGCTTCATTTAAAAGACCATCAATTTTTGGTAATTTTCGTAGCAGTAAATTTTTTTCCATTTTTATTCTCCATTCTGTTTTTACTCTACAATAATATATTTATCTCCATATTCAAGAACTTCACCAATAATTTCAGATTTCAATTCAAGTTCTGAAAGTTCTTCAATTAGTTTTTCAGCTTCTCTTTTAGTACATGAAACCAGTAGTCCTCCAGATGTCTGAGGATCAAATATAATATCCTCCAGCCAAGGTTCAATATTTCTAAGCTCGTATTCCTCTTTTATATAATCCCTATTTTTATAAGAACCTGCCGGTACTAAACCCATTTCAGCGTACTCTTTTGCCTCTTTGATATATGGTATTTTATTCTTCCAAAGCTTTAGTGTAACTTTTGAAGCCTTAGCCATTTCAAAGCAGTGCCCCATAATTCCAAATCCAGTTATATCAGTACATGCGTTTATTTCATGTGATGCTATTATTTCTCCAGCATATTTATTCAAAGTAGTCATAACCTTTACTGCTTGATTATATGCATTAACAGACGCGACGCCTCCTTTTATTGCAGTGTTCACTATACCCGTACCTAAAGGTTTTGTAAGTATCAGTACATCGCAAACCTCACATCCATAATTTTTCAGAATTTTATCCGGATGCACAAAACCAGTGACTGATAAGCCATATTTGGGCTCATTATCATCAACTGAATGTCCTCCTATGACAATTGCTCCTGCTTCAATTACTTTATCTGCTCCACCTCTAAGTATTTCTCCAAGTATATCCATAGAAATGCAGGTCGGAAAACAAACTATATTAAGTGCAAGCGTTGGTTTCCCTCCCATTGCATATATGTCGCTTAAAGAATTCGCCGCTGCAATTTGTCCAAAAGTATATGGATCATCCACTACAGGAGTGAAAAAATCCAAAGTTTGTATCATTGCCATTTCATCATTTATCTTATAAACAGCTGCATCATCGGAAGTTTCAATTCCGACAATCAAATTTTCATCCACCATTTTAGGTAATTGGTTTAATATTTTAGAGAGAGCCTCCGGCCCTATTTTAGCTGCTCAACCAGAGGATCTTGTCATTTCTGTAAGTTTTTTTGTCAAAATGATCCCTCCTTTTTTACTCTATATTTAAAATCTTTAATATGTAAAGTATTATATAGTACTTTACATATTAAAATAATTTGATTCAGTTACTAAATAATCTTTATCCATATAATCGCCTAATAAGAATATATTACCATGCTACTATGCCTAGGTCAATGTTGAATGCTGGTCGTAGTCCACTATGAAAATGAGCTTTTAGACGAATTATAAATAGATACTACTTTTATATTTGTAACTTAACTCTATAAACTAAAAACCTCACATTTTGTGAGGTGGTCCTAGTACATCTTATATTCGAAATCACAAGTCATGAGAGTCAACCACAAACCTTACATCCATAATTTTTTAGAAGGTGAATAGTTTTTAAAATTTCCATATCCTAAGAAAATTCATGACAATAATGTTTAATTATATATAAAAGTACCCTATAGGGTAGGCTTTTCTAGCTGTCTACTCTATAAGGTACATTATACTGTTGCCTAGTGGTCTTCATCATTTTCATATAAATACATCATACTATTAAAATATATTATTTATCTATATACAAACATAGATAATACTAAAAGTACAAGTGTAACAACAAATGTTATTACTATCAACTTCCATATGAATTTAAACCATCTCTCATATGGTACTTTACCCATAACTAATCCAGCCATAATAACCGGACATGTTGGTGAAAATAAGCTTAACAATCCATTTGCAGCTTGATAAGCAGTTATTACTATATGTCTTGGCACAGCAGAAAAGTCGGCTAAAGGTGCCAGAATTGGCATCGTAACAGTTGCAAGCCCTGATGTTGAAGGTATTAAGAATGACATAGGTAAATAGAATAAATAAGTAAATACAGTGAACCCAATTGATCCTTTTCCTTTAAGACAAATTTCGCCCAAATGTAAAACTGTGTCAGAAATATGTCCTGCATCCATTACAACAGTAATACCCCTTGCCAAACCTATTATTATCGCAACCCCTAACAAATCACGTGCACCGTCTATAAAAATAGGAAGGAATTTTTCCTCTTTATACCCTGCTATTATAGCTATAATTATACTAGATACAAGGAATACTCCTGCGAGTTCACCAAACCACCAGCCTAGTGTTGGAATGAATTTAATACCTAAATCACTAAACGGAATAATTCCCATTACCATTACTACGAAAGTTAACCCAAAAACAGTAAGTATAAGTTTTCTTCTACCTGTTAATTCAGGGATATCGTTTTCATTCCTGTTTCCAAGAAAATGCTTCTTGTGTCCATGGTGCAAATCATAAATCAATGATTTAGTAGGATCTGCCTTAACCCTTTCACCATATTTCATAGTCCAGAATATACCTAAAGCTACAAAAGTAACAAGAAGTACCATTCTTATTCCAATTCCTTCACCAATGGAAATGCCGGCAAATTTACATGCTATACTAATAGCAAATGGGCTAGTTAAAGATGCCATAGCTGCCATTCCTGACCCTAGCTTTATAACGGCAACTGCTGTAAGCGTGTCATACCCAGCTGCAAGAAACACTGGTATTAATATTGGGAAGAATGCTAGTGTTTCTTCATCCATACCGAAAGTTGTTCCCCCTATTGTGAAGAATAGCATTATCAATGGTATAAGCCATCGTTCTTTTCCAGCTAGCTTTTTAACAAGTCTACCTATACCTGCATCTATTGCCCCAGTCTTCATAACTGTTCCTAAGAATCCACCTATTACAATAACGAATAATATAACATCTACTGCGTCATAGAATCCAATTATAGGAGCTAAAACAATATCTTTAAAACCCTGTGGGTTTGAAGGAACTGCGTGATATGTTCCTGGGATAAGCTGTAGTTTATCAGCGTTTGGATCTAGAAAGTTATATTGTCCTGCTGGCACTATCCATGTAAGAATCGCTACCATTACAATTATAATAGCTAAAATAGTATAAGCCGTTGGCATCTTGAATTTCTTTTTCATATGTTAGTCCTCCTATCAATTACTTGCTTTTATTACCTTCTTTCTTTGCTGCTTTCTCTAAACATATTAAAATGTAGAGTTTCTTTAAATTTATTAGTATCAACTGAATAATCTCTTACTTCTGAGTTATTTACCTATGTATTATTTACAGTTATCGTAAGTCTTCCAAGAATATCATCCCTTGTATGAAATACTGGAAGCTCTCTGTCAATTATTGACACAATTATACAATAAATTTAGACCACTAGTACTTATATTATATCGTAAATTAAATAAATTACCACCATTTTTAACCAATTAATTAATTAAAATACTTTTAACTAATTAAATTAGCACCAGATGATGTAATTAATATGATTATTTTACAATAAACCAGAATAGAAATGTTATTATCAGTGCTATAATTAAGAGAAAAAATGAAAATGGATAGAGGCCTAGCACGTGGGAAATAAGATGTTTTGAATAATAAAGAGCATCCAAGCGGATGCTCTTTATTATTTAATTGATTGTTTCTTCATTCATAGTTATTATTTCTTCATTCAATTCAAATAAATCTTCAAAAATTCCATCAATAGTATTTTCATCAATAAATGCTCTCAATTTTGGGTTACGCTCTTCCGTATTAATATACTGAATAAAATAACCTCCTACTTTTTCAGCAATACTTAATTTAATAGATATGTTTTGCTGAATCCTATCTTTGTTAAATAAAATAAAAGTAACATTTTTATCAGAACATTCTATTTTGATTTTTTTATAATACTTTATATCTATATATTCATTTGAATCTGTTGTTGCTCGAATATTCTTTATATTGTATTTGTCTAGATTACTATTAAATACCTCAACAAAGTTTTGCATTGCTCTGCCAATAATGCTTTTATCAATAGTCAAATTTCTTAATTGTAAAACTAATTCTTCTTTCCAATTCATCTTATTCACCGCCCCTATAAGATATTACCTTCTATTAAAGAAGGTAATATCTTATATCGTTAGAAATATAAAGGTACCTACATTATATCTCCTACTATTAAGCTATTCCAGAATCTAAAAAAGATACCAATTTCTCAGTATCCAACAACGGTAGGTAAACTAAAAACCTCACATTTTGTGAGGTTTCTAATAATTACTATACTATAACTACACTTCTGCAACCATTATACGTCGCTATCTCTCCTAATTCCTCCATGAATTCCTCCTTAGGAGTGTAACTGTTTATGATTTCAGATCGTACGCCCATTTGCCTATATTTTATAAGTTTATATCTTATATCTGGATTTAATAGCGCAATAAACTTGCTGATTTTATCTACATTATTGTGATTCTCTAAAACTTCTGGTACAACAACCGTTCTAATCTCATAAATTTTATTTAACTTAGCTAAATATTTTACATTTTCTATAACAATAGTATTTTCCATACCCGTAAGTCTCTTATGTTCCTCGTTATTATAGGATTTTATATCTACCATTGCCATATCCATTACATCCACTAGCTCTTCATGTTCCCATAAAGGTACCGAACCATTGGTATCCACAAAACATGTTAAATTCATTTTTTTAACTTCTCTAAATAAATGTATTAAAAACTCACTTTGAAGGGTGCACTCACCACCTGAGACTGTAATCCCCGCGATAAAAACTTTATTCTTCTCTATCTCGCGTACGACTTCTTCTACAGTCATGCTTTGTGCTCTAGGGGAGCTATTCCTTTTGCAAAATCTTATACATTCATCACATTTACTACAGGCTCTTTTATCCCATACTACATTAGAGGACTTAAATTGTAATGCATTATAATGGCAAGCATCTATGCATTCCCCACAACTATTACAAATATTTATAGTCTCCGGGTTGTGACAATAAGAACAGTTAAAATTACACCCTTGCAAGAATATGGCAGTCCTATTTCCCGGTCCATCCACCGAGCTAAAGGGAATAATTCGGTTAACTAATCCCTTAATCATTTTTTCTTACCTTTCTTTCCAGTACCTTTTGATTCAGAACTGCCCCAAGTCCTAATGCTACTGTATCCTGTAACACCTGATGCCCCTCTTGCAATTTTTTCATTTCTGATCTTTTAACAAGATATCCAGTAATTCTTATTACATCACAATCAGTAGAATATGCTGAAAAATATCTCATTTGTTTTTTAAAAGCACCCTTGATAATATCAAGCACATACTCCGGATTACTTTTAACCGTGCTATCAAAATTAAATATATCGCCTATTCCTGAGGGAAAGAACTTATGAAATTTAGCAGACTCCACTATATGCTGTGGAAGTTCAGGTTCATCTCCAATTGGAATCCTGCATCCTGGACTTATTCCCATATCAGAATCAATACCCACTTGAGCATGTAACAGATATCTACCTTTCGATATATTGCAGTGAGGATCATTATATTTATTAACCTCAGATTCTAACTTTTCAATAATTCTATATCCTAAAGTATTAGCTATTTCACTATGGCCAAACCTATTTTCTAATTTAGAAGAATCAATAAAACAATTTACACATTCAGCAAGTCCAAACATCCCAAACATGCCTGTGAAGTTATCTTTACTTATTAATCCTTCCCTTACTAAGAAATTGGTCTCAAAGAAACCACTTTCCTCCACTAAAAATCTAATTCTTTCACGCATATACCCAGCCATTTTCTCTACTGCATCCGGCAATATAACATTTATAAATTCATCTTGGTTTTTTGCTTTTTTAGCAAGCCTCGCTAAATTTAATCTAGATAAAGTGTAACTTCCCCCACCTATAGTTAATCCATTATAGCAACTAACTATACCGTAATTCCCAGCAAACTCATTTGAGAACATTTCATGATTAGCAAAACTTGGTTTTGCAGTTATTAAGGCAGTGTTAATTGCATCAATAGCAAAATCATCTGGAGTACTTGTACTATATTTTAAAGTTAAGTTAGGAATTGCATTTTGCAGTTCTCTTTCCGCTCTTAATATTAATCTTCCTGCCTTAGTATCTTCTGGCCCTATATTTGCATGACAAAAAGAATCTGTTATGGTTCTGTCTATATGTGTTAAAAATAATTTTATAGCATGAAAAGCTTCTTCTTCATCTAAGACAAACGGTTCCAAGAGATAATCAATATTCCCTATATATACTGGGAATGAAGAAATTGATGGCACATGTCTGTATAATATTAATAAACTATTTGTAGCCTCCCAAATATCCTTTGGTGGCGTGAGTCCTAAAAATTCACTTCCATTTTTCATGAATTTCTGATAGTTAGGTACTATATACCTAGGTCTATACGGTGCATGGCCTTCAAAAAGATCACATATTATTCCCTCATCGCGAAGCATCTGAGTATCCCTTCTAATATTTAGAACGTCTATACTGTCTTCCGCTGCTCTAGCGAGGGTTAATACCTTTTGCTCGTAGGTTAAGGTTCCGTTTTTAATAATTTCTAAAATGTTGTTCATTATAACACCACTCCATTTAAATTA
Organism: Clostridium sp. CM041; assembly: GCF_055081035.1. Classification (NCBI taxonomy): domain Bacteria; kingdom Bacillati; phylum Bacillota; class Clostridia; order Eubacteriales; family Clostridiaceae; genus Clostridium; species Clostridium sp. CM041. The sequence continues at coordinate 1,209,755 of NZ_CM143648.1, forward strand.
TTTTAACCACATTTTCAAATTGGTTGTTTAACATATAAGTATGTTAATTTGTTATATGCTGTTATTAATATTCTATATTGAATGTCTTTCTTTTGCAAAGGTTTTCTACTCCCTAACCCTTCCATAAATCTTTTGGATATGCATATAACTAGAGCCTTAGGGCTCTTCTTCAGTTTTATTATATTTTAAATGCACTAAAGTCAAGGAGATTTAATCACTTTGTGATTAAATCTCCTTGGCTTTCAATATGATTTTCTTGTTGACAACACAAGTTTTCAGTTTATTATATTTTTTATTATGATATTACTATTCTACAGAAATTGCATCAACAGGGCATTGTTCTTCTGCTTTTTTTGCACTACTTACAAGATTTTCTGCCACTTCATCTGGCGATGCCACAGCTTTTCCGTCATCTTCCATTTGAAAGATTTCTGGACATACCCCTGGGCATAATCCACATCCAATGCATATATCTTTATCAACGTGAGCCTTCATTAATATCACCCCTTCAATATAGTTATTAGAAAAGATTTAAGCCGTAACTTTAAATGTAGACGAAACTTTATTCAACTTTTTCGAAGTCTGATTTTGGAACTCCACATAATGGACAAACCCAATCTTCTGGTATATCCTCAAATTTAGTACCTTGTTTTATTCCGCCATCTGAATCTCCTTCTTCTGGATCATAAATGTATCCACACACCAAACAAACGTATTTATCCATAAAAACATCCCCTTTAAATTTACTTAATATTATAGTCTCCCCTATAATTTTCACTATACTCTTACCATTATTTATTGTTCTTCAACTTATCCAACAACTCATCAACAGATAGATCAACATCACCTACCGTTATTCCCTTTTCTATAGCTGATTTAAGAAGTGGCGATCTTTTCATATCACCTATAACAATCGCACCGATTACCTTATTATTTTTTATAAATATTTTTTTATAAATTTTAAGATTAGTATCTTCATCTATTAGTACCTTTGTAGACTCTAATTCATCAATGCACCCCATAGAAAATAACGAAATGCCAAAAGCATTTAATGTTGTAACTGGGATTATTTTTTCATAAACAGTTTCCTTCCCAGCAATGTTGTAACCTGCAACTTTTCCTTGTGCTATAGCAATATTCCATAGTCCATTAACTTCATTATCATATTCAGCAATATCTCCTGCTGCATAAATATTTTCTATGTTGGTTTCCATTTTATTGTTTACTAATATTCCTCTTACTGCTTTAACTTTAGTATACGCGATTAGTTCTTTATTAGGTTTAATTCCTGTGGAATACACAATCATATTACATTTTAATTCCACTTCTTTGTCTATAAGAATGCCTGCTACTTTAGCATCTCCTGTTATTTTAACTACACCAGTATTTGTTAGTATTTCTATCCCATAACCATGCATTATATCCTTTAATATTTCTGATGCTTTATTCTCTAATTGGAGAGGCATAAGCCTTGATTGCAATTCAACAATCGTAACCTTTTTGCCATGCTGATGTAATATCCAAGCCATTTCAATTCCTTGTATTCCACCTCCAATAACTATCACTTGTGCACTTGCATTGAGGCTATCTTTAATATTTAAAGCATCATTAAGGCCTCTTAATGTGTAGACACCTTCTTTACCTATACCATCAATTGGTGGTATATTATTGCTGGATCCAGTTGCTATTAGCAATTTATCATACTTTATTTTACGTCCATCGCATAATATTAATTCAAGGCTATCTGTATTTATATTCAATACCTTTGTATTAATAATTATTTTTACTTTATTTTGCTCATACCACTCTTTTTTTTGAAGAAGTATGTTATTTTCCTCCAGGTCATCAAATATACCCTTCGACAGCCTTATTCGGTTATATGGATAAAATTTTTCTTGTCCGATCAAACATATCTCTGAACCTAAATCTATTTCTCTAATTGCCTTGATTGCTGTTACTGATGCAATACCAGTCCCTACGATTACGATTCTTTTAGCCATTTATATCACCCATCTTATTCTAATATTTATTTTTTATTATTCCCTTTTTCATTTAAAGTTATTTTCTAGTTAAATCATCTCCTGCGGAGCTGCACCTTCTGAAATGTCGTTAAAGTATAGTCTCACAATGACATAGACTCTTTAGTGGTTCTATCTTAAAATTTGATTTGGCCAATATTTCTGGCCAAATCTTAATCATTTGGCATACCTTATTTTTCTTCTCTTCTGTCAGCTTGCCCCAAGGTACAAGTGCAGGATTAGTTTTTTTCTTATTATCTTCAACTTCACCATATTTAAAGCCAACCTTTTTTCTATGATAATACCAACGCATATGCTCCTTCTTAGCTAAGGCATTTAATTCTTTAATTGTAAATTCTATAAATGCTGGTTTTTCTTTAACAGAAACAACATCATAATTAATTTTAAGTAAGGCATTAGGAATATTTTTTGCTTGATCACGGTTGAAATTTTTAAGCTCTTCACGAAGATCCTGCCATGGCATTATAAAATCCCCATTCATATTTCTGTTATTTTCATAAATAGCAGTTGCAAGACTTTCAATTTTTTCACTATAGAATGCATCATGCATTAAATGGCGTAAAAATTGTTCTTCATCTACATGTAGTTGTAGCTGTTCTTTAGAAGGTAGATGAGATTGTTCCCATTTTTTCGCATTAGTTAGCATGCTCATCTCGAGTATTGCTTCCATAGACCTTGATTCATGCTTATACCTTGGAATTTTAAGAAGCGCCCGTAATACCCCATTATCAATTTGAGCCTCTTTTTTGTTATTTATAAGATGAGGTACCTTACGCTCCAAAAGTGAACGTAATAACATTGCCCTTCGAATTATAAATAAAGAATCCAACTTATTATCGGTTTGATTTGGCCCAAGGATATTTACGTAACCCCTCAAACGACTTAAAAAGTCAGGACCCTTCGCATTTTTAAATTCAAGTAAAAACTGTTTTTGTTCTTTTTCATTTTCAAGGTCTTCTCCACAAAATCCTTTGAGAGTACTGCTTGTTCCCCCAGCAAATACAAAAATAGCTTTTCCAATAGGATGAATAGAATCTCCTTCTCTAAATACACCATCCTGCATAGGTGCTAAGAAATATTTTAACCATCCAAGTTTTCCTTCGATAACAGAATCAAATTCATCAAAAAAAACTAATGGAATTTTTCCTTCCAATGCAATATCACTTACTTTACGAAAAGCAATTGCTAAATCTAATGGTGTACGGAATTGAGATAAATTAAAATCTAATTTTTTAATTAAATTTGACGCAATGCTATTAGCTACTTCCAGTATACCAAAAGATTTTCCAGACCCAGGCGTTCCAAATACTGCAATTGAAAGAGGCCGAACTGTGTTTTTAGTTGAGATATACTCAAGCATAAGATTTTTAATGCTCCTATAGCTTTCTATTTCTGCCTTATCAACTGTTGTTAGCTTTCCAAATCGGGCTATTGGTATAAATTCAAGTGCACTTTTCACTCCATTTTTAACAATGTCATAAGCTATCTCTGCTAAGTTAGTAGCGCTTTTGTCTTTTAAAATATACCAACAAGCACGACAATTAGGATTAGTTGAAGTAGGTACTAATACATCCTGTACATGCTCCGTATGTACAAAATCATTTTCTTTTTCAACAAATATATCTGAACTTAAAAATTGAGATTTTTCAACATTTTCACCAAATCCCTCAATAAAATATTTTTGAGCAGAAACAGTCCCTTTACGTATTCCTATGCTTATCAATTCAGATAATTCTTCATTATCTTGATTTCCTGAAACAATAGTGCTTGCAAGTCCTGCAACAAAACTGGAGGTAAGTCCGTACATTTTACCTTGGGAGTCTTTAATAAAGCCTCCTTCAAATTCATATGGTAGGAAATACAATTTAATTTCAGGCACACCTTCATTTTTATAATAGATGGCACCTTCAAGACCAAAAGGTACTATAAGATGGCGGCAACTTGCGAGAAAAGCAAGATTTGGATTATTATTAATTTGCCAAACAAAATCTTGCGCTGTCCTTTCCCAAGAAAGACTTTTACTTATATTAACTCCCTTCGAACGCAAATCATCACCATTTATAATTACTATTGTCTTTTCTTTATGAAATTTTTGTAGGCATTTCCAAAGTGCACTAGAATCAATAGGATTAACCATTTTATATAAGATTATTGGTGATGTTTCGGATGACTTTAAAGCTAAAGGCCAAAATTCTTTATTAGAGTTAAATCCATTATTTTCGTCATCTAATATAATTATATCTGCATTAGCGTCGTCGTTAATAATCGGAAGCAACCTCGGTACACCAGAAACCGGCCCTGTAAAACCCATAAAACGCCTTATTCTATAAACTTTTTCATTATTGTTTTTATCATCAAATTTCGGAAAAAGCTCTAACTCTGCACTAGCGCTAAGAACCTCTCCTGGTAGAATCAATTCTATATCATGCATCTGTGGTGAAAGTACAGATGCTCCTGTTGCCAAAGATACAAGTTTTGATAGAAGCAAAGCTTGCCCCGGTTTTAAATTACTATGCATATTTAAATTAGTTTGCCAATTCAAACCAGTATTATTCTGAGGGTATGTTATCCTTTGCAACAAATTTACACATATGTCTCCTGATACAACAACTTTTATATTTTTATTTTCCATATTTGAACTCCTATAATAATAATTTTACTCTAAAAATTAATTTATAGAGCAACTCTTTTTCTGCCAAAGCATATTAAACAAAACACTGTTTTCCAGATAAATATGAATAAATAAATCTTTTTCTAAGTCATGAAGTTTTGTATATACAAGTTTGAAAGAAGTGCAAGCCCCTTCTGGAGCATTGAAATCTCTGGTTATCTTCTCTAATTCTTTAATTATATTTCCGGCAGCATCATGCTCATCCTCCGTATCCTTTATTACCTGATGTATTTTTGATAAGACACTATCATCCTTTGTTATTTCAAAATTTTCAATAAGGGGAAATAGATTCTCCTCTTCTTTGATAAGGTGCTCTTCTAGCTCTGTTTTCAAGGTTCCAAAATATTTGTGCACCTTTAATAGTTCTTCACTATGAAGCTTAAAATGTACCTTGAGTACTTTTAATAATAGAGTATCTATTTCTTTAAGCTGTTTTTTGGTAAATTCATGATGTGTTTCTACTATGTGTCTTATTAAGGTGGAAGGTTTTTCTTTTCTCCAGTCTTTATACTCTGAATTAGTTTTTATAAACTCCTCGTACTCGTTATTAAGTTCTTCAATAATTTCATCAGCGTCTAAATCTCTGACCTCCAAGGCTTCCGCTAACGTATCATGTCCACCACAGCAATAATCTATTTTATACCGGTTAAAGGTCTCTGTAGAACCTGGGAAAGTTGAAACTATTTCTCCAAGGCTTTGATTTTTATTTATAATTTTTCCCATAATAAATACCTCCTCATATTTTAAATTGTACTAAGTAATAAATCAGCAGTATAGACAACTGCCCTTTCAATGCTCTTTATGTTATCTTCGCTTGGTGAAAACCTAATCCTTAGTGGGAATTCTATATCGACCATACCAGTCGACTTAATTACATCAGAAGTATTCAAAACTTTAATATCGGTTTCCTTTAAGTAATCCTGAACTACTTCCACAGCTTCTCCACTCCAACCATAAGAACCAAATGCCGCCCCTATCTTATCTTCTAGATTTATTTCATGAAGATTCTTCAATATATCTTCCATATTTCCAATCATATCTGCATATTTGGTAGAGCTGCCAAAGAAAATTGCATCGGCTTCATTGATAGCCTTCATTACTTCTTCTTTTGGTATTTTATTTACATCCATGATTTGGGAAGCTATATTTTGCTCCTCAAATTTTTCCTTAAAAATATCAGCAATTTTTTTTGTCCTACCTGTCATAGTCGAGTATAAAATAAGTGTTTTTTTACCTACCTCTGTATTCTTACTCATATTATCATAAATATCTATAAAACTTTGAACGTTATTTCTAATAATAAATCCATGGGATGGTGCTATTATCTTTATGTCTAAATCTCTAATTTTTTCGATCATATTCTGAACATATCTTCTATGTGGGTGCATTATTAATTTGTAGTAGCCAATATAGTCATCATTGATATCGTCTTTTGCCATATCATTAAAATACTCATAGTTAGCTACGTGGGTACTAAAGATATCGCAAGGGAATAAAATTTTATCATCGATGCAATAAGTTATCATAGTCTCCTGCGTATGAAGATAAGGCGTCTCTATGAATTTTAGGGTCTTGCCGCCTATATCAAGAGTATCCCCATCCCCCACAACTAAAAACTCTCTATTATGAAGATTATACATTTCCTTAAGTTCAGCTACAGCCAGCTTTGTGCACACAATTACTGCATTTTTAGCTCTAGCCGCCAAACTCCCAAGGGCACCAGAATGATCAGGTTCAGTGTGATTAATTACAATGAATTTAATTCTATCAAGTTCAATTATATTCTTTAAATTTTCTACAAATTCTCTACCAAAGCTTATATCAACAGTATCAATCACTGTAGGTTTTTCAGTCATTAATAAATAACTATTATAAGTGGTTCCTTTAGTTAATGTTAGTCTATGGAAAGGTACCTCTCTATCATCAACCTTACCAACCCAAAATATTTTTTCACTTAGCATAATGTTTTTCTTCATAATGTGTCCCTCCAATATTAATTTATTTTCATATGTTCTTGCTTTCCTATGGCTCTATTCTATATTTATTCTAATTATAAAAATATGATTTAAATCAAAAATTAAAAATAATGAAGTTATTTAATAAGTATCATTATGATTGAATGCAATAAAGTCAAGAAGCTCTAATCACTTTGTGATTAGAACTCCTTGACTTTCAATATGATTTTCCTATACTCTTACCAAAATCTTTACACCTGTCTAGCCCTACTTCATCAGGGTTCCACAGTTTTTTTATTCCGACAGCTATTGCCTCTGCCATTATTCTAGTAGCATTCCACATAGTATCATAAATTATTGTAACTTGATTTTCTTTATAATCTTTTGCCCATTCCATATATTTATTTGCAATTTGAAGGGGATTTTCTTTCCAAATAATTCCATGATTTGGGCAAATCATATCTAATGGTAGATTTAAAATCCCTTCTCATATATTTTTTAATAAGGTATTGTTCTTAAAATGAATATCCTAAAATATAGTTTTATCTGTTTCTTACATCATGCTTTTAATTTTCTCATATAATTCATCTGAAGTACCAGCCTGTATCAGTTCGTCATCTACTAAAGCATAAGGTCCCACTGCGCAATCTCCACAATATCCCAGGCATTCCTCAGCTGTTATATCTACACCTGGATAGTTCTCTTTTAATTTTTTCATAGTTTCATCTGTTCCAAAAGTAAAGTTATTCTCACAAAATTTAATATCTGTCATATTTATACCTCCATCATTATTTATTGTTCTTTAATTTATCCAACAACTCATCAACTATCTATATTTTACCTTTGTATTAATAAATATTTTTACTTTATCACCACTTCATTTTAATATTTGCTTTTAATATTCCCTTTTTTAATTAAAGTTATTTACTAATAACTTACATCTTCGACCTCGATTATAAATCACTTGTTTTTATAATGAATTTTTTATTATTGACACTATATTATTTTGATTATACATATTTGTTTTTCATTAGAATATGATTGAAGTCACAAAAAATCTAAAAACGTAAAATAAGCGGCTGCTAAATGTATTCAAATTACATTTAGCAGCCGTTTATTTTAAATTATAATTATAAAATTAATATTATTTATCCGAGTATTTGTTTTAAATCATCTTCTGGATTGCTTATAGGTTTAATATCAAAAGTATCAACTAAAAATTGTAATACGTTAGGGCTTAAGAAAGCTGGAAGCGTTGGTCCAAGGTAAATCCCTTTCACTCCAAGTGAAAGTAATGCCAATAGGTCAGCAACAGCTTTTTGCTCATACCAACTTAAAACAATTGCCAGTGGTAGATCATTAATGCTGCATTTAAATGCATCCGCTAGTGCTGAGGCTATTTTCACAGCAGAATATGCATCGTTACATTGACCTACATCTAGTAATCTTGGAAGTCCTGCTACCTCACCAAACTCTAACTTATTAAAACGATATTTTCCACAAGCTAAAGTAAGAATAATACAATCTTTAGGCACCTGCTGAGCAAATTCAGTGTAATAGTTTCTTCCTGGTCTTGCACCATCACATCCTCCAATTAAGAAGAAGTGTCTAATTTTTCCTTCCTTAACTGCATTTACTATTGTTTCAGCATGACTTAAAGTTGCTTTATGACCAAATCCTACTAGAATTTCTTTAACTTCTTCATCTTTTTCAAATCCACCGAGTTCTAGTGCTTTATTTATCATTTCAGAGAAGTCTTTATATCCATTCTCATCATTAGATATATGTTTTAGACCATCCCAACCAACAACACTTGTTGAGTATATTCTATCTTTATAAGAATCTCTTGGTTTCATTAAGCAATTTGTTGTCATTAAAATACAACCAGGTATACCATCAAATTCTTTTTGTTGATCTTGCCATGCTCCTCCAAAATTACCTACTAAATGTTTGTATTTATTGAGCTTTGGGTATCCATGCGATGGTAACATTTCACCATGTGTATAAATATTTATTCCCTTGCCTTCTGTTTGCTCAAGTAACATTTCAAGATCCCTTAAATCATGACCAGAAACTACAATGAATGGACCCTTTTTAATGTTTACATTAACCTTTGTAGGTGTTGGAGAATTGTATTTCTCATTATTGGCTTTATCTAATACCTCCATAACCTTAACACACATATCTCCAGTTTTAACTAAATACTTGATAAGATCTTGTAGATTTAAACTATCATCAGTCATTACTGCTAAGCCTATAAAATAAAAATCATCTACTTCATCGCTATTATATTTAATACATCTAGCTTGGTGTGCATAAGCTGCAATCCCTTTTAATCCATATTTTATAGTTTCGCGAACTGAACGGATATCAGCATCTAAGTCTTCATTATACATAACGCCAGCTTTTTTAGCATCTTCAAGTATCTGCTGCTTAGTATCACTTAAATTATATAAAGCTTCCTCAGAATTTACTTCTTCCCCTGCTGCTTTTTTCCTGGCATCCTCTTTTATTACTTGAGATCTTTTAAGCATATCCATATGAGATTCAGGATCAAAATTTACATTAGTTAATGTCATAAACAATGAATTTTCAATAAATGAAACCCATGACTTATCAATTTTTTCGCCTTTGGCTAAAAGTTTAGTAGCATAACAGCTTATTCCTTTTAACTGATAAATGAGCAAATCCTGCATTGCTGCAATTTCAGGCGTTTTTCCACAGACTCCTACTTTGGTACAACCTTTTCCGCCGAAAGTTTGTTCACATTGAAAACAAAACATTTTTCCTTGCATATGTAACCCTCCTAATTTTTAAAACTTCTATATAATATTTTGCACATTACTGGCATGATTATACACGATATTAATGAGAATATTCATATACCCCTTCCGAAGCATTGAAATCTCTGGTTATCTTCTCTAATTCTTTAATTATATTTCCAGCAGCATCATGCTCATCCTCTGTATCCTTTATAACCTGATGTATTTTTGATAAGACACTATCATCCTTTGTTATTTCAAAGTTTCAATAAGGGGAAACAGAAAATCAAAATCTTTAAGTACTAAAAAAGTATATTGATTATTATTTGACTGGGCTAAATTAAAGATGTTATTATACTAAATGGTAGGTGATATATATGAAAGAGTGTAGTTGTGGAAATTGTAATCATAGCCTATGTGCTAAGAAGGTACCTATATTTTCATTCCTCTCTGACGATGAACTTATAAAAATTGTTGATATGACAGGGCATAAATTCTATAAAAAAGGAGATATGCTGTGTAGTCAAGGACAAAAATCAGATACATTATTTATTATTAATGAAGGTCAAGTAAAAATATCTAAGTTAACAAAAGAGGGTAAAGAGCAAATAGTTCATATCTTCACTAGTGGAGATTTCTTTGGAGAACTAAGCCTGTTCAGTAGTGATGAAATATATAATTTTAATGTTTACGCCATATCAGATGTTAAAATATGTACATTAACCAAACAAGATATGGATAAAATTATCATGAGCAACCCAGGAATATCAATAAAGCTATTACAAGTTATTTCAAAGCGTCTAACTCAGACTGAAAATCTTGCCCAAAATCTGGCTACTAATGATGCAGAAATAAGAGTTGCGTTTATGCTTTTAGAGTTTGGTGAAAAGTATGGAGTTGCTACAAATCAGGGTTTGCAAATCAACTTACCTATAAATAGGGAAGAGATGGCAAATTATGTTGGGGTAACGAGAGAAACCATAAGCAGGAAGCTCAGTATATTTGAAGAGTCGGGTATTATCATCCTTAAGGGTAATAAAGTGGTAATTATAAAACAAATAGATATTTTAAGATCATATGTAGAATAGTAATTTTCAAGCAACCTAAGGCCTATTACATAAGCCTTAGGTTGTTTTTTTATAATTTTGATTTAAATCATATTTTTTCAAATTAAAGTTAAGTAGAATTATAACATAGGAGTATGAAATCTACTGTTTTACACTATAAGGACTAGTATTATATTATTAAACAAGTTAATAATATAATTATAATTTGAAATAAGTATTGAATTGAAAAAATTAGGAGGATTAATTATGGATGCAATAGATTTAATGATGGACGAACATAAATATATTTTACGTGGATTAAAATTATTTAAGAAATTAAGCGTAGAAATATTAAATAGCAATACTGTTGATTTTGTATCTTTTGAAAAGATGATTCTATTTGTTAGAAACTATGGTGATAAGCACCATCACAATAAGGAAGAGGTTGTCCTTTTTAAGAAGATGGAAACTCAACTAGGGCAAAATATGGTAAAAGGACCCTTATCTGGAATGTATATAGAACATGATTTAGGAAGGCAACATATAACGCTTTTAGAAGAAGCTCTTTTAAGAGTTAAAAATGGTGACTTAGATTCACGAGTGGATATAATCGCAAATTCCGTATGCTATGCTAATCTGTTAACAAGACATATTGATAAAGAAGATAAATTGATATATACCTTTGCTAGAAGAGCATTAAGCCAAGTGGACATGGAGGGCGTAAATGTAAGTTGTGAAAATATTGAATTAGAGGCAACTAAAAATCAATTACAAAAAGAATATATAAGTGTTTTAGAAGAATTAGAGAAGAAGTATTTAGATTGATTTTAAACATACATAAAAGAGGCAAGTGTTGTACACAGAAAATTAGAAGAAACAAAAATACACTAGACATCGTATAGTAATAAAATAAGTTAGTAACATATGTTACCGACAACATGATTATATATCAGTATAATAATCACATAGAACAGGCACAACCAGTGCTTACAAAAGAGAAAAATGGAGGTTTATTAATATGGCTATGTTTTGTTATCAATGTCAAGAAGCAGCTAATTGCAAAGGTTGTACGGTAAAGGGAGTTTGTGGTAAGACTGAAAGTCTCGCAAAAGCTCAGGACCTGCTAATTTATGTAACTAAAGGAATATCTATATACAGTGTACGTGCTAGAGAGAATGGTATCGTTAATAAAGAAGTAGATGCTTTTATAATGGAAAGTTTATTTGCAACTATAACTAATGCAAATTTTGATAGAAATGTATTTATTAAAAGAATAAGAGAAGGTTTAAGATTAAGGGAAGAAGTAAAAGGTCAGCTTCTTAAAGCTGGAATTAAGTTAAGTGATAAAGGCGAAAATGCTAGTTGGCTTACAAGGATATTTAATACGTTTGGATTTGGCAAAGAGGAGGAATTAAACTTACCCGATGCAGCAGTTTGGTTTTCTAATGACTTAAAAGCATTTGATGAAAAAGCAGGAAAAGTTGGAGTACTCTCAACAGAGAATGAGGATGTAAGATCTTTAAGAGAATTGCTTATTTACGGACTGAAGGGAATGGCTGCGTATGCTAAGCATGCGAGTAGTCTTGGATACAACGATGATGGGCTTCATGCATTCACTCAAAAGGGGTTAGCTTCAACGCTTAACGATAATTTAAGCGTTGATGAACTTGTGGCCTTAGTACTTGAATGTGGTAAGTATGGTGTTGATGCAATGGCTTTACTTGATAAGGCGAACACTACGAGTTACGGGAATCCTGAAATAACAAAAGTTAATATAGGAGTTAAAAATAATCCCGCTATATTAATTAGTGGACATGACTTAAAAGATATGGAAGAGTTATTAAAACAAACGGAGGGCACGGGAGTAGATATATATACTCACAGTGAAATGCTTCCAGCTAACTATTATCCTTCATTTAAAAAGTACAAGCACTTAGTTGGAAATTATGGCAATGCATGGTGGAAACAGAACCAGGAATTTGAAAGCTTCAATGGACCAATACTTATGACTACAAACTGTATTGTAACTCCAAAAGCATCTTATAAAGATAGAATATACACTACAGGATTAACAGGTTTTGAAGGCGTTAAGCATATAGCAGATGGAATAAATGGAAATTCAAAAGATTTTTCTAAAATAATTAAACAGGCTAAAAAATGTGCGGCACCTAAAGAAATTGAAAAAGGTGAAATAGTAGGAGGATTTGCTCATAATCAAGTGATAGCTCTTGCGGACAAAATTGTGGACGCTGTTAAATCTGGAGCAATAAAGAGATTCTTTGTAATGGCAGGCTGCGATGGACGAATGAAAAGCCGTGATTACTACACAGAATTTGCTGAAAAGCTACCAAAGGATGCAGTTATACTTACAGCCGGTTGCGCGAAATATAAATATAACAAGTTAAATTTAGGTGATATTGGTGGAATTCCAAGAGTATTGGATGCAGGACAATGTAATGATTCATACTCATTAGTAGTAATTGCACTTAAACTAAAAGAAGTATTTGAATTAGATGATATAAATGAACTTCCGATTTCTTATAATATTGCATGGTACGAGCAAAAGGCAGTTATAGTATTACTTGCATTACTGCATTTAGGAGTTAAAAATATTCATTTAGGACCAACACTACCAGCATTCCTATCACCAAACGTAGTAAAGGTATTGGTTGACAGCTTTGGTATTGGTGGAATAAGTAATGTAGATGATGATATAAAAATGTTTATGGGAGCATAATTTTAGAATTACCTTTGTTCTTAATATCAGTAATAAAAAGCACTCATTTATGGGTGCTTTTTTAGTTAAATTTATAATTTTCTTATTTTCCTACAATTAGGCAACACTTCTAAGTCAATTATACCATTATGTTCCAAACATATTTAAAGTTATTTTATAATCTTAAATTCATATCCATTTATTTTTAGATAGTCTATAATTTCAGGTAATGCTTTTGCAGTTTCTTCCTTACCATAGGTATCGTGCATTAATACTACTACTTTTTCTTGTGTACTTACAGATTTTTTAAATGCCTCTACTAATTCGGGTGCAGTTTTCTTTTTACCCTCAGCATCGAAAATGTATGCATTCCAATCTATACTATACAGATCTTTTTCTTTTAACTTAGCGTTCAATTCAATCAACTTAGGATCTTTATAGTACACTCTAGACATATAACCACCTGGCATCCTTATTGCTCGGTCATTAAAATCCTGTCCTAAAATATCTTTTAAGATATTGTTAGTTTTCTCAATTTCAGCCATATAAGTACTTACATCAAGTCTGTTATGGGGATATAAGGTTTTCAATGAGTGACTATAACTATGATTTCCTATAGCATGTCCCTCTTTGAAAATTCTTTTTATAATCTCTTTACTCGAATTATTAGATTCTATAAATTTTCCAACTGTAAAGAAGGTCGCTTTTATGTTATTATTTTTTAATACATCTAGTACTTGAGGTGTTACCGTAGTAGACGGCCCATCATCAAAAGTAAGAAATGCCATTTTTTTGCCATCCTTCTCCCCTTTGCAGCTAGCTATGGCCGATATTTTTTGTATATCATAATCAGCTGCAACATTTGCAGCATTAGTGGCATTAGTGGCATTAGCGGCATTAGCGGCTTTCGCCCCTTTAGAAAACCATGTATAGCTTGTATAAAATAAACTGCATAATACAATAAAAAACACTATATTTACAGTGCTACTTGTTGTATTAAAATCATTACTTTTTCTTCTCATAATTCTTTTCTCCCCCTGTTATATCTAACCATTAATTCTAGTACAAAAACTAAATAATCTTCAGCCAATATTTCATCTTTCACATAACCATATGCTTCGAATCCATAAATTATTCTAAAATAAATTATCTTAATTTTAATAAAAATTTATCAAGATTAAGATAATTTATTATGTTGACGTTTTTTTACAGCTATGATAATATATTGTTATAATAAATTAATGGCTATTTAGTTTATATAATATTGTAAACGTATAAAAAGTATTAGTCGAAGTTTACGCAATAGCTAATTTATAAAAAAAAAGGAGCTTTTATAATGAATATCAAAGAATTTTGTGAAAAGTATTCAATAGATAGGTTAGGGACAAACTCCTTAAAATGGGATGCACTAGATAAGCGTTATGGTGATAAAGATTTAATTGCTATGTGGGTTGCAGACATGGAATTTAAAACTCCTGAAGTTGTAGTTGATGCACTGAAGAAAAGAATTCAACACGGAATATTTGGATATTCTTATGTACCTGAATCCTATTATGATGCCTTCATTAAGTGGGAAAAGAATGAACATAATTATGAGATAAATAAAGAATGGATGCGTTTTTCAACTGGTGTTGTTCTTGCCTTATACTGGTTTGTTAATGCTTTTACAAAACCCAATGACTCAGTAATGATTATTACTCCAGTTTATTATCCCTTCCACAATGCGGTAAACGATAATGGAAGAAAATTGATTACATCGGAATTAATTAATACTAACGGAGTATATACTATTGATTTCGAGAATTTTGAAAAGAATATTGTTGAAAACGACGTCAAATTATTTATCCAATGCTCTCCTCATAATCCAGTTGGTAGAGTTTGGACAGAAGAAGAATTGGATAAAGTTTTGTCTATATGTAAAAAACACAATGTACTTGTTGTTTCAGATGAGATTCATCAGGATATTATAGTTGGAAAAAATGTTCAAATTCCAGCAGCGATTGTAAGTTGCGGAAAGTATGCAGATAATCTAATAACAGTTACAGCACCGTCAAAAACTTTCAATCTAGCTGGGTTATTAAATTCCCATATAATCATATCCAATGAAGAAATAAGAGCTAAATATGACGCTTATGCAAAAACTGTTAATCAAACAGAAGTAAATATCATGGGACTCACTGCAGCAGAAGCTGCTTATAGCCATGGAAAAGAGTGGTTAGATTCTTTACTAGATGTAATACGATATAATTATAACTATGTTAAAACCAGACTAAATGAAAAAGCACCAAAAATAATTATTACGCCATTAGAAGGAACCTATCTTGCTTGGTTAGATTTACGAGAATATATAGATCCTAAGGACACAAAAACCTTTATACAGGACAAATGTAGACTTGCTGTTGATTTAGGTGAGTTGTTTAGTAAAGATTGCAAAGGTTTTGTTAGACTCAATATGGCTACTGATCCCAAATATGTTGAAATGGCTGTAGACAACATCATAAAGAATATCAATTCTTTGTAAAAATAGAAGGCGAGGAACACTAATGAAGTTTTTAAAGAATTATAAATTTTCTTTTATCCTCCTTGGGGGAATGTTAGTAGGGTCCATTGTAGGATGGATACTTGGACCAAAAGCTGTACTTCTTACTCCTATAGCAGATGTTTTTCTAAATTTATTATATTGTTGCGTAGTCCCTATGATTTTCGTATCGTTAGTATCTTCCATTGCTAATATGGAGAATTTGCACAAGCTTGGTAAAGTATTATCTATCATGATGGTATTGTTTATTGTAACAGAAATCATAGCCAGCGTTTATATGGCTGTCATCTGTGGGGTGTTTGATCCAGCTCATGGAGCAAATATCGTTATGAATGAAACAGTAAAGGATATGACGAGCAGTAGTAATTTTTTATCGATGTTTACAGTAAATGACTTTTCACTGTTATGGTCAAGAAAAAATTTGATGGCTTTAATTGTTTTTTCTATGTTTTTTGGAGTATCTACTGTTGCTATAGGAGAAAAAGGAAAACCTGTAATGCAATTATTTGACTCACTATCTAGTGTTATTATGAAAATGGTTGGATATGTCATGCTTTTAGCCCCAATAGGACTAGGTGCATTCTTCGCTACTTTGATTGGGCAGTATGGTGATGAAATTGCAGGACCACTATCAAGAGCATTAATAATATATTTTATAGCGGCTCTAATATATTTCTTTTTAGCAAATACTATTTTCGCTTTCATTGGTGATGGAAATAGAGGAATTAGAAATTTTTGGAAACACATTGTTCCGCCAGCTTTAACATCTTTAGGTACGTGCTCTAGTGCTGCAAGTATTCCGAGTAATCTTATTGCCTCAAAAAACATTGGCATTCCAGAAGATATTAAGAATATTACTATTCCTATGGGTTGTAATCTTCATAAAGATGGAGCGTGTTTAATTTCAATTTTAAAAATTGCATTTATGTGTTCTATTTTTAACATTAACTTTCTGGATCCTAAAAACTTATTGACTGCTATTGTAGTATCTGTAGTAGCCTCATCAGTAATGGGTGCAATACCGGCAGGTGGCTATGTTGGAGAAATATTTATTGTAGCTGCTTTTGGATTTCCGGCTGTTTCAATTCCAATTATGGTTTTAATTGGAACAATAACAGACGCACCAGCAACAGCAATTAACGCTACTGGTGATACTGGGGTTGCAATGATTATTTCTCGCATTATTGAAGGTAAAAACTGGGCTGATAAAAAAATTGCCACTAATAAAATATCTCATATAGAAACAGAATCATTTATGTAAGTTAGGAGATAGTACTATAATTCCAGTGAAAATATAACACTTACTGGAATTATATCTCTTCAGTTAAAATTCTATAAAGACAACACTTTGCAATATGCACAAGGCTAAATATAAAGATATTTATGAGGTGAAAAAATGTCATCTAAACTTATACAGAATAAATTAAATAAATATATTCCGTTGGTAGATTTTATTGCTGCGATTTTGGGTAAAAATAGTGAAGTGGCTTTACACGACTTAACAGATTTAGACCATTCTATTATTAGTATAAAAAATAACTATATTTCCAAAAGAGAAGTTGGTGCTCCTGCAACAGATTTAATTTTAAAAATACTAAAAGAAAATTCAAATGAAAAAAATGATTTTATTACTAATTATAACGGAGATAATAAAATAAATAACTCCCTACGTTCGTCAACTTTTTTTATAAGAGATGATGATATGAATTTAATTGGTCTTATATCTGTGAACACTGATGAAACAGCACTTAATACTTTGATGGAAACTGTTTCAAAGGTATATTCTCTTTATAAAAAAGAACCTGAATTAGAACGTAAAGATGATAGTGAATCAGAAAATCTCTCTTCAATCATTGAAGAATTAGCTCAATGTTCAATTAATAAAATAACCTCTGCTAAAGGTATTACTATTGAATATTTAAAACAAGAAGATAAGATTCATATAGTCGAGGAACTTCATCAAAAAGGAATCTTTCTATTAAAAGGTGCCGTTAAACAACTTGCTAAAACATTAGGCTCATCAGAAGCCACCATTTATAGATATGTTCAGAAAATAAAAAACCAAGAATAAGCATTATCGTGCCTTCGCTACACTAATTAGGCAACACTTATAAGTTGTTTTATACCATTATATTACAAATACTGCCTTAAGTTATTTTATAATCTTAAATTCATATCCATTTATTTTTAGATAGTCTATAATTTCAGGTAATGCCTTTGCAGTTTCTTCCTTACCATATGTATCGTGCATTAATACTACTATTTTTTCTTGTGTACCTACATCTTTTTTAAAGGCTTCTACTAATTCGGGGGCAGTTTTGTTTTTACCCTCAGCATCGAAAATATATGCATTCCAATCTATACTATACATATCTTTTTCCTTTAACTTGGCATTCAATTCAGTCAAATTAGGATCATCGTAGTATACTCTAGACATATATCCACCTGGCATTCTCATTGCTCGTGCATTAAAATCTTGTCCTAAAATATCTTTTAAGATATTGTTAGTTTTCTCAAGTTCAGCCATATAAATACTTACATCAAGTCTGTTATGAGGATATAATGTTTTCATTGAATGACTATAGCTATGATTTCCTATAGAATGTCCTTCTTTGGAAATTCTTTTTATAAGCTCTTTACTTGAATTATTAGATTCTATAAGGTTTCCAACAGTAAAGAAGGTTGCTTTTATTTTATTATCTTTTAATACATCTAGTACTTGTGGTGTTACAGTAGTAGATGGGCCATCATCAAAAGTAAGAAACGCGATTTTCTTACCATCTTTCAAGCCTCTACCGCTAGATATATCTGATATTTTTTGTATATCATAATCAGCTGCAGCATTAGCGGCTTTAGTATTTAAATCTTTAGCTTTCTTATCCGATTCGTCTTTTTCCTTTATTTCCTGTGCCTTAGCCTGTAATACCTGATTTTCCTTGGCTTGGACATTCACTTCTGAAACCCATGTATACCCTGTATAAAATAAAGCACATAATATAATAGAAAATACTATAATTACAGTGTTTCTTATTGTCTTAAATTTATTGCTTTTTATTCTCATAATTTTTTTCTCCTTTGTTATATCTAAACATTAATTTTAGTGTAAAACTAATTACTTTTTAACTGATGACTTATAATTTAAAATTCCTTTTGCTATACTATTAGCACATACTTCTTGTCCACTTTCAGATGTTATAAAATTAGCATCTGAAGAATTACTTAAAAAACCTATTTCAATTAATGCGGAAACAGAATTATTAAGCCGTAATACAGCCAATGAGTGTCCATTAGATTCATATTTCAACCCTCTATCGGCGGAGTAATTACTATTACCAAGTTCCTTTTGGATACTTTCAGCAAGTTTTTCACCATCAGTATTAGGAAACCTACACCAGGTTTCTACTCCACGATAGCTAGAGTCAGTAGCAGAATTACAATGTATAGATACAAATGCATCTGCTTTAGCCTCATTTGATACTTTAACTCTTGCTCTAAGATCTAGCTTATTATCAGAGGGCCAGGACACTTTATCAGTAGTTCTTGTATATAACACCTTAATACCATCTTTTTCTAAGAGAGCGCCTACTTTAAGAGCAATTACTAATGTTACATCCTTTTCAAAAATATTCGATGAGTTTGTAGCACCAATATCATATCCGCCATGGCCTGCATCAATACATACTGTAAAATTAGAAGTATTACTCTTTTGCTCGTGGTTATTAATAATCTGTGGATTAGCATTCGCTCCTTTTTTTACTGGATTACTAATAAATAGCAATCCCAAGATTAATAAGAATACAAAGAGTGCTTTTATACTTATTTTCGACAACTTTTTTTTCATAGATTTCCCTTCTTTCTACATTGTTTTTGCTTTTTATCGTTTATCTGATATATTTAATTATAATAGGAGAATATATCAGAAGTTTTTAATAGTTGTAAAGCATATGTAAAGAAAAGAATTATCTAGTTCTAAAAAAATACTCACTTTTAACAAAATAAGATTTTGTTAAAAGTGAGTATTTTGTAAAGAGACATATATAAGAAAAAGCATTCCGAATATGGGATGCCTTTTCTTATTTATGTCACTTACACTAAAGTAGTAAGTTTTATGATTTTATTCCATTTGTTTATTTTCTTACCAACTAGTATTAGATTGAATTATCGCCATTACTCCTATTGAGAAACTGTATATTTTTTTAGTGCTCTCATCAATAGAAATTATTACCTTATTACTAGCTACGTCAGCATCCTCGTATACTAAACTGCATCCAACTGGCTCCTTTACGCTTTTCGGATTTTGATTAACTAACTTTATATTTTTAATATTAGCAATATTATTTTTTAGTATAAATTCTTTTGCTATTTTTTTTGCTTCGGTTATATCAATACTACTGTTTGAAGAAGGTATAATCTCACTATCATAACTGTTAAAATATATACATTCTCCTGTTTTTGAATCTATTTTCATAACATAGCCTGTGTAATTTGTATTTTGTGTTTTCTTTTCTACTCTTGTAAAAAATTCTACATTATATAAACCGTTTTCTAACACAGATTTACTATATTCCAATTGCGTTTTTGAATAATTACTTGGCTTTATCAGCTCTAAATCTTTTTTTAACATTGATGAACTAAAGAACTGAACATTACTTCCAACCTCTGTCAGGTAAAGTTTCACATTAAAATATTTTTCTAAAATTTCTAGAGCTTTTAATTTTGCTCCTTCCTCTGTTAAGATTTTTTTTCCATTCACTATATCTGAAGTAGATATAGTATTTTTATCAAGCTTTATAACTACCAGTTGATTTTTTTTTATGTTACTAAAATCACTACAGGAAGTTAAAAAAATACTAGAAATCAATAATACGAGAAGTATTATTTTATGTTTCATGAAAGGAGTCACCACCTTTACAAGTATTAAATATTAATTTAATTGAAGTTCCCTTATCTATTTCACTTTCAACTACAAAGCATCCACTATGAATATCCAATATCTTTTTACATATTGATAAACCTAATCCGGCACCATTACTTGCCCTAGTTCTTGCTTTATCAACCATATAGAAGGGTTCAAAGATCTTATCTATATGTTCCTTAGCAATCCCTATGCCATGATCTTTTATTTCAACTTCATATTTATATTTGTTAATACCAATGTGAATTTCTGATTTAACCTTAGAAGCTTTTATAGCATTGTCTATAAGATTAGTTAGTAGTACCTTCATTAAATCACGTTGCATCATCATTTCAAAATCATTATCCTCTATTACTAAGCTTATGTTTTTTTCAATAAGTTTTGGAAGCAATGACCCTTTTACTTCAAGAACAATGTTTTTTATGCTTTCATTTTGCATCTTAAACTCTTCTTTTCTTAATAGTATTAAGTCCATTAGCCTAAAAGATAATTCCTCTAACCGCTTTCCTTCTCCATATATATAGCCAAGACCGTCTATAAAAATTTCCTCATTATATTTGGTGGTACGAAGTAAATTTGCATACCCTATTATAGAAGTTAATGGTGTTTTTAATTCATGGGCCAAGTTATCGATGAACCTCTGTTTTTCATTATTATTTCTTTCTAATTCATTTATTTTTTCTTCAACAACCTCAGCCATTGTATTGAAATTTTCTGCCAGCACGCCAAATTCATCTTTAGATTTTATTTCTACCTTTTCTGAAAAGTTTCCTTTAACTATTCTTTTAGTAGCCCCTATAAGATTCTGGATTGGTTTTGTTATATATTTACTTGCAAAATACATAAACGCCATGAAAACTAAAGATACTACTACGTCTAGTTTAAAAAAGAAAACATACTGATTTCCTCTTTCTTTATAAATTCCTGAAATATTTCGCGCATAAGTAAATTTATAGGATTTATTGTTTATATTTATCAAGTTTGATATAAATATATATGATTTATTACCTATATCCTTAATTATATATTGTCTTTTATCTGGTTGAAGTGAATTGATTTCTTCTCTTTTATCAGGAATTTTAAAATTCATATTACTAAACACACTTTTATTATTTGTATCTAAAATCTCTACATAAACATTTTTATCATTGTATTTTTTGTAATAATCATTGATGGCATTAGATAAAATTTCATCATCCGAGCTGGTATTACGGGAATACCTTCTTAAAGTGTCATACACCGGAATACTTAAATTCACTCCTGAATAAATACTCAAATGTTCACTTAAACATCTATCTACTTCTCTTTTTAATGTTTCATTATGAATCTTTTCTATTATTAAAATTCCTGCAAAGCTAAAGGTTAAAATAAATAAAGTCAAAAATAAAATGTATATTCTTTGCCAAAATTTCATCTATTAGTCCTCCAACCTGTAGCCAATTTTATAAACCGTCTTAATATTATCATTTAGG
Organism: Clostridium sp. CM041; assembly: GCF_055081035.1. Taxonomy (NCBI): domain Bacteria; kingdom Bacillati; phylum Bacillota; class Clostridia; order Eubacteriales; family Clostridiaceae; genus Clostridium; species Clostridium sp. CM041. Next base: position 1,231,870 of record NZ_CM143648.1, read on the forward strand.
TCTAATTTTTTTCTAATTGAACCTATATGCATATCAACAGTTCTAGTTCCTCCAAAATAATCATATTTCCATACTCTTTCTAATAGTATATCTCTAGTTAATGCTATATTTTTATTTTGCACCAATATACATAATAATTCAAATTCCTTAAGAGTTAAATCTACTATTTTGCCACTTTTTTTTACTATTCTTTCTTTTAAATATATTTTAATATCTTTAAATTCCAAAGCATCATTAGCTTTTCCATATCTTCTAAGAACAGTTTCAATTCTTGCTAACAGTTCTAGAGCCTCAAAGGGCTTTACAATATAATCTTCTGCTCCTAATTTTAATCCAGTTACTTTATCAATAACTGAGTTTTTAGCAGTAAGAAATATAACAGGAATATCTAAATATCTTATTTTATCCATTATAGTAAAACCATCAGCATTTGGAAGCATAACATCCAGTAGTATTAAATCAAAAGGTTCATTTTCAATTATATTAATTGCTTCAAAGCCATCATAAACTTCTTTAGTTTCATAATTTGCTATATTTAAATTTAATCTGATTAAGTTTGATATTGCTAAATCATCTTCTACTATTAGAATCTTTTGTTTCAAACAAATCACCTCCAATAATATTATTGTTTTATTTATTCAAATTTATTAATATAAATAATTAGCAAGTAAAATTATAAACTATTTATATATGAGAAGATTATCCTATATGTAAAGTTGTTGTAAAGTTTTAGATACTTATCTAATAAATTATTATATTTTAATCCTATTGTCTGATATCTACTTTAACTTTTTTCCTTGTATAGGTAAATCTTAAAAGTTTTAATAATATTTATCATCGTTAAAATTAATTGCCGTTTTGACGTTTTTTACAGCTAGAGCAATTGCTAATGTTACATCCTTTTCAAAAATATTCGATGAGTTTGTAGCACCAACATCATATCCGCCATGGCCTGCATCAATACATACTGTAAAATTAGAAGTAATACTCTGTGAATTAGCATTCTCTCCTTTTTTCACCATATTACTAATAAATAGCAATCCCAGGATTAATAAGAATACAAAGAGTGCTTTTATATTTATTTTCAACAACTTTTTTTTCATGGATTTTTACCCTCTTTCTACATTGTCTTGAACTTCATCGTTTATCTGACATATTTGATATGTATCAGAAGGATCTTGTAGTTGTAGCATTTTTCTCTCATATTGATCAATCGTTGCTAATGTTACTATCCACAGCAATGTAATAAAAATTACCTTTTAAATAAAATTTGATTGGAGCCTTTCTGAATATGAACCCAAAAATTTCGAGAAGGGAACTGATCAGAAAAATATGATTCAACCTTAGTCTCATAACTGCCATCTAATACTTTTTCAATATGAAAAACAGGCCATTGTGCTAAGTAACGCCTCTCCTCTCTTGAATAGGTTTTAGCCGGTAGAGCAAGATTCAATATAAACATAGCAAGTATAAATAAAAGCGGCAACATACACATAATATTCTGTATAACGGCAAGTTTTTTTTTGTTACTTATTCTCATATCAATCCTCCTGGTCAAAATCGGAAATATATAAATGGGTTGTAGGTTGAACTAACCATGTATGCCGTGGAAAAAAACATTAGTACACAATAATACACGGTTACTGCTAATTTATAAATATTGTAATGACTTCTTTCAAATACTAACGCCAGTTCCTTAGGCCAAGGTGAAGCCGCAATGATACAAACAATATATAAGATGGCATAAGCTTTTAGCTTCACAATTGCTTGGTTATTAATAAGCGCATTACCTCCTACTCCAGACATGATCCGCAGAAAACCGAGCATATCCGTCAGGTTGGTAAATTCAAAAAGCACCCAGCCTATAACAACAAACAGCAATAAGTATATATGACGGACAACCTTTGGCCATCTTGTCATGCTTTTCTGCAAAAACAATTTTTCTATTAATATTAAAGCTCCAAAATAAAGCCCCCATAAAACAAAATTCCAACTTGCACCATGCCAGAGCCCGGTGAGAAACCATACAATGAACATGTTCCGTATCAGTTTCCACTTACCGACACGGTTTCCACCAAGAGAAATATATACATATTCCTTAAACCATGATCCTAGGGAGATATGCCACCTGCGCCAAAATTCCGAAATACTTTGCGAAATATATGGATACTGGAAGTTTTCCTTGAAACGAAATCCAAACATTTTTCCCAATCCGATAGCCATATCTGAATACCCGCTAAAATCGAAATAAATCTGTAATGTAAAGGCAATAATCCCGGCCCATGCCATGAGCATTGAAACTTCTGTACCTGGCATGGCTTTTACTTCAGACCATAGTAGTCCTATATTATTTGCAAGAAGCATCTTTTTCGCAAGACCACACAGAAAGCGCTGCATCCCGGAATTAAATTTTTTGAAGTTCATGCTCCTGTAAGCTAACTGTGATTCAATGTCTGCATAGTTCACAATAGGCCCTGCCACCAACTGCGGGAACATAGTAATATAAAGGGCAAATAGAATCAGGCTTTTCTGCTGCTTTATTTTTCCCCTATATACATCAATCACATAAGATAGTGTCTGAAAGGTATAAAACGAAATTCCTATGGGAAGCGTTGGTGTTCCAGCATTCAAATTCCAACTACCTATTGTACTTATGATCATGCCGATGTATTTAAAATAAGCGAGACAGCCTAAATTGAGCACCAGGCTTATTATTAAAAAAAGCTTCCTTTTTCGGCTACTGGTATCAGATCTACCTAAGAGAGTGCCTAGACAGTAATTAATCGTTATGGAACCGCACATCAATAACACATAGATAGGTTCTCCCCATGCATAAAAAAACAGGCTTGCAGTCAGCAGGACAATATTCCTAAAGTGCTTTCCTAAGGAATAATATAGAATTACTGTGATAGGCAAAAACGCAAATGTAAAAAACAGACTACTGAATATCATATATCCCTCCGCTATAATTATTTAGAAAGTTTCTTCAACCACAGTTGATAAAATTCTTTCTTGAAATGAACACCATCTTCCGCAAATAAATTGGGATTTTCCTTTGCCAATGCTCCTATGTCTATATAATTAACTGATAACTTGCCCGCTAACTCCTTTAAAAGCTTGTTATATTCATCTACATTTTTATAGCGGGGTTCTAGTTTTAATGCCTCCTGTGTTACAGGTGTTATGGACTGGATATATATCTTACAATTGGGCTGTTCTTCCTTTATCTTGTTAATCAGTTTTGTTAAATCATTTCTGAATAATTCTTTAGGATCCTTCACAGGCATGAACAGGTCATCCGATCCCAACATGATAAAGACGTTGTCCGGTTTCTTTTTAGTCAAGCCATCAATTTTATCATACGTAAACCCGGCTGTGGCTCCTGCCCCAGCTATTACACTTTCTTTAGGAAGAATTTCATTGATGACAAAACCTTCGGTAATGGAATCTCCGATAAACACATTGTTCTTAGACTTAGCTGTAACATCCTTTGCAGCATTTGTATTCCCGCAGGCAGTCATACCTATCAAAAGAATACCCATAAGGAAACTAATAATTAATTTTTTCATAAAAATACCTCTTTTCTTTATTTCATAAACTTATATTACAATAGTAAAATGCAGAACAGGTGCAGATAAGATAGAGTTCGGATATTATTTCTTTCTAATTTTTTGCAGAACAAAAGCCATGAAGTACCCTTCATAGCTTTTTCGTCAGTAAAATATTAATTTTTTTGAATAAAAGTATCTTAAAGAAGGCATATATCTTTCTCTGAAGATATAATCAATGATTTATGGTTGGACCGGTAGAGAAAAGAAAAAACGGACGCCATCTTTCGTATTTTCCACACCATAAATTGCATGATGAAGCTCCAATATCCCCTTGGATATGGAAAGTCCAAGACCCGTACCTGCTTTGGATGTCCGTGCCTCCACACGGTAGAATTGGTCCCATATCTTTTTCCTGTCTTCCTCTAATATCGGCTTCCCCTGATTTTCTATGCTGATTTCTGCTGTCTCTCCATTGCAGCTTATAGCAATTACGATTGCATATCCATTCTCCGTATTCCGGATTGCATTACTGAGAAAATTAGTAATAACGCGACTGATTAGCCATTTATGCCCCACTACAATTTTAGGGCAAAGTCTTAATATAAGAGAGATATTTTTCTCCTGTATTTGCTCAGCCAGGGACTTGCATACTTCGGTAATTGCTTTATCCATTTCAAAAGGAGCTAATTCAGGCTTATAGGTACCAGATTCAAATTTAGCTAGATCCAACATGTTTACAACCAGCAAGTCCATCCGTTGTATTTCATCTTCCATCGCCTGTAAGTAATGTTCCCTTTTTTCAGCTGCAATTCCGTCTTTAAAAATAGACAGACAACTTTTCATAACCGCAAGAGGCGTTTTCAGCTCATGAGATACACCTGCAATAAATTCCTTTCGTATAGTTTCTAATTTTCTCTCTTTATCAAGATCCTGTTTAAGCTGACCAATATATACTTCCATCTGGTTCGACAGATAATTAATATTTTGGGATAACTGACCAATTTCATCGGCGGAACGCACCGGCAGTTTTTCCGTAAAATCCATGTTTGCTATTTTCTCTGTGACCTGGTTGATGGATATCAGAGGTTTCGCCAGCCACTTAGAAAAAATAAATGCCAAGAATATAACACACAGAAATGTAAATCCAAAAAAGTAAGGATAGAATTGCTGTATAACCGATATTGCTTCATCTACCGGCTGAAGAGATGTCATAGCAAAAATATATCCCGTTACCCCATTTTCAACAACCGGTTTAATAATTATCTTATATTCCACAAGATTTTCTGTTGCACTAAATTCTTCTGTACCCTGAAGAGGTTTCGCATTATTAGCTAGCAAACCGGCTTGAAATTCTTTTATCTGTTTCAAAAAATAAAGTTCATGGTAGGGAAACGAAATATCCAACCCTCGTTCGGGAAATGCAGTCTTCGTTATCTTTCCCCTCAATACGTCAGTTACAAGGTGACTATACGCTTTATCAGCATTAGGACCATTCAGCTTGTTTGCAATATTTAAATTTACGACGCCCGTTGAATTAGTATTTATCATATAAGGTATCTTTTCATCTGCTATATTAACTGTATCAATAATCACCTCATCGCCGACCTTAAATGAAGCGAGTACATCAGAAGAATATTCTCCTTCAAAGGAGTACATTGGTATCCGCAAAGTACCCTGAGATTCATTTTTCAATTTCACTTCGAGATAGTAATTTTCCACATCGCCGATACGACCATTTTTGTCCATTTTTGTAATCCAGATTTGGTTATTCTTATATATTTCACCAGATGCTGCTTCCGCTCCTTTTTTCGCTACTATATCTGGGTACTCCTTCATATACATTTCGAGAGTATCCAATTTCTCATTAATATAATATTTCTTAAAAAAGTAATTTTGCGTTATTCCAATGAATAAAAACATAGTAGATAATAATAGAACTGTTAGCACAAACCATTTAAAAACAATACTTTTTTTCATAGCTGCCCCTCTTCGAATTTATATCCCGAGCGGATAACCGTAACAATGTAGCAGCCTTTACTTCCAAGCTTAGCACGCAGGTTTCTGATATGGCTGTTCATTGTCTTTTCATCACCATAAAAATCATAACCCCATATTTTAGCTATTAATTGTTCTCTGGTAATTACAATCCCTCTATTTTGCATTAAGTAAGCTAGAATCTCAAATTCTGTATGAGTCAAATTAATAGTATTACAATCAATAGAAACAAGTCTTGACCCCATATTTATAACAATACCGCCGGCTGACGTCAACATTCCATCCATAGTACCTGGGTATTTTTCAAGAAATCGTTTCACTTTTGCCATTAGAACCAGAGGACTATATGGTTTGATCAGATAATCATCCGCTCCCAACTCATATCCCAGAAGAGAATCATCCTCATCTGAACGTGCAGTCAAAATGATTATAGGGATACTGGAATTTTTCCGTATTCTACGGCATACTGACCAGCCGTCAATCTTCGGCAGAACAATATCTAGTATAACTAAATCAACAGAATTTAATTGAAATAGCTCTAAAGCTTTTTCCCCATCTTCGGCCTCTAATACCTGATATCCATACTCAATTAGATAGTCAATTATCACTTCACGTAAAATATCTTCATCTTCAACAACCAATATTTTATTCATCCCATACCTCCATTTGTGTCATTACAAGTAAAATCTTTTGCATTTACACATTTAGTCTTATTATACTGGGGTGCAGCCAACATTTCCGACAAAACCCACGCTAAGGAATAAAATGTATGGTTTTTTAATAATTCGCCCCCGTTAAGCTATAGTGAATCCGCATATGCAATATTGAGTATTTAGTCTATTATCATCTGCGTAATATCCCATTTTAATTCATTACTTATTATTTTCAGAATAAAATTTTAGAGATTCTCCAATAAATTTAACTGCGCCATTACCATATTTCTTATCTACAACATTCATATCTTTATTGGCACTTGATAAATAAATATCAGCCATGTTGGATAAAAAAACATTGTTTATACCTATATCTAAATGTATTTATAGCTGAAGAAACTATACGCTCTAAAGTTTCTTCAGTAGTAGACTCAATTTTTATTTCGTAAAACCTTTTATATAGTTGTTGCTTTAAATACTCAATATCATCATTAACAGGTAAAACTATTTGTATAAGCTATTCTTTAATTGATTCCATATCATTTTTACTATATTCACGAAAGCAAAGTTCTTCTCGAATTTGCTTCTTATGAAAAAAAGCATTTCTGCTATTAAAATCGTAATTTAAATAAGTTTTTCCATCAATTTTAAGTTGTTTTGCAATGAACTCAATACTTTTTTCTGACACTGCTTCTTTACTCTCAGGAAATTTACCGTAATTTTGTAAATATTTATACAGCACTGCAAATCCTATTTTTGCCTCATTTGATTTATTATAAACTAATTGGAGCTCTCTTAGGTTTAAATTAAAATCTTTTATCATATGTGCCCTACCTTTAAAAGTTCCTATAAGTACAAGAGTAGGAACTTATTTTAAGAGTAGCTTACCATATGAATCTAAAATACTCAATAAAATGCTTTAAATACACCTAAGTTCAAGTTCCAAAATAAGATTCGGAACTTTTAATTAAAGCTTAGGTTAGTTATTACCACATTTAGGAATCGAGTTTTCAGTACAGGACAGCTATGTTCTTTATACCCCGTATAAGAAGGAATATACAATATGCCATAGAATAATAACTAAAATACAAAAAAGGAGTGACTATCATGCCGAAAGAAGAAAAAGAGTTTTTTAATCCAAATAAGTCAGGCTGGAACCGGCCAAAAGGTTATCCAGAAGGAGTATTGGAACTAATAGTTACTCAGGATAAAAAGACGAGTGAGTTTACTAGACTTCTAAAATTTGCGCCAGGAACAGAGACAACAAATATTCTGATTCACGAGTGTTGGGAAGAAGTTTATATTATTGAAGGTGGTTTGATTTGCGGAGAACAAACATTTACTAAAGGAATGGTTGCAGTTCGTCCACCAGGCATGCAGCATGGACCTTTTAAAGCTCCTGTAGGTGCTTTGACTTACGAAGTTCACTATCGACGTTCAAACGATTAGTAATATAAATACCACGTCATTTATTGTATATGAACATCTAGCCTATAGACCCAAAGTGAATGTAACTCAATCACTATTGTGTTACGTTCAGAATATCATATGTTAAAAACCCACATCATAATCGATATGGGTTAATTGTAATCATCTCAATAATAGACTATAGATTTCTTATTATATTTACTATGGTTAATTTTTTAAATTTTCAAAGAACTCCGCCTAGGGGGTAGTAACCACAAAATGCGGATTTTATACATTAATACATATATTACCAAAGCACCGATATACTCAAAGAATTTTTTGAATATATCGGTGCTTTAATTACTCTAAAACATATTTCAAACATATTCCTAGAAAATGAAAAAGGTAGGATTTTAGTCATACTATATGAAAATTGTGAATTAAAATATTTTCACATTACGTTAATTATTTAGCGTCATTTAATTCAATAATATAGTTACCGGCTACTGCTGAAGCCAAAAACAACACCACAACATCTAATCCACTCCGTAATAACATTTGAGGCATAGCACCTTTCGTTATTAAGCCAATAAAGCTATTAAAAATCATCCAATTCACACCTATAGTTGCTATGAACCTTAATGGTACACCTATACCACACTGCCTTTTTTCGAATACTAACAAAGGATACAAAATCACATAAACATAACCCATCAGTATTCCAAAGAAACCTGTCCATATATAGCACGGAACTGGATATGTAGCACTGTCACTGCTTATAAGACCGCTTTCATAACCAATTGTTCTCTCCACAAAAATAGTAATTGCAATAATAGCAATGGTTTTTATGCATTTCGTCATTTGTAATTTACTAATTGGTTTAATTTTCTTACTTTCACTTAATGTAAAATAAGCAATTGCCACACATAACAATATTGCAGGTAGACCATCTCCTATTCCCATTATAAGCTGATACTTAACAAAACCGAGTCCCCAATTTGAAAAAAGAGACCCCTCAACTACTATCTCTTGCATTCCAAATAAGTAAATCATTGCGAAGGCTATCCCAAATCTAATCCCTATTTGTAATTTAGGCGCATCTGCTCTCACGCCTATGTATCTTACCACCATTACACACTGTATAAATAGCAGAATGAAATAAAATATTGCTACGGTAGGAAACCCAAAGCATTTAACAAAAATACTATCAAACTGCGCAACATCTACAGAAGTGGGCAAAAGTGCATGAACAATAATCGCAAAAAGTGCAGAAAATAGAATGAGAACAGTATTTATTATAATTAATCGCTTTGTACTTATACATTTTGTATCCATCTAATTTCCCCCATATACATTTAAAAATAAATAATTCTAACTTCGGACTTTTATACTGTTGCGACACAAAACATTTATTTAATTATACTCTTATTACCGTTACTTAACGAGTAAAGTATTTATATTTATGGGGTTTTAATTTCCTTAAGTACGAAATATCATTTTTGCGTATGCTATCACATAAAGCAGAGACATGGCTAGAATGATCTGCCATTAAGATTTAAATGAGAATAAGTTGAGCAGAAATGTTTATGGTAAAGCATATTTTCCTTACATTTATTAGGTTGCAGGTGCGATCCCAGTGTGAAATATGGAAGCGTATGCGGACAGATTTTACTTGCTAAAAAACAAATATATAACTACTTGATACTTCCATTTAAATCAGAACAGCTATTTTATTTCCTCAATATTATTTTTATACTTACCCCACCGCTTTTTATCATGATCCCAAAACTCGAAAAATTCTTCTTCATGAACAATTACATTATAAATAGGTTTAAGAAATATTATAATTTCTCTCATAACTTCGTCAAACTCAATATTAACAGAGTTTATCTTTCTTAAAAAAGCCTTCCACATTTTAATTCTATTTACATCTTTCATAAAGTCTTCTGTGAAAATAATATTTTCTCTTTCAATCACCGTGTGCCTTGTTTGCAATGTTTTATCTACAGCCTCCTGTAGCTTCCGTCCATCAAAACTATTAGTGCTTAGAAGAGTAAATATATCGTAGAAATCTTTCATTCTACCATTAATTACTGATAATGAAATCATAGCTTGAAACTTTTCTGAAATAATGGACTCTAAAGAATATACTTTTATTAATGGTGCTTTCATATCAAGTGGACTAGTTTTTAGTGGAGATGAAATTGAAGTTGAAGAGATAAAAAAAGATGGAGAATATCACGGTATAAGAGTAAAAACTAATTGTTTTTTAGGGAATGCGAGAAATGTGTTACAACTAGATATTGGGTTTGGCGATGTTGTTGTACCAATGCCACAAATGATGGAGTGTCCAATAAACTTCTTTGTTCCTTTTTTGCTATAATCGCAAGTCTTGCTCTTACCGATGCAGTAATGTCTTTTATTTGCTTACTCATACAAGCACCTCCAAATACTGTTTTAGTATTTTTTGAACTCTACAAACTTCCGCATATTTCATTAATTTGTTAAAGTTTCTATCTTTCCTTTTTATATACTCATTAATTCCTTCTTTTACAATATCAATTCCAATTTTATTTCTATATCTTATGCAATCACATATTGTCTTTTCTATATCATATATCTTAATTAAATGTCCATCTACTTCTATATTAGTTATACCTATATTTAGCTGCTTTTGTGAAAAATATAGAAGTTTAATTGGTGGATACTTAGGTATTATAACTTTACTGCTTCTTTCTATAGCAATCTCATACTGCCAGGGGTTAATAGTTGATAAATCATGATAATCTAATGCAGAAGTAAGGCACAATATCCCTTTAGGGACTATTTTAAATACATCAACTAATTCAAAATTGTATTGAAAACCATAATCTACCCACTTATATAATCCCGTTTTTATTTTTGAAACAACACCTGATTTTTCAAGGGTGCTAACATAGTATCTATTTATCCCCATTCCTGATATTTCTTTTGTTGTAGCATAGCCTTTATTCTTGAAAAATAATTCTTTAATTTCTTGTTTTATTATTTCATTCATACTCTCACCTCTCTAACAAATATTCTTCACTTGTTCTAATATGCAGTATATGTGTTAAATTAATTATACATTATTTATGATTTTTTTCAATGTTAATTAACAAAACTACTGCAAAAATTCATACTTGTATTGTTTTTGTTAAATCATCTCCTACGGAGCTGCAGTTGTAGTATTGATAATCCTAACTAAAACAGTAATAAAAAATATAGATTAGGGTTAGTGGTAGCAAAATTTATTATGCGAAGTGCTGCCATAGCTAAATTTAATATGTATCAGATGTAAACAATACTACGCACGTATATTTGAAATACTCAGCCACCTTGTGCAAGTTGTGGGTTCATCACAACTTGTCCATCGGCGATGTACGTATTTAGATTTAAAGGTATGATTAAACTACAGATGCGTGCGTAGACTTAGGTTTTTGATTAGTTATATAGAATGATTAAATTAAGTGAAAGTTAAATTTAACTAGAATCGATGCACGCCGTCGGGTACCCAAAAAAAGACCAGCTTTATCATTAGAATTTCTTAGTTACCAGTGGTTGAGGGACGAAAACAATGGGAAGCTTAGAGATACTTATGTTAAAGCTTGTTCTCTTTTGGGTGACGGTATACGTGCCCAGAACTTGTCCTTCCGAAATATCTATACTACTAGTAATAGTAACTACAATAGATATAAAATATAATAATTATTATAATAAGGTTTTATAAAATATATATACTATAAGAATATTTCGATATCCAAGAAGGAAAACACGATAACTAATCATTTTTTTAAAACTTGTAGGATGCTGGCAAATGGACTAGCCCAGCTACTGAGGGACGAAGTGGCGGGTAAGCCTGTCTATTTGATGTGAAAAATGGACGAGTTTCTGACCTCTATTATAATTTTTTTTTTTGAAACTCTAAATTCATGAAACAAAAGTTACTGATATGTTAATCTGAGGTGAAAAACCTACCATTTTTCACCCGAGGGTCGCGAGGTTCTATCTTTAAGTTATGTGGATTTTTTTAAATATTAGTATTTTGAAGACAAAAACAAGTCCTGCTGCATTGCAGTAGGGCTTGTTACCCTTGGGGGAAGGGGGAATATTTCATTTGCTTTGGACTAGTTTACTGACTGCTACTAAGACTAAATAGAAAAATTAATGATTAGGTACTTTAATAGATTAATTTACTTCTGGGCAGTGAGTAAGATTGCCCAAAGCTTCATTTATGACCTAGAGCAGTGAAAGAGCTTGTGCCACATCAAGTTTTCGTATGAAGAATGAAGGAGAAAATATGCTGTGGACCAGCCTTTGACTGCGGAGTCTTATTATTATATTAAGACTGATTTTTAATACATTCAAAGTAAAGAGTCAACACGTTATGTTACATTCAAATTGAAATTTTAAAGGATTAGGCAATAGCATCAATGTGAAAGTAACTCAATTACTATTGTGTTACTTTCAGAATATCAATATACACTTAAAACAAGTAACCTCATATTTAATTATATGAGGTTACTTGTGATAACGACATATAAGATCATTGCGAATGCTCATTACAGTCCACCATTATATTTTTTCTGTGCCATAAACATCATAACTAATCCCCCTACAAAGAATATCCCAAAGCATATCACACCATATGCAGTATTTGATGTGAATTTAATAATACCCATCATCAGTATCATTCCTATTCCCATTATAATACATGCTTTACCCATTTTTTCTGTATAAGATTTTTTATCCTTTTCAGCAACCCCTGTATAATGATAATCATGTATTATCGTTATCTGTTCTTTTTTCCAAATACGCCATCCTATAAAAATAAAATATAATCCTACAGGTAATAATAAGCAACATAACTATTAATTCAGACATATAATCATCTCCTAAGTTCTTAGTTTATTACAATTTCGAATAATAATATATATTTAACTATAACATAATTACCATAAATTAAGTATATTTACAATTCTTTTAAAATGGGTAATAGCCTCAATGTGAAAGTAACACAATTGGTATTGTGTTACTTTCAAAATATAAAGTAAACCCATATCTAATTAATGATATGGGTTTACTTGTGTCGACATATTCGAAAATTGTACAGTAAAAAATTATTTGATTATAGTTATTTTGTTTTCTTTCCTTGCAGGCGCTTTAGAAACTTCAGAAACGGCATATCCTAAAGCAATAGAATTTATTGGCTGATATCCTTCAGGTATCCTAAGTTCTTTTTTTAGCTCTTCATTTTCACCATTCCCAAATATAAATGGCATACTCCCTATCCAACAAGTACCTAAACCAAGAGACTTTGCTGCAATTAATATATTTTCAGTAGCATTAGAAGTATCCGCCTGAGGATTAGATGCATTCATATAACCAGATATAATTATAGCTGTAGGTGCATTATAGAATGCTCTATAGTTGTCATTACTTGCCATGTTTCTTAACTGAACAATATGAGATTTAGCTAAAGCAGCTTTTGCAACTTGAGTAAATTTTTGAAGCATGTTACTGTTTTGTATAACAGTAAAGTGCCAAGACTGCTCATTTAGAGCACTCGGTGCATACAATCCAGCTTCTAAAATAGATTGTAATTCATCATCTTTAATTTGTTCATCTTTAAAAACCCTTATACTTCTTCTTTCCTTTAGAATTTTAAGTGTTTCATTCATATAATAATTCCCCTCCAAATGAATATGTTTTGTTTGAATTTTAATACATAAGCTTATATAAGTATGTCATCAAATATATGGTTAATTATACTACTATTGTCTTATCCAAGAGTCAGAATAATAATAATAATTATAAAATGAATGAAAAAGTGTCAAAAGTTCGTGTTATATCAACTTAAAGTTCGTTTATTTTATAATGAGGTCATGAAAACTAGTTATATAGCCATAGTTCACCTTTGTAGATATAATGCGTACGTCTATTACCATTATACAAATTCTCCTAGTGCAACTAAAGAATTTGCATACATAACGAGTCTGGGGTACGGCAACATAGCCATCAAGCTAAGCCATATTGAATATTAGTAAGTCAGTATTAAATACTATATTTTACCATTAAAATTTATTTTGATAAATTTTAATGGTAAATTTTAAGTGTACAATAGTATTCAAACAATTTTAGGGTACACCAAAAAAAGCCACGTATATAGTGGGGCTTTTACAATTTTATCAAGTTGTTTTATGCTGCAACTTTAGCCTGCGATGATGTTAATTTATAACAAACTCCAAGAATATCAAAAACAGTTTTCTTATCCTTTTTATGAGATTTCAGACCATTCCTAACTACATTTTCAAATATTAATTTTAAGGTATCGAGAACTTTATTAGGGAATTTGATAAGCTCAAAATATAGACTATCAATATATTCATGAACTATTTCACAAGTTTTAATTTCACTGGCTTCAAGGCCTTTATTTTCTAAAGCTAAAGTCCTCATTTTAAACATTACAGCAGAGCTTATTAGTAGCAAAATAAGTTTTCCATAAAGCTGACATTGAAACCGTTCTATTTTAACTAACTTTACAACCTGTATACTAAATATGGATTTCCACGTTTTAAATATTATTTCGATCTGCCATCTTAAACTGTAAAACTCATGAACCTGCTTTGAACTTAAAACTTCTTCCTTAATATTCGTTATATAAATAGATATACCTAATAATTCAATCGTATTATTACTTTTTTCTATACCCTTTTTTTTAGCATTCTTCACAGATTTTTCTGTTCTTTTTTTCAATTGATCATTTGTTAGTTTATATAAAATAAGCCTTGTTTTTAGCGTCTTTTCCTTGCCTACATAGACATCCTTAATTTCATAACGGTCCCCCTCGCCCATCTGTTTCATTATGTCAGAAATATAGATTCTTTTAAAAAGGCTTGATTTTTTAGGAGCGCCATTCTTATAGTACTCTATATCCTTATTTTCTATATATACTGCTATATTAGGTTTGAGTCTTGATATGTAAAATGCTTCTCTATCTTCTATGTCCAAAAAATCTTCAAAGTTGAAATAACCAAGATCTCTTAAAATAAGATCCCCAGATTTGATAGTATCTCTTATTTTGCTCCCGAAAGTATTGTCGCTTCCTGAGCCAGCTCCTACTTGTATATTAAGAAGATTTCCAGATTTCAATTCATATTCTAGTTGTATTTTTACACCTGAAGCTTGAGAGCAGCCACCAGATCCAGGATAAATATCTTTATAGCTTTCTGGTACTTGAAAAGCAGTAGAATCAAGTATTCTTATTCGTTTGAAATGTTCATCCCATACACTTGGTATGCAAGTATTATTTGTTATTGTTTGGCGCAACAGGTTCTCAAAAATCTTCTTTAAAAATTCCACACATCTTTCATTTAAACGTTGATCTAATGCTTGATTAGAAATAACTATTCCTATTTTTGCACTAAGTTTTGTACATAAGGTAACAAGTGTATTATTCGCAACCTCTGCATCCATAAAGCAGCATAAGCAAACGAATTCCCATGCTTTAATTTTACCTTTTCTTTTCACAAAGCCTGTTACTCTAGCTATTTCTTCAATCTCCTCTTTTGAAAAGCATCTTTTAATTTCAGCTGCAAAATGTTTCATATCTTTATCCAATTTTAAGTTTTCTTCTATCATTTGTAAATTACCCCCATTGATGTGTTTTGTTATCTTTTAAATGATAACATTTTTACAAATGGGGGGCTTTATTTTTATAGACTTCCCTTAGCTTGATGGCTATGGGGTACGGCAACCATTCATGTAAAAATGGGCCACTTCCCATATTATGTAATGTTTTAAGCTTTTTTTATTAACTTAAAGCTGCCACTTCTTATAAAAACCACTTTAATAGATTATTAAAAAAATTTACTCTAAGTAATAGTGACATATGATACATACTGTTATACTTTACTTGTAAGTTAATTCACAATCGTATTTTATTTTGAAGTGTTTTATATTTTACAATCGTTATATATATATAACGATTAAACCAGGGGGGAAAGATTTTTATGGTAAAAAGTTTTATAATATCAATGATAATATCAATTTTTCTAATAACTATTTTAAATATATTTTTAAACAAAAATAGTAAAAGTCTTAAAAAGAAAATAGAATGGCAACATTACTTTTTTGGATATCTTTTTATATTATATCTTATGATTTCGTTAACAGAAGTAGTAGGATTTCCTTATTTGAGCGACTGGCAAAGACTTTCAAGATTAAACAGGCCAATATTTAATCCCATTATAAATTTAGTACCTTTTAACGATGGATTTGAAATTTCTTCTATACTTAATATAATATTTTTTATGCCTTTTGGATTTTTATTGCCAACATTATGGAAAAAGTATAGAAAATTATTACCGACATTATGTAATGGAATATTATTTTCAATTATTATTGAAATTGGTCAATTGTTTGTTCCACATCGTGCATCAGATATTAATGATTTAATAATGAATACCATAGGAACTATTTGTGGTTGGATTATTTTCAATATTATAAGCAAAATTTTTCATAAACTTGCTAATAAAACAGTAATTGAAATTTCTTCTAATGATAGTATGGCTATTAAATTAGAACCTTATCTATACATTGCGATTCCAATTATAAGTACATTTTTAGGTTGAAAAAATGAATAAAAGATTAACAAGGGTAGAAATGCTCTTGCTTTATTTTTTTTGCTAGAGTCCCATAAATGACCGTTTATGGTGCTAGTTTTACTTGTTTTTCCATGAAATTTATTTTTTGACATTGTTAATGAATGTCTTTGTAATTTCCGCAATTTCATCAGCATGTGTTTGGTGAATATAATGGGTTGTTCCCTTAAGAACTTTATATGTTGCATTATTACCAAGTCGTGCTAAATGAGCGTTTTGATACCCCATACCATCATCCTTATTCTTCTTTGCCATCCCATTAAGCGTTTGCTCTGATATAATTTTTAGTACCGGAATGTCAGTAGGAAATTTAAGCTTATTTACTTCTTTGATGTTGTCAAGAAGCAACGATGACTGATTAATCATCGTATCGTTTATTAAGTGGTAACCGAATTTTTTGTAGTCAGTAATCTCTTTTTCAATGTAACCATTTTTAATAAGCTTGGTTTCAGGAACCAGTGGCATGGTAATTCGTGTCAACCCGCACGACTGGCTAAGCTTTGAGATAGAGTATATAATACTTGGCGCATTCCCTTCAGGGATTGCGGCAGTTGAGGTCGTGTCAAGCATAACGATTGCTGATACTTCATCAGGATATTTTGCAGCATAATATTCAGAATAAATACCCGAAACAGAATGAGGCATCAAAATATACGGTGCGTGAAAGCCTGCCCCTGACAATGCAGTACGAATTTCTTTTGTATAATTCTCGTTTGTTCTTGGAGCATCTGTCTGATCACTGAAACCAACACCGAAATATTCAATACATACAACGGTATAATCCTTGCTTAGCTTCCTCATCAGAGGAGCAAAATCAGCACTTGGAAGGGCAGTGCCCCATCCAGGTAAAAGTACAATAGTACTTTTACTACTGCCCATAGAAAAGACGTGCATTTTCTTGCCATCTACTTCAACCATTTGACCGTAAGGCTCAATACTTTTAAGCTCGTCCTTGAAAAAGATTGTGTTTACAATAAATCCGACGATGTTTATACTCACTATTACTCCCAATATAATACCAAAAATCATCATAATCTTTTTTCCTCTCTTTTTACATTTTATTTTCATAAAATAACCTCTGAGTCTATATCAGGAGATGATATTATCGAAATATTTCTCGATTTTCGTTTCTCAGAAGTCTTATTGTTTAAATGTTGACTCATTAAAGCATTGATTTCACCTAAAAACGTATCAAATTCCTCATCACTCATTAAAAGTACCGCCGTGTTCAAAAATAGCTTATCACGAAGAGGATCGGCTTTGGTGCTGTTAAAATACTGTTCGAACTTTGAGTAAAGATTCATCAAAAATCCGTATGCATTTCGGGTAGCATTTTCCAATGTGTTCTCGTTTGATATAGTAGCTATATTAAGTGCATAAGTTCGTTCAACAGCTCCTCTTATTCTATTTTCATCCACTACATTAATAAGATTGTTTTCTGCAAGAATGTTAATATGGCGGTATAATGTTGTTCTTGGCACATCAGTTATAAAATCTACTAATTCTCCTGCTGTTGCTACTTTATGTGTAGAAAAATACTGTAATATTCTCATGCGAACAGGATTCATAAGGATTTTGTTTATATCTTTCATAGAAGCACCTCCAAATTGGTTTCAAATGTGATTATAATACCGCTTTTGGGATTAGTCAATATGTATTTTTAATTCACAAAAATAAAGCTTGTTGTAAAAAGGCAACAAGCTTTATTAATACCTATATCTTACAGTACTATTTCTTAACGTGAGTGAATTGTAAAACATTTATCCATTTTATGTCTTAACGTGGGTTTTGTCGGAAATGTTGGCGCTACCCCATAGCCATCAAGCTAAGCCATATTGAATATTAGTAAGTCAGTATTAAATACTATATTTTACCATTAAAATTTATTTTGATAAATTTTAATGGTAAATTTTAAGTGTACAATAGTATTCAAACAATTTTAGGGTACACCAAAAAAAGCCACGTATATAGTGGGGCTTTTACAATTTTATCAAGTTGTTTTATGCTGCAACTTTAGCCTGCGATGATGTTAATTTATAACAAACTCTAAGAATATCAAAAACAGTTTTCTTGTCCTTTTTATGAGATTTCAGACCATTCCTAACTACATTTTCAAATATTAATTTTAAGGTATTGAGAACTTTATTAGGGAATTTGATAAGCTCAAAATACAGACTATCAATATATTCATGAACTATTTCACAAGTTTTAATTTCACTGGCTTCAAGGCCTTTATTTTCTAAAGCTAAAGTCCTCATTTTAAACATTACAGCAGAGCTTATTAGTAGCAAAATAAGTTTTCCATAAAGCTGACATTGAAACCGTTCTATTTTAACTAACTTTACAACCTGTATACTAAATATGGATTTCCACGTTTAAATATTATTTCGATCTGCCATCTTAAACTGTAAAACTCATGAACCTGCTTTGGACTTAAAACTTCTTCCTTAATATTCGTTATATAAATAGATATACCTAATAATTCAATCGTATTATTACTTTTTTCTATACCCTTTTTTTAGCATTCTTCACAGATTTTTCTGTTCTTTTTTCAATTGATCATTTGTTAGTTTATATAAAATAAGCCTTGTTTTTAGCGTCTTTTCCTTGCCTACATAGACATCCTTAATTTCATAACGGTCCCCCTCGCCCATCTGTTTCATTATGTCAGAAATATAGATTCTTTTAAAAAGGCTTGATTTTTTAGGAGCGCCATTCTTATAGTACTCTATATCCTTATTTTCTATATATACTGCTATATTAGGTTTGAGTCTTGATATGTAAAATGCTTCTCTATCTTCTATGTCCAAAAAATCTTCAAAGTTGAAATAACCAAGATCTCTTAAAATAAGATCCCCAGATTTGATAGTATCTCTTATTTTGCTCCCGAAAGTATTGTCGCTTCCTGAGCCAGCTCCTACTTGTATATTAAGAAGATTTCCAGATTTCAATTCATATTCTAGTTGTATTTTTACACCTGAAGCTTGAGAGCAGCCACCAGATCCAGGATAAATATCTTTATAGCTTTCTGTTACTTGAAAAGCAGTAGAATCAAGTATTCTTATTCGTTTGAAATGTTCATCCCATACACTTGGTATGCAAGTATTATTTGTTATTGTTTGGCGCAACAGGTTCTCAAAAATCTTCTTTAAAAATTCCACACATCTTTCATTTAAACGTTGATCTAATGCTTGATTAGAAATAACTATTCCTATTTTTGCACTAAGTTTTGTACATAAGGTAACAAGTGTATTATTCGCGACCTCTGCATCCATAAAGCAGCATAAGCAAACGAATTCCCATGCTTTAATTTTACCTTTTCTTTTCACAAAGCCTGTTACTCTAGCTATTTCTTCAATCTCCTCTTTTGAAAAACATCTTTTAATTTCAGCTGCAAAATGTTTTATATCTTTATCCAATTTTAAGTTTTCTTCTATCATTTGTAAATTACCCCCATTGATGTGTTTTTGTTATCTTTTAAATGATAACATTTTTACAAATGGGGGGGCTTTATTTTCATAGACTTCCCTTAGCTTGATGGCTATGTTGCCGTACCCCTAGGATGGGAACATATAAATTTTATTGGACAGTATAATTTTGATGATAATTGTGATTATGATTTAGTAAATAATATGAGACCATTAAAATCAATCTAATAAAAGACAGTCACCTATTTCAATTAACTTGAATTTATGGTAACTGTTTTTCCTTAATGGGACTTTTGCACAAATTGCGAGCACTATCCCTTTAAGATAATCTTCTAGGAGTTTCGTTTCTGCTTCGGTAACAATCAAACCTTGAATTGCCAATGAAACTTTTGCATTATTATGATTTAACAAAATAGCAATGATGCAGTGGTGCCAAGACTACCCATAATTAACATTACCAATATTAACGATACAATATTCGTAATTATGCCTAATTTTGCCAATATGTTAGGGTGTATTTTTAGTGATATAGAAGCTAAAACACCACCTATTATACTTATAATAGGTGTCATGAACACTATTAATCCCCCTGAATTTTGACACGGTATTATTTGAAAAAGTCCGTTTAACATAAGCATAATCATAGTTAATGATATACTTATAGAAGTTATAGCAAATACTTTACTAATACCTTTCATATAGTGTTTATTTTTCATTAAATTGTCTCCTTTATCACAAATATTTACTCAATTACTTTTGAATGTTTCAAAAAACTCAGCATCTTTAATTTTTAGAATATGTTCTCACTCAGGTAATAATATAACTAAAATGATTTTTATATAAAAAAATCTATCTAACTACCATTTTACTTAATTATCATGTGAATATAGCGACATAAAGTATGTTTCCATTGCAATTATAGCTGCTCTTTGCTTGGCTGTTAGTTTGGGATATTTACCTACATTTGTTAAACAGGATACTAGTTGCATGTCACAGTTTTTTTTATTTCCACCTCCACCGTAACAATTATCATGTGTTTTACAGCAATTATCTATATTATCAATGGGGGTACCTGGTCCACTATATCCCGGGCCACACCATTTACCATAAAATGGGAACTTAAGAGACATAAGAGTACTTAGTCCTTTTTTAGATGTGGGTATACTAATAACGTTTGATAATTTTTGTGAATTTTGATCATATTTAATATGATCAATTAAGTTTAACTTATTATCTTGTAAATCGTATAATTTAAAAACTCCATTATTTTCTATCTTTTCTTGTATCATAGCATATGAAGAATAGCCATCATCTGTACTAATAAATATAATAGAATCTTTATCTATCGAAAAACTAATAATGGATATTTGATAATCTTCGCCGGATATTTTACTAGATTTATTAACAATATAGTCCTTAGATTTTATTGTTCCATTATTATACAATTCATCAATTAATGTTTTAAACACAGTATCATTATCAGCTTTATTTTTTAATTCGGTTAATTCAGTTTGTGTTAGAGTACTAAGAGAGTTTAAATCTATTTGTTTTGAATTTGCAACTTCTAACATCATTTCTTCATAAGAAGAAGTTTTTTTATCATTCCCATTTTCATAAGAATTACAACTAGGGTTATTTAAATCCAGTGCTAATACTGTTGTGCTTAAATTATTTACTATTAATCCTCCCGATAAAACTAACGAGGTAAGAAATATTTTTAATTTTTTTGAACACATATAAATCCATCCTTTCAAAAATATTTTTGTTGACATTACAAGTATATACTATCAGTATTTTACAATTAATACAACTTAATGTTTTTATGTGAAATATATCTTCGAACATATTAAAAAGCCTTATTTAGCATTGAGTTTTACATTAACTTGAATTTATGGTAACTGTTTTTCCTTAATGGGACTTTTGCACAAATTGCGAGCACTACCCCATAATGGATCAATTAGAAGGATTGGAAGATATAAAATCTATACCTATGATGGGTGGTTACTTGTTTTATTATAAATGTAGAATATTTGGTGGAATCTACGGAACAGGCTTTATGGAAAAAATCACTAAAGCAAGTAAACATTATATGCCTGATAGCATTTCAGAAAGTCCATACGATGGAGCAAAGCCAATGTTGCATGTAGATATTGCCGATAATAGTGAGATATTAAAACAAATGGTAGTAACTATGTATGAGGAATTACCCGAACCAAAACCAAAAAAGAAAAAGATAAAAAAATAAAAGATGAGAATTCCAGAAATGAGTAGTTTTAGTTGTTGTGGTACTGAATGCAGTTGCATATACTGCTAAAAGCAAGGAAGAAGTATGTGAGGTCATTGAACTGGCAAGAAGGTCAGGAGCGAAAATCGAAAAAGAGCCACAGGATGTATTTTGGGGAGGATATCATGCCTATTTTTCTGATCCTGACGGATACCATTGGGAAGTTGCATGGGGACCTAATTTTACATTTGATAAAAATGATATGTTGGAGTTTTAGTAATACATATTTTTCAAATATTTTGTCTCAACTAACCCCATATCTAATGATATGGGGTTAATTTATTAAGTGTATATTGATATTCTGAAAGTAACACAATACCAATTGAGTTACTTTCACATTGAGGCTTACTACTGATTTTTTAAATTGTAAATATATTTAATTTATGGTAATTATGTTATAGTTAAATATATATTTTATGATGAACTTGTAGATTATTGCGTTTTAGATAATAAAATAATAATTAATCGTATTGGAGGTACAATGGGAAAAGTGAGAGGTAGTTGGAGTAAAACACAAACAGATGTATTTGTGCCATTGGTGGGTGTGTCAATGTTAATTCAAGTCATTCAGAATTGGAAGAAAAATAAAGAGGTTGCTAAAGTTAGTTTATTTGCTGCGATACTTGCTTTTGGGGTTTCAATTTTTAAATTTGTAATAAGATAAAATCAAATTTGTAAAATGGATTGGATTAGCGAAAGTAACACAAATGTAATTGTGTTACTTTCACATTGAGCCTATAGGCTAGATGTGCATAAACAACAAATGCCGTGAAATTTTATTATTTCACGGCATTTGTTGTTTACTTATTATGTTGAGTGTTTTTAATTTTGTTTATATCCAATTTAAGGTATAATATGATTTTGCCTTGACCTTTGTATACTCGGGGGTTGTGTAGTAACGGAACAGAAAACCGGTATAAGAACCGAAAATAATGATATCCATATTTTTCGAATTTAAAATCTCCAATATTACACAATGTACTTATTTAACCTTTCTTTTCCTAACTTCTCGAATAGTGTTGACTTACTTATTCTAGTTATCGCTGCAACTTCTGTATATGAATTGTTTTTTAGCATCTCAATCGCATTATTTATTTGTTTTGATGTATATATCTTAGGTCTACCTTCTTTAAAACCTTCTTTAGTTTTTGCAATTGCTTTGCCTGTTTGGGTACGTTCAATAATTGTGTAACGCTCCATCTCGGCAACTGCTAATAGTGTAGTTAAAAAAAATTTACCCATACTTGTATTCTCTAGCAGTCCAATATTAATTACATGGACAGATATTCCTTTATTAAATAGATCTTGAACTATGCTAATGCCTTCTACAGTATTTCTAGCCAATCTGTCTAGTTTAGTAACTACTAAGGTATCCCCCTGTTTTAAATCCTCTATCAATTTATTGAATATAGGTCTATCAGTTGTAGTACCTGTGTACTGTTCTACTCTTATTTCCGCACCATTATATCTATCTAGTATATCCCTCGTCTGGACCTCTATGGAATGACCTTCTTTTAATTGTTTTTTTGTACTTACCCTTACATAACCTAGTATCACAATTCATAACTCCTTTATATCATATCGTTTTGACTGTAAGTTTTGACACCGTCCAATCCTTTGATTATACGTAAGCGTTTTATAGGTGTCAATACTGTTAAGTTATGACATTAAGATTTTATACATTTTCTTATATCGCTAAGCGTAAATTTACCACGTTAAGACACATATTACCAAAATGGCGATAAATTCAGAGAGAATATTAAATATACTCGTGTTAATTTAATGTTTTTCTTACTGTTTTAGTTAGCATTATCAATACTATAACTGAACTTTAACTAACTTGTTTTGAGTAAAAAAAATAAGAGCTTATCATTTAGTGATTAAACCCTAGATATATCAATAATCTACACTGATGTTATATATTTTTTCGAGTTAGAACTATTAGGTATTAATTCTAACTCAGAATGTTTTGATAAAAGTTTTTTTGGTAATAACTGTCTTAACGTATAAAATCCGCGTTTTGCGAGCACTACCCCATATTGGAGAAAATGGATATATCAGAAACAGCGATAAAAAATGTTTCGAGTGATGTAAAACAGGTTAAAGAAATTGTTGAGGTACTTGAAGAAGTTACTGGGAAACATGAAATTAAAATAAAAGTATTAGAACGTAGACCAGTATAATAATACATTCATTGCAGATTACCAAAAAAGCCACAGTATTTTTAGAGGCCACTGAAAAACTATATGAAAAATCGTCATCTAATTAAAGATGGCGATTTTTTTATATAAAAGACTAAAAAACAAAAAGGAATTTTAAAAGATATGTCGAATTAGTATAGTAGAATAAAATAAAAGGGGCTAAACTATTATGCTAAAAGGACAATTGGAAATAAAAATAAATACATACCATAGCTTATATTCGTTAATTATTCCGAAAGATAACATTTTAAAGCAAATTAATGACCTTGTTGACTTTTCATTTGTTTATGACGAATTGATGATTAACTATAGTTCATCTATGGGTAGAGGTGCTATTAACCCCATAATGCTATTTAAATATTTACTTTTGAAAGTAATATATGAATTGTCTGATGAAGATGTTGTTGAAAGAACTCTTTATGACATGTCCTTTAAATATTTTCTAAATTTAGCCCCAGAAGAAACAAATTTAATAAACTCAAGTACACTAACTAAATTTAGAAAGCTTCGCCTTAAAGACATGAATTTATTGGATTTATTAATAAACAAGACTGTAGAACTTGCTATAAAAGAGGGAGTTTTAAAAAGTAAAGCAATAATAGTTGATGCTACGCATACCAAGTCACGTTATAACCAAAAGTCAGCAAGCGAGGAATTATTGAAACGTGCAAAAAACTTAAGAAAAACATTGTACGGAGTACATCCTGGTATTAAAGAAGAGTTACCTAATAAAGTTACAACTGGAGTACTTGAAGATATTCTTGAGTACTGCAAATTATTAATTGATACCATAAACGAGAAGCCAGAAACTGCAGCAAATCCAGCTGTGAAAACTAAATTAAACTACTTAATTGAAGCTATTAATGATGACTTAGAAAATCTAAAAATATCAAAAGATGAGGATGCAAAAGTGGGGCATAAAACTGAGGATAGTTCTTTTTTTGGATATAAATCACACCTTGCTATGAGTGAAGAACGTTTAATTACAGCAGCTGTTATTACAACTGGCGAAAAAAGTGATGGAAAGGAGCTCATAACCTTAATAGAAAAAAGCCGTGAGGCTGGTATAGATGTAAATGAAGTAATTGGAGATACAGCTTATTCTGAAAAGAAAAACCTAGAATATACAAAAGAAAATAAAATTGCATTAATTTCAAGACTAAATCCTGTAATTTCACAAGGAATGCGAAAAAAAGAAGATGAATTTGAGTTTAATAAAGATGCTGGTTTATTTGTATGTCCGGCAGGTCATATGGCTATTAAAAAAGCAAAACAGGGAAAGAAGAATGTTGGTAAAAATCAAGTGCTAACCTACTATTTTAATGTAGAAAAGTGTAAAAATTGTGTTCATAAAGATGGGTGTTATAAAGAAGGCGCTAAATCTAAAACTTATTCAGTTTCAATAAAGTCAAATACTCACAAAGATCAAATAGAGTTCGAAAAAAGTGAATATTTTAAAAAACGAGCTAGGGAACGTTATATGATAGAGGCTAAAAACAGTGAACTTAAGCACCAACATAGCTATGATGTAGCAATATCGTCAGGCTTAATTAGCATGCAAATGCAAGGTGCATTATCAATCTTCACTGTGAATCTAAAGAGAATAATTAAGTTGAAAAGCATGAAATAGGGCTTTTAAAACTTAATTATAAAATAAAAAGCATGAGATATCCCAAATATGGATATCTCATGCTTTTTCTATTCAAGCTTGAAAACTCTACTAAATAAAGAGTGCTTTTTTCAGCGGCCTCTATTTTTACTGTGGCTTTTTTGGTTCAATATAACATCTTGGGAGTTTTTGCCTATCCTCCGGAAACGGTATGTTAGTATGAGGCAGTAACGGCATCTAGGTGTACTTAAAAGTAATATATTACATAACAATATCAAATATTAGTATTAAGTAACATTCAAAATTAAGTTATTCATAATTTAAAATGCTATCGTATAACTGAATGTGCCAAACCCTGACAACTAATAAATTAGTTGTATTTTCATTGGTATATTTATTATGATTTAATTGCGTTTATTATGATAATAATTAGCAAACATATAAGAAATAATCATAATAGTTGGCATAATTGCTACTCCTACAAAAACACCTGATAAATTATTATTTTTAGTAACTCCTATGGCAACTGCTAATGATAAAGTTAAGACAATACTAATATTAAATGTAATTTTATAAGTGCTACTTTCAGTTTTGAGTATAACCAGTTTTTTTCTTTCATCATCGTCCTGATGATCATCTTTTGCACACTTACTATCTATTCCTCTATATATTTGCACAATACCAATTAACGCACAAATAATAGTGAATAAAATACTTTTACCATTTCTTATTAAATTCATATTATCCCAATTATTTATCAAGATTATAATATAGCCAACTGCTAATAAAATAAAAGAAACACCACTCCAAAAACCTTTTTTATTATATATCTTTTTTTTCATTTTTTAAATTCCCCTCCAAATCATATAATTTTTCTATGGTAGTATTAAAAACAAGTGCAATTTTATATGCCAACATAATAGATGGATTATACTGCTCTTTTTCAAGAGATATAATAGTTCTATTTGAAACGAAAACCAAGTCAGCCAATTGTTGCTGTGTCATATTTTTTTTTATTCGTAATTCTTTAATTTTATTTTTCAACAATCCACCTTCTTTCCACAATATGAAGCTTACTTGACGTGAAGTTAGCTTCATGATAATATAAACATATTGTATTGTCAACACAAAAAATATAAAAGAGCAAAACCTAAATCAATAAGTTTTACTCTTTTATATTTTTTTAATATGATATGAACTACAAGCAGTTCATATCATATTAAAAACTCGACACTATTAAGCTTGTCCAAATATGAGATTCTAGTGTGATTTTATTAAAATGGTAAAAGTAACTCGAGTAAAGCTACAATTCCAGGTATTGAAATTTCTGCCCATTCAGGTAACATCTTGTCAACAACACTCGTTAAGAAATTATGAATTGAATCGGAATAATTGGTATAAGCATCAATAGCTTTAGTTAATGCATCAAAAGTAACATACTTTTTTAATGGAGCAGGGATAGCTTTAATAACTTTAGCCTTATTAGCTTTCATCCATTTTGCAGCTGCTTTAACAGCCTTTTTAGCAGCTGCTGATGGGACACTCCTTGTATTCCTGACAGAGCCATTATCAATTATATCTTTAGCATTTCCTTTATTAGCAAGTGCCTTATTAGCAATTGTCTCATTAATTTTCATTTGAGTTTTAATTGCCTCATTTTGTGTTGCAGTAGTAGATTTAGTTACAGTAGTGGCATTTATTGAAGATACATTCACTGTATAATTACTATTTGTCGCTGCAAAAACAGTAGCGCTACTCCCAAGTAAGCTACAAATCAAACATAATGAAATTAGTTTTTTATGCATATTAATATTCACTCCTTTTTATTATATTAAATATAAAAATTATTCCTTATTTAATATAATATACCATTAAACCGTATAATTCAATATAAAAATGTGGTTTTCGTGACCCTGTAGGGGTAGTGCTCGCGATTTGTGCAAAAGTCCCATTAAAGAAAAACAGTTACCATAAATTCAATTTAATTGAAATAGGTAACTGTTTTTTCTTAAATTGCTTATAATAGTCTCATATAGGGGTATGGCACCATAGCCATCAAGCTAAGCCATATTGAATATTAGTAAGTCATTATTAAATACTATATTTTACCATCGAAATTTATTTTGATAAATTTTAATGGTAAATTTTAAGTGTACAATAGTATTCAAACAATTTTAGGGTACACCAAAAAAAGCCACGTATATAGTGGGGCTTTTACAATTTTATCAAGTTGTTTTATGCTGCAACTTTAGCCTGCGATGATGTTAATTTATAACAAACTCCAAGAATATCAAAAACAGTTTTCTTATCCTTTTTATGAGATTTCAGACCATTCCTAACTACATTTTCAAATATTAATTTTAAGGTATCGAGAACTTTATTAGGGAATTTGATAAGCTCAAAATATAGACTATCAATATATTCATGAACTATTTCACAAGTTTTAATTTCACTGGCTTCAAGGCCTTTATTTTCTAAAGCTAAAGTCCTCATTTTAAACATTACAGCAGAGCTTATTAGTAGCAAAATAAGTTTTCCATAAAGCTGACATTGAAACCGTTCTATTTTAACTAACTTTACAACCTGTATACTAAATATGGATTTCCACGTTTTAAATATTATTTCGATCTGCCATCTTAAACTGTAAAACTCATGAACCTGCTTTGAACTTAAAACTTCTTCCTTAATATTCGTTATATAAATAGATATACCTAATAATTCAATCGTATTATTACTTTTTTCTATACCCTTTTTTTTAGCATTCTTCACAGATTTTTCTGTTCTTTTTTTCAATTGATCATTTGTTAGTTTATATAAAATAAGCCTTGTTTTTAGCGTCTTTTCCTTGCCTACATAGACATCCTTAATTTCATAACGGTCCCCCTCGCCCATCTGTTTCATTATGTCAGAAATATAGATTCTTTTAAAAAGGCTTGATTTTTTAGGAGCGCCATTCTTATAGTACTCTATATCCTTATTTTCTATATATACTGCTATATTAGGTTTGAGTCTTGATATGTAAAACGCTTCTCTATCTTCTATGTCCAAAAAATAACTTATCCTTCCGAAATCTCTATACTACTAGTAACTATAGTAGATATAAAATATAATAATTATTATAATAAAGTTTTATAAAATCTATTTACTATAATAATATTTCGATATCCAAGAAGGAAAACATGATAACTAATTACTTTTTTAAAACTTGTAGGATGCTGGCAAATGGACGAGCCTAGCTACTGAGGGACGAAGTGGCGGGTAGGCCTGTCTATTTGCCGTGAAAAATGGACGAGTTTTTTGACCTCTATTATAAATTTGTTTTATTGAAACTCTAAATTCATGAAACAAAAGTTACTGATATGTTAATCTGAGGTGAAAAACCTGTCCATTTTTCACCCGAGGGTCGCGAGGTTTTACCTTTAAAACATGTAGATTTTTTTAAATATTAGTATTTTGAAGACAAAAACAAGTCCTGCTGCATTGCAGTAGGGCTTGTTACCCTTGGGGGAAGGGGGAATATTTCATTTGCTTTGGACTAGTTTACTGACTGCTACTAAGACTAAATAGAAAAATTAATGATTAGGTACTTTAATAGATTAATTTACTTCTGGGCAGTGAGTAAGATACTGATAGGTAAGGCTTTGAAATTATCGCTACCTTTTCCCCAGTCCACACCGTACGTGAAACTTTCACTTCATACGGCGTTCCATCAAGAATTTTAATTTATTTTACTTAGTTAGTAGAACTTTAGAATTTCCGACTTTCTGTCTAAGTGAATTAATCTTATTAAGAGCCTTTTCATCAAGATTGAGATTTACTATATATTTATTAATTGTGTTTTCTACAACTACATGAACAAGTTTATGTACGTGATGATTCAGCAATATTAGGTTGCTATAGTCATCTGTTCCTCCCTTTTCTTTAGGTATTTTATGATGATATTCCATACTATGAATTTTTAAAGGTTTCCCTGTAACTCCACAGCAACCTTTCTGGGCAGTGTATAAACTTTGTCTGTTGTCATTGTATTCTACCGATTGTCCTCTTACTGGATTTATCATAAGATATCTCAATATTTCTGCATTAACACATTTTTGATTTTTGTGTATTTTTAATCTTCCTTGTTCAGTATAGTTACAGGTATCTTGGTTAAAACTCATAGTAGGATTTGTTTTGATACCTGCAATAGGGAAGATAGGTCTGCCCCTAATAAAATATGTTTTAAGGTTATAATTCCCATAATATCTCATATAGGTTTTGCCTTTTACACCTTCAAATTTACTTAGTTTGTGCAATCTGTTGTATAGGATTTTTGTGACTAAGAAACTAATTTTACTAAAATCTTCACTTATATGAGTTGCCATATTATAATAAATATGCTTTCCTAATATTTGGCTGTTAAATTTATTAACCTGCTCAATGCTAGAATTTTGTTGAATTCTCGTGATGCTATCTTTAAAATTTTTGATAGTTTCATTTATTGCTTTATTAGTCATATGAGATTTGCAGACATACTTATTCTTTTTAGGTGTTGCTTTTAGTTTAATTCCTAGAAATTCAGTGTAATTCTTTCTGAGATTGGTAACTTTAGATTTTTCAGGACTTATATCAAGACCTAATCTTTCTTTTAGCCACTGCTTTACAGCAATAAAAACCCTTTGGGCTGATTTATAATCTCTACAGAAGACTTTAAAGTAAGTAAACCAAGGGAACTTCACCCTTAGTTTCTCTCAGAACCGTACGTGAACCTCTCAGCTCATACGGCTCCCATCATTCAGTCGTTGGTAATATTCCCATTTTCCAGTGTGCAAACAAATTTATATCTCTTTTCGCAATACTTCCCAACCAATATTCTGCTCTTCGTTTATGTTTTCGTTTCTTATACTTTCTTCGAACCCATTTTACTAAAGCATTATTGATATATCTTAATACTGAATACATTCCCGTTTTATAGAAATGTGTATAATAGTTAATCCACCCCTGTATCTTTTTATTAAACATACTTGATATATCCCACAAGTCTTTATCTACCTTCAACTGTACTCTCCAACTTCTTACTTCTTTCCTAATTCTTTTCTTTGCATTATCTGCTATCGCTGGTAAGAAACTTGTAAAATACTTTCCATATTTACTTTTTGCGCCTCTAGGCTTAAATGTATACCCTAGAAAGTCAAATGATATATTTGGATAATCTCCCTTTCTATCATCATCTTTACAGTATACAATCTTTGTTTTATCAAGGTTCAGTTGCAATCCGTATTCTTCGAACCTTTCTTGCAACCGTCTTTGTAGATATTTAGCCTGTTTTAGGGATACACAGTGTGCTATTCCATCATCTGCGTATCTTGCCCACGGAATTGTTTTGAATTCTTTTGTTATAAAATCATCAAACACATAATGTAAAAACAGATTCGCAAGTACTGGACTTATGACACCCCCTTGCGGGGTTCCAGAAATTCTTGGCACTAGTTTTCCCGTTTCCATTTGAAATGGTGCAGTTAACCACCTTTGAATATATAGAATAATCCATTCTTCATTTGTATGTTTCTTTACCATTTTAATTAAAATGTTATGTTTGATATTATCAAATAGTCCCTTTATATCAAATTCAAGGACCCAATCTTTCCTCCAACACCTTTTTCTTGTAACATCAAGTGCCTGTATTGCAGATTTATTAGGTCTATATCCGTAGGAATCCTCATAAAACATAGTCTCTACTTCTGGTTCAAAGTATAGTTTAACTAGCATTTGTGCAATTCTATCCTCAACAGTCGGTATCCCTAGTAATCTAGTTCCTCCACTTTTCTTTGGAATTGCAACTGCTTTTACAGGTTGGGGAAAGTAACTTCCTGATGACATCCTATTCCAGATTTTATATAGATTATTTTTCAAGTTCTTTTCAAAATCTTCAATTGACTGTCCATCAACTCCATATGTTCCCTTGTTTGCTTTCACCTTTTCGTAAGCTGTAACTACAGCTCTTTTAGAAATATTAAACGGCTTTGTTTCTGTCATAAGCTCCTCCTCCTTTTCAAAGTTGACTTATTTCTGAAACTGAATAACTTGAAGTCCTTCGCTCCACTTCCATTACAGAAGTTTCTTCACTACTACGACCCAATCTGCCCCTATGCTTGCATCGATACTCTTTTCTCACAGTTCTTCTGCTTGAAATACTCTCTTAACATCAAGCCGTAGGTTCCCACGTTCCATACAAATGCCCATACTAAAGTCATGCCACCTTTATGCCGCCCACCGCCTAGCCAGTAAACAGGTTTCCTCTAGGCTTATCCCAAGTTAACGACTACCCCCTGGTTTTGATGGAGTCTCTACGCTTTCGACATTTTCGTAAGTGATTCACATGCTCGTTCATCTCTTTAGTACATACTTGACAGATTTACCTCTGCCTTTTCCTTAACGCTAAGCACCATAACTTTTGATTACAGCACCTTAAGGTAGTTTGAAATCTCCACCTGCATGGCGATTTCGGAGGACCTTCCTCCATCATCTGTATAGCACAGCTATATTAATCAACTCTTGCGAGTTGATTACCACGCTTTCGTGGCGCACTATCGTCAGCATATCTTACATGAATACCAATTTTCAAATTAGTATATCTCATATTTCTTCTACAGTTACCATTACTATTAACAAACTTTTTCGTACTCTTATCATGCCAATCATCACCTTGGTCTCTTAACCAAACGTCAAATCTATGCAAATAAATATTAGATAGTAAAGGTCCTAATATACTTCCTTGTGCACTTCCTTTAGGGTCATATATCTTACACCCTTTTTCAAAGTATCCTTTTTTTAATGAAACGATATATATAATTCAAAATCACTTTATCTTTAATACCGATACTCCATAACTCTCTATACATTACATCAGCATCTAATGATCCAAAATAGTCTTCCATATCAACTGATAATACATAAGGCATAGTTGTGCATTGATTTTTAACTTTAGCTATTGCATTATGTGTAGATACTTGCTCCCTAAATCCAAATGAACTAGGAACAAATTTAGTTTCGCAGTACGGTTCTAGAACTAATTGTATACATTTCTCAACTAGTTTGTCCCACACACTGCAAATACCTATTGGTCTTCTCTTTCCATTCCCCTTAGGAATATACACACGTTTTACATAATCCATTTTCTTGTTATATAGTGTCTCTCTAACTATTACTGCTAGTTCACAAAAACATCGTTCCGTTAAAGTATCATAGTTTGAGCCATCAGGGCCTTTTGTCATACGACCTTTACTTTTCCCTAATTGTCTTACTGCTAACATAACATTCTCTTCCGAGCAAACTAATTCGTGCAGTTTACGCATATCTATTCCATTATTCTGGAAATTTTCAAATCTTTTTTTCATATCTACATAATAAATATTGTTTGTACTCATAGGAGGCTCCACCTCCTTTCTGTACGAATAGTCTCTTTCATCTAATTTGGCGAATTAGAATTTACAAAAATAATTTTATACACTAAAACGTCTAAGGCCCTTTCCTTTACCACATTTCTTAATATGATATCCAAGCGGTACTACGGCCCCTCTGTTAACCTATTAATATTCTTTCTTAGCTTACCCTTTCGGTGCAACTAGTCCTCAAACATTACAGAATCGACTTATTAATCCTTATCCGTTAGGTCAATCACCTTTACCGATATATTCTCCTTAAATATTGCACTTAGAACTCCTCTTTACTCCGTTTTTCTCAGTTCTTACCTGGTTAGGTTTTACACCTAATCTATAACCACCATAAGGTTATCCTCCATCTGTACCCAGGTATATACATTGAAGTAGAAAAATTAATTCAACCTCCCATCTGAACTAGGGATAGGCATCATTGATTACGAAATTTAACAACAAGGAAATTATATTCATATGCAACAGTACCCGAAGTGTGACTTTACAGCCAGTGTCTCCGTCTTCACCTATGCTTCGCAACATTACATTACTGCAACGCTGGCAGGAGTATTAGTAAGCCTCAGTATCCATAAGATTATTGGCTCCTATGCCGGACTCGAAAATATCAGTTAACTAACAGAAACCATTTCTTAAGTAACTATTCTATCAGCCTAGAAAGCTTATCGTCACTACTACACAACGTTTTCGCTAACTAAAAAGGTCGCACACCCAGTCAATTCTACCTCGCTAACTTTCTGTCTACCCTTAAAATGTTACGTTACCGCAACATCTCTAAGACTCGATACAAAGCGATTTGCTAAATCTTACCTTGACAGGATTCCCACCTGCTAGAATATACGCCCTGTCGGGACGCACCACGTATGTCGGCTGTACCCGAATGACGTGAAAATAGACTTTCACGACATTTAAGATCGTAATATTGCTGCAACCTCAATACTTATTAAGGATTTTGTTTGTTATCTCTATACAAATTCTTGCGGATTCATTAACTGCATTTTTGAATTCATTAACTCCACCAGTAATGCTGTCAGATACAGTTTTTATCAATAAGCATGGAATTTTGTTTTTATTACAAGTCAACACAATTCCAGCAGCCTCCATTTCACAGATATCTGCATTAAAAATATTATGCAATTCTTCTTTTTTCTCTTTTCTTGCAATGAATTTATCTCCCGAAGCACAAATTACTTTTCTTAACAACGGCTCACTTTCAAGCGCTTTATCCATGATTTCTTTTGTTGTAGATATATAAATACTCGGATATTCAAGATATTTTCCAACATCACATCCATCCGCCTCTGATGTATCAAAATCATAGTGGACAACACTTTCAACAATACACGTTCTTGCTAATGACATCTCATGTGTCAAACCACCTACAACACCAAAGTTTACAATAAAATTCACTCTAAATTGTGATATTAAAAACTGTGTTGTCATAGCAGCCGCAATTTCCCCTGCTCCACTATGTATAACAAATAAATTATTTTCACCTAATTTATATTGATATACCGAATATCCTGCAAATTCTAATGTTTTAATCGGTACCCCATATTTATTTAATACTGCTTCTATTTCAACAGCCACAATCATTCCTATATTTTTCACTTTATTCACCTCATAATATAAATATATTTACGCCACCTTATTTTACGATTACAACATAAATATTTGCTTAATTATACTATAATTTCCATAAATATATATATATAAATTAGAATATGTTTTGTTATATAGAAGATAAAAAACACGTTATATATTAGGTATCAAAAAAACACAATGTCGTGAAAGCTTAATTTCACGGCATTTGTGTTTTTTTACTATCACAAATATATCAAGTTTTTTAAAATTATATTTACTTTTATACATAAAAACAAGCCTTTGGCCCCTATAAGTATATCTACCAATCATTTCCTGTATTTTATACCCCTTTAAAGGTGTATACTAAATTTTGTTATCTGATTAATTATGTAACAAAAGGAGTAAGCCATGAATAAGTATCAATTTATTCTGGCCACACTTACAATGATACTCCCTTATATTTTTAATAACTTATCCTTCGAGTTTAGAATTATTAAAGGCAAGATAAGTTTAATTATTAAATTTGGGAAGAAAAATATAAAGTAATGTTTTGGCCATATGGAGATTTTTAACTCCATATGGTATAAAACATAAGAATATAAAATATAAAACCTTTGAGTATATTTATTATGCTCAAAGGTTTTATTTCTGTCATATAACTCCGCAAAATCTCTTATAACTGTGTTCTTGCATACATTATTTTAAACTATCTGTAGCTTTACCAACCTATTACAGTAAGTACAAACTAAATATCTATCCTTAGCCATAGTCATAATGCGCTATGATAATAATACAAAATCCTTTCTACATATCTTACGTTTATAGCATGTTGCTCCTGGTTCAAAGTAGATCATGTGGCAATGAGTGTTAGTTGGAGTTATCCATTCATCAGATTTATGATTAACGGTATTTTAATTTTATTTAGCTGTATTAATAACTTTTATCTTATTTATAGTATCGTGTGAAACTCCTGACAGCTCTATTTTGTATGCTTTATTCGTATTTGTTGCGACAGAGATATTATCTATGTCGCATTTATCCCTTGCCATTAAGATAATAATATAAAATAAGATCCATATAGCTTTTATAATAGACATATAGAATTTATTTTAGAATTTAACTAGTTGGTTTATTCTAAAAAGGAGCGAAGCGACCTAAATTTTACGGAGTAAAGTATAGCACATTATACTTTACTATCGTAAAATTCGTGCTCTCCGAGAGGATAAGGATAAACCCCTAAAAAACATAAAAAATTGATATATGTATGCCTGTTTTGCATTTTATAAGTGGACATAATCATTAAATAGTATTAAAATATACTTAGGTAAACATTACAAATTCATATACATTTTTACTGAAACTACATGAATCAATTCCAATTTCATTCAAAACGGACTATGTTTTTACATAACAAACATAGCATCCTCAATAGATATACGATATTACAGTTTCACTCAAAAAGTATGTTGACAAATAAACACAAAACAGCAATAAAAAATCGCAAGCGACCGTAAATAAATTTACTTTTTTAATTGCATGCATTTATTTGTCAACATGTCTAAGTTAATTAAGTTTTAGTTGAATTTTAATTAACCCAATAGCACATGTAAAAAAACTATATTTGTGTATTTCATCACAAAGAGAAAAAATGTACATGTGGTAATAGCTTTGGAAGTTAGGCTATTACAAGTTATATTAGGTACATAGGACACCTTCGGTATACAATAAGGAATAAAACTACCTTAACTTTCCCTGCGGTCAACTTACTTCTAAAAACTTTTGCAAGCAAAAACGAGCCGACAAGTCGGTTTTGAGAAGACGTTATTGTTTTATTCCATTGTTAAATATCAATAAGAATATATCTTAAAAACATAGGTAAAAATAATGTTATTAGTAGATTACTTGATAACTTATTTATTAAAGATTTTTTAAAGGTCACTATTATAAATCTAATAGTGGCCTTTTTCATTTTTATATCTAAATTCTATATTCACTTTTAGAATTTCTTAAATTTATTTTTTACACGCATGACGTTTTTATTTTTATAAATTTTTTCAAAATTTCGCGCGGACTATGTTAATGGTGTATAAGTGCACCATTTTAAATAGCCCCAGAGTGAAAGTAGCACAATATCAATTGTGTTACTTTCACTCTGGGGCTATTATGTAATCTATTCATTCTCAAATTTTCTAAATACTTCAACAGAAACCAAAACAAACACTATTAAGATGCTAATCGCATAAAAATAGTGACCAGATTTTATATTCAATAATCCCATTATGAGCGAAATCAGAGCAGATATCATAAGTGATATTTTTCCTTTTACTTTGTATTCTTTTTTCATAACAAATGTCCTCCCAACTAATATAAATAATTTGTGCTTACTCAATTAAGTACACACTGTAATACAATTACATCATAATTGTACCATAGCTTACTGGGGTAGCGTACGCGAAAATGATATTTCGTACGCTAAGAGAAATGCAGCCCCATAAATGCAATATTTTAGGATTTAAAGCGCTTTATTTAAAGATTTAATTCTTTTAAATATCCATTTTGATTTAAATTAAATTTATACTCGCCTAAAAAGTTTATATGCTTCCATCCAAGTGGTGATATATTATTTAAGAGACTTTCGTCAAATCCACCATTACACTTTAGATAATCAATAGCTTTATTTAAATAAACACAATTCCAAATTGTTATTGCATTGATTATAATATTTAAAGCACTGGCACTTTGCAGTTGTCCTTGTAATGCTCTCCTTCTAAATTCTCCAAATTTACCAAAGAAAATAGCCCTTGCCAAAGCATTCATAGCTTCTCCTTTATTTAGTCCTCTTTGAATGCGTCTTCTAAAGTTTTTATCAGATATATATTCTAATATAAATATTGTTTTTTCTATTTTACCCATTTCCCTTAAAGCTTTTGCCATACTATTTTTTCTTGAGTAGGAACCTAGTTTTTCTAGGATTAAGGATGCTGAAACTTTACCTATAAATATTGAATGTGCTAATTTTAATACAGATTCATAATCATCAGTTATTGATTTAACATTTATACGACCTTTAACAATATCCTTAATCGTTTTATAGAACTCCTCAGTATCATTAAATGAAAACAAAACACATTCTGATAAATCTCTTATTCTTGGAGCAAATCTAATTCCAAATAAATGAAATAACCCAAATACTTGATCTGTGTATCCAGCTGTATCAGTATAATGTTCTTCTATTTGGAGCTCAGATTCATGTCCCAATATACCATCAAGCAAGTATAGAGAATCCCTTGAATTAGTAGTAATTACATTTATATTATAAGCAGAATATTGGTCACTTACATGACGATACATAGTAAGTCCTTTGCCTATCCCATAGTGCGGATTCTTATCAGCATAAATTGAGGAAACCCCAACTTCAACACGCATACCATCTGAGGACGAAGTTGTGCCATCTCCAAAGTACTGAGCTAGGTCAAGGTGGTGTTGGTAGTTTACAAGAGTAGCTTGTGCTTTTTTTAAAGCATCATCATGGAGTCTCCATTCTGATATATTTGCCATTTGAGCATAGGTAATATCTGATGTCGAATCTGCCATTTTTTGAGCTCCTATATTTGTACCAAGTGCCATTATTGCTGCCATCAATATAGGTATTTCCTCATTTTTAGGAGGCTTATCTGTAGATGCATGGGTTAAATGCTGTTCGAAATGGGTCCATTCTGAGACCTCTAAAAGCAATTCAGGAAGACTTATCTTAGGAATCATTCCATAAATCATAGAATTAAATTTTTCAGATTCTTCGGAAACCTTCTTTTCCAATCTTTTTAGTGAAATTTTACCGCCATCAATACTTACATCTTCAAGATTTTTCGCGTTTTGGGATACATATTGTAACTTGTCTAATAACGTTTCTTGTCGTTCTTTTAAATACTCATCTATTGATAAACTTACCGAAATACCCGCTTCATTCTTTAAGCAGGAACTTTTCCAGTCTTCATCGCTAATAAGATATTCGTTTATATTTTTATGCCGCTTACTGTCACTGATCCATATGTCCCCCGAATGAATTGCATTATTTAATTCTGTAAGAACTGCCATTTCATAATACCGTTTATTTATTGTGCCATCTTCATTACATACATGATTTTTCCAGCGTTTTGAAATAAATTCTATAGGAGCATCGTCAGGAATTTTCCGTTTGTTGTTATCATTCATATCCTTTATGACATTAACAGCATTTATTAAGGATGTAGAATTATTTGATGGATGAAATTCTAAATTTTTAAAGAGAATTGGAGAATATTTTCTTAAATTACCAAAACTACTATCTAGCAAATCAAGATAATCGTTATTTAAGGGACGTATTATTTTTTCAGCACTATATGCAGATTCTTTAAATATTTCCCATTTTCCTAGATTTTCTAACTCTTTTGAAATATCTTTCTTTTCTGAAAGGGCAGTATCTATAGCTTTTACAAGTTTAACATGAAGCTGCATTATTTCATTTGCGGATTTTGAACTTTTTACATTCAGTTCATCCCTAAGCTTTAATCCTTTAGAATGTAGTGAAATCATAAGCTTTGAGTGTACTTGAATAGCTTGATCAATTAATTCTCCATTTAAATCAGTTAGAAAA
Organism: Clostridium sp. CM041; assembly: GCF_055081035.1. Lineage (NCBI taxonomy): Bacteria > Bacillati > Bacillota > Clostridia > Eubacteriales > Clostridiaceae > Clostridium > Clostridium sp. CM041. The sequence continues at coordinate 1,271,326 of NZ_CM143648.1, forward strand.
ACTACCAGTATTGAATATCTCTTAATTTCCTCAAAACGGCGTAATGCATATGCATCATATTTAAACCCAAGTCTTGATAGATAGCGTAATTTGTTTGGATGTATTGATTTTATATCAATATTTATTTGAAGACTTTTTATATAGTTTATTCTTTCAATTATTTCTTTAAATGTTTTGGATGAAGGATTTAATGGAGCACTTTTTATCCATGATAAATATGTTGTTATAGTATCGTTCATTGGCGTTAATATAGTATCAAGACGATTTTTTTGCTCTGATGACAAATTTTCTGTTAAAGATTTAAATGTAATGTTATCAGCATTTTCACGAGCAAACCAAACAATACTTTCTATAGTTATCATAGCAGGAAATATTATTTTAGCTTTCTTTAATATTTCTAAAGCCTTTTTTATGAGAAAAGTTGAATTATCATTTTCCATAGCATAATTTAAGATTTCCTCAAATAGAAATTTATCTTCATCCTTTGAGAAATTTTTATAGCCATATTCAATGCATATTTCTTCTAAGTGTTCTCTTTTTGTAGTATCCCTTTCAGCATACAAATTAAATACCTCAGGCTCTAAATCTAATTGATCCGCAATATATTTAACAATTGAATAAGGAATATTTTTTATGTTAGATATAGAACAGCCTGGATATCTAAGCAAAGCTAGTTGCAGAGCAAATCCTAATTTGTTAAAATCTCTTCTGTGTTTGTTTATTATTTCAATATCATCAATTGATAACATATAAAATACACTCATTTGATGTTCATCTTTTTCAAATGGAATACTTATAAGTTCTTCTCTTTGTTGCTGAGTAAGCAACTCTCTTCTGTTTAAAAGCATATAAAAATTACTCCTTTGTTAAAATTGAACTAAGCTATAAAGTTCATCCTTAGCCCCCTGATCTATTCCTATGTATCTTAATGTGATCTTCTGGCTACTGTGATTGAATGTGTCCATAATTAACCCTATATTATATCTACTTACTTTGTAGGTCCAATAACCCCAGGTCTTTCTTAAAGAATGGGTACCGAAGTTTTCTATACCTATACTTACAGCTGCAATTTTTAATAATCTATAGGCTTGTGTAACACTTATATGCTCATTTAAGCCCTTTCTACTTCTAAAGATATAATTATTGTGTCCAAGCTTATTTTGTTTTATATAGGTACTTAACGCTGTTTTAATGCTGTCATTAAGCTTTATCTTCTTTTCTTTATTTGTCTTTTGCTCCTGCAGCACAAAATAATCTTTGAAATTAAACTTTTCCGTTAGAATATCACTTACCTTCACCTTAACTACATCGCTTATTCTAAGTCCAGTGTTTAACTGGAACTTGGCCATAATCCAGTCCCTTTCATTCTTTCCTTTTAGAAAAGTAAGAAAATCATTTATCTTTTTTTTATCTTTTATGGGTTCTACTATCATAAATTCACTCCTAAAAAGTGTCCTAAAGGGCACAAATTCAATGTACTATATTTATAATATATCATAGGAAACAATACATTCAAATACACAATAAGAAAAAAGGCTTTAGTTAAATCTACTATAAGCCTTTATATATCAACGCTTTATGCTGTTTTTACGAATGTATGATTTTATATAAAATAGTACATTCATTTATGATAAAATTTAAGAATCTTGTCACTTAATCTATAAATTATTCTTATACCACAATTAATAAAAGTAAAAAACTATTTACATTTTGTTAAGGTTAGTGTTAAAATGAAAATGTAAAAAACTTTTTACATTATGGATATTAGTATAAGAAAATTTATTGGTGCGTTGTTATGTTCTATAGTTATTTTAGTAGTGGGTAAGTTAATTATTATAATTTAAACAAGGGAGTGATTTTTATGAAAAAAATGGATGAAATGGAACTGAGTATTACATTAAAAGCGATGAAATGGGCTTTGGCTTATACAACCCTATTTTTAGCAATTTGGGTTATCTATGAGTTCATTCAGACAAGAACATTTGGATTAGCATTTATTCTTTTAACATCTCAAAATCTTGTTCTTATAGGAATTCAATCTTTTTTGAAATGGAAACTTGGAAAAGATGAAAAATAATATAAGAGGATTAAGAAAACAACTTGGATTTAGACAGGAGGATATAGCGACTACGCTTGGCGTTACAAGGCAAACCATTAATGCGATTGAAAATGAGAAGTATAACCCAACTCTGGAATTAGCTATGAACCTTGCTAAACTATTAAACACTACTGTAGAAAAATTATTTATACTTGAAGGTTAAAAAGAAAAATAAATCTAATATAAAAAACAAATGTAATTTATTAGACAAAAAACTACGTGATTACAGCTCTATAGAGTAAAATAATTACATTTATGGGGCTGTGTTTTTCTTAGCGTACGAAATATCATTTTTGCGTACGCCACCCCTTACTGCTTTTTAAAGTAAGTAAGGTTTTGCCAAAGATATTAGCTCTACCCATCGTACTTCTATGTTGTTAGCCTCACCTTAATATTTTTTCTAGGTCATTAATTTCATCACTAATATAAGCTTTTTGCTCATAAAATTTAAAGATATAACTTTAAATTTTAGAATCTCGATAATCTTATTTAATTGCTTTGAGCCTCTAAATCATTATATTACCCATATTAGTTATATTTTGAGCTTGATCATATTGTTTTGATGATATTTATGTCACCTTTTCATTATCTAATATATATTTACTCTCTTCAGACAGCCCAATACGATACAATAACCTCCCCTCCCTTATAATCGCTGTAAACTATTTTCCTTTTTCAACTAAGGATTGTTTGAGAAACAAAATAACAAGTAAATAATAAAAAGGTTTATTATAACAAAAACTACGCAATATGAATTTGCGTAGTTTTTGTCGCGTTTCAATTATCTCTAATATGTAAAAGTAGAAATCATAAGGCTTTACTTAATTGCTTTTAAATATATTCATAACAAATATTTAAAATAATAAATATAATTAAACATACGATAAATTTAATTAGTTCATTTAAAATAAATACAGTTTCTATATGTATACCATTAGAAATTTAAAGAACTATTAATCATTCTAAATTACAGCATAAACTATACCTTGTGCAATATAACCACAAGTACTAGCTAATACATGTGGAACATATTTTGACAAATAATCTGTAACTATACTATGCACTTCATCAAGTGGTCCCATTAGAACGTAAGTATTAAAAGCTCCAACAAAGGCTCCTTCTGAAACTTTAGCTGCAAGCGCTCTTGGAAATGCATGATATATTTTTTTAGGCAAAACTACTTTTACATAGTGTTTCCCTAACTTTTTAATTAGTTTTGATGCTACTGTTGCAACTCCTCGTTTTGGTCTTGAGTTAGTTTCTGTAGGATTTTGTATAGGTGCTTCTTGTAAAATTTCTGATGCAGTAGAATTTATTATTTGATCTAGTTCACAATTGGTTAATTCGGTGTAATTTGTATCCTTCACCATGATTTCAGTAGAAGTTTCAGCAGCAAAAACATTAACTGTTGGTATTAATGTAGTACTAATCATTACACTTGTTAAAATTGGTATTATTTTTTTTAATAAGATATTTTTATTCATACTTTTCCCCCTAATATATTAATAGAATTTGGAAACCCTTAAACATCCATATATCTCAATCCCGGAGGGATAACTTTTATTCGCCCTCCTAAAATTTCAAACAAAAATTTTAAAGCTCCTTATATTTTTAAAAAACCACTTAACAAAGTTGGTAGAATTTAAGGTGCTTACTATAGTGGTATTAATTAACAAATAGATTGTGTGTGACATTATCATGTTAAATATCAATTATCCTAAGTACGGCAACGCTATGTATATAAATGGTATAAAATGATTATAAAACATAAAATGTCATAATTTGAGCTAATGTAATCTTATACCACAGTATATGTTTTGTCAATGTTGAAATAGTAACCGCAAAGCGTAAATTCACCACATTAAGACACGTATTATCAAATAGTGATATATTTAAAGTAAATATTGAATATACCAGTATTAATTTAATATTTTTATCGAAGATTTTATATTACTATCTTAGTTAGCATTATCAATACTATACTTGTACTTTAACTAACTTGTTTTGAGCAAAAAAATAAGAGCTTTATCATTTAGTGATTAAACCCTAGATATATCAATGCTTTACATTGATATTATATTCTTTTTTGAGTTAGAACTATTACATATTAATTCTAAGTCAGAACATTAAAATAATAGTATCAAATTGAAATAACTGGCTTAACGTTGTAAATTTACGCTTTGCGAGCCCCACCCCATATTAAAAAAATATATATAAGGGTTTACACAATGTCGTGAAAACATAATTTCACGTCATTTGTTATGTACCTATATCTAGCATATACCCTCATTCATACTTTTTCCGTATGCAATAAGGCTCTATTTAACTGCATAAAAGGTGTCTAATTGAGAATATACACTACTTTTATGCATGGTTTATATCTTTATAATACAATAATAAATATTTAGTATTATTATTTTAACTTACCTTTCATAAATTTCCAAGCAGTTTGATAGTACTTAATCACCCTAATATGAATTAATTACATTTTAAAGTATATAATTACAATAAAGATTTAATTTAGGGGGATAAAAATAGTGATAGCTTATAAACAAGCTTTTATTAAAGAGGAATATGCTTCTAATAAAGACGCAAGTAGAATTCAATCTAAACATTTTTTAAATGAGCTTATTATGTACGAAAGACAACCTAAAAATAAAAATGAGTTTTTCAATTTTACAGATGACCAATTAAAAGAAACATTACTTAAACTATTTAAAACTGTATCAAAATCATCGTGTGATCAAGGCATGAGTACTTATGATAGATATATAAAGTGGGCAAAAATTAAAGGTTATAGGGTTACTGATAGTCTTTCTTATGAAAGGGTCTTCGATAATGTAAAACCCTTAGGGGTTTGGGGGACGGAGTCCCAAAGCTACGCTCCTTCATTTAGGATCTCACTAAATAATATATTGAGCTGGCTGATAACAAGGTCCCAATTTGCATATACTCTAGTCCATTTCTTACTTACCTTTTCAGTTGCCAAATATAGCATCTTCATAAGACTATCATCGTTCGGGAATATAAGCTTTGTCTTCGTAACTTTTCTAAATTGACTGTTAAGACTCTCTATAGCATTTGTGGTATATATAATTCTACGAATATAATCTGGAAATACAAAGAAAGTTATGATATTATCCCAATTATCTTCCCAACTTTTTATTGCATTTGGATATTTACTACCCCATTTTTCTTTAGCAAAATTTGAATTTTCTAGTGCAAAATCTTTATTTACTGAGCCATAAACGGCTTTCAAATCTTTAGCAAATGCCTTATTGTCTTTATGTGGTATATATTTCATACTTGCTCTTAATTGATGAATTAGGCATCGTTGTATCTTTGCAAAAGGATATACCGCGCCTATTGCTTCCTTGAAGCCACTTAAGCCATCGACACAGAACACCAAAACGTTCTTAAGGCCTCTGTTTCTAAGGTCATTAAGCACTGAAAGCCAGAACTTACTGCTTTCATTTGCTCCTATCCAAATACCAAGCACCTCTTTTTCGCCATCCATATTTACACCTAAAACAACGTAGGCTGCCTTGATTATGATATGCTTGTCGTCACGTACTTTGTAGTGAATTGCATCCATAAAAATAAAAGAGTACGTTTTTTCAAGTGGCCTATTTTGCCACTCTGTAACTACAGGCATAATTCTGTTTGTTATATTCGAAACCATTTCAGCAGATATCTCAACCTCATATAGATTTTTCACTTGCTCTGATATGTCCCTTGTAGTCATTCCAGCTGCATAGAGCGCCATTATTTTATCTTCGATACCAGTTATATTTCTTTGATACTTAGGCAATATTTTAGGCTCAAATTCACCATTTCTACTGTTTGGAGTTTGTTTTTCGGATATATCATATTTATCATATCTAAGTTGCGAATCCATTTCTGCTTCTAATGTCTCCTGAAGAACGTCTCTAAACATACTTTTCATAGCAGTTAAAACCTCATTTGGACTTGTAAACTTTTGCTCGTTGATATAATCCCTTAAAATATCTTTCTAAATGTTTGACATAAAAATACTCCTCCTTGCAATCTTTGATAATTAGCTTATCTCAATTATTGCCAAGAAAAAGTGCTTTTTATCCTGTTTACACAAAATTATTTGCAGGCCTAATAAAAAACCAAGAAGAGGATTAAGACTTATAGCTTTTGTAATTATTTTAATTGTAACTTTAGATATGGACAAGTATATTTTATTTAACTAAAAATAAATGCGATCGTTATCGTGATGTTTAAAAAGCCTCTATTATTACCTCCATGATTCCTCCACATACCATCCCTTCGTCTTCAGCGATGGCGCCTGTCATATCTATGTTTTGAATTTGATACCCACCATTTCCGAGTAAGTTACGGGCGTCATTAATTATCGTGCCTTCGCTACACCCTCCGCCGATACTCCCTAAAATCTTACCATAAGGCCATACAAGCATTTTAGCTCCTGCATTTCTTGGAACGGAACCTTTCGTAGAAATGATTGTAATGATTGCCTTTGGAGAATTTTCTTCTTTGCACAATTCCATCAACACTTCATTGTCAAATTCCGGCCAATTACTTTTCGTATGCCTATTAATACTATTGGTTATATCACCGAGTCGTCTATAACTGATGACCTGAGATATAATAGAAAACGCTATCTCTTCTGGTGTTACTGCTCCTATCTCAAGACCTATAGGGGCATTGACTTTGTTTAACTTCTCTTGAGTATATCCTTCATTTACCATTTGCTCCATGACGCTTTTAACTCGCCGTTTTGAACCAATCATTCCAACATATGCAGTATCATGTTTTAAAACTTGTCTGAGACAATCCATATCATGCCTATGACCTCTAGTTACAATAACAACATAGGCAGAATTGTTTAAACTAATTAAGTCGAAACAGTTCTCGAAACTCTCACAAATCACTTTTTTAGCAGTAGGAAATCGTTCACTATTAGCAAATGATGGTCTGTCATCGATAACTGTAACTGAAAAACCTACTTTTGAACCAAATTCAGCTAAGGGCTTAGCTATATGTCCACCACCTAAAACTATCAAGCGTGGTTCTGGAAAATATGGTTCAATTAAATAAGCTTCACTTTCACTAATTTTAACAAGCTGAAGAATTCCAGTTTCTATTGCATAGTTTGCCTTTTGGTAAAGTAATTCATCTAAATCAGATATTCGATTATGGGAATTCAGACTTTCCTTTGTAAAAAGTGTTTTGTTCTGAGATGGTTTATTTCCACAATTTTTGTTATCCAACATTGTAATAATAACAGCATTATTTCCTGAGCCCACTTTATCCAGTAAATTTTTATAGGTATCTACATTCATGATTTCATTCCTCCAAGTTTATTATCATTTGAAATTCACCTTTGATAAGTTATTTATGTCTATAAACAAGCGAATTAACCAACAAACTATTACTTTATTATAACAATATATCCTAAAATTTCAATAACATTGCTGGATATATTGTTAACAACAAAAACTGAAAATTCATTTCCAATAAACCTTTCATCATATAATTAATACTATTTCTTTGAACCCATATCTCTGGAATATAAAATTCGTTATTAAGGGAATATCCAAAGATAACTAATCAGTATACTTGTCCTAATAGCTGTTTTTCTAGAAGATCGAAATCATATGTTCTTTGATCATAGTCGCAGAAGCCACCATTTTTCACATTAGGGCTTGAGCTGCCACTCTTTTTACTCGCCCACTGTTTTTGATAGAATATTACCTGCTCAGAAGTTTTTATGCCTTTACTTATCCAGCTATTGAGTACTTTAGTGATGTACTTTATAGTTTTAGCATTATATTCTACAGCCTCATCAATAGCCATAATGATAACTTTGCTACTTACCTGCTTTGCAAAATCTAATATTTTTTCATACACCAAAGGCGTGATAGCATGTACATTTTCTTCAAATACCTTAAGTACACTTTTTAAGCCCTCAGCAGCAGCAGAATTATTTCTATATTTTATGACTATTGCTTCTTCTTTAGTTAATGCTTCTTCTTTATTTATTAATTCTTGTTCTTTATTTATTAATTCTTCTTTATTACTTCTTATTCTATTACTTGGTAGCCCCTTATAAGGGCCTTGTAAGCCCCTACTAATATCCTTGTTAATTATGAATTCACGTGGCTCCTGAATTTCTTCCTTTTTCAGAAAATCATTATTATCTTGGTCTTCTATATTTTCTGTTTTCATGGGAATTACATTAGAGCTGCTTTCTAAAGTAAAGTTTATAGGATGATTGTCCACTTTTTCTAAGTAGCAATTTACAGAAGTTCTATCATCAGTAAAATTAATATCAAAAGATTCCTCTATAATGAGGTTCTCGAAAATTTTCGCTACATCTAATTGAGCTACATCACATTTTTTAAATAAAATTTTAAGAAATTCTTTATTTTTAACCCTGGATAACTCGTGATGAACACATTTAATAGCGTTTATATTGTTAGGTACGTTATACTTCATCCAATTTAACAGCATAATCTCTTTCGTATCATTACAGTATAAGAGTTTGTTATACTCACAGAATCTTTTAATTAGCTTATCTACAGTATCTCTGTTGTACCCAGTTTCTGTAGCTATAAGTTTTTTTGATATTTCATAAATACCACACTGTGTTGTTTTGGTATTTGAAATAAGATATAAATAAAAGTATTTTTCCTCTGGTGTAAGTTCAAACACAAAGCTATCACTCCAAAATTCTGTATAAATCTGTCTGTATTTAGCCATTAGTTAATCCTCCTTAATATTAATTAAATCATCACCTGCAAATCTACACTATTAACACCTTTTAATTAAGCCCTATATATAATAGCCACGAGAATTGCAAATCCGAGTCCCCTAATACTAAATATTTTTAAGTTTTTTATAAATCTTTTTAAATTTACGTCCAGATTATGTTACATAATAATCCTGAATTAGATAAAACGTTTATAATATACTTATTATACTAATTTAACTTTGGGTTTTCTTTATTTAGTTTAAGCAAAACAAAACATTGTAGAAATTTGATTGCCATAAGGCTCACCATTTTTGCAGATGTGGTGGAATTGGCAGACGCACTAGAATCAGGGTCTAGCGCTTTACGGCATGCAGGTTCGATTCCTGTAATCTGCACCAAAAAAACACTCATTTTATGAATGCTTTTTATTTTTTAATTAAATTAACAACTCGTAATTTAAGGCGAGTTAAAATAGGCTTAGGGGGTAGTTTTGTAGGTTCAATTTACGCAGAAAATTTCATCATCAACATTAAGAAAGATATTAAAAAGTGGATATTATATTCTAAATGTATGATAAATGGTTGGTTAAGCGTGGTAATCATAGAGAATGATGCTGAAAAGACTAAACATCTTTTAGTTCAGTCACACACATCTCATTCTGATACAAAGTTAAAAGATTTTAAAATCAGAGAAGCAATTTATATATAAAGATGTTATGATATTTGCTCATTTATAGTACTATATTGTATAATTGAATGAGGATACAATAATAGAATTAAGCATAAATTTCTGTATATACCCAAATTAGAAGGGTGGCGTAATGGTGGGATTAGTATTTTTCTTAATAATGGTTGTTGTATTTTTTTTAGCATTGTTCTTTATAATGCTAAACGTAATATTTATAATTATATGGAGAGTAAAAAAGCGGAAAGGCAAGACTACTAAAAAACGATATATTGTTATTCCAATAATTTTTTTAATCATAAGTCTTTTAATAGAGCTGATTCCTATTGGTTGGATTGGTGCAGTGAGGTCAGGAAACAAAAGTAGCTCAAAAGATGTTATCATAGCAGAATCGGGCAAAATTGTATACTGGGGATATGATGGTGATAGAATTGAGAATTTTAAAATGGATGGTACTACCTACGTTGCTATAGTAGTATATTCAGGCTCATCGGATACATGGGAGCTTGGGAAACCAGTTGCTAATATCAGGTATAAGTCAGCCGATGAAACATTAGACAAAATTATGAGTTCACTATCTGCTCGTGACGATACTTCAACATTATATCCAGTTATTAATGAAAAGGGATTTAAGTTATATACTATAGAAAGTACTATCGCTATAGGAAGTACTATTACTATTTACTGCCCTGAAAATCAGAAGGATTTGCTTTTAGCGTACTATAAAGAGCTTTCTCATGTAAATTAAGGGAATCCATTTTGAACTGCCCCCTGTCAAGTAGACAGTGGAAATAATTAAAGATTTTATGTAAGGCGTCTATCATTTGGTAGGCGCTTTATTTATGCTGCATTACCTAATAGATATCGCTGATATTCCATTGGTGTCATGCACTTTAAACGTTTTTGATAACGTCTATTATTATAATATTCTATATAGTCTTCAATCGATTTCTTTAAGCTTTCATAGTCTTCAAATTTATGAAGATAATACATTTCTGTTTTTAAGATTCCCCAAAATCCTTCCATTGGACCATTATCAATACAATGCCCAACCCTCGACATGCTCTGTATCATTCCAGCTTTTTTTAGTTTTTCTTTAAATATTTTTGAAGTATACTGGAAACCTCGGTCACTATGAAATATTGGTTTAGCATCAGGGTATACTTTAACAGCAAGATTAAAGGTTTGATAAACCAATTGGTTATTATTAGAATGACCAATGACATATGAAACAATACTTCTATCACCTAAATCAAATATTGCACTTAGATAAGCCTTTTGTTTTTTATTGACTTGTTCTGCTTTAAAATTTCTATCCAAAATATTTTCTGCAGTAACTTCAGGAGTTGACTTAATATAATTATATCTTTTTTTTCTGCATACGGATTTTAATCCTAATATCTGCATCAGACGATAAATTCGTTTATAATTAACTTTTTTATTATATTCTCTACGGATTTTAATCGTCATCTGGCGATAGCCTAAGATACCGTCTTTTTCCTCATATAACTCACAAATAAGCTTTAATAATTCTTCGTTTTTCAATACTCGGTTACTTTTTTCTCTGTGTAGCCATTTATAATATGCAGAATGGCTAACGCCGCCTATAATGCACAACTCAGTTATAGGAAATTTATCTTTGTTAGATAATTCTTGGATTGCAAGATAAGTATCTTCGTATCTAGCTTCGCTTAATATCGCCTTCTTTCTATCTCTTGGATTTTTTTTAGAAGAGCATTCTCCATCCGTAATCTTCTGTTTTGTGCTTCTAAAAGCTTGTATTGAGATTTTAGCCTTTCATCTTCTGTCATTAACTCTTCAGCCTTTGGCTTTCCACGTCGGTCCAAAAGCCCTTCAATACCAAACTGATTATACTTCTTCATCCAGGTATAAATCTGAGGATAAGATACCTTATATTTTTCAACAGTTTTATTATAACTGTTATTATTTTCAATACAGTACTTTATGATTTCAATGCGTTCAATATAAGAAGTTTTGCGTCCTTTGGTCATGATTATTTTTCCTCCTGTTCCAGAAGATTTTATGTTTTCATGACCATTATACTTCTTTATCCAATTGCATAAAACTGTATTTGACGAAATATGATACTTAATGCATAAATCATTCAGTGAGCCATGCCCATCAAGATATTCTTTTACAATATTAATCTTGATTTTGGCAGTATAAGAAGTATTTTTGCTAGAATGTTTTAACCCAGCTTCACCTTCTGATTTATATCGTATTACCCATTTTTGAAAAGAACTCTTATGTACTTGAAGTTTGTTGCATAAACTTAACATACTAGCTTTTCCATTTAAATATGATGTTACAGCCTTAATTTTTTGTTGGTCTGATATAGTTGATTTTCTTCCCATAAAAAAATAGCCCTCCTTATAGTAAACAGTTTTATTATTTTAACTGTCTACCATAAGGGGAGCATATCATTTTTGGTTTCCCTTAAAAATTGTCATATTATCAACATTGTGATTAAACATGGCCTAAATTAAAAGTTCCGGTTTTTATTTTAGAAAGTGAACTAAGGTATATTATAACCATTTTGTTGAGTATTTTAGGTCGATATATATACCCCCTTGCGACAGTTTCTATATACAGTCCGTGTTAGTAGATGCTATAGGTTTATAATATAAGTATATTATGGTATAATATTTCCAGACAAAAAGAGAAAATTGCAATTAAGTATGGGATAAATATTTTGTGGGGTGATTTTGAAATGAGAAAAGAGAAATATATTATTAGAGAAATAAAAGAGACTGAACTTGATATACTTGAAATGATGTTGTTTGGAGCAATATATCTACCAGTTGGAAGTGAGCCTTTGACAAGAGAGGTACTCAAAATACCTGAAATTAGTGTATACATCGATGATTTTCTTAAAAAGAAGGACGATCACTGCTTAGTGGCAGATGTTGAAGGTATTATAATTGGTGCTGTATGGGTTAGGATTTTAGCAGGTGAAATAAAAGGCTATGGGAACATAGATGATAAAACCCCAGAGTTTTCTATTTCGCTGATAAAAGAATATCAAAATCAAGGGATAGGAACATCTTTGATGAAAAAGATGATAGAATACTTGAAGGAAAAAGGATACAGCCAAACATCATTGAGTGTATCCAAAGGTAATTATGCAGTGAGAATGTATAAGGCTGTAGGATTTGAAATTATAGCTGAAAAAAAAGATGACTATTTAATGCTACTAAAATTAATTTAGGTACAGATGGTTCTCGATGTTTTTATATTGTTTTAGGGGCCAGCCAATATTTCCTACAAAATACACATTAATACATATATCCCCAAAACAAATTTTATAAACGTATATCCATTATTCTATAGTTCGCTACACCAACCTTAGTTTTTGAACTGGAAGAAATTCACCCTTTTAGTTTGCCTAAATCTTCCCCTTTGTGATTGCCGGTTACAACTAAAAGTTATACTTATTTTGTGCAGTAAATTGCAATTGCCTGTGAGAGGAATTCTGCTGTTCCCTCACCATTCTGGTCAATGTTTTTCTTAAAACGTTCATCTCCAACATACATAAGACCAAGGCACTGCAAAATTTCATTTGTACAGTTGTACCATCTTGCTGTGATAAAACTCTGCCACTCTTTAACAAGTGCTTGAACCTCTTCGCTGTCTTGAGTTTTATTATTCATATTGGTAGCGAAGGCTTTTAAAATATCTCTGAATTCCTCGTTTATTTCCTGCCACTGATTTTTACTATAATTGTTACATTTTTTCTCACTTTCGATATAGGCATCAGATTTCCCCCAACGTTCTTTAACCTCTTTTGCATATTTATTTTTGGCACTTTCAATTTCTGTCATATCAAATTCTTTAAAACTCATGTTATTTTCTCCTTTTATTGTATTGTCTACAAGAGTTATCAGATTATCAATTCGTTCACGCTTTTTAATAAGTAACTCTTTGTGATTTTTTAGTGCTTCTGTTTTATTGAATGTAGGATTTGTAATAATATCCTTAATTTCACTAAGCGAAAATTCCAACTCTTTGAAAAATAATATCTGTTGCAATTCAGCAAGGGCATTTTCATCATATAAGCGATAACATGCTTCAGTAATTTGGCTCGGTTTAAGTAATCCTATTTCATCATAATAATGCAGTGTTCTTACTGTAACTCCAGTTAATTTTGCAATTTCATTAATCTTCAATTCCAAAAATCCTCTGTTTCCTTTAAAATATCAATAGTTGGTGTAATTGTAGCTTCAAATATTGTTTTACCCGTCTTTTTAAGATAATGCTTGATTAGATAATAGCCACAAGCATATCCTGCGCAATAAGGCATACCAACTGGCTTTACACCACGCATGGCCATAATTTCATCGCCATAGAGAAATGCTGAAAGTTTATTGAAGTCATTATTGTTCAAACGTTCCCTGTTAATTTGGCTTGGTGAAAATCCACCACCCATACTGCTTGCCATAACAACATCGTAACCACCTGACTGATCCGCTTTAATTGGAATACCAATACATGACCACTTAAATTCAAATGGTTTCATCAGTTCATATCGATAGATGTCATCTCGCTGCTCAAGCTTTGAGGAAATCATTTTTTTATAGATTTCATCGGATCTAATTGCTGTAACTTTCACTTTTTTTACCTCTTTTCTTTTTAGTATAGTTATACAATAAACTATTACGTTACGTTAGAGTCAATAACAAAATTAAATCTAGTGATGCTTTTAAAACTATTAAAGAAGTTATTGAATATATATCTTTAAAAATATAACCAGATGCTTATGTGAATTATCAGGAGTGTCTAGCTCTTGCCTTGTTAGTACCTTTTTTTTAGAATATCCTTAATTTATTCCACAAATCTATTATTTAAAAATGCAAAAAAAATACCACCTGTCAGTTGGGAGGCCGCTGAAAAAAGCACTCTTTATTTAGTAGAGTTTTCAAGCTTGAATAGAAAAAGCATGAGATATTCATATTTTGGATATCTCATGCTTTTTATTTTATAATTAAGTTTTAAAAGCCCTATTTCATGCTTTTCAACTTAATTATTCTCTTTAGATTCACAGTGAAGATTGATAATGCACCTTGCATTTGCATACTAATTAAGCCTGACGATATTGCTACATCATAGCTATGTTGGTGCTTAAGTTCACTGTTTTTAGCCTCTATCATATAACGTTCCCTAGCTCGTTTTTTAAAATATTCACTTTTTTCGAACTCTATTTGATCTTTGTGAGTATTTGACTTTATTGAAACTGAATAAGTTTTAGATTTAGCGCCTTCTTTATAACACCCATCTTTATGAACACAATTTTTACACTTTTCTACATTAAAATAGTAGGTTAGCACTTGATTTTTACCAACATTCTTCTTTCCCTGTTTTGCTTTTTTAATAGCCATATGACCTGCCGGACATACAAATAAACCAGCATCTTTATTAAACTCAAATTCATCTTCTTTTTTTCGCATTCCTTGTGAAATTACAGGATTTAGTCTTGAAATTAATGCAATTTTATTTTCTTTTGTATATTCTAGGTTTTTCTTTTCAGAATAAGCTGTATCTCCAATTACTTCATTTACATCTATACCAGCCTCACGGCTTTTTTCTATTAAGGTTATGAGCTCCTTTCCATCACTTTTTTCGCCAGTTGTAATAACAGCTGCTGTAATTAAACGTTCTTCACTCATAGCAAGGTGTGATTTATATCCAAAAAAAGAACTATCCTCAGTTTTATGCCCCACTTTTGCATCCTCATCTTTTGATATTTTTAGATTTTCTAAGTCATCATTAATAGCTTCAATTAAGTAGTTTAATTTAGTTTTCACAGCTGGATTTGCTGCAGTTTCTGGCTTCTCGTTTATGGTATCAATTAATAATTTGCAGTACTCAAGAATATCTTCAAGTACTCCAGTTGTAACTTTATTAGGTAACTCTTCTTTAATACCAGGATGTACTCCGTACAATGTTTTTCTTAAGTTTTTTGCACGTTTCAATAATTCCTCGCTTGCTGACTTTTGGTTATAACGTGACTTGGTATGCGTAGCATCAACTATTATTGCTTTACTTTTTAAAACTCCCTCTTTTATAGCAAGTTCTACAGTCTTGTTTATTAATAAATCCAATAAATTCATGTCTTTAAGGCGAAGCTTTCTAAATTTAGTTAGTGTACTTGAGTTTATTAAATTTGTTTCTTCTGGGGCTAAATTTAGAAAATATTTAAAGGACATGTCATAAAGAGTTCTTTCAACAACATCTTCATCAGACAATTCATATATTACTTTCAAAAGTAAATATTTAAATAGCATTATGGGGTTAATAGCACCTCTACCCATAGATGAACTATAGTTAATCATCAATTCGTCATAAACAAATGAAAAGTCAACAAGGTCATTAATTTGCTTTAAAATGTTATCTTTCGGAATAATTAACGAATATAAGCTATGGTATGTATTTATTTTTATTTCCAATTGTCCTTTTAGCATAATAGTTTAGCCCCTTTTATTTTATTCTACTATACTAATTCGACATATCTTTTAAAATTCCTTTTTGTTTTTTAGTCTTTTATATAAAAAAATCGCCATCTTTAATTAGATGACGATTTTTCATATAGTTTTTCAGTGGCCTCGTCAGTTGGTGATATTTTTTTATGCAGTGATATATTATAACTATTTTTTTAGATAATCATATACAACTTTAGGCGTAGGAAGGGTTAAGTTCGTAAGAATATGAGAACAGGATACTATTTCTTTTACAGGTAGGTCATTAAATGGTGCCATAGCATGATCGAATAATTGTAATCTTGCAGGACCAGTCCATGCCTCATTTATAGTAATCTCCGTAATTTGTGTAGATATGAGCTCGCAAATTCTTTGAGTCCCATCATAATTAGGTATAATTTTCAGCATAAAATTAGGTCGGCAAATTTCATTGCGTGCCTCATTTATATCTAAAGATTGGTGTTTATATCCCATCGTAGCAGTTAATACTCTTAATTTTCCGTAATCTAATGTACCAACTAATGTATCTGAATCAACAAATAGTTTTGGATAACCAAGTTTTTTAGGGTAGGCACTAAGTTCTCTACCAACGGCAATAGCCGGATAATTATCTAAATACATCATATGCAAATAGTCACCTTTTATACCATTAAAACTTACAGGAATAACCTGGCCACATTCTGTATAAGCACCTAATCCACTTACATCCGGCATATACATCATTTCAACTCTAACTAAAGGTTCATCTAAATCTAAAGATAAAGGTTCCGGTACAACTTTTAGTAAGGCATCAGCACTTGTACGGTATACTATATTAAGATATTCACGGTTATGAAATCTATAGGGTCCTCTAGGAAATGATGGAGCAGTAAGTGGTGTTGTAATGTGGTTAGATATTTCACTTTCTAACATAAAATGATCACTCTCTTTTCTTATTTATTACTATCAACACATTTTTTTACAAGTACTATATTTTGAAATGCAAATTTTTATACATCCATAATCTTTATATCATTTGGAATAATTAAATTTGCTTCTGTCACGAAATTAATTTCATCAATGGTTGTATCTCCCTGCCATGGTTTGTAAATGCACCGGCTTCATTAAAAAGTTAGTTTGCAAGCACACATCTCCTTTGTTTTGTAAAATTTCTTGCAGAGGTTATTCCTTCACCAGTAGGTCCAGCAATAGTGAATGTTGTAAATCCTTCTGCACCAAAACCTACTCCAGCAAAGGATTTAGCATTCTTTACAAAAATAGTTGTATCTATTTCTTTTTCAAATCTATTTAAATTATCAATATTTTTTGAATATATATATGCACTATGTCGTTTATTTTGTTCCGCTATTTTTGCACACTCTATAGCTTCATCAATATCTTTAACTCTTACAATTGGAAGTATTGGCATCATAAGCTCTGTCATTACAAAAGGATGATTTGTATCTACCTCGCATATTATACATTTTACGTTAGTAGGGACTTCTACATCTATTTGATCTAAAAATAATTTTGCATCTTTTCCTACCCATTTTTTATTTATATCATATTCTAGTTTTTTGTTGCAATTATAACTTTTCTCATCTTTCTTTATTAGTATTAAATCTAATAACCTTGATACTTGCTCTTTGTTTAGAAGTACAGAATTGTTTTGAATCATATTATTTATTAAATCATTTGCTACATTTTCAAAAACAAACACTTCTTTTTCTGCAATACAAGGTAAATTGTTATCAAAAGAACAACCTTCTATGATGCTTTTTGCGGCTTTCTCTATATCTGCAGTATCATCTACTATAACAGGAGGATTTCCGGAACCTGCACCTATAGCTTTTTTACCTGAATTCAAAAGTGTTTTTATTAATCCTGGTCCTCCAGTCCCACATAAAAGTTTTATATATGGGTGTTTCATAATTACACCTAAGGATTCCATAGTTGGGTTTTCTACAGTAGTTACTAAATTTTCTGGACCACCAGAAGAGATGATGGCTCTATTTATCATATCTACAGCAAATGCAACACATTTTTTTGCCCCTGGATGTCCATTAAACACGACAGAATTTCCGGCAGCTATCATACCTATACTATTGCAAATAACAGTTTCCGTTGGATTTGTGGAGGGTGTTATCGCACCTATGACCCCATATGGAGACATCTCTACTACGGTAAGCCCGTGGTCTCCAGACCAAGCTGTAGTAGTTAGATCTTCTGTACCCGGAGTATATTTAGCTGCCAATTCATGTTTTAATATTTTATCTTCATATCGTCCCATTTTTGTTTCTTCTAAAATCATTCTTGAGAGTATCTCTTTATTTTCCAATGTAGCCTTTCTTATACTTCTTATAAGTCGTTCTCTATCTTCTTTATTATAAGAAATAGTCAACGCCTTTTGTGCATATATTGCTTTGGCAATAGCAATTTTAACGTCTTCGAACACTCCTAAATATAAACCCTCATTGTTAGCTTGCTTAAATTCGGTACCTTCAACATTTGTTATTACATTTAAATCTTTTGTTTGTGGTGATACTAATACATCTTTCATCATAGTTTTCCTCCTCGAATAATTAATTTTGCATTTAGTTTTTAATGAATTTCTAGTATTTCAACTAACTACAAAATGATAAAGATAACTGGAAATTATAATAATAGTATAGAATTATTTCTAACCATCGATATTCAATAAAAAATTGGCGTAGTGCTATTCATTTTATAACAAACATGTTTTAGTGAATAAGATGTTTTATTTCTGTACAAATAGGATATTACCACTAATTAAGCCAAAAATAGTATATAAATGTAATAAATGTAATGACAGGCATTTTAAACGATACCAAACTACACTAAGGTGAGATATTTTTATCATATGATCTGTAAAGAATGATTCTTCCTAAAAATTCATAGTTTTTAGGCAACTAGATTTTTAATGATTTAAACAAATGTGGTTTGATATGTTTTATGGTACCCATTACAATAAAATCATGGTAAATAATTCGTGGGAGTTGTAAAGGATGAAAAATATATATACTTATATAAGAGTTAGCACCAAGGAACAAAACACAGACAGGCAACATGAAGCCCTAGAACAATATGCTGTATCTAATAACATTGAATATAAAGTTACATTCGAGGATAGAGCAAGTGGTAAGGACTTTGAAAGAAAACAGTATAAAGTATTAACAAGGAAAGGAAAAAAATACATGGTAGAGTTATAGAGGTACTAAAGAATGCTAATGAGAAGGGAATTAAGTTGGGTAGACCTAATTTAAAATTGTCAACTCAATAGAACTAAAATAAAGTGATAAATTAATTACATATTGATATATCTTTCAATATGTAATGTAAGATTTAAGCTATAACAGAACAACAAAATTTATAAGAAGAATCATACTGAATAATTATGGAATAAGAGATGTTATTGCTAATTAGGGTACAGCCAATGAATTCGAAAATGTTGATGCTACACCTATGCTCATATCTACTCTATAGCCTCAATGTGAAATTAACTCAATTGGTATTGTGTTACTTTTAGAATATCACTATACAATAAAGCCAAGTAATCCCATAGCATTAGATATAGGATTACTTGCGACGAAATATATGAAATTTGTAAAACAAGTGATTAACTCTAACGTAAATCACTTTAATTAATTAACAGTTTCTTTTTTCAGTCTCCAAAATGCCAATACAAAACTGATTGAGCAAAGACAGATAAATATCACTGTCACAAGTAATAAGTTTTGCCAATCAATAGAAGTTCCCAAAATCAAACTCCGCAGGCAGTTTATAATATGAGTGAAAGGATTTATCATTACCGCAATTTTTAAGCCTCCAGATATACTTTCCATGGGAAATAATGCTGTGCTTGTAAAGAAGATGGAAAGTACAATCAGATTCATGATGGTTTCATAAATTGTTTCATTGGGCAAACACATACTAATAGCATAAGATAACCCCGACATAAAAAATGCCGTAAGAAAAATAAGAGGTATCATCAGAAACAATCCAATAAATCCAGATGCAATACGTACTGACAAAAATATAGATAGAACAAGCATGATGGCTATTTCAATGAATGAAACTAAAACTGCTTCCAGTATTTGTCCCAGAACAATGGAGCTTCGTTTTACAGGCGCTATCAATATCCTGTAGAAGCTACCATTGGATTTCATAATAAAATTGATATAACCGCCGCTACTACAGCATGCGAGTGTAACAAGCACCATGATACCAGGTAGCATAAACGAAGTATAGTTGCCGCCTGATATATTCTTCATGGACTGTTCCGCGATTGAACTATATAATACTAACCAAATAAGAGGCTGTATAATTGTAAGTAGTATTGAAATAGGGTTCTGAAATCGCCACTTTATATTGCGCCATAATATATTTATTATCTCCATTTACTCACCTCTTCGCCATACCCAGTTAACTTCAAGAACACATCTTCAAGGCTGGGCTGTACTATTTCTATCGCCTCAAAAGAGACCCTCTTTTCCAGAAGCCACTTGTTAATATCTTCAAAAGTTTTTCGATCATCTCCAGCATCCGCAAAAATCGAGTATTTACGGATGTTTATTGACGGAAGTATATGTGCTTTAGCAAGTATCTCCGCACATTCTTCCGCTTTTTTCTTCTCATAAAAACCAATGCGGAGTATATTTTGTCTTATATATTGCTTCAGATTTCCAGGAGTTTCCTGTATCAATCCGTGGCCTTCTTTCATAATACAAATTGTATCGCTAAGTTGATCAGCTTCATCAAGATAATGGGTGGTCAAAAAAATCGTTGTTTTAAAATCATCCCGGATTTTTTGAACGATTTCCCACATGGCCTTTCTGGAAGCGACATCCATACCAACCGTTGGTTCGTCTAAAAAAAGTATTTTAGGCATTGATACCATATTCATTGCAATATCCAATCGACGCTTTACTCCGCCGGAATAGGAAGCAACCGGGTATTTCAAATACTTCGACAGTCCGAAACTGTCAATAAGGATGTTTATCCTTTTTTTTGCTGTAACATTGTCCACCTTGTAGAGCCTGCTTTGAAATATCATATTTTCCATAAGAGATAGGTGATCATCAATAGAAACGCGCTGTGAAACACAGGCAATCTGTGTACGAATCCAAGCGGGTTCCTTGCATAAATCTTTACCTAACATGGTTACAGTTCCAGATGTAGGCTTGTAAAGTGTTGTTAGTATGTTGATAAGCGAAGACTTTCCTGCACCATTTGGTCCAAGCAAAGAAAAAATTTCTCCGCAGTTTACTTCCAAACTTAAATCGTCTAAGCCCTTGACGCCGTTCTTATACTGTTTAACCAATTTATCAATTACAATTGCAGACATACTATTCCTCCTCTTTAATCGGGAATAGTATTTCTGTAATATACTTTTGGGGATTGCCTTTCAAAAACATTCCCGGACCCTTGATATAGACTTCCCTAAACGGAGGCTGTAATGTTAGGTTATTTTCCCGTGCATAACGGTCAATTGCTTCATATTCGTAATTCATAGTTTCATAAGAACCGATATGAGTAGCACAAACAGCTTTTATCCGCGGAAGTTCTTTTACTGTAATACCATTCCCGTTTGGTGTTTCAGCAGTAGGAACACATAATTCCATTTCACCCATTTTTGATTTCTGATCCACCACATAGTAGCAGAAAAATGGTGCACCATTTGATTTGCCCTGAATAGACTTAAACACATTGGGAAATACTTTACTTGCTTCAGTGACAACTCCTTTATATTTCATAAAAGCCACTCTAATAGTTTCGATATCTCTAATTTCAATTTGATAATCCATTTATTCTTCACTTCTCTCTTTCTTAATTGCAATCCAGACTTCTGCATGACCGCCTTTTGAGCCTTTATTGCTAACAGGATAAACTTCTATATCAGGAAGTTCAGCGTATTCGTATCCTGAAACTGGAAGCCATTCTGTAAGAAATCGTTTGAATATAGTTTGAACGGATTCCTTAAAATGACCATTACATTCAAAGACCACCCATGTGGCAGCTGGTATCTCAAACTCAAACATTCCATCAGGTACAGGTTTATCCGTAGGAGTAGCAATATAGTAATAGATATTTTGTGGATTTGTATAGGCTGTGACACCAAAAATACCATGTGGATCTTTGTCTATAAGTCCACAAATTTCAGAAAATAACGTACTTTCAAGCATTCTATTCCAAAATACGGGAACATTTTTTTGGTTTTGGTCCATATCCTCTTGTAATGCTGTCCTAACCCCAACAATTCTAATTGTTTCTTTTGTTTCAATTCTATAGTTCATATTCTCACCTCCTATAACTGAAATTGATAGACTGATAGGTGAATAAGCGGTTAATAAGGTTCCCTTTGTACGTGCAACAGTTGGAGCGACACCATGAACACTTTGAAATGCTCGATTAAAGGATGTTGGGGATTCATATCCGTATTTTAAACCGATATCCATCACTTTCATATCACTTGTTTGCAATTCAAGCGCTGCTGCCGTCATACGTCTACGGCGTATATACTCAGACAAGGGAATGTCTGCAACGTAAGAAAATATTCTTTGAAAATAATAAGTGGAGCAGCAAGCAATTTTTGCAATTTCATCATAGGAAATAACACCAGTTAAATTGCTTTCTATATAATCAATTACTTCGCTTAATTGTTTCATCCATTTCACTTTTACCACCCCTTCTTCTTATATAAAAGTTTAGCACAATGTAAATTATAAAGCCTCTCTTTTGATGTCCAGATTTGTAAACTAATTTTTTAATACTTAATACACAATTGAATTTATAATAAACTTTTTATTTAAATTTACATGTAAATTTCAGATAACTCTTATTTAGGACGGCTTTACTTGAAATTACTCATTATTAAATCATTTACTTAATTATACTATAAAAGCTATTTTATATTTTTAACTTATCGCTATCCGGCAATTCATCTTGGGTAACACTTGTATTTAAATGTTTACCTCGCAGTTCATTTATTAATCCATCTTACCCCAAACGATCATAGATTTTTCTCCAGCGAGTTTATAGGTTGCATTAATGTTATATAATTAAATTATGGTATGATATCTATATTTAAAATGCTTTATCAAATAAAAGTTGGCAACTAGGATTATTTAAAAGAAGTTATAGAAACACTAGATATAAATGTAGATATAGTAAGAGCAACAGAAGAATGATCGATGGAGGAGATAAAATGAAGGAAGAGTTTATAATCTTAAAAGGATGTAGAGAAAATAATTTAAAAAATGTTTCATTAAATATACCTAAAAGAAAAATCACTATATTTACTGGGGTATCTGGTTCAGGAAAGTCCTCTATTGTTTTTGATACAATAGGAAAGGAAGCAAAACGTCAGTTAAATGAGACATTTAGTGCCTTTATTAGAAACTTTTTACCAAAGTATGGCGAAGTGAAAGCTGAATATATAGGAAATTTATCTACACCGATAATTATTGATCAAAAAAGAATTGGTGCAAATTCAAGGTCAACCCTTGGAACTATTACAGATATTAACCCATTCATTAGAATGCTCTTTTCTAGAATAGCTATTCCTCATATAGCTCAACGAAATAAGTTTTCTTTTAATGATATAAGTGGTATGTGCCCAGAGTGTGAGGGCCTTGGCATGAAACTAACTGTAGATATGGATCAAATTCTAGATAAAAATAAATCAATTAATGAAGGTGCTATATTGCTCTCAGGGTTTGGTATTGGTTCTTGGCCATGGAAAATATTTGCTGAATCTGGCTTTTTCGATAATGATAAGAAGCTATGTGATTATACAGATGAGGAACTAGAGAAATTTTTATATGGCCCCCCTGAAAAGATAAAAGTAAATGTTATTGGAACAATGAATATAACTTATGAAGGGTTAATTCTAAAGTTTAATAGATCATATTTAAATAGTGATAAGGAAATGTCTGAGGCTTCAAAGAAAAAGCTTAGTAAATTAACGATGTCAGCAGAATGCCCTCTGTGCCACGGTAAAAGACTAAATCAAGAAGCATTAAGTTCTTTAATTAATGGTTATAACATTTCAGATTTTATGTCAATGCAAATTGATGAACTTATTAATGTTATAGACGAAATTAATTTTAAAGAAGTCTCCACGGTAATTGATAGTATAAAAGAAAAACTCAATAATATTATTGATATAGGCCTGGGATATTTAACCCTTGATAGGGAGACTTCAACACTATCAGGTGGTGAATCTCAGCGCATAAAGATGGTTAAGCATTTAAATAGTAATCTTATAGATTTATTGTATATATTTGATGAGCCAAGTATTGGGCTTCATCCAAGAGATGTTCATAAATTAAATGATCTATTACAAAAGCTCAGAGATAAAGGAAATACAGTTATTGTAGTTGAACATGATCCAGATGTCATAAAAATCGCTGATTATGTTGTTGATGTTGGTCCATATGCAGGTACCAAAGGCGGTAATATAGTATTTGAAGGAAGCTATGATGAATTACTCACATCTGGCACACTTACAGGAAATGCCTTAAAGAGTAGTCTTTCAATTAAAAAAGTTACAAGAAAGCCTAATGGATATCTAGAAGTTAATAATTGCAATACAAATAATCTAAAAAACATATCAGTTAAGGTCCCCAAGGGGGTATTAACGGTTATAACAGGTGTTGCAGGCTCTGGAAAAAGTACACTTATGAAACAGGAATTTCCAAATCAAAATAAAGATATTATATTAATTGACCAGAGTGCGGTTTCCGCAAATTCTAGATCAAGCCTAGCCACTTATGGTGGAATAATGGATAACATAAGAAAGGTCTTTGCAAAAGATAATAACGTCAATGCATCACTATTTAGTTATAATTCAAAAGGTGCCTGTGAAAATTGTAATGGCACTGGAATAATTGAAACAAACCTTGCTTTTATGGAGAATACTAAAAACACTTGTGAAGAATGCGCTGGTAAAAGGTTCAAAAAAGAAGTTTTAGAATATACTATCCAAGATCAAACAATAATAGATGTTCTAGATATGACTGTTTCGGAAGCTTTAGTATTTTTTAATAATAAACAAATTAAGACAAAGTTACAGTCAATAGAAGAAATGGGAATTGGATATTTAACTTTAGGTCAAACACTTGATACATTATCCGGTGGAGAATGCCAAAGGTTGAAACTTGCTAACGAATTACATAAAAATGGTTCAATATATGTTATGGATGAACCATCAACTGGACTTCACATGTCTGATATAGAAAAATTCATAGGCATAGTTGAAAATATTGTTGATAATGGAAATACTGTTATTATAATAGAACACAATATGGATATTATTAGGAGCGCAGATTGGATAATAGATCTTGGACCAGAGGGTGGTATAAGAGGCGGAAATGTAATTTTTGAGGGGACACCTTTAGAGTTAACTAAATGTAAAGAATCTCTTACTGCTAAATATATATAGTTTAGAGATAAAGTGCATTTTACTAAATATTGTTATTATAACATACAGTACAAATTCTAGTGTTACATTCAGAACATCAATATAACCTAAATATATTAAACCCCATATCATTGGATATGGGGTTACTTGTGACGAAATATAAATATAGTTGCGACGCAACTATATTTATATTTTTTTATTACTCTCCTTTTTCAACAATAACTATTGTATAAATATTTAATAAAAAAAAGATAACTCCTGTTCACAATACAGAAATCATCCTCTTAATCTAGCGCAAACTTTACTTGAATTGACCTTAACAAAGTACCGATTATTATTTCATAATCTTTTGATTATCATCCTTGTGTGGTGAATTTTTATTTTCTATAGTATTAATCATGTCTTTAATTGCATTTACTACGTACTGAGGTTGGTCTATATATATATAGTGTCCAGAATTTGGAACTGGTATTCTTTTAGAATAATTAGAGCAGCTAAGCCAATCTTCTTGTTCTGCGTTTACAACTGCTTGATATATGGGTCCCATACCTTCATCATCTGCTGATAGGTAAGTTAATGGTACATTTCTAAGTACATCTCCTGCTTGGTACACCTGCTGCTCACTTTGTAATACTTCATCTATTGTGCCATCCGCTTTAGTAAACTGACCTAAGAGAGATTCTTTCAGTTCTGGCATATTTGAATTAATGAAATTCATCGCATCCCCCATAACATTCTTTCCTGAACCATCTACCATAATTATGCCTGCAACCTCTTTTCGATACAATTTTGTAAATTCAACAGCATCTAAACTAGCTATTGAATGAGCTACTAAAAGATAAGGTGCTTTAACACCTTTTGCTCTTAAAAGGGCATGTAAGTTACGAGCTTTATCAATGGCTGTTTTGCCATTACCTTTTTCAAATATTGAGCTATCATATGATACTGAGCAAAAATTATTATTCATCAATAGTTGCCTATCTTTATCATTTAATGGTTCTCTATTGGCAGTGTCATCACTTTTTCCAAGCCCTGCTCTATCATATGTTACTATTCTTGCATATTTAGATATTTCCTGTTGAATTTCTCCCCAACCTTTTTGGGGATCACTTTCAGTATTTATACCATCATTATAACCTGAATCAAACACTACAGAAACCTTGCCCTCTCCCGCTATTTTAGTATATAGCCCGAAATCGCCTATGCTTACCTTACCTTCAAATTGATTATTATCTTCCTTAGCATATGCATTTATTGAGAATGACCCCAACATTAGTGTAGCCGCTACTACAGTAGATATAAGCTTTTTTGATACATTTCCTCTCATTTTAACGCCCCCTTATATTTTTAAAAATAAGATAGTTAAATATACCTTACATATAAGAATATACCATATTTTATATTTTAATTCCATAAAATTGTATATTTTGCAATTTTATGGAAAATTAAAAAAGAGTTGTTAAAAAACAACCCTATTTTTAACCCCTACGACTTAAGCAGAGAATGACTTATTATTCTCTGCGTTAATTCTGGTTTCTTCTTATTTCTTTACCCAAACATGGGTGATTTCCCCAAATGCAAATTTGCGATAATGGTTTGCTTCTTTGTAAGCTTCGTTTATATAGTCTTTAGTTTCTTGTGTGTAAAAATCATTGGGATTGGGGGTAGTAAGTTGCGTTAATTTACATTCAATAATTAGTCTGGCTTCTTTGAAAGACATATCACCGGAAGGAGTTTGAACCCTTGTCAATTCAACTTCTTTCATTTTTTCACTATCTCTTCCTGATTTACTTCCCAAAAGGAGCACTTGTTCCTTATATTCATTCGCGAAGTAAGACAGCGTATATGTTTGCTCTTTTTGAATTATTTCAAGCGTATAACGGTCTGCTCGAAGAATACACCAAGTGGTGGGCTTTTTGAAAAGAGTTCCCAAACCACCCCCACTGCCTATCATGGAATTATAATGATCTTCCTTGCCCGCAGTAATAACCGTAAATTCTTTTCCTACCAACGGACCTACCAACGTAAGTACATTGTCGCATATCTCTTCCGTAGAAATTTGTTTAAATAATTGATCAAAATTCATCTCTTTGACATTTACATGATTTATTTTTTCTTTCATTTTTTCTCCTTTTATGTCTGGTCTATTTATAGTATTATTATATATATTATATAACGGTTTGTTCTGTAGATTGTGTATTGATTTACTTAAATTTACACATTTAAAATTCTCACCTCTCGAAAAAGAATAGTTATGTTTCCTTGGCAACATAACCATTCTATCACTTTATTGTTTCCTTGTCAATAATAAAGGGGGCTGTATCATACGCTGATGTTTCAGCGTTTTGATACAGCCCCTTTAGGCTACTTTTTTATACAACCCCATTATTCAGAATCATTTGGATTTTTTATATCTACACCTTGCTTCTTTATTTCTGCATCCAAATGCCTACTATACTTTTCCACGAAGCTAAGCATGATATCAAATTGTTCCTCGGTTACCTGTTCAAATACGGCTTTATCCCGCTCTTGAAACTCTTTGTGCAACTGCTCATGGACTTTGTTAATTACTTTCCCTTGCTCAGTAAGCCTAAAATAGATTTCTTTCTTATTATCCGGTTTCTGGTAGCTTTCGATAATGCCTTTTTTTATGAGCTTTTTAGTCATTTTACTTATGGCACCCCTAGTCATATAAAAGGACTCCGCAAGTTTTGTCACGTTTGAATCTACATTTCTTCCAATGTATTCGATGCAATGTACTTCAGAAGACTTATAGCCCTTAAGACTGTCTTTCATCTTAACCTTATTAAGCGAAACTATCTTGTTTAATAAGTCCCTGAAACCCATTATGACCTGTTCTTCTTTGTTCATGGCCTGGCCTCCCACCCGTTAGTGTATTAACAATATTATATTATACTTTTGTTTCTATTTCAACAATGTTAAAGTAATTATTCTAAGCATTTAGCTACATCTGAAAAAATAGAGACAAAGTCGTATAACCATTCATCATTCGTGTTATTTCTATGATATTAGCAGATTATATAGAAAAAAGACATTACTGCCTTTTTAAGTTGATGACCAATCTGGCCCACAAGGACGGAAAAGCGATACTGGAGCTCAAGGACCTTCCGGTCCACAAGGACCGAAAGGCGATACTGGAGCTCAAGGACCTGCCGGGCCAAGTAGTTGTGAATGCTGTTTACCAAGTTTAAGAGTAGTTTTAGGTTATCTATTTAGCGTTAGTGCAACTAACATAAGGGTTGAAACAGTAGCACCACAACCACCTGTAACTAATGACAGCATAGATAGATTTTATCCTGATGCAAATGATGCATCCACAGCGGTATTAGTTCAATTTAAAGATGGAACAATTGTATCTCTTTGTGAAATTGAGTTAATACAAGCTTCCGCTTTAGTAGATAGTTCTTCCGATAAAGTACCAGATGCATTGAAAGTTGCTTTGGATAAAACTATTAAAGATATGTCAGATGCTTGTAAGCAATGTTGCTCTGAACAGCTAAGATTATTGTTTGAAGATAATATTAGTAAAAGTGTTGCTAATATAGATTCAAATAGAGACAATATAATATCAGGCAACAACACTGTTTTAGCAACTGGTGCAAATTTAGCATTAATTGACATTCCTGGAACCGATGGAGCTGCAGTTAATTTATGTGTTGTGTCTTCAGTAAAATTCTAGTATAAAATATTTTGTATTTACTTAGTAATAGATCATTAATACCTTTAAAATATCTATTTGGGTAGATTCAAATAGGGTTCAATGGACATAATTGTAAAACTGGTCACATGCTGGAACTAATATTCAGCATGTGCCTAAACACTTCTCAAATTTATTAGATCAAAAGATCTTATATCGTTCATGTAAACATAAGTACGAAGGAATGTTGATTTTTCTTACATATTTCCGAAAACCATCTAATAAGTTCAAAAGAACCTTCTTCATAGTAATTGATCCCCAATTTCTCATAATACTCGATCTCATCATAGGAAAATATATGTTCCACTTCTTGAAACAAATCATATCCTCCAGAAAAATAAATATCTCTATCAATTCTTTTGTCATGGAAAAACTCATTAGCATCTCTTGTCATAGAAAACGGATAGAAAATCCAGATGTAAAGCCTTCATTAAAAATGAAACATCTCAAGAAATTGAGAGTGCTTGGAATAATTCATTACTTATTATTTTCAGAATAAAATTTTAAAGCTTCTCCAATAAATTTAGATGCACCAGTGCCATATTCCTTATCGATTACTTTTATATACGTAGGATTTGATAAATAATGATCAGCTGTATAACCCCAATAGTTATCTCCAACATCCACTTTTAAAGATTCAAGACTCTTTTTAGTTATAGCTGCAATTTTATCAACAATTTGTTGAATCTCTTTTGAAGAAGAATCTTTACTTAAGTCAGATGTAAGCTTCTCATATAATGTATTTATTTTAGGCAGCTTATCTGCCAAATAATTTTTTAGGGCTTCTCCGATAAATTTAGATGCACCATTTCCATATTTCTTATCAACTTCTTCTATCCACTTAGGATATACTAAATAAATTTTTACCATAGAGTACCAATAATCATCCCCATTATCCATTTTGAAAATTTCATAATCTTTTTTAGCTATATTTGTTATTTCTTCAGCGATCTGTTGAATTTCCTTTGAAGAAGGGTCTTTACTTAAGTCAGATACAAGCTTTTTATATAGTTCTTTTAATTTAGGATGCTTATCTTCCAAGCAATCTTTTTTAAACTTATCATATTGTTCTTCTTTAATAAACATATCACTATTAAAATTTTTCTTCATAGCTTTAACATATTTTTTAATACTTCCATATTCCTTTATAGCCATTTTAGCAATCTCAGCTTCCTTAGATTTACACATTCCAATAAATTTATCATATTTATCCATACTACCATAAGATTTAATTATAATATTTTTGTGTTCAGTTTTAAATTCTTCTAGTGCATTATAATATTCACTCATATCAAATTCTTCAAAACTCATTGTGGTTTCTCCTTTTAATGTTTTATTTACAAGTTCTATTAAACCATTCAATCTGTTGCGTTTTAGTATAAGCAATTTTTCATGACTTTTTAGTGCTTGCATTTTATCAAAGTGGGCACTAGCCATGATTTCTTTAACTTCTTTTAGTGGTATATCAAGTTCCTTAAAAAATAAAATCTGTTGCAAGGTTTCAAGAGCTTCATCGTCATAAAGTCTGTAACCTGCGTCTGTAAAATTGCTTGGTTTTAACAATCCGATTTTATCGTAGTAATGTAGCATGCGCACACTTATTCCTGTCAAATCCGAAACTTGTTTTATTGTTTTCATTGCTGCACCTCCAACTTTGACTTTAGAGCTATCAATACTGTTTAATACTCGCCGTCTATGAGTTTTGCCAATGTCGTTAAACTCTATTTTTATATTACACTATGACATAGTGTTAGGGTCAACACTTTTTTACTTTTTTTTAAGAGCATAGAGCATCTAATTTAGTTAGACAAAGTAGCAAAACAAATTATATCCATGATTTATTAATATCCCCCAGGGAGTTTTTCTAAGGAGCTTGCGACTGCGGTTGCCATTAACGCTGTGAAAGTCACTGTGGTACTATTTGTGATTTTAAGTGTTATTTCTATGATAAATACGTACAATATGATAATAGGGCAAATTACCATATTAGAATAAAAGAAAATCAAAAGGGGGATATTATGAAGGCAATTGTTAAGGGTAAGGTAGCTGTTAACAAGTCAGTGGAGAAAGCTAAGAGCGTCAAGGCAAAGTCCAAGATAAAACCTACAGAAAGTATTGGTAGACAAGGAAATCTTAAAAAGAAAAAGAAAGGGAAATAATTTCTTGATGTAAGTAATAAATATGGTAAAGAACAAAATTTAGAGGAAGAATAAACAAATACATGGAAGAACATGCTATTTGGGAAACGCATATAATAAATATTACATTTAAAAAACCATATGTTGCTTCTTTGATTTATAAAGGTTAATGTTGCAATAACCCCATAGCCATCAAGCTAAAGGAAGTCTATAAAAATAAAGCCCCCCATTTGTAAAAATGTTATCATTTAAAAGATAATAAAAACACATCAATGGGGGTAATTTACAAATGATAGAAGAAAACTTAAAATTGGATAAAGATATGAAACATTTTGCAGCTGAAATTAGAAGATGTTTTTCAAAAGAGGAGATTGAAGAAATAGCTAGAGTAACAGGCTTTGTGAAAAGAAAAGGTAAAATTAAAGCATGGGAATTCGTTTGCTTATGCTGCTTTATGGATGCAGAGGTTGCGAATAATACACTTGTTACCTTATGTACAAAACTTAGTGCAAAAATAGGAATAGTTATTTCTAATCAAGCATTAGATCAACGTTTAAATGAAAGATGTGTGGAATTTTTAAAGAAGATTTTTGAGAACCTGTTGCGCCAAACAATAACAAATAATACTTGCATACCAAGTGTATGGGATGAACATTTCAAACGAATAAGAATACTTGATTCTACTGCTTTTCAAGTACCAGAAAGCTATAAAGATATTTATCCTGGATCTGGTGGCTGCTCTCAAGCTTCAGGTGTAAAAATACAACTAGAATATGAATTGAAATCTGGAAATCTTCTTAATATACAAGTAGGAGCTGGCTCAGGAAGCGACAATACTTTCGGGACCAAAATAAGAGATACTATCAAATCGGGGGATCTTATTTTAAGAGATCTTGGGTATTTCAACTTTGAAGATTTTTTGGACATAGAAGATAGAGAAGCGTTTTACATATCAAGACTCAAACCTAATATAGCAGTATATATAGAAAATAAGGATATAGAGTACTATAAGAATGGCGCTCCTAAAAAATCAAGCCTTTTTAAAAGAATCTATATTTCTGACATAATGAAACAGATGGGCGAGGGGGACCGTTATGAAATTAAGGATGTCTATGTAGGCAAGGAAAAGACGCTAAAAACAAGGCTTATTTTATATAAACTAACAAATGATCAATTGAAAAAAAGAACAGAAAAATCTGTGAAGAATGCTAAAAAAAAGGGTATAGAAAAAAGTAATAATACGATTGAATTATTAGGTATATCTATTTATATAACGAATATTAAGGAAGAAGTTTTAAGTTCAAAGCAGGTTCATGAGTTTTACAGTTTAAGATGGCAGATCGAAATAATATTTAAAACGTGGAAATCCATATTTAGTATACAGGTTGTAAAGTTAGTTAAAATAGAACGGTTTCAATGTCAGCTTTATGGAAAACTTATTTTGCTACTAATAAGCTCTGCTGTAATGTTTAAAATGAGGACTTTAGCTTTAGAAAATAAAGGCCTTGAAGCCAGTGAAATTAAAACTTGTGAAATAGTTCATGAATATATTGATAGTCTATATTTTGAGCTTATCAAATTCCCTAATAAAGTTCTCGATACCTTAAAATTAATATTTGAAAATGTAGTTAGGAATGGTCTGAAATCTCATAAAAAGGATAAGAAAACTGTTTTTGATATTCTTGGAGTTTGTTATAAATTAACATCATCGCAGGCTAAAGTTGCAGCATAAAACAACTTGATAAAATTGTAAAAGCCCCACTATATACGTGGCTTTTTTTGGTGTACCCTAAAATTGTTTGAATACTATTGTACACTTAAAATTTACCATTAAAATTTATCAAAATAAATTTTAATGGTAAAATATAGCATTTAATAATGACTTACTAATATTCAATATGGCTTAGCTTGATGGCTATGTGCAATAACCCCTATTAAGATCATTGTCATCTCAAGTAACCCCCTATCATAGATATGGGGTTACTTAAGATGACATATAAGAATAATCTTTATTATTATTGACTAGAAATCACACTAATTAAGAACCTATTTTTTTAAATGTACCTTTGTCTATATGTAATTCCTACTATTTATTTTTCTATAGTTATCCCTGTATTTTTTGTTTTATAATTCTTAAAAGTTTTCTCTAATTCTTCAAGAGATATACCAAGTGTTTCTGGTACACATTTATATACAAATATCATACCCATAGCGCCTAACACTACAAATACCATAAATGAACCAGATAAACCTAACCCTTTTAATATTGTAGGGAAAAGAAGGCCAATAAAAAAGTTAGTGGTCCATAGGAAAAATACTGCAATACCCATTCCTAATCCTCTTATTCTTATCGGGAAAATTTCGGCTAGTAATAACCAGACTATTGGTCCAAGACACCCTTGGAAGAAAGCTAAGAAAATCACAGTAAATATAATTACAACGTATGGAAGCATACTTGAACCCGCTAACGTATTTGTAAGAATAGACATTGCAAGCATAGTTAAGGTAGTTCCAGAAAGTCCTATTAATAATAAGGGCCTACGACCAAATCTATTTGCAAAAAATTTCATATAGATAACTGCCGCAATAACAGACATTAAACCATTTGCTATATTAGCTATTAATGCCATTCGAGTTCCAAAACCGGCTTTTTCCAAAATTGTTGTTCCATAATACATCATTATATTAATTCCTGGGATTTGTTGTGTAACGGCTATTCCGATTCCAATTAATACAATGTGGCGAATCCATGGAATATTTAAATCTTTAAAAGTAGCACACTCTAAATTTTTTTCAGCTTGAATAACTTGTTCTATTTCCTTAATTTCCTCCTCTGCATCTTCTTTATTACGAATTTTTCTTAAAATCTCCAATGCTTGATAAAATTTTCCGTTAGCGGCTAACCATCTTGGGGTTTCAGGAACTGTTAATATTCCAACCCATAAGATAATTGCTGGGATAGTAGCAATGACTATCATATAGCGCCAAATACCAGGAGTATCAAAAACATTTCCTAAAATAGCATTCAATATATAAGCTAATAGTTGTCCAATAACAATCATAACTTCATTTTGGGTGACAATACTTCCCCTTAAGTGCGTAGGAGATATTTCAGCTAAAAATGTTGGTACAATAACTGATGCTCCTCCCACCGCTAGTCCTAATATAAATCTACAAAAGATTAAAATTGATGCACTAGATGAAATTGAGCAACCTAAAGTTGCAAAGACGAAAACTATAGCAAGAAATTTAATTATTGTTTTTCTACCGTATCTATCAGATAAACGTCCTCCTACTACTGCACCTATAGCTGCACCAAATAATAATCCGCTTGTAACAAGTCCTTCAGTGATAGTGTTTAAATCCAATTGATCCTTTCTAGCCATATAACTTAAGGACCCATTAATTACCCCCGTATCATATCCAAATAAAAGTCCACCCAAAGTTGATATAAAAGCTATTTTGCTTAGGAATTTTTTTTTCTTAAGATTTTGTTCCATACTAATTCCTCCTACTTCATAATTAGTAGCTTGTTAAATTCAGAAAGCATTGGTTTCCCTAACTTTTAACCGGTAAACTTTTATATTTCCCTTCATTGTAGTATAGTAAAAATACACCACATAAATTTAATATACTTACAGGGAGATTATAGTCCGCATGTCTCTTTAATATATTTTCTTGCCTTTACTGCATATTCAAATGGATTTGCCTTTGCAGGGTCTTGTTCTGCTTCCACCAATAGCCAACCCTCATAATTGTTTTCTGCTAAAATTTTGAATATTGCATTAAAATCAATGCTTCCATCACCTGGTACTGTAAAAGCTCCTAATCGAACTCCTTTTAAGAAACTAAGTTTTTCATCTTTAACCTTTTTTGCTATCTCCGGTCTAATATCTTTTAAATGAACATGCTTGATTCTATTTATATATTTTTTAAGTATTGCTATATGCTCCTCACCTGAATATACTAAATGACCTGAATCAAACAACAAGTAAACTAACTTTTCATCAGTAATGCTCATAAGCTTGTCGATTTCTTCTGTTGTTTGTACTCCTGTTCCCATATGATGATGGTAAACGAGCTTCATTCCCTTATCTTGGGCCAACTTTCCTAACTTGTTTAATCCATTTCCAAGCAGCTTCCATTCTTCCTCATTAAAATGGTACTTTTCACCAAACACTGGAGTATCTACTTCACCTTGTACGCTATGTCCCTGCTCAGCTACAACGATTATATTAGCTCCCAAAGCATGTAGAAAATCTCTATGCTTAATGAATTCCGCCTTAGTTTCTTCATATGGTTTCATGGTTAAGAATGAACTAAACCAACCGCTTGCAATTTCCAACCCTCTAAGCTCTAAAGCCTTTTTTAAAACTTTAACATCCTTTGGATACTTATTTCCGACCTCTGTTCCTTGGAAACCGGCTAATGCGGCTTCACTCAAGCACTGATCAAAAGTATTTTCTTTTCCTAAATCTGGCATATCATCATTTGTCCATGCAATTGGAGCAATACCTAATTTGACCTTTTTACTATTTAACATAATTAACACCCCTCATAATTAAAATTTAATTTCAGATAATTTAACTGGTCTATTCTCATGTAATGATTTTGTAGCAGCTTCACCAATTAATACAGCTTGTAACCCATCTTCACCATCTACAGGTGTATCTGTATTATTTACAATTGCGTCAATAAATTCTGTTATTTCCTGCGCATAAGCCTGCATATATCTTTCTAGGAAGAAGAATAATGGTTTTTCTCCTGTAACACCATTTTCATTTGATACTACTGCCGATGAAGTGCTATCATTTGCTATTGAAACTTGACCTAATGATCCAAACACTTCAGCCCTTTGATCATATCCATAAGCTGACTGCCTTGAGTTATCAATTACTGCTAAAGTTCCGTTTTGCATCTTTAATGTTATAATAGCTGTATCAATGTCCCCAGCTTCGCCTATAGCGTTGTCTATCAATACATTACCGAGTGCATAAACTTCTTCAACTTCACTATCTAAAAGATATCTAGCCATATCAAAATCATGAATTGTCATATCTAAGAACATGCCACCAGAAATTTTCACATAATCTATTGAAGGTGGATCAGGATCTCTTGAAGTTATTTTCAAAATATGAGGTTCTCCAATTTTTCCACTAGCAACCGCATTCTTAATTGATTTAAAGTTATGGTCAAATCTTCTATTAAACCCTACTTGATACTTAACCTTAGATTTACCTAGTTCATTAATGACTTCTTTTATTCTAGTTAAATCATGATCAATTGGTTTTTCACAGAAAACATGCTTTCCTGCTCTTATTGCTTCTATTGAGATTGGTGAGTGTGTATCTGTTGAGGAGCAAATTAATACTGCATCAATTTCTGGATCTTCTAATATTTTTTTATAGTCAGTATATACCTCAAGTATTCCCTTACTCTTTGCCCATTCTCTTGTAGCATCGTTTAAGTATGCATCAGCA
This sequence comes from Clostridium sp. CM041, assembly GCF_055081035.1. NCBI lineage: Bacteria > Bacillati > Bacillota > Clostridia > Eubacteriales > Clostridiaceae > Clostridium > Clostridium sp. CM041. The sequence continues at coordinate 1,308,101 of NZ_CM143648.1, forward strand.
ATTGATTTAATTTCAGCATTTTTAACATATTTTGATATACTTTCTCCATGTACCTTCCCAATTCTTCCTACACCAATAATTCCAACCTTTAACATATTGCCCCGTACCCCCTCTTAGTCAGCATATGATACTTGTTTATACTTGTAAATTTATCGCAATTTTAATATTATCTGATATTTTTAATCCATCAATAAACTCTTTTTCAACGTCGTCCAATGGTATTGTCTCAGTAATTACTTTTGAAATATTTTCACTGTTCTTCTCTATTATTTGTATTGCTTTTTCAAATCCTCCTGTACCGCCAATACTGCCATAAACACTTAATGATTTTTTAATAACTGTTCCAAAATCTAAATCAATATAGTTCTGATGACCAATGCAAATGACAGTTCCACATCTTTCAGCTAGAATAAGTGCTTTCTTAAACGCTTCTCCACTTCCAGTAGCCTCAATGATAAGATCATAACAATTATTTGAATCCCCTATACTATCCTTAAAATCCATGTTAACTGTATTTACATTAGAAAAATCAAATGAAGAAATCAACTCTAGTTTCTTGCTTTCTATATCTGCCACTGTAATATTAGGGATACCTATCTCTCGTAATACAAATAATGACATCACGCCTATCCCGCCGGCACCTAGTACCAAAGCATTATTAATTTTTTTTAATTTTGATTTTTCAATTCTGTTGGTTATTGCTTGTACAGCAACAGCCATAGGTTCTGCTAGAACAAACGCCTTATGTTTGCTAATTTTTGGGCAATGATAAATATACTTCTCATTTTCAATAATATATTGTGCACATGCTCCGTCAATTGTTATACCTCTTTTTTGTACATAGTCACATTGATTTTTATTCTCTTTACAGAGAGTACATTCATCACAATAGATAGAACAATCTCCAGTTACTAAATCTCCAATATTCCAATTTCCTTTTACATTTTCCCCAATAGAACTTATTTTTCCTACCCATTCATGTCCCAAAATGATGGGATAACTATGTGGACCTAAGTATTTCCCTTCATATAGTTTTATATCGGAACCACAAAGGGCTACATAATTAACCTTTATGAGTATTTCACCATCCTTGATTGGGTTTAATTTTATTTCTTTAACTTCTATCTTTTGGGGACCACTTAACATTACAGCTTTGTTTTTAAAAAGCTCCGTTTTTTCTAAAACCATATTTATTACCCTCTTCCTTTATTTGTTTATTTGTTTTGAGACCATCTATATATCCTTTTATATCTAATAATGCATTCCCACTATACTAAAAACTATCGATTACATTAGTTAGGTACTCTTTACTTTCCTTTAATGCCTTATCACACATTTCTGAATGGTTATATAACTCTACACTTACATAATCTTCATAGTTATATTTCTTTAGGATTTCAAACACCTTTTGAAAGTTTATATCTCCTTCTCCAGGTATTTGATGATAATGTACCTTATTCTTAATATCTTCTATATGAATATGGCGTGTATATTGTAAAGAATTTTCTAAAGCTCCATAAAAATCATTTTCACAGCAATAAACATGTCCAATATCTAAATTCAACCTAAATCTTGGATTATTTATCTTTTTAATTAATTCTACTGCAACAGCTGATGTACCGACAAAAAAATTAGGTTCTGGTTCTATTGCTAGTATTATTTTGTCATCTTCTTCTAATAAGGTATCAATTCCCTCACAAAGATACTCCATAGCTTTTTCTTTATCCATACCTTCTTTTAATTTTCCACTTGCAAAATTTAAAACAGGTACTTCTAAATATTTAGCTACAGCTATTGATTTTTTTAACAAATCAATTCTTTTTCTTCTGCCCTCCTTTTCAGTATTTATTAATGATGGTTCAAATGGTTCAGAACTTAATAACTTATCAGCGCCAGTAGCAATACATACGATATCTATATCTATATCTTTGCATATTTTTTTTACTTGCAATAATCGCTCTCTACTCACGTTTAATGGATTAATATGGTTATCGTGAAATGACATTTCTAAGCCATCGTAGCCAAAATTCTTTACCTTGTTGATGGCTTCAATCAACTCCAGTTTTCTTAATCCATTAGTGTTGTAACTTATTTTAGGCATACACAATCACCTCTTTCTTAGTTCCACTCCAATAAATAATTACTAATTTTTTCATTTTTTTCCTCCTCTTGATAATATTATGTACATTCATATTGCTATTGGTATAGTAACTGCTGATAACCCTTACCGTCCCTCTTCATTATGATAGGGAACAATTTTATTTACATTTTTTATTGTGTTGATATTGATTATCGTTCTTATTTACATTATAATGGTTTTAAATTAGATTTTTTTAACATTATTACTATATTTTTTTAAAATATTAAGGAGATGCTATGAAAAATTTACTCAATCACACAGAACTTGCCTTAAACATTAAGAATAATAACTTAGAAAATGCCAATATGATATATATGAAAAAGGTAAAAGTACTTTTAGTATTATCCAGTAATACAAATGAATTAAGGAAACTGCTCTACTCAATCAACATCTTTATATACACCTATTTCTGCAACAACAATTCCATAACCTTGGAGGATTTATGCTATAAAAATCTTAATCTTATGGACAATTATCACTTAAAGGAAGATTTAATTTCTTTAGGGAAAGCAATTATTAAGAGCTACATAAAAGCCATTCATCATGATAAATCAATATCAGAAAACGAAATTATAAAACATGCTTTGATCTATATTCATTCAAATATTGAAAAAAAGATAACCTTACAAAAAGTTGCAACTCACATTCATATAAGCAGAAACTACTTGTGTTATCTTTTTAAAGAGAATACTAGTTTTAAATTTTGTGAATACATAAACATATGTAGAACAAATGTAGCAAAAAATTTCTTAGACAACTCATCCTATCCACTAGATGTGATTTATTTTAAATCTGGTTTTAATAGTCAAAGTCATTTTTGTACTACATTTAAGAAATATGTGAATGTTTCCCCCAATGAATATAGAAAAAGAACGCGGTAGTAGACTTAAACATTAATATCTCATAATAAAATAGGCAGAATTTTATTGCATTAAATACAATTATCGTAAAATCTAAATAGAAAAATAAATAAGAGGGGAATAGATATAACTATTTGATCTTGCTGTGACAAGGGTGAAATGATTACAAAAGAGGAGAAAGATTTAATCTCTATAGTAGAGCTAACGCGGGATCGTTCAATAGCTCGTTTCAGACATTGAGCAACTTTCGTAGCTATCATCCCTTAAGTATATACTTAAGGTGATAGTTTTTATCGGCTCAACATCTGAATCCGAACCTGGTCATTTCACGACATTTTTAAATATTAATATCGTTGCAATCGCGATAATTATTGTTACTAGTACATCCTTAAAGTAGAACATCAAATTCACTTTTCAACAATATTATCTCTTAATTAGTTGGTTGATAATTTATTTTTATATCCACTTTTCATCGTCTGAAATCCATTCCATATTTATTAGATCAAAAGATCTTATATCGTCATGTAAACATAAGTACGAAGGAATGTTGATTTTTGTTCCAATAATTTTCTTCCATATTTCCGAGAACCATCTAATAAGTTCAAAAGAATCTTCTTCATAGGCATCGATCCCTAATTCCTCATAATGCTCGATCTCATCATAGGAAAATATATGTTCAACTTCTTGAAGCAAATCATATCCTCCTGAAAAATAAATATCTCCATCAATTTTTTCGTCATGAAAAAATTCATTAGCGTCTCTTGTCATAGAAAACATACGGATATAAAATCCAGATGTAAAGCCTTCATTAAAAATTTCGAAGTCCAAAACTTCGATTTCTGGATGAAAATTAAAATTTGATATCTTCATTAGTTCATCTGACAAAGCACCAGAAAGTTTATCAAGGTAGTTTCTCACTTTATTTCTATACATATATATATCTGACATCTTTATCAACTCCTTCTATCCACAATATTTTTCAATACTTCCATATTGCTTTATAGCCATTTTAGCAATCTTATCAATTGTAGTTTCCTTAGATTTTAAACGTTCAATAAATTCGTTATATTTATCTATACTCCCCCCCGCTTTTAATTATATCGTTATTATTATATAAAAAAGCTATGAATTTAGAAATTTTCTACATTCATAGCTTACTATTTTACTTATCCCTCTGTATTGTGATTTAATAATTCTTCTATAACTTTTTTATCTGTTGCATTTACTATTTCTTCTTTAATGTCATCGTCCATTAAGCTTATAGCAAGTCTTTGAAGAATCTTTAAGTGTTCATTCTTTCCATCTTCCGGTACTGCTATTAGGAATACAATGTTTACCGGCTCATCATCAAGACTTTCCCATTCTATTCCACTTGAACTTTTCCCCACAACAACTGTTGGTACTTTAACCCAGGCTGACTTTGCATGTGGAATAGCAACTCCATCACCTATTCCTGTTGTTGATATTGATTCTCTTGCATTAACATCTTCTACATATTTATCTACGTCTATTAATCTTTCATCTATTAAGTTTGCTAAATGTTTTATAGTTTCAAACTTTTCAGATGTATTTAAATCTAAATCCATATATTTCACATCAAATAATTTACTCATATTTTTTCTCCTTGTATTCCTTATTTTTTAAGCTTTTTGCTCTTTTCTTATTTTCATACCTTTTAGATAGTTAATCATTAATGCTGTAACAATTGAACCTACAATTATTGCTATTAAAAACATTAATATTCCGTCAATACCACCCATTAAAGCAACTATTGGGCCACCGTGTGGTACTCTATCAGCAACTCCACCTAACATAGCTATGTTAGCACCAACTATTGAACCTACCATTAATGATGGTATAACTCTTAAAGGATCAAGTGAAGCAAATGGAATTGCTCCTTCTGTTATTCCACAAAGCCCCATTGCAAATGCTGCTTTACCAGCATCTAATTCTTCACTACTGTAGTATTTCTTTTTTAAGAATGTTGCAATACCCATTCCTATTGGAGGAATTGCTATTGCTGCTGCAATAGGACCCATTATTTCTGGATTGCCTGCTGTTATCATTGAAACACCAAATAAGAATGCTGTTTTATTTACTGGTCCACCCATATCAAATGCGACCATTGCACCTAATATAGTAGCTAAAATTACTGAACTTGTGCCCGACAAACCTACTAGAAAACTTTTTAATGCTTCAAATGTTATTGTTATTGGTCCACCTACAACTAATATAAATACTAATCCCGTTACCAATGTTGATATAATTGGAATTACTATTATCGGCATTATTGGCTTAATCATGTCTGGAACTTTAATTGATTTTAATCCCTTAACTATATATCCAGCTAAAAATCCTGTTACTATACCGCCTAAAAATCCAGCATTCGCTTCTGACCCATAAAAAGATCCATTCGATGCAATATATCCACCAATTAGTCCTGGTACTAAACCTGGTCTATCACCTATTGAATACGCAATAAATCCAGACAATACTGGTACCATGAATAGGAATCCTGCTCCACCTATCTTCTCTATAATTTTCCAAAATGATTCATCTGGTATTACAAGTCCTGCATTAGTAGGTTTTCCACCAAATGCAAGTGCTATTGCTATTAATAGTCCTGCAACAACTACAACCGGAATCATATATGAAACGCCACCCATTAAGTGCTTATAAAAAGTTGGTTGCTTAGATTTTAATTCCTTCTTGCTTTCATCAACACTCTTCATCCTTTTTTCTTTCTTCTTTTCTACTTTTCCATCTAAAAACATTTGTATTAGAACATCTGGTTCTTTAATAGCTCTAGCTATTGGACATTCTATCATCGGAAGCCCTTCAAATCTTTCTAAACTTACTGCTTTATCAGCTGCAATTATTATTCCATCAGCTTCTCTTATATCTTCTTCTGTTATTACATTTTCCGCGCCCGTTGCTCCTTGAGTTTCAACTTTAATTTGTACTCCCATTTTCTTTGCCATCTTACTTAACTTTGCTGCGGCTATATAAGTATGTGCAATTCCAACTGGACATGATGTAACTGCTAATAATTTCATATCTTTCATCCTCCGTTTACTTTATTAATTAAGAAACTTCAAATGCTTTATTCATTTCTTGTCTTTATTATATATTGGATGTAAACATATTCATAGATACACTTTTTCCTGTTATAGCGGAAATTAAATATCTACTTTTAGTTAATTACAATTCTTTTAAATCATCATCTTAGATGCTGCAAAAATAAAACTTCAGAAGGAGATTTATCCTCCCACTGAAGTTTTCTTTTTAAAATTTGCTTATTATCTTATTTAATTCTTCAAAATCATTACATTTAATAATATTTTTCACAACTTCAATGTCTATAATATTTTTATATAAATGCTCTAAACAATTTTTCCATTCATACCTATCCTTAACCGCAATACCTATAAGTAAAACTAATTGTACTTGTTCTTTACTCCAAGTAATTCCCTTCTTTAATACAGCAACAGCAATAAAAGATTCATCTATGTCCTCGCTCATATGATGTGGCACCGCAACTAATTCGCCTATTTCTGTACTAGCTATCTCTTCTCTTTTAAAAATACTTTCTCTTACATTTTCATTTATATACTCTCTTTTAATTAGTTCTTTTGTCATAAAATCTAGTAAATTGTCTCTATTACTAGCCACAACATTCTTAAAGAATAAATTTTCTTTAAGTTTACTTACAAGACCATTTGTATTATTAATTTTATTGTCTATCTTTTCTTCAATTAGCTTAATTTCTTCACTATCTAATAAGCTTTTAATATATATAAGCTTATCTAATCTAATATCTAAAGGAACTGTAGATATTATTAAATCTGCTTTTTCTATTACGTCATCATTTAATTCATATCGCGGAATAGTATCTACAATATTTAACCTATTTTTAAAATGGGATTCTAACTTTACTTTAAGAAGCAGAGACGTCCCAACACCTGTTGTACATACTATTATGACTTTCTTTGCATTAGATTCTCTGTTTTTATTTTTTCTTTCAATGGCTGCTGCAAAATGTAGAGCAATAAATCCAATATCATCTTCTGTTAAATTAAGGTCTGTTTCCTCTTTAATAATCTTGTTTGCGAGAAGTGAAAGCTCTAATGCAAAAGGATAGTTATTTTTTATTACACTCAGCATAGAATTTTCTACCCTAATTCCATATCTCGCTCTATTTATTGATACTTTAAGATGATGACCTAAGAAATTGATAAGCATATTATCATTAGTAAAATTGATATTAAAACTATTATTTATTGATGCTAATATTTTTCGTAGTATTGCATCTTCCTCTACATAATATTCTTCTGTTTCTTTGCTTGTTTCCATATGACTACTTGCCATTATATGTTTAGTCAGATATAACATTTCCTCTTCGATTAAATCAATTCCAAATTCATCCTTTATTTCATTACATATACTTTTAGCTATCTTAATTTTTGATTCTCTTTTTAACTTTTTTCTAATATCCGCATCATAAGAAATATTCTTATGATAATAGTTTCTAATAATCATTATTATTAAATAAGATTGTATATCTCTATATGCTATGTCCGATAATCTAAAATTAAATTTAGAAATATTATTTTTAATTATATAATTTATATATGTATTTTTTTCTCCTAAAATTTTCTTTATTTGGATATGCAGGTTATTTTTTATTTCTTTATTACTAGCTAAAACATATCTATTGATGCAATAACGTATATTCTCTTCACTTCCAGTTATTTTAATTCCCTTATTACCAATCTTCTCTATATCAGCACTAAATTTTACTAGAGTATTTTTTGCAAGTTTAATATCATTCTTTAATGATGATAAACTTACATATAATTCATCTGCGAGTTCAATTTGAGTTATTCCTTCCATTCCTTTTAACTCATTTATTAATAACCTTGTTATTATATATTCTGCCCTTTCTATAGCTGTTAAATTATTAGATATATCCTTTTCTTTGTTCTCACTTAAGAACTCCTTAAATGTTTTCTCTTTAAGAATTTCAATTCTATACCCTCTTGATTTTTCAGATAAAATAATTGCACCTTTATCTTCTAATATATAGTTTAATTCCTTTATATCACTTCTTATAGTTCTAGATGAGACGCCTAATGTATTACAGAGATATTCTCCAGTAACTATCTTATCAACACATAATAATATGTGTAAAATCTTTTGCAATCTTAAATTACATATCATGTTTACCACCCTTATATTAATATTTAATTGTTTTTTATTCCTCTCATTCTTAATCTTCTAAAATGTATACTTTTTATACATGATAACATATCTATTACACCTCACAAATTATATTATACCAAAACCCATCTTTATAATATCTCTAATATAAACATATTCAAATTTACACTTTTCCCATAAATCAGTATATTAAGATAATAAAAAAAGAACCTTCCAAACATTTGTTTTGTTTGCTCTGGTTCAAGTTTATTTTTCTTAAATATAAAGATAAGTTATCTTCTATATAAAACAATTTCACAAATTTAAATGACGTTCTTGCTTCGCGACATCTCATTAATATGTTTGCAAAAAAGCTTTTAAATTATTAAATTCAGTTATATAACTTTTTCTAATTCGCTCAACTATATTTCTACCTATTGTTTCATCATACATATGTGATGTTCTATTCCTATCCAACATCATTTCGACCCAAATTTCCCCATCAACAATTATCTTATGCTTATATGCTATCTTAAATGTACTCCGTGGAGATATTTCCTCGTCTATTATACCCTGTTCTTCTAAATAGGACTTCATAACTTTCCAACTTTGCTCAAATGTAAATTCAAATCTTTGAATAATTCCATCAATAATTATATCATCTGTAATATCCTTTTTTAATGCTTCGTCCAATCTAGCTAAGGCTTTTACAAAATCGCTTACTTTTTCACCTAATCTCTTTCCCATTGTATATAACAACCCCTTCCTTTAATATATTCTTTATTAATTCTTCTTTATTTAACTCATTAAATGATAATATATCAAAACTTAAAGGCGTATTTATTTCGCTTATATCCATATTAATATTAGCTAATGTCAAGTGCATCATTCCTGCTCCAACTATACAAATATCTATATCTGAATTATATTTATTATTTTAGCACATATAAAATTATTTAAAACTAAAATATTGAAAAACACTTAAAAATAATAAACTATAAAAAGCTTTTAGGTGAATATATGAATGCTTTAATAACTTTTACACTATTAACTACATTCATTATTTGGTACTGGGCATAAATCACGTTAATTAAATTTTCTATCCATAAAAGATTTTTAATTGCATAACTTAATAGCAAAGGGCATTTCTTTTGTTCCATCAAGATTCGACCAACTACCAATGTACTCCCCGTTTGAAAAAATCTTCCCTTTGAATACGCCTGTAATGTTTTCATTATTATCCAACTCATTCATGGTAACATTATTGTCCATATCATAAACGCCTTTAAGTATAATGTCCGTTTTATACTTATCATAATAATATGTTCCTGAAACCTCATTGCTGTTAAAAAAAAGTTTCATATGAACATTTAGATTCCTATTTATCGCCCCACTCATAGATAACTCTTTTTGATCTAAATAAGATTCTTTTACTTCCCCATTGCTGTTATTATTCAACTTATTTGCTAAGGATACCTTTAACGCTATATTATCTTCTGCAATATTGCTATTAATTGTACTCTTCAATTTTTTAGCATCAGCACTCTTACTATCCAATTTTAAAAGTTCATTTATATATTTCTCAGCGTTATCATATTCCTTGCTACTTATAGCCTCATTTGCCAATGTTACATTTAACTTTATAAATTGTTTTTTACATTCTTCTATATTTTCTTGTGCATTAGAATAAAATTCAACATTTCCTTTTGTTATTTTATTGAAGTTTTCTATACTAATTAAGTAATCTTTATCATTCATTAATTTTCTACCAAATTGATAGTGTGTCTTATCTATTAGTTTTTTACTATCTTTATATTTCAATATTTGCTGCAACTGCGACAATGCTTTGTCAAATTCATTGCTTTTTAATAGCTCAGTTCCATATCTATAATGTGTTTCCTTAATTTCTTCATCAGCATTTTTATAATGTAGTAAATTTTCAAATATTAGTAATGCTTCGTTATACTTTCCACCGTTTAATAACTTTATTGCATTTCCATATTGTTGGTTTTTTATTACCATTGGTTTTATATATCTAATAGATGCAAAAATAATAAAAAATAATAATATTGTCAATAGAGAACTAACTTTAGCTGTTTGAATCATTTTGTATTTTTTCTTTTGTGCTATATCTTTTTGAATTTTAATTTGTTCTTCTCTTTCTTCCTCATCTCTTTGTTTTTCCTTTTTCACTTTTAACCTTATTTTTTCTTGGTAAATTTGATAATCATTATAGGACTTTTCTAAATACACTTTATTGATAATATCAAACTGCCATGTTTTATCTCGTCCACATCTGCAACACGCTAAGTTAGAGATATTATTTAATCTTCCGCAGCAACATAACCAACCTAACCCTTCTAAAGTTTCTGGAATGAACTCAATACCGAAAGAATTCCCTTCTAATTTAATTCTTTTTAATTCGCCGATTAACATGTCCCCTAAAACATTTATCCTAGTTCTTTCGGTTATTTTATTTAATTGACATTCTTTATTTATTTTCTTAATATCTCCATTTTTATAAACAACTTTTTGAACATGTATGTTAACTTTTCTTACATTTTTATTTATAAGTGGTACAGCCACATTTTCACCAAAAGTATTATTGGGTTTTACGTCCAAGTCTTGATAAGAATGTATAATGATATTATTGTTTTCATTCATTTTATCTCCAGCATCATCAAAACATTCAACTGAAATATATACTGATGAAATATTTTCATTTGATATATTACATATTTTCAACTGAAGAACAACATTATCGTAAGTAACATCATAAAGTAAAGAACCGTTAATTATTTCTATTGGCCAATCTTTAAACCAATAATTAAGATCTATATACCTGATATTTGTATATCTATTTCCAGCCATTATTGTCCCCCCCGGATTTATTAAAGTGGTGGTAGAGTATTATTTAAATTATCGTTTTTAGGTCCACTATTTTCGTTTAAACCCTCTAAAAGATTGATGATTCTCTCACTTTGCTTTATATTGCTGATTTTATCCAAATATCCAATCATAATGAAGCTAACTCCAAGGATAGCAAACATTGTTGCTAAGACAAAAAAAGAAGTTGCCCTAGTTCCATTAATAATATAATTGTATGCATCTCCTCCAACATAAGAATTTTTAGTTAAAGATGACACATCACTAGAGTAATAGTTTGTAAGTTTATCATATCCTAGATAAATCATAACTGATGACACAATGAACATAACTGCAGATAATAAATTCCACTTTTCTTGCTTACTTTTATTCATTTCTAATACTTCCCTTCACTCAAAACATATTATGAGGTCCCTCGAATCATATTTAAATATATAAAATAAATTATAACGACTATCTTAATACTATTTATAAGTAAGTCTCAATATGCCATATATTACACCATACTAATATTTAGAAGCTAAAAACTTAGAATAACTTGGAGATGTGTTGGGGGGGGGTATTGCTTAATATATGAATCTATTTTTAAAAACAAAGCAAGATGTCCACCACTTAAATAATCACATATTTTCGGATTTGGCATTAGTTCAATCAATCCCTGCTTTATTCCCCCACTAAATGTCTCATCATCCTTGGATAGAATCAGTAATACTTTCCCATCGAGATATGCAAAATCATTTCTACTGCCTCTATTTAAATTCAATAAGTCTATCATTGGGCTACATATATGGCGCTCCTTCGATTAGTCAATCTATGAAACACTATCTCAAATAATTCTTGCATATACCCTTGCTCTTCTTCTGTGCATCAACATAAATCAGTATATTAATGTAATAAAAAAAGAACCAGAGCAAACATTTGTTTTGTTTGCTCTGGTTCAAGTTTATTTTTCTTAAATATAAAGATAAGTCATCTTCTATATAAAACAATTTCACAAAATTAAATGACGTTCTTGCTTCTCGATATCTCATTAATATGTTTGCAAAAAAACTTTTAAATTATTAAATTCAGTAATATAACTTTTTCTAATTCGCTCAACTATATTTCTAGCTATTGTTTCATCATACATATGTGATGTTCTATTCCTATCTAACATCATTTCGATCCAAATTTCCCCATCAACAATTATCCTATGCTTATATGCTATCTTAATAGTACTCCGTGGAGATATTGCCTCGTCTATTATACCCTGTTCTTCTAAATACGACTTCATAACTTTCCAACTTTGCTCAAATGTAAATTCAAATCTCTGAATAATTCCATCAATTATTATATCATCTGTAATATCCTTTTTTAATGCTTCGTCCAATCTAGCTAAGGCATTTACAAAATCGCTTACTTTTTCACCTAATCTCTTTCCCATTGTATATAACAACCCCTTCCTTTAATATATTCTTTATTAATTCTTCTTTATTTAACTCATTAAATGATAATATATCAAAACTTAAAGGCGTATTTATTTCGCTTATATCCATATTTATATTAGCTAATGTCAAGTGCATCATTCCTGCCCCAACTATACAAATATCTATATCTGAATTATATTTATTATCGCCCCTCGCTCTCGAGCCAAATAATATTACTTTTTCAATTTCTTTATACTTTTCAAAAATTTCTTTTAATTTAACAACCAATTTTTCATCAATCATTTTATTATTACCTTTCTAGATATATTTCTTGAATTTTATGCATTTTTTAGATACTAGTTTTCACCATATTTATTATTTTAGCACATATAAAATTATTTAAAACTAAAATATTGAAAAACACTTAAAAATAATAAACTATAAAAAGCTTTTAGGTGAATATATGAATGCTTTAATAATTTTTACACTATAAACTTAAAAACTATAATGGGTATTCTATAAATGTCATCAAATTATATTTTACGAAGAACTGAAGTTACAGCCTTCTAACCGCCTTGCTACTACACTATTGACTAACAGTTCTTCTAAATGTTAAGACCATTTTCAACTCAATTGTAACTTGTGACGGTAAATATTTCACTATAGTTTCATGCATTGTATAAGCAAATTTTTCTCATATTAATAGAACGCAGGTAAAATTTCATCAATACATAAAAAATAAGGTTTATCTATATTTACCTCTATTTAGTAAAAAATCCGGATACATAATAAAATAGGATATTTTTTCTCTTTGTATAAATATCAACATTGTTTATTAATTTAAAAGTTTTATTGTTAATACTGTAAACATATAAATATTCTCCATCCTTTGAATAAAGCTTATCATCTTTAATACTTATTTGTCCCAAATTGTTTTCAAGAGTTACAACATCTTGTTCATTAGTCCCGGGGTCATATATAGTAATTTTATTTCCTTGCATTTGAACTAAATCATAATGAGATATTATTAATTTATTTTTATAATTTAATATTTGAAATGGATACCTTTCTTTAAGCTTTATGTTTGAAACAGTTTTATTTTTAATATTAAATTTACTTAAATTATAGGATCCTCGCTCAGTATCAGATACTTCATATTGGTTAGTAAAATAAATATCATCACCTATTTTAGTTGAGTAATTGTGGCCTTCACCACTTTTACTTATATCTATTATATCTGTAATCTTAAAACTTTTTGTATCAATTAAATACAAATGAGATTTATTTCCATCGTTATCTTTCTCCATTGCAAAAGCATATAAAGTACCATTATACAAGTCAATACGGTCAATATAAATCCCTTCCTTCGATATTGTTTTTACATTTCCCGAACGCTTATCATACCAACTTATTATGGATTCATTACTTAAAGTGTTTGCGCTGTAGATTGCTTTATCATTAACAGCAAAACTATTTATACCGTGCTGCTTCATATCATATGTTTTATATTTACTAGTTTCAGTATTATATTCCATAATTACAGTTAACTCTTTCTGATTACCTATTCCTTTTGGAACAACATACATATTCTTACCATACATTCTTGGAAGGTCAAATGACGAACCCATGGACCCTAATTTAATTTTTTGTGTTCCAGTTTTTTTTAAATCTTTATTGTAAAAAGTTAAGTCGCTTTTATTATCTTGTTCAGTTGTTTCAATTACTCCTATGTTAAAGTCTTTATTAGAAGTTGCTTTCTCTCTAGATTGTTTCATATGGAGTAAAAAAAGTAATACTAGTACTATTAACATTGATGCTATTATTAATATAAATGGTGATTTGAACTTACGCATAATCACAATTTCTCCTTCACCATAAACTTATAAAATACCCCCACTTTTAAAGCTGAGGTATCCAAATAACTTTTCTCATCTTTATTGAAAGTATAATAATAGGATAGTGTAAACATCATAAATTGCAAGGAATAAATAACCAATCGTTCTGTTAATCCTAAAATATTAAGTCTCATACCCATTCCTACGGGATTGGTTGCTCCTGTTAGTGTTATAACAATGGACATTATTAAAACAAACCTTCCGAGTTTTTTTATTTTTTCTTGCTTTAAGTATCCAACTGCAAGTATAAAACAGGATGAAATTGTAGTGAACATTACCACAACTGTTACTACGATGTGCATCCTATTTTGAAAATTCATAACCGTTTTATCACCCGTCAATGGAAAAATGCTATAGCCAACCATGGAAACAATCTGCATAATCATCATCACAACATATCCTACTCGTGTTACCAAGTGATATTTTCTAAAAGATTTAATGATAAGTCCTGCCACAAATAAAATTGTGCAAATACCATATACACTTGTAAAAAATTTAAGGATTACAGCATTTGGAGCACCAACTGCTGTTAGAGAACTAATATCTGTTGTAATCGGATTATATTGTTTCCATAGCAAGTTTCCAATAATAGTATGTAGCATATATCCAATTACACCAACCATCCCCAGTGGCATAGATATTTTTTCAATTTTTTTCATTGGTTATACCCTCCCCATATTATCTTATTATTACATAACATTTTTTTAATTAATTATAACATTATTACCTCATACTGGATATTGAAAAATTACAGTAAGTTTAACTTTGAATCTTTCTCTGTAATTAATCTTATTGGTTTGCACTGATTACCGTATGCAATATAATTATCCGGGATATCTTTTGTAACAACGCTGACGATAATATTTATCAAAATACAAATTTGAAGGATATACAAAGATGTAAATATTGGCAACAATAATATTAGTTTTATCCCTATAAAAAAGTAAAATATAATGATATAATCAATTATCTGAAAATTATAAATTACGAAAGGGATGGTTAATTATGAAGCCAAAATTAGAAAAAAAGTACGGGCTAATGACTGCAATCGCAATGGTTGTTGGCATCGTAATCGGCAGTGGTGTTTTTTTTAAGGCAGAAAAGGTATTAACTGCAACTGGAGGAAGTCTTCCACTAGGTATTTTGGCTTGGATTATTGGCGGTATTATTATGATTTCTTGCGCCTATACTTTTGCTGTAATGGCAACTAAATACGAGAAAGTAAATGGTATAGTTGATTATGCAGAAGCTGCTATGGGTGAGAAATATGGATATTATGTTGGCTGGTTTATGGCACTAATTTACTATCCAACATTGACATCGGTTTTATCATGGGTTTCAGCTAGATATACCTGCGTATTATTGGGATTTCCAATTACAGGTGGAGAGTGTATGACTATCGCATGTCTATATTTGATAGGTAGCTATGCTTTAAATGCATTATCACCAGTTTTAGCTGGTAAATTTCAAGTTAGTACAACTATTATAAAACTAATCCCGCTGATTTTAATGGGCATAATTGGGACAATCGTAGGTATCAATAATGGTATGACTATGTTTAATTTTACAACAGTAGTAAAAGAAGTAAATACTACGAATGCATTATTTACAGCAGTTGTTGCTACAGCTTTTGCATATGAGGGTTGGATTATTGCTACAAGTATCAATGCTGAATTAAAAGATGCAAAGAGAAATCTTCCACTTGCTCTTATTGGAGGAACTTTTCTAATTATGGCTGTTTATATTCTTTACTACATAGGACTAGCTGGAGCTGTAACAAACGAAGTTATGATGAAAGGCGGAGAAGCTGGAGCTAAATTGGCATTTCAAAAAACATTCTCCTCTACATTTGGTTCTCTAATATTTGTATTTGTTATTATTTCTTGCCTCGGAACTTTAAATGGATTAATGCTCGGATGTACTCGTGGTATTTATTCATTAGCAGCAAGGGGCTTTGGACCAAAACCAAAAATATTTAAACAAATAGATAGTGAGACTAATATGCCAACAAATTCATCTATACTGGGACTACTTCTTTGTGCTATATGGTTATTATTCTTCTATGGCGCTAACTTAACAAACCCTTGGTTTGGATTCTTTTGTTTTGATTCATCAGAATTACCTATAGTTACTATTTATGCATTATATATTCCTATTTTTATTATGATAATGAAAAAAGAAAAGGATCTAAGCTCATTTAAAAGATTCGTAATGCCTATTATTTCATTAGCAGGATGCATATTCATGATAATTGCTGCTTGTTTTTCTCATAAAATGGCAGTTGTTGCATATCTAATTATCTTTGCAATTATAATGGCTATTGGTTCTATGTTTTCGAACAAAACAAAACTTAATTAGAATCTAATATCTAATTAAATGATGTTGCTAATGAAGATGATGTTGCTAATGAAGATAATCTTCTAATCACGGTTATTGATATACCATATTAACAAAGCAAAAGCCACTTCCTTTCGGAAGTGGCTTTTAAAGTATTTATATATGTATTAACAACAAAGCTTAGAGGTTGCTAATAATTTTATATGATAAAAAGAATACCTAGTAATAAAACTTCACTAAATTATCAATTTCTTTAGCAAAATTAGGATGTTTTAATTTATGCTTATTAATCACTCGCCGTACCCGTGGACGATTATACCGCTGGACAATAATAGGGTATATGTTAAGAAATATATTAAAAAATATTAACCATATTGTTTGCTTAAATGAATATGCCATACAAACATATACGGTAATGATTGCAATTATAATAGCTATAATTACGTGTCCAAATTCAGAAGTCCGGGTTCTGTATTCATAATACTCTAATAAAATTAAAGATTTTCTGATAGGAGTTTCCTTTTTTCTACTTCTCTCCCAATTACTTAATACTAGTAATTTTCTAAAAAAACCAACACCAAGATACTTGTATATTTTACCTTCATCCTCAATACGGTGACAATTAAAATAAGATGATTTGAGTTCCGGCCTCAATAATGTTTCCACTATAGACATCCAAATCATCAGTAAGAAGTTTAGTGAAATACTATATGTTAAGGAACTCATGCTCATAAAAGGGAATAGAATTAAAAAACCTACCCCACCTGTGGTCGTCACTACAATAATGCACTCGAGAAATGTGCTTTGCTTTACTTTGATCATGTTGTATGCACCACCCTTCTTATATAAAGTATTATATCTAAGTAACCTCTAATGGATTTCTAGTACTTGTATGTTTTACTCCAATTAAAAATACATCATCTATAACACATAAACTTAAGCTTTGATAACAGTATCCATCACAGGGCTTTACATTATCTAAATTTAACTCTTCATTATAAAGCTTTACAACCACTTCAGTTTTTCTGTGACGCTTCTTCCATGTATCTATTTTAAAAACATAATAATCTATATCAGAATCACTTGAGATTTCTTTTATCGTAATTGTAGTTTGATTGCATACTAAATATAACATTAATTTCAAGTATAAGGAATTAAATAATCTAATACCTGCTTTATTTTATCATATGGTAATTGCTTCATAATTAAGGAGAATTGTCGTTAGATTTTTCAATATATGCTACTTAACTATTTTAATCTTAATATATTTGAAGGGATTCCACCCGTTCAGTAATCACTTTTAATATTTGCTTAAACACTATGATTGACATTCTATAACTGTCATTGGATTATATTTTAATGTCTAAAAAACTACCGAAATATATGTTTCAGGTTTTCATCCCTGCAATCTGATAGCAAAACAAATTGCTTTCACAATTTGTTAACATCCCCCGGGGCATTTTCTGAAAGAACTTGCGACTGAGATTGCTAATAAGCAAATTCCCCAGGTCTTGTACAGCTTCTGCAGCTGCACATAAACCTGGGGAATATACACCATCATCATTTGTAATTAGTATCAAAGGTTTCATATGTATCCTCCCCTCCTATAATTGGTAATCTACACTATGATTAATTACATGCATTATAAACTATTTTTAATGTTTCTTCCATAAGCTTAGGTAAATCTCTATAAGCTTGTGAATTTATTTTATTGTACATCTTATGATTGTCCTCATTTGGAATAAATTCATTTTTTTGTTTTACCATATTATTAACTGCTTCATCAAAACCCTTATATAAACCAGTAGCCACAGCAACGCAAATTGCTGATCCTAAGGCTGCTGCACCATTCACTTTATTTCTAACAGTCTTTACACCGTATATATCTGCAAAAATTTGCATATAAAGATCACTATTTGAGCCACCACCAGATATAATAATCTTTTCAGGTTGAATACCTAGTTCACATGTCATAGCATCGTAATGATTCTTTAATGTTAATGCAATTCCCTCTAGTAATGAGCGGTAGATATGTCCTCTTGTATGACGTCCATCAAATCCAAGAATAACCCCTTTTTTATATAATTTGTCTGCTGGTGCAAGCCAATCAGGAATTGTTAACAATCCATCACAACCTGCTGGTACATTTACAGCTTCTTTTTCTAAATAATCTTCCACAGAATATCCTTCATTTTTTGCTTTAGCAGCATATTCTTCACCAATAATGCTCTTATACCAAGAAATTAACCACATTCCACGCCTGACACCAGTACTTTCATACAAATACTCATTTGGAATACATGATAAATTTGTAAAAAAATTAGAAGGAGCAGGTTCATTTTTACTACCACAAACCATAGAAGCTATATATGTGCCCAGAGAAATAAGTCCTACATTAGGCTCTATAAGCCCACAACCAAGAGCCTCCACTGCTTTATCATTTGCAGTAGCAACAACTGGAAGTCCAGCTAGAAGTCCCGTTTCTTTTGCCACTTCCTCAGTTATATATCCAAGTATTGTTCCTGGCATCTTAAGCTCTAATAATTTTTCTTTAGGAATATTAAGACTCTTGAAATGTTCTTCATCTTTAGACCAATCCCATGTATCCATATCTACAGGAAATTGCCATTGGAAAGCGTTTGCAGACGTATCCTTAAATTCTCCTGTCAACCGATGTGTTAAATATCCAGAAGTTGGACATGTATATCCAATTTCTGAATCATCTTCAAATTTTGCATACGAACGCACATCCATCCAACTCATAACTGGTGCTGCTAATGTACCATCTTTCTTCATAAATACTCTGCAACAACGAATAGAACAAAGTCCAAGGCCTACAATATCTTTAATATCGCCTTTAAATTCCTTCATTACTTTTGGGAATACAGTCTTAAGACTATCCCATAAATCATCATCTGGATGTTCAACATAACCAGCTTTTCTTGTAATCATTGGGTTAAGCCCTTGGCTCACACTACAAATAACTTCACCCTTTTGGTTAAAAATAAAAACTTTTGTACTTTGGGAACCACTATCTACTCCAATTACATATTTATCGCTCACTTGTTTTCCCCCTAAAAATTTTTGTAGTAAACTAAGGTTTTTATTAAAACAAAAACCTTAGTTTTGTGTGCATTTGTTATTTTATTATCTCAATAAGTAACCACCATCAACTGCTAAAACATGACCATTTACAAATTGAGAAGCCTTACTTGCTAAGAATACTGTTGATCCCATTAAATCATGAACATCTCCCCATCTTCCCTCTGGTGTATGATCCATAATCCTTTTGTTTCTTTCTGGATCATTCATTGAAAATTCTGCAGCTTTAGTTTTAAAATATCCTGGTGCAATACCATTAACTTGGATATTATATTGTGCTAATTCATCAGCATATGTTCTTGTTAAACCTGCAATACCAGCCTTTGAAGCAGTATAAGCTGGTGACCATTGTCCGCCGAGGAAAGAGAACATTGAACAGATGTTAATAATCTTACCGCTCTTTTGTGGAATCATATATTGTATAGCTTCATGAGTCATTTCAAATGCTGCTGTAAGATTAATAGCTATCATCGGATCCCATTCTTTCCTACCAAACTCTAGTACTGGTTTAATTAAACAGATCCCTGCACAGTTTACTAAAATATCCACTGAGCCTAATGTTTCAACACATTTATCAATTATTGCCTTTGGAACACCTGGTTTTGTTATGTCACCTTCCATATATATCGCTTTTACGCCTTCTTCTTCGATTAATTTATTAAATTCTGCGTCATCTGGCATAAAACTTGGCATAAATATATTTGCTCCTGCTTTTGCCAGTGATAAAGAAAACGCTTGACCCAAGCCAGTGTTACCACCAGTTACAATTGCATTTTTACCTTTCAATGAAAAATAATCCATTTTAAAATCTGTAATATTCATTTTTATTCCCCCTAAATTCTACTTTTATTTATTTTTTCTACTAACTTATCAATAAACTCTATGGCATCTCCTTCAACAACAATATCTGCCAAACTACAAATAGGCGCATCCTTATTTATATTTACAGAAATTATATTTTCAACATTTTTTAATCCTTCAATATGTTGAAGTGATCCATAAATGCCTAATGCAATGTATAATTTGGGACTCACAGTTTTTCCTGATTGCCCTACTTGAATACTTCGAGAAGCAATACCACTATCAACGATGCTTCTACTCGCAGACACCATTCCATTCAATTCATGGGCTAAGAAATATAGATGTGCAAAATCTTCTATTACACCCCCTCCACCAGAAACCAAAACTTCACTTTCTCTTATATCTTTTACATTTTCTTTTTCTATTGTTGTAAGTAGTCTAATTTTGCTTGGTTCCACGGTAGTTGGTTTAAAGTTAATTTTTTCTGTTTTCTTCAAAGTATCTGTGGTATAGACAAATACATTTGGTCTTACACTCATCATAATGGTCTTACAATTCCTGTTAACAATACCAGCCAAAATTTTACCACTAAATGCCGGTCTTACCATCTCTACTTTACCATTATCATGCTCAATGGCTGTAACATCTGCAACCAAGCCAACCTTAAGTCTCATTGATAGTCTTGGAGCAAGCATTCTACCTAAGTAGGTGGCCGGAATTAGTATGCTATCAAAATCATAAATATGATGTAATTCTTCTATGCAATTTGTTATGTTTTGAACATCATAATTCTTTATCTCTTGATTTTGAATGGTAATTAGATAATCAAATTTACCATCAATTACTCCATCATTATGATTAAAACAAATAGCATAAGTTTCATATTCACTATCTTTATAAATCTGATTTACTACTTCTAATAAATCTATGGAATTTTGAAAATCTTCTTCATCGAAGTAAATTAAACTTCTATTCATAATCAAACAAATCCTTTATCTTTTAAAAATTTATACACCATTTCAATTCCTTCATCATCATTATGCACAACCACTTTTTCTTTCTTTTGAAACTTCCTCACAAAGGTTCTATTTACTTTCGTTAATGACCCTTCAATACCAACTTCATCTTGAAGAAACTCCAATTCTTCATTTGTAATCACTGATATCCTATCTCGTACATAAAGCTCTAAATCCTTATATTTTACAAAAGGCAATTTATATTTGCTCTCTTTTCCTATACTTAGAACACTTGGAAGTGCCATCTCATATTTTGAGAAGGTTTTTTCACAATCAACCAGTACTATCACACTATCATTTTCTAAACTCTCCTCATAAACCTTGACAATATTAGATAGCTGACTAATTTGTAACATTTCAGCAATTTGTGAAGGGATATGCGCGGTATCCCCATCCAAGGAATGACTTCCAGTAAGAATGAAATCATATTCCTCTTCCCTTAAATGCTTAGCTATAATTTTACTGGTTACATAGGTATCACTGCCCACATAGTGTTTATCAGATATAAGTGTTGCTTTATCCACATTGAGTCTCAGCAAATCCTCTATGAGAGGAATAGTGCTTTTTGGAGCCATACTAACTATTTCAACAAAAGTCTCTGGATTTTTTTCTTTTATTTTCAAAGCAAAGGCTAAGGCACAGGCATCCTCTGGATTAAGGATTAACTTTACACTTTCTCTAACTAATACATTTTTTTCATAATCATACGTAAAGTTATCCACATCTGGAACGAACTTAACTAGACAAATAATTTTCAACTTTAGCTTTCTCCTTTTTATTAAGAGTAGTAAACACAGTTACTAATACTATACCAACAACGCCCATTGCTGCACTTGCTATGAAGTATGCATTATATCCACCTTTATCTCCGAAGGTCTTAAATAGAGAACTATTAAATATCGGTAATATAATATCTGGCAGGTATCCAAATAAAGATATTAATCCTATTGCTGCTCCCATTATCTTGTCGTCAATCTTTGCGTCACCAAGCAATGACCAATAAGTACCACGAATGGCATATAAGAATATTCCTCCTAATACAATTAACACATAGAACGTGTTCTTACTTAAGCTAGTTGGTAAAAGCGCTATTAGGAGAAGACATACTACCGCACCTAAAAGTGCACAACTAAGAGTTTTTTCTTTCCCAAATTTGTCTGCTAAAAATCCTCCAACTATTCCACCTATAGGTCTCATCCAAAGTACAACTACCATAATAGTTGCTACGCTTACAGCATCTACTCCAGCGTTAGATTGTAAGAACCCTCCAAGGTAATAAACTGTCCAATATACTGCATAGGACATGAATATAATTCCACCCATTATAAACACATATTTATTCTTGAATACCCCCGCAAAATCTGATAACTTAACCTTTTGTTTAGTAGATGCACTAGCGCCATTTTGATATCCAGCCTTCTTATCATCTTCAACGAAGATTGTAACAAGTATACCAACCACAAATACCACTATTGAGTACATATATATAATTGATGCTATAGCTGACTTCTTATCTGCTAAACCTGTACTGCCTCCTATTACCTTAGTGAAAATATAAAGTGCAAGACTTGCCAGTAAAGCTTCTACTACACCACGTCCACCATCAAGTATTCCGAAAAATCGTCCTTCTTCTTCTTTCTTGGCAAGTAATTTAACAATCTTCATATGAGCACTCCAGAATGTAAATACGGAGAATATACCCCATATACCGTAAATAACAACTACATTGTTGTAACTAGGAATTTGAGCAAACCAGAAGCCAGCTGATGCTGTTCCAATAAGTGAAATAGATAATAACCACTTGGCAGAAAATTTATCACTTAATAACCCACTCGGAAAATAACCAACTACCCATACAATTCCCAGTACTGAATAAATAGAATTCAATTGAGGTAATGTCATATTGAAAACCTGTAAAAGAGTTTCCTGATAATTAGTCTTCAAATAAATGATAGGGAATATTGCTCCTGCTGCTAAAACGATTAGCATAAGTTGAAAATACCTTTTGAAATTTTTATTATTCATACATTTCCCCCCCTCAATAATTAATTTTTATTTTAAAGGTTTTTTAGACACACTTTAAGTCTTGTAATCCTTTTCTTGATGTGTATTACATCGGCTTAAGAATTTACTCTTAAGCCGATGTAAGTAGTTTATTTTTGATATTTAATGCCTTCTTCTTGTGGGTAAATAGTTCCAAAGTTCATAATGCCATTTGGATCAAAAGCTTCTTTTAATTTTTCTAACATATAATATGCTGAACCATGTTCTTCTTTTGTCCATTCATTACGGAACTTGCCAATTCCGTGGTGGTGACACATAGATCCTCCAAGTTTTATTGTTTCCTCTACAATAATTGTTTGTATTGGATGGTGGTATATTCTCATTTCATCTTCTGGTGCACAATTGATATTATAATTATAAACAAAGTACATATTAGCTCCGTTTATGTAACTATGAGATGAATGCCCACCGAGCATTGTCAAGTCGTTTGCACGCTTAAATTCATTTTTAATCCTGTTAAGAACAGCATCATATATTTTAGGAAGCATTTCCCAGTTAGCTGAAATTTCAGTTGTATATCCATCATGCTTATCATTATCAATCATTCCTTGGAACTCATCATCAATATCTTGCTGTGACCAGTTCAAATGATTAAACCAATCTTCTATAAGTTTGCTATCAACTTTTTCAATAATGCTATCATTGAATTTTTCAGTTGCATCTTCAATCCCTTCACAAATAGCATTTACCATTCCTTTATTTCCTTCAGCCATAAATATCAATACACATTTACCTTTGTAAAAGTGATAGAAATGTTGTCTTGCATCTTCCTCCGAATATGTTCGAGCAACAGATGGGCGATACCCATTAACCATAACTTCTCTTAATACTTTGATTCCAGATTCAACATCTTTTACAAGGTAACCATAAAACTTATTGTTCTCTGGGAAAAATTTGAATATTTTAACCGTAACTTCTGTAATATAACATAGTGTTCCTTCATTGCCGATAACAATGTGCCTTATATCCGGACCTCCTGCACGACGTGAAACATTCTTAATTCTTGAAATATGTCCATCTGGGAAAACACATTCTAATCCTACTACCATATCTTCAATTCCACCATATAAAGTTGAGAATTGTCCAATACTTCTTGTTGCTACCAGTCCACCATATTGAGCAACTGGTTTAGATTGTGGAGAATGTCCTGTTGTAAATCCTAGCTTTCTAAGTTCATCTTCAATTAATTGTAGAGGAACTCCTGCTTGTACTGTTGCTTGCATGTTATATTCATCAATTTCAATAATCTTATCAAGGTGCTTACCATCAATTACAAGTGTTAGTTCCTTCCAGTTTTCTAGGCCACCTTCTGTTGCAGTCTTACCACTTCTTGGAATTACATTAACATTATTTTTATTGCAATACATTAAAAGGGATTTGACCTCATCCACAGACTTTGGGAACACAATTGCTGTAGGTAATGGAACATCTAGTACTTTTTTAGCTTTTGCATATTTTTTATAGCGATCTGCCGATGCATCATACAAATCATCATAATTCGTATTAATTTGTTCTTCTAATAAAATGCACTTCAAATCTTCTAGTATTTTTTCCTTATTCATATACATTGCCTCCTTAACCTCTAATTCATTCGGTCTACAATGATAGAATACTATAGTCAGAATTGTATGTCAACGTTTTTTAGGAAAATTATTCGCTTTCATCTTTATTGTTCTTTCTAAACGGAAAACTTTCCACGCTTTATTGAATATCCTTATTTAATGACTTTACTAACACTTTCACTAGTGTTACAATCAAAATACAAGTAATTGTTAAATTACTTAATAAAATAAGGAGTAAATTTAGATTGTCTATAGAGATTATCTAATAGTGATTATGATAAATATTGACTTTAACAAATTGAATCCTTTAGAAAAAATGATTAATGAAACTCTTATTACTTTATCAAAAACTGCTACCCATATTACAATAACAAAAGCAGCTGAAACCTGTGATTGTTCTGTGTCTAAGATTTCTAAATTTGCGAAAAAGCTTGGATTCAATAATTATAAACAATATATTGATTTTTTATATGGTAAGAACCTTCCAGAAAACAGATCTTCAATAGAACTTGAACGAATTAAAAATTTTATAGATGATTTTGATATATCTTTAGTTGATGAATTTATTGAATTGTTAAATTCTTATAAAAAAATTATTCTTTTTGGTTATGGCCCTTCGTTTATTGCTACCCAATATTTTGAATACAAACTAAGAATCAACACAAATAAGTTTGTTATTGCTGTCCCTGATGAAATTTCTGTGGAGAGTTTACTTGATGACAAAAGTCTACTTGTTATTTTTTCTACAACAGGTAAATTCAAGTCTTTCGAACGAATTAACAACCTTGCAAAAGAGAAAAATTGTCAAGTTTTATTGATTGTTGAAGAATACAATGAATCCTTACTAACTAATTATAGTAAGATCTTTTGGATGTCAAAATTCCTTCAACCAGATATTTTAAAACCTTATGAAAAATCAAGAATCGTTTTTTTTATTTTCATAGAGGAAGTTATTCAACGTATTATTTTTAATAATCGTCAGGATAATCTTGAACAAAAACAAATAAATACTGAGCAAGAGGATATATAGTATTTACGTAAGTTATATCATAGTTATTATCCTACGATCGGAGGTACTTGCAATGTCCGTTTTTAGTGGCCCTGATCATTATTTGATTAGCCGACCTCTCTCACCACCCTGCATACCGTTCGGTACAAGGCTGTTCTATAATAACTAACAAGTTCTAAGATAATATTTTGTTATACTGATTAGACCTAGACTTTCTAGGTCTTTATCTTTATCTTTATATGCAATTTTCATAATTGGACTCTTGGATATTCTCCAATAACTTCTTCGTGTATTTGCATATTCCCAAGCCTTTTGTTTTGATAGCCCTTTCTTTTTAAGTTCCTTGAATCTCGTTCTGCCCCTTTTCCATTGTTTCCATATACAGAGGCGTATCCTTCTTCGTAATTCTATGTTATCTTGGATTTCCAACCCTACCTCTATACTTAATAACATCTTAGAAGAACAGTTACATGAAGCATTAAAGCAAAGGATCATAATAAATTATGATTTTGAAGGGCTTTCAGAGACTGAGGCTATAGAATACATTCATTCTAGACTCTCATTGGCAGGTGCTTCTTCTGAAATAATTGATCATAATACCATACCATAATTGTACCCTGCTTACTTATTTCCATGTACACCTCTCTAATTTTAGCGAACTTTCGTTCTCTTTCCAACATAAAACTCTTTACTTATATATACGTACGTAATATACTATTTAAGAGTACTTATACGTACGTAGGAGTAATATTATGAGAACGAATTTTTTTTATACATTCCCTGCAATCAAAGGAATTCAAGCAACTAGGGACTTTTTTGTTATAATGTGTCCCCTTTCAATTTTATCTAAGCTATTTATATTTAACGAGAATGAATTGCCACCAGAGCATCGAGCTCAGAGAGTTCTTAATAAGACTAGAATTCCTGAAATGGCATCATATATTGTTAATAATCCAAAGGATTATGTTTTCTCGTCTGTAACGGCTTCAATAGATGGTGATTTTGAATTTTCTCCTCTAAATAAAGACTTTGATGAAAAAATAGGTACCCTTAAGGTTTCTATGGATAGTAGACTTCTTATAAATGACGGTCAGCATAGAAGGGCAGCCATAGAGGAATCTTTAAAAATTGCACCTGAAATTGGTGATGAAACAATATCTGTTGTTTTATTTATTGATGAGGGTTTAAAAAGAAGTCAACAAATATTTGCCGACTTAAATAAACATGCTATTAACGTATCTAAATCGATTGGTATATTGTACGATTCAAAAGATCCAATAGCTATGATTACTAAGTCTCTTCTTGAAGAAAATAAGTATTTAAAGCATTTTACAGATAAAGAAAATCCATCTTTGTCCAAGTTTTCTCCTAAACTTTTTACTCTTAGCAGCATAAATGAGACTAATAAAAAATTGGTGAGCAAACTAAACATAAAAGATTCTAAAACATTTACTTTCGTAAAAGAATTTTGGGATGAATTGTGTGAACATATGAGGGAATGGCAATTTGTATTCAATAAAGATATCAATCCTCATCTTTTTAGGGCTGATTATATTAGTTCTAATGGTGTTGTTCTCGAGGCTTTAGGCTTAGTTGGAAATTATCTATATAAAAACAACCCTAATGATTGGAAAGAAATACTTTATAACATTAAAACCATAGATTGGCACAGATCTAATTTAGATGATTGGAAAGATCGAGTAATTGGTCCTACTGGTAGAATCGTTAAGAGTGCTTCTTATGTAAGACTAACTAACAATCTGATAAAAACTAAGTTAAATCTTCCTCTCACTAAGGAAGAGCGAAAACTAGAAAAAGATTGCAAAAAGGATGATTAATTATGAATATAGAATTACAAAAAACAGTAAATGACATACTCGAAGAGATGAAAAGAGTATACAAAAATGATAAAAGACCTTGGGTTATAGGTTATAGTGGCGGTAAAGATAGTACTGCTGTAGTTCAATTAACGTTTATGATGCTACAAAGTCTATCACCTGAAGACAGATTTAAGGATATATATGTTGTATCCTCCGATACTTTAATTGAAAACCCAATAATTCTTGGCTATTTAAAAGAAAACTCTAAGTTAATAAATAATAGTGCGAAAGATCAAGGACTACCATTATATACGCATATGGTTCATCCAGATTATACTAATACTTATTGGACTAATATAATTGGCAAGGGCTTACCTACCCCTACTTCTGTAAGATTTAGATGGTGCACTGAGCGTCTTAAGATTAAACCCTCTAACAAATTCATTCAAGAAAAGGTTAAAGAAAATGGTGAGGTTGTCGTTCTTCTTGGCGTAAGAAAATCTGAAAGCATAGTAAGAGGTATAAGAATAAGAAATAGAGAAATTAATGGTTACCTTTTAACCCCTCATGTTTCCCTTAAAAATACTTATGTGTATAATCCAATTGTAGAATTAACTACTGATAACGTTTGGGATATTTTACTTAACAATAATGGAGAGACTCCTTGGAGAACAAGCAACAACGACTTATTTAAACTATATAGGGGTGCAGATGCTGGAGAATGCCCATTTACTGTTACTAATGATAATGAAAACCCTTCATGTGGAAATTCCAGGTTTGGATGTTGGCTCTGTACCGTTGTAAGTGAAGATAAATCCCTTACTGGTTTTATTGAAAATGGAGAAGATTGGCTTCAACCACTACTAGATTTCAGGTCTTGGATTTTAAGTATTCGTAACCGACATGAATATAGAATGCAATATAGAAGAGATGGAAATCATTATTATAAAAAAGCTTATTTAGAAAAGCTTCCTTTTTTAGATGATTACACTATAAATGATGACCATATTTTTACTAATGATTATGGTGAACCTTATATTGATTTGAAGATTTCTCATACTTCTATAGAAAAAGGCAAAGATATCATTTCTACTGATAAAGATAAAATTTATTTAGAACTACTACCACTAATAGACAATACAGTGAATGTAATAATAGATAAATCTAAAATACAAACTGATGATAAAGGTGATTTCATTAACGTCGTTGGATACGGTCCTTTTAACTTTAAAGCAAGAAAATTAATATTAAAAAAACTATTAGAAACTCAAGAACTTATAAATGAAGAATTTGAAATTGAACTTATAACAACGGAAGAACTTGAATCAATAGATAGAATATGGGACGAAGAAGAAGATTTAACTTGTAGAACATTAGTGGACTTATATCATGATGTTACAAGAGAAAGACTCCCTTGGGATGATTATAAAAAGGCTATTTTTGATAATCATACATTAGCAGAAATATCTACTCTATGTGAAAAGCATAATATTTCAGATGATTTGATTAATAAGCTTTTAATAGAAACCAATAAATACAAATGCTTTACTAACCGAAATATTTTAGATAAATCAATTAATAAAATCCTTAATCAAAGGTATTTGCACAAAAGTATAGTTGAGGAGATAGAAAATGATAATTAACAGCATTACACTTAAAAATTTCAGATCATATGAAGATGAAACTACATTCTCATTTACTCCTCAAAGTAACAAAAACATTGTTTTAATTGGTGGAGAAAATGGCTCTGGCAAATCAGCATTATTCGAAGCAATAAAATTATGTATATATGGACCTACAACTTATGGTTACTTAGGTCAAAATCATAATTACTTAACTAAGATTAAAAACAATATAAATGACAATGCATTTAAAAATGAAGAGATAGAATGTATAATAGCTCTAAGTATTTCTTTTAATGAAGGAACTGAAATAAAAGAATATTATTTAAAACGTTCATGGGCTTATTCTAATCAAAAGCTATATGAGTCATTTAAAGTGTTTTTAAATGGCAAAGAATTAAATGAAGAAGATAAATTGTATTTTGATAAATATTTAAAATCTGTACTTCCGCCATCATTATTTGATTTTTTCTTCTTTGATGGTGAAGAATTAAGTGATTTCTTTACTGGTAAAAATGCTAGTACCAACCTAAAGGAATCAGTGCTTGAACTATTTAATTATGATACTTTTGAAGTATTAAAGAAACAATTGCTTACTCATCAAAGAACTCAATCAAAATTTAGTGCTCAGTTAGAAGAATCTCAAAATAAATTTGATGAACTATCTACTACTACGAAATCTATAAAAGATGAGATATTAAAATTAAAGAAAACTATAATTTTAAATGAAGAACATCTTGACAACCTAATAATTAACAGATTTAAAATTGAAGATAATTTTAAAAATAGTGGTGGACTTTTAGAGGGTGAAAGAACTGCTTTAAATTCAGAAATTACAAGACTTGAAAATGAACGTAGCGATATACATCAATCTATTAAGGATTTTTGTAACGATACTCTTCCATTTTTATTATTAACTGATCTTTTAAAAGATACAAAGACTCAAATACATAAAGAGGATTCATTAAATTCATATAACAGTATAAAAGATAAGCTGTCTGGTAGAATTATAAAACAATCATTTTTAGAGCATCATATCAATACAAGTAAATCTGATGATATTTACAATGAAATAGCGTCAACTCTCCTTGCTAATATGTATGATTATGAAGAAATAAAAAATGTATCTAATATTTTAGAATTATCAAATGAACAGAAAAATTCAATAAATTTCACTATAGATAATATATTATCAAAAGGATCTCATGTCAGTAAAAATATCAATGATAATTTTGCTAGGACTGCAAAAATAGGTTCTATATTAAAAGATTTAAGGAAAAAGTTAAATCTAACAATTTCTGAAGATATATTGAATAGCTATTTAGAATCAATCCATTCAATAAATGAAGAAATCACAGAAATTCAAAGTATTTTAGCTGTAAAAAAAGCAACTATTGAATCGAAGTACGAAGATTTAAAAAACAAAGAATACCATCTTACTAGAGCAAAGAATGATTACACTACCCTGTTACAAAACATTAATATTCTGGATATTTCTAACAGCCTTATCTCATATTTAGATGAATTACTTACTACTTTAACTAGAGATAAGATTTCTTTAATACAGGATGAGTTTATAGCTATATTTAGCACTATTATTAGAAAAGACAACTATGTAAACAGCATTATTATTGACGATAACTTTAACTCTACTCTTTACATAAACAAGGATTATGTTCCTACCGATATAGTAAATATAATAAAAAATATTGGATTTGATGGTTTATCTAAAAAGTATGGTCCAAACTTCTTAAAAGATTTATTTAAGCACTATAATGCCGAAACTAATAAAGCACTTGAGGATAAAATTTTAAACGACTTTTCAATTAATTATATTAACCTAAGTACAAAAGTCAATATAAATGATTTTTCAAATGGGGAAAAACAGATTTATATACTTTGCTTAATTTGGGCTATTATAAAAAGTTCTGGTGTAGAAATACCATTTATAATTGATACTCCTTATGCTCGTATAGATGAAACTCATAGAAACTCTTTAAGTACTAAGTATCTACCAAAATTAAGTAAACAGGTAATTATTCTTTCTACTAATAAAGAAATTGATTCTGAATTGTATAATGTTATTAAACCCTATGTATGTGACGAGTATTTACTTTTATACAATACTGATTTAAGAAAAACCGAAGTCGAAAATAGATATTTTGAGGTGTAATTATGGGATTTAGGTTAAGAACATCAACAAGAACAAAAGAAATATTTGAAGAATTAAGCAAAAGCTCAAACCTTAAACCATTTACTTTGAGTAAAATGGCCGTTTCTATGTCATTGAATGAATCAACTTCTATAGACGAATACAAAAATGCAGACATTACTGGCCTTGACCTTCAAAGAGCCACCGTTACTGGTGATTTTGATTCAATATATAAAGCACTTATAGAAGTTAAACTTGGAAGACATATAACTGATGATGAATATTACCCACATTATATGAAACTTCATATGGATAGAGGTGCTGAACTTCTATCGAAAATATATAAGTATTCAGGTGGTAATTTAGAAAAACTTTTAACTAACTTACTACAAAAAGGAGATTCTAATATATGATCTATTTAGATAATAGCGCTACTACTCCAATTGATCCTGAAGTACTAGAAGCAATGTTACCATATTTAAAAGAGGAGTATGGTAACCCATCTAGTAGATATTATACATTGGCTATGAATGCAGATAAAGCCGTAGAAAAAGCTCGGCATCAAATCGCAGCTTTAATAAATTCAGAACCAAAAGAAATAATCTTTACAGGAGGCGCTTCTGAAAGTAATAATTTTATAATTAAAGGAGTAGCTGACTATAAAAAATACTATGAAGAAAAAGGAAATCACATAATCACTTCTACCGTTGAACATAAATCAATTCTCCAAACCTGCAAATTCTTAAATGGAGATGTATTTTGGAATAAATCTGAAAGCACAGTCGCTAGCCAATTTCTAAAGAAAAAGAGTTTGGCTAAGAAAATAGATCGTGGTTATGAAGTATCCTTTCTTCCTGTAAATGGATATGCTCAAGTACAAGAAGAACAATTTAAAAATGCAATAAAAGAAACCACCATACTTGCTTCTTTTATGTGGGGAAACAATGAAATTGGGTCACTAAACGATATTGAAAGGTTATGTGCTATAGCAAAAGAAAGAGGTCTACTGTTCCACACAGATGCCACTCAAGTATTAGGTAAAATAAATATAGATGTTAAAAAGGTTCCTGTAGACTTTCTTTCCGCGTCAGCTCATAAAATATATGGACCAAAAGGCGTTGGTGCAGCATTTATAAGACAGAACAGTCTCTCAGATTTTAAAATGACATCACTAATTCATGGTGGATTACAAGAAAGAGGGTATAGAGCTGGAACTTCTGCTGTTCATAACATTGTAGGCTTTGGTAAAGCTTGTGAAATCGCTAAAAGAGATATGAATGAATATATTAAGAAAATTTCTCAATTAGAAATTGAAACTAAGAAAATGCTTGCTGAGAGACATCCTGGTGTTGAATTTTTAGGAGACCCAGAACATCATATCCCTGGAGTTATCGGAGTCTTAATTCCTAGTATTGTTAATGATATTATGATTAAGGATATGGCAGATAAGGTTGCTATTTCCTCTGGGTCTGCTTGTGGAATTGGAGAACCTTCTTATGTTATTAAAGAAATTAATCTTAAAAATAAAAGTAGTAGCTTTATTCGAATTACCCTGGGGAAAAATAGTAACATTGAAAACATAATAAAAGCTAAAATTTAATCTATATTTAATTAAAAAATACAGCCTAGTTGCTTAGGCTGTATTTTTATATATACATTTTATTTTTCTTTCATAAATTCCCAAAATGCCTTATCTCTAAGATAAATAGGTCTATCTGCATTACCAAACTTAACTAAACTATGATGTTTTTCTAGTGATTTTATCTTACCATATACATTGTCTTCTTCCGCTTTATTTTTAGTGTTAAATATAAATTTAACATCCTTATTATTTAAATCAGATACATTGTGAACTATCCAAGATAAAATATAGTTTGCATACTCATTATCCCCTGTAGAGAAATGGCTTAATAACTGAGTAGAAAGTATTGTCCCTACTCCGAACATTCTTCCTTCTTTTAGTATTTTCTTTAAGCTCTCAAAGTTTTTACTTAAGAAATTGTCGGCTTCATCTACTAATATTAAGTTTGTTAACTGCCTGTACTGACCTTCTGTTTTACTTTCACCCAACACAAGCATTTGAATGTAGAATATATCTAGTGTTATTGCTACTATTAAGTTTTGTATACCTGTATCATAACTTGCTAAATTAATTACAGTTACTCCATCTATTAGTTCAAACAAAGATTTGGTTTTTTTCATATCTGGTTCAAAAATTTCAAATTCATATATATCCATAAGTGCCGCATAAAGACTGTCTTCTTTAACATCCTCATTTTCTAGATATAATTTACACACATCGTTTAACGTAGGTGCTGGATTACTCCAAGTGTCTTTATTGGCTTTACTTATCCCTCTTCTCTCGTATGCCTCCATTATTTTATCTCTGAGCAATGTTTCTTGTTTAACACCCAATCCAAATGCTTTAGAAATAGTTTCTTTTAGCGTATTCGCAGTATGAAGTGGCAAAAGCGGCTTTGGATTTCCTGTTAATACTAATGATAAAGGATTATATGGCAAATGAAAAATATTATACACCTTAGCATTAGTGGATTTCACAAAATCACTATCTATATAGTCGCCCTTATAGTCAAATATTAATAGGCCTAGTTTTTTACCACCTACATTATATTTTTCATTAGCATGAAGCTGATATATTAAGGACTTTGTAAACTGAGTTTTTCCCGTACCCATTGTTCCAATTATACCAGTATTAGTATGGAAGGTTTTATTTGTGTCTGTTGGATACCATTTTATTTCTTTATTAGTTAATGCTTCATATCCAAATAAAATTTCCATAGGTATGTCTTTTGGAAAATAAATAGTTTCGTTTTTCCCAGTAACTGTTTTGTCAGTAAGAGATACCCCCTCTGGAACTCCATACATATTGCATAATAGTTCTTCTTTTACAAAATCAGTGTCTCCATTAACGATTCTTTCTCTTAATTCATATATATTAGATATAATATGCCTATACCCTTCTTCTTCAGAAAGATTTATGACTTTAAATCTTTGCTCTTTAAATTGTTCAAATTTTGAGGCTGTGCTGTATATCACCCCTTCTTTAAATGACATTACCGCACCACGACCTATATATTTATCTAATTCATTGCTTATAATATAATCATCATTTAGAAGTTTAGTTCTAACCTCTGATTCAATTATGTCATCCCAATGCTGTTCACCCAAGATGTTGTATAATTTCATTTTCTCTGCACTTACTATAACTAGTTGCATGATGAAGTTTCTATAGATTTTCTTGCTTGCTTTTCTCTTTTCATCTTCTTCATCTATAAGGTTTATTTCAAAAAATTCTCTGGTTTTGTATGCTTGTTCTAATGCTTTTTCTATAACACCTGGTTGATTTTTTCCGATTTTTACTTCTATTGGATAGAAATGAAGCTTTAGTTTTTCACCAGTATTTTCTATTCCTACAAGTAGTAGATCATCTGAGTATTTTCCTTTTCCACCTAGATTTTTGACTGAGAATAATCCATCAGCTTTGTTTAATCCCGCCCCACCAGATACTCTTAGAATTTCTTCTAAAGAAATTGGTACCCATATTATATTAGGGTTGTAGAAATATGCAAGGCTTAATTTTATAGCTGAAATTATACTTAGTTTTTCTCTAGGGAATTGGGAATTACTTGATATTAATCTTAGTAACCAATCTCCATTTACAGCATTAAAGCAATTTATAACATCTATTGCTGCACCGGGTTTACAGTCCATGTTTTTTTCATGTAAGAACTCATTTATTATCGCTTCATACTGTTTAGATTTACGTGTAACAGTAATTGCATCATATCCACTTGCTGAAGTATATTGATCACTATAGTGAATTATTAATAAGTCTTTTGCTTCTTCATCATTCCTAAAGAAATTTAAATCAACTTTAGGATCTATGAATGTTACCCAATGTGAAGAATCATAAATTTTATCTAATAGCTTTTTATTTTCTTCTGATATTGAAGTTGTTCTGCAAGTGTTTTCTTCATAAGGTGAATTTGTTTTTATAACCTTAACTAAAGAATTTAATTTTATAGCCAGTTTTAATAAACTGTTACTCTCATGTTGTTTCATATACTTGATTCCAAACCCAGTTCTATAAGAGCTTCCTAGAAACTTAGAAGGTACCCCTGATATTAACCCTTCGAAGGAGACTCCTGTCTTTATATCATTCATAATACTGTCTTCTTCTTCAGCATATTGATCCATCTCATAAAAAGATACATGACAATATTCATAATTACTACTTTCACTATTCTTCTTATAAAAATGCACCTTGTCTCTATAAATACTTAATACATCCTCCTTTGAGTAATCATTACTACTATCGTTAAATTTAAAGTCTACCCCTAAGTTTTCTTCTGTTTCTGCTGGTGTATTGTAAAATGACATTTCTTCAAATACATTTAAAGTATCTTTATCAGAGTATATATTTATATCTATAGGTAGCAAGTACTCTGGTTTTACTTTCTTCAAAAGCTTAGAAGTGTAAAATTCAATTATACCTTGTAATATTTCCTTACAATCTCCTGTATTTATAAGATTAATTTTAATAGCCGCCTTTGGCGTAAGTTCAAACATATAAGAGAAGTGCTCAATGAATTCATCAATCTTTTCTCTAACTAACTTTGAAACAAAGTTTCTTGAGCCTTTATACCTTGGTAATTTATAATCAACATAATACTTCCATTCTGGTGAATGTTGTTGTTCCACTGGCCTATAAAGGTTACCTTCTCTTGGGCAAAGATATGGAAGTAAATATATTGAATCTAATTTTTTAGTTAGTTCATAAGGAATTTCTTCACTTCCTACTACCTCATTTAATCTAATTTGATAAGCAACATTTAAAGGATGTAGCGGTGTTAATATTATTTCCCGATCTCCGTCTTCTTTGTTTATTGTACCTATCTTTAATAAATTTTTTTCCTCTTCACTTTTTATGTAATCACCGTTTTTAATGTTGTCTGCCACTTCTAAGTACTTGTTTACATAATTTTTACTTAGTTGAATTAATTCCTCATTATAATAAGCTATACTTGGTATTAGTTCATTAACTTTATAATACTCAATTAACTGCATATAAGATACTTTTAATTCTCCATCTAAATCAATATCCTCTAAGGTTAATTCATCGTCTTTTTCAGTGAAATACAATCCGCCACTTATAATTATTTCTTTTTCTTTTATTATGTTTTCCCTAAACTCATCTCTTGCATAATAATCTCTAGTACCCTGTATTAATTTATTATTAATATATTGGAAACTACTTTTCTTTTCTCTTTTTAAACACCATACGCTTTGACCAGTTATCACTACCGCTTTGCTACCCTCATCCTTAATTGCTAATGGTATAATCATCTCATCAATATTCAAATTAAACTTAATAATACCAGTAGTTTCATCAGCTCCTAAGTCATTGTATATCACCACTCTTTCATCTAATGAAGAAATTATAATCTCTCCATTTGTTTCAGATAATGCTACTTTAACAATAGATGCTGCTGTTGGATTTAAAACTATTTCTTTATCTTCTACATTAAGAAGTAAGAGATTTTCCTTTCCCTTCATACAGACATTGTAATTTGTTTTTATAACTTCATTTCCAAAGATGCTGCTATCAAAGTCAAGAACTAATATCTTAAATTCAAATTTAACCTTACTGCTGTCTTTATCTTCATATTTTATGCTATTAAAATGTATTCCATCTATTTCATGTTCTATTTCAACTATTAACTTTTTTCCAGAAGCTTTAGCTGTTGCTTCTTGGTTTTTGCCTAAAGTTATATTTTTTTGTCTCATTGTATCATCAAAAATATACTCTATTTTGATCTTCTTTAATTTGTTCTTATTAAAAATTAATATATTTCTAATTCTCTGTTTGGCCACTCCTGAGCCTTCTTCTTTATCCCAATATTCACTTTCATCAATGTCATATAATTTACATTCTTCATATTCCAATTTCTTCTTATCTTTTTTTGTGTCCATAGAGTGTTTAACATCTTTATACTTAATATCTTCCCAATTAAGATTTTTTAGTTTATCCACACCCTCATCATCAAAACTCTTCTCTAATTGTTGCTCTGGATCACCATATTTATGTATATTATCTACCTTTGTAAATATATCCGCGTTGTCTTTTAATCTGTTAAATGCATCCTTTTCGCTGATAATTTCATCATTTAATTTTCGATCATAAAACAAACCAAAATTTCTATATTCCGCTTCTTTTATTCCATCACTATTTAATACCTTTAATACATCCTCATACTGAAATAAAGATGTGTTGTCCTCATGAACTTGATTTGTTCTTTTATCTAAGTCAAACTTAACTATAAGTTTATCTACCCTTTCAAGATTACTCTCTTTTATTTCTTTTGTTATGTCTTCAACTATAGACTTTATATGAAAAGGCATTCCTTCTCTTTGAAAGCTTACAGTACCACCAACAATACTATCGAGAGTAGAATTATGAATAAATAATATTGCCGTATTTTTAAATAAATATTCTTCGTTACTTCCTGCTTTATTACGTAATAATGTTAAAAAGTCTGGTTTAATATTATTAATAGTTGCCGCAACAATAACTTTGACTCCATTAACATTAAAACTAAACGTTCTGTACTCATCAATACTTGCTGTATATTTAAATTCCTCTGCCGTACAAGCATTTTCTAACTCGTCATATAAGCCTTTTACCTGAGCTTCTTTTTCAAATTGTATATTAAATTTATCACCATTTTTAACGTTTACTTCATTCAAATAACTGATAATTTTTTTTGATAAATAATTATAAAATAGATTTAACATATTGTGCATCCCCACTATCACTCTTTTTTTCTAATATATTTAATTTTTCAAATAATTGAACTATCTTGTTTTGAGAATCTCTATCAAAAAAAATACCACGTCTTTCATACTCTTTAAATAAGTCTTTTAATTTTAATTTCTCCTTGTTTTTTGTACATAACTTAGTTATGAAAATTAAATTGTCTTCTGTTAAATTTAAGGTGTATCCTGATTGTCCTCTTCTTCTTAGAAAGTTTACTTTGCAAAACTCTGTAAACCAAGCGCTATAATCAAGTTGTCTACCTTTTCTTCCAGAATTCACAAATTGATAGTTTATTAATTTATACAACTCATATACCTGTTGAAACGCTTCATCATTCTCATAGTGAACTGCAAGATTACAAGAATCAAAATCAACATCATCTATATGGTCCTTATAAATTTTAATTAACATTTTAATATTTGAATTGAATTCATTTAGTTCTTCACTATCCATGTCCCCTATAATATTCTTTAAATCTAAGTATGTGAAGTTCGATTCCTTATCACTATGATTCAAGAGTTCCAAACAGTTAGCATGCGAAAATAATGTAGTTGTAGAATTTTCAATAATCTTCCAACCATTGGAATAGCTTATCCTAGATTTAGAAATATTCCTCTCCCAATCCAAATTGAAATATATTTCAATAGGTTTAGTTATATCTGCTTCAAACATCCTATTTAAATTGATTGATAATTGTGAAACATAAAAGAAGTAATAATACATCAATAATTTTTCTATACTGTTAGTGTAAAAGGTCGGTTTATCTAACATATATTTAAGGTCTTCCATAAATAAGTCTGATATATATGGCATAAAATTTCTGTATGTAGTTTTACTCGCCTTATTTATTTCTCCTAATTCAGGCAAATATCCTACAACAAGCTTCAAAAGAATATTCTCTGGCTTATCAATATATGCAGTCTTTATGATATCTATAACTTCTTCATCCTTATTTACAAGTACATCGAATAAGAACTGTCCAAGTTTTTTATTTGTTATATCCTCACTAGTTATGTAGTTTAAAACCTTCGGATGAAAAATTTCAATTTTCTCGTATTTGTCGAAGAATAATTCTTTAATTATACCCTTGAATGCACTTTTGTTTTCTTCTTCCATTTTAACTTTATTCATAACATTTTTTATTAAGTCTGCGTTTATGTCTTCCTTATATTCTGATCTGTTAGTGAGCCTTCGTGAGAATTCCCCTATGCATGAAGAAAAATTTATGATTTTTGTTTTAAATATCTCTTTATATTGGGTTGTATAAGGTAAAATAGTTATTTTCTTACCTGCATTGTGTTGTAATGATTTTTTTTCTTCACTAAACTTATAATCGCATTTAATTTCATCAAAATTTATTGTATATCTCATAATTATCTCTCCATAAAACTATATTCGCCATAGTCATCAAATTCTAATTTGTACTTTTTAATTACCCCTGCAATATTATATTCAAATGATAGCTCTTCATTTTGTGAACCTAATGGCATGATTTTATTCATGAACTCAACAAAATTAATGTAGTTATTTTTGTCTTTTTTATTAGGTCTGTATCCATCTTTAATATTCATAAGTAATTTATATAAATGATAATCAATTGCAATTTTTTCAATTTTACTGTTGTTTTTATTTTTAAATTCTAAGATCATTTCTGGTATAAACTTAAATAATTCTTCATCATTCTCTTCAATATAATTTTCAATATCACCTATAACATTTAATTTCTGGCTTACTTTATATTTACCTTGATTTTTACCAATGACTATATTAATTCTTTCTTTTTCATTATTGTCACCGTTCCATTTGTATATTGCGTCTTTTACATCTAAGAGTATCTTTTTGAGTTCCCTTTTGTCTCCATTATTCCAGTAGTATAAATCCTTTATAAAGTCATAATACAAATCATCTCTAAACGAAATATCTTCACCTATGTATTTAAATGAAT
Organism: Clostridium sp. CM041; assembly: GCF_055081035.1. Lineage (NCBI taxonomy): Bacteria > Bacillati > Bacillota > Clostridia > Eubacteriales > Clostridiaceae > Clostridium > Clostridium sp. CM041. The sequence continues at coordinate 1,348,755 of NZ_CM143648.1, forward strand.
ACAATCTTAAGAAATACTTAATTAGATTTGTTCTTAATGCCTCTTTGTCTTTAATGGTATCAAGTTTTTCTTCTTTTAAAGATTTATTGTTCAAAGCTAATATTAAATAATTGTTATCTTTAATATCAATATTTTCAGTGAATATACTAAATAAATTATTAGAATTGTTGAATTTTATAATAATTGAATCCATTTCTTCATCTCTTAAATTTATAGGGTCAATTTTTTCTAATGCCTCTAATATTTTAGATAAATCTTTATGATCAAAAATAATATTCGGCATCATACATTCTAAATACTCTTTAAAATTTATCTTTTTTAATTTGTTTTTAATTTTTAATAATGTTATATTATCAAAACGATTATCTACAATAATGTCATACATAAAATTTAAAAAGGCTCTTGTAGAAATAATTATTTTTTCTTTAATTATTACTTCTATTAATAGGTCTATAATTTTATTCTTAATTTGTTCATCCATTAATAATTCAAAATTATATTTAATTGGACATCTTTCACTGCACTCACAGCTGTCACAACATTTTTCTTTGTAAGCGGTATAAAACGGATTTTTTTCATCTTTTCCAGTAATTGTATTTATTATATCTTTTATGTATTGAGACCTTCCCCCTTCCTCAGTTAGAGTATACATATGATAATCACTAAAGTTTATAAACTGAAATGATCTATCATCATCAAAACAATTTTCAGCTAAGTTAGTTTCTAATATTTTTTTATCAGCTACATACTGTTTTAATTCATTAAAATTGCATCCATATTTTGAATCGATAAAGTTATTTAATGTTCCTAAATTTATAGCTAATATGCATTTTTTGATTACACCATTATTTAATTTATCATCCGAGAAATTTTGTAATACATCATTTAAAGTATCAATTGAAGTCTTTTCTGGATCTAAACTTTCAGTGCCATCATTATGTAGAACAAATCCATCCATTAAGCTTGTATATTTATTTTTAAAATATGATATCAAGTGAGATTTCCCATCACCAACTCCACCACAAACCAATATTAATTGAGATTTTGGTGATTTTGATGATTTTTCTATTAAGTCATATAATTCATCTTGAACTTTTCTTTTTACATGCATGTACTCTTTAAACTCACTTAAAGAATCTAGGGTTTCTACTGCTTCCTTTGATGACTCTTTCAATTTTTTTAACTCTTCTATTAAGCATTCTTTTACATGGCTCACTATATTCCCTCCTTCTAGGAAGTTTATACCACTATTATCCTGTACTTGACTATTTTGGTTCATACTCACTATCTATAACTTCTAAACTCTTTTCATCATCACATTTAATTTATATATTAATTTACATTCCTATTTTACCATATTTTTAACAAAAGTAGTAATCTCCTCTATAAGTGACAAAAAAAATAATGAATAAGCACTAATTGCCTATCCATCATACAAAGCTAAAATTTCAATGGGAATCCAACTATTTATTTATCATTTTTTTTAGATTTACGAAAGAATGGAACTATAAACGCCGCATTTCATCATCAATAATTATAGAATGATTTAAAAATAAGTCCTCAAAAACATTTTTAAGATGTGTAAAATCTTCTGGGTTTTTATTCTTATTTAATCTATAATTCCATTCAATGCCACTAGTTAATGCAGAACTCGACATATTGGAAGATCCTATAAAAACATCTCCATCCTCTTCATATTCAAATATGTATGATTTAGGATGAAATGATTTATTATGAATATTATAAAACCTTAAATCTACTTTATCACCTAGAGCATCCTTTACTAAATATAAAGCTTGAGGCTGAGTGATATTAAGATAATTTCCTGTTAAGATTCTAATTCTAACTCCTTTATCTGCTACCTGTTTTAAATCGTTAATCAGCAATCTAACACCTGATTCCATTAAAAATCCTACTATAATATCTATGCTCTTTGCCCTTTTTAATGAAGCTTGTAATTTAGGAAGTAAATAATCATTTTCTCCCGTAGAACAGTTTGAATCATAATCTTGAGTTGCCTCTTTAAATGCAATAGAATCACTGGTTATTATACCTTTATTAATTACATCTACTTCAACCATCATACTCAACCAAAGCCTCTTTCAAATTCCTTACTCCACCCCTTGGATTAGCTACATCACCTATATACCTAGGAATCAAGTGAACATGTAAATGGTTTATGGTTTGTCCAGCATAAGTCCCTACATTTATACCTATATTATATCCAGCTGGTTCATATTGAATATCAAACATTTCTTTTACCTCGTGCATTAATTTATATATTGATTTAACCTCTTCCTCAGTTCCCTCAAAGAAGTTTGCAAAATGCCTCTTTGGTATTATTAAACAATGACCATTATTTACTGGGAAATGATCTAATATAGCAAAGGCCAATTTATTCTCTACTATTATTTCTGATTCATCGTAGTCGCAAAATATACATTCTGACATTATTATCGCCGCCTTTATTTTGTATTAAGGTATGAATCTATACTGATTTTTTTAATGTTAAAATCTATTATTAAATTTAGTTAAATTTAACTAAATTAAAAACTATACTTAACTCCATAGAATCAATGGTTTCAGCATGTTATTAGATAATGCAGTTAAGTGTTGAATTAAATTCTTGTTAAATTAACAAGATTCTAATTAAATCATAACAATACAATACCTCTAAAATTATCCGTTGGTCAAGCATATCTAAACTATTTATATATATCTGAAAACTCAACTTTTATTCTGAGTGCAAAATCGTTTATACTATTATCATAACTATAACAACTAAAAATAAAGGCAAGGATTATCCCTGCCTTATCATAATATAATCTTAAGAAAATGGGTGCCTAATTTTCAGTGCTAGCTGAAGCACGTAAAATTTTATTGAACTTCTCAAATCTAGTGCTTAAAATACATAAATATATTTCAATCTCATTGAAAATAGGAGCTATATTATCCATCATAAACCGCTGAAATTTTAAATCTTTTTGATATTGAGGCGTTTTTTCGTATTCTACAATTTTTGCTTTGACCTCATTTTTTACTTCCTCACTGACTTCCACATCTCGCTTTAATATTTTGTTTGTTACACTTTTCGATTTTTCATTTAATTCCATCAGATCTTTGCCGCTATACTTTCCAAACATTTCATCAATTAGTTCTTTTATATTATCTGCATATTGAACCTCTTCCTTAGCATCTAATAAATTTATAAGGTTCATCCAAGCCTTCTCTTTTTCTTTAGTATCTAGCGGTTCGTCCAAAAACTGTCCGTAATGAATCGCAAACATTTTCCCCATATTACCTGGTAGTATCCTATGAAGTTCCTTTTGCATATATCCAGCAATATTTTTAGATTTGGCTTCTAAACATTGAATTGACACCCTTAAATTATCAATATTTGAATCTATTCCTTGTTCAATCAAATTTTCTAACACTCCTTTACTGCTATCGAGCAGTTTAATTTTTTCATTGATGATGTCTAACTGTTTTTTTATAACTTGTGCAACATCCTGTTTTTCTAATAATATAAGTTGAATATCCTTAATAGAGAAATCCAATTTTCTTAAAGCATTAATAGTAATTAGTCTATTAATATCATCCATAGTATAAATTCTATAATTGCTTTCTTCCTCTTTTTGAGGTCTAATAAGTCCCACCTCTTCATAATAATAAATTGCCTTTTTAGTTAGTCCCGTTTCTTTCATCACTTCATTAATTTTCATTATCATCGCCTCCTAAAATTGAGTTTAAACTATACTCTAAGGGAACTGTCAACAGGCAATTGACAAAAAAATAGTGGATAAGCACTAAATGCCTATCCATTATACTCAATTAAAGCTTCTTTTAAATTCCTTACCCCACCCCTTGGATCAGTCACCTCACCTATACATCCGGGAACCAAGTGCACATGATGATGGTTTATAGTTTGTCCAGCATAAGTTCCTACATTTATAATTCTTTAAATTGAATTGTATCGTCATCATCATAATGAGTATTATTATGATGATTAACTGGCAAAACAACACAACATATTATATAAAATAATATACCTATACCATATATTAGCGTTAAAAGTACCCATGCTAATCTGATAACTGTAGCATCTATATCAAAATACTCAGCAATACCACCGCAAACGCCGTCTATTTGTTTATCTGTGGTAGACTTATATAATTTTTTTTGCATAATTATTCCTCCAATTTTTAATTTTTAGAAGGTCCCTATATTAACTTTTTTAATAATTTTATACTATATAAATAATTTAATTATACTACTATCAAAAATATCACCCATACTATAATATGTACCAATTATATCATAAATGTTTGTTATATAATTTTCAAAACTATAAAAACCACCAAAAATGATTTCTAAAGAGAATGTTTAAGCACACAGTACAATATATATAAGCCCTAATCAATGAAATTTATATTGTCCACTGATTAGGACTTTAACTTAAATTACTTTATTAACAGTTGATAATTTAGAGTAAATGCTAGTAAGCTCCTAAAATTGTATGTAACATACTTAATCTCCCTATAATATTATATATAAGTAACCTCTAATGAATTTCTATCAACTAATTTCTTATAACTATATTTAGGATATCCGACCATAACGGCAGCTGTTATCGTCTTTCCTTCTGGAATATTAAATAATTTAAGCATTGGTGAACCCTTAATGGATGCACAATACTCAAAAAATCCAGCCCAACAAGTTCCAAGTCCTAGTGAAGGAGCAAATAATTCTAGATAAGTCAGACAAGAAATAGAATTAGCCCTCCCGTTTGAAAAGCCTTTGTCCGCAGTGGTTATAATTAAGTTTGGAGCACCTCGCAGAATTGAATCAATCCCGTCTTCCCTATAAGTACTGATTAATCCTTTTAATGCATCCTTTAGTGGAGATTTTTCTATCATTCGAATAGTAAGTTCAGCAGCTTTTTTAACTAATTGCTTGTCCTCAACTACAACAAATGATATACCTTGACTATTACTTCCAGTAGGTGCTAGCCTTGCAATATCAACTAATTTTGTTAATTTTTCTCTTGATACAGATTTGTCTTGATAATTTCTTATAGAACGACGTGACCTTAGAAAATGCTCCGCCTGTGCTGCATTTAACTTTGCAAAATCTTTTGCATCAACTTGTTGTGCGAGTGGTGTTTTTTTATTATCTATAGCTTCCCTCGGGCATATAGCAACACAATGTCCACAGGCAATGCAAGTGGTATTTGCTACTTCTTCTGGTCCCTTTTCTCCCATCGTTAGAACATATGCTGGACATTCCACAATGCATTGCTGGCATTTAATACATTTTTTTTCATTTACAGTTATAAAATCCATCTTGTTCATCCCCTTTTTAAAATTTCACATTTTATTATCTAAACCTTCATTCGACCCATTCTACCATATAATCTTTGCTAAATTAGGGTAATACATCACATTACATATTGAAAATGATGTAACCCTATCGATAAAAAAAATAATGGATAGACGCTAAATACCTATCCATTATACTTAATAGAAATTAGATTATTGACACATCATTTATATTATTTATATTATCAATTCTAATTATCCTTATTTTACGTTGATCTTTTTTTGCAAATTGATTTACCTTCATCCATTCACCATCCACATTTATAACTTCACAATCTATTAGTTCCCCTAAACTTCCACTCACTGTAAGCGTACATCTTTTACCTTCAAGTTCTTTTAGTATTTCAGACATTTTGACTTCCCCCTTCATTGAATTCTTCATTTTTTTAACATCTTCTTTTAGTTTTTTAACTTTATCACTTAATCCCATATTTGAAATAGCTAAAAAGAATGCTAACATTCCTATATATTCCATATATTATCCTCTCCCCAATATCTAAATGCTCTCAATCACATTCTTGATGAATATATTATAGTATAAATTTGTCTATTAATCAAAATTGGCTATTAGTAAGTATTGTAATAGTTCTTGATTTTTCTAAACATTTTAGAATATTTTTAGAAATGATATAGTAATTTAATATAATGTTATATTAAACATTGTAGTGTGGGGGGCAATATGAGAAAATCTTTTAATAAAAGGAATCCAGTAAGACTTTGGTTAATAATGTTAATTGTTTTAGTAGTAACAATAGTATATATGATTTTTGTTATTTTTTCGAATTTTGAAACTCCATTAAACAAAGCTAAATATATTAAAAATGGACAACAATATGAATCATTAATAACTGGTAATGATTTAGTGTCATATTCAAATACGTTTTTAGGAATGAAATACTTATTTGGTGGTACAACTCCCGCAATATTAGATGCTACAGGTAAATATGTAAAAGGTGGATTTGATTGTTCTGGGTTTATTCAGTATGCTTATAAACATTTTGGTATAAATTTACCCAGAACAACTATGGACCAAATAAATAAAGGTGTTTCTATTAATATAAATAATCTTGAAAATGGGGATTTAGTCTTTTTTATGACAAACCCAGCTCTTCCATCTCAAGTATCCCATGTAGGAATTTATATCGGAAACAGCAAATTTATACATTCCCCTAAAACTGGTGATGTTATAAAAACATCTGAGTTAACTGGATATTATAAAGAAAAATTTGTAATAGGTAAAAGGATAATAAAATAACTGTACAAATTTAAAACGGAAGTCAAAAATCGACTCCCTTTAATTTGCATTATTAAGATCTAAATATTACACTTTCCTTATTAAACATATGTTTTGCTAGCATAACAGCAACTATCGTATAAACTATGGACCATACTATTGTTATTCCTATATGACCATAATTATAAATTCCACTTGTAAGTTCCTTAACCACTGAGCTTACACTAAGCAATGGTATATTAAAATAAAGAAAAGGTATGTTTTTTGAATCCATAAACATAGTTCCATAAGCGGCAAATATCGGAATTATTGAAAATGGTACCAAATAGGTTTGGGCTTCCTTGAATGAACGAGCATATATACTTACCGCTAGTTCAAGAGCACCAAAAAACATTGTTGTTATTATTGCTATTACTCCAATTAAGGCTATTGCTTTGTAACTTAAACCAACTGCTGAACTTCCATTTCCAAACATTCCATTAGGTATTTTCATTGAAATTAGAAGTCCAAGCATTGAACATACCGATACTATAAATCCCATTATTGTTATTGCAAAGAGTTTCCCTGTTAATATATGATGTCTCCCAGCTTTTGTTGTTAAAAGTGGTTCAAGTGTTCCTCTTTCCTTTTCACCTGCTCCTAGATCTGTGGCTGCTGCAAGTGTCCCTGTTGCACTGTAAAGGAGTATAAACATAGGAATCATTATACCTAATAACATTTGACTTTGTGCATTTTCTTCTTTTTGAAAACTTGTTTCAGCAATTTTTATTGGCGTTAATATCTTTGCATCAATATTTATTTTTTTTAATCTATTTGCAACTATTTGTTTACTTAATTTGTCTACTGTTTCCGTTACCTTGCTAAGTGCAATAGATGATTTTTGATTTGTATTATCATAAAAAATCTTTAAATCAGAAACATTCCCACTTGAAATAGATTCATCAAAATCCTTTGGTATTTCTATAAAAAGTAGTGCTTCTCCATCCTTTACTGCGGCTTTCCCATCAATGCCCGTTTTAAATTTAATAGTTTTATCATTTTTTAATATCTTCCCAATGCTGCTATTTCCCTTATCGACCATCACGATATTTATATTTTTTTCAACAGAATCCTCAGCACTATTCATAGTTTTCCCCATAATAAAGCTAAGTATAGGCATTAATAAAAGAGGAATTAACAAACTTACTATTATTGTCTTTTTATCTCTAAGCATGTCCTTAAGTTCTTTAAACAGTATTACACTAACTAATTTATTCATGATTACCTCCAATAAGATTAACAAAAATATCTTCCATGTCTTCGTTATTATATTTAGCCTTTAGTGAACTTATTGTTCCATGTTCCACAACTTTTCCCTTATGTATTATTACAACTCTATCACAAAGCTTTTCAACCTCTACCATACTGTGACTTGAGAAAACTATAGCCTTACCTTCTGACTTACACTTAATTATAAAATCTTGAATAAGTCTTGTGGCAGAAACATCAAGTCCGGTACTTGGCTCATCAAATAACATAACTGAAGGCCTATGGACAATACTTCTTGCAATTGCTACCTTTTGTTTCATACCTCTTGAAAATTTCCCTACCCTTTTATCTATAAATTCACCCATTTCAAGTTCTCGCGTAAGCTCTTCAATGCTTTTCTTGGCATCGCATGCGTTCATTCCATTTAATTGAGCAAAATACATTATATTTTCTCTTGTTGTAAGCCTGTCATATAGGCCAACCTCTCCACCAAATAAAATTCCAATCTCCTCTCTAATGCTCTCAGGCTCACTTACTAAATCATGGCCTGAAATTTTCCCTTCTCCCTCTGTTACCTTAAGCATGGTTGCAAGCATTCTCATTATAGTTGTTTTCCCAGCTCCATTTTCTCCGATGAGACCTAATATTTCTCCCTTATTAACTTCAAAAGAAACTCCATCCACCGCTGTAAAATCTTTAAACTTTTTAGTAAGGTTTTTTACCTCTAACAATTTAATTCCCCCTTGCGTAAAATCTTATTGGTGTATCTTTAAACTTACCCCTTTCAACTGTATACCTTCGTAAATTTTGACAATTTGCAATAATTTATAAGTAAATTATAACATAGTTTACTATTTTAAGTTAACTCGTACATTCGTTATAATTAAAATTACATGGAATTTTTATGCGAGTATATTACAGTGAACCTATTTATATACATCTGAAAACTCAATTTTTATTCTTTGCTCAAAATCGTTTATGCTATTATCAATAGACTTAATACTTTCTTCTTTGCTATCATGCTTCGATACCTTAACAGGAAGTTTTATAAAAAACTTAGTACCAACTCCATATTTACTCTCAACTGTTATTGTCCCACCTTGTATTTCTACCAGCGATTTAACAAGCGATAATCCGATACCACTTCCTTCATATTTCCTTGTAAACGATTTATCCGCCTGCCGAAATCTATCGAATATTAGATTTACCTTGTCATCCGGTATACCTATGCCTGTGTCTTCAATCGAAATAGTTATGTATTCTTCACCATCAGATATATTAACAAATATGCTTCCACCAGGAGTTGTAAACTTTATAGCATTGGATAGCATGTTGAGCATTATTCTTTCAATTTTTTCTAGATCACAATCCACTATCTTTTCCTCTATATCAGTATCAAATATGAGACTTAAGCCATTATTATTAAAATGCTCTGCTACAGATAACGTAATTTCCTCCACTATATTAACAATGTTACAATTAACCATATTCAGTTCAAAAAAACCTACATCCAATTTAGTTAAATCAATTAAATTGTTTATTAATTTTAGCAATCTAAAGCAATTATGTTTTTCAATATTTATATTATTAATAATCTTTTCTCTATTAATAGGGTTTTTTTCATCATTAATGCCCATTTCAATGATTTTTATTGTACCTAATATTATATTCAACGGAGTCCTTAGCTCATGAGAAATATTAGCAAAAAATTCAGATCTTAACTTCTCTATTTCAGCAGCCTCATTCTGTAATGCTAATTCATTCTTTTTTCTTTCTGTAATATCCCGCACAGTTGCTATAATTATTTCATCTTCATGAATCTTTGTAGCATGAACATTAACTTCTACCCAAAAGTCTTTGTTACTTTTATTTTTAACTATAAACTCTTGTATAAGATGGTCCTTACGGTTTTTCTTATTACTTAATGCATCTATATAAAGCTCAATATTGTCCTGTTTTTTTGAGATAATATCATATACATTCATACTTATTAATTCATTTCGCGAATAACCAAACATAGTGGTAACAGTTTCATTTACATCCGTTATATTTCCATAAACATCATGAATGAATATTGAATCACTTACGGAATTAAAAATTACGCTTAGATATTTTTGGCTTTTTTCAAGTTCATTCTGAGAATTTTCATACGTAAGCTGCCTTAAACCACTTTCAGCAAGCGTCATAATAAGCCCTGAATAATACTCAATTATATGATCAACCTTCTTTTTAGAATAAACAGGCACCTTGCTTAACGCATCTAGATACCCTTTTTCATCAAACCCTAATTCTATTGCTTGTGCTGCAAAATATTCTTTATCTTTTACTTCATCTTCATAAAAAAATTGGCTAAAAAAAATCGTAGCCAAATGTTCTCCTGAAATAACAATAGGTAATGCAATATCTCTCATATTATTTAGACACTTATAAGAGATATATGCACCATCTATAATATGGTCACTAACATATTGATCACTAATGGAACATTGCATGCATGTAACTGGATGAACTCTATGAAACTTAGTGCATATATCCTGCCATCCCGTTGCAATAATAATTGTGCCGTCTATATCAACAATTCCAAAATTAATGCCTACAGCAGCATAAATATTTTCAGCCATCTTTTTTAGTAAATCAATATTTATTAGTTCTGAAAATTTAACTTTCCTCATAAATAATTCCTCCTAAGTAACGTACCCTCTTATAAAAATAATGTGCTCCACTCTACTTTACCTGCGTTAAACCTTCTATTTTATTCTTAACCATATCTACCTTGCTACAAAATTTTACATTTTACTTTTAAAAACTTTATTAAAAACATTCTATCATAGTAACTTTGCTAAATTAGGGGAATATTGTCGTATAGGATATTTAAAATTATAAAAACTCTATAGCTAATATTAAAAGCTGTGAAGTAATTACCTCACAACTTTTTCATTTATTTAATAATTTTTATTTATCAAAATTGGGAAAAGAAAAAATTTCATCTAAATCATTAAATCTACTATATCCTTGTGCGTAGAATATGATTATAAATCGAATTACTGTTTTTTCTAAATTTATACCAACAGTCTTACTGCTGCTATAAATGTCATGATTATAATAATATATCTGAAGTTTTTTTCATTAATTTTTTTAATCATAAGCATCCCTAAAAGGGCTCCTAATGCAATTGCTGGCACCATACCAATGCTAAGTAAAACTGTCTTAAAGGCAATATTATGCCAGAATAAAATTTGCAATGGTAATTTGGCCAAATTAACAAGTAAGAAAAACCAAGCCGTTGTGCCCATAAAATCGTTTTTTTTGAAGTTCATAGTTAACAAATACACACTGAATATAGGTCCTGCAGCATTACCAATCATGGATGTAAAGCCAGTAGCAATTCCAGCCATTGCATAAAACCATTTATTTGTTGGGACTTTTATATTTTCACCTTTTTTTTCAGTATAAATTAAAGCGACTAAGCAAAGTAAAACTGAAATAGATATAACCGCCTTAAATTGTTTATCATTAATAAAGTTTCCAACTATAACACCTAGTAGTAACCCTATGATTGTCCATGGCAAAAGTTTTTTTATATTTTCCCACTTAGCATGTCTATTATAATAGTACACTGCAAAAACATCCCCTATTACTAATATAGGAAGTATAACACCTGTAGATTCCTTCCCTCCAAATACACTGGCAATAATTGGTATAACCGGCATCAAAAACCCGCTTATTCCGGTCTTTGAAACGCCTACTAAGACAGCCGATATTATTAAACATATCCATTGCATCGTTGATAAATTAAACATATGAATGATTCCCATTATTTTACCCCTCTTCTGAAATAATTACTCAGCATTTTTATTTGCTACCTCTATATGATAGGTTACCTGTTTAATATATGGTTTTTTAGAGATAATCAGCCATGCTATAAGGCTTATAATTCCTATTATTAAATGCATTAGTCCCATTACCACTATTTTATTAGAAAAATTCAAAGAAATTATAAACATACCAATACTACCATAAAAGGTCATTGCGCAACTCATTAATGAGGATGCTGCACCAATATCGCCCTGTAACTGTTCAAGCAAAAGGTTAGTTCTTGCAGGTGCCATAATGTTACCAAAGAGAGACGCAGGAATTAATGATAATGTAAAAAATAAAGGACTTAAATTACCTATCGTACAAATGAATACCCCACTTATACTAAACACAATAAATGAGACAGTTATTATTGAATTACTATGATAATTTTTTGATAATTTAATGTATAGTAAAGGCCCTAGTAGGTAAAACACCGCGTTTAAAGCAAAATAATAACTATATACCTTTTCACTTAATCCAAAGCCATTTACATAAATATACGAGGAGGATGATATAAATGACATAGAAGCAGCAGATATCAGTGAAAGTATTATAAGAAGTGACATAAAGCTCTTATTTTTTGCAACTACGCCTAACCTTCCTATGGATTTAAATATACTTCCTGTATATCTTTTTTCTAGTGTCTCTTCCATGGCTATGCTTCCAGCTAAGGCTAAAGCTCCTATTATAGATAGCACCACAAATACTCCACGCCAAGAAAGAACACTTAGTATCATTGCTCCTATAACTGGAGAAATTATAGGTGATATCATTCCCATAGACTGAACTAAAGCTATTATGGTTACTCTCCTCCTACCACTATATACATCTTTTACTATAGCTGTTGCCACCGCTGTTGCAGCCCCACAACCAATTGATTGCAGAATACGATAAAAAATGAGTTGGTAAACATTTACAGAAAATATACATAAAATGCTTCCAATAGTATATACAGATAATCCTATAAGTAATACTCTTTTCCTTCCGTATTTATCACTAAGGGGTCCCCAAAATAGGGTTCCTACAGCGTAAAATATAAAGAAAAATATTAATGTAAGATTTACTAGACCTTCCGTTGTGTTAAAGCTTTCAACCATTTTAGGAAGCGCTGGTAGATAGATATCTGTAGATAATGGGATAAATGCACTTAAAAAAGCTATAAACATTATGAAGCCCCTATCTCCCAAATATTTTTGTTTCTTTTCCTTTTTGTCACATATCTTTTCTTCGTTTTCCATTCTTTGCCTCCAAAAATAATAGCATATTACATCATTCAAGTTATTACATGTCCTTATAAACCTACACAAAAAAAAATACAGGATTTCTCCTGCTCCATTCCTGATAAACTTCAATTAGGATTTTCCTAGATTATCGCCTGTGGTGATAAAGCATTAACTTGACTTGAATTATTTAGGTCATTAATATTAGCACTAGTATTAGTTTGTGTTAATAATTGTGATATTTGATTAATCTCCAAATTACTCCTCCTTTGCTTAACCATAAAGTGCCATATTTTTAATTTTACTCTATATGCCTTCAATTATCTATACTTTTTATAATTAAATTATCCCCTGCAGAGCTGAACAGCTTTGCAGAAGATGAATTGGTAACTTATTTTGAAAATTGTCTAACAATGCCCTCTGCCATAACGTCTGCCATCTTTAGGGCTTGATTTTCAATTTCATCGTATACTGCGATGCTTCTTTCATAATTATTGGTAAGTATATCGATTGCTTCTGCTTTAGTCATTGCCAAGTGTTCATATAACATTGTCTTCCAATTTTCTTGAGACCAATAAGGATTGATTCTAGCAAGGAAAACTGCGATTTCATCTGCATTTGCGTACCATCTTTTCTCAGCATCTGCTGCCTCTTTGCTATAGCCAGCTTTGGCTGCTTTAACAAGCTGTGCGGCGATGACAAGATGACTTTTAAATAACTCACTAAATTGAGAAGCAATTTCATTCCCATAGAAAGGTTTTAATACTAACTTAAAATCTGTTGGATTTCGAAGAAGTCGCTTAGTAACAAAATCTACATCTGGTAAATCTTTTATTATGCTTGTTATGGTCATCCTCGTCCAGACAATATGTTGTTCCCAAAGTATCCGCATAATATTTCTTAAATCTACTTCTGCTTCACTAATTATCCTAGGCTCAGTAATGTGCCGTTGCGCCACCATCCAAGATGCATCATATGGAAATAAATACATTGTTATCACCACTTTCTAATTTTTATACTATAATATGCTTATGTGAGCAATAAGTACCCATAAAAAAAGGAATATAGAAGGGCATAACAAATTGAGGCTAGTATACGATATACTAACCTCTCTATTTTTTCAATTCTTTTCATAATCTACATAAAATTACAAATAGTATATTGTCCCAGTGAAGTTTACTTCTGAATCTTCTTCATAGTCAATATACGCACCTTTAAGATCTACTACATTTTCATGTATATCAAATCCTTCTATGCTTATTGTTTCTATTACATTATTTTCATTAACACATGTTGCCAATGTATCATAATAATCTTCTTCATCATTATATATAATTGCAGTACTTAATATTCTAAATGTTGCCTCCCTTATAATTTTTCTATTTTTATTTATAATTTTCCCAAACTTAATTTCTTGTACCCCATCTTTTTTATCATTGTCTTTAAATAAAAAACTCATTCCGATTACTTCCCTTCATTTTTATTATAATGATTCAATATCAATATTATTATAGTCAATTTTCTTATCAAAAGAAACATTCCCTATTCAGCCAACTAACCAAGATTTAAATAATAATCATATAACTATAATATAAGTTTTAATACTTATTAGCGAAAGGAAGTATATAAATGGTGGATATGCATTATAATCTTGTAAAGACAGGATTAAGAACCATTCAAAAAATACCAGATTAGTTTAGAGATGATGTAATTGCTCTATTTTACAGATACCCAAATATTGTTTTTAATGTAAAATCTCCATAGAAAGTCCTTTGCTTCTTCTGCATAATCAATTCCAATTCTCTTAGCTTCTATAATTTCAATTTTTTCTTTTTCCACTGCGTCTTCAATATATAGTTCACTTATGCACAAATCCTGTTTGTTATTTTCTTTATTTATATTCATAGCTATACAGAGCTTAGATGGGCCTGTGGTTAAATTTTTAATTTGAGCTTTTGTCAATTCATTATAACCTTTTTTAAATCTTAGCTTTGACATTTCGTCTAGACCTTCTATTGGCTGAATAGCTCTAATTAAAACCCCTTCAGCAATTCCTTCTTCTTTTGTTATTACATTAAAGCAATGATACATCCCATAAATAAAATATACGTATGCGATGCCAGGCATACCATATAGAGTCTCAAGTCTTGGTGTATGTTTTCCCCCGTAAGCATGGCAAGCCTTATCTATTGATCCAATATATGCTTCTGTTTCAACTATCTTTCCCCTTAACTTTACTCCATTAACTTCATGTACAAGTGTTTTTCCTAAAAGTTCCTTAGCAACCTGCAAAGCTTCTCTGGCATAAAATTCTCTAATAAGTCTCATTCCAACTTCCTCCTAAAACCTATAATAAATATCTATTTTTAACCATATCTTTATATTATATAGAAGTAACCATTTTTAATCAATGACGAACATAACTGTTTTTTGCAAAACAAATAATTTTCACATCAATAATTGGAATAGTACTTTTTCAACTAAATTTTTAATGTATATCTTTAACACAAAACAAGGCATCTGCATATTATGTATAGAAAGTGTGAACATCTTAAATAAGAGAAAGTACAAGCTCTTTAAATAGAAAAAATATTATTAATAAGGAAGGTATCTATATTGAATAAATACAATGATTTTTCTTCTGAAAAATATCAATCTGACGATGAATATGAACCTTATGACTTTTTAATTCCTAAAAAGCACAATTGTGATGACAAACCACACTGTAATGATAAAGACCACTGTGACGATAGACCACACTGTGATGACAAACACGATCGTTGTCATCCTTGCTGTATAAAATGCATAGTTGGACCAACTGGAGCTACTGGAGCAACCGGACGAACTGGTGCTACCGGAGCTACTGGACGAACTGGAGCAACTGGTGCAACCGGTGCTACTGGACGAACTGGTGCAACCGGTGCAACTGGAGCAACCGGAGCAACTGGTGCAACTGGAGCAACTGGACGAACTGGTGCAACCGGAGCAACTGGAGCAACCGGTGCTACTGGACGAACTGGTGCAACCGGAGCAACCGGAGCAACTGGTGCAACTGGACGAACTGGAGCAACCGGAGCTACTGGACGAACTGGTGCAACTGGTGCAACTGGAGAAACCGGAGCTACTGGACGAACTGGAGCAACTGGTGCAACTGGAGCAACCGGAGCAACTGGAGCAACTGGAGCAACCGGTGCAACTGGAGCAACTGGAGCAACTGGAGCAACCGGTGCTACTGGACGAACTGGAGCAACTGGTGCAACTGGAGCAACCGGAGCTACTGGACGAACTGGTGCAACTGGAGCTACTGGACGAACTGGTGCAACCGGTGCTACTGGAGCAACTGGAGCTACCGGAGCAACCGGTGCTACTGGACGAACCGGAGCAACCGGTGCTACTGGTGCAACTGGACGAACTGGTGCAACTGGAGCAACCGGAGCTACTGGACGAACTGGAGCAACTGGTGCAACTGGACGAACCGGAGCTACTGGAGCAACTGGTCCAAGTTTTAATTCGTATGCAAATGGTGTTATAACAACAAATAAAATATCAATTCCAGTTGGCGGCACTATTATTTATGATACTGTAGATATTGTAGGACCTGATTTAAGTTATGATCCAACAACAGGTATATTTACAATTAATACAACAGGTGTTTATGTAATCGACTGGAAGTTTGCTGTTACTCCAGATCCTTTAACCTTTGCTTTACAACTTGATTTAGAAGAATCCCCTAGTGGCGTTGTTATTGGTGGTATATCTATTTTAGTAACAAATCCAACTGTAAATGGCTCTAACAAGGTTTATGCCGCAACAGCAGGACAATCTTTTAGATTTGCTAACAATTCAAATGGTCCTATTAGTATAGTACTTGCAGGTCTAGCTGGGGCTATTGGAACTATATCTGTCTTCAGAATTGTTTAACATCAACAGATTATAACTAATTTTATTACCTTAACTGGCTGCCTATCGACGGCAGCCTTTTTACATAATTAAAAATATTTTAGGAATGGCATTATACATCTTTTTATTATGACATCAAATGCTAAAAATCCTGTTAACATAATAAGTTAACAGGATTTTTAATCTAATATTATTCTTTGTTCTTATTAATAACAGGCACTATACATCTATATTTTCAGTTTTAGTGTCAGTACTAAATATTTCTTTTTTCTTCCAAATAAAGAATCCCATAAGTGCAGGGATTATCAAACCAACAAGTGATACAGGTTTAAATCCATCACTTACAATTGTATATACGATGTTTGCCACTGTAGCAGTAAAATAGATATATATTCCTAATTCCTTTTTCATTAAAATTAAAATAATACCTATAGTTATTATTGTTATTATTACTAAACTAATAATATAAGCAGAAGTTGATACTTCAGGAACATCCATCCCCATTGTTTTATACTGGGCTGCAAGCTTATCTTTCATTAAAAGGGCTATTATAATCGCTATTAACCCAAACCCACTAATAATCAATTGAATAATCGACATTGTTTTTATACCTGCTCCTACTTTTGGTTTTTTAACGTTTTCCATAATTTTACCTCCGACAAATATATTTTTAAAATAATATGGCTTCCACCAAAATTTAATTGTAAATAGCCTCAATTGGATCCATTTTCGATGCATTAATTGCTGGTATAATTCCAAAAATTATTCCAATAATAACAGAGATTGCAGTTGCTCCTATAACGCTTTCTCCGCTCATAACTGGAGGGAATGGCATAAATATACCAATTATTTTACAAAAAATAAATCCGAATAATATACCAAGTAAACCACCAAGCCCTGTCACCATAATCGCTTCTATAAGAAATTGGAGTAATATACTTTTAGGTTTTGCACCAATAGCCCTACGTATACCAATTTCTCGTTTCCGCTCAGTTACAGAAACATACATTATATTCATTACACCTATTCCCCCAACAAATAAGGAAATACCACTAATCAATGCTATGAAAGCAGTTAAATACCCAATAATTTGTTCAAATATCTTAGTCGCTGCCTGAGGATCCTGAAGCTTATACTCACCTTTTAAATTAGGATGAGCCACTATAAGCTCCTTTTTTATGTTTTCAAAAACCTTATTTTTATCTTCACCAGCTTTAAGATAAACATCTAAGCTTGAAATAGCGGCCTCTGTATTCATATCTTCTTTTGACTCCTTTGAAATTAAACTTGTTTCCCCTGTTAGAGAGAATGCACCCTCTTTTTCTAGAACTCCTACTACCTCGTATATAATTCCATTTACTGTTATTCCACTACCTATTGCCTTTTCTGGAGATTCGAAAAGTTTTTCTGCTGCTTTATAACCCAATATAATTAATTTTTTAGAATTTTCACTTTTTTCGAAAGAACGACCATACTTAATATTTATTTCTTTATCATCATAATCTTCTAGTCCAATGTATTGTTTTTTATCAAAATACGCAGCCTCGCCTGATGTATATCCGCCCATTCCTTGCATATCCTTTGATTCCTCAACCTTTTCTACTCCTGCCACTGTTTTAAGAGAATATGGGTCGGATTTGCTAAAGGGTTCAATCAAGGTTAAATCCGCATCAACGTTTTCTGGTTCAAAATTAACATTTATTTTATTAGCGCTTGTATCCGCCATAGATTCATTCATTTTTACCTTTAACCCATTACCAACTGACATAATGGATATTACAGAGCTTATACCTATGATTATTCCTATCATTGTGAGAAAAACTCTTAATTTATGTGATTTTAGACTGTATACTGAAGTTTTGATTAAATTTATTATAGACATATCTAATCCACCTTTGTTATCACTCCATCTTTTAAATGGATTACTTTGCTAGCATATTTAGTTAAATCGTCATCATGTGTTACCATTATTATTGTTTTATTTTCTTCATTAAGTTTCTTTAGTATATTCATAATTTCCTCTCTGGTTTTACTGTCTAGAGCGCCTGTTGGCTCATCAGCTAAAATCACGTAAGGATTATTAATGAGAGCTCTTGCTATTGCAATACGCTGTTGCTGTCCTCCAGATAATTGTGAAGGTGATTGCTTCTCTTTATGAAGCAATCCTACCGTATCTAAATATTTTTCTACAAGGTGTGCTCTTTCTTTTTTAGGTACATCAGTGCCTTCTTTGTAAAGCAAAGGAAGCTCAACATTCTGACCAATAGTCAATGAATCTATCAAATGAAACTGTTGAAATATAAACCCCAGATAACTATTTCTAAGTTCTGATCTTTCATTTTCACTAAGATGAGTAACATCCTTGCCATTAAACGCATATTTTCCATTATCAAAATGATCAAGAAAACCAAGAAGGTTTAAAAGTGTAGTTTTTCCGCTACCTGATTTCCCCATTATCATAACAAAGTCACCTTGCTCTATAGTTAAATTTATATCCTTCAATACGTGTAATTTAGAATCCTTTAACTTATAATACTTATTAATATTTGTTAACTCAATAAGATTACTCAACAGAAATACCTTCCTTCATTTCTTTAGTAGTTTTCGCTATACGGTCATTTTCATTTAGC
Organism: Clostridium sp. CM041; assembly: GCF_055081035.1. Lineage (NCBI taxonomy): Bacteria > Bacillati > Bacillota > Clostridia > Eubacteriales > Clostridiaceae > Clostridium > Clostridium sp. CM041. The sequence continues at coordinate 1,368,223 of NZ_CM143648.1, forward strand.
CCACTAAGTACAACAACTTCTGATTCCACACCTTTTTTATAAGTAATTGCTTGTTTTTTTAACTTTTTATCCACAACCTTGAACACGTATTGCTTTCCAGCTTCCTCAAGTATTGCACTCTTTGGTATTTTCATATCTTCTTCTTTAAGTTTCACTGTGGCTTGCACATGAAAACCATTGATAACATCTGTTTGTGAATCCAAGGATACATTTGCATCATAATAAGATATAGCAGAAGCTCCACCTGTAGCACCTTGCGCCCCAGCCGCTGCATCTGGCGCTGCTGGACTATTTCCTACACTTTTCACCTTTCCTGTTATGGTTTTATTTATAGCGAATATAAGTATATCCACATTTTGATTTTCCTTTACCTTTGTTTGATCCTTTTCATTAATACTTCCTTTTACATAAACTGTAGTAGACTCTATTACAATATATGGTTTTGTCATATCTTTAGAATCATTTAATATTACTTTTCCATCTATTGGAGCTTTTATATAAGTATATTCTTTCTCTTTTGAATTTTTAAGCATCCCTTTTGAAGTATCAATTTGTGCTTGCACAGCATCTATTTGATCTGAGTAGCCACTAATTTGAGCCTCAGTACCTGCTGCAGCCGATGCACCCATGGCAGCGGGATCGACACCAGCCTGTTCTGCTTGTTGTTTTGCTTCTTCCTTCTGCTTTTCTAGAAGTTTTTTTGCTTCTTCTTGTTTATCGACTAATTTCTTTTTTTGATTGTTAGCATTAGTAATTTCTTGATTTCCCTTATCTATCTCATCTGTAACCAAACTGTTCCTGTATGTAAAAAGAGCATCGCCCTTATTTACTACTTGTCCATTCGTAACCGAAACCTTATTTATTGTTCCTTTTGTTTCATCTCTATATATATTTTCCGTTTTTTCAGGAACAACAACACCGTTTACAAATATTTTCTCTTTAGCCGGTATTGTATATAAAGCTACTTCTTTACCTTTCTTACCTGCTGAATCTTTATTGTTCTTAACTACATAGGCAATAATTCCAGATAGTATTATTACACCAATAATGCTTAAAAAAATAATATGTTTCTTTTTCATAGATTTCCCCCCTATAAATACACTTTAAACAAAAAAAATGTTAAACTAATAACAACTTTCAGAATTATTTTACCACATTCTTCTTTGGTTTACAACATTTGCAGGAAAGACTTCGTTTTATGATTTTTTTCTCATCCATAAATATGGTTTTATTCCTTATTTAAGCATACTTTATTTATATCATATTTCATAAAGATCTATAATTCAATACAAAATGCATTAATCGTCATTATTTAGACATAAACGGATTTTAATCTAATTATCTCCTTCTGAAGTCGATATTAAAATTAAATATATAAAAGTTAAAACGGTGAAATTTTATTTAAAAAATTTCACCGTTTATTTTACTCTAGATTCACTATATACTAATTAATATTATTGAACGCTATACATATCTTTGCTTTTCATATATTGAAATATAGATTCTCCACGCTTTTGTTCTTCTATTTGTTTTAATTGAATATCTTTATTTAATAGTTCTGTTGGTTTCATCCCTTTCATCATTAATCTCATGATGGTAAATTTAATTTCATCATATTTATTAAAAATAATTTCTGCTTTTTCAATATCATGATATACCTTCCAATAACCTACCATTTTACATTTAGCATTTGGATAATCAACAAAGGATACTACATCTTCTAGAGGATAGCCTAAAAAAATCCCAATTTCGTGAGGGCACATATTTTCGAATCTTTTGCCTAAAAGCAATAAACATTCCTTTATATTCATTTTTTCATTGTATCCAAATCTTTTTAAAAATTCCATGTTTTTATTATCGCTTATACTTAACTTGATTTTTTCTTTATTATAAAATAGTACAAACGTATTTGTTATATCCTTTTTTAATTCAAAGTAATCAATATCTAGTTTAGCTTTCACTTCATCTTTATATCTTTCCCATATGTTATTTAAGTTTCTATTACTATTACTAAAATTAATTAAAGATGATGTCTTATGCTTTTTAATAGTTGGTCCTGCATTACGTATTATTACTGAAAATAAATACTCCAAATCATCATAACCATCTACAATTTCTAACAATCCCCTTAACTCTACTATTCCCATAAAACACCCTCCATTAATTTCACAATAGTGTTAACACTATCAACTTCATATTAAGTTTACTTTTATTTTTTTGATAATAACGCACCTATTTCCTTACACCTTTCAATACCTTCTTTATCAGCATCGTTATTAATTATAAGTCCATCTACTATAATGTTAGCACCATATGTTTCCATTCTCTCTTGCCAATCCTCCATCCATTCTCCATTGCCCCATCCATAAGAACCAAATAAAATAGTGTTTTTGCCGCTTATTGCGCTCGCAATTGACTCAATAAATGGTTCCATTTCTGATTCCTCAAGCTGCTCTGAGCCCATAGATGGACATCCCAAAGCTACTCCATCTGCATTTATTACGTCCTCTACTTTTGCATCGTTCACATTAAGTAGTCTAACGTTTGCATCTGCATTTTTTGCCCCTTCCATAATCCCTACTGCCATAGCCTCTGTATTTCCTGTTCCGCTCCAATAAATAATAACTACATTTTTCAAATCAATTTCCTCCTCATATAAATATTTTGTACATTCATGTGGTAATAATTTCAATGCATTTTTAGACTTAATTTATATTATCTTATTGCATTGATATTGATTATCATTCTTGATTATATTATAATATATTTAAGTTAGAGGTTTTTTAAAATTATTACTGTCTTTTTTAAAAATATTAAGGAGATGCGATGAAAAATTTACTCAATCACACTGAACTGGTCTTAAGTATTGGAAATAACAACTTAGAAAATGCCAATGCCATATATATAAAAAAGATAAATATACTTTTATCTTCATCGAGTAGCCCAGATGAATTAAAAAAACTAATATATTCAATTAATATCTTTATATACACCTATTTCTGTATTAACAATTCAATCCCCTTGGAGGACTTATGCTATAAAAATCTTAAGCTAATGGACACTTGTCATTTGAAGGAAGACTTAATTTCTGTAGGAGAAAAAATTATTAAAAGCTACACGGAAGTCATTAATAATGGTAAAAAAGCATCAGAAAATGAAATTGTAAACAATGCTTTGGCTTATATCCACTCAAATATTGAGAAAAAAATAACCCTAGAAAAAGTTGCAACTCACATTCATATAAGTAGTAACTATCTATGTTATCTTTTTAAAGTGAACACCGGTTTTAAATTTTGTGAATATATAAACATATATAGAATAAATGTGGCAAAAGATATCCTAGATAATTCCTCTTATCCTTTAGATGTGATTTCTACTAAATCCGGGTTTAATAGTCAAAGTCATTTTTGTACCACCTTCAAGAAATATGTAAGTGTTTCACCTAATGAATATAGAAAAAGGACATATTAATAGAAACTAGAATATTACATTTTTTATATTAGGAAATAAATTAGGAATTCTCGCTTATGGTATTTCGTCTATATCATTAATTATTTGGGCAATAATTTTTATTAATAAAAAAAAGAAAAGCTTTGAAACAAAGTAAAGTTTTATTAAAAAGCCTTCTTTCCACTTGTTTAAATGAAAAGAAGGCTTTTTATATATTCTTTATTTTGTTTCATATATCTTATCAAAGGAGTATTTTATATATAGGAATTATAAATAGACTTAACAACGTGGATAGAGCAATCATAATAGCAGCATATTGGTAATCTGCATCGTAAGATTTTGACACTATAGCAGTAGTAGTCATTACTGGCATAGCTGCTTGAATAATAAATATATTTTTCATGATTTGAGGTAAAGGAATGAATTTACATATTAACACTACCAGTAGTGGCGATATTATAAATCTTCCCAATAAAACGCCCCACATATCCTTATTAAAACGTATTCCTTTTAAATTTACATAATAAATTGTGTTACCAATAAACAACATAGATAGAGGGGTAGTTAAATTTCCGAAATATTTACAAGTATCCATTAGGAATGCAGGTACAGGAATAGCTAAAAGTATTAATATTATAGCTACTACAAATCCCATTAGAGGAGGTGAAAATATTCTTTTTAAAGTATCCGGTGATGCAAATTTATTAGATCCGCCATTCCCATCTTTACTTATTTCAAAAACACCTATAGTCCAAAAGAATGTAGTATTAACTATATAGTATATCAAAACATAAGGAACACATTTTGAACCAAATAAGGCTAGATTTACTGGCAATCCGATAAATATACTATTAGATACAAAGAACATAGATGCAAAGGAACCACGTCTATTTTTCGTAACATTAAAAACTTTTACAAAGGTCTTGCCAATTAAATAAGTAAGAGCTATTGAAATTATTGGAACTATAATACCCTTCCCTAAACTTAAAAGCTTTGCCCTGTCAAAATCCTTCATAAGATTGCTAATCATCAAAGCCGGCAACGCTACATTGATAACAATTTTTGCGAATAGCTTTGCACCGGACTTATCCATCCATTTTTTTTTCGTTAGCCACCATCCAATAGCTATCATTATAACAATACTAAATATACTACCAAAAGCATTTAAAAGTTCCATAAATACCCCCCCTTTTAATTGTCGTATTAATTATAATGATTTATTTCTTACATATAGACTTTGTAGCAATAATATCTACGCCAAGACCCAACACATTGTTAATAATCACTTGTTCAATTTCTATAGGTGCATCAGCTTCTATATTCTTAATTTCTTTCATAACATCAAATATCCTATTTTTAGGAATAGATGTTGTTGTCCTTACACTAACCAGTGGCATTTCTCCATTATTTACTTTAACTAATGATGAAATAGTTCTCTTAGGATTTTGTATTTCTTGCGTTGCATATGCTATTCCTTTTTTACAGGAAGCTCCAGTTACATTTTTGATAATGTTTTCTTCTAGTTCTAAAGTTAATTCACAACCATTAGGACAAACTATACATGTCATTTCTCTATTCATTGTGATACCACCACCTTAATGTTTTCTTCACTAATAATATCCTCTTTTTTTAATGTTAAGCGTATCATTTCTGCAGGATTCAATTTTTTAAAGTTCCTTGTTTTAATCACTTTTTCGCCCTGCACAATTTCTATAACTCCATCTCTTGAAGGCCTACTAACCCTTAAAGTTACCTCTACATCTTGCTTCCCACTTATTTTTTGTGGAACTACATTATTAATAGTTTTATCTGTTGTTATTAAAATATGACTTTCATTTTGTTTTTCATTTCTTATATATTTTGCTGCTGCCTTAGCAAGATTTTCTCCTTCATCAGATACAAAATCCACTAAATCATGCACATGAAGCACATTGCCAGCTGCATAAATTCCTTCTACGTTAGTTTGTAAATTTTCGTCCACAATAGGTCCTTTAGTTCGTTCATCAATTTTCACTCCAGCTTTAAGAGATAACTCATTTTCAGGAATAAGACCAACAGATAGTATTAATGTATCACATTGATATTCTATTTCTGTGCCTGAAATAATTTGTCCATTCTTATCTAATTCACTCACTGTTACTGCTTGCAATCTTTCTTTTCCTTTGATGTTTGTTACCGTATGACCTAAATATAAGGGAATATTATAGTCATTTAAACATTGTTCTATATTTCTTGGCAATCCACTAGGATAAGGTAATTTTTCTATTACGGCCAATACTTTTGCTCCTTCTAGTGTGAGTCTCCTTGCCATTATAAGTCCGATATCTCCAGAACCTAGTATAACAATTCTTTTTCCAACCATAATATTTTTTAGGTTCATATAGCTTTGAACTACTCCAGCAGTAAATACACCTGCAGGTCTTGTCCCAGGTATGCTTATAGCTCCTCTTGTTCTTTCTCTACACCCCATGGTGAGCACCACTACTTTAGCTTTATATTTTTTTAGCCCTTCCCTTGTAACTGCTGTAACCTCCTTGTTATTTGTAATATTTATTACAGTCGCTCCTGTTTGTAATTCAATATTGTCTTTTTTTACCTGCTTTACAAATCTAGCCGCATATTCAGGACCGCTAAGCGCCTGCTTAAATCTTTGTAAACCAAAACCATCATGAATACATTGTTTTAATATTCCACCAAGCTTTTCTTCTCTTTCTAATATTAAAACATCTTCTATACCTTCTTCTTTTAGTTTTAGAGCTGCTGCAAGTCCAGCTGGGCCACCACCAATTATAACTGCTTGCTTTTGAATTACTTCCATTGTCTTACCTCCCCAGAAAACATTTTTCCATTTTCTCTTAAATAAGTTATTTCATCTACTTTTTTATTTTTTTCTTTCATAATTATTTCTGCAATTCTAGTTTGACAATACCCACCTTGGCATCTTCCCATCATAGATCTTGTTCTATATTTAATGCCTGTTAATGTATCTACTCCTAATGGATTTCTTATTGCTTGTATAATTTCTGCTTTTGTAACGTTCTCACATCTACAAATAATTTCTCCATAATCTGAATTTTCTTTTATAAGTGCATCTTGTTTTTCTTCAGATTGTTCTATAAACTTTACTACTGCATTTCTTATAGGATTGAATTTTTTATTTTCTTTTAAATCTTCCTTGTTCTTAATTTTTTCTACTACATATTCTGCAATTGGGACTGCTGAAGTGAGTCCTGGCGATTCAATTCCAATTAAGTTAATTACATTAGGGATTTCCTTTCTTTCTTCTATTACAAAATCTGCATATCCACCTTTTTCTTTACTAACAAGCTTTGGTCTAATGCCTGTGAAATTTCTAATAAAATGTTCTCTTTTAATTTGAGGCAATATTTTTGTGCCTTCTTTTATAAGCATGTCCATAACATCCTCAGTTGATGAATAGTTATCATTTTCATCTATATACTGAGCACTTGGTCCGATAAATATATTGCCATGAATTGAAGGCGTAAGATGTACACCAAGACCTCCCTCTTTCTTATTAGGAACTGGATAGGCTGGAATTTCAAGAAACTTGCCTATGCTTTGATCAAGAATAAAATATTCTCCTCTACATGGATATATTGTATAATCTGTAACACCAACCATACCTGCTATTTTATCAGAATTTAATCCAGCACTATTAATTATCCATCTACTATAATAAGTTTCTCCATTTTTTGTAGTAATTTTATAACAACTTTCTTTTTTTTCAATGTTAATTACCTCTCTATCTAAATAAAAATCCACACCATTTTGGCAAGCATTTTCTGCTAATGCAATTGTATATATAAATGGATCCAATACACCTGTCATTGGAGAATATAAAGCTGCTGTCCCTTCTACATTAGGTGCTAATTCTTTAATTTTTTCACGACCTACAATTTCAAGACCTGGAACTCCATTTTTTTCTCCTAGTGCTTTTAAATCTTTTAATCCTTCCATATCTTCTTCACTAAAGCCTATTACAAGTTTCCCCGTTCTTTTAAAGGGTATATCTAATTCTTTTGCAACTTTATCAAATCCTAAGCATCCTTGCACACAAAATTTTGCCATAAGTGTGCCAGGTTTGCTGTTAAATCCTGCATGAAGCACTCCACTGTTCCTACCACTTGTCTCACATACTACATCTAGTTCTTTCTCTAATACACCTATATTAATTTCATATTTTGAAAGTTCCCTTGCAATTGCACTACCGACTACTCCTGATCCGATAACGATTACATCATATTGTTGCTTTTTCAATTACATCACCCCTTACTCTATTTTCAATAATATAAATATTTAAGTTGATTGATTATACTAAATTAACTCAATACTATCTTAACTATTTATAAATATATTGTCAATAAACATTTTGAATATTTAACCAATTACGACTATTCAACTTACCTTGTTATTAATAAAAGAAAAACCCTCAAACTAATTAAATAGTCTGAGGGAATGTAATATTAACAATAGTTGATACTATTATATTTTAAGGATCTTTTCAAGTTGTATTTGCATCTCATTTTTTGCACATTTAGTTTTATGAAGCACTGGTCTTGTTTCTAAATCCTTTATCCCTACTGGAATATCGACCTTTGTTATTTTACTAAGTTCCATTATTAATTCAAAGTCATTTAACCCTATGTATTTTGCATCTATTGATTTCATAACATCTGGCGTAAATTTATATGGGCTTGCCGTCGACACAATAACTGTCTTCGCACTATCCTTTGTTGCTTTTAAATATTTTTGATAAACCGCATAGGAAACTGCAGTATGTGTATCAATTACATAATTAGTAGTTTGATAAACCTCAGTTATTGCCTTTTCAGTATCCTCCTCACTTGCATAGCCTCCAAAGAAATCCTTTAGCCCTTTTTTCATATCATCATCAATCTCATATTTACCATCTTTTTTAAGCTTATTCATAAGGTCTTTTATCTTACTTGAATCTTCCCCACTTATAGCATATAGAAGTCTTTCAAGGTTACTTGAAATCAATATATCCATTGAAGGCGACATAGTAATTACAAAATCCCTTACCCTATCATATGTTCCTGTATTTATAAAATCAAATAATACTTTATTTTCATTTGAAGCACAAATTAGCTTTTTAATTGGTAATCCCATTTTCTTTGCATAGTATCCTGCCAATATATCGCCAAAATTACCAGTAGGAACACAGAAATTTATCTCTTCCCCTATTTTTATGTCTCCCATATTACAAAGCTGAGCATATGAATAGAAATAATATACAACCTGTGGTATTAGTCTTCCAATATTTATTGAATTAGCTGATGAGAACATTTTATTGTTTTCTTCTAATCGCTTGAGAAGTCCCTCATCTGTAAGCATCTGCTTAACTCCATTTTGTGCATCATCAAAGTTTCCCTCAATTCCTATTACAAAAGTATTATCCCCAGATTGCGTTAACATCTGTCTTTTTTGAATCTCACTAACACCCTCCTGTGGAAAAAAGACTATTATCTTTGTGCCTTCTACATTTGCAAAACCTTCTAGTGCTGCTTTGCCTGTATCACCAGATGTGGCCGTAAGAATAACCATTTCTTTATCAATGTTTAACTTCTTTACTGCATTTTTTAAAAGATAAGGTAATATTGATAAAGCCATATCCTTAAATGCTAAAGTTGGTCCATGGTATAATTCTAAAAAATATGATTTACCATGCTTTGAAATCGGCGCAATAGCTGACACATCAAACTTTTCATCATAAGCCATATCTATAGACTCTAATAAATCCTTTTCCTCATAATCAGTTAAAAATTCTTTCATTATAGTAAATGCTAATTCTTTATAATTCATATTACATAATTCGGCAAGTCCTATAGTTAACTTTGGTATTGATGTTGGTACAAAAAGTCCCCCATCCTCGCTTAGTCCTCTTGCAATAGCTTCTGCGGATTTTACTTCTTTTTCATTTCCGCGAGTACTCTTATAATATATTTGTTTCATAAATTTTTTTCCCCCTATATACTGCCTTTTATAAAGTAATCCATTAACTTATATCCTTCCGGAAAATATAGTCCTGTCTCTTTAGCCGCGAATTCATTATAAGAGCCATTTAGGTTGTCCTTTTCTTTATTACTTTCATATATTAAAAACGGAACCGGCTCTCCTGTATGAGTCCTAAGTACAAGTGGTGTAAGATGATCTGGGAGTATTATCATTTTATAATCTTCACCAGTTCTATCCATTTCATCTTTTATAACCTTTACTATTTGATTGTCTATATACTCTATGGCTTTATATTTATTTTCTATTTCACATCTATGTCCACATTCATCTGGAGCTTCAACATGAATATAAACAAAATCATTCCCCTTTGCCATTTCGCCTAGAGCGGCCTCTGCTTTACCTTTAAAATTAGTATTAATATTTCCAGTAGCCCCTTCTACATCAATAATGTCCATCCCTGCACACATTCCTATTCCTTTTATTAAATCAACAGCAGAAATTACTGAGCCTTTTAAATTATATTTTTTATAAAAGCTAGATAAGAGCGGTTTCTTTCCTTCACCCCATATCCATATTGAATTAGCTGGCTTTAGTCCCCTTGCTATTCTCTTTTTATTTATATCATGCCCTGATAAAAATTCGAAGCTTTTTTTCATCATTTCTTCAAATATTTCACTACCAATTCCTTTAGGCATATAATCCTTTACATTTTTATCTAAAATGTCGTGTGGTGGTGTAAGTTTCCAAGAGTATGGTCCGTTATCCCATATCATAAGATGCCTATAGCCAATACCTGGATAAAACTTTATCGCCTCAGCGTTTAAATACTCACTTAATTCTTTTATTAATATTCCTGCCTCTTGCGTTGTAATTTCATCAGAACTATGGTCAATCATAGTTTTTTCCTCATAGGGCTGGTCGTCAGATACCGTTACCAAATTACATCTAAATGTTACATCTGTATCTAACATTTGGACTCCCATGCTTGCTGCTTCAAATGGTGAACGTCCACTATAGTACACAATTGGATCATATCCAAAAACAGCCATGTTTGCTGTATCGCTTCCTGCCGGCATACCCTCTGGCACAGTTTTAGCTAATCCTTGAGTGCCGTGCTTTGCCATATAATCTATAGTAGGTGTATTAGCGTATTGAAGAGGTGTTTTGTCGTTAAGCTCTTTCACAGGATAATCTGCCATTCCATCTCCTAGTACTACAATATATTTCATATTAACGCTCCTTTTTATAATTATTTATTATATGAATTCACCATAAGCATCTGACTATTATTCTTTATACTACAATAAGTAAAAAAGAGCTTTATCAAATTATTGTTTTTTATTTTAACTCATATAAGGTCATATGTCAATGCAAACATACATTTCATAAATATTCATAAATTATATTATATTTGCAATTATTGTGTTTATACTCTATTCTAAAAGTAAAACTGATTGGAGCGTACTATGGTAATTGATAAACAAGAAGTATTAAGATATTTAGGCTATAAAAATCAAATTATTAATAAGACTATAATTGATTTAGTTGATGAATGTTGCGATGAGATTATTGACATATGTAAAGAAAATTTTGTATATGAAATTTTTGATATTGAAAGAAAAAACGATCAGATTTTCCTCTTGGGTAGTACGTTAGTTTTAAAAGATACAGATATAATAAATCTTCTAGTAAATTCAAGAAAATGTGTGGTTATGGCCGCAACATTAGGGGTAAATGTGGATAGTAGAATATCTTACTATTCAAGATTTAATATTACAAAGGGTTTAATTATGGATGCCTGTGCAACCACCGCAATAGAAACCTTATGTAATGAGTTGCAAGATGAGATTATGAAAAATGCTTTAATAAATAATTTGCATATTACAACTAGATATAGTCCTGGTTATGGAGACTTCTCTATTGATAATGGGTCAGAAATATTAAATGTTTTAGATGCTTATAAAAAAATAGGACTATCTATTACTGAAAATAGTATCATGATACCAAGAAAATCGGTAACAGCACTTATAGGACTTAGTGAAGTTGCAAGTTTAAAATCAATTGATAAATCACAAAAATGTAAAATTTGTAAAAATAAAAATTGTGAATTCAGAAAGGATGGTAGATATTGTGTGTAGAAAAATAAACTTTAATAACTTTTTATTATTTGATGGAGCTATGGGAACAATGCTGCAAAAATACGGAATTAAGATGGGTGAATTACCAGAAAGCTATAATATATTACACCCAGAAATCATTGAAAAAATACATGGAGAATACTTAGATGCAGGAAGTGACGTTATTACCACAAATACATTTGGTGCAAATAGTTATAAGCTTAAAAATACGCAATATACCGTTGAGGATATTGTTGGAAGTGCCGTGAGAATTGCAAGAAAAGCGGCTGGTGATAATCTTGTTGCACTTGATATTGGCCCTATTGGTCAATTAATGGAGCCACTTGGAACGTTATCATTTAATAATGCATATGAGGCTTTTGCAGAGCAGATTAAAATAGGCTCTAGGGAAGGCGCTGATATAATTCTTATTGAGACAATGTCAGATATTTATGAGGCAAAGGCCGCCATTCTTGCGGCAAAAGAAAATAGTTCTCTTCCAATAGTATGTACAATGTCATATCAAGGTGACGAGCGCACATTAACGGGAACAGACCCAATAACTATGGTGAACGTACTTCAAGGCCTTGGAGTAGATGCAATTGGAGTAAATTGTTCTTTAGGACCAAATGAAATGCTTCCAATAATAACAAAAATACTTAAGTACTCAAGTATTCCTGTTATAGTCCAACCTAATGCAGGGCTTCCTAAACTTGTAAATGGAGACGCAGTTTTCGATGTTCAGGCACATGAATTTGCGCAGTATGCAAAAATTATGGCAGAAATGGGTGTTACGATTTTCGGTGGATGCTGTGGCACCGCTTGCGAGCATATAACAGCTATAAAGACTGAGCTTAAAAAATTAAAGCCTGTACGCCGTGATGTTAAAAGAATAACAGCAGTAAGTTCCCCCTCTTTAACAGTAGTTCTTGGAGGACAAATAAAAATTATCGGTGAGCGTATAAATCCTACAGGCAAAAAGAAACTTAAAGAGGCTTTAAAAAATAATAATATGGACTATATACTCTATGAAGCTATTAATCAAAGAGATGCAGGAGCAGATATACTAGATGTAAATGTGGGACTTCCTGAAATCGACGAGCATGAGGTTATGATACGAACAATAAAAGAATTACAAAGTGTAATAAATCTTCCCCTTCAAATTGATAGTGTTAGATGTGACGTAATTGAGTCAGCAGTGAGAATATATAACGGAAAACCACTAATAAACTCTGTTAATGGTAAAGACGAAGTAATGGCTTCCATATTTCCAATTGTTAAAAAATATGGTGCCTGTGTAATAGGTTTAACTATTGACAAGGATGGCATTCCCAAAACGGCTGAAGGCAGGCTTAAAATAGCCCAAAAAATTGTACAAAAGGCTGAAGAGTATGGAATAGATAAATCAGATATTATAATAGATTGTCTTGTTTTAACTGCATCAGCGCAGCAAAGTGAAATTAAAGAGACAATTCGAGCAGTTGAACTTGTTAAATCTAAGCTAGGAGTTAAAACTACTCTTGGAGTAAGCAATGTATCATTTGGTTTACCACAAAGAGAACTATTAAATAGAACGTTCCTTGCTGCAGCATTAACCGCTGGCCTTGATGCACCAATACTCAATCCTCTATCCCCCGATATGATGGCGACTATTAATGCATTTAATGTTTTATGGAATAAAGATAAAGCTTCAAAAAAATATATAGATGCTTATTCATCCTTTGAAGGAAAACCAGCTGGTAAAGAAGTTGTAAATGCTAAAGATTTAAATCAAATTATTATTGATGGTTTGAAAGAGGAATCTTCGAAAATAACAAAAGAACTTTTGAAAACTATGTCAGAACTTGAAGTTGTAAACAAATATCTAATTCCATCACTTGATATTGTGGGCCAAAAATATGAAAGCGGAGAAATATTCCTTCCTCAATTATTACAATCTGCAGAAGCTGTAAAGAAATCTTTTGAAGTAATCAAAGAAAGAATGATGGCAAGCACCGATAAAAAACTTAGCAAAGGTACAATTGTGCTTGCAACTGTTAAAGGGGATATACACGATATAGGAAAAAACATAGTGAAAATCCTACTCGAAAACTATGGATTTGAGGTAATTGACCTTGGTAAAGATGTACACGAGGATATAGTTGTTAATGCAGTCCGCAGCGGAAACATTAAATTAGTTGGTTTAAGTGCACTTATGACCACAACAGTTAGGAGCATGGGTGAAACAATAAAAGCACTTAGAGACAATAACTTGAATTGCACTGTTCTTGTTGGAGGCGCTGTCTTAAATGATGAGTATGCAAAAATGATAGGAGCAGATTATTATGCAAAAGATGCAACTCAAACTGTAAAATTTGCCAGAAATTTATTCGAATGTGAATAAGAGTGCATCCTATGAACCTTCGACCGCGTGACTCGAAATAAGAGCTTGAAACGTGAAATTCCATTAAGAAATTCTAATCTTTTGCAAATATTAAATTCTCTGACGCTCACATTCAGCATACGGCCGGTTCACTAGCCTGACTTCCTGTCAGGCTCACGAGTATTTAATATTGGCAAAACAAGAATTTCTAAATGGAATTTCAATGTTTCTGCGCTTCTTATTTCGAGTCACTCTGGTCGATAGTTCATACCATTATGCATATCTATATTCAATGTCGGGACCCTTGCTCGACCCTGGAAGGAAATCGAAGGACGAAAAAATCCATTAAATTGTTGATTGTTTTTATTCTATTAATTAAATGATTCTATTCTTATTATACTTTCTATTTTGTTTACATTTTCTAGTTCTTTTATTTTTTCTAATGAATTTCGTATGTTCTTTTCTTCACTCTTATGTGTAATAAATGCCAATATTACGTAATTTTCAAGCATTACATCTTGAGTAACTGATACGATGCTAACATTGTTATTTCCAAAAATTTTTGCTGTGTCTCCTAAAACTCCTGCCTTGTCTTTAACATTAAGTCTGATATAGAATTCTGATTCATTTTCTTCTGATTTTTTCACCCTTTTAAAATCATCTTCGTCACTTAGGGCCCTTGCATCAGAAGGCTTTACATTGTTTCTTAATATGGATATTATATCACCTACAACTGCACTCCCAGTTGGTAAATCTCCAGCACCTTTTCCATATAGCATTAAATCTCCAACTGCATTTCCTTTTATCATAATCGCATTAAATGCATCGGCTACATTTGCCATTGGGTGGCTCGAAGGTATCATGGTTGGATGTACTCTTAGCTCTAATTTGTTATTTTCTTCTTTAGCTATTGCTAAAAGCTTTATTGTATAACCAAATTTTTTAGCATATTCTATATCTATATCACTAATACTTCTTATTCCTTCTCTGTAAATACAATCATGGTCTACCTTAGTTCCAAATGCTAGAGAAGACATTATCGCAAGCTTATATACAGCATCAAAGCTATCAACATCAGAGGTTGGATCTGCTTCAGCATAACCCTTTTCTTGAGCCTCTTTTAGTGCCTCATCAAAACTAATTCCATCCATTGTCATTTTGCTTAATATGTAATTAGTTGTTCCATTTATAATTCCAATTATCTGTTCAATCCTATTAGCTGTAAGACTTTCATTTATTTCGCGTATTATTGGAATTCCACCAGCCACACTTGCTTCATAATAAAATAATACATTTTCTTCCTCTGCTGTTTTAAATAACTCTTCACTCCAGTTCGCGATAACTAATTTATTAGCAGTTACAATATGTTTTTTAGCTTTCATTGCGCGTATCATATACTCCTTAGCTTCTTTTCTTCCACCAATAAGCTCAACCACAATTTTTATACTTTCATCATTTATAATATCATCAATATTATCTGTTAATATTTCCTTAGGTACATCTATATCTCTTTTTTTATTTATATCTTTTACGAGTATTTTAGCAACTTCTATTTCATAATTTGAACGTTTCATTATTTCTTTTCTATTTTCGTGAAGTATTTTCCATACCCCTGTCCCAACATTTCCAAAACCTAAAATCGCTATTTTTACCTTTTCCATATTAATTTCCCCCTTTTAAATCGCCTCTTGCGGCTCTTAAATATTATTTCTTCTCCACAGGTAATTATTAATTTTCAAATGCTTTATAAACTGCCCTAATTGCATTTTCAAGATCCTCGTTTTCTATACCAATAATTATACTTAACTCACTTGACCCTTGATTGATCATTCTAATATTTATATCATATTTTGATAATGCGCTAAGTACTTTAGCAGATATTCCCTTCGTTCTTATAATACCCTCTCCAACCACTGACATTAAAGCCATATTTGGGTGAATTATTAATGAATCTGGACTACATTGATTTTCAATTTCTTCTAATATTTCATCAATTTTATTCTCTAATTCAGAATCGTCAATTACCAATGAAATTGAATCTATCCCTGATGGGATATGCTCAAAAGATACATTATTACTTTCTAGAATTGAAAGAATCCTGCGACGATATCCTATATCTTTGTTCATAAGTGTCTTTTCCATTGCTATTACTGTAAAATCTTTTTTTCCTGCTATCCCTGTAATGTTTCCAACTTTAATTTCTGATTTATTACTTAAAATAAAGGTTCCATTATCTGCTGGCTTATTAGTATTTTTTATGTTTATTGCGATTCCATGATTTTTAACTGGAAAAACTGCTTCTTCATGAAAAACATTTGCACCCATATATGAAAGTTCCCTAAGTTCTTTATATGTTACCTCTTCAATAAGTTTGGGATTATTAACAATACTAGGGTCCGCCATTAAGAGACCTGACACATCTGTCCAGTTTTCATATAGCTTCGCACCTACACCTCTAGCAATTATTGCCCCGGTAATGTCTGACCCACCTCTTGAAAAGGTTCTTATTTCACCGTCTTTGGAAGAACCATAAAATCCTGGAATTACCGCTTTTTCTACTTTTGATAACCTAGTCTTTACGGCGTCGTAGGTTGCCTTTTCATCCAATCGTCCACTTTTCTTTAAAAAAATAATCTCAGCAGCATCAATAAATTCGTACCCCAAATATTCAGCTAATATTAAAGCATTAAAATACTCTCCCCTACTTGCTATAAATTCTTCTGAAGCTCCATTAATTATTTTTTCTTTAAGTTCTCTTAAATTTTTTGACATATCAATAGAAATCTTTAATTCACTACATAAAACAGTATATCTTTCTTCAATTAATTTAAATAATTCATCAAATGGTAATGATTTTTTTACATGCTCATGGCACAAATATAAAAGATCTGTAATCTTATAATCACCTTTATTTCTTTTCCCAGGAGCTGATGGCACAACATAACGCCGCCTAACATCCGACAAGACAATATCTTTTACTTTTTGAAATTGTTTACTATCGCATACTGAACTCCCACCAAACTTTGCAACTATAACCTCCATAATTTTTACCCCCTAAATGTCTTAACTTTAAAAAACCTATGAATTCCAACTTACAGAAGGCACGTATATATTACCTCTTATAAAAAAATTCATTAACCCATCTCCTGCAGAGCTGAAATGTACTTATATTCCTTTCAGAAAATGTCGCCCTGTTTCCTGTACTATGAATTAATGGTAATTTAGTGTTGAATTAATTATACTCGTTTTTTACAAAATGTCACCTGATTTTCGACATATTTATGCCACATAATCTATTTTTTTTAAATAATAAAAGCTGTGAAGTTATAACTTCACAGCTTTTATTATTATTTTGATTATAAAACTACATACAATTACTGGATATGGAATTCTTCAAATCCATTCCTCCTTGGGTTAGTACTCTTTATTTCTAATATATTTAAGACTTATACTTGGATTGCTAGTTTTTGTTGATCTAATCTCAAAATATTTTAAAGAGGCTACAAAAGGTGTAAGCTTTGCATAGCCATAGTTTCTAGTGTCAAAATCAGGATACCTCTTATTAAGGGTGCTACCTAGTTCTCCTAAAAATGCCCAACCATCTTCATCTGAAATCTCAGTTATAATAGTCTTTATAGCCTCTACTAGTTTACCGGGACTTATCATCCCACCTTTTGATTCTTCTTGTATCTGTGCTCCTTTAATAGTCGCTATTTCAGTATGTCTTGGCGCCATTGAAGCTAATACTTCAAGATATTTAAATTTCTCACAAGCTGAAATGAAAGGTTTTGGAGTTTTCTTTTCTCCCATACCAATAACATACATACCGGCTTCGCGAAGTCGAGCTGCTAGTTTAGTAAAATCACTATCACTCGATACAATGCAAAATCCATCAACATTGCTTGAATAGAGTATATCCATAGCATCTATTATTAGGGCTGCATCAGTAGAATTTTTACCTGTGGTATAACTATATTGTTGTATTGGACTAATAGAATAATTAAGCAATACATTCTTCCATGAAGCAAGTTGAGGCTTGGTCCAATCTCCATAAATTCTTTTATATGTAGGTGTTCCATGATTTGAAATTTCGTCAATTATATACCTTATATATTTATCAGACACATTGTCAGCATCAATCAAAACTGCAATTTTCATATCCTTTTCCATCTTTATCTCCTTTACACCTTAATGTCTTTTAATTATTTTATAATAACTCTATTAACTCATTACTTTAAAATAACATACTAATTATAACATTCTACAAAATTCCAAATATTCCTTCTATATTTTAATAATTAACTATTATCTGGTTTTAAACTTGGCTACTCGTTTCATCTGTTCGCTTTCTTATAATTTTTATTAAAAATAGTTTAATTATGCCGGTAATAGGTACAGATAAAAGCAAAAATAAAGAATTGATTGTACTAGTAATATTGCTAAAAACCTCTTTGAAATTTAATACTACATTATAGCTTATAAAAATCAGGGTTGCGGTGAGGGCGACATATAGTACATACTTAAGATACATTTGTCTAATCTGTTTTTCATGATTATATCCCCTTAGTAATTAATTATCTTTGCATTTGTCATATTTATTGATACAAATAAAAAAACCCGTAGAACAATAAACTGCCCCACAGGTGTATAATTTTAATCCTATTGCCATTTAGGCCCAACTTCACGAACTTTTTTACAAGTTCATCACCTGATCAGTTTGTACTGTTATTTATATACAATACAGAGATTCCCTTAAATTTATCATACAAGGCTATTATATGTCAATATTTTTATTTTTTGTACATGGCTTATATTAAAACCTTTGATATACCTGAATATCCACTTAAACACATCATTGGAGGGTAGTACATTTGAAAATCAAGTATGTCCCCTAATTTAATTTCACTATCACACTCTTCAATATCTACAATTAAGTGATCTGAGCTACTTCCTATAATTTTAACACCTTGTTTTTGCGGGATCAGCTTGTCGTGTAACCCAAAATCCTGTTTTCCCACTGCAAGTAACGCCTTTTTTCTTATTCCTTTATCCTCATAGGTTGGTTTATTTCCAAAAGCATCAATAAACACTTTCCCAACAGGATGTGTAGGCTTATCTTTTATTTCCACAACCTGCGCTTTTAGCACAAAAGTATCCTTATGCATATGTCTCATATCATATCCCCAGTACTCATCTAAATCTTGTGCTAATAGTACTCCCTCGCCTATTCTTAAATTATTTACTCTTCTAGGCATTTTCCCATCTATTACTAAAGGCAGTGAACTTGTAGCTCCCCCTGAAATCATTTCTAGTTTCCTGTTTATTTTACCCTCAATTATTTCAGCAATATTACAAAGTCTTCCTAAATTATCTTCTGTAGGCATTATTGCTCCATAACAACCTAAATTTGTTCCTACTCCATATAACTCTATATTTTCAAGATCATTTTCCACATATTCCGCTAAATCTATGAATTCGTTTTCATAGAAGACGCCTTCCCTTAAATCTCCAAGATCAAGCATTAAAATCACCTTATGTTTTTTACCTTGTAATTCACATTCTTTTTCAATCATATTCAATGTTTCAATTTCAGAATTTAGACTAAAATCAGCATATTGTACCAATTCTTTTATTTCACTAAACATTGGAATTCTAATCATCATAAAAGGTTTCTCTATTCCATATTCCTTTAGTTTAATTATTTGGTCCATTCTTGAACTTGCTATATATGTACATCCTGCATGTGAAAATTGTTCTACGACCTCTGGTATTGCATTAAACCCCTTAACTACTCCAGCAATGCTTATCCCCTGAGATTTACATAAATCTACCATGTAATCAATATTTTCGCGTACATTTTTTAAGTTTATTTCTAATATAGGATATTTAATACTTGGATAAGTTTTTTGTTTCATGCCAATTCCCCCTAAAATATTTTATATTTGGAATATGTTTACTAGGTTTTAAATAAGTTTTTTAATGATCTTATTTATTTTAACTGTAACTAGTATAAACCATAATAGGAATAATTTAAATAAGCCAGTCAAAATGAATATACATCATCTCAACTGGGCAATTATTTTAAAAATGGATTAACTCATCACAAGCATACGCAAATCCATTCTCATCGTTTGATTTTGTTATAAAACTAGCATACTTTTTCAACTCCTCATGAGCATTTTCTACTGCTACACCAAATCCAGAGTTCTTTATCATATCCAAATCATTTAGGTTATCCCCTATTGCCATTACATTGGATATATCTATGTCCTTTAATTTACAAAGTTTTACTAGAGCATTGCCCTTCGAAACGCCTGTTTTAACAATTTCCAAAAAATAATCATGGCTTTTAAAAAAATTAAATTTTATAGAGTCGATTTCTGCTAACTTACTATGTATATCATCTACTATGCATTTTTCTCCAATTATCATTAGCTTTGCATATTTTTTATTTATTGCTCTACTAAAATCGCTTATCTCACTTACACCATATCCATTTACTTCACATTCGATATCTGTATAAGTAGTTTTTTTATTACAAATCAAACAATTACCCTCATGGACTGCAAATGAGACATCATAATCTTTATAAGCATTATAAACTTCATTAATAATTTCCTCATCTACATACCCGAAATCGTAGGTTTCCCTAGATTTAGTATCGAAAATACTTACTCCATTCATGCTTATAATATAATCCACTTCATCTATCAATTGATATTTTCCTAGAAATTTACACAGAGAGCTTCTTGACCTTCCAGTAGCAACAGCAAACTTAATATTATTTCTTTTAAGTTTTTTAATAAAGGACAGGTTCTTTCCTGATATTTTGCTATCATTATCTAATAATGTTTTATCCATATCTGTAATTACTAATGAAATATTTTTACTCTTCATCATTTTCATTATCCCCCTTGATGTATAAATTAGCTTTAGCAAACTCTAATGGTGAAGCTTTTATATATTTTTTAAATACAGTAGAATAGTGTTTATAATCAGTAAAACCTACCATAGAAGATATCTCATAAACCCTATACTCCCCCCTCATAAGTAATTCAATTGACTTTTGTACTCTATATCTATTTAAAAAGTCATGAAATGTTTGATTTGTCTGTTCCTTTAAATTTCTACTGAGGTAGCTTGAGCTTACTGCTAACTTTTCTGCAATATCCTCAATACTAATCTTTTTTGCGTAATTGTCTTTTACATAGTTAATTACTGATTCAGTATATTGAGATTTTTTTTTATCAGATTTTAAATAGTACTCCAAATTTAGAACATCAATATTTTTGTAACCCTTAATACTATTTTTAAATTCATTATATATTTTTTTCTCATCAATTTTATTCTTAACCTTTCCGATTATCTCTTTAAATTTATCTTCATCAATTGGTTTTAGTACATAATCAAAGACTTTCAGATCTATAGCTCTTTTTGCATATGGAAATTCTCCGTAGCTAGTTAAGATAATCTTTTCAAAATCATAAATTTCACTAGCTTTCTCCAACATATCCACGCCGTTCATTATTGGCATTTTAATATCTGTAATGACTAAATCGGGCTTGATTTCTATAATCGTTTTTAGTCCTTCTTCGCCGTTCGCAGCTTCCCCTGAAATAATACAATCCATACTCAGCCAGTCGATAGTGTTGATTAATCCTTTTCTTATAAAATTTTCATCTTCTACAATAAGCACTTTAATCATAATCTACTCCTCACTTTTATGTACTGGAAGGTTAATAACTATTTTAGTACCTTCATATAGTTTACTATATATATTTATACCGTATTCCATACCATACATAAGATTGATTCTCTTTTGAACATTATAAAGTCCTATATGGTTTGTATCGTTTTTACTTTTGTTAATGAGTTTTAATATCCCAGATAATTTTTCATAACTCATTCCTTCTCCGTTATCCACAATTGATATTACTAAATTATCATTTTCAACCCTACAGTCTATATTTATTTTTAAATATTGTTTTGTTTCAAATCCATATTTTATACTATTTTCAATAATAGGTTGTATTATAAGTTTTGGTATCAAGCATTCTCCTACTTCTTTATTTAAATTAAAAATGTAATCAAAATTATCATCAAATCTAAATTTTTGTATTATTAGATAATCCTCTATGTATTTAACGTCATCATTAAGCTTTACCTTATTAAAATTTTTATTTATGCTGTATCTTAACAAGTTCGCCATTGAAACAATGATCTTTGAGGCACTCTTCTCATCTGTTTTTATCATGTATTTAAGCATTTCAAGTGTATTAAATAAGAAGTGAGGGTTAAATTGTGCTTCTAGCTGCTTAAGCTCTGATAATGCATTTCTTCTTGCCTCTTCTTTGTTTCTTTCTACAAGCTCGTTTATTCTTATTATCATTTTATTGCAATACTGACCTATAACTTCAAACTCATCATTAGAGTTTATACTGACAACAGTGTTCAAATTGCCCTCTTGAACACTGTTAATAGCAGACAATAATTTATCAATTGACTTTGTCTTACTTATAGATATTTTCTTAGCAATGAATAACATAGAAAACACTAAAATTAAAAACACTAAGATTAAAAATATTTCACCTATTAAATAGATGTTTTTTATAAAGCCCACATATGTAATTGTATGAATATAAACATTACCTTCTATTATAGAATTATTAAATACATAGTTATTCTCTTTATCCAAAAATGGCTTCAATTTACCTATACCATCTAGAAGTGCATTATTAGTTGAAACTATATTATTGTTATATCTATCAGTTATTACAGCATGATGATTGCTACTACTGTAAACTATTTTGTTCATCTCATTTTCTAAAATATCGAAAACAATAAACCCTGCAACGTGGTTATTGTCGTCAGTAATAGCTTCTCCTATAGAGTATACAGTTCTTGTATTCACATCGAGTTGAGCCCTATTAAGCATCATAACAGATTTATTAGGATTGTCTTTCATTTTCTTAAAAACTCCACCCATAAATAAATCATCACTTTTAGCGTATTGAGGGTCCCCTTTAGCATTTGTTATTATAGACTCTCCTTTTTCATTGAAAACATAAAAAACACTTCTTATATTATGATTATTAACGGTATTATAAAGCCTTTCATATACCATTGCTTCGTCATGTTGATTATAAAAAGCCTTTTTTATTTCATCCCATTTTACTAAATGCTCTACTTCCACCTTGTAACTTACAAACTCATTACTTATAATATTTGATATACTATTGTTATATTTTTTATTACTTCTCTCGACGGATTTACTGCTATACAAAAATAATAAATTATAAAAAATAAAGGACAAAATTATAATAGGAGTCAGTGCATATAATATAAAAGTTTTTCTTATTTCTTCCTTGAAAAATTTTCTTTTTATATTTTTCATACGCAAATCCTCCTATTAGGTTTTTATAAACTTATTTCTTTCTTACCTGTGAATTTAAAGAAAACTATTAGTGATATGATAGTTGTAGCCGTTAATATAGATGATAAAGCAGCTGCTGTACCATAACTTGCCCTTATAACGTCTGTGTATATTGCAACTGATAATGTTCTTGTAGTTCCTGTATATAGAATAATTGAAGAACTTAATTCATTTATTACTGTTATCCAGCTTAATATTGCTCCTGCAAATACCCCTGGTATCATCATAATTGCAGTAACCTTAAAGAATGTTTTCATTTCAGAATAACCTAAACTAATTGATGCTTCTTCAAGACTTGGACTAAGTTGCAATAGTATTGCTGCACTGGATCTAATGGTATAAGGTAGTTTTCTTATAACAAATGCAATTATCATTATAATGAAAGTACCACTTAGCACCATTGGTTTCTTGTTGAATGCTAATAATAATGTAATACCTAAAACAGATCCTGGAATAATATATGGGAACATAGTTAATGTATCTAGGAAGGAGGTTAAGGCACTTTTTCTTCGTACAGATACGTAAGATATAAGCATTCCCAATAATATTATTATTATTATAGCTATTATACCATATACATAGGTATTCAGAATTGAATTACCCAGTTTTGAAAGCACTATTTTATAGCTATTTAGTGAAAACCCTTTAACAAACATTGAGCCACTTGTTTTTAAGAACGAGGTATATATTACCGTTACCTGAGGAATTGCAGCTAGTGCTACAACAATATAAACATATAAATGTGCTAAAAGGTTCTTGTATCCCTTAACCTTTTTAGCAGATATAGGCTTTAATGAGTTCATAACATATGACTTTCTATTAACTACATATTTTTGTCCTAAAAAAATAACCGCTGTTATAATTACCATTATTGTACTTAGTGCAGCGGCAAAATTTGCTTGACCGCCTACCTCAGATACAAACTCTGAGTAAATTAAAACTGGCATAACTCTAAACCCTTCACCTATAAGCATTGGAGTTCCAAAATCAGCAAGACAATTCATGAATACCAATAATGACGCTGCCATTATTGTAGGAAGCATCAGTGGTAATATAATAGTAAATACTTTTTTAACTCCACTACAGCCTAAACTTTCTGCTGCTTCACTTAGTGAAACGTCTATTTTCTTTAGTGCTCCTGAAACATACAAATATATAAACGGAAATAATTTCAAGGTAAACACTAGTAAAATCCCTTTAAACCCATAAATACTAGGAAGATGTATTCCTAAGGTCTTCAAGAAGAAATTTGTAATAACTCCGTTTCTTCCAAGTAGTAATATCCATGAATATGCTCCTATAAAAGGTGGAGATAATACAGATATTATAATAAGTACCTCTACGATTGATTTAAATTTAATTTTTACTGTGGTCATAATATAAGCTAAGGGAGCACCAATTAAAATAGCTAGTAATGTTACTATAATACTTACAGTAAAACTATTTATAAGTGTTCCATAATAATACTTTTTAGTGAAAAACTTAGCGAAATTATCTAGAGTGTATTTCCCGGTCTCCACATCTTGAAAGCTAGTTAAAAACAATGAACCTAGTGGATAAATTAGAAATACTGAGAATATTAAAAATGAAATAAGAATTATTATTGTCCAAAAATCAAATTTTATCTTTTTAATTTTTTTATTCTTCATATTTTTCCACTCCAGTAATAAGACTTATATCCCCCTCTTTGTTAAAAACATTGATTTTTTTATTGTATACTTGTAGATATAGCTCTTGTCCAATTTCATGAAAAGTATCATTAGTACTAGTATCTTTTGTTAGTTCAATTATTTCCCCATTATCAAGTTTTACTTCATAATTTATATATTTCCCGAGGAATGTATTAAAGTGAACTACACCTCTAATCCCATAATTGTTATTGCTTATTATAAATTCCTCTGGCCTTACGGATATTTTAATTTCTTTTCCGTTTTCCGCTCCGCTATTCAAATTATTCATAGACACTTTATATCCATTCTCAAATACAACGTATTGCTTTTCCTCTTCTACTAATATTTTTCCATTAAATATATTAGAGTGACCAATAAATGTAGCAACAAAGACATTTGAAGGTCTTAAATAAATTCTTTGTGGTGTATCTATTTGCTGAATAACACCTTTGTTCATAATTGCAATTCTATCTGATATAGCAAGTGCTTCTTCTTGATCATGAGTTACATATACTGTGGTTATTCCTACTTTCTTTTGTATTTCTCTTATAGCACTTCTCATTTCTATTCTAAGTTTTGCATCTAAATTTGAAAGAGGCTCATCCATAAGTAATACTGTTGGATGAATTACAATAGCCCTTGCAAGTGCAACGCGTTGCTGCTGTCCTCCTGAAAGTTTGTCTGGTGATCTATCCTTATACTCATATATCTTTACAACTTTTAAAATTTCCTCAAGTTTTTTATTTGATTCTTCTTTGCTAAATTTTCTTAGCTTTAACCCATATTCAACATTTTGTGATACTGTCATATGAGGGAATATAGCATAATTCTGAAACACCATACCTATATTTCTTTTATGTGCGGGAATATCATTAATTACCTTTGAGTTAAACTTAATCTCTCCTTCTTCAATTGTATTAAATCCTGCTACCATTCTTAAAAGAGTTGTTTTACCACAACCTGAAGGTCCTAGCAATGTGAAAAATTCACCCTCCTTAATTTTAAGTGAAAGCTTTGGAATTACTGTATTATCACCATATCTTTTTACTATATTTGTGAATTCAATGGATGTACTCATATTTTAATTTCCTTTCTAATACAAATTTTTTTATAAAAAAACCCTAGGGCTTTTTAATAATATAATATTTAAAAGTCCTAGGGGCCCATCTTTTTTAGTTGCTTGTAAATATATCTTTATATTTATCTAAAATCATCTGTTTGTTTTCTTTAAGCCATGCTTCGTCATCCTTTATTACCTTAATTTTATCTAATGGTTTAAGCCCTTCAGCCGCTGGAGCATCTTTTCTAACTGAACGTCTATTTAATTTATTAGCTACTAAAGTCTGTCCTTCCTTACTAGTTACATAATCAATGAATTTCTTAGCATTTCCCATGTTTTTAGCACCTTTTATAATAACGACACCATCTGCTTTAGCAATAGTACCCTCTTTAGGGTAAACTATTTCAACTGGCGCTCCATCTTTTACATACTTTGCAGCAGCTTCTTCAAATGTTAATCCTACAGTATATTCTCCATCACCTACACCTTTATAAACGGCTGAAGAACCACTTAATAGTTTACCATCTAAATTTTTTGTTAATGCTTTTTCATAATCCCAACCCTTTTCTGGATCTCCATTTCCCATAGCATATAAATGATTTATTACCTGTTCAAAAGCTGAAGAAGATTTCGATGGATCTGCATTAGCTATTTTTCCTTTTAACTCAGGATTTAATAGATCTTGGAAGCCTTCTACCTTTATCTTTCCTATAAGGTTTTTATTGATCATAATTACACTTGGTATAGCAGTAAATCTTGTTATTTGACCATCTTTATTTTTATAATCATCATAAACATCTTTTTCATTTATAGATTGATATTTTTCAAATAAATCCTTCTTTGGTTCTAGAGTAGACAATGAGCCTCCCCATAGAATATCTCCTAATGGGTTTTCTCCTTCTGCTTCAACTCTCTTTAAGAGTTCTCCTGTTCCTGCTGCTACAACCTCAACCTTAATTCCTGTCCGGTTTTCAAATTCATTAACTACTGGGTCGATAAATTCTATTGGATGTGGTGAATAAACAGTTAATTTATCCGATGCTTTTGGGGCTGTTGTCTCATTTTTTGATCCACATGCGCTTAAAGATAACATCATAAAAGATGCCAATAAAATTGATACTGCTTTTTTCATTAATTAACCCCCCATTTCTTCATGTAAACGTTTTGTTATTGATTAAATGTTATCATAACATCTACTTGTCAACAATACCTAAAAACAGGAATAATATACTTAAAAATGAACACGTAATTTTATATATTCATTTCAATATAATATATAAAATGATTTTATTTGACTAAATTAGAAATATAATATAGACTTAATTAGAAATATAATATAGACTTAATATGCAAGACGAATCTTGCATCTTTATTTAGAAGAATAATTTTTTATAGTAAAAATTTATTTTTAAAATTTAATAACTATTAAAATTAAACCACGAAGGTTTCGACTCTTTTCTTTTTTGAAGAAGGAGCTGAATTTTCGTGGTTCTTATGTTATTTATGTTATTTAGGAAAGGATCGAATGTTATGAATAATGTGATTTACATAGAAAAAAAAATAGTACAGTTCATCTTTGTTATATTTCTGCTGTCTATCATTGTCTTTTATATGGCAAGGTTATCACCTGGAGATCCTTTAATGTCTTATTATGGCGAAGGCGTTGAGAGGATGAATACTACACAAAAACTGGATGCAATGAAAAAGCTCGGATTAAACGACCCTATATATAGGCAATATATTAGCTGGTTAGCAAATGCGGCTCATGGTGAATATGGTATATCTTACAAATATAAACAAAGCGTTACGACAGTAATTAAAGATGTTTATATAAATACAATTATACTAGGGGGGCTTGCTTATATATTAACCTTTTTATTTGCTCTACTTTTAGGAATTTTTTGCACCTTACATGAGGACAAGCTCATAGATAAAGTTATTTGCAAAATAGGTGTTATAACCACTTGTATTCCATCGTTTTGGGTATCTCTTATACTGATTTTAATTTTTAGTATTAATTTAGAGATATTACCTTCAAGTGGTGCCTATGGGCTGGGGCAATCCAGCAACATTGGAAGTCGAGTAGAGCATCTTCTACTTCCTTTAATTGTTCTGATATTGAGTCACCTTTGGTATTACACATACATGATTAGAAATAAATTAGTAGAAGAAACCAGACAAGATTATGTGTTATTATGCAAAGTTAAGGGTTTAAGTAAAAAGAAAATTGTATATAAACATTGTTTAAAAAATATTATGCCATCTTGTATTAGTATTATGTCAATATCCGTTTCTCATATTTTAGGAGGAACTTATGTGGTAGAAAAAGTTTTTTCTTATCCTGGACTTGGCTCTTTATCCTTTGAGAGCGCTAAATATCATGATTATAATATGCTGATGGTACTTTGCTTAATAACAGGGATATTGGTGGTTTTCGTAAATATGTTAGCACAAGTAATTAATGATAAAATAGATCCAAGAATGAAACATGATCGGGGTGAGAATTGTTGGAAAGACAATATAGGGACTTTATAATAGTTGGAGAAAATTATATTCCAGAAACGATAAAAGTAGCTAAAAGAAAAAGCTTTAAAAAACACATAAACGAAAGACCTTATATCTCAATAGGAATGTTACTTACAATCATCCTTGGATGTATTTTTTACGGGATAATAACGAAAGTTGATCCTTCTTATATGGACCTAGGTAATATTAATGTAGCTCCTAACAGCAACTTTTATTTCGGCACAGATTCTTTAGGAAGAAATATTTTTACTATGATTTGGTATGGTGGTAGAATCTCTTTGTTTATCGGGGTATTAGCTACGATCATATCAACTACAATCGCAATTGTAGTTGGAAGCCTCAGTGGTGTTGCATCTGAATTAGTAGATGATATTATGATGCGTTTTACTGAAATCGCACTTAGTATACCATCGATTTTGGCCATGATTTTCATTCAAGCAATGATAGGACAAGCAAATCCAGTATCCCTCTCCATTGTAATTGGGCTTACTAGTTGGATGAACATTTCTAAGATTGTACGAAGTGAAGTAAGGCAAATTAGAAATAGTGGTTATATTTTAGCAGCGAAATGTGCTGGAGGTAAATTCTTTTATATTTTAAAAAAGCATCTGCTACCAAATTTCATTTCATCAATAATGTTTATGGTGGTTATTAATATTGGAAGTGCCATTGCAATAGAATCAACTTTGAGTTTTTTAGGGATTGGACTTCCACTTGAAATTATTTCATGGGGTAGTATGCTCTCCCTTTCGGAAAAAGCATTGTTATCAAATTATTGGTGGATTATCTTGATTCCGGGTATATTTTTAGTGGTTACATTGGTTTGCATAACGAATATAGGCAACTATGTAAGGAAGAAAAACAATAAAGAATTTAGTAATTTATAAAGATATAAAGCAATAAATATTAAGGAGAAAAATTATGCAATTAAAAAAACAGATAATTTTAGGAGTGGCGCTGATTATGAGCATGGTTTTATTGGTAGGCTGTGGCGGTGATAGTAGTACTGATAAGAAAACAGCGTCGAATGAAAAGGTTTTAGTTTATGGAAGTGGGGATTATTCAAGTATTAATCCCGCATTATATGAACATGGAGAAATTAATTCCCTGATTTTTAGTGGACTTACGACTCATGACAAAAACAATAAGATTGTTCCAGGCCTTGCAAAAAGTTGGGAATATGATAAAGCTACAAAAACATACACTTTTACATTAAGAAATGATGTTAAATGGCATGACAATGAACCTTTTTCGGCAGAGGATGTGAAATTTACTTTAGATACAATTATGGATCCTAAAAATGCTTCAGAAATAGCCTCCAACTATGAAGATATTACCAATATTAAAGTGGTAGACAAGACTACGGTAAAAATAACTTTAAAGGCACCAAATATTGCGATGCTGGATTATTTGACAATTGGTATTTTACCTAAGCACCTCTTAGAAGGAAAAGATATTGCAACAGATAAATTTAATCAATTTCCAATCGGAACTGGTCCATTTAAAATGGAGAGCTGGGATAAAGGACAAAGTATTACTCTTGTAAAAAATAAAGATTTCTATGTAAACGAACCACAAATTGATAAAGTGGTCTTTAAAATTATAGAGGATACAAAGGCAAGAGCCCTGCAATTAAAATCCGGAGAATTGGATTTAGCGCAGGTTACACCGCATGATGCGGGTCAATTTCAAAGTAATAAGGATCTTGTTGTTTATGATATGAAAACATCAGACTACAGAGGACTTATGTATAATTTTAATAGTCCCTTATTTAAGTTAAATCCAGAACTGCCCAATGCCTTAAGTTACGCTATTGATCGGTTAGCTATTTTGGACAGTGTTCTATTAGGACAGGGTAAAGTAGCATATTCACCACTTCAGGCCGGAGAATATAACAACCCTGATATGGAAAAATTTAATTATAATCCTAAAAAAGCGAAGCAAGAACTTGAAAAAGCAGGCTGGAAGCTCGGCAAGGACAAAATATATGAAAAGAACAATAAGAAAATATCATTTACTGTCAACTGCAATGAAGGAGACCAGGTTAGAGTTGATATGGCGAACGTTTGCGCTCAACAGTTTAAAGCAATTGGGGTTGATATGAAGGTTGCGCTGCAGCCAAAAATCGATTGGGAGAATCAAGACGCATTCCTGATTGGCTGGGGAAGTCCATTTGACCCGGACGATCACACTTATAAAGTGTTTGTAACAGGTAAAGGTAGTAATTTTAACAGCTATTCAAATGCCAAAGTTGATGAGTTATTACAGAAAGCAAGAGAAACTGATGTCGAAGCTGAAAGATTAAGAAATTACAAAGAATTCCAAATTGAATTAGCTAAAGATATGCCATATACATTTATCACATATATCGATGCCTTATATGTTGCAAAACCCAATATAAAAGGGATTACCCCGGAAACAGTATTAGGCCACCATGGCGTCGGAATATTCCGGAATATTACAGACTGGACAATTCAGTAGAAAATTAAAAATAAAGAGAAACTACAAGGGCCCATAATGTTGTTTTGTGGTTTTTAATGAATAGGAGCGAATATGGACAATTTGTTAGAAGTAAATAATTTAGTCGTAAGCTTTTTAACTAAAGCGGGTGAAGTGAAGGTGGTTAGAGATGTTTCTTTTTCTCTGAAAAAAGGAGAAGTTTTAGCGATACTTGGAGAATCAGGATCTGGAAAATCAGTATTATGTAAAAGCATTTTACGCATACTTCCCGAAAATGGCTGTATAAAAAGTGGAGAAGTTATTCTTAATGGAGAGAACATAACAAATTTATCGGAAAAATCTATGAATAAGGTGAGAGGCAAGGACATATCTATGGTATTTCAAGATTCTACGACTTCTTTAAATCCCACTATGTCTATTGGCAAACAGATCATGGAAGCGGTACTCATTCATCAAAAAATTAGCAAAAGGGAAGCTAAAAGGAAAAGCATAGAATTGATGGAACTTGTTGGGATAGATCATGCAGAAAAAAGATTTAATCAGTATCCGTATCATTTCTCTGGGGGAATGATACAACGAAGTGTTATTGCAATAGCACTGGCCTGTAGCCCTGAAGTATTAATTGCTGATGAACCAACCACTGCTTTAGATGTAACTATCCAAGCACAAATATTAGATCTTATTCAAGAGTTACAAGTAAAAACTGGTATATCAATCATATTTATCACGCATGATTTAGGCGTTGTTGCAAATATTGCCCAAAGAATTGCAATTATGTATGCAGGTAAATTTGTTGAGATTGGCACAGCTAAAGATATTTTTTATGATCCAAGGCATCCCTATACTTGGGGATTAATGTCCTCTTTACCTAAAATTGATTCTGATGAGGAATTTTTGAATTTCATACCAGGAATGCCACCTAATTTACTGAACCTGCCAAAGGGTGATGCTTTTGCGGTGAGAAACAAATATGCTTTGAAGATGGATTATCTAGCTGAATCACCAATGTTTAAAATCAGTGATACACATAGTGCTGCAACTTGGCTTTTACACAAAGATGCGCCAAAAATAAATCCCCCATTAAATTTGAGAAATGTGAAGTGATATGAAATGAAAACCGAAAAAATATTGGAAGTGAGAAATTTAAAGCAATATTTCAAATTAGATAGAAATACTTTAATTAAAGCAGTTGATGATATATCTTTTGGAATTTATAAAGGAGAAATATTTGGCTTGGTGGGTGAATCCGGTTCCGGTAAATCAACTACTGGCAGAAGCATTATTAATATCCATAAGCCAACAGAGGGAGAAATCTATTATAGGGGAAATCTTATATCAGATCCTAAAATTTACAGAGCTCAAAAGAGACTTATAAATAGAAATATGCAAATTATATTTCAAGATTCAACATCATCTCTAAATTCACGGATGACTATAAAAGAAATTATTGAGGAACCTCTTATAATACAAAAAGTGTATAAGGAGAAAGAAGAACGCATGGATAAAGTTTATAAGCTTATGAACTTGGTAGGCCTTGATAAAATCTATAAAGACTATTATCCATTTGAATGCTCAGGCGGACAGAGACAACGTGTAGGAATTGCACGAGCGCTTAGTCTTGATCCGAAATTCATCATTGCTGATGAACCAATTGCATCTTTAGATGTTTCAATTCAAGCTCAAATTATCAATTTATTTAAAAAGCTTCAAAGAGAAAATGGTATGACGTGTTTATTTATTTCACATGACTTATCAATGGTAAGGTATGTCTGCAACCGAGTAGGGGTTATGTATCATGGAAAAATTGTTGAACTCGCTGAAACTTGCGAATTATATCGCAATCCAATTCATCCTTATACTAAGGCACTGTTTTCATCAATGCTTGTCCCTGATCCAGCTTGTGCAGAAAATAGAGCCCGTATCAAGTATAATCCGATTGTAGATGTTCATTTAGAAGAAAAAGGTCAGTTGGTAGAAGTATCAGAAGGTCACTTTGTATATTGTTGCATTTAATTTTATCCAGTGATATTCTTAATTGATAAACTTGTTATCGAATTTGTATATCTATTTTAGATATTATTTTTTTGGAGGTCATTTTAAATGAATGAATTATTATTTCAAGCAAGTAATCTTATTTACAAATCCAATTTAACTTATAATGACGTAAAAGTTCAAAAGGGAATGATTAATTTTATCGTTGGGGAAAGTGGATGTGGCAAAAGCACTTTTTTAAAACTGTTAAACCAATCTATAACTCCACTATCTGGTGAATTATTATATAAAGGTACACCAATTGGTGCATATGACCCTATTGCTCTAAGACGTGAAGTAAGCCTAGTTTCTCAGGATGTTTTCCTATTTGATGAAAGCATAATAGACAATTTTAAAACCTTTTATTCACTAAGACAAAAAACTATGCCTAGCTTAGAATATATTACCTACATTACCGATCTTTGCTGCGTAAATGTTCCACTTGACCAAAATACATCTACCCTTTCTGGTGGAGAACGTCAAAGGGTTTATATATCAATTTTTTTATCATTATGTCCTGAGATTATATTACTCGACGAGCCAACTTCAGCATTAGATGAAAAAAACAGTCATGAAATGATGATAAATATAATAAATTTCTGCAAGGCAAAAAACATTGAAATTGTAATTGTAAGCCACAATAAAACTATTGTTGATAAGTTTTGTGAAAATAAAGTTGAAATAGTTAAGGAGGCATAAATATGAAAGGAGCAGTACAGCTAAGTATTTTCCAATTTTCACTTATTTATTTACTTCTAATTATAGTGCTCATAATTATGAAAAAATCAAAGGTTAATCAAACAAAACTTCTTATAGTTGCAAGTTTAAGAATGACAGTTCAACTTGTAATTGTGGGTTATATACTTCAATATGTCTTTAGTAATCCAAAGCCTATATTTACTATAATTTTTTTAGTAATTATGATAGTATTTTCTATTGATAGAGTAATTAAAAGTAAAAAAGACTTAAATCAAAATTTCAAAATTGCAATAGGAGCTTCTTTAACATTTTCGGGACTTTTTATTCTAGTCTTTTTTGTAACTGTAGTTGTTGGTAAATCCATATTCAACCCTCAATACACTATACCTTTAGCTGGTATGATTATTGGTAACTCTATGACGGGAGTAAACATTGCAATAAAAACCTTTATGGATGATATAAGCAAAGAAAAAAATAAAATTAATACTTTACTCAATTTAGGAGTGGAGCCTAGAGATATTTTAAAGCCTTTTGCTAATAATGCTTTAGAAACCGCCTTAATTCCTACAATGAATTCCATGCTAGGAATGGGAATAATTTTTTTACCGGGAATGATGACAGGACAGATGTTGTCAGGTACACTACCTACCACAGCGATTATGTACCAAATAGCCATTATGATTGCAGTTTGTACTTCTGTTTGTATAACAGTTTTTTTATCCCTAAACTTAGGTTATAAGTCTTTATACAATAATAGGAAACAGTTCTTATAGAATGACATTTCAGAAGATGATTATATAATAAAAGCTGTGAAATTAATTTCACAGCTTTTATTATATAATTTTTGAAGAATCACCGCTCTGTTTGAATCTATCATCAACTGTGTAATTTTGTATCGTATTTTCGCAGGATGGAGCAGATTTGCCAAACAAATTCTTTTATTCGATACAATTCACTCTCGCGGCTGACAGTCCTCCACTCCGTACAGTAATCCATCAGCCAATATTCTAGCTTACTAGCCAATTCATAAGGAGTATCCAGTGGCTGTACATCCTGAGCATACTCACGCTTTTTAATTATCAGCGTCAACTCCTGCATAAGTGCTACACCACGAGCAGCAAGATAATACTCTAGCATTTCTTCTTGGCGTTCTGCATATGAACCACTATCATTTTGTTTAAGGAAATTTATGATTTCGCTGCATTTGGTAACTGCACCCTTAAGTTGATTCTCTGAAACCAACATCATTTCATTTTTAGCTTTTTCATATAGCGAGGTTCCACGATCATTGTATGTCTGATTGTACACCTTATAATCCCTGAAAAATGCCATATCGTTAAAAGTAATTATATCTTGACGAGAAAGTTCACGTAACAGCCCTACCAGCTTTTTCCCGCGATCTTCATATTCAACCAGTGAAATAGCCTTGTCTATGGTGCTAAAATCCCTGTCGTCCTCAACGTTCCAACCCTGTGCTGCGCCATAAATCATGCAGGGAATGGCAAGCGCCGGCATATTAATATGTCCACAATCTCCCCAGTCTGTATTCAAAAATCCCACCGCATGATACTGATTACCTAACTTTGCCATCTCTCTTATATTAGTAAAACTCATGTCATATGCATTCACCAACCTACTGTAACCTGATACACTAGGACATACATATTGCTTCAAACCGATATCTGCAAAAATTTTAACAACTTCTTCCTTAGCACCATAATTGTAATACCAGTTAAGGCAAGTAACTTGCGAATTAAGTTTACCCATCTGTTCGTGATGATTCTGCAGAATATCACCCCAAATCATTACCTTTTTTCCCTTACTTTGAAGATATTCCACTAACCTATTCACATAAGAAAGATACATCTCTCCGTAAACCATTCCCTTTGCCATAGGAGCACTCTTCCCCTTACCCAAATCAAATGTTTCATCGCAACAAATGTTTATTTTATCACTGCGAAACAATGGCATGTATTGGTCAAGAATTCCTGTGATAAGAGCAAAACTATCGGGGTCAGACACATTAATGATATGGTATCTCATACGGTTATACCAAGTAAATGCCTCACCCTGACCGGTATTCATTTCTCTGTATTTACCAAAGCTCTCTGAACGGAGTAAATCATACAAATGTCCAAATGATGCTATGCAAGGTACCAGTTCAATGCCTCTTTTATTGCAGTAAGAATCTAGTTCCAAAATTTCTTCCGGAGTAAAAGGATCAGTCTGCGACCAAATTTCCTCAAATCCATCTAGTCGTAAACAGTTTTCCATATACAGTTGAAGTTGATTGATTTTATACAATGACAACCGATCAACCAGCACTTTCAGACTGTTCATAGTAGGCACCCTTCCGCGGCTAACATCAAGCATATATCCTCTGTTTGAATAAGATGGTTCATCTTCAATATCTGTGCATCCAATTTCCGCACGTGATATCTTACATAGCTGAATTAGCGTAGCTACTCCATACAGGAATCCGCGGCTTGAACAGGCGGTAATTGTAATTTTATTTGATCTCACACTCAGCATATAAGCTTCTTTTCTTGTATCTATATTGTCATATTGAAAGCAAATGCAGTTTTCATAAAGATCCCCTGCACTCCGTAACACTTTTTTAATAGGAAGCGTAATTGCGATAACCTTTTTAATTTCCTGCTGTAACATCTTCGCCGTTTCCAAATCGTTATCATCCAATGCCACATCTAACACAATGGCAGTATTGTGACCTATCAAAAATATTCCTTCGCGTTCTATGACTTTACGTGGCAATGGGATCAAATACATGCCGATTCCCCCTTCTTATATTATAATCTTTTGTATTCAAATTATTAAAATATAAAAAAAAATATATATATACTATTATATACATATATAACTTTAATGTGATAATTGCGAACATGTATTATATTTGTGAACCTCTCCCCTAAATCAAAGATTATAGAGGGATTTTGTGTCTATTTACCATTTGATACAGTATAGTTTAATGCATCAGATACTGTAGCACCTGCATCATTAACAAGTTCTGCCTTATACACATAGGTTCCTCCTGCTTTTCCTTTAAATAATACGGAATCCGTTTGGGCATTTGAACCATTTACTACTAATGGTTTCGTTGAAATTAGTACTCCATTCTCATATAGCCTCCAAGAAGTACCATTTTCTCCCCACCACATGTTCATAATTATTTTATAATCTGAACTACTATCCCAGTTATCTTGAGTTAAGCTTGGTTTAGCTGGCAATTTGCCCACTACTTTTGGAACGGTTACTGATACTTTATTTGATATAAGTGATGATGTTCCATCGGTTACTACTACTGTATAACCATAAGTACCTGGTGCCTTATCTGTACTATCATATACTATTGTTTGTATTGTAGCTTGTCCTGCTACTAATTTACCCGTTGTTAACTGCTTCGTACCTTCCATTACAGCATATGAAGTTGCGGTATTATTAGTTGGAACTATTGCTGTTAGTTTATATGCTCCATCGCTTACCGCTCCAGCTGTTAAAGTTGCTGCTTGTAGTTTATTTACTACTTCCGGCAGCACTATTACAGTTACTTGATTTGATGTAATTGTTTTTGTTCCATCAGAAAGTTCTATTGTGTAATCATACGTTCCGGGTTTTTTATTAGCAACTTGCTGAGTTAATGTTACTTCTGAAGTTTGAGGCGTTATTTTACCACTTGTAATTACTCCTATATTATCTATAAATTTATAAGAACTAGCAGTATTATATCCTGGTACTTCAGCCATCAATGTAAAGCTACCATTAGCTACTGCACTTGATGAAATAATTGCTTCCTTTAATGAATAAACTGGGTTAACTATTTCGTCAAAATATGCACGATAATTAGTTGAAAACTCATAATTACTTTTAGCATCCCAATTGACTGACCAAGACATTAAACCTCGAAATCCTGGATAGCCCTTTGCGTTTGAAATTTTATATTTACCCCCAAAAGGAATTCCTTTCATTATATAATCTAATGCCTTTTTCATTTCTGTAGGATTTATGTATCCACCGCTCGGAGCTGCTAATGAGCATGCTGGCAATCCTATCATCACTTGTTCTTCTCTTAATGCTGGAAATACATTACTAGAATTCCCGCCTATTGGAAATCCGTGAAGTAACATATCTGCCATAGCTACTTCATAGTCAGCTGTACCTTGATTATAATTTAAACCATCCATTCCAGCTCCACTACCAGCATTGTAATGTTGCACATGAATATAAGTTAATTTATCTTTTACACCATAAATAATTGGCAAGTAAGCACCCCATATGTTTCCATAAGAACTATAACCACCTTGAACGTATGCAGTTTCAGGCGCCATACTTAATATAAAATTAGGACCATAATAATCTGAAATAGTTCTTAATCCCGTAATAAGATTTACAATTTGTGGTGTGCTTGGATTTTTAAAGTCAGTATCTCCAGCATTCATCGAAATGTCTGACTCTAGATCAACATCAACTCCATCAAAACCATATTTATCTATTACGGCCTCCACAGAATTAATAAATTTTTGTTTTGCAGTAGCATCTGGTACTAGCACTACGCCATTTTGTCCACCTATTGAAAGTACAACTTTCTTTCCCTTGCTTTGCAAATATGCGATGTCAGACTTAAACTCCGCCTCTGTGCCATAGCAAGGCGAAAACTCAACTACAGCCCGATCTATATTTGTTTCACCAAAAGATATATTTAAAACATCCCATTTAGTTGAAACATCTCTAAGTTTAACAATCCCTGTTCCATTATCAAAGTTATGCCAATACCCTACAAGTAGTTTTGAACCAGAGATTGGTTTTACTACAGGCACTATTACTGACTTAATTTCTTTAATCGTTTTAGCCTCTACATTTGACGTTATCCCTATAGCTATGACCACCATTAGTGCCGCTATAGTTATACATGAAATAATTTTA
Organism: Clostridium sp. CM041; assembly: GCF_055081035.1. NCBI lineage: Bacteria > Bacillati > Bacillota > Clostridia > Eubacteriales > Clostridiaceae > Clostridium > Clostridium sp. CM041. The sequence goes on from NZ_CM143648.1 coordinate 1,406,966, forward strand.
GTTCCTTTCATTAATAACCCTCCTAACATATTTTGTAATTAGTTGTCTTAGTGGGATTCAAGTGGACCCGATTATTAATAGAAAAGAGACTGCCTTTTTTATTGTTTTTAAGACAGTCCCATTAATAATCATACTGTTTTTGTTGTCATAAATCCGCTACTGTACTTTATGATATAGCTGCTAATCTTAAGTAATATCCTAGATTGACTACTTACTATTTTACAGTATAGTTGAATTCATCAGATACTGTAGCACCTGCATCATTAACAAGCTCTGCCTTATACACATAGGTTCCTCTTGCTTTCCCTTTAAATGATACGGAATCTGTTTGGGCGTTTAAGACACTTGCTACTAATGGTTTCGTTGAAATTAGTACTCCATTCTCATATAGCCTCCAAGAAGTACCATTCTCTCCCCACCACATGTTCATAATTATTTTATACTCAGCACTACCATCCCAGTTATCTTGAGTTAAGCTTGGTTTAGCTGGCAATTTGCCAACTACTTTTGGAACGGTTACTGATACTTTATTTGATATAAGTGATGATGTTCCATTGGTTACTACTACTGTATAATCATAAGTACCTGGTACCTTATCTGTACTATCATATACTATTGTTTGTGTTGTAGTTTGTCCTGCTACTAATTTACCCGTTGTTAACTGCTTCGTACCTTCCATTACAGCATATGAAGTTGCGGTATTATTAGCTGGGACTATTGCTGTTAGTTTATATGCCCCATCGCTTACTGCTCCCGCTGTTAAAGTTGCTCCTTGTAGTTTATTTACTACTGGTGGTAGCACTATTACAGTTACTTGATTTGATGTAATGCTTTTGGTTCCGTCGGAAAGTTCTACTGTGTAATCATACGTTCCTGGTCCCTTACCTGTACTATCATATACTATTGTTTGTGTTGTAGTTTGTCCTGCTACTAATGTACCATTTGTTATAGTCTTCGCACCTTCCATTATTGTATATGAAGTTGCTGTATTGTTAGTTGGGACTATTGCTGTTAGTTTATATGCTCCATTGCTTACCGCTCCTGATGTTAAAGTTGCTGCTTGTAGTTTATTTACTACAGGGGTACTCATTTTATTCCATGCTATGGTTGTCATTGGAGATCCTTTTGATAAATCATCATCAGAAGCATCCCAAATAAATACTCCACCATAGCCATTGGCATTTACATAATCACATCTATCATTTAATGTCTTTTCATCTTCATAAGTTAGAAATTCACCCTTTGATGCATTATATAAATATACTGCATTTGCTTTCGTATCATAGTATTTATTCCAACCTGGGGTAGTTTCTAGTTGCTTTAATATAAACCATGGCTCTTGTCCACCTGGTGAGGATGGATTATCCAAAGATCCCACAGAAGCTCCAGTTGCACTTTGATATAACCCATCTCCATTTGGTCCTGGTTTAACACCTTTCCAACCTCTTGAATATAATGGTGATCCCATATTAAGCTTTGATGGAGAAATTTTATAAATATCTCTATAAGCCTTCATTGCATAATCTGAATTATATTTATTCTTCAAATCTGTTGGGGTTGTACCTGATGGATCCTCAGGGTTAACATATAATGCTGCCTGATGATTCGTAGTTAGTTCCCATGCACCATGAATGTCATAAGTCATAACATTCATGTAATCAAGATATTGTTCATATTTAGATGGTTCTACTAATGCCATCTTATCATAGCCTGCTCCAGCTGCTACAGTTAACATTTTACCTGATAATCCATTTGCATTGTATGCATCCCTTATATCTTTCAATAGTAATGTATAGTTGACTTTATCCTCTGGCCCACCTGGACATCCTTTATCGTATTGATCATTTGGTTCTGCCTTTCTATCTACACCTGGATATTCCCAATCTATATCGATACCATCTATAAATGGATACTGCTTTAAAAATTCAACAACACTATCTGTAAATACTTTTCTAGTTTCTGACGTCATAGCCATTGCATGAAAATTTTCTCCTCGTGTCCAACCACCAACAGAAATAAGTATCTTCTTATCTGGATATATGCCTTTATAATACTTATACTCTCCTAAACATCCTTTTAGTGGAGAATCCCACCCTCCTGAATGCTCCATCGTCTTCTCATAGTCCGCATAAGTATCTATTGAAGTGATTTTAAAATCTTTATTTATTGAGAAAAATGAATGATTAATTACATTAACTTTTGTCCATGGTATATCCTTCGGTTCCATTGATTGATGAGCAGAGTTGTACATTGCCCAATTAGGGAAATATGTAACTACATTCTTGTGAGCCATTTCTGTTACCGGCTTAATTTCTTTAATCGTTTCAGCTTTCACATTTGTTGTTATCCCTACAGCTATGACCATCAGTGCTGCCATAGTTATACATGAAATAATTTTAGTTCCTTTCATTAATAATCCCCCTTATATAATTAGATTGCCATACCAAAATAAAATAACCATAAAAGTTAAACTAACTAATTGTGCTAAAAAATTGCAATACTTTTTTCGACATTTTTATCCTTCATATGCTTATTTTGTAAACTTCCATATTCATTTTTACATATTTGGATAGCTTTGTCAATATAATTACTTTAAATCCCTATTCCAGAGTGTTATGTTGAGAATTTAGTTGAAAACTCTTGTAAAATGTAATATACTAGCATGCGAAATATTTTTAAACATATTCATTATATCTTTTTAACAACAAAAACCTGCAGTCTAAAATATAAACTACAGGTTTTGATATTTATTATTTAGTTTCACTTACCCATTCATGATGGAATGTCCCTTCTTTATCAACTCTTTCAAATGTATGGGCACCAAAATAATCTCTTTGTGCCTGAAGTAAATTTGCTGGGAGATTTGCACTTCTATAACTATCATAATACATTAGTGCACTAGAAAATCCTGGAACTGGCACACCTAAATTTACAGCTGTGGATACTACGAATCGCCAATCCTTTTGATAACTACTAATAATATTATTGAAATAAGAATCTAACATTAGATTTTTAATATTAGCATCATTTTCATAGGCAACGTTAATCTTGTTAAGGAACTGAGCGCGAATAATACACCCACCTCTAAATATTTTAGCAATTTCGCCATATTTAAGGTCCCAGTTATATTCTACTGCTGCAGCTTTCATAAGCGCGAATCCCTGTGCATATGAACATATTTTACTTGTATAAAGAGCTCTTCTTACTGATTCTATAAACTCATTTATATCCCCTTCAAATAATTCATCTGGCCCTTTTAGTATATCACTTGCCAACACTCGTTCATCTTTTACTTTCGAAACGCAACGTGCAAAAACAGCCTCTGTTATTGTAGGTATTGGCAGTGCTAGATCTAGAGCACTTTGACTAGTCCATTTCCCGGTTCCCTTTTGACCTGCTTTATCTAGAATAATATCAACCATGTGCTTTCCGGACTCATTATCCTTTTGTGCAAATATTTCACTAGTTATCTCCATTAAATAACTATTGAGCTCACCTTTATTCCACTGCGCAAACACATCATGAATTTTATCATTAGAAAGTCCAAGAACTCCTTTTAAAAGCGCATAAGCTTCACAAATAAGCTGCATATCTGCATACTCTATGCCATTATGAACCATCTTTACATAATGGCCTGCCCCATTTGCTCCAATGTAAGTACAACACGATTCTCCATCTACTTTTGCAGATATAGCTGTTAAAATTGGTTCTACTATTTTATAAGCATCAATCTGACCTCCTGGCATAATTGCTGGGCCTTTTAAAGCCCCTTTTTCTCCTCCTGAAACTCCTGCCCCTATAAATTTAAAACCCAAATCTTCAAGTTTCTTACTTCTACGTATTGTATCCATAAAAAATGAATTGCCGCCATCAATTATTATGTCACCCTTTGATATATATGGTATTAATTCTTCTATTGCTTCATCCACAGGCTTTCCTGCTTTAATCATAATTAATATTTTTCTCGGAATTTCAATAGAGTTCACAAACTCTTCTATAGAGTATGTTCCAACAATATTTTTTTCTTTCACCTCTATTAATAACTTATCTGTGGCAATTTTACTTCGATCATAAACCGAAACAGATATTCCCCTGCTTTCAACGTTTATTGCTAAATTTTTACCCATAACACCAACGCCTATAACTCCAAATTGTTGTTTATTCATAAGATAAATTCCCCCTTAAAAAAAGTTTCTCTCGTTGAATAATATATAGTTTATATTATACTATATATTATTCAATTGCATAAGCAAAAACGCTATTGTACATTTTGAGGCATAATGCGTTTATTTATACTAGTCATGACTACCCTTAAACGTCACAATCTATCGCAACAAGCTTATACTCCCTAATTTATCCCCTCAATTCATTCATGATTTTAAATACTTCTTCATCTATAACTTGCTTAAAATCCTTATAATATGAACCTACTGCATAAAATTCATCTGGTATATATAGGCATATTACCTCATCTACAAGTTCTTTGAATTCTTCAATAACTTCCATAGGACCTACAGGAATAGCTAGAATGATTTTTTTAGCTCCTTGCTTTTTAACAGATTTTATTACAGCCAGGATAGTAAATCCCGTAGCAATCCCATCATCAATAATTATAACTGTTTTATCTTTAACCTCAGGAAATGTATCCTTTCCACGGTACTCTTTCATCCTTCTTTTAATTTCTTTTGTTTGCTCTAAAACTTCCTTCTCGATATACTCTTGTGATATACCAATCATTTTCACGTAATGATTATTTATAAAATAACTACCATCCACAGACACTGCACCTATTGCAAACTCCTTGTTATGTGGTGCCCCTATTTTTCTTGGAATAATCAAATCCCATTTAAACCCAAATCTTTTTACTGTATCATAAGCTATTTCGAGTCCACCTCTTGGCACCGCAAGTACAATTACATCTTCATCTTTAAATTTTTCAAGACTATCAGTTAGCTTTTCCCCTGCATCTTTTCTGTCTAAAAACATCATTCTAATGCACCACACCTTTTAACTTAATTTTTATTTATAAGTCTCTACCGTTTTTTTTAGGTTTTCCTATATATACTTCCAAACATTGAGATAAATTATCCCTGCTGCAGATCAAGCTTTTTTAAATTGAAGATAACTCAAAATATAATTTAACGCAAAGAAAAAAAGCCCGTGGAAAATCACAAATTATTTCCCGGGCATATTTTTATGTTTTTATAAGCAACATTATTCTGCACTTTTAAGTGATTCTATCATATCTATATTACCAAATTCTCTGTACATAACTAAATTTACAATTATAGAAAATGAAATTGTAAGTAACACTGAATATAGAAAATAAATAGGGTCAATTTTCCTCATAAACATCATTACATTAGTCTCTGAAGTGTTAATTACAAACCCACATAGGAGTATTCCCACAGCTATTCCAGTTAGGCTTCCTATTACCGTTAATATAATATTTTCACGGTATATATATAGTGCAAGTTCACTATCATAAAATCCTAAAAGTTTTATTGTAGACAACTCTCTTTTTCTTTCATTTACATTTATATTTGTAAGGTTATATATTACAACAAAAGCAAGGACTCCTGCGGATACTATTAGAAGGAGTACCACTGAATTTATGCTCTTCGTGGTTTTATTAAAATCAAAATGTGATTTGTTTTTGTAATTTACAGATCCTACATTCTGGGTCCGTGTTAGTACCTTTGTAGTATTATCTTCTGCACTATCTGATGTGGATTTTAAAAGTCCATAAAACCCGTTAAATTTAAGATTTTCCCCAGTTATTTTTTTATAATAATCAGAGCTTATATAAATATAATGTTGCAGATAATGCTCTGTTATGCCTGAGATTCTAGCTTTTACCACTTTATCATTTATGGTTATCTCAAATATGTCTCCATTTTTTTTATTCATAAGTTTCGATAATTTTTCAGTAATAATTACACCATCTTCTTTAAAGCTTAGATCTGTACCTTTCATTGTAAGATTAATATACTTATTAAGTTCTTTCGTATCTTCTGTAACCACTAAATATGCATCTTCTCTACCAGATTTATAAAGATCCACTGTTCCATTTTTTGTATATGAAAATAAAACTGATTTTACGTTATCATCTTTCATTATTTTATTTTGTGTGATATCTTTTTGCTTATCGTCTATGTCTTTCCTAAGTGTTGACTGCATATCATATCTATATATATTTGTAAACTGACTTTCCACAGCACCCATTATTCCTGATTTAAGTCCAAATCCTGTTATCATAAGTCCTGTACACACCGCGATGCCTATTACGGTCATGAAAAACCTTTGTTTATATCTAAATATATTTCTTGCAGTAACTTTACTTGTAAAACTCAACTTTTTCCATATAAAAGTTATTTTTTCGAGTAATATAGTCTTTCCAGCCTTTGGCGGTTTTGGTCTCATCAAAGATGCTGGTGCTTCTCTTAATTCCTCAAGTGTCGCCGCTCCCGCTGCAAGAGTTGTAAATAGTATAGCGATTAATGAAGATTGAAGCGCTAAACTAGGGTTAAAAGGAGTTAAAGAACTTGGAATAGAATAAAGCGAGCTATAAGCATTCATTATAAGTGGAGGAAAAAGTCTAAATCCGAAAGACACACCTACTATGCTACCTGTTATACTAGCTAAAAGTGCATATATTAAATAGTGAGTAGTTATGGCCATTCTTGAATATCCTAAAGCTTTTAAAGTTCCTATTTCAATTCTATTTTCTTGAACCATTCTCGTCATAGTTGTAAGGCTAACTAAAGCTGCCACTAAGAAAAATATAAGTGGGAAGGCCTTGCCTATGTTATCTATTCTTTCACTATCTTGTCTATATGTTTCATATCCCAGATTAGCATCTCTTCCAAGAACATACCATTCTGGTTTTTTAATATCATTATTTTCTGCTATGTTTATTTTACCTTGCGTAGCTTTCAATATTTGCGAATACCTTACTTTACTTCTTATAACTCCAATGTCCTTAAGATCTTGCTTCATATTGTTAGAAGTTTTTTTATAATCTTCACTTAATATAAGACTATCTTTTGATTCTTCACTATCATCTTTTACATATATTTCTGTATAAACATCGCTTTTAAATACATCAGGTAGTATATAAATAAATCCCCGAACAGTTCCATTACCAACTGAACTTAGCTGTCTTTGAGCTGATAAGTATAAAGGTGACAGCGCTGTTCCTACTATTTTAAATCTGCTATTTTTTAGGTCATTATCTATTAAAGCATCTTTTCCTGATTTAAGTTCTATAACATCCCCTATTTTAAGTTTATTTTCTTTTAAAAATCCTTCTTCAACTACAACTTCATTATTAGCTTTTGCTATTCTTCCTGTGACGATCTTAATCTTATTTATGCCACTTTCAGGAGGAATTGAATTAACATTAAGCACCATCGAATGTTTATCTTTTTCAACTACTGCGTCTATTGAAAATGAACCCTCAGCCTTTTTTACACCTTTTAGTTTTTGGACCTCAGCTAAGTCATCCTTTGTAAGTCCAAGTGTAGATATAAGTTTAAAATCCATAAACTCAGTTTGATTAAAATAAAAATCTGCTGATTTTTTCATATCTGGACTAGTAGCTCGAACTCCAGCATAAAAAGCTACTCCCATTGCAATGATTATTACTATAGATAAAAACCTTGAAAGTGTCTTTTTTATATCTCTAAATAAATTTTTAAAAAATGTTTTCTTCACTTCTACCACTCCAAGCTTTCGATAGACATTGGATTATCATTTTTCATTACGCTTTCAACTTTACCACTTTTAACTGTTATTATCTTGTCAGCAATAGGGGTTATAGCGGAATTATGTGTAATGACTATGACAGTCATGCCATGTTTTTTTGAAGTATCAGATAGTAACTTAAGTATCGACTTACCAGTATTATAATCCAGCGCTCCTGTAGGCTCATCACAAAGAAGTAACTTAGGATTTTTTGCAAGGGCCCTCGCTATGGAAACTCTTTGCTGTTCTCCTCCCGAAAGCTGCGACGGGAAATTCCGCATTCTATTTTCAAGGCCTACATTTTTAAGTACTTCTTCAGGATTCATTGGGTTTTTACAAATTTCAACTGCAAGCTCTACATTCTCAATTGCATTTAAATTTTGTACTAAATTATAGAACTGAAATACAAATCCTATTTCGTCACGCCTATATTTTGTGAGCATTTTTTTATTGTATTCACTTATATCATTGCCATCCACAATAATATTTCCAGTAGTAACCTGGTCCATACCTCCCAAAAGGTTAAGTATTGTTGTTTTACCTGCACCACTAGCACCAATAACCACAACAAATTCACCCTTTTCTATAGAAAATGAAACATCATCTACTGCTTTGATGATAACTTCTCCCATGGTATAAGTTTTTTTCACATTTTTTAGTTCTATAAAATTCTTCATTTTTTATCTCCTAACTTATATTTTCACAATCTAACTTGCTCATAATATTTTTATAAAATATATCTATTATATCAATAATAAGTTTTCTTACCTGAGCTCCGTCGTCTTTCTCTCTTAAAATGATAGAAATACTCTCCACAAGGTTATATGATATAAGATAAATAATAAAATTATTTTTAAGTCTTTTCCCCTGGAGTGAAAGCTCATATTTCATTTTCTCTGAAACTATTCTAGTTACGAACTCAACGAAGGTCTTTTTACAATTTTCATATTTCGATCCTTCGCTTTTATTAAGTAATATTGTAATTTCTATGCTATTTTCTTTAAATATCTCCATTATCTCTTCCATTAATTTATAAAAAATAACATCTGCTTCTTCGTTTATTTCTACTTTATTAAACTGATTAATGTAATCCATTAGTCTATCATATACAGGTCCAATTAATTTTTCATACAAATCATCTTTACTATGAAAATATTTATAAAAATTCCCCACTGATGTTTCAGAGTTCTTAGCTATCCCCCTTATTGATGTGCCTTTGTATCCCCTTTGTTTAAATTCCTTTAGAGATTCTTCTACTATATTATTTCTTACCTCTTCCTTCAAATATTGCATTAGAAAACCTCCGTTCTCTTTTATAGTATACTCTATTTTTAAAAAAACTCAACTGTTGTATTATTCAAAGGTGTCGCATCTTTCTTATACAGTGAATCAAAAATTATAAACAAATAACTAAGAAGAAAAAAGGTAACAACAATGAATTTAATCATTGTTGTTACCTTTTTCTCTTGAATTTTTATGGTTATATTTTCATTTAAATACATCCTACACTATCATTCCCCATACACATTGCCTCTCTTCTTTATGTTTTCCAATATAGCTGCAAAACAGTGCTTTCATTTCATTATATTTTTATTAATGATATTAGTAAACTTACAATGTAAGTTATACTTGAAAAAATCAATGATACTATGAGAAATCCTATTAATACAATGTTATATTTCAATATATCTTCAGCCATAACAAATCTCGAAATGCCAAGGGTATTGAGACCTAATATTATTAGGAATATTATAAATAATCCCTTAGAGGCCCCTTTAATATCCGCAGAGCTTAACGATATATGAGATGAAATACATATAGCTAAAAATAAAAACAATATAAAATAGGGATTAGTAAAATTCTTAATTGAAAAGATTATTTTTATTAAATTAACATAAGAAGTCATTATTCCATTCAGAGCTATACCGTTTAATTTAGTTACATTTAAATTATTAATAGATATAGTTATAAATTCATTATATGTCTTAGGAATTATGACGTACATTAAAGCTATTATAGACGCAATTCCTCCGAATATAGGTGCAGTGCCTATGAAAAAATTACCTATCTGTTGATATACACTATTAGGATTATAGGCATGCTTTACATACCCAAGTACACCATTTTCGTCTCTCTTTTGTATTAGTACCACTTTTGTAATTTTGTGCCCAAAGAGAAAACAAAAAATAGCATGAGAAATTTCATGTATGGGAACACCTACAATAGCGGTAATAGCAACTGCCTTCCATCCAAAACTCCTTTGCAAATTTTCTATTGAATGCTCCCTTAAAAAGCCAAGGATGAATCCTACAAGAATTATCATCCCTGTCAAATATAATGTATCTACCGATGTCTTTATTATTAAGTTTACTAAGAAATTCATTTAATCACCCTCACAAATCTTGGCTCAATCTACACCATACAAATCAGCTTCTTTAGTTATATTATATCACTAACTAAACTTTCAATGCTAGATGTTATCACCGCCACTTGTTAGCGATGACACCTAATATTTAGTGATTTCATATAAAAATAATAATAAAAGCACCTACCTAAGTAAGTGCTTTTATTATTATCTTTTAGATTATCTTGCTTTTACCGTTATCTGTCAAAATCCACCTCAATGAAAAGTGACTTTTAATAGCTCTATTAAGTTAAATTTTTTCTATTATAATTTGATTATCCTTTGCATCTACACCGATGATAGAACCATCATTTATATCTCCCCTAATAATTTTCTTTGCAATAGATGTTTCTAAAACATTTTCAATATATCTCTTTAACGGACGTGCACCGTAGATCGGATCGTAGCCTTCTTCTGCCATAAGTTCTTTAGCATCCGTAGTTACTTTCATTGATATGTTTTTATCTTTAAGCCTATTTTGAATATCTGCTAAGAATATATCAACTATTCCTTCTATTTCTTTTGTTTCTAATGGTTTAAATAATATTATATCATCTAATCTATTTAAAAATTCCGGTTTAAATTTGGATTTTAGCTCGCCCATAACTCTATCACGGATATGCTGTTCTATGCCTCCACTTTCTTTGTTTTCCAAGAGGTAGTTGCTTCCGATATTTGAAGTCATAATTATTATGCAGTTTTTGAAATTCACAATCTTGCCCTGATTATCAGTTAGGCGTCCATCGTCTAGTATTTGAAGAAATATGTTAAACACATCCTCGTGAGCTTTTTCTATTTCATCAAATAATACTACGCTATAAGGTTTCCGCCTAACAGCTTCTGTAAGCTGGCCGCCCTCTTCATAACCTACATATCCTGGTGGTGCCCCTATAAGTCTTGACACAGAATATTTCTCCATATATTCCGACATATCTATCCTTATTATGTTTTCACCACTCTCAAATAAAATTTTAGCTAAAGTTTTAGCAAGTTCAGTTTTTCCGACACCAGTAGGTCCAAGGAATATAAATGAACCAATAGGTCTTCTTGGATCCTTCATACCGGCCCTCGCCCTTATTACTGCATTTGACACTGCAGTTACGGCTTCTTTTTGACCAATTACCCGCTCAGATAATTCATCTTCAAGTCTTAGGAGCTTCTTCCTCTCGCTTTCTTGGATATTTGTTACAGGTATACCAGTCCACTTTGATACTATCTGTGAAATTTCTTTTTCGGTTACTTCTTCTTTAAGCATGGCTGTTTCATTATTTTTATGAATTTCTTTTTCTTTTTCTTTTATCTGAGCTTCTAGCTTTGGAATTACTCCATATTTAAGCTCTGCCACTTTATTTAAATCATATTCTCTTTCTGATTTTTCTATGTCCCCCCTTGAAGCATCGAGCTCTGCTTTCAAATTTCTAATTTCAACTATCTTAGACTTTTCTTTCTCATATTTTGCTGTCATCTCATTATCTTTATCTTTTAAATTACTTAGCTCTTTTTCGAGTATTATGAGCCTTTTCTTTGAAGCCTCATCCTTTTCTTTGGATAAAGCCTTCTTTTCAATTTCTAACTGAAATATCTTACGTTTAGCCATGTCCATATCTGTAGGCATACTATCTATATCAGTCCTTATCATAGCACAAGCTTCATCTATAAGATCTATTGCCTTATCTGGAAGAAATCTCGCCGTTATATATCTATTCGAAAGCCTTGCTGCAGCAATAATGGCTGAATCATGAATCCTTATACCATGATATATTTCAAACTTTTCTTTAAGACCTCTAAGTATTGACACAGAATCTTCAACTGTAGGTTCTTCGACAGTTACTGGTTGGAACCTTCGCTCTAGGGCTTTATCCTTCTCCAAATATTTCCTATATTCATCAAAAGTGGTAGCCCCAATGCAATGAAGGCTTCCTCTGGCTAGCAGTGGCTTTATCATGTTTCCAGCATCCATAGAACCCTCTGATTTCCCTGCTCCCACAATATTATGAATTTCATCTATAAATAAAATTATTCTACCTTCACTATTTTCTACTTCTTTAAGCACTGCTTTAAGTCTTTCTTCAAACTCACCTTTAAATTTGGCCCCCGCAATAAGTGCTCCCATATCTAAAGAAAATATTATTTTATTTTTAAGCCCTTCTGGTACGTCTCCCTTTACAATTCTTTGTGCTAGCCCTTCTACTATAGCAGTTTTACCTACTCCAGGTTCTCCTATAAGCACTGGATTATTTTTAGTTCTTCTAGAAAGTATTCTTATAACTCGCCTAATTTCCTCATCTCTTCCTATCACTGGATCTAATTTATGTTTTTTAGCTTGCTCCACAAGGTTTATTCCATATTTCACCAACGCCTCATAAGTGCCCTCTGGATCAGCATTTTCCACTCTCTGATTTCCCCTAACGGTCGATAACACATTTAAAAAAGCTTCTTTAGTTATATTAAATTTCTTTAAAATATCTCGAATGTCTTTAGAATTCACATCTATAAGTCCAAGCATTACATGTTCTACACTTATAAAAGAATCTTTAAACTTTTTAGCTTCATCTTCAGCCCGTGCAAAAACTTCTTCAAACCTTCTAGTAGCATAAACTGATCCACTATCTGCACCACTTCCTGTAACTTTTGGCATACTATTTATTACTTTGTTAATCTCCTCATTAAGCTTTGCTATATTCACTCCCATTTTACTAAATATATTAGGAATAAGACCGTCCTCTTGAGCTATAAGTGCTGCAAATAAATGCACAGTATCTACCTGTTGATGATTATTTTTTACAGCTAATAATTGAGCCTCATTTAAGGATTGTTGAACCTTTACCGTTAATTTTTCTACATCCATGTAAATAACCCTCCCTTTAGTTTTTTAAATTATTACCCACTATTTAATTATAACTAAAAAACACCCATAACTCTTTAAATAAATTACTTTTATTTAACAAATTTGTTTTGTAATTTTATTTGAGTACTGCCTGTGCTATTCTAACAAGTTGCTCTTTACTTAAAGCTTCAAGATACCTTTGACGTTCCATAAAAGTACACTCTTCTAAAAGTTTTCTTACTCTATGAGTTTCTATATAAATACCTGAAAGCATTAAATCTTTACTACTCGAATCCATGTAATGCCTCCTCCAAATGTTATAATATATTGTTGCAGACCCTTCGCTGTAGCCCTTATCTATTAATTTAACAATACATGCTTTTCTATCTTGCTTTTCAAAACATTCACAAAGATTATATATTTTCTGAAGCATTATCATCTTTCTTTTCCTTCCTTCTTAATCATCCAGGAAACATACAAAATACAAGTTTTTCGTATGTTTTTTCATCCGCGCTTAATTTCCAACCACTTTATATTATACCATATTTTATATAAAAAAACAGCAATCCGTATACAAATCGCTGTTTTTTTTTGGAAAACCACTAACAAAGCACCAATTTATTGTAAATCAGTGCTTTGTTAGTAATGATATATAATTAACCACATCCTTCATGATTTATTTCCTTCCATTTCAACATTTATTCCCTCTATTCTTCAATAATTACGGAACCTATGAGAACCGAAATGCATGATATTGTTGCTTTTAGGTTACAATTATGTTATACTTACAATATATTATTTTAATGGAGGTATTATCGTGAGCGATATTGGGAAATTTATTTTTGAACATAGAACTTCAAGAAATTTATCTAGTCGTAAGCTAGCTTCACTTGCAGACATAAGTCATACGGAGATACATCGACTTGAAAATGGAGAAAGAAAGAATCCATCACCACTGGTATTAAAATGCATAGCAAGAGCTCTTGAGATGCCCTACGATGATATTATGAAAGCGGCAGGATATATAGATAGTACCCAATCTCCTATTACCACTGTACACCTTATCGGTACTGATGATCTAACGGACCAAGAAGTCGAGCAAGTAAACAATTTCATTGAATTTTTACATATTAAACGTAAGTAATTAATAATATATATCCTAATTTTCAAACTTTAAATGGAGGTGTCTTATATTTGAATATCATTATTAAAAAATTTAAAGAAGTTTTATTTTCTGTACTCCCAATTACCTTAATAGTATTACTACTGAACTTTACAATCATTCCTCTTGAAACACACCTAATACTTAGATTTTTAATAGGCGCAATTTTCATAATATTTGGACTGTCTATATTTTTACTTGGTGTGGACACTGGTGTTACCCCTATCGGTACTTTAATGGGAGGTTCTCTTGCTAAAAACAGTAAAGTATTGGTCTTAGTTTTTTCGGGATTAATACTCGGTTTTTTTATTACAATTGCTGAACCAGATTTGCAAATTCTTGCTTCTCAAGTTAGTACTGTAACATCAGGGTCAATAACTAAACTTTCGATTTTAGTTGTTGTATCTATTGGTATTGCAATTATGCTATCTATAGGTTTATTAAGAATAATTTATAATAAATCATTAAAGAAAATGTTAACTGCAATATATTTGGTTATTTTTGTTCTATCTTTATTTACATCTTCTGAATTTTTAGCAATATCATTTGATGCTTCTGGTGCTACTACGGGCGCAATGACCGTTCCATTTATATTAGCACTTGCGTTAGGAGTGTCTTCAATAAAAAAAGATGGAATATCCTCGGAAGAAGATAGTTTCGGACTAGTAGCAGTAGCATCCACAGGCGCTATTTTATCCGTTATTATTATGAGTCTTATATCAAAGTCTGATAAAATTGTTGGCGACCTAAGCACTAGCACTGTCAGCTCAACCTCAATTATAAATCCATTTATTGAGAAATTGCCAACTATGATAAGTGAAGTTTTTTTCACCTTGCTTCCATTATTATTATTATTTTTTATATTCAATAAAATATCATTTAAGCTTTCAAAAAAGGAATTTTCAAAGATATTAAGAGGTATTCTATATTCTTTTATTGGACTGATATTATTTTTAACAGGAGTAAATGCTGGTTTTATAGAGATTGGAACTGTAGTCGGACACAGTATTGCTTCCCTACATAGTAGTTGGATTCTTGTCATTGTTGGGTTCATACTTGGATTAGTGGTAATATTAGCTGAACCGGCTGTGCATGTACTTACAGATCAGATAGAAATTGTTACTCATGGATATATAAAAAAGAAGGCAGTAATTTTTACTCTTTCTATCGGAGTTGCCTTTGCAGTAGCATTATCAATGTTAAGAATAGTTGTACCCGGGATTCAGTTGTGGCATTTTCTTTTACCAGGATACGCAATTTCAATTATTATGTCATATTTTGTGCCGAAACTATTCGTAGGAATAGCATTTGACTCTGGCGGTGTAGCTTCTGGTCCTATGGCAGCAACTTTTATTTTAGCCTTTGCACAAGGTGCCGCTGAGGCCATCGAAGGGGCTAATGTATTAATTGATGGGTTTGGCGTAATTGCCATGGTTGCTTTAACTCCATTAATTGCTTTGCAAATTTTAGGTTTAATCTTTCAACATAAGGCTAAAAAAGAAGGAATAAAAATAAATGCAAAATAATTCTAACACCTGTGAATGTTAATTAATATTCAAGACTTATTCAAAAAACAAAATCAGATTTCATCCCTAATATGGGATGAGATCTGCTCTTTATTTTTATTTAGTATCAATTTGTATCACTCACATTTTCCGTAGACATGTTAAGTATTCTAAACAACCCTGAAAATAACTTACGTGCTGCCGGTACTGCTGTCTGGGCAGCATAATATTTTTCCGGGTTTGGCTCTTCTATTGTAACTATCAATGTCACCTCTGGATTATTAGCAGGAGCCATACCTGCAAAGGATGCTACATATTTACCAGAATCGTAACCCCCTGCAGTACTGTTAACCTTATTTGCAGTTCCTGTCTTTCCAGCTATGCGGTACCCCTCCATATAGGTATCCTTTCCAGTTCCCTCCTTAACAGCTCTTTCCAAATACAATCTTAATTCAGCTGCTTTTTCTTTGCTGGTTATAACCTTTTCACCAAGATTATCATATTTTTTATCCACAATTTTTTTATCTTCCACCATATGTGATATTTCCTTCATAACATGGGGTCTTATCCATGTACCTCCATTAGCTATCGCATTGAAGGCAGCGATATACTGCACTTGGCTAACCGCTACACCTTGCCCATAGGCCATTGTAGCAAGATCAATAGGCTTAATACTATTTAAATCCTTTATTAACCCAGTACTTTCACCTGGCAGATCTATACCAGTTTTCTGTCCAAAGTTAGCCTCCTTTAAAAATTTATAAAAATTTTCCTCTCCAATTTTTTGTCCCAGCTTAACAAATCCAACATTATCGGAATTTTTAATTATATCTGAAAAGGTCTCAACCCCATGATTTTCTTTATTATCATTATACAATGTTGTATTTCCAACCTTAATGCTTCCATTACTTATAAATCGGTCCTGGTCCGTCACCACGTTATTTTCAAGTGCAGCAGCCGCTGTTATAACCTTGAAAATTGATCCTGGCTCAAACACATTACTGATAGCTCTATTCTTCCATATTTCCTGTACTTCACTATCTGTTTTCCCTTCTACATAAGGCTTATTTAGATTATATCCCGGTGTATTAACCATAGCCAAAATTTCACCATTTTGCGGATTCATAATTATTATGCTTACAGACTTTGCACTATTTTCATCCAATGTTTCTTTTGCTACTTTTTCAGCTAAATTTTGAATTTGTTCATCTATAGTTAATGTTAAATCCTTTCCATTTACAGGTTGAACCGTGGTTGCTTCTTTATAGGGCAATTCATTATTATTCCTATCCACTTCTGTCACTTTTACCCCGGGAATACCTGCTAATTCATTATTATAACTCTGTTCTACTCCGCTTATTCCATTCCCTTCCAAATTGGTATGTCCGATAACCTGAGATAAAACGCTATCATTTGGATACATTCTCTCTACATCGTTTGAAATTATTATGCCATTATATTTTAAATCTTTAACCGCATCTGCACCCTTCTTATTAACCTTTCTCTTCAATGATACAAATTTAAGTAGCTTGCCATTGCCATCTTTGCTATCTAATATTTTTTCAAATTCGCTCTTTTTAACATCCAGTTTCTGCGACAATTGTTCAATGGCTTGTTCTTCTGGTATTTTTTTAACTTCTAAGTATCTTTTAAATACATTTAAATCAACATCAACCCTGTAAACATCTGCACTTAATGCCAATTTTGAACCGTTTCTGCTCAGAATCTCCCCCCTTTGGGGAGCTATTTTTATAGTTTTTGTCCAATTGTTTAATGCCAGCTGTTTATAATCTGACCCATTAATAACCATTAAATAAACCATTCTACCCACAAGACCCATAAATGCTATGGAAAATAACATACCTGCAAAAAAAATCCTTTTACTTCTCACCCTTTTTCTTTTCAATTTGCTCACCAACCTATTTAAATAATTTCTTCCGACGTTTACGCACTTCCCTCCTCTTTGTAAGTTACCAATATATTAGAATTTATTCTAACATTTATTCGCGTGAATTTTAGTTTAACATAAGTATATAGAAAATACCCAAGTATTATATTTTGTATAATATACAATTAAGGGATAAAAATAAATGCAAAATAATTCTAACACGTGTGAAAGTTAATTAATATTCGAAACTTATTTAAAAACAAAGAGTAGATTTCATCCCTAAATATGGGATGAAATCTGCTCTTTATTAAAAAACTTAATTTGTAATCTAGTCTTCTATTTCGCTCATTTCTTTTTTTAATAAATCTATAGGATTGACATATCCTAGTGTTCCACACATCAAATTGCCCGCCCATATATTAAGTTCTACTAAATTTAGATTATCACTTGGTATGTATTTAACCTTATTTAAATAATATTATTCTACCAAATTTTTGATTAATATACTAGGGTATTAATCACTTAGATATATTTCCTTAACCATTCCTTTGTTTCTAAATCAGCAAATGCTGCATCAACACTATTAAGATAAATTTGTTTATATTCCTCAAACGTAATGTTAAATTCTCTTAATAATACATCACATTCCTTAGTCATATTTGTGTCAGATACAGTTCTATTATCAGTATTGACGCTCACCCTTATTCCATCATTAAAAAAATCATGAATTGGGTGTTTTTCAAAAGTATCAATTGCTTTAGTCTGGATGTTACTTGTTGGGCACATTTCAAGGGTAATTCCTTTATCTTTTACAATGTTATAGGCTTCAATGCAGTCTTTAATAAATACTCCATGACCTATCCTTTCTGCCCCCAAAAGTTCCACTGCTTCAAGGACATTTTTTCCTATTCCTGTTTCACCTGCATGGATAGTTACTCTATATCCATATTCTTTAGCTAATGATATAGGTTCTATAAATTTTTCACAAAAGCCTTCTCCTTCAGATCCACATAAATCTATTGCAACTACACCTTTCAAGAGGTACTTTCTGCCAGCTTTTACAACCTCAAAGGCTTTATCAATAGACATAAATCTCATGCAGCAAAGTATTACATTTCCTTTTATATCATATTTCTCTTCTGCATATTTAATCCCAGATATTACACTCTCTATTACGTCTTCTACACTTAAACCCTTTGTTATATGAAGTAGTGGTGCAAATCTAACTTCAATATATTTTACATTTTCTTTTGCACAATCGCAAAGAAGTTCAAATGTAATTCTTCTTAAACTCTCCTTTGATTGCATTACTAAATTCGGGATTTCAAACCTTTTTAAATACTCATCAAGCGATTTACATTCTGCTGGGGCTGTAACTTCTTTTCTAATATTTTCAATATCATAGTAGGGAATACTTATACCCTCTTCTTTTGCTATATCAATTATTGTTCCCGGTCTTACACTTCCATCCAAATGACAATGTAAATCAATTTTAGGTAAATTTTCAAATTCCATATTGTCCTCCTTTTAATTTTAATTACATTTCAGCTCTGCAGGAGATGATTTAATTATCAAAAAATAAAAAATCCTGACTACAAAGAAGATAAACATAATTGTATCTTCTTCGTAATCAGGAATTATAGGTTCCTGGTAGAAACCCCCAAACCATATTATTGAGGTTATACGATTTAAAATTTGTATTTTTTATATTTTATCATAAAGAAAAAAATTGTCAAGCTGTAAATTCCCCGGTACTCATCTTCGCAGAAGATGCTTTAATACCTTAGAACAACCAGCACAGTCATAGAAATAAAATATATAACTAATGGAATATATTGTTTTTTATCTATATCTATAATTTCTTCTTTTCTTTCTATATATTTTCCTTCAATGTCCTTTTCTTCTTCAATGAGTTCTGATTCATATTTTCCCTCTTTATATTCTTTTAATTTTCTTAAGTTTATAAATAATATAGATCCTCCGATTAGTAAAAATATTGAAGCTCTAAGTAAAATTACAGTTAAACTAGCATCCATTGCATCAGTTGTCGCAACTGCTTGTACCTGTGTTTGATCTATCACACCATTCTTTATTCCATTATTCGCAAGCTTCATATAATTCATTACGACTTTACTTAAAATAAAAGATATTGCATTATTTACTGCATGAAGTGTCATACTCCCTACAATCGATCCTGTATATTCCCTTACCTTTAATAGAACAAGTCCTAAAAACATTACGTAAATAATTTGCATTACATTACCATGAAAGGTTGCAAAGATTGCAGTTATTATAAAAAATTTAATTTTTTTATTTATCCCCTCATAAGCATCTAAGAAAATTCCTCTAAAAAATATTTCCTCAAAAAATGCTGGCACCAAAACTATCACCACTAACCCTAATAATGTTGAACTACTGTTTAGTAATTTAGATATTGCCATACTATCCTTTATTGCAATGGGAAATAACTTCATGCTTATCATATTAACGCCTATTGCAAAAATATAAGTACCGACTGATATAGACATAATTAAAAAAACTTGCTTTAGAGATATCTTCTTTATTACCATTACCTTATTAAAGCTTCTTTTAGTAATCCTGCAATATAATAAAGCAATTCCACCAAGTGCTATAACACTTGACCCTCCAGAAAGTAGAAGTGAGGTATCCCCGCTTATAGAACCCTGTAATCTAAATACCTTTATTGCTATTAAGGGTATTGAAATAAATAACAATAACGCTCCTAATAATAAACTATTCGCTAGTAGTATTCTTTTATCTTTCATAAATTTTCTCCTTAAAACATAAGATTTTCTTCGAATTAATACTTTTTTAAGCACGGCATTAATTTCACTAAATACTAATACCCCAATATATATAATAAGCTAATCACCTAAAATAATCAAATTCTTAAATTCCACTATCTGTTACAGGATTTTCACTTAAAAAACCTACCTTGCCGGGTGGCTTATAAAAAAAACCATGCTATTTATAGCACGGTTTCCTGTATAACCCTAAGGTAGTAGACATTAATATATATCTGAAAACTCAATCTTAATCTTTTCAATATTACTATTAACACTCAAATTATTATCAACAAAAACTTCCTCAATATCTAGTAACTTTTTTATAGGAAGTTCAAAACTAAATTTACTTCCTATATTAATCTCGCTTTCTAAAAACATTTTACCTCCATGCATTTCTACTAACGACTTAACTAAAGATAATCCTATGCCACTCCCTTCTCTATTTCTCGTAAGTGACTTATCAACTTGAATAAATCTTTCGAAAATACATTGTTGCTTTTCTTTTTCTATTCCAATCCCTGTATCCTTAACAGAGATAACAACACTATCTTTTTTTTCAAAAATATATACTAAAATATTTCCACCTGAATTTGTGAATTTTATTGCATTTGAAATGAGATTCAACATTATTCTTTCTATTTTATCTTTATCACAAGCTATTATTTTTTCTTCCATTTCTGTATCAAATAAAAGTGATATTCCTTTATTTGATACATACTCAGCTACAGACAAAGTTATTTCCTCTATAATACTAACAATATTACAATTACTTAAATGAATTTCAAAATATCCCGCATCTATTTTTGTTACATCTATTAAGTTGTCAGTCAATCTTATTAATCTATAACAGTTTTGTTTCATAGTTTTTAAATATTCCTTGCTTTTACCCTCATTTCCATTAAAGAGTTCCTTGAATTTAAGTTCCATAAGCTGGATCGTACCCGAAATAACATTGATCGGTGTTCTTAATTCATGAGATATATTCGCAAAAAAATCCGTCCTAAATCTATCATATTTTATTGCTTGATTTAAAAATCTTGTCTTTTCCTCATTTTCTTTCATTATCCCTTCGTTTTCAAGTCGCTTAGTAATATCTCTTGATGACAATATTAAGGCTTTAACTTTATTATTATCATCTAATAATTTACTACCACAAATCTCTAACCATACAATATCTCCATTTGCATGCAAGCATCTACATTTGAATTTTTCATTTGTAGTTGAAGTAATTAGTTTTCTAATTTCCCTTAATACATTTTTCTTATCATCCCCGTAAACAAAATCAAAAACGTGCCTTTCAATGACATTATCTGTAGCATACCCAAGTATCGCCTTTTGAGCAGCTGTAATATATTTAATTCTACCATCAGTATCTGTTTTTATAATCATATCAGAAGTATTTTCAGTTATCTCCCTTAATAGGGTTTCACTCTCCCTTAGATTTCTCTCCATCTTTTTTCTTTTGTCAATATTGCGAGTCACTATTAAAACTGCTAGCTCCCCCTTATACTTAAAAGCAGCTGTGCCTAACTCAACATCAATAACAGACCCACCACTTGTAAGAAATTTCTCTTCAATAAATGGTGTCGTCATTCCGCCTTCATATATTATATTTATTCTACTCCTAGCAATATCAATGTAATCAAGATGAACAAACTCCATAATACTTCTTCCAATTATATCCTTAGAGTCCTTCACATCGAATAATCCTTCAGTCGCAGGATTAGCTAATACTATTTTCCCACCGCTGTGCACACATATAGCATCAGGAGATAATTCAAATAACTTTTTATATTCTTCTTCACTTTCAATTTTCTGAACTTTAGCCTCTTCTATACTTATTCTTTCCATAACAGCCGCAACCTGAAAGCAAATTAGCTCAAGCATTTTTAAATCCATATGACTATATTCAACATTTTTCTCTATGTATATAATTTCTAATAACTCTTCCTTGTAAATCAATGGGTAAAAAACTTCAAAACCTTCACTACCTTTATTAATTACTTTTTCTTTTTTGCAATCACAGACTTCTTCTATAATGCCTCTAAATATATTAGAGGTGCCTCTAAATATATTAGAGGTGTCTTTAATATTTCTTTCATTATAAAAAATTGCTTCACCACACTGCTCTTTCCATTCTATTACTACTTCAAAATTTCTATTTACACGTTCTAAAATTAATACCCTTTTAACTTTAAAATAACTATTTATTATATTAATTAACTTGCTATGCAAAGCATTTCTATCATTTTCAAATAACAAAACCTTTGATAACTCAATAACTTTATCAATATCTGTTTCTTGTAATACATTATCATTAACATATTCACTCATTTTAATTTCCCCTTTAAAAATCCATTGAAATGTCGTTAACTTTATAACTGAATTGACTTATTTTTAGAACATTCTCAAAATATTATATTCTACAAAATATAGTGTAAACCTTTTTTTTTCTGATTTTTCTTTGTATAATTTAGAATTTATTACTAATTTATGACAAAATCAAAGTAAAAACCCGGTATTATTTTGTAGCATAATATTTTTATGGTACAATTAGATTAAAAACACATCATGTATTCTATTGAAGCCTAGCTCGCAAAAGGAGATGCAAAACTTTGGAAAAGTTATATTACGAAAATCCATATCAAGCAGAATTTACAGCTGAAGTCATAAACGTAATCCAAAAAGAAAACAAGTATCACGTTGAACTTGACAAAACCTATTTTTACCCTGAAGGTGGTGGTCAACCAAGTGATACTGGATATATAAATGGTGCCGCTGTAACCTATGTGTATGAAGAAGATGAAAAAATTTATCATGTAGTTGCCGTGAACCCTTTAAAAATTCATAGGGTTAAATGCATCATAGACTTTGATAAACGGTTTGACTATATGCAACAGCATCTAGGGCAGCATATACTTTCTGCTGCTATTTCTGATCTATTTAATGCAACTACTATTGGGTTTCACCTCGGCACGGATTCTACAACTATTGATATTGATAAAGTTATTGGCAATAATGAAATTAAAATTGCCGAAAAAAAAGCTAACAAAATTGTATTAGACAATATTAAAGTAGAAGTACTATATCCAACTAACTCTGAACTAAAAAAATTATCGCTAAAAAAGCTCCCAATAAATGCTGGTGAAAAAGTAAGAATAGTTAAGATAGGTGATATTGATATAAACCCATGTTGTGGTATACATCCTAGTTCAACTATTGAGGTTCAATTAATTAAGGTTACAAAATTTGAAAAGTATAAGACTGGAATAAGAATTGAATTTATATGTGGACAAAGGGCTGTTTCTGATTATGCCTTAAAACATGAATCCATGGAAAAAATGTCTAAACTTTTTTCCTGCAATAATGCTACAGTTTTGTCCGTTGTAGAACGACTTTCAGATGAACTTAATAAAGCACTTACTGAAAAAAGGGCCCTAAAGTCAGAGGTTGCGCAGTACGAAGTTCAAAATATGTTAGAGGCAGCCCCAAAAATAGAAGATATCAGGATGCTTAAATGCATTTATGATAATGGGGATTTAAAATATACTAATATCTTAGCAACAAAATTAGTATCCTCTCCAAAGGTTATAGTCTTATTTGGAGTAAAATCTCAAGATAAAGCAAATCTTTTATTTATGTGCTCGAAGGATTTGAATATAATTAGCATGAGCTCCATTTTAAAAGATGCCATAACTCTAATAGACGGCAAAGGTGGTGGAAGTGCCTTTTCTGCACAAGGTGGTGGTAAGAATAATAATAATTTAGATTCTGCGCTAGATTATGCATGGAGTAAAATCCACGCTGATATAATTTCTAGGAACAAATAATAGTGCAATCCTATGAAGTTTCTCCTACGTGACTTGAAATAAGAGATTGAAACGTGGAATTTCAATGTTTCTGCTCTTCTTATTTCAAAACACTATGGATAAACTTCATACTATATCGTATATCTATATTTATTGGAGGAGCTCTTGCTTTTCGCTGGACCGAAATTGTCAGGCTAATTAATCCACATTAACAAAATCTCTAGCTCCGTATAATCCTTCAATATATGTTTTACCATCCTCTGATAATACTATACACAATGGAGAAACCATCACTTCGCGTACCTTATAATATTTTAAGCTCCCATCCTGCTGTGGTTTATAAAAGCCTGAAAAATCATGAATAGCATAATATTGACCTTTTTCTTTACCTATATAAATCATCGCATGCCCATTCATAAATACTGGCGTTCCAGGCTTCAATTTATTCAGTAACTTTTCTCTGTCTCCCATAGTCATATTTTCCGGCATTTCATAGAAATTGCCCACTGCGAGTTTTCCCTGATCCTCGGAA
Source organism: Clostridium sp. CM041 (assembly GCF_055081035.1). Taxonomy (NCBI): domain Bacteria; kingdom Bacillati; phylum Bacillota; class Clostridia; order Eubacteriales; family Clostridiaceae; genus Clostridium; species Clostridium sp. CM041. Next base: position 1,431,646 of record NZ_CM143648.1, read on the forward strand.
TTCCTAGGAAGCTTAATACCCATAGTTCTATAAACATCCATTATAAAACTTGCACAATCTCTAGAATTGAACATTCCACCCCATCCGTATCTTTCGCCTAAAAATTTAAAGGCATTAACTATGATATTTTTTCTGGTATAAGATAAGTACCCTAATGCGATATCTTCATTTTTTGCAATCAGAGCTTTTTTGAATTCTACCTTTCCCTTATTATCTCTGGTTGGAAGCTTAACCACATAATTACCTGCGGAATTTTGACCATAAATATCCCCTTCTATTTCCTTAATATCTGCAAGTGGTATTTTAATTCCCATGTCAAATTTCACTTCTGATAATTGCTCATTTAATGGGTTATAATTTGTAAATACTCTTTTCCCTGTAGTTACTAAGAAATTTTCTGTTTTAAGATAATCAAAAATTTCTTCTTTACTAGATATTGCCACATCTTTTTCGGGTATCCATGCTAAATAATTATACATCTGTGCAAAATACCACTTTTTATCCACACTTGATAGCAGAATTACAATTGGTTCAACAGGATAAACAGCGGTCTCCTGAAATCTGTCAAATTCATAGTTATCTCCAGTTTTAAATATTTTATCATAGGTTGGGAATGTCCTCATCACAGTCTTTCTAATGGTTATTGCATATTTGATATCCAATAAGTCCATTAATTTTTCAATATTGCAATTCTTTATTAACTTATTATAATATTCTTGAACTACTAATTTCCCATCCTCATGGAATCTTTCAGATTTTGGCATAGAACTAATAGTATTTATCTTGTTTATTAATTCTTGCATGCTAAAGGATTCTTCGTAATTTTCTAAGTCCACAATTGATCCAACAGTTGTTAAACTACTCTTGTTGTATGCTTCAATCTCCTGTACATTCATAATATCTTTATTCATGCCACTCAATTTTGTCCAATAGTTCATGCAAAGCATTTCTTCCTTTAATCCTGGAATATTTGAATAGATTACCTTATCTACCTCGTTTCCAGATAGGTTCTTTTCGAATCCAGTCGGCTTGATAAACATTATAAATCCCCCCCACTATTATTTCTGCTTTATGGAAGAACATAGCTTTTGTGCTGATGACCTTACAGATTTTTTCCCGAGAATATCTGAAACAACAGCTATTCCATCAATATTTGCTATCTTTAATAAATTTACATTTTTTTCATTAATTCCACCAATAGCAACTACAGGGATAGAAATTTTTTCTTTTATTTCTTTTAAACTTAATACAGAAACTGCACTTGCATCATCTTTAGTAGTTGTAGGAAACATCGCTCCAACACCCACATAATCTGCTCCTTGTTTTTCTGCCCTTTGTGCTTCCTTAAGTGTTGCAGTAGAAACCCCTAGCATCTTATTATCTCCTATTATACTTCTCGCAATAGTCGCTGGCATATCACTTTGACCTATGTGTACCCCCGCTGCATCTATGGCCTGTGCAATATCAATTCTATCGTTTATTATTAGGGGAATCTTATATTTATCTGTAATAATTTTTATTTTCACTGCAATATTATAAAACTCTAAAGTACTTAATCTCTTTTCTCTAAGCTGGACTAATGTAACCCCGCCTTTTATTGCTTCCTCCACTGCTGCAAATATATCTAAATCCACCAATACATCTCTATCTGTAACGAGATAAAGGCTATAATTCACATTATTCTTCATTTATTTTGCTCCTTTCCATTATTAGATCTTCAGATAAATTGTAAATAGCATCTAGCATTTTAACTTTAAATGTTCCTGATCCTTCGCTATTTTTATCTAATCTTTCATAAGCTGTTTCTCCTGCAATACCCATTGAAACAATTCCTGCGAGTGCTGCTATTAAATTATTATCTCCAGCGCCTAAATAACAACCAATAACGGAAGTACACATACATCCTGTACCTGTAACCCTAGACATTATTTTATGACCGTTTGATGCGGTGTAAAGAGTCTTACCATCCGATATAATGTCTACAGCACCTGTTATAACTACTACCGTATTAAATTTAACAGCAAAATTCCTTGCCATTTCTTTCTCTCTTGTAAACTCATCACTGTCTACAGAAAAACTCTCACTAGCATCTACACCTCTTGTTATAGTTTTAATTCCGTAAATTGTTTTTATTTCGGATAAATTCCCTCTAATAACTGCTAATTTCACTTCATTTATAATTCTTTTGCAAGTTTCTGTTCTATAAGTTGTTGCACCTACTCCGACAGGATCTAAGATAACAGGTATGTTTAATTCATTTGCCATCTTTCCTGCCTCAATCATAGCCTCTATAATTACACTATTTAATGTTCCTATATTTATAACAAGTGAAGATGCAAGTGATACCATCTCGCGAACTTCATGAATATCCTCCGCCATAACCGGTGACCCACCTATTGCTAGTGTAATATTGGCACAATCATTAACGGTAACATAATTTGTTATTTGGTGCACCAATGGGGTTTTTTCTCTTAAATTGTTTAGTAATTTAATTATTTTCTTATTAATTTCCATTTTGACATCATCCTCCAAATTATTGTTTATATAAATCCTGTAATAATCATAACGGGCATTGTAGCTCCAAGTAATAAATCACGTTTTATAAAGTAATATCTACTGCTAAAATATGATACATACTAATACATTATTGAATCCCCTTAAACTTTGTGTTATTAACTTTGCATAACTCGCTGCTAAAAACCCAGTTTTTCACTATCCTTAATCATTTGCCATCCCTGCTTTTTTATATAATTCATAGAAATGATTTGTAGGTCCCACCCCATGCCCAATATCTAAAGAATGCTTTATAGCCGTTGTTATATACTGCTTTGAATTTTTTATTGAATCCTTCATGCTATAGCCAAGCGCCAAATTTGCAGCTATAGCTGAAGACAAAGTACATCCAGTTCCATGAGTATTTTTTGTATTTATTCTCTCAGAAGTAAAATGTATAATTTCACTTCCATCATAAAATACATCTACGGCCTCCCCCTTCATATGTCCTCCCTTTAAAAGCACATTTTTGCATCCTAGCTTGTACATTTCTTTTGCTGCATTTTCCATATCTACTACTGTTTCAATGCTCGTAATATCTGAATTTACTTCTTTTAAAATTTCTTCAGCCTCTGGAACATTAGGTGTAATAATTGACGCTAGTGGAATTAATTTTTTAACCAAAGCCGTTTTTGACTCTGGCTTTAACAGTGAATAACCGCTTTTTGAGATCATTACGGGATCGAGTACTACGTTTTTAGGCTTGTATTGTTTTAATTTCTCACTTATCACATCAATAGTTGAGATTACAGAAACCATACCAATTTTAACCGCATCTACAACTATGTCTGTAAAAATAGCATCAATTTGTGCCTTGATGATTTCTTCGCCCAAGTCTTGCACTGCAAAAACTCCCATAGTATTTTGTGCTGTTACCGCTGTAATTACACTCATCCCATATACGCCACTCGCACTTAAGCTTTTTAAATCTGCCTGTACACCTGCTCCTCCTGAGCTGTCAGAACCTGCTATAGTTAAAACTTTTTTCATATCAATTCCCTCCTAAAATAATTATTTTTTAAATGTTGAATCATCACCTGCGGCGCTATTCATCCATTTTATTTATAAAACAAAAAAACACAAACCCATAGGATTCGTGTTTAAATCATCTTGATATATAAAAATATATACATATATAATACACCAATAAACAACTTCCTACGCTGGCATTATCCAGATCAGGTTATAGGGTCAAAGAATTAAAGTTCTTTTTCTCAGTTGGCCTATCCAACTCCCCTGTGTTAGGTTATTCTTTTATATTTCATGTGTTAATAATAGCATAACTAATTATTATTAACAATTAATATTTCGTTACTACTATTCAAGTTTTATGCCTGATCTTTTAACAGCTATATGCCATCCATGAAGTAATTCTTTTCTTTTTTCCTCGGTCATAATAGGTTTGAAACTTCTTGATATTGACCAATGCTTTGATACTTCATCTTTGCTCTTCCAATATCCTACTGCTAGCCCTGCAAGATAAGCCGCACCGAGTGCTGTAGTTTCAGTAACCTCTGGTCTGTCTACTTGAACGTTTAAAATATCAGATTGAAACTGCATTAAGAAATTGTTATTGCAAGCTCCTCCATCTACTTTAAGTTCTGTAAGTATAATTCCAGAATCTTCTTGCATTGCTTTTAAAACATCATGCGTTTGGTAAGCAAGTGCTTCGAGGGTTGCTCTTATTAAATGTTCTTTCTTTGCTCCCCTTGTAAGACCTACAATTGTTCCTCTTGCATAAGGATCCCAATATGGTGCTCCAAGTCCAACAAAAGCCGGAACTACATATACTCCATTTGTATCTTCTACCGCATTAGCATATTCTTCGCAATCAGCAGCATTGTCAATCATACGTAGCTCATCTCTTAACCATTGTATAGCAGCTCCAGCTATAAATACACTACCCTCAAGAGCATACTCTACTTTTCCATCTATTCCCCAAGCAATCGTTGTAAGTAATCCCTGTTTAGATTGAATTGCTTTGTCTCCCGTATTCATAAGCATGAAGCAGCCTGTCCCATATGTATTTTTAGCTGTTCCTGGTGAATAGCAAGTTTGTCCAAATAATGCGGCTTGTTGGTCTCCAGCCGCTCCAGCAATTGGAATTTCCCCTCCAAACAATGAAATATCAGTGTTTCCATATACACAACTTGAAGGTTTAACTTCTGGAAGCATTGATTTTGGTATGTTCAATGTTTTTAAAATTTCGTCATCCCATGTAAGTTCATGAATATTAAATAGCATTGTTCTTGAAGCATTAGAATAGTCTGTTACATATGTTTTTCCTTTTGTTAAATTCCAAATTAACCAAGTATCTATATTACCAAACAATAAATTTCCTGCTTCAGCTTCCGCTCTAGCGCCTTCTACATTGTCCAATATCCATTTTATTTTTGTTCCAGAAAAATAAGCGTCTAAAATCAATCCAGTTTTAGCTCTAACAATTTTATCAAATCCTTTTTGTGTTAATTCATCACAAGTCTCAGCAGTTCTTCTACATTGCCATACAATTGCATTGTATACTGGAACTCCCGTTCGTCTATCCCAAACTACAGTAGTTTCTCTTTGATTTGTAATACCTATTGCTGCTATATCAGACGCCGTAGCCTTAACTTCAGCCATCGCTTCTGTTGCAACGCTAATTTGACTTGACCATATCTCCATTGGGTCATGTTCTACCCACCCTCCTTTTGGGAAAATCTGAGTAAATTCTTTTTGAGCGGACGTTACAATAAGTCCCTTTTCATTGAATAGAATACACCTTGAACTGGTTGTACCTTGATCAAGTGCCATTATATATTTAGCCATTTTAGCAAAACTCCTTTTTGAAATTAGTCTTATTGAATCGTTTACACATTAATAAATAAAAAAATACGTTAAAATATCATTATATTTAGTATAACTGATTATTATATTTATTGCAATATAACTTATAAACTTCACTATTTAGATTTATTTTTTAAATATCACATCGCCGCTGCTACAATATATAATAAGATCTTGAATTTTTTATAATCTTAAAATTTTCAAGTAAAAATTCTCAATATTTTCATCTATATTTTAAGATAAAATGGGTAAACTATATACTGTGCTGGATAACAGTGTAATTTTTATATTAGAAGGGAGAGATACTTATGAATAACAATTTAGAAGAAACAAAAAAATTAAATAAACAATCAGCTGCTAATGGAGGTTCAAGCTCTTACTCAAATGCTGGTATGTCAAGTAGCACTAGTGATTCTACTCTACAAGAAACAATTCAATTGAATAATGAATCAGCTTCAAATAAAGGTACTAGTGGTGTTTCAAATTCTACTATGTCAAATATGTCTATCAGCACTAGTGACTCTACTTTAGAAGAAACAAAACAATTAAATAATCTATCAAGTGCTGGTATGTCTAATATGAGTAGTAGCAATAGTGATGCTGCTTTAGAAGAGACAAAAAAGCTAAATAATCAATCCTATGCAAATAAAGGTACTAGTTCAAAATAAACTTTTATTTATATGTTCTTTAGATTCCATTTAATAATTTTTCGATGATATGAACTTTTTAAAGGAAGCCATTTAATTAAATGGCTTCCTTTAATATTTATTTTATTGTTATAATAACCTATTCTTCTATATAAGTAATATTACCATCAAAAATGTAATTCAAAGAAGTTTTTGTACCTTCTAGTGCATACATCATTTTTTCAATTACCACTTGTTCTTCTTTGCTAGTTGTTATAGAAAGTTTATCTACTTCATTAACTTCAGACTTTAGTTCAAATTCATATATAAAATCGTTTATTAGTCTTATCCACTCGGATGTGTCATTAGAACCTATATTTTCTCTCTTTCCGAAATCTTTTAATGTTCTATCTAATTGTTTTTTTGAATATCTCAATATATTTGCCATTCTTTAGCCTCCTAATTTTACTCACAATAATAAGTATCTATTTACTTATATTCTTTTTCTTACCTCATCATCAAAACATTTTAAATTTTATCCATAATAGATAAAAGGATGAACTTTTCATGTTCATCCTTTTATTATTATATAATTACTATTTTATTATTTAGCTTCAGTTTCAGCAACAACTGCTTCAGCTGTAACTTCTTCAGTCACTTCTTCTTTCATTTGTGCTATAGCTGCGTAAATTTGATTTTCATCATCAGTAACTTTTATTTGATTATTTAAATCAAAGTCCTTTATTGTAATTGTATCTCCAAGTATTTTTTGTGATATATCAATACTTATTCCATCAGGTAATATACCCATGCTTCCAACAACATCTATCTCAGCTTTATAAATCTTCAACTCAAGTAGATTGGCTGCTACATTCTCTTCTCCCTTGAAAGAAATAGGTAATTGCATTTTTATTTCACGATCTTTAGAAACAAGTTGTACGTCTACGTGATTAATCTTTGCTGTTACAGGATGTCTTTGAACTTCTTTTATAAATCCAAATTTCTTATCTTCTCCGTATTTAATCCATATTTTAGCATTAGGACCATGTTTTCTTAGAACTTTTATTAGGTCTACGTCTTGAACCTTCATAGAAGTTGCTTCCTTAACGCCATCGCCATACATAACACCTGCAATAAAACCTTCCTCTACAAATTTTTTATTTGTCGGAATTCTTTCAAATGCATCTAAAATCATTTCTTCCATAATAATTCGCTCCTCTTGGCTTATAAAGCCTTTCTGTTTATTATTTTATGTACATATGTTACCACTACTAATTTTCACTAAAATTTGTGTTGAACTTTAAAATGATATGATCTTTTTAATTACAAGTATCTGAAAATTCAATGTATATAATTACAAACATTAAAAGACAACATGAATTACCCTGCTGTCTTTCATGTTTTCATAAATACATTTATTGAATTTCCATGTTATATCCATTATTTATACAAATAAATAAAAAAAATCAGCATCACTACCTAAAAGATAACATTAGTATTAAATATAACTATATTATAGCACATTATCGCACATGTTTGCAAACAGAAATTGTAAGGCGTGTTACCTGTTTCTGTAACCTACTATTATTACGCAATATGTCGTTATTTTTTTAAAATGAATATTAATAAATTGTTTTAAGAATGATATAATTAAATAAGCTACAATCATCTTCTTCTAATCTACAATATTACAATTACATAATACTACATTAATTTTATAATAAGCGCGCTAAATATTGATCGGAGGAATTGCATTGATTAAATATAAAAAGATACCATATATACAACTTGTCCCTATTATTATAATTACTCTTGTACTTTATAGAATAGTAAATAACGTTGAAAATATAGGTTCAGTATTAAATAATTTTTTTTCTTTGCTTACTTATTTTATTTGGGGTTTCGTTATAGCTTATTTACTTAACCCACTTATGGTGTTTATTGAAAATAGAACAAAAATGAAAAGAATTTATAGCATATGCATAATTTACACAATATTTATAGGCATAATAATTTTTATAATCACTTTAGTTACTCCTAATATTATTAAAAGCTCCGTTGATTTATTTAATAATATCCCTCACTTTGCAAATAAAGCGTATAAATGGTCTACCAATTTTTTATCTAAAAATGAACTACTAAACAAATTTGATGCTACTTCTTACTTAGATAGTTACCTTAGTACTTTTAACAAGGATGTATCTGCATATTTTAGCCCCGGTTTTCAACTTATAATTGATTACCTAATGGGTTTAGGTTCTTTTTTTATGAAATTAATGTCTGGAATCGTAATTTCAATTTACTTCTTGATTGATAAAGAATCTATTATTTTTAATCTTAAAAAATTTATTTATTCTGTTTTAAATGAAATTGTTGCTATTAAAATAATTAATTTTTTTAAAATAGTTAATACTACTTTTAAGAAATATTTTGTTGGGAAAATGATTGACTCTATTATTTTTGGTATTATTACTTTTATAGGATTTACGATATTAAAAATACCTTACGCTTTACCTTTTAGTTTAGTAATAGGGGTAACAAATATGATTCCCTATTTTGGAAATATTATAGGAATGGTTCCCGCTGTTATAATAACAATATTCTTTAGCCCAATGAAATGTGTTCAGTTGGTACTATTTATTACAACCTTAAGTAATATTGATGGGTGGTTCATATCTCCAAAGATTATTGGAGATAAGGTTGGAATTAGTCCACTACTTATAATACTAGGAATTGTTCTTGGTGGAGGTTTTTTTGGTGTTTTAGGAATGTTACTTGGAGTTCCCACTATAGCCTTAATAAAGACCCTACTAGAAAATTTTATGAATAAAAAAATTAAAGATAAACAAATTGAAAACAAATTAATTAAATAACTTATTGTTCACATGAATTATTTTTTAATTTTGAGTCGAATATAAAAGAAAGTATCAATGATACTAAAGCAATTATGATAAATATTATAAATACTTCATGAAGTCCTGAATTTAAAGCTTGCTTTATCTGGTGCAAACTTACTCCACTACTCAAAGTTGCCTTGGAATACAAATTGTTAGGTTCTATTCCCTTTCTTCCTATATTATTGAAATATTTAATTATATTCATATTTAATATAATTCCAAAAACACTTACTCCTATAGTTTGACCTAGTGTACGCACTAGGGAATTCGAAGCTGTTGCTGCTCCTCTTTTGTTATATCCCACTGACTCTTGTACCATTATTGTTAATGTAGTAAAAGCTCCTCCAAATCCAAAGCCCATAATGAACCCATAAACTATAACTGATACTAATAGAGATTCACTACTTAAAGTAGACAAAAACACACAACTAATAAGCAAAATTAGAGTAGATACGCCAATCACTATTCTTCCACCATATTTAGGGATAGCTTTAGACAAAACAAATGAAGATAAGAACCAAGCAATAGACATAGGTGCCATAGACACTCCAGCAACTGTAGGACTAAATCCTAAAACATTTTGCATATATATAGGTAAATAAACCTCTATTCCTATTAAAATCCCTGCGGCTAAAAATGTTATTATATTTACAATGGTGCTGCTTTTTGTGAAAATTTCAAAAGGTATAATAGGCTCATCCGCTCTTTTTTCCACATAATAAAACACAATCAACACTACACTTGTAATTACTAAAGCTATTATAATATTATTTCTTCCACCGGCTAAGCTACCCAGTAAAAACGTTATAATTGCAACTGAAAATAATAAAGCACCTACATAATCTATCTTATGTTTCTTTTTCTCAAAAGTTTCAATTAGGTTTTTTTGTAAAATCACTATAGATATTATTCCAAAAGGTAGGTTTATAAAGAAAATCCAATGCCATGAGAAATTGTCTATTAAAAATCCCCCTAAAAAAGGACCAGCTAAACTTGCTATCCCCCATACTGTACTTAACCATCCTTGGATCTTTGGTCTTTCGTAAACAGTAAAAATGTCACCCAATATAGTATAAGTAACTGTAAATATTGCTCCTGCTCCCATTCCTTGAACTGCACGAAAAGCTATAAGCTGATACATGTTTTGTGATAACCCACAAAGACAGCTCCCAATTAAAAAAATTATTATTCCAATAGAAAGAATGTTTTTTCTTCCATATAAATCAGCTAATTTCCCGTATATTGGTGTAGAAATAGCTGTTGTCAATAAATAAGCAGAGAAAACCCAACTTATAAGTTCAAACCCATTTAGCTCTTTAACTATTGTTGGTATTGCAGTAGTCACAACTGTTCCCTCTACAGCTGCAAGGAACATTGACACCATTAATGCAATGACTATACTTCTTTTTTTTGATTTCATCCTTTGTTACACTTCCTTTAATGTGATGATTATCATCTATATTTAACCTAAAGTACAAATAAACGACAAATATCATTTTACCATTAATTATAAATATTTGTACAGTAAATTAAAAACTGCCAATTAGTTAAATCATCACCTGCGTTGCCGCACTGCTATCCCTATCCCTGCTTTATTTTTACCTAAATATACACATGATAAAATTTTTTAGTTGATCAACTCTTCTTAAATCTCCATTGCACCGCTCGTTTAACCACATCAAAAAAACTTAACGAATTAAGCATATGATTTGGCTCAATATATTTTCGAACAGCACGAAGTACTTTTTTTGCTTCTTTTGAAGAAAAAGTGTAGGTAACATTTTTCTTCGTTTGGATCGCATATCGTGGAATCCACTTTCCTTTTAGCAATACGGACGCAATGACATATTCGACCTCTTCCCAAGGAATTTGAATATATTTGCGAGAATCACGAGAACTATAAAACTCAAAACCTTTGTCTCCGATCATAATTTTCCCATAATCTGCAAAACCCGTAAAAGCTGTTGCATCAATTACTAGATCTACCTTTGTATTGAGTGATTGAACCATACGATCTACCTCTTTTCTATTTATACACACATTTGTTTCTATTAATTAATAGCTATCTTTTAAATCTTCGTGGGAATTTTTGAATACCTTTAAAATTTCTTTCATTATATTCTAAAAATTGTTTTTTTCACTTTACTTTAACTGCTTTATGTTTAAACAAAAGCCCAGGCTAAAAAGCCCAGGCCGAGTAAAAAATATTACATTAAACCGATTAAGTGGAAAACAATCCCGACTGCGAACAGTCCAAAAATAATTGTAATTGGAGATACTTTCTTCTTAAGCAACCACATACAAAGTAATGTCAATCCTAATCCTGCAATTCCAGGAATCAATGAATCTAAGTTATTTTGCAATGTTGTAACCTTAACATCAGTTAATGACAAACCACCTGATTGTTGCAACATAGCTTGTTTAATACCTTCCGCTCCAGCAGGAAGGCTGCTCCAATCAATAAAGGCACCCTTAGCTAACTTAACGGCTGATACAGTCGGTGCAAATACAACAGATACCCATCGGTTAACTAATGATCCCAAAATGAACATACCAAGGATGGATGCTCCTTTTGTAACATCTTGTAGTAAATTACCTGATAAATCATCGGTAATACGAGAGCCTGCTTTGTAACCAAACTCTTGTGTATACCACATAAATGACATACGGATGATATTCCAAGCGAAGAAAAAGATAATTGGTCCAAGGATGTTACCACTCATAGCAAGAGAAGCGGCTAATGCCCCTAAAATTGGCCTAACAGTAAACCAGAAAACTGGATCTCCGATACCAGCTAAAGGCCCCATCATACCAACTTTAACACCTTGAATAGTTATGTCATCTATTGGTAAACCATTTGCACGATCTTCTTCTAAGGCTAATGTTACCCCAATGACTGGTGAAGCTACATATGGGTGAGTGTTAAAGAACTCCAAGTGACGTTTCAATGCAGCTGCACGATCTTCTTTAGTCTTATATAATTTTTTAATTGCGGGAATCAATGCGTATGCCCAACCACCGTTTTGCATTCTTTCATAGTTCCAAGAACCTTGAAGGAAAAATGAACGGAACCAAACAGAAATACGATCTTTTTTTGTTAATTTTACTTTATTTGCCATTTCCATGTTCTCTCCCTTCTTAGTAAGTGTCAATAATATCACCTAATGGATCACCAGCATTTGAGTTTCCACCATTACCTGAGCCGCCTTGTTTAGTAAGCTTTAAGTAAATAAGAGCCACACATACACCGATTGTACCTAGTCCGATAAGTGTAATTTGTGAAATAGTTGCTAATACAAAACCTATTGCAAAGAATGGCCATACTTCTTTTGTAGCCATCATGTTGATTACCATTGCATAACCAACAGCTACGACCATTCCCCCACCGATTGCGAGTCCACCTGTTAACCAAGTAGGCATAGCTTCAAGTACTGTACGAATTGGACCAGCACCAACTGCTAAGATCAAGACTGCTGGAATTGCAATACGTACACCCTGCATACAAATAGCAATGATATGCCACATTTCAACTTTTCTAATATCTCCTTGTTTAGCCGCAGCATCCATGAAATGTACAAACACTGTAGCAATTGTACGACAAACAATTGTTAATAATAGCCCTGCAACTGCTAGCGGAACAGCAATAGCGTAAGCTGCTGGAACCCCTGCTGTACCTTGGCCACCAAGAACTAGAATAATTGCTGATGCAACAGATGCAAGCGCTGTATCCGGTGCTACAGCAGCACCTATATTTGCCCAACCTAAAGCAATCATTTGAAGAGTACCACCTAAGATTAGGCATGGTACTAAGTTACCTGTAACTAAGCCGATTAACGTACAAGCAATTACTGGTTGGTGGAATTGAAATTCATCCAATATACCTTCCATACCAGCTATAAATGCCACGATAACGACTAATATCATTTGGACAATATTTATATCCATGATTATTAATCCCCCTTTTTCATTTAAATAGTTAAATTATAAATTATTTCAGTTTATTTAATTCCACTTGTGCTTTTTTGAGGATTTCGTCCATATTTCCTTTTGAATCATTTGGAACTTTACGAACATCAAAAGTAAGTCCAGCTTCTTTAAGCTTATTGAAGGTATCAATATCTTCTTGATTAAAAGCAAGTACTTTGTTTGGTTGAACTTTACCCAGAGAGTGAGCCATAGAGCCAACATTGATTGTCTTAAGTGGTACTCCACCTTCTACCGCTCTAAGTACATCTTTTGAATTTTCAAAAAGAAGCAATGCACGTTGTCCGCCAAAATGTTGATCATTTTTTGCAAGTTTAATCATTTGATTAATTGGAACAACATGAGCTTTAACACCCGGTGGAGCAGCCTGTTGGATCAGTTTCCTACGAAGCTCATCTTTGGCTACTTCATCTGATACGACAATAATCCGGGTTGGTTGCACAGTTTTTGTCCAAGCAGTCGCTACTTGTCCATGAAGTAAACGAGAGTCTATACGAGCTAAAACATATTTGAATGATCCAGGTGCACCTACACTCGATTGATCCGAAGAAGTTGCAGAAGATTTACCATTATCTTCTGGTTCTAATTCTTCAGGCTTAACTTTAACTCCTTCTTTAGCAGCTTTTAAGATATAAGCCGCCATTTCCTGTGCGGATTCCATTGAAGAACGTGAAGCATAAGCTTCAATCACCATTGGTAGATTCAGACCAGATACGATTGCCCATTTATCTTTGTGTTCTTCAAATAGACTATTCGCTTGGTTGAATGGTGTACCGCCCCAAAGATCAACTAAGAATAAAACCTCATCTTGGTTGTCAAAGGATGCGATTGCGTCTTTCATTTTTGCTTTAACATCATCTGGGCCTTCACTAGACATCAACGTAACAGCTTGTACATTTTCTTGTTCTCCGAAAATCATCGCACCAGATTGCAAGATGCCTTTAGCAAATTCTCCGTGACTAGCAAGAATAATTCCTACCATCTTTTATACCTCCAATTTTTTATTTATTACAGTAAAATTTATATAAAAGTTTTGAAAAACCTGTAACCAAAATTAATAATTATGATATATTTCAATTAATTTACGAATTGTAATGACATTTGATTTCATTCCAGGTGTAGATTCTTGAGTAAAGTTTTTGGAGTTCATAACAAACAATCATAACGTTTACAACTAGAACCCATTAAATCTTACTTTCTTTGGCCCGTACGATACACTAATACAATGGTACTTTAGTAGAAGTTAATATGGTGAATCTTATAGTCTTGACATTAAATCTACTTTTGAATCTGAAGAAATTTTTCTTATCTCTAGTTCAATGCCTTTTTCATTTAATTTGTTGAAAGCTTCAATATCCGTATCATCTACCGATATTACACTAGTTATTTGTTTCTTTCCTTCTTTAAATGACATACCACCAATATTTACACTCTTTATGGCTACTCCACCTTCAACCATTCTTACAACATCAGTTGGATTAGTGAATAGAAATAGCACTCTATCATCTTGGTATTTTGGATTATTATAAACTCTTATTCCCTCATTAATTCCTACAACACTTGATTTAATTCCTGGAGGTGCAACTTGTTCCAAAAGTGTCTTTCTAATTGAGTCCTTTGTTACATCATCATTACATACAATTATTCTTTGACATTTTGTGTCTTTTGACCAAATTATCGCTACTTGACCATGTATTAATCTGTCATCAATTCTTGCTAACACTATATTCATTATTAATCATTCTCCTCATCAGCACCTTCACCTAAGTTGTCACACTATTATATATAGCAATTGTCGCGCCAGAATAGTGTATTATTTTTTATGTTTGTGTTAAATCTTTTCCTGCGGAGCTGCAACATCTTCGCAGAAGATGCATTGACGACTTCAGAAGGATACTTATACTCCCACTTATAGAAGTGGGGGACTTTCCTTCTGAAATGTCGTTAAATCTTTTAAAATAGCCATTTTTAATTTTAATATTTTTTATTTTTTTATTTTGATACACTTCTTCTATAGTTCCAATACTAATTTTAATTTTCGGCTGATAAAAAGTGTATCAAAAGAGAAGTGTATCAGTATATTATCTTCTATTCTATCATTTCTGCTAAAAATAATATTTCATCTTGATTTAAACTTATGTTTATTGCGTCTTTAAATACTTTATTTGCCCCTGTAATAATCTCTACCAAGTGTGAATTTATCTTAGCTTTTTCCCTCTTGTACTTTAACCCATCCTTTATTATCATTCTCTCTAGTGCACAACCTACATGCACCATTATTCTTATTTTGGTTGCATTGTTAAAGCTTATTTTTGTATTTTCTTCTAAAACACTTACAAATTGATACAATACACTTATTATTTTAGAAGGATTTAAATAAGTTAAAAATTGATTTAAGCTTTCTTTACATAGATCCTTAACTACTGTATTTTCATGGCCTTTTTCAATTGTAAAGTCTTTTCTCTGTATTATACTCATTAAAATATTTTCACCATAACCACTAATCAACTCTTCAAGGGAGATAAACGGAGCTTCAATTTTAGGATTTAAAATACCAACAGAGGCTATAATACTATAGTCATTTTCTATTTTTATTATTTTCCTTTTTATGTCTTTTATGCTTATTGGTAAAATTTCAATTTCTTTTTCATCTGTACTTCTAACAATGTTCTCCACAAGTTCTTTTAGCTTTACTGCAGTCCCCTCACCTGTGGAGCATATTGTTATTATTGCCCTTTTCTTATTTGCATCATCTTCATTAATAACTTTCTCTTCTTCCTCAAACTTTGAAGACCCTCCAAATTGCTTTAGAGAATTATATAAGGCATTTAAATCCATATCTAAAATAGTTGATTTCCTTATGGCTTCTAATACTAATGAGGTGGTAACCATATCTAGTGTCTTAACCTTTATATCTGTTTTTTCCATTATTATAGACTCAAAGTTAACAAGTGACCCCATATCCACAAGTAATAGAACTCCCTTACCCATGTCTATTTCCCTAACCTTTTCAATAATTTCATCTAAAGTTTGAGTAGGACTAACTTCTAATGGCATATCTATTGCTTCGATTACACCCTCCCCTAGAAGCTGCTTTGCCACATTAACCATACTACTTGCTGTGCTGCTTCCATGTGCCGCTACAATTATTGCCACATGCTGATTTGTTTGTTCCTCTGTAATTGAACTGATTAACAATGTAAGGTATATAACTTCAATCTTTGGAACAACCACATTATATTTTTTTTCAACCATTTCCTTTACGTCTACTGCAATATTGAATTCTGTGCGTTTATCATCTATTATACCTTCTATATTTTTATACTTAAGATTTTGATGCTTACTAAATCTGTTTAAAAATGAACTTAAATGTAGACTTAATGCATATAAAAATCTATCCGTTAGTGTTTTATCAAGCTTTTTTTCAATCATGTCCATTATTTCTTCTGAAAATTCAAGAATATCTTCATCTACTATTTTTAATATTTTACTTCTACCATCCTCATCATTTTTAACCTTGTTATAAAAGGATTTAATATGCACATTAATATCAGTTGTAATAAAATTGTTTATATACTCCTCATCTACACCTCCTTTTTTCAAAATTGCTGCCTTATCTTCTATTATCTTATATAAATTAAAAGGTGGATCATAAGGATCTTTTTCAATTAATACACTGTGACCTTCTGGAGTAACTATTAGTTGCGAATCTAAATAGCCAGATATTTCTTCTATTTCTTTACGTTTACCACTTAGATAAAATAATCCACTTTTAATATCTGAAGGCAACGAATTAAAATCTATTTCTATAAAATCCTTATTATTGATACTATTTAAAAAACCCTTAGCGCAAATAAGTTGAATATTTGATTTCATCTTACCAATATTCCCATAAGATACGCTTCCAATAATTGCCTTTACTGCTTCATCTTCAATTTTTATTACCTTATTTACTCTATGTGCCTCATTGGCTAATAAAAATTTGATAAAATCAACTTTATCTTTGGCTGTCCTTTTATCAAAATTAGGAATAGTTATAATTATTGGTATTCTTCTTACAAATGTCTTAAGTAGTGATGAATTGGGATCCTCCGTAGTGGCTCCAATTATTAAAACGCAGGATTTTCTGTTCCTTTCAGTCTCCCCTAATCTATTAAACATACCTGTATCCATAAAATAAAACAACATTTCCTGTCCTTCTGGTGGTAATCTGTGTATTTCATCTAGAAATAATATACCTGTATCTGCTTTTTCAACAATTCCAGCCTTTTCGCTATCAGCACCGGTGTATGCTCCTTTAATATGTCCAAACAGATGCGAGGTTAAAAGTTGAGGGTTGTTATAATAATCAGCACAATTAAATACTATAAATGGTGATTTTTCATCCAATTTTTTCGAATGCTTTGCTTGTTTGTACATCATATTTGCAAACAAGGTTTTGCCAACTCCTGTTTCACCAACAATTAATGTGTGCAACCCATTTGGAGGATAAAGTATTGCAGCCTTTGCCTGTTCAATTTGATTTTTAAGACTAGTTTGTGCTCCAATAAGTTTATCAAAAGGACAGCCTTCCTGGCTAATTTCATTATGTCCCAAGAATAACTCATTTAAATTTTTTATTTCCATTGGCCCAACTGGCAACTTTTTATTCAAAATCCTTTCTAAACAAGCATTATCAACGTATAATACAGGTCTAGATTTTATTTTAATTATTCTATCCTGCCTAAGCAATTCATTTAATTCCATACTTACGTTATTTCTTAAAATATCTAAACTCTGAGATATTTCAGCTGTGCTAAAACCGATTTTTTCCTCTAAGTTTTCACGATTAAATTTTTCTGTTTTTTTAGCAATATACTCATAGATTTTTTCGCTTCTCTTCAAATTATCACTCCCAATATTAATACACTTAATACACTTCCTTTATTATAAACTCTATTGAAATAAATGTTCAAGTTTTAAGTGTAAAAAAAAGCTTCTTAGCATAAATATTTTAATTTGAATGCTAAGAAGTATTAATTTAAATTATTAAGTTTATATTAAATTCACATTGATTTTAGCTATTTAAATACCAAATTGCAAAATTAAGAATGCCTGCAAAAGAAACCCATACGATATAAGGTAGCATTAGATATCCTGCTGTCCTGTCAATTCTAAAAAATTCAAAAGTTGTAAGCAAAATAAAAATTAAAAGTACCAATAACTCCACAAAAGCAAGTCCATATAATCTGAATTTGAAAAATATTATAGGCCATAAAAAATTCAGAAATAATTGCAGTGCATATAAAACCAGAGCTCTTTTAACATCTTGACCTTGTTTACCTTGTTCCCATATCCTATATGCTGCAAGTCCCATTAGTATATATAGAATTGTCCATACAATTGGAAACACCCACCCTGGCGGTGAAAACACCGGTTTTGTAAATCCCTCATAATCTTTCATATTATCCATGCTTAAAAATCCACTGAGACTACCAACCCCAAGTGCTATAATAATACTTATAATAGTAGCACCTATTTTAGTTTTATTCCCACCCTTCAAAATATTCAATTTACCACACTCCCCGTTATTCAGTGACAATTTAAAGTGACAAATTAATGAAGCTTTTCTGCTGACGCAGAAGAAAGACAATCAAAGAAAATACTTATTTTATTTTGCTCTAATGCAAAATTAACCTTAACTCGCAACTTGTCACTTTCGCTTATACAGTATTATATACACATCCCAGCTGAACTATGCCTATATAACCCTGTTCTTTTCTCCAGTGTAAAAAAAACGCATCTTATAACTTAGGACTGAAATATCAAAATTAGTTCTAAAAATAGTAATGAAAAGGAGGCGCCTCTTGAAATGATTTTTCAATCATTTTGAGCCCCCCCTATTTATATATTATATTTACTTTTCCTTTGAGGGCCTCTTCCCACTCAGGTCTCAGTATTCCATACAAATACATATCAAACCGTCTACCATCTCTGTGAATAAATTCCCTATAGACCCCTTCTCTTTTAAACCCTAATTTCTCATATAGCTTTATTGCAGGTTCATTGTATTCGAGCACAGTAAGATATATTCTATGGAAATTTAGTTCCTCAAATCCAAACTCTATAGTTAATCTAAGAGCTTCTTTTCCGTACCCTTGTCCCCTATATTTTTCTTCCCCTATTCCTATATATATTAATGCAGTTCCATTATTCCAAGATATATTTTCAAATCCTGTAATACCAATAATTTCTTCCTGTACATTGTCTTTAACAGCAAAAATGTAAGCTCTATTACATTCTTTTGCCTCTCTTATTATCTCCTTTACCTCTTCCATGTTTTTAGGAATTGCGCTTACTACATCATAATTACGCATAAAGGACACATCATTATGCCATTTTTTAAGCTCTAAAATATCTTCTTCGTTTATAGAAGTAAGTTTTATTTTTTTTCCCACTAAAAGATTTTTCATTCTATCACCTTTCCTCAGCTTTAATTTGAAATTGATTATATGTAATATTCAAAAATAGACTAGCTGTACGCTAGTCTACTTTATTAAACCATCACCTGCGATGCTGAAATATCCTTAAGCATTGCTAAAATTAAAAATATATTTTTTTTCTAATTTAAAAGGATGATAGGATAATTTAGATTTTCTAAGGCCTACGATTCCTAGGTCCTGTTCCCTATTGATTATCTTAACATCACTAAAACTCGTATCAACAAACGTTTTGTTAATAAAGCTATAGACTCCACTATACTTTGTATCTGCCTTTTCTATATGAATTACTGCCAAATCATTATTTAATTTTTCTCCCAAACTAAACGCTACAATTTTCTCATCTACATAAACAGCTATCCCTTTATTATTTAAAATTTCCATATCTTTTACAATATCTTTTATACCCTGTAATTCGTAATAAAGTACATCATCATCATTATTACCTGCATACCATTTTTCTGCAGCTACTATTACGTCATTTATTACTTCTTCTCCTTTAATGTCTTTAACTTCATAGTTATACTTCTTTATAAAGGAATTATAATGATTTTTTTTCCCATGAAGCTTCTTACCCGAAAGCTTTATGAGCTTTTCTGCTTCATATAAGTAATCAAAGTTATCTCTATCTTCCTTGATACAAATACCATGAGCATCATCATATATAGCCCTTATCTCCTCCATAACACCCTCATCAAGATCTTTAAATAAATATTCCATATTGTTTTCTGTTTTATATTCTATTAATGCATCTATTATTTCTTTAAGATTTTCTTTACTATATCCCATAGGTTGCATAAAATAATATCTTCCTTCGAAATCCTTCTTTTTTATTATTAGAGCACCTTTATAAATAGTAAAACAAATATCACAAGCTTCTCTCCATATATATAAAGTTGTAAAAGAATATTCACAACTTAAAAATTTATATGGATATATAAATTTTTCAAATACATTCTTATCTTCAATCATAAGTCTTTTAAAAATCATCATCTCAACCTTTCCCCTTAGGATATACCATAAATATCATCATATTTTTATTTTCTTCTATCATTTTAGACCGTTTACTCATTTTTTGCAAGTAGATACTTTTATGAACTCTAGTTACCATATAGATACTAATTAATTATAACATAAATACGTATTTTTTTATAATTCTATTAACTACATTTCTTAGCAATATAATAACATTGTATTTATAGTATTACCGAATAATATAATATTATTATATTAACAACCAGAAACAGCTACGCAGGTAATGATTTAACTATTTATATATATCAGAGAATTCTATTGATAGATTTTGTTCATAGTTTGTTTCAAATACCTCTTTATTATTAAGATTGTTTTCTTCATCTTCCCTGTCAACTGTTCTAACTGGTAGATTTATAACAAATTCGCTTCCTTTTCCCCCTTCACTATTTACACTAATGCTACCCTCATGCATTTCTACAAGAGACTTTACTAATGCTAGTCCTATTCCACTACCTTCATTATGCCTTGATGTAGATTTATCGATTTGCGCAAAACGCTCAAAAACAAACTCTAACTTACCTTTTGGAATTCCTATACCTGTGTCCTTTACAGATATTTCAATAAAACCACCTTTATCATAAATATTAACTAGAATACTTCCCTTTTTATCTGTAAACTTAACTGCATTGGATAGTAAATTCAACATAATTCTTTCAATTTTTTCTTCATCAAATGCAATTATTTTTTCTTCTACATCAGTATCAAATATGAGTGTTATTTCATGACTTTTTATATACTCAGCTACAGATTGCGATATTTCCTCTACAACATAAACTATGTCACCATTTTTCAAGTTAAGACTTATGTAATCTGCCTCTATTTTATTTGTGTCTATTATATTATTTATAAGTCTAAGTAACCTTAGAGAATTCTGATTCATTATATTAATATAATATTTAATCTTTTCATCACCTAAGTTTTTTGCTCCATCAAGTGACTTTAATAACTGTATTGTACTACAAATTACATTTAGAGGAGTTCTAAGTTCATGTGACATATTAGTTAAAAAATCCGTTTTCACCTTGTCATACGCTATAAGTTCTTCAACTTGTCTACTAGCTTCTGCATTTTGCACGCTAAGGGCTTCAACTTGGTTTTTAGCTACTCCAAGCTCATTTACTAATGATAAGGCTTTCTTTACTGAATCCTTTAATATTATCAAAGTGTTTATTCTACAGAGTAGCTCATGCATATTAAAAGGTTTGCTTAAATAATCATTTGCACCACACTCAAAGGATATAACTAAGTGCTCTACATTGCTATCTGCAGTCATAATTAGCACAGGGAGTTCAAAAATCGATTGTTTTTCCCTAATAATCGCACATACTTCATTACCTGAAATATCTGGCATCATCATATCGAGAATTACTAAATCTAAATCTACATTTTCGTCGATTATCCTCAATGCTTCCTTACCACTTGATGCTTCTAAAACTTCAAAAGTGTCATTTGACAGATAATTTTTTAATACTTTAAGATTTACATACTCGTCATCAACTATTAAAACCTTATACCTATCTTTCTTACTTGAATTTATATTATCATTAATAATTTTTCTAACATTATCTATAGATACACTTACTATATCAGGTTTTAGTTCTAGATTATTTGAATACTGCGCTAATAGTTCTGCAGTCTCTTCATTTTCTTTATTATAAAGATTTTCATGAAGATTACTCTTCAGCTCTTCCTCAGTGCATAATGGGAGAGTAAAAATAAATTTACTGCCTTCTCCTATAACAGAAGAAACCTTTATAGTTCCACCCTGTATTTGAATAAGTTCTTTGGTTACATAAAGCCCTACTCCAGTACCGCCATACTTTTCCGCAATTCCATCCACTTGCTCATATCGACAGAAAATTTTCTGAAGCTTCTGCTCTGGAATTCCTATTCCTGTGTCTGCAACACAAATCTCAACAAAAGAATTTTTTACGACATAGGATAATATTATCTCCCCTTCATGTGTGAATTTTATAGCATTACTAAGTAAATTATATAAAATTTGTTGTATCCTATCTTCATCCCCAAATACATAAGGTGTGTCTTTGTCTATTAAATTTTTAAAAGTAACATTTTTATTATTTATAGATATTTCACTAAATTTTATTACCATTTCTACCACATTGCTTATATTAACAAATTTCGTACGTAACACAATTTGATTGTTTTTAAGCTTAGAAAATATCATCATATCATTAACCAAGTTAGATAATCTTTTAGCACTAGAATTCACCAAAAATAGGTCCTCTCTGAGCTCTACATCTAAATCAGCATATTTATTATTTACTATTCCTTCAGTTAATCCAACAATTCCGTTCAATGGAGTTTTTAGTTCATGTGAAGTTACCGCAAGAAAATCGTCTTTTAATTCATTTAAAGATTTAAGTTTAGCACTACTACTTTCTATATTAGAAAGTTCATTGGCTTGCCTCTTTGCTAAAACATAGTAATTTACGACAATAAATATTAATATGCCTTGCGATGCAAATGAGTCCGTAATTATTATACTGTATTCATACAAAATATCATTGATTCTTGTAATAAATAAAGCAAACAGTCCTACAACAACTATATGATCAGTTTGTTTGTTATTTATGCATATTTTATAAATCTTACACATCATATAAAATAGCAATGCAAGTGCAGATAATTCAAAAGGTGCTATAAAGTATAAATAATATTTAACTGGAGTAAAAATCACACTTAAAGTATATACCACGCCTAAATAATTGGATACTTTAACTACTTTACGTGATATTATTTTTTCGTAAGATTTATCTATAAACAAAATAATAAAGGGAATGTATGCATAAAAGGTCCATATTTTCATTTTTGTAGAAAAAATATAATTAAGGTGAGGGAATAGTGAAAAAAAGAACCCTTGGCCAATAAATAGTGTTCTAATTGCGATGATTAAGCAAATGATTGAAAAATACAATTGAGCCTTTTCTTTTCTTCTATTAATAAATAGTCCAAAACTATATATAGCTGCCATAATGGTACATCCAATAATAAACAAGCTCAATGCTAGCTTCTGCTCTCTTATAGCTGTAATTCCCTTTGATTCCCCAAGTACTAATGTATCTACATATCCATATTTATTATAAAAATTACTAACCCGAAGGACTAAATAGGTTTCGTCATTTTCTACATAGAATGAGCCGCTAGCTGGCTCATTTTCAGGAATCATTTCGTTTTTAGATTTGCCCACCCGTCCAGCCGATGTTATTAGTTTATTGTTAGCCCAAAGTTCATATGCATTTTGGATAAAATTTATTTTTACTGAATAAAGCTCCATTTTATTGTCTATAAGCAGCTTTAATCTATATGTACAATAGCCTTCTTGTCCAAACGTACCTGGTAACTTCTCATACCTAATAGTATTTTGAGGAATACTTTGGAAATCCTGTGGCATGTGTAACTCATTGTCATAAAACTCCCATTCTCCATTAAGTTTTATCATACCATCCTTTTTAAAATCCCAATTTCTTAGGTCTAACACCCCCTTCGTTGCCAAGGGTATATTCTTTTTTGTATGGCTAATTCCACTACTTCCTTTTATTATTGTAATAAACATAATTAAAGTTATTGATAGTGACATAAATATTTTTATTTTGTGTGACTTTACTTCTTCCATGAATTATCTCCTCTATTAATTGTATTTATAGTAACATCTTAAAATATACTCTTATAGTATATAATAACATATTAAATGTCATATATATGATAAATATCAACAAAATACTACTCATTGTTCTATATATTTTGTATTTTTTAAAAAATTATCTCAAGAAAACAGTTACTGGATAGTAACTGTTCATTGCAAATAAAGATATGTACTCAAATAAATTAATACATGTATATCATTTACATATTTGTGCAATCATTTAAAACATTAATGATAATTCCATTTAAATATCTCTTATCTTATGATATAATTTTCTTAGGTTATATCTTAAGGAGCGTGAAATATATTATGGACCCCGATGGTACGTGGCAAATTATATCTTTAGTAATTTTATTACTGTTTTCAGCCTTTTTCTCTGCTTCTGAAACTGCTTTGATGACTTTAAGCAAAATAAGGCTAAGGCATATGGTAGATTCAAAAGTTTGTGGTGCTGAGCGAATTAGTAAATTACTTGAAAATCCAAGTAAACTTTTAGGCGTTATTTTAGTAGGGAATAACATTTCCAATATAGGTGCTTCTGCACTAGCAACTTCCCTAGCCATTCACTATTATAAAGCCTCTGGGGTAGCTATTGCGACCGCTATTATGACAATTCTTGTATTGATTTTTGCGGAAATAACACCAAAATCATTAGCAGCACAAAATTCCGAAAAAATTGCTTTAAAAGTTGCTCGCCCATTAAGTCTAATTACCTTCATTTTAAATCCCCTTATTACAGTATTAATTTATATAACAAATACAATAATAAAAGTACTTGGTGGGGAAGTCACTAAGGTAAAACCTTTTATTACTGAAGAAGAGTTAAAAACAATGGTTAGTGTAAGTCATGAGGAAGGTGTTTTAGAAGGCGAGGAAAAGCAAATGATTTATAATGTATTTGAATTTGGAGATTCGCAAGCAAAGGATGTTATGACTCCAAGAACTGATATGATTGTAGCAAATGTAACCTCTACTTACGAAGATCTCATAAAACTCTTCAGGGAAGAGCAATTTTCTAGATTACCTATATATGAAGAGACTGTTGATAATATTATTGGCGTTTTATACATTAAAGATTTAATCTTCTTCGAAGATGGAAAAGAAGAATTCAGTATAGAGAAACATATGCGTGTCCCTTACTTTACGTATGAGTATAAAAGCACCGTAGATTTATTTGCAGATATGCGTGCAAAACGAGTTCCTATAGCCATTTTATTAGATGAATACGGTGGAACTTCTGGAATTGTTACAATTGAAGATTTAGTAGAAGAAATTGTGGGAGATATAGATGATGAATACGACGATGATACAGATAAAATTGAAGTTATCAAAGAGGATGAATATATTGTTGACGGTGACACTAAAATAAGCATGGTTAATGAAATGATAGGGCTCAATATAGAATCAGAGGATTTTGATTCCATAGGCGGTTTCGTTACCGGCATACTAGGACGACTTCCAAAGACAGGCGAGACAATAAATTATAATGACACAAAATTTATTATACAAAACACCAGTAAAAATCGTATAGTAAAACTAAAAATTATAACTTAATATAAATAAAAATACTTAAAGTTAATTTAAATTAGCTTTAAGTATTTTATCGTTTAAATTAACTACAAAATTTTTCTAGGAATTTTACCTTTTATTTTCTTTTCTATAGCATCTAAAAGAACTTTATCCTTTGGAGCTGAAAATAAATATGTATATCCTTCTTCGCCAGCT
Source organism: Clostridium sp. CM041 (assembly GCF_055081035.1). NCBI lineage: Bacteria > Bacillati > Bacillota > Clostridia > Eubacteriales > Clostridiaceae > Clostridium > Clostridium sp. CM041. The sequence continues at coordinate 1,457,438 of NZ_CM143648.1, forward strand.
CTTCCTGTTCTTCCAATTCGATGGATATAGCCTTCTGCACTTTCAGGCATATCGTAGTTATAAACATGACTAACTCCATTTATATCAAGGCCTCTTGCTGCTACATCTGTGGCAATTAAATACTGAATATCACACTTCTTAAACTCTTTCATTATTTTTTCTCTTTTTGATTGAGTTACATCAGAATGTAGTTTTTTACAATTATAACCTTTTTTATAAAGAGCCATCTCAAGATCATCAACTCTCCTTTTAGTTCTACAAAAAATGATGGCCATAAATGGATTATCTTCGTCCATTACTTTACATAAATCTTCTTGTTTGCGTCTATCCGTAGTTTCTATTAAAAATTGTTTTATAGTTTTAAGTGTTGTCTCTTCTTTTTTGATAATTACTTCTTTAGGATCGTTCATATACTTATAAGCCATTTTTTTCACATCAGAGCTCATAGTTGCTGAAAAACATAGCGTCTGCCTGTTTTTTGGTGTTTTTTCTAAGATAGACTCCACATCATTTTTAAATCCCATAAGAAGCATTTGATCCGCCTCATCTAATACTATGGTTTTAAGGTTATCAAGCCTTACCGTACCTCGACTAAGATGGTCTAGTAATCTTCCTGGTGTTGCTATTACTAAATGAATATTTCCTTTTAATTTTTTCAGCTGTGCACCTATGTCCTTGCCACCATACGCTGCCAAAATATTTAAATTTTTACCTTCTGCAAGCTTTTTAGCTTCACTAGTTATCTGTATTGCAAGTTCTCTTGTAGGAGTCACTATTAACCCTTGAATCGTATTTATATCATTTGACATATTATCAAACATTGGCAGTAGAAACGCAAGTGTTTTTCCGGTGCCTGTTTGTGCCTCTGCTATAACATCCTTACCACCTTTTATTAGCCTAATACTTTGCTCTTGTATAGGCGTTGGCTCAGTAATTCCTTGAATTTTAATCGTATTTAGTATATCGTCGCTAAGTCCTAGCTCTTTAAACTTTATCATTTTTATTTACCTTTCTATTTAAACATATTTTTGTTAACTTTTTATACAAACCAATTAATTATAGCAGACATTAATTATAATAAGAAGAGTTTTATAAATATTCTAAAATAAAGTGTAGATTGTATTAAAAAAAAGCAGATGCCCATTAGTTTTACTAATGGATATCTGCTTTCAATTTGAGTACTTTTAAAAGTACAAGTTATACTTTATACTTTATTTTTTTAATTCTTGAACTCCAGTTACTTTACTTTTATCATCCATTTTAAATGTAGATTTAGCTTCATCTGTAGTAAAATATACATTTCCGTCTACTGTAGCATCTTTTAACTGAAAGTTGCTTGCTGTTACATAAAGGTCACCTTTGAAAGTTCCATGTTCTATGCTTCCTGCAGGACTACTAAAAGTTAATTTTGGAGCAGTTAAAGTGAATCTAGCTGTTACTACATGTTTATCATCTTGTGTGTATAAACCTATTTTACGTTGTGCAACTGCTGGATCTTTAGTGTTTTTAAAATCACCTTCAACTACAAGCTCTTTATCAACAGTTAAATCCTTAAGCGTTGCAATAATCCATGTACCTTTACTGCTTATTGCATTTTCAAATGCTGCCTGAGTATCTACTATTGAAGCTGTTGTTACTACATCAGTTTTTGCTGGTTCTTTTGTTGCTACCTCAGTTGATGCTGGTTCTTTTTTTGCTTCTTCTTTAGCGCCACATCCTACTAATAAAGTAGCACCTACAGCTAGTGATAGTATTATTGCTTTAATTTTCATACGAATCTCCCCCTTATTTTTTAATTAGCATGTTACATTACTTAACAAACTCAGTATATCACACGTGATAAAAATATAACAAGATGAAATATGGGTATTATGTCGTAATTAGTAATTACAAAATGAACAAAATTAATAATTCCTAATTTAACCTTAATTCTTTCTATAAACCCGTTTATTTCTGACATTTAAAATTGATATACTAAAAATAACACCTAGTTTTTTTAGAGAATTTAAATTACCACTAAACTTTTCCATAGAGCCGTATTCATTTAAATGATATTTATATATCAGCATATTTTTATAATATTTTTACATTATCCCAAAGCTACATCCAATATCATCATAATTACAAACCCTACCATAGCACCTATAGTTGAAATATCTGTTTTTGAATCCTGTTGTGATTCAGGTATTAGCTCCTCAACAACTACAAAAATCATAGCACCTGCTGCAAAGGATAGTGCATAGGGAAGAATAGGTTTCATAGCTATTACTGCAAATGCACCTATCACTCCTGCTATAGGTTCAACTATCCCTGACGCCTGGCCATACATAAAGCTTTTAAACCTAGAGAAACCCTCTCGTCTTAATGGTATAGAAACGGCAGCCCCTTCTGGAAAGTTTTGAATACCAATACCAACTGCCAGTGCAACAGCTCCTGCTAATGAAGCTGAAGGAATATTAGCTGCTACTGCTCCAAATGCAACCCCAACTGCAAGACCTTCTGGTATGTTATGTAGCGTTATTGCGAGCACCAATAAAATACTTCTTTGCCAACTAGTTTTAATCCCTTCCGCCTGTTCTATTGGTTGATTAAGATGTAGATGTGGTAAAATTTTATCCACTGCCAAAAGGAAAGTTCCACCTGCGAGGAACCCCACTGCTGCAGGAATCCACGATGGTGTACTTGTTTGTTCTGCCATCTCTATAGCAGGAGCTAGCAATGACCAAAAACTGGCAGCAATCATAACTCCTGCTGCAAAACCAAGCATACCATTTAGCACCTTTCTGCTTATATTTTTAAAGAAAAATACTAAAGACGCTCCTAAAGCAGTTACACCCCAAGTAAATAATGTTGCAAAAAGAGCCTGAACTACGGGATCAAAGCCTTTAAGCCAGTCTATTATCATAAAAAATCCTCCATTCTAATACTTCTTGTATTTTTTCAACAGTACCTTTGTTTACAGAATACTATAACCGTTTATGCTTGTAAATATTATCATTTAAATAAAAACATTTATTTCATGCCAGTCACATGTATACCGTTTTATTTTATGTCAATAATTTTAATGTGTGATTGTGATTGCAATTGAAAGGGGCATGTTAATGAAAACTAGAATCCGTTTAAGCGATGATGAAACCCTAATTAAAGAATATATAGAAAGAGGCAAGGGACTTTTCAATGATGGTAAAATTGAAAAAGCATTCAAAGATTTTAATAAAGCCATTTTCCTCAACAATGAATATGCCCAGGCTTATTTTGTCAAAGCTCAAGCTTATATTGAAATGTACGAAGCTTACGAAGCTGAAAAATGCATAAATAAATATTTACAGTTAGTCCCTGGTGACCCAAAAGGCTACTGGACGTTAATTGATATAAACGATTTAACTGGTGACTTTAATAAATGTATTTACTATTGTGAAAAACTTCTTGAGGCCGATAAACAAAATACAAACATATATTTAAAAAAAGCAGAATTTTTAGCTATTATTAACGATTTTGAAAGAGCTATAGAATGTTTTGATGAATCTTTAAAACTAAGTCCTAATTTTTATGATGCACTATGTGGTAAAGGAAGTGCACTACTCTCTCTACATAAGGGTAAAGAGGCTCTTGTAATATATAATAAAGCCATTGAAGTTGATATCACTAGAAGTGTTGCATATTTTGGAAAATCAAAAGTATGTATGGCTATGGAAAATCGAATAATAGCCTTAAAATATGCAGCAAAAGCATATGAACTGGAACCTGAAAATGAATGGTATAAATGCCATTATACCGTATTAAAAAATATGTACATAGGTATTAAATCATATCCTTCGCTGTTGTAATGTCGCTTAATAATAAAATGCTCCCACCTTATATGGAGGCCGCTGAAAAAAGCACTCTTTATTTAGTAGAGTTTTCAAGCTTGAATAGAAAAAGCATGAGATATTCATATTTTGGATATCTCATGCTTTTTATTTTATAATTAAGTTTTAAAAGCCCTATTTCATGCTTTTCAACTTAATTATTCTCTTTAGATTCACAGTGAAGATTGATAATGCACCTTGCATTTGCATACTAATTAAGCCTGACGATATTGCTACATCATAGCTATGTTGGTGCTTAAGTTCACTGTTTTTAGCCTCTATCATATAACGTTCCCTAGCTCGTTTTTTAAAATATTCACTTTTTTCGAACTCTATTTGATCTTTGTGAGTATTTGACTTTATTGAAACTGAATAAGTTTTAGATTTAGCGCCTTCTTTATAACACCCATCTTTATGAACACAATTTTTACACTTTTCTACATTAAAATAGTAGGTTAGCACTTGATTTTTACCAACATTCTTCTTTCCCTGTTTTGCTTTTTTAATAGCCATATGACCTGCCGGACATACAAATAAACCAGCATCTTTATTAAACTCAAATTCATCTTCTTTTTTTCGCATTCCTTGTGAAATTACAGGATTTAGTCTTGAAATTAATGCAATTTTATTTTCTTTTGTATATTCTAGGTTTTTCTTTTCAGAATAAGCTGTATCTCCAATTACTTCATTTACATCTATACCAGCCTCACGGCTTTTTTCTATTAAGGTTATGAGCTCCTTTCCATCACTTTTTTCGCCAGTTGTAATAACAGCTGCTGTAATTAAACGTTCTTCACTCATAGCAAGGTGTGATTTATATCCAAAAAAAGAACTATCCTCAGTTTTATGCCCCACTTTTGCATCCTCATCTTTTGATATTTTTAGATTTTCTAAGTCATCATTAATAGCTTCAATTAAGTAGTTTAATTTAGTTTTCACAGCTGGATTTGCTGCAGTTTCTGGCTTCTCGTTTATGGTATCAATTAATAATTTGCAGTACTCAAGAATATCTTCAAGTACTCCAGTTGTAACTTTATTAGGTAACTCTTCTTTAATACCAGGATGTACTCCGTACAATGTTTTTCTTAAGTTTTTTGCACGTTTCAATAATTCCTCGCTTGCTGACTTTTGGTTATAACGTGACTTGGTATGCGTAGCATCAACTATTATTGCTTTACTTTTTAAAACTCCCTCTTTTATAGCAAGTTCTACAGTCTTGTTTATTAATAAATCCAATAAATTCATGTCTTTAAGGCGAAGCTTTCTAAATTTAGTTAGTGTACTTGAGTTTATTAAATTTGTTTCTTCTGGGGCTAAATTTAGAAAATATTTAAAGGACATGTCATAAAGAGTTCTTTCAACAACATCTTCATCAGACAATTCATATATTACTTTCAAAAGTAAATATTTAAATAGCATTATGGGGTTAATAGCACCTCTACCCATAGATGAACTATAGTTAATCATCAATTCGTCATAAACAAATGAAAAGTCAACAAGGTCATTAATTTGCTTTAAAATGTTATCTTTCGGAATAATTAACGAATATAAGCCATGGTATGTATTTATTTTTATTTCCAATTGTCCTTTTAGCATAATAGTTTAGCCCCTTTTATTTTATTCTACTATACTAATTCGACATATCTTTTAAAATTCCTTTTTGTTTTTTAATCTTTTATATAAAAAATCGCCATCTTTAATTAGATGACGATTTTTCATATAGTTTTTCAGTGGCCTACTTATATGTGAGAGCACTTTACTATTTACATATTCTCATTGCTTCTTGTATTTTTCTTAAATGATTGTCATAGTCGGCTACAACAGCTTTTACTTCGCTCATTAGACTAGCATCCAAATCCTTATTCTGCTCTATAAACTTTTGACCTTGCTTTATCCCCATTTCCATAGCATCTATTGCATGCTCACACACTTCCAAATCAGTGTTTACGGGTATAAGTTTAATTTTCTCAAAAAAATCAGCCATAGTGCCCATTACCCCAAGAGTATCGGAAGCATTACCACCTAACTTTTCTATCCTATTGGTAATTGCCTCTTCATGTCTTTTAAATGATTCTATAATTTTAACTAATTCAGTTTTAAGCTCTACGCCTTTAGCTTTACGGAGATAATCCTTAAAAGTAGTTCCTCCCATATGTATGCCCTTTAAAAATTTGTTCATTTCTTTTACATCATTATTTAAAGCCATAATCTCACCTCTATTTATTATGAGCATTAGTTAATTACATTATTCATAATTTTATTATACATTTTTTTCTGTATTAGCCTCCAATTACATCAATTGGGTCGGTTTTTCGAAGTTCCTTAATAGGTGCAATTAAACTTAAAAACGATACAATTATTGGTATAAACAGCGCTACCTTTGCACCAGAAATACTCCATAAAGGAATAAATTTACCAGTTGGATAAAGTACAGTTAAATTCAAAATAAAAGTTATAAATGTAGTTAATAGTATTCCACATATATATCCCAGTAAACATACCGTAAAATTTTCCTTCCAAAGTTTAAAATAAAGTGTACTTTTTTTATAACCTATAGCTAATAATACTCCAAATTCATATTTTCGATTAAGGAAGTTAATGTAATTCAAATTTCCAAGTGATATAAATAGCACTACTATTATTATCATATTAAGCATAAATGATAAACTATTCATAGGCCTTAGAATTTCATCCAGCTGCGTTGAAATACTGTAATAATCCCTAATCAAAATACTTTTAGGTGTGTTTTTAGATAAATAGTTGATTAATTTTTTATCTTTTATATTTTTAACATGAAACACTATAGAGTGCTTCATTACTACACTTCTGGGAATATTATCCTTATTATCGCTGACTACTGCAAGCATTACTGGACCATCTGTAATTCCTGACACTTTAAATTTGCCTTCTATTCCGTAGCTATCGGATACCTCTGAACCAATATAATCTCCTGTTTTTAATTTGTTTTGCAGAGCGTATTTTTTAGGGATAATGATTTCATTCTTATTGGGCCGTGGAAGTCTACCTTGAATTAGTTTCATATCAAGGGTAGTAATAATCCTTGATATATCTTTTTCATAAAAATTCATCACATCAATAGACATTCCACCCAAAAATCCACTATATCGAAGAAAACCATACTCACCAATTAGAGGTACAATATAATCTACATTATTATCATTAGTTATTTTTTCTAGGTAATCTTTGGAAATAGGCTCTTCGCTATTGCTAGCTACTGTTGTGTATTTACTGAAAATATTGGTAGCTGTTATCTTTGTTAGCTCAGTAGCACTTTTATTTATTAGTGAATAAAAATAAATTAGTAAGACACCTACCATTATAGACATTAGTATTGGCAATATTTTAGAATTATTATTTTTAATATACTTAAATGGTGATAGCGGATTCATTATATCCCTCCATTCCTCTTTTTTTAATTGAGGTAACAGCGCCATCCCATATATTAATTATATCGTCTGCATTTTCAAGTATGGAAGCATCATGTGTTACAACTATAACTAAGGCATTATTTTTATATTCGTCCAATATCTTCATTACTTCCATTGCACTGGCATGGTCTAAGGATGCAGTAATCTCATCACCAAAAATTACTTTAGGGTCATTTATAAGTGCTCTAGCAATTGCAGCCTTTTGTCTTTGCCCACCGGATAATTGATGAGGCCTTTTATTGGCCAAATGCTCAATGCCAAGCTTTTTTAATAAACCCAACGCCTTTTCTTTTGCAGGAGTACTATTATCATTTATTGGTGTTAATACGTTATCTACTATTGTCATATAATCTATAAGAAAATGTCTTTGAAAAATGAACCCAAAATCTTTACGCCTAAGCCCTGTACTTTTAGAAATAGATAATTCATTAAATTTCACATTATTGTAACTTATGGTTCCCGATGATGGGATTTTTAGTCCGGCTAAGGAATATAGCAATGAACTTTTACCACTACCAGATGGTCCCATTATGCCTATTAATCTATTTCCTTCCAATGAAAGATTAATATTTCTTAAAGCATATGTCTGAACCTCTTTTCCAATATCATATATCAAATTTAAATTTTCTACTTTAAATAACATAATAATTCACTCCTTTTTTATATTCCTTCTATCATTACTATAGGATCTAGCTTACTTATCATTCTGTTTACAGGTATTAATGTAAATAATGTTGTAAATAGTGGTATATAAAGTGCCATAAATAAAGCTTTTGAAGAATAGTGTACTGAAACCCCTCCAATAGCTCCAAATGCTCCATCATTTATTAAGATAGAAGACAACCATCCTAAAATTAGCCCTAGAGTAAATCCTAGTAGATTTACAATAAACACTTCCCAAAATACCTTCTTCATTAGTTCCACCTTGGTATACCCCATGGCGTTTAAAATACCAAGTTCCTGTTTTCTACTAAAAAACTCTACATATTTAGAGCTTCCAGTGGAAATAACCATTACAATAATCGCAAGTATACAAATCATATCTAATGTACGCATTATAGATGCTCCTTTATTATAAAGTTTAATCATTCCACTTAAAGTCATCACTGCTACCCCTTTTTTAGGGAAACTTAGTAGTAGTTTATCCACCTCTTTTATTTTGTTATTCTTTGGAAAAACTAATATGGATTTTTCCGCTGTAATTGCATCCTTTGTATTTATTGTTGCTACATCAGTGTTATAAGGCATAAATGATAAAAACCCGTCGCCTTTAACTATTCCTACCACTGTATACTCACCATTTAAGGCATCATTTTTTTCAATAGAATTTCCAATTTTATCTCCAATCACAACATTTTTATTTTTTGATACTCTATAATCTAGTGCCACTTCTTTATGATTTTCTAGTGGTAGCCTTCCCTCCTTTAATGTAATGTTGTTTTTTTTCATAACATACTCTATATTTTCAGGTCTTATACCTAAAATAAAAGCACTAGTGCTAGCTCCAGGTATAGTATAGACTGTTTCATATGAAACAAATGAAATTATGTTTTCTACATTAGAGTTGTCTTTAAGGATACTCATGATACTTTTTGGTATTGGTTTGTCCTTTCCAATACTTTGCACCGTCATATGATTTTTATATGGGTTTACTTTTAGATCTTGCAGTGAGTCCCCTATAGATTTTACAAATGTCTGAAAAATATATAAAAATGAAACAGCCACTAATATTGATATGGTAGAAGTAATAAGTTTTTTCTTGTTATTTTTGCAATAACTTAAAGCTGATAAAGGTTTCATTTTACTAACTCCTTTCAAAACTAAAATTTATAATTTCTTTAATAAAATACTACCAATTTTAGGAGTAATATAAAAGTAACCCTGGTCACAAAATAAAGTGACCAGGGTTACTTTTTTAATGTATATCTATTCCACAAGTAAATCCTTAATATATATTGCCGCTGATGTTCTATCAGAAATGCCTATTTTACTATATAGATTACTTACATAGTTTTTTACTGTTCCACCAGATATGTATAGTGAAGATGCAATTTGCTTATTGGTAAAACCCTGAGCTAGCATTTTTGCAATTTCAGTTTCCTTTTCTGAAAGCCCAAAAGAATTTAATAATTTAGCTTCACTATTTTCATTATTTTTTTGATTGTCATTACTGTACTGTTTGACTATTTTACCAGCAAGCACTATAGCAATTTTAGAAGGCAATATGAAAGCACCCTTGTAAGCATCCTTCACTGATTTTATAAGTCCATCGCCCTCTATGTCCTTCAAAATATAACCAGCGGCACCATCGCTTAAAGCTTTAACTATGAATTCTTCATCATCAAAGGTGGTAAGAATGAGTATCACTATATTAGGGAATTTTTCCTTTATTAATTTGGTGCATTGTACTCCATCCATATTTGGCATTCTTATATCCATTAGCACCACCTGAGGTTTAGTTTCAGAGCATAATTCTAATGCCTCCACCCCATCCTTTGCAAGGGCCACTACTTCTATATTTTCCTCTAGTTCAAGTATTGTCTTAAGTCCATCCCTCATAAGGGTTTGATCATCTGCAATTAACACCCTTATCTTGTCCATAAAAGCCTCCCTCGAAAATAAAGCATTCAATATTATTATATTTTCCTAAAAGTTATTGCACGCAGGCTTTAGAATAAGGAAGCGTAATGAGAAGTTCTAATCCCTCTTGCACATCAGAGTTAATGTCAAAGTTTCCTTCTAAGTCATAAACTCTATCTCTCATAGCCCGAAGCCCGAATCCGTAGTTTAATATACCTGCACCTTCTCCATTATCTTCAAGAGAAAAACATACTTTATCCTCCTTTTTTATAAGTTTAAACAAAAAAGCAGTACTTTTACCATGACGAATCCCATTTGTCAGCCCCTCTAGTAGAGAAGATAAAATTACATTTTTCGCTTCTTTAGTTAAATTTAATGAAGGGTCTATTTCAGTTTTAATTACCACTCCTGAATGTAGCTGGGTATCCTTTATTATCGTATCTAAAGAAGGATAAAACTCCAGTAATTCGTCACCTTTTTCAAGCACCCGCACAGAGGCACGAATATCATTAAGACCCTTTCTCACTTGACTTTGTGCTAGGCAAAGTTTTTCTAGTGATAAATTCGAATTCACCTTCATCAGTCTTTTGCTAGCCTCTATTTCGACTAGTACAGTTGTTAATGTATGTCCCACTGTATCATGAATTTCCCGTGCGATCTTATTTCTCTCTTTAATAACAGTCATCATCTCTAACTTTTCATATGCATACTTTAAATTCATATATATGTATTCTTTTTCTAATTTCTCCATAGTTATTTTATTTAAAGAGACTTCAATTATTTCTGCTTGCTTTAATAAATATCTCACAAGGAAAAACATTAAATAAATCATAGAAAAAACTGATAGACTTAAAAGTATTTTCACGATGATTCTTGTAAATTCAAAATTCACCATAATACTTAAAGTTACGCAGTAAAGTACAAAGGAAAAAATTGAAACAACTATACCAACTGCTACTTTGAAATTTAGAACAATATCTTCCAACATAAAATAATATAAGCATAAAGATAGATGAGAGCTATCATATATATTAAGTATAAATATGAATATATAATCTATTGCTAAAGAAAAACAACTTAGATTTTTATGATTTTCACTATCATATATGAAAAATACTCTAATTGTGTAAGATGTTAAAAATAAAAAAGTTAAAGTAATAATTAACAATTGATTTTGAGCGTTATAAAGTGCAGTTATTAAAAAAATTGCGGTAAATAGTATATACTTGATAATAAGCAAAATGTCCTTAATCTTATTTTTCATAAAATACCTCATAAATTTTATATAGTATTATTACTCAACTTTACAATAAAAAGGATTTCCATGCAAGTTTTATTCCTTCATTTCAAATAATCCAAATATATCTTCCTCGCTCATTGCTGCAAAGCCTTTGCCGCCGGATAGTTCATCCCCCATAAGCTCTGATATAAGCTTTTTCTTCTCTTCTTGGAGTGACAGAATTTTTTCCTCAATGGTGCCCTTAGCTATAATTTTTATAACACTCACCACATTCTTTTGCCCTATTCTATGGGCTCTGTCTGTGGCCTGCTCTTCTACTGCTGGATTCCACCAAGGATCAAAGTGAATTACTACATCTGCTGAAGTTAAATTTAGTCCTGTGCCTCCAGCCTTTAAGCTTATTAAAAACACAGAGTTTTCGCCATCATTGAAATCTTTTACCAAATTCATTCTCTTCTCTGAAGGCACCGCTCCATCTAAGTAACTAAAAGATATTGCCTCCACTATAAGTCTTTTTTGTATATTCTTAAGAACAGAAGTAAATTGGGAGAAAACAATTACTCTATGTCCCTCATCTATACTCTTATGAAGTTGTTCCACTAAAGCTTCTATTTTTGCGCTACCACCACTATAATCATTCATGAGTACTGTGGGATCTAAACATATTTGTCTTAACTTTGTAATATACGAAAGTATCTCTATTTTACTATTTTTAAACTCATCATTTTTTACCTTCTTTTCAATAAGTTCCATTGCATGGTTTGCATAGGTTTTATAAACCTTCTTTTGTTCCTGCTCTAAATTTACCAAAAGCGTTTTTTCTATTTTATCAGGTAATTCCTTTAAAACATCTTTTTTTCGACGCCTTAAAATAAAAGGTTTTATAAGCCTATTTAAATCTTCTAACACCTCCGGACTTTCCTTAAGCTTTTTATGATATCTCACACTAAATCTCTTTTGATCATATAGGTATCCTGGCATTATGAAATCAAATATAGACCACAAATCCATAAGAGAATTTTCTATCGGCGTGCCTGATAGTGCAAATCTTGTCTTCGCCCCTATCTCCTTCACAGCTATTGCATTTTGAGAGTTTGGATTTTTAATGTTCTGAGCTTCATCTAGTATGCAACAATCAAACTCTAATGGTTTGTAGCTTTCCAAGTCCCTCTTTAATAGATTATAGGTAGTTATAATCACATCATAATTTGCTATACTATTTATTATTTCTTCTCTCGCATCCTTTAACCCATTAACCGCAGCAACCTTTAACCTAGGTGCAAACTTTTCAAGTTCACTTATCCAGTTATATATTAGGGATGTAGGCGCTACAATTAAAGTCTTACTCCCCTTACTCGCTAATATAAAAGTAATAGCTTGAATGGTTTTACCAAGACCCATTTCGTCTCCTAAAATTCCACCAAACCCTAAATAATCTAAGGTTTTAAACCAATTATATCCGATTTTTTGATACTCTCTTAATTTCCCCTTGAAACCAACTGGTTCTTTAAAATTCAATTTCTCAATGTCCTTAATCTTATCTCTTACTTCTTTTAATTCTTTTTTTCCTTTTATATATCTAATGTTATTTTCCTTTAAATAACCATCTAGGAAAATGCCTTTACTATTAGATATTTCAATATGATTATTGTAACTATCAGATGATGTAATCACATCCAAAAGCTTTAAGAATTTATTAAGCTCTAATTCCTCCAAATCGAGATACTCACCATTTTTCAGCTTATAATACTTAAGATTATTTCTAAAAGCTCTTAGTATATTTGTAGTTTCTCGTGGCTCAATATCCCCTATTTTGAAATCCATTTCAAAATAATTATACTTTCCGCTTTTAATATCTCCACTAATACCCTTAGCACCTAATGATTTTATACCTTTAAAGTTTTCGGAGTAATATACTTCCCCTATTTCTTGAAGTCTCGCAATATCACTTTTAAAAAATTTGAATATATAGTCCTCTCCCTTTGAAAAATAAAACTTATTTTTTATTTCCTGAAAACCTAAGACTTTTAAAACCGAAGTAACTTGGGCTTCCTTTTTAGAATCCCTATATATTATTTTTTCTGCGCAATCCTCAAAGATATTAAACTCAAAATTTCCATACTTCACCTTTAATGTTAGAGTAATATCTTTCCCCTCCTGATTAAAGTAGAAATTAAACTGACTTTTACACATTACTATTTTATCTTTTATAGTCTTAGATAAGACAACATTCGGTGACAATAAATTAAGATCTGGAATTAGCCGCCTTAATATGTTTTCCTCCTCGAGGTTTGTCATAGTTACGACCTTTGCCTCATTAAAAACTTGAAGGTACGGACTTATCTTATAACAAAACTCATAATCTGGAAGATATATATTGGTACCATACAAAAAAACATCATTATTAGATCCTAAAGATGCTGGCATTCCACTTGAAGATTTGAGCACATAATTATCCTTTATTATTTTCAAATCAAAATCTAGGGGTGGAGCCTCATATAAAATTTCTGTATCCACAGGTCTATAAAAAAAGCCATCATTTAAATAGACTCTATGCTTAATTATAATTTCGAAAAATTCCCTGGTTAGATATTTAGGAATATTTATGTTTTTTCCATCTACATACCGGTCTTCACGTCTGTTAACGTGCCTCCGAGTTCCCTCGATTGTCTTTAACATTTCAATAAAATCAATAATTCTTTTATCCTTTGTAGACATTTTTTGATTTTCCATATTAAAAGTGAAATTTTTGCTATAGTTTATAGGAATATTATTATAATACCCTAATAAAAAGTGATTGATATCCTTTAAAACATAAAGATTACTTGCACTCATAGAACTTAACCCTATTTTAAACTCAGCTGTAAGGTCGCTAGTCCACTGATTTTTATTTATGTACACCTCTATTTTAATTTCTTCTTTATGTCTTTCATCGCCCAAAAGCATAGATAGTACATTACTACTATTTTTAAATGTACTTGGATTCATAACATCATCTTCCCTTAAAAGTGGGTGACTTGATAAATCCTCTAATGCTTTATAAAATGTTGCTACTAAATGTTTGCAACAATAATTTTCTTTTTTAAACTCATTGCTTTCAAAATTAGAACAGCTACAGAATGTAGTAAAAATACTTCTCCGAACTGCATCCATCTCAATTTTCGTGTGATATTCATTAAAAAGTTTCTCTGAAATCACATTTCCATCTATACATATTAATTTATCTTCATTTGTAATATTTATAGAAGAAACCAAATCATTATTAAGGACCCTTTGCCCACTGGCATGATTTTTACCACTGGTTCCTTCATTAAATATTTGTAATATCATATCTTCTTTCAACATATTTTCTCCCTAGTTCTTAAGTTTTATAATCTTTTAATTATACCATAAACACAGAAAGAACATAAAACTTGCGCTTTATGTTCTTTTCTAAATGTATACTGCAATTTAAAGCATATTTAATCATCTCCTGCGGAGCTGAAATATTAATGTTTAGCCTTCTTAATAGGTACTATAATCCTATCGAATAAATCTTTATTTTGATTTACTTTAGTTTCACTACCGACAACGCAGTGTAATTTCTGTTTTTTTATAGTATCCAACAGATCCGCGAAGTTTCTTATATCACCCGCGGTAGTCGCTAACACTTCATTACGTAGCTTTTGAATATCAGCTTGAGTAGTTCCTGTAAAATACATATTGTCCCCCATTAGACCTTTAGAAGATGGCCCTGCTAAAGAATCCATACTTCCTATCGTTCCTATTATATAATTAGTCATATCCTTTTCACTTGCTTTAAAGTTTTTTAAAAATTTTACAGCATCATCAAATGTATTTAATGTCTCCTTTAAATTTGGATCGCGGTAAGAATAGAACAATACCTCGTCCTTTGTAAAACTCATAGCCCCACCGTATGCACCGCCTTTCACTCTAACTTCCTGCCATAAATAATCACTATTTAAAATATTTTCAAGAACCTTCATATGTCCATTATAATTGTACCCTGCTTTTTTAAAACAACCAGCCTTAACCACATATTGAACTTGAGATGGAATTACAAAAGCCTCATTCTTTTTCGAAAAATCAAACTCATATTTCTGCTTAGGAAATTTTTTATCCTTAATTCTTTCTCCTAATTTATTAAGACTAATAACAAATTCATCATAATTTTTTTCATCTCCAGTGTAACTTACAACCAAATCCTCTTTGTTAAATACAATATCTTTAACATCATTTAAATTTTTTACCGTTTCTTCAAATTTCACATCAAAGTTATCATCCAAATCACAAATAAAATCATAGTAAGGCAAATAATCCAAATCAGTATACTTACCACTATATGATAAATAGGACAATGCACGTTTTATTGCAATTCGGTTACCTTCATTAACAAACATAGATTCATAATTTACTCTTATTTTTTTAATTAAATCTTTCATCCGTTCCTTATCATCAAACTTACTATGATTCATTATTTCATCTAATAGTTCCAAAGAATTTGGTAATGCATTATTAATAGAATTTACTGAAACACTCATTTTAGGAGAGTATTTATTACTATCAGTATTATTTTTAAATGATGTTGAATTAAAGGCAATTCCCCCGGTATACTTCATCATTTTATTTGAAAGTTGCATAATATTATATTTTTCAGTACTAACATTTCCTAAAACACTGGCAAGTAATTTCAAATATAATACTTTATTTTGAGGAACCTTTGAACTGTCAAAATATAAATTAGAATAAGTAATTCCATCAGTGAACATAGGATGACTTAATACTTTTATACCTCCTTCTAGTTTTTCTATTGTTGGAATTTCTTCCGATTTTAAATTTAAATCCTTAAGAGTAAGTGTTGGTATTTTCGATAATTTTTCTTTTGAATCTGATGTTCCCTGCCATTTTTTTAATTCTTCTGCGTCTTTTTTAATTGTAGCTAATTCAATTTGCGATAGTGATTTTTTATACTCTGAAAGCTTCTTTTTTACCATTTCTTCTTTTATTTCATTTAATCCACTAGAAGGTTTTAAAACAACTAATGAATTATTTTTATTATCTAATAAATATTTTTGTACTAACTTTTCAAAATACCCATCGGATATTTTAGATTTTATTTTATTAAGTGCTGGGGTAATCTCTAGATATTCTGTAGGACTCACATCATAATTCCAGCAATTTAAAGCTGAAGACATATAATTCATACCTCTGTTAGCATCCGAATTTTGAGTACGCAAACTTAGTTCTACAGCACTGAATACTGAATTTACTAATTCTTTATCAAACCCCTCTTTTACCACTTGTTTTAGGGAATCATCAACAAGACTTTTAAATTTATATTTCTCTGATTCATTTGCATTGGTAGCAATTATACTGAAAGTTGGTTGCTTAGTTGAGGGGTTAAAACTTGCATAGACATCCCCTCCAATCCCATTATTTAATAATGATTTCCTTAGAGGTGAAGTTTTAGTATTCAAAAGAATCTCTTGCAATATTTGAAAACCTAAAATATTTTCTACATCTGTTACCTTGTCGATCATATAATTAGATGATAAGTAGGTCATATCTGCTGTACCTACACCTTTAGCCACAGGATATAAAGCTGTTTTTTCAACTTTTTTTTCATTTTCATAAGGTTTCTGTAATTTAATTTTACTATCCACTGTTGTTTTTTTAAGTTTACTCAGATAATTATCATTCATAAATTTCAATGTATGTTCAATATCCAATTTTCCATATAAATATATAGAGCTATTTGATGGAACATAATATTTTTTATATGTTTCGATAAATTTGTCGTAGGTTAGGTCAGGAATATTATCTGGCTTACCTCCCGATTCAAAACTGTATGAATTTTCATTAAAAAGCGATTGATTAATAGTATTAGATAATATTACCTCTGGAGAAGAGTTATTCCCTTTCATTTCATTGTATACTATTCCATTATAATGTAACTCTCCTGTCTTACTATTAACCTCGTAATGCCACCCTTCTTGTTTAAGTATTTTAGGATTTTTAGATATATTTGGATAAAACACTGCATCCATGTATACACTCATCAAATTATCAAAATCCTTTTCATTCTTACTTGCTACCGGATACATTGTAAAATCTGGTCCTGTAAACGCATTTATAAATGTACTTAGTGATTGCTTAGTCATAATTAAAAACGGGTCTTTAACAGGATACTTCTTTGACCCGCATAAAACTGAATGCTCAATAATGTGGTTAACACCAGTATTATCATTCACTGGAGTACGGAAACTTATTGAAAATACTTTATTTTCATCCTCATTCTGTAAATAAATCAGTTTGGCCCCACTTTTAATATGCTTAAATATCATGGCAGTTGAGTGTACATCGGGAAGCCATTTTTTAGATTCTAACTTAAAGCCTGATATACTTTTTCCTACTGACAATGAATTATTTAATTGTACCTGCTTCGTTTGCGCACCTAGTGCGACATTACTGAAGCTATTAAATAATAATCCAATTGCTACCAATATAGAAGTTATTTTCGTAAACCTCTTCATTTGATTCCCCCTTAACTATAAAAATTATAATAATATTATAATTTTTTATGTTATAAGTAGTATGTTTTATTTACAATATTCAATGCATCAATTATTGTATATCCTAAATTTAACTTAGAAATAATCAAAAAATAACTATAAGATTAAAATTTTACAATAAAAAAGAAGCTCACTTTTCAGTGAGCTTTTTATAAAGATATGTTTATTTACTTTTATGCAGAAAGTTCTTCTTTTACTTCCTCTTCTACATTTTTCTTTAATCTGACATCAGGTTCCTTTGGCAATTTGAAATGGGGTATAAATCTATCCCAACCTGTTATTGTAAGAACTAATAATGAAATTACTGCTACCATAGCCATAAAGTTATATTTTATTATATCAATTGGAGCAAATTTGTATAATGGATAAACTGCAGAGGCTATCCCTACATAAAATCCGATATATACGTGCCATGGAATAAGCTGAGATCCAAATACTCCAAGAGAACTTCCAAAGGTAGCATTTCTAAGCCGTAGCGTATATAGGTCTTCTTCACTACCTTCCACGTTGTCTTCAAGAAGATTTTTAATTATTGGTCCAACTGTTACGATTTGAGCCATTTCATCTGCTAATGCTGCATTCCCAAGAATTGAAAGCATACCGTTCCAAAACATAAGTTGTTTTACGTTGCATGACATTTTCGAAACCAATCTTGACAATGGTGCAAATGCATTTATTTTACCCATTATACCAGCAAAAGCTCCAATCCACATCATCATTACTATAACCCATGAACCCGCATCTGCGAATCCTTTTTTCATTAATTCTAAAAATTGAGGTATGTCTGTTATTGTTCCAGCTGTTAATCCAAGGATTAACGATGTTATTATTCCAAGTCCTAAACAAGCAAGTGTTGGCATTCCCTTTACCGCAACTACAAGTACTACCAATAGTGGAATAATCATGTAAACCGGAACTCCGGTTTTAACTTGATTTAATAATATTACTGCTGATGGTTTAGCTGCTTCAAGGGATTTCCACACACTTTCTGGGATTTGATCTATTGCCTGGGATGAACTTCCAACTATAGTTGGAAGGTTCATTGCCACACTTACAAAGTAGAAAATACCTGCCGTTATTACTAACGTTATAAGAGCCCATACACCTTGATGCTTTATTCTATCAGTGACATCAACACTTTGAATACCCGAACTTACAACAGTTGTATCTGAAATAAGTCCTATATTATCTCCAAAGCAAGCTCCACCTGCAATAGCAGCTGTAGTAAGCATTATATTTCCACCTGTTATATGATTTAGCCATAGGAAAATTGGAGCACAAGCTGCAAATGTTCCCCATGAAGATCCTGTTGCAATTGACAGAACAGCTGTTACTGAAAGGCCTGTAAGCGCTACTGTTCTACCCGTTATTCCAAGCGTAAGTGCTAAATTAATTATCGCAGCTCCAACACCTGTTGACATAAACGCTTCTGCTAGTGCATATGCTAGCATTAGTATAAAAAAAACTAATTGCATTTCTTTTACGTTCTCCACAGCAGAATCAACAATATCATTAAATTTGAACTTACAAGTTATTGCCGCTATTATAGCTGCATAAATTACTGAAATTGGAGCTGCAATTAATGCATCCATTTTGGACATCATCAATCCCGCCATTAAAAATACTGGTGATAGTTTTAATAAATTCATTAAACATATATGCTACTCAAAATATGGTCAAATATATTCACTAATAAATTCATTTACGCAGTTTTTTTAATATATATACAATTATAAATTAAATTTTCGTACGTTAATAATTACTGTTGAATAATTTGAGAGTAGCTCCCCCTTTCGATATTTTTTAAAACTTCAACAAAAGTTCAAAACAAAAATTATGTCTCAAATTTTGATAAAGAGTTAATTTTTTCTTATGTGATTTTTAATCATACACATTAGTGTGTCATTTTAAACTTCCATATTTCCTTGAAAGTTTTCTTTTATTATATGTATAACGATTACATTGTAAGTTATAAAAAATAAATGTATAACGATTACATTGTAAGTTATAAAAAATAAATAATCTAAATATAAGCTTTAACTTGATTCATTTAATATTATCACAAAAACAAGCATAAAAGTATATATTATTTCATCATATACGATTTATTTACATTTTTTTTATCTCCACTACAACCAGTATATAATAATATTTAATATAAATCAATCGAATTATTTAAATTGAATATTTAGCTATTAATTGTAGCTTCTCTGTTGATAAAAAAATAAACACTATCAATAAATATTGATAGTGTTTATTTTTTTATCATTTACCATTCTACAACTTAAATTCTCCTACTATTAAATCAAGTATTTCTGAAACACCTTTTAATTTTTCTGATGCTTGTGCTACATTTTCCATCCCTGTAACTTGCTCTTGAACACTTGCACTAACCTGCTGTGTGGCTGCAGCTGCTGATTCTGATACAATAGAAATATCATGTACAGCCTCTAAAACTATATTTTTATTTTCATTTACCGTTTTAATATTATTACTTAGCTCATCTATTTGTAATACTGTATCCTTAATGGAAGACTTAATATAGGTAAATGCATTTTCTGCTACCTCCATAGCCTTATTGGCTTCAATGTTTATATCTGATGCATTATCCATATTAGTTTTAGTTCCACTTATTTCTTTTTGAATTTCTTCCACTAAACTACTTATTTCATTAGTTGAATTAGCCGTCTGTTCAGCTAATTTTCTAACTTCATCGGCTACTACCGCAAATCCTTTTCCACTTTCACCCGCTCTTGCAGCCTCTATAGCAGCATTTAGTGCAAGTAAGTTAGTCTGTTTTGCTATAGCTTGTATAGTATTTATAATTTGTCCAATAAAGCTTGATTTATTGGAGAGAAGATTTATATTAGTTTCCAGTTCCCCTATGGCTTCATCACTTTCCTTAAACTTGCGTGAAAGTAATTCCATAGATTTTATGCCCTTACTATTTATATCATCTGTTTTATTAAAGTATTCTTTAACTAAATTAGCACTGACTACAGCATTATCAATTTCCAATGCAAAACTTGCAAGCTTTTCAGTTGCAATCATGGAATTTCTAGCCTGCGTAGAAGCCCCCTCGGCTAAATTATCTATCGTTTGTGAAATTTCATTTATAGTTTGAGCGCTTTCATTTGTTGCCTCTGATAAATTATTAGAAGATTCAATAACTTCTCCTGAACTCTCTTTAATTGCTAAGCTTATTTGCCTTAGAGAATTTCTGAGCTCAACAACAGATTTTGTCATAACTCCTATTTCATCCTTTTGTTTTATCATACTTTCATTTTTCTCATCATAGATTAAATCAAGTTTTGTAGTCTTTTTAACGATTTCTGAAATATTCAATATAGGCTCAGACAGCTTTTTGCCTATTATATATGCTAGTCCAAATGATACTATTACTGAAATTAAAATTACAACTCCAAAAGAGATTATTAACAGTCTTAATGGTTTTCTAATATCACTAACCGGAACGGCTACCCCTATTTTCCATTTAGCTGTTGGAATATCAGTAATAGCAAAATATTTATTTTTTCCATCATAATCCTTTAAATTATTAACTTCAGTAATTTTGTCTTTTTTATTAACAACAATTTTATTAAGACTTCCGTTCATAATTGTCGCTAAATTTTTAATTTCTTCCTTAGTTGCTTGAAAATCCTTATTGCGATGAACAATAATATTATTTTCATTATCTAAGAGAAAAGCATAACTATTATCAATAGGTTTTGCTTTTCCAACTATATCTGTAATATATGCTACACTTATATCTGATGCAGCTACTCCTACAACTTTCCCATCTTTCTTTATGCTTTTAGCTATAGTTACAACCATCTTATTTGAGTCTTTATCAACATATGGTTTTGTATAAATTGCTTTGTCACTGTCTGTCGCTGACTTGTACCAATCTGTTTGTGTACAATCATATCCTTCTGTAGACACCCATTCACTAGCAGATAATATTACTTTATTTGTATATCCTACATATACATCTATACTATTTTCTAAATTTACCGCCTGTCTATTTTTTAAATAATCTACTATTTGTTTGTTGTTGTAATTACTATTAAATTCTATAGCACCTGCAGTATCTTCCAACAAATTCCCTTGAAGCGCTAACCATCCGTTAATTATGCTTGAATAATTCTCACTAGTTACTCTTAAGTTACTTGTTGCTTCCTTTAATATTAATTTATTAGAAATTAAATATGTTGCAAATGTAGAAAAACATAGTACCCCTATCACTATTAAACATATAAATGTTGTAATCCTAGTTTTTATACTTTTCACTCTTCAAGTCCCCCCTCTTTATTGCTAATTAAATTATCTTCTTCGAAGCCGTTCATCACCTGCCGCGATGTAATGTTAACGACTTCATACAAGACTTTATACTTACACTAAAATTTTGTCTTTGTTACAGTATGGGCACCACTTATAGAATCGTGATACTTTCCTTTTGAAATGTCGTTAAACAGATTCTCCATTTAACATATCAATCATATCTTGCTTTTCCTTCGTAAATCTATTGTATACACTTTTTTTTATCGCCTGTGAACTATCTCTAAAGTAAACGTTAACTTTTTGACGTTCATTATACAAATCATTTATGATATTGCAATCACTATTATTTAAATTAATTTTAGAGAACACAGATAAAGTTCCTCCCACACCATGTTGAACCGTTGTAGACAATAAACTTTCCTTTAAAGCATTACTTTTTGTACTTATATCAAACCCATATTTTGATTTTAAATCTTGTGCCGCCGTATCATAATAATTTTGTTTTATACATTCTTGTTGAAGTTTCAAAAATTTTCCTTTATTATTTAGGGCAATACTAGCCCATGCAGCATCAAAATTTTCACCAAAATTATTACCATCTTTAGCTTTTGCCTCTGATAGCTTTAAATAAAACTCCTTATCTTTTGCACTAAGTGAATTGATAAAGGAATCCAAAGAACCTGTTTTTGATGAAAATTGCCATGCACCATAGGACTTCCCACCATAATCTCCTGAATTATTACTTATTGTTCCTGGATTAACATTAGATTCATATTTAGCAGATGTAGACCCGAGTCCTGTGAATTTATTACATGTATCTTCGCTGGAATCATTTGATAATGCTTGTGTCGCATCTCTCATATTGGAACTAAAATTACTTATGTCACCTAATGAATCATTTAAACTAAAAAAATCTTGCTTTGCTAAAGCAGTAGCCATAAGCTCTGCCATCATTGAATTACCTGAGCTATCCATCATTTGGATAAGCATTGTTTGAAAAGCTGATTCCTGCATTTCTTTTTCATGTTCAACATCATTATCGCTTTTATCAGAAGTCATATTATCATTTTTAATTTTAGACATATATTGCTTTAACAATGTATTATTAATCATATCTGTAGATAATGCCATCAATATCACCCATTTTGTATAAATTTTTTATATACACTATTATCGTACACTTTTAAAAATACTTTATCATTATAATTAAATTATTATACTTCCTTTATTTGTTTTTATTCATTCAAAGTGCTACTATTAATTTATATATATTAATTGAGGAGGAATTAAAATGAACACAATAAAAGAATTTACTTTTGAGCCTCGTTATTTGAGTTTAGCTGTCATAAATGATGTCAATGTAGGAAATAGAATATTGAATGAGCTTATTATAGATGACGAAAGCTGTTTAGGGCATAGACAGGTAGGTAGCAGAAGCTATCACATTTTCTATTTCAAAAATGATCGCTTTTCCGTTTATTATCATAAAGGCGGAGTAGATGCAATGTACTCCTCTAAATCACTAGATATCGTTTTAGATTATGTGAATAATTTAAAATCAGAGGATTTTGAGTAACCTAATATAGATAGCATAAAATGAAGTATTACTGGAGATGAAATAATGAGTATAAAAAACATTACAACACTAGCAGATACAAAGTATTTAAAACTTTATAATGCAGAGTATACCAATAAAAGTGGAGAACCTAGAAATTGGTCCATAGCTTCTAGAAAAGATTTAGCTACATTAAAAAATAACTATTTTAATGGCGCAGAGGACAATATAGACGCTGTTATAATTGTAGCTACTCATGTAGCTCAAAATAAATTAGTGGTTATAAAGCAATTTAGGGTTCCTCTTAATAATTATGTTTATGAAATCCCAGCTGGACTTATCGATTGTGGAGAGGATTTTAAAACTACTGTAAGCCGCGAACTAAAAGAAGAAACCGGCCTTGATTTGATTCAAATTGATTATGATAAGACCAAATCTAAGGCGTATATATCTACAGGTATGACGGACGAGTCTGCTGCCTTAGTGTATTGTACTTGCTCAGGCGAAATATCAAAAGATTATTTAGAACCAGATGAAGATATTGAAGTTATGTTATTATCCAAGGAAGAAGCAAATATTTTAATCAGTTCTAATGAGAAGATAGATATTAAGGCTTTTCTTGCAATACAAAACTTTATAGGTTAGATATTGTTAAATAAAAAACCATCAGAATAAATTAATTTATTCTGATGTTTTTTTTACATTAGTTTCTTTATTGTTTTATTACTTCTTTAGCATTTACATTATCTATACCTTTAGGCATCACTACACTTTTATCACTTGCCATATTTGCAAGCACCATACTCATTATACCTTCCATTGCATTAGGTGTATTCCCATCAGCTCCACCCATTATTACGGTTTGTGGTACTAGTGGAGATTTACTTATTTTTAACGCCTCTGCAAATGCTATCATAACGCTTTGCCTAACTTGTAAATCTGGGCCGCCATATGCCTCAACTAAAGCCCTCGCCGCTGCCCCCTTTGCGATACCCACCTTTGTTTCTTGCTCAGCAGTTGCATCTGCAACTGCCTTAATATTTAGTGCTGTTGCCTTACCTACCGTTTCAAGTTTGAATGATTCTGCTCTTGCCGCAAGTTCCACTTGTTTAGCATTAGCACCCGCAGTTAATTCAATAGTTTTGGCTTGTGCCGCTGCTTGGGCTTCTCTAGTATATCTTTCAGCATCAGCTTCTTGAGTTCTCTTATATTTGTCCGCTTCGGAAAGTTTCTGCGTTTTTAGTGCTAACTGTTCTGCCAATCTCAATTCAGATTTACCCTTATTATCCGCTACCTCTATGTCAATACTTGATTGTGTAAGAGCTGACTGTGCTGTTGCTTTTGCCTGAGCTTCATTTAATTCTCTTTGCTTTTCAGCAGATTTTTGTTTAGCTTCATTGGTCTTAATCTCTTCCATAGCTACTTGTCTATCTCTTAGCTGTGCAAGAATTTTTTCAATTCTTGTATCACTAGCAGAAGCCGCCGGTGTTCCAATTAATACTTCCTGTAGCTCTAAATCATATAGTTTAAACTTCTCTTTCATTTCATCTGATGCCTGCTTCTGGATTTCACTTCTATCTTGAACTAATTGTATAAGAGTCTTAGTTTGCCCAATATTCTTGAAGTAACCAGCTATCATTGGGTCAAGCGATTGTTCAATAAGCATTTTAATATCCCCAAACCTTTGTATAACTGATGATGCTTTTCTATAATCGATGTTAAATACTACGGTTAGTGGTAGATTAGGCTCGAAGGCATCCTTAGTTATTAAACTAATCTCTTTTAAATTATCATCTAACTTGTGCACTCCACTTTGACCAGTAATCCATTTTAATATTACATTAGTAGTAGGAACTGGTACAACTTTACCTGCATAAGTATTAAATGCATACTTTCCTGGCATCATGGAATCTCTCCAAATGCCTTTTTTACCTTGCTCTACAAGTTCTCCATGAGAATAACCTGTACCTGAAACATCTTCACCTTTATCACCAAAATAACTTACCACAACTCCTACATAACCAATATCTATTATACTTTTAGGCACTATATCAACACTTGCAAACATTCTATTAATGAAGTAAACTCCATCCGTAAGTACTTGCATCTGCTTACCTTTTCTGCCATCTGCAGCTAAAAACTTTTCTGGCTCTTGGAAGTTATTGTGATAGAACTCATTATTTATACTCTCACCAACAATAGGTGCTATAATTGCTCCATTGTCCGGTGTAGGCCCCTCATTGATAGTTACAATACCTATAGTATCCAGGTTACCGTCCTTATTCCTTCCTTTATTATATGAGGCTTCCATTTCACTACCATCATTCTGCTGAGTGTATTGCTCCGTAGTTTTTGAACTTGATATAATTACAGGATTAAACCCACCTTCTCTAGCTAAGTCACTTCGCATTGTTTCTATTTGTGCCGTCTCATCTTTTGACGTAAATATAGAGTGTACCTTGTCTTTCGTGATTATAATAAATTGTGCCAAGTTAAATGCATAAGTACCCTCACGAAGAATATGTCTCTGTGGACCTTTTTGTCCACCATTATTCAAAAATGCCACAACATCTTGAAATGACTTACTTTGTGGTATAACCTTACCTAAAGTTTGACCATCCCCTAAACTTTCCCCTGACCTTGAAAATACATAAGCTATTTGACCTTGTGGTATAGTTACGAGCCTTACCTTCTTAACCTTATACTTGAAAGGCGTTTTAAAATGAACACCAGCCCTTAGTACTTCTGGTTGATAACCCGCTTCTCCCTTTAGTGCTATAAGACTATCGGCCGGCACTGAGCCGCTTAAACTCCACCACTTCTCGACAATCCCTACCTCATCTGTTCCTATGCTTGTAAATCCTATGCCATAAGCAATTAAAATTAATGATACTACAATTATACCTACTGTAATTAACACTGTGTATGAACCCATAATTTCCCCCTTGTATAATTTATATTTTATTGTATTATATGTTAATATTTCAAAATTAGTCTATATAAAAAGAAACATCAAGATCACAAGATCTTGATGTTTCTTTATGGTGCTCCATCAGGGAATCGAACCCTGGACACCCTGATTAAGAGTCAGGTACTCTAACCAGCTGAGCTAATGAAGCATGTCCGACAACATCTTTATTATATATTGTTTTTACGCATTTGTAAAGACTTATTTTATAAAACTAATAGATAACTAGTTATTTATTAGTTTTATAAGAATAGTAAATCCTATATATCCCCTACTATATTATCTATATTAACACTAAAATTTATAATTTTTACTTATAATCATGTGATTTCCTGTTTCCTATGCAAAAATTCATCAGAATTAATTTAGTCTGATGAATTTTTTGAAGGTGCCTTATATCATTATTTTATATAATTTACTGTATTTTCTTTTCTTACTGGCGCATTAGTTATCTCAATTTTTTTATATCCAAGGCAAAATGCATGTATTTGTCTAAATCCTTCTGGTATTTCAAGCTCCTTAACAAACTCTGCACCTTCTTCGCTATTTAATAGATGTGCAATAAGACCAATCCAACAAGAACCAATTTCTAAGGCTTCTGCTGCTATAAGCATATTTTCTACTGCCACTGCGCAATCAACTGGGGCAGACTGTATACTTTTGTCTCCTGAAACTAATACTACAGTTGGTGCATTGTAAAACACATGAAATTTTTCATTCTCACCAAATCTTCTAATATATTCATTATCTGATTTTTTTGCAATTTCTTTAAAAGCATCACTTAATCTGTCTATAATATCTTTTCTTTGTATTATCGTAAAATGCCATGGCTGCGTATTATTAGCACTCGGTGCATAAATACCTGCATCTATTATATCTGTCACATGTGCTCCATTAACTTGTTCTGGTAAAAACGCCCTTGTGCTTCTTCTATTTCTTATGTTTTTTAAAGTTTCATTCATTTTAAAATCCTCCGTTTACTTATTTTTTTTGAATACACCGCATTGTAAAGCCTTTTAATAACAGTATAATGCCCTATTTGCCCTACATAAAACAAACATTTATTTTTATTGTCATTAGTTATAATAATACTACTATATTAGTTTAATGTAAGTACGCACTTTTACAACATATAGTCACTAAAAGAATACCATCATTATATTTAAGCTAACCCTACAGATAATATCTTATATTATCAATCACAATTCCAGAAACCAGAATCATGATATTTACAATAAGTAATACATTAACAAAGTTTATAACCTGAAATCTTTCTTTCCACTGCTTATCATTTCTAAGCGATCTTCTTGCGTTTCTCTTTAATATAAAGCCAGAATAAACAATTAAGCCAAGGCCTCCTACAATGAATAATGTACTACGTACAATTTCTAGTGTGACTTTAGTTCCACCGTGTTTTACTAAAATAGCTCCTAATATAGATATTAATATTAATATTAGAGATATTATTAATCCCAATATTATTGATTTAATAATATCCTTAATAAAAATTAAAATTTTGTCCATATGGTTATCCTCCCCTATACATTTATATTAAAATAACAAATCATTTTAATATAAATGGCAAGCTACAAAATGATTTGGAGCTACTTCTTTAAGAAGTGGTGTTTGCTCACTACATAAGGAAGTAGCATAGCTACATCTTGTCTTAAATCTACATCCAATTGGAGGATTTATTGGGCTTGGAACCTCACCTTTAAGCATTATCTTTTCCCTTGTTCTTTCAAGTCTTGGGTCAGGAATTGGAATTGCTGATAAAAGAGCTTTAGTATATGGATGAAGAGGATTTTTATAAAGCTCTCCACTCTCTGTAATTTCAGCTATAACACCTAGATACATAACAGCTACTCTGTCAGACATATGTTTAACCATTGAAAGATCATGGGCAATAAATAAATAAGTAAGTCCCATTTCTCTCTGAAGTTTAATAAGAAGATTTACAACCTGCGCCTGTATGGAAACATCAAGGGCTGATATAGGTTCATCGCACATTATAAATTTAGGTTCAACAGCTAATGCTCTTGCTATCCCTATTCTTTGTCTTTGTCCACCTGAGAACTCATGAACAAATCTATTACTATGTTCTTTATTAAGCCCAACTAGTTGTAAAAGATTCTGAATTCTATCTGTTCTATCTTTACCATTAGCCGCAATCTTATGGATATCAATTCCCTCAGCTATTATGTCTCCAACTGTCATTCTTGGATCTAATGATGCATATGGATCTTGAAAAATTGTTTGTACTTCTTTGTAAAATGCTTTCTTTTCAACCCCCTGTATTTTATGAACATCCCTTCCCTTATATAGGACACTACCGGAAGTTTTATTGTACATTCCTATACAAGTTCTACCACAAGTAGTCTTCCCGCAGCCAGATTCCCCAACAAGGCCTAAAGTTTCACCTTCTCTTATTACAAAACTCACATCATCAACTGCTTTTAAAACTGCATTTTTTCCTACATCAAAATATTTCTTTAAATTCTTAACTTCTAATACTACATCTTTTTTGTTTTCTGTCATTGTAACTCACCCCCACCAACTTCAAAAGGTAGATTTAACTTTGGAGCCATTTCATGATGAAGCCAACAAGATGCCCTATGTTCTCCTCCAAATTTGTATGTAGGAGGTTCCTTTGTTAAACATATCTTCATACAATATATACATCTTTGTGCAAATCCACAGCCCTTTGGAGGACAAACCATGTCAGGTGGTGTGCCTTTAATAGCTACTAATCTTTCCTTATTTTCAAGATCTAATCTTGGCACTGCTTTAAGTAATGCCCAAGTATAAGGATGCTTAGGGTTGTAGAATATTTCCTCAGAATTCCCTCCTTCAACTACCTTGCCAGCGTACATAACAAATATCCTGTTAGCTAGGTCAGCAACCACTCCAAGGTCATGAGTAATTAGTATAACCGATGTTCCTAGCTTTTGTTGAAGACTTTTAATTATATCTATAATCTGTGCTTGTATTGTAACGTCTAATGCTGTGGTTGGCTCGTCAGCTATTATCATGCTTGGATTACATGCAAGGGCTATAGCAATCATAACTCTTTGCCTCATACCACCTGAAAATTCATGTGGATATTGATTAAGTCTTCTATCTGCATTCGGAATTCCAACAAGTTCTAACATTTTTAAAGCCTCTTTTAAAGCCTCACTCTTATTCATTCCTCTGTGAATTATTAAATTTTCTGCGATTTGGTTGCCAACTTTCATAGTTGGATTTAAGGCTGTTAAAGCATCTTGAAAAATCATACTACATTGCTCACCCCTAAAATCTTGCCACTGCTTCTCAGTAAATTTTAATATATTTTCACCTTTATATATAATTTCACTACCTTCTTTAACAACTCCTTGTGGTGATTGTATTAATCCCATTATTGCCTTAGAAGTAACAGTTTTACCACATCCTGATTCTCCAACTATTGCTATACATTCTCCTTTATCTATGTCAAAGGACATTCCTCTTACCGCTTGTACTTCACCGGCATAAGTATTATATGATACTTTTAAATTTTTAACTTCTATTAGCTTTTCCATAGCTTTCCTCCTACTATTGACGAAGTTTTGGATCAAGTGCATCTCTTAAGCCATCACCAAACAAATTAAATACTAACACCGTTAAACAAATTGCAAATGTTGGCAAAAATAATTGATATGGATAAAAAGCCATTGCACTTTGTCCATAGGATATAAGTACACCCCAGCTTGTATTTGGAGCCTGAAGTCCGAGTCCTAAAAAGCTTAGTCCTGCTTCTGCAAATATATATCCCGGTATGCTAGTTGCAATAGTTAATATCAATACTCCTATTGTATTTGGAATTAAATGTTTTATTATAACTCTTACCGGCGAAGCGCCTAATGCCTCAGCTGCAAGTATATATTCATTTTCCCTAAGTTGCATCAACTGCCCTCTTATCATTCTTGATGTACCACACCATGATGTAATGGTCAATGCAATAATTAAAGTTGTAATACTATTACCTAAAACTACCATTATTAGTATTGTTAAAAGTAATGATGGGATACTAGTTAATACCTCTATAATTCTCATCATAACCTCATCTATCCATCCGCCAAAGTAAGCCATTACACCGCCGTATAAGCATCCAACAATTATTTGTATGCCTGTTGCAATCAACCCTATTGCAATGGATACTCTACCACCATACCAAATTCTTGCGAATAAATCTCTTCCTAATGCATCAGTTCCAAACCAATATTCACTACAGGGTGATATATTTTTTTTGCTTCCATTAACCGTCTTGAAATCCTTTCCATTTATATACGGACCAAAAATAACCATTAATATTAATACTATTAATATCACTAACGATATCATTGCAATAGGATTTTTTTTAAGTCTTCTCCAAGCATCCTGCCAGTATGTTATATTGGGTCTTGTTATCATATCAGCATTTTGCTGTTCACAATCAATTAATTCAAACTCTTCTTTTTTAAATTTTGTCATTGATAACTCCCCCCTTTATTTTTTACCACCTGTAAGTCTTATTCTTGGATCAACAACTGTATACAATATATCAGACATAAATATACACAATATATACATAGCCGTAGTTAATATTGTTTGTCCCATAATTATCGGAAGATCTAGTCCTTGAACTGCTCCTATATAATAAAGCCCCAGTCCCGGAATAGAAAATACTCTTTCAATAAAAAATGATCCCGTTATACACATTACAATAGTCATAGGAAGAAATGTAACTATTGGTATCATTGAGTTTCTCATTATATGCTTAGATATTAATCTTTTAGTTGATAATCCTTTAGATTTTGCAGTTAATACATAATCTTGATTAATAACATCAAGCATAGAAGTTTTTAAAAGTCTT
The DNA here is from genome assembly GCF_055081035.1 of Clostridium sp. CM041. Taxonomy (NCBI): domain Bacteria; kingdom Bacillati; phylum Bacillota; class Clostridia; order Eubacteriales; family Clostridiaceae; genus Clostridium; species Clostridium sp. CM041. The sequence continues at coordinate 1,488,804 of NZ_CM143648.1, forward strand.
GAATAATGTGCAATATAGCCAAAACATCCTGCTAATGTAGGTAGAACTGTATACTCCCATCCACCCAGCCACAAATCTTTACCTTTAGGCCATCCTATTACTGGAAACCACCCAAGATCTCCTGCAAACCATTTTTGAAGTAGTAATGCAAATACAAAGGATGGTATAGAAATAAGAAAAACAGCACTGGTTATTACGGTGTAGTCAACCCATGTACCTCTTTTCATAGCTGCAAGAATCCCCAGCATAATTCCAATAACCATTCCCAGTACCATTTGTTGTATTCCAAGCCTTGCAGATGCTGGTAGCTTGTCTTTTATTATACTTCCCATAGTTTGTCCAGGATAAACTATGGATTCACCAAAGTCGCCTCTTAACATACCCGTAATACACTTAACATATCTTTCACCAACCGGTTTATCATATCCGTATTTTATATAAATTTGTTCTTTTATATTTGTTGGTAATTTTTCAACTTTTGAAATTAGTGGATCACCAGGCACCGCTTGCAATAAAAAGAATGTAGCTGTTGCTATTATAAAAAGCGTGAGTAACATTTCCCCAAATCTTCTAATAGTATAATGAATCATGAAACTCTCTCCTTTTTTATAACGCACAGGGCTCACAATGAGCTCCTGTGCATATTATTATGATTACTATTTTCTACCAGAAGTGTATGCCCATCTCCATTCATACATACCTCCAAAATGAGGGCTCATGAAATCTTTAACATAATTTTGTGAGAATCTCCTTGTATCTTGATAATAAATTGGAGCTAAAGCAACATCATCCTTAACTAACATTTCTTCAAGTTTTTGGTATTTTTTTAATCTATTTGCAGGGTTTATCTCAGTTTCAAGCTCTTTAATTTTCTTATTATATTCTGGATTATTATACTTAATTATATTATTGTCACCTTTACTAGAAAACATTTCGAAAAAACTTATTGGATCATCGAAATCTGCTCCCCATCCACCGTAGCAAGCATCCCATTTTCTATCTTTTCTAGCTTGCTGTAAAAGCGGAGTAGTTCCAAATACTTCTACAGATAATTCTATTCCTAAATTCGTTTTAAATTGTTGCTGCCACCATTCATTAGTTTGTTTTTTAGCTGAGGTATCTCCCATAGCAATATATTTAAGTTTTATCTTGCTTAAATCTGTATCCTTTCCAAGCTCTTTAAGTCCTTCTTTAAATAATGCTTGAAGTTTTTCAGGCTTGTTTACATACTCAGTTGCTAAATCTTTTAATGGTTCTTTAACTTGCTCTCTATATACATCTTTACCTGATTGTAATGACTTTGGAATCCACCCATAAGCTGGAGAGTATCTACTCAGAAGTGTTTTTACATAGTCTTCTCTATCAAATGCTAATGACATTGCAAGTCTTATCTTTTTATTTGACATTAATCCACTTGGTCCACCATCATTGTTGAAGGCTAAATACCCGGTAGTTGGATCCTCCCCTTCATTATATTGAAATTTTCCTGCCTTTGCTTCGTCTTGCCACTTCTTAACATACTCTTGACTACATCCAGTAACATCTAGTTGTGAACTCTCAAATAATTGAGCTTGAGTTGAGAATTCTGGAATGGCATTCATATCTACAGTTTTAATGAATACGTTTTCCGCGTCCCAATAGCTAGGATTCTTTTCAAAGGTCATGCTGTTATTCTTTACCCATTCCTTTATTTTATAAGGCCCACAATAAACTTGTTTTGAACTGTCTGTTTTCCATTTCTCCCCACCTTTTTTTATAACATCAAGTCTTATTGGCCCAAAATTAACAAATGATAATTTCTTTTCAAAATATGGTGTAGGTCTAACTAAATTTATAGCTAATGTCTTATCATCTTTTGCTACTACCCCAACATCTTCAGACTTTCCAGTACCATTATTGAAATCTTCAGCACCTTTTATTTCATAGGCATAGTATGCATATGAAAAGGCATTATCCTTTTTCAACAATCTTTGGAATGAATCCACATATTGCTGAGCTGTAACTGGCACACCATCGCTCCATTTATAATCTCTTAAGTGAAAGGTCCAAGTTAATCCATCCTTAGATGTTTCCCAGCTTTCAGCTCCTCCTGGTTCAATTTTGTCTTTCCCATCTACAACCTTTATTCTTGTTAAACCTTCTTGTATTTCATTTATTACTGTGAAAGAGAATCCATCCGATGCTTCATTGGAATCTAAGGTCAAAGGTTCAACTAAGGGTACCTTTAAATGTTGATCATCATCTTTTTTAGTACTAGTATTCGTTGAAACTGTTGCTTTGTCTTTTTTGCATCCCACTAGGCCCGTTGCAACCGTTAACATCATTGTTGATGTCAGCAGCAAACTAAGTATCCTTTTTGTTTTCACTAAATAATCCCCCCTAAATATTAATAATTTCTATATAGACCTTATACTAAGTATAAGGGAATATATCCTTAACATTTTGGTGTTTTAATTCTTGTTTTATCCAATAAATCTTTATTGTTGACATTAATAGTATATGTATGTATTTTATATTATATTAATCTATAATTTGGTAATTTGCAATATATTTAAATATTTAAAATTACCCATCACACTAAAAAAATAAATGTATGATATAATTGTATTTAATAGATTAATTATAATTTAATAAATTTAAGCATAAGAGGTGTAACAAATGATAGAAAATACTGATAAGATATCAAGTTTAATAGAAAATCTAAAAACTTCAGATGATAAGCAAAGATCTGCGATAATAAATAAACTTTCCCTAGATTATAATAATGCAATCCCCATGTTATGGTCAAAAATAATAACTGAGGATGATCCAAGAGGAATACTTTCCGTTTTAAGGGATATTTTAAAAAAGGAAAAGCCCAAAGGAATGTTCAAAAGAACTATTGGTAATTCAAAAGAAAAACTTAGCGCTCTTCTTTCTCATTCAGATCCAAAGGTACGAAAGAATGTATGTGGCGTTATTGGAGAACTCGCAGACCCTGTGTATTTAGAAGCTTTATATAATGCCTATAACGCTGAGGATAAATTATTTGTAAGATACTCCTACGTACTTGCAATCGGGAACTGCGGCAGTGCAAATGACGCAGAAAAGTTAAAGAGAATGTTTGAAGATGTAGTAACAAATGAAAAAGCTTGTCAAGAAAATGACTCACTAGTAACAACTAATAAGCATATTAATGAGGAAAAGCTTGCACTAACAAGAGCCATAGATAAATTGTCTCCTACAGCGCGCCATGAGTTTAAAGGATTTGAAAGTCCTGTACCTATGCTGCTCACTGTTATGAATTATCAGTATCAGCTTACTTTAAAGGAACTAGATGATAAATGGATTGATGGTAGACTTGTAGATGACGGTATACTTATCTGCGAGAAGGATTTAGATAAGATTTACACCTGCAGGACATTTTATGAACTTTTGTATCCTTTAGCTGAGTGTGAAGATTTAGACTTTGATTATAAGGCAATAGCTGATGCAATTATAAATGCAAATTTTGTAGATTTTTTAAATCAGTGTCATGATAATGATTCTAATGATCCTTTTGGGTATAGAGTTGAATTTAAAACAATGGATTCTAATAGAGAAAGGTCAGAGTTTGTAAAAAACCTATCTAGAGAATTAGATGAACTTTCTTGTGGAAACTTAAGAAACAGCCCTTCCTCATATGAAGTTGAAATTCGAATACTTGAAAGAAATAACCTCTGCAGTGTATTTGTCAAACTGTATTCTGTAAAGGATAATAGATTTGACTATAGAAAAAACGACTTAGCTACATCCATAAATCCTGTAACTGCGGCTATTGCAATAAAATCAATAGAAAAATGGCTAGACCCTAGTGCTAAAGTTATAGATCCCTTTTGTGGCGCTGGAACAATGCTTATTGAAAGAGCTAAATTAGAAGAATTTGGATCCTTAACAGGAGTTGATATATTTAGAACAGCTATAAACGCTGCAACAATAAATTCCAAATTAGCTAATGTGGATATAGACCTTATAGCTGAAGATATATTAGAATTTGTGCCTTACGGCCAATTTGATGAGATGATAACAAATATGCCTTTTGACAATAAGTCCACCACCCATAATAAGTACGCGGATTTGTATAGTGCATTTGTAAATAAAATCCCTGATTTTATAAGACCGGGAGGAATGGCATTTGTTTATACAATAGAAAAGCAATTATTTAGGGAAGTTCTGCTGGATAATGATAAGCTTGAATTACTTCAAGAGATAAAAATTGAAAGTGGTAGGCTTACACCTCATGTATTTGTGCTAAAAGTAAAATAATGCACATGAAATACATAATGAGTCTAATGTACTTATAAAAGAAATAGATACACCTATACATTAGGTGCATCTATTTTTTTACAAATTTATTCAAGCCACCAAGTGTCTTTTGGAGAAACTGGTGAATGTCTTTTGTGTTTAGAAACTGTATATAATTTTAATATTTTCTCCTCGTATTCTTCTTCGATGTCTTCACCTCTTAAATACATACAAACTTGATGATTTAGCTGTGTTACTTCTTCTAGGTTGGATTTATTATCCCACATACCAGTAGTAGAAACTTTATCAAGTATAGATTTAGGTGCATTAAATATTTTTGCCATTTCGTAAATTATGCCTTTCGTTATACCCGCAAGTGGTTTTACATCTGCTGCATTGTCACCATATTTAGTCACCATTCCTAAAGTTAGCTCTGCCACATTTGAAACGCCAGCAACTAAAACATCGTAAACTTCAGCTATTCTATATATTACAGTCATTCTTATTCTAGATTTTGTATTCCCTATATCTACTTTTGAAGAAGGTAAATTACGGAGAAGGTCAATGCATTCATTTACAGGACCCATTACATCATAGGTTCGAAATACATCTGGTTTTATAATACGTATTGCAAGTTCTACATCTTCTCTATCTGATTTAATTCCAAAAGGAAGAGATAGATTAATTAGCTGTAGCCCTGATTTTTTAATAAGCATACTTGTAACAAAGCTTTCTAATCCACCTGACAGATTACAAACATAACCTTTCTTGCCAGTGTGCTCAGCATACTTTTTTAGAAAAGTACAAGTTTCTTCTATCATTCTATATGCATACTTTTTATCCGATTCATTTTCAAGAGGAGAAGGTATAGCAAATTCATTAATTATTTCTTGTTGTTTAATTTTATTCATATGGAACCCCCTTAAACTTATTTATACGTTTATTATAACATATATTATGTGGTCTTAGTTAAAATATTAACAATATTGCCACTTTGTGATTAGAAAATAAAAAGATACACCTAGCCATTAAGTGCACCTATTTATTTTACAAATTTATTCAAACCACCAAGAATCTTTTGGTGAAACTGGTGAATGTCTTTTGTGTTTAGATATTGTATATAAATACAATATTTTCTTCTCGTATTCTCTGAGATGTCTTTACCCCTTAAATACATACAAACCTGATGATTTAGTTCTGTTACTTCTTTTTGATTGGATCTATTGTCCCATACACCACTTGTAGAAATTTTATTAATTATAGATTTAGGAGCATTAAATATTTTTGCCATTTCGTAAACTATGCTTTTTGTTATTCCCTCAAGTAGTTGTATATCTGCTGCATCGTCACCATGTTTCGTCACCATTCCTAGGGTTAGCTCAGCTACATTTGTGTATCCAGCAACTCTATATAACATGAACTATCACCTGGGCATGCACCGCAATTTTTACATTCGTTATGCCTACCTACCTTGACTTTCGCCATGTTATCCTCAAATATTTCTATTATAATTCCCTCTTCCTCTTTTATCACCTTTACAGCCCCTCTCCTTGACTGCAATATTAATTTTATTGTAAGGCTACGATAAAGTTTTTATATATTCCACATGTAAAATTATACACCGCCTGTTAAATTATATATTAATTTCAATTTCCACAACTTAAGATAGTTTTTTTTAGAGTAAAAGTCAATGATAATTATTTTTTTAACAAATTAATCTTATATTTATATTGCTATTGTTGCACCCTTTAAATACTCTAGGTCCTCTCCTTGTAAATATGGAGAAAGTTTCTCAAATACGGTTCTATGATAATTATTTAGCCACGCCTTTTCATCATATGTTAATAAAAGCGCATCTATAGCTTCTAAATCTATAGGGCAAAAAGTTAAAGTCTCAAACTTCATAAATTGTCCACCATATTGAGTTTTTTCATCTTCCTTAACAGTAACTAAGTTTTCTATTCTTATACCATGTTTTCCATCCTTATAAACCCCTGGTTCATTGGACACTATCATTCCTTTTTCAAGCTTAATAGTACTGGCAGCCATAGATATTCGATGTGGCCCCTCATGAACATTTAAAAAGAAGCCTACTCCATGCCCTGTTCCATGTTTAAAATTCATACCTGCATTCCAAAGTGGAATTCTAGCTATAATATCCAAGTTTGAACCAGTGGTTCCATATAAAAATCTCTGCATACTTAAATCAATCATTCCTCTTAAAACTAGAGTGAAATCTGTTTTCTCTTCCTCCGTTAATGGGCCTACTGCTAGGGTCCTCGTAATATCTGTTGTTCCATCTAAGTACTGAGCACCAGAATCTAATAAATAAAGGCCTTCTTTCTTTATTGTAGCCTGATTTTTTTCTGTAGCAGTATAGTGAGGCATAGATGCATTTGCTCCGTAAGCTGAAATAGATGCGAAACTTAAATCATAAAAATTTTCTCCTGCTTTTCTTATTTCGCAAATTTTATCTGATGCTTCTATTTCAGTAATATTACGCGTTTTTATAGTTTTTTTCATCCAGTTTATAAATTTAACCATAGCCACGCCATCACGCACCATTGCCTTTCTAACATTTTGAATCTCAACATCATTTTTTATACCCTTAAATTTTGTAGTTATATCCATAGCTTCTACCGTTTTAATCTTTATGGCACTATATATCCAAGTACTGTTTTTCGCTGGATCAAATAATATTGTTCCGGCTTTAATATTTTTTAAAAATTCCACTATGCTATCGTACGGCATTATTTCTACATTGGCCTTTTCAAGCTCAGATCTAACTTTTGAATTAATCTTTATATCGTCTATAAATAAATAACATTTTTCCTCTGAGATAACTGTATAAGCTATTGTTAAGGGATTACATTTTACATCTCTTCCTCTAATGTTTAATAGCCATGCTATATCATCGAGTCCTGATATAACATAGTAATTTGCTCCCATATTCTTCATTTCCTGGACTACTTGCGCAAGTTTTGCTCCTCTTGACTTTCCTGCATACACTATATCGTGCAAAATCACCTCACTTGAGGGTCTTGCTGGTCTATCCTTCCATATTTTATCTATTAAATCTTCATTAACTTCAAATGAAAACTTCTTACTTTCTAACGCTTTCTCTAACCCTCTAAAATACTCTACTGAAATAACCTTGCCATCAAAAGCAATCTTTGCTCCTTCGCTAAGAGATTCCTTCAAAAATTCCTCAACAGTTGGAACATCACTCTCTCCCATTTTAAATAAAGTTACACCTGTACCTTGTAATTCACTTTCTGCTTGAATGAAATATCTTCCATCTGTCCAAAGATAAGCATCCGTAAGTGTTATAATTGCAGTACCAGCAGAACCTGTAAATCCTGTTATAAACGTTCTAGCAGTATAATGTTCTGCTACATATTCACTTTGATGTGGATCTGAACTAGGTACTATATATGCTTCTATGCCTCTTTCTCTCATACCATTTCTTAACTCTTCAATTCTTTCTTTTACATTCATCATATTCACCCCATTAATTTGCAAGCGTTTACTTACAATTTTTAAATTACTTGTTTAATTATACCATAAATAAGATGGGATTATTAAAACAAAAACTGTAATTTCATATAATTCTCAAGTTTTGAACTATAAGTACTTATATTAAGTCTTTTATTAAAACTATCCTAGCAGGAGCACCATCTACTCCCTTAATTTTAAGTGGCATTGCACACATGAAGTATTCATCTTCTTTTATTTCTTTTAGTCTAACACCTTCTATTATAGTTATTCCCTTGCTAAAAAGGATTTTATGGGTTTCATGTTCTGGCTGAGACCTTTCTATTCCAAGTGAATCTATTGCTACTCCAATTATTTCTCTTTCTGCTAGATACTCTGCTCCACTTTTTTCAAGAAAAACAAAATCAAATTCAAACTCATCTGTGAATGAGTTGCGAGTTTTAAGCAATAAGAATTCATCTGGCCTTATGTTTTTATCCATAAGATCTTCTTTTGTTATTCCATTTACTATTTTTGTTAAATCCAAAACTCTACACTTTGTAATCAATTTATTTAAATCAATAGCATCAATAGTGGCACCCATATCATCTACATGATACGGTGCATCAATATGGGTTCCTGTATGTAAGTTCATACATATACTAGATTCATTAATGCTATCCTTTGGGATTTTCCTTTCAAATTTAATCACCGGTCTTTTTCCCTCTATATTCTTGTATACTCCCATACTTTTTTCTATAGTCATAGATATATCATATATAATCATGTTACGCCTCCTTAATTTTGTGCTGTATTCCACCACTGTCCGCCATCCCGCTCAGCTAAATGCATTGCTTCCTCTGGGCCTGAGGTCCCTGCTGAGTAATTAGGATAATTAGGTATATTATTTTCAAATCCTTTTTCAATACTTTCAATAAATTTCCACGAGTATTCAAGTTCATCCCATCTAGTAAACAAAGATGAGTTATTTCTAATTGCTTCAAGTAATAGCCGCTCATAAGCCTCGGGTGAATCATTTAAATACTTACAGCTTTGACAATAATCTAATTCAACTTTTTCCATTTTAAATTCACTACCTGGCTTTTTAGCATTTATCTGAAAGAAAAAGCCCTCTTCTGGCTGAATTTTTAAGACTAAAAGATTATGACTAATCTGATTAAACTCCTTATAATAATTAATTCCAGGAAGTTTTTTAAACTGAATAACTATCTCTGTGCTTTTAGTATCCATTCTTTTTCCTGCTCTTATATATATGGGTACTCCTCCCCACCGAAAATTGTCAATATAAGTCTTAAGGGCTATAAAAGTATCTGTGTTTGACACTTTTGATACCCTATCTTCGTCTCTATACGCCACCTCTTTTATACCATTGACAAAGCCAGAGCCATATTGACCCCGAACAATATTTTCCGTGCAAGTCTCAGCGGTAAAAGGTCTGAGTGATCGTAACACCTTGACTTTTTCATCTCTTATAGATTCTGGTTGAAAGTCTACTGGAGGTTCCATCGCAATCATAGTCAATATTTGTAACAAATGATTTTGAAGCATATCTTTTAAAATACCAGCATTTTCATAATATCCGCCTCTGTTCTCTACGCCTAAAAGTTCATAGGACGTAATTTGAATATTATCAATATAATTTGCATTCCATAGTGGTTCAAATAATGAGTTACCAAATCTTATTGCTAATATGTTTTGGATCATTTCCTTTCCCAGATAGTGATCTATTCTAAATATATCCTCTTCAGGTATAAGCTTTGATATATTATCATTTAAAATCCTAGCCGTTTTCAAACTTGATCCAAAAGGCTTTTCGATCATTATCCTCTGCCAGCCAGTGTCTTTGCAAACCATAGCATTATTCTTTAAATTTCTAATTATCCCTTCAAAAAACTCTGGTGCAACTGCTAAATAATATAATCTTTTGCCTCCAGTTAAATATTTAGTCTCCATTGTTTCCAAAAATGAATCTAATTCCTTGTACGCTTCATTATCTGAAGTAAAATCAAAATTCTTATAAAAAATTTTCTTACTAAATTTATCCCATAGTTCTTCATTTAAAGTAAACCTAGAGAATTTTTTCACTGATTCATACATTTCTTCTCTATATTGCTGATTTGTTTTTTCCCGTCTTCCTATAGACACAATTGTAAAATTTTCAGGTAATTTCTCCTCGTACATCAAACTAAAAATAGCTGGAATAAGCTTTCTTTTTGTTAAATCACCAGTTCCACCAAAAATTATAAATATACTAGAAAGTTCTTCATCCATACTTTTCTCCATTAAAAGTGCTCCTTCCTGCAATTCTTTTCATACGCACTATTTCTTATTTTTTTGTTCTGATCATAGCATATTAATTAATAACTACATCTACGGGTTTACTTAAATGAAATAGCTATCATATTACAATTTCAATTAATAATAATATACCACAAACTCATGAAATGCGTAAAAGTATATTTGCAAGTACCTTTGTTGAATTTCTATATATTGCATATAAAGAGATATTTATTTAAAACGGCCTAAATTGTATAATATAATTTAGGCTATTTTTTATTCCAGTTTGTTTCATAGAAATCAGGAAATGCTATCTATAAAAAGATAGATTGTCTGATATACGATAGCAAATTGAAGTTATCCCCTTTCTATGGATGATTTTTATATAATATAAAATTTATTAACTTTCATTTATGATAAATAAAGTTCAAAAAGGCTCTAGCAAAATTGCTAAAGCCCTTTATTTAATAGCGAGAAAAATATATATTAAAAATAAATAGACCTTTTGAATCTTTATAGATTAATTACTCCATTTAATGTTGGTTTGTTTTCATCTCTTGAATTTAGCTCTATTATATCTGGTAATTTCCAATTTCTTATTCCTCTATTAAATCTCCGTGGTAATAGATATCTAGCTGGCTTATACCCCTTTTTCCGGTGATTCATTATATCTTCCTCAAACATGTTTTTTACTTCGTTCATATGACAACTATTTATTTTAATTTGTTTAAACTTAAGTTCACTTACAATTTTCAAAAACCTATCTACTTCACTTTGAAAAACTTTAGCAAAAAAAGCATTTGCCTTATTGCCATCACAAATTAATATTGGATTTAATTGACTTTCATTTATAATAGCTTTCAATTTAAATACATCTTTTTTACTCTTCCCAATAAAATAACCATAATTAATATAATTAGGATCACTATCTTCGGGAAAAATCACATTATATAACAATTCTTCTTCTTTCATTTTAATCCTCACCTTTCTAATAAAATACTAGATTAATAAAACTAAAATTTTCAAAGCCTCTGATATATATATTCGTTGTAGTTATTATAGTAGTTAATTGTAAATAATATGTTATGAATTTGTTTAGACTTGACTACGTATTGTTAATTTTCAAAATATTCTTTAAATTCCTTCTTGATAATTAAAAAGTCCTCTAAATCATTTAAAAATAGAAATAATAATGCCCTATTTTCAAATTCATTTCTAGTCTTTGGCAATGCCATAATTTCATAATCTTTCCTAAGTAAAGTGAGCTTATTAATAAGTTCGATGCAATCATTATCTTCATGAATATTAGTTGCAACATCATTAGTAAATTCTGACAATATTATAGTTTGATCATAGGTTATATAAAATCTTGAAAAATGTCTTTTCATTCTTTTTATAGCCTCTAATTGTATTTTTCTCATATCTATATAACTTACATAATAATCATTACTCTTAAACAAATGATTATTATTTATTATTTGTGCCATCAATTTAGTATTTTTAATTAGTTTTTCAACACTCGAAAGTACATCTTGCTCATAAATTGGTACAGCTTGTGAAATCAAACTTAATGCCATATCTGATAATATTAATCTATATTGTTCTTCTATCTTCTCTTTATTCTTCTCAAAATCCTCTTCTAATGATGCTGTATATAAATTAAAAACCATTGCAACCCCAATACCTATTATAGTTAACTTTGCTTCATTTATAACCCAAAAAATATTAATATCTGTACTTATTAAAAGATGTGTTGATAATACTGCGCCAATAACCATACCCTCACTTGTTTTCAAAATATTAGTTATTGGTATAAATATAAGTAAAAATAGTCCAAATACAATAGGATTATTACCAAGTAAAATATATAGCATAAAAGATAAAAGTATAGCTACGGTGGATGCGATTATTCTCCTACCTGCAACTAATATCGATTCTTTCTTTGTATCTTGAATACTTAATATAGCAATTATACCCGAAGTTACTCCAAATTCTAACCCTATATAATTTGATATAATAATTGCTATTGTTGCAGACAAAGTTATCTTAACTGTTTTTGATTGTAAATATTTTATCATTCCACAACTTTCTCCTACTACCATAATTATATGGTATATTATTTATTTATAATTAACTTTTTTCACTTTTTCTATCATGTACTCAGGTATATATTGATTACACATATCATTAATATTTTCTTCAGGATAGTCTTTGCTATTTATTTCAGTCAAGTTTCTTATTATGATGCATCATATAACAAAAAACCTTTAAATTTCAAGGTTTTTTCTTTGTTTTCTTTATCAAGTACGATCCATATTTCTATTGACTTTGCTGAGATAGCGATAGATACTAGGCTCTGAACAATAAAGTTGTTTTGCTACTTCACTTACAGCTCCCTTAAGCATAAAAACACCTTTTCGGTTTAATATATCAATGATATTTATCCGTTCATTCTTCGACAATCGATCAATAGGGATGTTATTGTCATCTAATACCTTATTTAAAACAGTTTCTGTTACTTCGGCAATAGATCCCGAAAAGGTCTCAGTATTATCATTCAAAAGAGAATTAACAGATTCATATGTGCTATTTTGCTCAATTAGTTTATCTGGGTGACAAAGCTTTAATATTTGGTCGCTTATATCTACATATTTTTTATCGTCGAAATTAATGCACAACATTCCCACAAGCTCATCGTTCTCGTCCTTAATAAACATGGTTGAAGATCTCAATATACGTTGATCTTTAGAAACTCCATTATAGTTGAGTTTATAATTGTTATTTTTATAACTCTTATCTGATATAATACTCAGTGCAAGATTAGTCATGGGAGCACCAACTGTTCGTCCGCTAATATATCCATTCGCTATTGCAACTATGGAATTTGCATCATATCCAAAATCATGTAAAGCAACTTCATAGTCTGGACCTAGGGACTTTCCTAAAAATTCCACAAGAACGCTATATTGTTTTAACATAATGTCATTCATTTTTCCACCTACTCTTATATATTTATTACACCACTTTATATAGGACTTCATAACTAGTGTATTTATTATAGAAATTTTAAAATCCAAATTTATAATATGCTATATAGATTATCACAATTATATAAAAGTTACAACGTAAACGTTATTTATTAATAATTTATTATTAATAAAATAATTACTTATCTAAAATAAGTTCATTTAAAGTGATAAAAAATCCAATAACTAGGTAAAAGGGTATAACAAATCCCATTTACCAGTCTTTTATTCCATTTATTAGTAATAATTTTATTAAAACCCTTGAATGTATGTTATCGCAGTGATAAAATTATCCTATAGGGGGTTTAAAGTATAAAAACCATTTTATTACAGGGGGGTGCACAGTTACCTAAAGATGTCTTAGTATAAATAGAATCCATCACTTTAGAAGGCTAATTATAAAATGATTGATTCAACATAATTACATTTTAAATAAATAAAATGGAGGTTTTTATTATGAGTATAAAATATATACCAGAACCATTTAGAATTAAGATGGTAGAGACTCTTAAGATGCTTACACGTGAGGAAAGAAAACAAAAAATTGCTGAAGCAAAATACAATATGTTTAACCTTCGTGGTGAAGATGTTTATATTGATTTATTAACAGATAGTGGAACTAATGCAATGAGTCAAGAACAATGGGCTGGTATCATGAGAGGTGACGAAGCCTATGCTGGTTCATCAAGTTACTATAAACTTGTAGAAGCAGGTCAGGATATTTTTGGTTATAAATATATTCAGCCAGTTCATCAAGGTCGCGCAGCGGAGAAGGTTATGTTTGGATTATTAATGGAAAAAGGTAAATACTCTATCTCTAATACCTTCTTTGATACAACAAGAGCACACGTAGAAGCAACGGGTGCAAGAGCCATTGATTGTGTTGTTGCTGAGGCTAAAGATCCAGCTATAAGAGCACCTTTTAAAGGAAATATGGATGTTGAAAAATTAGAATCCTTAATTAAAGAGTACGGTGCTGATAAGATTGGTCTTGTTGTTATGACAGTTACAAATAATTCAGCAGGTGGCCAGCCAGTATCTGTACAAAACGTAAGAGAAACATCAAATGTTTGTAAAAAATACGGTATTAAATTATGTATCGATGCTGCACGTTATGCTGAAAACGCTTACTTAGTAAAATTAAGAGAAAAAGAGTTTGCAGATAAATCAATTAAAGAAATTGTAAAAGAAATGTTTAGTTATGCAGATATGTTTACAATGAGTGCTAAGAAAGATACAATTGTCAATATGGGTGGATTAATTGGCATTAAAGATGATGAAAAATTGTTCCAACTTTGTAAAGCGCGTACAATTTTATTCGAAGGTTTTATTACTTATGGCGGTCTTTCAGGTCGTGATCTTGAGAGTTTAGCACTTGGTCTTTATGAAGGACTTGATGAAAATTACCTTAACTATCGTATTGGACAAATGGAGTATCTTGCAGCACGACTTGATGATGCAGGCGTTACGTACCAATCACCAGTAGGCGGCCATGGTGTATTTGTAGATGCAAAGGCGTTGTTACCTCAGATTCCATACTATGAATTCCCGGGGCAAGCACTTGCGATTGAACTTTATATAGAAGCTGGAATTCGTACATGCGATATTGGATCTTATATGATGGGAAATGATCCTGATACAGGAAAACAAATAGAATCAGAATTTGAGTTTACACGTTTTGCAATTCCACGTCGTGTTTATACTCAATCCCATATCGATATTATGGCAGATGCCCTAATTGCAATTAAAAAAAGAGCAAGCGAAATAACAGGTTACCGAATTACATGGGAGCCAGCTGTTCTTAGACACTTCCAAGCAAGTCTCGAACCAGTTAAAAAATAAGATATTTTAAATAAAAGCTTGCAATTTTTTTAAGTTGCAAGCTTTTATATTACTCCACTACGCCTTCCATTACATGAATAACTCCAGCCTCAGCATCCATTTCCACCCTTGCCCCAATGGGAAGAGTAAGTTTTGGATAGTCATGACCTGAGCAAAACCCTGAAAACATTGGGATACCTAACTTATATAATCTATCTTGAAAAACCTCTTCTAAAGTAAGGCTTCTTTGATAACTAGGTAAATCACAACCTTTAAATTGGCCTAGAATAATCCCCTTGCACTGTTGAAGTTTTTTAGCTAATAGGAGTTGTGTTAGCATCCTATCAACTCTATAAGGTTCTTCGCCAACCTCTTCCATAAAGAAGATTTTATCTTTCATATTAATTTCATAGGGAGTTCCAAGCAAGTTGCATAATAGCCCAAGATTACCACCTATAAGATTACCCTGAGCCTTACCTTTTGTAATACACTTAGTAGTAAATCCAGATGGGTTTTTAATAGTATAGGGCTTATACCCTTCCATAAATGTGAACATAAAACTTTTAAAAGTTTCAATATCTTCTAGATTAGAACTGCCCATTGGGCTATGAAATGTAGTTAGTTCACATTTCTCATAAAATGAATTTAGAAAAACTGTTATGTCACTAAAACCCGCAAATATCTTTGGATTTTTTTTTATTACATCAAAATCTAGATAAGGGAGTACTCTGCTTGAACCATATCCCCCTCTTATGCAGAGGATCATATCTACTGCTTTATTTTTGAACATTTCCATTATATCTGTTGCTCTGTCTTCATCCTTGCCAGCAAGATATCCCCACTTATCATATAGGTGTTTTCCTTCTATTATATTAAACCCTCTATTTTTTAGAAATGAAATTACCTTTTGTATTGCTTCAATATTTTCTGGGCTGGCAGGAGCAATGAGTCCAATAGTGTCTCCTAAACATAGTCTTTTTCCAAGCATTATTAACACTTCCTCTAATTAATTTGAGATAATATCTTTTATAAAATATTCGAATTAAATCCTCTACCATCTACTTCTGAGGCATCTATTATTGAAATTAAAGCATCCTCGTCTATTTTCTGCACTGAATATTTAAACTCTGGTAATTTTGATACATGTACTATGCAGTAGATAACTTTTCTTTCTTTGCCTGTAGGTGCATTGCCCTTTAGTATTGTAGCTCCACGGTGCTTAGAGTTTGTTATATACTCACAAACTTCCTCCTCTTTATCTGTAATTATAAGTAATACCTTTTTTCGTGATAACCCGCGGATTATCTTATCTGTAACAAAAGCCGCTATATACATGCTCATTAACGTGTATAATGCAATGGTTATTCCATTTAATAGCATTCCTAAAAATACTATAACGCAATTTACAATAAAACCCAATTGCCCTACGTCAAAACTATCACATTTCTTTTTAATTAACATTACTATTATGTTCATACCACCCTCTGAACCGTGGTTTGAGTATGCAAGCCCTGCTCCTGCTCCCATTAATATCCCTCCATATACAGAAATTAGAAGCGCATCATGTACCGTAATAATACTACTTAAATTTTTAGTCAAAACTAAAAATAATGATAGTGATACAGTCCCTATCATACTGTATATAGTAAACCTTTTATTTAATTTCCTATAACTTAATGCCAATAAAGGTATATTAGCTAGTAGTACAGTATATCCTGCTGGAACCTTCAAAGCATACTGTATTAAAATTGCCATACCTGACAGACCTCCACTGAATAGTTTTGCATTTACTAAAAACATATTTACACCTATAGCAGATAATAAACACCCCAGTATTACAAAAAATGCATTCTTTACATTTTGCTTGTTAAATATCGTATTAACTTTCATACTAGCCTCTCCATCTTTATTTATTTTAATTATCTTTACTCATAAACGTAAACAGTTCTTCTTTATACCAATATATAGTCAAATTATTTTTTTGTACCGTTTCTAGACTAAAGATTTATTTAGCCTTAAACTTCGCCCCCAATTTCGTCTTTATTAAAATTTTAAAAAATTATTGACATATTTAATAGTTCTGATATAATAAAAATTGTGAGTCACTGATAATGATTGTCATTTGCGGTTATCGTTCATATAAATAATTTATGATTTTGGTTAATCATTGGGTCGTATACATAGCTAATTCAACTTAAACAAGGAGAGATTTATTATGAAGAAAAAAAGATTATTAGGATTAATAACACTAACAGTAATTTCTATTAGCGTTTTTACAGGGTGTTCAAAGGCTGCGAAAGAAGTTAAAGAAAAGAGTGTAACCAAGGTGGTTAGCACAATAAAAGGTGATGTAACAGTCCCTACTACCCCTAAACGTATTGTAGATATATCTGGATCAAGTGAGGAATTATTAATTTTAAACCATATCCCCGTAGGTACTGCAAATGCTGATTCTTATAAAACTACGGAAATACCAAGTTATCTAAAAGATAAAATGAGTACCTCTGAGCTTGTAGGCTTTTCCATGATGGATACTATGGATATGGAAGCTATACTAAAATTAGATCCAGATTTAATTTTAATGAGCGAAAGGCAAACAAAAATATATGATCAGTTAAAAGCTATTGCACCTGTCGTAATGCTTAAAGACTATGCTAACGATTGGCGGACCCGATTAACTGATATTTCGAAACTATTTGAGCAAGAAAAAGATGCTCAAAAATGGCTAGCGGCTTACGATAAAAAAGCTATAAGTATAGGATCTGAGATAAAGAAAAAAAATGGCCCGCAAACCTACCTTACGATACTTGCAAGTTCAGGCAAATTATATATTTTCAGTGATGCAGGTATAGGTTCAATACTATTGTCAGATATGAAATTAGCTCAACCGTCTAACATGCCAAATCAAGAAGGAATAAGTTTACCAGTAGTAACTATGGAAGGTTTATCATCCATTGACGCAGATCATATTGTGGTTATAGCAACTGATGCTGATAAAAAAGATTTAGAGAGTAGTACTGTTTGGAAAAGCATGAGAGCTGTAAAAAATGGAAATGTTACAACGCTTGATAGTAGCCCATATTTTGCACAAGGTTATTCTCCAATAGGAAGAGAATTATTACTTGATTTGATAAAGAAGGAATTTGTGAAATAATACATATTATATTTTCTGGGTGATAAATGATATATTCCCATATACGGTTATCACCCTTTTATCTTAATACATTTTAATCCAAGGCTAATGTGAGGTGCAGTGTTTTAATGGAAAAATCGATAGTTACAGAACATAAGAAAAAAATGAATAGACTAATCATAAGCTCATTATTAATCGTAATTGGACTTATTATATTATTTTTTGGCATGGTATTATCCGTATCCCTGGGTGCAAAACATATAGACTTATATACAGTATTTAATAGCATATTTTCAGATGGCGTTGATATAAACTCAAAAATCATCCGTGATATAAGACTTCCCCGGATGATTGCAGCTGCTTTGGTCGGAGCTTTTTTAGCAGTGTCTGGTGCTATAATGCAAGGAATAACAAGAAACCCAATAGCTGACCCCTCTATAATGGGTATTACTCAAGGTGCAACTTTTACCATAGCTATAGCCTTTGCAATGAGGGCTAATATAGGGACTTCAGGGCTGATGTTTTTTGCTTTTATCGGAGCTAGTTTAAGTGGTGTATTTGTGTATATATTAAGTTCAAAATCTAGTAAAGGTGTTAGTCCCATTAAACTTATTTTAGCAGGAACCGCTCTGGGAACTCTTTTAATATCTCTCGCAACCGCTATTGCAATGCATTCCAATTTATCTCAGCAACTAAGCTTTTGGGTTGCTGGTGGATTTGTTACTGCAAAATGGCAAGGGGTAAAATTATTAGCCTCCATCGGTACCTTTGGTGTCATTGCCGCAATAATTATTTCTCCTAAAATAACCATTTTAAGCCTAGGGGAAGATATTGCCATAGGACTTGGTCAAAAGACAAATATCATAAGATTTATTGGTATAGTCATCGTAATATTACTTAGCGGTAGTTCAGTGGCTGTAGCCGGAAATATTTCTTTTCTTGGACTTATTGTGCCACAAATTGTAAGAAGTTTAGTTGGACCAGATTATAGATTTATAATCCCATGTTCACTAGTACTGGGTGCTGATTTGCTAGTTTATAGCGATATAGCAGCTAGGATGATAAATCAGCCTTATGAAACTCCTATTGGGGCACTAACAGCATTACTGGGTGTACCCTTCTTCATATATATTGTCAGAAAGGAGGCCAATTCATTATAATGCGAAACCATAAAAGAAAGAAAAATCTAATTTTGATTATAAGCATATTATTCCTTCTACTCTTTTCAATATTTATAATTAGTTTTAATATTGGAACTTTTGCTATAAGTCCACTAGATGTAATTAAAACTTTATTTGGACAGGGAACTAAAAAGCAGGAACTGGTACTCTTCACTATGAGGCTTCCACGAATAATTATAGCTATACTTGTGGCAAGTGCCTTAGCTATAGCAGGAACAGTACTTCAAGGAATAACTAAAAATGATCTAGCTGACCCTGGCATATTAGGAATAAGTTCTGGTGCAGCCTTGGCTGTAGTTATTTATATATATTTTATGAATGGAGAAGTATATTCTGATATAAGCACACTAACGGTGTTTACCATGCCTCTCGTAGCTTTGCTTGGAGCAGGTTTTGCAGCTTTCCTTATTTATACTTTAGCTTGGAAAAAGGGTCTAAATCCTACTAGATTGATTTTGATGGGGATAGGTATTAATTCTGCTTTTAGTGCTATATTGATCCTATTTCAATTTAGATTTACAACTCAAGATTTCAACAAAATAATGGTTTGGACCTCAGGAAGTATTTGGGGAACCAATTGGAGTTATGTTATTGCAACTCTGCCATTTGTATTTATTTTTACCGGACTTATAATTTATAAAGCAAGATATCTAGATGTTTTAAGTTTAGGCGACGAACTCTCAGTTGGACTCGGCGTAAATATAGAAAAAGAAAGAAGATTACTACTGATATATACTGTGGCATTAGCTGGTACGGCTACAGCCGTTGCCGGAACCATATCATTCTTAGGACTTATTTCCCCACACATAGCAAGGCGGCTTGTTGGCCCAAAGCACAAATTATTAATACCAACCGCAGCACTAGTTAGTTCAATAATTTTAATATTGTCTGATACCATAGCTAAAAATGTTTTAGCTCCTATTGAAATGCCCGTTGGAATAGTCGTTTCAATTATTGGAGTACCCTATTTCATCTATTTAATTATGAAGGAATAACTTAGGAGGTTACATATGAACAGCATAAAAACCGAAAATTTATCTATATCTTATGGAGATTTTGACATAGTAAAAAATTTAAATTTGAACATACCTAAAGGAAAAATCACAACTATTATAGGCTCTAATGGATGTGGTAAATCAACTATATTAAAGACTATTGCAAGAATATTGAAGCCTAAAAGTGGAGTCATATACATAAATGATAATGACATTCAAGATTTAAGTTCTAATTTCATATCTAAAGAAATGGCAGTTTTGCCACAAAGCCCTCAAGCACCAAATGGATTAACTGTTGGTGAGCTCGTAGCCTATGGAAGATTTCCTCATCAAAGTGGATTCGGTAAACTAACGAGTCAAGATAAAGAAAAAATAGATTGGGCACTGAAGATAATTGGCATGCAAGAATTTAAGGACAGACCTATAGAGACATTGTCAGGTGGCCAAAGGCAAAGAGTATGGATAGCTATGGCACTCGCCCAAGAAACTGAAATATTATTATTAGACGAACCTACTACCTATTTAGATTTAGCACATCAACTAGAAATTCTACAATTATTAGAAAGTTTGAATAAGACGCAAGGACAAACCATTGTTATGGTTATTCATGATCTAAATAATGCCGCAAGATTTGCAGATTATATGGTAGGAATTAAAGATGGTAACATAGTTTGCACTGGTAGTCCTAAAGAAATAATGACTAAGGATAACTTAAGGAAAATATTTAATATAGATGCTGTAGTCATTAATGAGCCCCTATATAATAAACCAGTTTGTATTACATATAACTTAATATAAAGTTACTAATATGCTTGCCTATGTTTGATGCTGAGGACGTTGATTTTTAACAAGTGGGTTTTTCAGCAAAAATGAACTCGCTAAAGCGAGTTCATTTTTTATTAAATATTAATTTACTAACCTAGTTTTTTCTATCTTAATTCTGGCCAATATCCTTTATTAACCTCTATTAATTCATCTAGTATATCTTTAGCAACTTCTGCTGAAGGAATAGTCTTATTTAGTGCAAAAGATTGAAGCGCCTTTTCATATGAATTTTCTATTGCGGCTTCAACAGCTAACTTTTCAGATGCCAACTGTTGCTCAATTAACCCTTTATAGAAAAGAGGAATTGGCTCTAGTCTTATTGGTTCTGGCCCTCTTGAAGTTAGGTATGCAGGAATTTCTACCATAGCATCACTTGGAAGATTTGGAATTGCTCCCTTATTTTCTACAATAACAATATATCTTGCTCTTGTATCAAAGGCTATAGCTATAGCAACATCAACTATAAATGTTCCATGTACTCCCACCTTAAATCCTTCTTCAAACTTCCCTGTTTCTTCAAAGTTCTTAATAGAATCAAATAGATTCTTCTCTCTATTATCAATAACTCTATTAGCTCTTGTATAATCCTTATTTGCTTGATTTACAACTGTCTTAGGTATTAAGTAATATTGTAAATAAGAACTTGGAATATAATCTGGGAACATCTTTAACATATACTTAATATTAGTATGAGCCTTTATCCAATCTACATCATTATGCTGTATATCTCTACTTTGCTCTAGAGTTACAAGTCCATATTCAAGCATATGCTTCTTTAACTCTTCACTTCTATCAACGCCATCTACATATACTTTAGTAAACCAACCAAAATGATTTAATCCAAAGTAGTCAACCTCTATCTTCTTATCCTCACACCCTAGAATCTCTCCCATTCTAAGCATCATTCCAATTGGCATATCACATATATTAAGTATGTTAACATTTGGTCTTAACTTTCTTATAGCCTCTGCAACAATAGCCGCTGGATTTGAATAGTTTATTATCCATGCCTTTGGCGAATATTCTAGTATATAATCACATATTTGTATCATTGGGTATATAGTTCTTAACCCGTAGGCTATTCCACCTGGTCCACATGTCTCTTGTCCAACTACATCATACTTTAAAGGTACTTTCTCATCTAATTCCCTCATTTTATATTTACCAACTCTTAATTGTGCAAATGCAAAGTCTACATTTGAAAATGCTTCCTTTGGATCTGTAGTTACAATCATCTTAGCATCACTATTATATTCTTTTAATACTTCATTACAAACTATAGCAATCTTATTTTGTCTTTCACTATCTATATCATAAAGTCTTACTTCTCCTAATGGGAATTCATCTTTCTTTAGCATAAGTGCCTTTAATATTCCTGGAGTATATGTACTTCCTCCACCTGCTAATACTATATTAAATTTCTTCATATCTACCATTCCTTTCTAACTATAAATCTTTTTATCTCTTTACCTTGTACTATATTTAATGCTACGTTATTATCTATTGAATATTTACAGGCATATCCTGCAACTTCTCCCATACTTCTGCATTGATGCTGTATCCTTAGAGAAGCTTGAGCTCTGAATTCACTAGAAATACATCTTCCTACTACTATTAAGTTTGAAACCTCATTTGTTACCATAGCACCATATGGTATCTCATAATACTCTTTAAACTTAAGGTTATGCTCGTCTGCCTCATCATGCTTGTCCTTATGAATATCTATCCACCAATCACCTTTAACAATGCCGTCTTCACTTTTCCTTCTTTCTATATAATCCTTAAAAGTTAACGTTTCTCTTCCTTTGATTCTGTATGATTCTCTTACTCCTAGTTGTATTGCTACCTTACTTATATAAGAATTTTTAAATCCATCTACATACTTTTTCATAAAACCATAATATCTATCTATCATTTGTCGCCCAACTACATAGGCATTTGATTTTACAAAAATATCAGTTGAATTTCTATTTGTAGGAACTCTAGGGCAATTAAATGCCATATGGCTATCTTTTGATGGTATTGTAAACCCTTGGAGCCAAATATATTCATCCTTTGTAATATCTCCATTTTCTAATGCTTTCTTCATTATTGGTTCTAATACTTGTGTTCTTCCCTGATGTGTAACCATAAATGTATAGTGAGGAAGCCTTGACCTACAATAATCATCGCCTAGGGATATCATAAAATCATAAAATTTTTCTAAATCTATTCCACCTAGTTCAAACCTTAAAGATACTGGTTGATTTTCATTATTACTATCACCTTTATCTACCATAACACCAGAAAGTCTAGATAAAATAGCATCTCCTGTTCCATCAACAAAGCACTTGCTTTCTATTCCTTTTAACCCATCCGATGTCATGATTATGATATACTTTATTTTATTATTTTCTTTGATTACATCACACAGTGTTGCATCATATAATAAATGACCATTATACTTTATTAAGGTTCTTTCTAAAACTACTGCTAATTTATCTGGATTAAACCATGTTAAAGCTATTGCCTCTTCTGGTCTTTCTTCTCCACTATAATTTTTAAGCTCTTCATATTCTGGTGAATATATGCAATCACCATATTTTTTAAGTTCTTCATTTACTTCCTTAGAAATATCCATTTCGTCCACATAAGATGGCATCATTGGAGTTACTAGTCCTGCTGTTGAAGTTCCTCCTAGAATACTATACCTTTCAATTACTAAGGTCTTTAATCCTAGTTTGGAAGAGGAAATTCCAGCTATTGCTCCAGCTGTTCCCCCTCCTACTACACAACAATCATAGGATTCAATTAGTTCTATATCTTTGTTGTTATAATTAATTGTTACCATTAAAATCAACCTTCCATTATTTCATCAAATGCATCTCTATATTCAGATACTTTCATCCCAAATACTATGTGATATTCTTCTTTTGATGGGTTTGAAACGCCTAATGAATCAGTTATATGTTTAATCCTATCTTTATCAACTTTTTCAGGATCTTTTACAAAAATTCTTAATCTAGAGATACAATTTGTATAATCTTTTATATTGTCTTTTCCTCCTATTTTTAGAAGTATTTCTTCAGCAACATCTTTTTTACTAGCATTTTGTCTAATAAGCTTTGAAGCTTCAATTTCAGCTCTTTTATTTTGGTCTGTATCCTCATCAGTTTCTCTACCTGGAGTAATGATGTTGAACCTTTCTATATACCATTTAAATATAAACATATATGCAAAGAACATACCTATACCAACTAAAACTATTGGTATCCATGTTGACTTATGGCCTTGAAGTACACCATTAAATATTAATTCTATTATGTTGTTACCACCTAAGTAGGATGCATCTACAAGATCTAAAATCGCAAATGATAATCCTGATAATACGCAATGAGCTAAAAATAGTGGTGGTGCTAAGAACATAAACATAAATTCAAATGGTTCTGTTACACCTGCAAATACTGATGCTGTTGCTGCTGCTATAACTACTACCTTAGCCTTTTCCTTATTTTTTGCAGCTAAGTACATTCCAATTAGTGCTCCTACAATACCAAATACCTTTATTGGTGTAGCACCCTGTCCTAACCAAACCCTTGTTATTTCAGCGATATTTCCTGTAAATTCTGGGTTACCTAAAGCTGCTGTTGTTATTGCCTTAGTTCCAACAAATACCTCTCCTCCAATTGCTAAAGTTCCACCTACTGGTGTAAAATGTGCAAGGGAATACCAAATATGATGAAGTCCAGTTGGTATAAGTAATCTTTCAATAAATCCAAATAGGAATGAACCTATAACTCCAGCTCCAGTTACAACCTCTGCAGCACTATATATTCCGCCGCCTACAAATGGCCAAACAAAAGGAACAATTAATCCAATAAGTAAACCTGCAACACCTGTTAAAATCGGTGGAAAATGCTTTCCTTGATAGAAACTAAAAATTAATGGCAATGATTTATTACTAAATCTATTTGATATTGTTGCTGCAAGGGTACCTATTACAATACCACCCAACACTCCAGTATCAATTGTTTGGATCCCTAAAACAAATGTCTGCATAGCCTTTCTCATCTCTAATGTTTGAGATATGCTAACCATATTATTGGCTCCAACTGATATATTTGCCTCTAACGCTAGTCCAAAAATATTTAATACCAGACTTGAAAAAACAATCATAAACAGATATCCAAGTAATGATGAAAATGCTGCTAATTCTTTTTTACCCTTATCAGCCATTCCCATAGCTACTGATACACAGAAAACTAAAGGCATAAACTTAATGACTACAAGACCCGACTCATTTAATACATTGGCAAAGAATTTGACCCCTTCATTTTGTAATAACGGAAATTTCGATACAAAATTAGGATTTTTAAGAACTGCTCCAAGGGATAGTAGTAATCCAAAGAATGACATTACTGCCACACCCATAATAAAAGATCTACCTAATTTAGAAAAATAATTTTGCAGTTTATTTTTCATTTTTTTACCTCCATTTACTTTTTATCATTAGAATAAAACCGGATTTATATCTTGTACTTATCATATCATCTACTTATTCCTTCTTTGATATCTTGAGAAAATGTTTACATTGATAGTTTTTTCATGTAACATGTTACAAATAAAAAAACATAAAGTAGCTTATATATAAGTTACTTTATGTTTCAACTCTTCCCAAAAACAAATCTATTAGAATATCTATAAACATAAATACATTTGAATTATAAGATTTTGAATTCTTATTTCCGTATATTTTAATTACTATATCCGAGCATTTTCCTATGTCACTATTTCTTTTGCTTGTAAATAAAATTATCTTTATATTATTCTCTTTTGCGATTTGAATCTTATTTTGTAAGTTTTGTATTTCTCCAGATTTAGAGAATATAACCAATGATTCATTTTCTTTTAATTGATTTACATACATTTCACTAGGATAATTTAAACTTAAAAAGTTAACCTTTTTCCCTACCATCTGAAACCTTTGAGAAAAATACATAGCCATAATTTCAGATAAACCATTTCCACAAACTAATATTCCCCTTGATTCACATATTAAATCTAAAAACTTATTTAGATCATCATCATATATATCTTCTACGCTTTTTCTATAGTTATGATTAAATTCCTCTAGTACTGAATATACTTTATCCTTCAATGTTTCTCTATTTTGATTATTATTAGGTAAAAACTTATCATATTCACCCTTTAAATAAAATTTCAATTCACTATATCCGCTTAATCCAAATTTATAGCATAACCTAGATATACTAGCAGTAGATATAAAATTATTTTTAGCAGCCTCTCTTATGCTATACTTTTGGATATTCTCGATTCTATCAATTAAATCCTTAAGAACATTGTATTCTGAATCATTAATATCCTCATCTATATTTGTCAAAATTTTCTTTAGGAATAGTTTCTTTCTCATACCTCTTCCTCCGTTGCTTATATAACACAATTGTATCACGGAAACCTTTTCTTTAAAATAAAAAGAATCTCTTCAAATGAACTAAAATTATCTAATCTTACGAAGTCATAATCAAAAAACCATCAATAATACATATTTCTGTATTGTCAATGGTTTCATGGCGGAGAAAGGGGGATTTGAACCCCCGGAACGGAATAACCCGTTCGCCTGTTTTCGAGGCAGGTACCATAGGCCACTCGGACATCTCTCCATATATTAAATTACTTTTTAATTATACCATATATGAATTTTATTTAAAATACCTTTCTATCTTTAATTAAATATTTTCTGATAGTTCATGCTGTCAATTTTATAAAATATTCATTTATGTTAATTTTTACATAGTCGTAAACCAAGTAACTAAACCTTTATAGTTCTCTCCTTTAAGTTAATTCTTAATATCTTACCATTATAACCGTACATAAAATCTCCTCATCTATACATTTTTCTTATACGTATATCCAGAGTAAGTTTGCTTCCATACACTTATTCCTCCACTACAATCTCATCTCCAGCTTTAATGTAGCCCTCTTCTAGCACCTTAGCAAATATCCCTTCTCTTGGCATTATACAGTTACCAATCAATTTCATAATTTCACAACCCTTATGACATTCCTTTCCTATTTGTGTAACCTCTAAAACTACATTTCCTATTTTAAGTTTAGTTCCCACAGGCAGCTCATACAAAATTATTCCTTCTGTAGTAATATTTTCAGCAAACTTTCCTGAACATAAGCCCTGTACTCCAGTAGCTTTCATCTTATTAATACTCTCGACTCCAAGAAAGCTCACTTGCCTATGCCAATTCCCTGCATGTGCATCTCCCTCAAGTCCGTGATTGACTTTAAAAAAGCCTTTCTCTATAGGATGTTTTATTACACCTTTTTTTTCACTTATATTTACAGCAATAACCCTTGCCATTACAATCCCTTCCTTTCAAATATTCCTGATTTTCCTCCACTTTTTCTCACAAGCATAATATTATTTATAACCATTTCTCTATCAATTGCCTTACACATATCATAAATAGTTAATCCTGCAACCGATACTGCAGTAAGTGCTTCCATTTCAATACCTGTTTTTCCTACTGTTCTAGTAGTGGCGGTTATTTCAATTTTAGTGTTTTCAAAGTCAATTTTAAAGCTAATATCACATCCAGATATCATTATGGCATGACACATCGGTATTATTTGCGAAGTACTTTTTGCGCCCATAATTCCTCCCACCTGCGCTACAGCTAATACATCTCCTTTTGAAATAGAACCATCCTTTATTCTTTCAAGTGTTTCTCTTTTCATAGAAATTGACCCAACTGCTATAGCTTCCCGAACAGTGTCACACTTTTCAGATACATCCACCATTTTAGCTCTTCCTTCTTCATTTATGTGCGTAAGTTCCATCACTTTATCCTCCTATCTGATACATCATCTTTTCACTTCTACTAGTTTTTTCCTCTTCAAGGTGATGTTCAAGTGGTTTATTAAAAATTGCTTGTTTTAAAACATTTGTAATCATCTCTTCGTTATTTAGGTATTTCCTAATATTTATTTCTTCCTTTGAGTGAAGACATGCTTTAATAGTTCCTGTAGATGTAAGTCGTATTTTATTACAATCCGCACAAAATTTACAACTTACTGGACTAATGAATCCAATTTTTCCTTTTGTCCCTTGAATCTTGTACAATTGAGCGGTGTTACTTTTAGGGGTTTCTATTTCAGTTAACTCAGGATGCAACTTTAGCATTTCCCTAAAACTTAATTTACTTTTTTCATAAAGTTTAATACCTTCACCTATTGGCATGAGTTCAATAAACCTTACTTCAATTGGCATTTCTCGAATTAAGTTTAAAAAGCCTTCAAACTCTGCATCATTAAAGCCTTTCATTAATACTGTATTTATTTTGACAGGTTTTAACCCAAGGGTTAAACATTTATCTATACTTTCCATTACCTTATCTAGATTTCCTATTCTCGTTATACTTTTAAACTTTTCTTTATCTAAAGTATCAAGGCTAATATTTACCCTTTTAAGTCCAGCTTTTTTCAAATCTGATGCCATAGCAGATAGTAAAATACCATTTGTAGTTATAGCAATATCATCTATTCCTGGCAGTTTTGAAGTTTCATATATAAGCTTGTCTATATCTTTCATTACTAGTGGTTCCCCACCAGTGTATCTTACTTTATTAATACCTAATTTTTCTGATATCTTCACAATTTTTAATATCTCTTCAAAACGTAGAATATCCACATGATTCTTACTCTTAATTCCCTGCTCTGGCATGCAATATACACATCTTAAATTACATCTATCAGTTACCGATATCCTTAAATAATTGATATCTCTTCCATGACTATCCCTCATAAAACCGTCTCCTAAAGTTCAATTATTTCCCCTATTTGCGTATAATCATAGCCTCCAAGTTTATCAAGCTCACCTAGTTAAATACTTCTATCTATTATTTGTTTAGCTTCTTTTACAGATACCACATTAAAAAATTCCATTCTCATTCTCCCTTTTGTTAACTTCTACCACACTCGCTAGCTTCCCCTGTAAGTATAGCAATTCCATGTGGAATTGCAGGTATTATAAATTGAAGATTTTCTACAGCACCTTTTAGGCTTCCTGGAAGATTAATAATTAGGGTTTTTTTGCGGATTCCTGCAATGCTTCTTGAAAGCACAGCCTTTGATGTAATCTGGAGTGATTTCATCCTCATAACCTCACCAATGCCGGGTACATATTTCTCAATTACATTTCTAGTTGCCTCTGGCGTAATATCTCTTTCTGAAAACCCCGTTCCTCCATTAGTTAAAATTAAATCCACCTTAAGCTCATCGCATAAATAAATCAATTCTCTTTCTATTTCCTGTTTCTCATCAGAAATTATTTTATAGAAACTTATAACAAATCCTTTACCTTCTAATTCACTTCTTATTGCAGGACCTGTCCCATCAATTCTTTCTCCCCTAGAACCTTTATCACTCATAGTTAAAATTGCAGTTTTTATCATTTTCATCACTCCTTTTCAACATCGTTCTTAACAATTTATGCTCTAGAAACTTAAAAACTTTATTTTTTTACTTAATTTCCTTAATTTTAATCTCATTATTATATTTTCAATTACTGAAGAATTCAATAAATAGAGCTTTTGAATCATAACTAATATATATCTTCTTATAAATTCACAAGTCTGGGATAATAAATAACAATCTTATATTTACTGGTTATTTTTTAAAATTTGTACTTTTTTGTTTAATTATAACACTTTACTATAATACAAGTATTTTACCACATTTTTAATTTATATACTATGTGGCTAGTTACGTAACAATATTAGTGACTACTCACCCCTCCTCTTTATCTTTATTTTTTTACATTTACCTAAAATTGAAAAAAAAGTGGGAAACTCAAAATTCAGTTCCCCACTCCACAGTATTATTAGTCTTGAAATAAAATTATGTGAATTCTTCCACCCAATGTATTTTACCCGCCCCCAAATTATATTCAATAGTAGTATTAATTTGAATGTTATTTTACAACAACCGAAACTCCATCTGGTATTACTGTTATTGTCGCATCATCTCCCTTTATTTTAAGAGCTCTAACAAGCGCTTCTTCAAAGGTAAATGCATGCTGCATATGCATATTCTTTATCATTTCAGGGTCACACATATCTGTAACAAGAATTACGGTATGCGCATCTAGTATCCGCGCAAGAATCTGAAATTCCCATTGATCTGGTGCTGTATCATTTCTTCCTACTTTAATTACCCTATCAAGAACTTCTCTTGGGCTACTTGCATTTGCGATATTGTCATAAAATGACTGACCACCATGTCCATCATTACAAGCAGACACCATGATTATAAGTCCGCCGTCCTTACAAGTTGCTTCTGCTGCAGTCATACCTTTTACAGTCTGATATATATTTTGGTCTAGTGGATATCCTCCATTAGTTGATATTGCAATATCTGCCTTCACAGCTTTCACAGCTGCAAGTTCCATAACAAATTTACAACCTTCAACGTGGGCAAGCTCACTATCTCCTGCAAATGCATTTATAACATTCTTCTCGCTGTCAATAACAACATTTAGTATAAATGCCAGTTTAGCTTGCTTCGCAGCGTATAACATATCTCTATGAATTGGATTATTTTCAATAACTCCAGACCGTGCGTACTCACTTGCTATAAATTCAGAACAATGATTTGCCATAACTGTCTTTGCTGATGCCACTCCAGGGAGAACACTCTTGCGTCCTCCAGAAAAACCAGCAAAAAAGTGTGGTTCTATAAATCCTTCTGAAATTAAAAGTTCAGCTTCCATCGCTATCTTATTAAGCAATAGTTCTCCACCTGAGGGAAGGGTTCCGACGTGTACCATATCGTCATAATCCTCTGATACATGATTTATTATAACTTCATTATCTACTATTTCCTGACCAAATTTATCAATCATTTCTTCTCTTGTAGTAGGTCTATGGAAACCAGTAGCAATTAATATTGTTATTTCAATTTTAGGGTTCGATGATCTTATTCTTTCAAGTAGTATTGGCAGTGTTACTTTACTTGGTACAGGTCTTGTATGGTCACTAGTTATTAGTACTAAGTTTTTCTTCCCCTTAACCAGATCTTCTAGTTTTGCACTTCCAACAGGGTTATCAAGTGCTTTTTTTACAATTTCCTGCTGAGTACTTTCAACTTTGTATGCATGAGCTTTTGATTCTAATATTGCTACCAAATTATTATCCGGTATTTCTATTTCTAAAAATTGTTTTGAATATGGTATTTTTACTTTAGTCATATATATTCCTCCTTACATCATAAAATATTTTGCTCCAAAGTACGTAATTAATCCTAATATTGCTACATATGCAAGGCAAAATTTTAAAGTTGCCTTTAATATCTTACCTTCAGCTCCTACAAGTCCAGTGGCTGCTGTGGCAACTGCAATGCTTTGAGGCGAAATCATTTTACCTGCAGTGGCACCACCAGTATTCGCAGCTGCTAACCAATAAGGACTCATATGTAAATTTTTTGCAACTTCAACTTGAAGTGGTCCGAACAATACATTTGCAGAGGTATCACTACCAGTTACAAAAGTACCTAAAGCACCTATAATTGGAGCAAATAATGGATAAAAGCTTCCTGTTGCTGCAACTAAAACCACAGCAATAGATGTTATCATTCCGCTATGACTCATTACCTTTGCAAGAGAGACTATTGCAAGTATTGTAATTGCAGTTTTACTCATTTGTTTGCAAGTATCAATAAATACTTTTACTATTTCTTTAAACTTAGCTCCCTGAATAAGTCCCCCTATAAATGTGGCAAGAATTATAAGTGTCCCTGGATTAGCAATCCATATAAAAGAACTAATTTTTGCATCTGGACCATTATATATTTGAACAGATGTTTGTATAGATGATAATGGTTTATTGATTGCTGGTATAAGAGAACTTGTTATTAATATAAAAGTCAGAACTAATATAAATGGCACCCATGCCAATAACCCTTGTTTTGCGGATATATTAACTTTATCTTTAGATGCAGTGTTTTTATAGAATATTTTAGTTATTGCAACCGTTACAATAATACATATTATTGAACCAATTAGTGCGGGAAGTTCAGGGCCCATATATTTTGCAACTAGAAGTTCTGGTATTGCAAAAGCTAGTCCTGATGCAATACAAATAAGCACAACTCCCTTTATTGCCTTTACACTTTTACCTGTTAGCATTACTAATATTAATGGTAAAACTGCAATTAATACAAATAATTGAAGTGCAACTGCATAGCTTAAAGTAACAGGATCAATTGCTGCAACCTTTGCTAAGGTTGTTACAGGTAGACCTATTGCTCCAAAAGCTGTTGGTGTTGTATTTGCAATAAGACATATTATTGCTGCAAATACAGGATTAAAGCCAAGTGCGGCTAAAATACTGGCAGGTATTGCAACTGCCGTACCAAAACCTGCAATTGCTTCAAGAAATCCACCAAAACCCCAAGCAATAATTAAAACTAAAATTCTCTTATCAGTTGTGATTCCTGTCATCATATCCTTTATTACGTCCATACTTTTTGTATGAATAGAAAGATTGTAGGTAAACACTGCTGCAATTATTACAACAATTATTGGCCATATTGCCATTGCTGCACCCTCAAGTGTCGCTGTGAGAGCTTGACTAATTGGCATCTTCCAAACTAGGATTGCAAGTATTATTGTAATTACGAGTGTGATTGAACAAGTTTTATGTCCTGGCATTTTTAAAACACCGAGCGAAACCATGAGCCATACAATGGGGATAAGTGCTATGAAAAATAACAAATAATTATTCATCTTTTATTCCCTCCTCTATTAATAATACTAGTCACAATACTGAAATCGACTACATCAAAGTATTATTATATCGCCAACATCTTTAAAAGACATTGGCGATATCATTTTTTCTATTCACAAACCTTTCCTGGATTTAATATATTGTTAGGATCAAATGCCAATTTGATATTTTTCATAAGTCCTACATATACAGGACCAAATTGTTCAAGCATATATGCTTTCTTAGCAAATCCAATTCCATGTTCTCCAGATACTAAACCCTTGAGCTCCCTTGATTTTTCATACATTGCTTCAAATACTTCTTCAATCTTCACTGACCATTCTTTATCTGTAAGCTCATCCTTTAATACATACACATGTAAATTACCATCACCTGCATGACCAAAGCTTCTTATTCTCACATCAAATTCTTTTTGAAGTTCATTAGTATATTTAATGAATTGCGCAACTTTATTTCTTGGAACAACAACGTCACATTCATCCATATCAGTTGTTGTTGCTTTAACAGCTTCAAGGAAAGCTCCTCTTGCAGACCAAACAGCCTCTTTTCGCTCATCTGTATCAGTTATAAATACATCAAGAGCACCTTCTTCAAGGCAAATGTTGGCTACACTTTCATAAGCTCTTTCTATTTCTTCTATGCTGTTACCATCAAAAGTTAATAAAAGATATGCATCTGACGAATTATCGGGGAATTTTTTTCCTAGGAATTCTTCAGCAGCAATAATAACTTCTCTTTGCATAAATTCTATAGCAGTTGGCGCAGATTTTGATTTAACTATCAAAGGTACTGTCCCTATTGCCCTGTCAAGATTTGGAAAAGGTATCAAGAGCGATACAGCTTTCTTAGGTAGTGGTATAAGTTTTAATATAATTTTTGTGATTATTCCAAGGGTTCCTTCAGATCCACATATTAAATCTTTTATGCTGTATCCAGTAGAATTCTTAACTACTTTCCCTCCAACATCAAGTATTTCTCCGCTTGGAAGCACTACTTCAAGGCCTCTTATATAATCTCTAGTAACTCCGTACTTAACAGCTCTCATTCCACCTGCATTTGTATTGATGTTACCAGCAATTGTAGCCGACTTTTCACCTGGGTCTGGTGGATAAAATAAATCAAACTCTTCAACGTATTTGCTTATTTCCATTAGAAGTACGCCTGGTTCAAGGGTTAATGTTAAGTTTTCTTCATCAATCTCAAGTATTTTGTTCATTCTGGACATATTTATCATGATTCCACCGTGAATTGGAACTGATGCTCCAACTAGTCCTGTTCCAGAACCTCTTGCTACAACAGGAATCATGTTTTCATTTGCATATTTCATAATCTTTGATACTTCGCTTGTTTCAAGAACCTCAACTAATACGTCGGGCATTTTGCTTATTCCACCCATCTCGTCATGGCTGAAATCATCATTTATTGCTTCTCCAGTAAACACCCTATCTTTATCTAATATTGACACTAAAAACTCTATATCCTTAGCATCAAGTTTTTTGTAATCCATAAAATTACCTCCTCGATTCTGAATTTAGTGTTTAAACTTAGTTAGTTTAAACACTAACTTACTTATTATCTATAACTCCTATTTAAAAGTTAACGTATACAATACCCAGCTCCTGAATTTTTAATATTTTCAATCAATTGAGGAACTATTTCATAAATATCTCCTACTATCCCATAATGAGCTACATTGAATATAGAAGCATTTTCATCTTTATTTATTGCAAATATACGCTCTGAACTATTCATACCAGCTGTAAACTGAACTGCACCAGAAATTCCAAGAGCTATTATTAGCTTTGGTTTAACTGTTCTACCAGAAAGACCAATTTGTTTCTTAGCATTAATCCAACCTGCTTCAATTGTTGGTCTTGTCCCAGCTATTTGAGCACCAAGGATGTCTGCTAATTCTTGAATCATAACCATATCCTTTTCTGATTTTAATGCCCTACCAACTGCAATGATTACTTCTGCATCTGAAATATTTTCTTCAACTTCTTTCTTTGTAACCTTTAATACTTCAATATTCGAATCGAGTTTTGCTCTATCCATTTCACAGATTGTAATCTTACCTTTTGCATCGCACTGTTTTTCAGGTGCATTCATAACCTTATATCTTACTGTTGACATTTGTGGTCTATTATTAGGACATACAATTTGAGCCATAATGTTACCACCAAAAGCAGGTCTTATCTGTACGAGGTCTGTATTTTCTTTCATTTTAAGTATTGTACAATCAGCTGTGAGTCCAGTTCTAAACCTTGCGGCTACTCTTGGAGCAAGAGATCTACCAATTGTTGTAGCTCCAACCAATAATGATGATGGCTTTACCTTGTTTACAAAGTCTTCAAATGCAGCTGTATAAGGTTCTATTCTAAACTCCTCAAACTCTTTATAATCGTATACAAAGACCTCATCAACTCCATAATGAAGCAATTCTTTAGCCTTTTCCTTTATGTTATAACCAATAAACACACAATATACTGGAAAATTAACAACTGCGGCAAGCTCCCTAGCTTTACCGATAAGCTCCATTGTTACAGGATGTATAACTCCTTCTACATGGTCAACATATACTCCTATACCCTTCCATAAACTTTTATCAACTTGCACGGCCTCTGTTTCAATAAATTCCATTACACCTGTTGGACCTTTTTTAACGCAAATCTTACACATTTTACATCCTGCATTAACTTCAATTTTATCATCTATGTATTCAATAGCACCAAAAGGGCAAACCTTTATTAATTCTTGAATATTTGAATCGTTTACTTTATCTTGGTTACAAATTAACTTACTCATGAAAATTCCACCCTTCTCTATACAAATTTTAATTCTTTAAGTTTTGCAGCTATTTTTAAACTAAGCTCTGCACCATTGCCTGTCCATGTTTCTCTATCATTATTTACATCTGGTGGAAATATTCTTTCTACCTGAGTTGGTGAACCGTTAAGTCCATATTTCTTTTCATCTTTATCTTCAAAATCGTTTAATGTTATCATTTTTATTTCTCTATCTTTTGTAGCTAATTTTTTCCTATAAGATGGAAGTCTTGGTTGAAATATATCTTTATCTACAGTTAAAAGACATGGAAATTGAATCTCTGCTACTTCAACAGTATTTGCCATATCCATTTCTACAATAATTGATTTTTCTTTTATTTCTATTATTTTTAAAACGTTTGCAATGTGAGGAATATTAAGATACTCAGCCATTTCTGGTCCTACTTGAGCAGTGTCTCCGTCTGTTGTCTGCTTTCCACATAATATAAGATCAAATTCTCCCATTTTCCTTACACCTTGTGAAAGTGTATAAGCTGTAGCAAGAACATCTGCTCCGGCAAACTTTCTATCAGATACGAGTGCTCCTTCATCTGCCCCCATCATATATGCTTCGCGAATTACATCATTTGCTTGTGGTGGTCCCATAGTTATAACCTTAATTACCCCACCTTTTTCTTCCTTTATTCTAAGTGCTGTTTCTAATGCATATAAATCATAAGGATTCATTTTTGAATCTACACCATCTCTTTTTAAAACACCTGTAACTGGATCTACTTCAACTTTTGAAGTTCCTGGAACTTGCTTTATACAAACTAAAATTTCCATATGTGCTCCTCCATTCTTTTTATAGAAAATCTAAAACTCATTAATGGTAAGATGGTCTGACCATCTTTTAAATCATAATAACACACTATTGAAAATATTTCTACTATTATTAATTAATTAATTAAATAACAATATTTATTTTATTCAAAAATTTAAAAGCGAGGGTAATATTTGTTATTACTCTCACTTTTTGCTTTGGACAAAATTATATGTTTTGAAATCATTTTATTTTACTCATATACCTATTTGCAAAATCTAAATGTTCCCGCATTGCTTTTCTAGCATCAGCTGAGCTATGTTTTTCCATAGATAAATATATCTCATTGTGCTGAGAAAAAAGTATTTCTTTATTTTCTGGGTCAACTAATATTAATTTTCTTGCATCCTTAATAAAATGATCTACAAGCGTTGAAACTGTTTTAAGAATGTTAAATACTAAAACATTGCCCGAGCACTCAGCAATCTTATAATGAAACTCTTTATCAATTTCAACATTAGTATTCTCGTCCGCACAATTCATAAATCTTTGAGTAAGCTCTTTTAACTCTTTTAGTTGTTCACTGGTTATCCTATTCGCAGCAAGGCCTGAAGCCTCAACCTCCACAATCTTTCTAAGCTCCCATATCTCTTCTGGATTGCTTCCCTCTAACATAAACATAATTGATAGCGGTTCAAATAATTTATCTTGAAAATTTGCTTTTATATAACTACCTTCTCCTTGTCTGCACTCTATAAGTCCAATGACTTCTAATGTTCTAAGCGCTTCACGGATAGAAGCCCTGCTTACCTTTAATTGCTCCACTAAATTCCTCTCTGAAGGAAGTTTGTCACCCTTTTTAAGCGTACCTTTATCAATCATATTTTTTATTTGATCTATTACCTGTTCATAAACTTTTGTGTTTTTTATTGGACTAAACATTTTGTTCCCCCTGTATATTTCTGCAAATAGTTAAATATAAATTTTACATTTTTATCTATTACGCTTCTTCTAATATTCAAAACCCGCACAATACATTTTATTCAAATTCCACATAATATATACATTATAACATAATATATGTATTGCAACGTAATAATTATAGTTTCATAATACTTCAAAAAATTTCTTAATAACTATATATAATTGTGGATTGGCATAATAAACATCATCAGAGTAGATTAAAAAACCGACAAGACTCATACAGTCTTATCGGTTAAATCATCACCTTCGTAGCTGCTCATCATCTTGGACGCTGCAAAATTAATCTTACAGTTTAAATTTTGAACCATGCTATTCAGTTTTCCCGCTAATTTGGATTGATTTTTAGAAGCAAAGCCTTCTCACATAAATTTTTAATGCGATAGCCTTTAATTTCAGTATTTATGGTTGAAAAATAGAAGGACATCCCCTTATTTGACATAATTGAATGACAACAAACAAAAACCAAAAGGGATGTTCTTTATGAATATAATTATAACAAAAAATTATACTGAAAAACAGTTTAATTTAATAAATTTTTTATTATTTTTATTATAATCCTCAATAATTAAAAATGCCCTTGAACCATTATTCAGAGAACTAAAATTAATTTTATTTTGTTCAAAAAATTCTATATATTTTTCAGATGGTTTTTTATCTGTTATAAGATAATCTATATCGATTAATTTACTGGACAGTCAAAAGTTTTATTAAATTAAGAAACCTTTAGTTCATGGCTAAAACAAGTCTCTGACTGCTTTTGACTAATTATTTGAGGTATGATAAATCGACTATTTTTAGCAATATGCAGTTGCATGCTTTTTATATTTTTTAGTTTTGGCATTGATTTACACCAAAATTGATAATGAAATCCACCAATAATTTGTTTGAGTTCTCTAAAAGTACATTCTATTTTGAAACGATAACTGTATAAACTTATAATCGTTTTAGCTTCTAAATTAAGATTTGTTGATACTAATATAGAAGTTATACCATTATATATAACAAATACAAATCTTAATTCTTGATAAAGTGTTTGACCCCACAGTAAATCAAGGCATAGATATTTTACATTCTGCTCTTTACCATACAACATCATTGTAGCTTCAATAAAATCATTCTTTTGCTCGTAAAAAGATCTTTCAGCGTAATTTTCTCACCTTTTTTACGGGGTCCTCCATTTCCAGTATATGGAGCTAGGTCTTGTATATGCTACTGCTGTTGATTTTGCTTTTGTAACAATATCTAGTAACATACCTTTAGTCTTATTAAGTTCTGCAATCTTTATAAGTGCTGTTTTAGATAGGAAATATCTATCTAAAAGCAAAAGGGATTTACCCATGATTTCAGCTGCATCAAAACCATTTTTAATCATTTGGACTATATGAGATCCTTCCGTTTCATCAGACTTGTCCCACTTGCGTATAGCTTTAACACCATCATATCGATGTTCTCCTTTCTGTTTAAGCAACTAAAAGGATACTACATTTTTAGTGATGGGTCTATTATTTTTTTAAAACTTTTGACTGTACCCGTGCTCTATACTAACTTATCTTTTCTTGAGTTAATATTTTATTATCTATTCTAATTAAATTGTTACAATGCTTTGACACATACTCATCATGTGATATTATATATATTATCTTATTTTTAGATTCATTTAATATTTCGTTTAACATTTCTTCTGATGTTGTTTTATCAATGGAATTTAGGGTTTCATCTATTATAATAACATCTGGATTCTGTATAAATAGTCTAGAAATAGCTATTTACAAAGGTAGATTTTCCACATCCAGACTTACCGCTTATATAAGTTATATCTCCAATTTTATTATGAAATGAACCTTTTTCTATTAATATATTATCAAATCCTATATTATTTAAATACCTTTTATACTTTTTATTGTTTTTAATCTTTCATTTCCATCAACTCTATATTTTTAAAAAGTTCATCTTCTATAAAATTAAAAACGCCTTTTACATCTCTTAAATTAACATTTATTTGAGTAACTTTCTTTACTTGCTCAAATAATATAGAATTAATTAAATTTATAAAAACAAAATCTGATAATCCAATATATTTATTTATATATATATACTGCATAAACGAATGTAACATTTTGTAAAATACATACAATAAAATCTAGTATAAGTGAAATTTAGCTAGCATATTTATTTACATAAGTATTTTCTTTTTCAATATTATTTAATTTACTTCGTATAAATGATTGTATTCCATTTAAATTTCCTGTTTGTTTTATATAATCTACATTTGAAGTAATAGATAATATATCCGTAAAATTTTTAGCACAAACTTTTTGTAACTTTTCAGATTTTGATGCCAATATCGAGTTTAACTTTTTATAGCCTAAGATTTGTATCAATGCTAATGCTAGATAAATTATAAAGATTATTTTACTAACCGTAAATGCTAAAATTAATGCTACTACTATTGTTAATGTACTTACTATAATATTAGATAAAGATGACACTAATTAATCTGTTAATGTATGCAAAGCACTATTAATTCTTTCCACTAAATATGTGGGTTCTAATAAATTCAACTTTTCATACTTCATTTTAAACATTTGTTTATATAAGAATTCACCTTCTTTAACTCTAAAGTTAAACCCAAAGTTTGATTGTATTTGTATTAAAAATAATTTGGTTGCATATGATAAAATAAAAATTATAAAAAACAATACTATCGATGAATTCAATTCTTTTAAAGTAGAGTATTTGTCTAAAGCTTCTTTTAAAATTATTGGTGCTCCTAAAGTTAAAGCTACTGAAATTGCTATTAAAAAAGTATTTTTGATCAAAAAAAGTATATATTTTTTTTCTAATAATTTTTTATACTCCATAATTATATCCTTCCTTCATATTATTTTTTAAAACTAGTACCTTTTTATATAATTCTAATTGATTAACATAACTACATACAAATTTTGAATTGCAATTATTAACCGTAGCTCGTTGGCAATGGTTAATAACTTCAAATTCATAGGTCTTATTAAGAAGCATTACCACCACTACCACTTCCTGAACTTATTCCACATAAGCAACTCACAACTTCTAAATTTTCTTCTATTTCTAGGACTTCAATAATTTTCATTTTATTCACACCCAATAATAATTAATATAAAAGCGATATCATATTTATATTAACACATATATTTTTAAAAACATGTCATATATCACATTTTTTCTCATACATATTGCAACACTTTACTTTATTTTACTGTAACAAAACTCCCTTTTTCAATAAAATAAATTATAAATATGTTTATAGTTTGCTTAATTTACTTATTTTCATTGATTAAAGGATGCAAATGTTGTCAAACAATAAAATTTATAAAATAATATATTCAGAAAGTAAAAATCTCTTGTGATTTGAATATTGATCACAAACTAGATACGCCATGTCTCATGTTCTGTTAAATTCCTTTATGAACTAAAGTATAGTATATGCCTCTAAAATTATTATTAGGGTTAAATATCTGTTTTTGTAGAAAATATGCAAGATTTCAATATTTACTTCACTAAATCTGGATATTACACTAACATAAATAAAGATCAGAAATTTTTATAATTTCTAATCTTTGTTTGAAAATATACTCTTAACGACATTTCAGAAACTAAGAATATTTTTGAATTTAGACCTAGTAAAACAACTCTATTCTTCCACTTTCACAGCTCTGCCTTCTAATAAAGATTTTTTTGCAGCAAAGGCAATTAAAACCGGCTTTAGCCCATCTATCCCTGTAACTGCCGTTTCTTTATTTTCTTTAATTGCTTCAAAGAAATCTTTCAATTCAGCTATGAAAGAATCCTTATATCTTTCTAAAAAGAAATATTTTGGTTTATCACTAAATACGCCTTCTGATGTACTTA
This sequence comes from Clostridium sp. CM041, assembly GCF_055081035.1. NCBI lineage: Bacteria > Bacillati > Bacillota > Clostridia > Eubacteriales > Clostridiaceae > Clostridium > Clostridium sp. CM041. The sequence goes on from NZ_CM143648.1 coordinate 1,530,075, forward strand.
AAACTGCTGAACTTCCTGTATCATTAGAAACAGTTATTCCACCTTTTGATCCAAAAACTTCTACTCTTTGATCATATCCATAAACAGCTTTCCTACTATTATCTATTACACCAATTGCTCCATTTTTAAACTTTAAAGTAATAAGTGCTGTATCAACGTCTCCCGCTTCACCAATTGCTGGGTCTACTAATACCGCAGCAGCTGCATATACCTCATCAACTTCGCTACCAGATAAATATCTTACCATATCAAAATCATGAATAGTCATATCTAGGAACATTCCACCAGATACTTTAGCATACTCAGCTGTTGGGGGTTCAGGGTCTCTTGAAGTAACCTTTATTATATGTGGATCACCAATTTTACCAGCTTGAACCATATCTCTAACTGCTTTGAAATTATGGTCAAATCTTCTGTTAAACCCAACTTGAAACTTAACTCCTGCCGTCTTTACCGCATCTAAAACAGCGTGAATTCTGCCAAGATCATAATCAATTGGTTTTTCACAGAATATATGCTTACCAGCTTTTGCTGCTTCTATTGAAATTGGCGAATGCGTATTTGTTGAAGAGCAAATAAGTATAGCATCTATTTCTGGATCATTTAATATATCATGATAATCGCTATAAACATTTTTAATACCAATAGAATGTGCCCAAGTTTCTATTTTATCTGCAAATACATCTGCTATAGATTTTACTTCAACGCCGCCGATGTTATTCACTAAATTTTCCGCATGTAATTTCCCTATTCTCCCCGCACCTATAATTCCAACTTTAATTTTTGTCATTTTATAATTCCTCCTTTATATTCCTGCTTTTTCTTTAATAAAGTTTCTTGCATTTTTTGCATATTCAAATGGATTTGCGAGTGCTGGGTCTTGTTCTGCTTCTACAATAAACCAACCCTCATAGTTATTTTCATCTAAAATCTTGAATAATGGTTCAAAATTAATCATCCCATCACCAGGAATAGTAAATACACCTGCTTTTACTGCATTTAAGAAACTCATATTTTCCGCTTTAACTCTACCTAATACTTCTTTTCTGATATCTTTCAAATGAACATGCTTTATTCTACTTATATATTTTTTTAACACCGACTCTGGATCTACATCAGAGAATGTTAAATGACCTGAGTCAAATAATAAATTTACAAGACTTGGATCTGTTAATTCCATTAATTTATCAATTTCTTCAAAAGTCTGAACTCCTGTACCCATATGATGATGAAATACTATTTTCATATCTTTTTCTGCAGCTAGCCTTCCAAGTTCTTCTAATCCTGAGGCCAATAACTTCCACTCCTCTTCATTAAATATGTGTTTTTTTGTTAAAACCGGTGTATCCATCTGTCCCTGTATGCCATAACCTTGTTCTGATACAACAATTACCTTCGCTCCCATTTCACAAAGAAAATCTCTGTGTAATTTGAATGCATCTACTGTTTCTTGTAACGGTTTTGTAGTTAAAAAAGAACTAAACCATGCGCTGGCAATATTCATGCCTCTTAATTCTAATGCTTTCTTTAAAATTTTAGTATCTCTAGGGTACTTATTCCCCACTTCACTACCAGTAAATCCAGCTAGTGCCATTTCACTTATACATTGTTCAAAGGTGTTTTCGCAACCTAGCTCTGGCATATCATCGTTTGTCCATGCAATTGGTGCAATTCCAAGTTTTACTTTATTTGATTTAAACATTTTTATATACCTCCGTTATATGTTATTTAAGATTTTCTAAGATTTTACAAATAAAATCTCCTACTTCAGACGTAGAAGCCTTTCCACCTAAATCCGCAGTCAATCTTTCCTTATTTTTCAATATTTCTTTAATACCATCCATAACCCTAGCACTTAGTTCTGTTTCTTCAAGGAATTCCAGCATCATTTGAACTGTCCAGACCATAGCTATAGGATTTGCTAACCCTTTTCCTGCTATATCTGGTGCTGAACCATGAACTGGTTCAAACATTGATGGATACTCTTTTTCAGGATTTATGTTGGCTCCCGCTGCAAACCCAAGCCCTCCCTGTAATACGGACCCTAAGTCTGTTAAAATGTCCCCGAAGAGATTGGAAGCAACTACAACATCAAAGATTTCTGGTTTTTGAATCATAAACATGGATATAGCATCTACATGATAGGATTCTGTACCAATTTCAGGATATTTTGACGAACTTTCTTTAAAAAGCTTATCCCAAAACACCATACTATAATTTAATGCATTAGACTTTGTTACACTAGTAACCCTGTTGAACTTATTTCTTTTTTTTGCCAATTCAAAAGCATATTTCATCACCTTTTCTGTGTTTTGCCTTGTAAATACAGCCGTTTGAATCGCCACTTCATCCTCTTGACCTTCATTAAATATTCCGCCGATTCCTGCATATTCGCCTTCCTTATTCTCACGGACAAATATCATATCTACGTCATCGCAACCCTTGTTTTTTATGGGACATTCCACATTTGGTAGTAATTTTATTGGTCTTAAATTAATATATTGATTAAATCCTTGTCTAATTTTTAAAAGTAGGTCTCTAAGTGAAATATGATCTGGTACACCTGGATATCCAACAGCTCCAAGCAGTATTGCATCATACTTCTTTAGTTTTTCTAATCCATCATCATCCATCATTTTCCCATGTTTTAAATAATACTCACAACCCCAGTCAAAATGATCATATTTAAACACTACATTTCCATATAAACTAGAGACTTTATTTAAAACTTTAAGTCCTTCATCCATTACTTCGTTACCAATCCCATCACCTGGAATAACTGCAATATTATATTCTTTCATTATCAATTCCACCTCTTTAATATTTTCTAGCTTTCTTTATTCCTGCTTGCATATCTTCATAAGCTTTTTGAATACTCTCTTTTTCTGAAACCTCCGAGACCCCACATCTCCACCAGGATTCATATCCATCTGTCATTGTTTTTGGTAATACTTTAATATCAATTAAAGTTGATACTGTTTGCTTTCTAGCCTCAACAATCGCTGCTCTTAATTGTTCTATAGTTTTAACTGTATATGTTTTACAACCATAAGCTGCTGCACTCATAGCAAAATTTATTGGTACTAAATCACCATCTAATTTACCTGTTTCTTCATTTCTAAATCTAAATTCCGTCCCAAAGCTTCCCATACCATTACCCATTTGTAAATTATTAATACATCCAAATGCCATGTTGTCTAATACAACAACATTAATCTTTTTCTTTTCTTGTATAGAGGTTGGTAGCTCTGAATGTAGCATCATATAAGAACCATCCCCTACAAATGTATATACTTCTTGATTTGGTGCTGCAAGTTTTACTCCTAAAGATGCATTTACTTCATACCCCATACATGAATATCCATATTCCACATGATAAGTATTCGGTAATTTAGGTCTCCAAACTCTTTGTAAATCTCCTGGCAAACTCCCTGATGAACCAACTATAATTGCATCATCAGCTAACATTTCATCAAACACTCCAAGTACTCTTGTTTGGGTTAAATAAGATCCTGTTTGCTTTCCAAACTCTTGTAACACATGATCAAGATGCCCTGATACTTCTGGAATAAATCCTTCACCTGTATACTCTAAACTGAATAATCTATTTAATTCAGCTGTCCATTTAGCTTTCGCTTCTTTAATTTCTGAGGAATATGCTGATTTATAGCCTACTTTTATTAATTTTTGTATTATTGCTTCTAATCCTACTTTAGCATCTGCTACTACTTTTACTGCATCTAATTTATACGCATCAAATTGTGCTACATTTATATTTAAGAATTCTACTTCTGGATTTTGAAATAAAGCTTTAGATACTGTTGTAAAATCTGTATATCTAGTTCCCACTCCTATTACTAGGTCAGCTTCTTTAGCAATTATATTTGCTGCATAATTACCCGTTGTTCCTATTCCACCTAAATTCAATTGATGATTCCATGCTATTGCACTTTTTCCTGCTTGGGTTTCCCCAAAAGGTATATTAAATTTTTCTGCAAATTGCTTAAATGTATCTGCCGCTTCAGAGTATCTCACCCCTCCTCCACATATAAGTATTGGTTTCTTCTTTCGTGCGATCAATTCTAATGCGTCTTGAATCATTTCTTTAGTTGCTGGTCTTCTCTCTATCCTGTGTACTCTTTTTTTAAAGAAAGATTCTGGATAGTCATAAGCTTCCCCTTCAACATCTTGAGGCAATGATAATGTAACTGCCCCTGTATCCGCAGGATCTGTAAGTACCCTCATTGCATTTATTGCTGCACTCATTAATTGTTCTGGTCTTACTATCCTGTCCCAATATCTACTTACAGCTTTAAAAGCATCATTTGTACTTATACTTAAATCATGAAATTGTTCAACTTGCTGAAGCACTGGATCCGGCTGTCTACACGCATATACATCCCCCGGCAAAAATAGTACTGGAATTCTATTTGCTGTAGCTGTCGCCGCTGCCGTTACCATGTTTGCAGCGCCTGGCCCTACTGATGAGGTTACAGCATATATTTGTTTTCTATGCATCTGCTTGGCATATCCCATTGCTGCATGAGCCATCCCCTGTTCATTTCTTCCCTGATGAACAATTAAATCACCAGGCTCTTGTTCTAAAGCCTGTCCTAAACCTAGTACATTTCCATGTCCGAAAATTGTAAATATACCTTTAACAAACTTTTGCTCATTTCCATCAAATTCTACATATTGATTATCTAAAAATTTAACAAGTGCTTGTGCCATTGTTAACCTTATAGTTTTCATGCACTCACCTCTTATATTATTTTATTTATCTGGCCATATTTTAGCATCTGGATCCGTTACCCAAAGATGCTCTGGAACAAAGGTTGGAGTAATATATGGATTACCATCTAAATGCCTTATTACCCAAAGATAATACATTGCATAGCCAGGTGCTGTTATTTGAGGGTGTGTAACACTTTCCAAAATCTTTACAGTATCATTTTGTCTTAATTTCACAGCCTCTTCTCCTAGTTCTGAGAACCCATATCCATTTTCCGGATTGAATTTGTAATAATATATTTCTGGTTGTGGATGATAGTGTGGTGGATAACTTGACCACTTTCCTGGGTGATCTATTACTTCTCCAATTACTAGGTTTGAATCCGGTGAATTTGATTTGTCAAACACTGTTCTTACAGTTCTTGTGGAAGCTTCTTTCATAGTTCCTTTTCCACGTTCTTCACTTCTACATTCTTCTTGAGTATATAATTTTGATGAAAATATCTTATCATTAGTTGTCTTTGTAACAGCTATCTCCGAATCCTCTGATACTCCTGTTATTATTACTTCGACATTTTGAGGTACATGTAGAACCCAAGGATCTTCATCAAAGCAATTAGTTCTTTTAGCAGTTTCTTTATGACCATCCCACTGAAAAGTTACCTCTCCTTTAACTAGCAAGTAAGCCCTTTCCTTAAGATCTGTATTTTTTTCTATTCCAGCCTTAGCTAATCTTAGTACACCAAAATCCATCATTGTATTATGTTGTATTTCCTCCATAGTAGTAATGGCAGTATATCCATATAGAAATTCTCCATTTTGCCTTACTTTAATCATATTTACACCTTCTTAACAATTATTTTTTCTAAATATAGCTTTTTTAGCTTTTATTATAATTTCCTCTGCTGTTAATTCAAACTTTTCTCTTAAATAATTCACAGTACCCACTTCTCCAAATAAATCCTGTACACCCACTCTTTCTAATGGAACTGGTATATTTTCCCCAAGTACTTCTGCTACTGCAGAACCCAAAGCATTTATTATGCTATGATTTTCAGCAGTAACAACTGCACCGGTTTCTTTTGCACACTTTATTACTAATTCCTTATCTATTGGTTTTAAAGTAAACATATTTATTACTTTGGCTGAAATCCCTTGCTCTTCTAGCTTTTCAGCTGCATCTAGTGCTTCCTTAACCATGATTCCTGTTGAAATAATTGTTACATCCTTACCTTCTTTTAATGTAACTCCTTTTCCAATTTCAAAAGTAGAACCTTCTTCATATATTTTCACTGCATTTTTTCTAAGCAATCTTATATAGAATAATCCATATTTTTCTGAAGTTTGGACTAATAAATCTTTAAGCATAACTGTATCAACGGGCTCAAGAATAGTGATATTCGGAATATTTCTAAGTATCCCGAGGTCCTCAAAAGGCATATGAGTTCCCCCATTAAATGCAGCTGTAATTCCAGGATCACTTCCTACTATTCTTACATTTAATTTTGAATATCCAACGGATAAGAAAATTTGATCATAGCATCTTCTTGATGCAAATGGCCCAAAAGTGTGGGCAAAAGGAATTAACCCAGTAGCTGAAAGTCCTGCTGCAACACCAATCATATTTGCTTCTTGTATTCCAACATTAAAAGTTTTCTCTGGATATTTCTCTGAAAATGGCATCATTCCCATTGAGCTCATTAGATCTGCATCTAAAACAACAACCTTATCATTTTCAGTAGCTAATTTAACTAAGGTTTCACAATAAGCATCCCTCATTGCTAATTTTTCTGTTTCATGCTTTTCAGCTATACGTACTATACTCATGATTTCACCACCTTATTCATTTCAACTTGTAACTCTACTAGACCTTGCTGCATCTGTTCTTTGCTAATTGTCACATGATGATTTTTTTCTTTTCCTTCTACAAAAGAAACACCTTTCCCTTTTATTGTATCTAGCACTATTACTGATGGTTTTCCTTGTAGTAGTTTTGAAGCTTCTATTGCTTCATAAATTTGTTCTACATCACTACCGTCAACATCTACTGCATGCCAGCCAAAACTTTCAAATTTAGCTTTAAAATCAAGGGTGTCATGAATATTTGCAGTGAATCCATCTAGTTGTTGCTTATTATTGTCAACGAAAGCAATCAAATTATCTAACTTTCTAAATCCCGCAAATGACACAGCTTCCCAAACTTGTCCTTCTTGCGACTCTCCATCTCCTAATATAAGATATGTAAAATTATCTTTTCCACTATATCTATGCCCTAAAGCAACTCCTACAGAAGTGGATGCTCCTTGACCGAGTGATCCTGTTGTCATATCTATACCTATTGTAAGATTTCTATCACAATGACTTGGGAAATGAGTGCCTGGTGTATTTAAAGTCAATAATTCTTCAATTGGGAAATATCCCTTTAATGCAAGGGCTGCATAAATTGCCGGACCTGCATGACCCTTTGAAGATACAAGCCAATCCCTTCCTTCCCATTTAGGATTTTTAGGATCAATTTTCATTATGCCACCGTATAGCACTGCAAGTGTATCAGCTATAGATAATGCTCCTCCCAAATGACCAAATCCAAGTGTCCCCATAGCCCTCACTGTTTCTATTCTGATGTTTGTAGCAAGAATTTTTAGTTCCTTAACTTTTTCCTTACTTAACATTTCACACCTCCATAAAATTTTTATTGAGATTCTTTTTCAAACGCTTTTTTCATTGCTTTTATTAAAGGCATTTCTTTTCCAGATAAGAACTGAACCATTGCACCTCCGGCTGTACATACATAACTTATATCTTTTAGAGATATAAACTTTTGCGCTGCACTTACCGTATCTCCTCCGCCAATCACAGAATATCCACTTGATTTTGCAATAGCCTTCCATATTTCCTTTGTTCCATTTTCAAAAATTTCTTTTTCATAAACACCCGCCGGTCCATTTACAAAAATCGTACCGGCTTTATTTATCTCTTTCACAAATACTTTAATTGTCTTTGATCCAATATCTAAAAGCGATTCTTCTATTGGTAAATTTTCTATATCAATTCCTAATCTCTGTCCACCTTTTTCATAAGCTAAATCTGATGGAAAAATAATTTTATCTGGATATTTGGTTAAATACCCTTTTGCGGGTTTTACAAACACATCTAACGATCTATCCTTTATAAACTTTTCATTTACTTTCCCTATAGACTGCCCACTTGCCATAAGCATTATATTTCCGATTACTCCAGATGCTAAAATTTTATCTGCGGTGCCGTTTTCAAGCACCTGCTTCATCATGCCAAATGCATCTGATATCTTGGCTCCCCCCAGTACAAAAACTGATGGTTTATCAGGACATTTCATTACCTTTGTAAGTGCCGAGATCTCTTTCATCATTAAAAGTCCACCTGCTGTGGGTAACAATTCCTGAAAAGCTACCATTGATGGTGCATTTCTATGTGCTGCTGAAAAAGCATCATTAACATAATAATCTACAAGTGGAGCTATATTTCTAATCAAATAAGTATTTAGCATCTGCTCAGGTTCTAACTTAACAACATTTTCAAAAGTAGAAACTTCTTCTGTTAAGTAACGTAAATTGCCAAGTAAAACTACTTCTCCAATCTTTAAACTTTTGATTGCCTCTTGCGCTGCTGGCCCTGCAACATCATCAATGTATTTAATATTAATTCCCAATTTACTCGAAAGCTTTTCTGCATGTTCAGCCATAGGAATTAAGTTTTCATAATCTAATGTATCTCCTTGATGCGCTATAATTACCAATTTAGCCTTTTGCTCTAAAATATATTTAACTGTTGGAATGCTCATATTAATTCTATTTTCGCTTATTATTTTTTTTGTATCAATGTTGATTGTAGAGTTAATATCAAGTCTTAATAAAACTGTTTTTTCTCTATAATCAAACTCATCCATACCTTTTATTTCAAATTCTATTTTTCCATCCATTTTCCCATCCCCAAATACATGTTTGTCTTTCCAACTGCTTCTAATCTATCTGACTGCATTCCTGTTGCTGCACGAATTGCATCTATATTTTCAGGGATTACTACTGCTTCTTGTGGTACATTAAAAGCAAACATTATGTCATTACCAGACTCTACTATTGAATCTTCCCAAACAGCAATTTCGTACATGTCTCCTTTTGGATTTCCTAAATCTCTTGCATATCTAAACAAAGATGCATTTCCAAGGAATCCTTCATCAATACTTACCACTCTAATTCTTGGGTGTTTTCTAAACATTTCTAAAAGTTCTGCTTTATTTGTCTTTTTCTTAGTGGTTGCAACAACTGTAATGATATGACCATGTGTTACAGGTGCCTGCACTAAAATTCCAGTTGCACTTACATGAGGCATAATTGTCATTAAGTCCAATGCTTGATGGCTTGGTGCCTTATCAATTTGAAGTGCATTAGTAAGTCCTCTATGGTAATCTCCTGGATCTGCAACTCTTCTTATAATCGTAATTGCAATTTTTTCTACTTCTATTTCTCTATCCATACAATCTATTGCACGAATCAATCCTGTTGTATTGCAAGAAGTAAGTTTTAAAAATTGTTTTCCTATTCCTTGTTCAAAGTTTGCATAACCATGGAAGAATACATCAGCTACACTGTTACTTTCTCCACCTTGAAATATTGCCTTTTTATTATACTTTTCATATATTTTTTTGTTTTTAGCCCCCACTCCAGCACTTGTAGCATCTAACATAATGTCTACCTTTTGAACTAATTCCTCTAAAGTTCCAGAAACTTTAATTCCAACCGCCTCAAAAACTTTATCGTTTCCAGGAATTGCATTATAAAGATCATATGGCATGCCTTTTTCTTTTAATGCTCTTACAGCAAGTGTTGGGGCAACATCTGCTACCCCTACAAGTTCCATATCCTTTTGCAGCGATACTCCATCTGCTAATCTTTGTCCTATAACACCGTACCCAGCTACTCCAACTTTTATCATTGTAAATTCCTCCTACTTTTTATTTCCTTTTAATAAAGATGACCCTACAACTTTTATACTACTACTTTAACTTTTTTTGCAGCTGAATTTCTTATAACATCAACGTACACTGCTCCAATAATAACTAACCCTATAGCAACAATTTGTATATCAGGTGAAACCCCTAAAAGATTTAATCCATTTCTCAAAACTGCCATAATCATTGCTCCGATCAAAGTTCCACCTACAGTACCAACGCCTCCCATAAATGAAGTTCCGCCTATAATGCATGCTGCAATAGCATCCAAATCAAAGTCTAATCCCCCAAGTGGAGAAGCTGAATTTACTCTACCTACCATTACAACCCCTGCAAGTGCAGCCATTAATCCACATAGTGTATAAACTAGAATTAAAGTTTTATCTACATTTACACCAGATAATTTTGCTGCCTCTTTATTTCCTCCGAGTGCATATATATGCCTTCCTTGCGCTGTCCTATTTAAGAATATATAGAAACCTAAACAAACAAATATAACTAATATAAAGCTGATTGGAATAGGTCCTATTGACCCCGCGCCTATATATTGTATGGATTTAGGAAATCCTGAAATTGGTGATGCTAAAGTAATAATAAGTGCTAAACCTCTTGCAACATTTTTCATTGCTAACGTAGAGATAAACGGATGTGGTAACCTTAATTTAGTAAGTAACACGCCGTTCATTAATCCTAAAAACGTTCCTGTAGCCAAACATATTAATACACCTAAAAAAGGATTCATATTCCAATTAACAATTGACATTCCCATAAGGCAAGTTGATAACGCCAATATAGAACCTACTGAAAGATCTATTCCGGCAGTTAATATTACCAGAAGCATTCCCATTGAAACTAAACAATTAATTGAAGATTGGTTTGCTATATTCATTATATTCTTCACCTTTATAAAGTCTGGTGACAAAACTGAAAGAGCCAAACAAAGTAATATTAATCCTAAAAGAGGGCCAAATTTTTCCGCTGTTTCTTTCAACTTGTTTTTTTTACCTACTGCGAATCTTTTGGACTTTTCACTGTTTAAATTTACTTCACCCATTTTTATAAACCTCCCGCCGCTGCTTTCATAATATTTTCTTGATTTGCATCATTCATGCTAAACTCACCAGTTACTTTACCTTCATGCATAACAATGATGCGATCACTCATTCCTAGTATTTCTGGAAGTTCTGAAGAAATCATAATTACTGCTGCTCCATTTAATACAAGTTCATTCATAACATTGTAAACTTCTACTTTTGCTCCAACATCTATTCCTCTTGTTGGTTCATCAAATATAAATATATTTGCATGTGTATTAAGCCACTTCCCTATAACAACTTTCTGTTGATTTCCTCCACTAAGTTTTCTTACTGTAAAAGTATCTACAGGTGGATTTATATCTAATTTTTTAATATTTTCCATTGTTATTTCTTTTAACTTCTTAATGTCAAGGAGCATTCCTGATTTACATCTATTTAATGATGCTAAATTCATATTAAAAGCCACAGTATTGTCAAGTACTAAGCCTTGTTCTTTTCTATCCTCAGTTAAAAATGCAAGTCCATGTGCCATAGCATCTTTAGGTGATTTTATATTTACCTGTTTTCCATTTATATATGTTATACCTTTATTTTTCATATCAACTCCAAAAATTGCTCTTGCAACTTCTGTTCTTCCTGCACCTACAAGCCCTGACAAACCTAATATTTCTCCTTTATTAACTTTAAAACTAACATTGTTAAAAACATTGTTACTAGTATAATTTTCAATTCTTAGAGCTTCTTCACCTATTTTGGATTCAACTTTAGGAAACTGATTTTCTAAATCTCTTCCTACCATTAAACGAATAAGTTTCTCCAAAGTTACTTCCTCAATTGGAAGCGTTGTTACTTTTCTGCCATCTCTCATTACAGTTACTCTATCGCACACTTCCATAATTTCATCTAATCTATGAGATATAAATATAATTGAAATACCCTTTTGTTTTAGTTCTTTTATAGTCCTTAACAATTCTTTTACTTCTTTTGAACTCAAACTAGATGTAGGTTCATCCATTATTAAAAGTTTTGTTTGTACAGAAAGTGCTTTTGCTATTTCTACCATTTGTTGTTGGCCCATACCTAATTTGGATATAGCAATCTTTGGATTAATTTTTTGACCGAGTTCCATTAATAACTCTCCCGATTTTCTTATCATCTCTTTTATATTAATTAAAGGTATCCCTTTATTTTTAAGTTCTCTACCTAAATAAACATTTCCAGCTACACTTAATTCTCTTACGACATTTAGCTCTTGATATATAGCTGTTATTCCTAACCTCATTGCTTCTTTTGGATCCTGAATATGAACCTCTTTTCCTTCAACTAAAATCTTTCCTAAATCATTTCTATGTGCACCAGTAAGTAATTTTATTAATGTAGACTTACCAGCACCATTTTCTCCAACTAATCCAAGGATTTCACCAGGATAAACATCTATATCAATATTATCAATTGCTATTACCCCAGGAAATATTTTTGATACTCCTTTTAGCTCTATAAATGGTTGGGCCATTATTTAGTCACCTCTCTTTTTCAAAAATAAATTTTTATTGAGCTAATATTTTTTCTAAATCATTTTTTGCATTTTGAGCATTGTCTTTTGTTATTAAATTTGTACCTGTATCAATTCTAGCATCAATTTTTTCTCCCTTTGCTACTTTAACTCCTGCCTCTACTCCTGTTTTTCCTATGTTATATGCACTTTGAGCGACAGATGCCGTAAGTTCTTTTGCAATAATGGAATTTAATGCATCTGGTGAACCATCAAATCCTACAACAATAACATTTGTCTTATTAGCAGCTTTAAGTGCTCTAACTGCTCCTAATGCCATTTCATCATTTGAACAGAATACAGCTTTTACATTTGGATGAGTTTGTAATAAGTTTTCCATAACTGACATTGCTTTATTTCTATCACTATCTGCTGGTTGAACTGCTGAAACCTTAAATCCGCCAGCTATTATAGCATCTGTTGCACCTTTGATACGTTCATCATGAGTCGCATCACCAAGAGCGCCTCTGATCATAACAATATCATCTGAAGCTTTAAGACTATTTGCTATATACTCTCCTCCAACCTTACCACCTGCTTCATTTCCAGTTCCAACAAATGATTTCTTTTTATCCCATTTTGCATCTGTATCTATTAATATAACTGGAATTTTATCTGCATCAGCCTTATCAAAAGTTGATAAAGCTGCACTTGGTTGTGATGGTGCTACAACTAAAGCAGATACACCTTTTACTATTTGATCTTCCATCATTGAAGTCTGCCCAGCTATATCTGTTTCTGCATTTGGGCCAACAACTTGTACTTCTACATTTAATGATTTACCTGCATCTACTGCACCAGCTTTTACTTGTTTCCAGTAATCACTGTTTATCGCTTTTAAAACTACTGCTACTTTAACTTTTTTTGGTGCTGCTGGATCTGAAGATTTAGAACTTCCACATCCACCTAAAATTGATACCACCATTGTAGCTATAACTAAAATCCCTAAAACTTTACCTTGCTTCCCCAATTTTACAATCCCCCTTAATTTTAGTTCATTTCCTCATTCACAAGATTTCTTCCCACCTTCCTCAATATAAGAATGAATTTTCAGCAAAATAGTTTACACTGATACTTTATTTTTAAGTAAAAACCGAATACATTAAAATATTATATGTATCCTATTTCATTGAATTTAGTTTACATCATTTTCAGAAAATTCTAAACTTTAAAAATTAAATAACTCATTGATTTTACTCAATTTATGTACTTTGAATATTAACAATCTATTTGAATATTCACTAAATTCACTGAATCTTCTTAATTTAATGTTTCTATATGATTTTTAATATATCCTTTTGTTGTAAATATTTGATTTTATACATTTAATTTTAACCAACACAAGTTACTATAGATCGTATAAAATCGTTTTCATTTTGATTGTTTTGTGATATATTAATTACATTAGTAATTAATCTCAAATATGATATTTTTTATATTTGTATGTTTTTACATTATATGATTTTGTGGAATTCACCTTATTAAAATGCTGAAAACCTTTTAGGTTTACAATAGGTTAAGTCGTATTTTGTTTGCAAAATTTGAATCTATATTTATAATATTTAGTGGTTCATTCACTTATTTTATAAATATAGTCAACTCTCATATATTAAATGATATATGCCTCTTTTCAACTGAAATTTAGCATATAGCTACTGTAATATACTTTATGAAGGGGGCCGACCTTCCATGAAACTTCATTTACCAAAAAGAAATTTTATAAATTTAAAAAGTACTTTTACAAAACTACTTTTATCTTATATTTTGCTTAGCTTTATGATATTAATTATTACAACCTTCGCTCTTTATCAAGGTTATCGGAATCAAATTCTTGAACAATCTAACAATGTCTATGATAAATTATTAAAACAAGCAAATTATTACACCCAAAACACTTTAAATTGGGCCAACTCTTTTGTTCATCAATTGTATATTGATGATAATATTTATAACTTGATGTATAGTTCAAGCAAAATCCCCACTAACCAATCTGTGGGGATTTTGAAACTAGGTCAAGCTTCTTCCGTTATACCCTTAACTCAATCAATTTACGTTTACAATAATACCTTAAAAATGTTTTATTCTTCAGCTGGAATAAATTCTTCTTCAGATAGTTTTTATGATCAAGACATTGTATCAATTTTAAGGAAATCAAACTGTTCACTTACTTCTGAATTTATTCCCAGGACAATAAAACTTCCAAATGAATCCACCACGACAGATGTGCTTACAATTGTACTTGCAAGTAACAAACTCAAAGATAATGGGCTCCCAGAGGGGGCAATCATCTTGAATTTAAGCGCAAATGAAATTGGCAATTACTTTAAGGATATCTCTACTGTAAATAACGACTTATTTGCTATTAATAACAAAGGCTTAATTGTACTTAATTCAAAAACAAACGATTTTAATAGAGACATTTATAATTTAAATTACGTTAAACGGATATTGAATTCAAAAGACACCCAAGGTCATTTTATAGAAAAGCTGAATGGAACCTCTTGCATTGTTAACTTTTTGGGATCGAAAAAAATAAATTTGGAATTTATTAGCATTACCCCTTATAAAACATTGCTTGAAAGTATGAACAAAATGCTTAATTTATTACTAATCCTGTTTATCGTTATTTTTATTGTTGGGATCTCAGTTTCTTATTTTATTTCCAGAAAAATATATTCCCCCATAGATAGAATTATTAAAAATGTAAAGAAAAATCTATATTCAGATGATGTTATAGAAAAAAACAAAAATGAGTTAGATTATTTATCCTCTGCTATAACTAAGATATTGAATACTTCTCTATCTTTAAAAAACTTATCCATTGAGGATAGTATCTTTATTAAGCAAAAAATTTTAAAAGATCTACTTCTAAATTCTTTAAATAATATAAACGTAATTGAAAAAAAATTAATAGACTTAAATATACACTTAGATCCTAAAAATATTATGATCTTTGTACTTAGAATTGATTCCTACAAAAAATATAGTTCTACTTATTCAAAGGAAGACCTAGAATTGTTTCAATATGCTTTAACAAATATTTCTATTGAGGTAACTAGTACTAAATATAACTGCGAAGCAGTAGATATGGAAACAGATCACATTTCAATTATTTTAAATATAGGAGATGAACCTTCATCCCAAGCACTAACCTCCATTATTGAATTGATTAAACAAATACAAGATATCATTTTTAATTCCTTACATTTTTCCGTCAGTGCTGGTATAGGCAGCTTTGCAAATACTCTCTCTGAATTACCCAAGTCATATAAATGGGCTTATGAATATACAAACTATAAAATTAAATACGGATCTAATTCTATATTGTACTATGATAAAGTTGCACCAGCTATAAGAGAAAACTATAAATATCCTGAAGAGAAAGAAAAATTACTTTTTAACGCTATAAAATCCGGCAAAATTGATGATGTTGAGGTACAATTGACAAATATACTTGAAGAACTTTTAAATTATCGTTATTTAGATATGTTAATGTATATTATGCAACTAGCAATGAATTCGAACAAATTATTGAATAATTTAAAAAAGATTAGTGCAGAGAACCTTCTTATTAATTTTGACTTTATCAGAGAGAATCTTCAGAAATTTGAAAGTATCAATGAAATACACGATTGGCTAATGTCTTCTTATAATCTGACTTTACTACAACTTCAAAAAACCAAAGATCATAAAAAAGACAAATTAGTTAATAAAATTATATCTTATATCGAATTGAATTATGATAATTCAATTCTTTCTCCTGAATATCTAGCAGACTATGTAAATATTTCTCCCAATTACCTCCGAACAATCTTTAAAGAAATTCGAAATCAATCTCTATCTAATTATATTAATCAGTATAGATTTGAAAAAGCAAAATATTTACTTGAAAACACACATCTTACTGTTAATGATATTTCTGAAAAAGTTGGTTTTGTAAATACTAACTACTTTTATACTTCCTTCAAAAAATATTATGGTGTTTCCCCAACTGAATCGAGAAACAATACCTAATAAGATAAAAGCCTCATACTAAATTAATAGTATGAGGCTTTTATCTTGTTCTAAGTATTCACATTTTAAAAAATATCTACTTTATATCGGCCCAATTAGCAGGATATGTCACAAACATAAATTTTGCATAATTTGGAACACTGAATTGAATTTTTGAGTTTTTAGGAATTAAAATCATTTCCCCTTTATTGGCTACAACTTTTCTTCCATCAATATTTACTTCTAAAGTTCCCTCTATAACATAATCTATTTCATCATATTTTAATGTCCAATCAAAGCACGTTTCTTTCATTTCCATAAGACCGCATCCAAGTCTCGGACTTTCTTCTAATGTTACAACATCAGTTAAAAGAACGTCATCTCCTTCTTTGCCGGTATCAAACTTATTCATTTTTACAGTGTTTAATTTTATTGACATTATACCACTAGGATCTACGTGCTTTTCAAATTCACATTTTTCCTTTGATAAACTTTCTGCTATGATTTTTCTAACCATGTCTTCAATTAATTTTGAATCTATATTTTCCATTTTAATTCCTCCATTCATTATTATCTTATAATGCTATTATGCTTGAACAGACTTATCTTTTTTATTTTTCGAAAGTATAAAACAAGCTAACGCAACCGCTGCAACTCCACCGACTAATTTTGCAACTATCATAGGGAATATCATTCCTTTTTCTACTCCAGCAACAAAACCTAAATGATCTCCAAATACAAAAGCTGCACTAACTGCAAATGCAACGTTTATTATCTTACCCCGTTCATCCATGTCTTTCATCATTCCAAACATTGGTATACTATTTGCAAGACTTGCCACCATACCTGCTGCTGAAATATCATTCATACCTAGTAATGAACCAAGCTTCATTAGAGGTTTTTTAAATACTTTTGTTATAACATAAACCATTGGGAAGGCTCCTGCGAGTACTATTGCAATAGAACCTACTATCTCAATACCTTCGGATAGTGGTGCCATTCCAGGTATAACAACTACTCCTGTTAAAGTTTCTATTATTATAGCTGCAAGACCTATTGTTATAAGCACAACTACACCTTTTCCAAAAACGGTAAAGCCTTTTATCATTTTTTCAGGAATTAACCATAATCCTACAGCAAGAAGTGCTGCAAATATTATTATTGGCACAAGATTTTTAAGTAACATTATTACTTCAAATCCAGCTACAAGTCCACCTATAAGCGCTCCTATAGGAATTGTTATTATCCCTGCAAGTACACCTGTTGCCAAAAATTTATGGTCTTCTTTCTTAATTATTCCAAGAGCAACTGGTATAGTAAATACAATAGTTGGTCCCATCATAGATCCTATAATTACGCCTGAGAAGCTTGCTGCTTGTGCCGTTTGTGCAAGTTCTTTTGCAAGAGGATATCCTCCCATATCACAAGCAAGTAAAGTACTAGCAAACATAGATGGATCTGCTCCTAATGCAGTGTAAATTGGGACTACTACAGGTTTTAATACACTAGCAAGTACTGGTGCTAAACAAACTACACCAACCATAGCTATAGTTAATGAACCCATTGCCATAAATCCCTCTTCAAATTGTTCTCCTAAACCAAATTTATTTCCTATGCACTTATCTATCGCACCTAAAACCATGAAAACAACCATTATATATATAATAATATCATTTATTCCCATTTTTTCTCCTTCCAGAAAATTATTTTTTGATCATATGTATTTTTTTATAATTTATCTACATTGTTAACTATTATTATAAGCTACTGATTAGTTCCTCAGATGGTGATGGAATTACTATACTTGAAACTATTTTTTTCTCATCAATTTCTCTTAAAGCTTCTTTTACAGCTTCCTGCACAGAACTCATATCACCATATATAATAAAATAAGATTTTCCACCAATTAAAGTGCCGAGACTTAACTTAAAAAGCCTTACCTCTGCTGCTTTAAGCGCCTTATCTAAGATAAATATTCCAGAAACTACATTAGTGGTCTCCACTACTCCTATAGCTCCATTAGGTACTACTTTTATTTTATTTTTTAATGATTGTATAATATCCTTATGTACATTAGGAAGTAGAAAACTTCCTATTAAAAAACCCTTACTTTGATTCGTCCCCTTATCTAAGGCTTCTTTAACAGATCCTACTTCTCCTGATATAAGTATCATAAATTTCCCTGGACAAATAGTTCTACAAAATACTAATTCTACCTCTGCGGATTTTAGAACTACATCCGCTATTTCTATTCCTTTTGCAATACTTCTAAATTCCATCATTCCTAAAGTTTTAATCATAGATTCACTCCAAATAAATTTATTTATACGAGAAGTGCTTTATTATAGAAATTCTGCATCTACTTCTAAACTATCTATTATACCTACTATAACAGCATCCACAGGCACATCCTTTATATGCAGTGATGCGCTTGCAGCGCTACCCTTAGTCACTAGCACACTATCCCCTATGCCAGCCCCTACTATATCTGCGGCAACAAAAATTCCGCTTGCCTCGCCGGCTGCAGCTTTAGATGGTTCTATTACTAAGAACTTTAATCCATTTAATTTTTCATCTTTTCTTGTAGCCCAAACATTGCCTATAACTTTACCAATAATCATTAACTGCCCCCCCCTTTTTATCTTTTAAATGTTTTAGAATAACCCTAAACTCTATTTATCTTTAATCGTTTTATTCTTATAAAATCTTGAGCAAGTGGGGTTAATATAGCTTTTTTAATTAGGTTTACTTCCTTTATTCCGTTCATATATAATTTTCTAAGGTCTGATTCTGTAATCAGTCTTTTATTATTTATTTCTACTATTTGATGAGATTGCACAGTATCCTCTGAAACCGCTTTTTTAGCTTGTGATTCAGTTTTATTATGCATATCATCGATTACTATATTTGATTCTATTGAGCAGGATTTTTGCACTGATTCATCATTGCAATTAGCGCCCGTTTGCATGCTTTTTAATAAATCCTTTTGATAGACTAAAGCAATTCCATAAGACATGATTTTGTGTTCATATTGATTATATAGATTATATAAAGCTTCATTAGACGTACTTAAATGTTTTCTGTACTGTATTCCCTCTTTTAATACATAAACCTTTTTACCGTTAAAAAGAGCTTCTACTATAAATGCTTGTACACCATTATTACATAACCCAAGCGCCATTGATGCTAATCCCTTATTACATAAATTTGTAACTATTATATGCTCATAGTTTCTCAAATTTATATCTTCTTTATCATAAATATGAACCTCGTATTTATCTTCTACAAGCTCTTTAATCACTGTTAATTCTTCTTCAGAGGAACTTATTACCAATACCTTTTCTTTATCCATTGCAGTATTATTTCTACTGCTAGGAATCCTCTTCATAACTTCCTTAGTGATCATATCTACTAATTTTTCTATATCCACTTAAATCACTTCCTTATATAAAAATTATAATGTTTAATACACCGTAACATATAAGGTATACCATCTTATTTTTAAAATTATCTATAAAACAACAATTCTATTTTATAATTTTTGCAGTAGTGCCTTTATTATATCCACAGGCATTTGCTTCATCATAATCTATGTGCATAAAGGTTCTATATTCTTTCTTTACCCTAATTACAACATCATCAAAGATTAGCGGTCTTTCCCCAGAAACTTCAACTTTAACTATGTCTTTATCACAAACCTTAAATAAATTTGCATCTTCTGATGATAAGTGTATATGACGTTTTGCAACTATTAACCCCTCTTTAATCGTTAAAGAAGCTTTTTCTGTGGCTATGGTTATACCTGCACTACCCTGTAATTTTCCTGATTCACGAATTGGGGCTTTTACTCCTAAAATAACAGCATCACTCTTAGATATTTCCACCTGTGTTTCACTTCTTTCTGGTCCAAGTACAACTACATTTTTAACTGTTCCTTTAGGCCCAGTTAGGCTAACTCTTTCGTTGCAGCTATATTGACCTGGTTGTGATAATTTCTTTGCCTCTGTTAATTTATAACCCTTACCAAATAATATATCAATACTTTCTCTTGAAAGGTGAACATGTTTTCCTGAAGCTTCTACTGTAATTTTAAATTTTTCATTTACTCTTTTTATGACTTCTTCTATAATGTATTCAATGTCTATACCGGTCACTGATGTGCCTCCTCTATTTATATTTTCCTGACAAAAACTTAAACATCATTATATATAAACAGCTGCTTAATCTATTTAAATATCTTATAATATCGTTTCTTGTTATCTCTGCGTCAATGTCTTTAAATGCCTTGAAACCACATATTTCAACTTCTCTTATATTACTTCTTATGGAATTAAGTCCAACAACTATTTCACCCATTTTATAATTAGGCATAAAATGATCCATATTAAAATATTTTTTAGGATTATGTGACATTTCCCTCAGGTCATTCTCACTCATTCCTAAAATAGAGAATTCTGGGAGATTTTCTTCTAATACTTCCGCCCTTAATATGTTACGTACAAAAGATAGAATCTCCTCTAAGTCTTTTGCTACTCCTTCATTTTGAAGTTTTGAAGCTATTACTTGAACTTCCAAGATTTTAGATTGAAGACTATCAAGTCTTCCTCTAAACTCTATTTTCCTATGATCTTTAGGTACTAATTTATTTCCATATAACTGTGTCATATGCTCTGGTTTTTCCTCTACATAACCACCCTTGAGGCAAATATATTTCGGAAAAATTTTTCCTTCATCTTCCTTTTCAGTTTTGGAATTACCTTGCTTCTTAGCACTCAATGTATCAACAATTATTAGTTTAATGTTTTTATCTTGTAGATACTGTTTCGCAGAGGGGGTAATAATAACACCCTTTACTACTTCGTATTCTTTAATATCTGTATTTTTAAGTTGTTTTCTTAGTTCACTTTCAGTTAACAAACTCATATAACTCACATCCCCTTAAGAAGATTGTATATAAGCATACTACCCCACAACCTTTTGAATTGTGGGGATAGTATGTTTTTAAATATTATTCTTCTATTACTTCTTTTACTTTTGGTAGTATTGCATCTACTTCAGCATGTGGTCTTGGAATTACATGAACAGAAACTAATTCTCCTACTCGTTCTGCAGCAGCAGCTCCAGCATCTGTAGCTGCTTTAACAGCTCCAACATCTCCTCTAACCATTACAGTTACGAGTCCTGCACCAATTTGCTCTTTTCCTACTAATGTAACATTTGCAGCTTTAACCATAGCATCTGCAGCTTCTATTGCACCTACGAGTCCTCTTGTTTCAACCATTCCTAATGCGTTTGTACTTGCCATTTTATATTCCTCCTAAAATTTTTTTTATCTATATTAATTTTATATAACTAGCTTTTCAATTTTTCCATAATTTTTTCTACTATTAGATTTATAGAGTCTTCATTTAAATCTTCTTTACTAATATTAGAATTAACAGTGTTACTTCTATCTACTATATCCTCTATTTCACGAGTTCCATAAACCAATCTTCTTATATTCAATAAGTTCATAGGTCCAACATTATCAGAAGTTGCACTTCCGCCAACTGCTCCACAGCCTAAAGTTAAAGCTGGTACTAAGCCTGTAGTAGCTCCTATTCCACCTAGTGAACCTGGAGTATTAACTAATAATCTTGATACAGGTTTTTTAAGTGCAAATTCTCTAATTACAGCTTCATTATTTGAGTGTATTATAAGAGTATGCCCTGCTCCCTCATTGTTTAATATATCAATACATTTCTCACAAGCCTTTTCCCAAGTTTCTTCACAGAAGAAACCTAAAATTGGAGCTAACTTTTCTCTTGAATATGGATACTTATGTCCTACATTTGTTTCCTCAGATATAAGTACTCTAGCTCCAGTAGGAACATTTAAGTTAGCCATTTTAGCTATAGCTTCAACACTTTTTCCTACTATTTGAGGATTCATTGAACCATTACTTCTAAGTATAAATCCTGCTAATCTATCAGCCTCTTCTCTATTTAAGAAATAAGCTCCCTGCGCTTTTAATTCAGAAATTACTTTGTCCTTCGTGCAAGCTTCAACTACTATAGATTGTTCTGAAGCACAGATAGTTCCATTATCAAAAGTCTTACTGTCTAATATTCTCTTTACTGCTAATGGAATATCTGCAGATTTTTCTATGAAAGCTGGCCCATTTCCTGGTCCTACTCCTATAGCTGGGTTACCTGAGCTATAGGCTGCTTTAACCATAGGTGTACCACCAGTTGCAAGTATTAATGAAATATCACTATGTTTCATTAACTGATCTGTACCTTGCATAGTAGGTATAGACATGCATCCAATAGTTCCTTCTGGTGCTCCTGCAGCCACAGCTGCTTCAGATATTATTCTTACAGTTTCCAATATACATTTTTTACCCATTGGATGTGGTGAGAAAACTATGGAATTTCCTGCTTTTATAGATATCATAGCTTTATATATAGCTGTAGATGTAGGGTTAGTTGATGGAATAAGTCCTGCAACAACCCCTACTGGAACTGCCACCTCAACTAATCTTTTATCTTTATCTTCATTTATTATTCCTACAGTTTTTAAATCCTTTATATATTCATAAACTCCCTTACTAGCAAAAGTATTTTTCACAATCTTATCTTGCCATTTTCCAAAACCAGTTTCCTCTTCTGCCATTTTAGCTAATTTTTCAGCATTATTATAAGCTGAATCACTAATGGCTTTAACTATTCTGTCGATTTCGCTTTGGCTCATTTCGCCTAATTTCTTTTGTGCAATCTTTGCTTTAGCTATTAGGTCCCTAACTTCTTGAATTGACATTAAATCCTTATCCACTATTTACTCCTCCTTTGATAGAATAATACGATCTCTTCTACAAGCCTATCTTTTTTAGCAAACTTTATCTGTTTCTTAGTCATATTATCTAAGTCAAGACTTCTCGCTAATGTTCTGAGTTCATTTACTTTTTCACTCTCTAACTGCTCTTTTAGGCTTGTACTATTACTTAGAGTGTTATCTCCAAATTCTATCGCTTTAATCTCTTGTGTTTTTTTGTCTTGATTTACATTCTTGATTTTTTTACTTTCAACAACTAAAACCTCTTCACTACATTCCTTATGGTGACAATCCTTAGTGCTTGTATTTTCCACAATAGTGTTCCATACTGATAAGTCTGGTCCAGGAATTACATGAGCTACTACTAAAATATTTAACTTTGTCACAGCAATTTCAGCCGCTTCAACAGCTGCTTTAACTGAAGAAACATCACCCTTTATCTTTACTGTAACCAAACCACCATCAACTATTTCACAACCTATAAGATTTACATTAGATGTCTTAAGTGCCACATCTGCAGCTTCTATGGCACCAAGGTACCCATGTACCTCAATTAACCCTAATGCTCCCTTATACATTTAATTGCCTCACTTTAAAAATTTGTAGGATTTTCAGCTACAAATTGGACTGCTGCTGCAAAAGCATCACAAGCTGCTTGACAAGCTGATTGGCTACCTGTAAGCAATGCTCCACCAAAGTTAGTTTCTGATGGTGGTCCGTAAAAAGTTACTAATTTAACATCTGCTGCTTTTAAAGCAGCATCTAATGCATATACAGCTTCAAGTGGAGGAGCTATTAAATAAGCTATAGGCTCTCCCTCTTTAATGTTCGCAGTTTTCGATAAAAAGCTGCCTGTTCTTGATACACAGTGAGCATAATATGGAACTGTATTATCATCATTAGCACTTGTAAAACTTGCTCCATTTTCTATGAAATCTAGAGCAGAATTAAGTCCACTTCTAACCTCTGCTGGACTTGGTCCAGCCATTATTCCTATAACTTCACCTGCTAGTTTTGTACTTGCATTTGCAGAACCTGCATACATTGATTTTGCATATACTATTTCTACCTCTGCTGATTTCGTAGCTTCATCTAAAGCTGTATAAGTAACATCATCTATATCTGCTGTTATAATTCCTAAACTCTTATGATGTGGAGCTAAATTAAAGGCTTCTACCAAATCTTGACTAACATTTGATATTATTTTTACACCTAATACCGTTGCACGAATAGCTTCATTTTTCATGTGTTTTGCCTCCTAATTATAATTTCTTTACTATAATTTTAAATCTACTCCACTTGCTTTCTTTTCTAGCATTAATTTTATTATGTCAGATATATGAGCACCTGCTTCTACTGGAGGAGTACCACCTTTATGTATATTAGATACAACTGTTCTTCTAGCTTCTGGCATATTTACAGTAGCTTTGTATGCTATATAAGCACTCATACTTTCTGCTGTAACAAGGCCTGGTCTTTCCCCTATAAGTACACAAGTAACATCTGCTTCTAAGGTTTCAGATACTACATCCATAACGCCAACTCTTCCATTTTTAACGAAGAATGGAGTTCCTACAGAAATTCTGTAACCCTCAAGGCCCTGCACCATAGCTGGAAGTACATCACGAATATTAGCTTCTATAGCTGCTGAGCTTAATCCATCTGATACATATATTTGTACCTGTGGTCTCATTTTGCAGTTAGTTTTTATAGCTTTTATACCCTCTTCAGTTATCTTTTTCCCAAGGTCTGGTCTTGTTATAAATTCATCTTTATTGATGCATTCTGTTTTAACAGAAAATAAATTCATTTCCTTTAAGAATTCCTCTGAAACATCTGAGAAAACTGAATCTTGAGCTGCTGCATGATCTGCTCTAACTCTTAAAGCTGTTTCAGTTTTATATCTAGGACCTGCTCTCCAAATTCCTAATCTCGCTTGCGTAGACTCCTTCATTTTTAAATATCCCTTAGGATCTGCTGGATTTGGAACTAAAAGTTGTTTTTTAATATCAACAGTTGTAATATCCTCAATAAATCCATCTTCAACCTCTGTTTTAATAGAATTTAAAGCTTTAGCTGTAACTTTCTTATCTTTACTTGTCATTTCAAGTAGTACCTGTTCAACCAATTTTTTTAAATCATTTTCTGATACCATTATTTTTCCTCCTCTCATTATTTAAGAAATACAGATGCATCTCCTGTTTTTTCAGTCAATTTCCCATCTTTTGTGAATCCCATTTTTTCCATCCAAACTTCAAACTCTTTTATTGGTTTTAAGTGTAATAAATCTCTTAGTGTTGCTGTTTCATGGTATCCAGTAGACTGGTAGTTAAGCATTATATCATCACCATGAGGTAATCCCATAAAGAAGTTACATCCTGCCGCTGTAAGAAGTACGGATAAATTTTCTATATCATTTTGATCTGCCTTCATATGGTTTGTATAACAAGCATCAACACCCATTGGTACTCCAGTTAATTTACCCATGAAGTGATCCTCAAGACCTGCTCTTATAACTTCTTTACTATCATATAAATATTCGGGTCCTATAAATCCAACAACAGTATTTACTAGGAATGGGTTATATCTCTTAGCAAATCCATAACATCTTGCTTCCATAGTTACTTGGTCTACACCATTATGACTATCTGAAGATAATTCTGAACCCTGTCCTGTCTCAAAATACATTACATTAGGGCCAGATCCTGTGCCTTCTTTAAGTGCTAACTGCCTTGCTTCTTCTATCATATCTGCAGTTATTCCAAAAGCTTCATTTCCTTTTTGAGAACCTGCTATACTTTGGAAAATTAAATCCGCAGGAGCTCCACGTCTTATAGCTTCCATTTGTGTTGTTACATGAGCTAATACACAGTTTTGAGTTGGTATTTCCCATTTATTCTTAAAGTCTTCAAAGGTTTTAAGAACTCGCATTACACTTTCAACGGAATCATCAACTGGGTTTAAGCCTATAACCGCATCTCCAACACCATAAGTTAATCCTTCCATAAGAGAAGCTAAAATTCCCTGTGGATTATCTGTGGTATGGTTAGGTTGAAGTCTTGCAGATAAGGTTCCGTCTAGTCCTATTGTTGTATTACAATGTGCAGTAATTCTTATCTTTTTTGCTCCATAAATTAGATCTAAATTAGACATTAACTTAGCTACAGCAGCTACCATCTCACTAGTAAGTCCGCGACTTATCCTTTTAATATCTTCTCCGGTAGTGTTTTCATTTAATATCCACTCTCTAAATTCAGATACTGTTAAGTCTTTAATTCCAGCGTATATCTTTTCATTGACATCATCTTGAATTATTCTTGTTACCTCATCTATTTCATAAGGTACTGCTGGACAATTCCTCAAATCCTCTAAAGTTAAATGACTTAAAACTACCTTAGCCGCCACTCTTTCTTCTGAAGATTCTGCTGCAATTCCTGCAAGCTTATCTCCTGATTTTTCTTCATTTGCCTTTGCCATAACTTCCATTATTGATTTAAAATCATATACTTTTCCAAATAACTTTGTTTTTAATTTCAAGATAATTCACCCCTCTTATTTTTTATGAATTAAATATTAGTGTTTTAATTATTACTGGTACAACCCTACCATTTGCTAGAGGTTTACCTATGTCTATGTAATCGCCATTTTCGACGTTTATAGTGTCAATACATACAACCTCTTTTTTGAAATTAAGCTGTCTATATAAAGTTTGTCCCAGGACTTTAGCTATATCATTTTCAACTACTAAAACAGTTGGAAAATCACCTTTCAAAATCTCATCCATTCCCAAAATCAAAGCCTCCGCTAGTTTTTGCACCTCTACAAAGCTAGGATTCAACTTTCCTTTTATGGCTATAGCCACGGGTTGAAGCTCATTCTCTAAAGTAAACCATTTAAGTTTTTCCTTTATAACCTTAACCATGTTTTCATAACCTGAATTTTCTTCATCCTCTGAAAGTTTTAGTATTGGAAGGTTTTTAATAGGAAACTTATCCTCTGTATATGTTATTGTACTGCCGCTAATTTCTGTGGTGTGAGAACCAGCTCCTACCACCGTAGCCCTTATGGTCTCTATAGATTTTTTAACCACAATTTTAGTACATAACTTTGACTTACTAATAGCTTGACCAAGTAATATACCTATATCTCCATACTTAAACATTTCATCAGGTTCCAGATTGCAAACATAATCAGCGACCCCTCCAGAGAATGTAATATAATCTATTTCTATATCACTTATAATCCCCTTATTGGTAAGTATTCTTTCATAGAAGCTGCTCTTTTCTCTTATATTCACACTTTCCTCTAAAAGTTTAACCATTTCATCGACTATAATATTCAAAGCCTCAAAGGTTGGCTTCTGCCCCTCTTCTATAGAAACATGATTTAACTTAGCTAATTCCTTTATCTTCTCCGCTATATATAGAACCTTGCCCGAAGACTTATCAATTTTAATAAGTCTTCCACCTATATCTAAACATCCTGTATCTAAAAGTTTTCCTTCTTTGAAGACTGCTATATTAGTAGTTCCTCCACCAATATCCAAGTTAACTACAGTAGACTCTTCATCCTCAGAAATTTTATCTGCTCCTGCACCTTTTGCTGAGATTATTGATTCTAAATCAGGTCCTGCAGTAGCTACAACAAACTCTCCTGCAAGTCCACTTAATTTTTGCAAAACATCGTTAGCATTTTGCTTTCTAGCAGTTTCACCGGTTATTATAACCGCTCCAGTTATAACCTCTGAGGGCGCTATTCCTGCTGCAAGGTACTCTCTTTTTACTATTTCGCGAACTTTTTCACCATCTATCTCCTTTTGTGATTTAAGTGGTGTGAAGTATATTTCACTTCTATATATAATTTCCTTATCCACAATGGATATTCTAGGTATAGAGAAATTTGAGGCCAAATTTTCTATAATTATCTTGCTAAATACAAGTTGTGTTGTTGAAGTACCAATGTCTATACCAACACTTATAATTTCTTCTCTCATATTAATTCCTCTTTTCAAATGCCTTATGAATTTTCAGAAACACAGTTTAAAGAACCAAAAAAGGCTTAAAGTCATTTTAAAAAATAACTTTAAGCCTCATCGCTTATCTTAAAAACACGCCCTTGTGTTTCCATTATCCATATTAATTTTTGAAATCAAATACCACTCTAGTTCCTTCTGAATCTGTTGCTATATTAATATCTCCATTTAGCTTATCCTTAACTATAGTCTTTACTATACTAAGTCCTAAACTATTTTTTCTAACCTTATTAATATCAAATCCTGTACCATTGTCAACTACTACAATGGTAGAATATATTTCACTTTTTTCGATTACAATATCTATATTACCTGAAGGTTTATCTACAAAAGCATATTGCATAGAATTCTGAAGTAATTCATTTACTACAAGAGCTATTGAAGTCGCTTTATCAGAACTTACTTTAAAATTACCTCCAATTAAATTCACTTTAATATTTTTATTAGTTGCATTAAAATATCTTATAGCGTTATCTTTAATATTAGAAATAACTTCTTGTATACTTACTTCATCTAGACCTTCTTGCGATAATATCTCATGGGTAGCTGCTATACTTAAAATTCTATTCATGCTTTCATTTAATGCATCTTTAGTCTGCTGGTTATCACTTCTTCTTGCTTGAAGTCTTAATAAACTTGCTATAGTCTGTAGATTATTTTTCACTCTATGGTGAATTTCTTTAATAGCTACAGATTTTAAAATTAATTCCTTCTCTTTTTCCTTCATCATTGTTATATCCCTAATCATAGTAACAAGTTTTAATTTTTTATCAGTTAATATTATTCTCTTAACTTTTAAAAACAGTTTTCCTAAATGCACTTCACATTCATTAGAATTAGGAAAATTCATTACCTCCGCAAAATTAATATCATCTAAGGCTAAATTATCATAATCCATGCCTAGTAGGCTGTCCTTGTAGCCAAGCTTTTTGTATAGTAAATCAGCAATAGGATTTTTAAACCTAACTACTCCTTCTTCATCAAAGATAATAATAGCTTCATCTAAGTGATCAGCTATATTATTTTCATTTTCTGTAGAAGATACTAAAGTATTAGCTAACTCCTCGTAGCCTTGTGCTAGCATTTCCATATGTTTTTTTTTATTTATTTTTTCTGTTATGTCCTTCTCTACTATTAGAACCCCTATAATTTTGCCGTTATTCTCTATAGGTGACACCGTTTGTCGTACATTTATATGTTCTTGAGTTACAGCCTTCAAGTCTTTGGTTGTTATTCCAAGATCTAATGTTCTGAGCACTGCAGGCTCATTATCTCTTAATGCTAGTTCTCCTACTACAGTATTTTGATACATCGAAGGTCTATTAATAGGTTTTGCCTCAGCTATTACTATAGCTTCATCAGCTTCTCTAGTTGGACAATCTATAAAAACATCTGCATTTAAAATGTCGGCAAAATATTTAATACAAGATGACATTTGCTGTATTTTTAAAATGTCATCTTCATCTAAATTAGTGTACATTCTACATAGTTCATATATTTTTTTACTGTTCATAACTCATTATTATAGCCTCAGCTATATCTCCCATTGAACATCTTTTATTCATACTAAGTGTTCTAATCTGGTCATAAGCATCTTGCTCAGTAATTTTATCTCTTTGAATCAATAAGCCTTTAGCTTTTTCAATAATTTTTCTTTCTTCTAGCTTACTACAACCTTTTTCAATTTCTATTTTCATTTTTTTTATTTCTGCGCTCTTGGATATAGCTACCTCCAAAGTTGGAATAAGTGATTTTTCATCTATAGGCTTAACTATGTATCCTATAGCCCCTACCTTGATAGCTTTTTCTACAAACTCTTTGCCACTATAAGCAGTTAGCAAAACTATCCCACTGGCCAAATTTTCATTTTGAATTATTTTAGCTGCGTTTAATCCATCAAGAAGAGGCATCTTTATATCCATAAGCACTAAATCTGGTGAATGTTTTCTACACAATGCTACTGCATCAAATCCATCTGAAGCTTCTCCTACAACATCGTATCCTGCCGCTTCTAATATTTCTTTTAAATCCATTCTTGTAATAGGCTCATCATCGGCTATTACTATTTTTTTATTCATACTTCACCTCATAAAATAAAAATAGATTTTTAAAAAGTTTAATTCATAATATAATCCCTTAAATTTTCTAAACCAGATTTATCAAAAGCACTTATTCTAAAAATTCTTTCTACTCCTGCGCTTACTAGAACTTCTTCTGCTGCTTTTAACTTGTTTTCATCACAGCACAAATCAGTTTTTGTAATAATCCCAATAATAGGCTTTGCAAATATACTAGCAAAGCTTGGCGGAAAAATACTATCTTCCTGCGTACAATCCTGAATCATAGCGATTACATCACTATCTGCTGAAGTAACTATAAGAGCTCTATAATAAGATCTGTTTTCAATGTACTCACCAGGAGTATCTATAATTCCGTCGATAAT
This sequence comes from Clostridium sp. CM041, assembly GCF_055081035.1. Lineage (NCBI taxonomy): Bacteria > Bacillati > Bacillota > Clostridia > Eubacteriales > Clostridiaceae > Clostridium > Clostridium sp. CM041. The sequence continues at coordinate 1,560,663 of NZ_CM143648.1, forward strand.
TTCAACTGTCTGAGTTTTCTTATAATGCAAATCGTCTTCGTTTATTGCTTGAGTCAAAGTAGTTTTGCCACAATTTGTTTTTCCAATTAACATTAAGGTTTTCATATATCACCTCTAAGATCTGGTTATCTTGCATTCAGAAAAATCGAGTACATTACTAAGAACCTTAATAACTTCAGTAAGTGCTGACTCTACACTGCCTACATCACCAACTATAACCACTGACCCACTAAATCTATCCACAAACCCAATAGATACATCTGCCGACTTTGTTGCCACGTCTGCTGCTATAATAGAGGCCTCGCTAGGTGTTATAGTAAGTATCCCTAAAGCATCCTTATGATCTGCTGTAAGTCCTAGTTTTTTATATAGATCTTTGTTGGGGTTTGCAATTAAGTGGGCTAATGTAACTTGCTTTCCAGGAACATATTCTTGTATTACTCTTTGTTTCTCTTCCATAGTATCACCACTTCTTTGAATTTTTATAAAAAATAGACTCACTAAAAATATAATTATATTTTTAACAAGCCTCATTGCCTTCTTTAAAATGTACACGCCATTGTGTACCTATGCTTAAATATTATACTCTTTATTCTAATTTGTCAATATGAAAAATTAATATGGAAAACGTTTTTAATATTGTTAATTTTTCCGTGTTATTTATATCAATGTGCCCTATTATTTTTCATCAAAAACCCTTTCAAATAAAGCTATTATTTCCTCTATATTAGGTACTCGTGGATTCGTTTCAGTGCATCTATCCTCTATAGCTATCATGGCCATTTCTGAAACTTCTTTTTTAAAATCCTCTGCCTTTATCCCTGTTTCTTTTAGTGATGTAGGCATATTTAATTCCTTTAAAAGCTTATTTATAGCTGCTATTAGACTTTTTACCCCTTGTCTAACATTTGATGATGGCAATCCTAATATTTTGGATATTTCTGAATATCTTTTAGCGGCCTTTGTATAATCATTTGAATTAAAACCTTTTAAATCTGCATTGTATTCTATTACATATGGCAGTAATATAGCATTAGTTTTTCCATGAGATACATGAAATCTTCCACCAACAATATGTGCCATTCCATGATTTAACCCTAGTGATGCATTATTAAAAGCTATCCCTGCTATGCAAGAAGCATTGTGCATTTTTTTTCTTGCGTCTAAATCATTCCCATTCTTATAAGCTCTCATTAAATTTTCAAAAACCAATTTTATAGATTTTTCTGCTAATGCATCTGTATAATCTGTTGCATTAGTAGATACATAAGCTTCTATAGCATGGGTTAGTACATCCATTCCTGTATCTCCTGTTATAAAATTTGGCACAGTTGTAACAAGTTCTGCATCTAATATAGCTTCGTCAGGTAGTAGTTCATCTGATACTAAAGGATATTTTATATTCTTACTTTTATCTGTAATTACAGAAAAACTTGTAACCTCAGAACCTGTGCCACTTGTTGTAGGTATAGCTATAAATTTAATTTTATTATTATTCTTCACGCCACAATCCATACGCTCATGTATCTTAGAACTAAAAGAACATATTGCTTTTGCTGCATCTATAGCAGAACCTCCACCTAGCGCTATTACTACTTCCGGATTAAATTTCATCATAACCTCTATACCTTTTACTACAACTTCTATTGGTGGATCTGGTACAATATCTGAAAATACCATATACTGAATGTCACCCTTCGAAACTTCATCAGTAATCTTGTTTATAGCACCTGACTTTACCATAAAAGGGTCTGTAACTATAAATGCCCTTTTACAATCAAGTTGACTTAATCTTTCTAATGAACCATCTCCAAAATATATCTGCGTTTTAATGCTAAAACTCTCCATTAATATTCTCCTTTCAGAATTAAATCATCTCCTGCGGAGCTGAAACAGCTTCGCGGGAGCTCCATTGACGACTTCAGAAGTAGATTATACACCCACTGAAGTTTTCTATTTGTTAGGGTACGTAGTTCCCGCTTATAGAAGTGGGAGTCTTTCCTTCTAAACTGTCGTTAAATAAAAAAGCCCCATAGGAATCAATTCCCACGGAGCCTCAATGCTCATTTAATACACTTCATTGTGCATAATTAAAATATAAAATTATGTTATCACTTAAATTCTATATTTTAAATTATAATATGTCAAGGATTAATAATATTACATTTTTTGTTGGAAAAATGGATTAGGTGATGAAGATGTTTTTATATGATACTATATATACAACAACGATAATGTTAACACTATTCAGAATGCTTAGGAGGTCTTATAATGAATTTTCATGGAATTTTTATTGGCATTGCTGCCTTTCTTATTATTGGAGTTTTTCATCCTATAGTAATTAAAGGAGAATACTATTTTGGTAAAAAAATATGGCCTGTATTTTTAATTTTAGGAATTGTTTTTGTGCTTATCTCATTGTATATTAAAAATACTACACTATCAGCTATAGTAGGGGTAGCTGGTTTCTCATGCATTTGGAGTATTCATGAAATTATAGAGCAAGAAGAAAGAGTTAAAAAAGGATGGTTTCCAAAAAAAACAAATAGGAAATAACTAAAACTACCCTACAGGATAGACTTTTTTAAAATTGTCTACTCTACAGGGTACATTTTAGTTAGTTCCTTGCTAAAATTTTATGAAAAAGCCACTTCATCACTTATAAAGTCATTAGAATTCTTGTTGTTAAATCGTTCTAAAAGTTTGGGTATAGTCAACCTTTTCTTTTCTTCTCCGATGATATCTAGAACTATTTCTCCACCATGAAGCATTATCAGCCTATTTCCTATATCTATGGCATAATTTAAATTGTGAGTTATCATAAGTGTAGTTATATTTTTTTCACCAACTGTATTTTTAGTTAATTTTATTATATTTTCAGAAGTCTTTGGATCTAAGGCTGCGGTATGCTCATCTAAAAGCAATAAATCAGGATTAGATATAGTTGATATAAGTAGTGACAAAGCTTGTCTTTGACCACCAGATAATAAACCAACCTTTTTATTTAAGTTGTTTTCAAGGCCCAAAGAAAGTCTGGATAATGATTCCTTAAATAATTCTAAATTTTTATTGTTAATGCCAGGAGTTAATCCAAATTTACTCCCTTTATTATAAGCCATTGATAAATTTTCTAATATGGACATAGAAGGAGAAGTACCTAAAGTTGGATCTTGGAATACCCTTCCTATAAATTTTGTTCTTTTATGTTCTGGAAGCGATGAGATATTTCTTCCATTTAAACAAATAGAACCCTTGTCAGGTAATATTGAACCAGATATTAAATTTAATAGAGATGATTTGCCGGCACCATTGCTACCTATTACTGTAATAAAATCTCCCTTGTTTAAATGAAGGTTCAAATTATTAAATATAATTTTTTCATTTATTGTATCCTTGTTAAAAATCTTTTGAAGATTATTTATCTGAAGCAATTGGAACACCTCCTGACATAAATTTCTTTAACATTTTAAAACTTAAATTAACCTTTTGCCCATTTAAGGACAAAGCAAATATAACAATTATGCAAGTTATAAGTTTTAAATCTGTTGGAGGTAACCCTAAGTTTAAAGCAATAGATATACTGCCTTTATATAATATTGAACCTAAAATTGCAGTAGTTGTTGGAAGCATCCATGAAGTTTTTTTGAAAATAGCTTCTCCTAATATAACAGACGCTAGACCCATAACTATAATTCCAGTTCCCATGCCTACATCAGAAAATCTTTGATATTGAGCCATCATAGAACCAGAAACTGCTACAAGACCATTTGAAAGCATAAGACCAAGTATTTTGATAGTCCCTATATCAATTCCTAAGGAAGTTACCATTTGAGAATTATCTCCTGTAGCTCTTAATATAAACCCTAGTTTTGTATTCAAAAACAAATCTAAAACTATCTTAGCTAAAATAGCAAATAAAGCAATTATGATTACTGGAGAAATATCATTAGAAAAAATAGTGTTTTGTGAAAATAATGGCACATTAGCTTTACCCATTATCCTAAGATTTATAGAATAAAGTCCTATCATAACTAAAATACCTGAAAGTAAATTTGTTATTTTAAGCTTCACATGAAGTATCCCAGTAATTCCTCCGGCCATTATGCCTGAAATAAAAGCTAAAATTAGTGATATAAAAGGATTTACACCTTTTATTAATGCGGCTGCTGTAACTGCAGCGCCTAATGCAAAAGTTCCATCTACAGATAAATCGGGAAAATCTAATATTCTGTAAGTTATATAAACTCCTATAGCCATTATTGCAAAAATAAATCCTTGTTCTAGTATGTTTATAATAAGGCCATCCATTACTTAGCACCGCCCTTAACTATCACTGCTTTTGCCACTAAATCACTTGGTATAGTAATTTTAAGTTTGCTTGCCGTATCTTCATTTATGGTAAGTGTTGATTCCTTTAAAGTTTGTATAGGCATATCATTTGGCTTTTTACCATTTATGATATCTACTGCCATAAGACCTGTCTCAAAACCAAGTTTATAGTAGTCTATACCTTCTGTAGCTAATGCCCCAGCATCTACATGAGCTTTTTCAGCACCTATTATAGGTATTCCTTTTTCAATGGATTTCAAGCTGATGAGAGGCATTGAAGATGCTACTAAGTTATCAGTTGTTGTATATAAAACGTCAATTCTAGGAAGCAATGAAGCTAATGCTTGAGATATATCGTTAGAACTTGAAATCCCCACAGCTATTATTTCTAAATTCATCTTTGAACCTTGCTTTTTTGCCATTTCTACTTGAATTTCTGAATTTGCTTCACTTGTATTATATAATATACCTACCTTTTTAGAGTTAGGTTTTAGTATTTTTATTAACTGAAATTGTTTATCCATAGGCAATTCATCACTAGTGCCTGTAACATTTGTATCGGGTTTGTTTAGAGATTTTACAAGACCTGATTTTGCAGGATCAGTTACAGCAGTTATAAGTATAGGGATACTTTTAGTACTGTTATATGCTGCCTGTGCGCAAGGCGTTGCTATAGCATATATTAAATCCTTTTTAGTTGAAGTGAAATTGCTTGCAATAGTTTGAGCTGTTGGAATATCGCCTTGAGCATTTTGAAAGTCTATTTTTATTTTTTCACCATCTATAAACCCCTTAGAACTAAGAGCATCTATAAATCCTTTGTGAGCTTTGTCTAGTGCGGGATGTTCTACAAGTTGAATTATTCCAATACTTGTCACCTTACCAAAATTACCTTTACTCTTTGTTTTAGCAGTCGAACAACCTGCTAAAACTGAGGCACCCAAAAACAACGTGCCAATTACACATAATAATCTCTTTTTTCCTACCATACTACCATCCTCCTAAAATATTTAATTATAAAAATAAAAGCTACTATTAAATCATCTCCTGCGGAGTCATCTCCTGCGGAGCTGCAATATTAATGACTTCAGAAGGAGCTTTATACTCCCACAAGAATTTTTTCTTTGTTATAGTATAGACCTCCCACTTATAAAAGTTGGAGACTTTCCTTCTGAAATGTCATTAATTTTATAGTTAGCTTTATTTACGTTTTAATCCCTACCATTATTACACTACCATACTACCTACTACGCTACCATACTACATGCTACAAAATACCTTAACTACATTATCATTCTATGTTAAATTTGTTATTAATCTTATAGCAATTTTTTCAAATTGTCAATATATTTCTAAAATATTAGATTTTCAAATTATAAAATTTCAGTTAATAAATATCAGGTATAGAACGATGTGAAAGTCCTATTACAACTTCATTCAAATGGAGCAAACCTATGCTTAAAAATATACATACACTTATATGTTCACCAGATCTCGCTATTCCCATTTTTCCACCTACATTTAATCCGTTAGCTTTAGGTGCAACTTGGGCTAAAGCATCTTTAGTAGCACCAGCTACAGCACCCTCATGAACATGACAATCCTTTATAAGTCCACCTCTTTTGGAGGCTACAATAGCACTTTCAATTACCTTTGTGGTAAATGCAGAAAAATTACCTCCAATATCTATTGCGGCAACTAATATTCCTTTTTCTTTGTAAGCTGCGATAAATTTTTCTTCGCTAGCTCTTGGACATAGGGACATTTTCACAGAAATTTTAGCAATATCTGTACTTTTATGATCCATAAGTATCACCTCTAAATTAATATTTTTCGATTTTAGTATAACATATATTATACTTGCATCCAAAAGTTTTATCATTTTATATTTTTTAGGCTACGAACATGATTCCGTAGGAATAACTAAATCCAGCTCCTTATTACCTCATTGACTAACTCCTTCATTATAAATATAATAAATATAATGCGCTGGGAAAGGAGCTGTAATGTATGTCACAAACCACAAAAAAAGCTTTAGCATCATCATTGAAAAAACTAATGAATACTACTCCATTAAAAAAAATTACAATTAATGATATTGTTAACGACTGTGGAGTAAATCGCCGTACATTCTACTATCACTTTCAAGATATCTATGCTCTTTTAGAGTGGGTTTTCGAAACTGATGTCGCTAGTGTCATGGCAGAAAATAAAACGTATCAAACATGGCAACAGGGATTTTTGCAAATATTTCTCTATTTAGAACAAAATCATAAAATGGTTTTAAATACCTATAATTCCGTTGGGCGTGAGTATTTGGAAACCCATTTATACAATGCAGTGTACACCCTTGTCTTTAATGTTGTTGATGAGATCGCCGTGGACATGAAGATTTGGGAAGAAAAAAAAGAGTTTATTGTTAATTTTTATAAATTTGCATTTGTAGGGTTATTGCTTGATTGGATAAGAACAAAAATGGTTAAAAATCCAGAACAACTTATCGCCGATCTCAATAATGTAATAAGTGGCGATATCCATAGAGCATTATTAAAATGTAAAATACAAAAACAGTAAACACTTTTACTAAACCATACTGTACTGATAGTATTTTTATTTAAACGTCAGAAATTGTATGTGGTAGTTATTATAAAAATTTTTATAAAAAAGAGAACCAGGAGGAATTAAATTTCTCCTGGTTCTCTTTTTTTATATTTAAATTAACCCTTCAAGTGTTGTGTTTTTCAAAAGCTTTTTCACAATCATCTCGGCGGGGAGAGGACGTCCACTATATAATGCCTTTGTTGCCGCAGCAATCACGCGAACATCGTATTTAGTAGGATATACATCCGGTACTTCTTTCTCAAGATTAAGTAGCGTATAAACCGCCATCATAGCTGAACGAATGGAATACTCAACTGTGAATACGCAATCATCTGCAACTTCTGCAAATTGTCCTAAAAAGGCAAGATTGTTGCTGCCTTTCGGAATAACGTCAGGACGATCACCCTTGACACGTGGCATAAACTGACTGGTTGTATAAGGCATCATACAAGGGATAACATTAACGTTTTTAAGGATTTCTGGTATTTCATCTTTCTTACCCATATGGTATAAAAGCTCCGTTACAAGTTCTTCACCAGTACAATCGCACATTCTCTTTTTTACAAAATCTCCAACATTGTCAGGGAAAAGACCATAAGCCCATAGTACTAGTACATTTTTAGGTTGGTCAATAAAGTGAGGCTGTCTGTTACAAGTTACGCTCAAAAGCCAGCTTGAATCTTTGATAGTTATAATACCTCCTGTAACAGTTTTCCCGGAATATGGGTCATTACCGGTTAATTCCTTAAGAAGATCTGCTATTTTAGGATCCGCGCTAGTTATAGTAAAAGATTCCCATTTGCTTTTGTCTATGTCACTACAAAAAACTTGTGGTTTTCCAAATGAAGGATCTTTCTTAGCGATGTTTTTCCATAGATCCCAGCAACCTCCTGTTCCACGATTAATTGTTGCAGGCTCGTGCATACTTCCAATCGTAGAATTTTCTGTCATAGATCCATTGGTAACAAACACCAAATCATTCTCGGTTGTATGAATTATTTCTTCCTTGCCATTATGCAACAGTCGAATGGCCGTAACAGTTTTTTTATCAGTTTCTATATCAATATCCAAATCTGTGACCTGTGCATTTAGGTTAATGACTACATTTTTAGATTGCAACCATTTTTCCAAAGGAAGAATCATAGACTCATACTGGTTGTACTTTGGAAACATAATGTTTTTCATATGGCTCATTCCAGGAAGCAAGTGCATAAAACGTTGCATATATCGTTTCATTTCCACAACGCTGTGCCAATTCTCAAATGCAAACATAGAGCGCCAGAAGCACCACATATTAGTTTCTAAAAAAGATGGGTGAAAATACTGCTCAACAGTTGTGGCTCCCAAATTTTCTTCGGTTGCAAGAAGAAGCATAGTAAGTTGCTTAATATGAAGATCGTTTAATCCAAGAGAGGAAAAATCGGCCTTTTCACCACAGTTATGAAGTAACCTACAAGTCGATTCGTTAGGGTCAGCCATATTTAGCTCTCGAAATTCATCCAAAACAGTTCGATTAGGGGCGCTTAGAGAAGGAACCGCGCTAAATAAATCCCAACAACACTCATAATGTTCTTCCATTTCGCGTCCGCCGCGAACAACGTAACCGTCCTTTGCGTTTCCAGCGCCATCCATACTACCACCGATAATATGTGCTTGTTCTAAAATAGTGATATTTTTACCATCCATATGACCATCTCGAATTAAGTATGCAGCAGCCGCAAGAGAGGCTATACCCCCTCCGACTAAATATGCTTTTTTGTTTTCAATGCCTTCTGGCTTTAAAGTATTAATATTTTGAAAATTCCCCATAAATATTCATCCCCCTAAATGTTAATTATTCATACGTCTACTAAGTAATTTACTACAACTACAAAAAAAACAAATCATCAATCTTTAACAAATGTGCAATTTTGGAATAAAATCATAACTTTGTGCAATAAATTGAGAATTAAACGTAATTCTCAATTAAATGTAAAATTCACTGTTTTTCATATAAATCACCTCTACTCTTCTTATTTTTGAGTTCTAATAAATACGATACTAAATGCTAACAAAATTAGGCTTATAATTACTAAAATCACTCCTGATTGACCATACTTGAAATATTGGAACGCTCTCTTAAATACTATAGTTATAGGTACCTGAAATTTCACCAATGGTAGTTATAATAAAAGTTCAGCAATGTACAGATATCCATAGAATTGTTGTCACATATCAAAAAAAATTTATTAGAATAATATCAGTAGAAATGTTATTATTTTCTCTTTCAGTATTTACTAAAATACTGAAAGAAAAAAATAAAATTACTATATTGACAATATTCTCTAAATGGTTTATTATAATGTTTAAGCAAACGATTGCATAGATAAGATTTAATTAGAAAATAGGGGGGGCTTAATAATGAAGAACACAAAAAAGCTTATAGCAGTTGCATGTACAGTTGCTATAATGACAGGTATGTTGTCTGGTTGTGGTAAAAGTACCGATCCTGCTGCTTCAAAGGCGGTAGGCAAGGATGTCGTAGTGGACATATTCCAATTTAAAGTTGAAGCTAAGGATGCTCTTGAAAAAGCTACAAAAGAATACATGGCATTAAATAAAAATGTTAAAATTAATGTACAAACAGTTGGTGGTGGAGAAGACTACGGTGCGGCATTAAAATCTAAATTTGCATCAGGACAAGAACCAACAATATACAATATTGGCGGAACTCAAGATGTCCTTGACTGGAAAGCTAAACTTCAAGATTTATCAAGCGAACCATGGGTATCACAAGCTTACCCAGGAACTTTAGATGCTGTAAAGATGGATGGTAAACTTTATGGTATGCCGTTTAACCAAGAAGGATCTGGACTTATTTACAATAAAACAATATTCACAAAAGCAGGAATTGATGCTTCAAATATCAAAACATATGCAGATTTAAAAGCCGCATCGAAAACATTGGATTCAAAGAAGAAAGAATTAAAGATAGATGCAGTATTTGCTTTACCTGGCAAGGAAACTTGGGTAACAGGATTACATTTATCTAACGTTGCTTTTGCAAATGAATTTCCAACAGTTGTAGATGCATTTAATGCAAAAGAAATAACATTCAAACAAAATGAGCCATTAAAGAAACTATTAGATCTTCAAGTTAAATATGCTTATAAGCCAGATGGTACTAATAAATCAATTAACAGCGTGGACTATTCTACTCAAGTTGAAAAAATGTTCTCTATGAGTAAAGTAGCAATAATTCAACAAGGAAACTGGGCTTTTGGATCAATAGATGGTATCGATCCAGAATTGTCCAAAAATATTGGTATATTACCAATGCCTTTAGATGGCGTTAAAGAAGGTTGTATCCAAGTTGGAGTACCTATGTATTGGGCTATTAACAGTTCAAAAGATGATGGAGCTAAGAAAGCTGCTGCAGACTTCTTAAACTGGTTATATACTTCAGACAGAGGTAAAGAAATGATCATTAAAGACTTTAAGTTTATACCAGCTTTCAAAGGTTATGACGGTGAGAAATTACAACCAACAGATGCACTAGGTAAAGAAGTACTTAGATACGTAAACGAAGGAAAAACAATTCCATGGGTATTTATGGGATATCCTACTGCATGGGGTATGGAAAAATTCGGAACAGACGTTCAAAAATATATTGCTGGCACCATCACATGGGATAAATTAGTAGATAATATGAAAATGACCTGGTCAGCAGCAAGAAAAAAATAATAAATATGATTTAAGATTTCAAAATCCTGGGAAAGTTCAAATCTGTTCCAGGATTTTATTAATATCAAGCTAATGTACGAAAGGAGATACTGTAATGAAAAAAAATAATGCGTCATTTTGGATGTTTGTAGGTCCAATTTTAGCTGTGTTCACTATAGTTTTGATCATACCATTGCTTTTTGGAGTTTACTATTCTTTTACAGACTGGAATGGAATTGCATCCGATATAAGTTGGATCGGATTTGCAAACTACGTCTCTGCATTTAAGGATGAGACTTTCCTTGCTTCATTCTTATTTACAGCTAAATTTACTATAGTTTCAGTTGTTGTAATAAATTGTATTGGATTTGGCCTCGCTTTACTTGTAACAACTGGTATGAAAGGCAATAATCTACTTAGAACTATATTTTTTATGCCTAACTTGATAGGAGGACTTATACTTGGATTTATTTGGCAGTTTATTTTCACACAAGTTTTTTCTGGACTTGGAACTATTTTTCATCAGCAATGGTTACTTGGATGGTTATCGGATGGGACTACTGGATTTTATGGGTTAGTAATTTTAATGTCATGGCAAATGTCAGGATATTTAATGGTTATTTATGTAGCTGCTCTTCAAAACATACCACCAGAGCTTACGGAAGCAGCTGAGATTGATGGTGCAAATGCATGGCAGAGAATAAAGAATATTACATTCCCTCTAGTAGGACCTGCCTTTACAGTAAGTTTATTTTTAACTTTATCTAATTCCTTTAAACTTTATGACCAAAATTTATCCTTAACTGCAGGTGGTCCTGCAAATTCAACACAGATGCTCTCTATGAATATTTACAACACCGCATTCAAATTTAATCAAATGGGCGTAGCGCAAGCAAAAGCTGTTATATTTTTACTAATAGTTGGTGCGGTTACTTTAACACAAGTATATCTTTCTAAGAAAAATGAGGTGGAAGCATGATAAAAAAAACCGGAAAATTAAATGTAGGTAAACTAGCTCTAGGAGTTATTGGTATTGCCTTAGGCGCATTATTTTTATCACCTTTTTATATCATTATTATCAATTCCCTTAAAACAAAAAAAGAATTATTTGCAAGTGTATTGTCCTTTCCTGAAATATTCACTTTAAATAATTATAAAGAAGCATTTGATAGGTTGCACTATCTAAATGCAATTACTAACTCTTTAACAATAACAATAGCTGGTGTTATTTTTATTGCAATATTCGCTTCAATGGCGGGCTGGATGTTAGAGCGGACAAAAACAAAACTGAGCAACGCTATTCTTTTGTTATTTATTTCATCCATGTTAATACCTTTTCAAGCAATCATGTTGCCCCTAGTTAGAATTATGGGTAAATTTAAATTATTGAATATGGGTGGACTCATATTTATGTATCTTGGCTTTGGATCAGCCTTATCCATATTCCTGTATCATGGTTTTGTAAAAGGAATCCCAAAGGAGTTAGATGAAGCTTCCATGTTAGATGGTTGCAACAAATTTCAAACCTTTTGGTATATAATATTTCCTTTGTTAAAACCAATAACTGTTACAGTTTCTATCTTAAATACCGTTTGGATTTGGAATGATTTTTTATTGCCATCCTTAGTTATTAATAGACCAGGAACACAAACATTGCCATTAAGAACTTTCTTTTTCTTTGGTGAATATACCAAACAGTGGAATTTAGCTCTTGCGGGACTAACTCTCGCAATTATTCCAGTTATAATATTTTATTTTTTAGCACAAAAACAAATTATAAAATCTATTGCAGCTGGAAGCATAAAATAATCAGTTTTTCTTTAAATTGTAGATATCTTTAGTATGAACAAAACTTAGGAATCCATACAATTTCTAAGCTTATTTAAAAATTTCTACATAAATACCAACTAATAAATCCCGGAAGATGTTAATTCTCCGGGATTTATTAGTTGGCTATTTATTCAACAGATTCATTCAATAATACGAGTTTTACCATGTGATAGTCGAGTTACAACTAATTTCAGTAACATTTTAGGATTGTTCTTCATATATTAATACAGTAGAAATATTTGAAGGGAGCCTTTTATGTTCTATAGTCCAAACAATTATAATGATCCTTATCCGCTATATAGAGTTACCCCTAAGAATTCTTATTTTAGGATTCTTCATGCTTCACCTAAATCCCCAGCTGTTGATGTATATATTAATGATATGTTAAAATTTAAAAACCTTACTTATGGTGCTTTTACAGATTATATAGAAGTTATGGCTGGAAATTACAATGTAAAATTGTATGCTACAGGTACTAAAACTACACCTGTACTTAATAAAAACATTTTTATTCCTCCTGAGAAAATTTACACAGTTGCAGTTATTGGTCTATTACCTAACATTGAGTTACTACCTGTTCCAGAACCTATAGTTATAAATCCTAGTAACAATGCTTATATTAAATTTGCTCATTTATCACCTAATCTTGGTGCTGTAGATGTTGCATTACCAGATGGTAAAATTCTATTTAAAAATATTAATTACAAACAATTTACTGATTATATAGAAGTTCCTGTTGGAACTTATACTTTAGAAGTTAGACCTACTGGCACCAAAACTATTGCTTTATACGTTCCTAATATAAAACTAAAACCTAATCGTTTTTACACTGTTTATGCTGTAGGATTAGCTAACGATATTCCAGGCCTTCAAGCTCTAATTCCTCTTGATGGTACTTCTTATTTAGATTTACGCGAAGATTAGTTATTGCGTGTTTTTGATAAAAAACATTAAAATTAAAGTTCTAGGATTTGCAAAAATTCCTAGAACTTTATGGTACGCTGGAATGGATTCAAATTTTCGATTTCCTGAAACTTGTTTAAGTTTTCCTATGCCTTGCTTTGTATGATAGTCTCCAATATGTCTATATATAAATGAAAACAATAATTTATAATTATTTTTAACCAAAATTTCCATTGCATATTGATTTCCGCTTTGTATTTCCTTAATTAATTCTTCATCAGTCGACATTCCATCACCACCCTTCTACATATAATAACGTAAAGTTTTATTTAAAAGTTTTAAATAAAAAAATAAAATTAGCCTATATCTTAAATTACTATGTAAAATAAGATATAGGCTTTACTTTATAGGCTAATAACCTCACTAATAATTCACTATATATTAGGCTTGTCATTTTTTTGTATATCTTATTGATGTGTTTATAATAAGATGTTATAATGTTGTCAGGCACACATGTATATACACCAGTATATACATGTGCGCCTGAGTTAAATAACAGTTTATGTGCATAATATTATAAACATTATTTATATTCATAACTTAACAAAGTATATATTTTATTAGGAGGAAAACTCATGGAAAAATTCAAAATCGTTGTAAAAAAAGGCCTTAAACGATATTTTTTAGATGCCCTGAGTGCAATGGCATTAGGTCTATTTGCTTCATTAATTATTGGACTAATACTAAGTCAATTATCAAAAATACCTGCACTAGCTTTCCTTAAAGAGTTTGCAGAAATCATTTCAGCTAAATCCCCTGTAGTTGGTGCAGCTATTGGTGTAGCTATAGCTTGGGGCTTAAAAGTTACCCCACTTACTATGTTCTCCTGCGCTGCTACTGGTGCTTTTGGATATATGTATATGGGTGGTGGCCCAGTAGGATCTTTCATTGCTGCAGTAATAGGTGCGGAACTTGGCAACTTTGTGTCTGGAAAAACTAAGATTGATATTGTTATAGTTCCCATTGTTACTATTGTTACTGGAAGTATAGCCGGTAAGTTTGTTGGCCCTTATATCTCAGTTCTTATGACGAATATTGGTGCAGTCATAAATTCTGCTACAACTCTTATGCCTATTCCAATGGGTATTGCTGTATCTACTTTAATGGGTTTAGCGCTTACTGCTCCAATTAGTAGTGCTGCCATAGCAATTTCACTAAAAATGTCTGGCCTTGCAGCCGGTGCTGCCACTGTTGGTTGCAGTGCTCAAATGATAGGTTTTGCTGTTTCTAGTTATAGAGAAAATAAGATAAGTGGTTTAGTATCTCAAGGACTAGGTACCTCTATGCTACAAGTACCTAACATAATAAGACGTCCCCAGGTTTGGATACCTCCAACACTTGCCGGTGCAATACTCGGCCCTCTTGCTACTACGGTTTTCTCCATGAAAAACAACTCTCTAGGTGCTGGTATGGGTACTAGCGGTCTTGTGGGTCAGTTTGGAACCCTTTCCGCTATGCAGGGGAGCCAACCTACTTCGGTGATAGTTTTAGAAATATTACTTCTACACTTTATAGCCCCTGCTGTTTTAACCCTACTCTTCTCAGAAATTATGAGGAAGAAAGGGTGGATTAGTCAAGGAGACTTAAAGCTTAAGCTTTGAGTTAGTGAATTTTAAAAGAAGCTGCAGGTGATAATACACCCTTTGGGTGAGTTCACCTGCAGCTTCTTTTGTTATAATATTTAATTGTATAAATCACTATAAATAATTTTAAATACTTCTAAAGCCTCTTCTATTTTATCTTGTAGTAGGTATTTTTTATTTTCTAGCTGCCTTCTACCTTCCACCGTGATTTTATAAATTTTCTGTGCTTTCTTAGAATTACTCCATTCCCCAATAACCAATTTTTCTTTTTCTATTTTTTTTAAAAGAGGATATATTCCGCCTGTACTAGGAATCCAAAGACCATTTGTCCTATCACCAATTTTATGAGATATATCGTTTCCATTAGTTTCGCCTAAACTTAGAATGTATAGCACGTACAAAGGTAGTAGCCCTTTTGTGAATACTTGACCTACAGCTTCTTTTTCCTTTTGAACTTTTCGAAGCTGTAAAAGTTTTTTCTTGTATTCAACATACAACCTCTTTTCCTGCACCCTAATGTCTATCTCACTTTCTTTATTCACTATATCATCCATTTTTATTTAAGGTTCCTCTATACAAACCATTCCTACCAAACCTGGTCCACTATGAACCCCTGATACAGGACTTATATATCCTCCGAATTCTACGGAAATAGCATTTGGATGGAGACTTATACTTTCCATTACTTTTTTAGACTCTTCTAATGCATCACCGTGTAATATATAAACCTTACACTTCTTTTTATCTAAAATGTTATTTGTAAGTTCTACAAGTTTATTAAGAGATTGCTTTCTACCCCTTACCTTTTCACATGTACAATACTTACCTTCATCATCAAACGAAATTATAGGTTTAATGTTTAAAAGCTCAGCTATTGTGCCTGCAACTTTCCCTATTCTTCCACCTCTTTTTAAGTACTCTAAAGTTCCTACTACAAAGTATAGATGGATTCTTTTTTTAATAGACAAAATAGCTTCAACAATTTCTTCAAAACTCTTTCCTTCTTGTACTAGCTTTCCACATTCCGTTACTATTAATCCTTCGCCTAGGGCTATAGATTGTGAATCACATACATGAGTAATAATACTTGGATGATTTTCACTTGTAAGCTTCACAGCATTAAATATACCTGATAACCCAGTAGATAAGGTTATTGCTATAACATGGGTGTATCCTTCTTCTTCTAATTTCAAAAATAGTTCTTCCATATCCTTCATTGATGGCAAAGAGGATGTAGGTACTTCTGTTTTCATATTCTCATAAACTTCTTGTGGCGATATATCTACATTATCCAAATATTCTCTATCAGGATAGATAATCCTAAAGGGTAATACATTTATATTATATTTCTCTATTGTTTCTTTACTTAAATCGCTTGTAGTGTCTGTAATCAACGCTATTTTATTCAAATTAAATCCTCCTACATTACATAATATCAATATTATATCACTATAATATATGTGTATCAATAGTGATACATCCACAATCATTTTAATTCGTTTATACAAATAACTACAAATGTATGCATACAGGTATGTGAGACAGTTAATGAATTAATACATAATCATAAACCCCTTTAGCTTATATTAAACTAAAGGGGTTTGTATAAACTAATTTTCACATCGTTAATTCCGATATATATTTTATAAGTTCTATTTCACTATAAAACACCTGTGAATATACCATTGGTTTTCTTCCTATTATAAACGCTGGTATATTATTATCTATAGCTGCTTTTATTTTGTCGTAAGTTCCACCTTGAACTCCGCTATCCTTCATGAGTATCGCCTTAGCCTTGTATTCTTTAATAAAGCCACAATTTAATTCATAGCCTACAGGACCCTTCATTGCCACTATATCCTCAACTCTTATTCCTAATTCTAAAATCTCTTCTAGAACCTTAACAGAAGGTAAAACCCTATGTATTATCCTATTCTTTAAATTAAAACTTAGAATTTTATCTATATTTCTGCTACCAGTGGTATTTAAAATATTTCCCTCTACTTTTGTAAGCTGTGTATATAGACTATCATAATCCTCCACCACAATAACATTTTTATTTTTCTTAAATTTTTCCACAACTGATGGCCTCTCATATCTAACATATTGTACTCCATAGATTTTACATGCTTCCATTGCATTTTCAGTAATTTCTAGAGCATAAGGGTGAGATGCATCAATTAATATTTTAATATCATGTAATCGTATGACTTTCATTAACCCTGAAAGGTCTAATGGTTTTTCATTGAAAATTTTATATTTATAATTTTTCAAAAGCTCTGCGCCATAAGCCGTAGCTGTTGAGATGAAAATATCCTCTGTAAACCCATTCAGTCCTGCAAGAATATTTTTCCCCTCTGAAGTCCCTACAATTAAACCTATCATTTTTATTCACATCCTAAAATAGTTGGGGACGGTTAACAACTTTTTCTTACTTATTAGTTTACTAATAGCTAAAAAGTTGTTAACTGTCCCTCAATTTTTTTAAACCTTATAACCTCTTGGTGTTATAAACTTACCATCTTTTACATAGCTTTGACTGTTACCAATTATAACAATTGAAAGCATATCAACTATGTTTTCATCAAAGGTATCTAATGTAGATATACTTACTTCTTGTCCATCCCTAAGCGCATTTTTAACTACGGCTATTGGTACGGTTCCTTCTCTATATTTTTTTATTAAATCTATACTTTCTTTTAAATAATGAGGTCTACCCTTACTTTTAGGATTATATAATGAAATTATGAAATCGCCTTCTGCGGCTAACTTTACTCTTTTTGTAATTAGTTCGTATGGAGTCATTAAATCGCTTAAGCTTATGTTACAATTGTCATGCATTAAAGGTGCTCCTAGCACTGAAGCTGCAGCTGACGATGCTGTAACTCCCGGAATAACCTCAACCTCCTCATCTATTCGAAGCTGAAGAATTAATCCCGCCATTCCGTAAATTCCAGCATCACCAGTACTTATTACACTAACTATCTTACCACGGCAAAGCTCTAATGCCTTTTTGCATCTCTCTTCTTCTCCCATCATGCCTGTAGAGAATACTTCCTTGCCTTGTAATAATGGTTTTATCATATCTATATATTTGTTATAGCCTACAACTATATCACTCTCTTTAATGGCTTCCATCGCTCTTATTGTCATATGAGAAAGACCACCTGGTCCTATTCCTATTACATATAATTTCCCCAATTCTACATCCCCTTCGCTATCTATTTTTTTCCTTCTCTAAACATATGTGTAAAAGTCTTGTCATACAAAAGGCTCTTTTCATATTCACAATCTATAAAATCGCCTACAAGAATTTGAGCACATTTTGTTATTTTAGCTATTTTTACCTTTTCTGCTATATCATCTAAAGTCCCAATAATAGCTCTTTCATCTGGCCAAGTAGCTCTTTCAATCACAGCTATTGGAACATTCCTTCCGTAACCTGCTTTAAGCTTTGCAACTACCTTGTCTATCATACTTATAGATAAAAAAATAGCCATAGATGCTCCAACTGATGCAAGTTTTTCTAAATCTTCTGTTTCAGGTACTGGGGTTCTACCCTCTACTCTTGTTAAAATTAAAGTTTGAGTTACACTTGGAAGTGTGAATTCTTTTTTTATAACAGAAGCTGCTGCTGAAAAGGAGCTTACTCCTGGTACTATTGAATAATCTATATTTAGATTATCTAACTCATCCATTTGTTCTTTTATAGCTCCGTATATAGCTGGGTCTCCAGTATGTAGTCTTACTACATTTTTATTTTCAATATGTGCCTTTCTCATAACCTCAATAACTTCTTCGAGTGTCATTGAAGCGGAATTATGAATTACTGCATCTTCCTTACAAAAAGTCATATGCTCAGCACTCACAAGCGACCCCGCATATATAACTACATCTGCACTAGATAATATATTTCTTCCCTTAACTGTTATTAAATCCACATCTCCTGGCCCTGCACCTATAAAATAAACCATAAAATCCACCTATCCTTATTAATTATTATTGATATAGTTGTTAACCGTCCCTGCTTAATTAATTGTTACCCGTCCCTACCCTATTCCTTCTTAGCAATTATTAAACTCATGTACTCTTTATTTTTTAATATATCCGAACGGCTCCTTAGAACTTCTTGTCCTTCCCTACCTGCTTTTTTAACATATACATAGCTATATCCCTTTGCTTCTAGATGATTTATTACTTCCTCTTCTACTTTATAAGCCTTCATAATTACTAAGAATTTTTCATCCTTTATAGTATCAAGCCTAGATGCTGGAAGTATTAAAAGAGGCTCATTACCAATTACTAAATACTCATTTGCAATACTCGCACAAGCACAAAATGATGTTATACCTGGAATTGTTTCAACTTCATATCCGCTTTCCTTTATATAATTTAAAAGATATATATATGTACTATATACAAACGGGTCGCCTATAGTTAAGAAAGCCACATCTTTCCCAGCTTTTAGCTTTTCTTCAACAGCTTTAAATGCTTCATATATTTTAGATTCCTGCTCTTCTCCCCCCATAGGAAAATGCTTAACTAGCACCTCAGAGTCCTCATTAATATACTCTTCTGCTATTTCATGTGCTATACTTTTGCCTCCATTCATAGCACTAGGCACTACTATTACATCACATTTTCCAATTGTTTTTATTGCTTTTATTGTAAGTAATTCCTTATCTCCTGGTCCTACCCCTACACCATATAATTTTGCCATGTTTAATCCCCCATATCTAAGTAAGCACAAACAAATCATTATTGTTCATTTTTATGTGTCTTACTTAATTTAAATTTTCTATAACAACCACACTAAGGTCATTAAAAGTTTTTTCCTTAATTTCTTCCACTGTACCTTTAATTATTCTTTCATCCTCGTATGATAATTCTTCCCCAACATATGCTGTGGCTTCAATATTATTTTCATAGAGCTTTCTACATAAAGCTTGTGGTGAATTACTTTTATCCGTAAGCCACACAGATATCTCGTGTTCCCGCACTATTTTTATGAATTCTTCTCGTCTTCCATGCATACTACCTAAATAAGCGTTTTGCCACGGCTTTTGGAGCTTACACATTAAGTATTGAAAAGAACTTATACCAGGTACTATTTCTATTTTGCTTTTAAAATTACTCTTTATATAATTTGTGATACCATAAAAGCATGGATCACCTGATGCTATTATTGCGATATCCTTCTCTATGTTTTCTGTTATAAAATTCATAATATCCTTTAATGTTTTCACTACTATCTTTTCGACATTAATCTTTGGTATACTCATTGCAGCTCTTTCAAATCCTATGATTACATCAACCTTTTCCATAGTCTCTACTGCCAAAGGAATAATATATTTAGGGCTTCCAGGCCCAATACCCACTATATAAACCATATACTCTGCTACCTTTCATTCTTTATTCATCTATTAGTTGTTAACTGTCCCTAACCATTTTAACTATTCTTTCTTGTGTCACAGAGAATTCCCTTATCCATAGAAAACATAATAACCTCTGCCGGAATTGTTTCATAAGTATACTGAAATAATCTTCGCTTTACCTTCTTTGCAATATTTTCATATATATCCTTATAATCTTCACCTACTAGCTTTATTGCTCCTTCAGTAGTTTTTTCCTTATATACCTGTGTAATAAGCTGCGTAGGCGCTCCAACCAATGCCAGTTCTAAAGCTATTACTTCAAGCCTCACATCACATACTCTACTGTGAGTTTGAAAACATCCCGCTGCAATTTTACTTACCTTTCCTATATGTCCTACTAAAATTACACTTTCTACTTCCTTTTCCATACAGCTGTTTAGTGCAAATCCTATGAAATTTGAAATCATTACTATATTGTCAACTTTAAGGCCTACCTGTGCAGCCACAATCTCACCCATGTTACCAAAAACTAAGGTAAGATTTTTATGCCCCGCAGCTACCTTTTGACATATTTCTATATGTATAGATTGTGTGAGAGCTTCTTCTGACATTGGTGTCACAATTCCTGTTGTTCCGAGTATTGATATACCACCTTCAATGCCAAGTCTAGGATTAAATGTTTTCTTGGCTATTTCTTCTCCCTTAGGTACAAATATAGTTATTGTAATCCCAGAGTTCTTAGGAAGCACCTCTTTTACTTCTTTTTCTATCATTTTTCTAGGTACTGGGTTTATTGCCCATTCCCCTTTGGGTACATATAATCCTTCTCCTCTAACTATCCCTACACCTTTTCCACCTTTTAATGTATATACTGATTCTGCTTTTTCAGCCCTTGCCCAAATTTCTATACCATTAGTTGCATCAGGGTCATCCCCCGCATCTTTTATAATACAACACTCAGCAAAATTTTCTCCCTTTGCTACCTTAGATATTGGTAGCAATAATTCTATACCCTTTGGAGTATCTATCCTTATCTCGTCTATTTCGGTATCATAAAATAAAATTTGTGTGGCAGCTTTTGCTGCCCCAGCAGCACAAGAACCAGTGGTATATCCACATCTAAGCTTTTTTCCATTACTATTAACATATAAATTCAGCATTATTACGTACCCCCTGTTAAGTTTCTTATTCATTTAAAGATACCTAACATTTATTTCAAAATGCCTAATAACTATGAAACTCTAGCGGATTACTAACTCCTATCTACTATCATGTACATCAGTGCATTTAAAATGGATGCAGCTACTGTGCTTCCACCTTTTCTTCCTCGCACTGTTATCATTGGCAGATCTAATTTTTCAATTTCTTTCTTAGATTCTGCTGCTCCAACAAAACCTATAGGTGCTGCCAATATAAATTTAGCATTACACTTTCCTTCCTCGATCAGTTCCTTTAATCTAAACAAAGCTGTAGGTGCATTTCCAAATATGAAAAATTCTACTCCATCATCTACCGCTTTTTCAACTGCTGCCATAGACCGCGTTATGTGACGCGCTTTTGCTATCTCTGCCACTTTTTCATCGCCTACATAGCATAAAGCCTTACAATTTAAATCTTTAAGAGCTTTTTTGTTTATACCTGCCAGCGCCATTTTTGTATCAGTATAAATGGTAGCTCCATTTTTAAGTAACTCTACAGCCTCATCAATAGCTCCATCCCTAATATAAACTATGTTTTTATAATCGAAATCTGCTGTAGTGTGTATTACTCTTTTGATTATTGAAAGCTCTCTGCCGGAAAATTTATGTGCTCCCATTTCTTCTCCAATAATTTCGAAGCTTTTTTTTTCTATATCCATAGGAATCTTTATATAATCCATATTTTAATCTCCTTTTCTTTTAATTTAAATAAGTGTTCATAGGTAGGGACGGTTAACAACTAATTAATCTATTTAAAAATCTCCTTAAACCATTGTAAGTTTCCCCAAAAATGCACATGTCCATAAGCTGCCACAGTATTTTTTTTAACATATCCGCATTGCCAATTTTTCTCATATCCATCATAACCCTCTTTAGAAAGCTTAAATACCTTTTCTTCAGATAAATTAACAATAGATTTATGAAACTCATGACAGTTTATACTCATATTTTGTGGTAAAATATTATTTTCTACCCCTACCTTTATTTCTGCATACCCAAAGTTCTGAAGCTTTTTTGTTAAGGTGTAATACCCCTTAAAAAAGCCAACAGTATTATGTGATATTTTTTCTTCGCCTTGCAGTTTTTCTCCCTCAGTAAGATACATTAATCCTCCACATTCGGCGTAACAGTGTAGCCCATTATCAAGAGCTTTTTTTATACTGCCAAGCATTGATGTATTTTCAGATAGCTCCTTTATAAAAACCTCAGGGTACCCTCCACCTATGTAAAGAAAATCAATATTACTGGGTAGCTTCTTATCTTTAATTGGACTAAAATATATAACTTGTCCCATTTCCTCTAGAAGCTCTAAATTTTCTTTATAATAAAAACTAAAGGCCTTGTCATAGGCTACAGCTATCCTTTTCCCCTTATTCTCCACATGGAAATCATCTATATGCCTTTCACTTTCTTTAAATTGTTCTAACAATAAATCCATATCCAAATGCTTTTCTAATAACTTGGCACAGATTTCAATTTTCTCATCTAAATCCTCTGTTTCACTGCTTTGAATTAGCCCTAAGTGCCTACTTTTTAAGCTTAATCGTTCATCTTTTGGAAGATAGCCTAACACTTTCAAGTTACAGTTTTCTTTAATTGCTGCCTTAAGTAACTTATAATAATTTTCTGTTATATTATTTAGTATTATGCCCTTTATATTTGCATCTTTAAAATTTACTATTCCATTAATTTCTGCACAGAGGGTTGCTACCTGAGCCTTTGGAGACAATACAAGTATGATAGGCAAGTCTAAAACCTTTGACACGTGATACGCAGAATAGGATGTATTTATGCCTTTTCCATCATATAAACCCATTACACCTTCGACTACACCCAATTCTCCGCATCCTCTAGAAAAGCTAGCCTTAACTCCCGCCTCTCCCATAAGATACAAATCCAAATTTCTTGAACCTTTACCTGTTATCTTTGTATGAAAAGCTGAGTCTATATAATCAGGTCCTACTTTATACCCTTGTATCTCAAATCCCCTATTTTTAAACGCTTTCATAATTCCGAGTGTTACTGTGGTCTTACCACCACCACTTGAATCTGAAGCTATGACTATACTCTTCATTTATATTCACATCCTTTTGCGGACTATCCCCTAATGTGCAATTAGTTGTTAACTGTCCCCCAATGTTTTCACTATCAATTCTAAGTTTTTCAAACACTTAATCAATTTTCCATTCCTATCATTATCCTTAATAGCAAGCCTTACATATTGTTTATCTATTCCTCTAAAGTTATCTGCTTTTCTTATAACAAATCCTTGAGCTAGGCATAGTTTATAAAGTGTCTCTGAGTCCAGTCCTTTTAATTTGCATAATACATAATTTCCATAGGTTAAATATACTTTATCTATAAATGAAATATTTTCAAGTGATCTTATAAACCTAGGCCTTTCCGCTCTTATCCACTCTTTGCTTTTTTCAATATAAACGTTATCTTTTAACACATGACGTGCAGCCATTTCTGCAAAACAGTTTATGTTCCAGGGGTTTTGTTTTTCTTTAACTTTTTTTAATAGGTCTACGTTACTACTTATTCCATACCCAAACCTTATACCAGGCATCGCAAAAAATTTGGTTAATGCTCTTATTATAAATAAACATTTGTATGTTTTAACTTTTTCACTGAAACTGTGCTGTGAATCTCCAGTAAATTCTATAAAAGCCTCATCTATTATTATGACTTTGTCGTTACATTCACAATATTCAAGAATTTTTTGAAACTCAGCCTTATTTATGATATTGCCATTGGGGTTATTCGGATTACCTAAAACCACACCTTCTACACTCTGTAATCTATTAAGAATATCCTCATAATCATAGGAAAGCTCAGCATATTCATGCTTTAATAAGGTATTATCATCAATCTTCTCTTTTAAATAAGAATACTCTATACTACAATTCCACTTTTTAGCATCAATTTCGTACTCTACAAAAGATGGCACCACAATTAGTAGATTTTTATGACAAGCTATAACTAAGTCAATTATTTCTGCAGCCCCATTTCCTAAAACAAAATATTCTTTTGGGCAATCAATGTATTCTTTTAATTCTTTCAATACCTCCCTATATTGAATATCTGGATATCTTGTTAAAGCATCTACGGCTTCACTAATGTTATCAGTGAAACTTTTAGGAACCCCTAATGGATTAATATTAGAACTGTAATCTATTAATTCTCGCCCCTCAAGTAATCCATTAGTATAAACATCTCCACCATGTATCATTGAATACCTTCCTTTCTACTTGTAACTCTCATCTACCGTACTTTAGTTACTTATAACTTACGCAGAATTTTAATTTCCCTTATGTGTTTTCCCTACATTCTTAAACTTTTCATTAATTACATCATTAATGTGCTGTATATAAATGTCTTGAACGTCACTATTTTCCCCTAACCCATGCAGATATATTTTAACTTTAAACCCTTTTGCCTCTAAAATACTCTTCCAGGAGTCCTCTGCATCTCCCGCCATGTCATTCTTGGCATGTTCTCCCGCTACGAACAGTAGTGGCATTAAAGTGACTTCGCTAATACTCCGGGTAGTAACATTAGGTATTACTCTTTCCAAAGTTGGATACCCTTCCACGGTTGCTACATGTACATTGTTAAAACCTCTATCCCTTAAAACGCTTTCAAAACAGCAATATACTGCATTTGCAATATGGTTTGTACCATGCCCCATCAAAATTACTGTATCCATTGGTTGCAATTGCTTTGATAGAGCATCCACCATTATTGAGTAATCATCTGGCACGTCTGATTCTTCACCCTTAAAACATAAAAGAGGTCTTCCTATTAAGATATTTTTAAATGCTTTACATTCTTTGTATCTATTAACTACATTATTTATATAATCAAATTCTACTCCAGGAATAACATGCAAAGGCTGAACAATTACCTCATTATATCCTTCGCTTTTTAACTTTTCCAAAGCTTCTTCTGGAGTATCTACATGAATATTACCCCTATTCTTAAGTACTCTAAGAATAATATGCGAAGTAAACGCTCTTCTTATATCATAATCTTCGAAAGTATGTCTTATTTTATCTTCTATTGCATCGATAGTTACTTTTCTTGCATCTTCATGTGTTGTTCCAAAACTTACAATTAAAATTGCCTTCTTCATTTCGTTCATCCACCTTACTAAATATTTTCAGAAATATATCATAACATTTACATATAATGCTTTTTAAAACAAAAAAAATAGTACGCATACGATAGCGACTACTTTTTAATTAATCCATAATTAAATAGTTCTTTCCCTCCGAAAGCTTGTTAACATCATTTAGGCAGGTCTCCTGGCTTTTGATTCTTCCTTTAATTTTCCTCCCTCATTTTTAATTTACGAAGTGGAATTTAAAAGTTTCTCATCAATTACAGTAGCGGGGGCTGCTGCGGATTCAAACCGCATTCCCTTTTCACCTATTTCAAGGCACCTAAAATTATATTCAATTCTCTATTAGTTCTAGTTTATTATACTTAAGCCTTACTGTCAATATTTAGAGTGTAACCTTAGTTTAATAGGGCAAATAGTTAGGGACGGTTAACAACTATTTAAACTATTTATATGCTAACTTAAGATTATGAATATGAATATCATCCCGATTCATAGGCAATAATTCAAATGAAAATCTATGAGGAAGGGTGATTTTAATGCCAAGAAAGGCAAGAGAAAAAACAGATGACTCTATATTTCATATTATGTGCAAAAGTATCAGCGAAATAAATTTATTTAAGGATGATGAGGATAAGAACAAGTATTTATCACTTGTAAAGAAGTATAAATATCTCTATAATTTTAAAATCTACGGTTACTGTCTTATGGATAACCATTCACATTTAATGATTGATGCTAATGGTGCTGATATATCAAAAGTAATGCATGGAATAAATTTTTCTTATGCAATGTATTTTAATAAAAAGTATAAAAGGGAAGGACATCTTTTTAAAGATAGATTTAAGAGTAAAATAGTTAATAATGAACGATATTTGAAGACTTTATCCCTATATATACACAATAATCCTACGGATATAGATGAATATAAAAATTGTCCCGAAAAATATGCTTTTTCTAGTCTAGCCATATTTTTAGGAAAAAGACATGATTCCTTTAAATTAGTTGATTACGGATTTATTATGAGTTCTTTTGGTAATAACCTAAAAAATGCAAGAAAGAATTACTATAATCTTATCTTTCGCTGTAATGGAGAAAAATTAAAACAAGAAATAGAATTTAAAGATGAAAAAGCAGAGTATAAATGTGAACGAAAGATACTTGTAAGGAATTTTAAGCCAGAAGATATAATAGAATTTATAGCGTCAAAGATGAATGTATCAAAGACTAATCTTTATATGAAGTACAGTAGAAAGCTTGTACGGGCAAAAGCCTTAACCGTTGTTCTAATGAGGAGCCTCTGCAATTTTAAATCTAGCGATATATCCAGCACTCTTGGAAACATTACACAGGCTAGAGTATCAAGATTAAGCACTATTGGCATCGAATTAATTGGAACAGAAGAAAAATACGAGAATATTATCATGGATTTTATTAAACGTTATGCTTAGTAATAATTTATTAAGTTTCAATATTATGATTAATTATTTATTTTAACCTATCTATTTATTAAATCTGTTATATTAAATAAAAAAAATAGGATAACAGATGGACATTTGTTTTTAATAAAATATGGACAAGTATCAAAAATATACATTTTACTATGTATAATATAAAAATATCTAAAATTAGTGTTCAATAAATTAAATCAACAATAAAAAGGTACAAGTTTCGATAAATAACTTGTACCTTTTTAGAAGATAAATAATTGTTAACCGTCCCCATTTATTTCATCTACCTTACCTTATTGTTACATCTACCTTATTGTTATATTGTTATATTGCTATAAATAAAATCATAGTTAGAATTTCAACTAATTCATTATTAGCTCCTAAGCTATCTCCCGTAAGTCCCGTAATTTTACTCTCGCAAAACTTATTAAATAGGAAACTTAAAAGTAACGCTGATAGTATCAATATAACACTTTTATTAAATCCTATTAATAAGGTTCCAAATACAATAGTTATAACACCCGAAATTACCACCCTTTTTATGTCAATATTTCCAATAAATATATTACCCGAGCCTGTTTCTTTAGCATTCTTACCAATAAAAGATATAAAGACAACGGTAAATCTTGCAATTATTGGCGTTGCAATTAATATGAGTGGTAAATTCTTTCCTATGATAGTGCAGACCGCTGCATATCGTGCTAACATATCAAATACTATAGCAATAGTTGCATAAGTGCCTACTGTGCTGTCCTTCATAATTTCTATTATTTTATGTTTGTCTCCTTTAAACGAAAAGAAACCATCACAAGTATCTCCAAGTCCATCCACATGTAATCCTCCAGTAATAACTATCGGTATAATAACTACAAATATTGCTGTAATATCTACTGGCAGCACTTTTATTAATATATAATAAGTTATCCACTGGACAATTCCTATAAATAATCCTACCACCGGAAAAAATACAGATCCCCGCCTAAAGTTTTCCTTGTCACAGTTTAAACTTTTATTTATAGGTATCCGTGTGAAGAATTGGAAAAACAGTAAAAAATTATTTAAATATTCTCTCATTTTATTTGCTCGCAAAGACTTGTCCTTGCAAAGCTCACCTCTTTCCTAAATAGTAATGTTTATTTTAATTTTAAAGTTAATCGGCAAGAACTAAATATACCTCAAATCAATTTTCTAACTATGCATTATGAATAATAGCATCAATATATAAATTACCATATTCATATTTTATAATGCTTATATCCCCATTTTTACAACCAAATTTCCAAAACAAATCTATATTTTCATTCATAATATAACAATATATAGCTCTTATGACTCCCGAATGAGCGCATATTAAAATATTATCGCATTCTAGCTTTTTAATATGCTCCATAAAGTTCTTAACTCTTTCACATAGTTTAATATAACTTTCTCCATTCGGAGGTACAAATTCTTTCCAATTATTTTGCCAACAAATACACTGTTGGGGATATGAAACTTTAATTTCCTCGTATGTTTTCCCTTCAAAATCTCCAAAATCAGTTTCATTTATTCTATTATCTTGTATAACTCCAATTTCCTGTTGTCCTAAAACTAGCTTTGCCATTTCTAAAGTTCTTTTTTTATCACTAACATATACTCTATCTAATTTTATGCCATCAAAGAAATCTTTAGCCTTATTGCCTTGAGTTATGCCAATTTCATTTAGACTTATATCCAAATTACCATAATAAGACCCTTTTCTATTTTCTTCAGTCTGGCCATGCCTTAACAAATAAATATTCATAAATTTTCACACCTAAATTTTACCCTACGGTATTCTCCCTTATATCTATATACTTTTTACTATCAAGCGTTGCCTCTTCAAATGTCCCCATATTATCCATAGTGAAAAGCGCCGCCTCAATTATATTAAAAGCAAGAGGACAACCTGACCCTTCCCCCAGTCTCATGTTCAAATTTAGCATAGGTTTTAATCCTATTTCCTTCATTATAAAAGCTGCCCCCGGTTCCGCAGATAAGTGAGATGCAAATATATATTCCTTCACTAATGGGTTTAGTCTATAAGCACATAATGCAGCTGCTGAGGCTATAAATCCATCAATAACAATAGGCACCCTATTCTTCGCAGCTGACAGGAAGCACCCACATAGTCCCGCAATATCAAATCCTCCAACTTTTGAAAGTACATCGATAACATCATTTTTATCTGGTTTATTTACTTCAATAGCTTTCTTAATTACCCTCTTTTTATTAATAAATTGCTCCTGCGTAATTCCTGAACCTTTACCTACTGACACCTCTACTTCAAGTCCTGAAAGAACGCTCAAAATTGCTGCACTTGTGGCAGTATTTCCTACCCCCATTTCCCCGGTGCCAAACAAATCATACCCTTTGCGCGCTAAATCATCAATTGTATCAATTCCAACTTCTATAGCTTTGATTGTTTGTTCCCTAGTCATTGCCGGTCCTTTCATCATGTTCATGGTACCATATGCAATTTTTTTATTTATAATTTTAGGATTGTTAAAGTCTGCATCAACGCCTATATCTACAACTGTAATCTCACTTCCAACAAATTTTGATAAAACATATACACCCGTGATTTTTTTAGTGAAATTATTAGTAACTATAGCCGTTACGTTTTTAGGACAGTTAGACACATCTTCTTCCACCACTCCATTATCACTGCACATTATAACTACATTCTTTTTATTAATTTTGTTATGTATCTCTCCAGTAATTCCTGCCATCTTAGCTATAATATTTTCTATTTCACCAAGACTTCCTATAGGTTTTGATAAACTATCAAGTCTATCCCACGCTTTTTTCATAGCCTCTTTATTTAGTGGTTTAATACGCTGTAATGTGTTGTTTAGCAGTTCCATTTGTTTACCCTCCTGCTTATATAGTTTATTACATAATATTAACACATTTAAACACATCTTCCCCTTTTTTCAAAGGAAAAACTTTTTGGATTTAAATTACAGTTAACAATTAATGTGAATTAGTTGTTAACTGTCCCTTATTAAAGACATAAAAAAACAGGGATAACGAACGAGGCCGCTGAAAAAAGCACTCTTTATTTAGTAGAGTTTTCAAGCTTGAATAGAAAAAGCATGAGATATTCATATTTTGGATATCTCATGCTTTTTATTTTATAATTAAGTTTTAAAAGCCCTATTTCATGCTTTTCAACTTAATTATTCTCTTTAGATTCACAGTGAAGATTGATAATGCACCTTGCATTTGCATACTAATTAAGCCTGACGATATTGCTACATCATAGCTATGTTGGTGCTTAAGTTCACTGTTTTTAGCCTCTATCATATAACGTTCCCTAGCTCGTTTTTTAAAATATTCACTTTTTTCGAACTCTATTTGATCTTTGTGAGTATTTGACTTTATTGAAACTGAATAAGTTTTAGATTTAGCGCCTTCTTTATAACACCCATCTTTATGAACACAATTTTTACACTTTTCTACATTAAAATAGTAGGTTAGCACTTGATTTTTACCAACATTCTTCTTTCCCTGTTTTGCTTTTTTAATAGCCATATGACCTGCCGGACATACAAATAAACCAGCATCTTTATTAAACTCAAATTCATCTTCTTTTTTTCGCATTCCTTGTGAAATTACAGGATTTAGTCTTGAAATTAATGCAATTTTATTTTCTTTTGTATATTCTAGGTTTTTCTTTTCAGAATAAGCTGTATCTCCAATTACTTCATTTACATCTATACCAGCCTCACGGCTTTTTTCTATTAAGGTTATGAGCTCCTTTCCATCACTTTTTTCGCCAGTTGTAATAACAGCTGCTGTAATTAAACGTTCTTCACTCATAGCAAGGTGTGATTTATATCCAAAAAAAGAACTATCCTCAGTTTTATGCCCCACTTTTGCATCCTCATCTTTTGATATTTTTAGATTTTCTAAGTCATCATTAATAGCTTCAATTAAGTAGTTTAATTTAGTTTTCACAGCTGGATTTGCTGCAGTTTCTGGCTTCTCGTTTATGGTATCAATTAATAATTTGCAGTACTCAAGAATATCTTCAAGTACTCCAGTTGTAACTTTATTAGGTAACTCTTCTTTAATACCAGGATGTACTCCGTACAATGTTTTTCTTAAGTTTTTTGCACGTTTCAATAATTCCTCGCTTGCTGACTTTTGGTTATAACGTGACTTGGTATGCGTAGCATCAACTATTATTGCTTTACTTTTTAAAACTCCCTCTTTTATAGCAAGTTCTACAGTCTTGTTTATTAATAAATCCAATAAATTCATGTCTTTAAGGCGAAGCTTTCTAAATTTAGTTAGTGTACTTGAGTTTATTAAATTTGTTTCTTCTGGGGCTAAATTTAGAAAATATTTAAAGGACATGTCATAAAGAGTTCTTTCAACAACATCTTCATCAGACAATTCATATATTACTTTCAAAAGTAAATATTTAAATAGCATTATGGGGTTAATAGCACCTCTACCCATAGATGAACTATAGTTAATCATCAATTCGTCATAAACAAATGAAAAGTCAACAAGGTCATTAATTTGCTTTAAAATGTTATCTTTCGGAATAATTAACGAATATAAGCCATGGTATGTATTTATTTTTATTTCCAATTGTCCTTTTAGCATAATAGTTTAGCCCCTTTTATTTTATTCTACTATACTAATTCGACATATCTTTTAAAATTCCTTTTTGTTTTTTAATCTTTTATATAAAAAATCGCCATCTTTAATTAGATGACGATTTTTCATATAGTTTTTCAGTGGCCTATAACGAACGTCCCTGTTTTTTTATGTCTTTAATAGATATCATTATCATCTATAACTGGTAAATTGTCTAAATTATTGGATTTATCTTGATCAGGTAGACTTTTTAAAAATTCTTCACCTTTTTTTGAAGTTGAGACAGATACTCCACTTATATTTCCTTGTTTTGCAAGCAGCACTGCTTGTTCTTTTGAAACTATTTCTCCATTTTCAAGTTCGTATGCTGTAATTTCTCCTTGATTGTCTTTCGCTACTCTACTAATAACATGAGCTGAGATTTCGTTTTTATTCAAAATAACACTACCTTTCTTAATACATATAAACATGTATCTCTTATTGGTAGATACTTAAACAACATTATATATACTTTTAAATTAAGTATCGCCATATACAGTTTTACCAATTATATAAATTTTATGAAAAATATTAATATATTTATTTATCTATAACACTAAGAGATTATTGCAAGTTATTCGCATTTGGGTGTATACTATTTGTTGCTACTATTTTTGTGCACATATTATTATTGCCTTTTGCATAGTTAATTTTGTAATAATTAATAGTTGTTAACTGAAAGAATTAGTGAGGAGGATTTACATGATTAACATAAAAAATTTATGTTTTACATATACAAATTCAAAGCCATATATACTAGATAAGGTTAATCTTAAAATTGAAAAAGGTAGCTACGTCTCAATACTAGGTGAAAATGGTAGTGCCAAGAGTACTTTAGTTAAATTAATATTGAACTTATTAAAACCTAATAGTGGTCAAATTATTATATTTACTTCTAAAATCGCATATGTAGCGCAAAAAGTTGAAAATTTTAATGCGCAGTTTCCTATAACAGTTTATGAGATGCTAAATTGCCACAGGAAAGTCTTAAAGCTTAAAGATAAAAGTTTAATTTTAAAAAGTCTACAAGCTGTAGGTATGGAAAGTCATACTCATACGCTTATTGGAAATCTTTCTGGAGGTCAGCAACAAAAAATCTTTATTGCTAGAAGTTTAATTGGTGACCCTGAGCTATTAATTTTAGATGAGCCTTCTACTGGTGTAGACATTCAAAGTATGGAAGATATATATAGAATTATTAAAGGCTTAAATAAAAACCTAGGTATTACAGTTGTTTCTGTAGAACATAATTTAAAAGCTGCATTAGATAATTCAACTGATATTTTTGAAATGGGTAATGGTAGCGGAATACTTTATAATATACATAATTATAAAAATAAATTAAATGAAGAAAGGGGGTAACATTACTTTATGTTTGAATATGGTTTTATGCAAAATGCTTTAATTGCATCAGTTTTAATTTCTATTTTGTTCCCAATTGTAGGGGTTTTTCTTGTATTAAAAAGGTATTCCATGATGGGAGATACTATGTCGCACGCCTCCTTCGCTGGGGTGGCTATTGGCTTAGTTCTTGGATATAACCCCATAATTTGTGCTTTTGTTTTTACAGCTCTATGCGGTTTATCTATTGAATTTTTAAGAGATTATTATAAAAAATACGCAGAATTGATTTTGGCAATTTTACTTACATTTAGTGTAGGTGTTGGTATAACTTTAGTAAGTACTGGTAAAGCAGGTGCCAATGTTAATTCTTATTTATTTGGAAGCATTCTGACTGTTACAAAAAATGATTTATACATAATGCTTGTACTTAGTATTATTTCTATAGTAACTCTACTTTCTTTATATAATCAATTATTATATATTACCTTCGATGAAGAGGGTGCTAAGGTTTCTGGTGTAAAAGTTAAGGTGATTAACTATGTTTTTGCGCTACTCGTAGGAGCTACTATTTCAGCATCGCTAAGAATACTTGGAATACTTGTTATGTCCTCTATGATAGCGTTACCTGTAGCAACATCACTGCAACTCAATAAAGGTTTTAAGCATACCCTACTTTACTCAATAATGTTCGGATTTATTGACATAATTTTAGGACTTCTTATATCTTACTACATAAACTGTGCCCCTGGGGGAACTATAGCTCTGACTTCTGTCTTTGTCTTAGTACTTGTAATTGGCAGCAAAAAAGCATTGTCTAAAGTTTAATTGTCACCTGTTCAGCCGTTCATCATATTCGATGCTGTAATACTAAATAGCAGTCGAAAATTTAGATAAAGTGGAGGAATTTATTATGATACAAGCTATAAATTCAAGAAAATCCATAAGAAATTATAAAGATAAAAAAATGTCCGTGGAACATTTACAAAAGATTAAAACTATTATAAATGATGCTAAACCTTTGTTTGACAATATACCTATGGAAACATTACTAATTGAAGATGGTGAAAAAATTACGGATACATTTAAAGGTCTTATTTCCAAATATACAAAAGTTAAAGCTCCGCATTATTTAGCCTTTACTTCCGAAATTAAGGAAGGTCATTTAGAGAATATAGGCTTCATTGGTGAGGAAATAGTTCTTAGGCTAACAGAGCTTGGCATTGGAACTTGTTGGTTAGGAAGTGCTATTAAACAGGAGTTGTTTAAATCAATATTCAAAGTAAAAGATAAACAAAGTTATATAATTTTAGTTGCTTTTGGGTACCCAACTTCTCAATTAAAACCAGTTGTAAATAGAAAGAGATTTGATAAAAGCAAACTAGTTACTGGTGCTTATGAAAATCAGTATAAAACTATAATACAATCACTTATTGATGCCCCCTCTGCAATTAACTCTCAACCTTGGAAATTATCAATTAACAATAATAAATTTGACTTATATCTAGATAACAGAAATATTTTAACTAAAAAGATGCTTAAAGACACCAACCGTATAGATATGGGCATAGGGCTTAGTCACTTATATAATTCGGCAATTGAACTAGGCTATAAGGTGGACCTCAAGCAAAGTTATCATGAAGTAGGCAACTCCCTTTATATTCTTAGTGCCATATTAAATAAATCTTAATTAATATATTGACGTTTGCAAGTTGTAAACATATATTACTCACAAGTTCACTCTACAGGAGTTATTGAGTTAAATTAAATTTTTAATAGATATTTCTTAAAATTAAAAGCAACAGTAGACAATACCCATATCTCCTGTTGCTTTTACTGTTTTATAATAAACTCAATGTACCTTAATCCACCTTATTACATCCACAATTACTTCTTCCTTGTTGGTTTCATTAAGCATCTCATGTCTTCCATTCTTATAAAGTTTATAAGTTAAATCCTTGATTCCATGTCCTTTATAAGTCTTAACCAGTTTTAGAACACCCTTTCCATTCTTTCCTACAGGATCTTTATCCCCCGAGAAAATATAAATGGGTAAATCTTTAGGAATATTTTTAATTTCCTTGTCATCAGCTATATCCTTTAGTCCACCTAAAAAATCATAGAAAAATCCCGTTGTAAAAACCGTCCCACAGAATGGATTGTCTATATATTTATCTACTTGTTTGTTATCCCTACTTAACCAATCAAATGCTGTTCTATTTGGTTTAAAAGAATTGTTATACCTTCCAAAAGATAATTTATCTAATTTCTTACTTTCCCCAATTCTTCCACTTTTCTTAATCTCTCTTTTTGCTATAAGTCTTGCTATATCTATAATAATTCCCTGCTTGCCGCAGGATCCTGAAATAATTGCCCCCTTTAATCCACTTCCATATAAACAAACATATCTTTGTGTTAAGAAAGATCCCATACTATGCCCAAATAAAAATATAGGTAAATTAGGATTTTCTTCTTTAATTATCTCACTTAGTTCATGCATATTTTCAACCATTGAATTAAATCCATCCTCACCTAATTCTCCTAGTTTTCGGACTTCCCCTGCGGTTTTTCCATGCCCTCTATGGTCATTAGCATAAACAATGAGTCCATCATTTGTTAGTGCACTTGCAAAATTTTCGTACCTTGCTGCCGTCTCTGCCATTCCATGAGCTATCTGAACTACCCCCTTAATTTGTACGTTCACATCAGGTAGCCATTTATATACAAATATCTCTAAGTCACCCTTATCTTTAAACTTAAAATTTTCTACTATCATAACTTCATCCCCTATTTATATTTCGAAATGACATTAAGTCATCTCCTACGGAGCTGCAATATTAGCAACTTCAGAAGGAGATTTATACTCCCACTGAAGTTTTCTCTTTGTTATAGTATTGAACTCCCCCTTATATAAGCGGAAGACTTTCCTTCTAAAATATCGTTAAACACAAAAAGCTACACTAATTAATCCATTATTTAACAGATTGGTTAGTGTAGCTCTCATTTTTTTTAGCAATATTTCATATTTCACATTTACTCTCATATAAATTATATCACTAAACTATATATTTGCAAAGTAATATTATTTAAATAATTAATTAATATTGCATTAAAGTATCTTTTTTAACATATTACCATTTATTTCTCGAGAACCTCATAGTCAACCTCTATATATTTATCTTTATCGTAGAATTTCTCTGATTGCCCATAAACCCGCACTTTTGTTTCCACAGCGTTTTCAGCAATATATTGTGCAGTATTTAAAGCTACATCAATAGTTTTATCTATTGCAACAGCAGTTACTGCTGCTGTTATTTTCACAGCTTTATCAATCCCTTTAGAAGCTATCGTAGCATACCCCTTAGTGTTTATGGCTAATTTTTCATTTCCTGAAATTTCGGCTATAGATGAAATAACATTACCCGTTAGTTTAACACTATATCCCGCGGTATTTCCAACTAATTTTCCAAACCCATATATTATTTTTCCTGCCATCGTCATAATTATCACCATACCTATATTTATATACACTTATTATACCATATTATCAAAAAATTATTATTAGTGAACTTTTTAACTGTTCTTTAAATCAATTTACTCTCATCTGTATAAATCTTCTAAGGTATTGTATAATGGGTAATGTTATACAATATAAAGATATAGGAGTGAAAATATATGACAAAAACTATATTTAAAGGCAGTGCAATGTTAAACCCTGTTCCCGTAGTATTAATCACCTCAAAAAATAAAGAGGGAATAACAAATGTTTTTACAGTAGGATGGATAGGAATGGCTTGTACTAAACCACCAATGATAACTGTAGCCATAAGACCCGACAGACTTTCTTATGAATATATAAAAGAAAGTGGTGACTTTGTAGTAAATCTACCTAATTCTAGCATGGTTCGCGAAGTTGATTATTGCGGGGTACGCTCTGGTAAGCAAATAGATAAAATTCACGAAATGAACTTCACTATTGAAAATGGCAAGGATGTCATAGCGCCTCTAATTTCTGAATGCTCAATAGCTTTAGAGTGCAAAGTTAAAAGCATCACACCTTTAGGTACCCATGATTTATTTTTAGCCGAAATTGTAAATACTCATGTAGATAATAACTTAATAGATAATCTTGGAAAAATTCATTTTGAAAAAGCAGATCTAATTACATATTCTCATGGTGAATATTTCAGTGTTAATTCTAACGCTTTAGGGAAATTTGGTTATTCAGTTCAGAAAAAAAACAATAAATCTCATTCAAAAAATAAAAAGAAAGCCTGATCGCTCAGGCTTTCCTTTATATTGATTTATTTTCACAGTCCTTATTCATTTTTAACATATCAGCTATGGCTGCTATACTGCCTAAACTTGACAATGTTTCATTTGGAAGTATAAGTTTATTAGCTGGATTTTTTGCCATTTCTTTAAGAGCATCTATCTGTTTTAATGCTATTACCGTTTCATTTGTACCTGACTCTATAATAGCTGTATTTATTTTTCTTATTGCATCTGCTTCTGCAATTGCAATAGTCTCTATAGCACGAGCTTTACCCTCTGCTTCAAGAAGTTGAGATTCCTTCATTCCTTCTGCATGTCTAATATTTGCTTGTTTTTCAGCCTCTGCATTTAATATTTGAGCTTGCTTATGTCCTTCAGCTTTTTCAATTAGACTTTGTTTTTCACCTTCTGCTGTAAGAATAAATGCTCTCTTATCTCTCTCTGCTCTCATTTGTTTTTCCATAGCCTGTTGAATTTCAGCCGGTGGAATTATATTTTTAATTTCTACAGATAATATTTTTATTCCATAAGCATCCGTGATTTCATCGATTATTTCAAGAAGCTTAGAATTTATTCTATCTCTTCCTGATAATACTTCATCTAAAGTCAAATCTCCCACGATATTTCTCATATTAGTTATAGTTGAGTAAACTATACCTGATTTATAATCCTCAATATTGTAGACCGCGTCCCTTGAGTTAATAACCTTATAAAATATAACATTATCAATCGATATATTAACATTATCCTTAGTTATAACATTCTGTGGTTGTATGTCTAATATTTGCTGCTTAGTAGAAATCCTTCTTCTAACAAAATCTGCAAATACAATTGTAAAATGCCAGCCTGGTTCTAGTATCCTATGAAACTGACCAAATCTTTCTACTAAATACACAGATCCAGTATTAACAATCTTAATCGATGATAAAATCATTATAACTATTACAAATAATATAAACAAGCCTATAACTGTTCCTATTCCCATTACAAATTCCCCCTTATATTTTAATATATCTTATACTTTAGTTATTAGTAATTTATTCCCTTCTATACCGATAACCTGAACTGATTCACCTTTTTTCAAAGGTTTTCCAACATTTTTTACAGTCCAATAAATCCCTTGAAACTTAATGTTTGCTTTTTCATCAATATCTTTTGTTATTGTAAATTCTTTCCCAACATACCCTTCCTCCATAGTTAAAGTTTTTTTCACAGTTTTTTTTATAGTTTTCTTGACTATAGGATAACCCACAGCCATAACCACTGCACTAACTGCTACAAAAACAATTACTTGAACAATTATTGATGCACTTAGCCCAATAGCAATTATTGCCGCCATTGCACCTACAGCAAACCATATAAACATAAAACTACTAGTTGTAATATCAATAACTAATGCTGCTAATGCTACAACTATCCAAAATATCATCGGCGTCCAGTTCATGTTGTACCCCCTTACGAATATCACTTAATATTATACACTCTTCTCCCCTACGTATTACTAACTTCTATCTTAATTATACATCTTCTGTGCATTTTATAATACAATTTTATTATGTTACTACTATAATTATATATTTTATGTTTTATATATTAAACTTAATAAAGTTTAATTTTAGTGCATTATACATCTTCTTATCGTCTTAGACTTCTTCTTTCGCATATCTGCTCTCATTCTCTTCACAATTGAAATTGTCACAATAGCAAGGGACAGTTAGTAACTATTAAAAAGGCAATAAAAAATAATGGTAAAATAATCATTAACCGTCCCTACTAATCTAGCTAATATGATATAATTTCAGTAAATATTTATTATTTAAGTCAGTTTTACATATACTATATTTGAAAAACTAAAGAAAGGTCGTGAATTAGTTTGGAAACTTCTTTTATAAAGGTTTCTGTTGCTTGTCCAATTGTAAATGTGGCAGATATAGAATTTAACTTAATCAACATAAAAAACTGCATTAATCAGGCTTATGATGAGAAATCAAAATTCATAGTTTTCCCAGAACTTTGCATAACAGCTTACACATGTGCTGATTTATTTTTACAACATCAACTAATTGAAAAATCTGAAAAGGCAATTGAATCTCTATGTGAGTTTTCTAAAAATAAAGAAATCCTAATTGCTGTAGGGTCTCCTTTATACTATAACAATTCTCTATATAATTGTGCTTATATAATATTTAACGGTAAACTTTTAGGAATAGTACCAAAAAGCTATATTCCAAATTACTCTGAGTTTTATGAAAAAAGATGGTTTACTGAAGGTCTTGGCCTCATAAGCAAAACTGTAAATCTTTCTTTTGCAAAAGGCATCCCTTTTGGGACAAATTTATTATTTACAAGTGGCAATATTAAATTCGGATTTGAGATTTGTGAAGATCTTTGGGTAACCATTCCTCCAAGTAGCTATTTAGCTCTTCAAGGTGCGAATATAATTTCTAATCTATCTGCATCAAATGAATTAGTTAGCAAAGCTGATTATAGAAAATCCTTAGTTTCATCCCAGAGCGCAAGATGTATGTGTTCTTATTTATATGCATCCTCTGGTGTTTTTGAATCCTCTACAGATTTACTTTTCAGTGGCCATCTTTTAATTAGCGAAAATGGTTTAGTTTTAAAAGAAAATAATAGATTTCAAAGAGAAAATGAAATTGTTACTTCAATTATTGATATAGATAAATTAAACAGTGAAAGATTAAAGAATACCAGTTTTAGAAATAGTATTTCTATATGCCCTTTTGAAGCATGTGAAATTCCCTTTGAATTTAGGAATGTAGATTTTGGCGTTTTTGATAGAAATATCGATAAGCATCCTTTCGTTCCTTCTAATTTATATAAACGTGAAATACGTTGCAAGGAAATATTTAATATTCAATCCTCAGCCCTTGCTAAAAGATTCTCTTATACTGGTCTTAACAAGGCTATTATTGGGATTTCTGGTGGGCTTGATTCAACTTTAGCATTACTCGTTATAGTTAAAACCTTCGACCTTTTAAAAATACCCAGAAAAAATATTATCACTATAACTATGCCTGGTTTTGGAACTACAGATAGGACTTATATGAATGCAATAAACCTATGTAAAAATTTAGGAACAGAACTCAGAGAAATTAATATAGTAGATGCATGTCTGATGCATTTTAAAGACATAGATCATCCAGTGGAAAAACATGATATAACTTATGAAAATGTTCAAGCGAGAGAAAGAACTCAAATTCTTATGGATGTTGCAAATAAGGAAGGTGGACTCTTAATAGGTACTGGAGATTTATCAGAACTCGCCTTAGGTTGGTGCACATATAATGGTGATCATATGTCTATGTATTCCGTAAACTGCTCAATCCCTAAGACTTTGGTGAGATATTTAGTTAAATATGTAGCAGATAAAGAAGCTTCAAAGGAAGTAACAGACATTCTTTTAGATATCCTTAACACTCCTATAAGTCCTGAACTTCTACCCAAAGATAAGAACGGTCAAATAACTCAAAAAACTGAAGACATAGTAGGACCATATGAACTACACGACTTTTTCCTTTATTATTTTATGAAACAAGGTACTTCGCCAAGTAAAATATTATTTTTAGCTAAAGAAGCTTTCAAAGCTGATTACTGCGAAAAAGATATACGCAAATGGTTAGATAAATTTATAAAAAGATTCTTTACTCAACAATTTAAGCGTTCAGCTCTGCCCGACGGTCCAAAAGTAGGAACTATAAGTGTATCCCCAAGGGGAGATCTTAGAATGCCGTCAGATGCTAGTTTTAATTCTTTCCTTTAGACTTTTGAAAAAAGTGCATATACTTTGTGAAGTTTCTATAATAAACTTTACAAAATATGTGTACTTTTTTATTTATAAATATCTACAATTAACCCTGAAATTTCATCAATAGTATTTGCAATATCAAGATTTTCTTTTTCTTGATTCAACAACATTTGCGTAAGTTCCTCTAGTTTAGTGTCTACGGTATCCACCGTTATGAAATATTGTGTTTGCCAAAAACTAATATCCTTTTTAAGCTCATACATGTGTTTCAAAACAGAATCCAAGTATTCTCTAATTAAATTTTTATATGCCTTCACATCTGAAAAGCATTTTGTAATACTTAACCTATTTCCTTTCTTTTTTATTACATCCATCATATCTCTTAGTTGCTGCTCTGAGTTTTGCTGTCTAGCAAAACTAAAATTTTGAGAAAAATCTTTTTTACTAGACACAGTTTTTTTATCAGGTGTAATAGGTGATTTTCTTCTAGCTCTTGATATTTCCATAATTTTCTCCATCTCCTATTTATCAATATTAATTATTATAAAAATCATCACGTCTGCTTATATTCTTATATATATTATATCTAACTTTCCGAAATAAAATATACACAAATAAAAATTAATTCCTACCACTTATAAGAAGCTAATTCTTTTTGCTTATACAATTGCCAATTTTTTTTTATAATAGTATACTTATATGGTAAATATTATAGATTAAAAGTATAGTTTCATACTTTTAAGGGCATTTCTATTGATATGATCAAAAATTAAATAGTATAGTCGGAAAACAATAATTAACAATTTCCATATTTAAGTATTAAAAGTGCTTATTTGAATGAAAAGTTATATTTGAATTAATTACGGGCATGACAAAAAGACTTTTTTATACACTATTAAAAAAAGCCGTAGGCTGGTTATTGAATTGAAATTTATTTTAAATTACGCAGCTATATTTTTAAGAGTTGGGAAAATATCAGCAAGGGCTATTAATTTTTCTGATGCCCAAGCATCTATGAAACAGCAAAATGCACCAAGAAATACCCTTGTTATTCTATACCCAACAGAATAAATAATTGCATCTTCAGCATGAAAATTATTATTTATTCTATCCCAACACCTTTCAGTAGTTGAACGTCTTTTATAAAGAGATTTCCATTGTTTTGAACCTCTTAATATTGGAGTAAAATACCTTGGGTTATCTAATGTTTTAGTGTAATAAGATTTATTGCTTTTCATAGGACATTTTTCACAGTTTTCACATTGAACTGGGAATAACCATTTATGTCTATATTGTTTAGTAATAATTCCCCAATTACGAAGCTGATGTCCACAAACAGTTCCGTGTGGAATAGCATTCTTATCAAGTTTAACAAATTCACTATTTGATGATGGTTTTGAAGAACGTGAATTTAAATCAATAATAGGATTTATTCCATAATGCATGCATAAAAGATAAAAAGCATTAGCATCATAAGCAGAATCTAAGGCTACAGAATGAAATTTAATTTCAGGATATAAATCTACAAGTTCTTTAAGTGCATAAACTCCAGTAACAGCATCATGGCGTGCCGCGCTAACAAATTTAATATGGATAGGTAGGCTGTAAAAGCTATCACAGGCAGTAAATCCATGATAGGTATGACCATAGTAATAATGTTCATTAAAGCTATCCCAACCCCAGCTAGCACTGGGGTCGGTAAACTTTCGATAACAGTCACAATGTTCTCCTGGTTTAAGTTTGCAATCACAAACTTTTTTACCGTAAGGCGAAGCCTGTGTTGGCATACAGGTTCCGTCGCCAGCAATATTTAGTTTAGAAGGATCGCCCAAAATACCCATTGATAAAGAAGGAATAACAAATAATTCTTTAAGTATGTTGTTCATTTTGGATTCGCTTCTGTCAAGGAGCTTTAAATTATCAAATTTTAAGATTCTTTTAACTAAACGGTCAACTACACCAGATTTGGAGTTATTCATCTTTTGGTTTTTCTTTTGCTTTTTACGTGGTTTACGTTTAATTTTACGCAGTTTGGATTTATTAAGGATCTTATCCTTATGAATCAGCCTATCCATAAAATCATAAAAAGTACCTACACCAGGAAGTCGGTCAACATGTATGCCTTCGGCTTTAGAGTCTGAATAGCAAGCGGGTATAAAACCAGATAAAATTGAATAGAAAGGGTCTGAACGTAATGTTTTTACCCAAGAGGATATACTAGTTTCTTTACAATAAGCCATGATAATAAGTGACCTGAGTAATGCTGCCGCATCTTTTGGCGGAGCTCCTTGATTAGATTTAGAATAAGTACTTTCTATTAGAGGGACAATTCCGGTTAGGTCGGTAGACCATATTTTAGTTATTTGTGAACTACGCTCAAACAAAGTGATTTGTTGATTGGTTTGAATATAGAATTTTTCTAAAAATGTTTCAAGAAAATATTGATATTGGGAATGAGAAACCTTAACAGTTAACATAAAAACACTCCTCGCAAATGAAATAATGTAAAAAATATACATATTTAATTTTGCGAATTTTTACTAGCTGTCAAGTCTTATTTCACAATGTTTAAGTAAAAAAAATAAAAAATAATACGAATAGCTTAAATTTTCTAGGTTATTCGTACAATATGAGGCACCACGAATTTTTGAGGTGAAGTTGATTTTTGAGCAAAATGAATCAAGAGTTAGCAGTGCCTTAAGAGTTTCCGAGAGTGCACATTAAACTATTTGAGGTGAGAAAAACGAAAAGATTACTCAATATGTTTTGGACTTTTTTTAAAATAGGAGCTTTTACTTTTGGTGGAGGTTATGCAATGATACCGCTCATTGAGACTGAAGTTGTAAGTAAAAAACAATGGCTTTCAAAAGAAGATTTCATGGATATAATTGTTGTTTCCCAAACCTTTCCTGGAGCTTTAGCGGTTAATAGTAGTATATTTATCGGTTATAGAATTAACGGCCTAATTGGCGCTATCATCGGACTTCTAGGTGTGATTTTACCTTCATTTTTCATAATATTATGCATTGCAGTTTTCTTTATGCAATTTAGAGA
Source organism: Clostridium sp. CM041 (assembly GCF_055081035.1). Taxonomy (NCBI): domain Bacteria; kingdom Bacillati; phylum Bacillota; class Clostridia; order Eubacteriales; family Clostridiaceae; genus Clostridium; species Clostridium sp. CM041. The sequence continues at coordinate 1,604,932 of NZ_CM143648.1, forward strand.
TTATTATTATGTTGATTTAGTTTTCAAAGGCATTTCTGCTGCAGTACCAGTTCTTATACTCATAGCTGTAGTAAGCTTATCCAAATCCTTAAAGAAGAGCTATGTAAACCTTGTTATAATCTTAATTTCTATGGTAAGTATACTATTTTTTAATGTACACCCTGTTATAGTTATACTTTTATCTGGTTTATACGGGATTATATTTCTTGGAAAGAAGGTGAAGTAAATGTCTATTTTAATTAAAATTTACCTATCGTTCTTTAAAATAGGTGCCTTTAGCTTTGGTGGAGGCTATGCTATGCTTCCACTTATCGAAAGAGAAATTGTATCCACTAATAATTGGATTACCTTTAAAGAGTTTGTTGATATTATTGGTATATCACAAATGACTCCGGGACCCATAGCCATAAATTCAGCTACTTTTGTAGGTTATAAAGTTTCTGGAGTACTCGGTGCTATTTCTGCAACCCTAGGCGTAGTTTCATTTTCTTTTATCTTAGTTTCCATAGCTAATCACTATATTTCAAAATTTAAGGAATCCTATATAATGAAGGCTGCACTATCCGGTATGAGGCCTGCACTAATTGGCCTTATAATCTCTGTATTCTTATCAATGGGAATGGAATCATATAAAGATATTAAAAGTATAATAATTGGAATTATAGTTTTAGGAATATTATTAACCAATAAACTCCATCCAATTTTAGTAATAATAATTTCAGGAATATTAGGCATTGTATTTTATTTTTAATAAATTATAAGGTAACAACAAATACTATACACGAGGTGATATTCATGTTTTTTAACAAAACTATAGAGGAAGTTCTAAAAGAATTAGGCTCCAATCCAATAACAGGACTTTCTCAAAAAGAAACAGACCTAAAAAGAGAAAAATTCGGACTAAATCAGTTAGAAACTAAAAAGCCTAAAACCCTAATATCTATGTTTTTTTCCCAATTAAATGATATTTTAATTTATATTTTAATTGCAGCTGCTGTAATTTCTGCCCTCCTTGGTGAAATAAGTGATGCAGTTATAATTGCTATTGTAATTGTTATTAATGCTACAGTCGGAATTATTCAAGAGTCAAAAGCTGAAAAAGCTCTTGATGCACTAAAAAAATTATCTACGCCTAAGGCTGTAGTTAGACGCGATGGACAGTTAAAAGAAATTCCATCTAACGAAGTTGTACCTGGTGATATCATTATTATTGACGCTGGAAGATATGTGCCTTGCGATTTACGGCTTATTGAAACTGCAAATTTAAAAATTGAAGAATCTACACTTACAGGAGAATCTGTGCCAGTAGATAAAGATGCCTCCATAGTCTTAACTGGTGATGATATTCCACTCGGCGATCAAAAGAATATGCTCTTCATGTCTACACTCGCAACTTACGGTAGAGGTATAGGCATTGCCGTATCTACTGGAATGAATACTCAGCTAGGTAAAATCGCTAAAATGTTAGATGAGAAAGTAGATGACCAGACACCCTTTCAAAAAAAACTGGCTGAACTTGGCAAATACCTAGGAATAGGTGCGTTACTTATATGTGCTCTTATGTTTATAGTAGGCATTCTTCAAAAAAGAGATCTTTTTGAAATGTTACTTACGTCTATTAGTTTAGCAGTAGCTGCGATACCTGAGGGTCTTCCTGCAATAGTCACTATAGTACTTGCTATGGGAGTTCAAAAAATGATAAAAAAGAATGCAATTGTACGTAAATTACCCGCAGTTGAAACCTTAGGTTCAGTAAATATTATATGTTCAGACAAGACAGGAACATTAACTCAAAACAAAATGACTGTAACAAAATTCTATGCAGATGGCCTCTTAGGTAATATAGCCAATTTAAACATTAAGGACAATGAGCATAAGCTCTTACTTGAAAATCTTATTTTATGTAATGATGCTACGTACTCTGAGGATTCAAAGACAGGTGACCCCACTGAAATTGCTTTACTAGTAGCTGGGGTAACTTACAATATATTTAAAGACCATTTAGAAAAAACCCATAGAAGAATTGCTGAGATTCCTTTTGAATCAGATAGAAAATTAATGACTACTGTAAATAAATATGATAATGAATATTATGTAATGACAAAAGGGGCTATTGATAATCTCTTAAAACTATGTACTAAAGCCTGTATTAAAGGCAATATAATAGAAATTACTCCAGTCATAAAAAAAGAAATATTAGATGTATCTAATAAAATGTCTGATGATGCTTTAAGAGTTCTAGGCGCAGCTTATAAAATCCTTCCAACATCCCATGTGGATATTGATTCTTTAGAAAGTGATTTAATACTTATTGGCCTGGTAGGTATGATAGATCCACCTAGACTGGAAGTTAAGGATTCTATTTCTGTATGCACGAAATCCGGAATAAAAACCGTAATGATAACCGGCGACCACCAAAACACAGCTTTTGCTATAGCGAAAGACCTTAATATTACTAAAGATCCTCTAGCCGTTATGTCTGGCTCTGAGCTTGATAAACTTTCAGATGATGAACTAAATAGTAAAATTGATAATATAAGGGTATTCGCAAGAGTGTCTCCAGAGCATAAAGTAAAAATTATAAATGCTCTTAAATCCAAAGGAAACATTGTATCAATGACTGGTGATGGAGTAAATGACGCGCCATCCCTGAAAATGGCAGATATAGGTGTAGCCATGGGTATAACAGGTACTGATGTAGCTAAAGGTGCTGCTGACATGATATTAATAGACGATAACTTTTCAACTATTGTTTCCGCTATAAAGGAAGGAAGAAATATCTTCACGAATATTAAGAAAACTGTAGTATTTCTTATTTCCTGTAATGTTGGAGAAATTATTGCTTTATTTCTTGCAATACTTTTAGGTTGGGCATCGCCACTTAGACCTATCCATATATTGTGGGTTAACTTAATTACAGATACGCTTCCAGCTTTAGCTTTAGGTGTCGATCCTGGTGACCCCGACGTAATGAAGTATAAACCACGCAATCAAAAATACGGTTTATTTAAAGGTTCAACATTAAGTTTACTTCTTAACGGATTGTTAATCGGTTTAGTAACTTTAGCAGCCTTTATAATAGGTGCAAAATATTATAGTGGCACAACTAATTTATTCCCACTATTCCCTAAAAACATTTCACAAGATGCTTTAAAGCATGCACAAACTATGGCCTTTGTAGTACTTAGTGTCTCTCAGCTTGTTCATTCTTTAAATATGAGAAATGATAAAAAATCCATATTCCAAATAGGTTTATTTTCAAACAAATATTTAATTGCAGCTATAGTTTTAGGTATACTGCTACAAGATTTGATAATAACTATTCCACCTCTAGCAAATGCTTTTAGTGTTCATGCTTTAAGTTTAGCAGATTGGGGTATCGTTACTATTTTAGCCTTAATACCATTACTTTTTAATGAAATTGTAAAGATATTTAAACGTAGTTCATCTAAAATATAACAGTAAAAGGCTGATGAGTTAACTCATCAGCCTTTTACTGTTATAAACCTATCTAATTATTTTAATCTAGTACCTTCTTCATCTTGATGGATTAGCCCATTTTTCATAAGGCCTCCTAATGCTCTCTTAAATGCATTTTTGCTAGTTTTAAAAACTTTCTTTATATCATCTGGAGAACTTTTATCATTGTATGGCATAAAGCCATCACTTTTATCTAAGTATTCTATTATTTGCTCCTCAACTACATCTCTTTCTTCTAGTCTTGGTTTTCTTGCTGTTACATCCATTTTGCCATCTTCATAATATTTTTTTACTCGTACACTTAATCTATCTCCTGGTATTATACTCATATAATTCTCATTTCTTAGAATAACCGCTCTATAAATATCATCAATAGCTATCATTACGGTACCATTAGTCTGGATTCCGTATACTGTTCCTTCCACTTCCTCATCAATATCATATGAATCTGTATCGTATAAATATTTATCAATAAAAGTAGTGGCCGCTATTCTTCCAGTCTTATCTAGATATATATAAAAAAGATATTTTTTGCCTGTTTCTAATTTGTAATTTTCCTCCTTAAAAGGAACTAATACGTCTCTTTCTAAACCAATTCCTACAAAACTTCCTATTGCAGTCATATCAATTACTTTAAGGTAGGCTAGATCACCAACCTTTGCAAGAGGTTTTTTTAAAGTCGAAATTAACCTATCACTTGAGTCCCTATAAACGAAGGCTTCAACTTCATCATCAATATTAAGTGCTCTACCTAAAGTACTTTTCATTGGCAATAATATATCATCACTAGTGTTTTCAGTCTCTGCGCCCAAATAGTACCCAAATTCTGCTCGCCTAACTACTTTTAAATTATTAAATTCTCCTATTTTTATCATTTATTATCTCCTACCTTTTTTAAACTTTTGACCAATCTATATATTTATTAAATTTATCAACATATTGTACTAAATATTTTCTATAAACATGTATTTATATTTCTGCTCATCTGTCACCTTTTCTATTCCATTTAATATTATCATTTTTCGCGCTCTATAACAATCTAAATTAAGGTATGGTCATTTATTTGTTTTGTATTATATTTCATTGAAAGCTCTACATAATGCTGAGCTGATTTTTTTAATCCTTCCTTTTCCTCTGTAGTTAGTTCGCGAATGACCTTTACCGGCACTCCCATACAAAGAACCCCTGAGGGTATTTTCTTTCCTTGAGTAACTAAGCTACCAGCGCCGATTATAGTATACTCCCCTATTTCTGCTCCATTTAGTATAGTACTTCCCATTCCAATTAAAGTATAACTTGAAATTTTACAACCATGTATTATGGCATTATGTCCTATAGTTACATACTCTCCAATATTAACCGGAAATTCATCATCATTATGTACTGTACAATTGTCTTGAATATTTGTATAAGAACCTATAGACATGGAATTCATATCGCCTCTTAATACAGCTCCAAACCAAATACTACTGTACTCTCCTATAGACACATTTCCTATAACATCTGCACTGCAAGCAATATAAGAATGTTTATGTACATTAGGTATTTTTCCATCAAATTGATGTATCATAATTTCATCATCACCTCTTCCAAAATAATAAATACGTAAGTTTATTTCTACATATAATAAACTTTTAGGTCTATTATTTTACATAATAATAAACTTTTAAGTCTATTATTTTACATAATAATAAACTTTTAGGTTTATTATTTTACATAATAATAAACTTTTAGGTTTATTATTTTACATAATAATAAACTTTTAGGTCTATTATTTTACATAATAATAAACTTTTAGGTCTATTATTTTACATAATAATAAACTTTTAGGTCTATTATTTTACATAATAATAAATATTCAGGTTTATTATTTTACATAATAATAAATATGTATTTATTATACTACTATATTATATAAATTTGCCGTTTATTCGTCATATTTTTTGGTTAATATTTAATGTTGATTTTTATTTGATTCTATTATATAATACCATCTGTAGTTACAATTCTTTTTCTACTTACTACATATGGTGTTATACTAATATAACACATAATAATTAAACTAAATAATCAAGAAAATCTTTTAGTGTAGTAATATCAACCATACAGAAGTATGTTTTACATAATTTAGACTTAATCTTAATTATTATGCAACTAATAGGAGGTGAATATACTAGCTTTTTAAGCTAGTATTAATTATGGCGGAGATAAAAAATTTAATCAAACGATTTTATACAAAGGAATTAGAAAAAGATAAAACTATTACTGTTTTTGATTTATTTAAATGGAAAAAGGTAAATGTTTTTTTAAAAGACCATAAAACAAATAAAGTGCTTTTAGATATGAAGGCTTTAGAATTTCCGGAGCATTACTCTCAAAATTCTTGCGATATTATTGCTTCAAAATATTTCAGAAAATCTGGTGTTAATAATAAACAAGGTTATGAAGATAGTATGAAAATGGTAGCTCATAGACTTGTTAATTTTTGGTGTGAATCCTTGACTGATGAGACTATTATTAAATCTCAAGAGGAAAAAAGCATTATTTATGATGAATTAATATATGCATTTTTAAATCAAATGTTTGCACCAAATTCTCCTCAATGGTTTAATACGGGTCTTAACCTGTCCTATGGTATAAAAGGCGAATCCTTAGATAATTTTTATTACGATGAAAAAGAAAAAATGATAGTTAAAAGCGAAGATGCTTATACAAGGACTCAAGCTTCAGCTTGTTTCATTCTCTCAATCCAAGATAAACTACTTGGCAATCATTCAATCTCTGAGCAGTATGTAACAGAGACTAAATTATTTAAAGGTGGCTCTGGCACCGGAACTAACTTCTCCTCCATACGAGGTATAGGTGAAAGATTATCTAGTGGTGGTGTTTCATCAGGTCTTATGAGTTTTTTAAGAGGACTTGACAGAAATGCTGGAGCTATAAAATCTGGTGGAACTACAAGGCGTGCTGCTAAGATGCTATGCCTTGATATCAATCACCCTGAAATAATGGAGTTTATGACTTGGAAAGCTAAAGAAGAAGATAAAGTACGCGCTCTTACTAAAATGGGTTATGATGGTAGCTTTGAAGGAGAGGCTTATGAGACTGTATCTGGCCAAAATGGAAACAACTCCATAAGATTCTCAGATGAATTTATGATGAAAGTTGATACCTTATCGAAAAATCCTAATCAGACTATTACTCTTAAAGGGAGATGTGATTCCACAGTTGATGCAGACATAAGTGTTAAGAATCTATGGGATACCTTTAATAATGCTGCTTGGCAATGTGCTGATCCAGCGCCTCAATTTGATGATACCTTTAATGCATGGCATACTTGCCCCGGTGGAGAAGATGGAGTAGTTAATGCTAAACATAATAGAATTAATTCCACTAATCCTTGTGGAGAATATGCTTTTTTAGATGATACCGCTTGTAATTTAGCTTCTATTAATATTTATAAATTTTATGATGCTTTGACTAAAAAATTTGATGTAGATGGATATGTCCATCTAATAGGACTTACTCAATTAGTCCTTGAATCCTCCATTCATTGGGGTCAGTTTCCAACTGAAGATATAGCAAGGAAAAGTTATTTATTTAGAACGACAGGTCTTGGGCTTTCAAATTTAGCTTCTTTATTTATGGTAATGGGCTATGCCTATGACTCAGAAGATGCTAGAAATATAGCTGCAGCGCTAAGTGGAATAATGACTGCACAGGCTTATTATGTATCATCCCTACTTTCAAAAGAACTAGCTCCTTTTGAAAAATATGAAATCAACAAAAAACATATGCAAATAGTTATAAGGAATCATGCAAGAGCTGCTGGAGCTCTAAATAGTAACTATGAACATTTGAATTATGATCCTATAAAAGTTAACCATGATATTTTAGGTAATGATTCCCTAAGCAATATAAGTGAAACTTTAAAAAACTGTTGGTCAAAAGTACTAATCAGTGGTGAAAAATATGGTTTTAGAAATGCTCAAGTTACGGTTTTAGCTCCTACTGGCACTATTTCCTTTGCAATGGATTGTGGTGCAACCTCAGTTGAACCATATTTCAGCCATTTTATTTATAAAAAATTATCTGGTGGTGGATTTATGACCATCGTAAACCCTGTAATTAAAGACTCATTGGATAACCTTGGATATTCCGAAAGTGAAACAAATGATATTCTTGATTATATTCTAAGAAAAGAAAAGGTTGATGAAAACGGCTTTGAATATGAAAAAATTATTGATGGAAAAATTGAGGGTGCTCCACATTTAAAGGTAGAACACTTGCCTATATTCGATACAGCAAACAAATGCGGTAGCGGAAAAAGATATATTTCATTTATGGGACATGTTCTCATGATGGCGGCAATAACTCCAATGATATCAGGTTCTATATCAAAGACTGTAAATTTACCTAAGAATGCTACTATAGAAGACTTTAAAGAAGTAATATTAAATTCTTGGAAACTAGGTGTGAAAGGTATCTCCTTATATAGAGATGGATCAAAAGCAAGTCAACCTTTAAACACTACTTTATCTGTTGACAAAGAACTGTTACTTGAGGATTTATCATACGAGGCTCTTTTAAAGAAAGCAAAGTCATTACAAGAAACTTCAAACCACTCCACAAGAGAAAAACCAATTGGAATACGTTATGGAACTACTCATCCTGCTCAAATTGATGATGTAAAAGTCTATACTACGATAAATAGGCGTTCAAACGGAGAAATTTCTGAAATATATATAACTACAGATAGGGAAGGTACTATAATTACTGGATTATTAAATTCTCTTTCAAAGGCAATTTCAGTAATGCTTCAGCATCATGTACCTGCGCAAGCTATTTCTAAAATGCTTCGAGGACAAAAATTTGAACCTTATGGTTTTGTACAAAAGCATCCTTATATTAAATCTGTTTCTTCTATATCTGATTTAATTAGTAAGATTATTGATATAGAACTAGGAGATTATAGTAGATGTCAAATTAAGCCTGAAAATTACGACAACGCTAATATACCTAAAAATCCACTAATGCCTGGTGAGACTGAAATTTCAACTGGCCTAGCAGAAGCTGAGAATGTCCTTGCCCCTACTAACATAAGCACAGATACTATTAAAGGGGAAAGATTATACTCTGAAACCTGCTCTCATTGCTCAAGTACTAGGCTTGTTAGAAACGGCACTTGTAAAGTTTGCCTTGAATGTGGAACTACTACTGGATGTAGTTAGCTTCAACAAATCAAAATCTCACAATTATTTGGGGACAGTTAACAAGTATTAAATGCTATATATATACACATTTAAAAGGAGTACAAATTCCCGCTGAAAATTTGTACTCCTTTTTATTATTTTTTATTATTTTTATTCCTATTAGGTTTAGCCTTGGGCCTAATTACTACATCGTCCTTCTTATCTTTTTTACCATTAATATTTGCAGAACCTATGCTTGTTGAATTTTTTTTAAAAATATTCGAATTTTTTAAAAAACCTGATAAATCCGTAAACCATAAAATCATAATAGCAGATATTCCTGTCATTACATAGTAAGTTACATGCTTTATAATATTAGGCCATATGAGCACAGGAACCACATATATTGCAATAGCTAATAAAAGCACTATCCACTTGTTAATATTTATCTTATCTAGTACATAAGTTTTTAAAACATTATATATTACAAGAACAATAATTGCAAATGCAACAACGCTAAGTATTTGTATGAAGATATTCATATTTTATCCCTCCCTTTTCTATAGATAGTGTTAACACTATCTTTCTATAAATAAATGTATACTATACATTATCAAACATATTTTAATATATATCAATAGCTTATTCATTAATTTATCTATTTATATTTGTATTTCAAAAAAGTTTATACTAAAATATCTGTGAGCAGTATTTAATAAGAACTACACTTAATTATTTATCATATTATTAATTAGCCACTATTAAATACATGGTGAAATAAAATATTTTTTTTAATATAGTAATAATTTTTTAAAAATTGTAAACAATAATACTAAGACTTATGAAAGAGGAGATGTTTACAATGAAAGCATTAGATGGTACTGCACTAGTATTAGTTATTATAGGCGCTATAAATTGGGGACTAATTGGATTTTTCAAATTTGACCTAGTATCAAGCTTATTTGGCACTGGAACAGCATTTACGAGAATTATTTTCGCTCTAGTAGGTTTATGCGGTCTATACTCTTTATCTTTCTTAGGAAGAGACAGAGCTAGCGACAGCGATAGAACTGAGGTTAAATAATTTTCAAATAAATATTTCTATACAATATAAAAGAAGTTGAAGTTTCAAATTCAGCTTCTTTTATATTAAAATTCAATTAAATCTCAACTGAACCAAAGATGTTTTTTCTGTAACTCTTATTACAATTAAACTGTAAGAATCTCTTTTCTTTATATCTTGTATAATACCTAAAAATTTTTCATCTAGCATCATTAAGGTACTCCCTTTTTTAGTTTGAATTTCATATCCCTTTGACGCTTTTATAATAAGTAAATTTTCCCACTGATAAGGCGTATATTTACTAAAATTCACCTCAAAAATTATCCCCTCTTTTTCGAGCAATGTTAGTAGACTATTATATTGATCATGTAAAATACTATTTTCAAATTTTAGCTTTTGGTTATCATAATTATTTTTCTCTAGAAACTTGTTTTGCTGGACTAGCTTTATTTCATATTGCTTTTTTCTAAGATCCAACCTATCAATTTTACTTCTAATACGCTCTAAATAATAATTCTTACTGTTTTTATCCATTATTATTACCTTGCCTTTCGTAGTATTCTTTAGGTAGAATATAATTGAGGTGATTATAGATGAATAAATTTATAGATTTTAGTATTTCAAATAAAAAATACATATGTAAAAAAATCAAATTATATATAATTGCATTTTATAATGAAACATACTTATTAATCAATAATAATTTTACTCTAAGTAAAATATATAAACCAATTATAAAAGACAAAGTAAGCACAAACAAGAAATTACAGAAAACTTTAAATGCTCTATCTCGTAAACATAAAGAAGGAGATAATGCTATACTAAAACTAGAAAATGAAAATGCATTACTACAATCTAAAATATCTATTATAGAGGATTTAATAACTAAAAGACACGATTAATTATCACCTACAGTGCTGTAATCATCACTCGCAGTGCTCGTGAGCTTATCTATTAAAAAAGTTTTGCTAATAAATCTATAGCATAATCTAAAGAAAGAAGTAGCATTATGCCGCTTCTTTCTTTAGATTATTTTCAAATAACAAGTAAGCATGTAAATCTATTTTTCCTCGCATTCCTTATTTAAATTGTTTTGGATTATATTTTGTACTACTTCTGAAATTTTTACTTTTTCTTCTTTTGACATACCCTCAATATATATAGGTTTATCAATTATAAGCTTAGCATTTGCCTTTTTAATTTTCCCATTATTACCTTCCATCGCTTTATAGGTATCATAAAATGTTATAGGAACAATAGGTACCCCTGCCTTTATTGCTAGCCTCATACTACCTTTTTTAAACTCCCCTATACTGTTACTCCTACTTCTAGTACCTTCTGGAAAAATAATCATAGAATATCCATTCTTTAAATTTTCAACACCTTCCGAAATTGCCTTCAAAGCTTCTCTTGGATTTTCTCTATCCATAAATACACAATGTATTTGCCTCATCCAATAGCTCATTATTGGTATTTTTTTCATTTCTTTTTTAGCAACTGCACCAGTAAGTCTATTCATATTAGATAATATCACTGGTGTATCAAAATTACTTTGGTGATTTCCCACAAAAACACAAGGCTCATTTGGTATATTTTCTTTTCCTACGACTGTTAAATTTAATCCTGCAACCCTAAGCACAAAATTAGACCACTCCGTAGCTACTTTAAATATATACACATCTGCCTCTTCTCTAGTTTTATGTTTTTTTATGCTATTAAATTTTATTTTCTCAAAGCTTTTACCGATCAAATTGATAATAAAACAAAAATAAAAATATATAGTTCTCATATCACTGTTCCTTTCATTTTACGATTGAATTACAACTATAATTATACTAGTTTATAATCTTTATTTCAAATTTCTCCTTGGATATTGATATTTTTTTATATAATTGGATAAAATCATTTATATGCTTCAAATATTACATAGGAGATTAATCATATGCCAAAGAAAACCTGGTTAAAATATATTTTACTTTGTACCGTCTTAGTTTTTATATCTGTCTGTATAACTATATGTTATAAATCCACTATAACAACTAACTTAAATTTAGAAAATAATATGGTTACTCATTTTATTGATGTAGGACAAGGTGATTGCATGCTTGTTCAAGTAAATAATAAAAACTTACTAATTGACAGTGGAACCGTTGATTCAACTCAAAAATTAATTAGATATCTAAAAAAAAATAATGTTAAAAAACTTGACTATGTAGTTGCAACTCATCCCCACGAAGACCACATAGGTGGTATGGCTAAGATAATTAAAACCTTCGATGTAGATGAATTCTATGCCCCTAAAGTAATATCTTCCTCGCAGTCATTTGCTGATATGATCAATTCTCTAAGAAATAAAAATCTTAAAATAAAAGTATCCGCCCCTAATATACCTTTAGATTTAGGCCCTAATACAACATGCGTTATGCTATCACCAAATAAAACAAGTTATGAAAATACTAATAACTACTCCTGTACAATAAAGGTATCTTATAAAAATTCAACTTATTTATTTACAGGTGATATAGAGTCCCTAGCTGAGCAGGAACTACTAGACAATGGTTACAATTTAAAATCTCAGGTGCTTAAAGTAGCTCATCATGGCAGTAAGTCATCAACCTCACAAGAGTTTCTAAATAAAGTTTCTCCAAAAATTGCTGTAATAAGTTGTGGAACTTCTAATACTTATGGCCATCCAAATAAAGGAACCTTAGCTAAATTGAAAAAGATAAATTCTATTGTCTATAGAACTGATTTAGATAAAAATATTATACTTATAAGCGATGGCATGAACATAAATAAAAAATAAAAAAGTATATATTACTATTAATGCATTCACTTCGCTAAGAACTACTAATTTTGTTTTTAATTAATCTGCTAAAAAACATAAACTCGCTATATCGCTCAAACATATGTTTTTCTTAACGCATCTTAATTAAAAATAAAATAAGAAGTTCTAAAGCTCGCTTCAATGCATTATACGTAATATATACTTTTTTTACGCGTAAAAATATTTATTATTTACTTGAATGTCCCTTATAATGAAATAGTACCAATTTTAATTAATAATAGCAAAACTACACCAACAATTATTCTATAAACAGCGAAAACCTTCATAGGTTTTTTCTTTAAATAAGAAACAAATTTTTCAACCACAATTAATGCAACTAAAAAGGCTGTTATAAATCCAATAACCAAAGTTATAATTTCTCCATTACTAAAATTCATTCCACTTTTAAATAAAGTTAATGCTGTAGCTCCAACCATAGTTGGTATCGCTAAAAAGAAAGAAAACTCAGTTGCAGCAATTGTAGAAACACCACAAATCCAACCTCCCATTATCGTCGATGCTGATCTTGACATACCTGGCCATAGTGCTAAGCATTGAAAAAAGCCTACTTTAAATGATTGCTTAATACTTATTTTCTCTATACTTTCTGTTGTATACTTTTCCCTAAATCTGCCTTCTATAATAATCATTAGAACTCCGCCAACTATTAACCCCACGGCTACAGTTCCTGAATTAAAAAGATATTTATCTATTTTATCATTTAGAAGAAAGCCAAAGACTGCAGCTGGTATAAATGCAACTATAATATTAGTCCAAAACTTAACACCTGAGGGTTTCCCTTGAAAAAACTCCATTACTGATTTCCATATTTTATTCCAATATAAAACTATAATTGCAAGAATAGCTCCTAATTGAATGACTACCTCAAATTGATTTGCAAATGCCCCTTTAAAATTTATAATATCTCCTACAATGATCATATGTCCAGTAGATGAAATAGGAACAAATTCTGTTACCCCTTCTACTATAGCTATTATTATAGCTTTTAACACCAATATAACGTTTAAATCCATCTAATGTCTGCTCCCTTCTAAGCATAATTTATTCTATTTGTATGTTCATATGTTTATTTCTCTATTACAACTTCCCTAGATAAAGTTTTACCATCTTGTGATAATTTAATAGAATTTATCCCTTTGTTGATTTGTAAATCATAAAAAGTATCTACTTTTATATAGTCGGAACCATTAACGCTTATGAAATAATTTGTAAGCGTATAGCTATTCATAAATGCTCCAACGGTAAAGTTTTCCACCCCTTTAGTGTCATTTTTCAAGTCTCTCTTTGCAAAAATCAAAGTGGGAATTTTATCCTTACCTGTATTTGCATATTCAACTGTAGGGGGTACATTAAATACTTGCGGATTATTAACAAAAATAGTAGGCTCAATAAACCCTTCCTTTGTTTCTATATTAGGAAGCTGTTTCTCTTTCAAAAAAGTAATTTTAGAATTACTTTTTAGCTTACCATACTTATTGTTATCCACAGATATACTATAACTTTCATAGTAGCTTGACATGTTTTTTATGTATTTACTAGTATTTTTCAAGTAGGCAATTTCAACTTTTCCTATTCCTTTATTTAATATTTCAATAGCACTAAGTGGAATATCTTTCTCTTTCATATAACACCCATTGACACCGTCTATCATTATCCACTTATGGTATTTATCACTCCATATTTCACATACATTAAAATATGATTTACCTTTAATTCTTTTATCATTGCTTCGCAATACTCCACGCCTAACACTTATCCCAACAGAAGATAAACACTCTTCATACATAATTGTGTAATCACTATCTGATATTTCATTTCCATCTAAGGCCACTTCCATTATTTCTAATGCATTTTCATCACTAGCCATTGAGGCAGTTCCCGCTTTTACTTTTTCATTAATAAATTGCATGATTTTTATGGAGTTATCAAATTGATCAGCCTTATTATCTATAAGTTTGTTTAGTCCATACTTGGTTTTAAGTTTTGATAAATTTTCATTCTGAGCATTTAAATAATAAAAATGAATATTATCTCCAATATAAAAATCATCCCATTTAGTAATTTTCAAACCTGCATCCTTACTACTCAAATCAGTTCTAGCTTTAAAATTCCAAAGAACTATAACTACTGTTATAATAGCAAAAATTAAAATTCTATAAAAAACACCATTCTTTCTCATTATTCCTCCTTATTCAAAATACCGAGTGAATACTCATTTATTTAATGAGTATATCATATTTACACCAAAAATCACATAAAAACCCGTCGGATTATAATGCTTTCTAACCGTCGGGTTTTTATATTATTTATATATAGGACCAGCTTTTTTTATGTTTTCAGCAACCCTTTTAAATTTGCTAAAGTTCTCAGCAAATTTGAATGCTAATTCTTTAGCTTTTAAAACATACTTTTCTTTATCTCCCCATGTATTTTGTGGATTTAACATTTTTGTTGGAACATTTGGCACCGCCACCGGTATATCTACTTTAAATATTGGGTGCTGCTTATACTCAACATCCTTAAGCTTACCTTCAAGAGCAGCTTTTACCATAGCTTTCGTATATGATAGTTTCATTCTTGAACCTACCCCATATTCTCCGCCAATCCAACCTGTATTTATCAAAAACACCTCAGTGTCATATTTGTCTATTCTCTTACCTAAAAGCTTTGCATAAACTGAAGGGTTCATTAGCATAAAAGCTTCTCCAAAGCAAGATGAAAAAGTCGCCTTCGGTTCTGTAATCCCACGTTCTGTACCCGCAAGCTTACTTGTATATCCCGAAATAAAATGATACATTGCAGCTTCCTTTGAAAGTTTTGAAATTGGTGGAAGAACTCCAAAAGCATCTGCTGTTAAAAATATTATAGTGCTTGGTTGTCCACCAATTCCACTTAGTTCTGCATTTTCGATATATTCTATAGGATATGCGCCTCTGGTATTCTCTGTTAAGCTATCATCATCATAGTTAGGTATATTATTATCATCAAGCACAACATTTTCAAGCAATGCACCAAATTTTAATGCTGAGTAAATTTCACTTTCATTATTTTTATCTAATTTTATAGTTTTGGCATAGCATCCACCTTCAAAGTTAAATACTCCTTTATCACACCAACCATGTTCATCATCTCCGATAAGCTTTCTTTCTGGATCTGCCGACAATGTGGTTTTTCCTGTACCTGAAAGGCCAAAGAATACTGCTGTGTCTCCATTTTTACCTATATTGGAAGAACAGTGCATTGGGAATACGCCTTTTCCAGGTAATAAAAAATTCATTATTGAAAAAATTGATTTTTTAATTTCTCCTGCATACTGTGTTCCACCAATTAAAACAATTTTCTTATCAAAATTTATTATAATAAAAGCTTCAGAATTTACTCCATCTTCTGCTCCTTTTGCTTTAAATCCCGGAGCCGCAATTACTGTGAATTCAGCCTTATGATACTCAAGCATTGTTTTATCTGGTCTTCTAAATAATTGATTAGAAAGCAATGCCTCTGATGCAAATTCATTTACTACTCTAATAGGTAGTCTATATTCTTCCATAGCACCAACATAACCATCAAACACAAATATATCTTTATCACTTAAATATTTACACACTTGACTATACAAATTCTCAAAAATTTCCTCTTCAATTGGTAAATTTATATCGCCCCAATTTATTAATTCCTCAACACTTTCTTGTGAAACTATAAATCTATCCTTAGGCGATCTGCCTGTATATTTTCCTGTGTTTACAACCAATGCACCTGATTCTGATAAAGTACCTTCTTCTCTTTGCAGCGCAAAACTTACTAGATCGGATACAGGTAAATTCCTGTATATTTTTTTTGATGTTCTTATATTTAAATAATTTAAGTTTTTTAAACAAACCATAATGTTACCCCCAATTACATAATATCATTATTTCTATAGCTAATAATTTAAAAAATAATTAGTATATTTAACATGCCTATAAAATTAGTTACTATAATAACATACTACAACATCCCAATAAAAATGCAAGATAAAAATTTAAAAAAATTCTTTCAATGCTATTTATGCATAAATTCCTTCATCGCAGTAATTTATTATTGTTATAGTTAAATAAGTCTTATTAATATAAAAAAATGTTTTCGGCTTCTGTTACTAACAGTATTGGTTACAGTATGGGACCCCCACCTATAGATGTTTGAAATTTTCCTTCTAAAATGTCGTTAAATCTAACGTTTTGTGTGTTATAGTTATATTCTAATAAATGCATAACTAAAAATCCAAATTATTTAATTTTGAGTTACATTAATATGTTAGAGATTTATGCAAATATGTTATAATTATATATTGGCTTAAATATATAATTATTTATTTAACAATAGTGGGGTTGAGGCATTTTCTTAAAAAGATCACATATAAGAATAATTAACAGAAAAAATGAAATAAGCTATTCATCTTTACTACTGACTTTTTTTATGAATTATACAAATGACTATTGCCCAACGCCTCTAAATGGCGATGCTAAGCTAAATTTACTAAGTAGATTTAGTAACCTCTCCAAAGATTCAGGTTTTAAAATAAGTGATGAGTTTTTCTATATAAATGTCAATATTAACTAAGTGCATAAGTACAATTAAAGGATGTGTTCAACATTAAAATTCAGTCGTTACTCAGTATATTAGTTTCAAAGTCCATTATGAAATTATCAAAATTTTTATTTCAAGGTGGCACAAATTTTCCCGGCAAAATTGCCTTAAAGCTTGATAAAAATATTTTAAAAACAATTGCTAATAATTATGAGGTTATACTCATAACCGGTACAAATGGAAAAACCACAACAACAAGCATGATTTATAGCATCGTAAAAGATAGCAATAAGCAAGTAATTACTAACAATACTGGAGCAAATATGTATACAGGAATAGTTGCGTGTTTTATTTCAAATTATTCTTTTAAAAAGTCTTGCGAGAAAAAAGTAGCTGTTATAGAAGTAGATGAAGCCAATGTAAAGTTTGTAACTGAATATATATCTCCGCGTATAATTACCGTTACCAATTTATTCAGAGATCAACTGGACAGATATGGTGAGGTGTATACAACGCTCAAGAAGATACTAGAAGGTGTAGAAAAAGTTCCCACAGCAACACTTCTTCTTAATGGGGACGAATCTTTATTCGGAAACTTAAACCTCAAAAATGATATTGTATACTATGGTTTCGGTACTAAAGTTAATGATAATAACATTGTAGATATCAATGCTGATGCTAAATTTTGCACAATCTGCAAATCTCCTTATGAATATAATTTTATTACCTACAACCATCTAGGGGACTTCTATTGCAGCGGTTGTGGATATAAACGTCCAAAGCTTACATACTCTGTGGATAAAATTGTTGATTTAAACACCAGTGGTTCCACTGTTCATATTAATAATAAAGAGTATTACATAAACCAACCAGGTACTTATAATATTTATAATGCCCTATGTGCATATTCCGTAGCTAAGTTACTTGGCCTTGAAGATACCTCTATAGAGCACTCTCTTAAAACAGTAGCTAGTAGCTTTGGCAGACAAGAAACCCTTAATATTGAAGGCAAAGAGGTTAAAATAATATTAGTTAAAAATCCAGCTGGCTATGATGAAGCAGTAAACACTATTAATCTTGATAAACGGAAAATAAATTTATCGCTTCTGCTAAATGACAATTATGCTGATGGAAAAGATGTTTCATGGATTTGGGATGTTAATTTTGAACGTCTAACTAGCCTTAATATTAACAAAATTATGATATCAGGAATACGTTTGTATGATATGGCCATAAGACTTAAAGTAGCAGGTTTTACCTCTTCGTCTTTCCTCTTATGCAAAGACGAAGAGGCTTTACTACATCAAATCAAAGCTTGTGATGGTGAAATAGTTTATATACTAGCTACCTATACTGCCATGATAAATTTAAGAAAATCTTTACACGCTAAAGGATACATAGATAAAATTTGGTAATATAAAAAATTTAAATTAGAAGGTGAATATTATGGAAATTAACATTTGTCATTTATATCCTGATTTATTGAATGTTTATGGGGATGTAGGAAATATTTTAATATTGAAACATAGAGCTGAGCTGCGTGGCATTAAAGTAACCATTGTTAATATATCTATGGGCGATATTTTCAAAGTAGAGGATTATGATATTGTATTTTTCGGTGGAGGACAAGATTATGAGCAGGCCATAGTTTCCCCTGATCTAATAGAATTCAAAAAATCTGCTATAGAAGAATATATACAAAGTGGAAAAGTGTTTTTAGCCATTTGTGGTGGATATCAATTGCTTGGTAAATATTATACTACTCCTGAGGGCGTGCAGCTTGAGGGTCTTGGTATTTTAGATATTTACACTGAAGGCGGAGATAAACGTTTCATAGGCAACACAGTTATTCATAATGAAGCTTTTGATGAAACCTACGTAGGCTTTGAAAATCATTCTGGAAGAACCTATATTAACAACTTAAAGCCACTTGGCACAGTTGAAGTTGGCTATGGCAACAACGGAGAAGACGGTTATGAGGGCTGCGTTTACAAAAATACATTCTGTACTTATTTCCATGGCTCCCTTTTATCTAAAAATCCTGAGCTCGCAGACAGAATACTTACACTAGCATTAACTAATAAATATAATGAAGTAGCTTTAACTTCTTTAGATGATAGTTTAGAAATTAAAGCTAAACAATTTATAATAAATAGAGAAACTTCTAAATAAAATAAAAAAAGATGTAGGACTTGGATAATTCCAAACCTACATCTTTTTTTCTAATTGGACCGCTAAACTGAAATACTTTATAGAATCAGCTACATTACCAAGTTTATGATACATACTTCCCATTTCTAAGTAACGCGAATATATATTTTGCTTCGCGCCGAATTTCAATAATGAATCTAAAGACAAGTTCATATACATCTCTGCATTAGATGCCTTTCCTTGTCTGTCAAGAATAATAGCTTTATAATAATAGCTTTTTTCAATTAATTTAATATCATCTAAATTAATTGCATAGTTTAACACTTCATCAGAAATAGACTGTGCGAACTCTATTACGTCATTTTTAATAAGCTCTTTAACGATATCTAGCATAAAGCTAACTAGTCCTCTCTTATCGCCCCTAGGATATACGCTTAAACCCTTATTTATATATTCAACTGCTCTATCTTTCATATTACAGTCAAACATTGTGGATCCATAATTAAAAATAGCTATTGCCTTACTAGAAGTTTCATCTTTATACAGCTTATACGACTTTTTTTCATATTCTTGGAACTTGCCATTGTTCACTCTTATAGATAGCATAGCCAACATATGATATATCTCGGCCGCTTTAAATTCTGTATCCACGTGCTTAAGTAAATCTAATAATCTTATTCCCACATGATAAGCGTGTTCAAAATTTCCAAGCATAATGTTACAGGCAGCCTCACTATAAGTTACCGTTATTATTTTTTTATAATTAGGCGTCTTGCTCGCTTTTAACCCTTTTCTCACATTACAATAATAGCTCGAGGCTTGAAGATAATCTTCTTTTATATATAAGCGTCTTGCCATGTCTATATAGTAAGTTAATTGATTATCTTCTATTGATGTTTTTAGGTGTAAATCATAATATTTTGAAGTAATTAATTGAGTCTTCTCAAAGTCTTTTTTATCTAAGTAAAAATTAAACAACATATGTATTAGTTCAATTGCTAAATCATAGTAATTATATTTTTCAGCAAACTTCAAATTATAAGATACTTTAGCTTCAAATGCATCATCATTGATATCATTTGTATCATTTACATGAATGACATTCATGTCATTCTGTTTCAACTCCTTAATGTTTTCCTCAATTTGATCAAACACGTTTTCATTTAAATATTCAAGATCTATGTCTAATTTATTACTAATCAGTTCAAGTACCCAACGTTCCGCCATGACCTTGTTATTTTCTATACAGCTCATTTTAGACACTGAGATCTTGTCATCGCATATTTCTCTCAAGGTATATCCTTTGTATATTCTAGTCCTTTTTATTTTTTCTCCCGTTGATAATATTTCCATCCTCATCACCCATCCACAAGTCAAATAACTAATTTATGAAGCTAACCATAAAATAGCTTTACTTAAATCATCTTCTGAAATGTCGTTAAATCATCACCTGCGGTGCTGCAATATCAACGACTTCAGAAGGAGATTTATATTCCCACTAAAGTTTCTTCTTTGTTATAGTCCGTAACCCCCTCTTATAGAAGAGGGAGACTTTCCTTCTGAAATGTCGTTAAACTACTTAATTATTCCTAGTTTTTTAAATAACTCTACACCTTCATTTAGGTATTTAGCTGCGTCCGTACCTCTACCGCCTTCAATATAGAACTTTCCAATCATTATAGATATCTCAGCGGCTTCCTTTATTTTCCCTTGTTCTTTCACAAAATTTAGTGCCTGTACTAAAGTGTTTTCTGCTTCGTTCTTATTGTCTTCTAATAAATCGACCCTATATTTTAATAAATAGTAATGGCATAACTCTTTATAATTTCCATCTTCTATATATTCTATAATACGATCTAAAGCTTCCTTAGCTTCATTTACATACTTAAGCTTAATATAATTTTCACAAATATTTACTAAGGTATCTATTAACTTTAAGTCATTAGTCTTTTGCCTTATTTCCTTGGCTTTATTTAAATGTATAAATGATTCTTCCATATTTTCAAACTCATAGAATAATCTTCCTAAATTGTTTTCTATCTCTGACACATAACTTAAATTGTTAATTTCATAAAAAACTTTCAAAGTAATCTCTGAATATTTTATAGCATTCTTAATATCGCCTTTTTTATTATATTCATGTGCTAATAATAAAAGTGAATTAGCGTATTCTTTCTTATTATCTATTTGCTTAAACTTTTCTTGAGCTAAATATGAATATTCTATAGCCTTTTCTATATTTTCTAATTTGAAATAAGTAAAACCTATATAATAATATATTTCACCTAATAAGAAATCATTTCCAATTTGATTATCCGTAAAAACCTTTTCGGCTTGCTTAAAATAACCCGAAGCTGACTGATAACCCCTAAGTTCAAGTGTTATTTTCCCAAGTTTCAGAAATGTTCCAATTATTTCTTCATAAGAGTTATTTTTTATAAATATAACATTTGAGGAAATGAAAGCCTGTTGAGCTGACGCGACCTCTTCCTTAGCCATGTATATATCCCCTCTTAATGATAAATTTCTCGCTTTTCTATATTCCAATTTATATTTTTCAGAATAACATATAGATTTTTCGATATTTTGCTCCGCTTGTATTAAGTCACTATTTAGAATAAGTGATTCAGCGATATTCTCATAAAATAAACATATTTTCTCAGCTTGAGCCTCTTCCGACTCCATTAGATATTCAACAGATGTATTTAAGGCATTTGCCAAATATTCTAATAAATCCATGCTGGGGTTAGACTTCCCAGATTCAACCAAACTAATTTGTCCAGGAGTTATTCTGCTTCCTGCAAGATCCTTTAGTGTCATATTGAAATTTTTTCTTTTCCTCTTTATCTTTTCTCCTAAGGACAATATTTCCATAATCACTCTTCCTTTACAATATGGTAATATATATAAAATATTATTAATTTAAACAATCTTAGACAATTTTAATTCAATTATAACATAGTTTACCTATAAAATTAAAATTTTATGAACAATTCTTTAATTCTCATTAATAAAATTAAAAATTGTAAACTATACATTTTTTTGTATATATTGGAATTTAAATTCTATGGAGATGTCAATTAAAAACTCCAAACTATATATTTATTAATATAGTTTGGAGTTTTCTAATTATGTTTATAAAATATAATCCTTCACGTTATCATACATATCTCCTGCCATATTCATTACCACTTTACCAGCTTTTTTAGCTCTTCTTTTTGTGCTCCTGTCCATATTAGGAATTAGCATTACACCTGCTGCTACTCCAATTATTGCCCCTGCTGTAATTGTTGATATAAATTTATTATGCATAAGTTACACACCCTTTCCTTCTTTAGTTTATTTACTCTTTATAGGATATGCATTTTCCAAATAATTAATCTCTTTTTTTTAAACTTTATCTTTATATACTTTTTATAAATTCTCACAAAGTATAGCAACATTACGAATAAATATCTGACAGTTCAACTTGTATACTTTCGTTTTTACTTCTCACATTGCTACTATATATCATATTTTCATGAAGTACCTTTTTTGAAGGAAGCAAAACTGTAAACTTACTTCCTTTCCCAAATTTACTTTCAACATGTATATTACCACTATGTAATCCTACAATCGACTTAACCAAACTTAAGCCAATACCCGTACCTTCTGCATTTCTTGATAGCGATTTATCTACCTGCTTAAATCTATCAAATATCATATCCAAGTGCTCTTCTTCAATACCAATGCCATTGTCCCTCACTGATATTTCTATGTACTCGTTCTCATCCTTAATATCCACAAATATTTCATCACCTTCATCTGAAAATTTTATCGCATTTGATATAAGATTCAATACTATTCTTTCTACCTTTTCTGTATCACAAGCAATAATTTTTTCTTCTATATCCGTATCGAAAATAATATTTATTCCTTTACTTTCAGTAAGTGCAGTTACAGACATAACTATTTCTTCTACAACTTCAACTATATTGTTATTTGATAGATTTAGTTTAAAGAACCCTGCTTCAATCTTTGATAAATCAACTATGTTATTAATAATTTTAGATAATCTATAGGAATTTTGCTTAATTGATTCAATATATTTAATAATTGAATCCTTGTTCTCGTCCAGGGAACCACTATTGCAATACATATTAAATAACTTAGCTGTTGCAAATATAACACTTGTAATATTCTCTTGTTTCTAATATTTTAAATAACCCTTCAATCCCATTATTTTTTATTTGCTCCATTGATTTAACGGTAGGTCTGAGCAACTTAATTATACTAAATGCCTTTTTATTAATATCCATAATCCTTAAATCAGCATTTCCCCTATTTCTATAAGTGATTTACCTAACAATTCATCCAATGTATTCCTCCCCCATATTCATACTATATTTGTGTTTTTTTAATTTTATCTAATAAATAAGTAATAAAATTTGTTTTATCGGAACTGCTTAAATTATCTATTGCCAAACCTACATCTTCTGGATTTAAGATATATTCACTAAGAATATTGCTAAACCCATCTACCTTAATTTCTTCTTTACTTTTCTCATCATTAGAATTTACAACAATTATGTTCGACTCTCCATTGCTCGCTATTTTTATAATTTCTTGTTTTACAACGTCACTTGCTACATTTATAATATTTTTAAGCAACCATTTTTCTACAACTTTATCTGATTTTATACCTAACCTTTCTTTGCATTTTTCATCAACAAGCTCATTAAATAAATCTCCCGTGTGACTATCCACCTTAACAAATATAACTTCTATTCCACTACTCATTAATTCTTGCATTTTCTCATAATATTTTTTTGACGATTCTTCTTTTCTATCCCAAAATCCTGTAGCATGGTAACAAATCCCTACATAATCATGAAATATTACTACTTTCTTTTCACCTTTATTCTGAGCATACTGCACACCTTTTAATGCACCTTCTAGTTCTCCCGCTATTTGTCTTATATTTTTTGCTGTATCGCTTTTCCCTGCACCGCTCTCTATATGTAAAACTACATCATTCCGCGTAGCTACCATTCCATAACTATACTCCTCCGTGGCAGAATTGTAGCTGCCATCAACATAAATATGAAGGCAATTTTCCGGATAATTATTATCTATTTTTTTTAATACATCTCCTACCCCACTTAAGAACTTTTTAGCTTCATTTATATCCTCAAAACTCTTATATTTAGCACCTTTTACACCTTTTACATATTTTAAGCACTCTGACCAAGTGTCAACTATTTTATTCACTATTTTTTTATTAGTGCTAAAATTAAATCCTTCCTTTATTGCATAAACTTTCTTTCCCATTTTATCTGTTCTCCTTAAAATATCTCGTGTGCAAGGCACTAAGCCCCTTGCCATAGCTATGTTTATACATAGACTACATATAAATAATGTAGTCTATAATTTTTCATATAACTTACCTCTAAGAATCTCCAATTGTTCTTTGAGCTTCTTATTTTCTTCCTCAAGTTCCTTATTTTTTTTATCCTTAGCCATTATGATAATGTCTTTAGACTTAGCTGTTTTATCGTATTTGGCTCTTTGATTTATTGTTCTACTTGTTTGTTTATTTCTAAGCTCTTCAATCCTTTTCTTAATATCTTCATTATTATAAAGAAAGGTTTTAGAAACTCCCCCTAATTGAGAAACACTATTAAAGTTAATTTTTTGTTCGGTTAATGAAAGTTCCCTAATGGCTTTATCAACCTTTTCTAAAGTAATTTTACTTTTGTTTTTTGCATATTCTTTTAATCCTTTAGTATGGTCTGCCATTATGAATCCTCCCTTGACTTACCGTTCTTATGAACCAACTTTTGTTCTTTAACTTTTCCTAATGTTTTCTCTAATATATTTAAATACTGCTTATTCTTTTCTGACCATAATTCTCTACCAAATTTATCACTAACTTCAATCTGTGTTTTAACTTTTAGTATTTCTTCCTCGTATTCAGGTACATTCTCAGTAGTAGTACAGAAACTTGCACAAGTTAAACAATGATTCATTTGTTGCTTACACGGTATCTTAGAAGCCTTGAAACATACTCCAAAAGGAACTCTTACAGCATCCAAATTCTTTTTAACATATTCATACCTAACAAGGTTTTCTCCTACGTCAGTTGATGTATCTACCTCTATAAGTTCATTAGTTTCAGTATTCACTTTAAAGAGCTCTAAATCCTCGGTATTCTTCCATTTCTCATAAAGCATATTCTCACTAACAGTCGCATAATGAACAGTCATTTGAAGGCTTTGATGACCTAGTATTTGTTGTATGATACTAATTCCCATACCTTGTTCTACATATTCTTTAGCCCTTGTATGGCTTAACGAATGAAGTCTAAAGTGATATAATTCGCCATTAACATCTCTAATATCTTTTTGTTCAATAAGCCTTTTAATAGTTATTAGTAAAGATTGCTTATTTAACGGTTTTCCTTTTAGCTTACCTTCATAAGTATTAAACAAATACTTATGAAGGTTGTTTTCTTCTGTACTCAATTTTTTAACTTTATCAATAGACTTTTGAACCATATCAGCTACTTTGTCTCTTATAGGTATTTTGAGTTGAGATATACCTGTTTTAGTTATCTCTCCACATAGATAGTAGTTATAACTTTGCTCTTTACTATTCCATATCTGTTCTAAGCAATTATGATATCTAAGATTTAATATATCAGTTCCACGCCACCCTGTTTCTCTAAGAAGAATATAAATAGGTATATATTTAGTTCTATCTAAATCCATAATATTATTATCTAATTGATTTAGGATTGGTTCTGGAACGAACTTAACTCTTCTCATTTCATCTTGTGAATGTTCTCTTCTAGGAATATCATCTTGAAATATTAAAAATGATATCTCCTTTTTAGGAGCTTTATCATATTGAGCCATTTGAATATATTCTAAGAATGTTCTAATATAAGATATAAATTTACATCTGTATGTTGTGTTTTTATCTTTATAATCATTGCCCAACCAATATAAATAGTTTTCTATATCTTGTCTTGATAAATTTTCTATAAATCCATTTTTATATTCATTGGAATAAAACTTATTAAAGAAATACTTTAAATTATTTATAATCTGAGCACAATGATTCCAACTCTTTTTTGTAATTATTGTTTTAAAATATCGCTTAACTGTATCTCTATAATAAATAGGTATATCATTAAAATTAAGTTGATTATTTATTCCGTTATTCGCTCCACTTGCAGGAATTTTAGCACCCCTAACATTCTTTGAATGCCATATATCTTTTTCAGTTTCTTCTCTAGTATCATAGAAATCTTTGATAAAGTTACGAACTACATTACATATATAACGATAAGTTGAATTATAAATTCTATTGTTTTTATCTAACTTTAACCCTTTATTAATCAAAAACAACTTCCATTTACCATTGTCAATATTAATATCTTTAAATGTAGTTTTTTTCAAACAATGGATTTCTATATATTCTATTAAATACTTAATAGATTGCTGTTGTTCATTTAATATTTTGCTTAATCTAAGATATTTATTTTTTATCGAATAAAGCAAATAATATTTAACCTCATTCTTTAAAACTTCATTTTTTATATAATCAAGTTTTATCTTTTTAACATTAACTTTATATTCTGGTTCTCCAAAAACATCATCATTAACATTCCAAGTATCATTTTCTAACCAATATCCATTGTCTTGTTTTAAGTATTCAATAATTTCATCGTACTTACTTTGCTGACCATTTTTTAGCAGTTGTAAATTTTCCACCTATTCATCCCCTTCGTTGTACATATCTAAGTCTAAATTCGGTTGAGTTTTATTGAACTCTTCCGTAATTTCTTCATCTGAGGGGTGAATATATGTGTTCATAGTAGTATAAATATTCTTATGCCCTGCTCTTACTCTAAGTAACTCGGGTTGCCATCCTGCCATTCTTAAAACTGTCAAAGAACTATGCCTAAACATATGTGGTGTAACATATATATCAGTTTTCCTTTTTAATGTTCTAAATAAATTATCAACATCAACATAATTCATGGCTTTATATTTGTTTTCACCACTTATTTTTATAAATATATGGTTAGTTTCAACTTCTTCGGTATGATATTCAGCTATATATTCCATAAACATATCAGCAAGATTTTGAGATATGTCAATCCTTCTTGGACTTGATACTGTTTTAATTTCAGCATTATTTTCAAGTTCTCCTCTATCCTGTAGGTCTATAATCATGTCGCTTATATCAAGATCTTCAATCCATAACGACAAGGCTTCGCCTATTCTCATTCCAGTTTCATAAAGTAGTGTTAATAGAAACTTATCTCTAAGGCTATTACAAGCTCTAACGAGCGTTCCTATTTCCTCTTTAGATAAGGTCTTAGGTCTAGATTTAGGAACTTTTAGCTTTAAGATATTACTTGAAACTTTCTTTTGCTCATAAGCTATTCCATATAGGAAACCTTTGAAGTTTCTGCTTGGCGTAGATACAAACTTTTTAAGTCTATCTGAAATGTTATTGCTATATTCCGCATGTCTTAAAATATAGTCGTAAAACGATAAAACTGCATTCACTATAATATTCACTGTTCTTGGACTTCTTGCTTCATCAACTTGATGCGTTGGAATTACCTTTAAACTCTTATAAGGATTCTGTAACCAGTTCACGAATAAAGCTAAATCATCAATAGTTACTGATTGAAAATCTAATTCTCTTTGTTGTAAATATTCAAAGTATAACTTTAAATGCTGACAATACATCCTTAAAGAATTCCTTGCAAAATTGGTGTTATCCTTAAACCTAATAAACTTTAATATTGGTTCTATGGGTAATCCATTATCATCTGCAACAAAATATCTTTCCTTACCATCTTCTGTTTTTACTTTTACTACTTCCATACTTCTATATACACTCCTATAATTCGATTATATTCTACATATAGTTTACTATAGCTACTATAATATTTCAAACTATATATTTAATACTTATCGTTTTATATCTATATAAGAATGCATCATAGAATACTATAAATACGGTCTAATTACCTACACTATATTCCTTTTTTAAATCTATCCTTGTGTTAAACCTTAAATAAAGTATACAACAAATAATGAATTTATCAATTATAATTTTTACATTATTTACATTTCCAAATTCTATTAGGTTCAATGGACAAGGCCTCATAAAAATATTATAATAGCCATTATAAGTTGATATTTCTTCAAAACAATTTTGTATAACATTCAAAATTCACAAACCACTATAACAGATATATTAGTATAACATTTAAATATTAGAAACAAGAAAAAAAATATTAGGCACATTCAAATAAATGTACTATCCCAGTATAGGCCCCTATACTGACTTATTATTTATTTTGAATGTGCCTTACTCGAAAGGATGGTGAATGAGGCGATTCCACGGTCGCTTTAACCAGCATAGTGGTCTCTC
The DNA here is from genome assembly GCF_055081035.1 of Clostridium sp. CM041. Taxonomy (NCBI): domain Bacteria; kingdom Bacillati; phylum Bacillota; class Clostridia; order Eubacteriales; family Clostridiaceae; genus Clostridium; species Clostridium sp. CM041. The sequence continues at coordinate 1,633,667 of NZ_CM143648.1, forward strand.
GCTTCTATCATATGATTAAACTTAAGAACAAATATATTTTACTTCCTATTCTCACCGCAATTTGTTCGTTAGTATTTCTTGTTTTTGTGAGTAATCCCTTTAAACCACCTACAAATAAACAATACACTGATTTTCTTAAAGATGCCTCGATAAGGACTGTCTCAACTGTATACGTAACAACCGCTCCTAAAATTCAAGTTAAACTTAAAGATGGCACTGTTTATGAAACTGATAATCCAAGAACTAATAATTTCAAAGAAGATTTGTTAAAGAATGGTATAAATGTTTCTGAGCAAACTCTAACAAATCCTGCTGAAATAGCATCAATTGCAGGATTTGTGCTTTCACTTATAGCACTTGGAATTATGTCCTTCAAACATACAAAGATAAAATCTAAAAGTATGTTCTCATCTACGAATCTTGATGTTGCCGCAGTAAAGGATATAGGTTTTAACTTTGATAGTTTAGCAGGTAATGAGGAGGCTAAAGATAGTGTACAGGATGTAGTGGATTTCCTTAAAAGCCCTGAAAAATATTCCGCATATGGTGCTAGAATGCCAAAAGGAGTAATTTTATATGGAGACCCTGGAACTGGTAAAACCTTACTTGCAAAAGCCGTAGCAGGAGAAGCAAACGTTCCATTTTATGCGGTATCCGGTTCTGATTTTGTTCAGATATATGTAGGGGTTGGAGCTGGGAGAATTAGAAGCTTATTTAAGAAAGCAAGAAGTCATGGCAGAGCAGTTATCTTTATTGATGAAATTGATGCTATTGGTAAAAAAAGGGACAACGGACGCGGCGGGGGCTCCGACGAAAAAGATCAAACACTTAACGCTCTTTTAACGGAGATGTCTGGTTTTAATGAAACAGAGGGCATAATTATAATTGCAGCAACCAACAGGCTTGATATGTTAGATGAAGCTCTACTAAGACCTGGACGTTTTGATAGGCATATTGAAGTTACTTTGCCTGATGTATCTGCAAGAGAGAAGATTTTAAAACTTCACCTTAAAAATAAACCTATTAAAGATATAGATTATAGTGAATGGGCACATAAAACTTCATCTTTTTCAGGTGCAAAGCTAGAGAACTTAACTAATGAAGCTGCTATTATTGCATGCAAAGACAATTCTGTGTTTATTGGAAATGAACATTTAGATAAAGCTTATTCAATAATGCTAGCTGGTTATGAAAAAGTTGATAGGGATTATATTAAAGATGAGGATAGAAAAATTACCGCTTTCCATGAAGCAGGACATGCTTTTGTTTCACTTAAGATGTTACCAAATGATAAAGTATCTAAAGTAACTATAATTCCAACTACCAAAGGTGCAGGCGGTTATACTTTAAGTATCCCTGAAGACACGCTATACCAGAACAAGGAACATTTAAAGAAAAAAATAATGGTACTTTTAGGTGGTAGGGCTGCTGAAGAAATTATCTTTGGATCAGACCATGTAACCACCGGCGCTTATAATGATTTACAAAGGAGTACACAGCTTGTAACAAATATGATAACAGAATATGGTATGGGTGAATCTTTAGGACTACTTACTATGAACCAATTAAAGGACTCAGGCTTTACAAATCAAGAAACAGTACTTTCTGAATGTAAAAATTTAATCTCAGAGCTATATGAAGATGTTAAAAATATCCTATTGGATGATAAAGAAACTTTAGAGGCTATGACTGCTTTATTAATTGAGAAGGAAACTATAGATCATGAGGATTTAATTAATATTATCAGAGATAGACATAATGATGGAGTTGCCTAAAATTTTTAAGACCCTCGAAGTTAAATCTTCGGGGGTCTGTTTATTTAAGGGTGACTATTAGATTTCCGCTCTAAAACTAATTAAAAATGATGTAATTATGCCACCAAGTAGTCCACCTATATGACCAAAATTATCAATGTTTGGTAGAGTAACTCCTATAAATATATTTATAAATATAACCGATAAAATACTTCTTATAAAATCATTTCCAGTTTCACCTTTAGACTTAATTGCGAAAATAAGCACTGCCCCGAGTAGTCCAAAGATTGCACCAGAGGCTCCAATAGAAACACTTGTTGAAAAGATATAACTAAGTATTGATGCACATATTCCAGAAACAAAATAAATAACAATATACTTTGTCTTTCCATAAATCTTCTCAACCATTGCCCCAATGGCATAAAGTGAATACATATTGACCCCTAAATGCACAAGTCCGCCATGTAAAAACATACAAGAAATGAGCCTAAAATACTGGCCTCGTGCAATTAGCTCATTAACTTTCGCACCTAGTAAAATTAGAATTTTGATGTCACTATTAAATATGCTACCTTTCGCATAAACATAACTCAAATAAGCTGTAACTATATACATCATTACATTTATAGCTATAATTACCATAGTAACCCAAGGTCTATCTCTTGCACTTGTTTTTTCACTATCACTATGTAAATTTGTATTATTCATTACGGAAGCTAAATCTTGAACCACTTGTGAATTTACATTCCCAGAATAATTCACTTTTTTCTCCAAAACATTCACTCTAATTAAGGGTTTTTCTAATAAATTATTTATTGCAATCTCTTTTGAAACTTCTTCCTTATTGAATTCATCGTCAGAAAATAGTATATATATATTGTTTTTGTCCTCTGGAATGTCATATTGTATTAATTGATGCAGGCTAAGCGACATCATAAATATTAACCGATACGACTCTCCACCTATATCTTTGCTCACTGTCCACATATTCAAATTGTTATTCTTACTTCTTATTTCCTCTAAAAAATATCCATTTTGCTGAGTAAAACCAGTTATAATGGTTTTTATATTTTTTTCTTTCATATTTTACTCCTACTCAAATTTATATTTTTTATATTATTGACTGCACCGCAATGTTATTGCATTTCAACAAATCTATTTCATAAAATTTAATAGGTTACCTAGTTTATTTTCCATATAGCATCTTCTACATATACAATCTCTATTTGTACTCTTCTTCTTTTTCTTTAATTTTAATAAAAACTTCTTTAAGTTCTTGCTTTATTAATTCACAAATTTTGATTAAATCTTCCCTAACAATCATATGCTCGTCAGAATATTTGAACTTAACTAACCAAGTTGGGTTATACTCATCATCTACTGCTTCAATAGAATAACCTTTAGACCTAAAAATTTCTTCATTAAAACAATCATAAATTGCTGTAAATTGCCACTCTTCCACATCATCATGAGTATCAAACGTCAAGTTGATCAGTTCTCCAGAATAATTTAATTTTGTAACAAATTCTGCCCCTTCAGAAGTTTCATAACTTCCAAGCTCTTTAACAAATTGATTAGTTTCTTTATCTACTTCCATTAATACCAATGAAGAAAATTGCATAAATCTCATCCTCTCTTATTTTTTACATTCTTTACATATGCCTTTTAAATAAACATGGCTTTCTGTAAGAGTTATTCCTGTCTTTGCTTTTATTTGTTCTTCTATTTGGGGTATTGGACAATCTATGACCATTTTCTTATGACATAAATCGCACTCAATTACATGGTTGTGGGAATTGTTATTTATAGTGTAATTATACATATTATTCCCCAAATCAAACTTATTTAAAATCTTTTTACCCTCTAGCAAATCTAGGGTTCTATATACCGTGGACAAATCTATTTTTATATTCTCTTTTTTAAGTAGAGCATATATTAGGTTTGCATTTATAGCATCTTTACTGCAAATTATAATTTCTAATATGCTTTTTCTTGCATTAGTTACTTTAATATTATTCTCTTTTAAATATGAAATTATATTCATCTATATACATCACCTTACTACATTATTATAACAATTATAATATACCTCAATATGGTCATGAATACAAGCAATGCTTATAAAAAGGCTTCTACAAAAGTAGGAGCCTTTTTATAAGTCATTAAAATAGCTTTATCTACTAAAGTAGCTTTATCTATTTCATGTACCTGATCATTTTATTTCTTTTAATATTGCTACTAAGTAATCCCATGTCCTCTCTGTTGATGAAATACTTAGGTGTTCACTCGGTGTGTGTACATCATACATATTTGGTCCAAAAGATATTTGATCAATATCTCCTTCAAACTTTTCACTAAATAATCCGCACTCGAGGCCTGCATGAATAGCTGCTATTTCAGGCATTTTACCATATAAATCAGTATATGCTTTCTCTAGTATACTCCTTATTTTAGAATCTGGATTGTATTGCCACTCTGGATATTCAGATTCAAATTCAATAGTTGCTCCTGCCATTTCTGCAAGCACTATAGTTTCATCGCATATTGCTTTCTTTAAAGTCTTTACAGAACTTCTTATTGCAGAGTCAAATACTATATTTTCATCACTCGTCGTAAGAATCCCTATATTTGCTGAACTTTGCACTAATCCATCAATCGCCATACTCATACTTTTAACTCCATTTGGAATTAAGAAAAGTATTTGAAGTGCTTTTGTAGCGGTGTCATCTGAAAAAATTTTATTTACTTTATTTTCCAATATTTTAATAGTTAAATCAACATCTGGATCAATAGTATTTAATTCATTTTTCAATGTAGAATTCCACTGTGATATTTTTTCATTAACTATTTTTTTATCATTTTCTCTAAACAATATAATAGCATCAGCATCACGAGGAATTGCGTTATTTTTAGCTCCTCCATTTATAGAGTTTATTTTAAAATCTATAACTGATCTTAAATCCATTAAAAAACGTCCCATAATTTTGTTAGCGTTTCCTCTTTCTTTGTTTATTTCCATTCCAGAATGGCCGCCTCTTAATCCTCTTAGTCTTATTTCACAGCTTATAAAGTTTTTATCTGCTTCTTCCCAAATTATTGGAAGCCTTATTTTTTCACGCACTCCACCTGCACAACTTACTAAAAGTTTTCCTTCTTCTTCTGAATCTATATTTATTAATATTCTTCCATCTAAATTCTTAGGATCTATTGCCTGAGCTCCGCCCATACCCGTTTCTTCCTCTGTAGTTACTAATAACTCTATTGGTGGATGCGGTATATCATTAGACGCAAGTACTGCAAGACTTAATGCTACTGCGATTCCATCGTCCGCGCCTAGTGTAGTCCCATTTGCCCTTAAAAAATCATCCTCTACAATAAATTCAATAGGGTCTCTTAAAAAATCATGCTTTATCCCTATGTTTTTTTCACAGACCATGTCCATATGACCTTGAAGTATTACCTTTGGAGCATTAGCTCGACCTTGCGTACCAGGCTTTTTAATTATAATGTTTAATGCGGTGTCTTGGATAACTTTCAAATTATGTTCTTTTGCAAAGGTTACTAACCAATCACTTACAGCTTTCTCATTGCCGGAACCTCTTGGGATCTCGTTCATCTCTTTAAAATATTTAAATGCCTTAAATGAATTTAAATCCTTTAATTTGTTTAACATTTATATCATCCTCCCTTTCAAAAAAACATCATTTTTAGACCGAAAATTATTAAGATTATTCCTCCAATGTAGTCTGCATATTTTCCTACAATTTCTATTTTTTTTAGGTATCTAGAAATTACAAAGGCCATTATTGACATTACTAGAGTTATTCCCCCAATGAATAGTGTATTTTTTAATAATATAGCATTTGTTATATTATTTAATACCGTAAATCCTACCACCATTGCATCTATACTTACGGATATCCCTAAAACAAAATACATTTTAGGTTTAAGCAGTAGACACTTCCCTTGATTTTCAAAGCCTTCCTTAATCATAATCACTCCAACGAAAGATATAATCATACCACCAATTATGGTAGGCATTGAAGCTACATATGTATTAAAAAGAAAGCCTGCATAAGCTCCTATATATGAGAATAAAAATTGAAATAGTCCAAAAGAAATTGTAAAACCTACTTTATTTATAAATCTAGTTTGATTATTTAATCCTATACATAAAGCTACTCCAAAAGCATCTAAAGATAATGCTAAAGCAATTATAAATAATGGGTACATATCCATGAATTTTTACGCCCCCCCAATAATACTCCACAATATATTTAGTCTGGTTTCTTTATTATTATTCCATTTTTTTAAATTTATGTGAATAACTTTACATATACTATTATCAATTATTCGAGCTTCCTTGTCAACTGTGGTTTAGTATTCGAATTGCTATGGTTAAAATAATTATGAGTTGTCTATCCTGCCTTTTATAGACTATAATATAAAGGGAATTACACTAGGAGGTGTTGCAATGATTTCAATATATAGTAGTGTAGAAAACAACCAGCTAGCAAAGCTAGAAAATATAGAGCCAGGTTGTTGGATTAACATGATTGATCCATCAGATGAAGAATTAATATTAATTTCAAAAAACACTAATGTCCTATGGATTTTTTAAGGGCTGCTTTGGATGAAGAAGAAACCTCCCGTATTGACATAGAAGATTGTACATTAATTATATTGGATATTCCCTTTACAGCTATGGATGATAACTCTTTACCTATGACACTTACCCTATAGCTATGATTCATACTGACAAAGTAATAATTACAGTTTGTTTGATAAACAGTAAAGTATTGTCAGATTTCGCCGAAGGGAAAATCAGCTCCTTTTATACCTTTAAGCGTTCAAGGTTTATGCTACAAATCTTATATAGAATTGCCAACTATTATCTAATATACTTAAGACAAATTGATAAAAAAAGCTACATAGTAGAAAAACAACTTCACAAGACCTTAAGAAATAAAGAACTTATTCAATTATTGGCACTCGAAAAATCTCTTGTGTATTTTTCCACTTCCTTAAAGGGAAATGAAATTACCTTAGAGAAAATGCTTAAATTAGACATTCTTCAAAAATACGAAGAAGATAAAGACGTATTAGATGATGTCATTATTGAAAATAGACAGGCTATAGAGATGTGTACTATTTATAGTAATATTTTAAATGGTACTATGGATGCCTATGCCTCTGTTATATCAAATAAACTTAATATAGTAATGAAATTTCTTGCTGCTATTACTATAGTTATGGCTATACCTAATATGATATGTGGGCTATTTGGAATGAACCTATCTGGAATATCGTTTTCCGCTAATGCTGTGGGTTTTTGGTATGTGGTTGCATTAATTGGACTTATCGTCATATTTGTTATATATTTCTTGAATAAGAAGGACATGTTTTAAACAATTGAAATGGAATATAGCTTGAGTAGCTACATTATAATAATAAAAAAATAATCTTTAATAGGATAAAGCCTCATACTAGATTTATAGTATGAGGCTTTTATAACAAATAAGAATCATATCGTCTTATTTACTCTTTACTTTGTTTCATTAGTTTATTTGTTACTACTCCACTTGAGTTATATATTTACACCTTGTATTTCAACTTATCTATATATATTATAAACAACCATATAATCATTGATATTAAGCCTAGTATAGTCGGAAAACAATAATTAACAATTTCCATATTTAAGTATTAAAAGTGCTTATTTGAATGAAAAGTTATATTTGAATTAATTACGGGCATGACAAAAAGACTTTTTTATACACTATTAAAAAAAGCCGTAGGCTGGTTATTGAATTGAAATTTATTTTAAATTACGCAGCTATATTTTTAAGAGTTGGGAAAATATCAGCAAGGGCTATTAATTTTTCTGATGCCCAAGCATCTATGAAACAGCAAAATGCACCAAGAAATACCCTTGTTATTCTATACCCAACAGAATAAATAATTGCATCTTCAGCATGAAAATTATTATTTATTCTATCCCAACACCTTTCAGTAGTTGAACGTCTTTTATAAAGAGATTTCCATTGTTTTGAACCTCTTAATATTGGAGTAAAATACCTTGGGTTATCTAATGTTTTAGTGTAATAAGATTTATTGCTTTTCATAGGACATTTTTCACAGTTTTCACATTGAACTGGGAATAACCATTTATGTCTATATTGTTTAGTAATAATTCCCCAATTACGAAGCTGATGTCCACAAACAGTTCCGTGTGGAATAGCATTCTTATCAAGTTTAACAAATTCACTATTTGATGATGGTTTTGAAGAACGTGAATTTAAATCAATAATAGGATTTATTCCATAATGCATGCATAAAAGATAAAAAGCATTAGCATCATAAGCAGAATCTAAGGCTACAGAATGAAATTTAATTTCAGGATATAAATCTACAAGTTCTTTAAGTGCATAAACTCCAGTAACAGCATCATGGCGTGCCGCGCTAACAAATTTAATATGGATAGGTAGGCTGTAAAAGCTATCACAGGCAGTAAATCCATGATAGGTATGACCATAGTAATAATGTTCATTAAAGCTATCCCAACCCCAGCTAGCACTGGGGTCGGTAAACTTTCGATAACAGTCACAATGTTCTCCTGGTTTAAGTTTGCAATCACAAACTTTTTTACCGTAAGGCGAAGCCTGTGTTGGCATACAGGTTCCGTCGCCAGCAATATTTAGTTTAGAAGGATCGCCCAAAATACCCATTGATAAAGAAGGAATAACAAATAATTCTTTAAGTATGTTGTTCATTTTGGATTCGCTTCTGTCAAGGAGCTTTAAATTATCAAATTTTAAGATTCTTTTAACTAAACGGTCAACTACACCAGATTTGGAGTTATTCATCTTTTGGTTTTTCTTTTGCTTTTTACGTGGTTTACGTTTAATTTTACGCAGTTTGGATTTATTAAGGATCTTATCCTTATGAATCAGCCTATCCATAAAATCATAAAAAGTACCTACACCAGGAAGTCGGTCAACATGTATGCCTTCGGCTTTAGAGTCTGAATAGCAAGCGGGTATAAAACCAGATAAAATTGAATAGAAAGGGTCTGAACGTAATGTTTTTACCCAAGAGGATATACTAGTTTCTTTACAATAAGCCATGATAATAAGTGACCTGAGTAATGCTGCCGCATCTTTTGGCGGAGCTCCTTGATTAGATTTAGAATAAGTACTTTCTATTAGAGGGACAATTCCGGTTAGGTCGGTAGACCATATTTTAGTTATTTGTGAACTACGCTCAAACAAAGTGATTTGTTGATTGGTTTGAATATAGAATTTTTCTAAAAATGTTTCAAGAAAATATTGATATTGGGAATGAGAAACCTTAACAGTTAACATAAAAACACTCCTCGCAAATGAAATAATGTAAAAAATATACATATTTAATTTTGCGAATTTTTACTAGCTGTCAAGTCTTATTTCACAATGTTTAAGTAAAAAAAATAAAAAATAATACGAATAGCTTAAATTTTCTAGGTTATTCGTACAATATGAGGCACCACGAATTTTTGAGGTGAAGTTGATTTTTGAGCAAAATGAATCAAGAGTTAGCAGTGCCTTAAGAGTTTCCGAGAGTGCACTTAAGCCATCTATGAGGTGTAAAATATTATTTTTGATTAAATATTAACTAATTGTATCTAATTATCTTTTATAGAGCGGTGGCAAAAGGGTGGCATACGATAAATTTGCTACCCTTTTTATAACCCTTATATTTTCTAATCACACCATAAACATTTCTCTATTGTTCAATTATGTTCCTTTAGCTGGTATTCAATAGAATATTCATTACACATTTAACGGTTCCAATTTTGACCTGTACAACCTTCGACCTTCAGATTCGAAAGAAGCAGTTCTTATTAAGTTTAAAATATCGTCAATCCTTTATACCTAGCCATTTTGCTTTTTAACTAAGTTTAAGTAATACCTATTTAATTCAACCTATAAGGGGCAAAATTAATATACTACTTTTGTTTCTATCAATAACTATATATTGACTACCGATTTGCCCTTTATACAACTCTCAATTCAGCATTTATTTTAATATACAAATTTGTTATTGAACTTTGTACAGTATTTGGCTCGATATTTTGAGATATATGTTATAAATTTGTAACAACTGTATTGTATACTTATTGAAGTAAGGGGGCCATGCTATGAATAATAATATACTTATAATTGAGGACGATGAATGTATAAGCGAAATTTTGACATATTCATTTAAAGAAGAAGGGTTTAAAGTTTTTGAAGCTGCAACGGGTATAGAAGGATTAAAAATCTTAAAAAATCAATATATAGAACTAATTATACTGGATTTAATGTTACCTGATATAAGTGGTTTTGAAATATGTAAGAAAGTATCGGTAGAATATAAAATCCCTATAATAATGCTTACGGCAAAAAATGATATTATGGACAAAGTAGTAGGCTTAGAACTTGGAGCAGACGATTATATTACCAAGCCTTTTGACATAAGAGAAGTAGTTGCAAGAGCAAAAGTTAGTATAAGAAGGATAGAACAATTTAAAAACATTAAGGATAAAGAAAATATTATAAAATTAGAAAAAAACATAACAATATTTAAAGATAATTATGAAGTATTTAAGGGAGATAAATTAGTGAATCTTACAGCAAAAGAGTATGAATTGCTATATAAACTTGCAGAGAATAGGGGAAAAGTATTTTCACGCGATAAACTTTTAGAAACTATATGGGGGTTTGATTTTGAAGGTGAAAGCAGAACTGTAGATGTTCATATTCAAAGGTTAAGAAAAAAATTATCTAGTGATAAAAATAACTCTGTTATAAAAACTGTATTTGGAGTAGGGTATAAAATTATGTAGGAAGGGGATATATTTTTCATGAAAATGTCTATAAAGCGTAAATTTATCATTGGTTTTTTAGTTATATTTTATATAGGGTATAACACAATGAGCTTTTTCATGAATAAGCTTATTGTAGAAAACAATAAAGAGATAATAAGTAAGGAATTAGTAACCTTTGAAAAGGATTTGAACACATATTTAAGACAGTATTTTGAATTGAAAAATAAGGATATGTATTCTAATAATTTTAATAATTCTAGCAATGGTATAGCTTCAGATTTGTCTATAAAGGTTGGAAATAGAATAATGATTTACTCATACGAAGGAAAATTTTTAGTTGATTCTGCAAATGCAAATGGAAAAGTACTAAATTATGAAGATAGTGATAATAAAAATAATTATAGTGATGAAGATTTAAAACTATCTATTAATAACAAGTCTGCATTTACAATAGTACCCGTTAAAGATAAATATTTAGTTGTTTTTTCATGTCCTATTATAAACAACAAAAAAAGTATAGGAATTGTTAGATCTGTTATGGATTATTCAGAAATATTTAGTTCTAGTAAAAATTTGTTAAAGCTAACCAATACCTTTGTATTATTAGTTTTCGGAGTGATTTTCTTATTTGTAGTATTGTTAGCTACAAAAATAACTATACCAATATTGAAATTGAGCAAGGTTATAAAAGAGGTTGCAAAAGGCAATTTTGAGGATGATATAAATATTACTTCTAAAGATGAGATAGAGGAACTATCCTTAAATTTTAATAAAATGAAAAATAAGATAAAAAATCAAATAGAAACTATAGAAAATGACAGAGATGATTTGAAAAAGATTGCAGGCCATAGGAAAGTTTTCTTTGATAATATAACTCATGAAATGAAAACTCCTTTGACTATAATATCTGGATATTGTCAAATACTTCTTAAGCAAGACTTTAAGGACAAAGAATTTGCTGGAAAAAGTATAAAAAAGATAAATGATGAAAGTAAAAGAATGCATAACATGGTAATTGAACTATTAGAAATATCAAAGGTTGAATCAAACATGATCTCAAATATAGAAGAAGAAGTTAACGTATCACAAATTTTAGCTGCAGCATGTAATGATATGAAAATAAGAGCAAATAAATATGAGATACATATAGAAAAAGTTATAGATAACGAGGTTATTGTATTAGGTAATCCAAACGAGATTAGAAGGGTAATTATAAATATAATAGATAATTCTATTAAGTATGGCAATGTTAACTCTACTATAAATGTGAAGTTATCCAAGGAAAATGGTAACTGTAATATAATTATTAAAGATAAAGGACAAGGAATACCTTCTAATAAGTTAGAAATGATATTTGAACCTTTTTATAGGGTGAATAAACAAACTTCAAGAGAAGCAGGAAGTTCTGGATTAGGACTATCTATAGTAAAAAAAATTATAGATAAACATAATGGAAGTATAAAAATAATTAGTGAAGAGAGAAAAGGCACTGAAGTACATATAGTAATCCCTCTAAAAGTTTACAACATTGTAACATCGTGTTAACTCAATGTTACAACTTTTGTTTATAATTAACTTATAAAATTTAAATTTAGGAGGAAGAAATTATGGGACAAGGAAATAAGAATTGGAAAGTAGGGGCCGTAGTTGTAGGGATATTAGTGTTAGGGGCAGTGAGTGTAGTATATTCATACTCCAAGCCCTTAATGGCAAGTAATAATTCTGTAGTGCTGCCTTATAACAAAATAAAGGCAATCGCCCCAGATGAATATAAACCACTTCAAGTAGTAAAGAGTGAAAAAACAGATAGAATAGAAGGACTTAATAATATGATAGGCCTGGTAGGAGATAACCAAGCTATTGTTCAAATAGGCCTCAGTAGAAAGGATATAGAGGATAAATTTGAAAAGATTGATAATGAAAATACAAATGAAGAAGAAGAACTTAAATTTATTAAGGAGGTTAGAGGAGGCACCTATAAACTTAACTTATCTACTTTTGAAAAGTCACCTTCCAATTTAGAAGATAGTGCTACAATTTCTCCCGATAAAACAAAGTATATGTATAACACAAAGGAAAATGATGAAAGCTGTTATTATATAGTTGATATAAAAAGCAATTCCAAGAAGAAAATTAATGTGAAAGGCAATATGCTGGGACAATGGTCTATAAATAGTAAATATATAGTAGGATTAACATTTGCTAAAAGCCCATCAATAGTTGTATATGACGTGGAGAATGACAAATTGAAAGAATTTAAAGAGGGTAATCAGAGAATAAATCAATTAGCAGGTGTTTATAGTAATAATGGAAAAGATGTTTACTTTATAGGGACTACTAAAACAAAAAACAATGAAAAAATAATTATAACAGAAGGCATTTATAAGCTAAGTACAGATGATGGAAAAGTTCAACCTGTAATGGTTTTACCATCTGCTGAATTAAAGTTACATAAGAACCGCATATTTAACCAGGGTTTTGCTGTTATTAATGATGGACAAAAAGTAGTTTTTGAAGGAAATATAAATGGGGAAGATGGCTTATTTATTTATGATGTAAATAGTAAAAAAACAAATAAATTCGCACAATCAATAGGAAGCCATATTGTACCATTTTGGATTTCGCCGGATGAAAACAAAATTGTTTATGCAACATATAGTGGTGAAGATTATAAAGGAGTATGGAGTATATATGCAGCAAAGTTTAATGGAAACGAAATAGTTAATAAGATTTTATTGCTTAAAGATATAAATTATTTTAATATACTTAACCCTAATGGAGTATTTTGGAATAATGATAGCAATAAAGTTACAATTTTTGAATCTAAAATTTTAAATTTAGATAGTAGGATTTTTGCTGAAAATGGAAGTATTCATAGCATATATTTAAAATAGAAAAAAGTAATCCTATTTAGAATGGTTATCAAAGACTGCATTAAATGATAATGCTTTTGTTGATTCTCTCAAAATGAGTTAGTTAAATTATTTGAAATATATAAACAAGTCTCAAAAACGTTCGTTTTTGAGACTTATTTGGTTTTAAGTGAATTTTAATAAAAGGGCATCAAAACTGTATCAAATCTTATCTCAGAATCATAGTATTAATACTTGACCACTAAGTTAAGTTATGAGACTATATTTTTAAATGCCATTTTTTCAGCTTCCTTTTGGATCACACTAAAGTCAGTATCTTTTATTAATCCTTTGCTTAAATCTTGTGGGTTTATGCATGTCCTGGGTGCTAACATTCTTATTCCTAATTTACCTTTAGGCATTTCAATTTCAAATATTAAGCCTTTTTTCCCAGGAGGTAGTTTGTTTAACATTTCCATACTCAGTGCAGTTTTGCCCATACTAGGGCTTACAGCTATAATACGTAAATCTCCTTTTACAAAACCATTTATAGCATTATCAAGAGGCTTATATCCTGTAGTCGTTCCTAGTAGTTATCCCCCATTTTTATATCCATTATCAATTAAATCTATTGATTGAGTCATTAGTTCTTCTAAGTTTACTGTTTTTTCTTCGTACATATCGCTTGCGCTAAACATCTTAGTTTCTAAGGTAGCAATTACGTCTCTTATGTCTATATTTTCTCCATACACCATGTTTAGATCATCTTGACACGCCTTTATTAGTTCTCGTTTAATACTTAAGTTCTTAACTGTTTTTATATTATGGTGAATTTTATACTAAAAATGATTTTGTATGTACTCAAGAAAATGGTGGACTTGTCTCAAATAATAGTTTAATATATATATCTGGTGTAGTTAATTATGAGTTAGGAATTAAAAATGAAAAATGATACTGTAAATATTCTTGAAAATATATTTGCCACCCAAAAATAATTAAGGGTGGCAAAGGGGTGGCATATAGACCAAATCAAAAGATTGGTTACTTGTAAAACCTAGTTATTTCAACGTTAGTCTGCAATTTTACTCCACTTGAGTTATAAGTTTCCTCATAATATCCTTTAATTTTAATTCTGTAGTATCTTCTGATGCTATAATTATAACTAACTTTATCCCATCATCTGATTTATCCCATTTATAAGACTTAATGTCCATAATAGCACCGTCAGGAACGTATTCTTCAATGTCCATTGCAATTTCTTCTGCCAGTGATAAGTATTCATCAAACAATTCATCTTCTGTTAATTCATTTAAATTAAATTCACCTTCCATTAGGTCATTTAATGTATTTATTTCTACACTTAAATTAAAAGCTAATATATCATTTCTCTTTGAACCTTTACTCATGTCTTTAACTACTTTAAATTCTGTATTTTTTTCAATTATATCTTTTATATCCTTGCTATCTACAATTTTATTATTAAACTCTACGTACATTTTTATATCTCCTTTTGGTGCTATTTTTAGCGCGTGGCACCCTCACTCTAAACCCTAAAATCTAAAAATCTCCAGAAGTTCTTTTTTTGTAAGTTTCCCTAGAATATCACTACTCGTAAGTTCCCCTGTAATTACACTGTCTATTAAATGTTTTTTGTTTTCTTGGAGTAGAATGATTTTTTCTTCTATAGTTCCCTGAGTAACTAACTTAATCACTTCTACTACATTTTTTTGACCAATTCTATGAGCCCTATCTGTTGCCTGATTCTCTACTGCTGGATTCCACCAAGGGTCAAAATGAATAACTAAATTTGCAGAGGTTAAGTTAAGACCTGTTCCCCCTGCCTTTAGCGAGATTAAAAAAACTAGTGATTCACAACTGTTATTAAATTCATCTACCAGTTTAATTCTATCCTTTGCTTTTGTTTTTCCATCTAAATAAAGGTACCGTATTCCCTTTTCATTTAAATTCTCTCCTATATTTTCAAGTACTGACGTAAATTGAGAAAATAATAACACTTTTCCGTGTGTTTCCATATGCTTTTCTATAAGCTCAGTTGCAATTTTCAGCTTTCCACTTCCACCTTTGTATTCATCTATTACAAGAGAAGGATCTAAACAAATTTGTCGTAACTTAGTTAAACAAGAAAAAATATCTATTTTACCATCACCATTATTTTCCATTTTATCCCTGACAACTTTAGTATAAGATTTATAAACAGCCTTTTGAACTGATGTCATCTCAACTATAAATTTCTTTTCTATTTTATCTGGTAGCTCTTTCAATACTTCTTTTTTTGTTCTTCTTAGGAGAAAAGGTTTAATTAGCAATTTAAGTTCTTCTAAATCACTTTCTTTATTAATAATAAATTTTGATTCGAAAATTTCTTTAGAGTATAAATAACCTGGCATTATAAAATCGAAAATAGACCAAAGTTCTGTTAAATTATTTTCAATAGGAGTGCCTGTTAATGCGAATCTTACTTTAGCTTTAACTTTTTTAATAACCTTTGTATTTTGTGCTAAATGATTTTTTATGTTTTGGGCTTCATCTATAATACAATAATCAAAAGTAGTATCCTCATATAACTCTATATCCGTTCTTAAAGTTCCATAGGTTGTTAGTATTATATCATACTCCTTTAAACTATGAATCAATTTAAGTCGCCGGCTTTTTTCGCCATGTACAATAGCTACATTTAGGCTAGGTGAAAATTTTTCTAGTTCAGCCTTCCAATTATAAATAAGGGAAGTTGGACTAATAATAATAGATTTTTTATTCTCTTCTGATAATAGAAGAGCTATTGTTTGAATTGTTTTACCAAGTCCCATTTCATCGGCTAATATCCCTCCAAATCCTAACCGACTTAGACTTTTAAGCCATTTAAAACCATCTATTTGATATTCACGAAGTGTGGCTTTTAAATTCATTGGCACCCTTATATCCATATTATTTATATCCAATAAAGCGTTTTCTATATCATTTAACACTTCAGTACCTTTTATAAACTGAATACCCTTGTTTTTCATCTTTTCATTTAAATATAATGCCTTACCTTTATCCATATGTATTAATCCATTTTCTATTTTTTTATTAATATTAAATACTTCTATTAAATCAAAGAAATTTTTAACTCCCGCATCTCTAAAATCTAAAAAGTTATTATTCTTAGTTTTATAAAACCTTCTTTTTTGCTTAAATGAAGAGAGTACACTATTTAATTCTTTATTTTTGATATCATGTATCCCATAGGAAAAATCATAGTAACCATCCTTTTCTTTAATTTCTGCTTCAATAGCCGTGAAATCATATATTTCCCTGTCTTTAATCCCTTTTCCAAATGTGACATTGCCAAGAGAATGTAGATTCTTCTCGCTCTTACTTAATATATCAAATAATTGCTCATCTGAGCCTATAAAAAGTAGCTTCTCATTTCTTTTTATAAACCTATACTTTTCTAGTTCCATGAGTATTTTGTCTTCTTTTTTATAATTACGTGAAATTATATTTTTACTTTTATCTTTCTTTAATATATTTATTTTATCATTACCGTAAATCACTTCTATATCACAATAAATATCACTGCCTATCTCATATATGTGAAACTCAGGTTTTATGAAATTTGCTGCAAAATCTTTTATCTCTTCACTAATATTAATATTATTTGAAATACTACTTAAAAATGAGATAATTTTGTTATAGTTTTCTATTCCGCCGGGGTATAGAATTTCACCATTTTTTTTTAACTTTTCACATAACGCAACATATTTTCGAACTTGATTTTTTGATGGTATATAAAGTTTCCAATTAAATAAATACACATCATTTTTATCATTTAATGATACTGGGAACTGCCTATGAGTTGTTAAAACAAAATATTCGTTTCTAATCTTTAATGTAAAGTTTAGTGGTAAATCTTTTAGCACTATTGGAGCTTCAAACTCAAAACTATCATAGTTTAGCTTAATTTTCTTATGGTTAGTCCCAGTTAAAAAAGTTCTCAAGTCCTTAGGCTCTATCTTTATTTTTTCCTTACCTATTGCATATTGCGCTTCATAATAAGTTGGGCCTTTTGAAACCTTACGAACTAACTTTATAATACTTTCGCTTCCCTGATTATTTGAATTATCTTCTTTTAACTTTTCCTTTTTTTCATTTTTCTCACAATTTTTTTTTGCAGTTATGCTAAAAAAACTATATGCTGTAGCCGTTAAATGGCTACACATAAATAAATATCCCACATTAGATGCTGTTTTGAAATCCTCACAAGTACATTTTATACCATCCAATTTTTTCTTTAATAAATCTATTTTAATATGCGTGTTTAACTCACTCCATTGAGTATCACTCTTGACGCAACCATAAATATGATATATATTTTCTATTTTTTTGCCTTTAATCTTAATAACTAATCCACTATTAAACGCATTTTCTCCCTCACTTCTCATAAGCTCTGAAGATGATTTAAATACTATATTCTCAAGCTCTTTTAATTTCATAAATGCTCCTCACTAATTGTTTATATCACTTCTTGTCATATTTTTCGAGAAAATTTTGAGGTACCTCGAAGAATAATATTTCTTTTGATTCATAAATATATAAAAAGCACCTTTTGATACCCTTACCATATTCACAAGTGCTTGCACAGTTGTCTTACGGATACTGTAATTTTTTAGATATCGTTCTGAGGCCTTGTATAATTTTGTTCAAATATTTATAGTCATATTATAGCATGGTGCCGCTCACGCTACAAATGAGTTGCTTGCACTCTACAACCTACTTGCAACAAAAAAATAGTTGCCTCTCACAAATAAACGTGCTACAATGTTGTTGAAATATCCTATCATTCCATATATTGGTACATATACATGACTCCCCTACTTCTCATGCATCTTTTGAGAGTGATTTTAACTATAATATGTTTAAGATTACTGTATTTTGGGCATCTGACACCAGTACTTAATCATCAAAAAAAATAGACTAGAATGATTAGTATTATTTTTTGAAGATGCTTTGTACTGAATTTTATAATAGGAGATGATATTCTGCTTAAATTTATGAAAGATAAGCGAACAAAAATTGTAATTGGATCTATTCTTATCACCATAATTGCAACTTTAACTGTTTTCATGAGCTTTATCAGAAAAAATATTACAGTGGTTGTAGATGGCAAACCTACTAAATTAGTAACTTACCAAAAAACTTTTGACAGCGCCTTAGAAAAAGCTGGTATAAATATAGCAGTAAAAGATAGGATTGACAAATCTTTAAATTCAAAAATAACTACCAATGATGTTATAACTATAGATCGCGCTGTAAATATTAAAGTCTTAGTAGACAATAAAGAGCTTAACGTAAAGTCTGCTGAAAAAGATATCGCCCTAATGTTAACTACAGAAAAAATCGTTTTAAGCCCTACTGATAAGGTTTCACCATCAGTAAAAACGAAGTTATCTAAAGGTATGGATGTTACCATAACTAGAGTTAAAATAGAAACACTAAAACAAACAAAACCCATTGATTTTAAAACTGTTATTAAAAAGGATAGCGATACATTAAAATCTGAAAGTAAGGTTGTACAAAATGGAACAAAAGGCGAAAAAAGTATTACTTTAAATGTAACTTATGAGAATGGGAAAGAAGTAACTAGAAAAGTTGTTAAAGAAGCTGTAGTTAAAGAACCTCAGAGTAAAATTATAGCTCAAGGCACTTTGTCACCCATAACCCCTTCAAGAGGAGAATCTTTAAAAAATTCTGTGAATCCTCAAAATGGTTCAGCTCCTTCAAGGGCTGCTAATTTAAAAGCTACTGCATCTTCTGGTAGGTCTTTTAGTGTAAAGGCCACTGCCTATTCGACAGATTCTCCAGGTAATACTTATACTGCCTCCGGAAGAAAGACTGAGCGAAATCCAAATGGCTATAGTACAATAGCCGTAGACCCTAATGTCATTCCTTTAGGAACAAAATTATATGTTGAAGGTTATGGCAATGCAATTGCTGCGGACACTGGTTCTGCAATAAAAGGTAACTTTATAGATGTATTTTTCAACACCCCTGAAGAAGTTAATAACTGGGGCGTTAAATACTTAAACGTACAAATACTAGATTAATTATTTTGTAAATGCCTCATATGCGATTAGTGAATAATAAACCAAAATCAGGGACCGTTAATAATTTATAAAATTATTAACGGTCCTTGATTTTTCTACTTTACGCTACAACATCTTCCTTTTCTACTTTTTTATTTCTTTTTTTTCTAATATTAAGAACTATAGTAGAACCAAAGAGTCCACCACTAATTCCACCACATATGGCAAATAACATAGCAAAAATAACTGATTTAGGTTCATTGAAACCAAATGGTGCTAATAATCCAGGAATAGGTGCAGCTGTACCCGGAGCATTATTTATTATTTTAAAATAAGCAGCACTTAAACCAGCTAGTGCACCTCCTATAAAGTTTGAAAAAAATATAGGAGGTGCATTTGAAGTTACTATATCAGCCTGTGTTAGCGGTTCAAGCATCACACCTATTATGTTACTTTTATCACCAAGTTTAAGTCTTTTGAATACTATACCATCTGAAAAAGCTCCACCAACACAGGCAATAGATGCTATCCCCATTGCAAGACCTTGTAACCCAAGCATTGCGGTTAGTGCCATAGCACTTAAAGGAGATGTACATATCATCTTCATAATTCCACCTAATAAGAACCCCATAATATAAGGGGATTGATTAGCAGCGACAGTTATCATACTTCCAATACTAAGTAAAGTTGAATTTACCATTGGATCTACCACTAAAGCGATACCCCTAGCAAGTGGTGCAATCAAAATTGCACCAACTATTATATCTAGTCCTTTGGGTAGCTTTTTCTCTAAAATTGGGCCTATGAATGCAATTATATATCCAGCTACAAATCCTGGAAGAATACCATACCCAAATACTGCAGCACCAGCTGTTACAGCATATATAGGATTCAACCCCATATTTATACTAACTAATATTACAGCAGCTACGCCACCCATACTTCCTGATGAAGCGCCTACTTCACCCAAGAATTTAATGTTTAATAAATTTCCGCTTATGTATTTATGTATCGCTTCCACTAAAAATGTTGCTACAGCAGCATTTGCCAGGCCTGACATAGCTTTTTGACCTTTAGGCATTTTTAAACTAAAAAGTGAAAACAAGAACAATGTAAAAAGTAATAATCCTATACCTTTAATTAATACAAACAAATTTATCCCCCTTTTCATTTTGAAATACTATCATTTATTATACTTGTTTAATTTGTTAGTTCTTATATTTGTAATATTTATCCTTGCAACGAAATTCAAAGTTTTACAATCTAATAATAACATTCCAATATACATGTTACAATCTATTTTG
Organism: Clostridium sp. CM041; assembly: GCF_055081035.1. Taxonomy (NCBI): domain Bacteria; kingdom Bacillati; phylum Bacillota; class Clostridia; order Eubacteriales; family Clostridiaceae; genus Clostridium; species Clostridium sp. CM041. The sequence continues at coordinate 1,654,511 of NZ_CM143648.1, forward strand.
TTCTTTCCAAATTATAAAACAAAACCTCAATGAAATTTTCAAAGGGACAGTTAATAATTTATACAAATTATTACTGTCCCTTTTCTTTACTTGCTACTTTCCAAGTGGGTGACACCTTTTTTCGCCTTATCGCAATAGTAATACATTGCCTCACTTAAAAACTTAGCTAGACCTTCTTTATACTTATCAATATTAGCTGTAAATCGTTCATCACAAACATATAAATCTCCAAGTCCTCTAAATATTTCTATAGTACAATTGTAGAAGTTATCTGTAATTTGCTGTCTTAGCTCGCCTACTGCCTTTTGAACTTCTGAATGTGCTATACCTTTATCCATATTATCTACAATTTTCTTGTAAATTTCTCCACTTGTTGTATTGATTCTGGCCCAATCATCTTTTGTGTACTTTGAGGTTTTTTTCACGCTTTCCTTGTATTCATCATAGTTGCCATATTTTTGCTTTGTTTCCTCTGCATATTTTTCTTTATGTGCCTCTATTCCAGTCATATCAAATCCCTCAAACATTTCCTTCTTATTCATATCTGTTCCCCCTTCAATGGAATCTATAGTTTTATTTACAGATTTTATTATCTTATCAAGTCTCTTCTTTTTTTCTATCAGTAACTCTTTATGTGTCATTAACGCATGTTTTCTATCAAAACCTGGATTATCTAAAATTTCTTTTATTTTTTGCAAAGTAAAATCCAGTTCTTTAAAAAATAAAACTTGCTGTAATCTTTCAATGTCCATCTCAGTGTAAAGTCTGTATCCTGACGTTGTTACAGAATCTGGCTTTAGAATACCTACTTGATCATAATGATGAAGTGTACGTACGCTTACTCCAACCATGTCAGCTACTTCTTTTATTTTGTAGGACATAAAATCATCTCCTTCGTTCTTTATTAATCATCATCAATACTGAATCAGCTTTGCATCTTCATAAACTAAAGTGTCGTTACCCTAGAAATCCCTTCTCTATTTTCTTCCCTACAAATCTATAATAATCTATAACGTAACGTTAGCGTCAATATATTTTTTAATAATATTTTAAATTTTATTTATGTACGTAGAAATAATGTCTAATTGACATACTTAATTATATGAAGTAAACTTTATTAATGTAAAACTTAAATAAGACAGTTCTAAACCATCCTGTCTATAAACAAAACTAGGACGTTAAGGGCGTTTTACGCCCTTTTTTATTTTTTAGGAGGATTTAAAATGAAGAAAATAGGCTTAACAACTACCGTACCTGTAGAGGTTCTAATTGCGGCGGGTTATACCCCTGTAGATTTAAATAATGTTTTTATAACCTCTAAGGACTATTTGAAATATATAGACATTGCAGAAAAAGATGGCTTTCCTAAAAGCTTGTGCACTTGGATAAAGGGAATTTATGGAGCGTGCTTAGCAAACGGCATTAAAGAGATAATCGGAGTTGTGGAGGGCGACTGTTCTAATACCAAAGCCCTTATTGAAGTGCTTACGTTAAAAGGAATAAAAGTTTATCCCTTTTCCTTTCCACACAGTCACAAATTAGATGATGTAGAACACGAAATAAATAAATTTATGAGTATCTTTAATGTAACAATTGAAGAAGTTGAAGTAGTTAGAAAAAGGCTAAATGAAATTAGATCCTTAGCTAAAACAATTGATGAATTAACATATATCCATAATAAGGTAACCGGCTTTGAAAATCATCTATATCAAGTAAGCTTAAGTGATTTTAATGGAGATATAGATGCCTTTGAAGTCGAACTTAAAAAATCTATTTGTGATATGAAAAATAAAAAACCAGTAATTAGAAAACTACGACTTGGATATATAGGGGTTCCTCCTATGACTTGCGATATCTATGAATTTGCTGAGAAGTTTAATGCTAATTTTGTATACAATGAAGTTCAAAGAGAATTTGCTTTTCCAAGAGCAGATAAATCACTAAATATATTTCAGCAATATTATGACTACACTTATCCTTATGATACTGACTTTAGGATCAAAGAGTTACAAACTCAAATTGACGAACGTAAACTAGATGGAATAATTCACTACACTCAAGCCTTTTGCTATAGAGCAGTCGAAAATATTATTTTAAAAGAAAAACTAGATATACCCATATTAAATATCGAAGGTGACAAGTTAAATATCTTAGATGCAAGAACAAAACTTAGGTTAGAAGCCTTTCTTGATATGCTACTAGATTTGAAGGAGGCTGAAAAATGCGAGTGTTAGGAATTGACCTTGGAAGCCGCGAGGTTAAAATTGTTTTAATGGAAGATAATAAGATAATACAGAAGGCGAAAGTAAGTACCATGAGTTTTTACCGAAATTACTGCGACTTTGATGGTAAGATTATTGTTAATTTAGATAAGCTTGATATTAGGCAAATTGATAGGGCAGTATCTACAGGCTACGGAAGAAATAATATTGATTTATTGTTATTCACACCAATAAATGAGATAAAAGCCCATGTGTATGGGGGGCTCTATCAAACTGGCTTAAAAGATTTTATACTTTTAGATGTAGGTGGCCAAGATGTTAAGGTTGTAAAAGTAGAAAAAGGCATCACCACTGACCTAGAGCTTAATGAAAAATGTGCTGCTTCCTGTGGTAGATATTTAGAGAATATGGCAAATGTACTTGAAATATCTCTTGATGACATGAGTGTGAATTATGAAAATCCTGTAGAACTTAATTCAACATGTGCTGTGTTTTCTGAGTCAGAGTTAATTGGAAAAATAGCTGAAGGTGTAAGTATAGAAAACTTATGTTCCAGTGTTAACTATTCTCTATACAAGAGACTTCAACCTCTTTTGAGTAGATTTAAAGGTAAAAAATTAATTTTAACTGGCGGTGTTGCTAATAATACCGCACTAAAAAAATATTTAAAAGAAGATTATGAAGAGATAGTATCAATTAAGCATCCACAATTTAATGGGGCCATTGGATGTTGCTATTATGGAGATAAGTTTTTATAAACTTACTCTTTTTTTAATATAAAAGCTCACCCTACTTTAATAGAGTGAGCTTTTACTTCTATGTTATTAGAAACAAGGTATCTTTAAAATAACTAATTGTTATAGTAAAGACTCTCAGTTGCATATTCTGCATCACAGGTTATATCTATGCCAAGTTTTCTAAAAGTTTGCTCATCATTTGTACTTATAATTGTAGTTGAGTGAGCTTGACATCCTTTTAGCATTACTAATTTATCCATGGCTACCTTTGCTGTTGGGTTTGTAGCAGCACATATACTAAGGGCAATTAGCACATTTTCACAATCTAAAGCTGGTTTCTTACTACCTAATGTTTTTGATTTTAGATTTATAATTGGCTCAAGTATTACTGGAGAAATAAGGTGAATCTCGTCATTTATATTTGCAAAATATTTAACAGCATTTAAAATTATGGCAGCTGTTGCATCCATTACAGATGAACTTTTACTAGTTACTATTGTTCCATCATTAAGCTCCATTGCCATTGCTGGGCAAGTTTCATTTTTACTCGAACATTGTTTTAAAGCAGACGAGCGTTCTCTTGCAGGAATAACAACTTTCCTATCTTGCTGTTTTAAATTAAGCTCTTCCATAAGAAGCTTTACCCGCTCGAAGGTTTCTTTATCTATGTAACCTTTTTTATACTCACATCCTGTTTTGAAATACCTTCTTATTATCTCTTGTCTAGATGCTTCTTTAATAACCGTATCGTCAATAATTCCAAAGCCTACTCTGTTAACTCCCATATCTGTTGGAGATTTATAAACAGCTTCTTCATTTGTTATCCTTTCTATAATTCGCTTAAGTACAGGGAAAGTTTCAATATCGCGATTATAGTTTACGGATATTTTATCATAAGCATCAAAGTGGAATGAATCCAGCATATTTACATCGTTAAGATCTGCTGTTGCAGCTTCATATGCTATATTTAAGGGATGCTTTAAAGGAATATTCCATACTGGAAAGGTTTCAAACTTTGAATAACCGGCTGCTCTGCCTTGCTTATGTTCATGATAAAGCTGACTAAGGCAAGTAGCTAGCTTGCCACTTCCTGGCCCTGGTGCTGTTACAACTACAATAGATTTTGTTGTTTCAATATATGGATTTTTGCCATATCCTTCATCACTTACAATTGCATCTACATCTGTAGGATATCCTTTGGTTGCCCTGTGTTTGTATACTTTTATTCCTCTACGCTCTAGCTTATTTATAAAAATCGTAGTTGCTGGTTGCCCATCATATCTGGTTATTACAACACTATTTACATCAAGATCATATTCACGTAAATCATCAATTAATCTTAAAACATCAACATCATATGTAATACCGAAATCCCCTCTAATTTTGTTTCGCTCGATATCTCCTGCATATACACAAATAATGACTTCAACTTTTTCTTTTAATTTATGTAGTAACTTAATCTTTGCATTTTCATCAAATCCTGGTAAAACTCTTTTTGCATGAAGGTCATTAAAAAGCTTCCCCCCAAATTCTAAATATAATTTATCGTAATTATTAACTCTTTCTAAAATATATTTTGATTGTTCTTCTAAATATTTTTTCTGATCAAATCCTATTTTCATTTTTACTCCTCACTAACAACATTATTTTTTAGATATATTATATCCAATATTTCTCCATAATACTATAACTGAATATGCTTTTACAACTTTATATTATTGCACAATTTCAGTTTAAAGTAAAATTTATATTGAGTTGACATACCTCATAACTTATAGTAAAATTAATAATAATAAAACATAATAAGACAGTTCTAAACCATCCTGTCTATAAACAAAACTAGGACGTAACTACCGTTTTAGGTAGCTTTTTTTTGTATGAGGGTAGATTATGCCCTTTTTTATTTACAAAAAATTATAAAACATGAAAAATAAAATGATTTTTTTGAAATATTAAAGATGTTAACATAAAATTGAGAGGAGTGAACCCATGTATATTTTAAAGACAGAACACAGCTTTGACAGTGCACATTTTCTTTCTGGTTATAAAGGAAAATGTTCAAATATTCACGGACATAGATGGAAGGTTGAAGTTTACGTTCAATCAGAAACCTTGGCACAAGGCGGACAACTTGACGGCATGATAATAGATTTTGGTGATTTAAAAAAAGATGTTAAAGATATGGTAGATTCTTATGATCATGCCTTAATAGTGCAAGAAGATACCATGAGGAGCGAAACCTTAAATTGTCTAAAGCAAGATGGCTTTAATGTAATCCTGGTTGATTTTAGACCAACAGCAGAAAACTTTGCATCATTTTTTTTTGAACTAATGAAAGATAAAGGTTATCTTGTAAAGAAAACTACGGTTTATGAAACGCCTACTAATAGTGCATCATATGAAGAAAGCGAGGTGCGTTAAAGTGAAATACAAAGTAGTTGAAAAATTTATAAGTGTTAATGGAGAAGGTCCTCTATCAGGACAACTAGTAGTATTTATAAGATTTGCAGGCTGTAATTTACATTGTAGCTATTGCGATACCACCTGGGCCAATAATGAAACTGTTTGTTATGACTTCATGACGCCTGTTGAGATATACAAATATATAAAATCTACCAAAATTAGAAATATAACCTTAACTGGTGGTGAGCCACTGCTTCAAGAAGAAATTATAGAGCTATTACAAACGCTTTCTAGAGATAGATCGCTTCATATTGAAATAGAGACTAATGGTAGTGTTATTTTAGATGAATTTTTAAGTATAGAAAATCCGCCAAGCTTTAATATGGATTATAAATTACCTTCAAGTAATATGGAAGATAAAATGGCTTTAAATAACTTTAAATATTTAAGTTATAAAGATACAGTTAAATTTGTATCTGGCAGCAGGTCAGATTTACAAAAGGCCAAATTTATAATAGATAAATATGAGCTAACTAGCAAAACAAATGTATATATTAGTCCGGTATTCGGACAAATTGACCTAGAAGAGATTGTAGAATTTATGAAGTATAATAAAATGAATGGTGTTAATCTTCAAGTACAACTTCATAAAATCATTTGGGATCCAAATAAGAGAGGTGTGTAAAATATGGCAATTGATACGAAAGCAATTGAAGAGCATATAAAAGGTATTTTAATAGCAATAGGTGATGATCCTTCAAGGGAAGGCCTTAAAGATACCCCAACCCGTGTAGCTAAAATGTACGAAGAAGTATTCGCTGGCATGCGATATAGCAATGATGAAATTTCAAAGATGTTTAATACAACATTTGTTGATGATTTAATAGTTGAAGAACAGTCTCGTGATATGGTAATAATGAAGGATATCCAAATCTTTAGTCATTGCGAACATCATTTAGCTTTAATGTATGATATGAAAGTTACAGTTGCATATGTTCCTACAAAAAAAATTATTGGTTTAAGTAAAATTGCAAGAATAGCTGATATGGTAGGTCGCAGATTACAGCTTCAAGAAAGAATAGGTACAGACATAGCTGAGATTATGCAGACGGTTACTAACTCACGCGATGTGGCTGTTATTATAGAAGGTGAGCATGCCTGTATGACGACCCGTGGAATAAAAAAGCCAGGCACTAAAACATTGTCAACTACTTTTAGGGGAAGATTTAATACTGATGTGATTTTAAATAATAAATTGATGATGCTTTATAGTAAATAAATAGAGGCTTTATACTAAATAAGGGGAGGCATATTGATTATGAATAGAGAAAAAGCAGTAGTAGTATTCAGTGGTGGACAAGATAGCACAACTTGTTTATTTTGGGCGCTGGCGAGATATAAAGAAGTTATAGCCGTATCTTTTGATTACGGTCAAAAACATATATTAGAACTCGAATGTGCAAAGGAAATATGTAAAAAGCACGGCGTTGAACATCATTTTTTAGACTTAAACCTATTAAACCAACTAGCACCAAATTCATTAACAAGAAAAGATATAGAAGTGGACACGTCAGCACCTAAAGATAGTGTACCTAATTCCTTCGTAGATGGAAGAAACTTATTATTCTTAAGTTTTGTAGCTGTGTTTGCAAAGCAAAGAGGTATAAACAATATTATAACTGGTGTATCTCAAAGTGATTTTAGTGGATACCCAGATTGTAGAGATGTATTTATAAAATCTCTAAATGTTACCTTAAACTTAGCTATGGGTTATGATTTTGTAATTGAAACACCTTTAATGTGGATTAACAAGGCAGAAACTTGGAAAATGGCTTATGATTTAGGTGTACTTGATATCGTTAAAGAGGATACTTTAACTTGTTATAATGGAATAAAAGGTAATGGTTGTGGAGACTGCCCCTCTTGTAAACTAAGAAAAAATGGATATTTAGAATTCAAAGGAAAAAATCTATAAATATTATTTTATAGATTTTTTCCTTTACAAATAATAGTACAACAACCACTTATTACTTTTATTTTCATTGCAAATTTAATTTAATGTACAACATTTTATCTCCGCAGAAGATGATTTAATAGATTTAAATCGAAATCAATATAAAAAAAGACGTTCCTCAGTAAATATGATGAACATCTAGTGCTTTAATATACTACATAATAATCCATTACAGAAATTTCTTCAAATCCACAGGATTCATAAAGTCCAAGTGCATTTTTATTTGACCTAGAAACTTCAATAAAAATATTATCTACATTTTTACTATTTAATATATTAAGGGCAGAATTTAAAATTTCTCGTCCATATCCCCTTCTTCGAAAATCTGGAATTACTCCAACTCCATAAATAAACCCCTCATTATCATTTATACAAATATGAATTTTACCTATAATTTCCCCATTAAGCTCAGCCATATAACTAATAAAATTATCATCCACATTAATTGACGGTTTTTCCATGTCCATTTTATCCTCTTTATCATGAGCATCTTTTTTAGGAGTTCCAAAATAAATAGAACTTTGCCTATCAATTTCAATCGAGTCTTCACTTGTTGATGCCAATCTAAGTTTAATTGCATTGCTAGGAGTAGCCTCTAAAACTTTCTTATTTAAGCACATTTTATACTCTGAACAACCATATTCTGCTCCAATGGAGTTAATAAATGCAAGGCCCGAAACCGATGTATGGTCACATATCATTAACACCTCTTGAGGACATATTCTTTGCCATTCTTCCTTAGCAATTAAATATAGTTTTTTAAAGATTCCTTTTCTACGAAAATTAGGGTGTACCATACCGCTTATTTCTACTGTAGCTCCTCCGAAATTGCATAAGCCTAAATAACCTACTAGAATTTCATTTTCATAATATAGAAACTCTCCAACAATTTTATTGTTTACATTTTTTTTTCTTTGGCGCATTTTAAGACCAAGTTCTAATTTTAAATTAATTTTTTGTTTTTCATAGCAAGCAGCTTCCAAGCTTTTAATAGCTTCATATTCTTCTTCGTTTAATTCCAACTTTATAGAAATTGTATGATGATAATTACCCATTGTTTTTCCCCCTAATTTAAAAATTCATATTTAAAGTATAATCTACATTTTAGTGTATCTCAATGCAAAAAACATATAAATCAGATGTATAAATTATTGATACATACGATTTATATGTTTTATTTTTATTTTTAATTCTTGCATTATATGTTACTACCCTAAATAAGACACTTTATCAACAATTTAAATTTAAATCCTACTACTATTTTTTTTGCTATTCATATCTCTATATATAACCTTCCAAAAATGTCTAAGCGTATGTACCCATTCATAAAAAAAACCTGTTTTACAAAAGAAAAGCTCATCCTCTTTTGTTTTTATCTTCTGTTTAAATGGATAGTCGTTGAGATTTCCAGAATAACAAATAAATTTTTCCATAATGTCACAAATTTCCGTTGGTGTTATCTGATAGGGTTCTAATGAAGTAAGCTTGATCCCTCCTTGCCTTAATGCCTCCATAACAAATTCAGAACATATATATGTCTTGTAAACAGCATGCTTCTTATTAGAAATAATCCCAATAGCTTGAAGAAAATTATAGTAATATTTCTCAGTATCATTATATATATCATATATGAATTTACTTATTAATTCATATTTTCTAACAGTTACTGGTATCCGATATACATTAATAGGAACATCTTTTTCAAGTCCTATGGTAAGAGTAAATGCACTTTCTCTCACTATACCTCCTACAAGGGGATTGCTAATTGAAAATCTACAAAAGGAATACATTTGAATTAAATTTTTATCCAGGCTAATTGATGCATGATTATATTTTTCTTTTAAAAATTTTCTAACTATCTTACCTGTAGAAGTGGGTGTTCTTGAAATAACAATATAAATATATTTCCCCATTAACTCCTCCTTACAGCCTCTAAATACATATCAATTCTTAAAGTAATACAATAATAGTGTTTCCATATTATTCATTTATTATGTAATTTTTTTAGTAAATTGTTAACCCTCCATATTTTTATTTTTTTCTGCAATTTACCATGTGGGTATAACTTTTAAATTCGTGATGTATAATATACATATACATAATAATTAATAAAGAGGTTATTACAATGAGAAAAGAATACATAAGTTATATAAACGATTTACCTATAAGCATTTCCCTTGAGGATATAAAGGATTATCCAATCCATTGGCATAATTCTATAGAAATAGTATTTGTGCTTGAGGGCACTATTAATGTACTTATTGAATCAGAGAATTATGAAGTATATGCGCATGAGCTTGAAATTATAAATTGTGATGAACCCCATAGAATTTATTCAAATGAGAAAAATAAGGTTTTAATCTTTCACTTGGATTTTACATTTTTTGAAAAGTATTATGATGATATGAAAAATATTTATTTTTATACGAACTCTAGTAAAGAAGGTGCACAACACGAAGAAAAATATGATGTTTTAAGGCAATACTTATCTATACTAGCTTGCGAGGTAATACAAAAGAGTGAGAACTTTGATGATCAAATAGATGCTGTTTTAGTGAAATTATTATTCCATTTAATAAATAACTTTCACTATCTTACTTATGAGAACGCTTTAAAAGAAAATGTAATGCAATTTCAGAGATATCATAGGATCATCAAGTACATATATAATAACTACATGAATAAAATTACTTTACAGGATATAGCTAATCAAGAATACTTAAGTTCTTACTATTTATGTCATCAAATAAAAGACATATCTGGAACAACTTTTAAAGAGTTAGTAAATAATGTTCGAGTAGATGAATCTATTAAACTACTATTAGATACTGATAAAACAATCTCAGATATTTCTTTGGATGTTGGTTTTTCTCATGCTAGGTATTATAATAAAAGCTTTAAAGATTACTACAAGTGTACTCCTCTGCAATTCAGAAAAAAATATCATATACCAGAGGATGAATTTGATAGCTTTAAAAAAGTAGAAACTTATGATTTATCTAGCTCACTTCAGTATTTATCTTATTATTTAGAGGACTATGATAGATTTAACTATACTAACAAAATTATAAAACTCCAAACCGATTTCGCATACCCAAGCACAGAATTACAACATAAATGGAAGGAAAAAATAAATTTAGGACAAGCAAAAGAACTTATTAAAGCACGGGAACAAGGATATTTAAGAGCTATTCAAGATGCTATAGGTTTTAAACATGGTATAGTTCAAAACCTATTTGGAAAAGAAATGAAAATTTATTTCAATGAAAATGTAAGGTTTTTAAACTGGAATGAAGTTGAAAAACTTTTAGAATTCTTAATGGATATATCTCTTGTACCATTAATAATATTGAATCAGACTTTTGAAGATAAAAATTCTTTCATAAAACTTTTAGAAAGCTTTATACTATATTTTGCTAATATATATGGAATTGAGGTAGTAAAGCTGTGGAAATTCCAAGCCTCAAAGGATTTATCTGTAGAGTACATAAATATTACTCGGGAAATTTTTGAAAGATATAAATTGCAAAATTTAATAGAGGATCCTTTTAATGTTCCTAAAGCTATAAACACTATTTATGATTCTTCCTATATGCTTCCATATATTATTCATAATTTTATTAACAACAATAGCAGTCTGCTCACCCTAAAAGCTTTTGATACCGTGGAGGAGAACTCAATTTTAAACAACGAATTGTTTTTTGGTTCACCAGGCCTGCTTACTTTAGATGGTATAAAGAAAGCTTCCTACTATGCTTATTATTTATTATCAAAACTAGGAAATGAGGTTATAGACCAAGGTGATGGATATATTATCACAAGGCAAGATGAAGATATCCAGGTCTTACTTTACAGTTACAGTGATGAACTTAATACCCTGATTAAGTTAGAGGATTTATCTAAAGGTAAGGGTAGCAAAAATATTACTGAAAGAAAAATATCATTATCCATCAAAAATTTAGTGCATGACTATAAAGTTATCAAATATGAAATTGGAGAAAAAGTTGGCTCAGCTTACGATATTTGGTTACGTATGGGTAAGCCGAAAAGACTAGGTTATGATGAATGGAAAATTCTAACTAAGATTTCTGCTCCCAATATTTCTTTGTCTTTTGCAAAAAAAACTGCAGTTTATAATAACATAATAAAGATTGAAGGCTATGGTTCTACCTTAATAGTTCTTCAAGAAGTACAAAAACACCTGTTTTAAGGTGTTTTTGTGTTATTTAAGCATTATCCATTCTCACATGTCAGCAACTTTGTACTTTTTATGTAGCAATTGTGTGAATGTTAAAATATTCATAATAGCGTATAATAATTTTAAGGAAACAAATTGATTAAGGAGAAGTGAATTTCATGACAATGAGTAGTGTCACAGAAAGCAACAAAATGTTTGGCGAGGAAAAAATCTGGAAACTATTATTAAAATTTTCCGTGCCAGCAATAATTTCTTTAATGGTAGCAGAAATGTACAACATGGTAGATTCTATGTTTTTGGGACAATCAATAGGAGCTAATGCAATCGGTGCTTTAACCATTGCCTTTCCAATTCAAAGATTATTTTTAGCTATATCTATGCTTATAGCCATTGGTGCTTCTACCGCCGTTGCAAGAAGCTGTGGAGACGAAGACTTTGAAAATTTAAGAATTATTATACCTAATTCTATAGTTCTAATGTTTATAATAATATCTGTGGTTAGTTTTAGCATTTTTATTTTTCAAGATAAAATTTTACTTAGCTTAGGTGCTTCGCAAAATACATTTCCTCTTGCAAAAGATTATGTAAGTATAATATTAATGGGAGTTTTATTTCAATCCTTTACATTAATTGCATCTTATATTATAACTGCTTTTGGAAACACTAAAATAGTTTTATTAAGTACTTCTATTGGAGCAATTTGTAATGTAATTATAGATTATTTCCTAGTAAATGTATTTTCATATGGAGTAAAGGGAGCTGCTATAGCAACAGTAGTATCTCAGATAATCGCTTTTATATATGTTTTAATTGTATTTATAAAAATAAAAAAGGGATTAAAATTTTCTTTTAAATTAACCCTTAATAAAGCAGTATCAATTGGAATAATATGTGTTGGGTTTTCAACCTTTATAATAGAGATATCAGATGCCGTAGTCGCTGCTATCTTAAACAATTTACTAGCCTCTTATGGCGGAGATTTGGCCATCGTAACAGTTGGTTTAACTACAAGAGTTTCAATGTTTTTGTTTATGACGGTTATGGGTATAAGTTCAGCTATGCAACCTATAGCCGCATATAATTATGGTGCTGGAAATTATACAAGATTAAAAGAAGTTGTTAAAACATCTATAATTGCAGTATCTGTAAGTTCAACTTTATTATGGGCAATATTCATGATCTTTTCAAAACAACTTATAGGATTATTTATAAATGATCCTGCCATTATACAACAGACAGCAAAGGCTTTTAGAGTAGTTATAGCTGTATTCCCTTGCATTGGAGTATATTATTTATCAATCGCCTATTGCCAAGCTATAAATAGAGTTAAAGCCTCTTTAAAATTATCTATTTTTAGACAACTAATAGTATTTATTCCACTAGTATATGCCTTTGTAAGTGGTTTGGATATGGGTGTATTTGGAGCATGGCTTGCTTATCCTGTATCGGACATGATATCCTTCATTACAGCTGCTATATTCATTAAATATACTTATATTTCTTTAGAAATACTAGAGATGCATCAAATTTTCAAGAAGAATAAGACTAAACTTAGACTTGCTAATGCAACTATTTAATATTTTATATTTCCAGTAAAGTCGATGTATAAATTATTACATCGACTTTTAACTAAGCTTTCCTTATTTCACCTTCTTTTATCATTTTTATATCCCCATAAAAGTGCAATTTATTATCAATCACAATGATTCCATCGCCATCATTACATGTATAAACTGTATTGCCCGTATTATTAGAATATTCTAATAAATCCTCTAAATAATGGCTGTGATGATTCCAATGCGGCATAAAGTCAAAATCAACTAGATCTAAAGATGATAAATCTGATAATCCAACTATATCTTCATCACCAAATTGTGCAGCTGATATGTCTTTTGCCATCATTATTGCCCCTGCACTTAATCCTATAACATAACCTCCATTTTCAACATACCTTCTAAGTCTAGTTATAAAATATCTTTTCTTTAAGCTATTTAAAAAGTAATAGGTATTCCCTGATGATAGATATATTACTTCCGATTTAAATATTTTATCTATTTTTTCTATATTACAAAAATAATCTATATCAAAATAATTAAATTCGAAGTTCCCATATTCACTTAACTTATTTTTTGTTTTTTCAAAACACTTTAAATTTCTATCAGTCATTGAAGGTATATAGCTTAAAGTATATTTTTTATCTAAAAATAATTCTTTCATCTTCTTTTTCAAATTAACATTATCTTTTTCAGTAAAATCGCTTAGCAGAACCAATGCTCCCATATCATCATCTCACTTCCATATTTTTCCCTTAAGTCTTTACTTTTGATAACTTCTAATTATATGTTTCATTTATTTTATATATTATACCTTATTTTTCAAAACCTAGACATTTGTATAGATTTATTGCTTTTTCATTAGCCATAGGTGCACTTCTAAAGCTTTGACTTCTTATACTTTTTCCACTCGTGATGCTATTCTATTCTATACGACTACATCTTGACACCTTATGTAATTCTAGATGCTAGCCTTATTATAAAATTGATGCCAAGTTATCTCCCAATATATATATATTGTTAATTTTTGCTTAAAATATAATTTATTGTATGTTGACAATCTAGATAATATATGTATAATTAGTGTTAACTATAATGGAAAAGAAAAGTAATTGTAATTTCAATTTAAAGATAACCAATAAGTTTACCTTTCATCCTATTATAGGATGATAGGTTTTTTTATTTTTAATTAAATTATCACGTACATTGCTTCACTTTTATAAGAAAGGATGATTAAAATGGATTATATAAAACTATCAGATTTACTTCTACCTAACATAACCACAACTCCAGAACACTATAGAGATTTTTATCCAAAAAGAAATCTTAAACCTAATGCTATGGTTACAAGATATGCCCCAAGTCCTACTGGATTCCAGCATCTTGGAGGTGTATTTGCGGCTCTTATATCTGAAAGACTAGCTCATCAAAGCGAAGGAATATTTTATCTTAGAGTAGAGGATACTGACAAAAAGAGAGAGGTTGCTGGCGCCATTGAAGACACCACTAACACTCTAAGGGATTTTGGAATTCTTTTTGATGAAGGAGTTGTAGATTCTGATAATGAAAAAGGTACATATGGACCTTATAAACAAAGCGACAGAATTAGTATATATCATGCTTTTGTAAAATCACTAATAAAAAAAGGATTAGCTTACCCTTGCTTTTGCACTGAAGAAGCTTTAGATAACACAAGGAAAACTCAACAAGAACTTAAAATTAATACAGGTTATCATGGAAAATGGGCTATTCACAGAAATTCTAGTCTTGATGAAATTAATTCTGAGTTATCAAAGGGAACACCTTATGTTATAAGACTTAGATCTCCTGAAGAATCAGGTCGAAGAGTAGTTTGTAATGATTTAATTAAAGGGACTATAAGTATGCCAGAAAACGACCAAGACATTGTACTCCTTAAGACTAATGGGATTCCAACATATCATTTTGCACATGCAGTAGATGATTATTTAATGGGAACAACCCATGTAATACGTGGTGAAGAGTGGCTTTCTTCTCTTCCTATACATTTGCAGCTATTTGAAATGTTAGGCTGTACCCCTCCAGAATATGCTCATATACCTACAATTATGAAAATGGATGGTACATCAAAACGTAAGCTCAGTAAAAGAAACGACCCTGAAATTTCCGTAGACTTTTATAAATCTCAAGGTTATCCTTTTATAGCTGTAACTGAGTACCTCGTAAATCTTATTAACTCTAATTTTCAAGAGTGGAGAGATACCCATGAAAATGAACCTTGCACAAACTTTAATATCACCCTTGAAAACATGAGCAAAAGTGGAGCTCTATTTGATATTTTAAAACTTAATGATATTAGTAAAAATGTTATAGCCACTATGGATGCCTCTACCGTATACGACCTTTATCTTAATTGGGCTAAACATTATGATACTTCAATTGCAAATGAACTAATTGAAAATGAAGATTATTCTAAAAATATATTTAATATTGAAAGAGAAAATGAAAAGCCAAGAAAAGATTTTGTAAAATGGTTAGATGTAAAAGAACATATTGAATATTTCTTTGATGATCTTTATAAAAATAGCATAAAAGGTAGTTACAATTTTCCTACTCATATACCTATGGATGAAGTAAAAAGAGTTCTTACTAGCTATATAGATGTATATAATCATTCCCATGATAATGACACTTGGTTTGCAACCCTTAAAGAGCTAGCACTCGAACTTGGGTATGCAAAAAATGCGAAAACTTATAAAAAGAATCCAGATTTATTTAAAGGTCAACTATCAGATGTTGCCACAATAGTAAGGGTAGCAATAACTAATAAAACACAAACTCAAGATTTACATGAAGTAATGCAAGTTATGGGTGAAAACCGTGTTATCAAAAGATTAAGTCAAAATTTTATTTAAGAAATAAAATTGCCACCTACATGTAGGTGGCAATTTTTATAGTCTTTTAAATTCACAACAAATGCATAACACGTCATTAATAATATCCGCTGTTATGATTGCATTCATTTTTTCTACTAATGTTTTTACAATAGAAAGTCCAAGTCCTGTTCCTTTTTCTGAGCGGGTTTTGTCTACCATGTAAAATCTGTCAAAAATCTTTTCTACACCTTCCACAGATAAATTTATAACTGTGTTGGTTATTTTTAATAATACCACATTTGAGTTGGTTTCTAAATAAATCGATACATTGATTTATACTTTTTTATTTTAAATATTACCATTAAAAATTATGTACTTACACTCTCTTATTTTTATCATAATTAACATTTGCAGTTACCTTCATCTCTTAATATATTGAATATTTAATATATTTATGTTGACAAATACACTTAAAAATATTAGTATATGAGTATAAAGATTATGTACAGGTTACAAAATAATATATGTAGAGGGAGTAACTTCCTGTTTTTTTAAACAGGATCAAAGTCGTCACCACGGATTAAATCCCGGCTTTGATAACTTCTAAAGTTTAGTAAGACTCTACAATTGATAGTTATATCAATTGTAGAGTCTTTTTGTTTTGCCCTGTTATTATAATCAATAGGTTTTATATCTATTTTTATTAGCTATTTTTCATTTAATAGTAATAAAACAGAGATAGTGTTTACACTATCCTACTTTCAGAAGGGGGACAATAATGAAAATATTTTATAATCAAACATCAAAAGAAGTGATGAGCACTCTGGGGGTTAATGACAAAGGACTAGATGACCTTGCAATAAAAAACAGGCGAGAAGAACAGGGCTTTAATGAATTAACTGAAGCTGCTAGAAAAAGTCACATACATGTGTTTTTAGATCAGTTCAAGGACTTTTTAGTATTAATACTTATAGGCGCTGCAATAATATCAGCCTTCCTTTCAAAGTTTGAGAGTACACTTGTTATAATTGTAGTTATTGTTATAAATGCGATTCTTGGAACTCTTCAGCACATTAAAGCAGAACAATCTTTAAAAAGCCTTCAGGCTCTTTCCTCTCCCACAGCTAAGGTTCTAAGAAATGGTCAAAAGCTAGAAATCCCTTCAAAGGAATTGCTGGTTGGAGATATCTTATATTTAGATGCAGGAGACTATGTAAGTGCTGATGGAAGAATAATTGAAAACTACAGTCTTCAGGTAAATGAAAGTTCTTTAACAGGTGAGTCAGAAAGCGTTTTAAAAACAACAAATATAATAAATGAGGATAATGTATCAATTGGTGATAAAAAAAATATGGTGTTTTCCGGAAGTTTTATAACCTATGGAAGAGCTGTTGTTTTAGTTACATCTATTGGAATGAAAACAGAACTAGGTAAAATAGCTAACCTTTTAGAAACAGCAAAGGAAAAGAGGACTCCATTACAAGTTAATTTGGATAACTTCGGTAAAAAACTTGCCTTTGTTATACTTGCAATATCAACTCTTATTTTCGCTCTCAATATATTTAGAGACTATGCAATTATTGACTCCTTCATGTTTGCCGTATCTCTTGCTGTTGCTGCAATACCTGAAGCCTTAAGCTCAATAGTAACAATAGTTCTTGCCATTGGAACCCAAAAAATGTCTCATGAAAATGCTGTTGTAAGAAAGCTTCATGCAGTTGAAAGCTTGGGAAGCATTTCAGTGATATGCTCAGATAAAACTGGGACGCTAACACAGAATAAAATGACTGTACAAAAGGTATATGTTGATGAAAAAGTATTGTCTCATGATGAACTTGACCATGATAATCTTTTGGAAAAGAATCTTGTACTAATGGCGCTATTATGTAATGATGCTGTAACTATTAAAGACAAAGAGATTGGTGATCCCACTGAAGTTGCACTTGTAAACCTAGGTGAATTATATGATTTGGATGAGCTAGATATCAGAAACGACTATCCAAGAGCTTTCGAGGTACCCTTTGATTCCGATAGAAAACTAATGAGTACAGCAAATAAACTTAAAGACAAAACCTTTATGATAACCAAGGGTGCACTTGATGTACTTTTATTAAGGACAATAACTATTGTTACATCAAGTGGAGTTAAAACACTCACTAATGATGATAAAACGGAAATTGAAAGGGTAAATAGGGAATTTTCTGAAAGTGGACTCAGAGTTTTAGCTTTTGCTTATAAAGAAATAGAAAATGGAAAAACAATTGATACGTGCGATGAAAATGACTTGACATTTGTAGGTCTAATTTCCATGATGGATCCTCCAAGAGCGGAATCTAAAGTCGCAGTTGCAGAATGTATCAAGGCTGGCATTAAGCCAGTAATGATAACTGGAGATCATAAAATAACCGCTTCTGCCATAGCTAAACAAATAGGTATATTAAATAATGGATCTGTTGCTATAGAAGGCTATGAAATTGATTCCTTAAATGATGAAGAGCTTAAATCTAAGGTAGAAAATATTTCTGTATATGCAAGAGTATCCCCTGAACATAAGATAAGAATAGTAAGAGCATGGCAAGAAAGAGGAAATGTAGTGGCAATGACCGGTGATGGTGTAAATGATGCCCCTGCTTTAAAACAAGCAGACATTGGTATAGCTATGGGAATAACGGGTACTGAGGTTGCTAAAGATTCTGCTTCTATAGTACTTATGGATGATAACTTTTCAACCATTGTAAAGGCAATTTCCAATGGCAGAAGTATATATTCGAACATAAAAAATTCAATTAAATTTTTATTATCTGGAAATTCTGCTGCTGTAATCTCAGTGCTTTATACTTCACTTGCAGCGCTTCCGATGCCTTTTGCACCAGTGCACCTTTTGTTTATCAACTTGGTTACAGATAGCCTTCCAGCTATTGCAATAGGACTTGAGCCTCATAATAAAAATATAATGGATGAAAAACCTAGAAATATAAACTCACCTATATTAAATAAATCCTTTTCAATAGAAGTACTACTTGAAGGGTTACTAATTGCACTATGTACAATGACAGCGTTCCATATAGGATTATCCACCGGTGATACTGTGGTTGCAAGCACGATGGCCTTTGCAACACTGTGTTTATCAAGACTGCTCCATGGATTTAACTCTAGGTCACAAGAATCAATATTTAGAATAGGAGTTTTCTCAAATAAATATTTATGGATTTCCACTATATTAGGTTATTTACTTTTAGAATTTGTTTTAAGCTTTAAGCCATTTATGGGAGTTTTCGAAGTAGCTACTTTAACAATAACCCAACGTGTTATGATATATGGACTCTCCCTTATGCCTCTAATTCTTATTCAAATATATAAACTATTATTTGTAAGAGCTCATACGTAATATACTAAACTATAGAATAGGGACGGTTAATAACTTCTAGTAAAGTTATTAACCGTCCCTTGTATTTATAATTTATTATATCAGAATTTTCTATGCCGTGCTTTCTCTTAAGAAAGCACAGTTTTGCTTTCCATTTCCTTATCTTCTAAGAGCTGATTTGTATATAGTTTATAGTAATAACCTTTTCTTTTTAGTAGTTCTTTGTGATTTCCTGATTCCGTAATCTTTCCATTTCTTATAACAAGAATTCTATCTGCAGATACTATGGTAGAAAGTCTATGGGCAACCACAAAACTAGTTCTACCATTTAAAACTTTTTCTATGGCATTTTGTATCATTCTTTCTGTTTCCGTATCTATAGATGATGTAGCTTCATCAAGAACAAATAGTGCTGGATCTGCTACAATGGCTCTAGCAAAGGAAATAAGTTGTTTCTCACCTGTGGATAGATTCCCTCCCCCTTCACCAACCTGCGTATCATAGCCTTTTTCTAGTTTACTTATAAACCCATGAGCATTTACAAGCTTTGATGCATTTTCAATTTCATCGAAGGTTGCATTAAGCTTTCCATATATAATGTTATCTCTAATATTTCCACTAAATAAATGTGGGCTTTGAAGTACATAGCCTACATTAGATTGAAGCCACAATAGTGATCTTTCTCTATAATCTTTTCCATCAATTAATATTTCTCCACTACTTGGTTCATAAAATCTACAAAGTAGGTTTACTAAAGTGCTTTTACCAGAACCTGTTTCTCCAACTAATGCTATAGTTTCACCTTTTTTCACTTTTAGGTTAAAGTTTTGAAACACCTTTTCTCCATTTTTATAGGAAAAGCACACATCTTTAAACTCAATATCTCCATGTATTTCTTCCCAGTTTTCTTGTTTTGCATTAAATAAATCTCCGTACTTTTCAATTACATCATTTTTATCCCATATATCTGGCTCAGTTTCTATTAAAGCTATAATTCTCTCTGCAGATGCTTGAGCATTCTGAAGTTCTGCAATGGTTCCAGCTAGCTGACTTACAGGGTCGAAGAACTGCACAGTATAAGCAATAAACATTACAAAAGTACCATAAGATAACGATTGTGATATAACCCTATCCCCTCCTAGCCATAAAGCAAAACCTGCTCCTACGCTTCCCATAGATATAACAATTGGAAGAAAGAGAGCAGAGAACATAGCTGCCTTAACTGAAGAATTTCTCATATTGCCTGCATCTTGTTTAAATTCGTTTAAGTTTTCTTCTTCACGAACAAGAGTTTTAGTAGTTTTAGCTCCAGATACCTCTTCACTAAAATCCGCAGTTAAATGTGAATTTAATTTTCTAACCTTTCTATATGATTTCAATATTTTTTTTTGAAAAAATATCCCTAGTAAAAATAAGAATGGCACCACACTCATACTTATAAGAGTTAGCTTTACGTTATTATAAAGCATTACTCCTATAAACCCAGTCATCATAACTATTGCCCACACCATATCAATTAATCCCCAGGATATTATTTCACTAAGCCTTGTTACATCTGAGGTCATCCTTGCCATAAGCCATCCCACTGATGAGTTATCATAATATGAAAAAGATAGCTGTTGAAGCCTTTTAAACCCAAGCTTTCTTATATGATAAGCTAAGTGCGTTTCAATTTTACCTGCATGCATTATAAATAATCTTACATTTAACGCTTGAAAAACAATTATGCAAAAGTAAACTAATGCAAATATTGCAAGCCCGTCTATTGTTTTCTTTGCAATAAAATTATCAATAGCATACCTTGTAAGTAGTGGCATTACTACATCTACGCCTGCCACACCTACCATTAGGAAAGCCAAAAATATAAGTCCATTTTTGAATTCTGTAAGATATTTAAAGAGCTTTCTCCATACACCTATATCTATTTTTTTAGTAGCTTTATTTTCATCTATCCTATCCATAATATCACCTGCCTTTTACTCATTAAGCACCTGCTTTTCATCCTTTATGGAATCTAACGATG
Source organism: Clostridium sp. CM041 (assembly GCF_055081035.1). Taxonomy (NCBI): domain Bacteria; kingdom Bacillati; phylum Bacillota; class Clostridia; order Eubacteriales; family Clostridiaceae; genus Clostridium; species Clostridium sp. CM041. The sequence goes on from NZ_CM143648.1 coordinate 1,675,883, forward strand.
TCTGTATATCCCATATTCTTTTATAGATACCATCCTTTTTAATGAGTATGTCATGGGTTCCTATGTCTTCAATCTTTCCACGATTTATTACAATAATTTTATCCGCAGCCATAACTGTAGAAATTCTGTGAGAGATTATGAAGGTAGTATTACTTTCACTTTTCTTTTTAAGTTTTTGCCTTATAACTCTATCAGTTTCAGTATCCACCGCACTTAGTGAATCATCAAATATCAATATAGGCATATTGTTTATAAGTGTCCTTGCTATGGCGACCCTTTGCCTTTGTCCTCCTGACAAGGTAACACCCTTTTCTCCTACAATAGTGTCATACCCCTTTTCAAAAGAAGCTATAACATTATGCACATCAGCTACTGTAGCCGCATCATGAATTTCTATATCTTCAGAGTCTATCTTTGCCATTTTGATATTTTCCTTTATAGTTCTTGAATAGAGAAAAGGCTCCTGAAGCACTATTCCAACATTTCTTCTCATATGCTTTCTTTCAATATCCTTAAGCTCTACTCCATCAACCTTTATAGACCCACTATTATAGTCATAAAGTCTTAATAATAGATGCACTAGCGATGACTTACCTGAACCTGTTGGTCCAACAATAGCCACTGTTTCGCCTTTCTTTACTGTGAAAGTTATATCGCTTAAAATTTTATTATCTTTCTCGTATTCAAAGTTTACATTTTCAAAGCTTATATCACCTTTAATTTGTGGCTTAAGTGCTTTTCCATATTCTTGTTCTACGTGCTCTTCAAGAACATTCGTTATTCGCTTAAGCGAAACTGACATTTTGCCCATATCTGAAAGAATTCTACCCAGCTGCCTTACTGGCCATAATAACATTCCTTCATATGTGTTAAATACCACCAAACTGCCCAAACTTATTTCTCCATTAACTGCAAAATATATGCCCGATACTAAAACCAAACCAATTTGAGTCATACAAAGTATATCTGATGTAGACCAATAAATTGAATGTAGCTTTACTAATTTGAAATTTAAATCTCTATATTTCATATTCTCTTTTTCATATTTTTCAATCTCAAACTTTTGCCTTCCAAACGCTTTAACCACGCGTACTCCACTTAGATTTTCTTGAAGCACTGAGGTTAGTACCCCCTCTTGTGCATCTGAGTGCTCAAAAGTATCCTTTATTTTATAAAAGAACACATATGAAAATATAAATATAATTGGTACTATTGCCATGGCAATAATCGTCATTTTTTTATTAAGTGATAACATCATTAAAATTGCGAATGTTACTATAAAAAACGCTCTTCCTATTTCCACCATTTGCGTCGCAAAGAATTTTCTAACGGTATCTACATCTGACGTACATCTTTGAATAAGATCACCTGTTTCTGCTTTTACATGATATCCATATGGCAAATTCTGAATATGATCATACAGCTTAACTCTCATATTTCTTGCAATATTTTCAGCAGCGCGAGCAGAAAGATTCCCTCTTAGGAATAAGAAAACCCCTCTTATACATGTTAATATTACAAGCCCCAAAGCACATATCCATAGATTTCTCGAAAGCATACCTGTGCCACCTAATAGCATAACCAATTTTTGCATAGGTAATGGAACGTCCATTGGTTTATTTCCTATTATTGAATCTATTGTTACTTTTATAACCATAGGCTCCAGCATTGCTATGAAAGTAGCTACTGCTATAGAAATTATTGCTGTAATATATAATAATCTATTTCCTTTAGTTAACTTTAAAAGTTTTTTCATATAATTTGTCTCCTTGTAGCTGGGCCTATTTGATACTGATTATTAATCACTTTTCATGTATATACTTTCTAGTCTCCTCTTCAGCGATAGTATACGCTGTCCCCATTTTGCACCTAAACTCATCTGTGCTTGTGCAAAAGTCTGGAATACCCAATGTTTTTATAACTCCATGCTTAACTTCGGGTGTTATATAAGAAAATGTCATGTTTAATACATCATCATCTATTTTATTAAAATTTTCAAATTCTCTTTTTAAATCTTCAATAGTTTTTCTTGACCTACGGTGTATTTTTGCTTTTCGTTTAACCTTTTCACCTTCATTTCCACTTCTTAAAGTTCTCAAAGCTTGTAAAAATTCATCTTTATCCATGCCTCTCAGTTTTAAAATTACAAAGGGATCCTTATCAAACTCAACCCCAAGCATATAATGAACTGCAGCGATATGTTTGCATGGGTTTGCAACGTCTGAGCAGGAACACTGAGTTACTAAATGTATTTGTTTTTTGGGGAAAAGAGAAACTCCGGCTTCTTTAAAAGCTTCCTCTATATTTTCAGGCATTTCTCCATTTAAAAGTTTAGCGCAAAATATAGCTTTTTGCGACATAATCTTCATGATTTTTTCCCACTGCTGATCCGAAAAACTATCAAGCTCCATAATTACTTTATAAGGTGTTAAGCTGCTTCCCTGAACTTCTGCCTCAATTTCCCCCTTTGAAACCTCTATGCTCAGTACATTTCCACCTCTTGCATATTCTCGTCCACTGTCAACTCTAGAACTTATAGTAAAGCTCGAAATTGCGTTATTCCATTTTTTAGACCACCAATTGCTACCAAATTCATTTCTTATTCTTCCAGCCACAAGTTTCCACCTCCTTGCCAATATCTATGTTTATGTAACAATTGTTAATTATCACCTTCGATGTTATCTGTCAATTGTAATCTTTGTTGTCCTGCTCTAATGTAAAGAGTTTGTGAAGCTCTTCATTGCTCATTTCTGATATCCAGTTTTCATTTGTTGAAACTACACTTTCAGCAAGTGCCTGTTTCTTTTCCAGCATAACATCAATTTTTTCCTCTAAGGTTCCCATACATATGAATTTATGAACATGGACATTCTTAAGTTGCCCTATCCTAAATGCCCTATCTGTTGCTTGATTTTCTACAGCCGGATTCCACCATCTATCAAAATGAAATACCTGATTGGCTTTTGTTAGATTTAACCCAAGTCCACCAGCCTTTAAAGATAATATAAATACCATAGGCTCATTACCATCTTCTTGAAAAATATTAATTAGCTCTTCCCTTTTCTTTCTGCTGGTTCCTCCATGTAAAAAGAGTGTCCTTACCCCTAGTTTTTCCTCAATTTCAGATTTTAAAATATGTCCCATTTCTGCAAACTGCGTAAATACAAGCGACCTACCCCCTTCTTCTATAATAACTTCCAGCATTTCTAGAAGCCTTTCAAGTTTTCCAGAGCGTCCTTCAATGTCGCCACCGTCCTTTAAAAATTGCACAGGGTGATTACAAATTTGCTTGAACTTTGTTAATGAAGAAATAATAAGGCCCCTACGCTGAATACCCTCTGATTCATCAATTTTATTTATGCAATCATTTACCACAGCTTGATATAAAGTAGCCTGTTCCTTTGTTAAAGCTGTATATTCCTTAGTTTCTATTTTTTCCGGTAAATCTTTGATAATATTTGTGTCTGTTTTAAGTCTTCGTAGCACAAATGGAGTAATTATTTTTTTTAGTTTATCACTTTTTTTAGAATCTCCGTCCCGCTCTATAGGAACTGCATATTCACTCCTAAATGTTGACCAATTATATAGATATCCTTTATTTAAAAAGTCCATAATAGACCACAAATCTGAAAGTCTATTTTCAACCGGCGTTCCTGTTAATGCAACTTTATATTCCGCTTTAAGTTTTTTTATATATTGAGTTTGTTTGGATGCGCTATTCTTAATATTTTGAGCTTCATCTAATATAATTCCTGCCCATTCTTCTTTTTGGAATAACTCCTTATCTCTTACTATTAGCGCATAGGTTGTAATAACAACCTCATTTTTATGTATTTCCTCGCTAAAAGTTTCATAACTCCACCTACTATTTCCGTGGTGAATTGCTGATTTAAGATTAGGTGCAAACTTTTCAATTTCTTTTTCCCAATTTCCCACAACAGACGTAGGACATATTATTAAAGTAGGTTTATCCGTTAATCCCTTTTCTCTCTCATAAAGCATAAGACATATACTTTGTACAGTTTTTCCAAGCCCCATATCATCAGCAAGGCATGCCCCTATACCATGATTTCGCAAAAAAGTTAACCAATAAAACCCTCTTTTCTGGTATCCACGAAGGGTACCTCTAAATCCTAATGGAATATCAACTTCTTCTATATTATTCAAATCAAATAATTTCTCAAAAAAATGCCCCACAGCTTCTTGATTATCTATATTATCAACAGTAACTCCTGGAATTATCTCCTCATCACTTAAGTTGAGTCTTAATAATTCTCCGACAGGAATCTTCCCATTTAATCCTTTATTCATTTTCATCTTGGAGAGCGTTTTAATTTGATGTATATCAACCTGTACCCACTGGCCCCTTAATTGAATAAATGGTATTTTCAAATTTGAAATTTTTTCAAATTCCTTCTCACTTATCTCTTCTCCATTTAATGCCAATTTCCAATCATATTCAAGAATAGTATCCATATTGAATGTACTCTTTACTGCTAAATTAGTATTTGTAATGTGCTTTTTATCCTTTAGTTTAACAGAGAGCCTTGAAGGTTTTTTCCACCAAGCTGGTGCAATAATACCAAATCCTTTTTCTTTCAAGAAATAAGCTGATTCTCTTAAAAATGAATAGGCTTCCTCCATAGATAGCTTGCACTCTATGGGTACCGCATCATAAAGACTCCTTTCAATAGGAATAAATACTTTTGATGCAACTGCTAAATCCTCTAGAAGCCTTTCTTGGGGATTATCAAATTTTTTATTTAAATAGGTTATTGTATCCACAGATTCTTCAAAAATCATTTTTGCTGGTAGTACAAGACTAAGATCATCCTTTGCTTGAAGCAAATATTCAATTGTCCAATCCTCTTCTCTTGTAGGTGGAATAACTTTGAAACATGTACGAAATTTAAAATTACTGTTTTTAATTTTTATAGGTTCTATCCATTTCTTATACTCATTTAGCATTTTAACCTGGTCACTTTTGTCAATCGGTATCTCAGGCAATTCTGAAAAAAGAGAATGCATCCACGGACTACTTAAATTATTAAAATCATACTCTAAGTAATCATTATCTTTGTTTATTTCGTTACAGCTACTTCTTACCATACTGTCAATCATAGAATCCATGAAATTACTTACCAGTTTATTACTATTTGTGTATATGAATTGCTGATCATCTAAATGAAAATATGCCTTACACTCTGTAGGCATATTACTACATAAAATCTTCTTTTTATCAATATACTCAGGATCGCTTGAGTGCCATCTCCACTGAGAATTCACTTTTTTCTTTGCTCTATCGATGGTTAAAGAAGGTAAATACTTATGCTTTATAATTAGCTCAGCAGTAAACTTTGCCACTGTAATCCAAAACTTTATTTCTCCTGATAACTCTATCTGTTTCGTGCAGTCTCTTTCTATATTCAAAATCAAATTAAATAAATCTAAATTACTAAAAGTAATACCCCTAATTTCTCTTTTTAGAAGCTCCTTTTTTATTGCATCATATTTATATTTCCCATGTTTTATATCTATTGCTGAATTATTTGTTTTGCTACGCAATTCTACAACTGAAGCCATTTTTTCATATAGTGGAAGTGCATTTTTAGGTTTTCTACCTCGTCTTGTGCACTTAGTCTCTCCACTCTCGCCCCACAATATAAATGTGTGCATACCTTCTGTAGTTTCTATCCATCCGCCATTTAATATCAATTTTACTTCACCCTCTAAATAATGCTGTTAACATTTTACTACATACTATATAGTTTACCATATTTTGCTGAAAAATTTCACTTTTATACTTTGTTTTATTATTTTTAAATTTGCTTTCCTTATGAAATGTTGTTAAGGCTTTATTTTAACATTTAAAAGTAAAGTTATTTACGTTTTGTTCGAAATATAACTATAAATATTTTTTATACAATGCTATATTTATATCTATTTGAAAGTGAGGAAAAATATGAATAATAATATACTATTAGAATCTGGAACTGGTGAACTTGAAATACTAGAATTCGTCATAAACAATAAACACTATGCAATTAATATTATAAAAGTTAAAGAGGTAATACATGCAACTAACTTAACAAAACTCCCAGAATCGCATCCTGCCATAGCAGGACTTACATTATACAGAGATAAAATCATAACTTTAATAGACTTAAAATATGTTTTAGAAAAGCAGCATAAAAATGAAATCGAGGCAAAGATTATTCTTTGTGAATTTAACAAAATTGAAGTAGCCTTTAGCATTGATAATATTGTAGGTGTTCATCGCATTAAATGGGAAGAAATAACTAAGCCTGATGACATATCTATCAATTCACTAGTTATAGGAAATATTATTTTAGACAATAAAATAATATTATTGCTGGATTTTGAAAAAGTAGTTACTGATATCAGCCCTTCTACAGGTATTACTGAGGACAAAATTCTTGACATAGCTTGTAAAGATAGATCTAATGTTAAACTTGTTTTAGCTGATGATTCTCCATTAATTAGAAAATTACTAAAGGATACCCTTATTAAAGCTGGCTTCAATGACTTAAAAATATTTGATGATGGAAAGCAAGTTTTAGATTATTTATTAAATTTAGCTCACAAAAAAAACGAAAAATTTATGGAAGAAGTTAATGTACTTATAAGCGACATTGAAATGCCCCAAATGGATGGTCATACTTTGACAAGAAAAATTAAAGAGCATAAAATTCTTAAAGCATTGCCAGTTATACTATTCTCATCATTAATTACAGGTGATTTGAAACATAAAGGAGAATCTGTTGGTGCAAATGCACAGCTGAGCAAACCGGAAATAGGAGAGCTCGTAACTTGTATTGATGGTTTCACTAACATTTGTTATAAATAAAAAGTTTTTTTGTAATGTACCCCTTTAAACTAACTCAAATAGTATAATCTATTGAATACCACCTGCATTCAATAGATTTTATTATATTACTACATCTACTATTTCATCTTCATAATCATTCAAACTTTCTTCAAAACATTCAATAGTTCCTCTATATATTGATCTATTAAAATAATCATTATTATATAAATCAAAATTATCAACAGAATATCCTATAAGATTTTGTACAATATATACAAGTTGTTTACCATATAAATCCATACAACCCTTTGGGTTAACTCCCGGCCAAGCATTACAGCTTACTACTGTTCTTCGATTAAGTGATTTCAAACACTTTGGTATAGTACTATACTCGTCATCAGCAGGGTAAATAACAATTTTATCTAGTGTTCCATGTGGTACACCTTCTATTGCCTTTACTTGAATAGGAAAAACATCTGATAAATAAGGATCTGATGTTAAATCTAAAATTATAGAATGCGCCTTTAAATATCCTAATAATTCATTGCTGACAATATATTCTGTTGCATCATCCCTAGTAGTTGCATCTACTAAAATATCCGTATTTTTTAGAATTTCTATCATATGTTTTTTATCATCAGTCATATTTCTTGGTAGCATCTTAACAAGTACACCTTTAGTTTTTTCCTTAAGTATATCTTCATTTGCTTTGTTATTCCCATATTTACCTGCCAGTCTTGCTGCTGTTAAACCAACCCGTCCCATTCCCATTATACTAACAATTATAGGTTTTCTTTCTTCAATACAAGTATTTTTATAGTTTTTTGCCAGCTCAGTAAATGCTGCATTAATTCCATTTCCTGAAGTCCCCTCATAATCTACAACAATTCTTTCTGAAAAATCATTTCTAATAGAATCCATAGAAACAGCAAATATGCCTTTTTCTTTAAGCTTTTCTACTCTGGTAGCTCTAGTTGGATAATGGAGCATACTTAATAAAATACTTCCTTCTTTCATATAATCAATTTGCTCAAACTCTGGAGATCTTAAAACTACAACTATATCTTTTTCATAAGATTCTTTATTAGATACAAATTGTATTGTGTTATTCTTATTTAAATAATCTTCCTTTGTATAACCTAAAGCCGAACCATATCCTTCTTCAAGAAATATTTTCACTTTTTCCTTTTGAAGTATATCAAAAAATATTGGTAAAAAATCTCTTTTCTCATTTATTTCTTTATGCATTCTTGGAAAACCTATAGTTTTCAATATTATCATCCTCCTTGTCTTTCTCTTCTTTTGTTTAATTCATTTTTTTGAAAAAGTGCAGAACCAAAATAGTTGTTATTTTAAAATAAAATAACACCTTTATCCTTCTTAGTTTTATTTTTTTGTTTTTAAAAATAGATGTACTAATAATTGAATTATATTTTGAAAGGCTTTAAAATTTCAAAGTATTAATTTTAAAATTGTATTATGAAGTAGTGTGAGACTGAGTGTTACTAACTTTTGACAAGTAACAATCTGCATTGTATAATTAAGTTGTTACTTACTGTAGTTTGATTATACAATGCAAATTGCAAGTTTGCAATGTTTATTAGGAGGTTGTGTTAATTTATGAATTATTTTTTAGATAGGTATATTAAAAATCCAAATTTCGATTTTATTTTAACTATAGATTGTGAAGGATACAATTTCGATAAAAATTTAAAAAACAATGTAATGAATTTAGAAAGGCTATTAAAATTAAATTCCGAGAACAATATATATACACTTTTATTCATAACTCCGTTTTTTGCCGAAATGATGAATGAGCTAAATCTAATAGAAAAGATAAAAAATAATTATAAAGTTATATTTGGCCTTCATATTCATCCAAATAATTTGCCAGAACATATAGAAAAGCTTTGTCCATTTATAAAAAGCGATGAAGATTTAATATCCTACTACCCTTATGATCAGCAAAAGATTATAATAAAACATTGTTACGAATATATTTCAAAAATAGGAATTGAGCCTATTGAGGCTTTTCGTGGAGGATATTTCTCAATAGATGATAATACATCAAAAATATTATCAGAGTTAACTAATATAAAATATGAATCTCACAATATTTACAGACCTCAGTATAAAGTAACAAAAAATATATTAACTTCTTTACCTGTTTACGCACAAAATGAGAATGATGAGTTAAGACTCGAATACTTTAACATTGAAAAACTTTCAGAAATATTTGAAAAAGGAATCAAGGAAAATAAAACACTGTTTGGAGTAACTCATAGTTACTTATTAGATCCAAATGATTTTCATTATAAGCGTGATAACATAGAACCAAATATTCATGAAAGAATGAAAATTTTAATAGATATTATAAATAAACAAAAATAAACAAGCTATTAGTTGTAAAATATATATTTTACAACTAATAGCTTGTTTATTTTTCAAATATTCCCTTAACCAAAACCTTATTTTCATGAATCATTGTTATACCCTTTGCTACTACAGTATTGATATTTAAATCATCTTCATTAACTACAATAATATCTGCATCAAATCCAACCTTTAAATATCCTTTTGTTTTCAGTTTTAAGTGTTCTGCAGGATTTGATGTTATTACACTAATTGCATTTTCTATACTAATATTTTCATTAATTATAGCATCTCTTACCTCTTTATATAGCGAATCACATCTCCCTATCTTAAGACCAATACATTCGCCTTTATCATCGAAGTCTGGAAGGCTTCCTTGTCCATCTGAAGTAAATGTTATATTCTTAATATTAACACATCCCTCAAGCATAATTCTAAGACCAGTGCTGCATTTCAGTTCTCCTTCTTCTAGAAATTTTTTTGTAGTACTTGTCGTTAAATCAACATACCCACCATTTCTTGCATATTCTAAACCTTTTTTAAATAAGGATGGATTCCTATTTATATGTGTTGGAATAATTTGAGTTAGCGGTATATCCGTTTCTTCAGCTAACCTATCCAGATAGTTAAGTTCATCCTTACCATCACCCATATGAACATTTATGATTCCTGCTTTTCCAGATAACATCCCAGCAACTCTTGCATCTCCTACTAATTGTGAGAACTGTTCAAATGTTGGATTGCTTGATCGATGGTCTGACAGGGCTACTTCTCCAACACCTATAATTTTATCAATTAAAATAATATCTTCTTGCACATTTCCAGTTATAGATTTAATCGGTATCTTATACGATCCTGTATATATGAATGTTGATACTCCTTCTTCTTCAAGGGCTCTTGCCTTTGCAAGTAAAGACTTCACATCTCTTGATATACCATCAGTCCCTAAACACCCAATTACTGTAGTTACCCCTGCAGTTGTTAAATCAGATAAATTTATTTCTGGAGTTCGGGTTTTAAATCCACCCTCTCCTCCTCCTCCTAAAATATGGACATGCGAATCAATAAATCCTGGGAATAATAATTTTCCATATGCTTCTATGACTTTAATTTCTAACCCACTATTTTCTATATTAATACTATCCTCTATAAGCTCTATTTTATCACCACATATTAAAACATCTTTCTTTCCCATATACTGTGGCGAGTATACTTTTCCTCCCTTAATTAACGTTAACATGCTAATTCTCCTTTCATTATAAGTATTTTAGTAACCTATTGCTACAGCCGTAAACATTACAATTGAAGATATAACAAATAATACACCTTGAAATTTCATTTGGAATTTTGCCCATTTACCCCAGTCTAATTTTGCAACACCTAATACAGCCATTAGACATCCTGAAGTTGGAACAATTAGGTTTGAAAATCCATCACCTAATTGGAACGCCAATACTGCAACTTGTTTGCTTACACCTACCATATCTGCAAGTGGTGCCATGAGTGGCATTGTTATAGCCGCTTGACCTGATCCAGAAACAACAAAGAAGTTAAATATCGCTTGGAATATATACATAAACCATGCATTTAATCCTGAAGAAAGCCCACTAAGTGTAATAGCCATACCATTAAGCATAGTATTTAGAACAGAGTTAGTTACAGGAGACGAATCTCCAAGTACTAAAATAATACCCTGTGCCATACCTACTACTAATGCAGCTCCAACTAAGTCTTTTGCTCCTTCTTTGAATGAAATTGAAATATCGTTTACACTCATATTGTTAAGCTTAAATATTACAGCAATAATACCTGAAACAAGTCCCATGGTAAAAAATACTGTTGCAATTTCCGGAATATAGTACCCGTATTTAGTAACCCCATATACAACCCATACCATTCCGAGTACTATTGTAACAAGCACTAACTTATGTCCAAATGTAAAATCAATATCCTTAAGCTCCTTTTTTTTGAAATCCGTTCTATAAAAGCCGTCTGATTCATATGCAACTGATAATAATGGATTCTTTCTTATCTTCTTAGCATAAAACCAAATATATGCGATGCCTAATGTAGTGAAGAATACCCATAAAACTATCCTAAATCCTGCACCAGATAAAATAGGTATACCTGCGATACCTTGTGCAATGGCCACATTAAATGGATTCATCCATGATGTAGCAAACCCTATTTGAGTTGCACCATAAGTAATCATAATACCAACTATTGCATCATATCCCATGGCTATTACTAATGGAATAATAATCATAGCAAATGGAATTGCTTCCTCCGACATACCAAATACAGCACCTCCCAATGAAAACAATAAGAAGATTAATGGTATAAGTATAACCTCTTTCCCTTTGGTTTTACTTATCATTGAAAGAATACCTTCCTCAACAGCGCCAGTTTTTAATATAATTCCAAATGAACCACCGACTACTAAAATAAATGCTATAACACCTACTGCACTTCCCCACTTGTCTCCTTTTACAAGACCCTCAAATATATAATTAAGGAAGCCCATCTCTCCACCACTTGCAAATAGTTTAACTCCTTTTTTTTCTCCCGTCGAAAAAAATTCACCAAATTCCTGTACTATCTTAAAAGATACCTTATCATCTTTTTTTACTTCTAAAGCCTTAGCCTTGCCCTTATTTATTTCACCTACTGGTTCGTCTTTGCCTTCTTCAATTAATAAAGTTTTTTCACCTGAAGAGTCAATAATATAATTTTGGTTATGTACCTGAAAAGAAGCTTTTTGCCCATCTGCAACTTCAACAATTTTTTTGCCATTAGCATCATAAGCTTTATAATTAATCTCAAATCTGCCTACAGGCATGATATAAGTTAATAGTGCCGCTAATAAGACAACAAAGAATACGATTACATAAGTGTCCGGCATTTTAAAATCACAGTTTTTCTTTTTATTTTGCACCATTATGATTCCCCCTTTAATTCATATGTTTTATATAGTAGCAATTTATATGCCAATTTATATTTTTGTTAAATTGAGTTAATTGCATATATACGTTAGTCATAGTCTCAATTATTTTTATAAACTAAAAATGAATGGTGACCACATAGCATCCAATTATGCTTAATGGTCACCATTCATTATATTATATCTTTAAATTATCATATTAAATTTTATTTTATTTTTGTAATACTACTTTTTCACCTAACTCTGTAAGGCATGTACCTTTTTTCCCTTTACCTTTTACAATTAAGCCCTTTCTTTCTAACCTTTCTAATCTAGTTCTAACCATTGATTCGCTCATATTAAAGTTATTTTTTTTACTTTCTTCTGAAATAATCTTTCTTCCTACAATTATTCTTTCATTACTCAATTTATGTACCTGCATTAGTATATACTTAAGTTCCCTATCTAAATAATCAATAGTTAAACATGAACTTTCATTAATTTTAGTATCATAATTTTGAAAGAAACTTATATCTGGCAGTTCATTTAATGTTATAGTATCACTATCTCTTATAGCAAGCATATAGTTTATTGTATTTCTAAGTTCGCGTACATTCCCGTACCAATCATATTTTTTTAGTATTTCAATTACATCACATTCAATTTTAATCTCTTGTCTGCTTTCCATGTTTAGGAAACATTTCAATAGCGGTTCTATATCCTCTTTACGATCACGTAGAGGGGGAATTTTAAGGTATCCTATTTTTAATCTGTAATATAAATCTTTTCTAAATTGGCCTTCTTCTATCATTTTAAACAGATCTCTATTAGTGGCTACTATTATATTAACGTCTACAGGTATTATGCCATTACCGCCTATCCTCATAACTTCTTTCTCTTGAAGCACTCTAAGTAATCTTATTTGAACTTTTAATGAAATATCTCCTATCTCATCTAAAAAAATAGTCCCCCCATTTGCTTGCTCAAATAAACCGGGTTTCCCACCCTTTTTTGCACCTGTAAATGCTCCATCTTCATACCCAAATAATTCACTTTCAATAAGCTCATCAGGTAATGAACTACAATTTACGGCGAGAAACGGTTCTTTTCTCCGTCTTGAGCTTTTATGTAGAGCACTAGCAAAAAGTTCTTTTCCCGTACCATTCTCTCCTTCAATTAATATAGTTAAATCTGTTTTTGCTAATTTTCTTGCTATGTTTTTTGTTTTTTGCATATTTGAATTATCACTTATAATATCATCAAAGGAATATTTAGCAACCAATCCTTTTGTTATAAGATTTTTTTCCTTGTTATCATTTGTTGTATCATAGTACTTCTTAAATACTGCTACTGTATAATCATTATCATCAATTTGAAATTTATTAACCGATATATCTATCCCCTCTAAATTAAACCCTTTTTCACCAAATTCTGTATTATCCATAAGGTATTCTAAAAGTTTTTTATTATATACCACATTTTTGAGTCTTTTACCTACTAATTTATTATTATTTATTTTTAAACTGCATTTTAGGTCTTCATTTAATACATTTATTATTCCATTTTTATCATATACAATTAACCCTTGATGAAGTCCATCAATAACATAATTAAGATGTGAATTCATCTTGATTATTTTATTATTATATTTACCTAATTTTTCTGCAATGTTAATTATTTTGAAAAGATAATTTTGAGAAAATACAAATGATTTTTTTTCTAATAGATCTAGCTTAACTAAAATTTTTATTATAGTAGTAGGATCCATTATTCTTGGTCCTATATCATATTTTTTTTCTATAAAACTAGGAATTTTATCTGTCTCCCCTGGAGTTATAGCGATTTTTATTCTTTCATTAATTTCTAAGATTCCTGGATAATATGGTGCGCATTTAATGTGGTCAATACCCAATTCCTTAAATATTTCTATCGTTTCATATGTACTTTCTTTTAAATCATTCACTAAGAGCACTTCGGTATTTTCCGGTATTAAGAATATTTCATCAATATGGTCATAATTTATAGTTCTCTTTGCAATAATGATATCACATTTAGTATTTAACAAACCCTTTTCAATTAACTCCCGCTTAACAATTTCGCCCGAAAGAATTACCAAATCATTTTCTATAATGTCATGAATTTTGTTATTTTCTATAGCATAGCTTTTTACATATTTGATATCTATGTATTCTTCAAGTTGCTTTAACAAAGCTATTTTTGTAGATTCAGAGCCTGCGACTAAACTTATACCTCTAATCATATGTATTCCCCCAATATGTATTAAATAATATATATCATATTATACACTACTTTATAAACAATCTAGTATTCCATAATATAAAGCTTAAATATCAATTTGAAAAAATCGAAATTTAAGCTTATATTACAGCTATTTCGTTGTTTGATAATATTATTTAATTAATCTATTTACATATTACTTTTTAATAGGAAAATAATTTTCAGGGGTTTCATCATTAATAACTTTAAATTCATATCCATTATCTTTATAGAACTTTATAACCCTAGGTAGTGCCTTACATGTGTTTTTATGCATATAATCACAATGCATAAGTAATATTATAGGATGCTTTGTAACGGTATTTTTCGTAGCTTCTGTATACATCTTATTAGCGGGAGCTTTAGCATTTATTCCATCAGACATAGTAGCATTCCAATCATATACTTTAAAATTATAGCTATGAAGTTGTTCTAAAAAAGCCTTAGTTAAATGTTTACTACTACCAGACGGAAATCTTATTATTGTTGGATTAGTTCCTATAAGTTCATTAATTTCTTTCTGAGTTTGTAACATTTCAGATATAAACCCTTTTCTACTGGGGTATATATTCTTATATTCATGCGTATAAGAATGCAGACCTATATTATGCCCTTCATTATATATTCTTTTTACTATAGCTTCTTGACCTTTAATTTGATTTCCTATAAGAAAAAAAGTAGCCTTTACATTATTCTCTTTAAGTATATCCAAAACTTTATCTGTCATAACACTAGGTCCATCATCAAAGGTTAAATATATAATTTTTTCATCTTTTCTATTTGCTATAGAATATCCTGATGCTCTTTGACTACCTAATAAACAAGAATTAACAGATAAATAAAATATCCCAAGGGATAAAACTATAAATCTAATTAAACATTTTTTTTTCACATTATTTCCTCCTTAAATTTAATAAAACATATATTGTTCATTAAATTTATTTTACCCTAAGTAATCTATATAATAAGTGGAACTTACTGTATTGTCCTAAAAAAATTGTGTTATCTTAACTTATTGTATACATAACATATAATAAATTAGGTATACTAATTACTATAATTAAATTCCATATGTATAGCAATCATAATTTATGTTTTATATTATCCTTGTAGACCTTTTCGGTAATTTACTAAATTTGTATTTAAAGAGGCAAAACATGAGCAATGCATCAATTCCCCATTGCACCGCAGTAATCCACCATACCGCTGTAATTGGGTATTTTAAAATATAAATAATATAAAATGTTAATGGTAATCTAATAATCCAACTTGTAAAACAACAAATAAAAAATGGGCTTTTAACGTCTCCTAACCCCTTTAATGCACCAGCAAAGACTACCGATATACCTATAAACGGTTGCTCTACTGCTCCAATTGCAAGACATTTCCCTGCTAAATAAGCAACCCTCTTTTCATTTTCATTTACAAAAAACTTTACCAGAATGTTGGACATAAATAAGAATATTATTGCAAATATGCTCATCATAAATACAGCATAAAAAACACAATTATACGCAGTTATTTTTGCTTTTTTATAATCTTTTTTCCCTATATTAAGTCCTACTAAAGTAATAACTGCGATTCCAAATCCAGTACTGGGCATAACTGAAATTCCTTCTATCATATTAGCTATTTCATCCGCTGCATAGGAAACGCTTCCAGAATGAATTATAATGGCAACACATATCAATTTGCTTATGCTAAAAACTGTTTCTTCCAATGAACAAGGAATGGCGAGTGCTAATATTTTTTTGACATCTCTAAAAGTAATACTGAAAATAAAAAAGGGTTTAAACCTAATTTTAGACTTAAAAACAGTATAGTAAAAGGACAAAATAAAACCACCTAAATAAGCAATTATAGAAGCTATAGCCAACCCTTCTATCCCCCTTGCTTTAAATCCAATACCAAAAATTAATAAGTAATTAAAAATCATTTTAAAGGAAATTACAATTAAGGAGCATATGAATGGTATAAAAGTGTTTCCGTATCCTATTAAAATAGAATTTAAAAGCCTCATGTTCATACAAAAAAACATAGCTATAGAGTTAACTTTTATAAATGAATATCCTATTTCTAAAATTCTATTTCTAGCTCCAAGTATATAAAGAAGCTCTTTTCCAAAATTAAAAATAAAAATTGTAATAATTAAACAAAATATAACACCTAAAATTAATCCTATTGCTGCGAATTTTTCAGCGGTTTTATACTTCTTTGCACCTACCAGTCTAGAAACTAGTGAAACAATACTTATACAAAAACCTCCTGAAACAAATATTCCTATAAATGCATTTGTTAAATTATTACTTAATCCCACAGCACTTACTGCTATATTCCCGCCATATTTGCCAATCATCATCAAATCAAAAATGGACATTAATGTATATACTGTTATCTCCGCAACTACAGGTAAAGAAATATTAAGGACTTCATTTGTTGTATCCCTATATGACATACATAATCTACCTCACAAAAATTAATTGCCATTATAAAGTATATTAGCTAACTCTGTTTTGATGAATAATTCTTCGACATTTAACAATAATTTATTTTTAAATTTTGCAAGAAATCTTAATAATGTGGAATACTAAATTAGTACTTATTTTATTATTGTTTTAAATAGATTGGAGGTGTATCAATTCATGAGAAAAAGCACTAACCGAATTCGTATTTCTATTATCATTTTTCCACTTATTTTATTGTTGTGTTTATTTTACTATAAACCAGATACTTTTTATATAAATAAAGATACTGCTATTCCTACAATAGCTTTAATAGATTCTGATAAAACTGAAGTTACAAAAGCACTCGAAGATATTTATAAAGAACGTTGCTCCATGTTTATTACTAAAGATCTAACTAATCTCCCTAATTATTTTGATACCTCTCAAAAACTTGGGAAATGGAGTTTAGAACACGAAGTAAAAAGATTAAGTTATTTTAATGATTGGTCAAGTCAAAGAGATATGAATTTTATAAAAGTTGAATCTACCCCTAAAGTTAGAAAAATAACTAGTACCAAAAGAGGCCTTCGCTTATTAGTGGATGAATATTATAAATTTCAGTATTCTTATAAAAATGATATAGCACTCACTGCAAATGTTTTTGGAGTAGGATTAACACACTCTATTGAATTAATCAAAAAAGAAGGGAAATGGGTAGTTTATTCCGATTGGTATTTAGATTGCTTTGAAGATGCATTAAAATCTTATTTAGGTGAAATAAAAGACGTTAAACTTAATGCTAATAAACAGCCTATTTATAAGCTGGATAATTGCCCTAAAATATCATCTGAATTAAAAGTTATTACCAAAGGTCATTATGACAAAATAAATGCTGTTAAATACGCAGATAAATATTGTGGAATACCATGGGCAAGTGGAAATTCAACAAAATATAATAAAAGGTACACAAACTATACCGGTATTGGTGGAAATTGCACAAATTATGTATCTCAATCAATGGGAGATAAAGAAGGTGGTGGCCTAAGATTTGATAGCACTTGGAACTGTACTTACAAAAAATATGATGGAGCTGACGGAAGCTCTGCATGGGTTAATGCTGATGCATTTAAAAATTATATGCTTTATAGCGGTAGAGGAAAACTACTAGGAAAAGGGACATTTAAGGAATTAATTTCTCCTCTACCTGGCTATCCATGCGGTGCAGTACAAAAATTGGATATAGGCGACCTTATATGTTATGCCAAAGGTAGCGATATAGATCATTTTGCTATGGTTACTGGTTTTGATTCTCATGGTTATCCCCTTGTTAATACTCACACTATTGATAGATATCACGTACCTTGGGATTTAGGTTGGGGCGATAAAAATATTAATTTCTACTTAATACATGTCAAATAGTTTTAAACTCATATTCATTATTTTTATAGAAATTGTACCCCTTTAAATGGACGCAACTAAAAAAGCTGTAGAATCCATTTGATGGGGTGTATCTATATGTTATAGTAGTTTATATAGCTGATTTAAATACCCATGTTTTTTCCCTTTCCTTATAGATTGAAAACTCAAAATTTATGATAGTTTATAATAAAAAAACACCTACATTACAGATAAATCTGAAATCTAGATGTTTAATATAATAGTTTTGTAATGGTGTGACTTTAATACTAATTGATATAACTGTTATTATCCTCATTTTCTAAAAATAATTCTTCAGAGTCATGATCGTAATTAAATACCTCTGCATACCTGCCCCAATCAATTATTGAACCCATTGTATTTTCTACTTCATAAGTTGAAAAATGTTGCATAAATAATTCCTTAAAAAATTCTTCTTTCATAGTCTTATTTCTCTTACTATTTAACACATTTTCAATAACCCTAAAAGTTGAAATATTTTTAATCTGATTTTTAAATATAGTTTTACTATCTTCTATATCAGCTTCGACGAACTCTTTTCCAAGCGTTGTAATAATTATATCACCTTCTTTTATTTCAGCGAAATTAAGCATACATGTACCTTCAATATTTGGAAGTAAATCATCACTCTCCATCATTAAATCACGTCCAAGCTGATAGATATCCATTTTGCCATCATTATCATCAATAAGTTCAAGAAGACCTGACATAACTCCTATAGGAGCTTTTGGTATTAGAACAGGTTTTTCTTTATTTTCATTAATAGCTTCTGTTACTTCTTTGTCTTCTATCTTTTCTTCCAATTTCCCACTGGTCAAAACCTTATAGATGTTATCTACAATACTTTCAAATTCAGGAGACTTCCTATTTCTTGGATGAGGAAGGTCTACCTTTAATTCTGCAATTACCCTTGCAGGATTTTTGCTTAATATTATTATTTTATTAGCCATAAGTACTGCTTCTTCAATATTGTGAGTAATCATTATCACACTTTTCATTGGCATCCTTTTATCTGTCCATAAATCTATAAGCTCAGTTCTTAAATTTTCAGCGGTTAAAAAATCTAGTGCAGAAAAAGGTTCGTCCAAACATAGAAGCTTAGGTTCAACGGCGAGCGCCCTAGCAAATCCAACCCTTTGCCTCATACCACCTGATAATTCTTTAGGATAAGCCTCTTCAAATCCATCTAGTCCTATAAGATTTATTAAATCTTCTGCTTTCTCTCTTGTATATTCTTTAGGAAAACCTTTAGCTTTAAGCCCAAGTTCTACATTTTCAAGTACAGTTAGCCATGGATATAAAGCAAATGTTTGAAATACTATAGATGCGTAGGGGTTAACGCCGTTAACTCTTTTTCCATCAAATAAAACTTCACCTTTATCAGGCTGAATTAGACCTGTTACTATTCTTAATATAGTTGATTTACCAGATCCAGATGGTCCAAGTATTCCAACAAAATCTCCTTCATTAATATCTATATTTATATTTTCAATTGTAGGTTTATCTGAACCTCCATAATATTTAGTTATTCCACTTACTTTAATAAACTCTTTTACCTTAGCCATTACTAACACCTCTTTCTATCTTACTATAGTTCTATTTTATACTTCACTTCTGCTAAATTATACAATGGTTTCCAAATCAACTTATTGAATGTAACTACCACTATACACATAATGATTGTACTAAGAATAAGCATTGGAAAATCCCCACTATTACTTGCATGTGATATTAATGCGCCAATTCCTATAGTGCTAAATGTTTCGTTCCCAAAATTCACATATTCAGATACTATAGTAGCATTCCAGCATCCACCTGTAGCTGTAATCATTCCGGTTATGAGATAAGGAAATATTGCTGGTAGTATTAGTATCTTCCACTTTTTAAAGCCTTTAAGTCCAAAAGTCTTACTAGCTGCTACCAAATCCTCTGGTATTGCCATTGCTCCTGCAATTACATTAAACAATATATACCATTGTGTTCCCATTAACATTAGAAAGACTGATGCTATACTTAATCCTCCAACAGCACTCATAAATAATCCCAATACTACAGGAAATAGTGCTGTAGCTGGAACCGATGCTATAACTTGGATAATTGGTTGAAATATATTTGCTAGCTTTTTATTCATTCCTATAGCAACTCCAACTGGTACTGTCCATAAAAGTGCTATAACTTGTGCAGCAATTACCCTTAATAATGAAGCTCCTACAGCTGGAATAAACTTGCTTAATTCATTAAGAGAAACCGTAGATACAAGTTTTAAAGCGTTAAATAACGAATAAGAAAGCAACATAATTATTATAATTCGTACTATTATGCTTATAAACTTCCCTAAAATACTAACCCTCAAATATTTGCTACTACTAAATCTGCCTATTAAATTATCAATAATATTATTAGTAAAAAATTTAATTTTACTAAATACATTTTCTGATATAAATTCAATAATCACTGAACGCCTTATCATTGTAAGAATAAAGGAATGGGATTTTTCATCATTTCCAGTAAGCTCTAATTTGAATTTATCAGCCCATACAATTACAGGTTTCCAAACCAATTCGTTCAGCAGTACAATCACCAGTACTAATGTAATTATTCCCCACAAGAGTGCTTTTTTATCTCCCTCATTAGCTGCTGTTTGAAGATAAGATCCTAAACCCTCAAGTCTAAAATTTCTATCCTTTATGGTAAACATTTCACACGCCATTAGAAAGAACCAACCACCAGCCCAAGACATCATGCTATTCCAAACAAGACCTATAGCCGAAAATGGAAGTTCCATGGTTTTAAATTGTTGCCATTTACTTAATTGAAAAACTTCAGTTGCTTCTTTTAAATCTCTAGGAATATTCTTAATTGAATGATAAAAGCTGAAGGTCATATTCCATGCCTGCCCGGTAAAAATCAAAATAATTGAAGCAATTTCAATTCCTATGTTATTATTGGGGAATACTGCAACTAATCCCAAAACAACAGCCGGCAAGAATGAAAGTACAGGAATTGATTGCAAAATATCAAGTATAGGTACCAGAACCCTCTCTGCCTTTTCATTATGGGCAGCCATATATCCGTATATAAATGTAAATATTAATGATAAAATATATGCTGCTGTCATTCTTCCAACTGACTTAAGGGCGTAAATTGGAAGCTTTGATAGACTTGTTGAAATCACTACACTTTGACCAGTTGAAGTATGATTAATACTTGGTGACACCAAAATATACAATAATGCTATTATTGATGCAAATATTATAATGTCAAATAGTCCAAATTTTCTTTTAATAAAACTTACTGTATGTTTCATTTTAAAACCTCCTATGATTTGTATTATGAATTAAAATTAACACATCTCATAGTAATCTAAATAAACTTAATTAGTTAAATCATCGTCTTCGATGCTGCAACCTTATATTTCTACCATAACTAATACATATTTAATAAAACATACCTATCAAATAGCGATTGGCTATGGTAATGATATAAAATTCATTAAATTTGTTTATTAAATTACTATCCGCAGGGCCATCATCCATGTCAATCACCTCCTTAAATCATCTTCTGCGAAGCTGCAATTTCAATGACTTCAGAAGGATATTTAGACTCCCGCTGAAGTTTTTTCTTTGTTATAGCATGCAACTTCCACTTATAGACGTGGGAGACTTTCCTTCTAAAAGTCATAAAATAAAAAATCTCTCCACAACAAGCGAAGAGATTCAATACGAATCAAATAATACCTTCTCCACTCGTTGAGTTTTAGCACTGTAAAGCGTAGAACATAATCATTCATATTATCTATGAATGTTGTCAGCTACATTAAGTAAAACCTTAATCCGGTAGTACCTGCTGACCCATTGGCGTCTCTCGACATTTCTGGGCAGTAGCATATTTCTATACAGTAACCTCACCTAACAAGAATATTAAATTGTTATTCTCAATTAGTTTTAGTCTATATTTTTATAATATGCGTAAAACTAAAGTATGTCAATGATATTTTCAATAGTTTTTAATTGATGTTATCAATTAGAAACCATTATTAATATCCCACACAGATACTTTATACCTTTAATTTAATAAAATAAACCACTGTATTATTTTATCCAGTTTTTTTAATTTCATTCACTACATTTTCGTCTTATTAATCAAATCTTTTACCTTACTACTACAGTAGATATATTATCGAGCTCTGTAGTTATAGCATATCAAAAAAACAGCATCATCATAATAGGCATTACTTTTCCTATACACTTGTTTATTAAGAATTAACACATGTTAATATGTATTATTCACAATTAATTCTCATTAATATCTGGATATAATTCTCAATTGATAATATATATATTCATCTTATTTTTAATGAAACCTTTAACACTTCTACCTTCATAACATATAGTAGTTAGTATATGTATTATTAATTGATAATGAGGTGTAATAAGTGAAAGATATTTCATTAAAAGGTTTGAATAAGATCGAGGTAAAAACTCTTAGAGAAAAATATGGCTTTAATGAGCTTTTAAAAGTTAAAAAATCTAATCCCATAATAAAATTTTTAAGTATATTCAAAGAGCCTATGTTTTTATTACTAGCAGGAGCCTCAACCTTATATTTTATTTTAGGTGAACCAAGAGAAGGTAGTATAATGCTTATTTTTGTTATTTTTGTTGCTACTATAACCTTCGTTCAGCAATGGAAAACCGAAAAAACCATGGATGCTTTAAAAGATTTGACGGCACCTCATGTTATAGCCCTTAGGGATGAAAAAAAACAAGTAATTAAAAGTTGCGAACTTGTACCTTCTGATATAATTTTTTTATCAGAAGGAGATCGCATTCCAGCAGATTGTGAAGTAATCGAAGAATCAAATTTCTCAGTGGATGAATCTTCCCTTACTGGAGAAAGCGGACCTGTATATAAGCAGCCCACCGGAGCTATAGATTACTCAAATGAATACTGGAAACAGGATTATCTATATGCGGGTACTTTGTCTAATTTCGGAAAATGTACTGCTAGAGTAAAAACAATAGGCTTTAAAACAGAATATGGAAAAATAGGAAAATCCATAAGTGGAACAAATCAGGAACCTTCTCCTCTCCAAAAGAAAGTATCTCATTTAGTAAAAACATTAGCTATTACTGGTTTTGTTCTATGCATTATAGTAATGTGTTTTTCCTATATGCATACTGGTAAATTTGTTGAGAGTGTACTCGCAGGTATAACCTTGGCTATGGCAATTATTCCAGAAGAGTTTCCCGTAGTACTTACAATATTCTTGTCCCTAGGTGCATTTAGGTTAGCTAAAAAGAACACCTTAATTCGCAGCATAACTGCAGTGGAAACTTTAGGTTCCACCACCGTTCTTTGCGTAGATAAAACAGGAACAATCACACAAAATATTATGAGGGTAAAAACTATATATAACAATGAATTTATAGACCCAGATAAAATGCTGGATATAAATTTAGCAAAGCTTTTAGTTTTAGCTTGCGAAAAAGATCCCTACGATCCTATGGAAAAAGCAATAGTTGCAGCTGGCACTGATAAAATAGACATAAATGAGCTTTACAATCTTGAGTTAGCTAAAAAGTATTCTTTTGATCCTAAAACCAAAAGAATGGCGAACATTTACAAAGAAGATGATGCCTATTATATAGCAGCTAAAGGTTCTCCGGAAACTATGATTCCACTATGTAATTTAAGTCCTAATGAAGAAACCAATATTTTAAATATTATTGATGATATGGCTAGCAGCGGGTTAAGAGTTATTGTACTGGCCGATTTATTAACTTGTACCCTTAAAGATAATTTAGAACAGTATAGTTTATGTTTTAAGGGATTAATTGGACTTCAAGATCCACCGAAAGAAGGCGTACAGGATGCTATAAATATATGTAAAAAAGCTGGAGTAAGAGTAATGATGATAACTGGAGATTATTCTAAAACAGCTACAGCCATAGGACATGAGATAGGTCTTAATTTTAATAACTCTGCTATTACTGGAGATGAAATTGATGCTATGACCGGCCATGAACTTTGCGAGGCAGTGAAGCATTGTGATATTTTCTCAAGAGTAATTCCAGAACATAAAATGAAGATAGTTAAGGCTCTTAAAAAGAACGGTGAAATTGTTGCAATGACTGGAGATGGCGTAAACGATGCCCCAGCTCTAAAAAATGCTCATATAGGTATTGCAATGGGCAAAAGAGGAACAGAGGTTGCGAAAGAAGCTGCCGATATGATTCTAATGGATGATAATTTTACAACTATAGTCCACTCCATAGAAGATGGAAGAAGGGTTTTTGATAACATTCGTAAAGCTATGGTATATATAATGATAATTCACATTCCTATTATGGCCCTAGCGTTATTTTCACCTATTTTTATCTTACCACAAATATTATTACCTGTTCATATTGTTCTTTTAGAGTTAATTTTGGATCCAACCTGTTCTATAGTTTTTGAAGGTGAACCAGCAGAAGATTATATAATGGATCAGCCCCCACGTTTGCCAGATGAACCTCTACTAACAAGAGCATTAACAAAAAAAGTTTTATTACAGGGTACAACAATGTTTTTAGCAGCATTTTTACCTTTTCACTATATGGTTGACTCAGGTCTAAGTGCAGACTATGCAAGAACTTTTTCTTTAATGAGCTTGATAGTCGGAAATGTAATTTTAGTCTTAGTTAATAGATCCAACACTAATTATCTAATTAGTGTTTTTAAAGAAAAAGGTAGCAAAGCTAGAATTTACATTAATAGTTTAGCCTTAATGATGTTATTTTCAATAGTATATATTCCAGCCGCTCATCCTATTTTTAAAACTGTAGCGCTGAATTTCAAAACCGCTATACTAGCTTGCATCCTTGGTGCTGCTTCTACTGGTTGGTGGGAAATTGTTAAGTTTTATAATAATTCAAAGAACAATAAAATAAAAAATAAAAAAATACCCTTTCATAATTAGGATAACTACTGATAGTCTCCCAATTGCCTACAAAAACAAACCCTATAGGTTTAATCCTATAGGGTTAATAGTACTTTTTTACTAGTTTCTGAATCCTCTGTCATTTTGTTGTTTTCTTGCTCTTCTGCAATCAACACATCTTTGAGGTTCATTGTCGAATCCTTTTTCTTTGTAGAATTCTTGTTCGCCTTCAGTGAATAGGAAATCTTTACCACAGTCTTTACATACTAAAGTTTTATCTGCCATTTTAAACATTCCTCCTTTTTCAAATATTAAGATCTAACAATCGATTAACAATTATATTCTAAAAAGAGGATATGTTGTTATCTAGTTTAGTCTCAGTAATAACTGGCGTTAACCAGTTAATATAAATGTATTTTACCATACATATAAGTGAATAACAATACATTTTTGATTGTTCTCGATGAATTTTATACTTATCCTATACGATTATAAATAATTTAATTTTATATTTACACCTTTACAATGTAATATTTATCCTCTATACTATATCTGTATTGCGTTCAATAATACAGTTGACACACTAGGATTATACATTTAAAATAAAAAAGAAAGGAGGAATAAGATGTTTGAATTAGATTTAAGAAGTCGTCTGCCCCTTTACGAACAACTAGTAGAAAAGTTTAAGCAGCTTATAATTAGTGAAATATTGAAGCCTAATCAGCAACTCCCTTCAGTACGCACTATTTCAATGGAGCTTACTATGAACCCCAATACTATTCAAAAAGCGTATAAAGAACTAGAAATACAAGGATATATTCACTCCATAAAAGGAAAAGGCAGTTTCGTTACTCCCTCCGCAAAAGTAGCTGATTCTGAAAAGCTAAAAAAAATAGAAAATGAATTAACAAAAATACTGTCTGAAGCAATGTATATGGGGATGACGAAAGAATATATTTTAAAAATAATTTCACAAGTTGAAAATAATAAGAAGGAGGAATAAATATGATTTCAGTAAAAAATGTTTCTAAATCCTTTGCTGATTTAGAAGCATTACAAAATGTAAACTTGAATGTTAATAAAGGCTCTATTTACGGCCTTGTAGGTTCAAATGGCGCCGGAAAAACAACTCTTTTAAAGCTTTTAGCAGGTATCTATAAACAGGACAATGGAATAGTTCAAATATCTGGTGAAAATGTATTTGAGAATGTATTAATTAAATCAGAAATGGTATTTATACCAGATTCCCTTTATTTCTTTTCCCAATATACAATAGATACTATGGCTAACTATTATAAAAATATTTATCCTAAATGGAACAATGAAAGATATGAAAAACTAATAAAAATATTTAATATGGATGTAAATAAAAAAATAAATAGTTTATCTAAAGGCATGCAAAGGCAAGTTGCCTTCTGGCTTGCACTATCAACTATGCCTAAAGTTATGATTTTAGATGAACCACTTGACGGCTTAGATCCAGTTATGAGACAAAAGGTTAAAAACTTAATAATTCAAGATGTGGCGGACAAAAAAATGACTATTATCATCTCTTCCCACAATTTAAGGGAATTAGAAGATATATGTGACCACATAGGAATTCTTCATAAAGGAGCCCTCATATTAGAAAAAGACTTAGATGAATTAAAATCTGATGTGCATAAAATACAAATCGCTTTTAAGAATAATGTACCCGAGGAATTTTTTAGCGGTGTTAATATACTCCATAAGGAGGAAAGAGGAAGCGTGCTTCTTCTAATCGTTAGAGGAAATAAGTCCGATGTTATTAATTACTTTAATAAATTTAGTCCTGTAATTATGGATGTTATTTCTCTTACCTTAGAAGAAATATTTATATATGAAATGGGGGCCGTTAACTATGAAATCGAAAATATCATGCTTTAACAAAGGAGTACTCATAAATGATACAAAACGCTTTGCCTGGATAGGCATATGTTACACAATATTTTTATTATTTGAAGTACCTTTTAAAATATTAATGATGAACGCTAATAACACCGCTCATCCAGAGTATTCTTCATCAATGAAAGATATTTTTAATAATAACATACTATCGATGTTCACTGTAGTTATACCGGTTTTAACTGCTATACTATTATTTAGATACATACAAAACAAAAAATCTGTAGATATGATTCACGCTCTTCCTATAAAAAGGGTGAAGTTATATGATAACCATATATTTACAGGAATACTACTTCTTGTAGTACCAGTAATTATAACTGCACTTTCTGCATTATTTCTTAAAGAAGCTTTAAATTTGAACACTGCTAATATTTACTTTACGGTTAAAAATGTTATATCCTGGGCTAGTATAACACTTTTATTTAATATTGTTATTTTTCTTTCAAGTGTTTTAGTTGGTATGTTCACAGGACTTTCAACTGCACAGGGAATACTTACGTATATATTTTTATTTTTACCCCTTGGATTAACTGCCTTAATTAGTTATAATCTTGACTTCTTTATTTATGGTATTGCCAGTAACTATCATATAAATAATAGCATAGAATTTTCTCCAATTACAAGATTTTTAACAAATACACCAATGACTTCAATGGAAATATTTATATATATAATTTTATGTATTATTCTTTACCTTGTAGCTAGATTTGCATACCATAAAAGAAATTTAGAAGCTGCATCTAATGTTGTTGCTTTTAAACATCTACAGCCTGTATTTAAATATGGCATAACCTTCTGCTTTATGCTCGTAGGTGGAACGTATTTCAAAAGCGGAGTCTACGATATCCGCTTCATAATACTCGGTTATGTTATAGGCTCTCTAATTGGATATATTATTGCAGAAATTATAATAACTAAATCTCTAAGAATATTTAGAAATATAAAGGGGTATTTCATATATGCAGGCTTTATCGCCATACTAGCAATTGTTATTAATTCTGATATTATTGGATATGAAAAACGAATTCCTACTATAGAAAATATCAACAGCATTGTTATAGATAATGGCTTTTATTATTCAAATGATATAAGGAACAGTTCAATACCTGCTTATCATGAAATACAAAATCTTAATAACATTGTGAAATTGCATAGCAAGCTTATAAATGATAAAAAAACTTTAAAGTACTCTTCAAATTCAAATAAACAACTTGATTTTCTGTATAATTTGAAAAATGGAAAACAAATAAAAAGACAATATAATATTCCACAAGATGAGTATGGAAAATATTTCAAACCTATATATGAATCAAAGGAATATAAAAAATTTCATAATAGTATTTTAAATACTGATCATAAATCCATCGATAAAATTTCAATTAACTCACAATATGCAAATAAAATGGTAACAATAACAAACCCAACAAAAATTAAAGAGGCAACAGATATTTTGAAAAAAGAAGCTTTAAATGAAACTTATGAAAACATCATAGATTCAAGGGATGCATGGGCGAATATTGATATATTACTATCAAATGATAAAAGAATAAATTTATCTTGGAAAAAATCCTATAAAGAATTTGAAAATTGGTTAAAACAAAATGGATACTATTCTAAGGCTAGAATTTTGCCTGAAGATATAGACTATGCTATTATAGAAAAAACAAACCCTAGCAACCCCCATGGAGGAATTAATCTTTCTGATGAAACTGCCAATGTAAAAAGACTTAAAATCACTGATAAAACTAAGCTTGAAACCTGCCTAACAGACTACTCACAAAATAAAATAGGACAGTATGCTTTAGGTCTACATATGAAAAACGGTGAGGATATTACTTATTTAAATATTGAAACCGCATATGTACCTGATTTCGTTCGCGAATATTTCAAATAAAACAAGAAAATATGAGGACGGTTAATAACTAATTGCATGCAATTAGTTATTAACCGTCCTTTTTTTATATTTTTACCAAAGAAGTTCAGATATGGAGAGAGTATTTTAGGATGTTGAGCAAAATGTATGTGATTAAATCATTTACAAATTGGCTAAAATATCTATATGTAGTTAATTATTATAATACAAAGGATGTTTAATTTATGAATGCAAATGACTTTTCAAATATAAACCTAGTAAAATCATTAGATGAAAATATTAATATGATAAAAAACATTTTTATTAATGACACAACAGTCGTATATAGAGATCTATCAATTGGCAAACCTACTAGCACTAAGTGTACGCTTGTTTATATTGATGGAATGGCAAATCTGAAAACAATTAATGAAGATATTATAAAGCCACTTTTGTTAGGTGATTTATCTGATATTAATGATAGTAACATTATGGATATTTTAATGCAAAAAATACTTTTAACTGCAGACAACAAAAAAGCATCTATTGTTGATAATATCATTAATGAAATTATATACGGAAAAACTATGCTTTTCATAGATGGTTTGGCTGAAGTAGTTTCTATTGGTACTATAGGATGGGAAAAAAGGGCAATTTCAGAACCTCAATCAGAAACTATAGTTAGGGGTCCTCGCGAAGGCTTTACCGAATCAATGAATTTAAATCTTACACTTATTAGGCGGAAACTTATTAATTCTAACTTAAAATTCGAATTCATGAGAATTGGTGAACAAACTAAAACTCAAATATGTGTATGTTATATTAAAGGTATAGCAATGGAACCTATACATAAAGAGCTAATGACGCGGCTTAATAATATTGATATTGATGGTATTTTAGATTCTGGTTACATAGAGGAATTAATTAAAGATGCCCCTTATTCTCCCTTTAGGACTATTTTTACTACAGAAAGACCTGATGTGGTAGCAGGTAAACTTCTAGAAGGAAGGTTTGCAGTTCTCTGCGATGGAACTCCCGTTGTTCTAACTCTTCCAACTATCTTTGTTGAGGTTTTTCAGAACAATGAAGACTATTATAACAATTTTTTATATTCCTCCTTTGTCAGATTTCTTCGATGGTTATGTTTTTTTATTAGTACTAGTACTTCAGCTATATATGTAGCACTTGTTACCTTCCATCAAGAACTTATTCCAACTCCACTTCTTCTAAGTATATATTCTGCGAGACAAGGATTACCTTTTCCTTCAATTGTAGAAGCCATGGGCATGATGATTGTATTTGAGATACTTAAAGAAGCAGGTCTTAGAATGCCTAAACATATTGGTGGAGCAATTAGTATAGTAGGTGCCTTAGTGCTTGGTGATGCTGCTGTTAACGCAAGACTAGTCAGTGCCCCTATAGTAATAGTTACTGCACTAACTGGAATTTCAAGCATTATGCTACCTCAAGTGTTAGGAATAGTAGAGATACGAATAATTTTTTTATTATTATCTTCCTTCCTAGGTTTATATGGTTATATTTTTGGCGTAATGGGTTTAGTTCTTCATATGATGTCTATTCGTTCCTTTGGTATACCTTATATGACTAACATCCCTTCTTTTTCTATTCAAGATATAAAAGATACGGTAATTAGAGCTCCCTGGTGGTCTATGTATTTAAGACCGAAGCTGTTTACAAAAAATAAAAAGCGTCAAAAAAAATACAGAAAGTGGGGCCTCAAGTGAAAAAAAAAATTGTAATCATAATTTTTATTATAGCTATGTGTCCTATTATATTATGCGGTTGCTGGAACTATAGCGAAATAGACACATTAGCGATAGTAGCTGGTGTTGCTATAGATAAGGATATATCAACAAATAAATATATTGTTACAACAGAAGTTATAACTACGCAACGTCAAGGTGGTTCCTCAACCATTGGTTCTGAGCTTTATAGCTCCGAAGGTGACAGTATATTTAATGCGGTGAGAAATATGATAGAAAAAACTGGTTTAAAACTTTTTTGGAGTGATGAAAAGGTGCTAATAATAAGTGAGCCAGTCGCAAATGAAGGGGTAATTCCGGTAATTGATTGGGCCCATAGAGACTCCAGCCTTAGATCAGATATGTGGATTCTAATAGCAAAGGGTGATAGTGCTGCCGAAATTTTAAAAACTAAGGTTGACCTTAATAGCGTAACTTCATTTCATCTTAATGATGCCATGACTTCATGGAAAACACTCTCTAAGTTTCCTAATTCAATGTTATGGTCATTTGTCGGTGCAATGTCTTCAGAAGGTAAGTCTGAAGCAATAGCTACAGTTAAAAGTGAGCCTAATGCTGGAAATATAGTACCTATTTTAAATGGCTCTGCTGTTTTTAAGTCAGATAAACTTGTAGGATATATAGATGGAGACGAAACCCTATACATGCTTATGATTCAGAATAAAATAAAGCAAGGGTTAATTACTTTGAAAGATGTTTCAGGTTCTGGCACCAGCATAACCTTAGAAATACATGAAAATAAAACTAAATTAACCCCTATTTATAACAATGGAGTATCATCGCTTATAATTGATATATACCCAGTTGTAACTATATCTGAGGTTGGAGGAACTAAAGATTTTATTAAAGAGGGAAATTTAAAAATACTTAAGAGTGAAGCAGAAAAAATAATAGAAAATAATATACAATCTATAATTAGTAAATTACAGAAAAATTACCATAGCGACGTTTTAGGCTTTAGAGAGATTTTCAAAAAAGAAAAACCAAAAGTAAGTGAGACTTACAAAAATAATGGAGAAGATATTTTAATAAGTCTAAAGACTGAAGTTAACGTGCACCTGAAAATAAAGGGTAGTGGTACAACAACAAATCCTATTCCAATAGGGAAATAATCAAAGGAGAATTTATAAATGTTCTTACTTGTAATATTTTTTTATATCATAGTAATATTATTTGAAACTGTCGTATTATTAAAAGAAAAAAATATTGGTAAAATGGTACTTTATTTTTCTCTAATTATATTTTCAATGATAATTAGCATTTTTCTAACCTTAGGGGTACAGTTACCAAGTCCATCGAATCAAATAAAAAATATTGTGGTTTCAATATTGGGTAAAACAAATTAGTTTTTTATTTACTGTTTATCATTACAGTAAATAGTGTGGGAGGCATAAATGAAAAATGAAGTTATTTCTGAAAGACAAGCTACAATACTTATAATACTTTTTATAATTGGAACTTCTTTTTTAAGAGGATCTGGAGGCGCTGCAAAACAAGATGCCTGGATAGCAATAATTATTGCTATTTTGTGGTCTATTATATTGTTGCTTATGTTTTCTAGAATTTTATCATTATATCCTGGGAAAGATTTATTTGATATACTTCAAATCGCTATGGGAAAGTCTATAGGAAAAATAATAAGTATACTAATGATATGGTTTGCCTTTCATGATGGATCCTTAGTTCTTAGAAGTTT
This sequence comes from Clostridium sp. CM041, assembly GCF_055081035.1. Lineage (NCBI taxonomy): Bacteria > Bacillati > Bacillota > Clostridia > Eubacteriales > Clostridiaceae > Clostridium > Clostridium sp. CM041. Next base: position 1,708,343 of record NZ_CM143648.1, read on the forward strand.
ATCAGAATTTACTGATATCTCAGTGTTACCTGATACACCAGTGGTAGTACCTATGATTTTTTTTACTCTACTTCTTATATGGTGTTTAAAAGAAGGTATTGAAGTCTTAGGAAGATGGTCTGAGTTCTTCATTTGGATTGTAATTCTAATATTTTTTACTGTCTCTATATTTTCAATTTCACAAATGAATATAAGCGAATTAAAACCGATACTAAGTAGCGGCGCCGCTCCACTTCTAAGAGGTGCTTTCTCAAGTTTTACTTATCCATTTGGTGAAACCGTAATTTTTACAATGGTATTTTCTAATATATCTAAAGTTAATAATTATAAAAAAACATTTATGGTAGGGTTACTAGTGGGTGGAGGGCTTATATTTTTAGTAACATTAAGAAATATTTTAGTATTAGGTAATGAAACCTTATCCAGATTATACTTCCCTTCTCCCATGGTAATAAGCCTTATTCACCTAGGTAATTTACTTGAAAGACTTGAAATGACAGTAGCTATTGAATTCTTAGTATGTGTCTTTGTTAAAGTAATTATATGTCTCTTTGCAGTTTGCAATGGAATTTCCAAGGTTTTTGGGTTTGATGATTACAAATTTATCGCAACACCTGTAGCTCTTTTGATGCTTAGCTTCTCTTTTTTTGTTTACGAGAGTACCATGGAAATGTTATCCTGGACTTTGAATATATGGCCATATTATTCTCTTGTATTTGAAGTTATAATACCTTTAATTATTTTTATTATAGTGGAGATTAGGAGCCGCAGCGCAAAAACAACAAGTGTAACTAAATAATTATTTAGTATTTCATCACCTAAGTCATATGTAAATGACTATAACAATCATATTTTTAAAACTATTTTTTTAATATAAATAATATATGATATAATATAAATACTTTTAAAATTAGTATATTCTTTGAAAGGAAGTGGTTCACGTATGTTGAAAGAATTTAAGAAATTTGCTCTTAAAGGAAGTGTATTAGATTTAGCAATAGCTGTTGTTATAGGTGCGGCATTTTCTAAAATAGTTACCTCTTTAGTGAATGAAATTATAATGCCCTTCCTTGGCATATTAATGGGTGGAATTAATTTTAGTAGCTTACAATATGATATACCATCATCCATAGCCGGCGGAGTAGCATTGTCAATTAAATATGGTTTGTTTATTCAATCCATCATAGACTTTTTAATAATTGCTTTTTCACTTTTTATATTTATAAAAGCTATACAATCTGTTAAAAAGAAAGAAATCGAAGAAATTATCGCTCCCAAAATTTCAAATGAAGAAGTGCTATTAAGTGAAATTAGAGACTTATTACAACAAAAAAAGTAATATAAAAAAGCTCCAAGTAAACATTTCACTTGGAGCTTTTGTATAATAAATTATATTTACATTCAATTTATATAAACAACTAAAACATGAGAGATATAAATATATAAAGGAGGTGCTTAGTTTGAAGCTTTTTCCCTGTAAGAAGAAATCATTTTTAATCTTGCTTTTACCCTCAGGTATTCTCCTAACTCAAATATCTAGAATGTTTCCGACTCTTATAGAAAAATACTATTCATCATATTTTTATAAAATAATTGCTAATATTTTAAGTTCAATTACCCGTTTCTTACCATTCTCTCTTGCAGAACTTGCAATTATTTCCTTTGTAACTTTCGCGTTATTGTATATTTTAAAAACAATTTTTGACTTATACAAATATAAAAATAAAAGATTATGTATTTTAAAATACTTTGCTTTAAATATACTTGCCACATCTGGATTAATATATTTTTTATTCCAGTTTTTATGGGGATTTAATTATCAAAGACTTACACTCAATAAAATATTTCAGTAAAATGTCCGCTCGTCATCTTCAAATGAACTTGCTTCGCTTTGCATGCATCTTATAAATAGTTCAAGTTCTCTAAGAAAAAAAACAAACGAAAACCAATATGGTGTAATGGAACTTTCTTATAATAAAAAGTATATCCTAAAAACTGCTCAATTAGGATATGATAAAGTTTCACTTCAATATGCTGCATTAAAAGGTAACTATGGAATACCTAAAGGTATATTGCTTTCAAGTCCAATGTGTTATACGGGAATTACAGGTTTTTATTTTCCTTTTACTAACGAAGCAAATATTAATATGGCAGAACCTGATTCATTCCTTCCATTTACCACTGTTCACGAAATGGCCCATCAAAGAGGCTTTGCCAAAGAAGATGAAGCAAACTATATTGCATATATAGCTTGTATAAATCATCCGTATATAGATTTTCAATACTCTGGAACACTTGCAGCATTATCTTATTCATTAAATGCATTACAAAAAAGTGATTCACAAAAATATAATGAATTGATTTCAACTTGTAGCACAGGTGTAATTACTGACTTGAAGTACAACCAATCTTTTTGGGAAATGTACTCTGGTCCTATAGAAAAAATAGGAGATAAAATTAACGACACTTATCTTAAATCTCAAAATCAACAATCTGGAACTAAAAGCTATGGTGCAATGGTCGACTTACTTCTTGCTGATTACAGAGAAAAATGATTTTAAAACACCGTGGTTAAAATTAACCACGGTGTTTTAAAAATCATCAATCAAACCTATTTATATTATTTATGTGAATCATTTTGTGTTATTTTACATGTTACTATCTAACTCTTCTTGCAGACATATAATCACTTCTCGTTAATTGTGATATTTTAACTACATCCCCTGTGCTTGGTGCATGTATGTATGAATTATTTCCTACATAAATACCAACATGGTGAGGACTTCCCGTTCCAAAAAACACCAAATCTCCTGGTTGTAAATTCTCTCTAGACACATATGATCCGTGAGTTATCTGAGCATAAGTATCTCTACCTGTAGTAACTCCAAAATGTGCATATACATATTGAGTAAAACCTGAACAATCAAATGAATTTGGACCCGTTGCTCCCCACACATATGGCGTTCCCAGGAAAGTTTTAGCATATTCTATTACTTCATTTGAACCTATTGGTAAAGTTGGTTTTGGTAAGGTTGGTTTTGGTAAGATTGGTTTTGGTAAAGTTGGTTTTGGTTTGCTTACCTCTTCAACTATTTCTTTTTCATCATTTGTTTCATTTTTCACTGCGGTACTTACTTGCCCTCTTGACGGGGTATTTTCTTGAGTTTTTTTAGTAGCTATTGCCATATCATATTTACGTTTTTGATCTGCTTCATCTTTTATTTGATTCATAGTACTGTCTACTGAAGCCTGTATTTTTATCATTTCATTTTTATTCAATTCTTCCTGTTTATTTGCTTCTGCTACTAGTAGTCCTTGTTCTTTTTTCTTTGCACTAAGCTCGTCCAATTTAATTTCATTATTAGCTTTTAACGCTAGAACTTTTTCTTTGTTATCATTAAGAGTTTTTTTTCTATCCTCAATAATTTTCTTTTTCTGATTTAATTCTTTAATAATTTTGTTATCATATTCTACAATTTTTTTAACATTTTCTACTCTTGAGATAAGGTCTTCGACTCCTTCAGAATCAAGTAGTATCTCTAAATAACTATCTGCTCCGTTCATATACATTACTCTCATTCTTTCATTAAATAAAGATTCCTCGCCCTTAATATTATTCTCGGCAACTATTATATCTTTTGTAGTCTTCTCTATTTTTTTCTCAGTACTATATATCTCATTTTTTGCTTTATCAATTGCCGCGTTCATGTTCCCAATATCTAAATCTAACATTTCAATAGATATCTCTAATTGGTCAGAATTCTTTTGTGACAAACTATATGAACCCTGTTGTTCTAGCAGCTGCCTCTTTTGATTATCTAACTGCTGCGTTAATGACACTGCGAACATCGGCTTACTTACTGACATAACTAATCCAATAGCTATAAGTAAAGGTAATATTCTTCTTCTCATTGTTACTCCCCCCATATCTTATGTTGTAAAATCATCATTAATTCTCATATTATTATTTCCTAACCACATTATAGCACTATATTAGACAATTGGAGCGATTAATATGAATTAACCCTTATTAACAGTCCAAATTAAATTAAATTATTATTACCTGTCCATCTCTATACATCTTCATCCATTTCTAACCATCTCATTTATTTAACCCTTTTTACTATGTTTGTTTGTTTGTTTTTTCGTTTTTCTTTATCCTTTGCTTTAGATAATTGCGGTGTTTTTTCTTTTATTGAGCTATCTTGTGTAATAGAACTAGTTGCTACTTTTATAGGGCTTATAATAGGTGTCTTAACAGACTTTTTTATAGACTCCTTAATAGCATCTTTCTCTGTACTTGATGAACCTACTACGGGACTCACTATTTCGGTCCTATCTACAGTGTTCATAACTGTATTTTCTTTTTTATTCCCATGCAAAATATAAATGCTTGCTAACGTTACAACTAGACAACAGAAAAACCCATTTTTAATTATTGTTAACTTACCTTTATTTGTGATTTTTGTTTTAGCTTTTTTAGTCCCCACATTTGTGCTAATATTATAGTCGCTTAAACCCGCTGTTTTTTCATATTTATCTTTTTTTAATACTTCTAAAATTTCTTTTTTTAAATCTTTAACCGAATTATATCTATCCTTAATATCAATCTTAACGCACTTCTGTATTATTATTTTTAATTTATCATTAATATCGGTCCCGTAATTTTCGTCCAAAAGAGGCTCTACACCCGTGAAAGGGGTCTTCCCTTTCACCATAAAGTATACTAACATTCCGATGCCATATATATCTGTTTGCGTACAACATTTCCCTAAGCCGTATTGCTCTGGAGCCGCATATCCATTAGAACATGCACACACTGTGTCTTGCGACTTGTCACCCTTATAAATTTTCGAAATACCAAAATCAATCAAAACAACTTTTTCACTGATTGTTATAATTATGTTCGATGGTTTTATATCTCTGTATATAATAGCTGGATTTTGATTATGTAAGTATCCTATAATATCACATAAATCAGATGTAATCCGGCAAGTTTTTTCTGTCTGTATTCTACCACTTACCTTAACATATTCCTTTAGTGTTTGACCCTCTACGTAGTCTTGAACCATATATAGATTGTTATTTTCATAAAATATATCAACTATTCTCCGAATACCTGGATGGCTTAGATTTTTTAAAATGTTAGCCTCTGTTAAAATATCTATATTTTTTGTATTTTTTATTACTTCTTTTATAGCCCAAAAATTACCAAGAATTATATTTTCGCATAAATAAACAGTGCCCATTCCACCCTTGCCTAAAATTTTAATTACTACATATTTTTTGTCTAATATATCTCCACTATTTAGCATAATCCACCTCTTGTATAAATGTTTCATAACTTATTCATCTTAATAACATATGTATAAATATAAAATTTTAAGTTAAATTTTCTTTTTATAGTCATACCTTATCCAATAACAATATATATATAAATATAGGTATATTGGGTATCTAATATCCTTTACGCGAAAGTATATACAAATATAAAATGCATTTGCTATTATTGTTTTACCACAAATAATAATAGCTTAACAAAAGAGAACACAAATACAAGGTAATTATATCAAACTTCCCATTGATTTACCATATATTCATGTTAAATGTTACTAAGAATATGACAATAGGATTTTTATTAGAGTTTCTTTAATGTTATATAGCTATCTCTCATAATTTATTAAATACCCAATAAATCTTACAATTTCCTTGTAAACAAATAATTTCTTTGCTTTTTTAAGTACCATTATTAACTCCCTGAATATAATAACACTGTAGAGCGAATTAAGGAGATGACTATTTATGGCTTTCAGTGCTAGGGAGTTATTGGCTAGAATACTACAATGTGAGGCTGGTGGAGAAGGCGAAAATGGGATGAAAGCTGTTGCCTCTGTAGTTATGAACAGAGTGCACGTAGCAGATGGTGAATATCTTAGGATAGGTCAAGGTGATTTAAGAAGGATTATATTTCAGGAAGGACAATTTGATTGTGCAAGATCTGAAATTCGTGGCGTGATTAACCCACAAACCATTTGGGCAAGTCGACCAGAGCAGATACATTATGATATTGCTGATTGGGCTTTAGCTGGCAATAGATTATATACAACAGGTGAGTCCTTATGGTATTTTAATCCCTATGCACCATGTCCAGATGAATTCCCTTTCAATGGTAGTGGTATCTATCAAGTCAGTGTAGGTCTACATTGCTTTTACAATCCCACAGCGAAGTATTTTACTACTTAATTAAAAAGCATTACTAACAATACCTTTAGATAATGATTTAATATAATTTTTAAGGAGGATATTTTATGTTTATAGCACCACCTAACAATTTTAATCAAATTCCAATGTGGGACAGTGTTCCTGTGTTTTCTGAACCCCCAATGGCACCTATCCCAAAATTTGGTACAGATGATAATACAAGAGAAAGACCTGCGATGCCAACCCCTGATAATAACCAGCACCGTGAAATGCCACCTGTCTCACCCATAGTAGATAATCCACTTTATAATCAAGGTTGGTTATCTACCCAAATAGGTAAATATATAAAAGTAGAATTTTTAATTGGAACTGGTATGTGGGTTGATCGCGAAGGCATATTAAAAGAAGTTGGTATTAGTTTTATTGTCATTCAAGAAAGTGGTTCAAATGATCTGGTAATGTGTGATATATTCTCTATTAGATTTGTAAGAATTTACAAAAACCAATCTAAATGTACAGATAATTATGAAAAACAGACAAAGTCTTCGTATTAATGTAATTTAAAATCACGAAACATATAAAAGATGCCCCTAGTGAACTTAACTCACTAGGGGCATTTCTTATAATTTTATTTTACCTTCTCAACTTCACCATACTTTACTCCAAACGTGTCCACAGTAACTTTTTTCATCTTTTGATCTTTTTTAGGTTTATCATTACTCCCAGTCTCAACAGCTACTATTTTATCCACTGTTTCCAAACCTTCTGTAACCTTACCAAAAGCAGCATAATCACCATCTAAGTTGCTGCTTTCCTTAATCATTATAAAAAACTGTGAACCAGCTGAGTCTTTATCAGCACTTCTAGCCATAGATATTACTCCTCTTTCATGTTTTAAAGAGTTGTCAAAACTATTATTACTGAACTCGCCGCTTATTGTATATCCGGGGCCGCCCGTGCCCGTTCCTTCTGGGTCTCCTCCTTGTATCATAAAACCTGGTATTACCCTATGAAAAATTAATCCATTATAATAACCGCTTTGAACTAAAGAAACAAAATTTCTAACTGTATTCGGTGCAATTTCCGGATATAATTCTACCTTAATAGTCAATCCATCTTCCATTACTATAGTAACCATTGGATTTTTGTCATTAGCTCCTTTTTCTGTTTGTTTTTTAACTACTGGGGAAGGTTCTACCCCTTTTGTTGCTTTAGGTTTACTATCGACATTATCTTTTTCCTTATTAGCGCATCCAGCTGCCAAAAACACAAAAATCACTGTACCCAATATCATTGTTTTTTTTAAAAACTTCATCCTTTTCATTTTTAAACGCTCCTTCATATCTCGCCTAGCATTAATCCTCTACACACTAGATTTAATTAATTCCATATTACCTTCAAGTGTATACTCTATTCCTTTTGATATATAAACTGTTTCTTCTTCTTTTAATTCCATTTGCTCATTACTGACTTTTATTACGCCCTCGCCACATATTACAGTGTAGCTATGGAAACTATCATTAACTATGTCTACATAATTGTTATTAACAATAATTTTTTCCACTTTAAAATAAGGTGTCTCTAATTTATTAAAATTATCAATTTTTCCACCTTTATTCTCACCATCATAATCTATAACATCTAAGGATTTTTCAATATGCACTTCTCTGCCTCGTCCCCAGTCATGAAGTCTATAAGTAATGTTGCTATTTTGTTGCACCTCAATAAGCTTTACACCAGATTCTATTGCATGTACCGTACCCGCTGGTATATAGATGAAATCTCCCCTGCTTATATTGATTCGTTCTAAATAATCTTCTAGTTTACCTTCTTTTATAATTTGCCTTAGCTTTTCTTTATTTAAACCTTTCTTTATTCCTGATACTAAAGTCGCTCCCTCTTTAGCTTCCAATATATACCAGCACTCTGTTTTTCCATTAGCATTTTCAACCCTTTTAGCATATTCATCATTTGGATGTACTTGTACTGATAAGGTATCTTCTGCTTTTATAATTTTATTTAGTATAGGAAAATCACTACCACATCCTAAAACTTCAGACAATTCTCGTCCCTCATAAATTCCTTCTTGCACCGTAGAATTTCCTTCTTCATGACATGAAAGTACCCATTTCTCCCATCCCCATATTTTTTCACTTAAGTATGGCTTTAATTTTAAAATTAATTCTTTAGACAATACAACTCCTCCAATACACGTTAATTATTTTTTCCCATATTTGTTATTATACCTTTTGCCTCTTTCACAGTACTACTTGGCCCACAAATATCAAATTTACCATTATATTTGTTATCTACTTCAGCTACTCTTATAAGTATTTCATTGAAGTTCTTTGATGTATTAAGCGTTCCAGTCACTTCATATTGCCCTGTTTTACTATTTTTAGCTTCTATAAAAGTGCTATATCCCGTAGTCTTAAAAACATTGTTCTTCGCCCATATTCTCTTTAGAATAACCTTCTCTTTAATACCATCTACTTCTACACTTCCAGTAAATTCATAATTCAAAGATAATTTCTTTTTTAATTCTCCAACAAGCTTAATTTCAGTTGATTTGTTAAATTCACTATTCTCATCATACATATATCCACCATAGTTTCTTTCAATGCTCACCGGTCTAAAATATATAACTGATATTAAAATCATACCAATAACTGCAATTAATATTGAAGCTTTCAAAGCTGATCTATCCATATTTATCACCTCAGATTTTAATTGTTTTATTTAAAATATATTACTTTCTGCCTTAAGCTATACATAATATTATAAACTAAATTTTCTTATCACTTCCTTTTTTAAAATTTTATCACATTATTAATTTAATTTCTATTATTTTGTAAAAACATTGGAAATTTAGTTATAATTTAGATGCATTATACTCTGAATATTGGAGAAACTAATATTTCATTAAATCATCTCCTGCGGAGCTGCAATATCAACGACTTCAGAAGGAGATTTATACTCCCACTGAAGTTTTTTATTTGTTAGGGCATGTAACTCCCACTTGTAGAAGTGGGAGACTTTCCTTCTGAAATGTCGTTAAACTTTAGAAAGGTGGCAATATCCATGGCAAGAAAAGATTCAAAAAACTACAATTACACTACCCAAGAGCAAATTATGATTAAGAAAAATGATGATACTAGATTACCAAAACGACTTGGCAGCGATGAAAAAATCCAGGCGGCTTCAAAAAGAAGTAAAATAGAATAATTCCTACTCGGTCCATCCTATTTAGTTTAGATAAAACAAGACATCTATGATTATTGCCCATAGATGCCTTATTAATTCATACTTATTTAACTTTCCAAGTCGTTCCTTCCTTAGTATCAAAAAGTTCGATATTCATAGCTATAAATTCATTTCTTATCTCATCTGCTCTTGCCCAGTTTTTACTCTCTCTTGCGTCAGTTCTTTCAATTATAAGCTTATTTATAAGCTCTTCATCTACATTTGTATCTTCCTTTTCAATTGTCATAAGATCTAATGAGAATATTTTATCAAAATCTTCTATAAGTATAGCTTTTTCCTTATTATTAAGTTCACCATCTTTTAAAACATCAAAAAGTACAGTGAAAGCATTTGCTATATTTAAATCATCACTGATATATGCTGAGAATCTTTCTTTGTATGCGTTAGTTTTCTCACCACTCGTTATATCATCTCGATTTATAGAGTTTAAAACAGTAGCAATTCTCTCTTTAAGTTTTTTGTAGCCGTTCCTAGCGTCATTTAAACTGTCGAAACTAAACACTAACTGTTTTCTATATTTAGATTGAAGACAGAAATATCTATAATCAAGAGGACTATATCCTTCTTCTTCAAGTCTTGCTACAGTTAAAAAATCCCCAGTAGATTTTGACATTTTACCACTATCTAGTACTAAAAACTCTCCATGCATCCAGTATTTTACCCATTTATGTCCTAATACTCCTTCAGATTGAGCTACTTCATTAGTGTGATGTATCGCAATATGATCCACTCCACCACAGTGAATATCTAAACATTCACCAATATATTTAACAGACATTGCCGAGCATTCTAAATGCCAACCTGGAAATCCCTTGCCCCATGGTGACTCCCACTGCATAATTTGATTAGAAAACTTAGAGTTTGTAAACCATAGTACAAAATCAAGTGGGTTTTTCTTATTAGGATCTATTTCTATTCTACTTCCTGCTTTCAATTCATCTATACTAAGGTTTGCAAGCTTAGTATAGTCTTCAAATTTGTCAATTTCAAAATACACATTTCCATTAGAAACATAAGTGTATCCTTTTTCTTCAAGTTTTTTTATAAAATCTATCATATCCTGTATATGATCTGTAGCTCTACATACAATAGTAGGTCTTTTTATATTAAGTTTTTTACAATCTTCAAAAAAAGCATCTTCATAAAACTTAGCAATTTCCCATACTGTTTTATGCTCACGGCTTGCACCTAATGCCATTTTATCTTCACCTTCATCCCCATCCGATTGAAGGTGACCTACGTCAGTTACATTCATTACATGCTTAACTTTATAATTAAAATACTCTAAGGATTTTTTAAGTACATCTTCAAAAATATATGTCCTTAAATTGCCTATATGTGCATAGTTGTACACTGTAGGTCCACAAGTATACATTCCCACTTTACCTTCTTTATAAGGTACAAACTCATCTTTATTTCTAGTCATAGTATTATAAACATTAAAACTCAATATATTCACTCCTTCTTAAATAGTACAAAAGTATCCAAATCTTTCCGGAAACTCTTACTAATAATCGAATCTTTTAATTTAAAATATAAAAAGCTACAGGCATGCTGCAGCTTTAAACTTCAAAGTATAAACAAGCACAGATTTTCAAATACAAAAGTAACTCTAATTATTTAGAATCTTAAAACAATAACATATATAAATTCTAACATAATAATAAGATAATGCAATAAATTATGTTAATAATCTTTTATTTGCTTCAAATTTATAAAATTTGCATTATTTATTATAATGCAATTTCCTATAAAATAAAAGTAGCAGAGCATATAGACAAAAGTTTATATGCTCTGCTCTTTTTATTTTCTATCAGCAGACTGTTTTTTTGTTGTAGCATTTTGATTTTTTGCAGATTCTCTAGTTATAGGAGTATCATAATTACTTTTAACTAATCTAGAAAACTTATTATCAGGTTGGCTATCTTTAGGCATAAAAACATCTCCTTTATTTATATTGCTATTTATATGTTTTGCTATTTTCCAAAAAATATTCTACTTAATTATAATTGTAGATCTCAATTTCATAAATTTATTACTTATAGAATCTAGAAAACAAAAACCAATCTAAAATATAGATTGGTTTTTAAAAGATCATTTATATATTTGATTTAACTTCATTAGAATGTTCCTTATAGTATCTCTTCATAATCAACATCAACAATAACACTATCATTATAATTAATATCAATGGAATCTGAAGTATCTTTATCACTACTAAACATATCAGCTTTTGCAGCAAAATTTTTCTTTGTACTTAATTTGTAGATGAAATTTTTAGTACCCTTTATTAGTTTAAAACTATACCATACTAAAGCTCCAAAAACTACAATTGCAAATAAGGCTTTAATAACAAAGATAGCTATATAAGGTAATGTTATTAATAAAACAATAAATGTACCAATTGATAAAACTGATTTAAATAACCTTGAAATTATATTTCTGCCCTTTGTATATTCCATGATAATCCTAGCCTTCTTTCATTTCATAAGATTTATTTATTAAATGTTAATCTAATTATAACATATAATTAGATTCTAATATTAGAGATTGCTTAAGAAGTTATTAATAAATTATTAATAATATTATTATTGCATTCCTCCATCTATTGTTACCACCTGTCCAGTAATATATTTTGAATTTTCACTAGCTAAAAAGGTTACAAGCATTCCAACATCTCGCACTTCTCCAAATTTCATCATAGGTATTTCATTAGTTAAAGATTTGCGTTCGCCATCAGTTAGCCAACCATTCATTTCTGTATCTATAACCCCTGGAGCTATTGCATTAACCCTAATATTAGATGGTGCAAGTTCCTTAGCTAGTGCCTTTGTAAAAGAGTTAATCGCCCCCTTAGATGCTGAGTAAATCACTTCACAAGATGCACCTACATTACCCCACATTGAAGATATATTTATTATGCTTCCGCTTTTTTGCTTTATCATCTCTTTAACAGCACTATGGGAACAATTAATTGTTCCTTTAAGATTTACGTTTAAAATATTGTCCCATTCTTCTGGCGTAGCATCCATAAACAGCCCGACCTTTGAGATTCCTGCATTATTTATCAAAATATCTATTTTACCTAATTTTTCAACAGTAGTTTTTATCATATCCTTTGAAAATTCATAATTACTTACATCACCTTTAATTTTCAAGGCATAAGCTCCTAGCTCTCTAATTTCTTGCAAGGTTTTTTCAGCTGCTTCATCATTACTTTTATAATTTATAACCACGCAAGCTCCAGCCTTAGCTAGTTCTATAGCAATACCTTTCCCAATCCCTCTAGATGCTCCTGTAACTATAGCTACTTTACCTTTTAAATTCATAAATATCGCCCCTAACTTAAAATGTTTTCTTTTTTATTTATTATACCGCTAATTTACTAAATATAAAAACATCCCTTCATTTAATATCTTGTAAATAATTATCTATTCAATTATTCTTCTGTTCAGAATTCCAAAATTCAATCAGCTTTTTTATGACTTCTACCTATTTAAATTTCACACAATTTATGTTACATTTTAGTTAGTTATATAAAAATTCAAATTATTATATCTATTTACACAGTAGCATTTGATAAATGCATTTGGAGGGAAAAATGGCTAATTTAAAAAGAGAATTTGGTGAAGGACCTATATATACGATAACTAATTATATATTTTGGTTTTTCTTGGGCAATCTGTACTTTCTACTTCTCAATATCCCACTACTTTTCATATTAATTGCACTCTTTTCTAATGGTTCAAATACAATTCCACAGGGGTTTATTTCTATTATCCTTATATGTTGTATCCCAATAGGACCTGCCGCAACAGCTCTTCTTAGTGTTATGGGAAAACTTATCCGGGAAAAAAATATAAATATTACGAAAGACTTTTTTAAGGCTTATAAAGTTAACTTTTTTCAATCATTATTCTTTTGGTCTCTAGAAATAATTATACTATCTATACTATTTATTGACATCAAATTGGTTATTTCAAGTAGTTACCCAAAATTTTTAACTGTTTTCATCTTTATAGTTGTAGCTTTTATTTTTCCAATGAGTCTTTATGTATTCCCAATAATCTCAAGATTTTATTTAAGTACAAAAGATATTCTTAAAACTGCTGCCTACTATACCATTCGTAAATTTCATATTACAATTTTGAATTTAACAAGTTTTTTGGTTGTAATACTTATATTTTTTAAAGTTTCTACCTTTATATTAGTATTTATATCAAGTATTATCTGTTATTTAATAATGTTCTATCAGCAAAAAATACTATCGGAAATTGAGTGTAATATTAAAAAAAATACTGAGAAAATTCAGGAAGAAGGCAAAAATGGATTTGGAGATAAAGATAAGGATTAAGTCATCTTCAAAAGGAGATTTATACTCCCACTGAAGTTTTTTATTTGTTAGGGCAAGTAACTCCTACTTATAGTAGGTACTCCCACTTGTAGAAGTGGGAGACTTTCCTTCTGAAATGTCGTTAAACTAACTTCTTTTTAAAAACAATATATCCTTGCAATACAGAGAGTAATCTTTTATATTAAATATAGGACATACATCTATTATAAATAATTTAAAATATCATAATAATTAAGATATATAACAAGGAGGAATTTATATTGAGTAAAATTGAACAACTAACCGTAGATACTATAAGAATTTTATCAGCTGAGGCAATAGAAAAAGCAAAATCTGGACATCCAGGGCTTCCGCTCGGAGCGGCACCCATGGCATATACATTATGGTCGAAGCATATGAAGCATAATCCTTGCAATTCAAAATGGCAGGATAGAGATAGATTTGTATTGTCAGCTGGGCATGGATCAATGCTAGAATATTCTCTACTTCATCTTTTTGGATATGGTCTAACTATTGAAGATTTAAAGAATTTTAGACAATTGGGAAGTTTAACACCCGGTCATCCTGAGTATGGTCATACAAATGGTGTTGAAGTTACCACAGGACCACTCGGACAAGGTATTGCTAATGCGGTAGGTATGGCAATAGCCGAAAGCCATCTTGCAGCAAAATTTAATACTAAAGAATATACTATTGTGGATCATTATACCTATGCTATATGTGGTGACGGATGTAATATGGAAGGAATCTCTGGAGAAGCAGCATCCCTGGCAGGCACCTTAGGCCTTGGAAAACTTATTTTAATGTATGACTCAAATAGTATAACTATAGAAGGAAATACAGATATCGCTTTTAGAGAAGATGTAAGTAAACGATTTGATGCCTATGGATGGCAGGTTTTATATGTAGAAGATGGCAATGATATGGACGCAATAAGTAGTGCCATTGAAACTGCAAAACTTGAGTTAAATAAACCTACATTTATTAAAATTAAAACTATTATTGGATTCGGTTGTGCTAAAAAACAAGGTACTGCCTCAGCACATGGGGAACCACTAGGAGAATCTAATATAACTGAAATGAAAAAATGCCTAGGCTGGAACCTCGATCCATTTACAGTTCCCGATGAAGTAACTAATCATATGGAAAATGTAAAGTCAGATCTTATGAAAAAAGAAGAAACTTGGAACACACTTTATGCGCAGTATAGTGAAAAAAATCCTGAACTTGCTAAGGAATATGAAGCATGGCAAAGCGGAGAACTTTCTGTTGATTTACTTAAGATCCAAGATATGTGGAAGTTTGAAGGCACAGCAGCAACAAGAAACTCTTCTGGCGCAATAATAAATATATTAGCAAAACATGTACCAAACCTTATAGGTGGTTCAGCAGATCTTGCTCCTTCTAATAAAACCTATATGGAGGGCAAAGGTGATTTTTCTATGGAAGATAGAACTGGCACTAACCTTCATTTTGGAGTAAGAGAGCATGCAATGGCTGCTATTGCAAATGGAATATATGTTCATGGAGGTCTTAAACCCTTTGTTTCAACTTTCTTTGTATTTAGTGATTATATGAAGGGTGCAATGAGATTATCTTCCCTTATGAGTCTTCCAGTAATTTATGTTTTAACTCATGATAGTATAGCAGTTGGTGAAGATGGTCCAACTCATGAACCAATTGAACAGCTTGCAGCTTTGCGATCTCTACCAAACTTCAATGTCTTTAGACCAGCTGATTCAAGAGAAACAGCTGTTGGCTTTTATGCTGCAATGACTTCAAAAACAACTCCTACTGCATTAATACTAACAAGGCAGAATCTACCTTTGTATGAAGAAACCTCAATTGAAGCTTTAAAGGGTGCCTATGTCTTAAAAACCTATGAAGAAAAAGGTAAAACCCCTGATATAATTTTAATGGCTTCTGGTTCTGAAGTAGAATTTATTTATGAAGGAGCTAAGATATTAAATGACCGTGGTATCAAAGCTAGAGTAGTAAGTATGCCATCCTTAGATTTGTTTGAATCACAATCAAAAGAGTACAGGGAATCTATATTACCATCAGACATAAGATCCCGCTTGGCAGTTGAAGCCGCTTCTTCCTTTGGTTGGCATAAATATGTTGGAATAGACGGAGATGTAATCTCTATTGATAGATTTGGAGCTTCAGGTAAAGCCGACGATTTATTCAAAATATTCGGCTTTACAACAGAAAATGTTGTTAATAGAGCAATTAAATTGCTCCGTAAGTAATTTAATTAAGTTATAATTTTATTCTGAATAATTTTTTAAATCTTACACATAATATTATTAATAGTTATTAACTCACAGCTAGATAGATGAGCTCATCATTAATATAGATACAGCTAAAAGTTACTAACTACCATATATATTAAATGAACTGTTTTAAATTTAGTTTTTAGCTGTAACTATTATTTAATGCAGTTTATTTAATATTGTATTTTGAAAGCATTTATAAATTATTAATATAAATATTTATTTAATTTAACATATAAAAATAATCATAATAATTATGACATATGTTCCACCATCTTCTATTTCTAAAAAACTCTTTATTTATTAGCCCAATTATGATATTATGTAGTAAATTAGTTAAAAAGGAGGTTGATTATTATGTCATATAAAATTACTGATGCATGTGTAAGCTGTGGAGCTTGCGAACCTGAATGCCCAGTTAACGCTATAAGCCAAGGAGATTCACTATTTGTTATCGATGCTGATACTTGTATCGATTGTGGAGCTTGTGCAGGTGTTTGTCCTACAGGCGCTCCAGTTGAAGCTTAATTAGAACATAGATCTTATGATTAAGATACAAGCTACTGACTTTTGTCAGTAGCTTGTATCTTTTTATTCTGTTATATCATGAAACCCTTCCCCAAGGTTCCTCCCTGCGCTATCAGCTTTCTAAATTAAAAACAGCTCCTATTCTACACATAGGGAGCTGCTTTTAAGTATTGCAATTTACTATTAATTCATCTCCTGCGGATTCGCAGAAGATGCATTGACGACTTCAGAAGGAGATTTATACTCCCACTAAAGTTTTCTATTTGCTAGGGCAAATAACGCCTACTTATAGTAAGTACTCCCACTTATACAAATGGGAGACTTTCCTTCTGAAATGTCGTTAAAATTCAGCAGACCCAGTTGTTCTTGGGAATGGAATAACGTCTCTGATGTTGCTCATACCTGTAATATACATAATAGCTCTTTCAAATCCTAGTCCAAATCCAGCATGCTTAGTTCCGCCGTATTTCCTTAACTCTAAATACCACCAGTAATCTTCTTTATTAAGACCACAGTCTTCCATTCTAGCTTCTAAAATATCTTGTCTTTCTTCTCTTTGGCTTCCACCAATAATTTCTCCTATTCCCGGTACAAGTAAGTCCATTGCTGCAACTGTCTTATTATCGTCATTTATTCTCATATAAAAAGATTTTATTTCCTTTGGATAATCCGTTACAAATAATGGTTTTTTAAACACTTCTTCTGTTAAATATCTTTCATGCTCAGTTTGAAGATCACAGCCCCAAGTTACTGGGTACTGGAATTCATTTCCTGATTTTTGTAGAATATCCACAGCCTCTGTATATGTTATCTGGCCAAACTCTGCGTTTACAACACCATTTAACCTTTCAATTAAACCTTTATCTACAAAACTATTGAAAAATTCCATCTCTTCTGGAGCGTTTTCCATAACATATTTTATTATATATTTCATCATGTCTTCTGCGAGTTTCATATCATCTTTTAAATCCGCAAATGCTATTTCAGGCTCTATCATCCAGAACTCAGCTGCATGTCTTCCTGTATTAGAATTTTCTGCCCTAAATGTTGGCCCAAATGTATAAACATTTCTAAACGCTAAAGCAAAAGCCTCTGCTGCTAACTGTCCACTTACAGTTAAGCTAGTTTCTTTACCAAAAAAGTCTTGCGCGTAATCAATTTTTTTATCTTCGCCTAGCGGAATATTGCTAAAATCAAGGGTAGATATTCTAAACATTTCACCCGCACCTTCGCAATCACTACCAGTTATTATTGGTGTATGGGTATATACAAATCCTCTCTTTTGAAAAAACTCATGTATAGCAAAAGCAGTTAATGAACGCACCCTGAACACTGCTGAGAAAGCATTACTTCTTGGCCTTAAGTGTGCAATAGTTCTTAAATACTCAAAAGAATGTCTTTTCTTTTGCAATGGATAATCGGTATTTGACATCCCTTCTAAAACTATTTTAGTAGCTTTAATCTCAAATGGTTGCTTAGCTTCTGGCGTTACAACAAGTTTCCCTTCTATAGTCAAAGATGAACTTATAGGTAATTTAGCTATTTCAGCAAAATTTTCTAAACCTTCCTCAAAAACTACCTGAATATTTTTGAAGAAGCTTCCATCATTAACTTCTATAAACCCGAACGCTTTAGAAGATCTTAAAGTTCTTATCCATCCAGAGATAGATACTACTTGATCTGCATATTTTTCTTTTTCTCTATAAATTTGTTTTACTAACAATTTTTCCATAAAATTGCCCTCCTTATAATTTTATATTTACCTTAATAATAAAAAAAGCCTTCCATCCCTTAATAATAAAGGGACGAAAGGCTATAATTTCGCTATGCCACCCAGTTTTGTCATATAATATGACCAATCTAATCAGTACAGAATTATATATTCGTTGATACGAGTTATACAATTGATACTGCCCAACAGTTAACGGATTGGAGCCGTCTAAGCCTACTACCTTAAAGATTTCGGTTAGAAACTCTGAGATGTTCTTCGATATAAACTTCGTATTGGTCTTTCACCATCACCAACTCGCTATTACTACCCTTTTATATCTACTCTTCTCTTCACAGTCTTTATATTTAAATATTAGTATATGTATCAATTATTTTTATATTCAATTAAAATTATAATATTTTTAATAATAAATGTCAAATATTTTTATAATAAAAATAGATGCCTAAAATGATTTTTCAATCATTTTAGGCATCCCTTAAGTTTTTCTCTTAATTATATATATTATAATTCTTTTAAACAAGCATATCTATTTAATCAAATTCTTCATCTTCATTTTCGTCTTCAACTATCTCACCAATAACTTCATCTCTCTTTGCCGTTTCTCCAGTAACCTTATTTTCAAGAACAATGTTACATTTCACACATCCATCTTCTTCATTAATGAAAGTTTTTGCAACAACATCATCTTTTTCTAAAGATACACCCTGCGTAAGTTTCTCTGGGTGGTCAAATATAATAGGTTTACTATTTAATCTATCATCCATGTATAATCACTTCCTTTCTAAATTTAGTGTTTACATGAAGACTTCAAAGTATACTTTGAAAATGTTGCCTATTATACTTGTTTTTTATTTTGTAAATCCTTCTCCCGATACTTCTCTTACATCTGCAACAGTAATAAATGCGTTGGCATCAATTAATTTAACCATTTTTTGAAGAGGTACTATTTCATTTTTACCAACTACTATATATAGCACCTGTTTGGGTCCATTTGTATACATTCCAGTAGCATTTATTCCTGTTACACCTCTCTTTAAATCCTTCATTAATATTTCCGCTATTTCCTTAGAATTATTTGAAATAATAAATACCGCTTTAGAATAATTTATTCCTTCAAGTATACCATCTATAACCTTACTAACTATATAAGTAGATATTAGTGCATACATAGCTTTTTGAATACCAAATACAAAAGCACCTGTTAGTATTATAATCGAATCAATAGCTAATATAATTTTAGCTATTGGCATATTTTTTAAATAAACCTTTATGATGTTTGCAGCTAAATCGGTTCCTCCAGTACTAGCGGATGCTCTTAATACAAACCCTAAGCCTATACCAACAAATACTCCACCAAATATACTAACCAACAAAATATCGACCTGTGGCATCGGTATAAAGCTTGTATAAAACAACGCGAAAGATAGATATGCCGCAGCAAACATGGATTTACCCACAAATTTTTTCCCCTTAAGTTTTCTAGCAATGATAAGCAATGGTATATTTATCACAATATTAGTAAACCATAGAGGCACTCCTATTCCGTAATGCCTTTCTGCAATATATTGAATTACAATGGCAATACCTGCTACTCCACCTGTTACCAATTTAAATTTTGCCAAAAACATATTTATGCCTGCTGCGAGTATTGTAGTCCCGATAATAATGTAAATATAATTTAAAACGTTCTCATTTTTAGTTTCTGTTCTCATTTAATCTATCCTACTTTCTACTTACTGCTTTATAATAATAAAGTTATCACAATTATAAAATTATGTAAATAGAAATTATAGTTTTTAATTATTTTATAAGTTTTGCATCATAAATCCATCTAAATATAAAAAGCATCACATGTAATATTAATTTAGGGGGACTAAAAAATACTGCATGTGATGCTTTTTTATTTGGTTATTTAAATTATAGACATAACTGACTATTTCTATCCATATATATTAAAAATATTTTTTATATATTATCTCTTGCCTAGGATGATTTATTTCAACTGATTTTATGTTAATTTTTCTCATTATACTAGCAAATTCTTTAGTAATAGCTACTTCATCTCCGAAATGCATAGGTATAAGTAATTTAGGCCTAATTTCTTTTGCAAAATATTCTCCGCCTATATAATAAAACTCTTGAAGTCTTGGATCTACTGGAAAAAAAGCTATGTCGATAGATTTTTCTTCTTTTAATTTCTCTATGTGAGTTTTAAATGAAGCCTCTGCTTCAGATCGCTCCTCTGAACTGTCCTCTTTCCAGTGCCACCAATTAAGATCTCCAGCATGAAAAATAGTTACCCCATCAACTTTTACTAAAAAAGATATTCCAATATCAGTTGAACCATAAGCTTTTACATAAACGTCTTTAAATAATTTTTCTTCACCTTCCTTTATAAATCTATAATTCGATTTATTCTTATCTATTTTTATATCATTACTAAGTATATATTGTATATCACTATTATAATTTTCCCAATCCAAAATACAAGAATTAAAATGATCCTCGTGACTATGTGATGAAAACACATAAACATTTTTCATGTCTTTAATATTTTCAGATGATAACAATGCTGTCTGCTTATGGGCTTTATCATTTATTACAGGTTCTTTATAGTAATCAAATATTAAAAAATGATTTTTAGTTTTAATGGCAAACCCACTATGGTATATATAGTATATTTTTGTTTCTATTTCTCTCATATATTTTCACTCCTTCATAATTTTGTGATAGTAAACTCATATCATACATTCTATGCAAATATAAATATATTCCAAATCAGATATTTTTATTTTTAAACTTCTATGAATAAAATTTAAGTAAGCTTATAATGATTCTATGGCATATGTGATATATTAATCAGTGTAGCGTGTGCTACACGATATATGGAAAGGTGGTTATATTAAATGAAGTTTTCTTTCGATCATAATAATATAAATGTATTGGATTTAGAAAAAAGTGTGGAATTTTATAAAAATGCTTTAGGATTTATAGAAACTAGGCGATTTCATCCATCAGATGGTAGTTTTACTCTTGTATTTTTAGGTGATGAAACCACTAATCATAAGTTAGAACTTACTTGTCTTAAGGACAGAACGCAATCATACAATTTAGGGGAAAATGAATTCCACCTTGCTGTAGTTACAGACGATTTTGATGAAGCCTACTCATACCATAAAAAAATGGGTTGTATTTGCTATGAAAATAAATCTATGGGAATATATTTTATTATAGATCCAGATGGTTACTGGACAGAGGTTATTCCTAGAAAATAGAAATAATAATATCGATTTAAATAGAAAGATGTTGCTATTTTTATTAGCAACATCTTTTTTTTAATTACCTTTAATAATTGTAAGTTTACCATCCACAATATCAACTATTGCACTACCGCCTGTGCAAAGGTCTCCAAACAGCACTTCATCTACAAAATAAGCCTTTATTTCTTTTTGGACCACTCTATTGATTTCTCTCGCGCCATAATCCTCGGAAAAACCCTTTTTACTTAACCAATCATATAAATTATCTGTAACCTTTAATTTTATATTTTTAGTTAAAAGTTTTTCTTCAAACTGTTTCATTGCCTTCTTAGCTATTTGAAGAGCCATAGCTTCATCAATTTTATTAAATACAATTATGTTATCCAATCTATTCCTAAATTCGGGTGAGAATACTCGCTCCACTTCTTTAGTAATTACTTGCCCAGACTCCATTTTGTCTCCAAACCCAATTATATGTTTGCCAGCCTCTCTAGCTCCTGCATTAGAAGTCATTATTAAAATCACATTTCTGAAATCCGCCTTTTTACCAGTATTATCTGTTAATGTTGCATAGTCCATAACCTGCAATAACACATTAAATATATCAGGGTGGGCTTTTTCAATCTCATCTAGAAGTAGCACGCAATAAGGATTTCTTTTAATAGCCTCAATTAACATTCCGCCCTCTTCATAACCTACATATCCCGGTGGTGCACCGATAAGCCTTGCAACAGTATGTTTTTCCTGGTATTCACTCATATCAAATCTAATAAGTGGAATAGCTAAGCTAATCGACAATTGTTTACTTATTTCTGTTTTCCCAACCCCTGTAGGACCAACAAAGAGGAGCGACGCTATTGGCTTATCTTCTTCATTAAAACCTGCCCTAGATCGCTTTATAGATCTTACTAAAGTGTCTATAGCGTCTCTTTGCCCAAAAACTTGTTTCTTTAAATTAATATCTAGATTTTTCAGTATATCTATCTCATTATTTGATACACTTTGCTCTGGAATTTTTGCAATAGAAGCTACTATTTTTTCCACTGCACCCACCGTAATAGGAATAGTCTCTTCATTGTCTTCAGCATAAAGCCTTGCATAAGCGCCTGCTTCATCCATAATATCTATAGCCTTATCTGGTAGAAATCTGTCCTTAATGTACTTGCTAGATAATTCTACTGCTATTTTTAAAGCTTCATCTTTGTATGTAACATTATGGTAAGTTTCGTATTTATCTTTTAACCCCATAAGAATATCGAAAGTATCCTCAACTGAAGGCTCTGGCACCTCGATTTTTTGAAATCTTCTAGCCAGTGCACTGTCTTTTTCAAAATGTTTCTTATATTCATCATAAGTAGTTGATCCAATAAATCTTACCTTACCATCTGCAAGAAAGGGTTTTAAAATATTAGAAGCATCCATAGATCCTCCAGAAACTGCACCTGCTCCAACTATAGTATGGATTTCATCTATATACACTATAGGTTTTTCTTCCTTACTAATTTCGCTTAACACTTTTTTAATACGTTCTTCAAAATCTCCTCTATACTTTGTACCTGCGAGAAGAGCACCCATATCCAAATAATATATTTTACTCCCTTGCAATAACTTTGGCACTTTATTTTCTACAATTAATTGTGCAAGACCTTCAGTAATAGCAGTCTTACCTACTCCAGGTTCCCCTACATGCACCGGATTATTTTTAAGCCTCCTGCATAATACCTGCAAGGTTCTTAGCAGAATATCTTGTCTCCCTATAAGAGGATCCATCTCTCCTTTGCCCGCTTGTTCTGTTAACTCTACAGTAAAGTTACTTAAAAAATTTTCCTTATCATTGGGATTTTCAATTTCCTCTTCATAGGTGTATTCTATATCTTCTTCATTGTCAGTAAATCTCACCGGCTCTTCTATGTCATTATCTGTTGTAGAATCAAAATCAAAAGTATCTACCACAGATATACCATGAGCTATATAATTAAGAAGATCTCTTCTCTTCATTTGCTGTTTCCGCAAAAAATAAGAAGCAAAGCTTTCATCATCATCATACATGGCCACGATCACATCGCCTATCTTAACTATCTCTTTACCCGAGAGCATAACATGATCTGCAGCCGTTGATAGAATTGTTTGAATTCCAATTGTTTGGATTGGCTCTACATCTTCTACGATTTCTATATTTTCCTTTAAAAATTTTGTTATTTGTTTTTTAAGTCTTTTAACATTCCCACCACTATTCTCTACTATCTCAATTCCCTCTTCAAAAAATAAAGAAGCGTAAAGAATATGTTCTGGTGTAAAGTATTCATGATTTGACATTTGAGCTTCATTAAAAGCCGCAGTAATAATCTCATTTACTATATTATCTAATTGCATAATTACTCCTCTTCTAAGGTTAGTTTCAGTGGAAATCCACTTTCTTCACACATATCCATAGCTTGATCAATTTTTGTTATACCTACGTCATAGCTGTATATCCCTGCAACGCCACTACCTTTTTTATGGACTTCAAACATGGTTTTTGTGGCTTCCACAACCTGTTTTTTAAAAACCCCAACTAAAACCTGCACAACAAACTCCATACTTGTATAATCATCATTGTGAATTATTACCATGTACTTACTAGGCTTCTTAATCTTCATTTCTATTTTTTCTTTAATAATAATTTCCTCATCGAAGGTCCTTTTTTCTGACATAATTAACAACCCCACTATTTGCATTAAAATTTATTTTTAATCTAAAAAAATAACTATTCACATGCTAGTCTATTTTATTTTCAATATCTTGCTCCAAGACTATTATATCCTACTTGTTTATATATTACTGCATTTACCTATATTATTTCAACTATTCTATACTTTTATATTTCATATCTAGCATTAAAAATATACTGATATTTGAATGAACCATTTTTTTATTATTTACATAGTATGTAGAAGGCCATGAGGCCTAAAAAGAAGGAGGAATTACTTTTGGAAAATAATCAAATTCTTCACCCTTGCGATAATTGTGGTGAAATTATTAGTTCAAAAACATTACCTTTAAGCAGTGGAATTAATATTACACCAGTTGGCATTAATGGCCCCCTAGTGGCTAAAATCCCTGTAGTTCTCGGCGAAAGAGAAATTCAAATAGATGTCGAAGCTGAGTTTAGATTGAACGAACCATTCTATGAAATTAAAAGAATAAAGAAAAATGTATATTTAACTCAATGCAAATTACTTCCAAGATCAGGAGTAATTGAAAATGGTGTTCTTAGATCCGGAAAATTATTTATAAGTGGATTTGTAAGGAAAAATATAGAATATGCTACCGCTGACTGCATCGAAGATAAAATTGTAAGTGGTAGAATAGCTCATACAACAATAGATGTCAAATTTACAACCGTTACAGAAGTTCAATATGTTGTACCACCAATAGTTAATGTCCGCAGAGCTCAAACTGAAATAGATTTATTAAGTAGTTGTGTGTGCCATGACGACTGCAAAGAAACTCTTATTGGAAAATCAGCATGTGAGCAATCTTTTGAAGATAATATAGCTTTTACTGAAAGCCCATACTGTGAATTAGAAGGAGTAAGAATTTTTGAAGACGATATGAATACAGACCCTATATACCATAAAACTAATTCAAAAGTACAACTTTACAATAAAGTAATTGAAAAAATGGTTGTATATGTCAGAGTTAAAGTATTACAATTACAACAGGTAAATATACCATATGATGATCCAGTTAACTCCATTTGCACTACGAGTAAATATTGCGATTTCTGCGAGTAATTATTTCACTATAGACATCTAGATATAGCCGTTCTTCTAAAGAAGATATTTTCCTTTAGAAGCACGGTTATTTATATATTTAATAATATTTAAAGTAACACTTTCTTTATTTTCTACATAGTATGTAGAAGGTCATAAGACCTGAAAAAAAAGGAGGAATTACTTTTGGAAAATAATCAAACTCTTCACCCTTGCGATAATTGTGGTGAAGTTATTAGTTCAAAAACATTACCTTTAAGCAGTGGAACTACTATCAGACCAGTTGGAATTAATGGCCCTCTAGTAGCTAAAATTCCTGTGGTTCTCGGCGAAAGGGAAATTCAAATAGATGTCGAGGCTGAGTTTAGATTGAACGAACCATTCTATGAAATTAAAAGAATAAAGAAAAATGTATATTTAACTCAATGCAAGTTACTTCCAAGATCAGGAGTAATTGAAAATGGCATTCTAAGATCTGGCAAATTATTTATAAGTGGATTTGTAAGAAAAAATATAGAATATGCTACTGCTGACTGTATCGACGATAAAATTGTAAGTGGTAGAATAGCTCATACAACCGTAGATGTCAAATTTACAACTGTAACAGAAGTTCAATATGTTGTACCACCAGTAGTTAACGTTCGGAGCGCTCAAACCGAAATAGATTTATTAAGTAGTTGTATGTGCCATGATGACTGCAAAGAAACTCTTATTGGAAAATCAGCATGTGAGCAATCTTTTGAAGATAATATAACTTTTACTGAAAGCCCATACTGTGAATTAGAAGGAGTAAGAATTTTTGAGGACGATATGAATACAGATCCTATGTACCATAAAACTAATTCAAATGTAAAACTTTATAATAAAGTAATTGAAAAAATGGTTGTATATGTTAGAGTTAAAGTATTACAATTGCAACAAGTGAATATTCCGCTATAGACATTTAGATATAACCGTTCTTCTAAAATAATATAATTCTTTAGAAGAACGGTTATTTTTATATAATTAATATAATACGTATTCCATATTCAATAATATTTAATTACATAAGGCATATGAAATAAAATAACTCTACAGTATGCTATCTAGCCCGTTTTATTTAATATTTCTGACCCTTATAATAAAGGAGCATTTTTGAATGAAGGAAAAAAATAACTGTGATAAATCAAGGCTGATGAAGTTACTTATTGTTTTGAATATGTTGCAACGACCAAATTGTTTTATAGTTTTTAATGAATCATCTAAAAAAGTCTCAACAAATGTTAAGCACAAAAATAATTTATGCTTACAAGAAAATACAAAAGATAGAATGAATGTAGAATATATACCGCCTCTTAAACAAGTAAGTATTGAAGATGACTCAGATTTTATACCTTCTCTTAAACAAGTAAATATTGAAAATGACTCAGATTCTATACCTCCTATTTGCGATAAATTAATTATGGCAAAACTGCTTGTTATTTTAAAACTCTTACAACAATCATCTTATAATGAAGATATTAATAAGATATTTAAAAACAGGTTAACAAATATCAAGCATAAAAATAATTTAAGTGTACAAAAAAATATAAACGATAAAATTACTACAAAATTTATACTTCCTACACGCAAATTAATTATTAAAACTGATACAGAATGTATAAAAAAAGAAGGTGACATTAATACTACTCCCGATTGTATTTATGATATCCGTGGAAGTATAAATACTAACCCCAGTAAAAGCTTAGTATCGACCTTCCCCCTCATAATTGCAGAGAAAACCATAGATATTCCTATTGAATCAACATTTAGATTAAAAAACGCTGCCTTAGATATAAAAAACATGAAAAAAGACGTATACTTAACTAATAGTAAGCTTATACCTTTGTATAATAAAGATGATATTTCTCCCTCCTTGAATGGAAAACTTTTTTTAGAAGGTTTTGTAAGAAACAAAGTAGATTCCTCTATAGCTAAAGATGTTCATGATGGTATAATTAATTTAGATACTGAATCTCTTATAATTTATATTCCTTTTAAATGCACTACTTTGATCCAGTATAAAGTCCCCCCCATTTTCTCTAAGCAAAATCCTCTAGATTATATACCAATTTATGTCTCATTAGATTGTTTAGATGTTAATAAAAGTTATGGTGATTATCTATACAAAAAAAATATAGAATGTGATAGATATATAGATTGCAGTGTTCCACCTATAAATTGCGAAATAGAAAAAGCTAAAATTTATGAAACATATACCCTTGTTGATAAAACGCCCTTTAATAAAGACTTTCCTATAGAAATCAATTTTAATACTATCAAAGAAAACATAATAATAAATCTTTCATTAACATTACTTCAAGAACAAGATGTAGCCATAAACTATAAAAAAACTAAATAGATAATTTATAGTAATGATTAAATAAAAAAACATGGCAAAACTGTTAGATGTGAAATGAAGTTTATTTTACTCTCCTAATAAACTTCATTTCACAATTTACGCTCTTATACTAAATCATATTATCTAGAAATTAAGTCTATTAATTTGCACCATTAAATCCATATTTTTTAAAAATACGCTTACAGTCTTTACTCAATAAAAATGAGTACAACTCCTCTGCATATTTATTTTCTTCTTCATTTTTTAATTTAGAAGTCCAGTACTCTGCCTTTACATTATATTTAGGATCAATGTCAATTATCTTAACTTTATCCCTCACGCCTTTTGTAATATCTGATGAATAAACAAATGCTGCATCCGCTTCTCCTATTACAACCTTATTTACCACCTGTTTTACGTTACTCTCCTCTGATACTATGTTGCTTAGTACCTTCCCCTCATATTGTGTTCCTAATTGCTGATTTAGAGAATTAATTATCTTTCTCGTGTACTCTCCAGCAGGCACCTCCTTCTGAGCTATAACGAGTTTACATTTATTCTGTAAATCATCGAGCTTTTCAATCTCAGCTGGATTACTTTTGGGAACAATTAGAACCATGGAATTATGTAAAAAGACTTCTCCTTCTGAAATATGTCCTTCTTCTTTCAATGCATCATAATGTTCTTTATTTGCTGATAGAAATAAGTCAGCTTTTATCCCCTGCTCTATCTGAACTCTTAATCTGCTTGTACTGTCCAGATTCATCGTTACTTTTACATCAGGATTTTCTTTTTCAAATAATTTAATAATTTCTTCAAGACTTTCTGTCAATGAAGATGCTGCTAAAACAATAATTTCTCGTTCTGAGGCTTTATCTGTCTGCTTTGCCTTACATCCCCCGCCTAACATAATTAATAACAAAGTCATCACTATTAATACTGTTCTCACTAACTTCTTTTTCACTATTTTCCTGCCCCCCCGACTTAACAATTCTATATATCTCATTTAAAGTCAAAATTCTAAAGCAATCAATTTTTCTCCCATAGTAATCAAGCCTCTTAATCCTTCTCAGTTCTAGTGATATATTTCAATATACCCAAAACTCCAATTGATACAATAACCAACAATACTGCCATTCCCATAGATAGGTTTAAATCCTTTTCCATTGCCGTATATATAGCTAGAGGCAGCGTCTGTGTTTTCCCTGCCAAATTTCCTGCGAATAAGATAGTCGCTCCAAACTCCGCAAGGGCTCTTGCCCAAGAAAGAATAGCACCAGTTAACAATGCATTTTTAGATAATGGGAGTGTAACATAAATAAAAATCTGCAAATGCGAACCTCCCAAAACTGCTGCTGAGTTCTCTAGTTCTCTATCCACCTTTTTGAATCCAGTCCGTGCTGCTTGAATAAATATAGGCATTGCTATAAACACCTGCGCTGTAACCACAGCTATAAAAGTGAATGGTAGCTGAATCCCAAATGGAGATAGATATTTTCCTATAAGTCCATTTCTCCCAAAAGTAACTAATAATAGCAACCCAGCTACCGCTGGAGGCAGTACAAGAGGCAACTGTACAATGATTTCAACAAGCCTCTTTCCCCAAAATGAGTACCTTTCCATATAATATGCTGTTGGTATACCTAATGAAATAGTTATTAGTAAAGAAAGAAAAGTACTTTTCAAGCTTATTATAAGCGCCTGTAATACAAATGAATCTAAAATCAACTCTAAAGATTTCTCCCATGGAAATATAAAAAGTGTAATGATAGGGCTTAATAAAAACAAAACACATATACTGCATGTTAACGCTAAAATTATCTTGAATAATCCTTTATCCCTCATAAAAAACCTCTATTCATTATAAGTCCATGTTCCTCTCTTAATTTTGAATTTATTATACTCCCTTTCCAAATATACAATCGGGATATCTACATTCCTCACACTCCATACAAAGTCCCCCATGACCATATGCTGCTATATCAGCAAAACTCAATTTTTCCTTTGCGAGTACCCTTGGTAATACCAAATCAAATATAGTTCTCTTAGAGTACATTACACACCCCGGAAGTCCTAAGATTGGAATATTTCCTTTATACGCTAGCAAGAACATTGCACCTGGAAGAACGGGTGATCCATATGTTACAATTTCTGCCCCTGTATTTTGAATTGCTGTAGGAGTAACGTCATCAGGATCTACTGACATTCCACCAGTACAGATTACCATTTCAGCCCCCTGCTCTATCCATGCGTCTACAGCCTCCGTTATCTTATTCTCATCATCTGAAAGTATAGTTTGTCCAAGTATTTCACAACCATATTCCGTAACTTTGCTTCTTATTACAGGACCAAACGCATCCTTTATTCTGCCATGATATACTTCACTGCCTGTAGTAACAATTCCTACTTTCATTGGTGCATACGGTATTATGCTTACAATTTTCGCATCGCCGATTAAATCCTCTGCTTTTTTTATCTTATCCTCCTCAATTACAAGTGGAATAACTCTTGTTCCTGCTACCTTCTGTCCCTTTTTTACAGGATAGTTATTATGTAATGTAGCTAAAATTATCTCACCTAATGAATTAAGTCCATATAACAACCTTGTATTAATTATAAGAAGTCCATCGTGCTCTGCTATAAAATTAATTTTACCTTCTTTTACTTCACTAAATGTAAGTCCTGTTCCTGCTGTAAGGGCTCTCAAACGTTCTGCTGCATCATTTTCATGAAGATATCCTTGTTTCTCCTCCCATACATATATGTTGTCTTTTCCCAATGAAAGTAATAATTGTATATCTTCTTCTTTAATTATATGTCCTTTTTTAAATGCTCTATCTTTTACTACTCCTGGAACAATTTGAGTAATATCATGACATAAAACGGATCCAACTGCGTCTCTCACAGGTATTTTTTTTATATCAATCACCTCTAACTCGTATTTTAAAATAAGTTTTATTTAATACCACACTCCACGTGAAAGCATTGCATCCATTAAACAATCTATAGCCCTCGATTCTTAAACTTTCTTAAATCCCTTTTAGAATTCTCTTTTCCATACCATTAATCCTCATTCTGAGATGTCATTAAATAAAATACTGCTTCTAATACTCCGCCTGCTATATTTCTTGCTTTATCAGAAATAGTATAACAATTCATTTTTTCTGACACCCTTGGATCGATATCCGCAATCTTAAATCCCTCTTTTACAGTACTTCCACTACGTATAATTCCTCTTAACAGTCCTGATATTGTTGCTTTTATTGGTGTCTCTCCTATATATGCAATAACTTCATCTTTTTCAACCACAGCACCAATATCTAGAACATCCTTCATTACCCCAGCGCATATCGAATGTATAACTCTTTCTTTAGAGTACCCCCTAATATTTCCTGGAACTCCTGTGTTTTTCGCAGCTTGTCCACTAAAAATAAGTCTACCTAGATTGTGACCCCTAGCCGTCTCTATTACAACATCTACATCTTTACCTGCTGTAAATCCCGGCCCAATAGCAATAGTTATATCTGCCATATCCCTTGTTGTTCCCATATTTTTCTTAGCAATAATAGCATCAACTACAATTTTAGGCTTTATTTCTTTAATATATTTTCCTTCTTCATCTATAATTACTGGAACTTTTTTATTGCTCCAAGCATTTTCTATTTCACTTAAACTAAATACATGTACAGCCCTAATTCCTTCTACCTCTACTTCTCTTTCATATACCACTTCACTAAAAGAAATCTTCCGTCTAATAGCAGTCGGTTTTGATGCTTCTAGAACTAATACCCTAAATCCACTTCTATGCAATTTTTGAATTGTTCCAGATGCTAAATCTCCTCCGCCACGTACAATGACAATCTCATTAAACATGCTCATTATTCTCCTCTAGTTTTAGAATATACTCATAATTTTCATTAGTATCAATATCAAATAATTTTGTACTATTATGTATTTCTACAAACTTAACTTTCTCTAAATTCTTATTTATTATTATTTTCCCACCAACATCCCCTTCTAACTTCAAAAAGTCTTCCTTAAAGATGTACGGAAATATTACAGGATTCCCATGTCTACCATCACACCTTGGAATAATTATATAAGCTGAATTCTCTTTAAATTCATAGATTAATTCTTTTATCGTATCTTTATCTAAAAAAGGTTGGTCCGCCGTAAAAAACATATATCCATCTGTTTCTGTTGTATGTGTTACACCCAATTTAACTGATTCGCTTATTCCTTTAACTGCATTTTCATTTTTAATAACTTTTAAATCATTTCTTTTACCAATTTCTATTATTTCCTCTTCTCTAGCTACAACAATCACCTCTAAAAAGCAACATTGTTTAATTACTTCTATAGTGTGTTCAATTAGCATTTTACCTTTATATTTTAAAATAAGCTTATTTTTCCCCATTCTCCTCGAATACCCTGATGCTAATATTATAGCAGTTACCATTATTATATCACCTACTCTTACCCATAACTACAAACTTAAAACTTAATTTCATTTTTCTTACATAATTTTTATGATAAAAAATCCTTCTAATCATATAATACCTTCATGGGATTCTCCAAAATATACGTTAGTTTTTAAACTTCCAATAAATACACTATTTAATAATTTCTTATTCTTTAAATTTATTTCCTTAACTAACAACCTGGCTAATATTAAATGATGGAGGTCTTCTATTTTATTTATGTATAGTATTTTTTCTCCTTGTGCTCCCTTGAACAACCCCTTAGGATGAAATATTAGCTTAGATAAGTCTTCGATTTTAACAGTTTCTTCCTCTTTTACCCCCGTTATTTCACAAAATATCTTACTTCTATGAATATTGCTTTCATTAATTAGAATACCACATGACTGTATATCTATAATTCCTACAGTTTTTGTAGTTTTTCCGTATATAACTGGTTCAAATTCATTCCACCCTTTTAGCTGTTTTTCCTTTGCCCCATCTGCCTCTATTAGTATATAGTCAAAATGTGGTACTAACTCATCTAATTCTTTTGTGCTTAGCCCCAATATTTTATTTTCTCCATTTACAGCTAATCCTAAAATATAAATTCCATTTTTATTCATAGTAATATACCTTGGAATTATTTCTTTATCAGTGCATATAAAGTCATACTTATCATCTAATGGAATGTATATCTTAGTGGTTGTAGTTACTAAGACCCTATTATTCGCTCTCAGCTCTTCTGCAAGCTTAAACATCATTGTGGTTTTCCCACCTGCACCTACAAAAGATATAATGTCTTTTTTCTTCAATTCCATATAATTACTCAGCTTCATGATATCACCTACTTATTTTTTCTTACTGTATGGCGTATTCGAAATAGGTAGCTTTGTTCTAAGCTCTCCATCATAATTATAATACGCACCAGCCACAGCAGGCGCAGTTGGTATTGAACATATCTCACCTATTCCCTTTGCTCCATATGCAAGATTCATATTTCCTTTACCTAATATAATAGATTCTATTTTCGGTACCTCCGTTGCTTTAAACAATCCTAGTGTCCCAAATTTTGCAGTTGGTACGCTGCCCCTAAGCGGATAATCCTCTGTTAGAGCATATCCGAGACTCATAACAACACCGCCTTCAATCTGCCCCTCAATACTTTTAGGATTTATAGGAGTACCAACATCATGAACCGCAATAACCTTCAAAAGTTTACCCTCATCATTCAAAATAACTACCTGTGTAGCATAGGCATAAGCTACATGACTTACAGGGTTTTGTTTAATTGAGCTCATTTTATCAGTTATCCCTTTAAATTCTCCATAAAATTCTTGCCCATCTAAGTTTTCTAATGTTTGATAAGTTAATGCATCAAGAAGTTCTCTAGCTGCTCTTTTTACTGCCTCACCTGTGAATAATGTTTGTCGTGAAGCTGTTGTATTCCCAGAATCAGGGCAAGTCAAAGTATCTGGCGCTGCATGTACCACTTTATCCGCTGACATATTAAGGGTTTCACAAACTATTTGCGTTAATATAGTCCCAAGCCCTTGTCCAATACAAGCCGCACTGGTATGAATATATACGCTACCATCCTTTATAACCAGCATGCAACGTCCAATATCAGGGATTCCGACTCCTAGTCCACTGTTTTTAATAGAACAAGCTATTCCTGCTTTAGGATTTTGCTTGCATATTTCTTTCACCGCTTCCAAAGTTTCAACAATAGATGTTGATGAATCTGCAATTTGACCATTAGGAAGTACTTGGCCTGGTCTAATTGCGTTTCTATATCTTATTTCAAAGGGAGTTATTGAAGCCAAATGCGCAAGCTGATTTAAATTGCTTTCTATTGCAAAACAGCTCTGTGTTACCCCAAACCCTCTAAATGCACCAGCTGGTGGATTATTTGTATATACTGCTTTCCCAATTATATCAATATTATGATAATTATACGGTCCTGCAGCATGGGTGCATGCTCTTTGCAGCACAGGTCCCCCCAGCGACGCATATGCTCCTGTATCAGCTATTATGATAGCTTTCATAGCAATCAAATATCCATTTTCATCACACGCAGTTGTAACCTCCATCTCCATAGCATGACGTTTGGGATGTATCATCATGCTTTCCCTGCGACTTAATGCAACCTTCACAGGTTTGTTACATAAATAAGCAAGAATTGATGCATGGTGTTGAACGCTCATATCTTCTTTTCCACCAAAACCACCACCAACTATTTTACTTACAACCCTTACTTTACTTTGATCAATCCCTAAAGCTTCTGCACATTCCTTCCTTGTTTGATAAATACCTTGGTCACCGCAATATATTATTATTCCATCATTACCATCTGGCGCAGCTACTGCCGTTTCGGTTTCTAAAAAAGCATGTTCTGTAAATGGCGTACTGTATTTATTTGTTACGCTGTATTTAGAATTTTTTATAAATTTATCTGCATTACCAAATACCATGCTTTCAGTTACTAATAAATTACCGCTTGCATGTACTTGAGGCGCATCTCCCTTCAGTGCATCTTCCGGACATGTAACCGGTGTTAATTCTTCAAAATCAATTTTAACTAAAGATTTAGCTTTTTCTAGTAATTCTTTCGTTCTAGCAGCTATTAGAACTATAGCATCTCCTATGCAGTGAGTTATCTTTCCCATTGGTATTAATACATCCCAATCCTTTATAATATGACCAACTTTTTGGCTTCCAGGAAGCTCATCCGCTGTAATTACTAAATAAACACCTTGTAGTCTTTTAGCTTCACTAATATCTATACTTTTTACTAAGGCGCGTGGATATTTAGTTCTAACCGCTCCACCATAAATCATACCTTCTATACGCATATCATCTACATATTCTGCTGTGCCAAGCACTTTGTCTACAGCATCAATTCTATTTAAATTTTCTCCTATTGAACCTTTACAAGTAGATTTAGGTACCTCTGTGTTTTCTCGTAATAGTTTAGCCGCCAGCTTCACAGCTTTAATTATTTTCACATATCCCGTGCAGCGGCAAATATTATTCTTCAAAGCATTTTTTATTTCGACCTCAGTTGGATTTTCTACCCTATCAATAAGACCCTTTGCACTTATAACCATTCCTGGAGTACAAAAACCACACTGTACTGCTCCTGCCTCCATAAAAGCATACCCATATACATCTTTCTCTCTACCAGTTAGGCCTTCAACCGTTATAATATTTTTATCTACAAGCTTGCTTGTTTTTAATATGCATGCTTTTTTTGCCTCGCCGTTAACTAAAACCATACATGTTCCACAGGCACCCTCAGAGCACCCATTTTTAACTGATGTTAAATTCAAATCTTCCCTTAAGAATGTAATTAACTTTTTATCTTCCTTAGCCCTAACTTTATTCCCATTTACAACAAAGTTAAAAATTGCGACCACCCCGTTTTATATATTTCCCAAAATTATGCTTTATAATATTTCCATTCTCTACAATCTGTGTCCCTCTTAGAAAAACATGCTTAGCAGACCCTACAGTTCTAAATCCTTCAAAAGGTGTATAATCTACATTTTGTGTTTGATTATACTTAGATATAATTCCTTGATTTCTTATATCCCATACAACTATATCCGCATCACTTCCAACTTGTAATGCTCCCTTTCTAGGATACATTCCAAAAACCTTTGCAATATTTTCACTAAGAATAGAACACATTTGCTCTTTACTTATTCTCCCTTTATCTACTCCATAGGTGTACATAAGGATTGGTCTATGTTCAACCCCTGGTATACCATTGGGTATTTTACTGAAATCGTTTATACCATGATCTTTTTGACCTTTAAAATTAAAACTACAGTGATCTGTTCCAATTGTATCAATATCTTCCTCTGCTAAAGCCTGCCATAATCTTTCTAGATCATCTTTTTTTCTTAAAGGTGGTGACAGAACATACTTAGCACTTTCGAAATCCTCTGATAAATATAAACTATCTTCTAAAAGCAGATATTGAGGACATGTTTCTACATATACTTTTTGTCCTCTTTTTCTTGCT
The DNA here is from genome assembly GCF_055081035.1 of Clostridium sp. CM041. Taxonomy (NCBI): domain Bacteria; kingdom Bacillati; phylum Bacillota; class Clostridia; order Eubacteriales; family Clostridiaceae; genus Clostridium; species Clostridium sp. CM041. The sequence continues at coordinate 1,744,562 of NZ_CM143648.1, forward strand.
TTTAATACCTCTTCTAAAGCTTCTTTTGTACTTAGATGTACAATATATATAGGTGCGTCTGCTAAATTTGCAATATCTATATATCTTGATACTGCTTCTGATTCCACAATATTAGGTCGTGACAGTGGATGGGCCGTCGGAGTCATATTCCCACTATTAAGCTGTTCTTTTATCATAGCATTTACAAGATCACCATTTTCACAATGAACACAAAGCAAACCATTATATTTTTTCAAGCACTTTAAAAGATCATATATCTCTCCATCATTAAGACGCAAATTGTCATAGGCCATATATGCTTTAAATGATGTTATTCCCTGGTCTTTCATTATTTTAAGTTCATCTTTTACATCTGCATTCCACTGCGTTATTGCCATATGAAAGCCATAATCGCAACTTGAAACATCTTTAGCTAAATTATGCCAATTTATTAGCGCTTCACTTAGAGTTTCTCCTTTGTTTTGCGTTGCAAAATCCAAAATCGTTGTGGTTCCACCTACAATAGCCGCGGCAGTACCTGTTTTAAAATCATCTGCAGTTCTAGTGTATCCTGTATCTAAATCAAAGTGAGTATGAGAATCAATAAATCCTGGAAATACTAAACAACCTGCTGCATCTATAATTTGTGCTTTATCATCTTCTAAATTTTCACCAATAGAGGTAATTATCTCATCTTCAATTTTAATATCAGAAATATAGCTTTTTCTAGGAGTTACAATAGTCCCATTTTTTATAATAATTAACATTTAACCCACCTCATCAATTTTCAAATCATATAACTATAGTTCGAAATTACAGCCCAAATCATATTTTCAATGTCTTTAGGTATTTCTGTATTGTTTTCATTAAGATTAACTTCTAAAACTTCGCTATCTAACCTAACTTTTACGATTTTTTCATCTTTATTAATTAATACAAATCCCATGTTTTTGCTGTTTTCAAAATCGGCTTCTCTAGCAAATAGTGTAAGCTTTTCTTTATATGGAGCACTATCATATGGACAGAACGTTTCACAGTTTCCACACTCATTACATAGTTTATCCAAGTGAATTATTTGATGCATTTTATTACCTTTTACTTTTATAGTAATATTTGCACGATTAGGGCAGACATCAACACAAGCTTCACATATTGTTGAACACTCAAGACATCGTGCGCATTCTTTAGGACCGCACTCAGCCATTTGGAGTATACCTTTTTTAGCTATTGCCGCTTCAGTATTTGTGCTTGCTTTTGGCATATTTATTCTTAAATCACGATTCATTTCTTCTTTGACTATAGACCTTGCAAATCTTGTTGCATCTGCTATGCCTTCAACTACTGTAGCCGGTCCATGCAGACCATCTCCAGCAACATATACTTTTTTAATGTTTGTTTCTAGTGTTTGTGCATTTACATCGGCTTGTCCTTTTTCATTTAGTTTAATATTATTTTCTTCAAATATCTTAGTATCTATCTTCTCTCCAACTGCTGATATAACTATATCTGCTTTTATATCTACCATATCGCCGCTTGGAACTGGTCTTCGTCTTCCACTTTCATCTGGTTCTCCGAGTTTCATAACCTCACATTTAAGAACACCACCGCTAACTTTTACAGGTGATAGTAATTCCTTAAATTCTACTCCATCTTTGATTGCCATTTGCAATTCTTCGACATCTGCAGGCATGTATTTTTTAGTTCTACGATATACTACATATACATTCTCTACTCCGTCTACTCTTTTAGCTGCCCTAGCTGCATCCATAGCAGTGTTACCACCACCTACTACTACAACATTTTTACCAATATTTAAATTTTTATCATTATTCTTTAATTTCTCTAAAAAATGAAGTACATTTATTACATTTCCGCCTTCGATATTAACTCTACCTGGCTGCCATGCCCCGATCGCAAATAGGACATATTTATATCCTTGCTTTTTCAACTCATCTAAAGAATTCTTCTCTGAATTTAATTCAATTTTAACTCCCACGCTTCGAACAAGCTCAATGTCTTTCTCAATAGAATTTGATGGTATTCTAAATCCTGGAATAACATGTTTTACTATTCCTCCTAAAGAGTTTCTTTTTTCAAAAATTGTTACATTGATTCCTTCTCTTGCAAGGAAATACGCTGCCGCAAGACCTGTGGTTCCTCCCCCAACAATTGCTACCCGTGCATCACCTTTATCTGCTATCTTAAGTTCCTTAATTAAACTATCGTATGCTTTTTCTGCTGCTTGTAATTTTATATTCCTTATGTTAACAGACTCATCGCAGAAATTTCTGATGCATTTGCTCATGCAAGCATGACTGCATATTGTTCCAGTAATAAATGGGAGTGGATTTTTTTCAACTATTACCTTTAAAGCTTCAAGATGTTTTCCTTCTGAAACAAGACGTATGTACTCTGGAATATCTTGTCCTATAGGACATCCCTTCTCGCATGATGCAATAAAGCAATCAACTAATGGTACTTTTTCATTTATTTTACGATTAGGAATTGGTTTTATAGGCTTTATATGATGAATATCTTTTACTGATTTATCTTTAAGATCCCTTAATCTTTCATTATTCATAATATATTTATTGGAATATTTTGGCTTATTTAAGTTTTCGGCAATTTGAAAACATCTTTGATATCCACCAACTTTTAAAAGTGTTGATGCTATAGTTATAGGCCATATGCCCGTTTCGAATATGTCGTTTATATTGAAAGCATCTGCACCTCCTGAATAAGAGATCTTAAGTTTTCCTTCAAATTCTTTTGAAAGCTTATAAGCAAGTGCTATTGAAAGAGGATATAGAGATTTTCCTGACATATACATCTCATCGCCTGGTAATTCCGCATTTTTAATCAGAGCTGGAACTGTATTAGTTAATTTAACACCAAATGACAAGCCTTTTTTACTTGCCAAACCTTGTAAACCTCTAAACATAGAAATAGCATCATTAAATTGCAAGTCCTCATTGAAGTGGTGCTCATCAAATGAAACATAATCATATCCCATACTATCTAAAGTTTTACGTACAAATTCATACCCCAATAATGTAGGATTACATTTTACATAAGTGTTTAGTCCTTTTTCATTTATTAGATATGTTGCAATGCGTTCAATTTCTTGTGATGGACATCCATGCATTGTTGATAATGTTATAGATCTGCATACTCTAGGTGGTATACATTTAACATATTCACTATCTATGTTTTTGAATTTATCTATATTTTCTAAGACATATTCAGTGCATTCTTTCCATATGTCACTATTAGATGCATCTTTAAGACCCATAATAAATTTATCTATTTTAGGTGAAGAAATACCTTTAAAATCATATCCTACGCTCATATTAAAAATAAATCCATCAGGACTTCCTAGTTCAAGCTCCTTTGATAATATTTTTAGTGCAAACCAAGCCTTAACATACTCATCATATGCCTCGGTAACCCTAAGCTCTGTTGACCACTCTACGTTATAGCACTCATCTTCTGCTCTTATGCATGGTTTTGACACAGGTAAATCTTCACCGTCAAGGGTTTGCACTGTTTTTAATTCAAAAAATCTACACCCAGAAACGTAAGCTGCAATTATGTTTTGTGCGAGCTGTGTATGTGGACCAGCTGCTGGACCAAAAGGAGTTTCAATTTTTTCTCCAAATATTTGGAGAACCTTATTATCCTGCTTTTTGAAAAATTTGTTTACTCCAAATATCTTGACCTGATTTTTATTTTCGTAAGTTATCCACTCCATTAAGTTTTTAAATGGAATAGGTGTCATTCTATCACCCATAGGTAATACCCCCTTATTTTTATTGTTTTTTACCTGTTGATTTTATTCCACAATTCATTTGATAATTCTCTTGATTTCGCCATGATTTGTTCAGAATCAACACCGATCATTTCACGATCCTTCATAAGAACCTTGCCATTTATCATTGTAGTTGTTACACATCTTCCATTAATTCCAAATAAAATATGAGCGTTTGCATTATTTGCATTAAATGGCGTTAGTGGATCGTATTCTGCTACTATAATGTCAGCATAAGCTCCTTTTTGTATAATTCCAAGAGGTTTTTCAAAGAATCTATTAGCAATCTTTGCATTGTTTTTAAATGTCATTAGAGGAACTTCACCCCACCCAACAGATGGATTACAGTTATTATGCTTTTGCAAAATATTTGCAACCTTCATTGATTCAAGCATATCACTGGTGTATCCGTCAGTTCCAAGCCCTAACGTTAATCCTTTTTTAACAAACTCTAGCACAGGGGTACATCCTACGGCGTTACCCATATTAGATTCAGGATTGTGTACTACCATTGTATTAGTTTCCTTTAATATATCCATCTCACCATTATTAATGTGTATACAATGAACAGCCATAGTTTTGCTTCCCAAAATATCAAAATCAAATAAACGATTTACTATTCTTTTATTGTATTTTTTTAAAGAATCATATACATCATCTATACCTTCTGCTGTATGCACATGATACCCAGCACCACAGGTTATATTTTTAGCACAATACTCAAGTGTTTTATTACTTAATGTAAATGATGCATGAAGTCCCATCATACCCTTTTGCATATCTGAGGAATCATTTTTAGCTGCCTTCATAAATTCAACATTTTCTTTTACAGCTTGTCTCATTTTTTCCTCTCCATCTCTATCAGAAACTTCATAACATAAAGATGTACGAATTCCTAGCTTTTTAGCAACACCCGATATTTGAAATAAACTTCCGGAAATACTACCGTAACTTGCATGATGGTCAAAAACAGTTGTAACCCCATTTCTTATACAATCTAAGTATGTTGAATATGCACTATATTCTGTATCTTCGAGTGTTAATAATCTATCTATTTTCCACCACATTCCAGAAAGAATATCTAAAAAGCTTTTAGGGTTATTCCCTTTAATAGAAAGACCACGAGCAAATGCACTATATATGTGATGATGAGTATTAATCATTCCTGGCATAATTAAACCTTTTTTAGCATCAATAAACTCAGCGCCCTCATACTTTTTCTTCATTTGCTCTGTGGTTCCGATGTTCACTATAATATTAGCATCAATACACACACAACCATCCTCAATAAATGTATTGCCATTATCTCTAGTCAATAACTTACCATTGCCTATTAAAATCATAATATCCCTCCTGTAATATATTTTCAAAATGATATGTAATTAATTGATTGTTCTCATTGTTTTTACTATTCCAAATTTATTCTACCATTATTTTCCGAATTTAGTCAATTCATTCCAATAAGGTTTTTGTAAGCTTAAAAAATTTTTGTATCTTTTATTGATTTATAAAAAAACACTGATATACTTATCTTATAAATATTGTAATATTTTATAAATTATTACTTATTATATAACCGATTGAGAGGTTTATTATGGATATTAACAGTAATTTAGATTTTTTAAAAAATTTAGCCAAAGGCATTTCATCTCAATTTGGGCGAAATTGTGAAGTAGTTATACATGACTTATCTTCCGTCAACCCAGATTATCCCATTCTATTTATTGAGAATGGCGATGTTACAAAAAGAACAACGAGCACTAGTAGCGCTTCGCGTGTTGTATTAACTGCTTTGAAAAACAATTGTGAACAAATTGAAGATAATTTAAACTATATTACCAAAACTCACGATGGCAGGATTCTAAAATCGAGTACTATATATATACGAAATGATGAAAACATTCCTGTTGGTATATTTTCTATAAACTATGATATTACTGAGCTTACCATTGCTAGTAATTGTATAGAGTCCTTAATTAGTCATAAAGAAAACATTTATGACGGGGATAAAATTCCTCAAAATGTAAATCAACTACTAGATGATTTATTAGAAGAATCTGTAATAAAAATAAATAAACCAGTTGCATTAATGAGTAAAGACGAAAAGATACAAGCTATTCAATATCTTAATGATGCCGGTGCATTCCTAATTACTAAAGCAGGCGATAAAATAGCCAGTTTTTTCGGAATTTCAAAGTATTCAATCTACAATTATGTAGATATAAAAAAATAAATTTTCTGGAGGTTTTGTTATGAATAAAATAAACTGGGTACGAAATGAGCTCCCTAAAAACAGTAATAAAATGTTAGATGTAATGTCCCTTCAAAAAATTGATAAGGCATCTTCTTTTCATAAAAGTTTCCCGCAATACAGTCAAACACCCTTAGCTAAACTAGATAATATGGCTAAATTTCTTGGCCTTAAGAATCTGTATGTAAAAGATGAGTCTTATAGATTTGGCTTAAACGCTTTTAAGGTCTTAGGTGGTTCTTTTGCTATAGGTTGCTACATTGCAAAAAAATTAGGCAAGGATATATCAACACTTCATTATGATACTATTACGTCAAAAGAACTTCTTAAAGAATTCGGACAAACAACTTTCTTCACAGCAACTGATGGAAATCATGGAAGAGGTCTTGCTTGGTCAGCTAACAAATTAAATCAAAAATCCGTCATTTTCATGCCAAAAGGCTCTTCAAAAACCAGATTAAAAAACATTCAAAAGGAAGGCGCTACTGCTACAATAGAGGATGTAAATTATGACGAATGCGTCCGCATCGCAATAGCCGAGTCAGCAAAAACTCCCAATTCTGTAGTTGTTCAAGATACCGCATGGCTTGGTTATGAAGAAATCCCCTCTTGGATTATGCAAGGTTATGGAACAATGGCAATGGAGGCTAATGAGCAACTGCATAATGATAATTGTGATGCACCAACACATATTTTTCTGCAAGCTGGTGTAGGTTCTCTTGCTGGTGCAGTTCAAGGCTATTTTTCAAATGCTTATCCTGGTAATCCACCAATAGTTACAATAGTTGAACCCAATAAGGCTGATTGTATATTCCGTTCTGCATCAGCAAGAGACGGAAATGTAAGAATTGTTACTGATGACATGCAAACAATCATGGCAGGCCTTGCATGTGGAGAACCAAATACAATATCATGGGATATTTTAAAAAATAATAGTTCATTCTTTGTATCTTGCCCAGATAATATTTCCGCTAAAGGAATGAGACTACTTGCTGCACCTATTAAGGGAGATCCTACTGTTACCTCTGGTGAATCCGGCGCTGTAACAATGGGTGTTCTCTTTAATATAATGAAAAATGATAATTTAAAAGATTTAAAACAAGCTCTAAAACTTGATGAAAATTCAAGAGTACTCTTGTTTTCAACAGAGGGAGATACTGATCCAGATGTATATCGTAATATTGTATGGGATGGTAATTATTCATCATTGTAATGGTTGTCAATTTAACTAGTAATTTAATATTTACTCAAATTTAAGGGGGCATAAAATATGAATTTTAACAGTATTAAGGAAAAAGCGGAGAGCTATAAAGCTCCAATGACAAAATTCTTACGTGACTTAATTGCTATCCCTGGCGAAAGCTGTGGAGAAGAAGGTGTTGTTAAAAGAATAGAGCAAGAAATGATTTCTCTTGGTTTTGACAAAGTAGAAATTGATCCACAAGGAAATATTTTAGGTTATGTTGGAACAGGTAAAACTCTTATAGCTTTTGATGCTCATATTGACACTGTTGGTCTTGGAGATCTCAGCAACTGGACTTTTGACCCTTATATAGGTTTTGAAACTGAGGAAGAAATCGGTGGACGTGGTGCATCTGACCAACTTGGTGGTATCGTATCAGCTGTATACGGCGCTAAGATAATGAAACATCTTGGCATGTTAAGCGAAGACTACACAGCTCTCGTAGTTGGATCAGTACAGGAAGAGGATTGTGACGGAAACTGCTGGCTGCACATCATAGAACAGGACAAAATCAAACCTGAATTCGTTGTAAGCACAGAGCCAACTGATAGCGGCATCTACAGAGGACATAGAGGACGTATGGAAATCAGTGTTGATATTAAGGGTGTTTCATGCCACGGTTCAGCTCCAGAAAGAGGAGACAACGCAATCTACAAAATGGCTGAAATATTAATAGATATCAAAAACCTTAACGCAAATGATGCTGCTGATTCTACAGAAATCAAAGGTCTCGTAAAAATGTTAGATAAAAAATATAACCCTAAATTCGAAGAAGCTCGATTCTTAGGACGTGGTACTGTAACTACATCAGAAATATTCTTTACTTCACCAAGCCGTTGTGCAGTAGCTGACTCTTGCGCAATTTCATTAGATCGTCGTATGACCTCTGGAGAAACCTTTGAAAGTTGTTTAGAAGAAATCCGTCAACTTCCAGCTGCTAAAAAATACAATGCTGAAGTTACTATGTATAAATATGACAAAGAAAGCTGGACTGGACTTTCATACCCTCAGGATTGCTACTTCCCTACCTGGGTTATTCCTGAAGATCATGCTGTTGTTAAGGCAATGGAAGAATCTTACCAAGGAATGTTCGGAACAACAAGAAGCGGTTCTTATAGCACTGATGAAATGAGAAAAGCTCGTCCGCTTACTGATAAATGGACATTCTCAACAAACGGTGTTGCTATAATGGGTCGTCATGGAATACCATGCATAGGATTCGGACCTGGTGCAGAATCTCAGGCACATGCTCCAAATGAAAAAACTTGGAAAGATGACTTGGTTAAATGTGCTGCTGTATATGCTGCTCTCCCAACGATTTATTGTAAAAATAAATAAAACTAAATAAAAAGGAGTTTTTAAAAATGGCTTTAATGGATAAATACATCAGCAAACTTAACTCCCTGGATTTTAAAAATATGTATAATAATGATTTCATGCTCACTTGGGAAAAATCAAAGGACGAACTCGAGTCAGTGTTCACAGTTGCAGAAGCTCTTAAAGAATTAAGAGTAAATAACATATCATCAAAGATTTTCGATAGTGGCCTGGGAATTTCACTCTTCCGTGACAATTCAACTCGTACAAGATTTAGTTTCGCTTCTGCTTGTAACCTTCTTGGTCTTGAAGTTCAGGATCTTGATGAAGGAAAATCTCAGGTTGCTCATGGTGAAACAGTAAGAGAAACCGCTAACATGATTTCTTTCATGGCAGATGTTATAGGTATCCGTGATGATATGTATATTGGAAAAGGTAATGCTTATATGCGTGAAGTTTCTAAGGCTGTACAAGAAGGTAACGATGAAGGGATTTTAGAACAACGTCCAACACTTGTTAGTTTACAATGTGATATAGACCACCCCACTCAATGTATGGCTGATACTCTTCATATTATAAATGAATTGGGCGGTATTGAAAATTTAAAAGGTAAAAAAATTGCTATGTCATGGGCATATTCTCCATCTTATGGTAAGCCCCTTTCAGTTCCCCAAGGAGTAATTGGACTTTTAACTCGTTTCGGTATGGATGTTGTTCTTGCACATCCAGAAGGTTATGAAGTTATGAGCTCCGTCGAAGAAATTTCAATAAAAAATGCTGCGAAGTCTGGTGGTTCATTTACAAAAACAAATTCTATGGAAGAAGCATTCAAAGATGCCGACATAGTTTATCCTAAGAGCTGGGCTCCTTTTGTCGCTATGGAAAAACGTACAGATTTATATGCAAAAAATGACCAAGCTGGTATAAATACACTTGAAAAAGAACTCCTTTCACAAAATGCTGAGCATAAGGATTGGCAGTGTACTGAGGAACTTATGAAAACTACAAAAGATGGGAAAGCACTTTATCTTCACTGTTTGCCCGCTGATATCTCTGGTGTTAACTGTGAAGTTGGAGAAGTTGCAGCTTCTGTGTTTGATCGTTATCGCAAACCACTTTATAAAGAAGCAAGCTATAAACCTTATACAATAGCTGCTATGATTTTCTTAAGTAAAGTTAATAATCCACAAGAAGTTTTAGCTATGCTTGAAAAGAGCAATAAAGAGCGCAAATTAAAATAACCCAAATTAAATGATGGGGGGAGTTTTTGTTACAACTATAATTGCAATAGCACTAAATCTAACTCAATAAACATGTAAAAAAAATCAAGCCACTTTAGTGGCTTTTAATGAGGTGGTATAAAAATGAATAAGTTTATGAAAATCGCTATAGAAGAAGCTTTGGCTGGAATGGAGAACAACGATGGTGGCCCTTTTGGAGCCGTTATTGTAAGAAATGGTGAAATTATAAGTTCCGCTCATAATCAAGTTATTAAGACCAACGACCCTACTGCACATGCTGAGGTTACAGCCATTAGAAAAGCTTCTAGTACACTTGGTAAATTCGATTTATCAGATTGTATAATATACTCCTCTTGTGAACCTTGTCCTATGTGTTTTGCAGCAATTCATTGGGCAAAAATAAAAACACTTTATTATGGTTCAACAAGGCAAGATGCTGCAAATATAGATTTTGATGACCAATATATTTATGATGTAATAAACGGAACGGCAAAAAAATTGCAAGTTGAAGTGCTACAAATAGATAGAGAAGAGAGCCTTGAAGCTTTTAAAAAATGGAAAATTAAAATAGATAGGGTTCAATATTAGACTATAAAAACAAAGCACTTCCATCGCAGCGATGTAAGTGCTTTATTTTTCATTTCTTGAATCTTCATTATTGTTTTAAACCAGTGACAAGCGAAGTTTAAAACATTTCACCATAGTTCTCAATGGTTACAATTTTCGCAACGATGCTTTTTAACTTTTTCTACAGCATTCAAAATATTTTCATAACCTGTACAACGGCAAAGATTACCTGAAAGTTCTTTTTTGATTTCATCTGTTGTATACTCTTTACTGTCTTCAAGAACAGGGATAGATGCCATAACAGCTCCACATGTACAAAAACCGCATTGGACAGCACCTTCATCAATAAATGCTTCTTGAATATCTGATATATTTCCATCACCATCCATTAAACCCTCAGTTGTACGAATTTCTTTACCCTCTGCCCAAATTGCAAGGTAAATACAAGAATCAAAAGCTTCATCATTAATAAGGACAGTACAAGCTCCACATTCTCCAACCTCACAGCCTTTTTTAACGCTCGTAAGATGAAGATGATTTCTGAGAACATCCGTAAGTGACTCTCTATCATCTATCATAAGTTGTTTAGGTTCATCATTTACTGTGAAGTTTAAAATTGCATTAGCCATTTACCACACCTCCTGATAGTCTTATTGATTCCTTTAAAGCCCGTTTACACAATTCATAAACAAGCTGGAGACGAAAATCTTTAGATGCACGCCAGGAAGTACGCGGATTAACTTCTGTCTTTGCTATTTCTCCAAAAATATTGAACATTTCATCAGATATTTTCATTCCCTTTATGGCTTCTTCAGCTTTTGGACATCTCATAGGAATAGGACCTGCAACCCCAAAGGCAAGATGTACATCGTAAATCACATCTTTTTGCACATTAAGTTTGCAAGTTACACTGCAGCCAAGGGTTGCAATATCCATTGCATTACGCATAGAATATTTAATATAATTACCTGTGAAATTTTCATAATTTTCTTTTGTAATATATATAGCCGTAAGTATTTCACCATTTTTTAAACTAACTTTTCCTGGACCTACATAATACTGCGCAATTGGAATAACCCTCTTCCCATTTGCCCCTTCTATTTCAAGAATAGCATTCAGTGCAAATAACGTCGATGCACTATCAGCACTTGTAACACCATTTGAAATATTCCCGCCAATTGTGCCAATGTTTCTTAACTGTGGGCCTCCTATTTCATCAACCGCATCTCCTAGTACTGGAATATGTTTTTTAATAATTTCATTTTTTGTTATATGTGAAAAACTCGTAAGGGCGCCTATTTTTATACTACCATTTGCCTCCATAGATATTCCTCTTAGCTGGTCTAATCCATAAATACTTATAAGAGAACATCCAGCAAGCTTTCCATTACGAATCTTAATAAGTACATCACTCCCACCTGCAATAATTACAGCATCAGGTTCATCCATAAGGTGCTGTATTGCATCTTGAGTTGAAGTTGCACTATATATTTTCCCGATATCATACATTATTATGTCGCCCCCATCTTTATATTAAATTTTGATTTTTAAATTTTTCTACAAGTCTTTGTGGCGTTAACGGAGCAACATTAAACTGAACTCCTGTAGCATTTAGCACAGCATTTCTAATTGCAGGTGCAACGGGGATCGCAGGCGGTTCTCCTAGTGCCTTGTTGCCAAAAGGCCCTGACACATCATATGTTTGCGCAAACTGTGCTTCCAGGTGTGGTGTATCCATCATAGTTGGAAATTTATAATCTAGTAAATTGTCATTAAGTAGTTTACCAGTCTTTTCATTAAACAATAGCTGCTCACTTAAACCATAACCGAGTCCCATGCTCATACCACCATGTACCTGGGCTTCTGCAAGTGCTGGATTAATAATTTTACCAGAATCATGTACATTAATAACTTTAATAACTTTAATTTTACCAACGGGAATATCAACTTCAACATCGACAAAACATACTCCAAAGGAAAACGTATTTAATTTACATTGGTTTGTTTCTTCAGCTGTTATATGAATTGATCTTTCTACATTGTAAAGTGCATGCATAGCAACTTCTTTAAGTGAAACTAAAACTTCACCAGTTTCCTTGTTTATAATATTATTATCTTTAAGATCAATATTTCCTGATGGAACTTTTAACATGAAATTTGCGTGCTCAATTATTTTTTCTTTGAGCTTTATAGCAGTTTTTTTAGCGGCCATCCCTGATACATAAGACTGCCTCGATGCATAAGCACCTGTGTCAAATGGTGTAATATCTGTATCTTGAGTTGATATCATATGGACATTTTCAATTGGAATAGTAAGAACCTCTGATACCATTTGACTAAATACCGTATCTGCCCCCTGACCTATCTCTGTCGCACCCATTTGGACTTGAACAGAACCATCTTGATTAAGCACAATCCTACAAGATGCTGTTTCGAGTGATATTGGATAAACACCTGTTGCATAACTAAATATTGCCATACCAACACCTTTTCTTACATGCCCTGTTTGATTTTGGTATTCTTTAAGTTTATTGTCCCAATCAATATATTTTCTACCTTTTTCGATACATTCGTAAAGACCATTGCAATTGCATTTAACCTGATTATCAACAAAACCTACTTTCATAGCATTAAGTTTTCTTATTTCAATCCTGTCTAACCCAAGTTTTATTGCAATATCATCCATATGGGATTCAAGCGCGAAAGTGATTTGTGGTATCCCATAACCACGCATGGCACCAGATGGAGGCATATTCGTAAATACCGAATACATATCTCCTTTAGTTGCAGCCGCATCTTGATATATCTGTTTAAATGCGTGGCCAGCTTTATTTGTTACACTATGTCCATGTGATGCATAAGCGCCTTTATTACCATATATTTCAACTTTTCTTGCAACAAATCGTCCATTTGATCTTAGATAACTTTTAATTTTGATTTTCATGGCAGTACGCACGCGGGTATTAGCAAAATCCTCTTCCCGGGTCAGATCAAGTTTGACACATCTACCACCGATAGCCTTACATAAATATGCATTAAGTGGTTCATAAAGAACATCTTGTTTATTCCCAAACCCACCCCCTATATATGGCTTAATAACTCTGATTTTACCCCAATCAACACCAAGTGCTTGACCAATCACACGTCTTGTAATCTGAGGGATTTGAGTTGATGAAACAACAACAATTCTTTTTCCCTCTTCATATGCATAGGAAATTGGATTTTCAATCTGGCAATGTTTAACGGCCGGAGTTTCGTATTCCCCTTCAAAAACAATAAGTCCTTGTTCTTTTATCGCATTATCATAATTACCCATTTCATAACTTGTATGCGAAAGAATATTATCAGGGTAATCTTCATTGATTGCTTTTGCCCCTTCTTTTAAGGCAGCTTCTATGGACATTAATGGTTCATATTCATCGTATTCAACTTTTATAAGATTAATTGCTCTTGTTGCAATTACATTATCTTTAGCAACTACAGCTGCTATGTCATCACCATAATATCTAACTCTTTGATTAAGTAACTTTCGGTCTGCAATATCCGCATGACTCGGGTCAATTGAAAAAGGATGCCCAGCTGTTGGAAATTTAATATCAGGAACATCAAAACAAGTTACAATTTTTACAACCCCTGGAAGTTTCATCGCCTCTGTAGTATCAATAGCTTTAACAAGACCATTCGCAATTTTACTATGAAGAACTTTAGCAACTAGAGCATTATTTAATTGAAAATCATCTGTATATAGTGCCCGTCCAGTTACTTTATCAAAAGCATCAACCCTCTTAATACTTTTCCCAATACTCATTTTTTTCCCTCCTTATATAAATGCGTCCTTATTATATTCAATAACCTCTTATGATCTAATAATATTTTTTATTGTGAAACTGTTTTTGAATCTAAGTTAGCTTTCGATTCTTCTTTTAATACAAAATTAAGTAATAGAGCTGACACTGTACCTGCACTTATACCTGAAGAAAAGAAACTTTTAACTGCTGACGGCATACTATTAGTTACCTTTCGTATACGTTTTCTAGATTCATTTAGAATATTTATAAATAACTAACGATCTGTTATTTTTTTTGTAAAAATATTGTTTTTTTTCCTATTATACCCTTCGTCAAGATTACCATCTTGATAAATAAAAGTCAATGATTTACAAAACTTTTAACCCCTCAGCTATTTCTGCAGCCTTGGCAAATGGACAAGAAATGGAATTGTTGCATTCCAATATAACTAAGGGCTGTGGTGAATGTTTAAATCTATGTACAAAAAATAATTCCAAAATCTAAAAAAGCACTGTGAATATTATTGAAACTCAATAATATTCACAGTGCTTTTACTATTTTTAATTTAAAATATTAATATGATTTTAGTTATCCTACATAAATTTTACTTTTAAGGTAGCTCATTATTCCCTAACTTGCCCATCTCCATATATAAGATATTTTGTAGTTGTTAACTGCTCAAGTCCCATTGGGCCCCTAGCATGAAGTTTTTGATTGCTTATACCTATTTCTGCACCAAATCCAAATTCTGCACCATCTGTAAATCTTGTAGAAGCATTTACATATACACAAGAGGCATCTACTTGCATTAAAAATCTCTGCGAATTTCTATAATTATTGGTTATTATAGCTTCTGAATGTTTTGTTCCGTATTTAAAAATATGGTCAATAGCTTCTTCCATTGAATCAACAACTTTAATTGAAAGTATTAAATCCAAATACTCAGTATCCCAATCCGCGTCGATGGCAGCCTTCGCATCTTTAATAATTTGAATTCCTTTTTCACATATTCTAATTTCCACACCTAATCCATAAAGTCTTTGTGCAAGCCTTGGCAAAAACTCACTAGCAATATTTTCATGTACAAGTAGTGTTTCTACTGCATTACATACTCCCGGTCTTTGAGTTTTAGCGTTAACTACTATTTCTTCCGCCATACCTAAATCAGCCTCTGAATCCACATATATATGACAAATACCTAGCCCTGTCTCAATTACTGGTACAGTAGCATTTGCTATAATGGCTTTTTTAAGTCCAGCGCCACCTCTAGGAATAATTACATCTACGTAATCATTAAGCTTTACTAACTTATTTACTAATTCTCTATCCACCATTTCAATAAGCTGAATACAACCTTCTGGTAGTCCTGCGAAAGTAGCAGCTTTTTTAATAACTTTAGCTAAAGCCATATTAGTATTTATAGCCTCTGAACCTCCTCTAAGTATTATTGAATTACCTGCCTTTAAGCATAAAGCTGCTGCATCTACAGTTACATTTGGCCTTGACTCATATATCATACCTATAACGCCCAATGGAACTCTTACCATGGAAATATCTAAATCATTTGGTCTTTTCCATCTTTTTATTCCGTCACCTATAGGATCAGGAAGTGATGCCACATTTTTAAGTCCCTCAGCCATATTTTCAATTCTCTGCTGATTAATCATTAATCTATCCAGCATTGCAACAGACAAATTATTTTTCTTACCTAATTCCATATCCTTAATATTTGCTTCAATTATAGCGTTTTCACTGCTTATTAAAGCTTTTGCCATATGTAAAAGTGCATTATTTTTCGCATTAGTGCTAGCAGTAACCATGATTCTAGACGCATCTTTAGCACGTCTGCCTATATTTATAATATAATCTTCAAAATTCAATTTTTCTCCTCCTTGGCGCTTTATAGCATAGATAACAGCTATGCTATTACAATGTGTATCCTATTCTATCTCTCGCTCATGGTTTTTGTATTTCTTTCGAATAATGTCCCTACTTCACGACCTTCTAAAATATCATTAATAATATTAGGTTCAGAGCCTTCCGCAATAATCATAGAGGCATTTGCAGCTACTACAATTTCTGCTGCCTTAATCTTAGTTGCCATACCCCCAGTTCCAAGATTTGACCCTACACCTTCTGCAGATTCCTTAATTTCATCAGTTATCTCAGATACATTATAAATGATTTTCGCATCAGAATTTGTCCTAGGGTTTGAGTCATACAATCCATCAATATCGGAAAGTATTATCAATAAATCCGCACCTATTAGACTTGTTACCATTGCAGATAATGTGTCATTGTCTCCAAACATTATTTCATCAACGATTACAGCATCATTTTCATTTACTACAGGTATAACCCCCTGAGATAGTAACGTCAAAAACGTATTATGGGCATTTAGATATCTTGTACTATCTATGATATCCTCTTTTGTTAAAAGAATCTGTGCTATAGTCTTTCCATACTCTGAAAAAAACTTTTCATACATGTGAATTAAAATGCCTTGACCTACAGCGGCCGCTGCCTGCTTTTCTGGTATTGTTTCCGGCCTCACCGTAAACCCTAATTTCCCCATGCCTGCTCCTATAGCTCCAGAGGTGACTAGTACAACCTGAATTCCTTGATTATGAATATCTGCCAATTGTCTTATAAGATTTTCAATACGTTTAAAATTTAATAATCCTGTAGAGTGGGTTAATGTTGAAGTTCCTACCTTTACCACAATTTTTGTTACACCTTTTAAATATTCTTTTCTACTGTTCATATAACCACTCCCCATCTCATTCTAATATTTAATTTAATTTTCTGTTTTTATAAATTTACCATACTTTTTAAAATTTTAAAAGATATTTTATACATAATACTAATTTAATTTTACACCATATAAATTACCAGGGTTAATTAATTTATAAAATTTTGATTTTTAGGATGAGGTTATTTAAGTAGAGTTTTGTATCATAGTGAATTTAATGATATAATTAATCTATTGTCATTAGCCATCTAAAAAATAGACTATCATGCTTACTAGTTATTTTTTTAAGATGCCTTAGTTAATGACTAAATAAAAAATGTAAAGTAGGAAGATTAAAATGAGAAATGCAAAATTAGAAAGAGCAATAGTTAGAATAGATAATGAGATTTCCGCTATGAACATAGCTAAGAAATACTTATCAAATTTAGATGAAATTAAAAATGTACAACACACTTTAAATAATAAAAGACAGTTACTCGCGGACGAATTGTATGTTGAAGACAAAAAATGTTATGAGAAGTGTTGTGACGTTATAGACGACATGCTAGATAAAGAGCTAGGAAAAGAAGACCAAATAGAATTACTTGAAATGATTAGGGAAAATTTCGGAAGACAATCCCCAAACGTAAGCAAGAAAAGTAGTGGCCTTAATGCCTGGTTAAAAGAACTTTGCATTGAATACCATTGGATTAAAAATGAAGAAACTGATTGGGATATGGTTGTTATTACCGGATTTGGGTTATATGAATAATCACCAAATTTTAGATTACAACTAAGTCCCTAATTATAATTAACCGCCATGTTGAGTCAACATGGTGGTAATTGATTTATAATAAAAAACTGCTTATAAAATAAGCAGTTTTTTATATTTTCTTTATTTACCTACCACTGGAACCCTTTTAGCATCGTCTTTCTTCATTTTCTTATTATTATCACCTTTAGGCTGAGCTTGCGGTCTACTCATTCCTTTTTTCGCCATAATTTTTCCTCCTTAAATTTATTTTAATATGCCTCATTACCTTATTATCTTTTACATATTATTTTGTTTAATACTAATACATTTTATTATTTATTCTTTCCTCTAATTTTATCATTAATCTGTATGACTTCCTCTTCATTTAAACTTGTTAAGTTTAAAATTTCAATCATGCCCTTGCCTTCTTCAAGCAAATTTTTTATATTTTCAACTTCCTCTTCATGCTGACCTTTTGGCAATTTTGTTTTTTTCATAAACTTTTATTTACCTCCTCTAAACTTTAATAAAATATTGTAATATCTTATTTTTACCGAGAAGATAACTTTTATTCTAAAACTATTAAAAATATGAATATAAAATGTTAATGTAATATAATCCATAACAAATAATATGTAGACTATATTCTATATATTTCATGGTATTAATAGTCTCATATTTGTAAAATATATTAACATATTATTAAAAAGGGAGGTCTTTTAATATGCGTGAAGGATTAATTCCAACTATGTTAGGTGCAGTTGTTACTACGGCTGGAGCATCATTTTCAAAAAACAGTATGAATAAAAAAAATAAGCTTCCTATGATTGAAGCAGGTGTTATTGGCTTCGGGCTTGCTCACATTGTGTTAGGAGCAATTGATTTGGTTGAGCACAGACGATAACTTACTTTGTTACATTTGTCGTAAATATTAAAAAGTCTTTCTAATTTCAAAAAAATAATTTAGCATAAAAGAAAAAGCTGATTAGAAATTTCAATTTCTAATCAGCTTTTTTATAGTATCTAATCTCTAAATTCCCCATAAAATCTTTTTTTACAATATTTACTAATTAATGTTATAATAGTATTAGTATAATAATTTCATTATAGAAATGTTAGTATATCTAATAATTGAGGAGTTGTTTATATGATTTTAATTAAAAATGCCAATATACACAGTATGGCAAATAAGGATTTTGAAAATGGAATGATTTTAATCGATCATGGTAAAATTATTGCTATTGCAAATGACGTAAATCCACCCCGTAACGCAGAAATTATCGATGTTAAAAATAAGTTTGTTATGCCAGGAATGATTGATGCACACTGCCATCTTGGAATGTGGGAAGACGGAATGGGCTTTGAAGGTGCTGATGGTAATGAGGCTGTTGACCCAGTTACCCCTCATTTAAGAGCAATCGACGCTATCAATCCTATGAACATATGTTTCAAAGATGCACTCGACGCTGGAATAACAACCGTTGCAACTGGTCCAGGTAGTGCCAATGTAATTGGTGGACAGTTTACGGTTATTAAAACCTATGGAAATAGAATTGATGATATGATTGTAAATGAGTGTCTTGCTATGAAAGTCGCCTTTGGTGAAAATCCTAAAAGAGTATATCATGCTCAGAAAAAATCCCCCAGCACAAGAATGGGCACTGCTGCTATTTTAAGAGAAAATCTTATTAAGGCAAAGATGTATATAGAAAAACAAAATAAAGCCTTAGAAAACCCTGATAAAATTCCTGAATTTGACATGAAAATGGAAGCTTTAGCAAAGGTTATAAAAAAAGAAATACCTCTAAAAGCTCATGCTCATAGAGCTGATGATATCCTTACTGCTCTTCGAATCGCAAAGGAATTTAATATAGATATAACCCTTGATCATTGTACAGAAGGCCACTTAATTATAGATTATTTAAAAGAAGGCATTCAAAAGGGTGTAATATTAGGTCCTTCGCTTTCTAATAGATCAAAAGTAGAACTTAAAAATCTAACTTTTAAAACGCCTGGAATTTTATCAAAAGCGGGTATAAAAGTAGCCATAATGACAGACCATCCTGTTATCCCACTTCAATATCTCCCAGTATGTGCTGGCATTGCATCAAGAGAGGGTATGGATGAAGAAGAGGCCCTTAAGGCAATAACTATAAATGCTGCAGAAATACTTGGCATAGATGGCATTGTTGGAAGCTTAGAAATTGGAAAGGATGCCGATATTGTTATATATAGTGGACATCCCTTTGATTTAAGAAGTAAAGTAGCATTGGTAATGGTTAATGGTGAGATTGTAAAAAATGAAATTTCAAAGGAATTTTAAAGGAATTTTAAAGGAATTTAAAGGCTGTCAACATAATATTTATGTTAACAGCCTTTATTTTGTAATGAGATTTAAAAAAAATTTTATATATTAATGTTGCTTTTTAATTCTACTTTTTTTGATGCAATCAAGAAAATTACCATTGCTGCAATTGCTCCTATAATCCCGATCGTGTATGAAATATTTTGTGAAAGTTTAAACCCCTCTGGGGCAATTAAGATGTAAGAAGTACATACGGCTGTCATAAATGTAGCCGGCACCGTTGCCATCCAGTGTTTTTTACCCATACTAACCATATACATACCTGCTGTCCATAATACTATAGTAGCTAAAGTTTGATTAGACCATCCAAAGTATCTCCATATTATTGCAAAATCCATCTTAGTTAATATGAATCCTACCACAAATAGTGGAATACTAATTAGAAATCTATTTTTAATAGGGCCTTGATTAAATTTAAATGCATCAGCTATAGTTAATCTTGCACTTCTAAATGCTGTATCGCCAGAAGTTATAGGACAAGCCACAACTCCAAGTATAGCCAAGATTCCACCAACTTTTCCAAGCAAACTAATTGAAGATTCGTTTACTACCCATGCTGCTGTATGACCACTAATCGCCATAGTAGCATTTAACTGGTCTACTCCTCCAAAAAAACTCATTGCTGCCGCTGCCCAAATTAATGCAACTATACCTTCCACGATCATTGAACCATAAAATATCTTTTTACCTTGTTTTTCACTACTTATACACCTTGCCATTAAAGGCGATTGAGTTGCATGGAACCCCGAAATAGCACCACAAGCAATAGTTATAAATAACATAGGAAATATTGGATTTTCACCTGGGTTTGAATGCATATTCATTAAATTAGCTGGTGTTACTTCTGGAATATGGTATCCTCCAAAAATTAATGCACCAGCAACACCAACCGCCATAAATAACAAACAAAAACCAAAAATAGGATATATCTTCCCTATAAGCTTATCTATTGGAAGCATTGTTGCCAGTATATAATATGCAAATATTATATAAATTAATGTTTGAAAGTTCATTCCTGTTAAACCTTTTAAAATACTTGCTGGTCCAGTTACAAAAACCACCCCTACAAGTATTAAAAGTATTACCGAAAACACTCTCATAAAGTTTTGAAAACCTTTACCGAGATATTTCCCTACAACCTCTGGTATACTTGCGCCATTATGTCTTACTGATAGCATACCTGAAAAATAATCATGGACTCCCCCTGCAAAGATACATCCAAAGACAATCCACAAAAATGCTGCTGGCCCCCACATTGCACCTGCAATTGCCCCAAATATAGGACCTAATCCCGCAATGTTAAGAAATTGAATCAAGAAAATTTTCCAGGCGGGCATCTGAACAAAATCTACACCATCCTCTAGCCTTATAGCTGGAGTTTGAATTGCTTCATCTGCCCCAAAGGCCTTTTCTACAATTGTACCATAAATAAAATAACCTACTATAAGGGCGCTAATTGCTAAAATAAACGATACCATTTTAACCCTCCTCAATATTTATAATTACATTTAAATTTATTAACATAACTATATTATATTGACATATTCGCGATATATTATTAAGAATTAAATACAGTTTTATACATGAAAAAACAAAAAAGCGCATGGAGTACTTTTATATGCCCATTAGTTGTTTAAACTTATCTTTCCAAAGTGTTATTTTATTATTTATACTTTTTTTATCCAAAAATTTCTCATTATTTTTTAATGTACTAACTATACGCTCTTCTGAATACGGCTTTAATATATAATTATAGGCTTGAATTTCAAATGCATCTACAGCATAATCTTTATGAGCCGTAATAAAAATAATAACAATAACTCTATCCCCGTGTAGGTCACTAAAGTTCCAAATGTTCCAAAAATTATTGAGAGCATAATTAAATCTTTTTTTTGAACTCATCTTTTTGAACGATCCTCTTAAATCTCCCTATCCTAGAAACAAAAAAGCAATAAGAATCACATACCCTAAATTATTAGTAAGATTTCTTAACAATTCGATCATACATATTAACCCCATTTCACCCAATATATCTAAAAATAACTAGCCTAGTCTATTTTTCACACATGATTAAAGAAGGTTTTATAAATAGTATATACACCATTCTATAATATATAAAGATATATTATTTATGCTATAATTACTATAAGGTTATTTTTAATTAATACGAAATGTTAGAATACCTTAAATAGCCTTTATACATTATTCTATTAATTGTAAATATACACCTAGGTGATAACTACAGGAGGGTCTCTAATGCGAATGATTTTTTTTGATACAGAAACTACTGGCATAAGGCCAGGTAATATATGTCAACTAAGTTATATCCTTGTTGACACTAATTATAAACCAACAAAAACAATAGGTAAAAATATCTTCTTTACAGTAGATTATATAGAGCCATCTGCGCAAGATGTGCATGGTTTCAGTGTAGAGGCTTTATTTAAACTAAGCAATGGCAAAACTTTTGAAGATTCTCACGAAGATTTTATTGATGACTTTTTAACCGCAAACATTCTTATAGGACACAATGTTAATTTTGACATAAAATTTTTAACTCATGAACTTGAAAGTTGTGGGCATAAGCTAAATCTTAGCCATACTTTTTGTACAATGAAATATTATAAAGATATATGCAAACTTCTTACTTCAAGAGGTGGATATAAAAACCCAAAATTATCAGAAACTATTAAATTTCTTAAGTTAAATGAGACTCATATAAATTTAAAAAGCAATGAATATTTTGGAGATACTTCAAGTTTTCACGATGCTAGATTTGATACTACTGCAACCTATTTGCTAGTTACAGAAGGTATTAAGAAAGGCTTTATCCCTAAACATTATTTTTCAAAGCTTGTTAAATAATTTATAATGAAAAGATAGAATAATCGTACATTATTCTATCTTTTCAAAGAGTTTTTCAAATCCACTCCACATCTCCATATTAACTTTTTTAAGATTTACAACTCTAAATTTTTCATTAACAAAAGCATGAGTTGTACTGCCTTTAGCTAAGATTTTCCCGTCATTTTCTCTAATAACATTATAATTGAATATTACCTTAGCCCCATTTAGCTCTTTCATGAATGTTTGAATTATAATTATGTCTTCATATTTTGCACCTTCTATGTACCTACAAGAGCTCTCTACCACTGGTAACATAATATTATTTTCTTCCACCTGTTTATAGGTCATGCCTATTTCTGTTATATACTCCGTTCTACCTACTTCAAACCAAGCGTAATAATTTGAATGATGCACAATCGCCATTTGATCCGTCTCTACATACCTTACTTTTAATTTCGTTTCATTGATATACATTTTCATTTCTCCAGTCTTCATTTGTATTAAACCCTAAACATTATTAGAATTCATATATTATACCATCGCAAAATATCCTTTTAATAACCTTATTATATACATATATTTGAATTGTATCACCCTTCTTCAAGTATAAGTCTACAGGCAAATTAAGATCACATATAAAATTCCCTGATTTTATTTTTAGTTTTGTCCTGTGAATATGGTTTCTTCCCGCCAAATCTGCAATGTCTGCCCCTAATAGCAACCCCTGTCCTGAGGTCATGCTATCAATTTGTATTCTTGGATAATCTATAATCTTTGCAATCATAGGAATATCATTTCCTATTTTTTCATTATTAACATATACTGTATCCTCATTCATAATAATTGAATCATTTTCAATTATAACATTATTAATATCCACCAAGAAATATGCATTGATCTCTTCATTTGGGATACTTTTATAGTGAAATTTTTCTTCATAACGTAATATTCTAAGATATACCAATTTCAACAATTCTTCATAAGTATTATCTTTAAATTTTCCAAATTCTTTTCTCATTACATTATCTATGCTTTTGCTTAATCTTGGTTCGTTAATTTTCCCTAAAATATTTTTACAGCCTAAAAAGCTAGCTAACTCCGATTTTATTTTGATTTTATTAAAATCCTTCTCTTCCAACTTAACATCTGTGTTAGCAACCATAAATACACTTGTATATTGTGGATATGCAGATTGAATAAATCCTAAATATTTCCTATTTCTATCATATACATTAAAAGGCATAATACGTCACTTCCTCCTAAACTATTTTTAAATCATATAAAAAATATTCCATATTAATATTACACCCCTATTTAAAATTGTTAAATACAAATTTCACTAAATATTATTTTACTTAATTATTTAAAAAGGTAAAAATATCTCTACCATTTATAGTAACTTTCTCATACAAATATTTTTATGATATTAGGTTATATTATTATTATATAACCCTAATATAAAAGGAGGTAATACTTATGGACAATAATAAAAGTCACATGAAAACTGATAAAAAAACTAACGCCGAACTGAGAAAAATGTTCCCCCAAAGCGGTGGTGATATAGGAATTGAAAATGGTGTGAAAATTGATGCAAATAATGATAAATTGACTAAACGCTCTAAATTATCTCATAACAAATAATATTTTTATCGTTATAAAAACTCCAGAATGTTTCTGGAGTTTTTTAGATTGTATTTACCATTTCACTAGTTCATTCTACATAAGAGTTATTCCTAGGTTAATTTTAACTGTGACCTGCTCCAATAATAGATAACTTTATAATAAGAATCTTAATATTATGTTAGACTATGTGAAAAAATAATATTACTTATTATTTTCACTACCTTATGCACTTTTACAATTTCCTAGAAAATAAAAAAAGCCCTATAAACCCAAAGTTTTATAGGGCTTTACACTTATTTATACTATCTTCTGAAAGATGAATTATCATTTTGTTGTTTTCTTGCTCTTCTGCAATCAACACATCTTTGTGGTTCATTTTCGAATCCTTTTTCTTTGTAGAAAGCTTGTTCGCCCTCGGTGAATACGAATTCTTTCCCACAGTCTTTACAAATTATGTTTTTGTCTTCCATTTTAAACATTCCTCCTTTTATTTGGAAATTAAAATCTAAATTTGATTAACAATAATTTCCTAAAAAGAGGATATGCTGTTTATCATATTAGATTCTCTAAATAGCAATTATTAATTACTATTATATACCTATATTAACATAATATGAATGCATGTACAATATTTTTTTACTTTTTTATACAATCATTTTTTATATCAATATAAAATATTAGAAGTAGTAGACTTTCCTTTGGAAATGTGGTTAGAATGCAAAATTACCACTCTTAAATACAGGTATTTCTTTTCCATCTGCTGTAATACCTATTATTTGCAAATCTCCTGTGCCAACCATAAAATCTTCATGCACAAAGGAATCATTAACCCCTAGTTTTTCAAGTTCCTCACTACTTAAATTTTCACCATTTTTTATGCATACTGGATATGCTTTCCCAATAGCCAAATGGCAAGATGCATTTTCGTCAAAAAGTGTATTGTAAAATAGTATATTTGAATTTGATATTGGAGAATCATATGGTACTAATGCCACTTCACCAAGATAATAAGATCCTTCATCGGTTTCAATAATGCTCTTTAAAATATCATAACCATTTTTTGCTTTGAAATCTACAATTCTTCCCTGCTTAAAAGTAAGTGAAAATTCTTCAATTAGATTTCCATTATAGTTTAAAGGTTTTGAGCTTACTACTATTCCATTAACTCCAGTCTTTTTAGGAAGTGTAAATACCTCTTCAGTAGGCATATTAGCTATAAACTCTATGCCCTCTGGGGTATAATCTGATCCTCCAAGCCATAAATGATTTTCTGGAAGCTCAATTTTAAGATCAGTACCCAATGAATTTTTATATTGCAAATATTTAAAGTTATTCAAATTTAAAAAATCCATACTTTTTTTTAGATTGCTTTTGTGAGTTTCCCATGAATCAACAGGATCCTCTGTATCAACCCTTACTGTTTTAAATATAGAGTTCCAAAGTTTTTCCATTGCCTTATCCTCTGATAGTTCTGGAAAAACTTTTTTTGCCCAGGATAAAGTTGGAATTGATGCAACACACCATACATTTTTATTACTCATAAGCCTATCTCTGTATTCTTTTATTGCAGTACTAGCTGCTTTATGTGCTTTTGACAATCTCTGCGGATTAACATCCTTCATAAGTTCAGGATCAGAGGCTGAAATACTTAAGAAAGCTGCGCCCATTCGTGCATTAGATAAGTAAAAATCTCTCTGCCATTCCGGATATTCTTCAAAAACCTCTTCTGGCGCATGCATAAATTTAATTTTTGAGGATAATTCATCCCTCCAATTTATAATTACTTCCCTAGCACCCTCTATATAAGCACTCCTAGAAACAATTCTAGTAAAAGACGCGCACTCTATAGGCGAGTTGATTACAAGTGTTTGATTCTTTTGAATATTTATTCCTGTTTTTACCAATAAAAGAGCATATTTTTCTAATAATTCATTATTCATAATTTATTTTTAGCGAGTAAGTGTACATCAAGTACTCAAATTCACTAAATACTCACTTCCTTCCAATATCTCGTGTAGCCTTCTGCACGGATTGATTTTGATTACTTTATTTATAATTTATTATTAGTACATCCAAGAAAATTATACCATAGAAGACAGCGTATGAAACCTAATGTTTAGTTCCATCTATCTGCTTTTCTATTTACTTCAATGATAATAATCTTTATAACCGCTATACTAGTAATATTATTATATAAAGATAATTATGAGAACTAAATCAAAATAATTATCTCAAAATAATAATATCTGACTTTTACTTAAATATAATTTACTTAAAAACATGAATTTTTATGATTTTGGTTATACTACATTTAAACCGATAATTATTTTACTAATAAGGAGGATTTTTCATGAAATCAAAAATTGTACTATTAACATCAGCTCTATTAACTGTGTTGTTTGTAGGATGCGCTAAGCAACCTGCACCCCCAAAACAAACAACACCGCCAGAAACAACCCCAAATGTAGTAACCACAGCTTCAATAGTAAATACTACAGCTACTTTTGAAAAGGCTATAAGTAGCAAGGGGACATGGATTATTGCAATAACAAAGGATTTAGCTATTGATAAAGATCTTGTAGTTGATGGTGAGTATAAAAACGGTAAAAAAGATGATAGTGGAAAAGATATTATACAACGTAAGATAGCTCTATACAGCCAAGATGAGGATAAAAACATAACTGCTAGATTCACTTTAACTGTTCCAAAATTAACTATCAATAGTGTTAACGGCAGTATAGAACATGGGACTTTCAAAGGTGATCTTTATGTTTCTGCAAATAACTTTCAGTTAAAAGATGCGACCGTTGATGGAAATATATATTTTACTACTGATGAAGCTAAATCTACATTCAAAATGGATGCCAAAAGTAAATTGACAGGAAAAACGGAATTAAAAAAATAGTATAGTATCACAAATATTAAACCATTAAAAAATCGAGTTTTTTAATGGTTTAATTTTATTTTGAAATTTTGTAATCATGTAGGTCTCTTTAACTATTTACAATTACTTATATATAAACCAATAAAGATTCTTTAGAGGTATGTTTTAAATTAGAAAAGGTAGTAACATAAAATGTTATTTTACATAATAATATATTGTGTATAACTTTTATAAGGAGATTTTTATGAAAAATTATTCAATGGAAAACATGAAAGAAATGAACCCTACGATGCCTATTAATCAAATGGATCATATGATGCCTACGATGCCTATGAATCAAATGAATCCTATGATGCCCACCATGCCTATGAATCAAATAAATCCTATGAATCCTATGATGCCTACGATGCCTATGAATCAAATGAATCCTATGATGTCAATGATGCCTATGAATCAGACACCAATGGATCCTATGATGCAGAACTGTATGATGCATATGATGCATATGATGTGTATGATGTGTATGATGCATATGCATCATATGATGCCTATGCCCGACAAAGACAATGTAAAAAAATAATTTTCTACTTAGATTCGAGCAAAATCATATAATTAGGCTAAGTCACATAAATAATCTAAGTGACTTAGTTTTTTTTCTTCCATGCTTATTTTGCCATAATTCCCTTTCCAAATTCTTGTGAAACGCGCCCCTTATTCTCGCTGTATATCATATACTTTAAAGACATATCACATGGTTCCATTTCTAATCACTTTACTTTCTATATTAAGCTTTATTGGCTCTTTAATTCTACTGTTTATTCTACTATGCTATACTCATACTAACTAAGTATATAGAATAAGGAGTGTATAAAATGACTGAACAACAAAAGATGCTAAATGGTGAAACATATAATGCCTATGATAAAGATTTAGTACTCTTAAGAAATAAAGCTAGGCATCTTACAAAACTATATAATAATACAGATCCCGAGGAAACAATCGAGCGAATAAATATTATTAAAAAACTACTTGGAGAAATAGGCGGGAATTTTGAAATAGAACCTCCCTTTCATTGTGATTATGGCACTAATATTGAAATTGGAGAAAATTTCTATGCGAATTTTAATTTTTTGGTTTTAGATGATGGACTTGTAAAAATTGGACATGATGTATTGTGTGCTCCTAATGTAAGCATATTTACTGCAACTCATTTAATTGATCCCAAATTAAGGCCCAAAAATGCTGATTATACAAAAGCTGTAACTATAGGGAATAATGTATGGATTGGTGGTGGCTCTATAATAAATCCCGGTGTAACTATTGGGGATAATAGCGTAATAGGTTCTGGTAGCGTGGTTACAAAAAATATTCCGGCTAATGTTATCGCTGTTGGAAATCCTTGTAGAATAATAAAAAATATTGATTAATTAATAAAAGTACCTAATATAGTACTAACAACTGTTGTATCAACATTTCATCTTTAAATTGAAATCCGATAATGAAATAAATTACAAGTAATATTAAAAATGCTCGATATTCAAAAAACTACTGAAATATATATTTCAGTAGTTCACTATCTGGCTTTTGCCAATTTTTTTATTCACATTCTTTTGTAACCTAAGTTCAACTTCTTCTTATCTAAACTGTAATTGCATATTATAATATTTTACACCCAATTGTGCAAATACTTCCACTTATAGTAGTTACTTCCACTTATAGAAGTGTGAGACTTTCCTTCTGAAATGTCGTTAAAAGTTTTTAGAAACGTAATTTATCATTAACATCCCCTATTTTAAAATTGCTAATACACCACCCTATGATAATTTATTATCCCGATTGGATAATCCCTCAGAATAATTGTTAGATTACTTTACTAAAAAAGAAAACTCACCCTCCACATTATCCTTTAATAAATTTGCGTTGATTTCTACTTGAACTCCTATTTTTCCGGCACTTACAATTATGGTATCTATTTCGAGAGCACTTTTATCAATAAATGTTTTATACTGTTTCTTCATACCTATAGGGGAACACCCCCCTCTAACATATCCTGTAACCTTTTGAAGATCCTTTAAATCTAACATTTCTATTCTCTTCTCGTTAGTTACTTTAGCTACTTTCTTAAAGTCCATTTCTTCTCTAACTGGAATTAATATAATATAAATATTTTTAGAAATTCCATGTGTCACTAAAGTTTTATAGACATACTTTTCATCTCTACCTATCTTATTTGCCACAGACACTCCATCTATTTTATCATCTTTGATATCATAAGTTATAACATTGTATTCTACATTCCCTTTATCTAAAATTCGCATAGCATTTGTTTTTATCATCATCTTCCCCTTTATTTAAATGGATTTACAATAAAAAGTTAGTTTCAAAGCTTCCCTTATTATATCCTCTTTTCTTACCTTATGCACTATTTACCTAATCACAATAGTATTTATTGGTCTATTTTACAATTATTAACTATAAATAACCCCTTTGCTATTGAAATTTTTACCAGTTGCTATATAATGATATTAACAAAGTAAATTAACTTAGATCGTCTACATTAAAGGGGGAAAAAACATGTCGGAAAAAGTAAAAAGTACTAAACATTTAACATTAGTATCATTAGTTTTAATGATTTTTACTTCGGTTTATGGATTTAACAACATTCCCAGATCATTCTATAAGATGGGTTATGCTGCCATTCCTTGGTACATACTGTCTGGAATAACATTTTTTATTCCTTTTGCTTTCATGCTATCTGAGTTTGGTGCAGCTTTCAAGGATGAAAAAGGTGGAATCTACTCATGGATGGAAAAATCAGTGGGGGCTAAATTTGCTTTTATGGCAACGTTCATGTGGTACGCATCTTATGTAATTTGGATGGTTAACGTTGCATCGGGAATTTGGGTTCCAATATCGAATGCAATATTTGGTAAAGATATAACACAGACTTGTTCCTTATTTGGATTAACCGGGCCTAAAACTTTAGGAATACTTGGAATGCTTTGGATAATATTTGTTACATTTATATCAACTAAGGGATTAGATAAAATTAAAAAGGTAACTTCACTAGGTGGCACTGCAGTTGCATTGTTAAATGTAGTATTATTAGTCGGATCTCTACTAGTCCTTATAGGAAATCATGGCCAGTTAGCTCAGCCAATAACTGGACTTAGTTCATTCATATCCTCGCCAGATCCTGCTTATTCTGGAAATATGATTTCATCATTTGCTTTCGTAGTATTTGCTATATTTGCTTATGGTGGTATTGAAGTTGTTGGAGGACTAGTTGACGAAACAGAAAATGCTGAAAAAAACTTCCCTAAGGGTGTTGTTATTTCAGCAATTGTTATCTCAGTTGGATACGCACTTGGACTATTCCTTGTTGGTATATTTACTAACTGGTCAACTGTTATGACTGGAAATGGCGTTCACTTAGGTAATGTTGGTTATGTAGTAATGAGTAACCTAGGATATTCTCTTGGTAGCGCATTCGGTGCAAGCGAAGCAACATGTTTAGCTTTGGCGCATGGAGTAGCTAGATTCGTTGGGCTTTCAATGTTCTTAGCTTTAGCCGGTGCATTCTTTACATTAATGTTTTCTCCATTAAAACAATTAATTGAAGGTACTCCAGCTAAATTATGGCCTGGGAAAATGGCAGAAATGAAAAATGGAATGCCTCAAAGGGCTATGTGGATTCAAGCTACAATAGTTTGTGTTATTATTGCTCTTGTATCCTTTGGTGGAGAGAATATGTCAGGTTTCTTCGTTGTATTAGTAGCTATGACTAATGTAGCTATGACTCTTCCATACATGTTTATAGCTTTTGCTTTTGCACCATTTAAGAAAAACAAAGATATTATTAAGCCTTTTGAAATATTCAAAACTGAAAGAAGTGCACTAATATGGACAATAGTTGTTATGTTCACTGTTGGATTTGCAAACTTCTTCTCAATAATACAACCAGCACTGGAAGGAAAATTGAGCATAACACTTTGGAGTATAGGTGGCCCGATATTTTTTGCGGCTGTTGCCTGGTTTATGTATAGCCACTATGAAAAGAAATATTTAAATAAAAATATACCCTTTACAAATAAAAATTTTAAATAAGTCTATGCTGAATCAAAAAGATGATTTCTGTGTTGTGCACAGAAATCATTTTTTTGCTTTTCACATTATATTATATAATTTCCTCAATAAATAATTTTATTATTATTCCATTTACCTGATTTCATGTAGATTATACACATTACAAGTGATGCGAATGTTGCAAGAGGAGAAGCAAATCCAATTTCATATAGAGTCATACCTACTATTTTACTTAAAACAAAAGATAACGGTATACGAATGATAAATGTAGCAATTAAACTGTGAATCATTGGAAATAACGAATTACCACAACCACTAAAAAACGAGTTCATACAAAATACAAAGCATACCAAAATGCAATCGATGCTGTATGATTTAATATATAATGCAGCTGTTTCTATGACCGCTGTATCCCTAGAAAACAATGCTGTAAGCGATGTTGGATTCCATTGTGCATATGCATAACATATTATTCCTAATATTAATGAGCATCCCGTGCCTATATACAAACATTGTTTTGCTCTTTCCTTCTTTCCTGCCCCCATATTCTGAGCTGTCATCGCTGCAATTGCTGAAGCAAATGCAATCGTTGGAAGCATTGTAAATACAATTATTTTTTCGACAACACCTACAGATGCAGAAGCAGTAAGTCCCATTACATTAATAACTGCTGTAATTATTATAAAAGAAATATTAATTAAACCATCCTGTAATGCTATTGGTAATCCTAGCTTAAATACCTTCTTTGCTTTTCCTGCTTCAATCCTAATATGACTACGATGAAACTCAAAGTTAAAACCTATCTTTTTTATATACAGCACCCCAATTATGAAGCTTATAGCTTGAGCAGCTATAGTAGCAATTGCAGCTCCTGGCGCCCCCATATGGAACCCACCCACTAATATTAAATCTACCATAATATTAGTTACGCAAGCTACCGCAATAAAGAATAATGGTGCTTTTGAATTGCCTAGCCCTCGCAGAATACCACTCAACGCATTGTACCCTATAATAAATGGAATACCACAAGAACAGATAAAAATATATTCTTTTGTGTATTTAAATGCCTCTGTTGGCGTATTCATTAAATTTGTAATAGTACCTGTCATTACCACCATAATTACAGTCAACACAGCTGCTATTATACCAAATGTACAAATGATAGTTCCAACTGACTCTGCAATATCTTTATATTTTTTTGCACCCAAATAGTTGCCAATTAAAATAGTACCTCCAGTTGTTAATCCAAGGATAACGCTTGTGATTGTCTGCATAATCTGGCTTCCTGTTGCCACAGCAGAAACTTGCGCCGAATTATCAAACTGTCCAACAACCAACAAATCAGCTGCACCATAGAGTGCTTGCAACAAGCTTGCTAATAGAAACGGAAATGCAAATTTTAAAAGCGTTGGGATAACCTTACCCTCTGTTAAAGTATTCTCTTGTTTCATAATAACCTTTCCTTCTGTTAAAATGTTCTGTTGTGTCATAATATGTGCCTCCTAAAATAAAAAAATGCTGGATAAGGCAGTTGGCTTTATCCAACCATCTTATCCAGCATATAATTATCTATATACCCTCCGATGAACAGTAGCAATCGTAACACATATGTTCAATATTGTCAAAAATAAAACAAAGACATTTTTACCTATTGACAATTGCTTTTACGAGTAATATACTAAGCAATAACAACTGAATACAACTTATCCAGAGCGGCAGAGGGACTGGCCCGATGATGCCCGACAACCAGCATTCTTAAGTGGAGTGCAATGGTGTCAATTCCATCAGATTATAAAATCTGAAAGATAAGGACGATAGCAAATTTTATAATACAATTTTATTGTTTATTAAAGTTAATCACGCTGCTTTCCTTATAGGAAAGCAGCTTTTTTTTATAAGATGCCTAATTACAAGGAGGATGCAAATGCCAATAAAAATACCTGACAATCTTCCAGCGTTTAAAACTTTAAATAAAGAGAACATTTTTACTATTACAGAAGACTGCGCATTTCACCAAGATATTCGGCCTTTAAAAATTGTGATTTTAAACCTTATGCCAACAAAAATCGATACTGAAACACAAATTTTAAGACTTCTTGGGAACTCTCCACTACAGATTGATATAGTTCTTCTTCACCCTGCAAGCCATGCATGTAAAAATATATCGCAGGAACATTTAATTAAATTTTATAACACTTTTGAAGAAATAAAGAATTCTAGATTTGATGGAATGATAATAACTGGAGCGCCAATTGAAAGTATTCCCTTTGAAGAAGTGGATTACTGGGAGGAGCTTAAAAAAATTATGGAATGGAGTGTTCACAATGTATACTCTACCTTGCATATTTGTTGGGGTGCTCAAGCAGGGCTTCATTATCATTACGGAGTGCAAAAACATAAACTTGATAGTAAAGTATTTGGAGTGTTTAAACATAAAATAACAAAGCAAAACGTTAAACTTTTGAGTGGATTTGATGATGAATTTTATGTTCCACATTCAAGACATACTGAAATAAGAAAAGTTGATATTGATAAAATAGATGAGCTTGAAATTTTATCAGAATCT
Organism: Clostridium sp. CM041; assembly: GCF_055081035.1. NCBI lineage: Bacteria > Bacillati > Bacillota > Clostridia > Eubacteriales > Clostridiaceae > Clostridium > Clostridium sp. CM041. Next base: position 1,778,612 of record NZ_CM143648.1, read on the forward strand.
GAGGAATCAGGCATTTACATTGTATCAGCAAAAAAGGGAAGACAAATTTTTATAACCGGGCATTCAGAGTATGATCCATTAACATTAAAAAATGAATATGACAGGGATATAGCAAACGGCTTAAATATAAATGTCCCCAAAAATTATTATCCAAAAGACGATCCATTAAAAATACCTATCGTAAAATGGAGAGGTCACTCAAGTTTGCTTTTTTTAAACTGGTTAAATTATTATGTTTATCAGGAGACACCTTACAATTTGGTGTACCTAGAATAATACATATAAAAGTTGGGCCCCTAGTAACTTAGGGACCCAACTCTAAATATTGAACTTTATTAAAATTTAATCTGTATTAGAAATTCGTTTTTTAAATTCTTCCATGTCATGGAATGAACTTATATATACCCTATGTAAGGAAAGTATACCATCCTCTTTGGAAGACCATCTGCCGTCAGTACTAAAAGCCATTGTATACCCTGCTTCTCGTACAGCCTCAATTGAAGTTTTACTGTATCCACCATAAGGGTAGGAAAAGAATTTTATTTGTTTATTTAATATTTTTTCCAAATCTTTTTTAGATTTAACTAAAGTTTCTAGTTGCTTATCCTTAGGCATCTCTTTTAAATTTTCATGCTTTACGGTATGACTACCTATTTCTACTCCATATTTTTCCATTTCTACAAGCTGTTTCGAAGTCATATAGTTAGGACTTTTATCAATACTACCAGTAATAACAAAAATTGTTGCTTTAAAATTATACTTTTTCAAAACAGGGAACATATCCGTATAATTATCTTCATAACCATCATCAAAAGTAAGAACTATGGATTTTTCAGGTATTGGTATATCCTTAATAAGATATTCATATAAATTTGTAAGTGTAATAGTATAATAACCATTATCTTTTAAATATTTTAGTTGCTCCTCAAATCTTTTAACAGGAAGACGAATAGGATTATCTTTTTCGTAGTCAATTGAATGGTACATTAAAACTGGAACACTCTTTCCTGAAGCCTTCATAACAGCAGTCTTGTCAAAAGCGGGTATCGAAGAGGTTTGAGCGGGTTCAGCCGGTTTAATGGGTTCAACTGCAGTTGCTGGTTTAACTGGGGCAGTTTTTTTTATTGTAGCAGTCTTCGATCTTGAACATCCCGAAAGAGACATTAAAATAATGAGTGTAAATATTAAAAATATTTTTTTTCTCATAATAACCTCCTTGTATGTATTTTTTCGAAACACATATTATTTTTTAATCTTCATCATCTAATACAAAACCCCTTAATAATAAATTCTCTGAGTATTTTGTAACCCTAATGCTAAATTGATCACCTTACATTTATTAACTTTATACCATCCAGATTATAAAATCAATCTTTTCCGGTATTTTCTTTATTTTAATTTGTAAATATCTAAAACAGGTTGTAAAATATAATATACTTCTATATAATTAAATTATAATAATAATATATGTGCTAGGGGTGCCTAATGGCTGAGATATGAATATTTAATTCATTGACCCTTATACCTGATCTGGATAATACCAGCGGAGGAAAGCGGTTATGATGTATAAGTACATTAACTATATTCCTTTTTTGAATATAGTTTTTTTGTTTTTGCCATAATACTTCTGTAGCACAATACATGGAGGCTATAAAAATGACTTTTGCCGAAAGAATCGCTGAAATTACAAAAACCCCCATTGCTCTTTTTGCACTATTAGGAGTTTTGTTATTAATCTATGCAGTTTTGAAAGTTAGGAAAATTAAATTTACTACGCAGATGATAACTTTAATTGGTATATCTCTTGCATTATCTACTGTATTGCAGTTTATTACAATTCTAAAATTACCACAAGGTGGTAGCATTACTGCTGGAAGTATGGTTCCAATCATACTTGTATCTTTATTTTATGGTCCTGAAGTTGGTTTTTTAACAGGTTTTTTATTTGGAATTATTAATTTTTTAGTAGCGCCCTTCGCACTCCATCCAGTGCAAGTACTATTTGATTATCCGCTTCCTTTTATGGCTATTGGAATAGTTGGTTACTTTAGATCACGTGATACCAAGGTCATACTTATTGGCGTAGTCGTAGCAATGCTAGCTAGATTTACATGCCATTTTATATCTGGAGTAGTGTTCTTCGGAAGCTATGCTCCAAAAGGAACATCTGTTTATTTATACTCCCTTTTATATAACGGTTCATACCTAAGTGTGGAAACCATTATTACCTGTGTAATTATTGGGCTTCTACCTTTAAAACGATTATCAAAGTTAGTTATAACCAAAGCTCTAGATTAACAACAAAATATATCTACTGCCTACTTCAGGTTTTTCTTCAACCAAAATTATATTAATACATTATTCTGTTCATCATGAAGTTTACTGTATTATATTTAATGCTACGTAATATTAATATTACGTAGCATTAAATATAATAACTTTGAAATTACTATCAATCATTTCTTAACTCTAGCCCACTAAAATGGTCAATTCTGTTAGATTATGTTTTAATCATTCTTTTAGATGAAAGAATACCCATAATACATAAACCAATTATAAAATAAAAGATATAATTATAATTCGCAAGGATATCCATTAGAAGTCCAGAAGCCAATACCCCGATAATGGCTCCTATACCATATGCCGTAAACACAACACCATAATTCTCACTATAATGTTTCGTTCCATACATATCAAGAGTTGAAGTAGGCGCTATAGCTAACCATCCTCCAAGATTAAACCAAAATATCGAAAACGCTATACTAAATAATACTAAACTGCCTTCATTTGCCACTAGCATTAATAATGCTGCGATAATAATTAGTGCGTAAGAAATTAGCATGGCATTTTTAGACGAGTACTTATCCGTAATCAAGCCAAATATAGGTCTACCTATTCCATTAAAAACTGCAAATACGATCATTAATAAGGCTACTGTTTTTGGGGATAGCTTAATGAGTTCTACACCAACGTTACTTGTCATTCCAATTAACATTAGTCCAATCATTGATCCAATCATAAAATTTACATATAACCCTTTAAAGTTTTTTGATTTAATCATTTTAGCAGTATTCGTACCATTCATATGAATTTTTGTGCTTGAAGTTGTTTCAAGACTTTTACTTTCCACATCAGACGGATATCTAAATGGATACGAAAGCAAAGGTATTATTACCCCAAAAGATACACCTAATATTAGGAAAGCTTTTGTTATTCCATAACTTTCTATTAAATTTCTTGCAAGTGGAGCTGTTATAAGTGGTGACAACCCAAATCCTATTAATACAATGCCTACTACTAAGCCTTTTTTTTCTGGAAACCATTTTGCTACTACCGTCATCGGAGCTCCATATGCTATGCCTACGCCAGCGCCAATTATTACCCCATATGTTATAGTTAAAATGTATATATTTGGTGCATATGCAGATAATATCCATCCTAATGCTACAAGAAGTGCACCCATAGAAATAACCATTCTTGGACTGTATTTCTCTAAATATTTTCCAGTTATAAACATAAAAAATGAATAAGCTGCTAAAGAAACCATGTAAGGAAAGCCACTTTGAGTAGATCCTATATTAAAAGCCTTTTCAATTGGAATCCTAAAAACACTCCATGAGTATACAGTGCCTAAGCACATCATAATTATAATTCCCAAAATCACATATATCCACCTTTGCTTAAATTTCATATTATCATCCCCTTCGTTTTTTATAATACTCCTTTAAAATTAAAATCAATAAAAAAGCCAATAACAAAAACTCCTCACTCAGAGTTATTGTTATTGGCTTACCCCTTGACTGGTCATTTACCCTTCAGTGCGTCTTCCATGATTATTTTATTAATCGTTCTTCAATATCTTGGTCTACAATTATAGCTATAATTTTTTCACCTGTTTTGGTACTCACATCAGAATAAGTACTTACTATATTAACATCAATTATAGATTTTATAGTTTCTTCCAAATTTTCTCTTGCATTCTCAAACAAAGCAATATTCAGTCTTTTAATTAAATCGACGCCTTCCTTGCTTTGAGCCAAACTTTTTTCTGATTTACTTAAAAATCCTTTAAGTCTTACTATTATTAAATCCTGAAATATGATTGTCCGAATTTTTTCTGGGCCTCTACCCATGTGTTCAATCTCAAATTTACTAATTGCTTCGCTTAATTTCGCTTCAATTTGTCCTTTTGTCATTGAGCTCCTCCATAAATCATCATAAATAGAATCAGAGTCTTGATATAATAAATAATTTTAGCATATCAATTGATAATTGTAAATAATAATATTTAAGGTTGTAGTTTGTTACTTTATCATCCTTTGCTAAGATTCAAATTTCCTAATCAAATTTATTTCCGCTCTAACAGGTGGTTTAGAATCACTTTTGCCTCGCACGTTCACTTTATCTTCGCAAATATTCAGTTCTCTTGCTATAATAGCCTTAACTCTAGGTTTACAAAAATTCCCTTGGCAAGTTCCCATTCCTGCTCTTGTACGTCTTTTAATCGCATCTATAGAGTTAATTGGTATATTTCTATGAAGCGCATCTATAATCTCTGCCTCTGTAACCTGCTCACATCTGCATATAATATTTTTTGATTTATCTTCATGATTAACTTCTCCATCAAAACTATTATCTTTTTTTACTATTATTCCTTTTCTATAAGGATTAAAATTATTATTCTTCACAAGATTCATTCCTGAATTCTTAAGTATTTCTACCACCATCTCAGCAATTGCTGGCGATGATGTAAGCCCCGGAGAATCTATCCCAGCCACATTAATAAATCTTTTAACTCTGCTTTCCTCAATGATAAAATCCCCCGTACTGCTACTAGCTCTTATCCCTGAAAAAGTAGTTAATGCGCCTCTCACATTAAAATCAGGTATGGACTTTCTAGCCGCCATAATGACATCTTTTAAAGTTTCAGCGGTAGTTGACACATCATCTCCATTACTCACTTCTTCTGCATTAGGTCCTATCATAAAATTGCCATGATATGTGGTAGTTACTAATATCCCTTTCCCTTTATCTGTAGGCACTTGAAAAATAACAGTATTCACAAGGTGCCCTTGATCTTTTCCCATTAAAATATATTGGCCTCTCTTTGGTGTTATTTTAAAATCATCGATCCCTACCATGTTAGATATATTATCACTATGCAAACCCGCAGCATTTATAATATATCTTGCTTTAATATCCTCCTTGTTAGTATGTACAATAAACTTATCTTCTAATTTTTCTATAGATATTACTTCATTTTCAAGCTTAAGTTCAACGCCATTAGTTATAGCATTTTCTACTAACGCAATTGTAAATTCATAAGGAGACGCTACCCCTACGCTTTTAGCATATAGTGCTACCTTTACTTCACTATTTAAGTGTGGCTCTATTCCTTTTAGTCTCGCTCCTCTTATCACCTCTAAATCATTACAGTCTAATTTTATACCATTTTCATAAAGCTCAGTAATTTTTTTCTCGTCACCTTCATTAAATCCAATCACTAAAGCTCCTGTTTGTCTGTATCCAAAATTTAATTCTTCCTCAACACTTCTATACATTTTGTTTCCTTTTCCGCATAATCGCCCTTTTAATGTACCGTACTTTGCAGCATATCCACCATGAACTATTCCACTATTTGCTTTTGATGCTTTCGTTGCAACGTCATCTTCTTTTTCTAAAACGCCTATTTTTAGATTATATCTTGAAAGTTCCCTTGCTATCGCTGCACCTACTACTCCTGCTCCTATAATAATTACATCATACATAAATATCACCCCTCAACATATTATTAATATTTAAAACCTTTTAATATTTAATCTTTGTTAATATCTATTATAATATAATTATTTACATTATAATAGATATTTTCAATAAAATCGTTTTCTTATTTATTAGTTTTCGCCGTGTATGTTGTTTATAAAAATAAATGCGATGTAATTTTATAGTTGCTGAGCTATTAAATAAATTTTACTTAATGCGAGAACGCAAAAAGCATGTATCAATTACTTTGACACATACCTTTACTGTATTTTATGATTATGGTTATGTTTAAATGTTAATTTGTTAATTTGTAATATCAGAAACGGAAATCTCGCTTCCCTTCCTTAAGTTCTTTTAAATGCTCTATTGCAATTGTACGAACCTTTTCATTTTTTATATTAGGAATCTCATTTTCAATTACCATCTCGCCCTTTTTTTTGGTATCAAGTGAAGCATAATCCTCCAAATATTCTTTAAGTGTCATTAGTGCGTTCGGCTGACAACAGTTTCCAATTTGACCTGATTTCACAAGGCTCATGAAACGATCACCTGTACGCCCTTCTCTATAACAGGCGGTACAAAAGCTTGGAATATACCCAAATTCCAAAAGCCAGTTTACAATTTCATCTAATTTACGCGTATCTGTTACTTCAAATTGCTTCGAGTTATCTTCTTCCGTTTCCTTCTGCGCATATCCACCAACACTGGTACATGAGCCTCCACTTACCTGAGATATACCCAGTTCCAGCACACGCTCACGCGTTATTTTCGATTCACGAGTGGATACAATCATGCCAGTGTATGGAACAGCGATACGAATAATAGCCACAATTTTTTCGAACATCTCATCCGATATTGAATTTGAAAACGCATTTGGGTCAATATCATCAGCAGGGCATATTCGAGGAACACTAATTGTATGTGGACCCACACCCATGGCTGCCTCTAAATGCTCTGCATGCATGAGTAGTCCAACAAAGTCATAACGGTACATATTTAAACCGAATAAAACTCCGATCCCCACATCATCAATACCAGCCTCCATGGCACGATCCATAGCCTGCGTATGATATTCATAGTTGTGCTTTGGTCCTGTTGGGTGCAACTCCTCATAATTTTTTTTGTTATACGTTTCCTGGAAAAGTATGTAGGTACCGATGCCCGCATCCTTAAGTTTCTTATATTCTTCCACTGTAGTTGCAGCAATATTGACATTGACACGGCGGATATCTCCATTTTTATGCTTAATACTATAAATGGTCTTTATACTTTCAAGGATATATTCAATTGGATTGTTCACAGGGTCTTCTCCTGATTCTAAAGCCAATCGCTTATGTCCCATATCCTGAAGTGCTTTGACCTCTTGTGCTATTTCTTCTTGCGTAAGTTTTTTACGGGATATTGTTTTATTTTTAGCGTGATATGGACAATACACACAACCATTTACGCAATAGTTCGAAAGATATAGTGGAGCAAAAATAACAATACGATTGCCATAAAACTTCTGCTTAATCTCTTTTGCCAGTTTGAACATTTTTTCTTTTTCATCTTCCAAATCACATTCGAGAAGTACTGCAGCCTCCCTGTGTGTTAGGCCCTTACAGTCTTTTGCACGTTCTATCAGGCTATCAATTAGCTCACGATTTCTTTTGTTTTCTCGAGCATAAGAAATGGTAGATAGAATTTCACCGTCATCAATAAACTCAGTTGCATTTTTAGACTTATTATCATACATAGCATAAACCCCTTTTTAATATTTATTATTTATAAATGGTCAAACTCTTATAGACCTTGATTTAATCATTCGTTTACTGCTTTGCTATAGGTGGCGCCTTGGAATAAATCGTTTTGGTGTTTACATTTGGTAGCATTCCAAGCTTACCTGACAGGGCGCTGATAACATCATTCGGCGCATCCACAACGATACTTATTACCGAAATATGGCGTTTCAGATAGGGTACTCCCATTCTTCCTACTATGTATTCTCTATATTCGTGGAGAATAGAGTTAAGCTTTGGAGCAGCATCTGTGTTTTCAACGATAATTCCAATTAGAGCAATTCTTGTTTCCATTGGCAACCTCCTTTCTTTTAAACAATAAAAAAAACCCTGCACCCGAAAAGGCACAAGGATAGTACGTCGAAACCAAAGGTACAACCAATAAAGATATGTTCTTTGGAGCATTCCAACTATTCTCTCGCCTTCTCATTCGGGACGAACCCTCGTGCATTCAGAACGATAACTTTGTTAATTTAAAATCAATCTAACCGTACCACTCCTGATAGTAAAAAGCAATACAACAATTTATTTACTTATTTTTAACTGCCCATCTGATTCCTTTTTCAATATATTCATTCCAAAAATCCCACGTATGGCTACCAGGACTTTCTACATATGTTACATCTATATTTTCTGAAATTAAAAAATCACGGTATTTATGATTTACATCTAACAAAAAATCGTTTGTACCGCACGCCATATATATTTTAGGAATTAGAGCATTTTTCTTCTTCAACTTAATAATAAGTGCCTCTGGGTCTTTATCACTATCCAAAAGTTGATTCAGATCACCAAATACTCTAGTATAAAATTTATAGTCACGAACTTCGTCCTTAAAATCACTAGAAGCTCCAGCAATATTGTATGTAACTATAGCAGAAGATAATGCAATGATACGGCTAAAGTTGTCAGAATATTTTAATCCATTTCGAATTGCTCCATATCCACCCATAGATAACCCACCTATAAATGTATCTTCCCTTTTCCTTGATAACGGAAATATCCTGCGTGTAAATTCCACTAAATCATTTCCAACGAACTCACCAAACAATTCGCCTTTATCAACATCGTCTAAATAAAAATTATTTTCTCCAGAGGGCATAAACACTGCGATATTGTGTCTTAAAGATAGTTCCTCAATTTTACTACTACAAACCCAATCAGTGTAATTTCCAGCTAACCCATGCAAGAGATACAGCGCTTTCATTGGTTTTTTCTTAATTATTTCTTCCTCCTGTATTTCTATTGTATCAATTGGTATAAGAGCATTGAAAGTAACATCTCTTTTTAAGGCTTTCGAAGCAAAGCTCACTTGTAAAAATGCCATTTTTCATTCCCTCCTCTAAGGTATTTTTAGTATTAGTATAATACTAATTAAATAATACTAAAATTGAAATCTATTAACTATAGTTACTATTTAGTCACAAACCAAATTAGCTCCATTTGTCTAAATTATTTGAGCTAAAGTTACTTAATTTGGGAATTCAGATGAGAGACATTATTTCTCTCTTAAATCAAGATGTTAATCACCTATATCCTTGGCAACCACCTTTAGTTATTAGCTTGATTATCTTTTTCTCATAAAGCAGACCACCTCTTAACATAAAAGCATATACACTTTAAATCACAACTGCTCCCTAAGTGTTCTACATCATTCTCCTTTATCATTATGATACCAATGCCAACTAACATTAAATATAGTACTCGGTAGCAATATTATTAAAAATCCAGTAAAATTATATAAATTATAAGTACTAATAATAAGACCACATACAAATACTATTATAGACACTATCACATAATATTCTTTATCTAGTTTCATACCCATCCCCCCTGTAATATATTTTACAAAAATGGTTGAAACCATAAATAATCAACAGTTCCAACCATTCTTTATGATATATATAATTTAAATATATTAAATATTAAGTTCAATTTGTTCCTCTGCTTGTCCTGATTGCAGATTTGGTTATACCGGATTTAATGTAAAAAGTACATCCCCAGCTTTTACTTCTTTACCTTCTAATGCATTTACATTGACTACTGCTCCAGATACAGCCACCATAATTTGCGACTTATTTTCTGTAGTCACTATTCCTTCTTCATTTTTATCCACAAAAACCGTGTAGCTGTCACCTTTTAATTTCATATCATTCTCAAAAGCGAATAGTCCTAATTTTGAATAAGCATACTGAAGATTTTCTTCTTTTTCAGTAAATCTTGCAAACAAGCAATTTGTTACCCTTATTTGATTCTTTAATTCATAGGGTTTTTCTATATTATGGATTTAATTTTTTAGCTGTATCATAAGCTTTATTGTTATTTTAGCCTGTCCATTTTCATCACCCTCCACAAATGAGTAATTAATCATTGGACCCACTTCAGAATTCCCCTTTGACTTTATATAACTATCCATCATATATGTAATCTAATTGTAAATAACTGGCTTAGCGTTGTAAGTTTACGCCTTGCTAGCACTACCCATTATAGGAATTCAATATTTTTTGAAATGGAAACTTGGAAAAGATGAAAAATAATATAAGAGGATTAAGAAAACAACTTGGATTTAGACAGGAGGACATAGCAACTACGCTTGGTGTTACAAGGCAAACCGTTAATGCGATTGAATGAAAAGTATAATCCTACTCTGGAATTAGCTATGAACCTTGCTAAACTATTAAACACTACGATAGAAAAATTATTTATACTTGAAAGTTAAAAAGAAAAATAAATCTAATATAAAAAACAAATGTAATTATTTATTAGACAAAAAACTACGTGATTACAGCCTATAAAGTAAAATAATTACATTTACGGGAGCGTAGGGCGTGTAAATTATTTTGTGTATACTCTTTCTATAGGCAAAAAATTAATCTATTATTTTTTTGTAAAATAATGCTATTTAAAGTCGATTAAAGTTTTTTATCTATAATCACTATACAGTATATTATTGCCCCAATGTTTTGCCTATCCCGCCAAAAGGTATATTAGGGGACAAAATATATTATTAATATGTATTTTGGGTGTTTTGAAAGTTACACAATGTATTTGTGTAACTTTCACTTTCCTTATTCATCAACACTTTCACATGTTTTGTATAGAAAGCATAAATTGAATGTTACTTAATACATAACAATTGATATTGTTATGTAACCTAAGTTCTACTTTGACTTTAACTCATCCACCTCATGCTAATATACCTTTTTGGCGGGTAAGTCAAAAATACCCCATTAGGGTATACTTGGTGAAATATATTGTATTTTTTAAATAAAGTGCTTAAAAAACCACATTTTGGAAATATCATCCACGATGTGGCTCATTTTTGCACGTATGTCTGCTGTACCCGCTTTCAAGTGGATAGAACGCTAATAACCGTCTTTTTGCTGCTTTTGAACATATCATACCACCCTATCTTGAGTTTAATCTTACTAATTATAATTTCTCTTTAACTTTGTTAAATCTAAGTGCTATTTTTCTATCTGTACGTATTGTTGGATATAGTAATAAAAACCCACCAAACGTAGCTATAGATTCAAGCAAAGAACCGATTCCAAAAAATCCGAATGCAGCTATTAAAACTATTATATATCCAAGAGATGCGTATAATGCATCTCTAACAAAAATTCTCTTTGCTAAAGATTTATCTAAATAAAATAAATAACACTTTCTATAATTAGTAATTAAAAACCATACAAACACATAAATTGAAATAAATACAATAATTCCTCTTAGTAATTTAATATCAATCTGTTGTATTTGTGTTATACCCATCCCCAAACCCGCAAATATAAAAAGTGAACTCATCCCAATAGTTGTTGCTTTGCCCATTTTTTCAATATTTTGTTTTTCTGCTTCAGATATTATTTCAACTTCCATGTTTTCTTTTTTTATAATTATATGTATTTTTGCTTTTTTATACATTTTACATTCCAAATATATATTAATAATTAGTAATGAGGCTAATACGACTTGTTGAATAATATACTTTGATGATAAAAATTGAAAAGTAAATTGAAAAGTAACATAACATGATGCAACTCTTATAAACCAATCGATTATTGCCTCTATTTTAAATATTTTATATTCTTCTTTGTTATCAGTAGCTAGTATAAATGATGTAACTACTAAAAATACAAATGGTGACAATACCCACATTACTTCTATTCTTAAATTACTTTGTAATGCTATTTTGTTGTATGAATATATAAATGCAAATGCAAAATTACTTATATAACTCATTAAATTTAATAACATTAATAGCTTAACATCTTTTTTAATTTATAACATCTCCTATTTTTATAATTAGATTTTTTAACATGTATTTAGACGTATCTCAATGGTTTTCGTTAATTATCACTAATACAAAAGTGTAATTAAATCTTCTTAGATTAAAGTCAAAGTGTTAGTTATTAGTTGTTCTTATGTAACCTTAATAATTAGCAAACTATAAAGATCAACACTAATACTACAAGTAAATGCTTTTAGCATTTCCAATCTTCTCAAGAAGACGTTTCAAAATTAATGGAAATTCACCTAATTTTATCTCTTTAACGCCAATGTTATCTTTTTCTTGAAAAAAGTCTTCAATTTCATAATATATTTTTTTTGTAACTGCACTTTTATGTAAAAAACAGGGTTCTGAATCATTGAAGTATTCAATACTTTGCTCAATAATAATATTCTCTGCAACTGGTAGTTTATAAAGATTACCCTCATATAAAATGCAATTATCATTATCTGTTATTTTAATATTTCTCGGCATTTAATAAACTCCTTTATATTTACTATATTAAATTATAAAAACTATAAATAAACAAAATAAGAACATCACTATTGCGGTTAATAATTTTATTAAATACATTTTCTCTACAAGGAATGATGATACTTTGAACATATCAGTCCCTTTATCAATAATAAATACGATTATAATTGGTGGTATAATAAATACTAAATCATATAAGAATAAATAAGAAAAAGCCTTAAGAGAATAAATGCTATTTTTTTGTATCATGTAACTTATACTTGCAAGATATACTTGTCCTGTACATAAAAATTCTCCTAATGAAATAACTACACCTAATAAAAAACTTATAATAACTAATATTTTCCCACTTTTATTTTCCAAAAATCTTTTTATTACATTGTGATTAAAACGTCTAACTTTTCTTGGGAGTTGATTTTTAATTTGTCCAAATTTTTCCTTTCTTGCTTTTAAAAAGTCATTTACATTCAAATAAATAATTATAGCAGAAAACAATATAAATATTTCTTTCATTATTGTATTATATATCCCTATATTTATTTTAGATAGATATGTGTATAAGACTGAACCTATTAATAAATATGCTATAAATTTACCTAAAATAAAACTAAAACCAAGCTTCTTTATTCCAACATTTTTGACACTAATAAGTGAGAGAAAAAATAAGAGCATGGATATAGAGCAGGGGTTAAGTCCATTAATAAATCCTGTAAATATAAAACCTAAAATATCATAATTGAATGAATTTGCATTTATCTGAATTCCCTCCAAAATGGGTGTTTCCTTAACCTTCTCATTCTGTAATATTTCTCTTATTTTAGACTTTATTTCAGACGGCTCTTTTATATATCTATCTGATACGAATATAATTGGTGCTCCTCCAGTCTCTTTATTTAACTTATATTCATTATTATATCTAACAAGCATCTCATAATTTTGACTTTTACTTATATCATATTTATATATCTTAATATTTTTATGCTTTTTCTGTAATTTATTTAGTTCATCTTCAAACTTATTGCATGTATTACAAAGAGGCACATTGAAATAAATCAAATTTAACTCATTAGTCTTTGCATGAATTGTGTCGACCATTAAGAAATTAATGGCAAAGAATATTATTAGCAAAAATAATATTCTACAGTATCTTTTTACTACTTTATTAATATTCATACTTCTCATATTTTAACCTCACTTGGATTATTTATTATTTTAATTTCACTATGAATATGATAAAGTTCCTACTATTTATTTACGATTAAAACATCTAATCATAATTCCACCACAATTTATTTTCCTAATTGGAGTTTAATATATCTTCTACAATTTTTTTAAATTCGTCTTTTTTATAAATACCAACCATTTTTTCATTACCTACATACATTGTTGGTATCGTATTAATCTTGAGATAGTCTATTTCTTTCTTTATTTCCTTGTTATCATCTTTCCTTTTATTATATAATTTCTCTCCTAAATATGACTTTAAGTACTGCTCTGATTTTGGACTAATATACTTTTCTTTTTCATTGAATATCTTTCCAATCTCTTTATAATCCTCTGTACTAATTTTAGGAATATTTAAATGCATATTTTCATTAACAGTCTTAAATATTAAAACAACCTTCTTATTAGCTATGTATTCTAATAGGATTGGCTCAATATTTTCATTCATTTTTTTACAATCTGGACAATTAAAGTCCGTATACTCAATTATCTTAACAGGTGCCTTAATATCACCAAAAACAATTCCAGCATTAGATATAGTCTTAATATCATCTTTTTTACTTAAACCCTCAGATCTATTTATAAAAATACCCATAATCACTAATAGAACTAGACTTATTGTAATGACAACACATTTTTTCTTTCTTTTAACATTCATTTTTCCTTAATCCTTTCAATAAAATATTAAATATTATTGATAAGACAATAGTCGCCAAAAATACAGCCAAAACTAATAATAAAAATGTAGTCTTTATATTAAACGTATAGCCATTGTTTCCAATTTTAAGAATCTCCATTGTGTTAAAAAGGATTTTACCACTTTTATTACCAAACATTTTAAGAAAGATTAAACTCATAGCAGTTATAGGTAAAATAATTATACTTAAAACAGCAGCTAAACCATATGTTTTTTCACTAATTTTTATCATCTTAATCTCCCCTAGTATCTAAATTATTTTTTTATTGTATATCATTAATAATATATAGTTAAGAATATTTTTACCATCACCTGTAAATGGTAGTAAATGTACTAATTGAATAACAAACATACCCGCAAAAATATTGATATACAGAGAATATTGCCACTCTTTAAACATGGTGAAACTAATGATGTACATTAAAACTCCTAAGATTCCAGGAATTATTGATCCTGATAAGGCTATAATAATATTGTTCTTAGAATTAGTTTCTGCCGGTCTTACAAATCTCACTCCTAATGGACTTACCCCTAAAAATCCTATATTTTTATTTTTCTTTTTTATCCATAAAGAGTACATGTGAGATAATTCATGTATGTTTGTACTCAAAATTAATCCAACAAAAGCGACCAAAAATCCAAATGCTACTCCTGAGGCTAAACTATCACTAATTAAAACTACACTCAATATATATAGAACTAATGTCCATATAAATAACATTCCTATTTTTTTAAAAATCACATTATTAATACTATTAAATACAGAAAAAAAGTTGCTGTTTTTTATAGTAACTCGTTCTTTATACCCTTTTTTATATTGTGCAATAAGATTTATAAATATTTTTTTTATCTTTATATTGGTGTCATACTTCCAGTTTAATAGATAATTTTTATTTAATTCATAGAATAAATTATTTATATCATTATATAGAACATCATAATTGATCTTGATTTCTTTGTTTAAATATTCTGTAATCTCACTTACACTTTTAATTCCATCAACTAGTAATAATATTTTATAAGCCGTTTCATTTATTGGAATATCAGCATGTAGATTATGATCAAATATGTGATCTTTATTAATCTCAATATTTTGAGGTATATATGGTATTCTTTTTAATTTATTCATATTTTATCCTCCATTTGGCCACTAAATAAAAAGCAGTAAATAATATAATTGTAAGTACTACCGCCACAATTATCAAAGACATATTTGTTGTAATTATTTGATTTAATATAACCACTATAGGAATCATTGTAAAAAAGAGAATAAAAAAAGCAAATACACCCATATAAGGGTTCTTGTTATCTACTGGAATTAATATTCCTAAAATATATAATGATATTATTGAACTAATAACTATTGGAATGCTAATCAATACTTGATATATATCCATATCAATTCCTAGTATTATTATAGTTATAAGTAGAAATAAACCATATCCGATAATACATAATCCTATTGCCTTTGAAACCAACACCTTTAACAATTCAACCCCATTAGCTTTATACATTATAAAGTAATTATTTTCATTTCCAAAGGAGTTTAGCGCCAACATACTAGAAACTAAACTTACTATCCCTATTATCATAATATTCGGCTCTAAATTTCCCAATTTAAATCTTACTAAAATTGATAACAGTAAAAAAATTATTATATTTATGTAATTTTCTTCATTTCTAATTTGAACTTTAACTTCTTTTATAATTAATGATCTATTAAACCCCTTTGACATAGGCAGAAATTTTAATATTTTAGAAGAGTTGTTATTCTGAACTTTTTCATAGCAAAATAAAGTGCTTAAAGCTAAAAATGCAGTAATTAAGATATAAATACTTATTCTTAAATAGCTTACAGAATTAAATGCTGCAACCTTTACTGATTTCATAAGAACTCCACTAATTAAATAAAGTATATTATAATCAAATTTAGTGTATGAAGATAAAATCCCTTCCACCGAAAAATTTTGTATAAAATAATAAAATACTGACATTAGTAAAATTAAAAGCGTTATAAGTTTTCTATAAGGCAGTCCAATCATAGATATAATAAATATACAAACGTCATATATTATTGTATTTAAAAAGAATACAAAAGTAATTTGTATAATAAAAGCTAATATACTGGCTAGCAAAAACCCTCCCTGTAAATCATTCATAACCAATGACGGTACAACTAATAAAGTATTTATAAACAATTCGCTGACAAATACAACAAAAAATATTGGAAGCTTGTATCCTAAATTCCTTTCGAATGTAGTAAGCGGAAACCAATTTAACTGCATTTCAAATTCACCGCGTTCTTGTATTACAGATTTCACCAATACAAATAGTGCCGTTGTTACTACAGAAATATTTACCAATATACCAGAAAACAA
This sequence comes from Clostridium sp. CM041, assembly GCF_055081035.1. Classification (NCBI taxonomy): domain Bacteria; kingdom Bacillati; phylum Bacillota; class Clostridia; order Eubacteriales; family Clostridiaceae; genus Clostridium; species Clostridium sp. CM041. The sequence goes on from NZ_CM143648.1 coordinate 1,795,214, forward strand.
TAAATATAGTGACCTAGTATCCCCATTCACAAACATTACTATTATAGGATTTACAACACAGTATCCTGCTATTACGGATAATAAGGTAATAAATAATAAAAATGAAATTACTCCTATAACCTTGCTTTTAGTATTCAATATTTTTGCTAGACTTCTCTGCCATATTTTAAAAATTAATTTACAAATTATTAATGACTTCGTCAATTTTATCACTCCTACTTTTATCAAGGGATGCTTTAATAAAAACTTCTTCAAGTGAATTACAGTTATATTCTTTTTTCAATATATTACTAGTATTTTCTGCAACTTTCCTCCCTTTAGAAATTATTACAATTCTATCACTCAAACTATCAGCTAAAAGAAGATCGTGAGTTGACATTAAAATACTTTTTCCATCTTTCAAAAATTTTCTCAACATTTTTTTTGTTGTTATTATCGATTCTACATCTAATCCTCTAAATGGCTCGTCTAACACCATCAATTTGCCTTCTAACATAAATGCTGCAATTAATTGAAGCTTTTTCTTCATTCCATGTGAATAATTTTTTATTATTTGCTCCATAGCTTCTGCCATATTGTATATTTGTACAAGTTTTTTAATCTTTTCGTCATTTACATTTTGATACATTGATTTTACGAAGTTAATATATTCTTTACCTGTCAAAGACTCAATAAGTAATAGTTCGTCCGGTACATATGCAATATATTCTTTAAATTTCTTAGTATTATTTTTTTGACCATATAAAGACAAAGTCCCTTTGGTTGGAGAAATAACTCCAAGTAAACAATTAATTATTGTAGTTTTTCCAGAACCGTTTGGACCAACAATTGAAACCAATTCTCTTTCTTTTAGTTCTAAATCAAAATTTTGAATGCCCCAAAAATTATTTGAATATTTTTTACTAAGGTCTTTTATTGATAACATAATAAAAGTTCTCCTCCCTAAATAGAATATTGTTTTTGTAAAATTTTATTTTGCAATCAACTATAAATTTAAATGAAACTTAGACAAGCTTATTATCCATTATAGGCTTGTCTAAGTTGAAGAATAATGCAATAAAATAGCTTTTTTATTGCATTTTATTCATTTAATAACATTCAAATTTGACTTTTAATCCCCATTCAATTATGCTATAATCTCCAGTGAAGCCACTGTAACCATTAGCAAGACACCACACTGACATACCTATGAACCATGTAACACCAATTACTAGTAATACTGCCATAAATACTATAATCCACGCTTGATCTTCAGTATATTCAACTGAAGTACAGTCAATTTTTGGACATAAATAAGTTTCCATACAACACCCCTTTTTTGTGGTATTTTCAAAAATATTAATCTATCTTTGACTTACCCAATTTTATTTTAATAATTTATATAAATAACTTGCTTCCAATTCAGGATTAGGTATTTTAGTTTCGCGAGAACTAAAATACCTAAACAAAAGAAAGGAACAAGATATCATCATGATTATTACTTCTTGAATTCTGTCAATCGTTTACATACAAAATAATTACAACCCTTATTTGTCTACCACCATATTATAAACCTTTAAGGGTTGTCCTTTTAATATTCTTACCTAATATACAAACCCATACCAAATCTCTTTATAATTTTTTATCAACCTTATATAATGATTTAGGCATCTTACATTCATTAAATAACCAAACTATACACATTGATGATGAAGCTTTCGCCACTGCCGTTACACCAGAACTAGTTATTGAAGCTACTTTTTCTAATATTAAATTTTTCATTTTTCCACCCCTTATTATTAAGTTGTCCTATTGCTTTACTTGAATTACCATGATATTATTTTACCATATTGTGATTGCTTAATTCTACATTTTTTCCTGAAATGGTCTTTTTTGCGCGTGAAATGTAATTAATATTAATTTTTATCAATAAATTATTGTTTAGGATGGGGTTATATGAATATAAATGAAAAATTAAACAACTTATTCATGGAATTTGTCAAAAAAAATTTAGATAAGACAGAGGAAGAACTTGAAATACTCCATTATGGTACTCAAGTTATTTTAATTAATGTTTACAAATTGATTATTTTATTTTTAACATCATATTTTCTTAAAGTATTCACCTATACATTAGTAGCATTTATAGTTTTTGGCATCCTTAGATCTTTTGCTAATGGAGTTCATGCAAACTCTAGCATAAAATGTATTTTTTTAAATTATATAGTCTTTTTAGGAAATGTGTTTTTAAGTCTAACTTTTACTCTAAATAGAACTTCAATAATTATCTTATTTTTAATAAGCTTAACTTTAGTTGTTAAATATGCTCCTGCCGATACAGCTGAGCGTCCCCTTGTAAGCAAAAAATTAAGAAAAGCTTTAAAACTAAAATCTATCGCTATTGTATTAATTTCGTGTTCAGTAAGTCTATTATTACCAAATTCGATTTATAAAAATATAATTATTTATTCTATCTTCCAAGGATCCTTTTTAATTACTCCCTTTGCCTACTTTATTTTTAGAAAATCTTATAATAACTATAAAAATCTACAACTTTAAAGCACTAATTATTAACAATAATTAGTGCTTGTGTAAAAACAAAGTTATCAATACTAATATTTAAATATACATTATTATATTTTTTATTCAAAATATCCTTAACAGTATCCAAATATAGATTACAAATAAATCTTAGACAAGCCTAATTATAAGCTTGTCTAAGATGTTGCAATAATAAAATAAATTTATTATTACATTTTATTTACATTCAAAATTGACTTTTAATCCCCATTCGACTATGCTATAATCACCAGTGAATCCCTTATAACCATTACTAACACACCACACTGACATACCTACCATCCATGTAACACCTACCGCTAGTAACGCTGCCATAAATACTATAACCCACGCTTGATCTTCAGTAACTTCAACTGAAGTACAATCAATTTTTGGACATAAATAAGTTTCCATACGACACCCCTTTTTGTGGTATTGTCAAAAATATTAATCTATCTTTGACTTACCCCATTATATTTTAATAATTTATATAAATAACTTGATTCCCGCTCATGATTTGGTATTTTAGTTTCGCGAGAACTAAAATACCTAAACAAAAGAATGGAATAAGATATCATCATAATTAATAACATTTAATTAAGACAATCGTTTACATACAATGTAATTATTAGTCTATTTCTTTAGCACTAAATCCAAACTTTTAGCACCATCTTATAAACCCTTTTTTCTCAGTTTTTCTATCGATTTACTTGAATTACCATGACTTTATTTTACCATTTTTAATTGCTTGATTCTACATTATTTCCTAAGTTGGGCTTTTTTGAGCGTGAAATGTAATTAATATTAATTTTTATCAATAAATTACTCTCTTAGACTTCTTTATTTTCAGAAAATCAAATAATGACTGTAAAAATTCACAACACAAGAACTAATTATTAACAATAATTAGTTCTTGTGTAAAAATGAAATTATCAATACTAGTATTTAAATATACATTATTATATTTTTCATTCAAAATATCTTTAACAGTTTTTAAGCCTACTCCTCTATTAACGCCTTTTGTCGAAAAATTTTTTTCGTATATTTTATGAACAGATGGCGTATTTTCCGGGCAAGAATTTTTTATAATAAATGTAGTACTATTATTATTTTTATATACTAAAAATTCAATAAATTTGTTATCACATAATATCGCAGCTTCTATTGCATTATCAAATATAATTCCAGTAATTCTACAGATATCTATTAAATATATTGACAATTCATTAACATCGTCCACAATCTCTATTTTCACTTTTATGTTTTTTGATTGAGCCTTAATAATTTTAGAAGAAAGCAGTCCTTTCAACGAATCAATTTTTATATGCATAAGTAATGTATAAGAGCGATTCTTTTCCAATATCTTTTTACTTTCAGGCATTAATTCTGTATAATAGAATTCCTTCAACTCTTTTATATTTTCTGACTCGATATATGCCCCTATTGTTTGGAATATATTAATTTGGTCATGTCTAAAACCTCTTAAGTCATTTGAAAGATTTTCTAAATTTATAGTATATTCTTTAAGATGGGCCAATTCTTTTTCTCTGTAATCCCATTCTAAATCTTTTTTAATACTTTCGTTATTTGTATGAGTTAATATTAATATAAGAATAAAATAACTAAATATTAAAAAAAGGTTTAATGAAATAAAAACCTTATTAGGCTTATCAGATATCATTTTTAATGATATAGAATAAGAATATATAGAAATAAGTGAGATTACTATGGTAGAGAATAAAATAGAAATATTTTTTGACTTTATTTTTAGATAATTTTCAACATAGTTATTTTTAATAATTTCACATGAAAATTTACTTATAAAATAACATACTGTTAAAATTAATAAAGCTGCTACTAATTTAATTTTAGGATTATTTAGTATATCATAATATTTAAATTTTAAAATAAAAACTAAGATGACCCCAGTAACAGCATCACCAAAAGCAAAGATCAATTGTATAAAAATAGAAATTAACAGAGCATAGTATACTTTTTTAAAAAGTCTATATAAGTATATAGTCATTATTATTGTTGTAATAGGAATTATTAACTTGTTTTCATTATAATTATTCAATAATGCAATTACAGGAAATAAAATACTATTAATAACTAAAAAGTTTTTTTTAGTTATTAATATATAACTTATATTAATCATAATAACACTAAAATTTAATGCAATAATAAATATATATATTAACTCCATAATCATATTAAACATTTTTTAATTAATCCTTTTAGATATAATGCTGAGCTATAACAGATTTCATCATTTATCATATAGATAGTTTTATTTTTTTTATCAAAAAACTTAATTTTGGTGGTATTAACTATATAAGATCTGTGACATTTATAAAAATATGATGGTAATTTAGCTTCAATATCCTTCATTTTTCCATAGAACTCAAAATGGCCATTAGTCGTATGACCCCTTAATTTATGACCAATATCTGCTGTTTCAAAGAATAGAATTTCATTAAATAGAAAGTTTTCAATCCTATTCACTAGATTTATTGAAATGACTTCTTTTTCTTTACCATTAACATTTTTATAATTATTGTAGGCCGCACTTAAGCATTCTGAAATGCTGCTTTTAAGGGCCTTATCATCAAATTTTAAGATATAGTCAAAAGCTCGTACTTTATATTTAAAGGTTAAAAATGATAACTCAGCATGTGAAGTTATAAAAACAATATATCCTTTTGTATCATAATTTCTTATCTCTTTTGCAAGGTCTATTCCATTTGATTTAGTGCCTAAATCTACATCTAAAAAGTAAATAAAGCTTTTTTCTATGTTGTTCTTAAGATGATTTATTACATCTTTAGAATTATCAGCTGATAAAACTATCTTTAAATCAAGCTTTAAATCTATTACTTTATCTTTTATGATACATTCAACCTTTTCCCTTTGCATCTCATTATCTTCACAAATAATTATATCAAGCATTTTAGCACCACCTTAATAAGAATTCAAACTAAAACTTATAATAATATGACAATTTACATTATTATTATACCATTTCCAACAAAAAAACACTACATTGCTAATTAGTTACATGAGCTATGCCCGCGGTGGTTTTTATGAGCAAAGCGAATTTAATCCTCCTATGTCATTTTTAGTTTTTGTATTATTCTATATACACGATATTTCGAATAGATTAAAATAGAGGAATGAATGTAATGACGTTTTCCTCTAAAATTAACTAAGGAGATGTTGCTTTGAAAAACAAATCTAAACTATTATTATGTATAATTATTTCAATAAGCTTTATTTCGCAGGGTTGTAGCAAAAAAGCTGAATCTATTGCTACGCCAAACCAATCAAACCCTAAAAAAACAGAATCCCCTGTAAAGACCTCACAAAAGTACTTCTCTCCTTATACAGGTGAAGATGTAAAAAAAGAAATATTAGATAATATTGCTGTGCTTGTGGTAGTAGAAAATTCAGTAGCTGCAAGACCTCAATCGGGTTTGAATGCTGCGGATATAGTTTATGAGACCCTGGCCGAAGGTGGCACACCTAGATTTATTGCATTATTTCAAAAAAACAACGCTGAAAAGGTTGGACCAATTAGAAGTGCCAGGTCTTACTTTTTAGATATTTCAAAAGAATATAACCTGCCCTTTGCTCACTGTGGTGGAAGTTCGGAAGCTCTTGTTAAAATAAAAGATGAAAACTTAATGAGTATGAATGAAATGACACATGCTTCTACTTATTGGAGAGATTCCATGCGAAAGGCTCCTCATAATCTTTATACCTCCACCGAAAAATTAAGAGAACTTGTTAAAAGAAAAGATTTTGTCAAAACTCCTACTGTAAAATTAAAATTTGACAAAAGCTATTGGGATAACGCTAAATCGCCAAAAGCTATAGATGTACTTTTAAAAATAAACAAGAATTACAACACTAGTTACAACTATAAGGGTGGGCTTTACCTCAAAAGCATGGATGGTAAATCGTCAACTAATAAAGAGAATAAGCTTCCCTTATCATTTAAAAACATAGTGGTACAAATCACCTCCATTAAAAAACAAGCAGATGGACAACATTTAGACATTGCTCTTGTAGGCAAGGGGGATGGTTATGTTATTAGTAATGGTAAATTTATAAAAATGCATTGGGCTAAAAAAGATGCCACTTCGCAAACACTTCTAACTGATGAAGATGGTAATAATTTGCCATTAAATCCTGGAAAAACTTGCTGGAACATTGTAGATAAAAATACCATTGTAGATATTAAGTAAATTATAAGGTTAGGCGAAAAAAAGACTTGCCTCGTATAATGAGACAAGTCTTTTTGTTGTTTTTCGATTAAGCTTTTTGAATTTTTCCATCAATTTCTTCCTGATTAGTTGTTTCTACAATATCTTCTTCATGAAAATATTCTTCTTCAATATCTTCTTCAACAATATCATTGCAAATCTCAGCTTTAGTTAAGCATATTAAACATTTTGAAACTTTTTTGTTTACTACACCCACTCCTAATAGAAGAAATGCGATACCTCCATATATTGCAACTGGTTCAAATATTCCTGGCAACAATTGTGATGGCACTAACGCATCCCTTACAGTAGCGGCAGAATAACCCTGAGCTACAGCTTGATTAAAGTTAGTTCTATATAAGAAAACATTATTAACTAATAATGCAACTCCCATAATTGCAACAACTGAAGCGACAACATACAAAGTAATTGAAATAGCAGATTTTCCTGATTTTTTAGACGCATTTTTTGCCTTGATTTTCATAGTAATTCGTCCCCATTTCCGCCATTAAAGGCTATATTATAATTTCGTTTTAATACTGATATTATTTTGCAGCACTTCTGCTTCTTTTAATAATAGTAACAAATAATTGTTGCATTTAAGTGTCAATATTGTGAACAATTTATAACTAGGGTTTCCAAGTTTTAAAACAACCGTGCGTACATCATTTTCTGTGGAATCCTCAGGCAACATATCTTCTATATTGCCGTGAAGTTCGGACCTTACATCTCCTCTTGTATCTTCTGATAATAAATAACCTATATTCGGACCCTACAAAAGACCATATCGCCAGTAATGGTACTATTATCTAGCATATGTTCCATTTTTATCCGTATATCACCTATACCCCAATATTGACAGACCTGTCACATTTATTCTCAATTTATGGAGTTTTGTAAACAGACAATCCTATGATACCATATAGGTTGTTAGTTTTAATTAATAAAATTTGACTGACATTCTATTATTTTATTGAGGAGAGGTTATATGTTAGAGTTTAGGAATATAAGGAAGGTTTTTAAGGGCAAAACCGTAATTAACGACATTAGTTTTACTGTAAATAAGGGAGAATTTGTAGTTATAGTAGGGCAAAGTGGTTGCGGTAAAACCACAACCTTAAAATTGATTAATAGGTTAATTTCACCAACATCAGGGAGCATACACTTGGATGGTAAAAATATATTAAAGGATGATACAATTAAGCTACGACGGAATATGGGGTATGTCATACAGCAAACAGGACTTTTACCACATATGACTGTAGGAGAGAATATTGGAATAATACCAATGCTGGAAAAATGGCCAGAAGATAAAATACTTGACCGAACAACTGAACTTTTAAAGATGGTAGGAATGAAGGCAGAAGAGTATGTTGATAGATATCCATGTGAATTAAGTGGAGGTCAGCAACAAAGAATTGGGGTAGCAAGGGCCTGGGCAACAAATCCAGATGTAATTCTTATGGACGAGCCTTTTAGTGCCTTAGATCCAATTACGAGAAATCAGCTTCAAGATGAATTGTTTAATCTTCAGCAAGAGTCTAAAAAAACAATAGTTTTTGTAACTCATGATATGGATGAAGCCCTAAAGCTCGGTGATAGAATTTGTATTATGAAGGATGGAAACATTGTTCAGTATGATACCCCAGAAGAAATTTTAAATAATCCTGCTAATGATTTCGTTAAAGAATTTATAGGTAAAAATAGAATATGGCAGCAACCAGGGTTTATAAAAGCTAGGGATATTATGATTACAGAGCCAATTACAACTAGTGGCAACAGAACAGTAGTCCAAGCTTTAGAAATCATGAAGGCAAACAAAGTGGACAGCTTATTAATTATTAATAAAGAAGATAAGCTGGAAGGAATTATTACAATAAAAGACATTATAAGGAATTATATAGGTTCTATAAAGGTAAATACTATTATGGGCACAGAAATTAAAACCGTTAATTTAGATGACTCTTTAATAGATATATTAAATCTAATGAATGAACTTAAAATTGGATATGTTCCAGTTGTAGATGACAGTTCTAAATTAGTTGGATTAATTACTGAGAGTAGCTTGTTGATTGTTTTAAGCAATCAGTATATTAACCAGGAGGATGATGAATAATGGGCATATTAAATGGAATAGTTAGTTTTAAAGACTTTGTAGTTTTAAGGCAGAGTCAAATAATAGATTTAACACTTCAACATATTGAATTAACCGTATTTTCTGTGGTTATAGCCATAATTGTTGGAATCCCTTTAGGTATATTAATATCTAGAGTTAAGAATTTATCGGGGCCCGTTATAGGTTTTGCGAATTTAATACAAGCAATACCTAGTTTAGCTTTGTTAGGGTTTTTAATACCAATACTTGGAATAGGTAGTACGCCAGCAATACTTATGGTATTTTTATATTCACTACTTCCTATTATAAAAAATACCTATACTGGACTTATGAATATAAATCCAGATGTAATCGAGTCATCCAAAGGCATGGGTATGACAACTAAACAAGTACTTAAATTAGTTCAATTACCACTTGCGTTCCCAGTAATTATGACTGGTATAAGAATATCAGCAGTTACCGCTGTCGGACTTATGACAATTGCAGCATTTATAGGTGCAGGCGGACTTGGATATATGGTATTCTCAGGTGTGCAAACGGTAGATAATAATATGATTCTAGCTGGAGCAATTCCTGCATGTTTATTAGCATTGTTAATGGACTCTATTGTAGAGAAAATTGAACAAGGGGTAACACCTCCAGGAATCAGAAAAGCAGATGGAACAATTAAACTGTCTAAGAGAAATAAACATAAGTTTAGTAAAATACAAAAAATCATAGCTAGTAGTTTAGCTATGATACTGATAGCTAGCGGTGTGTATATATCCACTAAAAAAACTGACACTATTGTGGTAGGTTGTTACAACAGTTCTGAACAAATTATATTAGGTAATATACTAGCAACATTAATAGAAAAAAATACAGATATCAAAGTAGAAACACATTTAAATTTAGGAGGATCAGGGCTCGCTTATTCTGCATTAAGAACTGGTGAAATAGACATGTACCCTGAGTATACTGGCATGAGTTTAGTTGGTATTATGAAGAGGGCCCCCATTAATGATCCAGCTAAAGCTTATAAAGTTGTAAGTAATTATTACATTAAAAACTACGGTATAACTTGGCTAAAACCCTTTGGTTTTAATGATACTTATACATTATCGGTAAGACAAGACACTGCTAAAAAATACAATCTAGAGACCATTTCAGACCTTGCAAAGGTAGGAGGCAAGCTTAATCTCGGTGCTACATTAGAATTTTGCAATAGAGCAGATGGTTATTCAGGATTAACTAAAGTATATAATTTGAAATTTAAAAGTGCTAGCGCAATTGATGGAGGACTTCGGTATGCAGCCTTAGATAATAAAAAAGTAGATGCTATAGATGCTTTTAAAACCGAAGGGTTATTAAAGTCATATAACCTTAAGGTTTTAAAAGATGATAAAAACTTCTTCCCAAATTATGATTGTGTACCCATAGTTAGTAGTAAAACTCTTGAAAAACATCCAGAACTTAAACCTTTAATTAATAAATTAGGCGGCAAGATTACGAAAGAAAAAATGATAGACTTAAATTATAAAGTTGATAAGCTTTCCGAAGAACCAGCAAAGGTTGCCGAAGACTTTTTGAGAAAAAATAAATTGATTAAGTAGTATATAAAGTTATAGAATATCTTTTATAAGAAGAGGTATAGCAAAATTTTGCTATACCTCTTCTTATAAAAAATTATTTAGACATGAAGTTTTTACCACGGTGCATATCAATTTCCTCTACCTTTATTACTTTGAGTGAATCGCTAGCATCTTTTTCTAACGCTAATTTTCCGTACTTATTTACCTCATTTTTATCTCGTGAACCATGTTTAAGGGATGCCGCTCCACCTATGCATCCACCAGAACAAGCCATTCCTTCTATGAAATTGCCGTTTGATCTATTAAATTTTAATAATTTCAAGGCTTTATCACATTCAATAAGGCCGTCACAACTAATAGGTTTAAACTCAACTGAAACATTTTCAGCATCAACTAAGTGTTTTACTGCTTCGGTAAGACCACCAGCTTTAGCAAAAATCCTTCCATAATAAGAAGCATTATTCAAAGGAAGTTCTTCACACTCTTGAAGATCTATTTCAAATGCCTCAAGCATTGCCTGAAGTTCTTCAAAAGTCATTACATAATCAGTAATGCCTTTTATATCTGATTGCTTTATTTCCATTTTTTTAGCCGTACAAGGTCCAATAAATACAACTTTAGCTAAAGGATCTGTATTTTTAATGAGCTTAGAAATTGCTATCATCGGAGAAACTGTGCTTGATACATGTTTACCGAGCTCTGGGTAATTTTTCTTAATATATGAAACAAAAGCTGGGCAACAAGAGCTTGTCATAGTTTTGAGCTCCTCGATAGTTTCTATAAATTCTTTTGTTTCATTTTGAACTACCATATCTGCACCAAGGGCTGCTTCTACGACATCATAAAAGCCCATTTTTTTTATACCTGAAAGTACTTGACCAATCTTAACATCTGTAAATTGACTAGCGATTGCAGGCGCAACGACAGCATATACATGCATATTTTTATCTTCTTTTGATTTTATTAATGCATTAGTAATATCTACTACTGATGATTTATCCATAATTGCACCAAAAGGGCATTGATAAACACAAGCACCGCATTGTATACATTTATCATTATCTATTACTGCTTTTTTATCTTCATCAATACTTAATGCGCCTGCACTACAAGCTCTACGACATGGTCTCATAACATCAGAGATTGCGTTGTACGGGCAAGCAGCTTCACATTTGCCACATTCAATACATTTTTCTGTATCAATGTAAGATCTACGATTTATAGAGTGAATTGCATCCACAGGGCATACTTGAATGCATTTGTGTGTTAAACAACCTCTACAAGCTTCGGTAACCGTGAATCGTTGTATGGGACATTCATCACAAGCAATACTTATTACTTCAATAACATTTTTGTTTTTTTTACATCCGCCCATTACAAGTTTTATTCTTTCCCCAATAATTGCTCTTTCCTTATGAATACAACAACGAGTTCTTGCTTTAGGGCCTGGAACAAGAACCTTAAATAGATTTCTACCTTCTTTTTTTAGAGTTCCTTTAATCGCAAGTTTAACTACCTCTGTTATTACCTCATATTTTATAAGTTGTATATCATTATCAAAATGCTTCAAATTTATCACTTCTCCTATTTTTATAATGTAAAGTATGAATATCAAATTCTAGACACTTTTAAAAATGTGTAAAAGATATTCAATTCCTATTACCGAGAATATATATATGTATTGTTCCTAATAATTGGTTTTAGTTACATTAAAATAATATCACTATGTTAAGAAATCAGCAAGTGGGCCCCTCAAGTACCCACAATACCTTTCCTTGACAAAACACCATTGTTATAATAAGTTCTAACTTCTGGTTTATTTTTTATTAATTCCAATATACATTCTATATCCATAAATTTAAAATATAATTCTATAGTAAGCTCATCTAATACAACTACATCATATTCATTATTTTGTTTAATCCTAATTTTTTCTGAGTACTTAGCAATCGAAATTTAATTGTAATATGAAATATGTAATAAAATTGTAATAATTCTGTAATCTCTTAAATTAGAATAAGTAGTATTATAAATGTATAGATACGACAACATTTTACATATGAGTTGATGATATTGCAAATTTTGGACATGTTGTATTTAATTGTAATTTTATCTATTGTTTATTATTTGCAAATAAGCTGTTAAGGAAGTGTTAAATAAGTGTTAAATATTAATGAAAAAAAGATACTTAATAAAAGAACTATAAAAATAAATTTATTATCTGGCTGCATTTTTTTAATTTTAATAGGTGCTCTCATAATAGGTAAAAATTTTCTTAAAGAAGAAGTTAAAGCTGAACCAGTTACTGCTACAAATAATAATGCATTGCAGCATAATAATGAAACCAGTAATAAACCACCAAAAAATTATACCGTAAGTGAAGAAGGACAAAAGTACATTTATGATGCTACAAAGGTAAATGCCATAGTAAATTACAAAGAAAAAAATGATGGTAAGAAGATAGCATTTCTTACCTTTGATGATGGTCCATCTACCACTGTGACCCCCAAAATACTAGATATTCTAAAAGAGTATGATGTTAAAGCAACATTTTTTTTGATCGGAGAAAATATAGAAGAGAATGAAAAAAGTAAAGAACTTGTAAAGCGTGAATTTAATGAAGGACATGCAATAGGCAATCACACTTATTGCCATAGCCTGAATGTGTTGTTTCCTAACAACAAAATTAATATACCTGTTTTCATGAATGATGTGAAAAAAACCGAGGACGCTTTAAAAAATATTCTTGGCCAGGATTTTAATACAAATATTTTAAGGGTCCCAGGAGGATATATGTCCAGGACATATTATAAAGATCCAACTTTACCAGAGTTTGATACAATATTAAAGAAAAAGAACATGGTTAGTATAGATTGGAATGCTCAAATTAAAGATGCGGAAGGTAAGCCCAATAAAAGTCCAGAAGAGTTCCTTAGCATATTAAAGGAAGAGGTTGGAACAAAAGAAAAAGTAATTATATTGATGCATGATACTTATGGTAAAATAGGAACTGCTAATGCATTACCTCAAATTATAGAATATTTAAAGGGTCAAGGATATGAATTTAAAACAATAAAATAAGTGCTAACGCGACTAGTCGCGTTAGCACTTATTTTACTTTTTTTTGCCAATCATCCACGTAACTACCCGTAGCCCAATGAGCCATTACTGGCAGTTCTCCTGATTTAAACTTCAAAGTTAATGATTTTTCTCCAAGGTTATATCCTTTTATAGTAAAAACCATTAATTCTGTATTGGTTAGAACAACAACAAAGTCTCTATTAGGTGAGGAATAAGCATCCACTGCACTAGGAACCTTTGTTTTTATTACGTTAAAAGAAGGAAATAAATTATCATAGGTAGTTAATGATTTAGGTGTAGCATAAGGAATATCAAAATCTATAAATGAATTCTTACTATTTATTTTCGTTTCCATTCTTCCCCTTAGTATCCATCGTCCACCCCTTCTTATTACACCCCAATTAGTATCCACTTTTTTTAGATTTTCATCTTTAATGTTTTTAGGTGCGTTTAAAAGTGTACCTGCCAAAGTAGACTTTTCTATTTCCCTTCCCAGTATGCTTGTAAGTTTTATGGATTCTCCCAATAGATTATCCATAGGAAGAATTTTAAGCTGATTACTAGGGTATTTATTTTCTGAATAATTATTATTTACATCCTCTAAAGTATCAATTGAAACATAATTGCTACCTACAAATTTAATAGCCATATTACCTTCCGTTTTGGTATACTTTATTTGTTTTGAATTTGTATTTATCGGTTTCGTCGGATTAATTGGATAAGACCAAAGTACATCCTTAGCATCTCCATTTTCTATTTTCTTACTTATCCCTACCTTCCAAAATCCATCTTGCCTTGGAAGTAGCAAATCTTTAGTTTCCATAATGGGTAAAATTTTATCATTTACCGAACTAATCATTAAGGTTTTATACAAATATTTGCTAAGCCCAGCTTCCGCTTTAGGGTTTTCATACCTTAGCCCAAGTAATAATCCTGACTTAGATCTTATTTCTTTTTCTGCCTTGCTGATTAAAACTTTTGTGTTATGTTCTTTATCATATGAAGGCGTAGCACTAGAATCTTTTATTTTATGAAAATATAATAAATTGCCCTCATAATTTTTTATTAAAGTTATCTCATCCAACTTTATGTACTCATCGAAAAAAATATTATTGGAGCTAATAGTTATAATTTGCACATCTTCACTTTGTATTCCTAAACTTTTAGCACTTATTTTTACAGTATTCCAAAAATAGTTTTTAGTATTCACGGACTTAACTTTATATTTAGGTTTTTTAGAGATTTCACCATTAAAGTCAACTGTATCTTCACTAAAATATGCACTCTTTCCAATTAATTCTTTTGCCTTTTTATCATCTATTGTAGCTCCACCAATACTAACATATTTTTCTACTGTCCAACTCCCTCCTATAGGAGACACAGTGAGTTTTTTATGTAATCCTTGAGAGTTTAAATTTAATCCTGCATATTGACTCCATATAAAAATTATAATAGAAAATAAAATAAAAAATAAACATAATGCTTTTTTCACTGCGAGCCACCTCTTATATATTTAAATTAGTTATTTCTTATGCCAACGGTAAGAATATTCTAACATCTGTACCCATGCCGTGTTCACTTGAAATCTCAAGTTTACCATTGTGCATTTCTACAATTTCTTTACAAAGAGAAAGTCCTATTCCATTTTGTGACATACTTGTTCTGCCTTTGAAAAATTTTTCTGTGACTTTAGGCAAATCCGCTGGTGAAATTCCTATTCCATTGTCCTTTATAATAATGCAAATATTATTACCGGCAATGCATGCTTCGAGTGTTACATTGCCCCCTTTTTTTGTAAAATTAAAGGCGTTATCTAAAACGTTAATAATAACTTGATTCACCCTTTTTTCATCTGCAAAAACTGGAGATAAAGCCTCTTGTATTTTAACAGTAAAATTAATATTGTGACGTATTGACTTAGGCATAAACTGTTTTTCTATATAGGATATAATGCTTTGAATATTTACATATTCTTTTGTAAGTGGTACTTTTCCAGATATAAATTTAGAAAAGTCCAACAGTTCTTCCACCATTCCTGTAAGTTTATCACTTTCCTTTTCTATGATGCTAAGTCCATCTAGTATTTCTTCCTTATCTTCTAAACTACCAGAACTAATAGTTGCAGCCCAACCTTTTATAGATGTCAATGGAGTTCTAAGTTCATGAGAAACCGACGCAATAAATTCATTTTTCAACTTTTGATTTTTTTCAATTTCTTCTGCCATAAAATTAAATGTATCGGATAGTTCTCCAATCTCATCATTTCTTATTTTTTCTAGTCTTTCATTGAAGTTTCCAGACGCAAATTTCTTAGCTAGGTTTTTTACTTCCTCTAAGGGTTCCACAATAGTATTAGATATAAATATACTAGAAACACCAGAAATCACAATTACAAGAGCCCCAACTCCTAAGAAAAGAAATGTTATTTTACGAATCAGTGCATCTACCTCAGATAATGAAGTAACAAAACGCAGTACACCCTCTATTTTATTAGAGGATTTTAAGGGGTAGGAAACGTACATAAAATTTTCTTTTGTATACTTATCTTTCTTAGTAAAGGTTCCAAGTCCGCCCATCAATGCCTTTTTTACATCATCGTCTTCAATAGGTTTCTCATTAAAATTACCAATTGAATCCATTAGCATCATTCCTGAGTTATCAATAATTTGGACCTCAGCAGAGGTGTTTTTCCAAAAAATATCAGCATTATTCTCCACATTTTCCTTTAAACTTGATGAAGAAAAATAATTATTATAAAAATCAACAGACCCCTTAATTTGGCTCGAAAGCAAAGACTCCATGTTTTTGTAGTAATATTTCTCTATAGAAACCGTAAGAAAAACTTCTAAGGTAATTACCGTAAAAAAAATCACTAACAGATAACTCCAAACAAGCCTGGCTTTTATTCCTCTCAAAATATCACCTCTTTTTCCATCTATATCCAATACCC
Source organism: Clostridium sp. CM041 (assembly GCF_055081035.1). Classification (NCBI taxonomy): domain Bacteria; kingdom Bacillati; phylum Bacillota; class Clostridia; order Eubacteriales; family Clostridiaceae; genus Clostridium; species Clostridium sp. CM041. Next base: position 1,811,735 of record NZ_CM143648.1, read on the forward strand.
CATACTGTTTCTATATGTTTGGGTTTAGAAGGAGTATCTTCAATTTTTTCTCTAAGACGTCGTATGTTAACATCTACAATTTTAGAGTCTCCAAAGTATTCATAATTCCATACTAAGTTTAATAAATCATCTCTACTAAAAGCTTTTTCCTCATTTTCCATGAAGGCCTTCAAAATCAAGTATTCTTTAGGCGTTAAATCTAGAAGCTGGCGATTTTTATATACCTTCATTGAAACAGTATCTATGATGAAGCACCCAGAGATTAATCTCTCAGGATTTTTCTCTTCACTATGACTCATTCGTCTAAGTAGAGAGTTTGCTCTGGCAATAAGTTCTAAAGGATTAAATGGTTTTACCATGTAATCATCAGCACCATACTCAAGGCCCATTATTTTATCCATATCTTGTCCTCTAGCAGTAAGCATGATAATACCCAAATTCGGAAAATCAGCCCTTAACAATTCACAGGTTTTAAACCCATCCATACCAGGGAGTGTTATATCTAAAATTATTAAATCTGGTCGCTCCTGGTGGACTTTTTCTAAACCTTCCTCTCCAGATACAGCTTCAAGCACTAAAAAGTTATTTCTTTGGAAATTAATTTTAATAAACCCTCTAATAGATTCCTCATCTTCTATAATGAGCACTTTTTTTTCCATAATTTCACCTCTTACAATGAAAGCAATATTCTACTACAATCTGCTTTACATATTATTAGCTTTAATTATAACATAATGCAGCTATGAAATATCTGCGCACATTTTCAGAAATTTAGTTCTTTTCTTAAAATTAACTCGTAACTTTGAAAAAGTGAAACATTTAGAATTTAAGGTAGATGTATAATGTGCTCTGAAAAAAGCACTTAATCACATTAAGTGCTTTTGTTTAAATTATTTAATTTTTTTAATAATGACCAGCATATCAATCCTTTTACATTATAGATAGTAAGAGTGGCAGACCTGCAAAGGCTGCTGTCCATTTAAACAAATATCCTATTATAATTATTTATTTCATTAGCAAATTATCTTTTAATATCACTCTTAGTAAATGTTTTTGTTAAATATGTTATAAAAAATCCAAAAATTATAAATCCTACTGGTCCACCATAATTCTTTAGTATTGGAACTATTGCTTCTTTGAAACTTGTAGCTCCTGAAATATCTCCCCAGCCAGCGCCAAAGAATGCTAATACACCTAATACGAAAACAATAGTTGAAGATGTAACTACGGCCGCTTTTGATTTTAACATTACAAATGGAGGTACATTACCTTTAAGCCTAAATACTAAATATGCAGCTGCAAGGACAATATAAGGTATTGCAAGACATAAACCGGATAATGTAGTTAATGTGTTAAAAAAAGTATCTATTGAATTCAATCCTATTAGTGGTACTATTATTAATGCTGATAGGATTCCACATTGAACCCAAAGTGCATTAACTAGTGTTCCATCTTCACGTTTCTTAGTTAAAAATTTAGGAAAGGTGCCACTCGGAACCTCGGAGAACATAGCTCTAATTGGAGATTCTAACCAAACCACAAATGCGGCTATAGACGATACAGTTAAAATAAAAGCATATATTTGAACAAATATTTTACCATTTAAACCCCAGGTTTCTGCTAATATCTTATAAACAACATACCCTGCATCCTTAACACCAGCTTTGGTTATTAATTCAGGTGATGCAACTAAGCATATTGCAAGTGAACCTAGTACATATGCTCCAGCTATAAATGTAGTTGCTATAAGAACAGCCTTTGGGAAAACTTTTTTAGGATTTGCAACATCTTTAATATAAGTACCTGCCACCTCAGCCCCTGCAACAGCGAGAATCAGCCATGAGAAAGTTGAAAAATAGTCAGCATCAAACTTGGGAATAAGTGTTGTTTTTGTGAAAGTTGTAGCTGATGGTTGTTTACCAACTAATGCTCCAACAACTGCAAATAAAATAAATATAACTGTAACTGCTAAAGTTAGTTTTCCACCTAAATCACTGATTTTCGAGAATCTTTTAACTCCAGTTGTAGCTATATAAGTTAATACTACTGCTAGTCCCAATCCTATCCAAGGTAACAAATATGCATTGGCATCGTTAAATCTATTTTCACCAAAAAGAGTCCATGATACCATGACTGGTATTCTGGCAAAAACCATTTGCAAATAGAATAAATTAGCAACAAAGTATGACCAAGTACCTATAAACGCCCATCTTGGACCAATTGAACATTCTATCCAGGTGTATAAACCTCCTTCTTTGTCTTTATTAGAAGAAGCTAACTCTGCTATCATTATTGATAAAGGTAGGAAAAATAATAGGGCAACTATAAGCCATGATGGAATAGCTGCAGGTCCGAGTGCCACTGCATTTGAAGCAATATTCCCAAATCCAAATGTTGGAACAAAAATCAACATTACCAAAGTCCATAAGCCAAGTTTTTTTGTATCATTCATAATTTACCTCCCTAATTTTAGAGGTTAGTGCAATCACTAGCCTTACTTTATACAATTATACCAATATTAGTAACCTATAATCAACTACTACTTTCACTTATAAACCAATTGTTTGATTTTATTGTAAAAAATGCACCTCTCTAGTCCTCAAAATACGATATTAGCAGCCATAATGGCCTCTGTCTTTGTCCTATAACTCATAATGTAATTCTTTACGCTAAATAAACTTTATGTTATATTTACTTTAGTTTAACATATTCATTAATGGTACATAGATACCCTACATATATATAAATAAGAAAAACCAATTAAATCAAATGTGGGAGGTATTCCTAATCTTTTTCCTAAAAGACAAATTTAATTTTAAGGGGTGATATCGTGATTAATAATAATAATAATAATAATAATAATAATAATAATAATAATAATAATAGGTCTATCGGAGTTATTGATTCCGGAATAGGAGGTTTATCAGTTGTTAAAGAACTTCAACTTCTCCTTCCTTACGAGAATATAATATATTTTGGAGATAATAAAAATGTACCATACGGGAACAAAACAGTAGGCGAGATTACGAGCTTAACAAAACGTATGATTGATTTTCTAATTAGTAAAAATGTAAAGGTGATAGCAATTGCTTGTAATACAATATCCAGTATAATAGAACTATTTAGTATGGATTATGACATTAAAATAATTGGTATTATTAATCCTGTTATTGATACTATAAGTAAAAGTACAGACAAAGATGCTGTTGGTTTAATAGCTACATGTTTTACAGTAAATACTCATTGTTATAATAAAGCTCTATTAAAAGTTAATAGTAAAATACAAATTATATCAGAAGGGAGTGCAGAACTAGCAGAAATCATTGATAGTTCTGATTATAAATCTGAGGCTGTTAAGTGTATAGTAAAAAATCATATCGGAACTATTGTTACTAAAGAAAATGTTGATACTATTATTTTAGGATGCACTCATTACCCACTAATAATGGATATATTTAAGGAATGTTATCCCAATATAAACTTTATAAATCCTGCTTTACAACAATGTGCTGAGTTAAAGCAGTATTTACAAGAAAATAATATTATTAATAATGATAAGACTAACGGTTCATTTGAGATTTATACAACAGGCGATATTAAAAAGTATGAAAAAGGTGTGGATTTATTAGCACTAAGAAATCCTGACAATATCATAAAATATGTTGAAGAGAATTAATTATATAATAGAAAACAAAACAGGCAAGGATTTTGCCTGTTTTTAATGTACCTTATAAAAAATTTGAAATTTTATAACTTCCATCACTGTTATCTTCACTCTTATCCTTATTTGTTCTCACCTTACTCACATTTTCTAATGACTCAATATCAGAGTGTTTTTTAAGAACTCGATCTTTTATACTATGACTTTCTGCTATATTATTTAGCGCCCCTATCGCATTATCTTTTTGGATTTTATCACGATCTTCATTATAAGATATATTACTATTGTGTGACATAAAAAAACCTCCTCTTTTTTTAAAATTTAATACACTTATTTTAGGCTTTTTACCTTGTTGTAATACTATGAAATTCTTGGTATTTATATGAACTTGATAATGAAATAATGGTTATTGCTAAAAAAAATTATAACCTAAAAAAAACCGTAGAAATCAATCTACGGGTTTTCCTCTATTTTTTTCTTTGCTTTTTTTTTGTAGCTTTTACCTGCTTTTTTTTATTTTTATTTTTATTCATCTTGTTAATTCCTAGCATATATTGCGACTTAGACTCAATACTCTCTCTAGGAAAACATCTCCAACACCTTAACTCTTCTATAGTATCCTTAAGAAATGAATACCCTTCCTCTTTTAACTTTGGAAATTTTTCTTTATCATGGATTTTAATAGCCCCATCCACTTCTTCTAAAGAAATGCACTCCTCATCTATTAGTCCATCTTTATAAGCCTTTTTTATGTGTTCATATAATTCACTAGGACCCGCTTCACAAGAATCATATATAAGCTCATTCCAAACTTGTGAAAATTCCCGTTCAAGTTTCTCTTCAAATAAACTTTTGTAATATTCAATAACTTCACTTTGTGATATAACTCCTTCGCCCAGAAGTACAATAAAGGATTTAATCGCAGCACTTCTAACATATTCATTAACGCTGCTATCTTCTACTAATCTTTTTATTGGATCCATATCGCTTCCACAAACTGATGCTAAAATTTTGTGTAAATCCTCTGTAAGAAAATCACCAAAAATATCGTCTGAAATTTCATTTGGTAGACTAATTAAATCTATAATCGGCTCAATACTTTGCTTTTCTTTAAACTGTGCTAACAAGAAAATGGCATATATATGCGCAAAATAATTAGTTTTTTCTAAAATATCTCCATAATTTTCTTTAGCATTTTTTAATATCTCAAGTAATTCAGGTATGAACTCTTCTTTGTGGTTTATTATTTGCTTTAATTGCGCTTCTGGAAATTTCCCATTATTATATTCAATTTCTTTAAGTAATTCATTCATAAAATAAAACTCCTTCTTCATTTGATTCGTTACTAATGTATTATCTTATAATTTCTTTATAATATCAATGCTTTTTATATTTTCAAGGCCTCTCTATCACCAAGTACATTTTCACTCCCTATAATAACTTGGATAAAGGCATCAGCAATCTCTTTATCGAACTGATTATCGCTAGATCTACAAATCTCATCAATAGCTTCTTTATAAGTTTTGCTTTTATTTTAAGGTCTGCACTACTAAAAAAATAATGAGGCCAGTAAAACTGACCTCATTTCTTTATTATTTTTCTCTTAGACATTTTGGTTCTACAGGCTGATAAGTAAACCACCAACATGCTGAAGAAGCTACAGAAGCCGCCACAAATGTAGTTACTACTGCAATTAAAGTGAATAGGTGTTTATTTATTTTCTTCATACTAATTTTACCTCCTTTTCTTAATATTTATGATTTAAAAAGGTATCTACTTTACCTATTAATAAGTGTGCTGGAGCTGTAAGCGTAAATGCTTGCCATAAGATGCCTGAATATATGCATAGAGCATAAAAAAGTAGATTTATTCCACCACTATTTATATACAACAGGATAATAAATACTGAAATGATTAAATAAACACTTAAAAGTATTGTAGATCCTTTTTTCATCCGCTTTCTTTTTTCTTCTTTTACTATAGGCTTTGAAGCACTGTCCACTGGGGCTAATTTGTAAATTATGTAATAAGACCATATAAAAATCAATGTTCCTATTATTATAATTAATTTTAAATTAACCACTGAGCTCATTAAAAGCGATATTAATACCGCCCCTCCTACACATACAATTGTTCCTATGAAAGTGCAAATCCCTGGTGAACTTGCATGAACTCCTCCAGAATATTTTCTAAGAATACTTGCTGTAAAGGAAATTATTAGAGCTTCAAACGCTACATGAAACAACAATCCAAACAAAAATACAATAATTATAGAAATAAACATCTGCATTAAAGCAAAAGTGCCATAAGCAATTACCTCTCTATTATCCTCATCAAGGGATAATTCTAATGCTACTTTATTAGCAATATTATCAGATAATTTCTCCATTTATTACCTCTCTCATCTTTTTTCTTCTAGTAACATATAAATAATATGTGGATACTATAATTGCAAAAACCAGCAAGGATGGAATCCCATATAGTGTTTTTAATAAAGGTTCGCTTAACGCATACATAAAATCTGCTTTAAAGATATTATCAATTATAAAAACATTAATTCCCTCACAAATAAATTCGAGAATTACTGTCATTATACCTGCTTTTATGGATTTAATTATACTAATTTTATTTATATTAACCGTTAATACAATAATTACTATAATATTGAGAATAGCATGTACCCCATATTGAATTGGTAGTAACCTTATTAAATAAACTGCTATAATAAAAATAATACTTGATATTATATATCTTTTTATATTAATAACAGTCTTTGAAAATACATATACTGCGAAAAAAATTAGAAATCCTTCCGGCAGACCTCTAAATAAAAACTCTAACAACGTTATTTTCAACATATTTTACTTCTCCCCTAACAACCTTCTAAAATACCTATGTATATATTGTCAATTATACCATTAATATTACAAAATAGGATATAATTCTTAATATAATTCAATAAAACTTCAGATACTACTAATGCAACCCTCAGACCTCATTATGTCTGTCCGTTTCATTAATGATCTTTATGGTATTAAATATAATAATAAAGGCAAAAACTCTTATACATATATCTCCAATGCTCATAACGCTGTAACCCACATCAATTATATCTGTTAAAACCTTCAACTTAGTTGCTTCACTCCCCATAATATGTATGTCATTTACTTTCATAAAAGAATCTGGTTTTGCATAACCAGTTAAGTATGCTAAAGTTGGAAATACTGGCATCTTCCCATTATTAGCTGCTATAGCAGTATTATTCAAGGCAGTTCCAATAAAAATAAATATTGATCCAATAATTGCACTAACATTAAGCTTATATTTAATAATCAAAATCAAAAACGTTAAAAGATAAAAATAATGAAAAGTGCTGGCATACTTTATAAATGCATAATTACCATGGAATAGCATTACCTCTAAAATTACATATATTAGTACAAATGCTAATACAGGATATACTGCCCATGTCTTAAAAAGTGGTCTTACTTTGTACCCTTTTATTTTTGCAACAAAAAGAGCTAGAATTATGGATTCAATCATATATATTCCTCACATTCAAAATCTCAATATTAAATCTATTTCTCTTTAAATTATACTACTTTTTCAACCAATTTTATAAATTCTTCCATGCTGTTTACAACATAATCGGGCTCATACTTAAGAATCATGTCCATAGGCAGTGCGCTCCACCCAACAACCACGGATGTGATTTTTGCATTTTTCGCACATAAAACATCAAATGGACTATCCCCCACAAAGATGGTCTCCTCTGGCTTCCCTTTCAATTCCTTTAAAGCCATAAGTGCTGGGGTAGGATTTGGCTTATGTTGGTCTGTATCGTCTGCCCCTATAATGCTTTCAAAATAATCCATTAATCCGAAATGTTTTAATCCTTTAATGGCCGAATCATTAAAACGGGAAGTAACGATTCCAAGATTATATCCTTGTCTATGGAGCTCTATTATTCCTTCCCTTACCCCCTCGTGGATTGTAATCAACTTTTCGAAGTTACCGGTTTGGAATCTACGATAGGTTTTAATGGCTTCTTCACTGTCCTCACCAAATTCCCTATCTAATGTAATTTTTAAAATTTCTCCAAAGTTTTTAATAATCTCCTCTTTATCTACTTGCTTGTTCAAGTGCATTTTATAAGTATGCTGAAAAGATTGTATAATTAGTTCATTTGTATCTAACAAAGTCCCATCCAAATCAAACAAAATATTTCGAATCGCCATAAAATCTCCCCCTTATCTACAATAACGGAGTTACTCCGCTAATTTCATTCTACCAAAATAACAAGCATTTTAAAAGAAAAATAAAACTATATGTCCATATATTTGTATTAAAGTAAATTATATTTAAACGACAGAAAACCACCGAAATATATGTATATTTCAGTAGTTACCTTCGATAGCTTTCACTAAGTTTTTTGTTACTATTCTTCTCTGTATTCTAAAATATCTCCTGGCTGGCACTGAAGCTCACTACATATAGCCTCAAGGGTAGAGAATCTTATTGCCTTTGCTTTATTGGTTTTTAATATAGACAAATTCGAATTTGTAATTCCCACTCTATTTGCCAGTTCAGATAAAGAAATTTTTCTTTTGGCCATCATTACATCTAAATTCACTATTATTGCCATGTATTTCACCTCAATTTGTTTATATAACGCAAATTCTATACCGTAAAATCATTTTCTTCTTTAACTTCAATCGCCTGTTTAAAAACCTTAGAAAGAACTAATGTAAAACAACCTGCAAAAAAGAAAATTATAAACTCAATATCTGTGTGAATCCCTTTAGCATCAATTTCTATTATCTTTAAATTTAAATATTGATTGTTAATAAAAAAATTGAGCACATAACAAGCAGCAATTATAAAACATGAAGCAGCAACAATTTTTAAACTTTCAACATTCTTCCATACAAAAGGGTTTGCTTTAACTAATGAATTCATAATGCACCTAAGATAATACATTATACAAAGTAATGCAAAACCACCTAGGACGAATAGAACACAGGTGATAATATTTTTAAAATTAAGTAAGTTTACTTGCTCAGTCACCAATGCTTTTCTAAGTATTAATAAATACACAATAAACCCTATAACAATTAAACCATCTAGCATTAACTTTAGTAGGGATGATAAAGAAGTTTTTCCATAATATTTCATAAAAATTCCCTCCATAACTTGTAATTTTATTTTTTAAAAGTAAATGCTACTTTATATTAACAAGTAAGTATAAATCAATGTGATTTATTTCAACAATTTATGTTGTTTGCTTTTTATCTCCAGATCTTAAATGATATAAAATTGTAATTTAACTTATATGAACTTTAATACAATATTATCACATTAGTTTTTTTTTTACAATGCAAATTCACTGTTTATCAATGAATTTATATTGCAAAACATTAGCACCCTGAATTATCGATAATAGAGGGTATGAAGTCATTACTTCAAATTAAATTTAGCTATTTTCAATGTTTTCCTGTTTCGGTGGTAATATTTACGTTGAAATACATGGGTGTGATATAATAAAAAAGTTAGTGTGTATATTGGTGATCCCAATGTAATGATAAGGACAATGTAGCCATCTGTAGCAGATAAAAAAATGGAGAATCCTTGTATGTGGAGCATAAAAAAATATATATTCCTAACAATAATAGTAATAGAATTATAAGGAAAGAGATGATCAAATGATAAATGCAAATTTCAACGATTGTAAGTTAAGCAGTGAGTTATTAAAAGCAATTAACATGTTAAATTTTAAGAATTTCACAGAAGTCCAAAAGCAGGTTATACCAGCGGTACTCGCGCAAAAGGATGTAGTAGTAAAGTCCCAAACCGGAAGTGGGAAGACTGCCGCATATGCCATTCCTATTTGCCAATTAGTAGATTGGGAAGAAAATAAACCCCAAGCATTAGTGCTTACACCAACAAGAGAGCTTGCTATTCAAGTCAAAGAAGATATTTTTAATATAGGTAGATTTAAAAGACTTAAAGTATCTGCAATTTATGGAAAGTCTCCTTTCTATGATCAAAAAAAGGAACTTAAACAAAAGACGCATGTAGTAGTTGGCACACCTGGTCGTATTATAGATCATTTAGAAAAAGGTACATTTGATACATCAAATATAAAGTATCTTGTAATAGATGAGGCTGATGAAATGCTTAATATGGGATTTGTAGATCAGATAGAAACAATAATAAGTGGCTTATCAAAAAAACGCGTTACTATGTTATTGTCAGCCACAATGCCGAGAGACATAGAGACTTTATGTAACAACTACATGAAAGATCCTATATACATAGAAATAGAGGACCAAAACAAATTAAAAAGTAATATATGTCAAGAAAGATATAACGTAGACGAACTAGATAAAATAGACCTTTTAAGAGATATAACCATAGTAGAAAACCCTGATAGCTGTATAATATTCTGTAATACAAAACTAAAAGTAGATGCAGTTTATAATAAACTGGCAAATCTCGAGTATACTTGTAAAAAAATACATGGCGGAATGGAACAAAGTGATAGATTAAGAGTAATGAATGATTTTAAAAAAGGTTATTTTAGATATCTAGTGGCTACAGATGTTGCAGCTAGAGGCATAGATATAGATAGCATTAGCCTTGTAGTTAATTATGATATACCGGGCGACAAAGAAAGCTATGTTCATAGGATAGGGAGAACTGGCCGCATAGGAAATATAGGCCATGCAATTACCTTCGTAACCCGAAACGAAAGCAGATTTTTAAATGATATACATCAATATATTGGCAAAGAAATTATTTTGAATGAAAGACCTTCAACCAAAACCGTAAGTAATGCCAAAGAAGAATTTGCGCGAAAAATGAATACAAGACCTGAAGTTAAAGAAGCAAAAGGCGCCGAGCTAAGCAAAGAAATTATGAAATTACATATTAACGCAGGTAAGAAAACAAAGATGAGAGCAATGGATATTGTAGGTACACTTTGCAGTATTAACGGCATGACAAAAGATGATATAGGAATCATCAATATAATTGATATATCTACTTTTGTAGAAATATTAAATAATAAGGGTGAGTTGGTGTTTAATGAATTACAAGAAACACCTATCAAAGGTAGACTTCGCAGCGTAAGTAAAGTTATATATGAATAGAAAAGTAGCTATCAGTTAAGATGTTAGTAGAGGGGGGAATGCTTCCTTAGCTCCCCTCTACTAAATTTTTTCGTATAATAATTAATAACTTTGTTACTATTCTTCCCCGTACTCTAAAACATCCCCCGGCTGACAAATGATAAAGAAGTGTTCCCATAATGTTTCATAAAAATTCCCTCCACAACTTGTAATTTTATCCCTTTAAATTAAAATCTACTTTTTATTAACTAGTAAATATAAATCAATGTCCTTAATCTCAACTTTTTGCGTCTTTTGATTTTTATTACCAGTTATATTTAAGAATACAATTTTGACCTTTATTTTTTGATTTTCATCAACCAATGTCAATTCTTCAGTGGGTAATCCATCCACATTTGGTGCAGCCGAATATTTATCAGCAAGTATCTTTACAAATGAATTTAAGTTCTCGCTATAAACTTCTTTATTAGCATACCTTATTTTTATAGTCTCTGATTCATAATCATAGGATACAGCTAAGGCACTATTTGAGCTATCGCGAAGATTGTTTATGTTTTTCATATCAATTAAGTAATCATATCCTTTTATGTCTATATTCTTATCTGAGGGTCTTCTCGTAAAATTAAAAGCTTTATTAAGGGAGCTGTAGCTTGGATTATCAGGAAACCCTAATACCTTATTAATATCATCTGATTTTAAGTTTTTGGGCAAATATTTAACATCTCGAAGGCTGTGGTTTCTATTGAAATAATCAAGTATACTGACTACCTCTTCCCTATCCTTAATCGAAATATTAGTAGATCTTTGTAACTTCTCATTCTTAATCATGTTGTTTTTTATAAGAATTTTCTCGAGTCTATTATTTTGGCTCATTTTTGAAATTGAGTAACTACTAAACGGACCAAATACAGAAATAAGGGTAATAATTGAAAGTGTAACCGGAATTATTATATTCCTTAGCATTTTAGTAAAGCAGAAATACAGCATTATGAAAAATACCCAGAGGGCTAAAATAGCAACAAAATATCGATTTTCTGTTACTCCGTAAGCATTTATTCTTATACCTATGGAAATAAACATCATTATCAAAAGAGGAAGTATTATTTTAGGTGCAAATGTTAAAAATTTATTTGCAAAGCTTACCTTCTCTCTTATAGGAGTAATAAGGAATAAGATGATTGTAACGATAACTGAGTACCACAGAACCAGATTTGAAACTATACCCATTGGCCATCTCCAGGTTACTATTATCTTTCCAAAGTATATATAAAGGATTATTGTATATGCTATTAAAAGCGGCATTACAATATATAAAAGTAGTATTCTTAATAGTTTTGGATAAGACTTCGGGGTTATTTCTTGATTTTTATGAGGTATTCCTGCAAGAAAATATGAAAGTGCAAATATAAAAACTACAAATAGCCATGTATAATAGTAGACTTTACCTTTAATTATTATTCCAAGCAGCTTATCCATAGTAAATAAAATTGCAGAAAGTCCAGAGAAAAGTACAATTGAATAGATTAGGGTGATGAAAAAGCCTGTAAATATAGTTATAACATACATTTCAAATTGTTCTTTTTTTAGAAGATATGGTATAAAGATAAATCCTAGATACAGTACAAGACTTACAGCAGTGTATCTTGTAATTGTAACCATTCCTATATTATTTAAAAGTAAGAAGTAATAAAGTACGAGTAATAAGGCGCCACTGAAATAAGCAATTGTAAGATTATATGAATTGCTCTCCTCTCGTTTCTCAAAAAAAAGTTTTATGCAAAGTGAAAGAGGTATTCCAATCGCTAGCACCAAGGCTATTTTACTTAGAGTATCATTTCTTGGATTGATTTCTGAAATAGCTATAAGCACAGCGAAAGTGGAAGCTGATAGTATTACTGTTAAAGGGAATCTCTTAAGACTTAAATACAGCCTGGTTAAATTATTTTCAATGGATTTAATAGGTTTCATAATATTACCTCCCGATAGGTTGTTTATTGTATATAGTTCAATACTCATTTCCATTTTTCATACGCATCCTTAAATCATCACCTGCGCAACTGTAACATTAACGACTTAACTTATATTAACTTTAAAACAATATTACCACATTATTTTTTGTTTTACAATATAAATTTATTGTTTATCGAAAAAATATATTGCAATTCATAATTATCGCATCATATAAAAAAAGGAACAAAAGACACTGAATTAAGCAAAGAAATTATGAAATTACAAGCATATCTTGAGAATTCATATCGTTGCCTCCTTACTGACCCTTTTCATCTAAAAATCCTTTTAAAATTGATTTCCTTTCATTTTAATCCTCCTAATCTACAATTAATTTTATGCTAAACATAAAACAATTAGTTAATATAACTTGCTTTTTATAATAAACTATGATAACATAAGAATTGACTTAAATGAATAGTAATTAATGTAGCACATATATATTTCAATTGGTACTTTTAAATATAGTATTTTAATATCGAAATTTTATTAGTGAGCTATTACAAAGCATTTAAGAAAATAAAATTTCGGAGGTATACATTATATGAATGGTACAGTTAAATGGTTTAATGGAGAAAAAGGATTTGGTTTTATTACAGGAGAAGACGGAGTAGATGTTTTCGCACATTTTTCTCAAATAAATTCAGATGGTTACAAATCACTTGATGAAGGTCAAAGAGTTTCTTTTGACATCGTTAAAGGACCTAAAGGACCACAAGCAGAAAACATTTCAGTTTTATAATTAAAAAAAGACCATTAAATAGTTATACTATTTAATGGTCTTTTTTTATTTGTATGATTTATAAAGTACGCATTTGTAGCTTAAAAAAGTGAATTAATTTTTGCTAATGCCTGAGTAATAGTGAAAATCCTAATGAAATTATCCTTTTATTAAAATGAACATAAAGATACCCTATAGGGCAGACTTTTTTTACTTGTCTACTCTATAGGGTATTTAAAAATTTCATTTATCATTATTATTTTATTTATACTACTTCATTATCTAAGTTTGCTCCACTAAATTGACTATTATAAAGATCTGCATAGAATCCATTCTTAGCAAGAAGTTCATTATGACTCCCCATCTCAATAATACTTCCTTTATTCATAACTAATATTAACTCTGCATCTTTAATTGTAGAAAGTCTATGTGCAATTACAAAACTTGTTCTATTTTGCATAAGTTCTGTCATAGCTTTTTGTATATAAACTTCTGTTCTTGAATCAACGCTACTTGTAGCTTCATCAAGTATCATAATAGTTGGATTTGCAAGTATTGCCCTAGCTATAGTAAGAAGTTGTTTTTGACCCTGTGATATATTTGAAGCTTCTTCATTTAGTATTGTATTATATCCATCAGGAAGAGTCTTTATAAAGTGATGCGCATGAGCTGCTCTTGCTGCCTCTATAGCTTCTTCATTAGTTGCTCCCTCTTTACCATACGCAATGTTCTCCATTATAGTACCATTAAAGAGCCATGTATCCTGAAGTACCATCCCAAACATATTACGTAGTTCCCCACGCTTTATGTCTCTGATATCCACTCCATCAACTGTAATTGAACCTGCATCTATCTCATAGAACCTCATAAGCAAGTTAACAAGTGTAGTTTTACCAGCACCTGTTGGTCCAACAATTGCAATTGTATGACCTCTTTTTACATCAAGGTTCATATTCTTAATAAGAGGTTCTTCTGCTTTATAACTAAAGTCAACATTCTCAAACTTAACTTCTCCCTTAGGAAGCTCAACTACCTTGGTATCCTCAGTTTCTACAAGCTCTTCGACCTCATCTAATAATTCAAAAATACGTTCAGCTGAAGCTACTGTTGATTGAATTATGTTAGCAATATTTGCAGTTTGAACTATTGGCTGAGTAAACTGACTAGAATATTGAATAAAGGCTTGAATATTACCAATACTAATTTTACCTTGCGTTGCTAAAAATCCACCAACAACACAAACTACTACATAACCTATATTACTAACAAATCTCATCATCGGCATTATTATTCCCGATATGAACTGAGCTTTCCAACCCGAAACATATAATCTGTCATTAATATTTTTAAACTCTTCGATAGAATCCTTCTCATGTCCAAAAGATTTAACAATTTTGTGTCCAGTATACATCTCTTCAACATGACCATTAAGTGCTCCAATTTCCTTTTGCTGCGCTGCAAAATATTTTTGGGATCGTTTTGCTACAAACGCTGTCACAACAATATATAGTGGCAAAGTTAATATAACAACCAGCGTCATTAATGGGCTTATTGTGAGCATCATAATGATAATACCTACGATTGTAACAACAGACGTAATAAGCTGTGTAAGACTTTGTTGAAGCGTTGTTGATATATTATCAACATCATTTGTTACACGACTTAGTATCTCACCATGCGTTCTTGAATCAAAAAACTTAAGTGGTAACCGCGAAAGCTTATTTTCAACTTCTTTACGCAAGTTATAAACAGTTTTCTGTGCAACTCCAGCCATTATATATTGTTGAAGAAACGCAAAAACTGTACTTACTATATATAATGCAAATAATAAAAGAATAATATTTCGAATGTATATGAAATCTATCTTTCCACCATTTACATCCATTATTTTAGAAATTCCAGTTTTAATTTTGGCAAGGCCCTCAATTACTTCAGGCCTCTTTGCAACTGCTGGATCAGACTTTATTAAAGCTGCTATTTTGCCCTGCTGAGCATGCAACTGAAGTAACCCAACTTTACTCATTATGCCTTCAAATAATTTATCTAAAGCTCTTGCTGAAACCTTAGGTCCTACTATTGTAAAAACAGTACTTACTATCGCAAATATAAATACCAGAATAAAATTAGTTCTTTGAGGCTTTAAATAACTTAAAAGCCTTTTTAATGTACCTTTGAAGTCCTTTGCTTTCACTACAGGACCTGCGAAGGATCCCATTGGTCCACCTGAGCGCCCCATGCCTTTTCCCGCTCCTTCACCTGATTTATTGTTCTTGTTATTTTCACTCATGATAATTCCTCCTCTGAAAGCTGTGAAGATACAATTTCATGATATATCTTACAACTAGTTAAAAGTTCCTTGTGAGTTCCTATGCCTGCAATTTTGCCCTCATCTAAAACTATAATTCTATCTGCGTCCATAACTGTTGCAACCCTTTGGGCAATGATTATTACCGTTGATTTTGCTGTTTCTTTTTTAAGTGCTTCACGTAGTTTTGCATCAGTTTTAAAATCAAGTGCTGAAAAACTATCATCAAAAATATATATTTCAGGTTTTCTAACTAAGGCACGTGCAATAGATAGACGCTGTTTTTGTCCGCCAGAAACATTTGTTCCTCCTTGGGCAATAAGATGGTCATATCCTTTTTTCATTCCATTAATAAAATCTGTAGCTTGTGCTACCGTAGCTGCATGCTGAATTTCTTCAATAGTAGCATTATCCTTACCATATTTAATATTCTCGGCAATAGTTCCAGAAAAGAGTACTGTATTTTGAGGAACGAAACCAATCTTAGACCTTAGAGCTTCCTGACTCATTTCGCGAACATCTACTCCATCAACCAATACTAAGCCACTAACTGCATCATAAAAACGTGGTATTAAGTTGATTAAAGTTGATTTACCAGAACCTGTACCACCAATAATAGCTGTCGTCTCACCAGGTCTTGTACTAAATGTTATGTGGCTAATGGCTGGTTGATCCGCACCTGGGTAGCCAAATGTTACATCCTTAAACTCAACATATCCACTTTGTTTATCCGCCAATTTAGTAATCTTTGGATCAATGATTTCCGGTTCCATTTCTAATACTTCATTTATTCTTATTGCAGAAGCTTGCGCCCTTGGTATCATTATAAATACCATAGCAAGCATTAAGAATCCGAATAAAATTTGCATTCCGTATTGTATAAATGCTATTAATGAACCAACTTCCATACTTGAAGCATCTATTCTTTTAGCGCCGAACCAAATAATAGCAACTGTTGTGACATTCATAATTAACATCATTACTGGCAATAAAAATGCCATGATTTTATTCACTTTTATAGCATTATTCATAAGATCAGTATTTGCATCATCAAATCTAGCCTTTTCAGTATCTATACGATTAAATGCACGTACAACCCTAATACCAGTAAGTCCTTCACGTAATACAAGATTCAATTTATCTATCTTCACTTGCATTAATTTAAATAATGGCATAGCGAATTTAAGGGTTATTCCAATAATAATTCCAAGTAACGGAATTACAACTGCAAAAATCCAGGTTAAATGTGCGTCCTCTCTTAAAGCCATAACAATACCACCTATAGCAGTTAAAGGTGCAAAAAGCATAATAGAAAAAATCATTACAGTTGCTGTTTGAACCTGAGTAACATCATTTGTAGTCCTTGTTATAAGGGTTGCAGTACCGACCTTATCAAACTCATGCAGCGAAAACCCTTCAACTTTAGCAAACAATTTATTACGAATAATCCTGCCAAACCCTACAGCAGTTCTTGACGATAGGAATGCAGCTACAACTGAGCATATAGCTCCACCTGCTGAGAATAATAGCATAAGTCCGCCTATTCTAATAATATAATCTATTCCTTTATAAGTTCCACTGAATCCTAAAAATGAAATAGTTTGAACTACATCCTTTTGTACTATACCTTTATCAACTATATTAGCCATTAAGGTTGGCAAATATAGGTTCGCAAGTACTTGAGTAAAAATCAATATAACTATTAGCACTATTTGCAATGTGTATTCTTTTAAAAATCTAAATAATTTAATCAAAAGTATCATCTCCATTCATTTGTTATTGCATTATTTTTATTAGTCATTTAAAAGCTTCTTAAGTGTATCTAAGCCTTCAAATATTTTATGAAGTTCTTCTGTACTTCCCTTACTCATTATATCTGCAATGTTTTTTTCAAATTGGTTATGAAAGTTTTTATGCATCTCTTTAAAGTTTGGTGACATACTTACGTAGACTACCCTCTTATCCACATCGCTTCTTTCTCTTACTACCATTTCCTGCTTTTCAAGCCTATCAATAATTCCAGAGACTGTACTATTTGATAAACAAAGCTCATTGCTAAGTTCTGATATCTTAAGCTTCTTTTTTTTTCTTAAAAGACCCAAAACCATACCTTGAGGCGCAGAAATACCTGTATCACAAAGCACTTTACTCATATTATGTTTAAATAGCTGCATGACCTCTTGAAAAAGTCTTGCAACTTCTACGCTCTCATTTATTTTTTCCACTTAATTACCCCCTTAAATGTATTTCGTCTACTAATATTTCGTATCCGTATATTTAGCTTACGAATTATATTATAATCCCATATATATTTTATGTCAATACATTTTCATATACCCTTAAATTGGACTTTAGGATATTTTACCTTTGCCAAGCCCTAGAGTTTAAGTTATAATTTTATAAATAATGGAGGTGTGTTTATGAATGTTGATTTTTCTAATATTAATCTGAATACCATTATTATGGTTGCATTAGCTATATTACTTGCTTATCTTGGTATTGCAGTATTTAAAATAATTGGAAGGATATTAAGCATTACACTCGGTGTCTTCCTTTTAATATATGTCCTTAAACAAATAGGTATTGCAATACCTGTATTAACTGATTTTCTTAGCTATCTTTTACAGGTGATAAATCCAATTATCGATAATATAAGACATTTAGTTACTTCTGTAAAGTTTAAATAGGCATATAATTCAGTTAGGTTTTTTATCTTTTGTAGTGAAATAAAAAAAACATGCTAATTAGCATGTTTTTTTATCGCTACTAGGGAATAATAATATTATAAAAACTAATTTTATTAGGAGATGACAACATTGAATGCTAGTCAATTTTTAACTTATAAAAACTGGGTTGTAGTTGGGGATGTATTAAACCCTTCCAAATATGCTTATAAAATATTGAATTCCTTAAAAAAACATGGATTTAACGCAGTGGGTGTAAATCCATCTATTGAAAATGAAGGGATTTATATCACCCTAAGTGATATACCCTACAAGGTAGAAGTTTTAGATTTATGCATTAATCCATATAAAGGTATTAAAATTCTTCATGAAGCTCATGCTTTAAAAATAGCTAAAGTCCTTATTCAACCAGGTGCTGAAAGCCCTGAAATAATTAATTTTTGTAAATCAAATGGAATGCAAGTAATAGAAGGATGTGCCTTAGTAGAATTATCAAAAATATAAATCAAATAAAATCTTTCCTCCCCAATACCGTTTTGTAAGCACAACATAAATAAATTTTGCACATTTTCAGAAATATTGCAGAAATTTGCAGAATGATTATTTCCAATGATAACACAATATTACAAAATAATGTATTACTTTGTGGTATAATTAAAATATTGCGGATAGGTAATTTACCTTTATATGTAAATTGCCTATCCGGCATTGTTTTATACTATAGCGGGAGGGGAATATATGGAATTAAACACATTGGAAAGCGAGATGCTAATTGACATTTACGATGCTGATATGTTGCCAGGAATGTCATTCGAAATTGAAAATTATAATTTAACAGAGGAAGATCCAAAAGAGAAGAATCAAGAATTTGCTTTCTATTTAGGAAAATTAAAAAAGTTAGGTTTTGTAAAATATGAAGAGAACGAAGCCTTTGTAAAATGTGGAAGTCGTAGCCCTAAATATAATAATAATGTAGTTATGATTTCTGAAGATAAAATACACATTGATTCTAAAGGAATAAAATTAGTAGAGTTGTATAATTACAGTAATTCCAAAATTCAAAGGAAACTGTATAGATGTGGCTAAATGATTAGCCCAAACAGTAAGAAATGAATTATTCGCTATGATATTATTTCAATTTGAATATTTTAAAGATCCATATAACAATGCAAGTAAACAATAGAATTCCAGTAATGGGGTTCTTTTTTTAATTTATATCATAAGACATATCATAATAACACTATCCTAAAGGTGTTAACATGGTATAATAAGGTATTGGTATAGTAAAAAATAATAAACAGAATGGAGTGATAAAATTGGAATTCAATTTTAATAAAGACTTGAAATTTACTATTGAGCAGACTATTAACAGCAGTGACACCGCAATTTCTTATGGATCTGGAAATCTAGATGTTTATGCTACTCCAGCTATGACAGCTCTTATGGAGAATGCAGCAACGAATTGTGTTCAACAAACTCTACCTGATGGTTTCACAACCGTTGGTATAGAGATTAGTGTTAAACATATAAAGGCAACACCTGTTGGCGTTAAGGTTAGAGCTGAAGCTTTATTGTCAAAGGCAGAAGGCAAAAAATTGTTCTTTAAGGTGGAAGCCTATGATGACATGGGTAAAATAGGTGAAGGAATTCATATAAGGTACATAGTAAATTCTGAAGAATTCATAAAAAAAAACAATACGTTAAATCATCACCTGTGATTCTATTTATCATCTTCGATGCTACTATTTCACAATTAAGACTGTACCTAACAAGGCAGTCTTTTGTTATGTTAAAAGTTACTATTTGTAGATACAATAGCAATATAAAAAAGCAGTAGAACTAACTACTGCAATTTTTTAGTTTTACTATATGATCTTTGCTATTGTTTTGTATATCACCACCAACTTAAAAAACCATTAAATCTCCATAATAATTGGAAGAATAATTGGCCTACGCTTCGTTTTTTCATACAAATATCGCTCTGTGGATTTTTTTATATTAGATTTTAATACATACCATTCAATAATTTTCTTGTCTAAGCACTTATTAAGCTCAACCCTAACAATTTCTTTTACTTCACTAATTAATTCATCCGATCCCTTTGCATATATAAATCCGCGAGTTATTATGTCTGGTCCTGCAATAATACTATAAGATTCGCGTTCTAAAGTAACCACAACAGTAAGCATGCCATCTTCCGCTAAGTGCTTTCTATCTCTAAGCACTATGCTTCCAACATCCCCAACACCAAGTCCATCTACAAATACAGATCCAGTGTGTACCCGTCCTGTTACTTTAGCTTCATCCTTTGTAAGTTCTAAAACCTGCCCTGTTTCCATAGTAAATATATCTTTGCCTTGCATACCTAATTTTTGTGCTAACTTAGCATGATGACTTAAATGTCTGTATTCACCATGAACTGGCATAAAATATTTGGGATGAACTAATGCGTGAATTAATTTTAATTCTTCTTGATATGCGTGACCGGATACATGTACTTCTTCTAAATCCTCATAAATTACCTCTGCTCCTTTTTTGAATAGCTCATTGATTACTCTAGATATAAGTTTCTCATTGCCTGGAATTGGAGATGCAGAAATAACAAATAAATCCTCTGGTTCAAGGGCGATTTTCCTATGAGTAGCAAAAGCCATTCTAGCAAGTCCTGCCATAGGTTCGCCCTGACTTCCGGTAGTTATTATTGTAATATTTTTATTGTAGTAATTTTGCATATCATCTATACCTATAATGTAACCTTCTGGTACATGGAGATATCCAAGTTCAATAGCTACTTGTGAGATATTGTCCATACTCCTCCCACTAAAAACAATTTTTCTACCATGTTTCACAGATGCATCTACAATCTGTTGGATTCTATGAATATTTGAAGCAAATGTAGCTACAATAACCCTTCCCTCTGCATTAGAAATTATTCTAGTTAGAGTCTTCCCTATAGTTTTTTCAGAAATTGTATGCCCTTCACGTTCCACATTCGTGCTATCCGCCATAAGAAGTAGCACGCCCTCTTTACCTAAATTTGAGACACGTTCAAGATCCATGACTAATCCATCAATGGGAGTATAATCAATTTTGAAATCACCAGTATGTAATATAACACCTAGTGGTGAGTGGATGGCAATAGCACAGGAGTCTGCTATACTGTGAGTAACCCTTATGAATTCAATTTTAAGATTTTGTAGTTCTATAGTTTCTCCAGCATTTACATTGTGAAGTTTACAATTAGATAATATATTGTGCTCCTTTAGTTTATTTTCAATTAGCCCTAACGTTAACCTAGTACCATAAATAGGTACATTCAATTGTTTTAGAATGTACGGAAGCGACCCTATATGATCTTCATGTCCATGAGTTAAAAAAATGCCTTTTACTTTTTCTGCATTATTTTTTAAATAAGTTATATCTGGAATTACTAAATCCACACCATACATTGCCTCATCAGGAAAGGCTATACCACAGTCTATAACAATGATTTCATCCGCATATTCAATAGCTGTTATATTCTTACCTATTTCTCCAAGGCCTCCTAAAGGAATAACCTTTATACTTTCCTCGTTTTTCACTAAATTCTCCCCTTCATTTATATCAATTATATTATTAATATTATTTTCTTTATTTTGCCTTTAATTATTAAATTAATACCTTTATGGGAGAATTTTTTTTACTTTTTTATAATCATTTTATTTATACCAAAATTGCAATTTAATTTGAACTAAACACAGAATGTACATAAACATTATAGTATAATAATATTATCTATATAAAAATAGATT
The DNA here is from genome assembly GCF_055081035.1 of Clostridium sp. CM041. Taxonomy (NCBI): domain Bacteria; kingdom Bacillati; phylum Bacillota; class Clostridia; order Eubacteriales; family Clostridiaceae; genus Clostridium; species Clostridium sp. CM041. The sequence continues at coordinate 1,834,034 of NZ_CM143648.1, forward strand.
TCATTACATTATAAATTTTATTTTTTGGAGGTTCACCATGAAAATAGCTGTAATAGACGCACAAGGGGCAGGTCTCGGTCAAACAATCATAAAAAAAATTCGTAAAGAAATTGACCTAGATATCTATATTGTTGCACTTGGTACAAATGCATTTGCTTGTTCAAATATGGTAAGAGCTGGTGCAAACATTGGTATAAGTGGAGAGGAATCAATTTGCTCATTTTGCAAGAAAAATAAAATCGATAGTATAATCGGTCCAATTGGAATAATATGTAGTGGCGGCATTAACGGTGAAATTACTCCCATGATTGCCACGTCAATATTTAATATGGATTGTACTAAATATATACTCCCACTACAAAAACATGGTATTTATATACCAGGCACAAGGAATATGCAAATCAAAGATATCATTAAAGAGATTGTACTTGATATAAAAAGTAATATAAAATATCCTTTTATATAATAAGGTTTATACATAATATTTAAAATACCAGTTCTTTATCCTCTGTAACTTTAGCATCTGACTCATACAAAGACTTTATTAATTCTTGGGTTAATACCTCTGTTGGTATTCTATAACTAACAATTTTGCCCGCTTTCACGGCATAAATTTTGTTAATCCGCTCTATTAGCTGTCTAAAAATTTTTATTTAATGTTTTAAGGATTTAAATCCGTATCCAAAGACCTCATAAATATTATTCACTGTTACAAAAGCATCCTTATCAACAAATTTTATGAATTTTTTAAGTGTTATAAACTCCCTTCTTCCTACTATAACCACAACAACTTCTTTATCCTCATCTGAAAAATCCCCTACTCCGTTATATACAGTAGATGTTTTATCTAGCTTTTCTCTTATATATTTTCTTATCTTATCGCTGTTCTTACTTATAATTGTAACTTCTTTGCACACATTTATTCCATCTATGATATGGTCTATAAGAAAACCATTAAATATAACTCCGAGCATTGCATATAATGATAGCTTAATTCCAAAAGCAAAAACTGCCATTAAAATAACAATTAAATCACATATTAAAACTCCTTTTCCTAAATTTATATGAAAAAATTCATTTAATATCTTAGCTAAGATATCTGTCCCCCCTGTTGAAGCATTTTGATCAAAGACTATAGCTGTACCTATTCCTGATATTAGTATTCCAAATATAAGTTCCAGTAAAATATCTCCTGTAATTGAATTATTAATAGGTATAAACTTTTGAAATACAATTATAATACCTCCTACACCAAAGCTTGCATACACACTTTTTCCACCAAAACCCTTTCCGATAGCAATAAATGCTATTACAAACAAAATAAGGTTTATTATCATCATTATCCAACCTACGGATAATCCCCCTGTAAATTTATTTATAACTATCGCTAATCCATTCGCCCCACCTGTCGCTAAATTATTTGGCATTAAAAAGAAATATAAACCTGCTGATACCATGAACATTCCTATGTTTATAAGCACAAATTCCTTTATCTTTGTTTGCATAATATGCCTCCTTATAATTATCAATTGTATTACCTATCCTCTATAAAATAATCATAATTTCTTTCTCAACGAAAAATTAAGCCCTTTAGCATTTATGCTAAGGGCTTGATAATAATACCAACCATATTTGTAAAAAACGCAAAATTTAAATGCATTTTCATACAAATATGCGTCACACCCCCTATCACTCGTAGCGTTCTTGGTGTATTAATAAAGGCAGGTCTTCTGACTTTGGATCACAGTCGCTTTAATCCTTCCCAGCAAAATTGTCAGTGGTATAATTTAGAGCTTCTCACCATTACAGCGGCGGGACCGTTCAGGCTTTTCACCTGGTTCCCTTTTAAATGAAATGCAAAACATCTCATACCTTTAAATTTAATATTAAGTTAAATTAACATATTATTACATAACCAAAGTATACATTTTAAATACTTGATTAATTTAAGCTTTCCTTATTTTCAGTAAGCTGCAATAGACTCACAAGGGGCAGGTCTTGAACAATCAATCATAAAAAAATTTGCTTGTTCAAATATGATATTTATATAACAGGCATTAATTATCACCTCCAAATCCGTATGATTTACTTACCATAAGATATATAAATATTAGGGCACCAATCATAGAAATTAACTACTTCTATATGATATGCTTTAAACATACTAAATTTATCTAATATATGTTTTTTGCATCTACCCTTCGATCTACTATATCTAAAAACTTTTCTAATTTCATTCCACTTTTCAGAGCTTCCTCTAGTCCTAAGTCAATGAATTTTATTATATTATTTTTAATTTCCCAAGATATAAAATCTTCAGTTACAAACGTTCCCTTCCCTTGATAAGCTTTCAAAGTCCCCTCTTGTTCCAAGTCATTATATGCAGTGCTTACAGTATTTCTGCTTACTTTTAACATTTCAGATAATTCTCTTTCTGTAGGTAATTTTGTTCCGACTTTGAGGGTTCCTTTTTCTATTTTATCTATAATCTGTTGTTTAATTTGAATATAAAGTGGCACTCCACTTTTTCTATTTATTATAACATCAATAAAAATCCCTCCCAAAGCATATTGAATTAATTGACTAATTCACTCCAATCATTGACACGACCTCTTAATCATTAAATCATCGCCTGCGGTGCTGCTAAATCTTCTTTTCCACTCTTTGATTAATTCTTTCCTAAATTTAGGGTGAGCTATATTTATTAAAGCTCTCCCTCTTTCTTTTAATGTCTTTCCCCTTAGTTCCGCTATACCATACTCGGTAACTACATAATGAACATCCGTCCTTGATGTCGATGCTATAGCTTCATTGTCTATTAATGGAACTATTCTAGAAACCTTACCATTAAAATCTGTTGATAGAACTGCTATTATCGCTTTACCACCTTTGGATTTATTCGCACCTCTAATAAAATCTACTTGTTCGTAGGCTCCACTAAATTGTTTTAATTCTATAGACTCTAATACTATTCGTCCCATCAAATCTATTTGTGTACATGAACTTATTGATACCATACTATCATTTTGACTTATAACATATGGATCATTTACATAATCAACAGATAACATATCTATCATTGGGTTATTATTAGCAAAATTATATAGTTTCTTCGTTCCCATTAAAACCGCAGCTACTATCTTATTTTTATGAATAGTCTTTCTCTTGTTATTTATAACTCCAGCTTCTACAAGGTCTACTACTCCATCTGATATCATCTCTGAATGTATGCCTAAATCATTTTTACCCTTTAAATTTAAAAGTATGGCATCTGGTATAGCGCCTATTCCAAGTTGTAATGTCGATCCATCCTCTATAATTAAGGAGCAGTTTCTTCCTATTTCATTTTCTGCATCTCCTATTTCACCTTTTTTTAGTTCCATAACTTTATAGTCAGCCTCTACCATATAGTCTATATCTTTAACATGTATAAAGTTATCTCCTAAAACTCTTGGCATCTTCTTATTAACTTCTGCTATAACAATATCTGCACACTCCGCAGTTACTTTAGCGTAGCCACTTGAAACTCCAAAGCTACAAAAACTATGTTCGTCAGGCTCCGAAACTTGGATTATAGCCACATTAACCTTTAAATACTCTTCTCTGAATAATCTTGGCATTTCTGAAAAAAAGCAAGTTGTTAAATCCCCTATATCACTATTTATAACTTCCCTTGCATACGTTCCTTTTCCCATCCCTACCATGTGAACTACTTCTCCGTACCTTTCCTTATTTTCACTCATAGCACCTATAACTAATTTAGGTTCTCCAACTGCATGACCAACAATTACCCGATCCCCAGCTTTTATTTTTTCTGAAGCTTCTTTAGCAGTAACTACCTTTTCTTTATATCTCACTTGCCACTCCATAATATTTCGCTCCTTGTAATTATAAATTATTCAACAAATTGTATCACCTGTACTTTGTAGAATAATTATAATTCCTACTCCCTCACAAAAAATTAAGCCCTTTAGCATTTATGCTAAAGGACTTCATAACAATATTAACCATATTTGTAAAAAACACAAAATATAAAATGCATTTTCATACAAATATGTGTCACACCCCCTATCACTCGTAGCGTTCTTGGTGCATTAATAAAGGCAGGTCTTCTGACTTTGGATCATAGTCGCTTTAATCCTTCCCAACAAACTTGTCAGTGGTATAATTTAAAGCTTCTCACCATTACAGCGGCGGGACCATTCAGGATTTCCACCCGATTCCCTTTTAAATAAGATGCAAAACATCTCATACCTTTATATGCTATATTAAATTACTTTCTTTTAAAAGTTTCTATTAATCTCTTCCATAAAATCTTTTTTAATTGAGCTTTATTTGTAACAGAGTTTTTATTAAATTCTTTCATAATAATCCTATCGGCTTCTCTATTTCCTGTTATATTGACAATAAATTCTTTGCCTAAGTTTTTGTACATATCCATAATTATTCCCCCTTCAAACTCTAAATATCAATATTATTGACTTAATTTTAGAATTTGAGGTGGTTCTGGGAAACATCCATATGCACCTGCTCTTTTTAAATTTAAATACGCAGTACTAAATAAATCATTCAATGAAAATTTATTTAACTTATTTATTTTACCCATATTTATAACACCTCCCAACATCCACGTGAGTAATCAGTATTGTTCCTTATGGCAGGTCTCCTGACTTAGTATCATTGCAATTCGCATCCTTCCTATTTTATAAATAGTGGATATGCAAGCGAATTTGCTCCTCATTACAGTGACGGGCTCGCACAAGATTTTCACTTGTTTCCCTTTTAATTTTAAGCTACAACTTTAAAACCATAAATCATTTATTTAATTTTCAATATAACCATGATGATAAAGCAAACGTAAGTTATGCTAGCTTTATTGTTTTACTTTATATACCAACTTTTTTTTCATAATTAAAACTCTATACCCTCTCTAGATGGTATTCCTTCGTTAAAATAATGTTTAATATCCTTCATCTCAGTTACAAGGTTTGCTTTATCTATTATAGCTTTAGGTACGTCTCTCCCTGTTAAAATCAATTCTATATTACCAGGTTTATTCTCCATTAATTCTAGTAGTTGTTCTTCACTTATTAGTTGATTGTTCAATGCTCCCATTACCTCATCCATGATAAGTATGTCGCATTTTTCTTCTTTTAATGCTTCCCTACAAAATTCATATCCCTTTTGTACCTCTTCTTTTAATTCATTTTTTTCCTCTGCATTTAATGTCCAAAAAAAACCTCTTTTTTTCTCAAACCTAAATATATTAAAAAAGGGAGCCAGTTTTTTTGCACTTTCAATCTCACCAGTTTTACTTCCCTTCAAAAATTGTACCATAAATACAGTATATCCATTTCCTGCTGCACGTACGGCTAATCCTACAGCTGCAGTCGTTTTCCCCTTGCCATTCCCCGTATAAATTTCAACATATCCGTTTTTTAATTTCCCCATTATATTCATTTCTCCTTTTATTATCATATGCATACATATGCTTTATTATCTCAGGGTTATCTTATATTTTTTTATTTTATATTGCAAATCTTGTCTTGAAATACTTAATTCTCTTGATGTTTTGCTAACATTGTTTTCGTTTTTATTCAGTGTTTTTTCAATAATCCCCTTTTCAATATCAGCCATATAGCTAACCAACTCGAACCTCTTTTCTACATTTACCACCATATTTTGAAAACACCTCCCTATCTCTCGTAGAGTTAACTGTGTATAATTATAGAAAGGTATTCTGGCTTAAGTCTCATTGCCCTTAAAACCTTCCCAGTTTCCCAGTGATATTTTTTATAAGGACTCCTCTTTTACAGCGGCGGGACCGCGCAGGATTTCCACCTGTCTTCCCTTTTAAACTAAAGCAATTAATACTTTAATTACCCATAATTATAATATTAAATCAATAAATGATACTTTCATCCCAATTATATGAAAAAGCATTATTCAGTTTTATTCCCCTGATTTTCTTTTTTAGTTCTCTCTACGAATCTTCCCAGGAAAAAGAATAGAACACCAACTCCTATACCTGTCTGTAGACAAAAGAGTAAACTCTCAATTTCCCCTGGTAATTCTCCACCAACCCAAGTTTCCATAACCGGTTCAAACCAAGGCTTATACTCAGTACCTGTAATCTCGGAAACTACTTTACTTCCTGCATCATCTGAGCCACCAAATTCAGCACCCTTTAATGCGAATAATGGTATAATGGCAATTAGTGCAGCAATAATTAATAAAATGAAAACCTTTTTTTTCGTCTTTACCATTAATTTTCGCCTCCCTTTAGGAATCCAAGTTCTGTTAATTCGGATTTTGCATATGTTTCAAGACCCATAATGATGACAACGGTCAGAATACCCTCGATAATTGCCAGTGGAAGCTGTGTCGGTGCAAATACTGCAAGGAACTTGACTACAGATGCTGCGATACCGCCGTTCGCAGACGGATATGCAAGTGCAAGTTCAAAACTTGTTACACAATAGGTTAATAAGTCACCGATTGATGCTGCCAGAAAAATACCTACATATTTATTGACTTTGAGCTTCTGGCATAATTTGTAGATTACATAAGTAACAAGCGGTCCTGCAATAGCCATAGAAAACGTATTAGCACCAAGAGTGGTCAGTCCGCCATGAGCAAGCAAAATTGACTGAAAAAGTAGTACAATAATCCCCAGGATGCTGACTGCCATTGGTCCGAATAGGATTGCACCAAGTCCGGTACCAGTCATATGTGAGCAACTTCCTGTTACTGACGGAATCTTTAAAGATGAAAGCACAAAAATGAATGCACCTGACATAGCAAGAATAGTGATGGATTTACGGTTCTTAGCCAATGTTTTCTTAATTGATAAGTAACCTGCTACTAAGAATGGAACGCATATAACACCCCATATAATACAGAATTTTGGTGGAAGGTATCCTTCCATGATGTGCATTGCATTTGCTACCGGGGCTACCCCGAAAATTAATGCGAAAGCAATCGCAATAAAGATAATTTTCTTTTCTTTCTGATTCATTTTTTTCCTCCTCTATTGTTTTAAATTTATATTAATCTAAGCTGAAACGCCTAGAAAACCCAACTATCTTTCAAGCATTTCCTTGAATTCTTGCGTACTTTTCGGATAGGCACTAGTATCTTCCAGCAGATGTTTTTCTACAAGCAATTCATATATCTCAAGCACTGTTGGCTGTTTTAAATTTGCCTGTTTTAAAATTTCTGTGTTTTGGAAAATTTCTAAAGGTGTTCCATCTGCGATAATTTTCCCTTCACAGAATACAAGGACTCGCTCCGCCCATCGATATGCGAAATCTACATCATGGGTGGAAATGAGCATTGTCTTGCCCTCCGAACCAAGCTTGGCCAAAACTTCTTCTAGTATCAATGCATTTAAAGGATCCAATGATGCAGTCGGTTCATCAAAGATAATGATTTCTGATTTCATAGCAATGATGCCCGCAATGGTGACTCGCTTCTTTTCACCGCCACTCAAATAGTGTGGCGGACGATCCTTGAAATCTGATATGTTCATGTATGCCAGTGCTTCCTCGACTCGCTTGAGTACTTCCTCTTTTGGAAGCTTTAAATTCATTGGCCCGAATCCAACTTCAGCCCTAACTGTAGATGCGATTATTTGATTGTCCGCATCTTGAAAAACAATCCCGATATTTTTTCGAAGTCCTTTTAAATTCTTCTTATTAACGACAGTACCCCGGTAAATTATTTTTCCCTGTTCAGGTGTAAATACACCGTTTATGTTTAAGAAAAATGTAGATTTTCCGGATCCATTAGAACCAATAACAGCGATTTTCTCACCTTCATAGATATCCACACTTACGCCGTCCAATGCAGACTTGCCATTTCCGTAGACGTAGTATAGATCTTCGACCTTCAATATTGATTTCCCCATAATAGCTCCTTTCTATCTTGTAACGCCCCATATCAGAATCAAAAAAATTATAAATGTTACCGCAGAGGCAATCTGTATTGTCTCTACCTTTTTATCTTCCTCCAAAAATATAAGATCGCCATCATAGCATCTGGCCTCCATTGCATCATAATAATCGTTTGCCTTTTTAAGCGAAATAACCAGCATATTGCTTGCAATGCTTCCAAATGTATAGCAGGAAGTCTTAAAATCACAGTAACCCTGACGGGATTCTGCGGAATTTTTCATTTTAGTATAGACATCCATTAAAATGAAAATATAACGGTAAATGAGGTTCATCAGCTCTACAATTAGCTTTGGAACATGTGCCTTTCGAAGCACATATATAATCTCTGAGGACGGAGTTGACAGTGTCATCATTTGTAGGGCACTTATAGCTGCAAAAACTTTCAGAATCAAAAACGCCACTTCCTTAAGCTTTGCCTGAGAAGTAAACACATAGCAGAAGCCAAGATACAGGTTATACTGCCCCATTGGCTGCTTTGAAAAATCAATAGCAATTGTAAAAGTGCCAAGGAGGATAAAGATGATTGGAATCGCCAGTATTGACAAGTATTCGTTTACTGGAAGCTCTCCTTTTACAATGGTCAGATAGCCCATTGCAATAATGACCACAACGGATACATAGGGATTTTCCAATACAATGCAAAGAATCAGTATCACAACAGAAAGAGATACTTTAAAAGTAGCATTCCAGTGTCTGATTTTAGAGGTATAAGCATAAAAATCAATTGAAAACCCTTCGCCGTGTTTATGTCCGGTTCCATGGTGATGATTATGTGTCCCATCCCCTTTTTTCCATTTGAAGAAAAAGCCCACCATTAGAAAAATGGCACATAAAATAATAATTTTTCCCATTTCACATCTCCTTTGAATTTTCACCCCATGGCAGCATTCTGGGAGATTTTAGAATAATAAAAATAGATGAAGCATAGTAAACAATTACACCTACAATCTGATTTAAAAATGCAAGGCCAGATAATGTAACTATAATCGCATTGAAGCACCCGGCGAAAACGATGATATTCTGCCTAATCATGTTATAGGCTCGTTTTGACAATTCGTAGTATAGGCCTGTCTACAAAACAAAAATCCTTCTAACTAAAGTGTTAGAAGGAAACGATTCAAAAATATGCTTAATCATATAAAATCAACAAACAAATTTTCATTATAAAGCCCTCTCTATCACTCGTAGAGTTTGTAGTGCGAAAATATGGGCAGGTATTCTGACTCAAGAATCATTATTTAAGCGCGCCTTCCCCGTTTTCGAGTGGCATAATGCACTTAAATTCATCTATTACAGCTACGAGATAGTTCAGGATTTTAACCTGATTCCCTTTTAATTAATTTAAACCTATATTTTATTATTTAATTTTTATAATTCTTTCACACATGTACTCATTACATAGTAGACTTATTATTACAAAAAATCAACTACTTTAATTGTAAAAAGATAATATTTTTCAAACTTTCACAAAATAATACATTATACTATATTCTGAAATAAATGCTACAGTAAAAAAAGGGACCCACTAGGGGACCCTATACGTACTTTCTCATGTGCTTTAATGCAGTTTTTTCAAGTCTAGAAACTTGTGCTTGAGATATTCCTATTTCACCTGCTACTTCCATTTGAGTTCTTCCATCGAAGAACCTTAAATTTAAGATTAACTTTTCTCTAACATTTAATTTTTTCATTGCCTCTTTAATCGATATATTTTCAAGCCAATTATCATCTAAATTTTTGGTGTCACTTATTTGATCCATTACATAAATTTCATCTCCACCAGCATGATAAATTGGTTCAAATAAAGATACAGGATTTTGTATAGCATCTAAAGCAAATACTACGTCTTCCCTTGGTAATTCTAATTCTTTTGCTATTTCAGCTACTGTAGGCTCTTTATTGTCTTGATTCACCAATCTGTCCCTAACTTGTAATGCTTTATATGCAATATCCCTTAATGATCTACTAACTCTTATTGAGTTATTATCTCTTAAATATCTTCTTATTTCCCCAATAATCATAGGAACTGCATATGTTGAAAATCTAACATTTAGACTTAGATCAAAATTATCAATGGACTTCATTAAACCAATACAGCCGACTTGAAATAAATCATCTACGTTTTCTCCTCGATTATTAAAGTGCTTTATCACACTTAAAACCAATCTTAAATTTCCTTTAATAAATATTTCTCTACACTCATACTCACCATTTTGTATCCTAAATAGTAGCTCTTTCATTTCTTTTTCTTTTAGTACGGGTAATTTTGAAGTATCTACACCACATATTTCTACTTTATTGAATACCATAAGGTCATCATTCCCTTCAGAGTAATTGCTTCTAAATTATGTCCTTATGGTTTGCTTTTTATACTACAGACAACCTTTAACATCTGAAAGGGTGTTTTTATTTTAATCTTAATAATAGATTCATCAAAATTTCATCACAATCTCTTTAATCCTGCCCATAACATTCCTACATATTAATTAAACTTATTTAAGCTATCTATTAATTCATTAAAATTCTTTTTAGCTACTATTTCTCTATTCTTAAAATCACCCATTTTTTGTTTATTAAATTTTTCACTTTTATCCAGGTTTACTAGCTCCTCTTTTACAGTTTCTCTAAGCCTTGGAATAATATTTATTATTTTTTTTATTCCATAAATATATTCATCATCATAAAGCTTGAAACATTCAAATAAACCTGATATAAGTCTCCCATCTGAAAATATGTAAATATATCTATCACTCATTTCATCTGATAAATCGACTTCAATTTTATGCTTATACAACCTAAAGACAACATCATCTTTCTCAATAAAAACAGGAAATATCATAGAAAAGAGCACCTCTATTTCTTCTTCCTGCTCAACTAATCCTGAAAAATCGCTTTCATTAAGTTTTTTAACTATTTCATCTGTAAAAATATATTTCCTTACCTCTTTTCCCAATTTACTCCTTAGTTTTTGCTCCTTTTCATCAGATAATAAATTGTCTATTGAATCAATTAATTTATTTAGCGGACCTTTAATCTCATTTTTTTTCATAATGAAAAAACCTCCTTAATAATACATAAACTACATATATAAACTTAATTTAATCGAAGCTAAAATGTAGCGTATTCCAAGAAATTATCTTAAAAGCGCAAAAACATATTCCATAAAAGAGGATATAAAAGGACAGCTACAATACCTGAAATAGCCATAGTTATACCACTCATCGCTCCCTCAGTTTCTCCTATTTCCATAGCCCTCGCTGTTCCCAGTGCATGAGAAGATGCTCCCATAGCAATCCCTAAGGCAACTTTATCATTAACTTTTAAAATTTTATATAAAAACGGTCCGACAATTGAGCCTACAACACCCGTCATTATTATAGCTACAACTGTAATTGATGAAAGTCCCCCTAACTGATTTGACAATGCTATTCCTATAGGTGTTGTTATAGATTTAGGTATTAAAGATTCAATAAGTACATCGGAAATTCCAAATAATTTCGAAAGGAATACCACACATACAATACCAGAAATAGCACCACTAAAAATCCCTATAAGTATTGGAATAGCATTTTTTTTAAATAATGAGAATTTCTTATACATAGGTAAAGCTAATGACACTGTGGCAGGAAATAAAAAAAATGAAATTATTTTACCTCCGTTATTGTAGTCTTCATATTTAATATGTAGCTTTGTCAAAAAAAATATTAATATAATAATGGCTATCAAAAGTGGATTAAAAATTGAAATTCTGCCTTTCTTCTTTATGTAAATCCCAATTTCATAAGCAATAAGGGATATTATTACACCAAAAACTGGTGAAGTAATTAAATCATTCATATAAACGTCCTTTCCTTAAAAATTTAACTACGAGCGCTGTTACAATCCAAACTAAACATGTGGAAAGGACAACTATAACGATAAATGGTATCCATTTTCCTTTTAACACACCAAATGCTGTCATTAAACCTACTCCAGCAGGAATAAAGAAAAAAGACATATTTGATAAAAGGAACTCACAAACTTCTTCTATCATTTCAACCTTAACTATTCCTATTTGCAACCCCAAAAACAGTAAAACAAGTCCAATAACCGCTCCGGGAATTGGTAATTTAAATGCAAGTTGTAATATGGTTCCAATAATGTACGGAATCAAAATAACCATTAATTGTCTTAAGTACTTCATTATTTCACCTACTTATTATAAAATGTTGTGATTTATTTAATCTTATTATTAAAGTATATAATTTTACTATTTATGTATGTAATCTCTTGTTAACCAACATTTATCACTCCTTAATTATATTAATATAATTTACTAGCAATTAGTTATTTATTTCACAATTATAACAACTAATCTTCTTAGGTATACCATTTTTTTAACTAGAGGTCAAAAGCAATCCATAGAAGACTAGTGCTTGGTAAACGATAATCATAATCTAATTGATATCAAATACTCTCATTTACTTATACTATATATTTGTTTATAATTTCATTAAGTTCATATACATTTTGCTCAGTCCAACTAGTAAAATCTTTTTTATCATTAGTTGCAGCACTTGCAAGTTCGAATAAAAATTTTGGTACTTCTGCTTCCTTAATATCGCCATAATATTTACCTAGCTTTGTTTTACCTATCCCAATCTCTCCCCCAAAATGTAATTCGAATACATTTATAAGCTCATCTTGGACCTTTTTCTTTTTACCGCAAAACCCAATTGTCCCTATTTCGTGTACAGAACAAGAATTAGGGCATCCTGATATATGAACATGAGGCAGTATATCTTTCGTTAAATTATTTTCTTTAAAATAGCTTAGTATTTCCTTTAAAGTACGCTGAGTTTCTAAAATTCCCATCTGACAAGTAGGAACTCCTATACAAGCAATAGAACATTCCAGAGAAGTATTTCCACCCATTTTATCTGTTAGCTCAAGGATTATTTCAGCTTCTTTCCCATTCAAATTTCTAATGTATAATCCCTCTGACATAGCTAGTCTTATCTCTACTTCATTCATAACTTCTATTTTATCTATTATTAGTTTCAAATGATCACTTTTTAATTGTCCGCCTATTGGGTGCACATACACACTGTATAATCCCTTTTGTTTTTGAGTAAATAGTCTTGGACTTCGCATCGATGTTTCAATCCCAACTTTGTCGTAGATTTTAGTTTGTACCTTGATTTTTAAATTTTCTCTAGTCTTAACTTTTTCCAAATAACTATTATAGCAGTTTACAAATTTCTCCTCACCCATTCTTTCCATAATATATCTTATGCGAGCTCTTCCCTTGTTAATGTAGTCACCTTCATTAATAAAAAGATCTGTTATTGCTTCAACATGATATAAAATATCTTCTGGCTTAATCAACTGTTCTCTCTTCACAGATAGTTTTGAATTGTTCCCCATTCCACCACCTAAATATACTTTAAAATACTCTATGCCATTTTCTTTAACCGCTAAAAATCCTAAATCAGTAGCAGTTACATGTGCCTCATCCTTTTCATTACTTGAAAATGCAACTTTAAATTTTCTTGGGAGTTTATACGTATATACCTTACTTAAAAAATAGTCCCCTACAGCTGTTGCGTAAGGTGATACATCAAACACATCTTTTGCCCCTACTCCAGATAGCGGTGAGACCGACACATTTCTAGGAAAATTACCGCCGGCTCCCCTTGAATATAAACCTTTCTTTATACCTTCTTCCATGGAATCACAAACTTCATCAATAGTAATTCCATGTAGTTGTATCGCCTGACGAGTAGTTAGATGTATACTTTGTAATTTATATCTTTGTGTAAAATCATATATTAATTTAAGATCTTTTATAGAAGCTATCCCTGATGGTATTCTAAATCTTATCATAAATTTCTTGCCACTACGCTCGGCATACACGCCCATACCACCTGATGCTCCTTTAAAGTCCATTTTACTTGTTTCCCCATTTAAAAATTTATGTCCAAGCGCTCTAAAACCCTCAACTTCCCCAAGAAGTACTTCACTAAGAAGAATTTTATTTAAAGTTTTCATCTATATCAATCCTTTCCTATTGCAACATTATTATGGCTATAGTATACTGTTTTTTAACCAATAAGTATAATACATGTTTTATATAATACTTATTAATATTTCTGATAGGTAGGGTGATAATTTTGATTGAGGAATTAAAAACCTTTATTGCTGTGGTAGATAAGAAAAGTTTCACAAAGGCTGCAAAGAGCATCAACATATCTCAGCCTAGCGTAAGCTTACATATTGTAATTTTAGAAAAACACTTCAATACAAGACTAATAGAAAGATCAAATAGACAGAGAAATATATTAATTACACAAACTGGAGAAATATTGTACAAAAAAGCTAAACAAATAATCTCCCTAATAGATGATACAAAAGAAGAACTTAACAATTACCATAATTCCACCTCTGGCACTTTAAAGATCGGCGCAAGCATGACTATAGGTGAATTTTTACTCCCCTCAATACTAGGAGAGTTTATTAAAGAGTTTCCAAACATAAAACTAGAAGTTGCTATTGAAAATACCCATAATATTTATGAAAAATTTAAAAACTATGATATTGATATTGCTTTAACTGAAGGTAGCGTCCCTGTGCATAACTATACTTTCAAAAATTTTTATGAAGATACAATGGTCGTTGTAACTCCAAATTCCTTTACCTATGACCAAAATATTGGACTTAAAACTTGTTTGTCAAATCAAACTTGGATGCATAGAGAAGAGGGTTCTGGCACTGGTGAATATCTAAATATCTTTTTAAATACAGAAGGCATATCTCCAAAAAACTTCATTATTCTCGGAAGTAACTACTCCATTAAAGAAGCTGTTAAAAACAATTTAGGGGTAACTTTTATTTCATCTTTAGTAGTAACTGATGCTGCTATTAACAATGAACTTAAAATTATACCTATCAAAACAAAATACAATAGATTTTTTTCTTATTTAGTTCATGAAAAAAATCTATCTAGGATCGCAACATTATTTGTTGAGAAATTAGAAAAGTTTAGCCGTATCAATAAATAATGCTTAATTATTAATAATCTAGCATATCAATAGTAGAAGTGCTTTTATTTTATAAATAAAGGGAGGACTTCTATTATGTCAATAGCTTCAATTAACGATGACTCATATACCCATATTTACGCCACTCCAAATACAGGTAAAATAACTATATTTGAACAAGAAAGAGTTAATTACGGAAATATATACATTAAATTCACTCAATATATTCACATCAGAGGTACACAATATACAAAATACACAGACAAAGATATAAGTTTTGAAACAACTAGAACCGAGTTAAATGATAAATCAAGATTTACAACTTCACCATCTAATATATCAGATTGTCTTTTATTACGAGATTTAGAAGCACTTGTTATAGATCATATATCTAGAAAAGTTAAAATAGTAACAAGAGACCAATATAATTGTATTATACACACTTTATTACTTCTTAATGTTGCAGGCAAGGCAACTACAGGGCTCTTACTAGATATATATAATCAACAATATATTGATAATTTGCAACAGAGCGCTCCACCTACGGTAGGCTTACAACAATATGCAATTAATGATATTCAAGAAACACAAAAGAAAGTAGTTGATATTAGTACGAATGACACAATTCAATTTGCTTTTGCAACAGACCTCCATGCTGATGATTATTTGAATTATTATGACCAAATTCAAAGACATTTAAAAGCCATTGTAGATATTCAAAAATATGGAATATTAGATTTTATTGCTATTTGTGGTGATTTGCATTCTGGTGTTTATCCAGATAAAGAAAATCCTAAGGGGAAATTAAGTGAACTTACTAAAACTTTAAAAGAGTCTAAAATACCAGTACTTATACTCCATGGAAACCATGATGATAATAGTTATAATGTTGTTGCACCTGTTAATCCTATTTTATCTAGTATAATAACTAAAAAGGAATGGTTCAACAGAATGATTAGACCTTTTATGAACGGAGAAATACATGATTCATGCGATAGTATGAGTCTTTATTATTACAAGGATTTTTATGATAAGAAAATTAGAGTAATATGCCTCGATTCAACGGACTATCCAATAATTATAAATAATGATGGTACTATTAAATGGCACGGACAAAACTTTTGGGGATATGGAGCAAGACAAGTACAGTGGCTACAAAGTGAAGCACTTAATACATTAGAAAAAAACGATTGGTCAGTTGTAGTACTATCCCACATGGCTACAAGAGATACAAATTTAATGTTTAATGGATATGATCCATATAACGGTAATCTAGTTGAAGGATTGTTGAAAGCATTTATGAAAGGCTTAACATTTACAGGAACTACTACAGGCGATTACGGCGTTACAGTAAATGCAAATTTTACGAGCCAAGGTCCAAGAAAAATACTATGTTATGTCTATGGACACACTCACACTGATAATAATAATAAACCTATTGATTTGGGATGGAATTTTATTAATACTGCTTCTTGTTATAGTGCAGGAGTTGCAGGAAGAGCTATAGGTACAAATACGGAAGACTTATGGGATGTTATTGTTGCAGATAAAAGTTCGGGTGCTGTGGATTGCTTTAGGTACGGATATGGTGTTGATAGACATATGTTATAATCTATACTGAAAAATAATTTTAAGGCAGGATTATCCTGCCTTAAAATTATTTTTCAGTAGTTCCTTTAGATGCTTCTGAACGTGCATTTAATTGTTGCTTTTCTTCTGGAGTAGCATCACTAGGGCCACTAGTCATGTTAGGCATGTTATACATATTAGTCACATCGCCGTTTGACGCACCACTAACACCTTTATTTGATTCCGATTGTTTTTTCATTTTTTTTATTTCTTCTAAATCATTTTTATTCATAAATATTCTCCCTTCTAATGTACAAAATACACTGCACATATCCAATGCATTATATAGTTTAACCATTTTGTGATATAATATTATGGTTATAAATTGTTAACAATATTGACACTTAAATGCAATACTTATTTAGTAGTATTAATTTATATAGGAATATGTTGCTACAACGATAGTATAAAACAAGACATGCAAAATATAGCTAATAAGAATTAGATTGAAATTTATAGCATGGCCAATAATTGCTGAAATGGAGACAAATAATTATGAAACCTGAAAACGAAAATGTGTCTGAAATGTCGGAAAATACTTCTATTTTAATTACTCTGTGTGTTGTCGCCTTAGTTCTAGCACTTGTGGGGATTAAAATAGTGATAACAACTATGTAACTCAAGGGTATATTAACGCTACCGTTATAAATTAATATTCTTGCAATTAACCCCAGGAATATTTGAACCACCTTTGGATCTAAATCAGATATATTTCACAATAAATTAGAACCATCCTAAATATTAAATTTAGGATGGTTCTTTCTACTTAAATACAGACCTTGCCTAAAGATAACCGTTTTGTTATAATTATGGTGATTTTACCTATTTAAGGAGATGAACATATGCTTACTGTACAAAATCTAAGTAAAAAATATTCTAAGGAATTAGTTGTAAACAATATTAGCTTTCAAGTAAATGAAGGTGAAATTGCTATTCTTTTGGGCCCAAATGGTGCTGGAAAAAGCACCACAATAAAATGCATCGCTGGGCTATTAAAATATGATGGATATATTGAAATTTGTAATCACAAAAACAAGAGTGTTGAGGCAAAAAAATTATTTTCCTATGTTCCAGAGGTTCCAGCTATGTTTGATTTGCTCACAGTTTACGAGCATATAGAATATATGGCTGCCGCTTATGGGATAAATAACTATAAAGAAAAAGCCGAAGAATTACTTAAAAGACTTGATTTAAGTGATAAAAGAAATAAGCTTGGAAAAGAGCTGTCCAAGGGTATGATGCAAAAGGTAAGTATTTGCTGCGCCTTAATAATAAATCCTAAGGTAGTATTATTTGATGAGCCTTTAATGGGCCTAGATCCTAAAGCAATAAAAGAGCTAAAGAAAGCGATTTTAGAACTCAGAGAAAAAGGTTCTGCTATTCTAATAAGTACCCACATAATAGATAGTGTTGATGATTTTTGGGACAAGGTATTAATAATGAAAAATGGAAATATAGTACTCTCCGGTACAAAGCAAGAGCTTATGAATAGGAATGAGACCTTAGAAGAACTCTTCTTTGATGTAACAGAGGATAACGTATGAAGCCATTATTTTATATAATAAAAAAATCTATAAGAAATTTTTTATTAGAACTAAAGCGAAAGCCAATAAAGCTAATTGCCTATATTATACTTCTTATACTTTTGTCACTAACTTTTATTTTTGGCAGCAGTAATACCAGCAAGCAAAAGATTTTAGATCCAGCGTTGTACACTACTATTGTAGGAGTTATTATTATACTATTCACCGCACCGGACCTATATTCCTCAATAAATAATGGAGCCACTTTTTTTAGGAGTGCAGACATAAATTTAGTATTTACATCTCCCACTAGTCCTCAGAAAGTTTTAGTATATGGATTTTTAAAACAAATATATACTTCATTTATAGCAGTTTTTTTTGTTTCATTTCAAGGACCTAACCTTTATAGTTTTACCAATATCAAATCCTATGGAATTATAGTAATTATCTTTGGCCTATTCATTATGCTCATTTTCAACTCAATACTAAAGATATTATTATATTCAATAGCTTCTAAATGTGAAAAAAATAAGGTTATTTTAAGAAATACTTTTAAATTTTTAGGAGTATCCCTAATTATAGTATACTTTATAGAATTATATATAACTAGGTCACCAGTTAAGGCTATTATATCATTGCTAAATAGTCCTGCCATTTCATATATTCCTGTATACGGGTGGGTAAGGGCAATTATATTATCTTCAATGAATGGCATACATTCAATATTTTTTGTTTATATAGCTCTGATTGTTGCGTCTGGAGGTATTTTCAGTTATTTAATTTACTCTATGCAACTTGACTATTATGAAGATGTTTTAGCTTCAACTGAATTAAAAGAAACAGCCATCTCCGCCACGCGTCGGGGTGAGCGATTATTTGTACAACCGGGTAAAAAACCTAAAGTAAGAAAAGTTCAATACACTAAAAAAGGAAAATTTGCCTCTGCTATATTTTGGAGACAAATATTAGAGTATAAAAAGACTGGTTTTGCATTGATAAATGTAGTGTCTGTTATTTACGCAGTTATAGCAATAAGTGCTGGATTATTTAGCCCTATAAAAGATTTAAAAATAGTCTTAGGTGGCATGATATATCTTCAATTATTTTCTACCTTTGCTAGTAAATGGAAAAGAGATTTATCGAACCCATACATTTACATATTGCCAGCCCACGCCTTTAAGAAGGTTATCTATGCAACTGTAGTTGATAACCTTAAAAACCTTATTGATGGAACTATAGTGTTTGCAATAACAGGAATATTATTTAAAAGTAGTATCATTCTTATTCTCCTTAATATAATAGCCTTTGTTTCAATAGGTTCTCTTTTCATCTATGGTGGAATTCTTACTAGAAGAATTTTAGGCAGTGGTAATAACATTGTATTTACATCTCTTATAAGAATTGCAATCTTACTTTTAATACTATCACCTGGTATAGTCCTTCTGATAGCATTATATAGTTCTACGGGAATGCTAATAGCCTACACACTATTCATCACCTATAATCTTATATTTAGCAGTTTAATAGTGTTTTTGGGTAAGGGCGTGTTCGAAAATATTGAATTATAGTGATATGTTTTTTTAGATTAATTATGTACAGGCGACATATATATGTCGCCTGTACATAATTAACCTCTATTTAAAATTGACACATATACTCACTCTTACTTCTATTCCTCTATATTTTGTTACTTATTTGAATGTGCTTCAATCATAGTTTAAATCTATTACTATAGTCTCTACACCTAATTTTCTAATAGCTTGGACATAGCTCATATTCTATTTTCATGTTATTTTACTACTACCAATATCATATTAATGAATATATAAAAAAATTACTAACAGAGTAAATAAAAAAAAGCCTTATAATCTAAGGCTTAATAATTTTATTAGCAGCATTCATTTTTTCAACAATGTTATACATATTTGTGATTTGTCCAACAGACAGCTCATTTTCTAAATTATAATAGTTAAGGCATGT
Organism: Clostridium sp. CM041; assembly: GCF_055081035.1. Taxonomy (NCBI): domain Bacteria; kingdom Bacillati; phylum Bacillota; class Clostridia; order Eubacteriales; family Clostridiaceae; genus Clostridium; species Clostridium sp. CM041. The sequence goes on from NZ_CM143648.1 coordinate 1,854,140, forward strand.
TCCGCAAGATAAAATTTCCACTCCCAACCTTTCCAATTTTTGCAAGCTATCTAACACTGAAGATCGTTTGGTTGGAAGTTTTACTCCCCCATTATAGAAAACAATAGTAGAGGGGATTTGTTCTGCTTCTACCAAAGCATAAATAAAGCCTTTAATTAGAACTTGTCCTAATTCATCATTCCCTTCTCCCATTTTATCAGAAGATATAACAACTAATGTATTTTCCTTTTTCTCACTTTCTAACTCTTTAACAGATTCATCTGAACCTAACCCTTTTATAATTTTAACCTCATAATGATATTCATTAATAGTTTTAGAATCCCATTCATATCCCATTCCCTTAGCCATTTTTTCTAAATTTTTCTTAGCCATTTCATTATCTACAATAACTAATACGGTTTCATCTTCTTCAACTGCTTTAAGAGCATTTCTGGCCTCTATAACTGGTACGGGACAAGTTTTTCCTTTAGCATCAATTCTTATCATATAACTTACCTCCCATGGTAACGCAAGATTTTCAAGTTTAATTCAACCCTGTAAATGTTTTCTACTTATTTAATACATTTCATTATATTACCATTACGCAAAATAAAAGTCAATAAAGTTCTCAGAATATTATTACAATTAAAATAAATCACTTCCCTTCGTTAATCTGAATGAGAGTGATTTATTGGGAACATTATTTTAATACTTCCACATTAACACAAGTATCCGGCTTTTCACCATTCAATACTTTAATAATATTATTAGCTGCAGTTAATCCCATTTTTATTCTTGTTTCCATCGTAGCCGAGGCAATATGTGGAACAATTGCAACATTGTACATATCAAGAAGCTCTGGTTCAATGTCTGGCTCATGTTCAAATACATCAAGCCCAGCTCCCCATATTTCACCTTGCTTAAGGGCTTTAACTAATGCTTTTTCATCGATTACTGGACCATTACATGTATTAACAATAACTGAAGTGTTTTTCATCATAGAAAATTCCTTTTCACTAATATAGTGTCTGGTAGAAGGTGAAAGTGGCACATGTAATGAAACAAAATCCGCTTCCTTTAATAATCTTTCTTTATCCACATAAATAGCACCCAATTCTTTTTCCATTTCATAATTTCTCAACAAATCAGTATAAAGTATCTTCATATCAAAAGCCTTGGCTTTCTTTGCAAAATTAAAACCAATTCTCCCTGCTCCTACAATTCCTAAAGTCTTACCCGTGATTTCACGTCCAAGAAACATCATAGGATCGCAGGATTGAAAAGCACCATTTCTTGTGAATTTATCTGCTGCAATGATTCTTCTAGATACAACCATAAGTAGTGTCCATGCTAAGTCAGCAGTCGCATCATCCAGTACCTGCGGAGTGTTTGTAATTATTACTCCACTTTGAGTCGCTGCAGCTGTATCTATATTGCTGTACCCTGCTGCGTAGTTAGCAAATATCTTACATTTTTCACCAGCTGTCTCGAATACCTCTTTATCAATATTATCAGTCAAGAGACATAAAACTGCATCCTTACCTTTTACCTTTTCTAAGAGCTCTCCTCTTAATAAAACTCTATCTTGAGGATTGATTTCTACATCAAAATACTTTTTTAAAAGCTTAATAGCCTCATTGGGAATTATTCTTGTTACGTAAACCTTCTTCTTATCCATATATTACTCCTCCTATAATTCTAAAATTGACCTCCGACTTTTAGTAATATTTTTTTTATTAATCTTTAACTTTTTTATCAATATTGCTACAATTGAAACAAAAGAAAAATAAAATACGATAGTCGATGCTTTTTCTCTATCTCTTAAACATCGGATTAAGGTATAGGCTGATCCTGCACACATAGCAGATATAAATCCTAAAAGTGGAGGCAGAACTAAAAAATTGAATTGAGGTTTAATAATTAATAGAGCTCCTATAAATGCTAAGGCGAATATCAGCATAAATGTGATAGCTTTAGGTTTATTATCCATTCTTCACACCCTCTCAAATATAAGTTCATTTTTAATCTTTCCTATTTCTTTTATAATCTTCATTTTTCTAAAACAATAAGTAATTTTTCTTGCCTTGTATACCGTAACTTTTAATGTTTTCGCTAATTGTTTATTGGTAAAATTCACTGGTAGTTCTTGTGGTAAAAATTCATAAAAATCTTTTACTTCTCTAAATGTTATTTTATCTACTACTTCTAAAAGTTTTCTATCCACAATGCTTATACCTTTTCTTCTCCAGCTTCCTTTACCATCCTTGCACCGTATCTCTTCTTCTTTAGTCATTAAGATTTCTAGTATAAAATTTTCTTCCGCCATTAAATCAGGTATTCTAATTAGCTCATCAAATAAATCAACCACTTTACCTTTTTTAGGAGATTTTCTTCTACTAATTACTTTATTAGGTTTTTCTGTTGTTACTATATATTTTTCAACAGCTATAGGGTGTACTAGCATAACCTTATTGTACCTAACCAATTCTCTAAGCTTATTGCCAATTGCGCCAAAATTTTTCGTTTGTATTTCAATTAATGAATCTTCCCTTACTAAATCAATTATATATTTATCTACTTTTACTTCTAATCTGTCCCCTGGCACCGCATACCATTGCTTAATGGATGAGTGCAAAGATCTCTCATTTTTTATATTTATTCCTGTTTGCTCTAACATTAAGACCGTGTCTTCTATTTCCCCCATTTTTTCTCCTTGCGCTTTAATAAACATTTAAAACTTCACAACAAATGTAAAAATATACCCTTTTATTTATATAATAATTATAACAGAAATATCATATACCGCACATACTAATTATGTAGCAAATAATAATATAAAACACTATAATATTATAAGGTGATGAAATATGAAAATTGCGATATTATCTGATACTCATGCGAAAAAACATAATGATAAACTTTTTAAATTAATAAATAATATATTTAAAGAAGCTGACATGATAATTCATGCAGGTGATTATATTTCCTCAAGCGTCGTGTCAAAATTAAAAGAGCATAAGAACTTTGTTGGAGTATGGGGAAATAATGATAAAGGATACATCAGAGATTTACTAAAAGAAAAAGTAATTATATCTGTGGAAGGATATAAAATTGGTTTGTATCACGGCCATGGTAATAGCAAAAGCACACTAAATACAGCCTATGATAAATTTATTGATGATAAAGTTGATATTATCATCTTTGGACACACTCATCAGCCACTTATTTTGACTAAAAATAAAGTACTCATGATAAATCCAGGTTCACCCACGTGTAAAAGACGTGAACCATGGTATTCTTATGTTATTTTAGAAATACAAGATAAGAAAATAAATGTTCAATTAAAATTTTATAATTAATATTTTTATATTGAGTAAATAATTTCTTATAATTATTTACTCAATATTTATAGTTTCTACATATAATGGACATGAAAAAGTAGACAGAAAAAAAGCCTACCAATATTGGCAAACTTTTTATTTTTTTATATTAATCTTCTTCTACCTCAGTAACTTCATATCCTATTTCTTCAATAGCTTCCGTAATGTCATTATCAGTTGTTTCGTCTTCAAATTCTGCTACTGCAAATTTTTCTTCTAAATCTACTTTTAATTTACTAGCACCAATATCAAGTAATGCCTCCTTTACATGGCTTACACAATGTGAGCAACTCATTCCATCAATATATATTTTTTTCTTCATTTAAACTACCCCTTTCTATTGTTAATTCATATTATTATATATGTTACATTCTAAATTATATAATCAATAAGTCAACTTATTTTTTTAAATTCTTTTTATCTACCTGTATTTAATAATAATCCTGAACTAAAATTAATACATACTGTTCAACCAAAAGTTAAATAGAGCACACCATTAATGGTTAAAATTTCAATTATTATCGGTATATTTAAAGTATTATATCCAAAAATTCAAAATAAATTCTCTTTTATCCCTTATTTTAGCTTTAATTTTGACAGCCTCTTCATTAATTCTAATGTAAGATTATCCAATTCATTTAATACAAGTTCCAAATTTACTAGCCGCTATTCCCACATAACTATATACCTCTTTGACTCTGTGTGCAATACCTTTATTCATTCCCTTTTTTTGTCTTTATAGGTATATAAGTACCATTGAGTATGTCCTACAATTACGTCGCGCTGAACATCGAAATTGTTGATTTAAATTCAAGTTAAATTACCCCTATATTAATTTTATATAATACTTTTCAAAAAACTATCTTTAAAAAGAATCTTCTTCAAACGCACTAAGTACTCTATCCAATATACCATTTATATGTGCTATAGCTATACCGAAATTGGTAATAGGTAGTTCCTCTATATTAGCCTTCTTAATCCTTGACATGAATTGCTGTCTATTAACCATGCAGGCTCCACAATGAACTATTAGCTTATATCCGCTTAAATCATCTGGAAAACTGCTGCCGGCGCAAATCGTTATATCTAGCTTTCCACCTACTCTTTCTCCAAGCCATATAGGAAGCTTTTCTCGCCCTATATCTCCAACAAGTGGATGATGGGTGCAAGCTTCTGCTATAAGTACCTTATCTCCTGGTTTCAATGTATCTATAGCTTTTGCCCCTTTAACTAAGGTGCGTAAATCTCCTTTATACCTAGCCATAAGTATAGAAAAGGAAGTAAGTGGTACATCTTTTGGCACTATAGAATTGACTTTTTTAAATACCTGCGAATCCGTAATCACCAAATCTGGTTTGTCCTTTAGCGCGGCTAAAATATCCTCTAATTCACTATCCTTTACCACTAGTGCCATAACATCATTATCAAGAAGATCTCTAATTACTTGAACCTGTGGTAGTATTAGTCTCCCTTTTGGTGCTTGGATATCTTGTGGTGCTACAACTATTACCCTTGCCTTCGGTTTTATTATGTCACCAACAATCGTGCATTTTTCAAAATCCTCTGGCGCATTAGCCATAATTACTTTTTTTAACCCATCAATATTTACTTTATCTTTAGCGCTAACATTAATAAAAGTTAGATCTATTACCTTTTGAATATCCTTGAGTGATACTTCATTTTTGTCTATTTTATTGATGACTCCAACTACAGGTATTTTTCTTTTTTTTAAATCTTCATACCATGTTTTCTCAAATATTAAATCTTCCTCATTACCGTCAATAACCAAAAGTGCCAAATCAGTTTTGTCCATAACATCTTTAGTTTTCTTTATTCTAAGTTCTCCGATTACGCCTTCGTCATCAAACCCCGCAGTATCTATAATAACAACAGGACCTATTGGAAGTAGCTCCATCGCCTTATAAACTGGGTCTGTTGTGGTTCCTGCTAAATCAGATACTAATGCAATATCCTGCGATGTAATTGCATTAATCAAACTTGATTTCCCTACATTTCTTTTTCCAAATATAGCTATATGAAGTCTATTAGCATTTGGCGTTTGTTGCATAATATATCCTCCTCTTATCTTTTATGTTCAAATTTATTATTTAAAAATTTTTTCAATTTATTTTTCCATACAATCAGAAGATTCCAACTTTATCAAACAACATAATTATACAAAATTTGAGTATTGAATGTCAACAATTCATCAAATTATACTAACTATCTATAAATCCCTATTACACGCTACATAAAAATTTTATATATAAAAATATACTGCTTTAATACATTTTTCTTTGGGTATACTAATTACGACAAAATTAAAGGTGTGTGATAATATGAATTTTAGAAAAAAAAGTATTTTCCTTGTTTTTGCTACCACTATTATTTGTTTCTTGTTATCTAACAGTTCACATATAACCAATACACAGAAAAACAGCCAGGCATTTATACCATGTAGTCCGCCATTAAAATCTGCTGGGGGCATTGAAACTTCAAAATTTGTTTATTTAACTTTTGATGATGGTCCTACATACGTTGTTACCGATGCTTTATTAGATGTATTAAAAAAACAAAATGTAAAAGCTACTTTTTTTATAGTAGGAAAAGAAATTGAAGGAAAGGAATCAATTCTTAAGAGAATATATAATGAGGGTCATGGTATAGGTCTTCACACATACAGTCATAATTTTAAAAAAATATATAGAAGTACAGATGGTTTTATTTATGAAATGAAAAAAGATTCCAACAAAATTAAAGAAGTCACTGGCTTTGCTCCTAAGGTTATTAGATTTCCTGGCGGTAGCGCTAAACGCTTAAATGCTTCTAATTTAGAGAAACTTCATAAAAACAATTTTAAAGTATATGATTGGAATGTTAATTTATCTGATGGTATAAACCCTAATTTAAGTGTCGCACAACTTGTTAAAAATTCAAAAATAATTAAAGGTAATAAAAATGTAGCCATACTCCTTATGCACTGCAATTTCAATAATAAAAACACAGTAAAAGCTCTACCTGAAATCATAAAATACTATCTTGATTCAGGTTATGAATTTAAGGTTATTACTGGAGATACCCCTGAATATTATTATAAATTTAGAGATTAAATCATCTCCTGCGGAGCTACACATCTTCGGAGAAGATGAATTAACAACTACAGAAGGTGATTTATATTTTCACTGAAATTTTATTTTTGCTATAATATATGCCCCCCCACTTATATGAGTAGGAAACTCACCTTCTGAAATGTCATTAAAAAAACCTCACTATAAAGTGAGGTTTTTACTATAATTGCGTTATAAATTTTTTTCATAATAATTGCTTAACTATTGTTTTTTAAATTTTAATTTACTTACCATTAAATAAGATAATATAACCATTAAAATCATAGTCGACCCTAAATTTGAAGCTTTGTTAAACATAATTAAAGAATACAGCGCTAAAAATGTGCCTGTAATAGTAATAGGAATCCCTGAAAAAACCCCATTAAAATCCGTAATATTATATTTCGCTAACCTATATGCACCTGCTACTGGGAAAATTAAAACCATTAAATACCCAATTGAACCAAGCCCTGCGAAATTATAAATATTAAATATTAATATTGAAGGTGCCAAACCAAAAGATACTAAATCGCATAATGAATCTAGTTCTTTACCTAAATCGTTATCCACATTTAAAAATCTAGCTATTTTACCATCATATCTATCAAATATTCCTGCTAAAAGAATAAATACCGCTGCTAATTTATAATTTCCGTCAAAACTCATAAGTATAGACAAAATCCCACAAGACATATTGCTTAAGGTGAACATGTTTGGCACAGCATTTTTTATTTTAACCATCTATATCACTCCTATCCTTATAATTATATCATATTATTAGCAGTTATTCTTTAGTATTATATAACATTATTATTAAAAGCTTCTTAAATTTTACTTAATCTTCATCTATATCAAAATTTTAAATTAAATCCTTACTTAATTAATATTCCGAATATTAATTAATAATTACTTTATTTTCTATCAACTAAAAAAGGACCAGCATTTTTTTGCTGATCCTTTTTTGCTATTATCTTTGAACGATAATAGCAGTTCCTTGACCGCCACCTATACATAATGTAGCAAGTCCTGTTTTAGAATCTCTTTTTATCATTTCATATATTAATGTAATAAGTATTCTTCCACCTGAAGCTCCTACTGGATGTCCAAGTGCTATAGCCCCACCATTAACATTTACTATTTCTGGATTTAAGCCTAAATCTTTAGCTACAGCTAATGATTGAGAAGCAAAAGCTTCGTTAGCTTCTATTAAATCTAAATCAGCTACGGTCATTCCTGCTTTTTGTAATGCTTTTTTACTTGCTGGAACTGGACCATATCCCATTATTTTCGGATCTACTCCACCTGATGCATAAGATTTTATTGTAACTAGAGGTTTAAGTCCTAATTGATCTGCTTTAGCTCTTGACATTACTACAAACATAACTGCACCGTCATTTATTCCTGATGCATTAGCTGCTGTTACAGTACCGTCTTTTTTAAATGCTGGTTTTAATTTTCTTAATTTTTCTATAGTTGAACCAAATTTCGGAAATTCATCTGTATCAAATGTTATTGGGTCACCCTTTCTTTGAGGGATTACCACTGGAACGATTTCGTCTTTGAATTTACCTTCTTTTATAGCTTTTTCAGCTTTTAATTGACTTTTCAAAGCAAATTGATCTTGATCTTCTCTAGTTATGTTCCACTTTTCTGCAATATTTTCTGCTGTAACTCCCATATGATAATCATTAAACGCATCCCATAGAGCGTCTTTAATCATAGTATCAACTATTTTTCCGTCTCCCATTCTTGCACCCCATCTATTGTTTGGTAGTGCATATGGAGCGTTACTCATGCTTTCAGTTCCACCTGCTAAAACTACTTCCGCATCTCCACACATTATAAATTGTGCTGCCATGCTTACAGCTCTAAGTCCTGATCCACAAACCTTATTTATTGTAAGTGCTGAAGCCTCATCTGGAATACCTGCATGTATTGATATTTGTCTTGCAACATTCTGTCCAAGTCCTGCTTGTATTACATTACCAATAACAACTTCTTCTACAAGTTCCGGTTTAATTCCTGCTCTTTTTATAGCCTCTTTAGCTGCAACAGTTCCCATTTCTACAGCTGATACTTTTGATAATCCTCCACCAAAAGACCCTATTGCTGTTCTTGCTGCTCCTACAATTACTACTTCTCTCATATTATAACCCTCCGTTTATTTATTTCTCTAGTATATTATTACCACATAATAGGAATTTATTATATGCTTTTGTTTTTTTCCTATATATTTATTACTAGCAATTTTCATGCCAAGTGTGCACAATCTTACAACTCTTACTATACCAACCTCTGCCAATTTTTTAAAACAAATCATAACTACGACTGTAAACTTAGTTGACACTAATAACCCCATACACTTACCCATCTTGAGCTTGTTAATATTATAACCTAATTGTTAAAAAAATCACTAAAAGTATTTTCAACGTATTGATACACCTAAGCATATATTTTTTTTTACAATTCCCATTTATATCACTGCAACCATTTTTTATATAAAAACATCACATGTAATCATAGTTTACATGTGTACTAATGTAGATTTGCTTATTTCATTAAATTATACCTGTTTAATTTCTTATACAATCCTGCCCTACTAAGTCCCAATATTTTTGCGGTTTCTTTTTTATTCCCTCCTGTTTTTTTTATACATTCCATGATAAGGTCTTGTTCAATAGTTTCAACAACATCTTTTAAATAATTATTTTCTAATGAATATTTTTTCACTTTACTATTAATTATCTTATCCGGCAAATGCCTTGGCATTATAGAAATGTCTGTATCAAGCAGGTTTATAGCTCTTTCTATTACATTTTCAAGTTGTCTTATATTGCCCGGCCAGTTATAAGATTTCAAATAATCAATAGCCTCTCTTGAAATGCCCTCCGAGTAGATATTATATTTTTTACATATTTTTACTCTTAATGCATTAGACAATTCATCAATGTCTTCTACTCTTTCTCTTAATGAGGGTAATTTAAAATGCATAACATCCAACCTATAATACAAATCTTCTCTAAACTTTCCATCTTTAATTAACTGTTCTAATGACTTATTAGTTGACGCAATAATTCTTATGTCAACTTTGATAGCATCATTTCCGCCAACTCTCACTAATTCTTTTTCTTGAATAACTCTTAGGAGTTTAACTTGCATATTCATAGGCATATCACCAATTTCATCTAATAAGACTGTCCCGCCGTTTGCATGTTCAAACTTACCTTTCTTACCTGATCTTTTAGCACCAGTAAAAGCGCCTTCTTCATAACCAAACATTTCCGACTCAAAAAGCTGTGCTGGAATAGCTCCACAATTAATTTTTATAAAAGGTTTTTGGCATCTTCTACTAGCATTATGAATGGAGTGCGCGAATAGTTCTTTACCCGTTCCACTTTCACCAGTAATTAAGACGTTTGAATCTATCTTAGCTACTCTTTTAGCGAGCTTCATTACCTCGCGACTTTTAACACTATTGCCTATAATGTTTTCAAAAGTATATATTGCTTTTTGATCTGTGCTTAGTTCATTTTTACAATACTCAGCATCTTTTTGTGAATTGTTGATCTTATTACTTAATATTTTAAAATTGTCTAAATCTTTAAACATTATTTTCCCAATGGCCCCTACAATTTTACCATCTTTCTTTATAGGCACTCTTATAGAAATTAACTTATGGCCATTAGTTTCTTGAATTTCTCCAAACTCTTGTTTACCAGTCTTCGCTATTATATGTAATTTTGTGTTTTCTATAACATCAGTTACATGTTTCCCTTCTGGATTTTCGCAATTAATAAATTCTTTATATTCATCGCTCATCATAGTTATTATTCCATTTTCATCTACTACAACTACACATTCCCTTACAGCATTAAAAATTGTATCCAAAATATTTTCGTCTATTCTTCCATTTTTTTGTGAATTCATTAATATCTTATTTTCCGTTTTTTTACTAAATATTTGGAGTGCACCTACGATTTCACCATTTTGAGTTATTGCTTTGCGGGTTATAACAAATTTACCCTCTTTTATATTTAATTGTTCTTCTCTATTTTCAATTATACTTAATAATTCACCATAAGGAGATATTTTTAAAATATGTTTCCCTATGCTACTTTCTGCATTAACTTTCAACATTTTCCCAGCAGCATTATTAATGATTTTTATAATGCCTTTCTTATCAATAACAATAACGCCTTCATTAATAGTGCATATAACCTGGTTATAATAATCATTAATTGTACCCATTTGTCACCTTCCCTTAAGCTTATAACACAATTATAAAGTCCATAGTTTTTTTTATCAAGATATAATTAAAATAGCGAGATTTTTTCTCGCTATTTATGACTATTAACTTATTTTTTAACTATTATATTATTCTTTTACTAAAAAGAAAAGTATGTATTTTAAGTAATACATACTTTCCTTCTGAAATGTCGCTAAAGTATAGAATTTGTAAGATTAAAAGTGTTTATTATTTAATGAAAAAGTTCATAAACGCTGTAATGACTCCAGCGTTAACGAAATCTACGAATAAACCTCCCACTAATGGAACAACAAAGAATGCACGTTCAGCATGACCATATTTTAATGTCATAGCGTTCATATTTGCCATTGCATTTGGTGTAGCTCCCATACCAAATCCACACTGTCCACAAGCCATTACCGCTGCATCATAATCTCTTCCCATAATATTAAAAGTTACGAAATATGCAAATAAAGCCATTAGAATTGTCTGAGCAAATAACATTATGACTAGAGGTAAAGCTAAATCTGCTAACTGCCATAGCTTTAATCCCATTAACGCCATAGATAAGAATAAAGATAATGAAATAGCTCCTATAACATCAATTTCATCTAAATGGACCTTATAAGCCTTTGTAACATCAGCTATATTTCTTAAAATTGCAGCTGCTAACATACCACCTATATATCCTGGAAAAGTCAATCCTGCTTTTTCAAAAAGAGCAGATATAATTGTACCTATTCCCATAGCTAATAAAATCTGAGATGCGGCACCCATAAAATTGTCAGGTATCATTTGTTTTGTAGTGTCTTCTTTTGATAACGTTGCATTTTTAGAGGTTTTTGAATTAACTATTTTCATAGGATACGAAAGATTATTTTTTTCAAGTAACTTTTTACCTATAGGTCCTCCAATCATGCTGCCCATAACTAGTCCAAATGTCGCTGATGCCAATGCTACTGTGGTGGCACCCGCTATACCTTTTGCTTCAAACAATGGTCCAAAAGCACCTGATGTTCCATGTCCACCTACCATTGGGACAGAGCCCGTACAAAGACCTATAATTGGACTTAATCCAAATAGCTTAGCAAGTGTAACCCCTGTAACATCTTGAAGAATTATAAGTACCGTAGTTATTCCTAAAAAAATGAAGACTTGTTTTCCACCTTTTTTTAGTAATTGAAGACTTGCTGTAAACCCAATAGTTGTAAAGAATGCCGTCATAAATACCGCTTGAAGCGTTATGTCCATATCAAAAGTTAATATGTTAGTTACTTTTAGTATTAAAGTAAGTATTACAAACAGCAAGCCACCAACTACCGGTGCTGGTATACAATATCTTTCTAAGAACTCTACCTTATTTTTGATTTTTTGACCTATAAATAGAACGATAACTGCTAATGCTACTGTTTGGATCATGTCCAATTTTATAACCATTTTTTATCCCCCTTGTATTATCTTATATTATATTATAGTATATAAGATAATTATAATAAGCTTATTCAGATAAAAACACAATACTACAAAATACTTCTTTTTAAAAATTAAATTTTCAGACTTTTATGTTTTTTCTTATCGAACCAATCAATATGCATTAAATAATTGTGCCTATAATAATGTAGTACGTCCTATAAATTCCTTTGGATGTATGTAACACTATATTTTCAGTAATACATACTCTTCAATATATTAAACCATCTTCTTTGAAGAAGCTAGCATACCACCTATATATGCTGGGAAAGTAAATCCTGCTTTTACTTTGTTATGCTCTTATAATGCAATAAAAAATAGCGAGATTTTTTTCTCGCTATTTTGATTATTATATCAGGAACACTGCTTAGTTTCCAAAATTATTTAATATGTACAATTTAAATATCTGCTATTTTACAAAAAAATTCGTAAACATTGTAATTACTCCAGCGTTACAAAAATCTATAAATAAACTTCCAACTAACGGAACAATAAAAAACGCTCTTGGAGCAATCCCATATTTTGCTGTCATAGCTCCCATGTTCGCCATTGCATTTGGTGTAGCGCCCATACCAAATCCACAATTACCAGAGGCCATTACTGCTGCATCATAATCTTTCCCCATAACATTAAATGTTATGAAATATACAAATAACCCCATTAAAATCGTCTGAGCAAATAACATTACTATAAGAGGTAAAGCCAAATCTGCTAATTGCCATAATTTTAATCCCATTAATGCCATAGATAAGAATAAAGATAATGAAATGCCCCCTATGACATCGATTTCATCTAAATGGATTTCATATGTATTTGTAGCATCAGATATATTTCTAAGAATAGCAGCTGCAAACATAGCACCAATGTATGGTGGAAAAGTTATCCCTGTTTTTTCTAGAAGTGTTGATATAATTGTACCTATCCCCATTGCTAATAAAATCTGAGATACAGCTCCCATAAACTTATCGGGAATTAGATGTTTTACAGTGTCTTCTTTGGTTGTTGCTGCCTCTTCATACACCTTTGAATTAACCGTTTTCATAGGGTATGAGAGATTATTTTTTTCAATTAATTTTTTCCCTATAGGCCCTCCAATAACGCTGCCCATAATTAGGCCAAAGGTTGCTGATGCCATTGCTACTGTGGTAGCACCTACTGCACCTGCTTTTTCAAATATTGGACCAAATGCACCTGCAGTTCCGTGTCCGCCTACCATAGGTACTGATGCCGTTGAAAGACCTATAAGTGGATTTAGACCAAACATCTTAGCAAGTGCAACTCCTGTAATGTCTTGAAGAATTACAATTACGACGGATAATCCTAAAAAAATAAAAACTCCTTTTCCGCCTTTTTTTAGTAGTTTAAGACTTGCAGTAAACCCGATAGTTGTAAAGAATGCTGTCATAAATAATTTTTGTAGCGTTATATCCATATCAAAAACCAATATATTACTTACTTTTAGTAGCAAAGTGATTATTGCAAAAATCAATCCTCCGATTACCGGCGCTGGTATGCAATACTTTTCTAAAAAAGTCAACTTGTTTTTAATTTTTTGTCCTATAAATAGAACGATAACTGCCACTGCTACTGCTTGAATCATATCTAATTTAAAATTCATTTCTAGTACCCCCTGATGATGTTTTTGTTATATACTATATATTATAATCAAATTATACAAATAACTACACAAAACTACGAACTCTTGCACAAATAAATTAACTTTTCATGTTATTAATATTTTTTTGTTATCTATAGGACTATGTTTTGAATACTTATGAGCTTAATTTGGTAATAATGCTTTCAATAAATTTTTTCGTATTTATTTTACCGGACTCATTTGAATCATTGTTTATATGTCTCATTTCCTGCCTTACTTGCTTGAAGTCAAATAATAATGTGCTATATTCCATAAAAATACTACTACTATAATCATCACAACCGATCTCTGCTATAGTTTTTAAGGCCTTTTGAATAGTTCTCCTAATCCTCTGTTCTAATGCCTTTTTATTTATGTTTACATCCCCATATTCCTCCTGTGCGATTTCACTGTATATTTTTTGTAGCTGATATGTAGATGATGGATTCCTTTTTTTAAAATCTATTATTTTATGTATAATTTTTATTAGCTCATTACTCCCTACAGCACCTGTAATACCTATATCGGCAAAAATATTAGTTATTTGATCATCCAAAAATAATTCCTTTGTTATACTTTTATCATTGTTTAAGCTTGATACTGCACTTTTTATAAGTGCTAACGAATTTTCAAGCTCAATATTATGACATACCCCTCTTATAACATTAGTAACTTCTATACTGTTTATAGGTTTACTTATAAAAAAAATTATTCCATTTTCATAGGCTTTTGATACCAATGACTCATCCTCAACTTGAGATATCATAATAAACTTCCCATTATATCCTTCCCTCTTAGCATCCTTAATTATTTCAATTCCATCCATTGTAGGTAACAAAAAATCAATAAGCACTATATCCGGACTATAGAATATAATCTCTTGCACAGCATCTTCACCACTATCTATTTCAGAAATAACTTTTCCAAGGTTATTTTTCTTTATTAAAAGGCCTAGCATTTTTCTAATATTAACATCGTCATCAATAATCAAAAAACTTTTTCCCACAGTTATCCTCCATTCAATGAGTTCTTAGGTATTTTCAATATAAATGTAGTACCCGTCACTCTATCTGATTTTACCTCTATATCTCCTCCTAAGTCTTCAATAATATTTTTAACATGTGAAAGTCCGATACCCGTAGATGCTTTTCCTGTTATATTATCATACTTTGTAGTAAACCCTGGATTAAAAATATAAGGAATAATCTCTTCATCAATTCCTTTCCCTGTATCAGTTACCTCAAAATATATATTACTTTCATCTTCTTTTTCAGATATTTTAATGAACCCTTCATTTTCACAGTCATCTATACTGTTAATTATTAAATTATTAAGAATAATAAATAAATTATAATAATCCCTAATAGTAAAATCATTTTCAAACTGGAATTCTATTATTATTTCTTTATTGCCTTCTTTTATATATCTGCTTGTATTATCATTAATAATAGTAAAAATATTTGAGAGTGTCATTTCATCTTGATTTTCAAAATTATCTATAAGTGATTCAAATCCTTTTAAAATTCTATAATGATCTTTTTTTATTTCATGTACCTCTCTAGCGATGTCCAATGTTTTTTCTCTTAAATCATCATTATACTTGTAAGTTTCATATAAACAATAGCTTTTTGACATCACCTTTTCAATATCTTTCATAGACTTCTTTAAATAAAACATTTCTGCATGTATATTTGAAATTAATAAATTGAGCTCTGTATATCTCCTCTGATGTTCACTATTTATGATAAATAATTTTTGCTTATCATAAGTGAGGTAACCAATGTAAGATAAAAACGCTCTAATAAATCCTGCCAAAAATATGATTCTTAAAATACATAAATTAATGCCATTTCGCATCATAGCTTCAAATATGTTACTTATCGAATCTATTAATGTTAATAATAAAATTGTATTAACTATACGGTCTTTATATTTTCTAACTTTAGTAAGCTTAATAAAAGCTCCATAAATTAAATAATATACTAGTGAAGGAAAATTAGAAACTATTATATCTATAATTCCATACTGTGATAATACTATGCCAAAAATATTCCTAATTACGAATATTACTAAGCCACATAAAAACGCCATTTTCACTTCTGACATATCGTCCATTATTAGTATACTTAAGTTGAAAATAATTACCCCTACTGAAAATTTCAGTTGACTTTCTGATGAGTAAAAATATATTTCCGCGAATAGAGATACAATTAATGATATGACAATATATTTCTTTGTCTTTAGCATATACCCCTCCAAACAGGTAAATATTATAAGCGATTACGAGATTCTGTTAAAGTACTCAAATATTCCTCTACAGAATTAAAGAATACCGTTACGGCTAGCAAATCTGCTGATCCTCCTGGACTTATGTTGCTTTTTATAAATTCTTTGTCCAATTCTTCTACTGCTACTTTACCGCTTTCTGTAGCCATTCCACCTAAAGAGATTATATGAATTGCCTTTTTCTTCACTTCTTTTAACGTATCCATCGAATGTCTGTGAAGAACATTCGAATCCTCGCAATGTTGCATAATGGATATGAGAGTATGTATTAATCTACTATTTAATTTTTGAGCTTTATTTTCCTTATATACTCCAAGAGAATAATCAAATACTAGTGGAATGCCTCTCTCTACTTGCCCTCTTATTCCTTCTACATTATATTTTAAAAATAATTTTTCTCCATAGCTTGTGACTTTATCTTTATTCATATAAAATAATTCATCCTGAACAAGTCCTCTAGTCATTTGCTTTATTATATTTTGAATTTCCCCAAAATCTTTCTTATCATACATTACTTTGGTCACGGCTGCACAACTTATACCTAAAAGAAAAATCATGCCTTTATGAGTGTTTACACCCTTTGTAGCCTTAAACATCTCTTTTTCGGCTTCTATTCCTATATTTCGAATAGACTTAAATATTTCTTTAGGAGTTCTCTTTGAATATCCTTCCTGGGCAAACAATACCATATACTTACTTAGAGCTGAGGTGCTTTTAATAAAAGAATAGTGATCCATATCTATATGCGCGCCTTTTGATATAGATGATACTAGCCCAGGCGACGGATATGCAGCTACTTCACAAAGCATTGCTTCAATTGCGTACTCTGCTATAAGAAACGCTTCATGGGATATTAAATATTTATTATTCATAAAGTTTCTCCCCATATTCTACAAGTCTACTTTTGATAAATTCTTCAATTTCATCGAAGTTGTGTTTTTTACTTCTTACACAATTATGAGCTACGTCTTCACAGATATAGCATTTTCTCATATCTAACCCGAAATCCCTTCTACTAATACCTCTACCTTTTTCATCATATACATCTAAGTCTACACATCTTCCCAAAATGTGATTATTTTCTATATTAAGTGTCATCGATTTAATGTCCCTTGCTTCCTTATTTATGCACATAATCACAATGGGACCTTCTGCAGTTGTAACTATTTTTTTATAATTAATAGAATCAGAAAGCATTTTACAAATTATTTGATCAATAATCACAGTTATTTCTTGTGAATAATGATTATCCTTGTTTATGCCTGGATAGTTAACCCTAACAACTAGTATTGGCATTTTATATCTCTTCACTAGTTCTTCTTGATATTCAATTCTTTTTTCTCTTGCTAGCAATATATCTTCTGCTGTATACATATCAAAATTAATGCGGAGAATCGCTGAGCCTTATTTTCTGCATTATCTCCTTTCCTACCAAAGTATTTAAAAATTCCCACGTTGAACTAGGTACAATATGTTCAATATGGCTTATTTGGTCTTCCTTAATTAATTTTCTAACTTTTGAGGCACTGATAATGTCTCCTATAAGAGCTTTTCTTTTTACCTCTACTACTTCTACCCCATAGGTAGGTAGTAATTCCTTTAAAGCCTCATTATAAGCGTTTGTAACGTTGCAATAAGGCTCTTCTCCTATAAATCTCTTAGTTATATTTAGGGTTTCACAAAAATATCTTCCAAAAATTGATGCATCGAGTGTTGTATATGCCTTTAGTATTACATCTTCTTTTCTTAAAAAATAGGATGGAAAAGTAGCCTCCGAAATAATATATTCTCCCCCTTTAATCACCCGTACATTATGTAAATGGGAAACACCTTCTTTAACCATAGCATATCTATAGATAAATGGGAATGAAGATTTATCTTCTTCAACTATAAATACCAGGACTTCTGTGCTTTGCCTCGAAGCCTCTTCTATTAAATACTTATGTCCTAGTGTGAAGGGATTACAATTCATAACTATCGCTGACTTCTGAGTATTTGCATCTATATCGTATTCCTCTTGCATATCATTTAAATACTTTTTTATATCATATATCCCACTTTCAAGTAGAGCTACATTATCTATTTTATGTACAAGTTTGTACCCAAGCGACGTAAATATATCTGTGTTTTCTACCTTAGTAAATATAAAACTATGATAAATTCCTTCCTCAAAAAGCTTGTTCGATAATGTTCCCATCAATATAGCGGATACCCCTTCTCCTCTTAAATCATCTGAAACTGCAAAACATTTAAACACATTTTTCGACTTAGAGCAAGTGGCTTTAATCTCTTTATTTATTCTAATAACAATGGTATAATCCACATTATCATCAAGTAGTAATCCAAATGTCTGCAAAAAATCTTTTACTTTCTTTACCTCATCTTCATCCTTTAGATTAATTCTTTCAGCGTTAAATCCATACATAGAAATCCTCCTTATGAAAGCTTCTGGTCCTCCCCAAGATATATTATCGCTACACTCTATTATATCTTTATTATGCGATAAAATCCAATATATATAGGTTTACCATAGCAACGTTTAATATAAATAAAATAAAGCTGAAAATAATTATTTTCAGCTTTATTTTATGCATTATAGTGGTCTTCTAACCACATCAATTACCGAACCATCTCTATATTCTATAACTGCAACTATTTCCTGCGAAAGTTCAATTGCTTTTGGTTTACCTGTCATTTTTTCAGCTATTGCTTTCATCTCTTCAATCGTCATTATAGGAAGATTAGTTTTCTTTAATTTCTCAATTATGTCCGTCCTCTTTGGATTAACGGCTATTCCTCTTTCTGTTACAATAACATCAATACTTTCTCCTGGAGTTGTTACCGTAGTTACACTATCCTTTATAATTGGAAGTCTTGCCTTCGTTAATTGTGTAACAATTATTGTAAGCTTAGCTCCTGCTGCTGTATCACTATGGCCCCCAGAACCACCCATGATAGCCCCATCTGAACCAGTGGTTACATTAACATTAAAATTTGTGTCTATTTCTGTAGCACCTAATATGACTATGTCTAGGTTATTTACAACTGCACCTTTGTTATCTGGATTTCCATACATGGAAGCAGACATTCTTTGATGTTTATGAGTACTTACATAAGATTGTATTGCTTGCAAATCAAAACACTGCACATCAAATAATGATCTAAATAATCCTTCTTTAAACATATCTACAAGATATCCAGTTATTCCACCTGACGCAAAGCTACCAACTATACCATTCTCTTTCATATACTTTCTTAATTCTGCAGCTACAGCTAAAGAAATCCCACCTGCGCCTGTTTGAAATGACATTTCATTTTTAACAAGCCCTGACGCAACCATAACATCACTTGCCATTTTAGCTATTTTAAGCCCCACTGGATCCTTAGTGATTTTTGTAGTACCTGATACTATTCCAGCTGGATCACCAATGGAATCTACCTTTAGAATATAATCTGTATATATTTGACTTATTTCTATAGGGCAAGTAGGGTAAGGTACCAAATTATCTGTTATTGCCACTACCTTATCTGCACACTGCGCATCTGATACTGCATAACCTAGGGCTCCGCAGGCTGATTTTCCATACAATCCATTAATGTTTCCATATGTGTCTGCTGTAGGTGCTGCAATGAAAGCTACGTCTATGTGCAAATCTCCACTTTCTATTGCTCTAGCACGTCCACCATGGGTATGCATTATAACTGGTGTTTTTAATATTCCTCTGGAAATTTCTTGTGCCACAGGACCTGACATATAATTAGTCACTATTTTAGTAATTACACCGTTTTTTATGTGCCCAATTAAAGGCACATTGTTTGGGAACAGAGAGCTTGCCGCTAAGGTAATATTCTTTATTCCTCTTTCTGCAATAGCATCCACCACCAAATTTAATACATGATCTCCATTTCTTAAATGATGATGGAATGAAATTGTCATACCATCTTTTAATGAAACCTTCTCTAAAACTTCCTCTATACTACTTAAAACTTTTTCGTCACTAGGAGTTACAGAGTTTACTTTTACTTCTTTTTTCACTTTAATGCCAACATGTTTAAATGCACCTTCGAAAGGGGTTACTTTTCCATAACCTTCTATATATTCTGGTATTTCTCTACCTAGTATATTTTTCATTACTATCACCTCAATTAACTAATCCACTAAAGTAGCTTAAAAAAGCTTTTATATAAGGCCTAAAAGCTTTGCTAAAGCTACTGTGTTTTTAGCTCTATTTATAACTGGAGCATCTACCATTTTCCCATCTAGGGAAAATACTCCTTTTCCTTCTTTTTCTGCTTCTTCCATAGCCTCTAGGACTCTTTTGGCGTATTTTACTTCTTCTGAAGTTGGAGCATATACAGAATGAATGGTATCAATCTGTCTTGGATTTATTGCCGCTTTACCTGTGAATCCTAGGCTTTTAGCTTTAAACGTATCTTTTGATAATCCCTCAAAATCGTTAGTATCTGTAAATGGAGTATCAATAGAATCCACCTTCATTGCCCTACATGCAATTGCTACTCGATTCCTTGCATAGAAAACTTCTTCTCCTTCTTTGGTTCTTTTTATACCTAAATCTGAAGTTAAGTCCTCTCCTCCAAGTAAAACAGCTACTATCCTATCACAAGATTTTATTATGTTATAAACATTTTCAACTCCATAGGCTGTTTCCACTATTGGAATTAGCTTTATACTTCCCTTTGCAAAACATTCCTGCGCTTCTATGTTTGTAAGTATTTCATTTATAGCCTTTAGTTCTTCTTCTGTAGCTTTCGGTATCATCAATGTATCTGGTTTAACTCTTGCAATTATATCAATATCCTTTTGTGCAAATTCAGTAGAAAATGGATTTACCCGAACTACCACTTCTACATTACTATAATCTACATTTTTTATTGCTTCGCTTACCAAAATTCTAGCACTGTCTTTTTCTGTTAGACTTACAGCATCCTCTAAATCTAATATAATTGAGTCTGCGCCTAAAATTCCTGCGTCCTGAAGCATCGCTGGAGTATTACCAGGCATAAATAGCATAGTTCTTCTCAACCTTTTCATATACATCACCTCTTATTGAGCTCTTTTTGTAGCTGTTTCTATTCTAGCTTTTATTGTATAGTTTAATGCACCTTTATCTTGAGCATTTACTATAATATTTTCTACTTTTAATTCCTTAAGAGTACCCCGTATTACTCTTTCTATTTCTTCCCCAAACTGTTTCATAACAATACTTTGAAGATTTATTTCAATACCGCCCTTAGGGTTTGGCATAAGCATTACATATATATCGTTAGATTCCATTGTTCCGGCTTTTGCTGGTTTATTAATTTCCATGGTATCACCTCACACTATAACTTAAATCAAATTTATTTTACACTTTCCAAATAAGCATTTTGTCCTTGTTTATATAGATCGTTACCTTCACTATCTATTACTACAACTATAGGTAAATCCTCTACCTCAAGTCTTCTTATAGCTTCAGAACCTAAATCCTCATAGGTTACTATTTCTGCTTTTTTTACACATTTACCTATTAGAGCCGCTGTTCCACCAATGGCTGCAAAATATACAGCACCATTTTTAATCATAGAGTCCACAACCTCTTGTGATCTTAATCCCTTACCTATCATTCCCTTTAATCCTTTTTCTAAAAGCTTTGGTGTGTAAGCATCCATTCTATAGCTTGTAGTTGGCCCTGCTGATCCAAGGGCCCTTCCAGGCTTTGCTGGAGTTGGTCCAACATAATATATGACCGCATCTTTAATATCCATCGGAAGTTTTTCTCCCTTATCTATAAGATCCACGAGTCTTGCATGAGCTGCATCCCTAGCGGTATATACAACACCAGATAATAGCACACTATCTCCTGCCTTTAAAGCTTTAACCTTATCTTCTGTAAGTGGCGTAGTTATTCTTTTCTCCATAACATTTTCCTCCCCTTATCCTTATTATAACTCTTTACTCGCATGTCTTGCCGCATGGCAGTTTATATTTACCGCAACTGGTAGACCCGCTATATGAGTTGGATAAGTTTCAATATTAACAGCTAATGCGGTAGTTCTTCCACCAAAACCTTGAGGTCCTATACCAAGCTTATTTATTTCCTGAGTAAGCTCTTTTTCAAGTTCTGCATAGAAAGGATTTGAGTTTGCCTCTTCAGTAGGTCTAATCGCTGCTCTTTTAGCAAGATTAGCTGCCTTATCAAAAGTCCCACCTAATCCTATACCTACAACTATTGGTGGACATGGGTTAGGACCAGCTTCTTTTACTACTTTTAGAATAAATTCCTTAACCCCTTTAAGACCATCTGAAGGTTTTAGCATTTTAATCTGGCTCATATTTTCTGAGCCAAAGCCCTTTGGAGCTACAGTTATTTTAAACTTATCTCCTGGAACTATATCATAATATATAACTGCTGGAGTGTTATCTTTTGTATTTACTCTGTCTATTGGGTCTTTAACTACTGACTTTCTTAAAAATCCATCTTCATATCCTGCGGCTACGCCTTTATTAATAGATTCGTAAAGGCTGCCTCCTACTATATGAACATCTTGACCAATTTCTATGAACACACAAGTCATCCCTGTATCTTGACACATTGGCATTTTTTCATTTTTAGCTATATCTACATTTATTAAAATCTTATCTAAAACACCTTTAGCTATATCCCAAGTTTCCTCTTCTCTAGCCTTTGTTAATTTGTTTCTCATATCATCAGAAAGATAGTAATTAGCATCTATACATAAATTTCTTACGGTTTTTGTTATTTCAGCTACATTTATTTCTTTCATTGTTATTCTCCTTTTTAATTCAACATCTAATATTGGAAAAGGCAGTTTAAATAAACCGCCTTTTCCAATTACCCCTCATTCATTATTCTTCTTATTTTTTTCTATTAACTAAAGCTACAACTCTATTCATTTCATTGTTAACTATCATGTAACCTTCATCTACACCCATACCTGGTTTTGCTAAGCATTGATCTGCTCCACAAGCAATAGCTATGTTTGTGCAAACTTCTGCAGATCTGTTAGTTTCGTTACATGTTCCACCACAGTATGCTCCACGGCCCTGCTTTTTGCAGTATAGTATTGATTCAATTATGTTGTTAACTCCACCTAAGTCTGGAGTTTTTATTTGAAGCATGTGGCCCGCTTTCTTATCAGCAAATAACACTACGTCTTCATATGTGTTACACCATTCGTCTGCAACTAGTTCCACATTAATTTTTCTATTATCAAGTTCTGCTGTTAATCCAGCTAATGATTCAACTTGTCTTTCTCTATGCTCAACATCCATAGGTCCTTCTATCCTTAACTTGAATGGTTTTGCAGCTTCTTCGAGTGTTGCTATATAATCTGCCATAGCTTTTATATCATTATTAAAAGCTAGTCCTATTGTTCCATATACATCTATGTGGAATATTGGATTATAACTCTCGCTAGTTCTTATTTTTAATACTCTATTTTTTAACCATTCAACATAAGCGAGTAATTTTTCACCCTTAAGCCCTAATTTCTCTTCTACGTTATTTATAAGTGCGTGAGGCATTACGTCTGCACCTTTTATTATCATTTTATCTGCACTTGCATATCTATCATCACCTGATTGTGTGAAAATATCAATTCTCTTGATATCTACTCCAGTTTTGTATTCGTCGCGCACAACCTCTGCCATAGTTACCTTTTTAGCTTTTGCGACAGCATCTAGAATAGCTTGAGTTATTCCGTATCTCATTGCTGTATGAAGCCTTTTACCATTAACTAACATGTGATCAAACTCTTCTGCGAGTGATTTAAAGCTTTCTAATTCTCTACCTATTAATTTTGGTGCTATTTCTTTTTCTATAATTGGTATAAAATCTTTTGCAAGGAATAATGGATCTCTTCCACCGGCTCCTGAATATTGTACTGCTGCACAGTCTCCGTAAGCTACTTGACCATCTTCAAGTATAATCATTACTGATATTGATTCTCCTGCTTGTCTAATTGATGTAAATCCTTCTGTTACTGGCGCACCTACATATGTAAATCCATCATGGTCTGCGCCTTTTTTTATAGCTCTTTGGTCGTCAAAATAAAATCCTGTTCTTCCTGTTGAACACACTACATCAATAATTTTCATAATATACACCTGTCCTTCTATAAATTTTTTTTGTAACTTTGAATCATCTATACATTTATTTATTCTGTGGTCTTCCTATAAGCACACCTTTTCCTACTGCAAATATATCATCTATAGTCATTTGAAAGCTTATATCCCTATTTTCAAATTTTGCTCTCTCTTCAAGTTTTCTCATATTGAAATTTTTCAATTCTTGTGTAAATGGTAGATTCCCAAATTTCAGGTATCTTATCGCTCCATTATTATCTCTTGCAGGCATCATTTTACCAGCATTATATTTACTTGGTGCAAATGGTACATCAATAATCCCCATTTCAAATCCTTTAACTGTCGCTATAGCTAAGTCGCCTTTTCCGATTTCATACATCTTATCTAACATACACTTTGTTTCAGCCTTTATTACTTCTATCTCAGTTTGCAACTCTTTAGACATAGGCATCCTTTGGCCTTTTAATAAGTTTAAAGCCATCTTTGTACATCTTATTCCCATAGCATTAGCTTCTTTAGTAGGGATTCCTATAGCCTCATGAGGAGTTTTAACTATTACTTTTGTTGCTCCTGCAAGTGCTGCTGTTGAAGCTCCCGTAGCTATAACTCCAAAAGCTTTCGCTTCATCTTCAGGGAAGCCTCCCATCCATTGATGTAATACCGTGGTTAAATATATATCTTTATATCCATTAGCTTTTAAGTATTCGTCGCATTGCTCTTCTAATGCTCTTATAGCTGCAACATCTTGTATTAAATTTCCACACTGACCATATCCAACCGTAATGTTTTTAACTCCTTGCTCTGCAGCAAGTAAAGCTTCAATTATTGCAATTGCATTTGACGTACTAGGTGGCACTAAAGTTCCTGTTAATGGTCCAAAAGGCTCTCTATTAAATGAGACTCCTTGTTCTTCATAAAAACCAACAAGTCTATCACAATATTGCCAATCTAAAACTGATTTTTCTAAAGTTACATTTTTAGCATATGGAATATTATAAGAAATACCGCCTCCTTCATTTGAAGTCCAACCTGAAGCATGAGTGATTTCAGCTAATAATCTTCCATCTGGAGTTCCGTGTCTTGCTTGTAATGGAGAATTTACAGCTTCAAATACTTTTCTACCACCTTTAACTCCATGATTAACTCCTGGGAATCCGTTTAGTAAAGATCTTCCAGCCTTTAAACTTTCTTGTATACCAATTTCACATTCATCATATCTATTCAGTCTTGTATAACTATCTATTGTAGTTGGTAGTAAATCTGCTCCGCCTTGCTCCTCTAAGTGTTTTAATAATTCGATATGCTTATCAATTAACGCAACACCTGCTCTTGGTTGTGCGAGTGTTACTCCTTCTTCTTTAGCTTTTATTAATTTTTTTGCAAAATCTTTATGCTCTGGGATTCTCTTGTTATATTCTACAGCTTCTTTTAAATCTACCTCTTTACCTGTTGGCCATTGACTTACTACTTCTTTTCTAACCTCAAAGAACTCTTCATCCGACCATTTTTTATTTCTTAATTCCACTGAAATTACCTCCTAATTAATTATACTTTTACTAAATACTTTTTCATGATTCTAACAGCTTTGTCTGGGTAATCTTGAGACAATAATCCCATTGCAGATAATATATAAGTTTTATCAATTAAATGCATTGCATCCCGCGGTTTTAAATACGTTGGATTCTCTGCACTAAAGGCTCCCGCTTTTAAAATATCTTGTGGATTATTACTATGTATTAATGCTCCACCTGTACCTATCATATACTTTACTTCCATAAGATCTTTTCCTGTTTGAGTGTACATAGCCCCCATAGGAGTGTTTGTGTGTTCTATAGTACCTACATGTCTTTCCATAGATATATCTGTGGCTACTTTCGCCATAGCCTCATCAAATTCTATTTCTTCCTTAGTTGTAGGAACCATTTTTATATGCTCTATTCTATATTTACAACTAGCTTCAATATCAATTTTTCTTTCTGTGTCCCCTAAGTACTTTCTGATTTTTCTGCTACCAGCCGCTTCCCTCAAAGAAACTGCAGAATATCTCATACCAAGGTCACCTTCAACAGTTCTTTTTGCAAAAGGTTCTTCTAGGCCTCTTATTGAAACGCCAGACTTTGTAGGTTCTCCCTCTGCTATAGAATGTACATCCGTTGTTGCTCCACCAATGTCGATAATTATTAAATCTCCTAGACCTTTTTCTTCATCACTGCCTTCACTAAGTATCGTAGCTGCCTTTAGAACAGCTGCTGGTGTTGGCATTAAAATGCCTTTCACTAAATCTTCTGCATTACTTAGCCCTTTAGCGTCAATAATTTTTTCCATAAAGACTTTTCTAATTTCTTCTCTAGCTGGCTCTACATTTAGTTTACTTAAAGTTGGCATTACATTTTTAGTAATGCTAAAATACATTTTAGCGTCAGTGAGTATTTGTCTTATTTCATCACTTGCTACTTTATTCCCAGCTACTACTATTGGTAATTTAACTCCATTGTCAGCTAACATTTTTGCATTGTGTATAATGCATTCCTTATTGCCACCATTAGTTCCACCTGCAAGAAGTATTATATCTAAATCCGAATTTTTAATTTCTTCAATTTCAGTCAATGTTAATTCATAGCTATATACTTTTAATACTCTAGCTCCAGCTCCAAGTGCTGCTCTTTTAGCAGCTTCTGCAGTTAGATCTGGTACTAGTCCAATAGCTATCATCTTAAGGCCTCCCGCTGCTGAGGAGCATGCTAATTTATTAATAAGATTAACATTTTTGTCTTTTAATATTGGTTCTATTTTTGCATAGGCTTTTTCATAACCGATCATTATATTGTCTTCAATTGTCGTTATGTCCTTAGCTGTAGCAATTATTTCTTCTTTTGCTATATCTACAACAGTTAATTTCGTATATGTACTTCCAAAATCTACAAGTAAATATGCATCCACTTATATCACTCCTATTGATTTTATAATATTTTCAAATCTTCTTTTAAATCATGTATTGTTGTTTCGAGTGTTGTTCCTGGTGGATATATTCTATCAAATCCCATTTCACTAAATCTACTGTGCACATCTTCCCAATTTTGTTTTCCTACAACTATATTTCCGCCTACAGTAAGTAATATACCTTTTAATCCTGCTTCATCACATTGTTCCCTCATGCCTCTGCAATCGATTTCTCCTTGTCCATAAAGAGAAGATACTATTATGGCATCTGCATTAGTTTCAACAGCTGCATTTATAAAATCCTCTTGTGGCGAAAGCACTCCTATGTTTATAACATTAAAACCAGCCTCCGTTAAAGCATAATCTAAAATCTTATTACCAACCGCGTGACAATCTGAACCTATTACTCCTAAAATTAAAGTCTTTTTTTCCATTTTTTAAAAGCCTCCTAAATAATTTTTTAACACATTATTTTTTGAACTTTATTTCAATAATCTTTGACTTAAGCGCTTTTACTGAACCCTCATCTAGACTATATAGAAATTCAATTATTTCCTTATTGTTGGGATTTTTACTTTTAACATCTTTATATCTGCCTGGTGATACTATCATCACATCTGATTCTCGAATTATATCTTTAAGTTCATTATCATCAGTAGTATTTGAGAATCTTATATTGGCATCAGCTAATCCTGCCTTTTCTAAAGCTCCCTTTATTTTAAAAATAAATTCTTCAGAGATACATACAAATCCAAACTTTGTATCCTCACCGTATCTAGCTATTTTAACTATTGGTTCTAAATTTGGAGTTATAGCAACTCCTAAAATCTCCTTATTAAGCCCATCAGTTAAATTTGTAACTTCATTAATGTGATTAAATGTGGTTATTAAAAACTCAGCACTTTCAATCTTATCTTTAGTAAGCTTGTCCATCTTTTGTAAATCATTTACCATTAAGAACATTACATCCATATTACTATTTTTACTAAGTTGTTTACTAAACATCTTAGCTTGCTCTATATTGCACTCTATGTATATTGCTATAACTTTATCCATTATTTGTTTTTTTTCATTTACTCTTTGATTTACTAAATCTAGAAATTCTTCTGGTTTCATTCCAATTTCTAGAGCTTCCTCTAATCCTAAATCAATGAATTTCATTATCTTATTTTTAATATCCAGACTTTCCCAAGATATAGATTCTTCAACTACGAAAGTTCCCTTTCCTTGATAAGATTTTAACGCACCATCTTGTTCTAAGTCATTATATGCAGTGCTTACAGTGTTTCTACTTACTTTTAATCTCGCAGACAATTCTCTTTCTGTAGGCATTTTTCTTCCAACCTTAAGAGTTCCTTTTTTTATTTCATCCATGATTTGTTTTTTAACTTGAATATAAAGTGGTATTCCATTTTTTTTATTTATTTCGATGTTAATAAAAATTCCTCCTAAAGCATATTGGATTAATGGACTAATCCATTACAAGATTTATTATACTCTATGGACCAATCCACTTCAATCGTTGTTTTACGAGCATTTAGTTTCGTTTTCCGTATTTTAGAGCAATTAGACATAATTATCTAACTTGTTCTTAGATTTAATACTATTTCCATGTAAACGTAACACTATTCGCCTGTAAACGTAATAAAATACTATATATAACTTTTTATATAATATATTCTTATCTCTATTTTTTAATAAGTATTATCTATTTGGGTAAAATAAATGTTAAGGAGTTGATAATATGAATAGTGAAAACATTAAAAATTTGAATTCTATTCTAGAAGGCGAATACATGACTGTTAATAGTTTCGATGACTTAATTGAGCATGCTAATGATGCTAATATCAAAAGTGAACTACAAAAAATACAACAAATTCATAAGCAACATACAACCCAAATTTCCACTAAAATACAGGATCTTGGTGGTAATCCATCAAATGGTATAGGAATCCAAGGTGTCGTAGCCGAAACTATATCAAACATAAAACATATTGGCACTACTGATACTATTAGTTATCTTAAGGAAGCAGTCCAAGGAGAATACATGGGAATAAAATTTGTTAATGAATTACTTGCTGGTAGTGATGCTCCTAACACCTTTGAACTATTAAACACTATAATAACCGAATATCAAACTAATATTAATTCAATAAATAATCTTATTAATAATTTAAATGATGTATAGTAATATTACAAAATAAATAAAATTGGATTAATATACACTTAGTCCAATATTTCATATTAATAATATAATAGCAGAATTTAATTAAACTTATAAAAATGACTTCTGCCTTTTTTTAGCACAATAAAGAAAAAGGAGCACAGTTGTGCTCCTTTTTCTTTATTGGTGATGATGTTCACCATGATGATTACATACTACATTTTTATCTTCTAACGTTCCATTAATATATTCCTCTATAACCTTTTTATATTCTCCAGATGCTCCTTTTATCACTTCAAGGCCATTCTGCTGTAGACCGCTAATTGCTCCCCCACCAATTCCTCCAGTAATAACTACTGTTGCTCCGTGCTTTGTAAGTAGGTCTGCCAATCCTTGATGTTGATGTGCAAGCTCTACTGCAGATATTTCTTCAATATTTACTATCTTTTTGTCCTCTACTGTCGCAATTACAAAACTTTCACTCATTCCAAAATGTTGATTTACCATACTACCATTATTAGGTATTGCTATTTTCATATCTCTTACCCCCATTTTTTCTTACTTTTTTATATTCTTAATCATTTTATTAATAATATTTTCAGCTATTTCTGTTAATTCAGGGTTTAGGTTGTAGTCTCCCTTGTTAGATATATTAACAATTTCTCTACACATTGGAATTTCACCAAGCAAATCTAGGTCATTTTTATTTAAGAATTCATCTATGTTATTTGATTCAAAGATCTTTATTTTCTCACTGCATCCTGGACAAATAATATAACTCATATTCTCTATTAATCCTAATATATTTATATTAAGCTTACGGGCCATATTGATTGCTTTTCCAACAATCATAGACACTAAATCCTGTGGAGTTGAAATCATTACTATACCTGTAATTGGTATTGATTGCATTACTGTCAAAGCAACATCTCCTGTGCCAGGGGGCATATCTATAATTAAATAATCAAGCTCTCCCCATATAACGTCAGTCCAAAACTGCTTAACAACCCCAGAAATTGCGGGTCCCCTCCAAATAACTGGATCCTCTTCATTCTCCACAAGAAAGTTCATTGAAATAACATCAATCCCCTCCACTGTTCTAACTGGTATAATACCCGCTTCACTCATTACAGGTTTAACATCTTTAATACCTAACAACCTTGGTATACTTGGGCCTGTAATATCCGAATCCATAAGGCCGACCTTATAACCTTTTTTATTAAGTTCATGTGCAATAAGAGCAGATATTGTTGATTTACCCACGCCGCCTTTACCACTCATGACACCGATAATGTTTTTAACTTTGTTTAATGGATTATTTTCTATGCTACATGTATCTTTATTATCACACTCACCATTTGATGGGCAACTTTTACAATCAGCCATGCATTATCACCTCGCTTTTTATTTGTCATATGCCATTTATATTATAATACTATAATTTATTGTTGTCAAATGCCAATAAACAAAGATTTATTTTAAGTAAAAACTTATAAAACTATTTATCATCTGTTGTCTGTTTATTACATTGTCCATGACAAAAACTACTTCTTTTATTACAAGTAACTTGCTGCGAAGCACATGATGGACAAATTTTTCTATCTTCTTCATATTTTATTTCATAGGTATAACCGCAGGATGCACATTTGAATTGACATATATTCCTCGTATAGTTTCCACCACTTATATTTATTGCCTTTCCCTCTATTAAAGCTATAGCAATCTTTTTTCGTGCGCTATCAATTATATTTTGAAAAGTTTGTCTTGAAACTAGCATTCTCTTTGCACATTCTTCCTGATTTAGTTCTTCAACATCTTTAAGCCTCATGGCTTCAAACTCTTCAACCTTTATAATTATTTCTTCAATTTCACATTTCCTTCTACCTGCAGGTACAAAGTATGTATATTGCGGTAAATTTTCCACCCTTCTATCCTTAACTGGTCTTGCCATTAATATTCTCCTTAATTCATATACTTTTTTAAGTTCTTAAATGTTCTTCATTGGTGGCATATGCTAATAAATTTTACATCCTTTTGCCATTAATGTCAAACAACAATATTTAATTTATATTTTTTTTCTTAACATGTTGAAGATACAATTAAAATACGAATATTTATAGGTTGAAATTACAATTAGTATAATCTTGAAAAGTATTAGCATAAAAATAAAATGGATCTTATATGATAGACACTTTTTTATATATTATTAAATAAATAGATTTACATTTGAATCTTCAGTTTGGCCTAGGTAATAACCAACTCCACCAATTTTAACTCCATCAATAAGTTCTTCCTTTGTAATTCCCATAACATCCATGGACATTGAGCAGGCTACCACTTCCACTCCACTATCAATCGCTGATTTTATTAAGTCCTCAAGAGAACTTATATTTTTATTCTTCATTACTGATCGAATCATTTTAGCTCCAATTCCCATCATGTTCATTTGTGAAAGTTTAAGTTTCTTACTTCCTCTTGGCATCATAACTCCAAACATTGAATCTATTAAACCTTTTTTTACAGATACTTTTTCAGGTTTCCGTATGATGTTAAGACCCCAGAAGGTAAATAAAATGGTAACTTTACTCCCCATTGCAACTGCTCCATTTGCGATAATAAATGCCGCAATAGCTTTGTCTAAATCACCACTAAAAACTACCATTGTTTTATTATTTTTATCCACTGTATCTGAGGAAAATGATTTATTTACTTTTGTAAGATCATTATTGTTTTTTTTTATAAATGCGTAAACCATACCTTTTTCTTTTCTTAAATCTATTAATTCATTATTTGTTTTATTACACCAAGATTTAATGTCCTCATAAAATCCAGGGTCAGTTGCTGTTACTTTTAATATTTGATCTTCATTTAAATCGTCAATGCTAGCTTTAACTTGAATTAACGGTCCAGGACAACATAGTCCACAAGCATCGAGAGTTTTATCATAATTATCAACGCTTATAGCCACTTCATCCTTTATAACTTGAGTATCTGGATCTAAACTCTGCTTTTTTGGTATATTCTTAATTTTAGCTTTATTTGGTTTAAACTCTAAACTTGAAGCTGATTTATATCCCCCAGTTAAGTTCTTAACCTTAAATTGTTTTTGAGCTAAAATTCTTGCAGCTACGTATCCTCTTAATCCTACCTGACAATACTCAATAATTTCTTTGTTTGTGTCAAGTTCACCAATTCTTTCTCTTAAACTATCTACAGGAATATTTATAGCACCTTCAATATGTCCATTATTAAATTCCATTTCAGTACGAACATCTAATACCGTAACATTTTCTTTATCGTAGTCTATAAACTGATCTGTGGTTAATACATCCACTCTTCCTGCTAACACATTTTCGGCGACAAAACCGGCCATATTTACTGGATCCTTAGCAGATGAGAAAGGTGGTGCATATGAAAGTTCTAATTCAGTTAAATCAGTCACTGTTCCACCAAGTCTAATAACTGTAGCAAGTACATCTATTCTCTTGTCCACTCCATCATAACCTACACCTTGAGCTCCGAGTATTTTACCTTCATCATTAAAAATAAGTTTTAATGACATTGAAAGAGCTGCTGGATAATAGGAAGCATGACTTGCAGGGTGTACAAATATAACTTTATAAGGGATATTAAGTCTTGTTAAAGTTCTTTCATTATTACCTGTGCTTGCAGCTGTTAAACCAAATACCTTTATAATTGAAGTACCCTGAGTTCCCTTATATGTAGTTTTTAAACCAGCTATATTATCGGCTGCTATTCTACCTTGCTTATTTGCAGGACCAGCTAGTGGTATTGCAGTATTTGTTTTGTTTATAAAATCTACAACTTCAATAGCATCACCTACTGCAAATACTCCCTCTGCACTAGTTTCCATTTTATTATTTACTAATATATGACCCTTAGCGCCTACTTTAATACCAGCTTCTTTCGCAAATCCAGTATCAGGAAATACGCCTATTGCCAATATAATCATATCAGCGCTTAATTTTGCACCACTATCTAAAGTTATTTCAACACCATCTTCAGTATCTTTAAAGGCTTTAACTCCATCATTCAAAATTATTTCAACACCATTATCTGAAATTTCTTTTTCGACAGTTACAACAATATCCGTGTCAAAAGGAGCCATTATATGAGGTGCTGCTTCTACTAGAGTAACCTTAAGACCTCTTTCTATTAAGTTTTCAGCCATTTCCACACCAACATATCCTCCACCAATAACTACCGCACTATTAATACCTTTTTTATCCACATATGTTTTAATGTCATCAGTGTCTGGTATATTTCTTAAAGTAAATATTCTTTTATTGTTTATACCTTCTATATTAGGTTTAATTGCTTTTGCTCCTGGTGATAACACTAAATAATCATAACTTTCTTCATAAGTGCCTTTAGCCTTACTATTAACTGTTACAACCTTTTTGCTGGTGTTAATGGAAGTTACCTCACTGTTATTTCTTACATCTATGTTAAATCTAGCTTTCATACTCTCAGGTGTTTGTACTAAAAGCTTATCTCTTTCTTTTATTACCTCACCAATATAATAAGGTAGCCCACAATTTGCAAAAGAAATGTATTCATCTCTCTCAAACATAATTATTTCTGCATTTTCATCTAGTCGTCGTAACCTTGCGGCGGCTGAAGCTCCACCAGCTACGCCACCTACAATTAATATTTTTTTCATCACAAATATCCCCCTCTTATTCTTTTAATTGGTTTACTAACTTTATTATTATTTCATCTTTGATTTTATACTTAACATCATGTGGATATTAACCGAGCGTCATCTAGTTAGACCGTATCTCCAAGAAGATATTCCACGACCTAGATGGTAAATATTTTCAAAATCATTGTTTTCCAAAATATCCACAGCTCTTGGGCTTCTTCCACCAGATGCACAATAAACTAGTACCGGCTTATCTTTATACTTATCAAATTCAGCAAGTTTCATAGGAAGAATCTGAACTGGAACAAGTTTTGCTCCTTGAATGTGACCATTATCATATTCCTCTATAGTTCTAACATCTAAAATAATAAGTTCTTTATCACCACTTATAAGCTTATATGCCTCTTCTGCACTGACATTTTTAACCTTTGAATTAAACATAGTTTAAGCCTCCCTAGAAAATTTATATTTATATATTATTATATCTTAATATTACGTTATAATAATACAATAACATATATAAAATAAAAAGCAATAGAAATTTTAAATTTCATAAATATTTATTTTTAACCACATACAAAAAAAAGATACACGAAAGTTATTCGTGTACCAAACTATTTCATTATAACGTTACATATCTTTATCGTTTAGCCAAAAAAACAGCTTAGTCCTTTAGGGGGTATATTTAATTTTATTGTCTCCATCAAATATAATAAGAGATTTTGCGGCAATTTTTTCGCCTTCAACATTAACTTCCTTATTTGAAAAGTTAGCTATTACCTTTAAGCACTCTCCATATTTAGTCATTTGGACTAATCTATCCTTTGATAAAATCTTAAAATCTGTCATTTCCTTAGTAATTGCCTTTTTACTAAAATCAGACCATACCTTTGTATGTTTTACAATAACGGCTTTATTCTTATTCCATTCATTTTTATCAATATGATAAAGTGGTGGTACATTATATAAAACCTCATATAGCATTCTATTTTCTACTTCATCTTTTATTTTTAATGTACCCCAGCCCCACCAATGAGAAGTAATAACTGAATTATTATAAACTAACTTGTATAGTGGAATTGTATATGCGGTATCCATAAATAACCTCTTATACTTATCCTTTATAGGTATCTGCTTTGAAAATAACTCTGGTGCTCCTCCATTGCTTGAATAATATCTTCCCACATAATATTTACTATCCTTATTTTTACTCATATCCTTATCCATCCATGAAAAAGATGGCGTTTCTATGCCATGAGCAAACGCTATAGATTTGCTTGCAAAATCATTTCCTCCTTCACTTCCAACTACCATATTAAACTGTTTTTGAAGATATTCCATTCTTTCTATTCTTGCCTTTATATCTCCTGCTTCTGTTGTAGGGTGCCCTTTAGAATAATCATCCACCACTTCTCCTGTTGCATCTGTATCTAAAAACCACGAATTATACTTTAAACTAGTCTTTAAAATAGATGAAACTCTATCTTTTACACTTGGCATAGCAAGTGTTGGATTTAACTTTCTCCCAGACCCTTGGAACCCCTCTATCTTTTTGCCCTCTTTATTGGTTACAGTAGCATTTTCATAAAGTGATGTATCAGAAAATTTCGCTGTTGACCACTTTTCTTGTCCTGGCTTATGAATTGAATGATAAGAATCATAAGTACCTATTAAATATCCCAATTCATTTGCTTTTTCAACTAATTCTGGCTTTAAAAAGCCTTCTTGAAAGTCGTCTAATCCAACCCACATTTTATCAATACCGGACTTTTTCATATCGTAAAGTACATTAACAGTATTAGCATCTGCCCATTTTTCAATAGGATCTGCTACATCTCCCAAAGATGATTTTAATAAACCTTTATTTAAATCTATTAATTCTACTGGGTTTAATTTATTTATTCCCTTATCTATTAACTCTTTACTTTTTTTATCTAAATTCGAAAACACCTTAGGATTATAAAACTCCTTTAACTCTATTACAGAATTAAAACCTTTTATAATTCTATTTTTTGTATATTTATCAACATAATCTGAAGAATCTAAATCATTTAAAGCAGTAGCGAGCTCTCCACCATCCTCAACCTTTGTTTTTAATAACTCCTGCATCCAAAGTTTTAGATCTTTTGGAATGCTTCCTTTTATCTTATCCCATTTAATATTTTCCTCAGATATTGCCGACCTATCCCAAAAATAAACATGTGGCGCTCCATAAAGTTTTTGAATATTTTTATTATCCTTAGCCTTATCCTCTAGAGATTTAAAGTTACCTTGCTTCACAATAAAATTTTTATAAGTTTTAGCCACATCTACTGGATTATTCTTAGTTAAATAAATTCTAAATCCATAATCTTTGTTTATATTTATTGAAGGATATTCATGATTAAAAGTAAATTTAATATTTTCTTTAGTATCAAATTTAACTTCATTATTATAAGGATTTTTAATTATATATAATAACGAATAATTCTTTTTGCTTGATGCAAAAAACTGCATAGAAAAAGACTCTAAAGTTTTCATTTCATTACCATTTAAATAGTCTTTCCAGACTTTATCATCCTTTGGAATATACTTACCCTCATTTAATGGAAGCATATATCCTTCTCCTGTTACTTTCGGCCATGAAAATTCATTTTCACCATCCTTATTACTAGATTTTATAGATACATCTAAATACTTATCTTTCTTTTGAATTTCTACATCAATATTTTTCTTTTTATAACTCCAAGATATTTTATTTCCATTATCCTTTAAGTTTGATACCTCCGTTTTTTCTAAAGGCTCAGATACTGTTTCCGTGATTCCATTAGATTCTACCGTTACCTTAAAGGTAACAGGTTCTACTTTAAACTTAAAATCTAAATTTTCAACCTTAGCATTCATTTTGTTATTAATTGGATTAACTTTATTATTACTTGAAATAGCTTTATTATTACAACCTGAAAATAATGTTGTTACAGTTATAGCTACTAAAACTAATGATATTCTTTTTTTCAACTAAATCACCTCATAAGTAAAATAG
Source organism: Clostridium sp. CM041 (assembly GCF_055081035.1). Lineage (NCBI taxonomy): Bacteria > Bacillati > Bacillota > Clostridia > Eubacteriales > Clostridiaceae > Clostridium > Clostridium sp. CM041. Next base: position 1,891,143 of record NZ_CM143648.1, read on the forward strand.
TGCACTCTCGGAAACTCTTAAGGCACTGCTAACTCTTGATTCATTTTGCTCAAAAATCAACTTCACCTCAAAAATTCGTGGTGCCTCATATTGTACGAATAACCTAGAAAATTTAAGCTATTCGTATTATTTTTTATTTTTTTTACTTAAACATTGTGAAATAAGACTTGACAGCTAGTAAAAATTCGCAAAATTAAATATGTATATTTTTTACATTATTTCATTTGCGAGGAGTGTTTTTATGTTAACTGTTAAGGTTTCTCATTCCCAATATCAATATTTTCTTGAAACATTTTTAGAAAAATTCTATATTCAAACCAATCAACAAATCACTTTGTTTGAGCGTAGTTCACAAATAACTAAAATATGGTCTACCGACCTAACCGGAATTGTCCCTCTAATAGAAAGTACTTATTCTAAATCTAATCAAGGAGCTCCGCCAAAAGATGCGGCAGCATTACTCAGGTCACTTATTATCATGGCTTATTGTAAAGAAACTAGTATATCCTCTTGGGTAAAAACATTACGTTCAGACCCTTTCTATTCAATTTTATCTGGTTTTATACCCGCTTGCTATTCAGACTCTAAAGCCGAAGGCATACATGTTGACCGACTTCCTGGTGTAGGTACTTTTTATGATTTTATGGATAGGCTGATTCATAAGGATAAGATCCTTAATAAATCCAAACTGCGTAAAATTAAACGTAAACCACGTAAAAAGCAAAAGAAAAACCAAAAGATGAATAACTCCAAATCTGGTGTAGTTGACCGTTTAGTTAAAAGAATCTTAAAATTTGATAATTTAAAGCTCCTTGACAGAAGCGAATCCAAAATGAACAACATACTTAAAGAATTATTTGTTATTCCTTCTTTATCAATGGGTATTTTGGGCGATCCTTCTAAACTAAATATTGCTGGCGACGGAACCTGTATGCCAACACAGGCTTCGCCTTACGGTAAAAAAGTTTGTGATTGCAAACTTAAACCAGGAGAACATTGTGACTGTTATCGAAAGTTTACCGACCCCAGTGCTAGCTGGGGTTGGGATAGCTTTAATGAACATTATTACTATGGTCATACCTATCATGGATTTACTGCCTGTGATAGCTTTTACAGCCTACCTATCCATATTAAATTTGTTAGCGCGGCACGCCATGATGCTGTTACTGGAGTTTATGCACTTAAAGAACTTGTAGATTTATATCCTGAAATTAAATTTCATTCTGTAGCCTTAGATTCTGCTTATGATGCTAATGCTTTTTATCTTTTATGCATGCATTATGGAATAAATCCTATTATTGATTTAAATTCACGTTCTTCAAAACCATCATCAAATAGTGAATTTGTTAAACTTGATAAGAATGCTATTCCACACGGAACTGTTTGTGGACATCAGCTTCGTAATTGGGGAATTATTACTAAACAATATAGACATAAATGGTTATTCCCAGTTCAATGTGAAAACTGTGAAAAATGTCCTATGAAAAGCAATAAATCTTATTACACTAAAACATTAGATAACCCAAGGTATTTTACTCCAATATTAAGAGGTTCAAAACAATGGAAATCTCTTTATAAAAGACGTTCAACTACTGAAAGGTGTTGGGATAGAATAAATAATAATTTTCATGCTGAAGATGCAATTATTTATTCTGTTGGGTATAGAATAACAAGGGTATTTCTTGGTGCATTTTGCTGTTTCATAGATGCTTGGGCATCAGAAAAATTAATAGCCCTTGCTGATATTTTCCCAACTCTTAAAAATATAGCTGCGTAATTTAAAATAAATTTCAATTCAATAACCAGCCTACGGCTTTTTTTAATAGTGTATAAAAAAGTCTTTTTGTCATGCCCGTAATTAATTCAAATATAACTTTTCATTCAAATAAGCACTTTTAATACTTAAATATGGAAATTGTTAATTATTGTTTTCCGACTATACTAAAAATACTATAGAAGTGTTACGCCAATGTTACAAAAAACTTTATTTAAAATATTATGTAAAATTCAATCTTATTCTGTTTTACATTAAATCCAAAGTCAAGATTATGTTTTTCTAATATTTTTTTCACTATAGATAACCCTAATCCCGTACCAGAAAGTTCCTTACTTCTTGATTTTTCAAGCACATAAAATGGTGTCCATATATTTTCTAAAGCTTCTTTACTACTTTCTTCTAATCCATTTTTTATAGAAAACATTGTTTTATTATCTTCTTTGACTATTTCTACTTCTACCTCATTATTATTAGTATACTTTATAGCATTTGTAATTAAATTATTTAATACAATATCAATGCCTTCCTCATCTCCATAAATAATATATTCCTCGTCTTTATTTATATTTGATATAAAATTTATGTTAGCCTCATCTATAAGTAGTTTATATTTTTTTAAAACACTACTAAACTGTTTCTTTAAACTAAAGTTAGATTTTTTTAATTCTTTTTTTTCAAGCTTTGACAAAAACAAAAGATTTTCTACTAAACTATCCATATGGTCTATTTGCTCATTAATTATTCCCATATATGTCCCATCATCTAAACCATCCTCAATTCCCTGTCCATACGCCTTTATTAAAGCTAATGGAGTTTTAACCTCATGAGCCATATCTGAAATTAAAGTCTTTAACTTTTCATTTTGAAAATTGATTTCTTTATGTGCCCGCTCTAAGCTTCCACTCATACTATTTATACTTATAGCAAGCTCTTCTATTTCATCATTTGTTTTAATTTCCTCTTTTCTGAAGTTTAAATTAGCAATATCCTTTGATAATTCTTTTATAATTTCTAATGGTTTTATTATTTTTTTAGAAAAAAAGCCAACTAAAATTATAATTAAAATCAAAGAAAATATATTTAAATATATATTAAATTTATTTATAATATCTATAGTTTCTCCCATATATGGTAGTGGCATCGCTATAGCAAATATATATTTATCAACCTTTATAAACTTTGTTAGTACCTTATATTTTGTTACTCCTTGGTCATATATCTTGTTTACACTTTTACTATTTAACTTACTTAGAGTATCTTCCGTAAGCCAAAATTTATTTAGCTTTATTTTATTCGAACTAAATTTAGTTATTAAATCCTCATTAATATTATTAATATCGCTACTTGCCTCCGAATAAACTATAGTGACATCATTTTTCTTTTCCATTTCATCTATATTTTTAAAAATATAATCTGTTTTTTTTCTGTTTATTTGCTCAGAAATCTGGTCTAATGCCCTTGTCTTTTTAAACATATAAAATCTTTCAATAAAAAATACATTTATCACCATAGAAATTATAGTTACAAAAATCGTGACTGACGCTATAGACAATGTGAACTTTTTACTTATTTTGATTCTCATCCGCCTCCATACTATAACCAATTTTTCTATAGGTTTTTATACTATCCTCACCTATTTTCGCTCGAAGTCTTCTTATATGAGTATCCACCGTTCTATGATCCCCATCATAATCCATTCCCCAAACTAAATCTATTAGCTTATCTCTAGATAAAATAATCCCCCTATTTCTAACAAAAGAAATCAAAAGATCATATTCTATTTTTGTTAATTTTAATATTTCTCCATTATTATATACCCTTTTCTCATCTGTGTTTATTTTTATATTATTAATACTTATCTCATCATCAAAATTTATAAGCTTTTTCGCCCTTATTAAAAGTATTCTAGGATCAAAAGGCTTTTTTATATATTCATCGGCTCCGCAATCTAATGCTTCAATTTCATCCTCATTTTGTGTTCTTGCAGTTAAAATTAATACCTTCGTATTACTATTTTCCTTAATATATTTACAAGCCTCAACTCCACTAACCTTTGGCATCATCCAATCCAAAATTGCTAAATCAATTTTATGTAAATGAAACAAATCTAAGGCTTCCTCTCCATCCTTTGCTGTAATTGCATTAAACCCTTCCTTTTGAAAATAAGCTGAAAGGATTTTTACCATTTGTTTCTCATCATCAGCAATTAGTATATTCAATTAAATCTCTCCTTTTAGCCACTACCTATTATAGTTTTTATTTAGATTATACCCAAAGATAAGTATTTTCTCTATAAATTTATAACTTCTACTCAATTGATATCGTGTTATATTCAAAAAACATAGCAAAGCATTAATAAGGCTGCACTCCTTTAAACTTATTTTAAAGGAGTGCAGCCTTGTTATATGGAACGATGTTAGCATTCACTGCCTTTTGCAGCAATGCCTTAACTTAACTCAGTTCTTTTATTAAGCTTCTTCAAATATTGGAGCTTCTATAAGTGTAGCAAATATTAATTCATGGCAATGGTCATCAACGACATTAGTTTTAGCCTTTACAAAATGAACATGCCTACCACCGCCAACAGGTATTGCTAAACCTGAAGTTGCTTCAAATTCATGAAAGTGGTCAAAAAAATCTGTTCTTGATTTAACTTTATGCACATGCCCACCTTGAACTGGTATTGCAGGACTTGACACTCCAGCAAATCTGTGGTTATGAGCATCCTCACTATCTAATTCTGCTAATCTAGTACTTCCTAAGAATTCATGGTCGTGGAATTGCTTTTCTTTTTTACAACAGTTATCCTCATGCTTTTTTTCACAACCACAGTTATTCTCACTCTTTGACATTAACATCACTCCTTTTTCTATTCAGTTACTATTATATGTACCTTATTAAAAAAGAGAACTTAATACAAAAAATTCTTACGTGTTTTATTTCTAGCACTCTCTATACTCTCCTAAAATAATTTAGGTATAATTTTTTATACATTACAAATAATAATTTATAATGTAAATCGGTTTAGGAGGTCGATATGAAAAAAAATTTGTGTTTCATATTTGTATTAATTTTTTTAACCTCTATCCTTGGATGTTCAAAATCTATTTCAAAACCTATACCCATAACAAAGAAAGAGTCTACAGTTAATAAACCTTACGGTGAGAGTGTTCCAGTCCTAATGTACCACTCAATTACCTCTGGAAAAAGTAATTCCAATTCTCTTCCTATTGAAACGTTTAAGGAGCAAATGAACTACCTAGAAGATAACGGTTACCAGACTATAACGCTTACAGATTTATATAAGTACTTTATGAATCAGAAGCCTCTACCTGAAAAATCTGTAGTCCTTACTTTTGATGATGGCTATGAAAATAATTATACTGCTATGTTCCCTGTTCTAAAAGAATATAATTTTAAAGCAGCAATTTTTGTTATTACTTCTCATATTGATAAAGATCATGAATTTATGACATCCAAACAGCTTTTAGAAATGGATAAATACGGAGTAGATATAGAAAGCCATACCGTAAATCATGATAAGTTAAAATCACTTTCTAAGGATAAGCAACTAGCAACATTAATTCAATCTAAAAAAGATCTAGAAAAAATATTAAAGAAAGAAATAAACTTCTTTGCCTACCCTGGTGGTGCGTACAACAAAAGTGCCATTGAGGCTGTGAACGAAGCTGGTTACAAAATGGCTTTCACCATTGATAGTAAGTCGTCTAGTTGGTCCTCTAAAAATGATGGTCTACTTTCCTTACACAGGGTAGATGTAAGTTCTTTTCAGGACCTGAATGCCTTTAAAACTGGAATTTCTAATGCTGATTATAAATCTTTATTTCAATAAAAACAACCATCTGGGCTCCAGATGGTTGTTTTTATTATTATTTTACCCGGTCATCATTATAGAAAACTTTTCTTTTACTATCCATTAATATAATTAAATTTAAGCTTCGACGCATACATTTTCTTCCTCTTTATGTTCAGATTGATTTTTAACAATCGAATTTACTAACTTTTCTCCATATGGAAGGCAAAATTGTATGCATGGACCTGTTAACAATGCAGATATTATTGTACCTATACCAAATACTCCACCGAGTGCAAATCCTGTTATTAAAAAGGTAGCATCTAAGCCCATACGAACCCAACGATATTCTAAATTAGTTTTATCTTTTATTATAAATGGAATAATATCATTTGGTGCAACGCCTAGATTACTTGCTGAAAGTATAGAGAATCCAATTGCAATTAGAACACATCCGAATACAACTAAAAGTATTTTTACGCCAGTATTTAAAGATTCAATTGGGAAAAATGAAACAGCCTTTACCCCAAGATCCATAATGGGGCCTACTCCCACCACGCATATAATTGTTCCTATATTAATACGCGTTCTTTCAACTAAAAGTATTATGCAAACCACTACAAATAAAATAATCATATTGGCATTCCCAGGTGTCTTCTTTAATAAAAATGCTAATCCTTGAGTGAATAAAGTAAACGGGTCAGATCCAATATTAGTTTTTAAAAACAAAGCTACCCCGATCTGTATTATACTCATTCCTATAAAAAATAGGATTAGTCTTTTAATTAGATTTAATTTTTTCGTCATATTTTTCATCCTTTGCCTTATATTTTATAGTTGCTCTCTATAATATTTTTAAACTTTTATTATAAACTACCAAAAAGGTCAATTTTAATTATACAATGATACAAATTTATATACAAGTATATATTACTTATGTAATTGTTTGAAAATATAGTAAATGCTTTTAATCGTGATTCTATATTAATGGCAAAGCCATAATCAAATTCATATTATCACTGGCGGAAGACGCAAAAATTATTGGAATCCTTGATATTTTCCTAATTTCCATGCACCAGTGAAATCCATTATGAAAGGGTAATGTAATATCCAAAATCACCAGCTGCGGATCATATTTTAACTCTGCGTAAATTTTGTATGTACGTAGGGATATGAGCATTAGGAAACACACCTATCCTAACATTTTGTTTTTCTTATGTTTAATAATCCTCACAACAATAACTATAGCAATGATGACTACGATTCCTTCAAGGGCTGGCGACCACCATTGAATAGTTTTAATAATTCCTTCAGACACTCCTAAATTCAATAAAAAATTTTCCAAATTCTTCACTCCTCACTATATTTCTTTATTTTATCTTTTGTTCAACAATGATTTGTTTTGCACTTTCGTAAGTTGCAATGAAGTACACGATATACAAAGCGATAATAATTGCAAAACTTACCCCCATATTTAGCCCAATAGACATCTGAAAGAATGACTCCACTTCATTTAGTACGGATCTAGTAACAAACATAGATAAGACCATTGACATAATGAGTGGCACAATAAAGTAAAATCCAATCTGTAGAAACAATGTGCTACGAATCATTTTTCCATCTGCCCCCATATTGGCTAATGTGTGATATCGTTCTTTGTTATCTTGAGTTTCAGTTAATTGTTGCAGTGCGAGTACTGCCAAACAAATTATAATAAGCACAAGACCAAAATAACTACATATGAATGCGACAACCCCAAATGTTCCAAAATAGAAGTCCTGCAGAACATCTTTTGTGGTATAGGTAATGCTTCCACCTACTATTGAATCAGACCATGCTTTAATCATCTGTGCGTTCAATAATTCTTTGTTCGCGTCCGCCTTATAAAGACCGTTTAAAAAATATGTCTCTGGTATTAACTTTGAAACAATTTCATCAGGTACAATAATTGTTCCCGGATCATTTGCGCCTATAGGAGCAAATGCTATAATTGTCTTGTTAAGGGGTTCTGCCCTTTGTGGTGTTAATTCTTGACCAGAAACTGTAATCTTCCCATGATTCTTTAAAAAATGATCTACATAAGGTATTGTGTTCTTATAGGTTGCATTTATAAGATATTGATTTTTAGATAAGCTAATCTGTTTCTCATTTTGAAGAGTCATCTGTTTATTAAACTCCGTCTCTGACATGAAGTTAATTTTAGATTCTGGCATGTCCTTATCCGTAATGGATAATTTTACGACTTGCCCCTCAAATATATCTCCATAGGTATAATCCGTAACATATAGAATGCTCTCACAATAATCCTTCAAATTTTCTTGCAAAATGACTCCATCTTTTTGGGATTTTTCTAGTGGAGTTACTTTATTCTTGCTTATAGGTAACAGAACGGTAACATCATAAGGAATAGATTTTTTCATCAGATTGTTAATTTGACCACTAATACTAAACCCTGAGCTAAGGACTACAAGCGAGCACAAAAGCAATCCACTAATAACTGTGATGACAAGATAATTTGTCTGAAGCTTGCTACCAATTTGTCTAAATAAGAATGTATTTAATCCACGAAAGTACATACGTTTATTTTTTTGAACAAATAATATCATTACACTAGAAGCAGTATAATAAAACAATAGAATACCAACCCCAATAAGCACCATAACTTTTGGTAGAGTTGTTTTGCTAAGTCCAGTACTAAATAGTATGTATATACCTAAAATCATACAAAATGCTGATGTAGCAAGTAATAAAAATGAAATCCATTTATTATGAACTCTTAATTCTTGATTCTTTCTGTCTGCTGTTAATAAATCAATTAACTTTAATTTAAAAATCGAACGCGTGTTAACTATCATAACAACCCCAAAAATAATAGCAAAATTAATAATTGTTTCTTTTATAGCATTAACAGACAAAACCAACTGGAATGAAGATACATCTGTTGCAAATAAATTTAACGCTATTAGTGAAAGCCCTTGTGATAAAAGCAAACCTATACCTAATCCAACTATTAAGGAAAAAATACCAACCAAAACAATTTCCCCCACAAAAATAGATGAAATGCTCCACTTGTCCATGCCGAGAGTCATATACATTCCCATTTCTTTTTTTCTTCTTTTCATAATAAACTGATTTGCGTATACTACAACAAAAGCAAGAATCACAGCAATAAATTTTGATAGAATTCCTATATATTGATTCATAGTATCGGTCATCATTTTCATTGCAGAAGATAATTTGCTTAATCCTGGCTGAGATGCTATTGAATTAAATGCATAAAACAAACTAACCGCCAGGGCCAATGTTAAAAAGTAGACCACATAGTCTTTAATACTCCTACGTACATTTTTAAAAACAAGTTTAAAAAACATTATCACTCTCACCTCCTAAAACAGAAACAACTTCCATGATGCTATTAAAGAAGGTTTTTCGATCATGACTGCCTTTATATAACTCATTGAATATTTTTCCATCCTTAATAAAAATGATTCTTTTACAAAAGCTTGCATTATACGCATCATGAGTTACCATAAGAATTGTGGCCTCTTGATTACGATTTAAATCTTCCAAACTTTTTAATAGCATTTTTGCAGATTTACTATCAAGCGCTCCTGTTGGTTCATCTGCTAAAAGTAAAGATGGATGAGCCACCATAGCACGAGCTGCTGCCACTCTTTGTTGCTGTCCTCCAGACATTTCATAAGGATACTTATTAAGCACTTTCTCTATATTTAAAGCCAAAGCTACATTATCTATTTCTTGTTTCATTTTATTCACAGGACAATGATTAATGGACAATGCTAATGAGATGTTTTCATATGCTGTCAATGTGTCCAATAAATTATAATCTTGAAATATAAATCCCAATTTTTCACGACGAAATTTGGAAAGCTTACTTCCACCTAAAAGAGTGATATCTTCTTCGTCTACATATACATGTCCTGATGTAATAGTATCAATGGTAGAGATACAGTTAAGTAATGTGCTTTTTCCGCTTCCGCTAGAACCCATTATTCCCAAAAATTCTCCTTTATTCACTTTAAAAGAAACACCATTTAATGCATGTGTAACTTTACCTTTATTCCCATATACTTTTTCAATATCTTTAACTTTTAAAATCGTATTAATATTCATCGTTATCGCTCCTTTTCTCTCTCTTACCCTACTTTATCATCTTTCTATTTTTCAAACTATCGATTAACCTTACCGTAGCATTACCATTTTGTAAGGTTAATCATCAATTGCATTGCTGTAACCAGCACCGTAAGTGATGGTTGGGCTACTCTACTCCTTGCCATTATAACGAATATTATGTACAATATACCATATAATTCATTATAATTGTCGTATGTGCAAAGTACTGCAATATAACATCGTGGTATCGTTTATTATATTTATATCGAAGAGGAGACTGTAAAATGAAGATATTTATCATTGAGGATGATCCAACAATTTCTAGGGAGCTAAAGAGTTTCCTCTCTAAATATGGTTATGAGTGTTTTGATAGCAATGATTTTGAAAATATTATTGAAATTGTATTACATTCAGAATCTAATTTAATACTTTTGGATTTAAATTTACCTTATCAGGACGGGTTCCACGTATGCCGTGAAATACGCAAACAATCTCCTGTTCCTATCATCGTTGTCACCAGCAGAAACACACCAATAGACGAATTGCTAAGCTTAAACATTGGAGCTGATGATTTTATCACTAAACCTTATAATCTTCAAATATTACTAGCTCATATTCAGTCTGTGTTAAAAAGAACCACCGATAATCCTGAGAGTATCTTACTTAGCCATAAAGACCTAACCGTAGATGTTTTAAAAAGCAAAATGATCTATGATGGCGGGGAAGTAGACTTATCAAAAAATGAGTTAGGTATAATTCGATTGCTCATACTGAATAAGGGCAATATAATTTCAAGGGATGATCTTATGAATGAGCTATGGCAAAATGGGGATTATGTTGATGAAAATACCTTGAATGTCAATATTGCAAGGCTTAGACGGAAACTTAAGTCTTTTGGCTTAACCGATTATTTAATTACAAAACGCGGTCAAGGGTATCAGATATGAGTGTCATAAATTATCTTAAAGAAAAATCAATTCAAATTATTCTTGTTCTTTTATCCTATGTTATTAGCACTGGTATACTATATCTATTTAATGTTAAAAGTTCTGTTATTATTTTCATTTGTGGTATATTGCTTTTCTGTTATATTTCTGGATTATGCTTTGACTATTACAGAATGAAGCATTTTTACAGCGAACTGCTTTTAATTTTTCAAAATCTTGATGAAAAGACATATATCACTGATATTGTTGAAGCACCGCATTTTTTTAGTGGTCAGGTTTTTTATCAGATTTTGAAAGACTCAACAAAGGTCATGAATGATAATATCGCAAGCTTTAAAATATCACAACGAAACTATCAGGATTATATTGAATTATGGGTGCATGAAATCAAAACACCTATTACGGCAATCAATTTGATTATAGCAAATAACAAATCACCTATATCGCATCAAATACAATCTGAAATTGATCGAATTGAAGGTTATGTTGAGCAAACACTTTACTATGCCAGAAGTAATACGCTTTATGACGATTATCAGATAGAGACGACTCGTCTCTCATCCATAGTCAATAGCACAATAAAAAGCTGCTCAATGAGTATCATACGAATGAGTGGCAAAATACAAATGAAAGATTTGGAATTAGATGTAACAACTGACCCTAAATGGATTATATTTATTTTGAAACAACTCATTGATAATGCAATCAAGTATCGAAGTGATAAACTAATAATTTCATTTTATACGAGGCAAGTAATATCAGGCACCATTCTGCATGTTCATGATAACGGCATAGGCATTCCTCCTGAGGATATACCTCGCGTTTTTGATAGAGGATTTACAGGACATCATGGTAGATCATATATGAAATCCACGGGAATGGGACTTTATCTATGTAAAATACTATGCAAAAAATTAGGATTAGATATAACCGTTCAGTTTTCTGAACCTTCTGGAACTACAATGATGATTTTCTTTCCTAATAAGCTGAAAATATTTGATGAGTAGTAACCTCTAGAGGTTCTTACTCAAAGTATCCTGAGGTCACTGTAGATGTGAAATAAAATACAACTAAAAAATAGATAGAGCATCATAGAATACTATGTTGCCTACCTATTTTCTATAAATAATATTGAGCTAATTTATATCTAATGTATTTTCGCTCCAAAAGGTATGAGCCCAAGTTGAGCAAATTTAAAATGCTGAAGCCCAAATGGTATTCCTACAATTGTTATACAAAATATCACACCTGTAATGAGGTGCGCTATGGCAAGTTCCCATCCTAAAAAAATAATCCAGATAACATTAAAAATCAATCCTCCAACACCAAAATTACCAAGCTCTATTTCTTTTTCAAAAGGCCACAATACAAATATTGAAATCTTAAAACATTGAATACCAAACGGTATTCCAATAATTGTAACGCATAAAATTAGACCTGATAAAAACCATGCAATAGCTGAAATGATTCCACCAAATAACAACCAAATAATATTACCTATAAAATTCATTATCCATCTCCATTCTTATTATATTCATAAAAATCTTTAAATCGAATACTTATTTATAAATTGATTTCTATTTCTGTACCACGTCCGAGCTCACTTAGCACCCTAATTTCTCCATCATGTGCTTTTACTATGTCCCTCGCAATAGCCATTCCAAGTCCCGAACCTTCATGTCCTTTTCCGGTATTTGCACCTCTGTAATATCTTTCAAATATAAAGTTTAGTTCTTCCGGCCTTATTCCTTTTCCGTTATCACTTATAACAATTTTTATGTTATCCTTCTTCTCAACCAATACTTTTATATTTACGCCCCCTTTATTATGAACTATTGCATTATATACCAAGTTTTTTATAGTCCTCATTATCAGAATATTATCCACAAAAGCTTCTATAACTTCATTATCACAAATAAAATCAATATCTACATTAGCATTCTTAGGATCGTTTAGTATATCAATTACAGCATTTCGTGCCAAGCTAACCATATTTACTTTTTTCTTATTTAGCTTTAATACCTTATTTTTTAATCTTGTTGTTAAATTCAAATCATCTACAAGCTCTTTTATATAGTTAGACTTACTCTCTATTATTTTTGAATACTGATTTATCTCTTCTTTTGATAAATCATACTCATCACTACTTAAAATTTCAGCATATCCTTTTATAGATACCAGTGGTGTCTTAATATCATGTGACATATTTGAAATCCATTCTTCTCTCATTTGATCAAGTTTTTTTCTTTCTATTTCATTACTTCTAAGAGTTGATGAAAGATTGTTTAAGTTCCTATATACCCCAGTGTATATTCCCTTTTGAGGCAATTTTAAATCATATTTTCCATCCGATAATATTAGAACTCCATTTATTATGTTACTAACAGGTCTAGTTAGTTTTCTTGAAAATAAATATGCAAAAAATAATGCAATTAATGCATCTAATATTAAAATGCTGTAAATATATTTACCTATAATTGCTACAAAATTATTATTCTTAATAGTAATTACTTGTCTTTGAATCTTATCCCGCGGAAATCCTATTATATAACTGTATTTACTTCCTTCTATTTGTTTTTCACCCATGAAAATAGTTGCTAATGTTTTTTCATCTGCATATTTGTATTGATTAATCAATTCAAAAGGAGTATAACTTTTTTTTATACTATTTGGCTTTTTATAACTATATATTTCACTACTTTGCTCATCTAATATCTGTATCCATATATTGTTATTATCTAAGCTAGATTTTCCATCATTATCTATATATACAGTTTCTTTATTCCCTACAATATATTCACTAAAATTTCTAGTGTAATCCTCTACCCCTAAACTTTCTAATTTCCCCTTTATTAAAGTGCTTTTTGTCTCATTGTTATAAATTATAAAAGAAAAAACTGTAATAATATTTATAATCATTACGATTATAACTACAGAAACCACAGTTGCCATGAATCTTGCCATCAATTTCCATTTCATATCTATTCATCCTTTACAACAAATTTGTACCCAAGACCCTTAATATTAACTATATATTTTGGCATTGAAGGATTATCCTCTATTTTTTCTCTGAGTCTCCTTATGTGAACCATAATTGTATTGTCAAACCCTATATAATCTTCTCCCCAAACCCCACTACAAATTTTTTCCTTGCTAAGAATTTGGTTCGTATTTTTTGCAAAATATGCTACCATCTTAAATTCTTTTGGTTTTAACTCTATTAATTCCCCATTTTTTTTAAGCTCTATCTTTTCCTCATTTAATTCAAAGGGTCCAAAAACTATGATTTTGCACTTCTGCGCAGGCTCTTCACCAATGTAATTATTTCTTCTTAGATGAGCCTTCACCCTATACGCGACCTCTTTTGGACTAAATGGCTTTGTAATATAGTCATCAGCCCCTAAAGCAAATCCTAAAATCCTATCTAACTCTTCTGTTTTAGCCGACATAAACAAAATTGGTGTTCTAGAAGTGCGTCTTATTTCTTTGCATACTTCATAACCATCTTTATCAGGCATCATTATATCCAAAAGAATAATATCTGGGTTTATTCGTATTACTGCATCTAATGCTTCTTTTGCCGCTGCTGCAGTGTATATATTTTCAAAACCTTCTTTTCTAAGCACAGTAGATAAAAGTCTTAATATATCCTCTTCATCATCAACTATTAATATTTTACTTTTATTAATTGAATTATTCATAATTACCACCTCTTAAATTATCACCTAAATGTTCCATATTAAATATTTCAGAAGACTAAACAATTAATAATTGTTTAGTCTTCTGAAATATCCTTGTATTTCTTACTTATATAATACCATAGAAACTATCTTGTCATATTTTTTATTCCTTTATAAATGATTTGTAAGTAAGCTTTGGTAAAAATATAAAACAAGCAATAACTATTGCTATTTGAATCATAATCAGTGATATTGGAACTTGATATTTTATTAATTCCATAGACATCATTCCCCAAAGTGGAGTTACCCCAAAATATTTTGCGTACACCCCTTGCGATAATAAACCACTTAGTATATATGGCACCCCCATAAGCAATCCCCCAAAAACAAAAGGTATAGAAGCTGATTTACTTATTGCTGATAAATATAATCCTAACTGCGAGAAAAAGAACGAACCTATTATAACTGTTATTATAAGTATAATCATCATTTGCAATACAGTTATGTTTGAGCCACTATTTCCAAAATACCAAAGTTTTTTTAATGGTAAATCTAGCCCTTTAAAATTAGATTTTATTAATCCATCTATACATACTGTAAGTACTATTGATAGATTACCTATTGATGTTGCTATTCCAGCCCCAATGGATTTTGCCATTACAACCTTTTTCTTTCCATTTTGGGTTGTATTTATAAGTTCATTCATATTAGAACTATATTCAAGGGTATATACAGCTGAAATTATCATAAAGGTTAGTAGTCCTATTAATGGCACAATCCCAGAAATTTTACTAAATACATCTGCCCAAACCTCTACGCTTTCACCTGGCCTAATTAAAATTTTACTAAATAAAAGCAAAACAATCCAAGTTATTATAATGCTAGGTTTTAATAACATTTTTCTTATTTCTGATTTTATAAGAATTCCCATAAGTTACACCTCCTTAGTATTTTCTAAATCAAAGTAAAACATATATACATCCTCGAAACTTGGCTCTATGCTTTGCGCTGATACATATAAAGGCATTTTATCGCTTACTACTCTTAGCTGCGTAGAATCTGCCCCCCTTTGCATATTGACCACTTTATAATCTCTTTGTATATCCATAATTTCATTTTCTTTATTCGTTGTAATCTTGTATACTTTTCCAGTCATGCCCGATAATATATCTTTATGATTTCCTTTTATTATAACGCTACCGTTTTTAATCATTATAGTTTCTCTTGCTACTGCTTCTATATCTGAAATAATATGAGTTGAAAGTATTATTATTTTGTCCTTTGATATTTCAGCTATAAGATTTCTAAATCTTGCTCTTTCTTGTGGATCAAGACCCGCTGTTGGTTCATCTAATACAACTACTTTAGGATCATTTAATAATACTTGTGCAATTCCAACTCTTCGTTTCATCCCACCTGAAAATTTACCAACTGCCTTGTTTCTAACCTCATATAAGCCAACAAGGTTTAGTAGTTCATCAATTTTTTCAGATGCACTATTTTTATCTATTCCTTTTAATGCAGCCACGTATTTCAAAAATTGCTTTGCTGTAAAATTTTTATATGCACCAAATTCTTGTGGCAGATATCCAATAATATTTCTATACTCATCCTCTTTATCGTAAATACTTTTCCCATTATAAATAATTTCTCCACTAGTAGGTTTTGTTAATGTTACTATTTGTTTCATTAGTGTAGTTTTACCCGCTCCATTTGGTCCGAGTAGTCCATATACACCATTTTCTAAAGTAAGTGTTATATTATTATTTGCATTCTTTTTTCCAAAGGTTTTTGTTAATTTTTTTATTTCAAGCTTGTTCATAATTATTCCTCCTCTAATTTTAATTATCTTACTAATACTTTTTTAAATGATACTATGCTTAATGTAATTGCTGCCACTATAGTCACTGCAAGCATTCCAATACAAAGATTTATTAAATCAAAATTCATACCAAAGAATTTTACACTTCCATAATATACTCCAGCAAACATTTGAAAATAGACTATTAAATCTATAAAATTAACCTTGCTTAATACCATTTGAACATTACTTGGAATTACTCTTACTATAGTTAACAGTTTTGGAGTAATAACAATAATTAAAAACGCACTTGTTGATGTTATTGAACTTTTTGTTATAAATGAACATAAACATGCAATTACACCTAAAGTAACTAGTATTAATATCATTATGATTATCTTAGATATTATAAATTGAATTATTGTATATGCATCCCGTGCTAGAATAGGATTATCTATTATTCTTATTGCTTGTAGTTTCCCATTTATAGGCATGCCATATTGAATTGCTGTTATTATGAATTGAATTGCTAGATAAAATCCATATAGAACTGTTGGTATTAATATTCCAAGTCCTAATTTTGAATATAAAGTTCTATTTTTATTTTTTGATGTAAGAATCAAATTTTCTACCGTAGAAACAATTTCATCCGTATATGTATTACAGCAAACTATAATTAGAATTACCACCATACAGAATACCATAAATGTATTGGTCGCTCTATAATCGAATACCTTCCAAAAACTAACTTCTTTATACATGGCGCCTTCCATACTTTTTAGCTTTTTGGTGGATATTTCTTTAATACCTTTACTAAATTCATCCTTCTGCTGGTTATTTGCAGCTTCCTTTATTGTTCCTATTTTTGCATCTAATTTTTCTTGTGCAATTACCTCTGCCTTCCTTGTATCTTTAATTAACTCATATTGCTGATTTCTATGTGATTTCTGTGTTTCCATCTCTGGTTTTATAAAAGCCATTACTCCGCAAAGTAAAATAAATATCGCCGCTACAATTATTCCAGTTTTTGATTTTAATATTTTTTTAAGTTCCCAATATATCATATTGTGCCTCCTTGTATTCCTCTTCAGTAATTATTTTTTTCGGTAAGATTATAATTATGAAGTGAATCTTGCTATAGGTACATTATATAAGGTTAATCTTATCTCTTGATAACATTAACCTTAAATAAACCTTACAAATATTTTTATATAAGATAGAGCCAAAGAAGCCAATGACCCTACCCGATGGATTATATTAGCAGACTATTATCTAACTAATAAAGGCAATTACCCTTAATAATAAATTATTAAACAACTGTAACACTCATCAATAGTTAATTTAATGAAAAAAGTATGCTAATTTTATATTTTAGCATACTTTTTTTTATGAATAATAAGCTGTAGAATGAATATAATTATAATTAAATGGAGAACCTGCACAATTCCTAGCACCTAAAAATTATATCTTTGGATCTGCTATGAATAGTTCAGGTTACTCTCTTTTTGACTGTATGGTATCCCCTGGCTTTGACTTTAAAGATTTTGAAATATTAAAAACCATCTCATATCACTTAATACATATGTAATTTTTCCCTTTACTTTTTCATAAAGAAAAAATACCCCTTGCTATTTACTTTCTATGATTATGCTAAAATAATAACCTTAGTTAATACTAATATTCCAAGTAAAATACCTACTACTACTCTATATATTGCAAAGACTTTCATTGGCTTCTTTTTCAAATAATCCACAAATTTTTTCATAACTATCAAAGATACTATGAAGGCTACAACAAATCCTACTATTAATGAAATCCATAATGTTTTCGTCATTACAGAATAATCAAATTCAAATAAATCTTTTCCTGTTGCCCCTATCATAGCTGGAATCGCTATGAAAAATGAAAATTCTGCTGCTATCGGTGTTGATAATCCTGCAATCCATCCGCCCATAATTGTAGAAGCACTTCTTGACATTCCTGGCCACATTGCAAGCAGTTGTAATAAACCGATTTTAAATGATTGTATAGGCGTTATGCTATCTATACTTTCTACTTTATGATCCCTGTTTCTAACTCTCTTCTCGATTATTAGTAACAATAATCCACCAACTATGAATCCTACTATAACAGCCTCTGGTGTAAACAATAGTTTTATTTTATCGTATAATACTACTCCTGCAATTCCCATTGGTATAGATGCCGTAATAACATTTATCCCAAATCTGAATCCTTTCTTTCCCTCTTTTCCTTTAGTAAATATAAACTTAAAAAATTCTATTATACTTTCGCTAATCTTCTCCCAATACAAAACAACAACTGCCATTATTGCTCCAAGTTGGATTACAACTTGAAACATCTTTACAAACTCTCCCTCAAACCCAATTGCCCATCCAATCAATATCATATGTCCTGTAGACGATACTGGGATAAATTCAGTTACCCCTTCTACTATTGCTATTATAATTGCTTTTAATAAAAATATTATGTCCATAACTCACCATTCCTTCCAATCTAATTATTACTGTATATAGTTTATCATAATAATCTATAAGGTACCATCTTGGAACCTTATAGTAACATTACATCTTCGCAAGTTTTAAAAAATGCTTTACCTGTCGTAGTAATTGTGTTATTCTTAAATTACTACGACAGACAAAGTACTACAGATGCAGTAAAAGCAAAGGAGGATATAATTTGATAAGCAGCGATGTAATTCGAGGATATAATGATACGATTATTCTTTTTATGCTTCAAGATGGCGAATCCTACGGGTATGAAATATCAAAAAATATTAAGAAATTATCAGAGGATAAGTACGTTATTAAAGAGACCACACTCTATTCGGCATTCAACCGTCTTGAGAAGAACGGATATATCGAATCTTTCTATAAAGATGAAACCTTTGGTAAAAGACGCACATATTATAGAATTACCCCCGTAGGTCTAACCTATTATAAAGAGAAATGTGAAGAATGGAGCTTAACAAAAGAAGTTATTAATAAATTTATTAAGGAGAGTGATTAGTTTGGAAACTATAAAAAATTACTTAGATAATATGTTTAAAGTCCTACCAATAACAAATCAGACGATAAAATTAAAAAATGATTTATTATGGAATTTGGAAGAAAAATATAATGAGAATAAGAGTGATGGAAAATCAGAAAATGAAGCCATTGGTATTGTAATCTCAGAATTTGGCAATATCGATGAATTAATTGATGAACTTGGCATCGAACATATGAAAGATGGTGCGCTACTTAAAACCATTACACAAGAAGAAGCTGATAATTTTATGACTACAAAAAAAGAATCTGGCTTATTAGTAGGTATCGGTGTTTCTTTATGTATTATAGCAACAGCTATGCTAATATTACTTACCACTCTCACAGATGGTGGCATTATTGGTAAAGGTTTTTCAAAAGATTTCAGCGATATGTTTGGTATTATTGCACTATTCTTACTATGTGCACCTGCTGTAGCTTTATTCATTTATTCCGGTATGAAGCTACAAAAATACGAATATTTACAAAGCGGTTTTGATTTACCTCCTCATGTAAGAGCAATTGTAAATCAAAAAAATAATGCTTTTTCATCAAAGCATATGATATCTGTAATAATAGGTGTAAGTCTATGCATCTTATCACCAGTTGCACTTTTTGTATCATCTGCTTTTGGCGACAATGCATCTAGCTACGGATTAGTTGTTTTACTTATGATGGTTGCTATTGCCGTTTTCCTCTTTATATATTTTGGAAATATTAAGCACAGTTTTAGTATTCTTTTACAAATTTATGACTTTACAACTGAAAAAAACTTTACAACAGAAAAAACTGAAGATAATAAACTTATTGCTGCAGTTGCTGCTATCGTATGGCCATTAGCAATCTGTATCTTCCTTGTCAGTGGATTAGTTTTTAATCTATGGCACATTAATTGGATTATATTCCCTATCGTTGGCATTTTATTTGGCATGTTCAGTGCAGCATATAGTATTATAAAAGAGCATAATTAAAATAACTTTATCTATTAAAAAAGTATTGACAATTGTTTTTATGAGTAATATACTAAATACTAATAACTGAATACAACTTATCCAGAGTGGCAGAGGAACTGGTCCGATGAAGCCCGACAACCAGCATTCTTATTCGAATGTAGTGGTGTCAATTCCTGCAGATTGTAAAATCTGAAAGATAAGGATGTTAGCAAATTTTATGATACAATTTTATTGTTTATTAAAGTTAACTATTGCTACTTTCCTTATAGGAAAGTAGCTTTTTTTCTTCCCCAAAAATCTAAATAAATAATGTACTAAATACTAACAACTAAATATAACTTATCCAGAGCGGCAGAGGGACTGGCCCGATGATGCCCGACAACCAGCATTTTTAAAAGAAGTGCACTGGTGTCAATTCCATCAGATTGTAAAATCTGAAAGATAAGGACGATAGCAAATTTTATGATACAATTTTTTTTATTGTTTAATAAAATTAATCATGCTGCTTTCCTTATAGGAGAGCAGCTTTTTTTGAAAAATAATTATAAAAGGAGAAATTAATATGAGTGAGCGAAAATTAAGTTTTGAAACTTTACAGGTACATGCAGGGCAGGTTCCAGACCCTACTACAGGATCGAGAGCAGTCCCAATTTATCAAACATCATCTTTTGTTTTTAAAAATGCAGATCACGCAGCAAATTTATTTCAATTAAAAGAAGAAGGAAATATATATTCAAGGATAATGAACCCAACTACAGACGTTTTTGAAAAAAGAGTAGCCGCTCTTGAAGGCGGAGTAGCAGGACTTGCTACAGCTTCAGGAATAGCTGCAACATTCTATGCAATACTTAATGTTGCAAATTCAGGCGATGAAATAGTAGCTGCAAGCACTCTATATGGTGGTACTTATGAACTATTTAATGTTACTCTTAGAAAACTTGGAATTAACGTAACATTTGTTGATCCAGATGATCCTGAAAATTTTAGAAAAGCTATCTCTAATAAAACAAAAGCACTTTATGCTGAAACAATGGGAAACCCAAAAATAAATGTTCTAGATATAGAGACAGTAGCGGATATTGCTCATGAAAATAAAATACCCCTTATTATTGACAATACCTTTGCAACTCCCTTCCTTTGCCGTCCAATTGAGCATGGTGCAGATGTAATTATTCATTCAGCAACAAAGTTCATTGGAGGACATGGAACTACTATTGGTGGAATTATAGTTGATGCTGGTAAATTTGATTGGGCAGCTAGCGGTAAATTCCCTGATTTTACAACTCCGGATAAAAGCTATAATGGAATAGTATATGCTAATTTAGATGCTCCAGCATTCGCTTTAAAAGCTAGAGTTCAACTTTTAAGAAACACCGGTGCGACGCTTAGCCCTCAAAGTGCATTTTTATTTCTTCAAGGTTTGGAATCATTATCGTTAAGAGTTGAGAGACATGTAACAAACGCTAGGAAAGTTGTTGAATTTTTGAGTAAGCATCCAAATGTTTCATGGGTAAATTATCCTGAACTTGAAGGGAGCAGATACAAAGATTTAGCTAAAAAATACCTACCAAAAGGAGCAGGATCAATATTCACTTTTGGAATAAAAGGTGGCCTTGAAGCTGGAAAAAAATTTATTAATAATGTAGAATTATTTTCGCTGCTTGCAAATGTTGCAGATGCAAAATCTCTAGTAATTCACCCCTCAAGTACAACTCATGCAGAGCTTAACGCAGAGGAGCAAAAATCTGCTGGAGTTACTTCAGATTTGATAAGACTTTCAATTGGCGTTGAGGGTATCGATGACATTATATACGATTTGACGCAAGCTCTAGAAAAATCAGTTCAATAAAAAGTTAATAATTCTTTGGCAGCTGGTTTCAAAATAAGGTCTTGTCCCTAACTATATTCCTCCATCACCTTAGATGACGGAGGAATAACTTTAAAGTTTAGAAAGGAAAACTATTATGGAAAAGGTAAAAATAGCGATTTTAGGTTTTGGAAACGTTGGGACGGGTGTATGGAAAATACTTCACGAAAATAGAAAAGAAATAATGAAACGTTCAAATTATGAAATAGAAGTTGCTAAAATACTTGTAAAAGATATAAATAAAAAAAGAGAGATCAAAGCACCTAATGGACTATTAACAGATAACATTGATGATATTATAAATGATGAAAGTATAAAAATTGTGGTTGAACTTATTGGTGGATGCGATAAATCTAAAGAGTATATGATACGCGCAATGAAATCTAAAAAACATATTGTAACTGCTAATAAATTAGTTATCGCGAACTGGGGCGAAGAGTTATTTAAAACAGCGGAGAAAGAAAACGTATTGTTTTATTATGAAGCAAGTGTGGCTGGTGGAATTCCAATAATACGCGAGATTAATGAGAGCCTTACAGCCAATAGGATTGAGCAGATAATTGGAATTATAAATGGAACAACTAATTACATATTAAGCAAAATGACAATGGATGGGATTAGCTTTGATGAAGCACTAAAAGAGGCGCAAGAAAAGGGTTATGCTGAAGCGGACCCAACCTCAGATGTTGATGGCTTTGACGCTGTATATAAGCTTGCGATAATGTCTTCTCTAGCATTTGGAACTAAGGTAGATCATGATTGTATTTATAGAGAAGGAATAAGAAGTATTAGTGACATAGATATAGAATATGCTAAAAAACTTGGTTATTCAATAAAACTTTTAGCAATAGCTAAAGAAGTAAATAACAAATTAGAGCTAAGAGTACATCCAACCCTAATACCTTCGAGCCACCCAATGGCAAATGTAGCTGATGCATTTAATGCTATTATGATAAAAGGAAATGCAGTTGGAGAGTTAATGCTATATGGAAAAGGCGCTGGAGCTTTTCCAACTGGAAGTGCAGTTGTAGGTGATATAATATCCATATTAAGAAATAATGTAAATCATTATGACTTATTAGACCTAAGTGACAAGACTGATTTTAAAGAAGTGAAAAAATCGGAAGAAAATGAATCAGAATTCTATATTAGGCTTAATGTTAAAGATACAGTAGAAGTTTTAGGAGATACAGCGAAAATATTTGGAAAAAACAATGTCAGCATTATGTCCGTTACTGGAGATGTAAGGCACGATGATCATGGACCACTAGGCTTTATTACCCATAAAAGTTCAGAAAAAAACATAAGAATTTCATTAGAAAAAATAAAAGAACTAGAAAACGTCAACAAAATAGAAAGTATAATAAGGATGGAATCATTTTATTAAACTTATTCTCCTTTTAGTATTTATATATAAAAACACCCCATCAGATGAATTTTACAACTTTTTTAGTTATAATCATTCAATGGGGTGAAGTTCACTATTTCGGTTCTATTACATTAAACCATGATTTATACTTTTTTAACAAATTCAGATTTTAATTCCATAGCTCCAAACCCATCAATTTTGCAATCAATATTATGATCTCCATCAACCAAACGTATATTTTTTACTTTTGTACCTTTTTTTATGGCTAATGGACTTCCTTTTACTTTAAGGTCTTTGATTATTGTTACAGAATCACCATCGTTTAATACATTTCCATTTGCATCTTTGATAATCCTTTTCTCTTCACTACTTTCTGTTTCTAATTCTAAAGTCCATTCATGAGCACATTCAGGGCAAACAAAAATACTTCTATCTTCGTAAGTGTATTCTGAATTACATTTTGGGCAATTTGGCAAATCAGCCATAATTTCATTTCCTCCATTCGTTATTGTTAACTCTAATATATAAGAATTATTGTCAATTTTCTTTTTACAACTTCATAAGAATAGCAATTACAAAGTTAAAATTCACAAAAAAAAATATATGGAGTTCCTTATATGCTTATATACTATCATAGTCTCCTCATATTGACAAACCTTCCTCCGCCCTCTCCTTAAAGTCCCTTTTTTCTATTAATCATTTTTTACATACAAGTTTTTTAAAAGCAAGTCTAATTTCAAAAATAACCATAGCAGTCATTTATCTTGCCAAATTAATATTTTTAATATTTTCCATTTTCCATAAATCTGAATATGCCCTAATATAAAATAATACATTACTTTCTTTATGATTTTTTAATAGTAAACCCCATTTTGATGTTATCACATTATCATCCATGCTTTTAGTAAATCCCCAGCTTTCCTCGGTGTCATGGGACATTACATAAATAACCATCTTGCTCTGGTCGGTTGCATCACCATCAGTTAACACATTGATAAAAGGTGTATACTTGTTTAATAGTTCTTTACTGGATTCAATACATTCAGCATAGTTGAACATATCTTTAAATTCACCAAATACCCTTCTCCAAAAGTAACTTCCTTCACTTTCTAATGCAAAATGCTTACCCATGTCGATTCTGAACCCACCCACTCCACAATTCTTTAGTTCTTTTAAAAAATTTATATAAATTTTTTGTAATTCTACATCATTGTAATTGAGCATTGGTAATCCAAAAGCACCATTAACAATTGCATTTCTATTGCCATAATCCACTGTATTTTTTGCGTTAGTCCAAAATTTAGGGTTATTTCGTAGGTTTTGATCTACGGTTTGACTTGGTATTAGCTTTCCACTCTCATCACCCGCTAAATGTCGTAACACTACGTCAACGATGATTTTAATTCCTATTTTATTAGCTTTATAACATAATTCTGTTAAATCTTCCTTTGTTCCACTTCTATTACCTATTTTAAATGATAGCGGTTGATAGTATGTCCACCATTCATCTCCTTTTTTGCAAGGTTGCACGGGAGTAACCTGTATGGATGTATAGCCACACTCTTTTACTTTATCTAAAATTTTAGTTATATCTGAGATTTTCCATTGAAAACAGTGCAATATTATTTCTCTCATATTATGTCCTTTCATTAATCACTTATTTTATAATGTATTTAAACATTTACTTACTTTTCAACCATTTAACCCATTTTCAGATTAAATCATCACCTTCGTAACTATTCATCTTGCTCAAGCTGCAACATTAATTAAATTATTACTATTACAATCAGATAATTTTTACAGGAAATAAATTTAACATAATGTAGTTCCTATAGATAATGATGCACTTAATTACCATTAAATATACATAGAATAATTTTTCAAAAAATATCCCCTTCTAATAAGGAATACGATATTTTAAGACTTAAATAACCTAGCCATTAACAAATTCCCTTTAGCGATAGTTTATACAGACAATTTTTTAGAAATACGAATAGTGTTACTGTTATACAATTTAGGTGGAATGAAGTTTCGAGAGAAGATTTCTTCGACTTATGGAAATGCTTTTTAAAAACTGATAATATGTACCTTTTATTTGTTAAATTTAAAGCCACTGGCAGATTTGTATATAAGACTTTATCTGAGAGAAATATTAAAAAATTAGTTGAGTACGTTGACAATAGCCCTGGGGAAGATAAGACTAAAAACCTTAATACCCGAAATTAAACCATAAGAGGACCCTCACTAATTAGTGAGGGTCCTGCAAGTTACTTAGATTATCTCTAAGCGTCAAAGTAATCCTTTAATTTTCTTGGTCCTGCAAGTACTTCGCTGTCTACAAATAAAGTTCCGTCCTTCTTTGTGTTAACATACCACTTTACAAGTTTGATATTACCAAAATCAATTTCCATTGCTGTTATGCATCGAGGATGAACACAGCTTCCATCATTGAAATATGGAGGATCACCTACTTCAGGAAACATAGGCCTATGTGTATGTCCTGCGACCATCATCTGTTTTTCTTTTATTACCCATTCAATAAGCTTTTTTTCTACTACTTGTTTCTTATGATAATTCTGTGCTGTTCTAGTTGGATCATTTACTCCAAAGAAGTTAAGAGGTCTCCATAAATACCTTACTAAAAATCTGGTCAATCTCCACATTTTATCATTTGGACAGTCCACTTGATGCCCGTGTATTAGAAAGATTTTGTCATTAGTAACTTTATGCCTCAATACTATCCCCTCATGGAGCCTAATATTATCGAATAAAGGAATATACCTTTTCTTGAGTTCATCAAAATATTTATATAAATTATTTTTTACAAATTTATCGTTTCTTTTTACTATATCATGGTTTCCAAAAATAAAATTAAGCCTATCTTCATTATAAAATTTAGATAGCAACCAGAAAACATCGCTATGTACCCTCTTAATGTCAGAAAGTCTTTTATTCTCCCAAAGTTCATCTCCATCACCAATCTCTATATAAGTATATTGTTCGTCATAGTAATGAGTTAAGGCCGCAAAATAAATATTTTGATTCTTTGAAAAATCATCTGACCAGTTTCCATCTCCTCTATGGCAATCACTCATTAAAACAATCTTGGAGGAATCGTCAAAAATAATTTCCTCCGATGACTCAAAAACTTTAGATAGATGTTTTAATGTATTCATTTTATCCCCCTCTAAACCAGCAGATTCTTTCTATATTTAAATATATTACAATGTTTACTCATAAAGAACACTTAGAGGCCCGTAAAAAAGGATATCGATGCTTTAGAAACAACGGTCAAGGAATTAATATTAACCTATCTTAAAGAAGTTATTATATTAGGTTCGTTACCTCATATAATATTTTAAAAAAAATAAGAGCCTTGGAAAAAGTCCAAGGCTCCCCTAAGGTGATTAACTGCTGCGTAGTATCCATTTATCATTAAATTACAATACTTTATTATTAATAAAGTTAATGGAGATAAACCTAACATAGAGACTAACCATATTAAAATTATGCATTTAATTTTATTGTTTAATCCTTTAAATTTAAGGCATAACTTCTTATAAAAAAATAATATATAGTAAAACAAGAACTAGGTTAAAAAAGGTATTAGTTACTATTTTCTGTTCCTATTGATCAAGTGGTAATTTTGTTTTAAATTCTGTTTTTTCCTTAGAGCTTGCAACCTCTATATTACCATTATGTAATTCTACTATTGTCTTTACAATTGCAAGCCCAAGTCCAGTTCCATCTTTTTTATTACAAGATCTTTGTACCCTGTATAACCTTTGGAATAAATTCTTCAAATTCTCTTCTTCTATTATATCTCCATAATTTACAAAGCTAACTACAGCCATATTATTTTCTTTCCCTATATTTATATCTAAATATTTCCCCTTACTACCATACTTAATTGCATTAGATATTATATTTTCAAAGGCTCTAACTAATAAAATAGCATCTCCATCTATTATTAAACCTGCATCTTTTGAAGATATTCTATATTCCATACCACTATTTTCAAAAGCCGGTATAAAACCAATGGTAACTTGTTCTATTAATTGGTGTAAATATATATTAGATTTATTTAAATTTACATCTCCATTACATATCTTTGTAAACTCAAAAAGTTGTTCCACTGAACTCTTTAATTCCTTTGATTTACTTAATGAAACTTCGCAATAATGATGCAACTCATTATCATTTTTATAATTTTTCTTTTCAATCAACTGTAAAAATCCAATAACAGAAGTAAGCGGAGTCCTTAAATCATGAGATAAATTTGTAATCAGGTTATTCTTCTGCTTTTCCCACTGTCTTTCTTTTTTCATTAGTTCTTTTATGCTATATGCCATTTTATTAACATCTGAAGCTAATGTTCCCAGCTCATCCTTTGTTCTGATAGGTATATTTATATCTATATTTCCATTAGCTACTATCTTTAAATTTTGTGATATTTCTTCTATATAATCAGTGATTTTATTCATTTTTTTGATAAATATTAAGCACATCAGCACTATAAAAATCACAAACACTCCTATACTAATCCCCAGCATAACTGAACTATTTGTATTATAATCATTAATAAATTTCATATAGAGACTTTGGCAAAAAATATGTAGCCACATAATTACTAAAAAAACTCCTACTAATGTTGATATTATAGACATTATCGTAGCTGTAAAAAAATTTAGGAGTATATTATATTTAATACTGTTATTCTTCAATTTTATATCCCACTCCCCACACCGTTTCTACTATTTTAGGTTCCTTGGGATTATCCTCTATCTTTTCTCTTAATCTCCATATATGAACCATAACAGTATTATTTCCTTCAAAATATTTTTCTTTCCAAATTTCTTTAAAGATATCCTCAGCATTAAATACTTTCCCACCGTTACTTGCCAATAGCAACAATATCTCATATTCTTTTGGAGTTAATTTTAACTCTGTACCAAATAAATTAACTTTATGATTTCTTTTGTTTATAGTAATCCCTTTTATTTCAATAATATCTTCATCGTCAAACGGTTTGTGATTTTCATTAAGAAATACATATCTTCTTATTTGAGCTTTCACTCTAGCAATAAGTTCCATTGGGTTAAATGGCTTTACCATATAATCATCTGCCCCTGTAGATAATCCTTGTATTTTGTCAATGTCTTGACCCTTTGCACTAACCATTATAATTGGAATATTATACTCTTTTCTAATCTTCATACAAACCTGCAACCCATCTATTCCTGGCATCATTATGTCCAAAATCACAAGATGAATCTTTTCTTCATTAATTATATCAAGTGCATCTACGCCATTTGTAGCTTTAAACACCTTATACCCATCATTTAGTAGGTATACTTCCATAAGTTCAATTATTTCTACTTCATCATCTACAATCAGTACATTAAACATAGCGCTTATTTCTCCCATCAAATACCTGTTTTTAATAAAATTATACCACATTTCAAAATAATTGATGTTTCAGGTTATATTTTGAATCCTAAAAAATCAAAGTAATATATGAACCATATGAAAATAAAATTAACTATAGTTATGATTGTAAAATAAATTTTTTCTGCTTTTCTTCCTCTCTTTTTAACCCAATTATATATTAAAATAATTAATCCACAAATACTTAAAACCGTTGATACTATTAGAAATCCTAAAAAAGTATAAAGTAACCATGCAAAGGTAAAATCATTAGTACTAATCATAGTCATTGCCATTATAGTTGCACCAAGCATTCCAACTACATTAAACGCACTAATAACTAAGTTTGCTGTTCTAATTAATTTTATGCCCCTACAACTTTTGCACCCTGTTTGTTTAAACCTCCTTTTTATAAACAAAACTATTGTTCCAATTATATTAATAACGAACATAATCATAGCTATAGCAAATATAGCTATATTAAAATTTATTTCATCAAAAAAACTTATCTTTTCAAATGAATTATGGCTTACATCATTAAATGCATAAGTTACTTTACCACTGTCATTTATCTTAAATGCAAAATCTCCTCGTCCATCTTCCCTTGCAAATACTCCATCTTCCTTTTCAACAAGAGTTGTAGTGATTTTCTGTTTAGCAAGAGTATACTCCTTAAGAGTTAATGTACCGTCTTTATTAGCTATAATTCTCATATTCATAGAAGGGTCAAATAAAAAACCAATCTTCATAATGTTACTTTTTGATATCCCATCATAGTTTCTATATGTTCCTTCATATTTACTAAAATTTTTAATTGAATTTTTCTTTATTTCATTAAACTTATTATTGGTGGTAGGATAAAATTTATTTAAAAACTCTTCTTCAAAGTTAAATGGAAGTGAATTTACTGAATTGGTTGCAATATATAACCCTAAGCCTTCCTTTGGCATTAAAAATAATGTAGTAGTACTACCTGATGGTAATGCACCTTCATGTTTTAATATTTCTTGTCCATTTCTATTGCTTCTTATAAATCCATAGCCCATTCCAGGTAAGCTGCTGTCATTTGAAAATTGCTTATCCTTCATTATTGTTGATGTTTTTTCATTTAAAATTTTCTTTCCTTGAAACTCTCCATTATTTAAGTGAGCTGTCATAAAATTTTCCATATCTTTAACTGTTGCATTTATCCCTGAAGATCCGGAAGTATATTGATAAGCTAAAGGACTTTCATTATAGTCTCCGCCTATTCCTCCGTACCCATAACCCTTAGCTGTATTATTATTTTTTAATCTAACTAAGCTATTATTCATTTTTAATGGCTCTAATATATTTTTCTTTACATATTCTTCATAAGTAATACCAGATACCTTTTCTACAATATATCCTAGAAGGTTATACCCCTCGTTACAATATCTACTAACAGTGTTAGGCTCCCTTACCACCTTGGGAATATGGGTATCCATATAATATTCCTGTGATTGTATGGATTTTTCATCTAAAGTAGTGCCATTAAGTTCACTAGCTTCGTCAACTCCACTAGAATGAGTTAATAAATTACCGCAAGTCACTGGTTCCTTATAATTATTAATAACCTTGTAATGATTTATATACTCATTAATATTTTTTTTCAAATCTATTTTGCCTTCTTCATACAGTTGCATAATAGCTGTTGCAGTGAATAATTTACTCACTGATGCTGCTGGAAAAGTAGTCTTATCAGGATCTACTGATATTTTCTTATCTATATCACTGTACCCATACCCTTTTTTAAATACTTCTTTTCCATCCTTTACAACAGCTATAGCTGCTCCTGCAATTGAATGCTTCTCCATATTCTTCTTGAAAAAATCATCTGTGAATCGCTGTAAATTTTGACTGTTATTCACCTCTAAATGTTTCTTCTCTATTTCCTTTCCAAAACTATTACTATGTAACCCTGAGCTTATCAACACAGTACTTAATAATATTACCATAATTTTTTTTGCTTTCATCTTCATAATTCCAACTCCTTAATTATTCTATAGTTAGATTTTATATTAAAATAAATTTTTAATTTTAACTATTTTCTTACGAAAAACTAAAGTTTATATATAAAAATATAAAACCGTACACTATTTCAGTGCACACTTTTGTTTAATGGAGTATTACAGACTACTATGTTTATGTTTTAAATTAAGGCATAAAAAAATCCTGAGCATCTCTGTTCAGGATTTATGGGAGCGAAGCACAACCTTTAAAATCCACTACATATTTCTATTAAAAACAACCCTATATTTCACTAATATTTTTTACATATAAAAATTATCCAGTTGCTCTTTTCGCCCCATCTCTCTTCATAAATCTACTCCTTTATTTCCTTAACTTTTTTTAGCATAAGGTCTTCTGCTTTTATTTCTGGGTGCGAATAACGCTTTCTATTGTTATTCTTATTGGAGTATTCAATAGCTCTCACTGGACACCATTGAATACAAGCCATACATTGTTCGCAGTTATTATTCCAAGTAGGAATATCATTTAACATTGTAATATTACCCATAGGACAAATGCTCTTACATATCTTACAATGTGTACAATTCTTATTTACTTTAAATTCGCCATCTCTACTTTTCAGAGCTGCTAATCTTTCTAATGAATTTTTATTAAATAATTTAGCTAATATATTTGCTTTTATTATTGCTGTTCTTTCCCTTTTATCTATTATTGAAATAATCTTTACTATTTTTTTACCTTCTCCTTTGTATAGAAACTTACAAAGAAAATTTGGAAATCCACCATATTCCACAATCCAATTTCCAGGCATTCTTATTTTAAATTCAGCAGCTAGTTTTCCACCATTTTTATCTACTATCTCCCTAAGTTGTTGCAATGCCATCCCTCTAGAACCTGCAAAAGAAGCTACTCCAAAAACATATTGATTAGATTGGAACTTAAGTTTATTTAAAATTTCCTTCATTACATTTGGCATGTACAATTCATACACCGGAAATACAAACCCAATTCTTTCATAACTGCTATCTATTTCTATAGAGTTATTTAAAGCTAAAATATGCACAACCTCAGTATCCTTTAAATATTTACCAATATGCTTTGCTATAGCTAAACTATTTCCCGTTCCACTAAAGTAGTATATTACATTTTTCAATACATCCACCTCACTTAAAGTTTTGAAATACATATGTACATATTTCAAATTAACTATAACATTTAATTATTCCCAATTCAATAGTTTTGAAATATCAATCTTATATTTCAAAACTGTTATGATATAATTGAATAAAAACTTACGTATTGGAGGTCCAAATGAATAAATATGAGATTAGAACAAATAAAAAAAAGTTATCAATAGTAAATGCTGCTAATGGGTTGTTTAAAGAAAAAGGATTTGCAAATGTAAATATCAAAGAAATCGCTTCCCAAGCCAATGTATCACAAGTTTCAATCTATAATTATTTTGGGAATAAAGATGCCTTAGTCGCTGAATGTGTTAATTCTCTTATGGGAGATGTATTAGAGGCCGCAAGAAAATTGCTTTATACCGATATGAACTTTAAAGAAAAAATACTTAAGGCTCTTTCTTTATGTTCTAATTACATAAGTAAATCTTTAAGTGAATATTTTACCCTGGAGGCTCTAAATGATAAAGTTCTAATTAAGCTTATTACAGAGAGTGTAAACAAAAATAAGTTTGAATTATTTAGGGATTATATTGAAGTAGGTAAAGATGATGGAACCATAGATAAGACAATTCCAACTGATACAATTATGAGATTTATAGAGATAATATCAATTGCCGAAAGTAATGTTAATTATAGTAAGGTTTCCGATAAATATATTCAAGATATGCAAACCCTAATGTTTTATGGAATAATAGGAAATTAAATACAGAAGACTTTTTTTTAGATAACCTATAAAAATATAATATTTTCTTTCTGTGCTTCACTGATTTAACAGAACTTGCTGGCTTGCAATATTCTTTTTCTGGTAGATTAGCAATAAGAATGATTGAGATCTTATATCGTATTCATGATGAGTACGCTAAAAATGCACACCCCTAAGTTCAAAATCCATAGCGGTGTGCATTTATTCCATTCTAACCTATAATTTTATGACTTTCAGCTCAATTTTCTAAAACATCCTGTTCTCTAAACAAGCTTGAAACAGCCTCATCGTAATCATATAATCTTTCTGATTTCCTAATCTTTTTTGCATACTTTACATTATCAGAAAACGCCGGAATCATATAAAACCATAATTCTTTCATTTTAAACAAGACATTCCTCTCTCCAAAGAGTATTCTTTTATAATCTTCATAAATTTTATCATGAAAGTCTTTCAGCAATTTTTTTTCAAGTTTAATATTATTTGTAATGTAGCTGTTCAGTCCAGGATTGGCTAATAATCCCCTGCCAAACATTAAAGTATCTACATTAGGGAAATCAGCTGAAAACTCCTTGTAATCTTTGATTGTAAAAATGTCACCATTATAGCAAACAGAATTTTTACTTAAATTCAAGGCTTCCTTAAAGATTTTCAGATTAGGCTTATTTTTATAAAAATCTTTTTGAATCCTTGGATGAATAATAAGCTCTTCAATAGGGTACTTGTTAAATATTTCAATTAAATCATAAAATTCTTCAGGTCGGTCTTTTCCTATCCTGGTTTTTAGTGAGATTTTTGTTATCGATTGAGAGAAAATTTCGTCTAAAAACACATCAAGTTCTTCTTTTTTTGAAAGAAATCCAGATCCTCTATTTTTTGAAACTACAGTTCTAGAGGGACATCCTAAATTTAAATTGATCTCATTATATCCTAACATCTTTATCTTCTTTGAAGTATGAATAAAATCTTTTGCATTATTGGTTAGTAATTGTGGAATCAAAACTAGTCCTTGGTTGTTTTCAGGCAAAATATCATTTAATTCCCGTGTTTTAAAACTTTCGCTTTGATTTGCAACAATAAAAGGTGAAAAGTATTTATCTATATTATTGAAAAAAGTGTTATGGGCATTTCTATAAATGTACCCAGTCAACCCTTCCATAGGTGCGAAATAAAAATTCATATATCAATAGCTCCTTTATTCAAATAGTTATCTTTCTTCCTTATCAGGAACTTTCTTTATGAATTATCTTAAGTCTTTCCTTACATACGTTCTTAAGAACTTTTCATTTCGAACTTACCTAATAAATTTTCTATACGAACTTTATGTGAATGCCAATGAAAAATTAGAATCCATTTTCCACTAACCATTTCATAATGCTTTCTTCCCTTTCCTTAATATCGTCATGCTGCGTATCGTATTTACGCATTTTCTTCTGTGCAACTATATTTCCATCTACCATATACAATATTCTTTCGGTTTTTGCTGCCACCTTTACATCATGCGTAACGAGCATTATGGTTGTTCCTTTTTTATTTATCCCTGCAAGAATTGACATAATCTCTGCTGCCGAATTGGAATCTAATGCTCCGGTCGGTTCGTCTCCAAATATGATATCCGGATCATTTATAAGCGCTCTACAGATGCCGGCTCTCTGCAGCTGTCCACCAGATGCCTGGATGATATTATTATCTGCAAGCTTTTCAATTCCTGTCATTTTAAGTAGCTTTTTTGCTTTTTGATTTACCATATTTTTATCCGCATCTTTTGATACAAAGGCAGGAAACATAACATTGTCAATCACTGACAGATTCTTTAAAAGATTAATATCCTGAAAGATAAATCCCATGTTATTAAGCCTAATCTTCGCCAGTTCTTCTTCTTTTAGTCCAACCATTTCACTGCCTTTAAATTTCACACTGCCAGAAGTAATTCTATCCATACCGCTTACATTATATAGCAGTGTTGACTTCCCACTTCCAGATGGCCCCATGACCGTAACGAATTCACCTTTTTCTATCGCAAAGTTTACATCCTTTAAGATATGAAGCTCATTGTCTTTCCATAACTCTACTTTTTTGTTCATACTTCTAGCTTCCAATATATTGATCATATATATTCCTCCAATGTAAAATATTCAAATCAAAGTCTATATCCACAGTGACATCCCGGAATGCCTTATTTTTCAGCAGTTCTAACTTCTTAAAGTTACAGATAAATCATCTTCTACTGTTACCGTGCAACACACAGATATAGTAACTCCAACTACTAAAATCAACGCTAACGGACATAGCAGTAAGGTCTGCCATGCAACATTAACAAATTGAATTCTTGCAGCCCCCATTGGCGACATTGCCAAACTTACAAGAAACTCCCCTAAATAATCAGAAGCCAGCACTCCAAGTATGATTCCCAATATCAGTACCATCAAAGTTCCTGCCATATATTGATGTTTAACATTTTTGGAAGTTAATCCCACACACCGCATGATTGCAATCTGGGACATATCCTTTGACAATAACATCTTAATGAATAATGCAGTTATAAGTATAACAATTATTACTGCAATTGCGATTGAGCCTATAACAATTATGCTCATCTGATCAATGATATTTCCAAGAGTCTGCCCAGTATATTCTTTGATATCATTTACCTGCGCAGAATCATAGGTATTCTGATAGTAGTTCATTTTCTTTCTAATATCAACACCTTTAGCCACATCCATGTTCACAATATACCAAAGAACGGCATCTTCATTTAAACCAAGACTGGTATCCGCTTTCGATGTTTTACCACCATTTGTAATATCTTGATAAATACCACATATTTTCATAGTCTTCTCTGCCTCGAAAGCCTTTACTACTATTTCATCTCCCACTTTCTTGTTTAATCCGTCTTTTGACGCATTTGCATAGGAAACTGAGATTTCCCCTTCACCCTTCGTTGCTCTCCCTTCCACATAATTTAATGGAAATACAGAAAAATCTCCGGTTTCAATATTAATATAGTCCCAGGAACCTTTCGCATTTTTGACCTGGTATGAACATGTTATGTAGGCCGCATACTTTTCAATATCCGAATCATTCTTCAACTCTTCCTGCAGCTTTTTAAAATCTTCTGTAATCGTATCTGTCTTTCGAAGATCGATTCTCATGTCGCATTTTCCTATTCCCATGTATGTGGAAAATGACCGTGAGTTCATGGTGTTATACATATTTAACGGAAGAATTACAATAACCGTACATACAGCAAAAATAAAAATCAGTAACCTGTATAATTTGAAACGCTTCCATACATCCCTAATTCCCATGTAAACATTGGTGCGCAGGAATTTGTTGCTAAGCAGTGGAAAACTGTATTTCCGGTTCTTTCCACGTTCCATGATGTCTGAACGCAATGCCTCCACCGCAGAAATCTTATCTATTTTTTTCAGCACTTTCTTGCAGTACATCACAATTATAAAATATACAAATAATGGAACTATAAGAGATAGTACATATTTTAAGTTTCCTGATAAATCCGAAGATATATAAAGTCTCATTTTACCGTTAAACAGATTTACCACTACAAAGGAAAGCAGATAGCCTATTATACCGGCTACTACTGACATAACCCTGTATTTGATAAGATATACCTTCTTTATATCCTTTTTAGATATTCCCATCGCTTTCATAACACCAATTTCTCTTAAATCTTCATCAATAGTTGCCAGAAAGGTAAGTCTGATACAGCAGGTCGCTATAATAATCAGCAGAATACTGATAAGTATAATTACCATCGCAACTGCCGCATCTGACATAGCATTAAACACCATAAATATCTTTCCGACCACTGTCGGACCGTTTGCCGGAAGACCTGCAACCATATATGCAGTCAAAGCAGCCTGAGAATCCCCGTTTTCATTCAGTTTAAATTCAATAAGATATTCCACTTCCCCTGCCTGCTTTTCAATCATTTCATCATAGTCCGCCTGATTAATAACAAACCGCTTCGAAGACGTAAGGGAAGAGTTCATCTCATAATCTCTTGCATAATTTGAAATGACAAACTCTTTCAGGTATCCTTCACTTTTCACCGTAATCGGATCACCTATTTTCAAGTCATGTTTTTCCATGAAGTAGATGGGAACCGCCACTTCACCTGCCTTTACCTCCAGCTTTTCATTATCCAGATCCAATATAAAATCAAATTTCTTATTCTGTACAACAAATGAAATATCCTGTACCGTTCCAGCCATCGTTTTATTTTTGCCAAAATGGATATTCCCTCCATCAAAATCCAGAAGAACCATCGTCTCCTGCTTCGCTATATTCTCACGCTGCTCTTTCGTAAATTTATCGATTTCTGCCTGATCATATTTTCCGGAATGCATCTGAGTAATGTCAGCTGGGACTGCACGTTCCTGCAACTGGGACATCGACTGAATCAGATTTGCAATGATATTTGTTGCACTAGCTCCTAAAATAACTGCCATGGTTATAAACACAGATACTGTCACAGTTATGATTTTCTTCCTGCTGAAATCATTCTTTACAATTTTAAAAAACATTATTTTTTCTCCTTCTGACTATATATCTTTGCTTCGAAAGCTCTCATCATTAAATGATTGTTCTGCCTCCAAACTACCTTCTGCTTCTTTCTTGGAATCCATTCCACGGATACTCTTTGATTTAGATACAATCAGTGCCGTAATTACAAGGCCTATTCCGGCAAGGATTAGTAAGAATCCGATTCCTCTTGTTTCACCAGTTCCTATGACTTTTCCAACAGTATCCGCCAGCACACCGCCTTCTACCAGTGCTGGATTAAATATATAATCTGCAAGAACACCTGCCAAAATATAAGCAATTACATATCCCAGCTGTGAAATCAAAGAAATAAGTCCCCATGCCCTACCCTGCTTATCATTATCAATGGATTTTCTTATGAGAACATCAATACTTGCAGTCGCATATGGTAGCGAAGCAAAGAATAAAAATCCAGAAATAATAATGACGGTCATGCTTGTCGTTGCACCAAATCCTGCCATAGTAATACCACTCGCAATAAAGCTTGCCACCATGACATTTACATATTTGCTCTTTAATATTCCACTACCAATCATGATACTGGACACCATCATACCGCAGGCAACTACTGTCTGCAGAATTCCAGTTGTTTTCTCACTGGCAAAGGATAGGATCATTGGTTTTGACAGGACCTGAATAAATCCCATATAAAACATTAAGACGGAAACAAGTATAATTAATAGCATGACTCCTTTAGCCTGGATAATAATCTGCCATCCTTCTTTTAAGTCCTTGAAAAAACTCATTTCTTTCTTAACCTGTGACTTTACCGCAAGAGATTTTCTTACGGTAAAGATTGCAACAACCGTTACAACAGAAGTCAGAATATCAATGGTAAGTATCACTTCCATACCGGAAGCTGCCAGAATTAAACCGCCAATAATCGGTGAAATCAAAAACTTGGAAGAGGATGCAATTGACACCATTCCACTTGCTTTTGCATAGTCATCCTCTGTCAGTAAATCCGTAATTGTTGCTTTATATGCCGGATCGAGCAATGCTACAAATGCTGAACTAAATCCCACACAAAGGCAGATTTGCCACACCTGAATATGCCCTTTGTTCATAAGCCCCAGCATAACAATCAGCCCAAACGCTGATACAATATCTCCCAGTATCATGAGCAGTCTTCTATCAAATCGGTCTGCAAGAACCCCCGCAGCCGGACTTAATAAAATCATCGGCAGAAGCGCCGCCATTTCCACCATTGAGACATCCACCGCTGAATGTGTCAGCTGCCACACATACACTCCAAGACCAAAGGCCGTCATTCCAGTACCGATATTAGATATCAGTTCCCCCAGCCAGATAATCAGAAATTTTCCGAAGGATTTTCCCGAATTATTCATTGCTGCCTCCATCTCCGCTACCAAACATCTGCATAACGTACATAAGACTTCCACTTTCGGCACCGAGCAGCCTTTCTACATTGAAAACAAACGCCTGTATGCGTGAAGCGCGCTCCACGCTTGTCATTTTAACCATATCATCATCAAAAACGGTATTTGTATATGACATAACCATTTCCACGCATTCATACGGGAACGGCGTGCTGAACAGTCCCTGCTCAATGCCCTCGCAGATTATTCCCGTCAGTATCGGCGTAACACCGTTTAATATTACCTTTTGTATTTTCTGATGCATAAGCGCGTTCTGTGGCTTGTGAATGTGCTCCATAATTTCCTTGCCGCTTCCGCCACTTATGTTCAGTGCCATTACAACGCGCATAATGCGCTTGTTTACGGGCATGCTCTTGTCTGCGGCAATTTTCTGCGCCGCGCCTAAAATACGGACGTTATATCGCTCAATCAGCACGTCCATAATGCCCTCCTTCGACTTGAAGTGGTAATATAGTGTTCCCCGCGCAATTCCGACCTTTTCGATAATATCGTTTGTGCTTGTGCCGTCAAAGCCCTTCTGACAGAAAAGCTCATCCGCCGCGTCAAGTATTTCTTTCCTGCGTTCTTCAGCTTCTTTTACTATCCTCATTTGTACATCTCCTTACAACAGACTGACTGTCTGTCTATTAATAATATAATGTCATATTTGTTTTAAGTTGTCAAGAGAGCGTGCTAAATTTCGTTAAAAACCGTCTACGAAGCACGGCGTCCATCAGGTCTATAGATCTGTCAGTGTCCTCCCATCTTTTCAGCGATATCAGCTTACGTAAATTCAAGATATTCTACGGTAGGGGTTTATTTTTAGTGTGCATTTATTTTAATTTACACCAAAAACTTATGGTCCAATCATAAGTTTCGCCTTATATTTTTACCAAAAAACAACAAAAACCCCTGAATTCAGGGGTTTTCCATTGTATCAAAATTGTTGCTTATGTATGGTGGAGGCGAAGCCTGATGGGTGTAATCCACTATATAAAGGTGCCTTCCTTAAATACAGAAGACATCTCTAATAACCAGTGAACCCCTGTTACCACTTTTCAAGTCTACCTTTTTAATATTAAACTTATACCTCCCATACTCATCTCATTTATGATTTTAAACTATCTGATACTCCCTTGAAGAAATTTCCAATAGAATCACATACACTTGAGAACCAACTTTTAGCCTTATCACTCTCTAATGTATTTTTCATTGTACTAGCTACACCCTCAAGCTGTCCTTTTACTTTGCTGTAATCCAAGTTCAATTTATTTACATTTTTCATTAATCCAACAATGCCGCTTACATCATCTTTAGACAAATTGTAATTGTAATTATTAGTTACATTATTTACTATTTTTGTTATACCTGCCTCATTCTTAGGTTTATCTTTTATAACTTCACTCTTTACTTCATTGATTAATCCCGCAGCTTTATCTTGTCCAATTTTTTCACCTAGTTTGCCTGTAACTGCGACCTCTTCATTAGCTGTTTTCTTTGTACTTTCATCTAATTTCTTACCGTCTTTACTATTTTCAAATCCCTTTAATATGCCAGTCATAGCTGCCGTACCTGATACGGTGAATGGTGCAGAAACTTTAACATTAGCATTCTCAATTCCTGCTGTAATTAGGGCATTCTTTATCATACTAGCATTTACCCAAGTTACATTATTTGTATTGACTACTAAACCACCATCACTTGTTGGCTCAATATAGGAACATGATATCGCCTTATTACCTAATTGAGCTCTAGATACTGTATCTCCCAGATATTTCTTCTCTTCACTAGCTGTAACTTCAACAACACTCGCACTATTCCTATCTACATCAAAATACTTTAGCATGTTTTCTTTCTGTTGATTCGTCAAATCATCCCCTATAGTAACACTCTTATATGAATCAGCGTATACATTTTTTATAGGTGTTACAAACAAACTTACTGTTAACATTACACCTAAGACTAATTTCTTATTCATTTGACAAGACCTCCATATTCCACATTATTTTACTGTTGTGACTTAGATATATTATAACCTAAACTATACTAATTTGGTAAATGGATTTTTTCCATTGAATTGTATGAACTATAGGTCCCTTTAATACTTGGAAATTTCTTCAACATATACTCCTTCATCACTTCTAATATTGGTTGGAGAATTAAATTTAATAATTTATAGTTCTATTGCTCCCTTTAAAATCCACTACTCCGCCTTTCTTTTTAATAATATTAATTATCATATTTGCCTAAAAACCCTCGAGTTTCTTTCCCAATTTCTTTTGATTTCGTATAGAAAATATAATGTCTTCCTTCTAGATCAGAATAACTAAATTTATTATACTCCTTAAATTCATCTAAATTTTTATTCATTATATTTGTATATTTTTCATTAGGTATATCTTTCATAGATCTAATTGCAATAAATTTAAGTATTGGCAACTCCTTTGACATTTTAGTTTTATTCACGGTTTCACAACTACGCCTTCCTCATAGACCATCTTCACATAATCATTACTTATGAAAAAATAGAATAAAATCATTGTTATTGAATATAAGCATAGCGCAATTATTAACTGAGTATTAAACGAAAAATTCATTATTTGTTCTAACATCTTAATTGCAATAATACTATGCAGTATTCCTACACTACCAGGTAAAATAAATGAAATTCCAACTTGTACATGCACAGATTTCTTTACTTCCGCTTTACTCATGCCTATTTTCTTCAGTGTTTTGTACTGCTCTTTATCCATGAAGGCATCCTTTAATATTTTAAAATAAATTGTACTAAAGGTTGAAAGTATAAATATTATAGACATTATTAGCCCTAAAAAATGAAATATTTCTATTGCATAATAATCCCATGTGTATTCGTTAATATGTGGATATACCTTCTCCTTTGGCATAGCTTCCCTTATATTGGATATTAATTCATCTGCCTCTTTCTCTTTACTTATTTGAACGCAATTTAAAGATGTTTCATTAAAGCCTTCCTTAACCTTTTCATATTCATCATCTTCTAAAATATATATATTTTTTGTCCCTAATTTGTCTATAATCCCAGTAAAGGGTGCATCCTCTTGTTTTTTAATTACATACTCTCTATTTTTTATTTTTATTTCTTCTTTCAGAACATTCAATGGAGATGCTAATGTTGTTGCACTTACTATAAAAACAGCCTCGCATCCCTTAGGCTTAATGCTATCTGTTACTTTATAATTTAGAAACTCTAAGTTCTTTTTTAATGTTGAATAGCTTATTATTATTGCTTCATTTTTATAATCTACTTTTCTATGATAGTTTATATAATCAATCTTTCCTAAAATAAATTTATTTTCATTAATTCCAATTAACTCATGATTAGATTCATTAATTATTCC
This sequence comes from Clostridium sp. CM041, assembly GCF_055081035.1. Classification (NCBI taxonomy): domain Bacteria; kingdom Bacillati; phylum Bacillota; class Clostridia; order Eubacteriales; family Clostridiaceae; genus Clostridium; species Clostridium sp. CM041. The sequence goes on from NZ_CM143648.1 coordinate 1,933,163, forward strand.
CACTGCTTTTTCTTTTAATTTTTCATCATTACTTTCGTAGCTAAAACTATATGGAGATTGCTTAATAGCTTCTTTTTGTGCAACTTTCTCAAAGGATAAGCTTACTCCAAAGGCTGTTATAGCTGCTGCACATAACATTGCTGTCATAGCTAGATTACGATAATTGCCCTTTAGTCTAAAGTACACATTAGAAATACTTACTAACATAACATTCTTATATACCATTTTTTTGTTTTTTATCATCTTATTAAAGACTATGGACATGAAACTCCCAAAGAAAAAGTATGTACCTATTGAAACACATAATAGCGCTGTCATAGATGAAAACAGCAAATCTAGCTCCCATCTTTTAATCATAATGCCAACTAAGTAACCAGCTAAAATTAATAGAACCCCTAAGATACCCTTAAAATATCTTAACTTTGGTAGTTCTTCTTTTTCCTTTGTAGCATTAATCATATCTATGAGTTTACTTTTCTTTACTACTCTATATTTTTTATAACCTAATATTGCAAAAATACATGAGAATACTAAGATTACTATAAAGACAGCATTTAATGAAATTTTGAACGGTATTTCTACATTTAAAAATATGGATTTTGCGAGCAGCATAAAAAATAGTTTAGATAAGATTACTCCAAATATAAGTCCACTGCATATAGATGTAGCTCCAAGTAATAAACTTTCTATTGCAAATACTTGTCCAATTTTTGATTGGGTAATTCCCATTAACATATATAAGGCAGTCTCCTTTTGCCTATTTAACAAGAAAAATTTATCTGCATTAAATATAAAATATACTACTGTACATACTAAAATAAATCCACATGAAAGACTTGCTACACTTGCTGCCTGAAATCTTTCACTAATTTCGATAAATGCCTCATTGTCTCCTATTGCTAAAAAGTTATAGAAAGTTGCAACAGATACAATTGTAATAAGTAAATAAAGTTTATATACCTTTATGTTATCCTTAAAAAGCATCAATGATAGTTTAAATGAGTTCATCACTAACTCCTCCCATCATAGCTATCATATTAAGAATCTTTTTAAACATCTCACTTTTATCTCCATTGCTATCTAATTCACCACTTATACTTCCATCCTTCAAAAACATCACTCTATCTGAATAGCTTGAAGCCCTAGGATCATGAGTTACCATTATAATCGTAGTATTACAACTTTTATTTATATTTACGAAGCATTCAAGAACTTCTATAGCTGATTTAGAATCTATTGCACCCGTTGGTTCATCTGCAAAAATCACCTTTGGAGATGTAATTAATGCTCTACAAATTGCTGCTCTTTGCTTTTGGCCCCCTGATAATTGATAAGGATATTTATCCAGATGCTTTTCTATGCCTAAGAGCTTTGTTATTTTATTAATCTTTTCTAATATTATCTCTACCTTTTCATTGTTTAGTGTTAATGGCAATGCAATATTATCTCTTATTGTCATATTATCTAACAAATTAAAGTCTTGAAAAACAAAACCTATTACGTCTCTCCTAAACCTAGCTAATTCATTTTCTTTTAGACTGTTAACATCTTTACCATCAATTAAAACCTCTCCTGAAGTTGCTTTGTCTATCGTTGACATGACATTTAAAAAGGTAGTTTTTCCTGAACCTGAAGGTCCCATTATACTAATAAATTCACCTTCATTAATTTCTAAATCTACTTCCTTTAATACTTTATGTTTATTCGTTAACCTTCCATATTCTTTAATTAACTTTGATACCGCTACAATTTTATTCATATTATCACCTCGTATCTATAGTATGTGCACTCTCGGAAACTCTTAAGGCACTGCTAACTCTTGATTCATTTTGCTCAAAAATCAACTTCACCTCAAAAATTCGTGGTGCCTCATATTGTACGAATAACCTAGAAAATTTAAGCTATTCGTATTATTTTTTATTTTTTTTACTTAAACATTGTGAAATAAGACTTGACAGCTAGTAAAAATTCGCAAAATTAAATATGTATATTTTTTACATTATTTCATTTGCGAGGAGTGTTTTTATGTTAACTGTTAAGGTTTCTCATTCCCAATATCAATATTTTCTTGAAACATTTTTAGAAAAATTCTATATTCAAACCAATCAACAAATCACTTTGTTTGAGCGTAGTTCACAAATAACTAAAATATGGTCTACCGACCTAACCGGAATTGTCCCTCTAATAGAAAGTACTTATTCTAAATCTAATCAAGGAGCTCCGCCAAAAGATGCGGCAGCATTACTCAGGTCACTTATTATCATGGCTTATTGTAAAGAAACTAGTATATCCTCTTGGGTAAAAACATTACGTTCAGACCCTTTCTATTCAATTTTATCTGGTTTTATACCCGCTTGCTATTCAGACTCTAAAGCCGAAGGCATACATGTTGACCGACTTCCTGGTGTAGGTACTTTTTATGATTTTATGGATAGGCTGATTCATAAGGATAAGATCCTTAATAAATCCAAACTGCGTAAAATTAAACGTAAACCACGTAAAAAGCAAAAGAAAAACCAAAAGATGAATAACTCCAAATCTGGTGTAGTTGACCGTTTAGTTAAAAGAATCTTAAAATTTGATAATTTAAAGCTCCTTGACAGAAGCGAATCCAAAATGAACAACATACTTAAAGAATTATTTGTTATTCCTTCTTTATCAATGGGTATTTTGGGCGATCCTTCTAAACTAAATATTGCTGGCGACGGAACCTGTATGCCAACACAGGCTTCGCCTTACGGTAAAAAAGTTTGTGATTGCAAACTTAAACCAGGAGAACATTGTGACTGTTATCGAAAGTTTACCGACCCCAGTGCTAGCTGGGGTTGGGATAGCTTTAATGAACATTATTACTATGGTCATACCTATCATGGATTTACTGCCTGTGATAGCTTTTACAGCCTACCTATCCATATTAAATTTGTTAGCGCGGCACGCCATGATGCTGTTACTGGAGTTTATGCACTTAAAGAACTTGTAGATTTATATCCTGAAATTAAATTTCATTCTGTAGCCTTAGATTCTGCTTATGATGCTAATGCTTTTTATCTTTTATGCATGCATTATGGAATAAATCCTATTATTGATTTAAATTCACGTTCTTCAAAACCATCATCAAATAGTGAATTTGTTAAACTTGATAAGAATGCTATTCCACACGGAACTGTTTGTGGACATCAGCTTCGTAATTGGGGAATTATTACTAAACAATATAGACATAAATGGTTATTCCCAGTTCAATGTGAAAACTGTGAAAAATGTCCTATGAAAAGCAATAAATCTTATTACACTAAAACATTAGATAACCCAAGGTATTTTACTCCAATATTAAGAGGTTCAAAACAATGGAAATCTCTTTATAAAAGACGTTCAACTACTGAAAGGTGTTGGGATAGAATAAATAATAATTTTCATGCTGAAGATGCAATTATTTATTCTGTTGGGTATAGAATAACAAGGGTATTTCTTGGTGCATTTTGCTGTTTCATAGATGCTTGGGCATCAGAAAAATTAATAGCCCTTGCTGATATTTTCCCAACTCTTAAAAATATAGCTGCGTAATTTAAAATAAATTTCAATTCAATAACCAGCCTACGGCTTTTTTTAATAGTGTATAAAAAAGTCTTTTTGTCATGCCCGTAATTAATTCAAATATAACTTTTCATTCAAATAAGCACTTTTAATACTTAAATATGGAAATTGTTAATTATTGTTTTCCGACTATACTAATAGTATAATTTATATCTGATTACTCCTCCACCTATCAAGGTTACAAATCAGGTTCTAATGTGACATTGGTGTAACATTGTAGTAATCTGCTAACTTGTAAAAACTTAGAATAAATTCAGTGTACTCTGCCTCTTCACTTTCTACCTTCAAATCTATATTTAAATTATTACACATTTTTTTTGCATAATATAAACCAATACCAGTTGATTTAGTTCTTGTCCTTCCATTTTTCCCAGTGAATCCTTTATTAAATATTCTTTTTATATCTTCTCTAGGAATACCAATTCCATTATCTTTAATATGTAAATAATAAGCCTCGCTATCCTCTTTATTGAAAATATGTAGTTGTCCATTTTCATTAGTATACTTACTACTATTATTAATAATTTGAGAAAGGATATAGTGAATCCATTTTCTATCACTTATTATGTTAAACCCTTCAACCTCTAATATTATTTCAATATTTTTGTTTATGAAAAATCCTGCATTCTCTTTTATTGCCCTTCTAATTTCATCTCCTACTGCTACTTGCTCACTTTTTACATCTAAATTATAATTATTTGCCCTTGTAACATATAGCACTTGATTTACACTAAACTCCATTTGTTTCATTTCAAATATTACCTTTTGCGACTCATCCTCTTCCAAGTCTTCTAATAATAGGTAAGTAACAGCAATATTAATTTTAATATCATGAACCCATTTTGTAATATAATCCTCAAAATCATTTATATTGTTTTTTAAACTTTCTTCCTTTTTTAGATGTTCTAGACTTTGTTTTTTTAAAATATTTGAAAATACATTTAAATGAAAATCAGTTGTTTTATTATCTAATTCATTATTACACTTTAAAATATTACTGTACTTATTTTTTTCTTTTATAAATCCACAAGTAAAAGCTATAAATACTGTTAATAAAATAAGTATGTCCATGTACATAATATCTTGAAAACTCTTATTTATAGTACTACTGCTATATAATATACAATTAATTATTATAAAAATTATTGTATTGCTTATTATCCATATTTTATTAATCTTCATATAATCAATTATCTTCATCTATCATTTCCCCCTTTTTATCCTTCATATAAATAACTATATCTTTCTTGTATCTTAAGAAAAAGCCAACCATCTAGAATTTTCATCCAAACAGTTGACTTAATATCATAATATTATATATCCAATGCCTTTTTGTGTTATTATTAAATCTTTTATTCCAATTTGCTCTATGCGGTTTCTTAATCTATTAATATTAACAGTTAAAGTATTCTCATTAACATATATATCATCATCCCAAAGCTTTTTCATTAGTTTACTTCTAGAAACTCCTTTTCCCTTACTCTCTATGAGCGAATGCAAAATGATTATTTCATTTTTTGTAAGTTCTAAGGAATTTCCATTATATAAAAGAGTTGTGTTGTCTAAATTTAATAATAAATCATCACATTTTAATACTCTTGCTTCTTCATTTTTATACTCATATGTCCTTCTTATAATAGCTTGTAGTTTTGCAATTAACACATTTGAATCAAAGGGCTTTTGAATATAATCATCTCCACCACTATTAATTGCCATTACTATATCCATATTACTATCCCTTGAAGATACAAATATGATTGGTGTTTTAGATATTTCTCTTATATTTTTACACCAATAAAAGCCATCACAAATTGGAAGGTTAATATCCATAAGAACCACCTTAGGTTCACATTCTTTAAAGCACTCTATTATTTTTTCAAAATCTTCACATACGCTTACTTCAAATCCCCATTTACTTAGAATATTATTTAACACTTCACACATGTTTTTATCATCTTCAATTATCAATAATTTATATGTATTATTCATTTCAACGCCCTAACCCATCCTAATTTATTCCTTTGTCTATTATACAATTTTGTTCTTGAGCTATTGTTATTATACCATCTTTCCTCCCAAAAACAAAAGATAGTCATCTCTTGAAATATAAAAGCCATGACAACTATATCACTGTCCATTGGAAGAAGTGAATCATATAAGTAAAAAGTTTGCATAAAGATTAGAAATAATTGTATAATAAATGTAGGAATAGTTTGTCCTAATTGTGTTTGTGTAATTTTCTATATTGATAACCATATAGAATGGTGTCAATTTTATATATATTATTGTCTAACATAGCCTAAAATTTAAAAGAGGGATTAATTAGCCTTTTTTTAAACCATATTCACTTTGCAACATAATTCTTTACAACATTATAATATAATAAAAAATATTATTAATATTTATAGCTATTTTAAGGAGGTTCATGAATGAAAAAAAAAATAATATCTGTTGTTATGATGCTAACAATAACTATCAATGTCAATACTTTTGCTGCGCCAAGTACTAATGAAACATCTGAATTAGAACAAGTTCAAAGCAGCAAAAAAGCTCTACAGATAAAAGCAAATAATTTTGACATCGAAATTGATAAAGTATTAAATAAAATTGACATTAACAAAGCTAAAATGAATGACATCGCTCAAGATATAAGAAAAACACAAACTAAATTAGAAATTGTAGAAAAAAACGCTATCGATCAAGAATCCTTGTTTGAAAAAAGAGCGAGAGCTATGTATATAAAAGGTTCAGATGGTTATCTTAAGGTGATTCTAGATTCAACTAGTTTTAGTGATGTTATATCAAGGATAGATACACTTGAAATAATAATAAAGCATGATAAAAAACTCATTAATAAAATAAAAAAACAAAGAAATTCTATAATAAAACATAAAGCTACTTTAAATAATGAAAATGATAAATTATCAGTGCTAAAAACAAATAATGAAATTATTCTAACAAAATTAAGTAAAGACATAAAAGAACACAAGGTGCTTATTAGCAACATAACTAAAAAAGAAACTAAATTAATCGCTGACAAAAATGCAAAAGAATTAGCTGATGCAAGAATAAAAGAATTAGCCGCTGCAAAAATAAAAAAGCAAGCAGCAACAAAGACCGTTACTTTATCTAGACACTTAGATTCTGCTAAAAGTGCACCCTCTAAATCTGCTGCTATCCCTAGTGATGCATCAAAATCAAATAACTACTTCATTGTAAACTCAACCGCATATTCAACGGATGGTTTTACAGCATCAGGTTCTAGGACAAACAGAAATCCAAATGGATACAGCACTATAGCTGTGGACCCTACGGTTATACCAATGGGCTCTAAAGTTTATATAGAAGGCTACGGATATGCTATTGCATCAGATACTGGTTCCGCTATTAAAGGTAATATCATCGATGTATTTTTTAATACAGAAGCTGAAGCACTTAATTGGGGCCGAAGAAATGTAAACATACGTATAATAAATGACTAATAAAGAGGGTGTAAATTGTTTTAATTGAGCCTATTAGAGTTACTTCCAGTTTAGTTTTCCTCTCCTTTAAGTCTTCATCTTTTCTTTAAATTCATCATCGTCAAAACCTCAGGTAATTGCATTTATTAATCATAAACTGATTAACATATCTCATAATGCTTTCACCTCATCCGTTACTAAAATTGCTTTGCATATTTATAACTTATAAAAAAGCAGAGCAATCCTTATTAATCATAAGAATTCCCCCACCATAACTTAATATTATTATTAATCTAAATCTTCTCCATTAGTTGCAATCACTTTTTTATACCATTCAAAAGATTTCTTTTTCCTTCTTTCATAACTTCCATTACCAAGGTCATCAGCATCGACATATATAAATCCGTATCTCTTAGTCATTTGACATGTTGACATACTTACCATATCAATACATCCCCATGGCGTATATCCCATAACCTCAACTCCAACTTCAATGGCATCTGCAATGGCTTGAATATGCTCTCTAAAATATTTGATTCTATAGTCATCAATAATTGTTCCATCTTCCTCAATCTTATCTATACATCCAATACCATTTTCTACGATGAATAATGGTTTACGATATCTGTCATATAGCTCTACTAAAGAAATATGAAGTCCAGTAGGATCAACTTGCCAGTCCCATTGTGTTGTTTCAAGATATGGATTTTTAACACCGCTAGTTAGATTCCCACTTACCTTTTCTCTTTGATCTTCATCTTTACTTACAACCTTGCTCATATAATAGCTAAATGATACAAAATCTGATGGATAGCATTTAATTATTTCTTCATCCCCCGGGGCAAATTCTACATTAATATTATTTTGTTCCCAGTAATTTTTCACATGTTTTGGATACTCTCCTAATACTTGTACATCTGAGTAGAAATAATTCTTTCTATTCTCCTCTAAGGCTAGTAACATATTTTTCGGATGACAATTTTCTGGGTAAGTTAATGTTCTTGTTAACATACATCCCATCTGTGCCTCTGGCATTATTTCATGTAAATATTTAGTTGCCAGTGCACTAGCTACAAATTGATTATGAACTGACTGATAAATAACTTCTTCTAGTTTATCTTCTGGATATCTGTCAGCTACAATCCCAACTGTAGTAAATGGATGACGAAACACACTATCTATTTCATTAAAAGTTAACCAATATTTTATTAAACCTTTATAGCGATTAAATACTGTTTTACAAAAATGAATAAAGAAGTCAATCACAGGTCTTTGATACCAGCCATCATAGTGGTTACATAAATATAGTGGCATTTCATAGTGATGAAGTGTTACTAAAGGTTCAATGCCTCTTTTCTTCATTTCAATAAACATTTCCTCATAATGTTTAAGTCCCTTTTCATTTGGTTCTTCTTCAATACCATTTGGATAAATTCTAGCCCATTGAATTGATACACGAAGAACTTTAAATCCCATTTCCTGAAATAAATCTAGATCTTCTTTGTACCTATGATAAAAATCTATTCCATGACGTTTCCCATATTTCGAAACATCTGTACTTTTCATAGCTTCTGCTATGTCATCACTAGTGATCCCATGTTGTGCCTTGTAATCCTTGGGATCAACATTTGCCTTATAGGTACTGCAATCAGCTACAGATAATCCTTTACCATCTATATCCCAAGCACCTTCGCATTGATTTGCCGCAGTGGCTCCTCCCCATAAAAATCCTTTCGAAAACTTGTTTTTTTTCATATTATTTCCTCCTCATAGATAACACCTTTGTGTCCTTAGTAACCGATTCTTTTACTAATATAGATAGTTCGATACCTCTTCAATCTCATCCATATTAGTAAGTATCAGCATTGTAGTAAAATCATATCCAGCCGCTTTAATTTTGTTGATATTAAACTTTACTAATGGCTGACCTTTTTTCACTCTCTTTCCTTTATCTTTTCATCTACATCACTTGTTCCTACTTTATCTTCCCCCGCCTCTTCTTCAAAGCCTAAGAAATACGTAAGGGCTGCTGTGCCAAAGAATGCTAAGCAAATTCCAATTATATAGTAAACAAATGTTTCTCCAATGAAGGCTGGTAAAGTTGTTAATGCGGGGAATACATAAACAATAGCTTTAGTATGCATACCGCCGATAAATCCTCCTGCAATAGCACCCCCAATAATTTGTGCAATAAATGGTTTCTTAAACTTTACTGATAGTCCATATATAATTGGCTCTGTAACACCACCAAGCAATGCCGGAACTGTTGCAGATAATGCAAATGTTTTATTTTCTTTGTTTTTACTTTTTAAAAACACTCCAAATGCTGCTCCGGCGCTTGCAAATGTAGCAGCGGCAACCATTGGACGAATGTAATCAAATCCATAAGTAGCAATATTATTAATCATAATTGGAACAACACCCCAGTGAATTCCTAACAGTACTAAGAATGTCCAACCTCCACCAACGACCACACCTGTGAGAACTCCACTCTTCACACTAAAGAAATTAACTGCATTTCCAACACCATTTGCTAAGTAAACACCCATAGGCCCAATTACAATAATAGTCAACGGAACCATAATAAGTAATGCCGCGAAGGAAAGTGCAAAAAGCTCTATGCTCTTAGGAATAAATTTCTTTAATAGTTTTTCCAACTTAGAATAAACTAAAATCGATAATATGGCAGGAACTAAAGTACCTGAATAACTCATTAGTACAACCGGTATTCCCAAAAAGGTTGTTACATCTCCAGGCGCTTGCATAAGTCCTGTGAACTTAGGCTCCATTAGAGCTGATACAATTGCTAATGAAATAAAAGGATTACATTTGAAAACTTTTGCTGATGAATATGCTAAAAACAAAGGTAAGAAATAAAATACACTGTTTCCAGCTGCTGATAATATTTTATAGGTACTTCCTGAAGTATCGATTATTCCTAATGTAGTAGTTAAAATTACAAGAAGTGCCTTTATCATACCTGCACCTGCAAGAGCTATTACTATTGGATTTACAATAGCTGACATTATATTAAACGCACGTGTTAATGCACTTCCAGTAGGCTTTTCTTCCGTTATTGGATTTCCACCATCATGTTTAATTGGATATAAACTTACCACTGTATCGTATACATCCGTAACTGCATTTCCAATAACAACTTGGAATTGCCCATTTCCTTCTACAACTGATAAAACTCCACTTAATTTTTTAATTATATCTTTATCTGCCTTTGAATTATCTTTTAATTTGAATCTTAAACGTGTTACACAATGAGTTAGATCTGAAACATTATCAACTCCACCTATATTTTTAACAATTTGCTTTGCTAGATTTTCATAGTTCTTTTTTGCCACGATTTTTTCCCCCAATATTATTAATTTTTTTATAACTCTTGTTGTTCACTTATGATAAAGTAATCAATTTAAGTTTAGTTCTCTAATGTATTTTGATTGTAACATAAGTTTTTATGAATCAATGAAAGTTCTCAATTTGGAAACTTTAATAAAAAAAATGAATTATGAGCTATAATATATAGATCTCACAATTCATTTATTATTCCTTTTTACGTGTCAATTGGCGATATCTAAGAGTAATATAATCATTAATTAATTGAAAAATAATTGAATGGGTCTGAACATTAGTTGTATGCTTAAAATTAATACATAAATCTACTTTTCCGAATTTTTCCATTTCCTTGTTTGATGTAATTAAAACAATTTTAGCTTTTGTATTCAAAAAACTCTTTGTAATTTGAAACTCCGATAGCTGATATCTTTGCATATAGCTTCCTGAATTTGAAAAAATTATAATTAGAGTATCTTCTTTAGCATTATTTATAAACTGATCTTGTTTTACATCGTTCAAATTAGTAATTATAAACTTACCATTATAAGCTAATTTAGTCTGTAAATCTAATGTAGCAATTTCAGAAAATAACAATCCAAAACTTGCAACTTTTTTATACTTAATTAAATATTTTGCCAATTCATCAATTTTATTCATATCAATGAAATTTTTACATTCTTCAATATCTTTATGTATAATTTCTAAATAAGAATCCATTCCCTTTTCTTCAATATACTCTGCAATATTCTGATTATAGTTTAGCTTGAATCCATATTTATTTTGTTTAAAGGCTGCCGCTGTCCTAAAACTAGCATAATCTTCAAAATCTATACTACGAATAAATTTTGAAATAGTAGATTTTGAAACAATACACAACTTGGCTACTTCGCTAATAGTCATATCGTATAAGGAATGAAAATTCATAAGTAAGGTCAATACAATATGATAATCTGTTGACTTTGGAGGACTATCATTTAACATTGTCAGTAAACGATTTAATAAAACTCCCATAGAAATTCTCCTTTGTATAAAAAAATATACCATTCTTTATAAGTAGCATATTTTATTATTTAATATAGCACCATTTTATCAATATTTCACTACATTAATTTTTTTATATAATCAAATTTAAACATAAGAAAACCCTCAACTAAAATTAATTAGTCGAGGGTTTCACTGGTGGAGGCGAGGGGTGTCGAACCCCTGTCCGAAAGCCATAACACCTAGGCATCTACGAGCGTAGTCAGTACTTTAAAATTCCCGTCTCCTAACCCCTACTGACGGGGTTTAGGTTCCGGTAGCTTCATATTTTCCGTTCCTGGGTCAAAGCTTTCCTAGGCTCGGTTCACCGCTGTCGGCGCCCTATCCTAAGTCGCGGTATTCAAAGGTAAGACGTAGCAGAACTAAGCTGCTAGTGCTAAATTATCGTTTGCGTTTAAATTGTTCCAATAGTTTTTTAACGCGGGTCCATAGGTTCCCTCGGCTCGCTTCCTCGATGCAACGTACCCCCGTCGAAACCAAGTACGCCCCCTAATATGTCAAAAGATTAAACTAAAATCTTTTGTACTACAATAATATATAACTATTATTGTATGTAATTACGCAAATTTAAATTATTAAATTTTTATGACCCATAAATCAATTAGATATCAACTGCTAATCTAATTTCTTGTTACTTACTATAAACCTAATGATACACTATATTATATCCTTTATCAAGTGCTAATATCATGGAATGTATGTGCATTATTGCTAGTTATCTCATTCTCTCTTTTATCTGCCTATCCATGTCTCTCTTAGCATCTTTTTCTAGCATTGCATCTCTCTTATCATAGTCTTTCTTACCGCGAACAATACCAAGATTAACTTTTACCTTAGTATCCTTAAGATATAGGGATAATGGAACTAGTGTAAAACCCTTTTGAGACGTAAATGATGCTAGTTTATTTATTTGCTCTTTATGAAGCAATAATTTTCTTACTCTTAAAGGATCAGTGTTAAATTGGTTCCCATTTTCGTAATGACTAACATGCATATTTTTTATAAATACTTCACCATTTATAACATCTGCATAAGCATCTTTTAAGTTCGCTTTTCCAGATCTAATAGACTTTACTTCTGTACCAACAAGCGCTATACCAGCTTCCATTGCTTCTTCTATAAAATAATCATGTCTTGCTTTCCTGTTTTCTGCTAGTGTTTTGTTTTCCGATTTCTTTGCCACAATTTCACCTGCTTTATTCTTATTAATATATATAAGAACACATTATATATATTATGTATAATACATAGTATTATACTATACAATGTATTCTTTTTCAAGAATGCATGGATTATTTTTACAATATATTCTTTAAATATATTACACAGAAGAAGCTATTAACCTCTTCTGTGTATTTTAAAATTATTTTATATTATTGTCTTCTTCTTTTGACTACTCTTCCTTTATAAGTTCATTTAAATCACTAACAGAGTATTCAACTTCTTGGTCTTCTTCTTTCTCTTCATCAGCTTCAATTATATCAAAATAAACTTCATGTGAAGTTAAATCAACTTTACTAACTACAATTCTTACTTCTTCTCCTAGTTTATAAATTTTCTTAGTTCTCTCACCAATAAGGGTTAAATGTCTTTCATCGAAGACATAATAATCATCATCCAGGCTAGTCATATGAACTAACCCTTCTACAGTATTAGGAAGTTCAACAAACAATCCGAAATTAGTTACTGAGGATATAATACCATCATATTCTTGACCAATTCGCTCACTCATATACTCAGCTTTCTTTAAGTCATCTACTTCTCTCTCAGCTTCCATAGCTACTCTTTCCATATCTGATGATTGTTTTGACGCTATCTCTACTTCTCTACCTAATCTATCTGTTCTCGCTTGACTTAATCCTCCATTTATAACTTCTTTAATTATCCTATGGATCATTAAGTCAGGATATCTTCTAATTGGTGATGTAAAATGACAATAATACTTGGCTGCTAACCCAAAATGCCCAACACATTCTGGAGAATATTTTGCTTTCATCATAGAACGTAATAATAAAGTGCTTAGTACCATCTCTTCTTTTTGGCCTTTTACTTTTCCTATTACTTCCTGAAGCATTCTAGGATGTATATCCTTTCCCCACTTCATAGAATATCCTAAATTATGAGCAAATTCACTAAATCGCATTAATTTTTCCTCATCTGGATCCTCATGAATTCTATATACAAATGGCACATTTAGCCAGAACATATGCTCAGCTACAGTTTCATTAGCCGTTAACATAAATTCCTCAACTAATCTATTTGCAATAGCTCTCTCATAAGGTACAATGTCTACAGGCTTTCCTAATTCATTTAATATTATTTTACACTCAGCGAAATCAAAATCTATAGCGCCCCTATTCATTCTCTTCTTATTAAGAATTCCACATAACTCTTCCATATGTTTAAAATCTTCATATAAATAATCATATTTTTTAATAGTTTCGGCGTCTTTATCCCTTAGTATTTTAGTAACATCTGTATAAGTCATTCTCTCATTAGTTTTTATAACACTTTCCATTATTTCATGATCTACACATTTACCCTCTTTATCCATTTCCATAATACAACTAAGAGCTAGTCTATCTACTTTAGGATTTAAACTGCAAACCCCATTAGATAATTTTTTAGGAAGCATTGGTATAACCCTATCAATTAAGTATACTGAAGTTGCTCTTTTAAAAGCCTCTTTGTCCAAAGGATTTTTATCTTTTACATAGTGAGAAACATCTGCTATATGAACTCCTAAACGATAGTTTCCATTATCTAAAATTTCAATAGACACAGCATCATCTAAATCTTTAGCATCCTCGCCATCTATGGTTACCATACGTAAATCCCTTAAATCTGTTCTGCGCGTATATTCTTCTTGTGGAATCACTTCGGCTATATTATCGGCATATGCTTCAACATTTTGTGGGAACTCCTCTGGTAGCTTATGTTTTTTAATTATAGTTAATATATCGATGCCCGCGTCACCTTTGCTTCCGAGAATTTCTATAATTCTCCCCTCGGGATTTCTTTTTTGTCCTGGCCACTGAGTTATTTCAGCTATTACTATTTGCCCTGTTTTTGCACCATTTCTTTCTGATTTAGGAACAAATATATCCTGAGCAATCCTCTTGTCATCAGCTACTACAAACCCAAAATTACTACTGTCCTCATAAGTCCCTATTATTGTTTTATTAGACCTTTCTATTACTCTTACAATTTCACCTTCACATTTTTTCCCGCTATTTTCTTCCTTTAAAACTTTTGCAAGAACTTTATCACCATTCATTGCTCCATTTAAATTATCCGCAGGAATAAATACATCTGGTCTTTCTATTTCTGCTATTACGAATCCAAAGCCTCTTTGATGACCTTGGAATTTACCAATTACAAGACCCATCTTCTCTGGAATACCATAATATTCGGCATGTGTTCTAACCACATCCCCATTTGTTTCCATTTCAGCTAATAAATTAGAAAACCCTTTCATATCCTTTTTTTTAATATCGAATACTCTAGAAAGTTCTGCTATATTCATAGGCTTATATGCCTGCTCTGTCATAAAATTTATTAAATTTTCTTTTATCTCCATAAGATTTCCTCCTATCTAAATTTCATATTGATATATTTTTCAAATTTTAAAAAAATATTTAGTATTGCTTTAGTTTTTCACTAAATGTTGTGTTAAATTATTCATGTGTTTCTATATTTACTCGCTTTTATTATAATCCAAAAAATACATCTAGTATATACTATGTGCTTATATACTTCCCTATTATCAAATAAAAAATGCTCACATTAAATAACGTTATTTAATGTGAGCATTTTATCGAAATATGTTATATCAAGAATTTTTCACAAAAATCGACTTTTTTATACAAAATAAAACAGCCCTTGGGGTTGGGCTGCTCTAAACAAATAAAAAGGGGGCTATTTATCTCTCTATTTAACTTTACTACTTAATTATATTAAATTTAACTAATGTTTGCAAGCGTTTTTTACAAATTTAATTGTAATTATATTTTAAAATAAAGACATTTTACTTATTTTTTTCATAAATAATAATATTATTAACTAAATTAAATCTGTTTTAATAAATCCAACTCTTCTTCCGACAATTCTCGATATTGTCCTTCAGATAAATTTCCATCTAATTTTAGTGGACCAAAACTAATTCTTCTTAAAAATGCAACATTTTTATCAACACTTTCGAACATTCTTTTTACCTGATGAAATTTGCCTTCTTGAATAGTAATCATTACCTCAGATCCATTTTCATCTGCATTTAATACTTTTAATATGGCCGGCATGCATTTATAACCATCATCTAATACAACACCTTTCTTAAAGGTGTCTATATCCTTTTGATCTACAAATTTATTAATCTCGGCATAATACGCCTTATCTACATGATTCTTAGGTGCTATCAATTTATGATTTAATTCACCATCATTAGTGATTAGCAATAACCCTACTGTGTCTTTATCCAATCTTCCTATAGGAAATGGATTAAAAGCATGGTATTCTTGATCTATTAAATCAATAACAGTTTCATCATACTTATCTACTGTAGCAGAAACTACCCCAGCTGGCTTATTCATGACTATATATATGTATTTTCTATATGTTATTTCTTCACCAGCTACCTTTATTACAGCCTTATCCGGATCAATTTTCATTGTATTATCAGAAACTATTACTCCATCGACCTCTATTTTCCCTTTTTTTAACAACGCCTTCACTTCTTTTCTTGTTCCATGGCCTAAATTTGATAATATTTTGTCTATTCTTTCCATATCTATTCATCTCCTTAACTATTTCTAAAACTTCAGGTAAATTATCACCTACGGTACTATTCATCTTCTTCGAAGCTTAACATTAAATCTTTTACTCATAAAAAAAACAGCCTTTAAAAGCTGTTTTAAAGTTATTCTTTTACTTCAATCTCCATTATATCATAATCTTCATATGAAATACTCTTATAAGAACTTTTTGATAATACTAGTATTCTGTAAATCCCTTTAGTAAAAGGCATAAAGATGTAATCATTTTTCCTGCTAAATTTTTGTACCAAACTCCAGTCTCCTTTTTCCATGAGATAGACCTCATATTCAACATTCTTGCCACCCTTACTTTGTGCTACAAATGTTATTGTTTCATTAGCCATAAAATTTACCTTATCACATAGAATCTTTGTATCTCTTACAGGTAGCGTCTCATGTATTTCTATTCTTATTTCCTTCTTACAATCATATGCATTTGTGCTCAATTTATTCTTTGCTAGAAGTTCTATTAAATAGTTTCCACTACATTTAGGTTTAATCTCATAATTTTTATGTTCCACAAAATTTGTTTGTTCTACTAAATGACCATCTATTTTCATAACATAATTCACAAGAGTATTTTTTGTATTTTCAGATATAACTTGGAGAGAAATAGTATCTCCAACCATAAAGTATTCTCTTGTTGGCATTAATACATAGTCTATTTTAGCTGGAATGCATTCTAAAGCTTGAATACATAGAACTTCGTGACAATCAAATTTCCTTTTGGAATACTTATCTTTTACTCTTACCTCCAGTTTGAACTTTCCACTCTCCTCTGGCGTGAACTCTAGAAAATCACGTGTTCCAAATTGTACTTTTTCTATCTCTTTATCATCTTTAGAAATTATAAAACTATATCTTAAAGAATTTCCTCCTGCTGCTTTAACTTTTACATGAACTATTTCGCCTATTAATACTGTCTCTTTATTATCCAAAATTATATCATCAATAACCACATTTTCATTACCTATATCGTCAATTATAAAGTCTAAAGAAACTTTCTTCTCATATTCTCCTTTAAAGGATACATCTTTCACCCATAAGTAAGCTTTATATTCTCCCGCTTCTTTTGGTATCCAAAAAAAATTATTTTCTCTAATGTAACCAGAATCCTCTATGCATTTTCCATCAATTTTGAATTTATATAATAACTCCTTCCCACCTCTAGCAATACACTTGAAAATTATAGGAGTGCCACATACTTGCGGTGAACTTAAATCACTAGTGAAACTATGTATGTTTATTACTTCATAAGGTTTAACGCTATAATGAATCAATGCTCTATCATCAAATTCATGAATTGAATACATATCCTTTGCCATACATAGTAGCTTATAATCACCCTTATTTTCTTCAACATAACTAACTAATTTCTTAGTTGAATAATCTTGTATGCAAATGGTGTCTCCCTTAGGATTAATTTTTACAAATTTGTACAAAACCATTCTGTTATCCACATAGTTTGCCTCCACCTCAAAAACTAGTTCCGCACCTTCTACCATACCATCCGTCAAACATTTAAAACTTACAATTTCTACTGATTGTATGGCTTGTACATTAAATCGTATTTTCATAGAGTCATCAAATGTATTTTTTGAATCTAAATTCCTGCACTCTACCAAAAACTCTTGCTCTCCACAATATTTTGAAGTCCATGTCAGTATATTTTCTGATGAATAGTCTTTTATAAGTAGCCAATTCCCCCTTTCATGCACCCAATATCTATACATAATAGGAATCTTTGTGGCATCTACTGTTAAGGTGACTTTTTCACCTGCCATTATTTCTATTTTATCTATGTATATATCATTTATTAACTTTTCGTAAGCCTCGCCTACCAGGTAATCTGTTTTTGACATATAATCAAAGGGCTTTTTACTTTCTTTTCTTTTAGCTTGTACCATTATGGAGTACTTACCATCTGCCTGTGGTTTCCATATAGCATCACTGGCTCCACTTAATTTCTTCAAAGTAGTCCATTTTCCATCAATCCCTACAAGAAATTTGTAGTTCAAATTATCCTCTAATATATTTTCAACACTTATTCCGATTTCTTTATATTTTTCTTCAGGGTTTTCTAATCTAAACGATATATTCATTTCATTCATTTAAATTCACCTACCTTTATAAATAAGCAATACAATACAAAAATATTATTAAAAAAATTAGTCTCTATACTGATATATTATACTATAATCCCATTATTTGTAACAGCATATATTCCATATTTTTTCTTTTATATATAGACATAAACTTTCAATGTTTTATTATAAAACAATAAAATTTAAAATTTCATAGCTTTTTATGTATTAAATTTGTCATTATAATTTGAACGTCGCACACGAAAATTCATCTCTTGACTGAATTGGACATTATTCTTTTAGAATATAAAAATAGCTAGTAATTTTTATTACTAACTATTTCGCATATTCTAAGTGCATTATTGCGTTTTTAGAATCAATTTAATTAAATTGTTATAAAGCTTTTTATCATCTTCATTTGTTCGTTTTTTAGGGCCAAAGGTTTTACCTCCGCTCCGTCTTAGTTTGCCGGATAAATGCCTCTCAAATAATAATTTATCAATATTATCATCATCATATATATGTCCTTTAGGGCCTATTGCATATGCGCCTTTAGCTAAAACCATAGCAGCAACCCCAAAATCTTGAGTGATTACTATGTCATTAGATTTCGCCTCATTAGCTACTTTCATATCAACGCTTTGAAATCCACTATCAACGTACCTTATCGATGCATAATCGCTACTCAAAACATGATTAATATCACAATACATAATAAGCTCTATAAAGTTTTCCTTAGCTGCCTTTTCTATTAGCTGTTTACCAGGGCAACCATCTGCATCTACAATAATTCTCATATGATCTTTCTCATTTTTTTAAAGCCTTTTTTCGAGTGCTGCTTTGGTTTCTTCATATCCTGATTTTCCAAGAAGAGCAAACATATTTTTCTTATATGCTTCAACTCCTGGTTGATCAAAAGGATTCACACCTAATAAATATCCGCTTATTGCTAAAGCCTTTTCAAAGAAATAAACCATATGTCCAAAATTATACGCTGTTAATGCTGGCACATTTAAAATAATGTTAGGTACACCCCCATCATTATGAGCAAGTACTGTTCCTTGGAAAGCTTTCCCATTAACAAAATCCATAGTTTTACCTGCTAAGAAGTTCAATCCATCTAGATCTTCACTTTCATTTTCTACTACAACTTCTTTTCTTGGCTTTTCTACATTAATAACTGTTTCAAATATATTTCTTACACCCTCTTGAATATACTGTCCCATAGAATGCAAATCTGTAGAGAAATTAACTGATGCTGGGAATATTCCCTTTTGGTCTTTTCCTTCACTTTCCCCACAAAGTTGTTTCCACCACTCACCAAAATATTGAAGTGATGGCTCATAGTTAACTAAAATTTCTGTAACCTTGCCTTTTCTATATAGTGCATTTCTAGCTGCTGCATATTTATAACAATCGTTATTGTTTAAATCCTCTACACTGTATGCTTCTCTTGCATCCGCTGCACCCTTCATCATTTCATCAATGTCAATGCCCGCTACTGCTATTGGAAGTAACCCTACAGCTGTTAACACTGAGAATCTTCCTCCTATATCATCCGGAATCACAAAAGTTTCATAGCCTTCTGCATCTGCTGATTTTTTTAGAGCTCCTTTAGAAATATCAGTAGTCGCAAAAATTCTTTCTTTAGCTCCTTCTTTTCCGTATTTCTTTTCTAATAATCCTTTTAATATTCTAAAAGCAATAGCTGGTTCTGTAGTAGTTCCCGACTTTGATATTACATTTATAGAAATATCTTTTCCTTCTACAGCCTCAATTAAATCTGCCATATATGTAGAACTTATATTATTACCTGCAAAGAATATTGCTGGCGCTTTTCTCTTATCGCTTGAAAGACTGTTATAAAAACTATGACTTAACGTTTCTATAGCCGCTCTAGCTCCTAGGTAAGAGCCACCTATTCCAATTACTATTAAGACTTCAGAATTATTTTTTATCTTTTCTGCTGCCTGTTTAATTCTTTTAAATTCTGATTTATCATAATTTAAAGGAAGGTCCATCCATCCTAAAAATTCATTCCCCGCACCTGTTTTATCTGCAAGCATTTTGTGTGCAGCAGATACCATTGGCTGTAAATAAGAAACTTCATGTTCACCTAAATATGGAATTGTTTTGCTTAAATCTAATGATAAAATTTTTGCCATTAATATTCCTCCTTGTTTATATCTTGAAGCAAAACAATCATTGATTATTTTGCTCATCGCATTGCATTGCCTCGCTAAAACAATATACTATAATTTTAGTTTATTCATTTAAATAAATCAAGTTTTTTAATAAAATTTTGTATTTATAGCAAATTCTGTTATTTCTATTTATTAAAATTTTAAAAGTTGAACTTAAATATAAAACTCCATAAAGTTGGAGTTGCCTATGCACGATAGCTATAGTATTATCTGTGAATGCTTCATTTATTCTAGTGACTTTTCCAAATAATTGACCGTGACTTTATTCACCATAAAAATATAGTATGTACTTCCTTGTATTGTATAGCATATATTAAATTATATTACTATAAGAGGTGTGATTTTTTTTGATTATTCATGTTGTAAAAAGTGGTGAAACTTTATATATAATTTCTAAATTATATGGAGTTCCATCTAATAAAATTGCTTCTGATAATGAACTTGCAAACCCAGATGAACTTGTGGTAGGCCAAACGCTTGTAATACTTCAAGGCACAAGAAAACACAAAATTCTTCCTGGTCAATCACTTTACATGATAGCTAGAATGTATGGTGTAACTATTTCAGATATATATGCTGCAAATCCCAACCTTAAAAATACTATACTAATTTATCCTAGTGAAATTATTATTATACCACCATCAACGCAAAAATTAGGCTCACTTGAAGTTAATGGCTATGCACTTCCTACTACGGATATGGATGTTCTCGAAAAGACTCTTCCAAGTCTCACATACCTTAGCATATTTAGTTATCAGGTGCTGGCTAACGGAACTCTAAAAGGAATAAATGATGTCCCCTTAATAGTTGCTGCTAGAAAAGCTAAAGTAGCTCCTATGATGGTAATTACGAATTTAGGAGAAGGTGGTGGTTTTGATAGTGACCTAGCCCATATTATACTTACAGATGAAAATATACAAAACACTTTATTAGATAACATAGTCAGCACCTTGGAAAATAAAAATTATTACGGTTTAGCTATAGATCTAGAATATATTTTCCCAAAAGATAAACAAAACTATAATGATTTTTTACGCAAAACAGTAATCAAACTAAAGGCTTTAGGCTATATCGTTACTACCGCTTTAGCCCCTAAGCCAAATGGTGATATAAAAGGATTACTTTATGAAGCGCATGATTATCCATTTCACGGTGCCATAGCGTCTCATGTTATACTGATGACTTATGAGTGGGGTTATACTGCAGGTCCACCAATGGCGGTGGCTCCAATTAATGAAGTAAAAAAAATCCTTGATTATGCTGTAACCGTAATTCCAAGTAAAAACATCTTTATGGGCATACCTAATTATGGGTACGTTTGGACTTTACCTTATGTAAAAGGAACTAAAGCAACTGTACTCGGTAATGTAGAAGCTGTTGATCTTGCGAGAAAAGTATTTGCATCTATTCAATATGACTATACGGCTCAAGCACCGTTTTTTTACTATTACGATTCTAATGGCAAAAGACATGTAGTTTGGTTTGAAGATGCTAGGAGTATAAACGTCAAACTTAGGACTGCTAATGCATATAATTTAGGCGGGGTTAGTTATTGGACTATTGGGAAATACTTCCCCCAGGCTTTTCTAGTTCAAAATTCATTATTCGATGTAAAAAAGGTAATTTAGTTAAGCGATTATTATTTCAAATAAGAATTAAGAATTTTTCTTTGATTATGCTATAACCAAAAGGATATGTTGCTAAGATGCTTTCTGCGCAACATATCCTTTTAATTTACTTAAAACTAATTTTTTTGTATTTTATTGTATTATAGTAAATATTGAATTAAAATCATTAAAGGTATATATTATAGTTATACCATATATTTACATCAGTTTTATGTAATTGGTATTTTCACAACAGATTTATCACCTCCCTATTTATGGGATACCTCAGGAATAAAAATTAAGGGAGGTGAGAATTAAATGTCGGAGCTTACCCAAATGTTCAAGCTGTTTTGTATTACCTCAATAGCTGTTCTTGGTATAACTTCCGCAGTAGTATTTTTTTCAAAAGATAGAATAAGTTTTAATATAAAAGCGCGTACCAAACTACCTGATCAGTCCGAAACAGAATTTGGTATCGAAGTCCATAAGGATGATAAAAAAACAAAATAGATAGTTATGCGTACTATCTATTTTTTACTACTAATTCTTAATCTGTTGTGTCCTCTGGTATCCCTATTTTATTTAATAAACTAATTGTATTATATGCAATTTACCCATAAAGTGTGCATGTTTTTAAGAATTCAGTAATATGTTTATTCGTGCAGCGATTTTGCTTATATTATCACCATTTTAACTTAAAAGTTCTTGGAGCTACTCTATATGTTAAAATCAACGCAACTACCATATATACAATAGTTGTTATAATAATCCCTGCTGTGAAATAATATGAAGTCGTCTTAATTTGAAGACATGTATAGCTACCAATATACATAACCATGTTTACGACTTTAAATAAGGGACTTTTCACTGTTAACCCTGCTGTATAAGGCTGCAATACATAGTACATGAACAAATGATGTATTGAAAAGAAACAAGCTAAACAAATAATACACAAAAATAGTGGTATCATTCCAATAAGCTGGGAGCTATAACCACTAGCTAATATAATACAAATTATAGCAGAACATAAAGTTAACGCCGGTATCAGGTTAAGAATAACTACCCTCTTAAGTCTTGAAGTGAAGTTGGATAAAATCACACTTGCCTCTCGGTAATAGCCTTGTCTTAATAGACTTGCATCACAATTAAAAAACATAGCCTTGCAAATTCTTTCTCCCGTTGACATGCTGTACATTATAAATACCAATGGGGGAATGCTTTTTTTAATTATGTTCACTATATCCACCCTTTTACTCGGCATAAAAATCACAAAGTACATGGTAATTAAAAATATAAAACCTATAAAGACGACTCTTTCCTTTACAGGTTTTACCATTATTCTTCTGAAACGAAGAAAAAATAATGAGTTTAAATATTCATAGCCCTTCTTTTGGTCATATTTTTTTGTATTTAATTCTTCCTTACTCATTCTCTTTTCATCCAATTTCACAGTTGAAAAAGTCGCTTGATTTCTAATAGCCTCCACATTAAATAAACTATCCTTATTTAATAAATCTTTTGCTATTAAAGTATATTTCTTAAATTTCCATAAGTATATAAAAGCTGCCACGCCTAGAATTAATACAATAATCGCCACGAAAGCATTGAATAATATTAAATTAAAATCAATAGTAACTCTTAATAAAGGTAGTGCATAGGCAAGGACAAGTCCTCCAATGATTACTAGTGACATAAATAAATCTTTATGTTTTTGTATTATTTCTGTCTTATCATATATAAAAAGCTGTAGCCCTTCTTCTATCAATCTAAAAGCTATTATTTCCGCTACAATCACCATAGCTTTTAATGGTGAAAATCCTATTATTAAACCTATAATTATTACTGGAAGAACAAAGTATATAAAGTCTGTTATATTTTTATATACTATTTCTCCAAGATAGTATTCTCTTGCATCAGCTCTCATTAGTGTTATCATATTAAAGGCCGCTTTGTTGGTTTTATCAAAAATTACATTTTTCATAACCGGTCCCAAAATAAAGCTTAAAAAGAAAAGAATATGTAAAAAATAGGGTTGGAGCTTTGCTATGTCCTTAGTCATTAAGTAGGATGGCAAAATAATCATTAGCCCTAAATATATAGTCTTTCCTATAAATTCACCTAGCACTCCTAAAATTTCACGTATAACCCCTATAACCAGTTTAGCATGGGTTCTTTTATACAAATCTTCAGGAATTTTTTTACCCAAAATTGGTATCCTTTTAAGAAAATATATAAAAGTATTAGCTTGCTCTGCAAAAGATACCTTAAAACTATTTATAAATGTACTAATCATTTCCTCCCTCCTTTAAAATCTCCATGATTTTCTCTTCAAATTCAGGACTCTTTAGTAACTCACTATCCACTTCTTCTAAAATACAATTATTTAAAACCAATATTTCATCACATAAATCTGTAGCCAGCTGAAGAATATGAGTAGAAAAAATAATAATGTGTTCACTTTTCATTTTCTTTAACAAATTTTTAATTTCTAGAGCCACTACTACATCAAAAGAGGTTAAGGGCTCATCTAGCAAAATTACAGCAGGTCTAGTTATTAAAAGACAAACCATTTGCATTTTGTTTTTCATTCCATGGGAATATCCCTTCATCAACCTATATCTGTCTTCATCCTTAATTTGTATAATATCAAAATACTCATCTATTGTAAGCAAATTTTCAATTTTCTCCTTATTAATATCAATATAAAATTTTAAGAACTCATATCCAGTTAAAAACTCTGGTATCACTGGATCTGAAAAAACATATCCTACCTTACTATAATCTATTTCAACTGTTGCTTGTCCATCTTCTACTATACTCACGCTACCATCCTCATATTTAGTTTCCCCACTTATGCAATTAAAAAGGGTTGTTTTACCTGCTCCATTTCTTCCTAAAAGTCCATATATTCTTCCTTTTTCAAATGTAAATGATGCTTTTTTTAACACCTGTTTTTCTCCATAACTCTTTTCTATATCTTTAAGTACTAATTTCATTTTATTCTACCACCCTCATTTTTCTCTATTACCAAATTAACAATGCTCAGCCCTAGGCCAACACCAGTACCTGCCTTTTTACTTCTAGAGTCATCACACTGATATCTTTATCTCTTATGTTACACCAGTTATGCCAATAAATATAGTAATAATTGTATTATTAACCATAATAGTTCTCCCTTTCTCTAATTCCCTAAGTTAAAATAAAAAAAGGTTCAGCCTAAGCCAAACCACTTTATATACTAATTATAGGATAATTATTCTTTGTATTTCTCAATATATTCTAGAAGTGCCATGCTAACTAAATCCATACTTTTATACTCTTTATGTGTCTCTGCAAAATCTTTAAACTCACCCCAAACTTCTGAATATAATCTAATAGTAGTCGTCATCTTAAATTCTCCATTAAGTATTTCTTCATCAATTTTTAATTCTTGTGGTTGCGGTATAGTTTTATAATCCTTTGTTTGCTTTGATGTTTGTGTTTCTGTTTCGATTTCAGTTTTATCTGCCCCTGTTTTCAGCTCTTTAACAAAGTAATAAGCTGAATCAATAGCTTCCTCTACATTATCCGCATTAAAACTCACACAAGGGATTGTATCCTGCAAAATCAAACAAAACTTAGCATTTGATTGAATTTCTATCTTATATCCTGCATCTATTAATGTTTCTAATTTATTCATTTTTTTTCACACCCTTTTCTTATCTATTTACTTTTCGAATAATTTCTTATTAACTCATTTTGGTGATATATTACATTTTGATATTGCTCTCTAATATTTATAAATTTATTATGCCACAATTTAATATATATTATGTTTTATAATTACCTTCCTATATCTATTAAATCATCTTCTACGTAAATTCCATATTTTTCTTGTTTTCTATTAAAAAATTCAAAAGGTGTTTATGAAATACTAATTTAATAGTATATTTCATAAACACCTTTTGTTAACTTATTTCATTAATATATATAGGTATAACAACGTTCTTACCTATTCCCACTCAATAGTTGAAGGTGGCTTAGAAGTTACATCATAAACAATTCTGTTTACTCCTTTAACTTCATTAACAATTCTTCTAGAAACTATATCTAACACTTCATATGGTATTCTAGCCCAATCTGAAGTCATTCCATCTGAACTAGTTACAGCTCTTAGGGCAACTGTATGGCAGTATGTTCGTTCGTCTCCCATAACTCCAACAGATTGGATGTTTGGTAGACATGCAAAGTATTGCCATATTTCACTTTCAAGTCCAGCTTTAGCTACTTCATCTCTGAATATTGCATCTGCTTCGCTAGTTATAAATAATTTTTCAGGTGTTATTTCTCCAAGTACTCTTATAGCGAGACCTGGTCCCGGGAATGGCTGTCTCCACACTAAGTAATGAGGAATTCCAATCTCTTCTCCCACTGCTCTAACTTCATCTTTAAATAATTCTCTTAAAGGCTCTATTAATTTAAAGTGCATATCTTCTGGAAGTCCGCCAACATTATGATGACTTTTTATAGTAGCTGAAGTATCAGTACCACTTTCAACTACATCCGGATATATTGTTCCTTGAACAAGGAAATCTAATTGTCCGAGTTTATTAGACTCTTCTTCAAAAACTCTTATAAATTCTTCTCCAATTATCTTTCTCTTTTTCTCTGGATCACTTACACCTTTAAGCTTACCTAAGAATCTATCTTGAGCATTAACTCTTATTATATTCATTTTAAATTCGCCTTTGAATATTGTTTCAACTTGATCGCCTTCATCTTTTCTTAAAAGGCCATGATCTACAAATACACAAGTTAACTGATCTCCTATTGCTTTATGTACAAGCACTGCTGCAACTGAAGAATCTACGCCTCCTGAAAGAGCACAAAGTACCTTTTTATCTCCAACTAGTTCTTTTATAGCCTTGATTTTTTCCTGCGCAAAAGATGACATTGACCAATCGCCTTTAACCTCGCAAACATCATATAAGAACTTTCTAATCATTTCTTCACCAAAAAGAGTATGTTTTACTTCTGGGTGAAATTGAACTCCATAGAGTTTTTTAGAAACACTGGCCATAGCAGCTACCGGACAATCTTTAGTAGTTGCAATTATATCAAATCCTTCTGGTACTTTAGAAATATGGTCTGTATGACTCATCCAGCATTGATTCTTTTCTATCCCTGTAAAAATAGTAGCATCTTTGCATAGGTCAACTTCTACTTTTCCGTATTCTCGAACATCAGGTGTTATAACTTCTCCACCAAATACTCGAGCCATTAATTGAGCACCATAACATATTCCCAAAATAGGAATGCCTAGTTCGAATATTTCTTTTTCAACCTTTGGAGCACCTTTTGCGTATACACTATTTGGTCCACCAGTGAATATTATTCCTTTTGGATTCATGTTTTTTATTTTTTCGGCAGAAGATGTATATGGTATTATTTCGCAATAAACATTATTTTCTCTAACTCTTCTTGCAATAAGTTGATTATATTGACCACCAAAGTCAACCACTAAAATTAATTCTCTATTAATCAATGTTTTTTCCTCCTGTACACTTAAGCTTTATTCTTAGCTATTTATATATATTCTTATCTATTCTAGCTGTTCTCATCTATTCTAGTTGTTCACGCTATAATTTGGCGCTTCTTTTGTAATTGACACATCATGTGGATGACTTTCTCTTAGCCCTGCTGATGTTTGGACAACAAAGGTTGAAGTCTCAAATAATTGCTCTAGCGTTTCAGAACCTAAATATCCCATTCCTGAACGTATACCACCTATCATCTGATATATAGTTTCTATAACACTTCCTTTGAAAGGTATTCTTCCTTCTACCCCTTCTGGAACTAACTTTTTATTTCCTTCTTGGAAATACCTATCCTTACTTCCGCAAGCCATAGCACTTAGAGAACCCATGCCTCTATATACCTTATAGCTTCTTCCCTGATAGATTTCCATTTCACCTGGAGCTTCCTCACAGCCTGCAAACATAGAACCCATCATTACCACATTAGCACCTGCTGCTAATGCCTTAACTATATCTCCTGAGTATTTTATGCCGCCGTCTGCAATAACAGGAACTCCATATTTATTCCCCTCTTCAACGCAATCCATAACTGCTGTAAGTTGTGGAACTCCTACTCCTGCTACAATCCTTGTAGTACAAATTGATCCAGGACCTATCCCTACTTTTACACAATCCGCTCCTGCCTCAATTAAATCTCTGGTTGCCTCACTCGTAGCAACGTTCCCTGCTATTATTTGAAGTTCTGGGTATACAGCTTTTATTTTTCGTACTGCATCCATTACTCCAAAAGAATGTCCATGAGCTGTATCTATAGTTATTACATCTACCCCGGCCTTTACTAAAGCATCTACTCGCTCCGCTATGTCTACAGTTACACCAACAGCTGCACCACATAATAATCTTCCTCTAGAATCCTTTGCAGCATTCGGAAATTTTATGGTTTTCTCTATATCTTTTATAGTAATAAGTCCTCTTAAATAATTTTCGCTATCTACTAAAGGTAACTTTTCTATTTTATGTTTTTTAAGAAGTTCTTTAGCTTCCTGCATACTTGTTCCTTCTGATGCAGTAATTAAATTTTCACTTGTCATTATATCTTTAATTTTCTTACTATAATCAGTTTCGAAAACTATATCCCTATTAGTGATTATTCCAACTAATTTACCATTTGTTGTAATTGGAACTCCTGATATTCTATATTTACTCATTAATGCTAATGCATCTTCTAAAATATTATCTGGAGATAAGAAGAATGGATCTGTAATTACACCATTTTCTTGTCTTTTAACTCTGTCTACTTCAATAGCTTGGTTTTCAATACTCATGTTCTTATGTATAGTTCCTATTCCACCCTCTCTAGCCATAGCAATAGCCATTCTAGATTCAGTAACAGTGTCCATACCAGCACTCATTAAAGGTATGTTAAGTTTTATTTTTTTCGTAAGGTAAGTAGCTAAACTAACATCCTTAGGTAATACTTTAGATTTATTTGGAACTAGCAATACATCGTCGAAGGTATATGCTTGTTTTAATATTTTTGCCATTTAATTAACACCCTTTCACAATTTTATTTTACATTCGTCTTTATAATTAGCATAAGAATATTTATATATACGATATTTTAAAATAAGGTATAAAGTATAAAAAGGCATACTAATCCTACCTTAACTAAAGTAAAATTAGCATGCCAAAAATAAGCTCATACTAAGATTACTCATAGTCGGAAATTTACGGCTTCCGGTAGATACTCCTTGCCATATTCAAGGTATATATGAGTAGCGTAATTGTTCTTTGAATTTGTTATTACAATAATGATAGTTAATGTTTAAGCATTTGTCAATGAATATTTCTAGTATGTTCGTGAACTAGTTCGCGAACATACTAGAAACATAATTATAAGTCTTAACAAAATAAAAAAAATTAACTAAGGTAAAACCCTAGTTAATTTTTTATTTGAATATACTTTATTTATAATAATTATTGTTCAAATTATTTTTAGTACATTCCATCCATTCCCATTCCTGGTGCGCCACCCATTGGTGCTGAATTCTTTTCTGGAATATCTGCAACTGCAACTTCAGTTGTTAAGAATGTTGCTGCAACAGATGCTGCGTTTTGAAGTGCTGATCTTACAACTTTTGTTGGGTCAACAATTCCAGCTTTTATCATGTTTACCATTTCTCCACGCAAAGCATCATATCCAGTTTCTCCAGCGCTTTCTCTTACTTTTTCTATTATAACTGAAGCTTCCGCACCAGCATTTGTAGTTATTTGCCTTAATGGTTCTTCTAATGCTCTTTTAATTATGTTAATACCCACTTGAACGTCTGGTGTATCTGACGATAATTTTGCAATCTCAAGAATAGCATTAATATAAACTGTTCCACCACCAGGAACTATTCCCTCTTCAACTGCCGCTTTTGTAGCTGCAAGAGCGTCTTCTATTCGGAGTTTCTTTTCTTTTAATTCAGTTTCAGTAGCAGCTCCAACTTTTATTACAGCTACTCCGCCTGCAAGTTTAGCAAGTCTTTCTTGTAATTTTTCTCTATCAAAATCTGATGTAGTTTCTTCAATTTGTTTTTTAATTTGGGAAACTCTATCATGTATTGTATCTTTTTCACCCTTACCATTTACTATAGTAGTGTTTTCTTTAGATATTTTAACACTTTCTGCTTTTCCAAGCATGTCAACAGTAACATCTTTTAGTTCTCTTCCTAATTCTTCGCATATAACTTCTCCTCCAGTTAGGATTGCTATATCTTGAAGCATTTCTTTTCTTCTGTCACCAAAACCTGGTGCTTTAACAGCTACACAAGTAAAAGTTCCCCTTAATTTATTAACAACTAATGTGCTTAAAGCTTCACCCTCAATATCTTCAGCAATTATTAATAACTTTTTGCCTTGTTGAACGATTTGCTCAAGTATTGGGAGTATATCTTGTATATTAGTAATTTTCTTATCAGTTATTAAAATATATGGCTCATCAAGATTTGCTTCCATTTTTTCTGCATCTGTAACCATATATGCACTTAAATATCCTCTGTCAAATTGCATTCCTTCAACAACATCAAGTTCTGTTCCCATAGATTTTGATTCTTCTACAGTTATAACACCTTCGTTGCCTACTCTTTCCATAGCATCAGCAATTAGAGCTCCTGTTACTTCATCACTAGCTGATATAGCAGCAACTCTCGATATATCTTCCTTACCATTAACTGGTTTAGAAGATTTTTTAATTTCTTCAACAGCTTTATCTACAGCCATTTTTATACCAGTTCTTATTAACATTGGATTGGCACCAGCTGTAACATTTTTTAAACCTTCTCTTATTATAGCTTGGGCAAGCAATGTAGCTGTAGTTGTTCCATCTCCTGCTACATCATTTGTCTTTGTAGCAACTTCTTTAACAAGTTGTGCTCCCATATTTTCAAATGCATCTTCTAGCTCTATTTCCCTAGCTATAGTAACACCATCATTTGTTATTAATGGTGATCCAAACTTTTTATCTAAAATAACATTTCTTCCTTTGGGTCCGAGTGTTATTTTAACAGTGTTTGCAAGTTTATCTACACCTCTTTGCATAGCTCTTCTCGCTTCTTCTCCAAACAATATATCTTTAGCCATTTTAAACCCTCCTATACGACGCTAATGATTAAATAATCATTTACTATCAATTATTATTTAATTATTATTACGTTAATGTTATTTTTCAATTACAGCTAATAGTTCATCTTGCTTTAATATGATATACTCAATACCATCATATTTTATTTCACTTCCTGAATATTTAGAGAATAATATTATATCCCCTGCCTTAACTTCCATTTTAATTACTTTCCCATCTTCAACTTTTCCTGGTCCTACTGAAACTACTTCAGCCTCTTGTGGTTTTTCCTTTGAAGCTCCTGCAAGAAGTATTCCACTTTTTGTAGTTTCTTCCGCCTCTAATCTTTTAATTAACACTCTATCACTAAGTGGTCTAATATTCATTTTAAACCCCTCCTTATATATTTTGTTGTTTTTGTTAGCACTCATCACATCTGAGTGCTAATGAGTTCTATACCTAATATTTTAATTAATAATCAGTATAATATCAACTTCACCTATTCTATATATTATACCATTTATACGCAATTAAACTATATTATGTTTAGTTATCACTGCATTATATAGTTTTTCTCTTATTTACTTACTTTTTAATGAAATTATAATTTTAGTACATTTTATTATCATTGAATATATTTTGATTTATTGTTAAAATCACTAATAGAGGTGATTTTATGAATAGTCTATATAAATGGTTTAATAACTATTTTTTTAAAGACTCCATTTTTAGAAATGTAAAAACCCTTATTAAATTTTCATTCAAAACGTTTTTTATTTTAAGTTTTACTTTTTCTTTTATAATTTTAAGCATAAATCTTACTTTGCTTTTTAAGCCATTATACTATATGGATATTGAGGTTTTAAAAATCAAAGAATCTTCTAATTTAAATAAAAAGGAACTAAAGACTAATTATGACTATGTAATCACATATTTAACTCAAAATAAAATTGAAGAATTCACTCTTCCAACGCTACCTTCTTCCAATAATGGTAAAATTCATTTTAAAGAAGTTAAAATGATATTTGATAATCTTAAGGTAATGCTATTTTTCTCAATATTAATAAGTATTATAGGTATAATCATAAATAAGAGACACAAAACAATAAGATACTTGTTAACTAGTTCCATTTTTCTTATTATCGTACCTATAATATTACTTGTACCCTTTTTAATTAATTTCGATAAAAGCTTCACAGCTTTTCATCATATTTTCTTTAAAAATGATTACTGGTTATTTGATATTGAATATGATCCAATAATAACGATCCTTCCACAGGATTTTTTCTTCCATTGTGCAATATTAATAATTATTTTGATTACTATAAGTAGCATAATATTAAGATGTATATATAAATCACAATATAAAAAGCTACACTCTTTATAATATTTATAAAAAGCTACACTCTTTATAATATTTATAAAAAGCTACACTCTTTATAATATTTATAAAATCTACGCTCTTTATAATCTTTTATAAAACATGTGTTATCGTAACTTTTTAATAAGATTATTTTTTCTTTTTAATTACATTTTTTATTATAGTATTTCCTTTAAAAATCCCTACTATTGATATAATACTCATTGTTATGCCTATAGTTATTAAACTTGTAACATCCCATGCATCTATTTTTTGACCAAAATATGAAGAAATAAAAATCCCTGGAATTCTACCGAGTGTTGAATATATAAAGAAATCTTTAAAAGAAACATCAGATACTCCACATATGTATATTAGAGCATCTTTAGGTATTCCTGGGATTAAAAAAAATATGAATATAACATTTTTTTTGCTTCCTATTTTTAATATTTTTCTAAAAAATTTCACTTTCTTTTTTAATAACAACTTCTCCACAAAAGGCCTACCATAACTATTAGCAATAAGATATACTATTATACCTCCTAAAGTAATACCCATTAAAGATATTATACCGCCTAAAAATGCACCGAAAATATATCCTCCAGCAATTTGTATAAATTCTCCTGGAATAAAAAAAACTACTACTTGTAAAACCTGCATAAGAATGAAAATTAAAACACTGAAATTTCCATAAGAAAGAATAACTTCTTTTAATATATTCGGATTTCTCAATATATATGAATACTTGAAATAATATTCATATCCTATGTATGCGAAAGCTAGCAAAACTGCTGATAGTAATATATATTGTTTATATCCTGATACCTTCATTTTAATACTATTCCACATTCTTTTCATTGTTTTTCATCCTCTTCACTCTTGTATTTATTAAATAGTAACTCATAGTTTTATATAGTATTACTTGCTTTGCTTAATTTATTCTATTTTAATATTATTTTCTCTTGCATAATAAAACAAATACTGTTGTGCAAAACCTGCTAAGTTTTCAAATTTGTCTCTAGCAAAGGTCCTTATTTTAGGTAGAGAGACATCTGGTGCTAAATAAAAAAATTGCATCGCCCTCTTAACCCACACATCCACTGGGAAAGCAGAATATTTTTGCATAGAAAATAACATAATACAATCCGCGACTTTTGGGCCTATTCCACTAAGTTTTTTTAGTTCTTCATGGCAAATATCATCTTCCGCGGCTTTAATAAGCTCCAAATTCACTTCACCAGTATATACCTGATGTACTGTGTTTTTTACATATTTAGATCTAAACCCCAGACTACAGCTCTGAATTTCTTCTATAGTAGCTTCTTCTAAATCTGCAGCTGTTGGAAATGTGTAGTACGTTTTCCCCTTATATTCTATTGGTTTTCCCCATTTTTTGCTCAAATTGTTTATAGCTCTTTTTATCATTGGGATTCTATTATTTGAAGAAATTATAAATGATATGGTAAGTTCAAAAGGCTCCTGCTGCAATAATCTAATGCCATACCCGAAATCAACAGATCTTTTAAGAAGAGGATCCATCTTAAATTTCTCTTTGATAACTGTGTAATTTCTTTTAAGGTCAAAATAATCACACCAAATCTCATTAAATTCTTCCTCATTTATATTATATATCTTTACTTGCGTCCCCTTTTTTTCTACTTCTATTACCTTCCCATATGCTACCCCTATGTAATTGCCATTAGGCTCCTTGTCCCATCTAAAGCATTGCCCACATTCGAATATATGGTCTAATTCAAAGTTCTCTACATCTTTTATTATAATGCCTTCATTAAATGATTCAATATTTTTGTAATCCATAATTTTTCCTTTCATTAAGTTAAGTTATTAACTTTTAATTCGCGTATCACAATTTCATCTAATATTTCAGTAGCAGTTTCAATCATTACCTTGCAACTACCATCATCTTTTTTATATTTTGCTTTAAGAGCCGCACAATTATTCGTACTTAACTTTAATTCAAATTTTTGGAAGAATTCCTGGCATAGCCTTTTTACTCTATTCCCTTCATGAGCTTTTTCTTTAGTAAACAATATACCTATAACTGCCAAAGAACCTGTTATTGCTCCGCATATGCTCTCAATACCCATTCCTCCACCAAAGGATGACATAGTTTTAAACGTTTCGCTTTTTAATTTCATATTATATTCATCACTAGCAGCGTAAATCATCACCTCAGCACAACTTAAGTCATATTCCTTAGTGTAATATTTATTTATTTTATCTATTAACATAATATACCTCCTTCTATGCAATATTATTATAACAAATAGTTGTTACCTGTCCTCACTTTTTTAAAACAAACTCCATAAACCTTCGTTTATGGAGTTTGTTTTAAATTTTACTATTTTGTTAACATTTCATCTATAGCTTTAGCAGCTTTTTTACCTGCTTCCATAGCTAATATAACTGTAGCAGCTCCTGAAACAGCATCTCCACCAGCATATACATTCTTTTTAGATGTTAATCCAGTTTCATCTTCTGCAACTATGCACTTCCATTTATTGATTTCTAACCCTTCTGTTGTTAAAGGAATTAATGGATTTGGTGATGTACCTAAAGACATTATAACCGTATTTACATCCATTATGAATTCCGAGCCTTCAATTGCTATAGGTCTTCTTCTTCCTGATGCATCGGGTTCTCCTAGCTCCATTCTTATACACTTCATTCCTATAACATTTCCTTTTTCATCTCCTAGGATTTCAATTGGATTTACAAGTAAATCCATTATAACTCCCTCTTCTTTTGCGTGATGCACTTCTTCGGCTCTTGCCGGAAGTTCTGATTCTGATCTCCTGTACACTATGTGCCCTTCTGCTCCAAGTCTCACTGCTGTACGCACAGAGTCCATAGCAACATTTCCTCCACCTACAACAGCAACCTTTTCACCTGTTCTTATAGGAGTCTGATACCCCTCTTTAAATGCTTTCATCAAATTGTTTCTAGTTAAATATTCATTAGCTGAAAATACTCCATTTAAATTTTCTCCTGGTATCCCCATGAACATTGGAAGTCCTGCACCTGAACCGATAAATACAGCTTTAAAAGCTTCTTCTTCCATCAGCTGATTTATTGTTACTGTTCGTCCTACTATCACATTTGTTTCTAATTTAACCCCTAATTTCTTAACATTTTCAACTTCATATTTAACTACTGTATCTTTTGGCAACCTAAACTCTGGAATTCCATATACCAAAACTCCACCGGCTTCATGAAGTGCTTCAAAAATAGTTACATCGTACCCAGCTTTAGCTAAATCTCCTGCGCAGGTAAGTCCTGAAGGACCACTTCCGATTACCGCAACCTTAATGCCATTTTTATCTTTTGTTTCTGAAAGGTCAATATTGTACTCTCTTGAATAATCACCTACAAATCTTTCAAGTTTACCAATAGCTATGGCATCTCCCTTTATTCCTAATATACATTTACTTTCGCATTGAGTTTCTTGTGGACAAACTCTTCCACAAACTGCTGGTAACGCACTATATTTTGCAATTACCTTAACTGCCTCTGTAAATTCTCTATTTTTTACGTGAGCTATGAACCCAGGAATATCTATTGCTACTGGACATTTTCCAACACACATTGGCTTTTTACAATTTAAACACCTTGTAGCTTCCTCAACTGCTTCGTCCTCTGTATATCCTAAACATACCTCTTCAAAATTAGTTGCTCTTACTTTTGGATCTTGTTCCCCTATTGCAACTCTGTTCATTTTACCCATTATTTAGCACCTCCTAAACCGCAGCCTGCTTTAATGCCTTCACCTTTAGAACTCTCTTGAGTTTTGTACATTGTTTGTCTTCTCATTGCCTCATCAAAATTAACTTTATGACCATCAAATTCTGGACCATCAACGCAAGCAAATTTAGTCTCACCATCTACAGTAAGTCTGCAAGCTCCACACATTCCTGTTCCATCAACCATAATAGGATTCATGCTTACAATAGTTGATATTCCAAGTTCTTCAGTCAATTTGCAAACAAATTTCATCATTATCATTGGTCCAATTGCAACAACTAAATCGTATTTTATGCCATCATTTTGAACTAATTCTTTTAATTTATTTGTGACAAGCCCCTTATATCCATATGAACCATCATCAGTACATGGATATACATTCCCTGCTACTTTCTTCATTTCTTCTTCCATAATTACATAATCTTTAGCCTTTGCGCCTATTATTACGTCTGCCTTTATACCTTGATCGCTGAGCCATTTAACTTGAGGGTAAACTGGTGCAGTTCCTAGCCCGCCAGCTACAAACACAATTTTCTTTTTCTTTAAATCTTCAATGCTCTCACTCATTAATTCAGATGCTTGTCCAAGTGGTCCTACAAAATCTGAAAATGAGTCACCAATTTCATACTTTTCCATTTCTTTTGTTGAACAACCTATTGTTTGAACTACTATAGTTACTGTACCTCTTAACGCATC
Source organism: Clostridium sp. CM041 (assembly GCF_055081035.1). Taxonomy (NCBI): domain Bacteria; kingdom Bacillati; phylum Bacillota; class Clostridia; order Eubacteriales; family Clostridiaceae; genus Clostridium; species Clostridium sp. CM041. The sequence goes on from NZ_CM143648.1 coordinate 1,970,245, forward strand.
ATAATCACTAATTGTTAAAGGTATTCTTTCGCCTTTTTCATCCATCTTTATAATTATAAATTGACCTGGTTTTGCTGATTTAGCTACTCTTGGAGCCTCAATATCCATTAAAAATATCTGAGGTGCTAATGCTCTCTTTTCGACTATTTTATACATTTTTAATCCTCCATATTCATCTATGACTTTGGTCTGCCTATGTTCCTACACTAAAACCTTCGTTATTATATATTCATTTTACCACAAAAATCTAAATTATATATTTGTTAAATCACATTTTACATTATCTCTATTTTGTCAAAATAAATTTCGCATGAAATCTTTATTATAATGAAAATAATAATTTAAAATAGACAGGTAGTAAAGAGCATTAAATACTAATGCTCTTTACTACCTGTCCTCTTTTTAATCATTTAATCATTTAATTATTGTCTATTGGCACAATTTCATAATGTGCCTAATATTAAATCATCTCCTGCGGAGCTGCATATTAACGACTTCAGAAGGAGATTTATACTCCTACTTATAGTAGGTACTCCCACTTATAGAATTGGGAGACTTTCCTTCTGAAATGTCGTTAAAATTTAACTTTTTCTCCCGTAAAGGTACAAGTTAATATTTTTTTCATTTCACAAGCATTTATTGGTCTTGGGTTAGATCCTGTGCAAGCATCTTTTATAGCATTTTCAGATATAAAATCTACATTTGCATCAAACTCTTCTTTTGTCATTCCGTTTTCCTTTAAAGAAGTTGGTATATTCATAGCTTTATTTAAATCTCTTATCATATCAGTCAATGAATCAATTAATTCATCTTCTGTATTTCCATCTAAATTAAGACTTCTAGCAATTGTAGCATATCTATCTCCACAAGTTTTTTTGTTAAAATCTATAACATATGGAAGTAATATTGCATTAGCTAAGCCATGCGCAACATGAAATACTCCACCTATTTTATGTGCCATGCTATGAGATATTCCTAGTAGTGCGTTGGAAAATGCCATTCCCGCAAGACATTGTGCAATGTGCATTTCATTTCTCGCCTCTACATTACCTTCAAATGATTTTAATATATTTTCTCTAATCATAGTTATAGCTTGCATTGCAAGGGGATCTGAAAAACTTGACCTAAGTCCTGCTACATAAGCCTCAAATGCATGTGTTAATGCATCCATACCTGTATATGCTACTAATTTAGGTGGCATTGTTTGAGCTAGTGCTGGGTCTACTATTGCTATATCTGGTGTTAGGTTGAAATCCGCTAAAGGATATTTTATTTTTGCTTTATAGTCAGTAATTACTGAAAATGCTGTAACTTCGGTTGCTGTTCCACTAGTTGATGGTATAGCTATAAATTTAGCTTTTTGTCTTAAGTTAGGAATACCAAATGGTATAACCGCTTGTTCAAAAGTAAATTCTGGATACTCATAAAAAATCCACATAGCTTTTGCTGCGTCAATTGGTGAACCACCCCCGATTGATACTATTAAGTCCGGCTGGAATTCTCTCATTACTGATGCACCGTTCATAACTGTTTCTACCGATGGATCTGGTTCTACTCCTGTAATATGCTTAACTTCAATTCCAGCTTCTTTTAAATAAGCTTCAACCGTATCTAAGAATCCGAATCTTTTCATAGAGCTTCCGCCAGTAACTATTACTGCTTTTCTGCCTTTTAAAGTTTTTAACACCTCTAATGAATTTTCTCCAAAATAAATATCTCTTGGTAACGTAAATCTATTCATTACATTTCCCCCCATTTTTAAAAAATATTACATTCTTTTATACGTCTATACTTAGTTGTTTATACCAACTTTTGTCATTACTTCGTTACATTGTTAATGATATATCATTAACAATGTAAAGTCAACATTAAAACAAGAGCATTACAACCCCTCTACAAGTTGTAATGCTCTCTAAATTCATTGTTCATATTAAAATAATATCTTATTTCGAATAATCAAATATTCCTTTTTTGGTTTTTCTTCCTAGCAATCCACCTCTAACATATTTTCTTAAAAGACTATGAGCTCTGTACTTATTGTCTCCTGTTTCAGTATATAAAACATCCATGATAGCAAGACATACATCAAGACCTATAAGGTCTCCTAGTGCTAGAGGTCCCATTGGATGATTAGCACCAAGTTTCATTGCTTTATCGATATCTTCTGCAGATGCAACACCTTCTGCAAGTATTCCTACAGCTTCGTTAATCATTGGTATTAATATTCTGTTTACAACAAATCCAGGAGCTTCAGCAACTTCTACTGGATCCTTACCGATAGCAATTGCAATTTCTTTAACTGCATCGAAAGTTTCAGCGGACGTACCCATTCCTTTAATTATTTCTACAAGCTTCATCATTGGAGCTGGATTAAAGAAATGCATTCCTATAACTTTGTCAGGTCTATTTGTAGCAGCTCCTACTTCAGTTATAGAAAGTGATGATGTATTTGATGATAAGATAGTTTCTGGTTTACAGATTCTATCAAGCTCTGCAAAAATTTCTTTCTTTATTTTCATAATTTCTACAGCTGCCTCAACTACTAAATCACAGTCTGCTGCTAATTCCATATCAGTAGTTCCTGTAATTCTTGAAAGTATTTCTTCCATTTGTGCTTCAGTAATTTTTTCTTTTTTAACTAATCTTTCTAAATTCTTTTTAATTGTAACAAGTCCTCTATCAACAAATTCATCTTTAATATCTCTCATTATTACTTCGCAACCACTTACTGCAAATGTTTGAACAATACCCGCTCCCATAGTTCCAGCTCCAAGTACAAAAATCTTTTTCATAATAACACACTCCTTTTATTTTATTAAAAACTAAAAGTAATAAATATTTTTAAAACTTACTCCAATGCTAAATTTCAGCATTAGAGCAAGTTCATTTAAATACTATTTTAAAATATAATTATTTATTTCTTAATGTATTAATCTGAGCTATCATCTCTGGAATAACTTTTATGAAATCTCCAGCGATTGCTACATCAGCAGCTTTCATGATTGGTGCTGTTGCATCTTTGTTTATAGCTATTATGAAATCAGAATCTTGCATACCAGCTAAATGCTGAATTGCTCCTGAAATACCGCAAGCTATGTATACAGTTGGTCTTACAGTTTTTCCTGTTTGACCTACTTGAACTGCTTTATCTATCCAACCATTCTCAACTGCAGCTCTTGATGCTCCAACAACTCCGCCTATGGTAACTGCAAGCTTTTCAAGTAACGCGAAGTTTTCTTTACTTCCTACTCCACGACCACCAGATACTATAATGTTAGCTTCTCCAATATCCGCTAAAACTGAAGCAACTTTTACAACGTCTACTGTTTTAGTTCTGATATCTGATTCTTCTAAGTTTACAGTTATTTTTTCAACTGGGCAGCTTCTTTTTTCATCTCTATCTAATTTTTCAAAAACTCCCGGTCTAATAGTAGCCATTTGCGGTCTATGTTCTCCGCAAACTATTGTGGCCATTAAGTTTCCTCCAAATGCTGGTCTTGTCATCATTAGATTGTTGTTTTCTGCATCTATATCTAATGAAGTGCAATCAGCAGTAAGTCCCGTTGAAAGTCTTGCTGATACTCTTGGTCCTAAATCTCTTCCTAAATAACTTGCTCCTACAAATATAATTTCTGGTTTTCTTTCATTTGCAAGATCACATATTACTTTTGTATATGCATCAGTTGTAAAGTGGCCCAATAATGGATGACTAGCAACTATTACTTTGTCAGCGCCATATGCTACTAATTCTTTAACCATATCATCTGTTTTATCTCCAAGTAATACAGCTGTTAATTCTTCTCCTAATTTATCTGCTATTTCACGTCCCTTACCTAAAAGTTCAAATGAAATCTTTTGAAGTTCTCCGTCTCTTTGCTCAGCAAAGACCCATACGCCCTTGTACTCTTCTATATTCATAACTTAATCCTCCTTGCTTCTTAGATAAAGTGATTTTCTTTTAATTTTGAAACTACATATAAAGCAGCTTCGTTAGCTGGTAATTGTATTAATTCGCCTTTTCCCTTAGCTTCTTTAGTCATAGACTTTTTAACCTTTGTTGGTGAACCTTTAAGACCGAGAACAGCTATGTCTGCTCCGATATCTGCTGCATTCCAAACTTTTACTTCCTTATTTTGGAACATTTCAAAAATGCTTTTTATATTCATATATCTTGGCTCATTCAACTCTTTTATTGCTGTTAAAAGAACAGGAGTCTTAACTTCTATATCTTCATATCCGTCTTCCCAAGCTCTTCTAACTTTTAATCCACCCTCAATCACATCGACTTTTTCAACATATGTTATTTGGGCAAGATTTAAATGTTCTGCTATTTCAGGTCCAACTTGCGCTGTATCTCCGTCTATAGCTTGTCTACCTGCAAATACTACGTCATAATCTAATTTCTTTAAAGTTGCTGCAAGTGCATGAGATGTAGCTAATGTATCTGCTCCTGCGAATGCTCTGTCAGATACTAATATTGCTTCATCAGCTCCCATAGCTAAAGCTTCTCTCAAAGCTTTTTCTGCTTGTGGGGGTCCCATGCTTATTACTGTTACATGTGCACCATGTTCATCTTTTAACCTTAAAGATTCTTCCAGTGCATTTTTATCATCTGGATTTATTATTGATGGAACGCCTTCTCTTATAAGTGTTCCTGTTTTAGGATCTATTTTAACTTCGTTTGTATCTGGAACTTGTTTTAAACATACAACTATATTCATTCCTTAATCTCCTCCTACTTTAATAAATTTCCAGCTATAACCATTCTTTGAACTTCTGAAGTTCCTTCATATATCTCAGTAATCTTCGCATCTCTCATCATTCTTTCTAATGGATATTCTTTAGTATATCCATATCCTCCGAAGATTTGAACAGCTTTAGTTGTAACTTCCATAGCTGTTTCTGACGCAAACAATTTTGCTCTAGCAGCTTCTACTGTATATGGTAAACCATTATCTTTATTCCATGCTGCTTTATATATTAAAAGTTTAGCAGCCTCAATTTTAACATCCAATTCAGCAACCATCCATTGTAAACCTTGGAATGCTGAAAGTGGTTTTCCAAATTGTTTTCTTTCTTTCATGTATTTAGTAGCTTCATCGAGTGCGCCTTCTGCAATTCCTAGGGCTTGAGCCGCTACTCCGATTCTTCCGCCATCAAGGGTTTTCATTGCGATACCGAACCCTCTTCCTTCTTTTCCAAGCATGTTTTCTTTAGGAACTATGCAGTTTTCAAATACAAGTTCTGTAGTTGATGATGCTCTTATTCCTAACTTATCTTCGTGTTTACCAATTGAGAATCCTGGAAACTCTTTTTCAACTATGAAAGCAGTGATTCCTTTTGTTCCCTTAGTTTTATCAGTCATTGCAAAAACTACAAATGTATCTGCTACTCCACCGTTTGTGATAAATATTTTTGAACCATTTAATATATAGTTATCACCATCTAAAGTTGCTGTAGTTTGTTGACCTGACGCATCTGTTCCTGCATTAGGTTCAGTTAGTCCAAAAGCTCCTAGTTTTTCACCTTTTGCAAGTGGAACTAAATATTTCATTTTTTGTTCTTCTGTACCGAAAGCATCTATTGGGCTAGCACATAATGAAGTATGAGCTGATAGTATAACTCCTGTAGTTGCACATGCTTTTGATAATTCTTCAACAGCCATAATGTATGATACATTATTTCCGCCTGCTCCACCGTATTTAGCAGCTATTGGGATACCCATCATATGGTATCTAGCCATTTTCTCTACAGTTTCGCTAGGAAATCTTTCTGTCACGTCTATTTCCGCAGCTAAAGGTTTAACTTCGTTTAATGCGAACTCACTTACCATCTGTTTTACAAATTCTTGTTCTTTTGTCAATGCAAAATTCATGAACTTTCCTCCTCACTATTCTCTGTGACAAATAATAATCTTTAATTGTTATCTGCCTATTCTTTTTACAGAATACTTTTTATTACTTATTTTTAAAGCATTTTTCTGTTTTTTCAATAAATGCTGTCATTCCATTTTTTTGATCTTCAGTCGCATAACATTCTCCAAATATCTCTGATTCGTATGAAAGCGCTGAATCTATATCTATTTGTATTCCCTTATTGATTGCTGCCTTACAAAAACTTACAGCAATAGGTGCTTGTCCTGCAATTGTATTTGCTAGTGCTTTAGCTTCTGATAATAAATTTTCTGGATCAACTACTTTATTTACAAGTCCAATTCTTAATGCCTCTTCCGCATTAATAATCTTTGCTGTATAAATTAGTTCTTTAGCCATTCCAAGTCCTACAAGTCTAGGAAGTCTCTGCGTACCTCCAAAGCCAGGAGTTATTCCAAGGCCTACCTCAGGTTGTCCAAATTTTGCTTTTGAAGAAGCTATTCTAATATCACAAGCCATAGAAAGTTCGCATCCTCCACCTAGCGCAAAACCGTTTACTGCAGCTATTATAGGTTTTTCTAAAGTTTCTAGTTTTCTGAAAACTTTATTCCCTAGATTTCCAAATTTCCTTCCACCCATAACATTAAGATCTTTCATTTCGGTGATGTCAGCCCCTGCTACGAAAGCTTTCCCTTCTCCTGTTAAGATCACTGCGTAGATTTTATCATCTTCAGCAATTTCATCTATTGCTAAATCTAGCTCTTTTAATGTTTCTGTATTTAATGCATTTAGAGCCTTTGGTCTACTAATTGTAAGTATTGCAACTTTGTCTTGTTTTTGAAGAACAATATTTTTGTATTCCATAACAATCAACTCCTTACGAATTAATCCATTCATTAAATATTTGTTAATAATATAACAGATAAACCTAAATGTAATTGAAGCCCTTCGCCTCAATTACATTATATCTCTTTTTAGTAATTATTTCAACAAGAAATATTCACAATCTTTTAAATTAATCTTATTGCTTCCATAAATTTTATAAACTTTGTAACTTTTATAAATATGATTTGTCATTCATTAAACAACTAAGTGTTAGCAAACTCTCACTTAAATGGACATTCTCCACAATTGTTTCTACAGGTACCTCTAAATCCACAGGTGCAAAATTCCATATACCTTTAACCCCATTTGCTACCATTATGTCACTAACTTTTTGAGCACTAATATGTGGAACACATATTACTCCAATATCTATTGGTGTCGCTTTAAGGAAACGCGCTAATTCATCTAAGTCTATTACTTCAACATCTCTAATTTTTAATCCTATAAGCTTTGGGTTAACATCAAAAATACCCGCCAAGTTAAATGATAGCTTTTCAAAATTAGTATAATTGGCAATAGCTTGCCCGATATTCCCCGCGCCTACTATTACCATCTTATATTCTTTTGAGAGTCCTAGTATTCCACTAATTTCATTCAACAATTCTTTAACATTATATCCGTATCCCTGTTGTCCAAAATCTCCAAAACAATTTAAGTCTTGTCTAATTTGAGATGCTGTAAACCCAATCTTTTCGCCCAATTCTTTCGAGGATATCCTATCTACATCATTTCTTAAAAGTTCTTTTAAATATCTATGGTATTTAGGCAATCTTTTAATAACTGCCATTGATATATTCTTTTTTCTTTCCACAATATACACTCCTCTACGAATATCATAAATTACATACTATCTATAGTAACACACTATTATAAATTAAAACTACTTTTGATATAAATTTAGTATTTATTGTGAAATTATTACCATTATATATATATTTATACTATTATTAAAATTAATCTATGTATATTTCTTTTTTACTACAAAAAATTAAATATAAATAGTACAATAATATATGAAGCAACTTTAATTAATATTTATAACTAATTAAGTTGAATTTTTTTTAATACTACAAAACAGGGAAGGTGAAAACAATGATAGTTTTAAGTTGCAAGGATATTCACAAAAGTTACGGCATAGATGTTATTTTAGACAAAATAACTTTAAGTATAAATGAAGGTGAAAAAATTGGGTTTATTGGTGCTAATGGGGCAGGTAAATCTACGCTTTTTAAAATACTCACATCACAATTGGATCATGATAATGGTGAACTATTTATAGATAAAAATAAAAAGGTTGGTTATCTATCTCAAAATCTTGAATTAACTTTAAGTAATACTATATATGAAGAAACCCTTTTAGTATTCCACAACCTACTAGACCTCGAAAAAAGACTTAAAAATTTAGAATCAAAAATGAATGAGCCTTATGATACTTCCAAAGAAGAATATAATAATAGAATAATAAAAGAATATACATTACTCTGTGAACTTTACAATAACAGAGGTGGCTACACATATAAAGCTGAAATAAATAAGGTTCTTAAAGGTCTTGGCTTTATTGAAGAAGATTATAATAAGCCAATAAATATATTAAGTGGAGGTCAAAAGACTAGAGTTGCACTATGCAAATTATTACTTAAAAACCCCGATATCCTTTTATTAGATGAACCTACTAACCACCTAGACTTAGATGCTATAGAATGGTTAGAAGATTATTTGAAATCTTATAAAGGAACTATTTTTATAATATCCCATGATAGGTTCTTTTTAGATGCTATTACCAATAAAACTTTTGAACTTACTAACGGTCATGTAGATTCTTATAATGGAAATTATACAAATTTTATTGATTTAAAGAAAAAGAATTATGAAGTTCAATTAAAAGCATACAATTTGCAACGCTCAGAAATAAAAAGGCAAGAGGACATCATAACTAAATATAGATCCTTTAATAGAGAAAAAAGTGTAAAGGCTGCAGATAGCAGACAAAAATCCTTAGATAAAATAGAAAGAATTGATATTCCTGATAAAAATCTTAGGGAAACTAGGATTAATTTCGAAACAGAAATTAAAAGCGGAAATGATGTTCTTCATATAGAAAATTTATCAAAACGATTTGGAGACAATCTTTTGTTCCAAAACTTAAATTTAGATATAAAAAGGTCAGATAAGATTGCTCTTATTGGAGAAAATGGTCGAGGTAAAACTACTCTATTAAAAATTATAATGGATAATCTCTCAAGTGATACAGGCATAAAAATATTAGGTAAAAATGTTTTTGTAGGATATTATGACCAAGAACAATCAAATTTGAATCCAGAAAAAACTATAATAGATGAGGTTTGGGATGAATTCCCTAAACTTACTACCACAGAAGTACGTACTGCATTAGCTTCATTTTTATTCATAGGAGAAGATGTATTTAAAAGTATATCCACATTGAGTGGCGGTGAAAGATGTAGAATTAATCTTCTAAAAATAATGTTATCAAAATCTAACTTCTTACTATTAGATGAGCCAACAAATCACTTAGATATTATGTCTCGTGAAGCTTTAGAAGATTCGATACTTGGATATGACGGTACTGTTCTTGTAATCTCTCATGATAGGTATTTCTTAAACAAGGTAATTACTAAAATACTTGATTTAAAACGAGATGGCCTTAAAGAGTATTTAGGTAATTATACTTATTATATTGAAAAAAAGAAAAACCCTCTAAGGTTCCAAGTAGAGGAAGCATACGACGGCATGTCAAAAACTCAAATAAATCTTGATAAAAGAAAGAAGAGAGATGAACAAAAACTAGAAAAACAAAAGAAAATAGATTTAAAAGACCTAGAAGATAAAATAACCTCATCGGAACAGCGATTAGAAAAATTAAATAGTGATCTTTGCCTTGAAGAGATTTATTCAAGTCCTAGTCGGAGTGTTGAGACAAACAATCAAATTTCTAGTATTAAAACCGAACTTGAAACCCTTTATTCAAACTGGGAAGACTTTATAGCGGAAGTGGACTAAAAATTAAGGCTCTTAGCACACAATCAAACATTTGTGGTCTAAGAGCTTTTTCTTTTAGATTCCTAAATTAATGCCCCTTCTAATAAAACTTTAATATTGTCCTTATAAATTTTATTAAACTGACTTATTAGCAGAGGATTTTTTCCAATTCCGACCTCAATGGTATAACCTGGCCTTCTATATTTTTCTATAAACCAATCCTTATATCCTGCATAGCTTGTGATTCCGTATGTTTCTCCTAATTCATAACCACTTAAAGAGGAAAATACCTCTCCTATTTTTCTAGCCTCAGCGCTTGCCAAATTTTGAAAATCCCAGTATATTACCTCCCCTTGGGTGTGATACGCTATTACTAATCTAAATCCATGTTTTCTTGTAAAATCTGCTACCGCTTTAGACTCTGATTCTGATTCTGGCGCAGTACCTGAATATCTTGTAGGGCCCGGTCCATATACGCCATAACTTTTTTCCGCGTCCTTTGATTTTTGCCACATAGCATCATAGTTATGATTAAGGTCTACACCGCGAATATTAGCACTCCATGTTTTAGAAAAATCAGAACTCCCATTATTCCACTTAATTAAATCATTGTAGTATGGGTTACTCCTCTCTAGGCCATTAAGCACTAAGTCAATCCCATCTGGATTTACCATAGGCATAATGTATATAGTACTTTTATTCCAGATATCTAAGGCACTATACCCTTCTATATTTTCACCTGTTGCATAGGCTTTAGAAAAGTTTTCAATAAACTTCATCAAAAGCACAGTAGTTATCCATTCAATAGCATGATGAGATCCATTATAAAAAACTTTATTGGGTCCATTACCGAGTTTCACATAATAAAGTTCTTTTCCAAGCTCACTCTTGCCGCCACTAGCCACTTCAATAAATGGGTATCTAGCCTTTAGCCCTTCTAAATCTTTTTTCATAATATCATAAGTGTAATCAATATTTGTAAAAACTACATCTAATGAATATGGAACTATGATCACCTCTCCAACCTGCAAGTTGTTAGGATTTATTTGAGGATTTGCAGTAATTATACTTTCTACGGTCACAAAGTACTTACTTGCTATAAGGTATATTGTATCACCCGGTCTAATTCTATAAGTATCATAACCCATTAAAAATCTATTCATAAGTTTATAAGTATCATCATTTACTGTGCCTGTAGGTGATAAGCCAAAATATCTTTGAAACATCAATACTGCCTGTGCCGTTTTAGTTCCGTAAATTCCGTCTATTCCTCCTACATCATAGCCTAATTTATTAAGTAGTGCTTGTATTTCCATTACCGATGTTCCTCTTGAGCCTATTTTTAGGGTTTGCAACTTTTACCCTCCTAAATTTTTCTATAATACTATTATATGAAAATTTTATAAAGATGTTGCAGGTTTTAACGAATAAAATACCACACCTATTTTTTTGCCTCCTCCTTTGTATATAAATTTTCACTCATAAAAATATATTTCTCCTTTTTTGACTTATTATATGATGTCATGTATAATTTTGTCATACATATTAATATTTTTTCACAAAAAATCATAAATATGTTTTCTTGTATAGATTAATTTCACATAATAAAATAGGAGGAATAATAATGTTTAAAAAATTTACAAATGGTTGTGTTAATCTTGTCCAAAAGTATTTACCAGACCCATTCATATTTGCTGTAATCCTTACCTTTCTAGTATTAATTTTAGGGATGGTGCTTACTGGTCAAGGACCATTAGCTATGACTATTCACTGGAGTAAGGGTTTGTGGACGCTCCTCGCTTTTTCAATGCAAATGGCGCTAGTATTAGTTACAGGTCATGCGCTTGCCAATGCACCATCTTTTAAAAAGGGTCTTAAAATTCTTGCAAAAATCCCTAAATCACCAAGTCAAGCAATTATTCTTGTTACAATTATTTCTACTATAGCTTGTTGGATTAACTGGGGCTTTGGTCTAGTTATCGGAGCTATTTTTGCTAAGGAATTAGCTAAAGAAGTTAAAGGCGTAGATTATAGACTTTTAATAGCTTCTGCTTATTCAGGCTTTTTAGTATGGCATGCCGGTCTTTCTGGTTCTATACCACTAGTAGTTGCTACAGGTGGTCCTGAGGTAGTAAAAGCTACTGCAGGTGTTGTTACTTCACCTATACCGACCAGTGCTACATTGTTTTCAGGTTATAATTTAATTATATTAGGGATACTTTTAGTAACCTTGCCTCTTATAAACAAAGCTATGCATCCTGACACGGAGCATACAGTTACTATAGATCCAAAGCTTTTGGTGGAGGAACCAGCGATTATAATAGCTAAAGAAAATATGACTCCTGCTGATAAACTTGAGAATAGTTCTATTATCTCAATATTATTAGTTATTATGGGCTTTAGTTATATTATTTATTATTTTGTTAAAGGCGGTAGTCTTGATTTAAATATTGTTAATGCTATCTTCTTGTTCCTTGGAATTGCTCTTCATGGAACTCCTATAAGGTTTGTTAACGCAATTACATCCGCGGCTAAAGGAACTGCTGGAATTATACTTCAATTCCCATTCTACGCAGGTATTATGGGCATGATGGTTGGTACAAGTACTAGTGGAATTTCTCTCGCGGGAGTTATGTCTACTTCTTTTGTTAGTATATCTAATCAACATACCTTCCCTCTATTCACTTTCCTAAGCGCAGGACTTGTTAACTTTTTTGTACCATCTGGTGGTGGACAATGGGCTGTTCAAGCTCCCATTATGATGCCCGCTGGTGCAGCTTTAGGCGTGCCTGCTGCAAAAACTGCTATGGCTATTTCATGGGGAGATGCATGGACTAACATGATTCAACCCTTCTGGGCATTACCTGCTCTTGGAATTGCCGGTCTCGGTGCTAAGGACGTAATGGGCTTCTGTATAATCGACTTATTATACTCAGGTGTTATTATCGGACTAGGATTAATGTTCATATCATAATAGCTAAGGGACTGTCTAAAAATGATCAAAAGTTATTTTAAGATTATATTGATACCTGTAGAATAGACACTTTGGAAAAAGCGTCTATTCTACAGGTACTTTTTTTTCATAATATAGAATATTATTACATAGGAGCATTTTAAATTTATATAGTTAATAAGGAGGAATCAAAATGTTCAAAAAATTTACAAATGGTTGTGTTAACCTTGTCCAAAAATATTTACCAGACCCATTCATATTTGCTGTACTTCTAACATTCTTCGTATTAATTTTAGGTGTAGTTCTTACTGGGCAAAGTCCTTTAGCTATGACTATTCACTGGAGCAAAGGTTTGTGGACATTACTTGCCTTTTCAATGCAAATGGCATTAGTATTAGTTACAGGCCATGCTCTCGCCAATGCACCATCTTTTAAAAAAGGTCTTAAGACCCTTGCCAAAATACCTAAATCACCAAGTCAAGCAATTATTTTGGTTACACTTATTTCTACTATAGCTTGTTGGATTAACTGGGGCTTTGGTTTAGTTATTGGGGCTATTTTCGCTAAGGAATTAGCTAAAGAAGTTAAAGGAGTAGATTATAGGCTTTTAATAGCTTCTGCTTATTCAGGCTTTTTAGTATGGCACGCTGGTCTTTCTGGTTCTATCCCACTAGTAGTTGCTTCGGGTGGTCCTGAAGTTGTAAAAGCTACTGCAGGCGTTGTTACTTCCCCTATACCAACTAGTGCTACATTGTTTTCAGGTTACAATTTAATTATATTAGCTGTACTATTAATAACATTGCCTCTTATAAACAAAGCTATGCATCCTGACAAGGATCATACTGTTACTATAGATACAAAACTTTTGGTTGAGGAACCAGTAGTTATAATAGCTAAAGAAGCAATGACTCCTGCTGATAAACTTGAAAACAGCACTCTTATCTCAATGTTATTAGCAATTATGGGCTTTAGTTATATTGTTTACTATTTTGTTAAAGGTGGTAGCCTCGATCTAAATATTGTTAATGCCATTTTCTTGTTCCTAGGAGTTGCTCTTCATGGAACTCCTAGAAGATTTGTTAATGCAATTACAGATGCCGCCAAAGGCGCTGCTGGAATTATACTTCAATTCCCATTCTACGCAGGTATTATGGGAATGATGGTAGGTACAAGTGCTGCTGGAATTTCTCTTGCAGGCGTTATGTCTACTTCTTTCGTTAGTATATCTAATCAACATACCTTTCCACTATTCACTTTTTTAAGTGCAGGCCTTGTTAACTTCTTTATACCATCTGGCGGTGGTCAATGGGCAGTTCAAGCTCCTATTATGATGCCTGCTGGTGCAGCTTTAGGCGTACCTGCTGCGAAAACTGCTATGGCTATTGCTTGGGGAGATGCATGGACTAATATGATTCAACCTTTTTGGGCATTACCTGCTCTTGGAATTGCTGGACTTAACGCTAAGGACGTAATGGGTTTTTGTGTAATTGACTTATTATACTCAGGTATTATTATTGGATTAGGATTATTCTTTTTCTAGGAAGTTTTTATTATAACAACAAAAGGGGTACATCTTTAAATGATTAAATAAATCAATTAAAGATGTACCCCCTATTTTTTAATATAAATTTATTAAATTAAACCTCTCTCAACTATCTCCGTAACAGCAAAACTTGCTACATCATCAGCAAATTTTCCTGGTCCGAAACCTGCATCGTATCCAAGCTCTTTAGCAAGTTCATGAGTTATTCTTGGACCTCCACAAATTAAGACAACTTTATCTCTGATTCCTTCTGCTTCTAATAATTCTACTAGATTAGTAAGGTTTTGGATGTGTACATCCTTTTGAGTAACTGTTTGAGAAACTAAAAGAACATCTGCTTTAAGCTCTATAGCTTTTTTGATAAATTCTTCATTCTCAACTTGGCTTCCCAAGTTCAAAGCTTCTATCATAGGGTATCTCTCAAGACCATAGTGTCCTGCAAATCCCTTCATGTTCATTACAGCATCTATACCAACTGTATGAGCATCTGTCCCTGTACTAGCTCCAATTATTACAACGTCACGTTTAATGTTTTCTTTTATATATTCTCCAATTTGTTTCATATCCATTGTTTCTACTTCTACAGTTTGAACATGAATTTCTTCATAGTTTACAGAATGAGATAATGAACCATAAATAACATAAAAAGAAAATTCTTTATCTAAAGATGCATGATGAGCACAGCTTGGATTTTTAAGTCCCATAGATTTAGCAAGTTGAAGTGCTGCTTCTACTCCTCTTTCATTATCTTCTACTGGAAGTGTAAAGCTCACTTGAACCTTACCATCATTCATAGTATCTCCATAGGGTTTAATCTTTGTTAAATCCAAATTTTGATCATACTCTTTAACTTCTAATGAATATTGTCCTTCACTCATTATTTATTTCCCCCTAACATTAAATCTATAAATGGGTTAAAGTAAGCCTTTTCTTTTTCTACAACTCCCGCAAGTCCTTTTCCACCAGTATAAGGTCTCTTAATTCCTGCAAATTTCCCTTGCTGTATTGTAGTAAATAAACCTTCTTTTTCAATTTCTCCAATTAGATCTGCTGCTTTATTTAATACTTCATCAACCCTTGTTTCCATCATGCCACCTTTTTTGAAGGTGATTTCTGATCCTAAATTCTTCATAGTGCTAAATATATATTGAGCATTGTCTATTGATAACGCTCTATCTGACATAAATGGAGTGTGTATTGCTTCTGTAAGCATTCCAAGAAGGTGTAATTTTTGTCCTGTCATAATAGTTACCATATTAAATAATGTATCTTGTACTTGTCCTTTAAATATATCTCCAGTCTTAAACTTAGTTGGAGGCATATATTTTAGTGGTGCTCTTGGGAAGATTTCTCTTGCCATTTGCGCTTGTGCTAATTCATATATAAATCCATTTTCAACATCTGGACTTATTTCAAACGCATGTCCAAGTCCCATTTGTTCTTCTGGAATTCCAGCAACTAATGCAAATTGTTCATTTATAAATTGTGAAGCAAGCACTGTATGAGCTTCTTCTACTGCATCTGCAGTAGTTAAATAATTATCTTCTCCAGTGTTTATAATAACTCCCGCAAATCCATTTATTACTCTTGAGAAATATTGGTCAACTATAGTTCTTTGCATGTTGATATCGCGGAAAAGAATTCCGTATAAAGCGTCATTGAGCATTACGTCTAATCTTTCTATAGCTCCCATAGCAGCTATTTCAGGCATACATAATCCAGAACAATAATTACAAAGTCTTATATATTTCCCTAATTCTTCTCCAACCTCATCAAGGGCCTCTCTCATAAGTCTGAAGTTTTCCTGTGTTGCAAGTGTTCCTCCAGTACCTTCCGTTGTAGCTCCGTATGGAACGAAGTCAAGTAAACTTTGTCCTGTACTTCTTATTACGGCTATTACATCTGCGCCTTGCTTAGCAGCTGCTCTTGCTTGGGTTATATCTTCATAAATGTTACCTGTAGCAACTATTACATAAAGATATGGGCCACTCTTATCGCCAAATTTTTCAAGGTATGATTCTCTTTTGCCTCTATTTTCTTTAATTTTAGCAACCATTTCTTTAGCTACTTTATCTACAGCCATTTTGATTTCGAATTCTTCATGCATAGGAGTTTTAGTTAAATCCATTTCACCTTTAGCTACTTTCTCAGCAATTTCTTGCGGTGAAAGACCAGTTTCAACCATAGCATTCCCTATAAACATTGACGCACCAAGTGCTAATCCATTACCATTTTTAATGTTATCCACTACTACATTTGGAATTGGTACTCCAACTTCATCTACCCCGTCAATACCTAAAAGTCTACACACAGTTCTTTCTACTGTTACTGTAGTATGTATGTCAATAAACTCTTGAGTATCTTTTGCTATGTTTTTAGCTGATTGTCTAGCTTTACTCACAACATCCCAATTCATATTTAATTTACTTTCCATTTTATTCCTCCTAATTATAGAAACTTTTTGCTATATCCACTATTTCCTTTTCGAGTCCTAGTAATACTGCTATATTAAGTGCATCTTTTGGCACTTCATTTTCTTTTGAAACCTTTTCTAGCTTGTAATTCATATGTTGTTGTATTATTTCAACAGAATGAGTTTTATTTAAATCTATCTTATACTTTAGCGCACTAAAATCTACATTTTTAAGTCCCATTACTTGATAATGTTCCATATTATCCTCAACTACTCCGTCGTAATGAGTTGAAATTAGGCTTATTGATTGAAATTTAGTCAAGTATTTAGAAAGAGATTTCATAAGATAGTACCCTTCTTTTGGATTAGTACCTCTTGCAAACTCATCTAGAGCTATAAATCCATTTCCTATTTTTGCAGACTCTACCACTTCTTTTAACTTTATTATTTCTGCACCAAATGTACTTAAGCCTTTGGATATGGACTGCATATCATCTGAAACAAAGTGAATAAAATTAAGGATTGGGAATTGAGCTTTTTTTGCAAATACAAAAAAACCCATTTGACCAAGCAGTAAATTCAGAACAATAGTCTTAAGGGTAACACTTTTCCCACCCATATTAGCACCAGTTATAATAGTTGTACCGCCAAATAGATCTATACTAACTGGAGTAAATACCTTTTTACCTTTTTCTAATATTTCTTTAATTTCAGGATTAAAGGCTTCATCAAGATTAATCTTCATTTTTTCACAAATTTTTGGACGAGAACCATTATAATCTATAGATAAATTCGCTTTGGCAATCAAAAAGTCTAATCTACCTATGGCTTTTATATTTTGGTTTATGGTCTCAGCTTCTTTAGAAATCTGGAGTGTTAACTCTTTTCTAATCCTTAGTTCTTCCTCTTCTTCTTCTATAACTAAATCTAACCTTTGCTTCTTTAGTTCATTTACTTCTTCCTCAGTTTTCACAGTAAAAATTTCTTTTTCCTTTTGTTTCTTCTTTTCACGAATGCTTTTCAAAGTTTTAGAATACTCATCATAAACATAAAAAGTAGACATTCCCTTCTTCTGTGGGTCTAGGAGAGAGATAATCTCATCTAAAGAATTTAGATGAACCTCCTCTATATCAAGCTGTAATTTATCCAAAATATTTTTTAAATCTGTTACTAATATCGAAAAATATTTAATTTCATATAATTCAACCTCATCTAATGTTTCTGATTCATTACATCTTTTAATAGAATTTCTAACATCTTTTAGTTTACAAAATATTCTTCCTATTCCATTATACTCTTGACTATGAGTTCTCATTGATTTAATCATATTTTCTAGATTATTTAATTCATGAGTTAATTCATTTATTTCTGAATCTTTAAATGGTCTAATATTTTTTTTCTCCTCAAGCCCATAAGAAGTAGTTATCCCCAATTTATCCATAACAAAAGAAAAACCAATTTGATCTCTCTGCTGCTGATCTAAAAATTTCATTTTACTCCCCTCCAATTACATCAAATACAGGTATATTTAATTTATTCCTAAGCCCATCTAAAAACTTATGCTTATCAAATTCATACCCATAAGGTGATTTTGGATTGGATGTAACACATACTATATTAATAGGATTTATTGTTTTAATAATTCCGCCTTGCTTTTTAAATTTATAAAGGGTTTCCCTAGTTAAAAAGAGCTTTGTTCCATCTTCAACTAGGAAAATTACACCTTTATACTTATTTGTAGATGTCATAATATCTTCTAGTAGGTTATCTGAAACTACACCTTTAATAACTACATAGGAGGCATTCTCATCTAAAAACTCAATAATCTCCTTAGAAGATCCCAATGCTGTAATTGCGTCTAACATTTTTATAGTATTATCTTTGCAAATAATACCTATTCTGCCAATGCGCAAAACTTCATTAGCGAGATTTAATACTTCATCATTCTTTTCATTTTCTAATGATAGTAATTTAACAGTATGACTAGTTTCTTCTATAACCTTAACCATACTTTTTGACAGCGCCGCTCCAGTTGATAAAATTGTAGCATTTGTAATTGATGGAGAGGCGAAGGTTTTTCTATTAAGGGCACCATCCACAATTACAAGCTCACTTCCAAACCTTTTAAGATCATCACATATTAAAGTCATATAAGAATTTACGGATGGACCTCCTAAATCTACATATCCGTCACTTAATGCTCTGCATATAATTATTTCACCCATAGGAGTGTTAAAACCAGTAGTTTTTAAAATCTCCCTGGTAATATCACTATTCAATAAGCATTGTTTTGCAGTAGCAATTATAGTTCCTTCTTCAATGTAAATTTTAGGTTTTTCAGTAGCAGTTACTTGGTCCAACTCTTCTCCGTCTCTTCCTATAGAGGTAAGCCCTAGGGATATTTCCCCTCTGGCTTCTCTCAATATATGATTTAAGGTGGTTGTTTTTCCTACATTTTTATTCATTCCTATGATAGAAACACTGTCATATTTTTGAATCATATTAAAAATGCTTGGGTTGTTTATGCTGTCCTTAATTTTACTCGTGATGTCCTCTTAGATTTCTCTCAAGTCCAGCTGGTTCCATAGACATTTGCTGACCGTTTAATAGCCCTGCTACTCCTACTTTGTGAACCTTTTTCTTTCCTTCGCAAACTTCACAGTTGCAACCTGAAGTATAACTAGTTGGTTGTTCATAAGTAGTTATAACTCCTTCAAAGTTTCTAAGCACTACTTTTTCAGGACTTTGAGAAATAATATAAGTTGGCATTACTGGTATTTTACCACCGCCACCTGGAGCGTCAACAACAAATGTTGGAACACAGAATCCTGAAGTATGGCCTCTTAAAGCTTCAATAATTTCTATTCCTTTAGATACTGGTGTTCTAAAGTGCTCAAGTCCCATTGAAAGATCACATTGATAGATGTAGTATGGTCTTACTCTAATTTTAACAAGCTCATGTACAAGGTCCATCATTATATGTGCACAGTCATTAACTCCTCTTAAAAGAACTGATTGATTTCCTAGAGGTACTCCTGCATTTGAAAGTCGCGCGCATGCAAGTTTTGCTTCTTCTGTAATTTCATTCGGATGATTAAAGTGAGTGTTTAGCCAAATTGGATGGTATTTCTTTAACATATCAACTAATTCTTTTGTAATTCTTTGTGGAAGAACCACTGGTACTCTCGAACCCATTCTTATTATTTCAACGTGTGGAATTGCTCTTAATTTTTTAATTATATATTCTAATTTATCATCTGAAACAAGTAGAGCATCTCCGCCTGATAATAATACATCTCTAATTTGTGGAGTATTTTTAATGTATTCGATTGCTTTATCTATTCTTTCCATTGGCATAGCACTATCGCTTTGACCTGCGAATCTTCTCCTTGTACAGTGTCTGCAGTACATTGAGCATTGATCAGTTATTAAAAGCAATACTCTATCTGGGTATCTATGAGTTAACCCTGGCACTGGAGAATCTGAATCTTCATGTAATGGGTCCAATAAATCAGCATGTGCCTGATGTAATTCAAGCCCTGTTGGTATAGCTTGTTTTCTTATTGGATCGTTTGGATCATTAGGGTCTATTAATGATAAGTAATAAGGAGTTATAGCCATTCTTAATGTTTGAACACATTTCCTAGCTCCTTCTTCTTCTTCCTGCGTTAATGGTATATACTTTTTAAGTTGATCCACGTCTTCAATTCTATTTTTAACCTGCCATTTCCAATCGTTCCATTGCTCATCAGTTACATCCTTAAATAATTCAAATCTTCTATTAACTTTCATATTAGTACCTCCATCGTATAATAATTTTTAATTTGATAATATGTAGTTGATATATCAATATGGTTTAGAGAGAATACAATATAACTTTATATTGTATTCTCTAAATCACAATTAAATCATCTTCTTCGAAGCTGAAATGTCATTAAACGTATAATTCTTCAAATACTTTTCTTAATGTTTCATTTTCTCTTAACTCTTCAAGGGTTATTTCAGCATGTCCTTTAGTGTATCCGTTTCCTACGATCATAGTAACGTCTTTACCTACACCTTCAGCTCCAAGAGCTGCTTTTGTAAAGCTTGTAGCCATTGAGAAGAAGTATACTATTCCGTCATCTTTCACTGGTAAAATTGATGACATTTCAGTATTTGGAACATTAACCATGTTTATTGCTACATCCACTTCACATCCATTGTTGTGCTCTAGAGTAGTATTCATTACATCAATAGCGTTTCTAGCATCTCCAATAACTATTTGCATTCTTAGACCTAGTCTTTTTAATCTCGCTTTCTCTTCTTCATTTCTTACAAGTCCTATAACGTTTCCTGTTGGTCCTACTCTCTTAACTGCTTCATAAGAGCAAATCATTCCTGATTTCCCTGCTGCGCCTAGTAAAAGAACCGATTGACCTGGTTTAACAAGTTTAGCAACTTGAGCCGGTGCTCCTGCAACGTCTAATGCTGCTAATGCTAGATTTTCATTCATGTCTTTTGGAAGTTTTGCATATAATCCACTTTCAAATAAAATAGCTTTTCCTTTTATTTCAACTCTATCAATATCTGGTTTGATATCAACAATTTTTTCTATTTTTAAAGGAGTTAATGATAGTGAAACTAATGTAGAGATTTTATCTCCAACTTTAAGATCTGTTGTTTCTTTTAAAGCTTCGCCTATTTTTTCAACTGTTCCAATAAGCATTCCACCTGAACCTGTTACAGGATTTTGCATCTTTCCTTTTTCAGATATAATTTCCATAATTTTAGATTTTATTTTTTCAATGTCATGTCCCGCTTCTTCCTCTATTTGAGTAAAGCTAGCTGAATCTATGTTTAAAGCCTGAACATCAATTAAAATTTCATTATCAAATATATTCATATCATTTGATATTTTAGTTGCTGGTTGTGGCAATGCACCTTTTGGTTCAAGTGACCTGTGAGTTCCGTATTTACATCCTTTGTTCATAATAAATTCCTCCTATACATCCATTATTTTTAGATTTTCTGATATTATTAACTCAGCTTCAGTAAGTGATTTAACTTCTTCAACTGTTGTATCTTTATGAATTTCAGTAAGTACAAGTCCCTTTTCAGTAAATTCCATTACTCCAAGTTCTGTAACTATAAGGTTAACTTGTGCCTTTGCTGTTAATGGTAGCGTACATTTTTTTAATATTTTAGGAGTCCCTTTAGCAGTATGTTGCATTGCAATAATAACCTTTTTGGCTCCTACTACTAAATCCATTGCTCCACCCATACCAGGAACCATTTTGCCTGGCACAATCCAATTAGCTAAGTTTCCTTCCTGATCTACTTCCAATGCGCCAAGAACAGTCATATCAACGTGTCCTCCTCTTATTAAAGTGAAAGACATTGCGGTATCAAAGTATGCTCCACCAGGAAGTATTGTAGTAAATTGACCACCTGCATTAGTTACATCCTTATTTTCTTCTCCTTTTGCTGGAGAAGCTCCCATTCCAACCATTCCATTTTCTGATTGGAGAGTAACATGTACGCCTTCTGGAATATAATTCGTAACTAATGTTGGAAGCCCTATGCCCAAATTAACAAGTTGTCCATCTTTTAATTCTTTACCAATTCTTTTTGCAATAATTTGTTTTGCAATCTTGCTATCTGTAATCATATTAGTTAGCCTCCCCTATAATATAATCAACCAATACACATGGAGTCACAATATTATTTGGATCTAAATCTCCAATTTTAACAATTTTTTCAGCTTCTACTATTACAGTTTCTGCAGCAGTAGCTATAATTGGATTAAAGTTTTTTGTTGTTCCATAATAAACTGCATTTCCAATTTCATCTACGACGCTTGCATAAACAAGTGCTAAATCTGCTTTAATTGGAAGCTCTAATAGATATTCTTTTCCTTCTATTGTAAGTTTTTGTTTTCCTTCTTCTATCATAGTACCAACTCCTGTAGGGGTAAGCACTCCACCAAGCCCAGCTCCCGCTGCTCTTATTCTTTCAATTAGTGTTCCTTGTGGCACAAGTTCTACTTCCATTTTTCCTTCTGTCATAAGTCTTCCCGTTTCAGCATTTGTTCCTATATGCGAAGCCACAACTTTTTTAACTTGACCGTTTACTACAAGTCTTCCTAT
This sequence comes from Clostridium sp. CM041, assembly GCF_055081035.1. Taxonomy (NCBI): domain Bacteria; kingdom Bacillati; phylum Bacillota; class Clostridia; order Eubacteriales; family Clostridiaceae; genus Clostridium; species Clostridium sp. CM041. The sequence continues at coordinate 1,993,037 of NZ_CM143648.1, forward strand.
TCCCCTATCTACATAGCTTGTATCATTTGCTATTATAGTTAAGTTTTTTACATTTGTTTCTATTAATAGATCTATCATCTTTTCAGGTGTTCCACAGGCTAAAAATCCACCTATCATTATTGACATTCCATCTTTGAGTAATGGCCTAACTTGTTCTAAAGATACAACCTTATTCATTTATTTTACCTCCTCTTATTTATCTTGAAGATATAACAATTATCAGTTTTATATTTTGTTTAAACCCAATATCTCTCTTGCTTCTTGTGGAGTGGCAATTTCTCTGTTAAGTTCTTTCGCAAGTCTAACTACTTTTTCTACTAATTCTCCATTTGATTTAGCTGGTATACCTTTTTCAATATACACATTATCTTCAAATCCAACTCTTACATGACCACCCATTACAATAGTCACAGCTGCCATTTGAAATTCAAATCTACCAATACCTGATACAGTGTAAGTACTTCCCTCTGGCACGCTTCCTGCCATAAATACTAAATCTCTTGGCGAAGCAGTTATCCCACCATTTACACCCATAACAAAGTTAAAATGCATTGGTGTTTTTATAAAACCTTTCTTTTGAAGTCTTATTGCCATGTCTACCATGCCCTTATCAAAAACTTCAATTTCTGGTTTTACACCCATTTCAATCATCTTTTTACCAAATTCTTTAATAGTGTTTTCAGTATTTACGAATACATCATCGCCACCAAAATTACAAGTACCTGCATCTAAGGTTGCCATTTCTGGTCCTAAATCAACTGGTTGTAATCTTTCTGCATTACTCATTCCCACAGCTCCGCCTGTTGATGGTTGAACAATTGCATCCGGACATCTTTCTTTAATAGCTTCAATACAAGCTCTAAATCTTTCCCTGTCTTGAGTAGGTGTTCCATCATCTTTCCTTACGTGTAAATGAATGATGCTAGCTCCTGCTTTATAAGCTTTTTCCGCTTCTATTGCCACTTCCTCAACAGTATAGGGTACATTTGGATTATGTTCTTTTGTAACTTCCGCTCCAGATATAGCTGCAGTAATTATTAATTTTTCCATGTGCTACCTCCTTATAGTGCTTCGTGGTGCAAAAATAATTACTATCTACCATAATATTTATGATAAGTTATGTATATTATGATAATTTTGCACAAACTTATTTAGCAACTAAAATATTAACCACTAGGTGAAAAAGTTTACATTAATTCTCTTGCATATTATTTTCTTTGGTTTTCTTTTAGAACTACGCAAGTTCCGCTTGCCTTACAAACTATTATTGGTTCTTCTAATACATCACAAGCTGAATCATTTATATCTGGTCTTGGTACTATAACTTTTCTTGCTTCGAAAATCATTTTTCTTGATGAATTCCCTACCTTCACTATTTCTCCAACAGCTTCTATATAGTCACCTGCATAAACTGGTGCTAAAAATTCTACAGCATCGTATGCTTTGAATAATCCTTCATCACCATCGTTCATAATTAAAAGTTCTGTAGCTACATCCCCAAATAATTGAAGCATTCTTGCTCCATCTACTAAATTTCCACCGTAATGTGCATCATGTGCACTCATTCTTAACCTTATTAAAGACTTCATTTTATTTTCCTCCTCGTTTATTGTAGTTATACATTTTGTAATTTTAGGAATTTTGTAAAAAACAACAAATCTGTGTTGTGTATCTTTTAGAAAATGCCTTATGTTAATTTATTTTGAAATAAAAAAAGGCACTGATTTTTCAGCGCCTTAATTAACCAAAGTACTAGGTCTATTAATGCAATGAAAAAACATCTTTTCATTACATAAATAGCTCTCCATAAGAACTCTTATGGCAGTGATAGAAATACTACTTTCTATCCCCAAGAATAAATTGAAGAACCAAAATATTCTTTCGGCAAACAAATACTTCATTTTTGACATTGGATGTTCATATCCTTATCATTCAAAAATTACCTCTTTATCTGCACCTCTATTTATGTGAAACTATTAAATTTTATTTTTAACTTCTTTAACTCTTACTTAATTATAATACGTAAACGTTTCAAATGCAATATTTTTTTAAAAAAATACTGCTTTAGTAAAAAATCTTTTTTCTTAGTTATTATTTTCCTTTTGCTTTATTTACTTCCACTATCTTGCTTACTATATGGTCATATCCATTTTCAGAATGCGGAATCATGCAATTTGAGCAATCTTTAACACCATTTACGAATTTTCCATTTCCACCACATTTCTCTAGAAAATATAGTGGACAATAGCAAAATAAACAATTAAATTTTTCATTATCTTTAACCTCATGGCATGGGAAATATTCACAATCTTTATTTCTAAAAAATTTATAATTATAATTCATTTTTAACCCTCTTTTAATATCTAGTTTAGTTCCGAATTCTAAAAAATTATCACATTATATATATCTATATCTTCTAATATTGTTTGTTCTAAAATAGATTCTTCAGGGAATTGCTTATTCAAAATTTGTTTAAACTTTTTAAGTTGCCCCGCAGAAAGTTCTGTTTGCTTTGGTAAATTATTTTTTTCCTTAATTATATTGCCTGCTTCTAATTTATATATAAATTTGTCCCCTATAATATTTATAATATTTTTATCATCAAATTTTAAATCTCCAGTTATGTCACTATTTATACTTGTCTTGTTTAAATCACTTATAGATTTTCCATCATTATTAATTTTAGCTACATTAATATAAGCACTTACTTCACCATTCGAATTCTTTGAATCTGAATTCCAACTTCTAAAGGCGATCATTTTACCATCTTTAGATATCACTCCATCATATATTTCCTCCTTATCATCTATACTTTCAAAAATTTTATTATCATTAATATACAAATTGGCTCTAGGTTTTGGAAATATATGAGGTGTAACGCTATAAAGAATGCTTTTTTTATTAATAATAATATCTCTTATGGTACCAACGCATGATATTAACTCCAATTTGTTTTTTATGTTATATATTGCATAGCCTGAAGCTGACGGATTAATATGACCCGTAATCAAAATATTTTCATTATCTATCCACTTTAGTTCAATAATTTGTTGAACGTCTTTATTATTTATATCAATCTCTGTTGATTTTTCAGTTTTAATATCATAAACAATTATGTGAGCCGGATTTATTTCTTTTTCTTCATTAAAAGACCTAAATACTATTTTGGTTCTATCTGGAGAAAGTTGTAATAATTCTTTTGAATTTGAATTATCTCCTAAAGATTTAATCTGTTCATTTATTTCATCATAAAGATAAACGTTATTGTCCTTCTCAAATGCTATCCTTGTTAGCTTAGCATTCTTTGCATTTTGATCCTTACTTTTAATTTCAGTTTCTTTACTAGATATAGTCTCTATATTTTTGTTGATTTTATTTAAATAAGCCCTCAGTGTCAATATACTTAGAGATAAACACATCGCTACAATGAGTAACTTTAATTTTTTTTTCGTTATTTTTTTATGTCCAGTCATAATTTTGCTCCTCGTTTAAATTCATAACAATTAATATTTTAAATCATTGAAACATAGATTATTATACTCCACTTATATTAGTGTATCAACTGGAATTTTTTAATGTTTTACACTGTTATTTATATGTTTACAATTTAAAAATATACAACATTTATTTTATCTTTAAGTTATGATTTTTTTATAAATATTAACATTGGTTTATCCGTACAAAAGTAATAAAAGGCATTAGTTTAAATTTAAACTAATACCTTTTATTACTTTTAAAATGACTTCCGCATTTATTATAGATACTTTCCATAAATTCTACCTAAACAGGTATCTATCTTCATTTTTAAATTTATTATTATTTTTTTACTTGATCATTGCTGCTAAACAAGTTCTTTGCCCATGCTAAAAATCCCTTCTTTTCTTGTTTTATCTCTACAACCTTTTTATCTTCCTTAGTTGTCACAGTCTTTACCTTTATCCCATCAGTTTTCATAACAAATTTAACTTTACCATCCATCTTATCACCTACACCTGAAAATGTACCATAATTATTAGATATTTTTACAAGTTCATCTTTCACATCAATAACATCTCGCACATCTCCCATTTTGCTGTCAATTTCGCCACTTATCTTTTGAATGCCCTCTTTATCGAATTTTTTCATATTTTCATCTAATTCTTTATTGCCATTTGCTAATTTATTGGCACCTTCTTTTAATTTTCCTGATCCTACAGAAAGTTCACCCACCGCTGAATTTAGTCTACTCGATCCTTCTGTTAATGGTTTTATCCCCTCATTGTTTAATTTTGTTAAACCATCTGCCACGCTTTGAGATCCTACCACTAATTTATTAGTACTTTCTCCCATAACTTTTGTTCCTGCACTTAAGTCTTCTGCTGCATTATTTAACTTATTCGCTCCACCTTCGAGTCCCTGACTACCAGTTTTAAGCTTTCCTGCAGCTGCTCCTAATTGTTCTGTCCCTTGCGCAAGTCCTCCTGCTCCATTAGCTAATTCACCAGTTTTATCTGATATTTGTTTTGTTGCCTTAGCTAATTCTTTTGACCCTGACGCTGCATTCTTTTGTCCTTCTTGAAGCTGACTCATACCTGTATCTACCTGCTGTGAACCAGTTTTGATTTTTTCTATGCCTTCTTCAAGTTCATTTAATCCTTGTAACAATTCATTGCCGCCATCCTTTAAAGCTATAAGACCCCCTTTTTCATTTTCTAATCCACCATTTAAGTTTCCTGCTACTTCACCTGTACCAGGGATTTCCCCAAGGAACCCAATAAGTCCCTGTAATTTTTCAATTCCTAATATTAAAGAATCAGTAGCTTTTATCTCTGACATTTTACCTTTTTTTAGTTTATCTATACCTTCTAAGCTTTGCTCTACTCCATTTGTTACTTTTTTTTGACCTTGCTGTAGATCCCCTGTAGAATTCACCATTGTATCTAGTCCCTCACTTAGTGATTCCATTTTAGTCGACACTGTATTAGTCCCTTCAGCTAACTTATTAGCTCCATCTGAAAGCCCTTTAGAACCTGCAACTAATTTGTCTGTTCCATATGCTACCTTACCTGCTCCATCAGCAAATGCTTTCGAATTTGCAGCAAATTCTACTGTACCTGATCCAAATTGCTGTGCTCCACTACCGAGTTTTCTAGTTCCTGCCTCAAATTCTTTTAATCCACCTGCCACCTTCTGAGCACCACTTTGTGCTGCACTTGTACCGTCGCCAATCTTTATCATACCAGTATTAAATCCTGAAACCCCAACGCCTAGCTTAGTTACTCCACCATTAAATAATGTCATATTATCAGCTAAAGCCTTTTGACCAAGGTCTAATTTGCCTGTTCCCTCAGCTAGCTTGGTACTAGCATCTTGTATGTTATTAATGCCTTTAGTTAAATCCCCTAAAGATGAGGCACTTTTAAACTCTTCCATATCAGGAAGTTCTGGAGTCCCTGTTATCATTATAGGACCCATTTCAAAGTTTTCTACCTGTGCAGTAATTTCTAAATTCTCTTTTAAGTCTAAAGTAGTCTTTTCTAAATCCAAGCTTTCCTTCATACCTGGAAGAGAAATGAAAGTGACTATTTGATTATTCCCATCATTAATCATTTTCCCACCGCTAATCTTAACATTTCTAAAATTATCTATTGGCAAATCTAGTACAGTTACAGTGCTAAATGGAGTATATATTTTTCTGTTTTTCCCTTTAATATTAACCATACGGCTTTCATTATTCTTATAATCAATTTTTATTTTCACTTCTCCACTTTTACCTGCCAAATCCTCTGGTTTAATTTCTTTTCCATTAAGCTTGTATTTAACATTTACATCAATAGGAAGTTTTTTATCAGTAGTACCTCTATAATAGACATCATTACCACTTATCTTCCAATTTAAACTCTCACCAATACCATTTGGTTTTTCTTCACCCTTTACATTTTTTATATCCTTTAATATAGATTTATCATGAATTTCAATATTTTTCTCGTTAGAGTGAAGCCAATCACTTACTATTTTTTCTTTAACCTCCCCTTGCTGATTTAACGTAACATAAACAGTCTCATCCTTTTGAATTAACTCAGTAGCATAAGTCATATTTGGAATAACTAATGCACCTATTAACACGATACTTAATAATCTTTTTGACATACATTTATTTTTCACGTTAATACATCTCCCCTATAGTTTTGCTTTCAAAAGTTTTTCTTAATTTTCTGATTGTGATTCTGATTTTAGTTCACTACTTGCTTGTGTTTTAGATTTAAAATTTCTACTCGTAATTATTATTAATTTTTCACTTACTAATAGTATAGATGGAAGAACAAAAAGGATAATTCCCATACTTATTACTGCTCCCCTTGCCATCATTGTGCATAGTGAACTTATCATTTCCATGTCAGAAATGATCGCTACCCCTGCAGTAGCTGCGAAAAAGGTTAATGCACTGGTTACAATAGATTTAGCAGAGCCCTTAACTGCGATTTCCATAGCCTTGTTTTTCTCGTATCCATTTCTCATTTCTTCTCTAAATCTTGTTGTCAGTAATATTGCATAGTCAACTGTAGCCCCCAACTGTATAGTTCCAATAACTATAGATGCTACAAATGGAATCACATTTCCCATATAACATGAAATTGCCATATTTATGAATATTGCGAGCTGTATAGCTAAGACCAGAATTACTGGCAAAGATACAGATGTAAACACTATAAGTATTATAGCGAATATTGCGCCAATAGATGCTATGCTAACATGTTTAAAGTCAACATCCGCTATTTCTGTCAAATCTTTAGTAAGAGGTCCTTCTCCTGAAACCATTGATTTCGGGTCATATTGTTTTGTAACTTTAATTACTTCATCTATCTGATCATTTTCTTCTTTTGTAGCTGCCTTATATTTAGAATTTGCCATTATTAGTTTATATCCGCCCTTTTGAACAATGGCTTTAATATCTTCTGGGATAAAGCTCTCTGGAATAAGTGGTCCTAAGTACTTATCTGAAGCAAGTACCTTGTCAATTCCATCTACCTTTTCTATTTTCTTTACCATTTCCTTAACTTTATCAGTTTCAAGCTTATCATTTATTACAATAAAGTGTGTCGAAGTCATATTGTAATCTTTCTTTAGTTTATTTGTTGCCACAATAGAATCCAAATTCTTTGGTAGCGATTCATCTAAGTTGTAATAAACCTTAGTGTGGTTATTTCCGTAAATAGCTGGTATAAATGCAAGTAAAAATACTATAGTTATTACTTTATAGTGTTTAGTAGCCAGTTTTGATGTTTTATCAAATTCAGGTAATATGGTTTTGTGACTAAATCTATGAATAGGTTTATCAAACACTAAAATTAATGCAGGCAATACTGTTACCGTAGTTATAACCCCAAGCAAAACGCCCTTTGCCATTACTAGCCCAATATCCTTACCTAATGCAAGTTGCATGGTACATAATGCTAAGAAACCTGCTATAGTTGTGAGTGAGCTTCCTGATATAGCGACCATGGTATTTGCAATAGCATCTCCCATTGCCCCTATATGATTATTTGGCATAAGTTCTCTTTCCTCATCGTATCTATGAAGTAAAAATATTGAATAATCCATAGTTACACCAAGTTGAAGTACTGCTGCTAATGCCTTTGTAACATAAGAAATTTGCCCTAAGAATATATTTGTTCCCATATTATATAATATGGCATACCCTATCCCTAACAAGAAAATAAATGGAATTATAACCGATTGCATTGTTAAAGATAAAACTACGACTGATAGTATTACTGCAATCATTACATAAAATGGTGTTTCTTTATCCGATAAATCTTTAGTATCCTTTACAATTGCCGATATACCACTTAAATAACATTGTTTATTTGTTACCTTCCTTATATTAGTTATACCATTTTGTGTGGCTTCTGAAGATGCTGATTCTTTAAATTTAATTATTAACATAGTAGAATTACCACTATAAAAAGAGCTTTTAATTTCATCTGGCAAAATCTCCTTAGGTATAGTAGTATCTAAAATATCATCAACCCAAATAATTTTTTCTACACCTTTAACCTTTGAAACCTTTTCTTTTATTTTTAAAACATCCTTGCCTTCCATATTATCAACAATAAGCATTGAAGTGGCTGCGTTTGAGAATGTTTTATCTAAAATATTTTGTCCCTTCATGGAATCAAGTTCTTGTGGTAGATAGGTAAGAAGATCATAATTTATTTTTGTATTTACCATTCCAATTACGGATGGAACCAGTAGCAATGTAGAAATAATTAAAATTATTATCCTGTTTTTAGCTATAAAATGTCCGAACTTTTTCAATTAGGTCATCCCTCTCTTAGAAAATTAATTTTGTAATATTTTCTTAATAGTTTTAAATAACACAGGTTTCATATTATCTATAGTATCTGGTTCCTCCAAAATAATTGAGCTATAGCAAACCGAACCTGTTAGTTCAATAATCATAAATAATATCTTTTCAGCTTCCGCTATACACATCGTTTCACTCACTATATTATCCATAAATACTTTTGCGATTTCCTTCATTTCGTTGTACTCCAAAGGTTCTGCTATCACCTTTCTATAAATACCCCAAGAAAGATTTTTATATATAAGCCTTAAAAGCTTTTTATCTTCCTTTAAATATTCAATTATATAATCTACAAAGAAGATTACTTTATCATTAAATTCTTCAAACTCCTTATTCATAGATACCTCAATAGCTTCTTTTAAGACTTTTGAACTCTTTCTTAAGACTATCAAGTCAATAATGTGATATTTGTCTTTAAAATAAAGGTAAAAAGTTCCTTTAGCAACTCCTGCTCCTTTTACAATATCATTTATAGCAGTGTCATTAATCCCTTTAGTTGTAAAAAGTTCATAAGCTGAGTCGTATAAGCTCCTTTTCTTCTTTAATTTGTTCATTTCCGATTTACTTTGTTTTTCTTTAATAATTTCAATTTTTTTCATAGTGCATTTACCACCTAGTTTTTAATTTTAATTTATGACCAACGGTCATTTGTTCACCACACTTATTTATTATATACTTTTATTACCATTAGTCAATGACAACATTGTAAATATATTGTAAATCTCTAAAATATTGTTATATACTAATTGCTAATTTAACTACTTATTAACCGTCCCGCAAAAAACAAAAATAGTCACTATAAACCTTATACTAACTTGAAATGTGTTATAAATATTCTTTAATTTTTATATTTATGATATACTTACATCATCGTATTATTTTTAAAGTAATTATTAATTAAGGAAGTGAATTGAGCTTGTTCAAAGATAAAAAAATCCCTTATTTAAATTTAATCCCTATAATCTTATTATCGCTTATTTTATTTCGAATAGTATACCACATAGAATTAGTTACCAATGCCCTTAGTATTTTTATATCGTACATAAGTTCATTTATATGGGCATTCGGTATAGCCTACTTATTAAACCCCGTAATGGTCAATATTGAAAAAAAGTTCCATACAAAGCGTAATCTAACTCTACTTATTATGTATATATGTGTTTTAGGCATAATAGTTTTTAGTATCACTATACTAACGCCTAGTATAGGTGAAAGTATTCGCGAACTAACAGTTTCAACTCCCGAGTATATATCTAAAACTCGAATTTGGTTTTATGAAAATATGGATAAGGTTCAATTGCTTGATAAATATGGTGTAACTAAATATTTAGACGAAACTACCTTAACACTTATGTCTAACTTAAGTAAATATCTAAATACCGGTATCAGTGTTGCCTTGCTAACAGCCGTAGGTTTTACCTCCTCTTTTATGAAATTTCTGCTTGGATTTGTTGTATCTTTGTATCTTTTAAAGGATAAAGAATCCTTAATATTAAATATAAAGAGACTAATTTATGCTATCTTAAAAAAAGAAAATGCAGATGGGTTTATAAAATTTAGCAAAGAAGCCAATTATATCTTTTCAGGTTTTGTTATCGGAAAATTTATTGACTCTGTTATTATTGGTATTATATGCTTTGTAGGACTTAGTATTTTTAGAATACCTAATGCTATTTTTATAAGCTTAATAGTTGGAATTACAAATATGATTCCTTATTTCGGACCATTAATTGGAATGGTTCCTGCTTTTTTCATTACCCTATTCTTTAGCCCTATAAAGGCTTTTTGGGTGCTTATATTCATTATTATTCTTCAGCAATTTGATGGATTATATTTAGGGCCAAAGATCCTTGGGAAATCTGTTGGTTTAAGCCCTTTACTTATTATCCTTGCAATACTCATAGGTGGCGGAACCTTTGGGGTTCTTGGAATGTTCCTTGCAGTACCCACAATGGCGATTATTTTACTGATAGTTGAAAGGTTCATTAACAGGAAGCTTGCGGAAAAGGATATTGAATTATAAGAATATTTTCAAAAAGGAATGCGGATATATTGTAATATATCCGCATTCCTTTTTTATATAAAATTCACTATGTTTGTTCTTTAGTAACTCTATATTTATATTATCCTATCTTTCTCCAAGTTTTAAGTTCGGTATCGCATTTAGCGTTAGCGGTGAAATTCTTCCTTTAATTAATTCAAAGTAAGCTGCACTTCCAATCATAGCTGCGTTATCAGTGCAAAGTATCATTTCTGGAAACAAAACTTTTATGTTCTTCTTTTGCCCTTCTTTTATCATTGTCTCTCTAAGGCAAGAATTTGATGCCACACCACCCGCTATTGTTATTTTATCTACGCCTTTAATTTCACATGCCTCTAGAGCATTATGAACCAAAACATCAACCACTGCCTTTTGAAAAGATGCGGCCACATCTGGTACATTAATTGTTTCATTTTTCATGTTCATTTTATTCAGATAATTTAGCACCGAAGATTTAACTCCACTAAAAGAAAAATCTAAGGTATCTTCATGAAATTTAGCTTTCGGAAATTTTATAGCATCTGCATTGCCTTCTTTTGCTATTTTATCTATTTTAGGACCACCAGGGTATCCTAGCCCAATTGCCCGAGCCACCTTATCAAAGGCTTCTCCTGCTGCATCATCTCTAGTTTGAGCCATGACCTCAAATTCACCGTGGTCCTTCATATATACAATAAATGTATGTCCACCCGAAACTACCAAACACATAAATGGTGGTTCAAGTTCTTTATATTGAATAAAATTGGCACTTATATGACCTTCTATATGATTAACTCCAATTAAAGGTTTATTCGTTGCATATGCGAGCCCCTTAGCATATTGAACTCCTACCAGCAGTGCTCCTACTAGCCCTGGGCCATAAGTTACTCCTATTGCATCTATATCATCTAGTGTAACTTTAGCTTCGTCCAACGCCTCTTGAACTACAGCACTTATTGCTTCTATATGCTTTCTAGATGCCACCTCAGGAACAACACCTCCAAACTTTTCATGTATATCAATTTGTGATGCAATTATATTTGATAGAATCTCACGACCATTCACGACTACTGCCGCCGCCGTCTCATCACAACTCGATTCAATTGCAAGTATTTTAATATCCTTTTCCATTGTTTTTACCACCTTTAATATAGTTTATATAATTTTTTTCTCTATATTCATAAAAACATCCTAAGAACTTTATGTTCAATGAATGTTTACATCTGTTAATAACATAAATCAATTATACTTTATTAACTTTAGCATATCAAATTTTTATATGTATTTCCAAGTGTACTTACTTAAGTGTACTCACTTACTTGCTTAAGTGTACTCACTTACTTGCTTAAGTGTACATAAATAGATTTAAACTAAGTATTTATCTTTCTATGATATAATTGCATATGTGATAATATTATAGAAAGTTCAATTAAGTCATTAAAAAAATAACAAATCAAATATTCAAACTTTTTTGAATATGGCTATTAGTTATTATCTATTTAAGATAGATCCTAGGAGGGACATATGAGTAACACCTACGCAAAGGTCATAATAAAAGGCTCACCTATTTCAAAATCTAATTTTAAACTTTTCAACATGAATGGCAGAGCTATTTTACCTTATAATTCCGGGAAGTACCATGATAGATACGCTCTGTATGAGGAAGAGATTGCTTATCAATGCAGAATCCAAAATTGCAATATTTTTTTAACAGAATCCCTTATTGCTGTTCTAAAAGTATATTATAAAAGTATAAAAAGGCATCCTGATACAAACAACATAACTAAAAGCATTTTCGATGGTATAGAGAAAAGTGGTCTTATAGTAAATGATGCCCAAGTTACAAGACTTATTATCGAGGAGTTTTATGATAAAGAAAATCCTAGATTTGAATTAGAACTTTTTGCTGAAAGTACATATGCTATGAATTACGCAATAGTTGAAAAAGAAGAAAAACAGCAACCTATAAATTACGATCCACCCTCAAATAAAAAAAACACCATAGGTGCTAAAGTAAATAAGCCAAAATCTGTGGCTCTTAACAGCTCTACGTCAAAACTAATATGTGAAATATGTAGAAAGCCGGTGTCAAAGGATGAATGCATTTCAGCCAATAAGGGTAAAACTACTATATGCAAAAACTGCTTCAAAAAATTATTTTAGTAAAAGCTCAAACCATTTTAACGACATTTCAGAAGGAAAGTCTCCCACTTCTATAAGTGGCAGTACCTACTATAAGTAGGCGTTACTTACCCCATCAAATAGAAAATTTCAGTGGGAGTATAAATCTCCTTCTGAAGTCGTTAATATTTCAGCTCCGCAGGAGATGATTTAACTTGTAAAATGGTTTGAGCTTTTACTATTTACACATACATATTACAAAAAAATCTGGCTATGCTATTAATATACCTACTACAAAAATATGAAGGGAGATATAACACATGAACAGAAATAAAAAGACTAAAAACAAAAAAGTTAATGACGCAATAGCTAATATGGAAAACAGCACAAGTTTTCAATCTATAAATGATATTAATAGCAGCAGTAAGAGTAAAGATAAAAATAATATTCCCGAAGTGTCAAATTAATAACTTAATCATTTCACAACAAAAAACAACTTCAAAACTATAGTTTTGAAGTTGTTTTTATATTTTATTTTATATACATCTTGTTATAGTATTCGTCTAACATTCTCTCTACTGAAAATTCATAGCTTGTAGTTTTAATACTTTCTTTCATCATCTCTATCCACTTTTCTCTATTTTCATAATAGGTAGTCATAACCCTATTTATTAAAGTATCATAAAGAGCTTCTGTATCATGTTTATCTAATTCTACTTCTGATAAATCATCAAGACCCACTGCATCTCCAAACTGCCATCCATTTACACCGTCCTTGCAAGCTTCCGGCCACCACCCATCTAGAATAGAGCAGTTAAGTACACCATTCATCGCAGCTTTCATTCCCGAAGTTCCGCTAGCTTCTAAAGGTCTCCTTGGATTATTCAACCAAACATCCGAGCCCCTAGTTAGCATCCTTCCTATATTCATGTCATAATTTTCTAAAAACACTACGCTATTTGGATACTTCTTCATCATCCTTACAAGCTTTGCTACTATTTCTTTTCCTGTATCATCAAGTGGATGAGCTTTTCCTGAGAATACGATTTGAACTTTTCCACTTTGGAGTAATGGAGAAATAATTTCTTCATCAGTAAATATCAAATCGCTTCTCTTATACGGTGCAGCTCTTCTTGCAAATCCGATAAGTAACTTATCCGGATCAAGCGTTATGGCCGTTCTTTCTTTAATAAACGCTATTAATTCCTTTTTAACAGTTATATGGGTACCCCATAGGTCTCCATTATTTTCATATGCCTTAGTGATTCGATCATCTACCCAAGTAGGTTTATGAATTCCATTAGTTATCCCAATAATAGATGGCCTTCCAGCAACTGTTTTCCACATTTTATTTGCAGTTTCCATGTGGAGTTGAGCTACGGCATTAGCCTTTCTTGAAAGCCTAAGTCCTGCTATTGTCATATTAAATGGTTCTCCACCAAATCTAATCATTTGCTGCCTAGTTAATCCATTAAATGCTCCCATGTACTCTAATTTGGAAACATCATGAGATTCATTACCTTCAACTATTGGTGTGTGAGTTGTAAATACTACTTCCTCACGTGTTTTACTCCAAGACTCCTCAAAACTACATCCTGATTGCATTTTTTCTTTAATAAGCTCTGTAGCCGCGAGTGCCGCATGCCCTTCATTGAAATGGTATACATTTATAGGAATTTCCAATGCCCTCAAAGCTTTTACTCCACCAATACCTAGCACCATTTCTTGAGCAATTCTTTCTTCTCCAAACCATCCATACAACTGTCCAGTTATCCAATTGTCACCATTTTCCGGTATATCAGTATCTAAAAGGTATATTGGGTTATTCCCAAATTCATCTGATTCCCAAACCTTACACACTACATCCAAATTTCTGATTTTAACAGTTACTTTTACCCCTGTATCCTTTAAAAAATCATAATTATAATTATGATATGTATCGTATACTTTTCCATTTTCATCTACAAGTTGCTCAGTATATCCTTGTTTCCACTTGAGGCCTATTCCCACTAGTGGTAGATTTAAATCTTTAGCTCCTTTTAAATGGTCACCTGCAAGTATTCCTAGTCCACCTGCATAAGTTTTAAAGTCTGATTGTAGTCCATACTCCATACAAAAATAAGCAACTCTTGGAAGATTGTTAATATCCATTAATTTTCCCTCCTATACTTTTTTAGCACTAACCAATTAAAAATTAAACTTAATTTTTAATTGGTTGTTTTCTTTTGTATTTGTTGTAATTGTATCTTTTATAATCATTATACATAATTTTTTAGTTTAATGCACGCGTTTGCACAAAAACATATTTTCCTAAAAATACTTTATTAAGGTTCCTCACTTATTTAAAAATTATCGTTTTTTTTGAATTTCTAGTTTTAAAACTATGCTTTAGTACCATATAATACAATAACTGTACTTATTATTTAATTGTAAAATTCCCTTTAATCGTTATCACCACATATTATAAGGAGTTGTGTTAGTATGAATTTAAAATCCGCCTTTAACCCCCTAAATCGTAAAAATAAATTTATTTTTTTAATTTTAATAATCGGGGTAATAATGATTAATTCGATTATAATCAAATTTAATAATGATAAATCTATAACTTCTACCCTTATTTCCGAAAGATTGTCCAAAATTTCAGAGCTTTCCACATTAAGGTATAATTATTCAAACATAATATCTCTAAAAGATAATAAAAAATTAAAAGATTACTCTATTCCATTTACTGAGAAATCATTTTTAATAAAATACAACGGCTATATTAAAGCTGGAGTAGATTTAAAAGATTTAGATGTTCTTGTCACTAATGATAGCGTTACTATAACTTTAAAAAAAGCTAAAATCTTAGATCATGTAATAAATAGTAAAGACTTATTCATTTATGATGAAAAATCCTCAATGTTTAACAAGCTTAGTATGCAAGATATGATAAATGAAATCAGTAATGAAAAAGTTAAGGTTGAAGCTGATTTAATAAAAACAGGATTTTTAGATAGCGCTAATGCTAATACTAAATTACTTTTACAAGGCATTCTATCAGATATGGGTTTTAAAAATGTAACAATAATTTTCAAATGAAAAATAAAAGGGATCCATATGAGGTGCGTATGAGACTCATAAAATTTAATAGTGATTATTTCTAAATATAAAAAAGCAGAAAACACATTGTTTATCTGCTTTTTTATTTTTAGTTTTAAAAATTATTACACTACTATTAAATATACTCGTGTTAGCTAATATTTCTTATTACTGTTTTAGCTGTTATGAAGTAAAATTAGAAAGATAGGAAACAACTTCTTAGTTTGTAATTTCTATTTATAAGTTTTGAATTTGTGTTAGATTAATCCAATGTTCTCTTAAAATTGCATAATGAACAACGTCATAAAAAGTACCTTTAACCTTCGCTTCCTGTAGACCTGTTCCTTCATATTTCATTCCACATTTCTGCATAACACGACCCGAACCTTCATTTCCTACATAATGTGTAGCTTCAATGCGATTCAATTCCAATTTTGAAAATGAAAGGTCTAATATTAAACTTAACACCTCTGACATGTAATTATTGTTCCAATATTTCCTATTCAATACATAGTCTTAAATCAATACATCCAATACATTTATGCTCTGATTTTAATTCAATTGCAAAAACTCCAATTTTACCTATATAAATTTTTTTTACTACTTCCTCGGTTTGTGATATATCCTTATACGACGGCCATGTTAAATATTTTGTTACAATATCATCACTGGTATGTAAGTATACATCATCTACATCCTCTATAGAAAATGGTCTTAGAATTAATCTGTTTGATTCTAAGGTAGAGTTCTCTTTTATAATTTCACTATAATCAATCATGCTCTGCACCTCCTTATATATAATTTGTGTTTTTCTACCATTATGTAATACCATAATACCAATCCGACATAGCTTGTAAGAATATTATACCATTAGATACTATTTTTACAAACCTATAAACGTCACAAAAGTGATAGTATTTAAAGGTAATTTTTAAATTTATACATGTGAGATATTTGAGTATAGTATGATATACTTTTATTGGGGTTCCTTTTGGTATAACATGTGAGCAGGCTTTTGAAAATAGGTTAGTTGAAAATAATGAAATAAGTGATGAGGAGCTTCCATTTTAATAAGAAAGAACATGAACCAGGTGAGTGGAAGATTAGAGGAGGAGAGCTTTGCAGTATAAAGTGATTCATAAATTAAAAGAACGTAGGTTTATTAATAAAATTTCTAAAAGTGAAGAGGCAGTATTTGACTATTTAGAAAAGCATTTTAATTCTATCCCTCGGTTGTCAGTTATAGAACTAAGTGAGAAAAGTTTTACATCGCAAGCGACCATTAATCGTGCATGCAAAACTTTAGGGTTTAATGGTTATAGTGAACTGAAGTATGCAATTAAAGAAGATCTATCATTTATCGAAACTCACAGTCAAGAGCGTATTAATAAAACAGAATTTTTTCTAGAAAAAATAAATTTCGAAAGTGCAAAAGATATTATTAAATATTTCAAAGGGAGTTATGTGAAATTATTGATTTATGGTCTTGGAGGATCAGAAATTTCAGCTAAATATTTTCAAAGACAGCTATTATACCTCGGAATTCCTACAGTATTTGTTAGCGAAATAAAAATGCTTGATCAATTTAAGGATTATGTAATTGTTATTTTTTCAAGCTCTGGGGAAACTCTTAGGATAAATCAAATAGCAAGGAAAGCTAAGAGTTACAATATGCAGCTGGTATCAATTACTAAAAAAGATAGTAGCCTTGCTCAAATTAGTGATGGTGTTTTTTACCATGAAGTTAATATGGATAAACTAGATGGTATTTCTAGGGAACAACAAATTCATATGATTATTATGGTAAATGAGCTTATTGATCAAATAGCCAAGGTATTATAAAAAAATGAATTGTAGTCTTTTCACATAGTAGAACCACTACTATGTTTTTTTTGCACAAATTTTATGTATAATTATCCGTAAACTTGGAGATAACAAGGTAATAAAACGTCGTATAATGAAAATGTAAAGAATTACATCGCAGTAGGGAGGGTCACAATGAAAAGAGATATAAAGATACTTATGCATACGCATTGGGATCGTGAATGGTATTTTACAAAAGATGAAACACAGGTGCTACTCAGAAACCATTTCCAGGAAGTAATTCAGTTTTTAGAGGAACATGAAGATATTATATATATATTAGACGGTCAAAGTGTCATGATAGATGATTTTTTGGAGGTGGCACCAGAATGGGAAGATCGGTTAAGGGCGGTAGTACAGTCAAATCAGCTTCGCACTGGACCATGGTACACCCAAACAGATTTACTGATTGTCCATGGAGAATCAATAATTCGTAATTTATATTATGGGATTAAAACCGCACTTAAATATGGAGACGTGATGAAAGTTGGGTATGCGCCAGACACTTTTGGGCATTCCAGTCAGATGCCACAAATTTACAAACAGTTTGGTATTGAAAGTACAGTCTTTTGGCGAGGGTTCAGTGAATTAATGGCCCCAAAATCAGACTTTATTTGGGAAGGAATTGATGGAAGTAGAATTTATGGAATTAATCTTGCCACTGGTTATCAAGGAGCCAAATATTTAGAGTCTGATTATGATGCTTTGAAGCAGCGTACGGGGAAAATTCTAGAGGTACTAGATAACTACAGTGCAGGTAATGCCAGGCTTGTTATGAACGGTCACGATCAGATGCCTATCCAAAAAGATATACATCTTATTATAAAACACTTAAAAAAAATATATCCCGACGATAATATAAGCATTAGTGATTTTGAGAGTTACGTAGATTCTTTAAGGGATTGTAATCTTGAAGTTGTAGAAGGAGAGCTTATCCATAGCAAGCATGCACGAATTCATCGAACCATCAATTCTACAAGAATGGATATTAAGCTACTTAATACTGAAATTGAATATAAAATGTACAATATTTTAGAACCTTTAGCAGTTTTAGCATCGCATTTAAAATTAGACTACCCTCATGCACTATTCGCTAAATGTTATAAACAGATGTTTGGCGCTCATGCTCATGATAGTATAGGCGGTTGTAATTCAGATTATGTAAATCAAGATATTAAGAAAAGATTACTAAATGTGAAAGAGGCCGTGGATACACAAACTGAGTTGTATATGAGGTTAATTTCTTTAGGAAATAAGAATCAAGATGAAAAAACTATTACAATTTACAACTTTTTACCGCATTTAAGAAAAGATCAATTTGTAGAAATTGAATTGATTACCCGTTCAAGTAATTTCGAGATCCTAGATGAAGAAAGTAATCATATTGAATATGTGTTATTAGAACAAGAATTGGTTGATGCGGGACTTATTGATCGTCAAGTGGCTGCTCGCTTATTGGATATAAAAGTCTATAAAAGTAAAGTAAAAGCAAAAATAAATGAAATAGATGGGCTTAGTATTCGCTATTTAAGTTATAAAGACCTTGAGGGGAATAAGCAGGTAAATATAAACAATGATGAGTCCATTGAAAATGAATTTTATGAACTGCTAGTTCAGGAAAATACAATATCATTGAAAAATAAATCTACCGGTGAAGTTGTACAAAATGTAATTTCCATTGAGAATAGTGGTGATGCAGGTGATAGTTATGATTATTCACCGCCACACAAAGATATACTTATAAATCATCAAAATGTTAACATTACAAATATTACCACCATCAAAGGTAGTAATTTAGAAGTACTAAAATGTAAGCTTAATTATATTGTACCAAATGACCTTAATGAAAGAGCAGAAGGCAAGCTTAGCACAGAGGTATGTTTTGAAGTTAACTTAACCTTATATAAGGGAGATGCAAAAGGTTATGTGCAAATAAGGCATACCAATATGGCCATGGATGCCAGATATCGATTGGTATTTAATACAGAGATTGTTTCCGATACAGTCCAGGTAGATTCTCATTTATCTGTTGTTAAAAAGCCTGTGTATAACCATAAAGAACTTTCAGTTTGGAAAGAAGAAAAATGGGTGGAAAAACCTGTCTCTATTGAAACTTTTCAATCCTATATTTCTTTAGAAAATGAAGATAAGCAAGGAACTATTTTTGCTTATGGATTAAAAGAATATGAGGTTTACGATAAAAACATTTATATTACACTCTTTAGATGCTTTTCCCACCTTGGAAAACGTGAACTTATAAATCGGCCAGGAAGACCTTCAGGCATTGAAATTGAAACACCTGATAATCAACTTCAAAATCAGGAATTTACATTTAACTTAGCATTTACTTTCCATAAGCCAAAGGTTAATAAATCCTTTGAAGGAAAAGAATTTTTAACTCCTATTATGGGGTATCAATTAAAGGAATTTAATCGTTTTAATGTTAATGTACCTAGGTTTACAACCAATATTAATACAAGTTTGAATTTGGATTTAAATGGATGTGTTGTATCTGCATTAAAACTTACAGAACAAACAAATGATCTTTTTATACGGATGTTTAACCCTAAGGATGAGAATATTTCACTTGTTTTCACAGAAGAAACTTACTTATCAACTCCAACAGAAAACAAATTAGAGAATATAACAACCTACACTATTAAACCACAAGAAATTTTAAACATTATAATTAAAAAATAGAATTCTTTTAGTTATAACTAATTAAAAACATAAAGCTAAAATTAACCTAAATATTAGGGGGTTATTAAATGTCAAATTTTAAGAAGAATTTTCAAAGCTTTGGGAAGTCATTATTATTTCCAATTTCTTTATTGTCCTTTATGGCAATATTTTTGGGGCTAGCTGCAGCGCTTCAGAATCCAAACATTATTAAAGCGGTACCATTTTTAGGAAGTGAACCATTACAAATCTTTTTAGGACTTATCCGTAAAGTATCCGGACTGCCATTTGCACAACTTCCTTTATTGTTTGCTATGGCAATCCCACTTGGAATGGTAAAACGCGATAAAGAAGTTGCAGTGTTTTCTGCAGTTGTTGGCTATATTGCAATGCTTGTTGGTATAAGTTATATTTTAAGCGTGCAAGGACTTACACCATTAACAACAACTGTTGAATTTTTAACGGCAAATAATTCAATGAGTCAAGTGGATGCAATCTTGAAGAATTCATTGTTTACAAATATGCTTGGAATATTTGTCTATAACATGAATGTGATTGGCGGTATTATAGCAGGTCTAATGGGAGTTCTAATCCATAATAAATTCAGAAAAACGGAATTACATCCAGCCTTATCATTTTATAGTGGTAAGCGATTTGTTCCAATTATCTCAGCACTTATCATGGTAATTGTGGGTATGATACTAGCATTTGTTTGGCCTGCGATTAATGCAGCAATTATTTCCACAGGAAAACTTATCAGTGAAGCAGGACTATTTGGAGTTTTCCTTTATGGGTTTACAGAAAAGATCATCAATCCTACAGGATTACATCATATTTTAAACCAAACATTCCGTTTTACGGCATTAGGTGGGATAGAGACTATCGATGGGAATAATTTAGTTGGTGCAATGCAGATTTATCTTTATCAACTAGATAACAATTTACAGTTTTCAACAAATGCAACACAGTATTTAGCACAAGGTAAAATCTTACACATGGCATTTGGAATGCCAGCTGTAGTATATGCTATTTACCGTAAAGCTCTTCCAGAGAAACGAGACAAAGTGATTAAATTCTTCTTAGCTGGTTTAACTGCGGCTATTCTAACAGGAATTACAGAACCGATTGAATTTACATTCATATTTATTTCTCCTCTCTTATGGATTGTGAATTCTGTTTTTGCAGGTCTTTCATTTTTAGTACCTGCTATGTTTCATGCTGCTATTGGAAATATTCAAGGTGGAATCATTGACTGGTTTGTTTTCGGAGTATTACAAGGTGCACAAACGAAATGGGTTATTTACTTGTTTTTAGGCCCGATTTTCTTTGCAATGTATTATTTCTCATTTAGCTTTATTATTTCTAAATTCAACGTAATGACAATTGGAAGAAATAAATCTGACTTTGAAGATTCTGAAGAAGAAACGGGAACTGGAGAAGCGTTAAATGGTGATGATAAAATTTCAGCACGAAATATTGTTGAAGGCTTAGGTGGTCTTGACAATATTGTGGATGTAGATAACTGCATTTCACGTTTGCGTGTTGAGTTAAAAGATGGTTCAATAATAAATAAGGATTTAATAAAAAAGACGAAACCAAATGGGATAATTATTCCTGATCCAAATACAATTCATATTGTTTATGGGGGAAGAGTTACAAAAATACGAAATATGGTAGATGACTATATTTACAATTTAAAGTCAGTAAAATAATTTAAATAGGAGTGATTCAATTGAAAAAATTTAACGTAACACTTGTTGGGGGAGGAAGTACATGGACTCCAGGACTATTGCAAAGCCTATGTAAAATGAAAGAAACATTTCCAATGAATAGGTTAGTCCTGTTTGACATTGATGCGCAAAGACAATCAATTATTGGGGAATTTGCAAAGGTGTTATTTTCAGAAAACTATCCTGAATTAGAATTTTATTATACAACAGATGTAGAAGCTGCTTATAAAGACGTGGATTTTGTGTTTATGCAGATGAGAACCGGCGGATTTAAAATGCGTGAAAAAGATGAAAAAATACCATTAAGTATGGGGCTTGTAGGACAAGAAACTTGTGGCGCAGGTGGATTTGCTTATGGATTACGTTCTATAGGTGATATGATAAAAACTATTAATGATATTCGTAAATACTCAAAAGATGCTTGGATTTTAAATTATACAAATCCTGCAGCTATAGTGGCAGAGGCAGTTAGAAGAGTATTCCCAGATGATAAAAAAATATTGAACATGTGTGATCAACCTGTAAATTTATTAAGATCTTACAGTAAAATTTTAGGAATGGATGCTAGTGAGTTTGAACCAGTTTACTTTGGATTAAATCATTTTGGATGGTTTACACATTTATTTGATAAAGATGGAACAGACTTAGCTCCAAAAATAAGAGAATTAATATGCGAAAATGGGTTTAAGCCTGTTGATGCAGAGCAACGCGACAAATCTTGGCTTGCAACTTATGAGAATGTTTCAAAGATGCTTA
This sequence comes from Clostridium sp. CM041, assembly GCF_055081035.1. NCBI lineage: Bacteria > Bacillati > Bacillota > Clostridia > Eubacteriales > Clostridiaceae > Clostridium > Clostridium sp. CM041. Next base: position 2,015,634 of record NZ_CM143648.1, read on the forward strand.
AAGACTTCCCAGAGTATCTTCCAAATACCTACTTACAATATTATTTATATCCAAGCGAAAAAGTAGCACATTCAGACCCAAATTATACTCGTGCTAATGAAGTAATGGATGGTAGAGAAAGAAAAGTATTTGAAGAATGCATACGAGTTACACAAGTGGGTACTTCAAAAGGTTCTGTACTTGTACACAATGATGCACATAGTGAATTCATGATAGAAGTTGCCCAGTCTATTGCTTATAATATACAACGTATTTATATAGTAATAACTGAAAATAACGGTGCAATTTCAAATATTCAAGATGATGCAATGGTAGAAGTAGCAGCTGTAATGACTGCTAATGGACCAAGACCACTCGCTGTAGGAAATATATCTACATTCTATAAAGGATTAATGGAGGGTCAATTAGCTTATGAAAAGCTAACTGTTGATGCATATATGGAAGGTTCATATCAAAAAGCTTTACAGGCTCTAACTTTAAATAGAACCGTAGTATCTGCTGAAAAAGCACGTAAAGTACTTGATGCGTTAATTATAGCAAATAAAGAATATTGGCCAGAGCTTAAATAAACTCTGCAATTGATTTATAAGCGATTTATAAAGAGGGGATATTATGAAAAAACTTAAATTTGTGATTGCACCTGATTCTTTTAAGGAAAGTGTAAGTGGATTTGAAGCATCCCATGCTATGAAAAGTGGCATAAAGGGTATCTTTAAAGATGCAGAATTTGATATTATTCCTATGGCGGATGGCGGGGAAGGGACCTCTGAGGTTATAGTAAATGCTCAAAATGGAGAATTTAGAAAAGTAATAGTCACAGGTCCTTTAGGTGAAAAGACAGAGGCTAGATATGGATGGTTAGTAGAAGAAAAAAAGGCAGTAATTGAAGTGGCAGAAGCTTGTGGGCTGTATTTAGTGGAACAATCTAAAAGAAATCCAATGTTTACAACAACTTTTGGCGTTGGAGAAATGATTCTTGACGCTTTGAATAAGGGGGCCGATCACTTAATAATTGGACTTGGAGGGTCTTCTACAAACGATGGAGGCCTAGGAATGTTACAAGCATTAGGATTGATAGCTCTAGATGCTGAGGGTAATGAATTAGGGCTTGGTGGGAAAGAGTTAATTAAAATTCATAAATTAGATATTTCTAAGATGGATACTAGACTAAAAAAAATAAGTATAGAAGTAGCCTGTGATGTCCAAAATCCTTTTGTTGGGGAAAATGGGGCAACAAAAATTTTTGGACCTCAAAAGGGTGCCAAAGGTGAAATTGGAGATGAACTTGAACTTGGAATGATTAATTTTGCCAAGGCATTAGTAGAAACTTTCGACTTTGATATTTCTAATATACCAAAGACCGGTGCTGCAGGCGGATTAGGTGGAGCTTTCCTTTTATTAAATGGTAGCTTAATAAGAGGTATAGATTTAGTTATAAAGCACACTAAATTTGAGGAGAGAATTAAAGATGCAGATTTTATTATAACTGGTGAAGGAAGTATAGATGGACAAACAAAGTATGGAAAAACCATAGCTGGAGTTGCACACACTGCTAAAAAGTATAATATACCAACCATTGTGCTCGCGGGCAAAGTTGGAGATGATATAGAAGAATTATACCCAATGGGAGTAACTTCAGTTTTTGGTATAGTAGATAAGCCTAAAAACTTAGAGGAAGCGCTGAAAGATGGATATAATAGCATTAAAAAAGCATCTGAAAATATTGCTAGATTGATAAAAGTATTGTATTTTAACAAAAAAGAGTAAATTATAGCAGAACCAACAGTTGTTGTGGGGAAAATATGAAACATTTTGTAGTTGAAATTAAAAGATGTTTTTCAAAAGAGGAGATTATTGAAGAAATAGCAAGAGTAACAGGTTTTGCAAAAATAAAAGGTAAAATTAAAGCATGGGAATTCGTTTGCTTATTCTCCTTTATGGATGCATAGGTTGCGAATAGCACTTGAGAACCTGATAATTATCCCTTCGATACCAATACCACTCATAAGCTTTCATAGTGATTATTTATAAATATTAAAAAGCAGAAAACACATTGTTTTCTGCTTTTTAATATTTAATTCCACCAAATTATTTTATTACCAACCTCCAGAAGATCCTCCTCCACTTGATGAACCGCCTCCAAAGCCTCCAGAACCACCTCCGGAACCTCCGAAGCCACCACCATTTCTGCCACCACGTCTACCGATTGAACTCCAAAATAGCAATGTAATAATAAATCTGGTTATTCTTCCTCTATTAAGAACAAAGTCAAGAAAAACTAATACGATAAATCCTATTCCTAGAATTCCACTTCCCTTTTTAGAGACATTTGAACTTTCAACATATTGTGGAACATTAACGTTCTTATCTAGTTTTACATTATATTCTTTAGCTATATTATCAGCTATTGCTGAATATGCTGCCCTAAGACCCTCTCCATATTGATTTTGCTTAAATCTTGGCACTGCAAAATCATTCATAACCCTTGAGGAGTATATATCCGTAACGGCCCCTTCTAGACCTGTGCCTACCTCAACTCTCCACTTTTTTTCTTTCATTGATAGTAAAATTAATAGCCCATTATTTTTACCCTTTTGTCCAATACCAAAACTTCTAAAAATCCCAGTAGTATAAGATTCTATAGGCTCTCCTTGCAGCGAATCTATAACCACAACAGTAGCCTGTGCACCTGTTTTGGCTTCTAATTCCTTACCTACTGACAAAATATATTCTGTAGATTTACTATCTATCACTCCAGCGTAATCATTAACATATTTTAATTCTGTAGCTTTAGGATATTTGGTCTCTGCATTCACTATATTTATAACTGTTACTTGACTCAGTAAAAATATGCTTATCATAACTGCAAAAATAACTTTTGTGCTGATTTTTGCTTTCGTAATCATGCTTGATGAAAAATTATGAATGTTCCTAATTAATTTCATTAAATAAGTCTTCATATTCTATCTCCTACTTAGTAAAGTCAACTTTTGGTACTACTTTAGCTGATTCACTAGCCTTATAATATGCCTTTTCATCAAATCTAAAAATCCCTGCAATAATGTTCGTCGGGAATTTTTTAATTGTGCTGTTGTAACTTGAAACATTTGTGTTATAATCCTGCCTCGCTGTTCCTATTCTATTTTCTGTACCTTCAAGAGCTACCGTTAAGTCCCTAAAATTCTGACTAGATTTTAAATCCGGATAATTCTCTACAACTACTAATAGCCTTGAAACCGCACTTCCAAGTTCGCTATCCGCTTGCGCTTTATCTGGCACCGTTTTTGCTCCTGCAAGTTTAGCCCTGGCATCTGCTATTTTTATAAATATATCTTTTTCCTGAGATGCATAGCCTTTCACCGTTTCTACCAAATTAGGAATTAAATCAGACCTTCTTTGCAATTGTGTATCTATGTTTCCTTCTGTAACTTTTACCTTTTGTTCTAAACTTACAATTTTATTGTAACCTCCAATAATAGGCATTGTTATTACTAGAAATATTGCCGCAACAATTGCAATGGTTCTTAATGTTTTATTCATTTCTATACCACCTTTTTGTTTTATAGAATATATAATAGTTATTAACTATTTCATGTATCTAATTATAATAGATAAATTATTAAAGCAAATTTATCCTTATATAATAACTTATGAATTCATTAATCGTACTATACTAATTTGCTATTTATTCTTTAAAATTATGTATTATTTCAAAAATATATTATTTAAATTTTTCCTTTGGTTAACAACCCTTTATTAAATTTTCAATCTCCTAGTGCACTACTTTCAATAAAAGCAAAGGTTTTTTTTATATATTCTTCTGTTTTATAATTTCCTAATCTATCATTCATTCTAACTAAAAGAGAATTTAACTTTAAAATTTCCTGCGAACTAATCCCTTTCAATTCTTCAAAGATTAGTAAAGTTTTTTGATTCTTGTTATAATCTTCTATTATTAACATTTCACCTTGCTGAGATATATCTAAGTAATAGGCATTTTTTATTAGAGCTTTTTCTTTATGAATAAAATGCTTACTATTTAAATTCTTTACTATTACATGAACTGTAGAAGGTGACCAAAAACTAATTTCACTTAATTCACTTGATGTAATACCTGGGAATGCTGCAATTATCCACAAGGCTCTAAGTTGAGCATAAGTTACATTAAATTCCTTAAGTGGTTCACTATGATTACTTTTAATAGTTAATATGAATGTTCTTAAAAGATTATATACACTAATAGTCTTTTTTATAATACTAACTTCATTTGTATCGAAATCTGTTAAATCAATTTTTAAATTCATTTCATTAAGCTTCTCAATATAATCAAAAATAAACTCTTTGTTTTCTTTTATTATAATTCCAGTAAAAATTTCTATAATAAAATCCAATTCCTTATGTGAAAATAATCCTATTAAGTCAAAAAGATAAATCTTTTTTTTCTTATCCTGTTTATTTATATAAATAAACCAATCACCCGTTTCTGTTAATTGAAATTTATATGCCTTTTTATTATTAGCTTCTTCTTTAAATATCAAATTTTTGCTTATCAAAATTTTAATCATATTGCTAACAGTAGGCGAAGTCCAGCATCCAATCCTTGCGACGCTACTAAGTGAAATTCCTGGAAACACTTTGATAATCCAAAGAATTCTAAGTTGTGGCAAAGTTATACCTGAAGTCTCTACCATCCTTGCGTAATTAGATTCAATTTTTAAAAAAGCATATCTCGCTAGATTATATAACGAATGTATATTAAACAAATACTCATTTTGTTTCATAAAATGTCCCCTTATATGTTAGTTTAGCATTAATAGGAATTATTATTTTACACGCCTATCTAACATTCAATATTGTATCAAAAATGATATATCAAATCAATAAAAGGATTTTCTCTTATAACAAAATATATATTTTTTGTGTAAAATATGATATAATAAATACGTTATATAGTATTTAATATCACATATACTTAAATACAGTTTTGTTGTTTATAAATTTTAATATAAAAAACTAATACATTTGAGTAAAGTAATATTCAAGTATAATAATATTAAAAATAATTATATTTAGAGTAAATTAGTACTCATATGTATCTATTTTTAATATTCGAATGCTAATTAAAAACAATACTCTTTTATAGTTATTTTTAATATTCGAATGCTAATTAAATCATCTCCTGCGGAGCTGCATCATCTTCGTAGAAGATGTATTAACGACTTCAAAAGGAGATTTATACTCCCACTTATAGAAGTGGGAGACTTCCCTTCTGAAATGTCGTTAAAATAGAGGAGTGAAAATTATGTTCGTCCCAAAACTATTTACCTGTTTAAAAAATTATTCTAAAGAGCAGTTTATCAAAGATTTTGTTGCTGGAATCATTGTTGCTATTATTGCTCTCCCCTTATCTATCGCTCTTGCCATAGCCTCTGGTGTCTCTCCCGAAAAAGGGATTTACACAGCAATCGTCGGTGGTTTTGTAATCTCTTTGCTTGGAGGAAGCAGGGTTCAAATTGGTGGTCCTACTGGTGCTTTTGTAGTTATTGTATTTGGTATTGTTGAAAAATATGGCATCGATGGCCTAATTGTATCTACAATACTCGCAGGCATCTTTCTTATAACAATGGGACTACTTAAATTTGGTGGTATGTTAAAATTTATTCCCTACCCTATTACCACCGGATTTACAAGCGGTATCGCTATTATTATTTTCTCCACTCAAATTAAAGACTTCTTTGGGCTAACCATGCAAACCGTGCCTTCAGACTTTGTTCCTAAATGGATTGCTTACTTTAGTAGCTTAAACACTTTAAACATACAAAGTATGATTATTGGTATTCTTTCACTTTTAATAATTATATTTTGGCCTAAAGTAAATAAAAAAATTCCAGGGACGCTTGTCTCGATAGTGATAGCCACTATATTAACCCATGTATTTAATTTGAATCTAGAAACTATCGGAAGCCGTTTTGGTGAGATTTCAAGTTCATTGCCCAGTATCTCTCTTCCTCATACTTCTTTTAGTATGATAAAAGAACTCATGCTTCCAGCTCTAACAATTGCAATTTTAGGTGGAATAGAGTCCTTACTATCTGCAGTAGTCGCTGATGGTATGATTGGTGGTTCACACCGATCTAATATGGAACTTGTAGCTCAAGGGTTTGCTAATATTTGTTCTGGTCTTGTGGGAGGCATTCCTGTAACTGGTGCAATAGCACGAACTGCCGCTAATGTAAAAAATGGTGGCAGGACTCCTGTTGCGGGTATTGTTCATGCTTTAGCATTACTCGTAATACTTTTATTATTTATGCCATATGTAAAACTTGTACCTATGTCGTCTTTGGCCGCAATATTAATTATAGTGTCGTACAATATGGGAGAATGGGAATCCTTTAAGCAAATATTTAAAGCTCCTAAAAGTGATGCTTTAGTGCTCTTAGTTACCTTTTTTTTGACACTTTTCTTCGATCTAGTAATCGCTATAGGAGTAGGCTTGCTTCTTGCATCATTGCTATTTATGAGAAGAATGGCAGATGTTACAGACGTACGATTTGTTCTAGATGAACATAAAGACGAAGACCAAGTAGAGCTTATAGATAGCATAAAGACTCCTGAAAATGTATCTCTATATGAAATTAATGGACCTTTCTTTTTCGGCGCAGCAGATAAATTTGTACATGCTATTAGAGAAATAGGTATTCCTACTAAAATTTTAATTGTAAAAATGTCCAATGTACCTGCTATAGATGCTACGGGATACCACGCTTTAAAAATGCTTTACTCCCTTTGCACAAAACATCACACTCAGTTAATAATATTAAATCTTCAAGAACAGCCTACTAATGTTCTTGAAAAATATGGATTTATAGATATTCTAGGAAAAGAAAATTTCTGCAGTAACGTTGAAGAAGCTATTGATAGGGCTAATTTACTACTGATAACTCCTAAAGTCGTATTAAAAAATCAAATTTTATAAAATAGTAAGAGATATCTTACCTATACTAAAAGTACATTGGCATAAGTCAGTGTACTTTTTATTGTTTAAACCCTACCTGTTTCAAATACAAGCACCCTCCAAAAGCATATTTTTGTAAATTATTCTATATTTAAAATAAAAAATATTTTGCTTTAATATTACAATAATCTATATAAATGTATTATACTATTAACTGTAGCCTTTATATTAAATGGGCTACCCCAATAGAATTATTTCCATTATAAAGGAGAGTCAAAAATGATATTTTCTAGTGAGACACCAATTGATACTATAGAGGAAGATTTGAGATATGTTAAGTTGTTGGCTAGCAAGTATCCCACAATTCCAGATGCTTGTACCGAAATAATAAATCTACAAGCTATCTTAAACCTACCTAAAGGAACTGAGCATTTTCTTACAGATATTCATGGCGAATATGAATCCTTCAACCATGTTCTTAGGAATGCCTCTGGCGTTATCAAAAGAAAGATTAATGATATTTTTGGTAATTCACTGAGAGATAGTGAAAAAAAAGAACTAGCAACCCTTATATATTACCCTGAACAAAAGTTAGACCTAGCGCTTAAAGAAGAGGATGATATAGACGATTGGTACAAAATCACTCTTCATAAACTTATTAAAATTTGTAGAACCATCTCCTCAAAATATACTAGATCTAAAGTCAGGAAAGCACTGCCTGTAGATTTTTCGTACATTATTGAAGAATTACTTCACGAACAACAAAGCACTTTTAATAAACAGGAGTATTACAATGGAATTATTCAAACCATAATTAAAATTGGGAGAGCTAAAGAATTTATAATTGCTATTTCAAACCTAATTCAAAGGCTTACTGTAGATAGGCTTCATATTTTAGGCGATATTTATGATAGAGGACCTGGAGCTCATATAATCTTAGATACCCTTATGCGTTACCACTCTATTGATATACAATGGGGTAACCACGATATACTTTGGATGGGAGCAGCCTCCGGCTCTGAAAGTTGTATTGCTATTGTTCTTCGTATTTCAACGAGGTATGCAAATTTAGATACTATAGAAGAAGGTTATGGCATTAACTTATTGCCCCTGGCGACCTTCGCTCTACATTTTTATAAGGATGACCCATGTAAATCCTTTAAGCCTAAAGTTCTTTCTGAAGATAATTATGGAGAAAAAGACCTTAACCTAATGTCTCAAATGCATAAAGCCATTTCTATAATTCAATTTAAGCTTGAAGGCGCGATAATAAAAAGGCGTCCTAATTATGAAATGCAGGACAGGCTACTTCTTGATAAGATAGACTATGAAAAGGGTATCATTAAAATCGAGGGAAAAGAATATACGCTAAACGATACTAATTTCCCAACTATAGATCCAAGTAACCCTTATAAATTAACTGAAGAGGAAAGGGAACTTATTGACAAACTTAAATCTTCTTTCTCAAATAGCGAAAAACTCCAAAAGCATATACGTTTCTTATATTCTAAAGGTAGTATGTACTTAAGATATAACTCCAATTTGCTTTATCATGGATGCGTTGCACTGACTGATGATGGTAGTTTTAAGAAAATGAAAATAGATAACATTACTTATAGTGGAAAATCCTATATAGATAGAACTGAACGCGTCGCAAGAGAAGCCTATTTTGGGAAAGCGAATTCAGAATCTAAGCTTTATGCTTTGGACACCATATGGTATTTGTGGTGTGGTTGTAATTCCCCTTTATTTGGTAAGGATAAAATGACTACCTTTGAGCGATATTTTATAAATGACAAAAGCGCTCATACAGAAGTTAAAAATCCATACTATAAATATAGGGATGATGAAACAATATGCAATAATATATTAGCTGAATTTGAATTAAACCCTCATGATTCACATATTATAAATGGTCATGTTCCTGTAAAAACTATACAAGGAGAGAGCCCTATAAAAGCTAATGGTAAACTTTTAGTTATTGATGGTGGTTTTTCTAAGGCTTACCAACCAGAAACAGGCATCGCTGGCTATACACTTATTTATAATTCCTATGGATTGCTTTTAGCCTCCCATGCACCTTTTGAATCTACGCAAAAGGCTATCGATGAAGGTAAGGATATTCTTTCTTCTACTATAGTTCTAGAAAAATCTACGTATCGTATACGTGTAATAGATACGGATGTAGGTCTCGACATTCAGGATCAAATTAAAGATTTAGAGTCGCTTCTTACAGCATATAGAAAAGGTCTTATTAAAGAACAACGGGTAAACTTATAAAAAGAGTTTTATAAAACTTAGAATTTAAAGCCACTTGATGCTCAATGAGCCAAGTGGCTTTACCCTTGTTAATTATCACTTTTAGTGCTGTAATTATTATATGAGTTATGAGTAACTTAATTTAACTAGCAATATTACTACTTTCCGTCATGCACATTTAACAATTCTTGCAATTTTTGAGCTTGCATTGCAGATTGTTCCGCAAATTCCCTAAATGTATTACTTACTGCTTCTTCCGATACTTCCCTTGCAAATGATTGATAATCTCTAGTATTTTCTTGTGCATCTAATAATTTTTTCATAATAGTGTCTCTGGTGTTCATTTCCATTTTCATCACTCCTTCACTGCTATTTTCCCACAAAAGATATTTTTTATGTGTTTTAAATTTAAAAATTTGTTAATAAATAAAAGAAACAGGGAATCATATGATTCCCTGTTTCTTTTATTTATTCTATACATTAAATCATCTCCTGTGGAGCCGCGAATTGATGTCGTTAAATTTACTCAGAAAGTGTTAAATTTACTTTTATAGTCTTTCCTTCTCTAACCAATTCTATTTTAATTACATCACCTGCTTTATGTGTACCTTTAATCTTATTTATTTCTTCCACAGTTTTAATCTTTTTACCATCAAATTTAATAATTGTGTCCTCTACTCGCATTCCAGATTTTTCTGCGGCACTAAACTCTTTAATTTGTGCAATGTATACTCCCACTGGAATATTGTATTCCTTTGAAATATCTTCAGTGATGTCTCTGCAAGAAATTCCTATGTTAAGAACTGGTTTAAGCAAACTCTCAATTTTAGGGTTTATTGTATTAATCGGTATTGAAAAACCTAATCCTTCTACTCCTTCTTGACCTATTTTAGCAGTATTTATTCCTATAACTTGTCCCTTAGAATTCACAAGCGGGCCACCACTATTACCTGGATTAATTGCTGCATCCGTTTGAATAAACTTTAAATCTTTATTTTCAATACTTATTTGCCTATTAACTGCACTAACAACTCCTTTAGTAACAGACCCCAGTAATTCTTTCCCTAAAGGGTTACCTATTGCTACCACAGGTTCCCCTACCTGAAGCGTATCTGAATCTCCAAATTCAGCCACACCTGGAACATTAGTATTATCAGCTAATTTAATTACAGCTACATCAGCTGTAGCATCATAGTTGATTATTTTTGCAGAAACCTCCTTTCCATCACTAAGCATAACTTTAATATTCTGAGCCCCGCTTACAACATGATAGTTAGTTAAAATATATCCGTCTTTACTAAATATTATTCCAGTTCCAACACCTTCTTGCTGTTGATCTTGCCTCCTAACATCCTTACTTACACTAGATGTATTTGTAGAAATTGCAACTACAGCGGGACCTACCTTTTTTACAATTTCAGGTGTAGTTAACTCCTCTGTACTATTAGCAGTAGTAAGCTTTACATTTGAATTACTAGACGCCGGTGTATTAGTTGCAGGTGTACCAGTCGTTCTTGTGTCCTTCATCATATTCATTGTTACAACAGCAGAACCCACACCTCCAAGTGTAGAACATATTATACCTACTATCATGTAAGATAATATTCTCTTACCCATCCCACATTTATTTTTTTTCACCTTTTTATTGTTTACTTCCGTATAATTAATATTTTCTAGCTTAAGATTAGTGTTTTCACTTTCTTTTTCGTTATACCCATCATTATCTGCATTTACCGTAAGTTTTTCGTTAACCCCTTCACTATGGATTATGTTTTCGTTCGTTTCATTGTTATTTGTATTGTCGCTCATATTATTTTCCTCCTCATTTACCCCGGTGTATAGATATTAGTCATTAACTATTATTCCCTCAAACATTATAATAAAACTTAATTTATATATACTTTTTTATTTTATCTTTGAATTACATTCTAAGACCTTTATGTTACAATTTGGTGACAAACTTGTTAACAAACTTTTAATTAATATATTTGTTTAACTTCATTTTATCACCGCTTGAGATGATTTAATAATAAAGAAAACCATTATATAAAAATATAATGGTTTTCTTTATTGTGAATTTTTATTTATTTTTATTATTTCAGATGATCCACAGTATTATTTACCAGCATATAACTCAACTATTTTAAGTATCACTTCAACAGCTTTTTCCATAGCAAATGTTGGAATGAATTCATATTTACCATGGAAATTATGGCCACCTGCGAATATATTGGGCGTTGGAAGTCCCATAAATGAAAGCCTTGCACCATCCGTGCCGCCTCTAATAGGTTGCGTTATAGGATTTATTCCTACTTCTTTCATAGCCAAGAATGCTGTATCTACAATATGTTTAACTGGCTCTATTTTTTCTTTCATATTGAAATATTGGTCCTTAACATCTATTTCAACTGTTCCATCACCATATTTTTTATTTAGTTTATATGCTACATCCTTGATAAATACCTTCCTATTTTCAAATCTTTCACTATTGAAATCCCTTATAATATATTGAAGTTTTGATTCCTCAACTTCACCATTAAGACTAATCAAATGATAGAATCCTTCATAACCTTCTGTATTTGAGGGTGTCTCATTTTGTGGCATTGAATTTACAAATTCGTTTGCTATAAGTGTAGAGTGAATCATCTTTCCTTTCGCAGAACCCGGGTGAACATTTCTTCCATGAATACAAATTTTTGCTCCTGCGGCGTTGAAATTTTCATATTCTAGTTCTCCGATAGTTCCTCCATCCATAGTGTATGCAAAATCTGCATCAAATTTTTTCACGTCAAAAATATCTGCACCACGGCCTATTTCTTCGTCTGGTGTAAATCCAATACGAATAGTACCATGTGGGATATGGGGGTTTTCTATTAAGTATTCTACAGCAGACATTATTTCTGATATTCCTGCTTTATCATCAGCCCCCAGTAGCGTAGTTCCATCGGTGGTTATAAGCGTTTTCCCTACGTAATTCTTTAGTTCCGGAAAATCTTTTGGAGACAGCACTATATTATTTTCTTTATTTAATATTATGTCTTCGCCATCATAGTTGTACACAAATTTAGGGTTAACATTTTTTCCTGATATATCTGGAGCGGTATCCATATGTGCTATAAACCCTATAGTTGGTATGTTTTTTTGTACATTTGCGGGAACAGTCGCCATTACATATCCATTATCATCTACACTTGCCTGTTTTAACCCCATTGCCTTTAATTCCTTAACTAATTCTGTCGCAAGTCTCATTTGGCCAGTTGTGCTTGGAACCGTAGTTGATTTCTCATCAGATTTAGTATCGTAACTAACATATTTTAAAAATTTTTCTACAACTTTTGACATATGCTCATCTCCTTATCATTCATAAACTAATTCACTAGATATATACCATTATATTACAATTAGCTCGAATTTTAAACACTTTTTATAAGCATATTTAAATAAAACAACTGTTAATAGTTTATTTTACATTACTAAAGTTTTATATCAGAACTACATAAATTAAATATGTACAAAATTTATTATTTTTTTTTCAAAAAGTTATCAATTAATTTTTCCGCCATTCTTTTTTGCATATTAGCTTTATTAATAAGTAGTAATATCATTAATATTAATTCTATTAACTCCCCATCCTTTTTTCCCATTTCTTTAATTCTCTCTTTTATAAATTTGGTATCTTTATCTATATCTTCTGCAAATTCTTGATTTTGAACTTCTTTAATTGCTAAGAAATTATTATATAGATCTTTTAATGGGATACTCATACTTTGAGGAGCTTTTATATCAATAATAGGATCAAATATTGTATTAATATCACTAATTGATATAGTCTGCTTCAAATTGTAGATAAGTGTCAGCAGAATCATATGCTCATTAGTATATTTTTTATTTTTTGCTGGCATCAAAACCTTACCTTTAGTATAATTATTAATCATAGTTTTTGTAAGAATTTTATCTTCTTCATTTCTTCTAAGACTCCCAAGCTTTTCGTTAAAAAAAGTTGTAACCTGATCCATATATAAATCCACGCATGGTATTTCCATTAAATTGATATCTTTTGTTCCTATAATCTCTTCAACTAATTCATTTAGACTTTCCTTGTTATAATCCATTTATTCCACCTCGCCTTCATTATATAGCATAGATTACTCATAATCCACAATTATGAATAATCTATGTTATATAAGCACCCTATACTTATGACTTTTGTTTGATGATGTTTGTAATAATTAAATCATCATCTTAGATGTTACAATATTAACTATAAATTTAATATTATTACTATTGATTTTTATCACTTTATAATGTAGTATTAATACATAGCTAATCTAGTTTCAAAAACTATATATAGACTTACTATAACTGAATAACCTATATTTAACTAGTAAATGTTACAAAAAGTTTATCCTTATTTTTTAAAATCATTAGATTTAAATAATAAATTTTAATTTTAAAGGAGTGAGTGATTTGTTATCAAAATTTAGAGAACCTGTAAGCAGCCTTACACACTTAGCTGGCGCTTTTTTATCCCTAATAGGTTTAATTCTTCTAATTAAATATTCCTTAATCATTTCAAATATGTATAACACTATTATACTTGCAGTATTTGGGGTAAGTTCAATCCTCCTTTATTGTGCGAGTTCAACATATCACCAGTCCTTATCTTCACAAAAGGTTATAAAAATACTTAGAAGAGTAGATCATTCTATGATATATGTTCTAATAGCAGGAACATATACTCCTATATGCTTAATCGCTTTAAAAGGCACCATTGGAACCCTCCTTTTTTTTGGCATTTGGATTTTAGCTCTTATAGGAATTGTTTTGAAGATAGTTTGGTTTGATGCCCCTAGATCGCTATACACTGGATTCTATATTTTAATGGGTTGGATTTCTGTCATTGCTATTGTCCCTATTATAAAGGCTATATCCTTAGGTGGATTTATCTGGCTACTAGCCGGTGGGCTCTTTTATACTGTAGGAGCTGTTATATACGCTACTAAACGTCCCAAAATAAACCTAAAGCTTTTTGGATTTCACGAGATATTTCATATTTTTATTATGCTTGGAAGCCTTTGTCATTTTATACTTATGTTTAAGTACATAATGTACATTAACTAAATTTAATATAGTAAGAATTTTAAAAATATAATTCCATAAGTATATTCAAAAAATAAAAGCTCTTTAATATTTTCAAAATATAAAGGGCTTTTATTTTTTGATTTTCAGCTAGCTAAAGTTTGCTACCTATTTTCCTTTTCCATTTAGAAATTCACAATAAGGAGCTATTGGACACACCTCGCAATTAGGTTTCCTAGCTTTACATATTTTTCTGCCATGCCATATAATGTAATGATGAGCATCACTCCACATTTTTTTAGGAATATTTTTCATAAGCTTCTGCTCTACCTCGTAAACGTTCTTTCCTGGGGCAAGCCCTATTCTGTTTGATACTCTAAAAACGTGAGTATCTACAGCAATTGCCGGAATACCAAATGCATTAGATAAAACCACATTAGCAGTTTTTCTCCCAACTCCCGGAAGATCTATTAATTCTTCCATTGTGCTTGGCACTTCTCCATTATATTTTTCTAATATTAATTTTGTAGCTCCCAAAATATTTTTACTCTTATTATTATAAAATCCACAGCTTTTAATTTTTTCACCTAGTTCTAAGTCTGATAAAGCGATCATGGATTCTGGTGTATTATATTTCTTATACAACTTCTTTGTAACAATATTTACTCGATCATCTGTGCACTGTGCTGATAGTATGGTTGATACTAAAAGTTCATAATGCGTTGTAAAATCCAAGCCACACTTTGTCCCCGCATACGTTTCGTTAAGAATTTCAAGCACTGCTTTTATTGTTTTTTTATTCATATAAGTCACCTACTTTTCATTACTCAGCCCCAATTCCTTTAGCTCTTAATTTTTCGAGCATATCAATAGTCATTTTAGGCAAATTATATTCAGCAGTAAATCCCCATTCATCTTTAGCGCAGGTTGAATCCATTGAATTTGGCCATGAATTAGCTATTCCTTGTCTTACTGGATCTACATTATAATCCATAATAAACCCTGGAATATGTTTTTTAATTTCATTAGCTATTTCTTCTGGTTCAAAACTCATAGCCGCAATATTAAATGCATTTCTGTGTATTAATTTTGATGCATCAGCTTCCATTAACTTAATTATTGCATTTATTGCATCTGGCATATACATCATGTCCATTTTTGTCCCGCTGCCAATGAATGAAGTGTATTTACCTGACCTTAATGCTTCATAATATATATCAACAGCATAATCTGTTGTCCCTCCACCTGGAAGAACTTCATAAGAAATTAAACCTGGGAAGCGTACTCCTCTTGTATCAACCCCAAATTTCTTATAGTAATAATCACATAATAATTCTCCTGAAACTTTATTTACACCATACATAGTTGTTGGTCTTTGGATTGTATCCTGAGGAGTATTATCTTTAGGTGTAGATGGTCCAAACGCCCCTATAGAGCTAGGTGTAAAGAACTTGCATTTAAGTTCTCTAGCAACCTCTAAAGCATTTACAAGTCCACCCATATTTATATTCCAAGCGAGTAGTGGTTTTGCTTCAGCTGTTGCTGATAATAAGGCTGCTAAATGAATTAATGAATCTATTTCATATTTTTTGCAAAGCTCAAGCATAGCTTTATGGTCAGTTACATCCAGTATTTCAAAAGGTCCTGAAGTAACTACTTGACTATCCTCAGATTTCCTTAAATCTGTAGCTATTACATTATTACTGCCATAAATTTCTCTCATTTTCATTACGAGTTCAGAACCTATTTGCCCTAATGCCCCTGTTACTAATATTTTTTTCATTTTACACCCTTCCTCTCTATATTAAATAAATATTCCTAATATTTAATATTAATTTAGGTATAACACCTAGTAATTATGTGTTATACCTAAATTAAATCAGCTCCTGCGGAGCTGCATATCCCTTATTTTATTATGTTCATTTCTCTGCCAACTTTTGCATAAGTAGCTAAAGCTTCATCTAACATTTCTTTTGTATGAGCTGCCGTGGGCATATTTCTTACTCTCCCAGTTCCCTTTCTAACTGTTGGAAATACTATCGATTTTGCGTAAACGTCTTCTTCAAAAAGTTTCTTACTAAATTCTTGAGTTTTAACTTCGTCTCCTATTATACATGGAGTAATTGGAGTTTCACTATTTCCAATATTAAAGCCAAGTTCTTTTAAACCATTCTTTAAATAATTTGCATTTTCCCAAAGCCTATCATGTAACTCAGTGCTTTCTGTAAGAATATTAATAGCTTCAATAGCCGCACCTGCAGCTCCTGGAGTTAATGATGTTGAGAATAGGAATGGTCTAGCACGAACCATGAGCCAATCAATTAGATTCTGCGATCCAGCTACATATCCACCTACAACTCCAATAGCCTTTGATAAAGTCCCAATTTGGAAATCTATTTTATCTGACAATCCAAAGTGATGTACAGTGCCTGTCCCTTTTCCAAGGACTCCTGAACCGTGAGCATCATCAACATATGTTATTAAGTCAAACTCTTCTGCTATCTTGACAATTTCCGGAAGTTTCGCAATGTCCCCATCCATAGAGAATACGCCATCAGTAATAACCATTATTTTTTCATATAAACCTGATTCTACTGCCTCTTTTGCCTTATTTCTTAAATCTACCATATCAGAGTGTTCTACTCTTATGATTTTCGCACCAGATAATCTACATCCATCTATTATTGACGCATGATTCAATGAATCTGAAAGAATTGCATCTTTTTTATTCATTACTGATGAAATTGCGCCCATATTACAATTAAACCCTGACTGAAAAGCAATAGCTGCTTCTGTATGTTTAAATTTAGCAAGTTTTTGTTCTAATTCAATATGAATTTCTAAAGTACCATTTATTGTTCTAACAGCACCTGCTCCTGCACCATATTTTTTAGTTGCTTCAATAGTAGCCTCAATCATTCTAGGATTAGTCGCAAGACCTAAATAATTATTTGAAGATAAGTTAATTAATTTTTTATCTCCAATTGTAATAATAGGTCCATTTGAACTCTTTAGGGTATTTATCACATTATATAAACCTTTACTTTTTAAATCTTCTAAATTTTCTTTTAAAAATTTCCCAAGTACTTTACTTCCCATGTAACATACCTCCAACTTTTTATTTTTGAAATTCCCATTATACTCCATGAGAATTTCATATTTAATCATAACCCTATTATATATCATTTAATAGTAAAATACCTTTAATTTATAAAATTAATTCCAATTTAATGTAAAAATGTTTTTATTTATTTTTTATCAAGAAAATCCATCGTAAGGTTTTTTTCTTCATTTTTTTATACTAATGCTACTTTCCTTTCATTTACAATCGGAATATACTCCCCTATACTGCTCTGGTAGCATCACAGCTATACTTGACATTATTTCATGCATAACCCTATCATAATACTCATTTTTATCCTCATCTTGATTTTTACTTGGGAGTAAAACGGGCCCACCAATATTAATATTTACATCTGCATAATTAAATCTTTCTGACGCCATGTCATTGTCATTAATTGATAGTAACTTTTCCGTTCCCCAAATACCTATTGGAACAATTGTTGCCTTTGATAATTTAGCCATTAATATAAGACCCTTCTTACCCTCTATCATTTTTCCATTTCTACTTCTAGTACCCTCTGGAAAAATCATAATGTTATTGCCTTGTTTTAGCGTACTAACAATTTTAGATATAGCTTCCTTATCTGCTGAATTAGGTTTTAACTTTATAGTCTTAGCAACGTGAAAACCTAATTTTGTAAGCTTATTATCTGTTAGCTTTACGCCGGCAACAAAAGTTACATTGTGGTCCTTTAATAACTTATTCATAACTATACCATCTGCATTGCTTAAATGATTGCATATAAAAATTATAGGAGATTTTATATCATTAATTTTCTCTATTCCGTGAGTTTTAATATTTGCGTATTTATTAATATATGAATCAATTAGTTTGTTTGCTATAAAGGATACAACTTTATCAGGCAAAATGTCTATTATTCTTAACACCGCTTTAGAAACCATCACAATTCCACCTTTCATAATAAATAATTATAACATTATTATAATTTTAAAAGCTTTAAAAGTCTATAATAATAATCTCTTATATAAGGCGATGTATCCTTCTCTATAGTTATATTTTTACATTTTTCTGTAATAACCTCATTAATCATTGCATTCCTCTTAAGTATATTTTTACCTCTCCATCCACAAGAAGTTATCTTGTACTTATCTTTAAATAACCGATTATCAATATTCATTAATGCTTGCACGTCGATTCTCTTCATATGTTCATAAGGTTTAAATTCCTCAATAGAGCTAAATTCAATTTCTTTATTAAAGTGACATACTCTCTGACAGGTATCACAACCAAATAGTCTACCATTTAATTTTTCAAACCAAGAATCCTCTATTTCTTTTTTCTGTGTTATGTAGGATAGGCATATATTTGCATCATTATTTATTCCTACTCTCCCTTTGACTATAGAATTTGTAGGGCATGCTGCTAAACACATCTCACAATCACCACATTTTTGCTTAAGTGGCTCGTCTGGCTCTATTTCTAGATCTGTTATTATTTCTCCTAAAAAAACATATGAGCCGTACTTTTCTGTTATCAAAGTATTGTTTTTCCCTATAAATCCCACTCCACTACTGCACGCAATGTATCTTTCCGGAAGCGCATTGCTATCCACAAAGCACATAGCTTTTGCACCAATGCCTTCAATGAATTCGCAAATTTTTTTCATATACTCAGTTGTAACAACATGATAATCTCTACCCATGGTATATTTTGAAAAATGCGTTCTCTGATTAAAATCTAAATCATATAGATATGGAAACGCAATAGAAATTATAGTTTTCCCACTGGGCATATATATAAATGGATTTATTCTATTATCTACAATTTGCTCCTCAAACTCATTTTCTAGCCCTAGTTTTTTTCTTTTCTCAAAATAAGGACTTAGCTCATAGAAAATTCTACATTTGCTAAATCCTATTACATCTAAACCATTTTTTTTACAGAACTTCATTATTTCTTCTTTAATATCCATATTGTCTTTCCCTTTTATATTACCATATCGTTGTACATTTTTTTAGTTTCACCTGCATAATCCATAATTTCTATTATAGTTGAATTCTTTACAAAAATTATTCTAGCAGGAATACCTACAGCAGTTGCCTTAGCTAATACATCTTTTAAAACCACAGCATTGGCACCAATCTTACTACCAGTTCCTATTTTAATTGGCCCCAAAATCTTTGCACCAGCACCCACCACCACATCACTGCCTAAAGTAGGATGCCTTTTTCCTGTATCCTTACCTGTTCCACCTAGTGTAACTCCTTGATACAAGGTCACATTATCCCCAATTTCTGTAGTTTCTCCAATTACTACTCCCGTCCCATGATCTATAAATAATCCTTTTCCTATTTTAGCCCCTGGATGAATTTCTATTCCAGTAAAAAACCTAGCTAATTGAGATATAGATCTAGATATAAAATAGATTTTATGATTATATAATAAATGAGCTATTCTATATATTATTATAGCATGGATAGATGGATATAATAATATTACTTCAACCCAATTCTTAGCTGCTGGATCCTTTTCTAATACATTATTAATTTCGTATCCCAGCAATTTAAACATTTTAAACATATGATAATTCCCTCCTATAGAATTATATTTTGTGAATATGGAAATTCAAATTCTTAGATATAAATTTCCATATATGTTAACCCACAGACTACTTATCTATAGAGTAGAAATAAATATTTTCACCTTGTTAAATAATCTCCTGCGGAGCTGCACCATCTTAGTAGAAGATAAATTAACGACTTCAAAAGGAAAATTATACCCCACTGAAGTTTTCTATTTGTTAGGGTAGTAACTCCCACTTATAGAAGTGGGAGTCTTTCCTTCTGAATTGTCGTTAAAAATTTAATCATAGATTCCCATTGAAATATATTTTTCTCCTCCGTCAGGTGCAACAGTTACAATCTTTCTACCCTTGCCTACTTTACTTGCAATTTTCATAGCTGCTGCGATATTAGCCCCTGCTGAAATCCCTACTAATATGCCTTCTTCTTTAGCTATTCTTTTTGCTATTTCAAATGCCTCTTCATCAGAAATTTTTATTATTTCATCAACTACACTACTATCATAGATATCTGGCACAAAACCTGCTCCTATTCCTTGTATTTTATGAGGTCCAGGCTCCCCTCCTGATAATACGGGTGAGTTTTCTGGTTCAACCGCAACTACTTTAATTCCAAGTTTAACTTCTTTTAATCTTCTTCCTATCCCAGCAATTGTTCCTCCAGTTCCTACTCCAGCTACAAAAATATCTACGTCCTCTACATCTCTAATAATTTCTTCTGCAGTAGTAGCGTAATGTTTTTCTGGATTTGCTAAATTAATAAATTGTTGTGGCATAAAAAAGCTAGAATTCCCCTCTGCTATTTCTTTTGCCTTATTTATAGCACCCTTCATCCCTTTTATCCCATCTGTAAGCACAAGTTGTGCTCCATATGACTTAATCAAATTGCGTCTTTCAACACTCATGCTATCTGGCATAACAATAATTACTTCATACCCTTTAATTCTTCCAATCATAGCCAAAGCTATTCCCATATTTCCACTGGTTGGTTCAACTATAGTAAATCCTTCTTTTAATAGTCCTAGTTTTTCAGCTTTCTCTATCATTCCAAGGGCAGCTCTATCTTTTATACTTCCAGCTGGATTGTATTTTTCTAATTTCACAAAAATATCAGCCATATCACCCTCGACTAATTTATTTAATTTTAGAACCGGTGTTGCTCCTATCATATCTAAAACATTGTTATACATCATAATAATATCCCTCCAATTTAAAATAAGTAATCTACCTTCAAAAGCTATCCATATTTCTGTATTCTTAGTATTTTAAATAAAAATCGTCACGTATATAATTATACTTTTAATATTTCAAAAGTTTTTTGGGTACAAAAAAAACTCCCTCTAATTTAGAGACGAAGTTTTGCTTCGTGGTCCACTCTAAGTTATAATCACTAAATTGATTATAAAGCCACTTTTTCAAGCACAGCGCTATGCTCTATCACTATAACGGGTGAATCCCGATGCAGCCTACCAAAGACACATTCATGTGAATTTTTCGGTGCATAACTCCAAAGGGCACTTCATATAAGTCGACCATAAGAATCCTCTCAGCGTTAGACTCTCTCTCTGTAAATTCTTCTTATATTACTTTCCTTCTTCTAAGTATTTCCTAGTATTTTAGTATGAATTACTTTTCTTTATTATATTCTTAACATTAAAATATGTCAATACTATTTTTTTTGTTTTTATGTCATCATCTTTCATGTTCACATTTACGCAAATAAAAAAAACCATTAAAATAAGCTAACAGTTTTAAATTCACTTATATTGGTAAACCATAAAAGTTTACGTACTAGATGCTAGAATTCTTTATGTATTGCGAAGTGCTAATACCTATGTTATAACTTTGCTTTACCACATTTTCAGAAGAATCATAACCAATAGCTACGCTTCCGCAGGCAAAGACGCCGGCTATACTAGTTTGTGAACTTTCATTTAATTCAATTTTTCCTGTTGATGCATTAATTAGTATTTCTACTTGTTTTGCTAATTCATTGTCTGGATATAAGTTTACAGATAAAAGTAACGCATCACAAGAAATATATTCCTCACTATCTTTGATAACTTCATTATTTTTATTAATCTTTACTAAAGTTATCCCCTCAAGCCGTGTTTTGCCTTTAATATCCGCCACCTTATGTTTTATTTTTAAAGGTATATTAAAATCATTCAGGTAATCAATGAGTTTTTTGTCAGTTGCCTCAATAAAATCTTTACTTTCAACTACAGCTTTAACATTAGCTCCTTCAATTGCTAGCCTACTTGCTACTGTTAATGCAATATCTCCTGTACCCAATATAACTATTTCTTTTCCTGGCATATATCCTTCTATATTTATAAATTTCTGTGCACACCCCACTGTGTATATACCTGCACATCTACTACCTGGCAGATTTAAAAATCCTCTTGGCCTTTCTCTACACCCGGTCGCAATTATTATAGCTTTCGCTCCAATTTTAAAAATTCCATCACACGCATTCACTGCATTAATTTCTTTAGTATTACCTAAATCTAAAACAGTAGTATTTAATTTATATGAAATACCCAATTTATTAACTTTATCTATAAATTTCTGCACAAACTCCGGTCCTGTCAATTCTTCACTAAAAATATTCTTGCCAAATCCATTATGAATACACTGATTTATTGTTCCGCCTAATTGATTTTCTCTTTCTAAAATCAAAATTCTACATTTATAGTGCTCTTTAGCTGAAATAGCTGCTGCAAGGCCTGCTATACCTCCCCCAATTACTACTATGTCATATAGTTGCATTACATACCCTCCAGTTTTTTTCAGATGCCTAACATTAAAATTTAATGATTCATTATAATGCATGTTTAAATAAGTAACGTAAAAACCCGTGAAAATAATTTCACAGGTTTTATTTGGCAGGGGTAGTAGGACTCGAACCTACAACCAATGGTTTTGGAGACCACTACTCTACCAATTGAGCCATACCCCTTTATTAACTTTTAAAATGCAAAAATGTAAAAATGTAAAAATGGCAGGGGTAGTAGGACTCGAACCTACAACCAATGGTTTTGGAGACCACTACTCTACCAATTGAGCCATACCCCTAAAATACATCTGAATTATATCACGTGTTATAAATAAATGCAAGATTTTTTTATATTTTAATCTCTTAGGAAACACTGAGGCCTTTTCTTTTTCTATGTTTTAGGATAAAATATTTAGTGAGGTGAAACTTATGGAATACATAGTAACTACAGTAGACGAAACTTATAAAATAGGCGAACTAATAGGTTCACGTGTAAATTCAGGGGACATAGTTTGCTTAATCGGTGACTTAGGCACTGGCAAAACTCATTTAACAAAAGGAATTGCAAAGGGCTTAGATATAAAAGATCATATCACAAGCCCTACATTTACAATTGTAAATGAATATACAGGTCGCTTGAAATTATATCATTTTGATGTCTACAGGGTAAATGACCCTGACGAAATAGCAGCTATAGGCTTTGATGAATATATATTTAGTGATGGCGTTAGTATTATTGAATGGGCTAATTATATTGAAGAACTGATTCCACCCAATAATTTATCCATTACCATAGAAAAGCTTCCTAGATTGGGAGATGATTTCAGAAAGATTAACATCCGATATTCTGATAAAAGATATGATTATATAAAGGAGATAAAACTATGAAGATTTTAAGTCTGGATTCTGCTACACAATCAGCAACTTGTGCTATCCTTGACGATAACAAAGTTCTTGGTGAAATAACTTTTAATTATAAAAAACAACATTCTCAAATACTTATGCCTATAATTGACGAATTATTAAAAAATACAGGAATAAACCTAAGTGATATTGATGCCTTTGTAGCGTCAAAGGGGCCCGGTTCCTTTACAGGCCTTAGAATAGGGATGGCTACCATTAAGGGATTAAGCCAAGGCTCAAAAAAGCCTTTTGTAACTGTATCTACCTTAGATTCTTTAGCATATAACTTAGCATATACAGATGGAATTATTTGTCCTTTACTAGACGCTTTAAGAGATAATGTTTATACAGCCTTATATACTTTTAATAATTACGAGCTCACCCGCATCAGTGACTATATTAATATTTCCTTAGAAGAATTAATAAATATGCTTAAAGAAAAAAATTGCAATATTACCTTTGTAGGAGATGGAACCTTCAAATTCAAAGAAAAACTTATAGCAAATTTACCTAAAGCCAATTTTGCTCCAGCACATTTAAATTTAGCTAAGGCTTCATCTCTAGGAGAATTAGGACTCAACCTTTTATCTAATGGAACATTCGATGATATATACGCGTCAGTGCCTCTTTACCTTAGGCAGCCCCAAGCTGAGAGGGAGTACGAAGAAAAGATGAGGCAAATAAAAAATGAATAGTGATTTTAAAATTTACCCAATGGACGCATCATCTATTAAATCCATACTCAATATTAGCGAGTTAAGCTTTCCAATTTCATGGAGCTACGAATCACTCCAAAGTGAACTAAATAATAAGTTCGCTAAATATGTTGTGCTAAAAAAGGGTACTTCTATAGTAGGTTATGGAGGAATGTGGATAATTATAGATGAAGCGCATATTACTAATGTTGCAGTTCACCCTGAGGCTCGTGGTTATGGCGGCGGCGACATCATCGTGGAAGCCTTATTTAAAATTTGTAGGAAACTAAAAGTTACAGCGATAACCTTAGAGGTTAGAAGTTCAAATTTTATTGCTATAAACTTATATGAAAAGTATGGCTTTGAAAATGAAGGCATTAGACGCCATTATTATGAAGATAACGGCGAAGATGCGGTAATTATGTGGAATCGACATCTATAGTAGATAGCATAGAAAGACTAGCTCTTGCCAGTCTTTTTTTTACATTTTATACTAAATATTTAGCAATCATGCGAATAAAATGGTATAATGTGGGTGAACCATTTAAAATATATTAGAGTAAGGGGTAAAATTTATGACCAAAAAAATTATATTAGCACTATTTTTTGCATTACTATTAGTTGGATGCAATTCCTTAGCTAACCCGACTTCCAGTAAAAGCACAATAATTTCAGATGATTCTCAGATCAAATCAGCCAAAACGGTAGATAATTCATCTAACGTCCCGCACTTATCAACAACGTCTAAAGATTCAATTGTTAGAACTTTTGATAAAGCTGAAGGTGTGTCAAAAAAAATACCAATACTGATGTATCATCATCTACTAAAGAAAAAAGAAAACACATTTACAAATAATGGCGTAGTATTAAACCTTGAAAATTTTCAGCAACAAATGGACTACTTATACAATAATAAATATACTACAATAAATCTAGCAGAATTAGAACAGTGGCTATTAGGTGGTATAGAACTACCCAAGAAATCAGTATGCATAACATTTGATGACGGATATTTAAGCAGCTACATTTATGCCTATCCTATTTTGAAGAAATATAATTTTAAAGCCGCACAATTTTTAATTACATCTTATGTCAAGGATAATAATGCTGAATTTAACCCTAAAACACAACAATTCTTAAGTTGGAAAAACATTTCTGAAACTACCGATGTATTTGAATATTCAAATCATACCCATAATTTACATAAAACAGAGAATAACAAGGGTTATTTAATTACAAAACCTTTAGATTATGTAAAAAAAGATTTAATAAAAAATACAGAACTAACCGGTAGCCATTATCTTTCTTATCCTTATGGACACCATAATGATGATGTATTAAACCTTCTGCCTAAAATAGGAATACGAATGGCTGTTACTGTTAATAACGGAAGCGTAAAGAGAGGAGATTCTTTGCTAGAGCTAAATAGATATGGAATATATCCTAAAACATCCATATCTACATTTAAAAGCATGGTTAATTGTGAATGGTGAATAATAAAGCTAAAGGATGGCTTCCGCATTGTGCAGAAGTCATCCTTTAGTTTGTTAATACCTTTTTTTAAATCTTTGAAATTAGTACATATTTGTATACAGTCTTTTTTATATTTTTTGTTCTCTACTTTTGTATTCTCTCTCCATGTTCTCTTTATGAAGTATAGGCGAAACACTCTTATATAAAGCTAAAGTCATTGCTGTTAATACCAGTCCTTTAAGTAAATTAAAAGGAATAATTGACCAAATGATAAAAGAATTTAAATCGACAATGTTATGATTTATTTTTGATCCCATTTCTATAACGGTAGCTACTGGAAATCCTAATACTTTTTCGTATAAAGGTAAAACAATAAAATAGTTTAATATCCCTGCAAAAATCGACATACAAATTACTCCTATTAATAATCCAGTAATAGCTCCACCTTTACTTTTGCGAGCCTTGTAAATATATCCAGACACTAATACTAAACATGAACCCACTAGAAAATTTGCTACTTCTCCAACGAAGGCTGTTTTAGTAGCTAGCATTCCATGTAATATATTTTTAAAGAGTTCAATAACTACTCCCGCTATTGGTCCTAATGCAAAGGCCCCTAAAAGCGCTGGCAGGTCGCTGATGTCAATTTTTAAGAAATCAGGGAAAATCGGTATCGGTAACTCAATGTACATCAAAAGAAAAGCCATAACAGATAAAAGTGAAATTTTGATTAGTTTAACAAGTTTTTCGTCTCTCATTTTTAGTGCCCCCTAATTAACTATATCTCCTAGGGATGGATATAATATAAGCCCTGACATAGTACTATGCCAGGGCGAATTTATATATATATATATCACATCTTCTTTTATCCAGACTATACTGTCGGCTTCGGAATCAAATCATCACCCAAGGGTGCTGTCTTAACGACTTCAGAAGGAAAACTACCTTCTAAAATGTCGTTAAACCGAATCAGCCTTACGGCTCGCGGGCTTTACCGCCGGTGGGGAAATTAGCCCCGCCCTGAAGATTATTAAATTTTATTTTATAATTTAATTATATATAAATACAGTAAAATAAGCAACATATTAATTAATTATTTTTCATTGATAATGATATTCTTTTTCTTTTCTCATCAACTTCTATCACACTAACCTCTACTATATCGCCAACCTTAACCACATCCAATGGATGCTTTACAAATTTATCTGATAACTGGCTTATATGCACTAATCCATCTTGATGAACTCCAATATCAACAAAAGCTCCAAAGTCAGACACATTTCTAACAGTACCCATAAGTTTCATTCCCGGTTTAAGGTGGGACATTTGTACCACACCCGTTTTTAATATCGGCTTCGGTAGTTCTTCTCTTGGATCTCTCCCAGGCTTTTTAATTTCTTTAATAATATCTCTAAGAGTTGGAACCCCTATTTCCAATATTTGTGCAAGCTCATCTATATTAATATCTTTTAGCCTATCATCCAAATCTTTAAAGTTTAAAGTTTTAAGATCTTCTTTTGTATACCTTAAGAAATCCAATAGTTTTTTAGTAGCATTATACGTTTCTGGATGAATTGAGGTGTTATCTAAAAATTCATTACTCTCCATAACCCTTAAAAATCCTGCACATTGCTCATATGCTTTTGCCCCTAATCTTTTCACTTTTAATAATTCTTTTCTAGTTTTGAACTTACCATTTTCTTCTCTATACACTACAATGTTTTGAGCGATAGCAACATTTATCCCTGATATATAAGCTAATAAAGAGGGTGTTGCAATATTAAGATCTACACCAACTGCATTAACACAATCTTCAACTACTCCTTTTAAGGATTCATCGAGTTTTTTAGCTGCTACATCATGTTGGTATTGTCCAACTCCAATAGCTTTCGGGTCAATTTTCACAAGCTCCACTAATGGGTCTTGAAGTCTTCGCCCTATAGAAATAGCTCCTCTAATAGATACATCTATATCTGGATATTCTTTAGATGCAAGCTCTGACGCTGAATACACTGAGGCGCCTGCTTCCGAGACTATAACATAGTACAAATCTTTTGAACATTCATCCTTAAGTTCTTTAATTATCTGTGCTAAAATCTCTTCAGATTCACGACTAGCAGTCCCATTACCGAGTGACACTACTTCTACATTATGCTTAATTACCAATTTTTTAATAATATCTATAGATTTTTGAATACCGTCCTTACTGCCCGCAGTAGCGTATACTGTAGCTATATCTAAAAGCTTACCAGTATCATCTAGCACCGCTATTTTGCACCCTGTTCTAAATCCAGGATCAAATCCAAGAACTACCTTTCCTTTTATAGGGGACTGCATTAAGAGTGCCTTTAAATTAGCTTTAAATATTTCAATAGCGCTAGTTTCACCCTTTTCTGTGAGTTCGGCCCTTATTTCCCTCTCAATTGAAGGGAATATAAGTCTTTTTACAGAATCACCTATACTTAACTCTATATACTTATCAGTTTCATTGTTCCCTTTTAAACATTTAGTTCTTAAGTACTGGGTAATCTTATCGTTATCGGCTTTGATTTTCACAGAAAGTATCTTACTATTTTCGCCTCTATTTATAGCAAGAATTCTATGCGGCGGAATAGATTTAACCCCTTCTTTATACTCATAATACATTTCAAATGGAGTAGTATCATCAGAGCTACCTTTAGTTTCAACGTTTCCTTGATTATGTACTAACGCTCTAATCCACTTTCTGTAATCAGCTTCATCAGAAATCATTTCACTAATAATATCCCCAGCACCTTGAAGTGCGTGCGAAGTACTATTCACTGCCTTTTCTTCACTTAAGAATTTCTCTGCATACTCATTTATATCACCCTTAAACTCGCCGCATACAATAATTTCAGCTAACGGTTTAAGCCCTTTTTCTATTGCAATGATAGCTCTAGTTCTTTTCTTAGGCTTAAAAGGTCTGTATATATCCTCTATTTCTGTCAATGTCTCGCTTTTTTTTATTGACTCCTCAATTTCCGCTGTTAGTTTTTCTTGTTCACCGATAAGACGTACTACATCTGTTTTTCGTTCTTCTAAGTTCCTAAGATATATAAGCCTCTCTGTAAAGTTTCTAAGGATTATATCATCAAGTCCCCCAGTTCTCTCTTTTCTATATCTAGCTATAAAAGGAACTGTATTCCCTTCATCTAATAATTCAATTACACTTTCCGCCTGCTCTTTAGTTATTGAAAACTCTTTAATTAATCTGTTAGTTATATTTCCCATGTTTTTTAGCTATTTTTGTAAGTCACATTTAAATAACAAGTCACTATGATACTTTATTTTCATGTACCTAAATAGCTATTCCTCCTCACATAATTTATATTTTAAACTTAATGGACTAAAATCAACATATTTAATCATACCACGAATTCTATCCTCATATCTATAGACTATATAGAAATTTTTAGGAGAAATGTTTGAAAGGTTAATATGGTCTTGTTTTTTAACCCTTTGTCTTATATTGTCTTTTATAGTTCACACGTATATTATACCCTATATAGATTTTAAAAAATGATTTGTTAACAAAGAGCTAGCTTTCGATTATCTCTTTGTTAACCTCACAAGCGGTATTAATAATACTTACGAATTGTTTTCTTGACATATTATTATTTTTATTCTATGATTGATTTTATAGTGCCCTTTCACGGGTTTTTTTGTATTTATTTTTAAATATTTTATTGAATCGGAGGAAAATAATTATGGCAAAAGGAAAAAAATTTGTAGAATCTATTACCTCTATGGAGGAAGATTTTGCAAAATGGTATACCGATATTGTAAAAAAAGCGGAACTTGCTGATTATGCGAGCGTTAGAGGTTGCATGGTAATAAGACCTTACGGCTATGCAATTTGGGAAAATATTCAAAAAACGTTAGATCAAATGTTTAAAGATACAGGTCATGAAAATGTATATATGCCAATGTTCATTCCTGAGAGCTTACTTCAAAAGGAAGCGGATCATGTTAAAGGTTTTGCACCAGAGGTTGCTTGGGTAACACACGGAGGCAACGAACTACTAGCAGAGAGGCTTTGCGTTAGGCCAACTTCTGAAACATTATTTTGTGATCACTATTCAAAAATAATTCAATCTTACAATGATCTCCCTAAATTATATAATCAATGGTGTTCCGTTGTGCGTTGGGAAAAAACCACAAGACCTTTTCTTAGAAGTTCAGAGTTTTTATGGCAAGAAGGCCATACCGCTCATGCAACGGCGGAAGAATCAAAAGAGGAAACTCTTAGAATGCTTAATATATATTCAACCTTTTGTGAAGAAACCCTTGCTATTCCAGTTATAAAAGGTAAGAAAACAGAAAAAGAAAAGTTTGCAGGAGCAAATGAAACTTACACAATTGAAAGTTTAATGCATGATGGAAAAGCACTTCAATGTGGTACTTCTCATAATTTTGGAGATGGTTTTGCAAGAGCATTTAACATACAGTATTCAGATAAAACTGGTAAACTTGCTTATGTTCACCAAACTTCTTGGGGAATGTCTACAAGACTTATCGGGGCTTTAATTATGGTTCACGGTGATGATAATGGTCTAATACTGCCACCAGCAGTAGCTCCAATTCAACTTATCATAGTTCCAATTGCACCTCATAAAGAAGGCGTAATTGAAAAAGCTACAGAACTTAAAAATATATTATCAAAGCTTTCACGTGTAAAAATGGATATTAGCGATAAAATGGCTGGATGGAAATTTAGCGAATACGAAATGAAAGGTGTTCCGCTACGTTTAGAAGTTGGTCCAAAAGATATAGAAAATAATCAAGTAGTACTTGTGAGACGTGATAGCCGCGAAAAAATAATTGTTCCAATGTCAGAACTAGAAGCATTAGTACCCGAGATTTTAAAAGATATTCAAAAATCTTTATTTGAAAAAGCTAAAAATGCACAAGATACCCGAACCTTTAACGCAAGCACCGTAGAAGAATTAAAAGAACTTCTTGATAAAACTTTAGGATTTGTTAGCGCTCCATGGTGTGGAGAACTCGCTTGTGAAGAAAAAGTAAAAGAAGTAGCCGGTGCGTCTTCTAGATGCATGCCATTTAATATGCCAGAAGAAAAAGGCGTTTGCTTATGTTGTGGAAAACCATCTAAAGCTACGGTTATTTGGGGAAGAGCTTATTAAATTTAAATATAAAAGCGATTGGTTTATGCCAATCGCTTTTAGTTTTTTAAATTTATACCTTAATAAATCGCGATATAATTCTATACCCTCTTGGTAAATTGATTAAATCGTTACCTGTAGCGATGCAATATTAGCAACTTATGGTTATACTTTTTATTGAATACCTGTATTATTTTTGTTATACTAATGACAATAAATGAAATGCTTATAGGCTTAATTTAAATTTTTTTAAAGTAGGTGATGACAATGGATTTAATTATAGCTTTTATTGTTACATTTGCACTTTTAGTTTTGAGTGTTTTAAAAGGCATATTTCTTGCATATCCATTAATATCTGGGCTAATCCTCTTTATTTTAGTGGAGTTTAAAAGAGGAATTCCCCTAAAACGCTTGTTAAATATGTCTTTTAATGGGGGCAAAAAATCTCTCATAATTATAAAGATTTTTATTCTTATTGGGGCTATTACATCTATATGGATTGTCTCTGGCACTGTACCTGCAATAGTTTATTATTGTATAACTCTAATAAGGCCCAATATGTTTATTTTATCTGCATTCTTAACCAGTTGTTTCGTATCTTTTTTAATAGGTACATCTCTCGGAACGTCCGGTACAATAGGTGTGGCCCTTATGGTTGTTGCAAGAAGCGGTGGTGTAAACCTTGCTGCCACAGCTGGCTCAATTATTGCTGGAGCATACTTTGGTGATAGGTGTTCTCCTATGTCTTCTAGTGCAAGCCTTATTGCGTATCTTACAGAAACAGATATATATATAAATATAAAAAACATGTTTAAAACCTGCATAGTTCCCTTTGGTATTTCAATTATTTTCTACACTATAGTGTCAAGTATATTTCCCTTGCATAGTTCTGCAAACGGGATAAATAATGAAATAATTAATGCATTCTCTATAAATATAATTGTTTTGCTTCCTGCTTTGGTTATACTTGTTTTTTCAGCATTTAAGATAAATGTTAAAACATCTATGATTGTAAGCATATTAACGGCTTTTTTATTGAGCATCTTTATCCAACACGAAACCCTAGTACAATGCATAAAGTTTACTGTTTTCGGATATAACACAGACAAATCAAGTCCCCTTTACACGATACTTAAAGGCGGAGGAATCATTTCTATGCTAAAATCATCCCTGGTGATATATATAGGCTCTGCATTTGCAGGTTTAATAGAGGGAAGTAAAATGTTAGACAGTGTTGAAGCTATAACTTTGAAGGCAAATTCTAGGTATGGGGTCTTTCAAAATATAGTCATTTCAAGCATATTCACCGCTACTGTAGGCTGCAGCCAATCCGTTGCTGTTATGTTAACTCATATGTTAAATAAAAAGGCTTATGAGAAAAATGAACTAGATAACTCATTCTTAGCCATTGATTTAGAAAATACAGCAATAATGATTTCCGCTTTGATTCCTTGGAATATTGCTTTACTTGCTCCACTTACGATTTTAGGTGCTAATCTTTCCTGCATGCCATACCTCTTATATATATATATGGTACCTATAACAAATTTGATCTTAATCCGATTTAAATCAACTACTAGCAATATAGAAATAAATATCAATCATTAAATCATCTCCTGCGGAGCTGTAATATTAACGACTTCTGAAATGTCGTTAAATCATCCTATTGCATTCTAATTTTTTTACGTATTATTATGAAGTAATTGAATAGTTCTACGTAATTCTACTACAGCAATTTGACCTGGTGCAGAAGCCTTCTTGACTGCGCCAAATGTTAATGCAGAGCCAAATAATTCACCTGATAATCTACTAATAAGCCCTTTTTCTGCCATAGAAATTGTAATAATAGGGCCATTCGCATATCTTTCATTCATAATACGCGTTGCATCTAACAGTACAATCACATCCTCTGCACAAGTAGGCATTACTGCGATTTTAGGAATATCTGCACCTAATCCTTGAGCCTTACGTAATCGAGATATAATTTCTTCTTTCTCTGGCGTATTATGAAAATCATGATTAGATATAATAACCGCTACGCCATTTTCATGTGCTGATTCAACTAATTCTTTTATATCTTTTTCATCGTTAAATAACTCAATATCTATAACTTCAACAAGCTTTGTTTCAGAAATCAATCTATTTAATTCAAAATAAAATGCAGTACTAATCTCCTTTTGTCCACCCTCTTTAGCACTACGGAACGTAAAGATAATGGGCTTGTCAACTAGCACTTTCCTAATTGCTTGTAATGCTTTCTTAACTCTCTCTATATTTGTAGCGTTCTCGAAAAAATCTACACGCCATTCTACAACATCTAAGTCAATCCCTTTTAAAATTTCAGCTTCTTCTATAAGCTGTGGAATAGTTTCTCCAACCATTGGAACGCAAATTTTAGGTAAGCCTTCACCAATTGTAACATCCTTAATAGTAACTACTTTTTTCATTAATACCCACCCCATCAAAATAAATTGCGACACTAATTCTTTTCTAGATATAATACCAGTCATTACTAATATAGTAAAGGTTTCTTATTTTTTCTTCCCCCTATAAACTATTAATAAATCACTCAAAATCAAGGGAAAGAAAAGAACTTCGCCACCTCAATCTAATTAATTGTTATTTAATACAATAATCCCCTCATAGATGCCTTCCCGGAATTTAATTATTTTTTTTCTATCTCACATCATCACCTTTTATATATCAACATTATGAACATTTTGTAAACAAATAATATCATTAACGATTTCAGTGCGATATTATGATGAAAAATAGGTTTATATGCATAATTATTAACGCAATAACTAATAATATATAGGCTATGTAACCTTTATCTAGATATTGCTATACATTTATAGGTATAAATAACCAAAAAAAAGTTTTATGAATGTTTATACCTTATTTCTAGCATTATGCATAATAAACTAAAACATTATGAATATATATACACATAATCTAATATTCTAAATTTTCAAGCAGAAACATCCATAGTATTACCGAGTAAAATAAAGCTTAGCATAAATAAGCAGTGTTAAATCAATAACAAAGCTTACATGTACGATATATATGGAATTATAGTAGAATTCTCGGTTTTCCTTATATAAATGTACACTTTATAATGATGGCATAAACAAAAACGAATAGGGGGCTAAATTAAATGGAATCATTTATAAATGTAACTTCTGAAATAGGAAAACTTAATAAAGTAATGCTACATAGACCCGGTAGAGAAATAGAAAATTTAGTACCGAATCTTCTTGAAAGATTACTTTTCGATGATATTCCTTATTTAGAAGTAGCAAGAAAAGAACATGATATATTTGCAAAAATATTAAAAGAAAACGATGTTGAAGTTCTTTATTTAGAAGAACTTGTTACAGAAGCTTTAATTGAGGATAAAACAAAAAAAATATTTTTACAACAGTTTTTACATGAAAGCCACATTAGTAATAAAGAAATATATAAATCTCTTTATGATTATTTAATGTCAAAGCCTACAAGAGAAATGATTGATATACTTATGGCTGGAGTTAGAAAAAACGAAATAGCTGTTAAGGAGATTCATTCTCTAAGAGGATTAATAGGAACGCAGTATCCATTTTACTTAGATCCTATGCCTAATCTTTATTTTACTCGCGATCCAGGTGCTTCAATTGGAAATGGTATTACTATAAATACTATGCAAACTGAAGCTAGAAGACGTGAGACTTTGTTCCTAGAATTTATTCATGAATATCATAGCTCCTTCAAACAAAATGAAGTGCCCCTTTGGTATGATAGAAGCCTTCCAAGTAATATCGAAGGTGGGGACGAACTTATATTATCTGCCACAACCCTTGCAATAGGATGTAGTCAAAGAACTTCACCTGAAGCTATAGAAATTGTAGCAAGAAACTTGTTTGAAAAACATACTACTTTTGAAAAAGTATTAGTATTAGAAATTCCATCTAGTAGAGCATTTATGCATCTTGATACTGTATTTACTATGGTTGATTATGATAAATTTACAATACACCCAGAGATAGAAGGACCACTTAATGTTTTCGAAATTACAAAAGGTGTCAATGGACAATTAAATATTAAGCAAGAAAAAGATATATTGCAAAATGTATTAAAATCTGCATTAAAAGTGACCTCTGTTGATTTAATAAGATGTGGCGGTGGTGACGCTATTGTAGCAGCAAGAGAGCAATGGAACGATGGATCAAACACTCTAGCTATTGCACCAGGAAAAGTTATAAC
Source organism: Clostridium sp. CM041 (assembly GCF_055081035.1). NCBI lineage: Bacteria > Bacillati > Bacillota > Clostridia > Eubacteriales > Clostridiaceae > Clostridium > Clostridium sp. CM041. The sequence continues at coordinate 2,050,829 of NZ_CM143648.1, forward strand.
TTATGAACGAAATTATGTTACTAATGAAATTTTATCAAAACATGGTGTAACAGTACTCACAATGCCAAGTGCTGAACTTTCTAGAGGAAGAGGCGGCCCAAGATGTATGAGTATGCCACTAAATAGAGATAACTTATAAAAACAATATAATAACAACAATATTAGGAGGAATTTATTATGTTTAACTTAAGAAACAGAAACTTTTTAACTTTGATGGACTTTACTCCAAATGAAATAAACTACTTTTTAGATTTAGCTAGAGATTTAAAAAGAGCTAAGTATGCAGGTACAGAACAACAGAAATTAAAAGGTAAAAATATTGCGCTAATATTTGAAAAGAGCTCTACAAGAACAAGATGTGCTTTTGAAGTAGGAGCACTAGACCAAGGAGCTCATGTAACTTACCTTGGACCTACAGGAACTCAAATTGGTAAAAAGGAATCTGTAGCAGATACAGCTAGAGTTCTTGGAAGAATGTATGATGGAATAGAATATAGAGGATATGGTCAAGAAATAGTTGAAGAACTAGCAAAATATGCAGGAGTTCCTGTATGGAACGGATTAACAACTGAAGACCACCCAACACAAATTCTTGCAGATTTTTTAACTATAAAAGAACACTTTGACAAACCATTAAGCGACATTGTGTTTGTATATGCAGGAGATGGAAGAAACAACATGGCAAATGCATTGATGATAGGTGCTGCTAAAATGGGTATGGACTTTAGAATCGTATCACCAAAGAGCTTGTTCCCAGAAACAGCATTAGTTTCAAAATGTAATGAAATTGCTAAAGAAACAGGAGGAAAAATTACTATTACAGATAGCGTGGCTGCAGGAGTTAAAAATGCAGATGTAATCTACACAGACGTATGGGTTTCTATGGGCGAAGCAGACGAAGTATGGGCATCAAGAATAGAACTATTAAGACCATACCAAGTTAATATGGAAATGCTTAATAAGACAGGTAATAAAAACGTTAAATTCATGCACTGCCTACCAGCTTTTCATGATTTAAAGACACTTGTAGGTAAAGATATATTTGAAAAATATGGTCTTGAAGGTTTAGAAGTTACAGATGAAGTATTTGAAAGTACACATTCTATAGTATTTGATGAAGCAGAAAACAGAATGCATACAATCAAAGCAATTATGGTTGCTACGCTTGGAAACTAGCCTAAAATAATTATAAAATTAATTGGTGAGGGCAATATTATTGCTCTCACCAATTTAAAATATTGCTTATACATTAATCAAAAGGAGATTATAAAATGGAAAAGGATAAAGATAAGAAGTTAGGCTTGTCTCTATTAATTGCTCTTGGAGTTGGTTCCATGATTGGTGGGGGCATCTTTAATAGCCCAACTGACCTTATCGGTAAAGCAAACCCTCAAGCAGTAATTATTGCATGGGTAATTGGTGGGCTTGGCGTGGCATTTTTAGCACTTGTATTTCAATTACTTGCAAACAAAAGACCAGAGCTTACAGGAGGCATATTTACTTATGCAAAAGAAGGTTTTGGAGAATTTGTTGGATTCAATTCAGCCTGGGGATATTGGCTAAGCGCTTGGCTTGGAAATGTTGCATTTTTTATTCTTATATTTAAAACTTTTAATAGTTTAGTAGGTGACGTGAAACCTATAGTAACATTTTTATTAGCATCTGCACTATTATGGATAATTCACTATATACAAATGCGTGGAGTTAAGAGCGCCGGAGTAATAAATGCCGTTGCCACAGTTGCAAAAATCATACCATTATTTATGGTAATTGTATTTGGTCTTGCAATATTTAAATCCGGAACTTTTAATGTTGATAATTGGAAAACAATATTAGCTTCTACGGGGGGTTCCACTACCGTGTTCTTGCAAGTTAAAGGAGCAATGGGTACAATCTTGTGGTGCTTTATTGGTATTGAAGCTGCAACAGTGCTTTCTGAGAGAGCAAAATCTCAAAAGACTGTTGGTACAGCTACAATAATAAGTTTAATTATAACTTTAGTGCTTTATATACTGGTTTCAACAACAGCTATGGGAGTAATTTCAGCTAATACTCTCGCTAGTTCACAAACCCCTCTAGCAGATATGTTATCAATTACTGTACTTGGCAGTATTGGAGCTGTAATCGTTAAAGTTGGTTTAATTATTTCACTTATAGGCTGCTTAATTAGTTGGGTTATGCTTGCAGCAGAAATTCCTTATGTTGCGGCAAAAGGCGGCACAATGCCAAAATGGTTTATTAAACAAAATGACAATGGTGCTGCAGTAAATTCATTATTACTAACTGATGGCTTAACTCAAATATTTTTACTTTCGCTACTTTTACCGGCACTTCAGTCTGCATATGGTAGTGTATTTTTAATTTCTACAACATGTATTTTAATCCCATATTTACTTTCATCACTATATGCAGTTAAGGTTGCATTTGCAGATGGCCTAGGAGCTAAAGATAAGATAGTTTCTATATTAGCATGTATATATTCACTATATGTAATTTATGCAGTAGGAATAAATTACCTAGGAGCAGCAGTAATACTGTATGCTGTTGGCATATTTGTATATCTAAAGGCTAGGAAAGAAAAGAATAAACCTATTAAAGCAAACGAGAAAATAGGAATGGTAGCCATTATGGTAGTTGCAATCTTAATGATTATACTGCTTTCAACTGGCAAAATTCGACTTTAACGACATTTCAGAAGGAAAGTCTCCCACTTCTACAAGTTGGAGTTACATGCCCTAACAAATAGGAAACTTTAGTGGGAGTATAAATCTCCTTCTGAAGTCGTTAATATTGTAGCTCCGCAGGAGATGATTTAACCATTATTTCAATGAGATTTTATAAAATACCTTTAAATTGCTAAATAAATTATATTTTATATATAATATCAAAGGAGAAATGTATATGTCAAGAATAGTAATAGCACTTGGTGGAAATGCCCTTCAAGCAAATCCAAAGGACACTACAGCCGAAGCACAGTTAGTAACATCAATACAGACGTCAGAGGCCATTGTAGATTTAATCGAAGAGGGTCACGAGGTTATTGTTGCTCATGGGAATGGACCTCAAGTAGGTCAACTTGTAGCTACTTATGAAGCAGCTGCTTCTATAAATAAAAATAGCCCAATAATGCCTTTTCCTGAATGTGGTGCTATGAGCCAAGGTTATATAGGATATCATCTGCAACAAAGCATTAGATCAGAGATGAGAAAACGAGGAATAAATAAGGACGTTGCAACAGTAGTTACTCAAGTAATTGTTGATCAGAATGATCCAGGATTTAAGAATCCAACTAAGCCAGTAGGTTCTTTCTTTACGGAGGAACAGGCTAAGAAACTAATGATTGAAAAAGGATATATAATGAAAGAGGATTCAAATAGAGGCTGGAGACGCGTAGTGGCTTCACCACTTCCAATGGCTATAGTTGAAGAGCCTATTATTAAAACATTAGTTGAAGCTGGACATATTGTTATAACTGTTGGCGGTGGCGGTATACCTGTAATTGATAATGGAAATGGAAACCTTGAGGGCGTTCCAGCAGTAATAGATAAAGATTTTGCTTCTTCTAAAATAGCTGAATTACTAAATGCGGATGTATTAGTCGTACTTACGGCCGTCGAACAGGTTGCTATTAACTTTGGTACTCCAAATCAAAAGAATCTTTCAATAATAACTATTGAAGAAGCTAAAACCTATATTAAAGAAGGACATTTTGCTCCTGGTTCTATGCTTCCAAAAATAAAAGCGGCTCTTGCTTTCGTTGAAGCAAAAGAAGGCAGAAAAGCAATTATAACATCACTCGAAAAAGCTAGAGAAGCTATAAGCGGAGCAGCAGGAACAGTGATAACAAAATAATAAACTTTACATGTAAGTCATAAGATGAAAACGCTTATGACTTATACATAACAAACCTAAAAGATCCAGCAGAATATGCAATATATTCTGCTGGATCTTTTAGGTTCAAATACAAATGTGCCTGCATTTCTTTAACGACATTTCAGCTCCGCAGGAGATGATTTAATGGTACCAACCTTCTTTATTGTAGATACACCTGAAGTTATTTATTGTTCTGCCTTAAGTACGCCTCAATGAAAATATCAATATCCCCATCCATAACTGCATCTACATTACCCATTTCTGTATTAGTCCTATGATCCTTGACCAAATTATATGGATGAAATACATAAGATCTAATTTGACTTCCCCAACCATTTTCTTTCAAATCCCCGGTTAAGTCTTCTATTCTATCTTTTTTAGCTCTTTCCTTTAAATCTAATAATTTTGCCATAAGCATCTTCATCGCAGTTTGTTTATTACTATGCTGACTTCTTTCATTTTGGCACTGGACTACTATACCCGTAGGTATATGGGTAATCCTTATGGCTGAGTCAGTTTTATTTACATGTTGACCTCCTGCCCCTCCAGATCTATAAGTATCTATTCTGAGGTCATCAGGCTTTATTTCAACATCTTGATTATCCGTAAGCTCTGGAAGTACTTCACAAGATGCAAACGAGGTTTGCCTCTTACCATTTGCATTAAAAGGTGAAATTCTTACTAACCTATGCACTCCCTTTTCGGCCATTAAATATCCATAGGCATATTCGCCAGTTATTTTTAATGTCACTGCTTTGATACCTGCTTCATCAGATGGCTGATAATCTAAAACTTCGATCTTATATCCCTTCTTTTCACACCACCTTGAGTACATTCTATAAAGCATTTCTGTCCAATCTTGAGCATCACTTCCACCTGCACCGGTATGAAGCGTTAAAATCGCATTATTTATATCATAGTTCCCAGATAATAAAATTTCTATCCTGAACCTATCTGTATCCAGCATTAGGTCTTTTAATTCACTTTTCATTTCTGCTATAGAGGAATCATCTTCTTCCTCCTCACTTAGTTCAATTAGCACTTCCAAATCTTCTATCTTACTAATTATTAAATTAAATCTATCAATTCTATCTTTAATACCCTTAGCCTTTTGAGTAACTTGTTGTGCCGTTTTTATATCCTGCCAAAAGCTCGTCTCCTGCATCGTGAACTCAAGTTCTCTTAATTGTTTTTCCATAGATGCTACGTCAAAGAGACACCCTGATCTCTTCTACATTACTTTTTAATACGTTTAATTCACTTATTGCTTCTTCGATTAGTATTATCAATTATAGCACCTCTTTCATTATATTTGAAAAGGGATAAGCAGAATCAATTGCTCATCCCTTCCCAGTTGAAAATTGACAGTTATGTATTTCCAACTATTATTATCCATCGCGCGGTCGTCTGAAGTTATTAATAGATATTAACCTCTGCCACAACAATTTTTGTATTTTTTCCCTGAACCACAAGAACATTCATCATTTCTTCCTTGTTTAGTTACTTTTTTAATTGGCTCATTTTTAATGGAATTATCATGATTTGTTGATGTAATCTTAGAAACCATTTCTCTCTCAGGTGCTTTTTCTATTTGCACGTGAAATAAGTATTTAACAGTTTCCGTCTTTATATTTTCAATCATTTCAGTAAACATATCGCTACCTTCCATTTGGTAGGCTTGTGATGGATCCTGTTGCTTATAAGCTCTAAGTCCAATGCCCTGCTTTAAATGTTCCATCTCATCGATATGATCCATCCATTTACTATCCACTACCCTTAGAAGAATAACCCTTTCGACTTCTCTTATTTGTTCGTCACCAAAATTTTCTTCTTTTTGATCATAGATTTTTTTAGCTATTTCTAAAAGAGTATTTTTAATTTCCTCATTAGATGTTTTAGAAAGTTCTTCTATAGAAACCATACCCTTTGGAAGATATATTTCTTCAAGATAGTTAATAAGTTTTACTAATTCCTCATCAAAACTTTCCTCAATTCCACTAATATGTGAATCAACTGCAGTGAAAACAACATCTTGTATCATTTCTTCAATTTGATCTTTTATGTTTTCGCCTTGAAGAACCTCTGTTCTTTGTCTATAAATTATTTCTCTCTGTTGGTTCATTACATCATCATATTGAACAACATTTTTTCTTATATCAAAGTTATTTCCTTCAACTTTCTTTTGAGCACTTTCTATAGCACCACTCACCATTTTGCTCTCAATAGCGTCTTCATCAGTTAATCCTAATTTTTCTACAACCCCTTGAAGTCTTTCAGACGCAAATATTCTCATTAAATCATCTTCGAGTGATATGTAAAATCTTGAGCTTCCAGTATCCCCCTGACGACCAGAACGTCCTCTAAGCTGATTATCAATACGCCTAGATTCATGTCTTTCAGTTCCAATTATCTTGAGTCCACCAACTTCAACAACGCCTTCTTCAAGCTTAATATCTGTACCACGGCCAGCCATATTAGTTGCTATTGTAACCATGCCACGTGCTCCTGCATGAGATACTATATCCGCTTCTCTTTCATGATATTTAGCATTAAGTACTTGATGAGGAATTCCTCTTTTTTTAAGCATAGCAGATAATAATTCTGATTTTTCTATACTAACAGTCCCTACAAGAACAGGCTGCTTGTTCTTATAAGTTTCAACTATTTCATCTACTATAGCTTTATATTTCCCATTAACAGTTTTAAACACTAAATCTGCGTTATCAATTCTTGTTAATGGCATATTTGTAGGTATTACTATTACATCCAATCCGTATATTTCTCTAAATTCATTTTCTTCTGTAAGCGCAGTTCCAGTCATACCCGATAACTTATTATACATTCTAAAATAGTTCTGGAAGGTAATAGTTGCAAGAGTTTTTGACTCTTTTTCAATTTTGACGCTCTCTTTTGCTTCAATAGCTTGGTGAAGCCCATCGCTATATCTTCTGCCTTCCATGAGTCTCCCAGTAAACTCATCCACTATGATAACTTGACCATCCTTTGCCATATAATCTTTATCTTTTCTCATGATGAAGTTTGCTTTTAAAGCTTGAACTGTATGGTGCTGTATACCCATATTTTCCGCATCAGCATAATTCTCTAAATGAAAATATTTTTCCGCTTTATCTATACCAGCATTAGATAATATAACAGCACTAGCTTTTTCATCTATAGTATAATCTTCTTCCTTCACTAGACCCTTAACAAAATAATCTGCTACTTTATAAAAATCCGTAGATTTTTCTCCTTCTCCAGATATTATAAGCGGTGTTCTAGCTTCATCTATTAATATAGAGTCAACCTCATCCACGATTACAAAGTTTAATTTTCTTTGAACCCTTTCTTCTTTATAAACAACCATATTATCTCTTAAATAGTCAAACCCAAATTCGTTATTTGTCCCATATGTTATATCTGAATTATAGGCCGCTTGCCTTTGTGTTTGATCTAAATCATGAATAATTACGCCTACAGAAATACCTAAGAATTCGTGTATTCGTCCCATGTCATCGCTATCTCTTTTGGCAAGGTAGTCATTAACTGTAATTATGTGAACACCATTTCCTGTTAACGCATTCAAATATGAAGGAAGTGTAGCCACTAAGGTCTTTCCCTCACCAGTTTTCATTTCTGTTATTCTTCCTTGGTGCAGTACTATTCCACCAATTAGTTGTACTCTAAAATGCTTCATGTTAAGAACTCTCCATGAAGCTTCTCTAACCACCGCGAAGGCTTCAGGTAATATATCTTCTAAAGTCTCGCCTTTATCTAATCTAGTTTTAAATTCTTCTGTTTTTGATTTAAGTTCTTCATCGCTTAAACTAGTCATCAACGGATCCAATTCTTCTATTTTATCTACTGTTGAAATTATTCTTTTTATTTCTCTATCACTATAACTACCAAATAACTTTTCAAAAAATTTCATATTTTCATCCTCACTATTCATTTTAATAGTCCCTAAATATATACTTAAAATTATACCACTTAATTTGTTACTGTTCAACTTATACAAATTTATAAATTTTGTAAATTATCATTAATATTTTTTTCACTATACTTTTTTAGAATTTAAAAAAGGATTAAAGTAAGTAAATTTACTTTAATCCTTTAAATTTAATATATTTTAAAATTCTGGTTCTATCAAACCATAATTTCCATCTTTTCTTTTATATACTACATTTACCTCTGAACTACCATCACTCATATATACGAAGAAACTATGACCAACAAGTTCCATTTGAAGCACTGCTTCCTCTGCTGACATAGGTTTAAACGCAAATTTCTTCATCTTTACTATCTTAGGATCTATACCGTCATCTTCGTTCTTATCATATTTTGGTATACCTTGAAATTTAAGAGACGTTCCTCTATTCCTTTTTTCTAATTTTGTTTTGTTTTTTCTAATTTGTCTTTCTAATTTATCAACAACAATATCTAATGAGGTATACATATCTTCGTTTTGTTCTTCTGATCTTAAAATAACTCCATTAAAAGGGATTGTAACTTCTATTGTATGTCTATTTTTACAAACGCCTAATGTTGTCTGTGCTTCCACATCTGGACTAAAATACTTATCCAATCTTGCTATTTTCTTGTCTATAATATTTTTCAAGGCTTCTGTTATCTCTATATTTCTTCCTATTACTTTGACTTTCATAATTCCAGCCCCTCTCTAATATCTACATACTGCTTAATTACTAAGCATGATATATGTTTTGTATTTCAATTCTATTACTTTTAATTCTAAATAGCAACCATTAAATTCAGAATTCACATAATATTAATACAATTTAAATTATATTCGATATTTTTAGGTACCAATAAAATAAAAACTCCTAATATAATATTAGGAGTTTTTATATATTAAGTTAGTTGACCTGGTCTTTGACCCCACACTCGCCTGCTGGAGCTTTTGCTACCCAGAATTACCCTCTCACTACTAACACTCTCGTCTACTAAACGGCAGGACTAACCTCTAAGCCGCACCATGCTCACTAAACTTTGTTTAACTTACGTGGATCGTTTCGCCTGCGACTGGCATCGACTTTCAACCACAAACCTAACTTACTACAATAAGTATTATACATTACTCTTGGCTATTGTCAATATATAAATATTATTTATTCCACTTTCTTTCAGTTTGTGAGCACAATGAAATGCTGTAGCCCCAGTGGTTATAACATCATCAATGAGCAAAACATTTTTATTTTTTATAATTTCACTTCTTTGGATGTCAAAACATTTCTCCATATTGTTCCATCGTTCTTCGCCATTGAGACCTATTTGATCTTTAGTATCCTCAGTTTTAATCAAGTTGCAACTTACTGGAATATTTAAAAATCGAGATAAATAGCTTGCCAAAAACTCGCTTTGGTTATACCCTCTATTTTTTAAAGCTTTTTTAGTCATTGGTACATAAGATATTAAGTCAAACTGTAATTCATTGCTTTTTACAAGTTGTAACATGTATTCAGCTAAGATTTCACCGCATATAAAATCGCTTTTATATTTAAGCCTAATAATTAATTCTTTTACTATATTAGAATAATAAAACACTGACCAAACAAGATATTTTTCTTCATTGCGACCTATATAAAAGCTTTGCTCACAGCGCTTCAATTTTTCTCTGCATTTAGTACACAGAGCTTCACTCTCTTCACTATATCCACTACAGATTACGCACTGTTCATCGCCTGAATATATGAGCTGAACTAAACAATAAAGTATTTTTTTTATATATTTAATAATCCTCGCTCCCACGCTTTCTCATTAAATTTTCTAGCTATATTTTTAGCTTTATCCATTTGCACAGTTTCAACATTAGCTAAAAATATGGCCTCTCCCCTTTGTATACTTTCATATCTCCCAACCTTACTTGATAAATATAATAGTTGCTTATGATTATATTTATCATTATCAGCAAAATAAACTATAACATCAATTGAATGGAATTCTAAGTAACTTTCTTCAAAGTCATTAGTGACTATTATCCCTTCATCTTCATTCATGAACTTTACTTTAATATTAGCATCGCTTTTCTTACTAATAAATAAAAATATATTTTCACTTAACTTTTCTTTGAAATTACTTAGATACTCAAAGACCGCTATAGTTTTTTCCTCATCTGGTGTAAATATTATTACCTTTCTATTAGATATAATTGACCAATTCAAATATTGATAAACAACCAAAGGTATATCCATACTAAGATTTATTCTTGTAGTTATGATTCTAGGCTCTATAATCGGAATATTATTGTTTTTTAACGGAAACATTATTGGTGTGCCCTCGCTTAAAACATTCTCTACAGAATAGGCTATAGCTACACTATTTCTTTTACACATTCTTAATAATACTTTTTTTATTTGTTGCCTAGTGTATTTAGGAAAACTTCTAATATCATTATAAATAATCAAATCAAATTTTTCTTGGAGTTTTAACGCATTTTCATGATTGCATATATGTAAATACTCATTCACACTGCCATAATTCGTTTCAGGTGAATATACATATTTACCTAAATTGCTAAATTTATTTATGAAGTAAATAATATCAATGCTCCTCTGGTCTTCATTAGTTATATACAATATATTTTTCTTTTCATTAACATATGCAATTATAGTTTCTAACAATATATCAGAGGAATTGTAAAACATAGATACAACATCAATTCTTTTTTTGCTGTTTAAAGAACATTTTAAAATTTCTTTGCTAATTTCATCTTTTTCTTTACTAAGGTTTAATTTTGCGTAGAAAAGCATGTAAAATCTCCTTTGCAATTTAATATTTATTCTAAACAAATCAATCTAGTTTTCATCATGGCCCACATTTGCATCTACTATTTGTCTTATTCTCCAGCCCAAAGCAGAGTACCGCTCGAAACTTCTGTTGTTATCTTTCATGAAATTAACAGCTTTTATTGCTCCCACTAAAACAACCATATTCTTCGCTCTAGTTATCCCTGTATAAAGCAAATTTCTGTTCATTAAAAGTGGGGGCCCCATAAACATAGGCATAATTACAACTTCAAACTCACTACCTTGACTTTTATGTATTGTAATAGCATACGCTAAGGCTAGTTCATCTAAATATACACCTTCATATTCTACTCGTTTGTCATCATCAAAAATCACAATAACATTTTCATTATCTTCATCAATATCTTCCACATACCCTACATCACCATTAAAAATGCCTATTCCATCTTCGGCTTTTGCATTAATTTTTTTCCATTTTATAGAGTAATTATTTTTAATTTGCATAACCTTGTCGCCTACCCTAAATATAGTATTCCTATATTCCTTTTCCTTTTTATACTTAGATTTAGGGTTCAATATTTGCTGAAGCTTTCCATTTAGATTTTCTATACCCAATATCCCTTTTCTCATAGGAGAGAGTATTTGAATGTTCTTCATCTTATCCCACTCTTTGTTAAATTTCGGCAATCTGGTATTAATTAAAGCAATTATACTGTCTAATATTTTCTCTGGCTCATTATTTTCAATAAAATAAAAATCTTTATCCTTTTTATTTAAAATAGGCATCTCGCCATTGTTAATTTTATGAGCATTCACAATAATCATACTTTCTTGTGCTTGCCTAAAAATCTCCTTAAGCTTAACTACTTTAACACATTTACTGTCAATAATATCTCTTAGTACATTACCCGGTCCGACAGATGGCAATTGGTCAACATCACCAACAATTATAAGTCTAGTTCCTACGCTGATAGCTTTTAATAAACTATTCATAAGCATTATGTCTATCATAGATGCTTCATCAATAATTAGCACATCACAATCTAAAGGTGATTCCTCACTTCTAGAAAACTGCGACCCATCATCTCTGCCTACTCCAAGTTCTAATAACCTATGTATGGTTTTGGCTTCGCGACCAGTAGCCTCTGTCATTCTCTTGGCGGCCCTACCGGTGGGCGCAGCCATATAAACTTTCATTCCCGCTTCTTCAAATACCTCTATAATGCAATTAATTATAGTAGTTTTGCCAGTACCTGGACCTCCAGTTATAATTTCAATACTATTTTCTGCAGCACCACAAATAGCAGTCTTTTGAGACGTTGCAAATTTTATGTTTTTTTCTTCTTCGAAGTCATTAATCTTTTCTTCTATGTCTATTTCTAACTCGTCATACTTTTCTATAGATAATGTTATAATTTTTTTAGTAATAGCTAATTCACAATAATAAAACGGCATAGTGAAAACACATTCTTCTTCATCAATATTTTCGACTTTCAATTTTCCCTGCAATACATTATCATAAACATTTTTTTCAATTTCTTCAGCCGTAACCCCAAGAATATTTTTAGATTCTTTGTATAATTTGTTTAAGGGCATATAAGTATTTCCCATAGCGCAAAATTCATTTACCACATAATTAATTCCACTTTGTATTCTAAAAGGCGACTCTTTGTCAATGCCTAAACTTTGTGCTATCTTATCTGCAATTTTAAATCCTACTCCAGAAATGGTTTCAGTTAACACATAAGGATTATCCTGCACTACCTTTATAGAGTCTCCTCCATATTTTTTATAAATTTTCACGCATTGGTTAGGTGTTACTCCATATGTTTGAAGAAATATCATTATGTTTTTAACTTCTCGTTGCTTAGAATATGATTCAAAAATTAATTGAATCTTTTTTTGTCCTACACCATCAATCTCTTTTAATCTTTCAATTTCATTATCCAATATATTCATGGTGTTTTCACCAAAGTGCTGTACAATTTTTTTAGCAGTTATTGGTCCAATTCCTTGAATAACTCCTGAAGCTAAATATTTTTCTATACCTTCAAGTGAACTCGGTATTATTTCCTCACATTGTACTATTCTAAATTGCTTGCCAAATTGAGGATGAGTAACCCACTCCCCCGTTAGTTTCAGGTTCTGCCCTTCACTTATATATGGCACAATGCCTACCACAGTTATCTGCTTTTTATTATCATTCAACTGAGCAATTATATATCCATTTTCTTCATTATGAAATACTACATCTTCGATTATCCCTTGTATTTCCGGCATAAAATCTCTCCTATTTATAAATTCATATAATAACATTAATAATAATATTATTAGCAATAATATTATTATTAATGTTATTATATCATATGTATTTTACATATCTTATGTTCAGTATACCCCTATCTTAGGTTTTATCAAAATGCTACTTAATAATCACATGCACTAAAAAGGGATAACAATTATTAATTGTTATCCCTCCTTTTATATTATACGTATTTTTTTATTTCATCAACCTTATTTAGTTTTTCCCATGAAAGATCTAAATCAATTCTTCCAAAATGTCCATAGGCAGCTACTTGTTTATAAACAGGTCTTCTTAGTTCTAATTCTCTTATAATTACAGCTGGCCTTAAATCAAATACTTTTTCAACTATTTGAACTATTTTATCATCGTCAATTTTTCCTGTTCCGAAAGTTTCAACCTCTATAGATACTGGTTTAGCTACACCTATAGCATAAGCTAACTGAATTTCCAATTTATCTGAAACTCCTGCAGCAACTAAATTTTTAGCAACCCATCTTGCAGCATATGCAGCGGATCTATCAACTTTTGTTGCATCTTTTCCTGAAAATGCTCCACCGCCATGCCTTCCATATCCACCATAAGTGTCTACTATTATTTTTCTTCCTGTTAAACCAGAGTCTCCTTGCGGTCCTCCGATTACAAATCTGCCTGTAGGATTTATATAATATTTAGTATTTTCATCTAATAATCCACTTGGCACTACAGGTTTTATTACATGCTCTTTTAAATCATTTTCAATTTGATCATGAGTTGCTTCTTCTGCATGTTGAGTTGAAATAACAATAGTATCTATTCTTACTGGCTTATTATCTTCATACTCTACAGTAACTTGAGTCTTTCCGTCAGGTCTTAAGTAATCTAATGTGCCATTTTTTCTTACTTCGCTTAACTTTCTTGCTAATCTGTGAGCCATCGCGATTGGTAGTGGCATGTATTCCGGTGTCTCATTAGTTGCAAATCCAAACATCATGCCTTGATCACCAGCACCTATTGCGTCAACCTTATCAATCTCGCCTGATTTAGATTCTAAGGCCTCATCTACTCCCATAGCTATATCTGTTGATTGTTCATTAATAGACGTAAGTACAGCACATGTGCTAGCATCAAACCCGTATTTTGCTCTAGTATATCCTATGCCTTCAATGGTATTCCTAACAACCTTAGGAACATCTACATAACAACTAGTTGTTATCTCTCCCATAACTAAAACCATTCCTGTAGTAACCGTTGTTTCACAAGCAACTCTAGCATAAGGATCTTGTTCTAAAATAGCATCAAGTACAGCATCTGAAATTTGGTCACAAATTTTGTCTGGATGTCCTTCTGTAACAGATTCGGATGTAAATAATCTTTTCATTATAATTCTCCCTTCTACTCTCTAAAATTTCCCTATTAAAAAATAAAACCTCTTCCAAATATAAGAAGAGGTGATTTAATCATCTCCCTTATCTTGCAGATTATAACTGCAGGAATTGGCACCATGGTGCATTGCACCGGTTGCCGGGTTTCATAGGGCCTTTTTCCCTCCACCTCTCTTGATAAGAGTTATCAATTATTAACTTTTAATTATAATACCATATGCATTCTATAGTGTCAACAGAATCTAAACCCTGTAAAAAATAAAAAAAGACATCTATAGATGTCTTTTGGTGGAGGAGGACGGATTCGAACCATCGAAACATTACGTAACAGATTTACAGTCTGCCCCCTTTGGCCACTCGGGAACTCCTCCATATGTGGAGCTGGCAATAGGAATTGAACCTACAACCTGCTGATTACAAGTCAGCTGCTCTACCGTTGAGCCATGCCAGCATGCATTTTATTCTATTTTAAAAAGATTATTATGGTGGGAACAACAGGGTTCGAACCTGTGACCCTCTGCTTGTAAGGCAGATGCTCTCCCAGCTGAGCTATGCTCCCATAATTTATTGTAAACCATAATTTATTATAAATGGTGGAGGAGGACGGATTCGAACCATCGAAACATTACGTAACAGATTTACAGTCTGCCCCCTTTGGCCACTCGGGAACTCCTCCACTTATGGAGCTGGCAATAGGAATTGAACCTACAACCTGCTGATTACAAGTCAGCTGCTCTACCGTTGAGCCATGCCAGCATATTATGTTTTATCTTTTTGCCGTTTTACCGTGTCGACAAGAATTATTATACAACTTTAATTAATTAATTTCAAGTCTATTATCCTTTAATAAACGACTTCTTCTCTCCGCAACTATATTATTCGCATATTTGCTCAATATTAAGCATTGATACAACTTACTATTCTAAACAAATTATTTTGTTTTCCTCCATATAATTAATATAATTATAAATCATTTTTTAATTAATCATTTTTTTATTCTTTTATTATAATAATACACAGGATTTATTCATATAAATTATTCATAGGAAACTAATAATTTTTCCCAGCGCAATACAAGGAGGTATATTTCTTGAGTAAAGCTAAAACCCATTATAAAGATCCTTTAGCATACTATACACTTTCTAATTTTCTAAAAGACTATATCGACAAAAATACTTTAGTTGTTTGCATAGGTACCGATAGATGTATAGGTGATTGTCTAGGTCCTTTAGTTGGTACACTTTTAAAAGATAGTTCCTTTCCATTACCTGTATATGGCACTATAGATAATCCAATTCATGCCTTAAACATAGATAGTAAATTATCTAAAATAAATGCTTTGCACCCAAATTGTACTATAATAGGTGTAGATGCTTGTTTAGGAGACATTTCAACTATTGGAGAACTCCAAGCTAGAAATTATCCAATTCATCCTGGCAAAGGTGTAGGGAAAACCCTTCCTAAGGTAGGCACTATTTCATTAATAGGTATAGTAGATTCAAGTGATGATAGTGAATTATTTACAAATAGAAACATAAGATTGAGCTTGGTAATGGATATTGCTAATGTTTTAAGCAGATCCCTCTTGCATTCATATTATTTGCACTCCCTTACCAATGAAGAAAATAATTCAAGCCCTGTTTAACATTATTTAATTAGTCTTAAATAATTGTCCGCGATTTAAATTTAGAAATCTTATATAATATAAAAATAAGCAATACAATTAAACTAATAATTGTATTGCTTATTTTTATAGCTTGCTTATACTTTTTATTCTGTTAAGCATAATTCTCTTCCATTGAATGAATTATCTAACTTATCCATATAATCCAATACTTTACCTGTTCCGAGTGCTACGCATGAAATCGGATCCTCCGCTAGATATACCGGAACTTTAGTAACCTCTTGTATGAGCTTACCTAAGCCTTTTAACAATGCACCTCCGCCAGTCATAACTATACCTTTATCAGCTATATCTGCTGAAAGCTCAGGTGGTGTTTTTTCTAATACAGAATGTGCACATCCTGCTATTAAATATACCGCCTCTTTTAAAGCTTCTCTCATTTCTTCTGATGATACTTCTAAATTCTTAGGAAGACCTGTAATTAAATCTCTCCCTCTTATCTCCATGCTTGTCTTTTCTTCTTGTTTATAAGCACAACCTATGTTGATTTTTAAATCCTCTGCAGTCCTCTCACCAATCATTAATTTATGTTTTTTTCTGATATATTTTATAATCTCTTCATCAAACTTATCACCAGCTACTTTAACTGATTCACGTACAACCATGCCACCTAATGAAATAACTGCAATATCAGTCGTCCCTCCACCAATGTCAATAACCATATTACCACTTGCTCTAGTAATATCGAGTCCCGCTCCGATTGCCGCTGCTAGTGGTTCTTCTATAAGTTGAACTTTCTTAGCTCCGGCATTTCTACCTGCATCTTCTACCGCTCTTCTTTCTACTTCCGTTGCCTCGCAAGGTACACATATTACAACTTTTGGAGAAGATAGCCTCCTTTTCCCGCAAGCCTTCTTTATAAAATGATTTAACATTTTTTCAGTTATGTCATAATCCGAAATGACACCGTCCCTCATAGGGCGTATTGCCACAATATTGCCTGGTGTTCTTCCTATCATTTGCCTAGCTTCTTCTCCTACTGCCAATACCTTATTATTATTTCTATCTATGGCAACAACAGAAGGTTCTTTTAATATAACACCTTTTCCTTTAATATATACAAGCACTGTAGATGTACCCAAATCTATTCCCATATCTGTACCCATTCTAAAAAAAAACATTTCAAAACCACTCCTGCTCTTTAGTATATTCAATATTTAAATTATACTAAACTCTATTCTATAAAGCTATAAGAAAACCCTCTTTTAATTTTAAAATTTTTTTATAGTTTTTAGCTTCAAATGTTTTTATCCTTGTGCTTCTTTGTATTTCAATTTAGTTGCTCTTCCACCTCTTATATGTCGCTCAGCCTTATTTATATCCAAAATTGTTTTTGCATCACTGGCAATTCGAGGATTTATTGTGGGTAATCTTTCCGTCATATCCTTGTGTATAGTACTCTTGCTAACGCCAAACACTTTGGCAGTTCTTCTTATTGTGGATTTTGACTCGATAATGTACTTAGCAACTTCTAGTACTCGATCTTCAATATAGTCTTTCAAGTGTTGCCTCCTTAACCCTTATATATTTATAAATATGCATTATCTTGCTTTTAAATTCCATTCCAATTAGTCATCTTCTAATATATTTTTAAAAAATGGCTAATTGAGATGGTTATTGGTTATTTTTTAGTTTTTGCAGGTTGATATTTCTCATATTTTACATATTTAGCAGGATCAACATTCTTATTACTCTGCAAAACTTCAAAGTGTAAGTGAGTTCCATATTCTTCTTTAAACGAATTTAAACTAGTGTTTCCCACTGTACCAATTTGCTGTTTTTTAGTTACTTTATCACCTTTTTTTACTAATATTTTTTCATCTAGGTTAGTACTGTTAGTAACAAATCCATTTTGATGATCTATCTGAACCATCTTACCTTTTTGGCCATTAACGTCAGTACCAACTTCTTTAACTATTCCATCCATAACCGCTACAACTGGCTCCCCAATTTTTGCTTGAATGTCAATACCTAAATTTGTTCTATAGCTTCCATCAGTCTTCCACACTACTGAATCAATATCTTTCGAATATGCTCTTGCGAGTAATCCATTTGCTACGGGATTTTCAAATTTAGCATTAACTGATTTAGAAACTGCTGATGCTGCATTTCCTGTTGTAACCTTCTTAATGTTAGGTACTGCTTTAAGCTCTTCGGTCTTAGCTTTCTTTTCTTCTTTTACTTGAAGAGCACCCTCATATTCTTTTTGTTGCGCTTTTATAGCATCTCCTGCATTTGCTTGTTGTTTTTGTAACGCTTCTTGCTTGCTTGAAAGCTTCTTATTATTATTTGCTGTTATAGACGCCACTGAAGCTACTATACATAAACAAACAAATAAAATTACATAGAATCCTTCCTTCTTAAAAAAATTTAATGTCTTATTGTTTTCATTCTTATTCATACAAACACCTCCATTTGTATTTTTGTCCATATTTTATTAAAACATACATTTTTCCTAAAATTTATTTAAGTTAATCTCATTTTAATAATATTTATATTTTAAATTTTAAATTATGCACCCTTCGTTTTGCTTAAGTCATCTTCACGTTTATTTTTATAAAAAGCAAAGCTGATCATCCATTTTTTATAGAGGATAACCAGCTTATGTGTATTTTTTTCATTTGGATATAACAGTCCCTTGATAATAATGAGTTAATATTTCAATATAGGTTTTCCCATCTTTCGCCATCGCATCCGCACCCCATTGGCTCATCCCTACACCATGACCATATCCGCTGCAATCTATTTCTATGTTGCTTAAATTAAACTTCATTTCAAAATTCGATGATTTTAAACCGAGCATTGTTCTAAACTTACTGCCTGTCATGGTTATATTCCCTACCTTAATACTCTTAACACTTCCTGCCTCAGTCCTATCAATTACTGTTATTTGTTTCTTAACATTAGTTGAGGTTACCTTAGCATTATTATAGTTGTTATTTATAATTCGGCTTAGATCTTTATATTTAAAAGTTTTACTACTCTTAAAGCTTCCTGCTCTTTCTTCACCTGGGCTTTCTACACTTCTTAAATAAGGTATGCTGTCGCTAAATACCTCTTCGGAATTTTCCGTTTTTCCACTGCTTGTTGCAAAATAATAAGGTTCCATTACTAAGCTGTTGTTATATGTTAAAACTTGACCTAATGTCCCTTCAACTGCCATTTTAATCTTATTCCAATTTTCTTCGCCAGTAGTTCCCCATTCTTTTACACGTTCTTCTTTAGTCCTATAAACTTGACAGTGGACTGTATCGCATAAATCAGCTCCATTACCATTTTTACAGGGGGTTCCACCCATTTTTGTGACATGAGCTAAAGCATAAGTCCTAGCCGCCACGGCTTGAGATTTTAAAGCTTCTATTCCAAAGGCAGCTGGCATTTCTGCTGCAACAACTCCCGTAACATATTCTTCTAGATTAAGTTCTTTTATAGTATTTCCTTTCGACATAAAAACTTTAACTTTAGTGATTTTGGCTAGTGAGCCATATTTTATAATATTTTCATTGTCTTCTACCTTAATTGCAGAGTTTTTACTCTTATTTATACTTTTATTATTTCCTACTCCCACTATTAAAACAGAAGTAATAACTATAAATGCAATAAATGCCGTTACTAATAGAAGGATATTTTTTAAATGTACTGTAATAAAAACTCTTCTCATTTTTTTCTCCTCTCGTTATAAAACAACCTTTACCTTATACATATTAAATAACTATAAAAAATATTACTTTTTCCCATTGACTAAATTCTTGTTAAATAATAGTGCATACTATTATGCATTTATTAATGGAGATAGCGGATAAAAATATTTAGACCAGCTGTAACCAAAAGGCACCCAAAAATAATATACTAGTCATTGTGCTAGTTTATTATTTTTAGGTGCTTATTATAATATAATTGGAATATAACACTTATATATTCCAACTATCAAATTTAAATTATAAATGAAACGCCACATATTTCTATTGCTTATTGAGTTTCCAGTTATTTACGGGAACCCACTCTTTCTATGTCTGCTCCTAGTCCCTTTAATTTCTCCTCAATAGAAACATAGCCTCTATCAATATGATATATATCATTTATTGTAGTTGTACCCTCTGCTGTAAGTCCTGCAAGTATTAATGCTGCTCCCGCTCTCAAATCTGTAGCTGTGACTTCTGAACCTGTAAATCTATCTATACCTTCTATTACGGCACTTCTACCATCTATTTTTATATTTGCTCCCATTCTCTTTAATTCTGTGGCATGCATAAATCTATTCTCAAAAATAGTTTCTGTAATTATACTCGTTCCTTTTACTGTACACAGTAAACTCATCATCTGAGCTTGCATGTCTGTAGGGAATCCAGGGTATGGCATAGTTTTTATATCTATTGGGCTTAATTTTTTCCTACCATCAACTATTATGCTATTTTTATTAATTTCTATTCCTACTCCCATCTCTGTAAGTTTTGCTATTATTGGTTTTGAATGAATTTCATCAATGCCATTAATTTTAAACAAGCTTTTCGTTATTGCAGCAGTTATCATAAATGTACCCGCCTCTATCCTGTCATATATCGGCTTATAAACAACTTCTTTAAAATCTTTAACACCTAAAATTCTTATAGTGTCTGTTCCTTCTCCATATATTTTTGCTCCCATAGCCCTTAAGAATTTTGCTAGGTCTACAATTTCTGGTTCTTCTGCTGCATTTCCTATTATTGTTTCGCCCTCAGCTAGCGTTGCTGCCATCATTATATTTTCCGTAGCCCCAACTGACGGATAATCTAAATATATATTGCTGCCTATTAGTTTTTTTGCTTTTGCTTCCACATACCCGTGACCTACCGATACTTCTGCACCTAAAGCTGCTAATCCTTTTAAATGAAGATCAATAGGCCTAGTTCCAATATTGCATCCACCCGGTAGAGAAATTTTGAAGTTTCCAAATCTTCCAAGCATAGGACCCATTATTAAAAAAGATGCTCTCATTTTTCTAACTAATTCATCGTTAGCTCCATTATTAAATAAATTAGCAGTATTAATTTTCACCATTTTAGAAATTTTATCTATATTAATATCTGCTTTAAGAGATTTTAATACATCACAAATTACAAATACATCTTCAAGCATAGGAGCATTTTCAATGGTACAACTATTACCATTTAATATTGTTGCTGCAAGTATAGGAAGAACCGAATTTTTAGATGCACTTATATCCACTTCACCTTCTAATTTTTTCCCACCTTTTATAACTAATTTATTCATTTACTTCCTCCATTATATTGTTATTTTTAATAAGTTGTAATTATTTCAGGTGTACCAATGATAATGTATCTTCCAGATGAATAATTACATATAGCATAATTAAAATCGATTACCTTTTTATTGATTACTAACTCATCGTATTTTTTAGTATATGCTATAGTACTTAGTCCATTGTTTATACTCACAGTCTCAATATTGTAAGTCCCATGGGATTTCAAAACTTTTATTATTCTATTATTTACACCATAAATGTCTTCGTTTTTAACACTTAAACTACTCTCTCCCATTTTCGCCTTTAGGTATTGAAAATATTTGATGTTTTTGCCTCTATAGCCAATAGCCGTGCTAACTTTATTTTTAAGAGATACTAGTCCATTTTCGTTACCTATCTTACTTATGTTTATCGTTATATCATTCTCATTTTTGTATTTTAAGGCTTCTATATATCCTTCAACATTTTCACCAGAAAACTCTATACAATAAGAATCCTCATTTTCGGAAATGTTTAATTTTGTTTTTTTGTTATTAAGGTCTAAAGACTTAATTAAATAGTCACAAAATTGTTTTGGTTCTCCACCAGTTTTAAAGCATGCTTTCAATCCATACTCCACAGTTTTGCTTTTCGTTTGGAGTAATATTTCATCGAATAAATTAACTACCTCCTGTGCATTTGAGATTTTAACATTAATTTGTAAAATAATCAGACTTAATACTATACACAAAAGTGCGATACTTTTTCTTTTCATTTTAATCCCCCTACCCTTCAATTAAATTCTTGACCATAATTTATTTTTTTATTCTATAAATAATGGTTTTTTAATATTCATGTTATTAATAAAACCATCCCCCAGCACAAGTGTGAAGAGGGCTATTTGATTCATTATATAGGTAGGGTTATTGTAAAAATTGATATTTAGTATATATCCATTCTTTATATTATTAATATATAAAATTTTAGTGGAAATGTGCTAAAAAAAATCAAATGCGATTTTTAAGCAAAAAAAATGAAGATATATTAATATCCTCATTTTATAATCTCTATCCTTTTGTCTTGATTCTTTCAAGAGCTCTTAAAATAGCATTCTCTGTTCTCATAAATCCAATTCCATGCTTATGTCTCAATCTTTCTTCTGCTCTTTCTTTAGCCTGCCTCGCTCTTTCAATATCTATATTCTCTGGCCATTCACAGGCACTACATAACATTTCTACCTCACCTTGAATCACTCTTAAAACTCCCGTTGATGTAAACGCTTTTAATTTTTTACCACTTACATCCGTAAATGTTGTCACCGTAGGTTTTAATGGAGATATCATAGGAACATGATTGGCAAAGATACCAAATCTACCATCATCACTCTCCGTGTTCAAACTCAGTATTTCACCACTATAAAACTCCTTTTCCGGAGTAAGTATAGTAAGCTTTATATGATTTTTCATATAAAAACACTTCCATTTCTATGCATATATTCTTAAAAATACTTTATTCACCAGCCATAGTTTTTGCTTTTTCTACTGCCTCTTCTATAGATCCAACAAACATAAATGCCGCTTCAGGTAAGTCATCATGCTTTCCTTCAATGATTTCTTTAAACCCTCTTACCGTTTCTTTTACTGGTACAAATTTACCTTTCATTCCTGTAAATTGCTCCGCTACAGTAAATGGTTGTGATAAAAATCTTTGAACCTTACGTGCTCTTAATACTACCATTTTATCCTCTTCAGATAATTCATCTATCCCTAGTATTGCAATAATATCTTGAAGTTCTTTATATCTTTCAAGGATACGTCTAACTTTTATTGTAACATCATAGTGTTCCCTACCAACTATTCTAGGATCAAGCATTGTTGAAGTAGATTCTAGTGGGTCTACTGCTGGATAAATGCCCAGTTCAACTATCCCTCTAGAAAGCACTGTAGTAGCATCAAGATGACTGAATGTAGTAGCTGGTGCAGGATCAGTTAAATCGTCTGCCGGTACATATACAGCCTGAACAGATGTAATAGATCCTTGTTTTGTAGATGTAATTCTCTCTTGTAATTGTCCCATTTCCGTAGCAAGTGTTGGTTGGTACCCGACCGCACTTGGTATTCTGCCAAGTAGTGCAGACACCTCTGAACCTGCTTGTGTAAATCTAAATATATTATCTATGAATAAAAGTACATCTTGACCATGATCTCTAAAATATTCTGACATGGTAAGTCCGGTTAACGCAACTCTCATTCTAGCTCCAGGCGGTTCATTCATCTGTCCAAAAACTAAAGCTGTTTTAGATATAACTCCTGACTCTTTCATTTCATTATAAAGATCATTACCTTCCCTAGTTCTCTCACCAACTCCGGTAAATACTGAAAGTCCATTATGTTCTTTTGCTATATTATTCATAAGTTCTTGAATAAGAACCGTTTTACCAACTCCTGCCCCACCAAAAAGACCAATTTTACCACCTTTTTGATATGGTGCTATTAAGTCTATTACCTTAATACCTGTTTCAAACATTTCTGGTTCAACAGACTGTTCTGCAAATGTTGGGGCTAACCTGTGAATAGGCATATATTTATCTACTTTAACTTCTCCCATTTCATCCATAGGCTTTCCAAGAACATTAAATAGCCTTCCTAGTACTACATTCCCTACTGGAACTGATATTGGACTACCTGTATCAAACGCCTCAAGACCACGGCTTAATCCTTCTGTGCCTTCCATAGCTATTGCTCTTATAATATCATCACCAATATGCTGTTCAACCTCAGCTACAACTATTCTATCATTCATCTGAATTTCAATACTGTTGTAAATATTAGGAAGACTATCTGAGTCAAATTTTATATCTATAACAGGCCCTATTATTTGTACTACTTTTCCTATATGTCCTGGCATTGTTTTCACTCCCTTTTACCTTTGAGCTTCCGCTCCTCCAACTATTTCTGAAATCTCTTGTGTAATTGCACTTTGTCTAATCCTATTATAACTTAAATTAAGTTTATCAAGTATATCATTGGCGTTGTTAGTAGCCGATCCCATAGACTCCATTCTAGCTCTGTGCTCACTTGCTTTTGAATGCAGCATAGAGTTCAGCATTTTACCACTTAAAAATAATGAAGTAATCTCATATATTGCGTTTTCATCTATTGCCTCAATATCTACATACTCTTTACTGCAATTCTCTTCATTATCAGAACTTAGAGGAAGTAACTTTTCAATTATAACTTCATTTTTCAATGCCGAAATTAGCTTTTTATAAACAATGTAAACTTCACCAACATCTCCGCTACTATACATACCAAGTGCACGATTACTAATAGTAGAAGCTTCCTTTTGAGTAGGCACATCTAAAACTTCAACGTATTCAGCCACAGTTTCAATATTAATTTTTTTAAGTAAAGCTCTACCTTTTTGACCTACAATAATTACATTGTAATCTTCTTTATTGCTTTTTATGCTATTAGTTAGTCCATTAACTACTGACCAATTAAATCCACCACAAAGGCCTGTATCTGATGTCAATACAACATACAATTTTTTGCTGTTATTATTTCCTCTTGTATAGATACTATCATCTTCATAATTATCTTTAACCTGTTTAACAGTTTCCTCAAGCCTACATAAATAATTATTGTTAACATCTACCTTATTTCTTATTTTTTTATATTTAGATGTGGCAACTAATCCCATGGCCCTGGTAATTTTTATAGTATTTGTTATGGATTTTATTCTTCGCTTAATTGCAATAATCCCCATACCTGCCATGTTTCACCTCTCTTTAGTCTTGATAATATATTATCAAAACAAATTAATTATCACCTAAAGGTGCTATTAATCATCACCTTTAGGTGCTACACTAACGACTCGATTCTGAAATGTCGTTAATATTTTCAACTAAGAACATTTTTTTAAATTCATCTATAGCTTCAATAAGTTGTTGTTTTATTTTATCATCTAGTACCTTATTGTCAATTATTGCTTTACCTACTTCTCTATGATGGGTGTCCATATACTCCAAAAATTCACTCTCAAATCTCGTTACTTGATGTACGGGAATATCCATAAGATGATTGGTTGTCCCAGCAAAGAAAATCATAACTTGTTTCTCTACTGACACTGGCATATATTGATCTTGCTTTAATATTTCAATTAATCTTTTCCCCTTTTCTAGTCTCATTTTTGCATCTTTATCAAGATCCGTACCGAATTGAGCAAAAGCTGCAAGCTCCCTATATTGAGCAAGTTCCAACCTTAAAGTTCCGGTAACTTGCTTCATGGCTTTTATTTGAGCATTTCCACCAACCCTTGATACAGATATTCCAGCATTAACTGCCGGTCTTTGCCCTGAATGAAACAATTCAGCTTCAAGAAATATTTGCCCATCCGTTATGGAAATAACGTTAGTTGGTATATATGATGTAACATCGCCTGCAAGAGTTTCTATTATAGGAAGGGCAGTTAATGAACCCCCACCCAATTTTTCTGAAAGCTTTGCTGCTCTTTCGAGTAGTCTTGAATGAATATAAAATATATCTCCTGGATAAGCTTCCCTACCTGGCGGTCTACGAAGTAATAGAGACATAGCTCTATATGCCACCGCATGTTTAGATAAATCATCATATACTATTAATACATTCTTACCATTATGCATAAAGTATTCTCCCATACTACATCCAGCATAGGGTGCCAAATACTGCAATGGTGCTGAATGAGAAGCTGTAGCCGCTACAACTATTGTATAATCTAATGCTCCCATTTCAGATAGGGTATTAACAATATGTGCAACAGTAGATTGCTTTTGACCAATAGCTACATATATACATATAACATCTTTTCCCTTTTGATTTAAAATAGTATCTATGGTTAAAGCTGTTTTACCTGTTTGCCTATCTCCAATTATAAGTTCTCTTTGACCTCTTCCAATTGGCACCATAGAGTCTATTGCTTTTATTCCAGTTTGAAGCGGTTCTTTAACTGATTGTCTTTCAATAACTTCAGGCGCTTCGACTTCTACTGCTCTCGTCTCCGTAGTCTTAACTGGACCTTTACCGTCTATTGGTACACCTAAAGCATCTACAACTCTTCCTATTAAAGCCTCACCTACAGGGACTTCTACTACTCTACCAGTTCTTTTTACTATGTCCCCTTCTTTGATGCCCTCTTCTGGTCCTAAAAGTACACATCCTACATTATCCTGTTCTAAATTTAGTGCCATACCAAATATTCCATTAGGAAATTCTAAAAGTTCATTTTCCATGCATTCATCTAACCCATATACTCTGGCAATTCCATCACCTATTTGAATTATTGTTCCTGAGTCAACAGTGTCAATCGTCTTTTCATATCTCTCAATTTCTTTCTTTATTATGGATGTTATTTCTTCTGGTTTTATATTCATAAACTCACCTCCATTCCTATTTAAACATTAATTTTTTCATTTCATCTAATTTATTTTTTATCGTGCCATCAATAACGTCATCGCCGACCCTTATATATACTCCGCCTATAACGCTTTTATCTAATCTTTCATCAAATATGATTTTTTTATCATACATTTTGTATAATTTCATGCGCAAGTTTTCTCTTTCGGTTTCCTTAAGAGGTATTACTGTTTTAACCACAACCATTAAAGTGTTATTACGCTCCAAGTGGATTTTTTCCATCTGCTTAAGTTTTTCTGCTGTAAACAATATTCTGTCTTTTTCTATAAGAATAAGTAAAAAAGATAAAAGATCTTCATCAATTTTGCCCTTAAAAATCCTAATAAACATCTTCTTTTTTGCAGAAGTACTTATTTGCGGGTATTTAATAACTTTTAGAAACTCAGAGTCATTCTTCATAAGTAAAACTATTTCTCGCAGGTGATTTAAGTACTCTTCAACTTTCCCTTTTTCCTCGGCAACTGTATATAGTGCAAGTGCATATCTTTTATCTAAGTATTCATACATTTTAGCTACCTACCTTAAAAATAAAATCCTCAATCAGTCTTCTGTGTTCTTTTTCATCTATATGCTGTCCAAGTGCTTTTTCAGATAATACTAAAGATAAATCTATGACTTGCTTTTTAATTTCACTTTGCGCTTTTTCTCGCTCTCTATCTATTTCAACTCTTGATCTTTCAACAATAAGTAAGGCTTCTTTTTTTGCATCTTTAATTAATTCTCCAGATATCTTCTCTGCTTTTTGTTTGTATTTTTCAACTATTTCCTTACCTTCTTTTTTTGCTAAGTTTAATTTTTCACCATTTTCTATTTTTAATCTCTTAGCTTCTTCTTTATCATTCCTTGCTTGTTCAAAAGAAGAGTTTAATTCTTGTTTTCTTGTATCTAAAATCCTATTTACTGGTGTAAATAAATAACGTTTAGCAATAAAAAGTAGTATAAGGAAATTTATCATTGCAGCTATAATATTACCTAAGTTCATCCCTATCTCCATATATATAAAATCTCGGTTTATAAATCTCTTTTACCATTACGAAACCGAAACTTTCACCTACCTTCCCTTTACCTATTTCTTTTTAACCTTTTACACCGAATAAAATTAATAATAACGCTATTAAGAAACCATAGATAGCTGTTGCTTCGGATAGTGCACCACCTATAACTAACACTCTTGTAATTTTATCACTAGCTTCTGGTTGTTTGGCAATACCCTCCACAGCCTTCGCTGTAGCATTTCCTGTTCCTATACCACCACCTATAACCCCAAGTGCTGCTATTCCTGCTCCTATTGCTGACATTCCTGCGACAAATCCTGTTGAAACCATATAATATTCCTCCTATTCATTTTTATTTTACTCTTCTGAAATTATTACAATATTAATCATTGTTAACATTACAAAAATAATCATTTGGATAGTACCATCAAATAAATCAAAATACATGTGTAATGGTATCGGTATTCCGAGTTGCGCCACCCAAGTAATGCTATGCAATGCACTATAAACTAATTCCATAATTATAGTTGCCGCAAACATATTTCCAAATAATCTTAGACTTAAAGATACCGGCAACATAATTCTCTCCATTATATTTACTGGAAGTAATAAAGGTAATGGTTTTGCATAGCCAGTAAAATACTGTATAACACCGGACTTCTTAATTGTATAACCCTGTATCACTATAAATGTAATTAAACTCATTCCCAAAGTTACACTATAGTCTGTAGTAGGTGGTTTTATTCCAAGTATACCTACTAAATTCATTGATAAAAGATATATTCCCAACGTACCTATAAATGGAACAAAAGCCTTAAAATTTTTACCCATGGTCTCTTCTATTGTTTTCTGGACAAATTCTACAAAAATTTCAACTACACTCTGTTTTTTGTCTGGTATTTTTTTTAGATTTCTATTAATAAATGCTATTAGTAATATCAATACCAAAACTATTACCCACTGTGTTATTAAACTAGCTGTAATTTGAAAATTATATCCAAACAAATTCACACTAGGTAGTTGTGCAATCGTTGCCACCTACTCACTTCCCTTCACACTCTTTAATATTAATTCCGTAAAGTACTAGAGAAATCAATTGTGAACTATACCCCAATATAAACGCAATTATAGCAAAATCAGAATAATTAAAAACCATCAAGCCTGTTACACATACTATAATCACTCTAAATGCAAAGCATAATAATGTAACAATTCCACATTTGTCTTTTACTTTGCATAATATAAAATTAACATATATTAAATTAAATAACAAATTAATACTTGCCAATATTAGGCCTAATAAAAAAAATACTGCGTATTCCTTATTAATGAAATAAATTACTACAGTCCCAATAAGTGCTATAAAAAAGTTAAAAAAATTAATTTTTTTATACATCTGTGCTGATTTAACATTCACCTTTTTCTTCCTCTCATCATTCGCTAATATTTTTATATTATAGTCTACTAATTTTCATAAACAAAGCCTAGTATTTCTTAATTTTCAAAGCTATATAGCGCTATAAGTCGATTTTATATTAATAATCTTATGTTTCTTCTGTATATCTCTGTTTTAAGATATTTTAAAGCTTAAAGAATAATGCGTACTTGTTTTATTCAATTAATCTATTTCTTTCAATGTGCTCAATGTGCTAAATGTTCTAAATATTCAAAATATTCTTTTCAATATAGTAGCTTTATTAACTTTTAAGAACCCTAAAATATAGATTTTGTTCAGTTAAACATTTACAAAAAATCTATTAATAGATATATCTTCTATTGATTTTTTTCAATTTTTAAAACAATTGCAATATATATATTCTTTTAATTCAAAATTTTTATGATATTTTACATATTTCATCTTATAATTATCATCTAACGGTAAAAATATACATTCCATTTAGATATTTAAGTGGGTATAAGCTTTTAAATACCATATATCATAATAAACGATATATTTAAGTCTACTTCGTTGTTATACATACATTTGATCTTTTTCACTTCGTAAACTGTTATTTTAAACTTATACACTTGTAAAAACCGCAAAAAAATAAATCTAAGAATTTAATTTCTGCCTCCTTAGACTTAATTTAAAAATTATTTATTAGTACCTTAATTGCATTTCCATATACCTTTATGTTTTATCTTTATTAAAGTAATTCACTAGTTCATCTACTATTTTAGCAGAAGCATTTCCATCTCCATAAGGATTAATTGAATTACTCATGTGATTATACTCATCTGCATTTCTAAGAAGATTATTAGCATGCAATACAATTTTATCTATATCTGTCCCAACTAGCCTTACAGTGCCAGCATGCTGCGCTTCTACTCTCTCCGTAACTTTCCTAAGAACTAAAACTGGTTTACCTAAATGAGGAGCTTCTTCCTGAATTCCTCCTGAATCGGTCATTACTAGATAACATTTTTTTATTAAGTTATGAATTTCTTTTGTATCTATAGGCTGGAGTAAATGTACCCTACTTACGCCATTTAAAATGCTGTACACCGTATCTTTCACTACTGGATTGGGATGAACTAGATATAATACTTCGACATTTTGATTTTCTTCGACAACAATTTTCAAAGCATTACATATATTTTCAATTCCAATTCCCCAATTTTCTCTTCTGTGAGCCGTAACCATTATGACTTTTTTGTTTTTATAATCAATTTCATTTAGCTCACAATTTTCAAAAATATACTTCTCTTTAATTGTAAACTTCATTGCATCTATAACTGTATTTCCAGTAACAAAAATATTACTTCCCTCTATTCCCTCTCTTAATAGGTTTTCTTTAGAGGTCCTTGTAGGCGCAAAATGCAAATCTGCTAAAGCGCCAGTTAACTTCCTATTAATTTCTTCTGGGTAGGGAAAATATTTATTATGACTTCTTAGCCCTGCTTCTACATGACCAACAGGTATTTTTCTATAAAAAGCTGCCAGAGCTGCTGCAAATGTCGTTGTTGTATCTCCATGTACAAGCACTATATCCGGTTGTTCTTTTTCAAATATTTCCTCTAAACCTTGAAGAACAGAACATGTTATCCCCGTTAAGCTTTGTTTCGCTTTCATTATGTTTAAATCATACTGAGGTACAATATCAAAAATCTCCAAGACTTGGTCTAATATTTCTCTGTGCTGCGCTGTGACACATACCGTACATTGTATTTGAGAATTTTTTTCTAATTGCTTAATAAGAGGTGCCATTTTTATAGCCTCAGGTCTTGTACCAAATATTACTATAACCTTAATATTTTCCACCAGATACCTCCTAATTTTAATTTATAACCACATGTTAACTAAATTACTCTTTTTGCTGAAAAATCCCATATTTCCAAGCCACTAAAACTATTATAACCATTACTGATGCTAACAAAAAATACGCCCTTTGATTACTAATTTGCATAGCTATAATGGCAATCCCGCCTAAAACAGCGCTTATAAAATACATGATAATAACCGCTTGTTTTTGGCTGAGTCCCATATCCAAAAGCCTATGGTGCAAATGGCCTTTATCTGCTTGCATCATAGATTTCCCATTAACTTTCCTTCTAATCATAGCGAAAAGAGTATCATAAATAGGTAATCCAAAAGCTAAAATTGGTACTGCAATAACAAAAGATGTTGCAGATTTAATAGCCCCTTCAATTGAAATAGCTGCTAGAAGAAACCCTAGTAATTGAGATCCCGTATCCCCCATAAATATAGAGGCCGGATTGAAATTGTATGGTATAAATCCTAAAACAGCACCGCTTAAGACAGCCGTCAAAAATGCTGCTTCGAGTCTTCCATTAAGTAAAGAAACTATCATTAAGGTAACAGAAGATATAAATGCTATACCTGCTGCTAACCCGTCTAAACCATCTATTAGATTAAAAGCATTAGTCACACCTACAATCCATATTATTGTTACCGGGATGTAAACCCATCCTATACTTAGATAAGGGTAGAATTCTCTAAAAGGATTAGTTACAGTTGATATTTTTATACCTGATGCTAGAAGGCATATAGCCGCTATAACCTGTATTAAAACCTTATATTTAGGACTTAACTCTTTAATATCATCTATAATGCCCCCAATAACAATAACAGTTGCTCCAATAATTATACCTATTTGAGAAGTTGTTAGGATACCGTTATATAAAATTGTTCCTATAACAAAAGATATGTATATAGCGAGCCCTCCCATAACTGGAATAGGCTTATTATGAACTCGCCTTTCATCTTTAGGAATATCTATGGCATTCACTTTTATTGCTAATTTCTTAACTAAAGGTGTAGTTATAAAAGAAATTAAAGCCGTAATTATTGCTAAAATATATCTATTACTCATAAAAAACCTTTCTTTCACAAAAATATTGTTTCTATTTGATAAATAGAAGATTAAACTTTATGAAACTAATTTACAGAATTTCATAATTAATATCCACCATCACCTTGAATTGAGTCATCATTTTCTATCCATTCTTCTACATATACAACATTATATTGCGTTTTGTTATCTCTAATTATAACCTTTTCTATACCCGAATTAATTATAAACCTCTTGCATAAAGAACATGGAGATGCATTTATAACTAATTCACCGCTATTAACCTCTTTCCCAACTAAATACAAAGTCGACCCTAACATATCATTTCTCCGGGCTGATATAATTGCATTTTGCTCAGCATGTACTGATCTACAAAGTTCATACCTTGTACCTCTTGGGACTTTTAATTCTTCTCTTCTACAGACCCCTAAATCACAACAATTCGCTCTTCCTCTAGGGGCTCCTGAATATCCAGTAGACATAATTTCATCATTTTTTACTATTATAGCTGCAAAATTTCTACGTAAACAAGTACCTCGTTCAGATATTGTTTCGCATATATCCAAATAATAATTATGCTTATCAATTCTTTCCATAATTATACCTCGTATAAACATATTTTAATTATGTAGATTAAAAATAAAAAATTAAATTTATAATCTAATAATCAATCACTGTTATTTTACACTAAAACATCGATTATTTAAAGTGTTTAATGAACTATATATGTTAACTTACTATAAAGCACGTCAAGAAAAGCATATATTATATGCCGTCCTGACATGCTTAAGTATTGAAAGAGCGTGGGTTTACTGCCAACTATAGCAACACTAAATTATTACTCCGTTTATACCAATAGTTACCTCTTTGTATGGAACTATTATTCCAGCTCGAAGCATAGCTTCCTTTACAGAATTCACAATACCTGCACAACAAGGCACCTCCATTCTAACTACCGTAATACTTTTAATATTATTATTTTCTAATATCTCTGAAATTTTTTGTCTGTAATAATCATTATCATCCAGCTTTGGGCATCCTATTAATGTTACTCTCTCTTTAATAAATTTCTTATGAAAATCTCCATAAGCATACGCCGTGCAATCTGCAGCAATTAATATATCTGCACCCTTTAAAAATCCTGCCTTTGAATTAACTAGCTTTAACTGTACTGGCCATTGATTTAATTCTGAATCTAGCGGCGAATCATCGTAACTGCTTATTTTAGTTGCCGCTAGTTTAACATTCAAATTCGCATTTCTTTTTATTGATTTTTCCATTGTACCAGGGCATCCACAAGGCGAATTAAGTTTAGCATCATTTTGTTTCTTTTTTATTTCAACGGCCTGTACGTCATACTCTACAGCATCTCTTTGGATTATTTTAATAGCATCTATTGGGCACTCTGGCAGACAATCTCCCAGTCCATCACAATATTCATCGCTTATTAATTTAGCCTTGCCGCTAACGAGCTCTATGGCTCCTTCATGACAAGCATTTATGCATAATCCGCAACCATTACATTTATTTTCATCTATACTAATAATATTCCTTTTCATATTTTAACTCCTCCATTTTTTTATATATTCACATTGATGCCCATTCAAATAAATAACAATTCGTATACTATTTTATTTATCTTCATACAGCTAATTAATTTTTTAATTGACTGTATATGTTAATTATATTAAAATTACTTATACTAATATGTAACTTACGTTACCAAAATAAAAATTCGAGGGTGATTTTATGGATAAACTGGTAAATCATTTAAAACACTGTATTTTATTCAAAGGTTTAACTTGTGAAGAATTGCAAAATTTAATTACAAGTATAAACTATTCGATTTCCGATAACTGCAAAAAATGCACTGAATGTCAAACCTGCATTGTTGCTCTTGAGGGTGAGATCTGCGAATCTCTAGGCATTGTAATTGAAGGTAAACTAGAAGTACAAAAACATTATGCTAGTGGAAAAGTCGTTACCCTTGCAAAATTAGATAAAGGAAAAATTTTTGGAGAAGCAATCGCTTTTTCAGAGACAAATATATACCCAGCTACTATAGTATCTTATAAAGGTTCAATTATACTTTATATTTCAAAAAAAGATATTATAGCTATGTGTAGCTCCTACCCTAAAGTACTAAACAACTTCATGCAATTATTATCAAGTAAAATTCTTTTATTAAATAGAAAGATTAAAGAACTCTCCTTTGAAACCCTAAGACAAAAAATATCTAATTACTTACTTTCTCAATATGAAATTCAAAAAAACTTAGCACTCCTACTTCCTATGTCTAGAAAAAGCCTTGCTGATCATCTAGGTGTACAAAGGCCATCTCTTTCAAGAGAGCTCGTGAATATGAGGGATGATGGCTTAATAGATTTCAACAAGAATTTAATTCAAATAAAAGATTTAGATGGCATTGAAAATATATTAAATTAACCACTTGTCGAATACGCTCGAACTTTTTCCACTAAAAGATATTAAATTTTACTTGATAATTATTATCCGTTAGTGTATAGTAGTAATTGTAGCAAAGGTAAACACATATTTTTTATTTATTTAGTAAATTATATAACTAATATACGAGGAGATACAATTTATAATTGTAATCTTACTCAAAAGAATACGAGGGGGAAATTAATATGAAGAAATTTGTTTGTACAGTATGTGGATATATTCACGAGGGAGACTCCGCACCTAGCGTTTGTCCAGTTTGTGGTGCAAAAAGTGATAAATTTATAGAGAAGACTGAAAATGATATGTCATGGGCAGATGAACATGTAATTGGAGTTGCTAAAGGCGTAGATGCAGAAATTATAGAAGGATTAAGAGCTAACTTTGTTGGAGAATGTACTGAAGTTGGTATGTATTTAGCAATGAGCCGTCAAGCTGATAGAGAAGGCTTCCCAGAAGTTGCAGAAGCTTATAAGAGAATAGCTTTTGAAGAAGCTGAGCATGCTTCAAAATTCGCTGAAATGCTTGGAGAAGTAGTAACCGCAGACACTAAGAAAAACCTTGAAATGAGAGTTGATGCTGAACACGGTGCTTGTCAAGGTAAAAAAGATTTAGCTACTTTAGCTAAAAAACTTAACTATGATGCAATTCATGATACAGTACATGAAATGTGCAAAGATGAAGCACGTCACGGCTGCGCATTTAAGGGATTACTTAATAGATATTTTCAATAAAATTTAATTAAGTAAAAAAAAGCAACTTACAGATAATTTTCTGTAAGTTGCTTTTTAAGTTTTCATATATAAATTGTAATAATTAACTATTTAGTTCCAAATAATCTATCTCCAGCATCACCAAGACCCGGTACAATATATCCTTTTTCATTTAATTTTTCATCAATTGACGCTACATATATATCTACATCTGGGTGCGCCTCCGTAATAGCCTTAATCCCCTCCGGTGAAGCTATAAGACACATAATTCTTATATTTTTTGCTCCTCTTTTCTTAAGAGCTGAAATTGCATCTATTGCAGAACCTCCTGTAGCAATCATAGGATCCGTAACAATTACATCTCTTTCACTAATGTCCTGAGGCAATTTACAGAAGTACTCAACTGGTTGCAACGTTTCCTCATTCCTATACATTCCTATATGTCCAACCTTAGCTGCCGGTATAAGATTTAACATACCATCAACCATTCCCAAACCCGCTCTTAATATAGGTACTATAGCCATTTTCTTTCCAGCCAAAACTTTGCATTTAGTAATACAAATAGGAGTTTCAATTTCTACTTCTTCTAATTGTATATCACGGGTAACTTCATAAGCCATAAGCATTGCAACCTCTGAAACTAACTCTCTAAAATACTTTGAACCTGTATTTTTGTCTCTTATGTATGCCAATTTGTGTTGTATAAGTGGATGTGTGATTTGCGTTACTTTACTCATATGTTATTCCTCCTACTTTTTTATTATTTATTTAGAATATTTTTCCTCAATTTTAGTTATTTTATCAATTCTTTTTTGATGTCTGTCCCCTTGAAATTTTGCATTGATAAAAGCATCTACGATATCCAGGGCTAACCCAGTGCCAATAACTCGCTCGCCAAGAGCTAGTATGTTAGCATTATTATGCTCACGCGTTGCATGAGCGCTAAAAGTGTCGCTGCATAGTGCAGCTCTTATCCCAGGTACTTTATTAGCAGCAATACTTATTCCAATCCCTGTGCCGCATATTAGTATACCAAGTTCAAAATTTTTAACTACTATTTCCTGCGCAACTTTTAGCGCATAATCTGGATAATCACAAGACTCCTCAGTATAAGTACCAAAGTCCGCTACCTGGATGTTTTTACTCTCCAGATGTTTAATAATCTCTTTTTTCAAACTTAAACCACCATGGTCACTACCTAACGCTATTTTCATTACGAAACACCCCCAATATTTTATTATCTAAGATATTATATTACAAAAAAAGAAGATATCGGTATTTAAATAAACTATTTAAATACTATTATCTTCTTTATCTTATCCAATAATAAGAATATATTATTCTTTAATTCACTAAATTTTTTGGAATATACTAAGGCATCTTTAACATATGGGTCTATGATATTTATAGTATATATTTTACTATAAATAGATTCTATCATATAGCTTCTTCGCATTTTCTCATTACAAACATACAATATACCCATAGTTATCCTCCTCATATTCATCTGGAATAGATATCAACTATAAATTGTTATCTACTATACTTCAGTCATATCAAATCCTGCAGATTTCTTAAGCCTATTCATTATAGCAACACCTATACCCTTTTCTTCAAACGCTTCTGATAATATTAAATCTACATCGGTATCATCAAAACTTCTTAAAACTTCAAAAAGATTTTTGCCCACACCCTCTAAGTGCTTTCTGCTTCCTAATGAAATAACAGTGCCGTAAGGATATTTAGCTTTAGTTTCATCTGTTGCTATAATTCCTATTTTTTTATAGCCCATATTAGTCTGCACTATTTCATTAATTTTTGCAACAGTTTTTTCTAAATCTCCACATATAATTTTAACTGGAGATTTTGGTGCATAATGCCTATATTTCATGCCAGGTGCTTTAGGTTTAAAATCGTTCTTTGGTTTAGACATTATATTTTTATCAATATATATTTTCTCATCTATCTCTCTTAACATCTCAATGGTTATAGCCCCCGGCCTTAGTATACATAAAGGGGTACAAGTACAATCAACTATTGTTGACTCAAGGCCTACTTTACTTTTATCTCCCCCTAGAATATACTCTATCTTTCCATTTAAATCTTCAATACAACTTTCTACATCAGTTGGACTGGGTCTGCCAGATATATTGGCTGATGGGGCTGCAATAGGTGTTCCAGCTGCCTCAATAAGTTTTCTTGCAATGAGGCTCGCTGGCATACGTATACCTACAGTATCGAGTCCCGCACTTGTAGTTATAGGGATCAAATTAGACTTATTAAAAATAAGTGTTATTGGTCCAGGCCAGTATCTATTCATAATTTCTTTGGCTATATAGGGTATTTCTTTAACTAAATACTCTATATTAAAATCTGCCACATGCACAATAAGGGGGTTATCCTGTGGTCTTCCCTTAGCCTTAAAAATTTTTTCTACAGCAATCTTATCTAAGGCATTCGCACCAAGACCATAAACTGTTTCCGTAGGAAAAACAACTAATCCGCCTTCAGCTATAACGAGTCCAGCCTCATTAATTACATTTTGTTCAATATTATTTTCATCTATTATTGTTATCTTCGTTTTCATCCTTCCACCCCTTAATTAAATCATCTCCTGCGATGCTGCACATCTTCGAAGAAGATGCATTGACGACTTCAGAAGGAGATTTATACTCCCACTTATAGAAGTGGGAGACTCTCCTTCTGAAATTCATTAAAGCACATTAGTCACTATTAACCCAACTATTATCCCCAAAAGTATCCCCAATGTGTTTGTTATTCCTGACCAGAGCTTTTTAGACTGTGGAATCATCTCTCCGTAAATCACATATAACATGACACCTGACGCAAATGCTAGAGCACCACCTAATATATTTACAGATATGCTGCCAATATAAATTCCTATCCAAGCGCCAATTGCAGTAGGCAATGCTGTTAAAAATGCATAAAATAATATTTTTCTACCCTTTGTTCCCGAAAGCATTAGAGGTGCTGCCACAGCCAACCCTTCAGGCACATCATGTATTGCAATTATAACGCTCATTTTAAGGCCTAAGTTTTCTCCGTTAACAAACCCAAATCCCATTATTAGACCTTCTGGAAAATTATGAATCATTATTCCAATGGCAACCATAAAAGCCACCTTTGTATATTGAGAATTTGCATTGCCACTTAAATTGCTGATTTTGTCTATTGTTACAACAATAATAATTCCTAGGATTAAAAATAATAAGGTTCCTGGCAATCCTGTTTTTTCTGTAGCTTCTGGAATAAGTTCAAAAACTACAATAGAAAGCATAAGTCCTGATGAAAATCCTATAATATTCCCCAAAAATTTTTGTGAAGGTTTGTTCATAATAACACCTAAAAACGCCCCTGTCATAGTACCGATCAAAGCTATTACTCCTGAAAATATGATTATCAAAACAATACTATTATTCAAATTTATACCCCCACTTTTATAGAATTATAATCATATATACTACAATTCCATATGAGAATAAAGTATAGAAGCGTTTAGCTTTATGCTTATTTCCCTATACACTAATTTTATTTGTGTCAGTGGGGGTTTATGCCGCAATCTTTAATTTTTTCTATATCATCAGAAAAGATTGCTTGAACACAATATCTATATAAGTCATCTATTAAAATATATTTATAATCTTTTGTCTATTAATATATTTAGCAATAAAACAAAAATAAAGCACATTGATAGCATTAACATTTGCAGGTCTTTTTTTGCTTTCTAATGGCTTTATTTATATTCATAATTTCACCTTTCACTTATAATAATAAGAGTCCTTATAAAACACAAATCAATATGCTAGTTTATTTACATGTGCCTAGACTAAATTCTAATCATTATTACCCATGGATTTCATCTTTTCTGCTTGATCAGCGGTTATCAAGGTATTTAGCATTTCATCTATATCTCCATCAAGAAAAGATTCTAATCTATACAATGTTAACCCTATTCTATGATCTGTTACCCTTCCTTGAGGATAGTTGTAAGTTCTTATTCTCTCACTTCTATCTCCCGTACCTACTTGACTCCTTCTATCTTCAGCTATTCCTGCCGATCTTTCAGCCTCAGCTTTATCAAACAATCTAGATTTTAATATTTTTAGTGCTTTTTCTTTATTCTTTAACTGAGACTTCTCATCCTGACAAGAAACTACAAGTCCTGTAGGGATATGTGTCATTCTTACTGCTGAATCTGTTGTATTAACACACTGTCCGCCATTACCAGATGCTCTAAACACATCTATCCTTAAATCGTTAGCACTAACTTCAATGTCTACATCTTCAACCTCTGGCAGCACTGCTACAGTAGCCGTAGACGTATGAATTCTTCCGCTCGACTCTGTATCTGGAACCCTTTGAACCCTGTGTACTCCACTTTCGTATTTAAATTTACTATATGTAGATTCACCTTTTATCATAAATACCACTTCTTTGAATCCGCCAATATCAGTTTCATTAGCACTCATTACTTCAACTTTCCATCTATTACGCTCTGCATATCTTGTATACATTCTGAATAGATTTGCTGCAAACAATGCTGCTTCATCTCCACCTGCTCCTGCCCTAATTTCAACAAATACATTTTTATCATCATTTGGATCCTTAGGCAAAAGTAAAATTCTTAATTCTTCCTGCATAGTTTCTTTAGTTTGAGTTAAGTCCTTCATCTCTTCTTGAATCATATCTTTCATTTCTTTATCTGATTCTTCTCTAAGCATTTCTTTGTTTGATTCTAAATCCTGCTTAGCTTTTTTATATATTCTATATTTTGTAACGAGTATTTCCAATTCTGCATGTTCTTTGCATAACTTTTGCCATTCCTTTTGATTAGCTATAACCAACGGGTCGCAAATTTTAATTGAAATCTCATCGTATTTATTTTCTGTAAAATCAAGCCTACCCAACATATTTATCACTCCGTATATATATTTTCACATCATATTATTTTATCACAATTAGATTCAAAATACAAATTGCATCTAGCTAATACACCTTCGTCGAAGCTGTGTATCTCCGCAGGAGATGATTTAACATTTATTACACTAAAATGGCTTTAATGACCCTATCATTCCCAGCCAAATCTTTAATACATTCTATTTTCTTAAATCCTGATTTTAAAAGAATATTGCTAACTTCTTCTCTTTGATCATATCCTATTTCAAAAGCTAAGAGCCCTCCCTTTTTCAAAACCTGTAAACTCTCTTCTGTAATCCTCCTGTAAAAATCTAAACCATCTCTTCCACCACTAAGGGCTATATACGGTTCATATTCCTTTACATCATCCATTAAAGTTGGTATAACATCTTCTCTTATATAAGGTGGATTGGAAACTACCACTTCAAATTTCTTGTTTTGTTCAATAGGAGCTTTCAATAAGTCACTATTCTCCACGTTAACTCTAATAGCCAAGTCAAATCTTTCTATATTCA
Organism: Clostridium sp. CM041; assembly: GCF_055081035.1. NCBI lineage: Bacteria > Bacillati > Bacillota > Clostridia > Eubacteriales > Clostridiaceae > Clostridium > Clostridium sp. CM041. The sequence continues at coordinate 2,091,421 of NZ_CM143648.1, forward strand.
ATTTTGCCACAGTTAAAGCGTCATCAGCTATATCATACAGCGTTACCTTCGTACTTTTAATGAATTCAGCTATGGCTATGCCAATAGCTCCACTTCCACTACAAACATCACACACTTCAGTATAAGCTTTTTCATTTATATGATTAATTACTTCTTCAACTAAAATTTCAGTGTCAGGCCTCGGTATCAAAACTCCTGGCCTTACTATAAAATCCATTCCCATAAATTCGCATTCACCAAGAATGTATTTTATAGGCATTTTACTTTTTCTAATCTGAATTAACCGCGAAAATTCATTTTCCTGCTTTTGATTAAGATTAAAATCTCTATTAAGCATTATGAACAATTTATCCTTATTTAAAACCTTAGCAAGTAAGAGTTGTGAATCCAACAAATAACTTTCAATCTGAACTTTTTTTAAAATTTCATACGATTCTAGAAGTATTTCTCCTATATTCATTTCCTACCACCTTCATTTATGATTACCACGGGATGAATATATTTGTTTTTTATATTAGACACATTCAATACCCTCAGCTACTTTAAGCGCCTTTATTGCCACTTCTATCTGAGACAAATCCGGTTCCCTCGTAGTTAGGTTCTGCAATTTCAGTCCTGGATAAGAAAGGATTTTAGCTAGGGTGCCTGTGCTTTTTCCCATCCATTTAATAATTTCATAGCTTCCACCCGAAATCAAAGGAAGAAGTACTATTCTATACATTATTCTTTCCCAGATTGAATTCCAACCAGTTAAAGAAAACATTATTATACTAACTATCATAACTAAAAACAAAAAATTCGTACCACATCTTGGATGCAGTCTTCCAAACTTAGCTGCATTCTCTGGAGTTAATTCAACATTGTTTTCATAACAAAATATAGTTTTATGTTCTGCGCCATGGTATTGATATACCCTCTTGATATCTTCCATTTTTCCTATTAAATATACGTATATTAAAAATATTAAAACTCTAATAATTCCTTCTACAATATTCATACCCATTGTGCTTGCGCCCACCTTACTAAAAAGACTAGCTACAAGAGTTGGTAAAATAAAAAATAACCCTATAGATATAATCAATGAAATGACGAGAGATATCCCCACAATTACATCATTGCTTTTTTCCTTGAATACTTTTTTTATCCATTTATCTAATTTTGAAGGTTCTTCCTCTTCTTCAAAAAAAGAAGCTGAATAATTTAAAGTTTTTACACCTATAACTAAAGACTCAATTAAAGAAACAAACCCTCTTATTATTGGAAGCCCCAAAATTTTATTTTTTTTAGTGTAAGCTGTGTATCCTTTTTTCTCCACTACAATTTCCCCTTGCTCAGTTCTCACCGCGGTGGCAATTCCCGCGCTTCCTCTCATCATAACCCCTTCAATTACTGCCTGACCTCCGACATTTATGTTTTTAGCCATAGTTACACCCCTTCTTTTGGGACAATGTGACACTTTCTACATCGCGCTTCATAGGATTCCGTAGCTCCAATTAAGACAATGGGATCTTCATATTTAGCCGGTTTCCCATTAATTAAACGTTGAGTTCTAGTAGCCGGATTGCCACACACTACACAAATAGCCTGAATTTTGTCAACAAATTCCGCCACAGCCAGAAGTGTAGGTATCGGTCCGAAAGGTATCCCTCTAAAATCCATATCTAAACCCGCACATATAACCCTTTTATTGCTATCAGCTAAGGTAGTGATTACATCAATTATACCCTTATCGAAAAACTGTACCTCATCTATAGCAATAACTTGTGTATCTGCATCCAAGAGCTGCAACATCTGTGCGCTATTCTTAACCGGAACTGCATCTACCTTAGTTCCGGAGTGAGACACCACGTCTCCCCTGCTATATCTATTGTCAATTTCAGGTTTGAAAACCTGCACTTTCTGTCTTGCAATTTTAATTCTTCTTATCCTACGTATAAGTTCCTCAGACTTCCCGCTGTACATAGGCCCTATAATAACTTCCACCCAGCCATGATTTTTTGGTCCGTACATATTTTTCCCTCCAATTTGTTAATCCATGTTTTAAAAGCACAGCTTTAAGTATGCCTTATAATTCTATGGCAAATCTTACACATGTTTTTTTACTTTAATATATTTTTATTCTTATTGACTTAATTATTAATTATATGATAAAATTAAAGAGTTGACAATACGGGTATATATTTTTTTTGAAAGAGGTGAAAAATATGCAAGAAGCAATACATCCAGAATACCATCATGACACAGTTGTTAAATGCGCATGTGGAAACACTTTTATTACAGGATCTACTAAACAAGAACTTAAAGTAGATGTATGTTCTAATTGCCATCCATTCTACACTGGTAAGCAAAAGAATATTGATGCCGGTGGAAGAGTTGATAGATTCATGAAGAAATTTAACATAAAAAATGAAGATGCAGAATAATATATTAATGGAAAAGATTTAATTATCTTTTCCATTTTTTTAATTATACTAATTTAAAAGTTGTGTTATCTAGCTAATAACTCAAAATTCTTATTTATCATCTCAAAAAATTCATTATTACTCTTTGTTGTAGCCAATAAGTTTAGAAGTTTTTCTGTTACACCTAATGCATTGCCTTCTCTATACATTATCTTCCTTAAATTATAAATAGTCTCCATTTCAATCTTAGTAAGTAATAAATCCTCTCTTCTTGTCCCTGATTTATAAATATCTATTGCTGGGAATATTCTTCTTTCTTGAAGTTTTCTATCTAAGTGAACTTCCATATTTCCTGTACCCTTAAATTCCTCAAAAATCATGTCATCCATTCTACTTCCTGTTTCTACCAAAGCAGTAGCAAGGATTGTCAAACTTCCTCCCTCTTCTATATTTCTAGCCGCTCCAAAAAATTTCTTCGGCATCAAGAGTGCACTAGGATCAAGTCCTCCGGATAGAGTTCTTCCTGAAGGGGTTACGGTTAAATTGTAAGCTCTAGAAAGCCTAGTTAAACTATCTAATAGAATAACTACATCTTGACCTTGTTCTACCATTCTTTTAGCTCTCTCAAGAACCATAGAAGCTACTTTTGTATGATGATCTGGTTCTTCATCAAAAGTTGAATAAATAACTTCACCATTAATAGATCTCTGCATATCAGTAACTTCTTCAGGCCTTTCATCTATTAAAACAACAATTAATTTTACTTCTGGGTGATTTATAGAGATACTGTTAGCGATTTTTTTAAGAAGTGTTGTTTTTCCCGCCTTTGGCTGTGCTACAATTATGCCTCTCTGCCCTTTTCCTATAGGAGAAATAATATCCATCATTCTCGAAGACAAATCAGTTGCACATGTTTCTAGTGTCAATCTTTGAGTTGGATAAATCGGAGTTAACTTTTCAAAAGGTCTTCTACCTACAGCTCTGTCAGGATTTTCTCCATTTACTTGTTGTACATACAACAGAGCTTTAAATTTTTCACCTTCTTTAGGCGTTCTAACCTTACCTTCTACTTCATCACCTGTTTTTAAGTTAAATCTTCTAATTTGAGATGGCGAAACATATATATCGTCAGGTCCTGATAAGTAATTATTCCCCCTTAGAAACCCATAACTATTGTTTTCAATTATTTCCAGGACTCCTCTTGCCGATCCCGATTCATTTATCATTTCTTGTAATTTTTCTTTTTTATTTTCATTTTGATTTTTAAAACCTGTATCATGTTCTGAATTATTGGTAGCTTGAGTAGTTTGAATTGGGTTAATTTCGATTTGCTTCTCTGAATTTCCTATAATATTGTCTCCAGCTGTAGAAGTGTTTTTGGGACTTATTTTTTCTCTTAAAATAACTCCATCCTTTTGCATAGAAACTGGCGTTATCTTCTTTATTTCCTCAATTAATTCACTTTTTTTAAGTTTAGAAATATTTTTAATGCCGAGTTCTTTGCAATGTTCCCGCAGCTCGACTACTGTCCTATTATCAAAATCTTTATTTATCAAAAATCTGCACCTCCGAAGGGTATTTCATATATAATATCTATTTAATAAATATCATGGGAATTTTAAAACGAGTCTACTATCCAATGAATTTTCTTGAAATGATATATTCTTTAAATTATATCCTATTTCACAATTTTAATCCACTATATTTAAATTCCCCAGCAACCTATATAGTTCCATGTCCCGCCTAATTACTTGTTTTTTCTTTTATATCATAGCGTAAATCTTCTCTATAGTCTGTCTATATTCATTTACTTTTTCAATAACTTTTTGATTCTTGCCAATTAAAAATATAGGTAAGGCTAATTGTTCACATCCTCCTATAACCATATTTATTTTAAAAAACTCCTTAATATTATAATGATAAAAATGAAACTCCTCACATAGCGAACACTTAACCTTAATTAATATTTCAGTACCTTTATGTAATTCAACTTTTAAAGAGGGAAATACAGTTTCCATGTTCTCTATTTCAAATATTGTCAGTTCGCAAATTTTGTACTCACCATTAGGATTTTTCAAAGCCATAGCAATATTAGTATCAAATACCAATTACTTCACCTCCATATTTTATACTTCTTATGTGAATTTTTTTACATAAGGATTACTAATCATCACCTGCAGTGCTGAAATGCCGTTAAAACAAATCCATTTTTCTTGGCTATAGTGTTTAATACTAAATTCTATAAATTTAATTAAATTCCTGCTAAATTTAAATTGAAACTATTAGTAAGTTTTATATAAAAATCATTATAATTTAAAATTGTTTAATAATTTGTTATGGAGTAAAAAAATAAAGGGCTGCTTATGTTACTTACAGCCCTTTAACTATATCATTTATTAAGCGAGGCCTTAATAAATGCACTAAATAATACATGTGGTTTATTAGGTCTAGATTTAAGTTCTGGATGAAACTGAACTCCAACAAACCAAGGATGATCTTTAATTTCAACTATTTCTACTAATTTTTCATCAGGACTTGTTCCTGTAAGCAAAAGTCCTGCGTCAATCATTTCTTTTCTATACTCATTATTAAATTCATATCTATGCCTATGTCTTTCATATATTACTTCATCTTTGTACGCTTCATAAGCATTAGAATCTTTTGCTAATTTACATGCATATAGCCCTAGTCTCATTGTACCTCCTTTTTCATCTAAATCTTTTTGGTCTGGCATTAAATCTATTACTGGATACTTCGTCTGCGCATCGATTTCTGAACTATTAGCGGTTTTGAGTCCCGACGCATTTCTTGCATATTCTATAACAGCGCATTGCATACCAAGGCATATCCCAAAGAACGGCACTTTATTTTCTCTAGCATATCGAGTCGCCTGTATTTTGCCTTCAATTCCTCTATCACCAAATCCTCCAGGCACCAATATTCCGTCAACATCTTCCAATATTTCACTTGCATTCTCTGAAGTTATATCGCAGGCATTTACCCATTTAATTTCTACATTGCAATCATTATAAAGACCTCCATGACTCAATGCCTCAACAACAGAAATATATGCATCATGAAGTTCTACATATTTTCCTACTAAAGCTATTTTTACATTTCCAGATAAACTCTTTAATTTATCTACCATATTAATCCACGCACTATTATCTATTTCAAGACAAGTAAATTTTAATTTTTTACACACTAGGGTATCTAATCCTTCTTTGTGAAGCATAAGTGGCACTTCATATAAATTCTCAGCATCCAAGTTTTGAATTACGCAGTTCGCCTCCAAATTACAGAACAGACCTATTTTGGACTTCAAATCATCAGATATCTCCTTCTCAGAACGACATACTATGATGTCTGGCTGAATGCCTATACTTCTCAATTCTTTTACAGAATGTTGGGTTGGCTTGGTTTTAAGTTCTCCAGCCTTCCTTAAATATGGCACTAATGTAACATGGATAAAGCAAACATTCTCTATTCCTACTTCATATTTCACCTGCCTTATAGCCTCTAAAAAAGGTAAAGATTCAATATCCCCAACAGTTCCACCGATTTCAGTTATAACAACATCTACGTCTTTTTCTTTATCTACTCGATAGACCCTTTCTTTTATCTCATTAGTTATATGTGGGATTACTTGCACTGTACCACCTAAATAGTCCCCTCGCCTCTCTTTTGATATGACTGACCAATATACTTTCCCTGTGGTTACATTACTACTCTTGCTTAAGTTCTCATCAATAAATCTCTCATAATGCCCTAAATCTAAATCTGTTTCCGCACCATCATCCGTAACAAAAACTTCACCATGCTGATATGGACTCATGGTGCCCGGGTCCACATTTAAATATGGGTCAAATTTTTGAATAGAAACCTTTAACCCTCTATTTTTTAAAAGCCTTCCTAACGAAGCTGCTGTTATTCCTTTCCCTAAAGATGACACTACTCCCCCTGTAACAAATATGTACTTAGCACTCATAATTACTCCCCCTATGTTTTATTGCTCATCATAATTTATTTAACTATTATAAAAAATAACTTGACAAATGTTCTTTATAATTCTATAATAGGAATTACCCTGTAAATTGAATAGCATGGTATAATGGCGTATTTATTATTAAAATAATAATAATATTTTAGCATATTTTTTTGTCATTCACCAGTGTTTTTTTGTTTTTCTTTTTTTTGGAGTTTTGTTATGTAAAATCTCAAATATTTATATTTGCATTTCTAGTCATTTCCCTCTAATATATTTTCTATTTCGAAATACCTCTCTCTAAATTCTTTATTAATGAAAAATCGTTCCTCTGCTTTTTTTAACCCATAATTAGCAGCTCTTTTGTTTGAAATCAGAAAATTCTTATAAGCGCTTTCTTCATCTCCACATTTATACTTTTTTAATAATAAGAATAAAATATACTTACACTCTCTGTCTTTTAATATTTTTAATGATTCATGACTTTTTATGCCTTTAACGTAACAAATAGCTTCTATTATCTTCTCATAATTAATATTTTTTAACATTAAATCACTCCTAGATTTTCTATATATTATGTTGTCACTTAAATTATTGACACTTATACACAAAAACTATACACATAACTTTAACTTGTTTTTTTAAAGTGTATGTTTTTTTAAAGTGTATGTTTTTTTAAAGTGTATCATGCTAATAAAGGCTATGTTCTAAAATTAGAACATAGCCTTTATTTTTATTGTGCTTTAATGTTAATTTGCAAAGTCGTACTTAAAACTTGTTGATTCCCTATTATCATATCATAATCTATAAATACATCTCCGCCGTTATTGTCCACATTCATCTTTAACTCCTTAGTATCCACAGTAAGATCTAATGCTCCATGGGGCGTATTGTATAAAGTTAAGTCCCTTACATACTTTTTAAATTTCATTTCAGTATTAGTAGTTCCTGTTCTTATAAGTGTAAACTTTTCTTCATCAATTTTTAAAGTAGTAGTAGTTCCCTTCATTCCTGAAATCTCGGTCTCTTCATAAACTGCATAATAGCAATCATCTTCTTTATAAAATTTACCCGGTGTCACCACCTCAATTGCTTCACCATCATCTTCATTGTCAGCTTGTTTGCTAACAACTGAAATTATTGCGTTTTTATTCATAACTTTACCCCTCGCTATTTTAAAATGTAGTTGTTTATTTCTTCATCAGTTGCAGGCGTTATATCTATAAATTTATTTAAAGGCTGATCATAACTGCCATAACTAATAGATATATTTTTTTCATCCTTACCCTTACAATATCTCCCCGCAACTTTAGCTGCAAATTCAATATCTTCATTTGTCTCTTTGCCAATTATAGCAACAGTAGACCCATTATAATCTGCAGATAAGAATATTAAATCTTCCTGCGTTAAAAGTTGTTTTAATAATTCCCCCTCTTCCTGAGTTCTTGTAGATATAATCCTAACATCCTTAGATACTTTAAAATGTCTTCCTATTTTTAATAGCTCTAAATCTTTTTTTGATATATCTTCTTTATACTCCAGAAGGTCCTTGAGTCTTATAGAATAGTTAGGCTCCGTAAGTTTACATCCACCAGCAGGTGATGGATACTCTAGGATACCCCACATTTGCGCTAGTTCCATTTGAGTCTTTCTGCTTCTACCTTTTATATCCAAAAGAGCATTTCTATCTATTAACCCTTCAATCTCCATTTGAGTTGGATTAAGATTCTTAGCGCATAATGGCCTTAAGATTTTATCTCCTATACCCGATTCATTTTTCACTATATCTAAAGCTGATCTATTTTGCGACATAGGTCTTTGATTTAACACTTCTCCTGTTATAATAAAATCTGCATGAAATCTTTCTAATAGCTCTCCACTATATCTCATCATCATAGCATGGCAATCTATGCAAGGATTCACATTCTTCCCATATCCATGTTTTGGATTCTTTACCATTTGAAAGTGTTCATCTGAAAAATCTATAACTTCTAATGGTATATCTATTTGTTTAACGATTTTCAATGCATTTTCCTCATTGAAAAAGTGTGATTTAAAGCATATCCCAATGACTTCTATTCCCTGATCTTTTACAAGTTTTGCTGCTAATATACTATCAAGGCCTCCAGAAATCATAGCCAAAGCTGTTGTCATAAGTATTTACCTCTCTTTACTGTATTTTAATAATTCCTATTAAACCATCTCCTGCGGAGCTGAAATATCGTTAAAACTATTATTTATTGTTCCTATTGATAGCCAATTCAATAAGTTCATCAATAAGCTTCACATAAGTTTTCCCTGTAGCTTGCCACATTTTAGGGTACATACTTATTTGAGTAAAACCTGGTATAGTATTAACTTCATTTAAATAAACATCTTCTGTTTCTTTATCCACTAGGAAATCCACTCTTGCCATTCCAGCACAATCTAGTATTTTATAAATTTTTATAGCTTCATCTTTAATTGTCTGTAGCTTAGCTTCACAGAGCGCTGCAGGTATTAAAAGTTTAGATTCCTCGTTTTTATATTTAGCTTCATAATCATAAAATTCTTTTGCGGGGATTACTTCTCCAGGAATAGCCGCCTCAGGATAATCATTCCCTATTACAGCAACCTCAATTTCCCTTGCATTAATGGCCTGTTCAACTAAAATTTTTCTATCATATTTTAGAGCTTCTTCTACTCCAAGCATTAATTCATAGTTGTTGTGTGCTTTTGTTATACCTACAGAGGACCCTCCATTAGACGGTTTAACAAATACTGGATATCCCAATTTTTTTTCTATCTTTTCTATTAATATTTCTTTGTCTTTTGCATGTTCGCTCGAATTTATTACCACATAATCAGCTTGCTTCACATTGAATTTTTCTAATAAGTATTTTGTATATACTTTATCCATGCAAATAGCGGAGGACATTACTCCGGGACCCACGCAAGGAATATTGGATAATTTGCACATACCTTGAATAGTTCCATCTTCTCCAAACGAACCATGCAATACTGGGAATACTACATCCACTTCTTTATTAAATATAATTTTTTGTCCCTCTGGCCTTTTATAATATTCGTCCTTTTCCCATTCACCATTCTCTATGTTATCTAATTTACCAGTATATTCAAACCATAGCCCATTCTTAGTTATTCCTATAGGGTATATATCATATTTTGTTTGATCAATATTTTTCAATACTGATGTTGCTGACAATCTCGAAACCTCATGTTCTGTGGACTGACCACCAAATAACACTGCTATCTTCTTTTTCATTAACGCTCACTCCTTATAATCATAGTAACCATTTCCCAAATAAATTTAGTATTATATCATATTATATCATTTTTATCTATTCCTTTGTATTTTAATTTTCAAAACACTTTCTCTAATAACACAACTTGAATTTATAACGTCAAATTAAATCATCTCCTGGTCACTGCATAGCCTCGAATTAGACGAACTGACAACTTCAGAAGGAGATTTATACTCCACTTTTGAAATGTCATTAAAACAACCCAATTAGAGAGAGGATATACGTGCATAAATCGCACATATATCCTCTCTCTAATTGACTACATATAATATTTTCCTACTCTAAACCTTTTATTATACTAAATAGTTAACTTTCCATTAGGAGTGTCTATTATTTCCATTATTCTTTCTTCATAACCAGTATCAGCATTAATGTACACAATAAAATTTTTCTCCTTGTATACCCCTAAAAACTCATAGCACAATACTTCTTTATTAGTCTCGGTTGGTATGATAGCCAAACTACTTTTATTTATTTTAAGCCTTTTACCAACCTTCTCTTGCGCTTTTGCCGCTGTTACCTTTGGTTTAACGTTATTCCTTTTTTCAACATGAGAAATTAGAAATTTTTCAGATTCAATTCCTATGATACTACCATCGTCTAGCGCAATCTTAAGCTTTACTTGATCTGGGTAAATCGCCACTTCTCCTTGTTTATACACATAACTTACCACTACTGTATTATCATAATTCAGCACGTATGTAGACTCCATATTTTTATATCCTATTTTACTAATAAACTTACTTCCACTTTGTATTGCCTTATCAGCATTCAAAGTTGGTTTTCCTATAGCCCTATTATCTAATAAATATACTATTCTACCTCCGTTTTTACTTACTTCTATTACTGCTTTACCATCACCTTTATTTCTACCTTTAAATGCTACATGAAAGTTGTAAGCAGGTATTTTAGTCTTCCCTTCTTGTGGATTACTTTCAATGCTTTCAATTTTATCTCCTCCAAATATATTTTTTATTATCTTGATTGCTTCTTTTTCGCTTACTTCCTTTTGGGATATTATTTTAGGCTTTATTTCTAATACATTATCTGAGAAAGGCCCATCATAAATTAATGCTGGATACTGAACTATTTGTTTTTGTATACCCGTGAATTTTTCAGTCACAAGGCTCTTACCCTCTTTTGCAAATACTCCACTACTTCTTTTCCTAATTTCTCCCCATTTGACTTTACCTTCATTTATTTGAGAAAGCACGCCATTTAATTGTTCCTGGAGCGTATACGATTGTATCTCTAATTTGTCAATTAGTTCATATTCCTTATCATTAAGTTCCTTTCCTTCTGATGATGCTTTGCCTAAAGTGTAGCAGAAATCTCCTACTTGAGTTAAAAATTCACTAGTATCCGAAATAACTGATTGATCGAGTGGCAACGAATGTAATTTATCATTCGCGGTGGCTGAATGTCTAAATATTTCTTCAAAGACTACTATGCTCTGTTCCCTAGACCCCACAATAGCAGATTTACCTAGGTTTACCCTTATATTTTGTACAGAACTAACAAGTTCATACATATTTTTACTATATTGACCTTGAAGATAATTTCTATAATCTAATCTTTCCAAAAACATTAGTATAGCAAAAGTAGTTGAAAAAACAACAATTATAGTTACAACACTTGTATACAAAATTCTTTTCTTTAGCATTTTCATATGTTTCCCTCCCGGTATTCCTCATAAGGGGATAATAATTATTATCCTCCTAGTAGTCTTCTAGATATTTTTTCAACTAAATAATTTGTTGAAAATCTCGCCAATTTTAAATTTAACAACTATTTTTTTATTACTAACAGTATTATCTACCAAATTATACTCATCATCCGATAATACTGTTTTCATTTCTTTTTCCGTTTTTTCATATGATACATTTCCTTTAGTAATATCTACAAAACATAATGGCGGAAACATAACACACCACCAGTTTTGACCTGTGCCAGTTCCGATAATAATTCTGTAAGCCTCATATTTACCTTGAGGCAAAGTTATATTTCCGTAAGTTTTAACTGGAAAGTTTTCCTCTGAAAGTGTCGACGCTACGGAATATTTAAACCCATTTTTCTTTATAACCGTTTCCGCAATTTTTTTAATGTTTTTATTTTCATTATTTATAATCTTTCTTGATTCTTCTATGTTCTTACAATCCTTAAGTTTTGGCGATATATATTTTAAAACAGAATCTCTTACTTTTAATTTCAACTTTTGATCTGTTTTGTCATCACTATTAGCTATCACATGAAACCTTATAATTTTACCAGCAACATCACTTTGACTTACTTTTTTACTCATATTATTTGTATTTAAAACTATGAAAATTAAAATGATTATGGTAATGCTTGTTAATATAAATTTCTTCATGTTTATCCCCCCCGGATATAATGATTGATTCACATTAAAAGTATTAACAGATTATGCAATTTTATTCATTGAACTGCTCCGATTCTTCGGATTTTAGTATTAACAGTCACATTTACTGTTGCATTTTTATATTTCCCATCCCAATCCTTTTCTATTTTGTTCCATAACGAAGGGTTAAATTTTTCAACATTTTCACGGGTTCCAAATGGATCTATCTCAAATTTTTTCATAGCAATTCCCATGTTTTTTTCACATTCTTCACTAATTGACTTATTAAAGGTATTTTGCAGTCCTTGCAACTCACCTTTTTCAAGTATTTTTTTACCTACATAATAAGCACCCAGCTGGCCCTCAAGGCTTATATTTATATCAATAGCTAACTTACCTCCTTCCTGCGTAACTTTCATTTCCCTTTCATATCCGTCTATTATATAATCAACAGGGTGTCCTTCCATGTAGATAACTTTTTTACCAGCTTTAAACTTACCACTTAACAATTGGATGTCCATAAGTTCGATTGGCGTAAAGTATCCTTTTAATTCATAATCTTTAATTATAGCAGCACCCGTTAAAATCAATTCTTTTTTTTCCTTATCTAAAGTTATTCTGGGTAGTAATGCACTTCCATTTTCACTTAAAAGAATAAGAAATTCATTTAAATTTATGCTCATAATTCTAGAATTTCTCTTGCTGTTATCCATAAGTCCAGAAATATAATATTGAGTACTATTTTCTGTCATAGGTTTAAATTTTATATAGTCTTCAGCTATACCCTCCGAAACAACTACCTGAAGCATTCTATTTATGCTAGGATTTCGTTGCATATAATCAACGATCTCTTTGACAGTATCTTTATATTTTAATACATCATCGCTTAATATAAGTAACTTAGCATGCCCCATATATATATCTCTACTACTTTTAGCCATAGCTTCTGACGCAGCGTCCTCCATAGATGATGCCTGCGTATTAATGTATTTTTCCTGTGGACTCCCAGCTTTATCCCCCTCTATCACACTCATATCCGGAAACCCATAAGTTACATTAATTTTTTTAATCTTCGCCTCAGCAAATGGCTCTTCCGGATTAATACTTTTTAATTCCTTTTCTTTATCGATATCTTCCCCTGCGTCAACAGCTATAGTAGATATGAAATTAAGCCTATCTATTTCTACTTTATCCCAGCATCCACTAAGCAACACACAACTTAGGATAACCGGTAAAACCTTCTTAAATTTCACCCGCACTTTTCCGCCTCCCTTTACCCTTACTTTTACATTTACCTACCAATAAGATGAGTATCGGCAAGAGTAGAAAAACAAATATAGCCGTTAATATAACTGGTGTAGTTTTAAACTGCAAAGCATAAAGTTCTGATATATTTTGTGGATATAGTGCTACGACATAAATAATAGGCATAATTAAAAGTGAAGATAGTTTAATATCTTTCAATTTAAATACATTTTTTACAATCTCGCCAGAAAAGAAATAAGCATTAACAAAGGTGGCGAAATAAAAAAATATCCAGAATGCCATTACTATTCCTTCCCAACGTTCTATAAATGAACCTGGTATATATAATGATCTTATCATGGAAATAGTTGGCCATAATAAGATTCTACTCTGTGATTTAGAAAACACCGCTAAAACAAGTATCATTACAATTAGATAAAATATTGTTACAAACATAATACTCTTTTTTAACACACGGGATGAATTGCTCTTATTCTTAACATAAGGGAGAATAAGATAAGCTATTTCAATCCCACCAAAACAGAATAAAATATACCTAGAAGCCCTAAAGTAATCGGACGGTTTATTGTTGAGTACTGGTAATAAGTTTGTAAAATCTGCATTTATTGCGATAAGTATAAAAACTGTAAAAGCGGGAATAAACATAATCCAAAATACAATTTCATTAAACTTAACTAAATCACATATTTCACCTCTAACTAAGTAAGTTCCTGTTAAAATAGTAATCATCAAAATAAATTCTGTAGGAGTTCGCCTTAATAAATGTAATTTAATTACTTCAGCAAACTCCCTCATTCCAAGAGAAGCAATAAATATACTATAAATTGCAAATATAATCCCAAATACGCCTCCAAGAAGCTTCCCAAAATTATTCTGCAATATATTTGTAAGTTCTTCAAAATCGTTTTTTTCCATAACCATGTACATAAGATACAGTAATAAAAAAACAACTATTCCGCCCGCTAAAGTAACTACCCACGCGTCACTACCTACTTTATCTATGACTTCTCTTGGGGTAGAAAATATCCCTACGCCTACTATAGCTACCACTACAGTAGTAAACAACCCAAAATCTCCAATTATCTTTTTATCTCTCATAGTATCCCTTTAGCCTCCACATAAAAGATGTATAAATTATTTTTGTCTTATCTTATCTCCCGTTTTCATATATTTAGGCCTCTCTTTTAGAGAAGATATCGGCGCTCTAATATACATATCTTTTAAATCCTTAATGTTAATATCCACCGCTGGCGCTAAATAAGGTATTCCAAAACTTTTCATCCTAACTAGGTGAATTAGAAGTATAATGAGCCCCATAATTATTCCATAAAACCCTACAATTGCCGCTGCAATAATAAGCAGAAACCTGACAAGTCTAAACGCCGTAGTAACTTCATAATTAGGAGTTACAAATGTGGTAATAGCCGTAATTGCCACAATAATTGTCATAATTGGACTAACTATTCCCGCACTCACTGCAGATTGCCCTATAACGAGTCCTCCTACAATTCCAATAGTAGCTCCAATGGGCCTCGGTAATCTAACCACAGCTTCCATAAGAAGCGCTAAAAATAATTCCATAATTATAGCCTCTACAAATGCAGGGAATGGCACTCCTTCCCTAGAAGCTGCTATAGCATAAGCTAATTTAGTAGGTATTATAGCTGTATGAAAAGAGGTAATTGCTACATAAAGCGCTGGTGCAGTAAGAGAAATAAATATAGAAAGCATTCTAATAACTCTAACTATAGAACTATGCATCCACCTTTGATAATAATCATCAGGGGATTGAAATAAATTAGGTAATGTAGCTGGAACAACAATTGCAAAAGGAGAATTATCTACAACCACTGCTACTCTACCTTCATATAAAGCTGCTGCTACTACATCTGGTCTCTCTGTACTTTGTATTTGAGGAAATGGAGAATATTTATTATCCTCTATTAGCTGCTCGATGTAAGCACTATCAAAAACTGCATCAATGTTTATTCTTTTTATTCTATCCTCAAGTTCTTGAAGTACTTCTTTATTTACTATATCGTCAATATACATAATAGCCACATCGGTTTTCGATCTAGTTCCTATAGCCTTAGGTTTAATTCTTAGCTTTGTATCTCTAATTCGCCTTCTAATTAATGCCGTATTGAATCTTATAGTTTCTGTAAACCCTTCTCTTGCTCCTCTAATTACCGTTTCACCAGATGGATCACCTACCCCTCTAGCAGGCCAATCTCGAGTAGCAATAACATATGCGCAATTTAGTTCATCTATAAACATTAATGTGTCCCCAGAAAGGGCAGCATTAACTCCTTCACTTAATTTTTTCACTTCCCGCATATCAGTCACTGCAAGCACAGTGTCTTTTATTTCCTCTACACTCTCTATACCCTTTGACCATAACATTAATGGCTCTAATACATAATGATTGAGTAGCTGCTTATTTGCCATTCCATCAATGTAAACTAATGCGGCTTTCCACTCTCCCACATTAAAAGTCCTAAAAATGACATCCGAATTATCTTGTAAAAGTTCCTTTAAGTACTCTATATTTTTTCCTGCATCAAGTTCAATTTTATCATTAATGTTCTCTTTCATATCCTTCACTTCCTTATATGTATATAGATCGACTATAGCCTTAACTCATCTCCTGGGCCGCCGCAATATATTCGTAGAAGATGCATTAACGACTTCATCAGGAGATTTATACCTCTACTGAAGTTTTCTATATGCTTCTGAAATATCGTTAAAACATCCACCTCAGTGTAAATAGAACCATAGCTGTAATAATTGCAAGCCATCCCAAGACACGTGCTTTTTTACCAACAATACCCATGCCAACTTTCTTAAAGTTTCTCACATCCACCGCAAGTACAACGGCGCCTTGAACTACCATCATTGTAAGAAAATAGATATCAAACAATTTCAAAACTCTCATCCTTTACTCCCTATTTTAGTATGATTATTAAAACAATATAAACTATATGATTAAGCAACTTGACTCTACTTTATTTTAATTAGCTTTTACGACACTGGTAGAAAATATTCATTTATATAAATATAAAAACGCGCAAAAGCCACAAAGGGTTTTTACACGTTCTTATATTCCACTATAAAATTATATTTATATCGTTCTTGTTATATATACCTCTTTATATTGAATTTTAAATTTATCATAGCATCTCTGGGCTTTTAACATGTCATCAAAAAAAGCAAATATCGTCGGTCCGCTTCCGCTCATCATTGAACCCATTGCACCCATTTTAACCATATCTTCTTTTATTCTTTTGAGAACTGGATATTTTCTTAGTGTAACATTTTCAAGTAAATTTTTCATACTGCTGCATACATCTGCTAATTTTTCTTGTTCCATAGCTTTTATTAATGCATCTGTATCTGGATGCTTAAAAATCTTACTAATATCTAAGTTTTTAAAAACCTCCCTAGTAGATACTCCAAAATTTGGCTTAACCAACACTAAAATATAATTTTTAAAAGGCGCGAGCGGAGTAATAATTTCTCCAATGCCTTCACACAAGGCAGTCCCCCCGGTTATACAATAAGGGACATCTGCACCTATTTGGACACCTAACTTCATAAGTTCATTGTCATCTACATCTATTTTGAATACTTGTTTCAATGTTTTAAAAACAGCTGCTGCATCCGCACTCCCACCTGCCATACCTGCTGCTACAGGAATGTTTTTCTTAAGATATATATTTATACCTTCGCTAATATCATAAGTGTCCATAAAAAGTTTTGCAGCCTTATATACTAAATTCTTATCATCTGTAGGTATGTACGGCTTATTACAGCTTATATTAATACCCTTGTTACATTTTTGAAAGGACATAGAATCATATAGATCCACATTTTGCATAACCATTTTCAGTAAATGATATCCATCTTCTCTTTTACCTACTATATCTAAAGATATGTTTATTTTGCCATAAGCTTTTACTAACATGATTTTCCTCCAACTCTTTATTGATAATTCACAAAAGCAATTCAATTAATAATTGTTCAGCCCCCCCTTAAGGGATTCCAAGGTTTATATAAGATGAATCATTTCTTGTGAAACATTGTTAATAAAATTAGTATATTACAACAAATTTAATATTGCTACCCATAATTTAAAATATGCTATGCCAAACACAATAAAACCCCTATGTGTTATTTATACCACATAGGGGTTAGTGCTACTTGAAACCTAATTTATAAAATCAATTTTCAGTCAGCCATATTATTTTTTATATGATTATTCTACCTGGTATTATAAGTTTTTGTGAAACCTTTATAATATTAGGGTCCTCTATTTGATTCACTCTTGCAATTTCTTGAATTGTTGTATTATATTTTTTAGCTATTTTCCACAAGGTGTCTGACGATTGAACTACATAAATAGTAACACTAGCTTTTTTCTTAGGGGCCTCCCCTTCTATTGGATAAACATCAACTAAAAACTTTTTCTGTACCATATAATTTACTCTTACATATACTTTCACCACAGCTCTAACAGCCATATTCGCTGCCTCAATATCTACATTTATATTTTCGAGTGAAACTTTACACATGCTGCTCATATTTATCTTAGCACCTAATATATCCGCCCCACAGGTGAAAGGAATCTCATCCGTTACAGCGGAAAGATATTTTTCTTCATCATCACTTCTATATAATACAGTTACATTCATTATGCCATCAATTATAACCTTATCCTCAATCACCTTTTTATCTGTTACACAAACGGTGGCATTACACATAATGACCTTGCTAGGCTTACCCTTGCTGCTATCTAGTTCTATATCTCCTTTAACTAATGTCTCCGTTAATAATTGTCCTTGCATTACATTAAGCCCATAATCCTTTTTATCCATCTCAAGCTTTGTAGTCGGTGAATATACATCTTCAATCATATCCACTTCCTCTTTGTGCATGCCTCTCGTATTAGTTTTTATCAAAAACTCTACATCAATAATTCTTTTTTCTCCCAAATCATCTTCCTTAATATCATATTCCATAGCATCTACCTTAAAGTCTGTATACTGATCCATGTAAGGATTTACATCTTGAAAATCTAACTCTTTATTTAGCATAACCTCATGCTCAATATAAATTAATTCCCTGCTATCTTTGCCCTTATATATCATATTAATAAATGCATAAGCATTTATTTGAATTTTTCCTTCGTACAATTTCACTTCTTTCTTATGAATATTAACATCACACTTTATAACTTTAGCAATTTCTGGATTATCCATCGGAACTTTTAAATTAGCCTTTCCAATAAGCTCACCATTAAAATTCCTAATAACTTTATCTATACTCGTAGGATTTTTTAAATATTGAATGTCCTTAACTGCTTCAATATCCTTAACTATTTGAAAATTAAAATTTTTATACACCTCAGATTTTGATTTTAAAATACCCTCTAGACATATTTTCCTCTCATTGACTATTCTACACTCCATATGTTCTACAAAACATTCAGCATCACAAAGCATTTCAGGCATCGCGCCCATTATATCTATTGTATTTGAGAACTTTGAACTATACACAACGTTCTCCACATCAGTACGTTCTTGACCTTTTGTAATATAAAGTACATTATATTGAATTTCGCCTTCTAAATATACCTTATCTTGAATTATTTCTTTAGAATTTATTAAGGCTTTAACATCTAACATAAGAATTTCCTTAACATCAGGATGAGTATCCGGTATTACATATTCTTCTTTCACTACTGTATCAACAGTATTTTCTCCTAACAATTGTTCATACTCTATGTTTTCTCTTTTCAAATTTATTTCCACATTATGCCTCCTCGTATTTCTATTGGGGTACCACTTATAGGTTGTTACCCTCCTAAAATACCTACTATTAATATATATATAAATAGTCATTTAAATATGATATTTAATGCTTTTATTCGTATTGCAAAATTCAACATAATTCTCTAATAAAAAAACATATAATAAATGGAATGCACAGTTATTAATAACCTAATGCATTCCCTTTAATATATGCTCTGTTAATCTTATATCAGTCACATGAAAATAACTCCCAAGCTAGTATATTTTACTTGTTATTTGTTTTCATATGCCTATTCTCCATTTATAAATATAAAAAACGATACTATGATACAGTATCGTTTTATCCTGCAAAAACTATTTGAACTGTTTTTGTCAAAACATCTGAATAACTATACGTCACTGTCCTGTGGGTGTCTTTTTCTAATCTAATAACAAAAATATTTGGATAAGTCTTTTCAATAATCCCATTATCCACAAGAATCTTTCTTCTTCCACCATTAGCTTTTAATGTTACTCTTTCGCCAACATGACTTTCAATTTCATCTTTTATTGAAGTCAGTACATTTATTTTTTCCAAAGCAAACACCCTCTTTCCACACTTTACATTATATATCATATATTCTTCTTTGTCAAGTAAGCTTTATATTTTATCACTACTATAACAATTTTGTCAATGTTGATTTTATGTTAACAAAATTCATTTCCATAGATTATTCTTCGCATAATTAATTATTATCTATTTTATGAGCATTTACCTTATAAATCACTAATGTAGTATACTTACATACCATTTTTAATACAATCTATGATAGTTTGTTTAAGTACTCAAAATAAAATAACCAGCATTCTAGTAAAGTTTTTGAAGCTAACCTACGCACCTATATATACTTAGACTTAGGAAACCCCTCTCTATACTTTCCTCTAGTTTGTAATCCACCTATCCCATCTAATCCTGTTATAGTGTTCTGTATAACATCTTCTATAGCTACAACATTTTCTATATTTGTATAGGCAATCTTCTCAGAAACTAAAACGGGGTCTAAACAATGGATTAAGACGCGATTTGGCGAACTAGCAAAATTAGCACCAGCATCTAAAATAGCCTCATAACAGGATTGACATGCCCCTGCAAATATTACTAAATCATCATAATTGCTATTATAGGATCTAAGAGCCATAACCGCCTCTACAAAGTACTTTGAATTTCTGTAGTTATCTAAATTCATATAATCATTTATTCCTTTTACCATACCATCATGTCCTGTTATTACGACTATATCCGGATTAACTTCTTTTACTAAATTCACTATTTCATTTGGTTGATTTTTTTCTGATATTATCCTCCCTACAGCATTTAATGATAGCTGCTTATAAGTTTTTAAGCACACTTCTAAATATTCTGCATCACCATCTACATGTAGTATTTTTCCAGGTCTTCCAAAAATCATATCTTTATTTTTGTACTCTTTGTATTTTTCTTGTTTTAGCTGCAAATCTTTAATTTTCCCTTTAAAATCTATAGCCGAGCCCCTGTCTCCTCTGCTCCCTTTAATTCTATTCATTAATACTCTTTTAATAGATGCATTTACCTTTTTATTAAAAACCTTATCAATTTCATAAATGTCATCTTCTTCCACTAATTCTAGATCCTCACTTAAAGAGTCAGCTTCTATTCTTAAATTTATTCCCTTAAGTAAATACACATCATCATTATCTCCTGGCACAATATCTATTATTTTAAATGTAATGTCTCCGCCATAAGATTTTCTTACTACAATGTCACCTATTTTCACAATACCACCTCCATATTTAAACCCATAATATATATTATGAAAATATAGTGAATAGGTGAAATCAAAAAAAGTTATGTAAACATTATATCTACATAACTTTAATAAATATTATGGTTTATTTTACCTTTGATTGAATACTTTTTTATATTGTTCAATAAATTCCATATACTTTTCTTTTTCAGAAATTAACTCCTCCATCTTCTTGTTAAAAGTATTTTGAATCCAGGTAACTTCATTATAATAGTATCTATTACAAAGCCTCCAATATCGTTGTGGAAATACTAAAAATGCATATATGAGTCTGTACTCTTCTTCTAACAGAGGATTTACACTGCTATACGCCTCTAATACTATTTCAGCATATTTTATGTCCCAATCCTGCTTTTTAAGCATCTTGATCAAAAAATTAGATAAATCGTATGCTTTTACTTCTCTTTTGCAGTAATCAAAATCAATTATATTAACATCATTATTTTTATCAATAATAATATTATGATAAGTATAATCATGGTGGCAAAATCCCTTCTCTTCTTCTGTTTGCCTACATATGTCAAAGTACCTAGAGTCATCGAGTATTGCCATAGCTCTTTTGGCTAATTCTTTTTGAGCATCAACACTCCTAATATAATTCATATCAAAATCTGTTTTAAAATTCTTCTTTTTTCTAATCATACCTTGCATTTTATCAAAGGACTTTATTCGTTTTTCCATCAGATGTGGCCATCTTCCAAGATCTGTTTTTAACTTACTGTTTTCTGGTGGATCATATCCTTTGGATGCAATATGCATATAAGCTAATTCTTTTGCGGCCTCAACTAAATCCTCTTCATTGTGAAAATCACATTCGCGACCATCTATCCAGGTTGATAGTGTATAAATATCTTCATTAACTAATGCATAAGGATTTCCTTCAGTATTTAAAAAATATCTATCAACCTTGTCAAATCCATTTTTTGCAAGATGCTCTTTGGCTCCATATACAAACAAAAGTTTTTGTGTCCCGTAACTGATTTTCTTTAGACACTTAGCTCCGTCATCCGTCTTCAAAAAATACACTCCCTTATTGGGACGTATACTTTCTATCTTGATACCATATTGTCTTTCAATTTCAAACTCCCTCATCATGTTACTCACCCCCCCTATAATTTATATTACTAATATTTCATTTTAGAATAAATTCTTGTATGTTTTAACAACATTTATGCTTTCGCTTAATATAATAAAATATATTCATTTATTAAATCAGTATTTAAGGAGTCTTAAAATGAAAATCGGAATCGATGCTAGAGCTGCAAAATGGTATAGAGGAACTGGTATAGGAACTTATTCTTACCAAATAATTAATTCTTTAAATAAAATAGACAATTTTAATGATTATTCGCTTTTTGTACCAGACGACTGTAAGCTTGCCATACCCTTTAAAGAAAATTTTCATATAAAAAGCATTAAGCAAGATAGTCAAAATAACTTTTGGAATGAGGTGAATATTCCCAACAAATTAATAGATAAGTCTTTGGACATATATCACGTTCCCCAAAACGGCATTGGGCTGCCGTCAAAGAAAACCTGTCCCTTCGTTATTACGCTGCATGATGTTATTCCGTATAAAATGCCAGATACAGTTGGTGACCAATATTTAAAAATTTTCAATGAAAAATTGCCCAATATAATTCCCTTATGTGATGGAATAATTACCGTGTCTGAATATTCAAAGGAAGATATCATTAGAGCTTTTAACTATCCACGAGAAAAAATATATGTCACTTATTTAGCTAGCGAAGATATTTATAAGCCTTATGATAAAGCCCTTAGTAAATCTATAATCGAAAAAAATTACTCTATTACAGGAGACTATATTCTTTATATTGGAGGATTTAGTCCCAGAAAAAATATTCTCGGATTACTAAATTCCTTTAGTCTGCTTTTACCAAAATTAAAAAAAGATATTAAATTAGTCATTGCAGGTAGCAAAGGTAAATCATATGATATATATAAAAAAAGAGCACAAGATTTACACATTGATGATAAAGTAATTTTCCCAGGTTTTATATCTATGACTTATATTCCCTTCATGTATAACGCTTGTGAGCTGTTTGTATACCCTTCATTTTATGAAGGTTTTGGATTACCTCCAATTGAAGCAATGGCTTGTGGCGTTCCTGTAATCGCCTCTAACGCCACCTCTATCCCCGAAATAGTTAAGGATTCAACTTTACTTGTAAATCCATATGATATTAATTCCTTAAGTGAAAAAATGTATAATGTGCTCCTTGATAATGACTTAAGACAATCCCTGATAACTAGAGGATTAAAAAGAGCCTCTACCCTAACTTGGGAACATACGGCTGCAACTACTCTAAGTGCTTATCAAAATATATTAGGGACGCTTAAATAAATGTCCTTATTATCAAATTATCAAAACAAAAGCCCCACATAGTGTATTTACAACTATGTAGGGCTTTTAAACTAACAATTATAATGATTCTTAAAGGCCTCTAAAAATCCTTCTCTGTCTTCTTTGCCTTCCACTTTCTTCTTTAATCTGCTTAAAAACACCTCTTCACTCCACTGTTTTTTCCTTGTATAATAATCTCTAGCTATACTGTAAAAGTCCTCTGGAAAGCTAAGCATGCCATACAATACCTTTAATTCCCGATTATTTAATGGCAATACTTTTATATATTCACTTAAAATACCATTAGCCTTTTCTATATCATAGGCAGAATTTTTAATGGCTTTATTTGTAAAGTTGCAAATATCATGCACCTTTAAGTCTATAACTGCATAATCAAAATCTAAGAAATATACATCTTCCTTATTAATCAATATATTATGGTGAGCTAAATCATGATGGCAAAATACAATTTTTTCTTTTTCCTTACATAAATTGTAATACTCTGATTTGCTTAGAATATCTATACTTTGCATTATATTTTTCTCATAATATTCCTCATATTCTAGAAATATATAATCAAATTCATTTTTATTTTCATTTCGAGTTGCTATGCTTTTAAAAAACATAAGATCATTTAATTTTCTTTTAAAATTTTGTATTATTCTACCACATAAGTACCGTTGCTCATTTTTTGCGAGTAACCTTTCAAATGACCCTTCATATACAAGCCCTTCCGATGCCTTATGAAGCTCAGCTATTGCTCTAGATGCGAGCATTACATCCACTGGGTTACTATACTCACACTCTCTCCCTTCTACTAAATTCATAATACAATATAAATCATTTTTCCAAGGGACATATATAAGTTTGGATTTTGTCTTTTCGAATTCAATGATCCTATTAAAATTATTATTTCTAATATACTCAATCCCATAATTAATGAATTCAAGTTGGGAAATGCTATAGTTTACTTTTTTTAAAACCTTATCGCCTTTATCAGTATTAAGTATAAATACTTTTCTTACTGGAATAACATCACTGACCACTAGATCGAATTCGCTAAATAAATCTACATCTAAATCATATTTACTTAAATAAGCCTTATCTTTAAATCTAACGTCTAACATGTTCTCACCTCTTTTATCGTTGCATTAATAACTTAAATTAATGAATCCCCATCTTGAATTAAAGCTTTTATAAGTTTCTCAGAAAACCTCTCTTCATTCCACTTCTTTTTACCTTCTCTATGCTTATTACAACATCTCATGAATTCATGAGGGTAGGAAATTAAAGCTATTAAAAATTTTGAACTGCTTGTGTCTAGCCCTTCAATGTAGCAGAACTCTTGAGCAAGATTATGAAAATCAAGCTTCACGCCTTTTCTTTTTAATTTACTAAGCAAAAGGAAACAATCCATTTCCACCATATTGTAACTACAGTCTTTAAAACTAACAACTTCAATAAAATTATTTTTTCTAATATTTTTAAAATCTGTATTTCCTAAGCATATTTCACAACGCCTCATGCTTCTTGTTATAATCCCTAAATAATCTGCCTGGTATACTTCTCTTATACACCGCTGCCCTCTATCTATAACTTCCTTTCCATATTTAACGATTAATTGTTCAAAGGAATTTTTCGGTTCATATCTTATAATATTATTTATGTCTCCGTCCAACCTTTTAATAGAAATTTTATAATCCTCTATGATTTTCCCTGTATTGTTATTTAACTTATTCCTTAGGTACCCATTAAATCCAAGAGATTTTTCATGTAACGCATAGATAGCACGAAATTGTTCTATTATTACTTTTTCGGTTACGTCTATGTTCTTAGATTCAATTTCACCTACATTTTTAATACCTTTAAACATCATATAATCCGAAAATTCATTATAGATGCTTATCGCCACTGGCACCACCTCAATTTAAATCTATTAGTCAATTGTTATATAATAATCAAGTTCTATCTGACTTTTTTATAATTTTTGTCCATTTTCTTTAATATCTCTCTTTGCTGCAATTCAAGCTCACTGATTTTCTTTTTCCTTTTTCTTATTTTTTTCAGTTTTTTAACTTCCTCTTCCATGTTCTCGAGCCTTATATCATATTCCTCTACAGTGGATTCCTGCGGATCAATTACGTCAATATCAAGCTCATCAATGCACCCATCCTTTTTGTTTTTCCCCACAATACTACCTCCCATATTTTATTTTTATGAATTTCTCAATAAAAATTTGCTTATCCACTCTATCCTCGCGCATTTTTTCGAGCTTCCTTAAGAAAAACTCTTCTCCCCAATCCTTATTTTCCCAATAATATTGAATCCCTATTTGCCAATATTCCTGAGGAAATTCCATAAATGCTGCCATTACTTCTATATCGCTTTTATATATCGAAAAAGCATCATCATACGCTTCCATTATAAAAAGTGCATTTTCAGGACTCCATTTGCCATTCTTCATCCTTCGTATTAGAAGGCTACTTAAATCATGTAAATGAGTGTCTAGAATGCAATAATCAAAATCAATAATATTCACGCCCCCACTTTTATCTAATAATACATTATGATGAGCATAATCATGGTGGCAGAATCCCTTATGTTTAATTTCTTCTTTCATCTTACTTACATATCCACTTTTACATAAATTTTCTATAGATCTATTACTCCGTGCAAGCTCTTCCTCCATAATTCTTAAATAATTGCTGTCGAATTCCGTAATGCATTTTTTTTTACTTATTCTTCTTTTAAAATCTAATATTTCTCTTTCTCTAGTTTTAAAAGTTTCTATCCATTTAAGCCATCCTATTCTGGGTGCCATGTCCGGTGTAACTTTAAAATTCAAACTTTTTTTATGCAGCTCTGCAAGCTTTGAGGTACATAATTTTATTTCCACTGGATTATCATAATTGCATTCTCTTGCTTTTAGCCAAGGTGTTAAATAAGCGTATTTATTCTCAATGGCGATATACTCCTTGTTATCAATAGTCTCAATGATTTCCGGTATATTTTCAAAACCATTGCTCTGCAAATGTTTTATCGCACCAACAATAAATAAAAAATGCTTAAAGTCATAATTAATGCTTTTCAAGCAATACATATTATTTTCGGTTTCTATTCTGTAAACATTCTTTATTTTCACTATATCATTAATACAAAGAGAATAATTATCTTGCACCGTCTCCTTTACTTCCTGGATTTCCAAATGCATGCCTCCGCAATATTGTTCTATTGCAGTATATGAACTTTCTCAATAATTTGTGCTTAATTATATTTTTATAATTAGCACACTTTTTAAGTAAAAACAATATATTAATATATATTGTGGTTTTTTATAATAATTTTAAGGAGTGAAACCTATGAAGATTGCAATTGATGCTAGAGGCATCAATTTCTATAGTGGAACAGGTATAGGAACTTATACAGAAAATGTGTTTAAAAATTTAATCAACATAGATAATGTAAATAACTACCACGTTTTTTGGTCAGGCAACAATTATGAAATTATAAAAAAAGAAAACTGCAAAATAGTAATGACCTCTAAAAAGCATCAAAGATTTTTTGAAGATTATTATTTTCCAGAAAACATTTCAAAAGAAAACATAGATATATATCATATGCCCCAAAATGGTATAGGTTTTTCTCAGGAAATAACTTGCAAGAAAGTAGTCACGATACATGATTTAATTCCATATGTTATGCCCGAAACAGTAGGACGAGGATATTTGCTGAAATTTTTAAAAGAGATGCCAATGATTATAGGAGACTCTGATGGGATAATAACTGTATCCGAATTCTCTAAACGTGATATTTTAAAATTTTTCCCAGTAGACGAAAGTAAGATTTTTGTAACTCCTTTAGCTGCAGATAAAAAATATATTCCTTTAGATAAGATCCACTGTAGGAATTTCCTAAAAGCTGTATATAATTTAACAGATCCCTTTATACTCTACCTAGGAGGATTTAGTGAAAGAAAGAATGTGTCTTCTGTCATAATTGCTTTTTCTAAAATATATAATGATTTAAATAAAAAGTATAATTTAGTTATTGTAGGTGGCTATAAAGATTCCGATCAAAAACTCATAAAACTTGCAAATGAATTAAAAATAGGCTCGCATGTTATTTTTACCGGTTTTGTACCTGAAGATCATTTACCTCTTTTCTATAATTGCTGTGATACTTTCATCTATCCATCTTTTTATGAAGGCTTTGGACTCCCCCCTTTAGAAGCTATGAATTGTGGCACTCCTGTAATAGCTTCTAACCTTACCTCTATTCCAGAGGTAGTAGGTGACGGTGGTATTTTAATAAATCCATATGATATCTCAGAGATGTCTCTCGCCATAGGTAACTTATTAAGTAACGAGGCTCTAAGGTCAGAATTAAGTTCTAAAGCATTAATAAGAGCCAAAGAATTTTCATGGCAGAACACTGCACAATCCACTCTCAAAGTCTATGCCGATATATACAATCGCGAATCCCCTGCACAATAAGAGAAGTATATATTACTGCAACTATATTTTATGTAATATATACTTTTCAAACACACTATAATTAAGGCTTGCATAATGAATATGCAAGCCTCATTTTAAAAAATTAGTTTATAGTTTATTTATAATACTTGCTAAATATCCTGCGCCAAAGCCATTGTCAATATTAACAACACTAACTCCACTAGAACAACTATTTAACATTGATAACAATGCCGAAAGCCCTTTAAAATTAGCCCCGTATCCTATACTAGTTGGAACAGCTATAACTGGTTTATCCACCAAGCCTCCAACTACACTAGTTAAGGCGCCTTCCATTCCCGCCACAGTAATAACCACCTTCGCGTGCCTTATAACATCTAGATTTTCAAACAACCTATGAATACCTGCTACTCCTACATCATAAACTCTTTCAACTTTATTCCCAAAAATTTCTGCTGTAATAGCTGCCTCTTCCGCTACTGATATATCAGAAGTTCCTCCTGTTACTAATGCAATATATGTACTTGGAGTCTCTACAGCCTTTTTTTTAATAACAATTGTTCTTGCAAGTTCATTGTACTCAGCATCATCACATACCTCTTTTACCCCTTCATACATGATCCTAGAGGCCCTTGTACCAAGAATATTTACATCCTTAGTTATCATTAAGCTAACTATACCCTTTATTTGATCCACAGTTTTCCCTTCACAATATATAACCTCTGGGTACCCAACTCTAAGTTCTCTATGATTATCGATTTTTGCAAATCCTAAATCTGAATAAGACAAATCTTTTAACTTATCTACACCATCCTCAATAGATATATTACCATTTTTAACAGACTTAAGGAATTTCTTCATTTCTTCTGAATTCATATATTCTCCACCTTTTTTAATTTAAACTTACAGTTTTATGTTTTTATATCTATAATGTTATATTTCATTCCTTAATTTTTTATATACTTCGCTTATAGGGAGCCCCACACTTTGGGCTATTTTCTTACACTCCTCATATTCTAACTTATTCTTTATTTTTTCACCTTTGTAGTAAGCTTCTTTCACAGTAACTTCACCATAGCTAGTGTTCATTTTAGTAAATTCTCTTTGGAGCATTGTTTTATGTACTTTAAAACTTCTTACTCCAAATGTAGTAGTTTCTCTAAATAATACTTCTTTTATCTTTCCAATTTTATCTTCTTTACATAAAACGCTTACTTTTACGCCGGGCCTGCCTTTTTTCATTATAATTGGAGTTAAATATGCATCCAAAGCACCCTTTGTAAAAAGCTTATCAAGAATATACTCATATAGCTCTGGGTTCATATCATCTATATTACATTCCACAATTTCTTGAAATACTTCCCCTTCATTTTCTGTATTTTCAGCATCAGACAAATTATTTACCTCTTCTGCTAACATGACCCTCAGTACATTAGGAATTTCAGTATCTCTGTTACCTACTCCATAGCCGATCTTCTTTATAATAAAATCGTTATCATCTTTGAATTCAGAGACGTTAGCCGCAAGAATTGCAGCACCTGTAGGTGTTGTAGTTTCAAAAGGTACAGCCCCCAGTTTTACCGGTATTCCCTTCAAAATTTCCATAGTGGCAGGTGCTGGTACTGGTATAAGTCCATGAGCACACTTAACAAACCCACCACCAAGCTCTATAGATGAGCTCATTATTTTATCAACATTTAAATAACTTATGCAAATAGCAGCTCCTACTATATCCACAATAGAATCTATTGCACCTACCTCATGGAAGTGAACTTCATACAATGTTTTTCCATGAACCTTTGCCTCAGCTCTCGCAACCTTCATAAACATTTTTTTGCTTAATTCTTTCACTTTAGAACTTAACTTACTACAATCTATAATTTTCTCAATATCTTTAAGGTTTCTATGTTCCTCATGGCTATGATTGTTGCTCACATGTCCATGAGAGTGTTCTCCTTCACTTCCATCCTGGGTATGTTCATGATGATGCTCCTCTAAATCTACATCCACCTTAGTGCCCTCTATACCTTTTCTACTATCTCTTGATACTTTTATTTCATACCCATTTATATTTAGCTTTTTTAATTCCTCGATTAAATATTTCTCGTCTATACCTAAGTCTAGCAACGCTCCTAAATTCATATCACCACTAATACCTGAAAAACAATCATAATAAAGTATTTTCATTCTCATCCACTCCATTTCTTTTGTATTTATCTCATTGTACCAAATAAATAAATATTATAGGTTATATATATATAAATTATAAAAAAATATGCACTTATTATTATTATGCGATTTTATTTATTACTATGTCTGACTTTTTTATTTAAATTCTAAAACAAAAGCCTTAATATTTGAAAAGAAATAGGTATATCTGCTTTGATATACCTATTTCTTTTCAATTATTATAAAATCAAACTGATTCAATTTCAGCCCATTTTCTATACTATTGCTACAATATAAAACTTGTCCAATGCTATTTTCTATATATACCTTAATACCAAAGTTAATTACAATTCTAATTACTTCATTATGAAGTTCTCTTTCTAAAATAAGTATATCTTTCTTAAGGAAAATAGTTTTATATGTTCCATATAATAAACATGGATTATTATACCTTATTTTAATAAGGTCTTTATACAAGTATAATAAACTTTTTTTATTATTTTTACAAATTTCTACTGATATGTCATCTACCTTATCTTCTATGTTTATCCAAGATTTACTCTTGCTAAATCCATAAAACTCCGAATTTTCCCATTGCATTGGACTTCTTGACTTATCTCTAGAACTCTTATTTGCACTAGCTAATGCTTCTTCTCTACTTTTCCCTTTTAAAATTTCTATATTATATTTCATAATCCCTTGAACATCATTCATTTTGTTTATATCGAGGCAAACCAAATCCTTAATCCCAATTTCCTCTCCAAAATACATAAATGGAACACCATAAGTTGTTAATAATAAAGCTGCCATCGCTCTTTCAATTCCATTTTTATCTCCATTTGGATTAAATCTTGAAACACTTCTTCCCATATCATGGCTATTAAAAAATATTGTTGGTATTTGCTCTGAATTGTATTCCTCATTCATAGCTCTAATTTCTTTATATATTTTCTCCGCTGAAAATTCCTTCATACTACCTAAGTTGAAATTGAATACTACGTCTAATAAATTCTTACCCGAGTAATTTTTCAGTTCAATTAACTCATCTGATCCAATTTCTCCTACGAGGAAAATATCTTCTTTTATTTCTCTTATATCTTTTACTAAAGTTTTTATAACGTCTATAATTCCATCTTGATCTTTATCATTTCTATGTATTTGTTCACCTTTTTCATCATATGGATTATCTTTATTAAAGTCATTTTTTATTGTTAAAAAGTTAATTACATCGAATCTAAATCCATCTACTTCTAGGTCAATCCAATATTTAAGTACATCTTTCATTGCCTCATAAACCTTAGGTTCTGCCCAATTCAAATCTACTTGCTCTTTTGCAAATGCATGATAGTAATATTCCTTTGTTTTCTTATCAAATTCCCAAGCATCTCCACCAAAAAATGACTCCCAGTTGTTAGGTTTGTCTTTTTTCCATATATAAAAATCTCTTTTTTCATTATCTTTAGAGCTTCTTGATTCTTTAAACCATGAATGTTCACTTGATGTATGATTTAAAACTATATCAACTATTACTTTTATTCCTAAATCATGTGCCTTATTTATGAATTCTTTAAATTCTTCTAAAGTACCATAACATTTATCAATATTATAATAATCTGATATATCATAACCATTATCAACTTTAGGAGATGGATAAAATGGTGTAAGCCAAATCCCCTTAATACCTAATTCACTTAAATAATCTAATTTAGATGTTATTCCTTTAAAATCCCCCACTCCATCGTTATTTCCATCCATAAAACTTGACATATATATTTCGTAGAACACACATTCTTTCCACCACTTTTTATCCATGTTTTTTACTTCTCCCTATTTGAACAGATTATCAATTAATCTATACTTTACTCTTTTACACCTACTGAATCTCTTTCAATTACACTTACACTCATAATTATATTTTCATTTAGTTCGTTTTTATGATCTAACCTCCATAATAATTTATTTAAAGCTTTACGTCCCATTAATTCCTTTTCTACTCTCACTGTTGTAATATTAGGCACAACAAATGAGCTTAACACTATATCATCAAAGCCTACAACTGCTATATCTTGTGGAATTGAATATCCCATTTCCTTAAGTGATGAAATTAGAATAATAGCAGCATTATCATTTGAGCATACAAATGCTTCTGGCATATCCTCTAAGCACTTTATTTTTTCTTTTATCCATTCTAAATCTTGTCTTATTACATACTCTTCTAAATTATCTAAAACTGAATATCTATTTATAAAATCAATCATTTTATTTTCTTCCTTGAAATTTATAAACTTTTTCATAGCTTCTTGATATCCAAAAAATCTTTCCTTTACACTTAGAGAATATTCTAGCTCTCCAAAAAAACCTATTTTTTTATATCCACGATCTAAAAGTAATTTCGTAATCTTAAAGCTTCCAAGCTTGTTATCTGTCAAAATACTATCTGTACTTTCTAATAACGATGTATGATCTACTAAAACTACTGGCGCCTTATAACCTTTTAGCTTTATCAAATAATCATCATCTATTGCACCTATTACAACTACTCCACATACCTTCTTATGTTCAATGCAACTTGGAATATTTTCCTCATTTTCATCAATCATACACGTAATTATGTCGTATCCATTTTTTCTCGCTTCCTCAACTATCCCCATCATTATCTTAGAATAAAAATAATTATCTTCAAAATATAATTTTCTTATTAAAACACATATATTTTTACTTGCATATGACAGAATGAATTTAGTTGATTTTTCCAAATAACCAATCTGCTCTGCCACATCAAGAACTGTCTTTCTTGTTTCTTCACTAACTCCTGCCTTTCTATTTAATGCTAATGATACTGCATTAATAGATATGTTTAATTTATCTGCTATATCTTTCATTATTACTTTTCTCATCTAATATCTCCTACCATAAATATACTATAAGGCTATCAGTTAATTTTATCAAATTATCTCCTGCGGAGCTACAATATTAAGGATTTATGTGTTATTTATCCATTAAAGTGAATATATCTTCTATTTTTATATCTGCTCTACAAACTTTATCATCTGCTGCGCCATAATATATTTTAACAATACCATCTTCAAATAAACATCCACATGTAAATACTACATTACCAAAGAAACCTTCTTTTTCATAAGTAGCTTTTGGTTCTAATATAGCTCTACTTGTTTTGGCTAATATTTTGCTAGGATCATTTTTATCAAGTAAGAATGCTCCTAAGCAATATCTATCATTTTTATCTGCTGCATGATAAATTTTTATCCAACCTTTTTCTGTTAAGAATGGTACTGCACCTCCTCCAACCCTTCCATTTTCCCATGCTCCTTCATTTGAACCACCATAAAAATGTTTTTGTTTTCCCCAATGTACTAAATCAGGTGATTCTGCTATCCACATATCTGCTCCGCCGATTGCACATGGAACGGGTCTATTAAATGTTATATATTTCCCGTTTATTTTTTCTGGGAATATAGTTACATCTTTATTTTCTGGGGCAAATATAATTCCATGTCTTTCATAAGTTTTAAAATCCTTTGTAGAAACTAACGAAGTGGCTGCACCATTTCTAGTCACAGATGTATAATTCACATAATATGTATCCTCTATTTTAGTTATTCTTGGGTCCTCCATTCCCCATTCTTCTTCTGAAGCTGTAAGTTTAATAAAAGCTTCATCTTCTATGATGAAATTTTCTCCATCCTTTGATCTTGCTATCCTTATATGTGATAATGAAGTTAAATAAGCAATTTTTCTTACTCCCCCAATATGCGTAATCCATAAAGAACGTGCATCTGAATAATCATATTGCGTATCTATTTCTTTATTAAATGAAACTATGTCTATTACATCTTTTCCATCTATGTTTACTACTACAGGTATCTTTACTTCATCTTCCTTATCAACTTTAACAGATTCTGCAACTCTACATAATAATAGATATTCATCATCGTATTTACAAACACCACAGTTAAATACGCCATCAACTTTAAAATCTTCTCTACTTGGTTTCACGTCACTTGGTTTTATAAGCGGATTCATATCACTTCTTTTAGCAAAACTCATTATTAACACGCCCTTTTGTTTTTCTTATTCCTGCTACCTCTAATGCTGTTATTGCAAATACATTCCAAGAAAAAACCCTTATAGATTTCCATAAACACCCTTCCTTAGATAAATCCGTTGGTAAAAACTCATGACTTACAGGATCATCTTTAATTAGGTTTATCTCTCTATCCATTCTATTTAAAATCCTGTTCTTATAGTCATCTAATCCATATCTCACTCCAACTGCATATGCCATTATCTCTTCTCTAAGCCAGCTACCACCATTATAATATACTCCATCACTCCAGCTAAACTTTTCATCAAAAGGACTATCAGCCCCACTAAAATACTTGTTATTAACATGTCCTATAAAAGTTGCGCAATCATTAATAACCGGTATTTTTTCAAGTGTATTTTTTACAATTCCCTCATTAAGTAACCCTTCATTAAAGAACCATAATGAAACAAATTCAGGCATCAAATCGCCTACCGATATAGCATCTTTATAGTCTAAAGTATTTAATAAGTATCCTTTTTCCTTGCTATAAAAGCTTTTATATCCAATATTAGCTTTCTCTATATAATCATCTGGCACATCTATGCCTAAGGCCTTAGCAACTTTTAATGTCACAGCAAATACACCCTGATTAACTGATACACTTGCTGTTTTTCCACCTTCAAAATATGTTTGAACATCATTTTGACCTAATACAAAATGTGATTTTGCTATACCATCACCATCTTCATCAAACTCATTAATACAATAGTTATAAGCTTTTTTAACTTTGCTCATATTAGGTTCTATTCCATACTTGATTTTATTTATATATGCCCACCATATCCATTCACAAGTAGCTTCGTTACCTTTTACTTCTAAGCTCCCCATATATGGGGTTATTATAGTTCCTATTGTTCCATTTTCATTTTGAGTTGAACCCCACTTTTCCCAAAGTGTTTTGCTCAATTCCTTATCATTTACCCCCGCTACACTCCAAAAAGAATCTCTATTATACATATCTGGGGCATAATTTAAGCTAGGTACATTTAATGGCAAAAAGTCATATGCACTAGTTATCCATGTTAACATCTGCATATCTGCAAAAAGAATTTTTTCAACATCACTTCCATTAAACCCTAACCCATCTGCTAATAACACTTGGCTGTAGTAACGTATATCTCGAAGACCATCCATTTGCTTAATAAGTATGAATAACTTCTTCTCACAACTTTTACCTTGTTCCAACCTATGAAATGGTTTTTCTATACCATTTACCTTAGTTACCTTTAAGTTTTTTATATCAATAGATTCATTATCATTACTCTTTATCACTAAGAGACTCTTTTTATTTTCCGTATTTGATAGTATTAATCCATCTTGGAAGCTAGTCCATGTTTCCTTATAAGATGGTATATTATTCTGATAATCAAAACCATGTACTTCGTAATTATCTTTTGTTAATTCTTTCAAAACAACTACACTTAATTTTCCATTTATCCTATGATCAAAACTTATATCATAATACCCATCTTCAAGATCTAGTGTTATGATTAAACTTCCTTCATTATCTTTATTTATATAATCATTATCTACTTCAACAACTTCTTTTTTCCCGTTATTAAAATCTGTTAATTCTCCTAAAGTTAACTTTACATAATGATCACCTTTTTCTCTATCAGATAAAGTTGAAACTCTATAAAGATTAATATCACAAGCCTCTTTTATTGCTGTAAATCCTAGTTTGTTATAATGTGGCCTTCTTCTAATATTTCTTGTCCAATAATTTCTGTGTCCAGCATCTGTCAGCAAGCCAACATATGCTTTTCCCACTACATATCCCGCTGCTGGAAATACTTCTCTCACCACACCACCATTGTTATTATCATTATCAAAACTCCAATAACATTTTGGCTCCTCACTTGGAATTATAGAGTTCTCTATACTATAAAACAGCATAGGTATATTTGTTTGCTTAAGTATTATTCTTTTCTCCACTAAGGCCTCATTAACTACTTTATAAACAACTTGAATATCTATATACGTTTCTAGCATCTCGCAGTAATATCTACAATTACAGATAATTTCATTTTCATAATAACCAACAGTATCAATATCTATATTACTTATAACCTCTCTATATGATCTATCTTCATTTTCTATAGTAATCTTTATATTTTTAATATCATCCTTTGCTACAACTTTGTTACTATTCATCAAATTTACTGTGTATTTCTTGTTTTCATCTTTACTAATGTCTATAGAAATTCGCTCCACCGTAATAACACACTCCTATTTGCTATATTAAATCATTCCCTGATGAGCTGAAATGTCGTTAAATAGTTTCTGCATGGTGACATGCAACAAATCCATCCCCAAGTTTTCTTAGTTTTGGTTCTTCTTTTTCACATAATTCATTTGAATAAATACATCTTGGATTGAACTTGCATCCACTTGGTAAATCTTTAAGACTTGGAATATCCATTGTCTTTAACGGTAAGTTTGAAATCATATTTTTATTTCTTGGATTTGCAACTGGAACCGCTTTTAATAAAGCTTTAAAATATGGATGTTTAGGATTTGTTATTGCATCATTTATATTATTTAATTCCACAATTGATCCTAAATACATAACCAGAACTCTCCCCTCATTAGCTATATATCTTGCTGTAGCTAAATCGTGTGTTATGTAAACAAAAGAAATTCCATGTTTTTTGTTCATCCTTGCCATTAAATCTAATAACGAAATTCTTAATGATACATCTACCATCGATACTGGCTCATCTGCTACTATAAGCTTAGGTTTCACTAATAAAGCTCTTGCTAATAATATTCTTTGTCTTTGTCCTCCACTTAATTGATGCGGATATTTATGTAAAAACTGATCAACTGGAGTTAATTCTACTTCCTCTAGATATTCTGTACATAGATCTAAAGCTTCTCCATTTGTTTTAACAATTTTATGTTTTAGTATAGGGGCGCTTAATGATTGGAAAATAGTTTTATTTGGATTTAATGCTGCAAATGAATCCTGATGCACCATTTGCACCCCCATTCTAAAGTCCTTATAATCCCCCCTTTTTAGAACATTTATATCTGTTCCTTTATAAAGTATTTTCCCCTCTGTCGGTTTATGAACATCTGCGATAATCTTTCCTAAAGTAGTTTTACCACAACCACTTTCCCCTACTACAGCTAATATTTCACCGTCTCCAATTTCTAGATTAATATCCTTTAATACTCTAACCTGTTCCTTTCCTTCTCCAAAACTTTTACTTACACCCTCTATTTTTATTAAATTACTCACTTTAAATTCCCTCCCAGTACTTACATCTACTATAATGATTATCCTTTACCTTGATAAGCTCTTTACTATTTTCATCCGACCCATCACAGCCAACCTTTCCCTTATAAATACACCTATTTTTAAATCTACATTCACCTTTTAAATCTAACATATTAATAGGTGCCCCTTTTATAGATCTTCTTGTAGTTACATCATCATATAATGAAGGTATTGCATCTAATAATGCTTTTGAATATGGATGCTTCGGCGTTTCGTATACATCTAAAACATCACCAATTTCTACTAATTCTCCTGCGTACATTACAGCTATTCTATCAACCATAGAGCCTATTATTGATATATCATGAGTTAAAAACACTATAGAAACTCCATTTTCTTTATTTATCTTTCTTAATATTTCCAATATATACCACTGCGTTATTACATCTAAAGCAGTAGTAGGTTCATCCAATATTATTAACTTTGGTTCAAGTAATAAACTTAATGCTATTAATACACGTTGCTTCATTCCACCACTTAGCTCAAATGGATAAGAATCTAGAACTTTTTCATCTAACCTAACAAAGTTTAATAACTCTTTTATACGGTTCATCATAACTTCATTAGATACTTTATCTAAATGTGTAGTATAAGTTTCAACAAAATGATCTTTTATCGTCGATATTGGATTAAGTGAATTTTGTGCAGCTTGAAATACTGTTGATATATCTTTCCATCTATATTTGTTATATTCCTTTTCCGAAAGGGCTAATAAATTTACACCATTAAAATAAACAACTTCTCCGCTTGATATTCTACCTGGCTCTCTTACTAAATTTAACATGGCTGAAGCTAAAGTTGATTTACCGCTTCCACTTTCTCCTATTATCCCTAACATTTCACCTTTATAAATATCTAAAGTAATATTATCTGCTGCTTTTAAAACTTTATCTTCATTAAAATATTTTACGTCAAATTCTACAGTTATATTTTTACATTCTAATAATTTTTCCATACTCTCACCCCTAAACTCCCATTACTTTTGTTTTTCTTTTTATAGCTATAGTAGTTTTTATTCTTGGGTTAA
Source organism: Clostridium sp. CM041 (assembly GCF_055081035.1). NCBI lineage: Bacteria > Bacillati > Bacillota > Clostridia > Eubacteriales > Clostridiaceae > Clostridium > Clostridium sp. CM041. The sequence continues at coordinate 2,129,795 of NZ_CM143648.1, forward strand.
ATGCATCCTCTAACCCTTTACTAAACATGAAACACCCTAATTGGAATAAAACAATCCCCACAATTGGTGTTAATAGATATATTATCGCTTTTGAACCAAATAATGCCCCTGTTTTGTTTAATGCCATGTCCAGCATTATTCCCCAGTGGTCCCCTTTAAACGGAGCTAATCCTAATACCATTAATCCAACACTTGCAAGTATTGATGATTTCATTATCATAATAAAGTTAACTGCTATGTATGATATAATATTTGGTAAAATATCATTTATAATAATATAAATCTTACTCATACCTAAAATTCTACTTGCCTCAATAAAATCTCTATTTTTCAAAGACAATGTTTGTGACCTTACTGCCCTTGCAAGTCCCGCCCACGACCATATACTTAATATAAGCCCAAACTTTAATGAACTATCAATATTTACTATTAATGACATAACCATTAATACAGGAAAATTAGGTATTGTCTGAACTACATTAGTTATCATCATTAAAATATCATCAACTATTCCGCCAAGTAATCCTGATGTAATTCCTACTGTAACCCCAATACTCAATGTGAAAACACCTGCATAAAGAGCTATTGTTAAAACCTCTCTTGAACCTAATATGAATTGTTTCAATGTATCTTTTCCTGCAAAATCGGTACCTAATAAATGTTGAAATGATGCTCCTTGTAATCTATTTACATAGTTAGCCTTATCAGGAGTTAACATAATTGGTCCTAATATTGCCATCAATGTAAATATGCTTAATATAAAAGCTCCAAAAGTTGCTTGTTTATTTGTAACTATTACTCTCGAGAAATTAACTATCCCTTCCCATAATGAACTTAGCTTATTTTTCATTTATGCTCTCCCCTTTCTTCTTAAACGAGGGTCTACAAACCCATATAATAATTCTACTAAGAAGTTACATAAAATAACTGTTATTATTATTACAAAGAACATCCCTTGCATTAAAGTAACATCTCTATTTGCTGTTGCATTATTTAAATAATAACCAACCCCTGGATATGAAAATAAATTTTCTATAAGTGGTGAACCACCTACTAATAATCCAAAAGTAGTTGCTAATGATGTAACCATTGGCAACATTGCATTTCTACCTACATATTTAAAAATTATCTTTTTGTTAGTTATTCCTCTTGCCCTTGCATATTGAATATAATCTTCACTTAATATTCCAACTGCTATTGATCTCATATTTACTATCCAGTTAACTACGTTAACAATGAAGAATGCCAGTATTGGTAAAATAGCATGTTTTGCAACATCTGCTATAAAAGACATGTTAAATCCGACATCAACCATTGTTGAATATGCACCTTTAGATGGTAGCATCCTTACATTAACTGCAAATATTAATATTAAGAAGAACCCTATAATATACTCTGGTATAGCTCCTAAAACCGATGCCGAGGTATCTAATAAAAGATTTAGCTTTTTACTTCTTTTCCACGCAGCAACCATACCAATGCTTATACCTACTGTAAATGCTAGTATTGTTGAAACTCCGGTTATAAGCAATGTCCATGGTAATGCTGACATTACTATATCTTTAACATCTGTTTTAAACTTTAATGACTGTCCTAAATCCCCATTTAATATTCCTTCACCAAAATCTAAAACCCTTTCGGCCAGTGGAACATTTGGATCATAATTTAACTGCATAACAGCTCTTTTATATGCTTCCCCATAAGGCACTCCTTGTGTGCTAACCATTTCCCTAGCTAATACATCTACAGGATCTCCGGGCATAAGTTCTATTATTAAAAATGTTACTACAACTGCAAATATAACAGTTAAACATAACATTAAAATTTTCTTTATCATAATAATCCTCCCTTGAAAAAAGGTGTCCTATAACATGTATAAGACACCTTTAATATTATTTTCCCAAAGTTATAGTCTTTTCTTTTATTAAAGTTGCAAGTAGATTTTCTCCTACACCAGAGTATCTAACATCTTTTATTGTTTCATCATTTCCAAAACCTAAAGTAATATTATCTTTTAGAGTTCTTATCGGGAACCCTTTTTCTAAATAAGGAATAAAATATGCTTGATCATTAGTTATTTTCATTAATTTCTTAGTTATTTCTTGTATTTCATCATCTTTAGCTGTAAATAGTTTCTTAACTAACTCAGTTACATTTACTTCCTTGCCTTCTGACTCAATAATTATATTTCCTTCTTCGTTCGTCTCTAATCCCATTAAGAACGGTCTTGATCTATAAATTGCTTCATAACTTCCATATGGATGTGCATATAATACATTCCCAGTTGGGGCAAATTCAATAATTACAGTATGCTCTTTCTTCGTAAAGTAATCGTTAAACGCTGAACCTTCCATTGGCTTAAATTGAACATCTAATCCAAATTCTTTAAGCTTTGTTGCAATTGCTTCACCTGGCAACATAGCTGAACCCCACCCATTGTTACACGCTAATTCAAATGTTACAACTTCGCCTTTTTCATTTGTCCAAGTACCAGCAGCATTTCTCTTCCAACCAATTGATGTTAGTAATTTTTCTGCCTTTTCAGGGTCAAATGAATAATCTGTTAATTCATTTTTCGCAAAATCTTTTACTCCCCAGCTTTCTTGTAATGTAGCCGGAAGACCTGTTAATGTAGTCTCACTTTTTAAACTACCTGGTTCTGTTAATGGCATTATTTCTTCTCTATTAATTAAATAAGCCATAGCTTGTCTAAATTCTTTTTTATTTGCAGGATATTTTTGTGTATTAAACACAACTGACATTTGACTAAATTCTGAAACATACTGCGCTTTATATGTGTCTAAACTCTTTTTAATTTGTTCTTCTACATCTCTAACAATACCACCACTGTGCATATCTAGCGTTCCATCCACCATAGCTGTCGCCGCTGTTTCTGGTGTAACTACTCTCATAACTCTTAATTGTTTAATGTCTAATTCTTCACGGTAATTTTGATTTTGAACTAATAACGCTTCTGAAGTTGTAATATTTTTTGCAGTAAATGGGCCTGATCCAATAGTTTCCTCTACTTTTGGCTTAAATCCTTCTAAATCAATATTTAAGTCTTGTAACTTCTTATTAGACTCTTCTAAATACCAGAAAGTTAGTGTTTCTGAATGATACTTTCTTCCTGTCATTGCAATTTCTTTATATTTTTCTGCCCACTTACCATATACTGATGTAGGTGCATTAACTTTAATATCAAAGGCCATATTTATTATTAACGGACTTTCTGTTTTAAAGTTAAACTTCATAGTTGTATCATCTACAATCTGTATATTTTCTAAAAATTCCCAAACCTGTCTTCTTCCAATATTCATGTAGAAAGTAGTCTCAACATCTCTAGTAGTTAATGGTGACCCATCACTCCACTTTAGTCCATCTTTTAATTTAACTGTTAAGACTTTATTTTCGAATGTATAACTTTCCCCTAAATGAGATTTAAATTTTGCTGACGGAAATGGTGCATATACAAATAGATTATCTTGCATATACGGTTCGATACCGTTTACAAATCCCCCTATAAATGGATTTCCATGTGCGGCTGGAGGCACTATGTAATCACCATTGATAACCAGTGTTCCATCCGGATTATTACTTGAGTTCGCTTTATTGCTTCCACCACACCCTACTAATAATGACATTCCTAATAAACAACTCATTAAAACTGCAACTACCTTATTTTTTATCATTTTAAATTTCTCCCTTACTATTTTCATATTAAATCATGTCCTGGGTCGCTTCAATAGCTTCGCAGAAGATGCATTGACTACTTCAGAATGATACTTATACCACCACTGAAGTTTTCTATTTGTTAGGGCAAGTAACTCCTACTTATAGTAGGTACTCCCACTTATAGAAGTGGGAGACTTGCCTTCTAAAATGCAGTTAAAATTTAAAAGGATCTCTAATTAATATTTTGTGAGCTTCTGCATCACTTACTCCACAGTAAAGTTCCGCTTGTCCGTTTTCTTTTCTTATTAATCCGCCACTAAATATTACATCTATTAAATCGGGTCTCTTTGCTGCTCCTTCTTCAAAATTATCTCTTATTGCAATTAACTTCATTTTGCTATATTCTGAAGTTTCATGATTAAATGTAAATACTGATGAATAGTAATGTCTATTTCCCTCATTGTCAAACTTAGCTATATGAGATAAAACTCCTATAGTACCATCTTCAAGTAAATGAAGCTCATTTGCTCCACCCCATTCTTCTTCATAAAACATATTATCTAAAAGTTTCGCACTTTCTATGTTTTCTATAGTTAGCTCTTCTAAACTCCTCATAATAAAGTAACCTATAGTACCTCTATTCCCAATTTCACCTTGTGGTCTTGTAAATACTAATATTTTATTATTTGATAACTCGAGTAGTCTTATATCTTTCATTCTGTCTGGTCCAACAGCAAATCTTTCTAATCTTTTTACTGAACTTCCTTTTAAAAATACAGTTCTATAGCATATAGGCATGTCTTCATTTCCTGTTTCGTAAATTTCTACTCCACCTAAAACTAATTCTCCATTTATTTTAGTTACAAATGGATCTTGCAAATCAAAAATCGGGGTTCCCTCAATTACTCTCCACTCATTTTCAATCTCTTTAAAGAACATTATTTTCGAATGTTCGGAATCCCTTGCTTCAACTCTTCCTGCTATAACTACTTCATTATCAATTTCAAATGGTGCTGTTATGTTATATATATCTTTATTATCATTTAAAACAAATTTTAATTTATTAGCTTTAAATTCAACTTTTTGAAGCTTGAATTCATTTAATAATTCATCACATTTTTTTCTTTTCATATTAGTCTCCCTCCTTTTGTAAACCTTTCAATTGTTATTTTATCAACATTTTACTTTAATTTCAATATACTTTTACTTTAATTTTGGTTTTTTTCAATTTATTCTTACAATTATAATTACTTGAAATAAATTAGAATACAGGTAGTTTATACCAAATGATGTAAAGCACTATATAGCAAATACTTAGACCTTAACATGTGTGACAGCATTTTATTATGGGTAAGAAGATATATTCATTGGTATAACTACGAAAATTTTCAGCTGACATTAAAAAGCCACATTCCTATAGAATATAGGAATGTGGCACATAATTAATTATCTTTTGTTAAATTCATTATGTTACTTTTTGATTTTGTAGCATACAATTTTGTTTTTCAACTTCCATATAAACTTTCTCAACATTTTCTCCAAAGCACTTAGACGATAATGGTTCTATTCTATCATAAGCATTTTTCACCATTAATGCAGATTCCTCTTTGTTCATTAATATTTCGAATAATATTTCAGCTAAATTTTCGTCTTCATAGAAAAATCTTCCATTAATTTTATCGCGAATTATACCATCTAAATTTTTATCGTATTTAGCTACCACAGGGATTTGTGCCGCCATAGCTTCCTCAAATGTTAGTCCTTGCGTCTCAGTTAGTGAAGCACCTACAAACACATCTCCCATCTGATAATACCTACCAATTTCTTCCCAAGGCTTTTCTCCTGCGAATACTACAGATTTTTCAATGCCCAATGCCTTAGCTAAATCTTCTAGATTTTCACGTTCTGGTCCGTCACCTACAATGAGCAATTTACAATTCGGTATTCTCTTAGTTAGTTCTTTCATACTATTTATAATTATATCTATACTTTTTTCTTTTGCTATTCTCCCAATAAATAGTACAACTGGTTGGGTTTCATTTATTCCAAAAGATCTCTTTTCATCTTTGATAATCTCTTTATTGTAATTACTTCTTTTGAATGGTTCAATGTTAACTCCAGTTGGTATTACATCTATATGTCTTGTTAAACCGTAATTTTCCAATGCATCCTTCACCTTTATTGTAGGAACTATAATAGCACTACAATCTCTACAATATAGCTCACTTACCTTCTTAGCTAATTGTGAAGCAGGCTTAAGCATTATACCATGAGATATATAATGGATATAATCCTCATACATAGTATGATAGGTGTGAACTACAGGAATATCTAATCTTTTAGCAACTATTCTTCCAAATATTCCTATGCTAAATTCCGTTTGTGTATGTATTATATCTAGGTCTATTTTTTTTATCTTATTCATAATTTTACGTGAATATATCATCCCAACTCTTTGTGAAGGTAAAAGTAAAAATGGTATGCTAGGCAATCTAATGATACCCTCCTGCTCCTCTACATCTGGGTGCGCAACAGTAATAATGGTTACATTATGTCCAAGTCTAATCAATTCATTTTTCAATATAATAGTAGAAGTAACTACTCCACTTACTTGTGGATAATAAGCATCAGTAAAAATTCCAATATTCATAATCAATCCCCTTTAAACACTATAATTTCCTTATAAAATTTTCTTGCTTAATATGCATTAAATCATCTCCTGCGGAGCTGCAACAACTTCACAGAAGCTGCATTATCGACTTCAGAATTAGATTTATACTCCCAATGAAGTTTTCTATTTATTTGGGCAAGTAACTCCTACTTATAGTAGGTACTCCCACTTGTAGAAGTGAGAGACTTTCCTTCTGAAATGTCGTTAAAGACCTCTGCCTAATTTTTTACAGTAGCATAAAACCCAAAAATTATACAGGAATAAAATGTAATTATTCTCCATAATAATATAGCAGCCATTATATTATTAGATACGAAAAACAAACTAAAAAACATATAGAAAGCACCCTCTGCTCCACCAATGGCTCCAGGCAATGGTATAAACGCCGTGAGCATAATTACAAACGCGGTTGCGGCTATCATACTGCCTATGCTAGCACCCTTCATTCCAAAACTAAGATAAATAAAATAAGGGATGCTAAAATATATCGTCAGTTGAAATACTGTATAAATAACAGCTTTAAGCATCAATCCCTTGCTATGCTTTACTATCTCCATATTATCATGAAATTGATCTAAATTCTCATTGATACGTGTTTCTAGCTTTGATATATTCTTCACCACTCTAAATTTTCCTAATACTTTAGAAAAAGCTATTATTAATTTTCGTGTTAATTTCCGATACTTTGAAAATATAATTAAGCATACAATCACGCTGGCATTAACTGTAAATCCAAACCCTATTAAATAAAATAAATTGCTCATTTTACTTTTGAAAAAAGCTGCTTTCCAAAATATAAGAATTAAAGAATATATAGTCAATATCGTCTGATAGATAATAAATTTAATCATCAGCGCCGAACCAGATTTGCCAGCTCCCAATTTTTGTCTTGTAAGTGTATATAGTTGCATTGGCTGACCCCCAGATGCAAATGGAGTAATTGAATTAAAATATTGCCCTACCATAGTAACTTTAAATGCTTGTTTGAATTTATAATCTTCTTTCATTAAAAGTATAATACTTTGCAATGTTTTAGCTTCAAAAATCCAATATAGCATCATGGAAATAACTGCCACGAATATCCATTGAATTTGCAAATTTTTCATTTGATGGATTAAATCCATCCAACCATTTGTGAAAATGATCAACAAAACAAATATAACCCCAGAGGCTATCCCCAAAATAATACTAAATTTATATTTTTTCATTAGATTACCTACCCTTTATTCTATATACCTTTTCGTAAAATTTTTTCCACATAGCAAGTACATTCTCTCTAGAATAAAAACTGTGCCCTCTTATAGCTTTTTCTTTAGCCTGCTTATAATAAGTTGCATCATTTTTTAATTTCCCTATAGCTTTAATGAATCCTTCATTATCATGTTCTTTTAAGTAATAATCAAATAATATATCCTCATATAGTTCCAAGTCTCTTAGTAGTACTGGCGTATGAGTATTCATTGCCTCAAGTATTGACATAGGAAAAAGCTCGTTATAAGATGGCATAAAAAGAACATCTGATACATTATATATATCATTCATCAAATCTCTTTCAACTATCCCTGTAAATAAGATATTTACAGGTGCATTTTCTATTTCATTTTTTAGTTCTTTATATCCGTCTGTAATATTTCCAAAAGAAAACCCACCAGCCCAAATAAATTGTACTTCTGGAAGTTTTTTTGCGATATCAATAAAATCAATAACACCTTTTCTTGTTTGTATTTGTCCTACTCCAAGCACAACAAATGCATCCTTTGCAATTTTCATTTTTTCCTTTGCTATGTATTTATCGTCAATTGAAACATTATAAAATTTTTCAGTAGAAACAAAATTAGGAATGTAAGTAATTTTCTTTCTATCAATATTATAAGATTCAAGCTTAGTTATAAAATTAGGATTTACTGTAACTAAATAGTCCATACTATTATAAAAACTTATTATATACTTATAAAAAATTTTTTCAACTAACTTGGGCAATTTAATACTTCCTTCAATAGTCTCAGGCAAAAAATGCACATAGCCCACTGTTACCCCTTTTCTTTTAGCAAAAGGTATACTCAAATAATGCTTAAAATCAATACTATGATAATGCATTATTTCGGTTCTTGCTATTTTATTTATTACAACTTTATATTCTTTATCTAATCCGTTTTGGACTAAATTTACTTGCTCTAAATAAGCCGAGCCTACTCCTTGACCTTTGACTTTATCAGCTGTTGACAGCATATTTATAGTAGGCATATTAGTCACTCCCGTCTATCTAACTTTCTTATTATATATATATTGTACTCCATTATTATTAAATATTGATTAATGTTACCTTAAAATTTTCTTAATTTTTATCAATTTGCAATAAAAATCTATTTATAATAAATTTTTCTTCGAATATTTTTGTTGTAAATTACCTTTATTTGATAAGTTAATTCCACATTAACATTACAATAATTTACCAGTTATATTTTAATGCAAAAAGCAGATAATACTCTTGTTCCCATTTAAATAAAAGACTGGAGGTAATAAATATGATGAATGCTGAAAATAAACAAATTGAAAGCAACAACCTAAAAGTTATTAAAGACCAATTAGGATATGAATCATTACTTAATAAAAAATTTAATGAATATGGTTCGCAATGTACAGATCAAAACTTAAAAAATCTTTGCACTGAAGCTAGCCAAACACATAAACAAAATTTTAATACGTTAAAAACTTACCTTGATTCTCATCAATAATATATAAATGGAGGGATATTATATGAATACAAGTATGAGCGAAAAAGATTTGATGAATGATTTACTCGCTACAGAAAAACAAGTTATTTCTGCTTATAGTACAGGAATAACTGAATCTTCTTGTACAAATTTGAGGAGTACTCTAATTGACAATTTTAAAAAAGATCAAAACATTCAATATATGATATTTGACGCTATGAAACAAAAAGGATGGTATCCTACAAAAGATGCTGCAGATAATGAAGTTCAACAATTAAAAGATGAAGCTAACCAAATGATGAATGAATTAAAATAATTAATAATAATCTTTCATTAACTATAAGAAGCCTCTAACAGCTTAAGCTGTTAGAGGCTTCTCTATATATATATAAAATTTTCATTTCACGTGTTTTTCTTTTTAACAAAATAATAATATCTATATTTCTATAAATTGCTTATACATGCCTTGTTTGTTTTTAATTTTATTTTGATTTTGCCCACTACAAGCTATAACTAAAAGTATGACCCCTACAGTCAAAAATATCCCATGAATTTGCACAGCATAATTACCTCCTATTAATGGAAACAGCGGTGAAACCAAAATAGCCAGAATATTATTTACGAAATGTGCAAATATGCTTAAATAAATTGAGCCCGTTCTTAAATATATAACTCCAACAACTAATCCTAGTAAAAATGCATTTATGCCTTTAGGAATGTTCATATGAACTAGAGCAAACAATAATGCAGATGCTACAAGAGCTATAGTTGGTTTTATTTTTTTAGTCATTCCTTTCAATAATATTCCTCTAAAAACAATTTCCTCATATATAGGTGCTACGACAATATCACTAAATATTGATATAATTGGCGAACTAGGTAGTTCTTCGAATGATTGTTTTATAAAATTTGGCATCGATATCTTGCTAACCCACAAAGTTACACTGTTATCAAATAGCAGACGGAAGGCTATAATCATGAGGGCTGCATAAATAAAATCCATCCCATTTAATTGTTGTTTAGGTTTTTGATCATTTGCTTTATTACTAAGCCACTTGAATAAAATGATAATAACATACAATTTAACCAATACCCCAAAAATAAAAATTATATAAGGCACTACTTTTTCAAATCTCCCAGAGAATAAATTTAAAACCTCTACAGGTAATTGCCCTAATCCTTCCAACAAAATTGATAGAAACATGACAAGAAGAGCTTTAATGATTCCCATTTTTTTAATATTTATAGCTCCATTTTCTATGTTTCTTAAAAAATTCATTCGATCACTCTCTCTATTTTAATTAATGTAGCTTTTTTCCTTTGTTCTATTTATATATAATCGTCCCTCTTCGGGCTATATCCCCTTATAAACTCCATTAGATGCACATTGTTTTCATCATATATTCACTATCCTTTCTCATATTATATTTTTAAGTGTACCATAATTTTATAAGATGATATATGAACATAATGGCAACTTTTGTTATGTATTATCAATATTATTGTCTAGCTAGAATATTTCATTTAACAAAAAAAATCTGAGTTTCTAAATATTGTTAAAACTCAATATTTAAAAACACAGACCATATTAAATCATCTCCTGCGGAGCTGTAATATTAATGACTTCAGAAGGAAATTTATACTCTCACTGAAGTTTTATTTTTGCTATGGTAGTTAACCCCCACTTATAGAGGTGGGAAACTTTACTTCTGAAATGTAATTAAATTATTTATTTTCCTATAAATTGTTGAGTCCAATAAATAGCTCCATTTTTATCTCTTGCCACCCCAACTCCTATTTCAGTAAAATTCTTACTTAAAATATTAGCTTTATGTCCTGAAGAATTCATCCAAGAGTTCATTACTGAAGCTGCTGTTTGCTGACCCTTTGCAATGTTTTCACCACCAGCTTTATATGTTATGCCGAAGTTTTTCATCATATCAAAAGGTGATCCATAAGTTGGTGATGTATGAGAAAAATAGTTTTTATCTGCCATATCTTGTGACTTATATCTAGCCACTCTGGAAAGTTCCCAATTATCTTTTAATGGAGCTAGTCCTTGTTTTGCTCTTTCTTGGTTAACTAGTATTACCACATCTTTTTCTAATTTTTTATCCCCAACTAAGTTTGGTATTTTTATTATTTGGTTAACGTTTATCTGATCAGGCTTAGTTATCTGAGGGTTGACAGCTAAAACCTCTGAAACTCCAACCTCATAATTAACACAAATCTTCCACAAATAATCTCCTGACTTAACTGTGTAATTTATGGTATCCCCTGCGTATGCTACTGAACTTATTCCTGTTGTTACTAAAATCCCTAAAGTTAATATACATAATCTTAATGTTTTTTTCATCTTTCTTACCTCACCTTTCTAATTTTAATATACAAAGCGTGATTTTTACTTTGTATACACATTCTATCATCTAAATGAGGTTTGTAGTTTTTTTATTAATGGTATTTATGTTGTATTATGTCATAAATTCACGTTATTACACTTATTGTGTTAGTTTAACTGTTTTAAATTAAGCTATAAATAGAAAATATAATTGATATATTTAATAATCCATTTTATTGTTATAGAGTCATAAAGAGACAAAAAGAATTACTGAGGTACCCTCCATAGCTTTGGGGAGGTATTTTATATACTTTATCTCATAAATAAAATAACAACATTTATAAAAAAATGTTGTCATCTTATTTAATCAAGGAAATATAACTGTTCAATTGTCCCACCTAATAAATGGACAATAGTTATTAAATTGTGTTAATTCTAAGCATAAATTATTTTTTGTTATTATTTCTATAAATTCGCTTCAGATCCCAGTTTTGTATGCAATGGAATAAAATATACAATTACAATCCCTATACAAAGAACTATGGTTGCCGCCATACCGGCTTCAGGACCAAATACTCCACCAGTTAACCATTCTGAACCAGTTAACTTTAAATTCATTAAGCTACCTGTTGCTACTTTTAGTCCACTTACCTCAAACCCAAAAATATTTCCCTGAGTCCAGTTCCACGCAGCATGAAGTCCACAAGCCCCCCACAGATCATTAGTTTTTATAACATATACACCAAAAAACAAACCTACTAAAACAATGTTTATTATAGCTAAAACACTTACATTTGGATTTCCAAGGTGCATAAATCCGAAAAACGTAGAGGAAACAATCAAACCTACAGCTACATTATATCTTGCACCTAAAACATTCATAAACCATCCTCTTGAAAGAATCTCCTCTGCAGCACTTTGTATCATCCACCCTGGTATAACAATTAGCACACCACTTAAAGCTGCTACACCTGAAATACCTATTGGATTACTATTTACTACAGTATGCCCGCTAACGCTAAGCAATAAAACTACTATTGAAAACATTAAAATCCCTATGCCAAAACCTATTAAATACTTTCTTATAAATCCTTCTTTTTTTAATCCCATGCTTGAAATACTTCTTTTTTCTCTAAACTTTACTCTAGCGAATACTAATAATGTTATAAATATAAAACCACAAATAAGTTGATTTAGTAATAAAACGGAAGGATCATTGCCAATAATTTTCTTTGTAAAATGAGCCAATATTTCACCTATTCCTTGCCCTCCAATTAGAAAAAGCAATACCCAAAATAAACATAAAATAATATTAGGAAGTACCTTCGCTTGTTTTGCTTCTCTAAATAAACCAGTTTTATTCGAAAACATATTATCACTCCTACTCTATTTGCTTAAACTGCATATTGTAAAGGTAAGAATATAATCCTTCTTGCTTTATAAGCTCGTCATGCGTTCCTCTTTGGTTTACTCCTTCATCAGTAAGTACAATTATTTCATCCGCATTTTTTATTGTACTTAATCTATGAGCAATAACGAGCGTCGTCCTGTTTTTTGTAAGGTCTTCCAATGATTTTTGAATATATTGTTCATTTTCATTATCAAGAGCTGATGTAGCTTCATCAAGTATTAAAATTGCTGGATTCTTTAAAAATACTCTTGCTATAGATATCCTTTGCTTTTGACCACCAGAAAGTCTTACTCCTCTTTCTCCAGTATAAGTATCATACCCCTGTTCAAGGCTCATAATGAACTCATGAATATTTGCCTTTTGAGCCGCCTCAATTATTTCCTTTTCCGATGCTCCCGGTCTGCCATATGATATATTTTCTTTAATGCTTCCCGAAAACAAATAAACATCCTGCTGGACTATCCCGATAGATTTTCTAAGTGATTTAAGTTTTATATCTTTTATATCGATGCCATCTATTGTTATTGAACCATGGTTTACCTCATAAAATCTTGGTATAAGACTGCAAAAGGTTGTTTTACCACCACCCGATGGACCAACAAGTGCAATATTCTTACCTGATTGTATTTTTATATTTATATTACTTAATACATTATGCCTATTATTATAACTAAATGATACATTATTAAAAGATATCTCGCCTTTTGGATTAACCAATTCAACTGCATCTTCTTTATCGATTATGTCTGGCTTTGTATCTATGACTTCAACAAATCTTTCAAATCCTGAAAGCCCTCTTTGAAACTGCTCAGTAAAATTTACAAGTTTATCAATAGGATTTAAAAATGTATTTATATAAAGTATATAAATTACAAGATCAGATGCCTTTAATGAACCATCACTTATAAATATACCTCCTACAAGTATAGCGCTAAGATAAAGTAATCCTTGAAAAAAGCTGTTACCACTATGGAATCTGCCCATTATAAAATAACTTTCCTCTTTCGTCTTTAAAAATTCGTTATTACCTTTAGCAAATTTAGTATTCTCTATATTCTCATTAGCAAATGATTTCACCACGCGAATACCTGCTAAACTGTCTTGAATTTGGGCATTTACGCTTGCTATCTTTTCCCTATTTTCCGAAAAAACATTTCGCATTTTCTGATTATAGAAATATGAAAAATATAACATTACTAGTGTAAATAAAAGAAGTATAAGTGTTATTCTTGAATTTATATTTGCGAGTATAGCAAAAGACCCAACTATTTTTAGCACGGATATGAGTACATCCTCAGGTCCATGATGTGCAAGTTCTGATATATCAAAAAGGTCTGTAACTATTCTCGACATGAGCTTTCCTGTATTCGCTTCATCGTAATAAGAAAAAGATTGTTTTTGAAGATTGTCAAAAATATCTTTTCTCATATCCGCTTCCATTTTTGCGCCCATTATATGTCCCCATGAGGTTATGAAATACTGACAAAAATACCTTACAATATACATAAGTAATAGTGCTATTCCCACATATAAAACATATTTAAATATCTTATTTTCATCATTTAATACATAAACATCATTTAACAAATATCTAACTATTAAAGGAAACACCAAATCAATTACAGATAAAATTAATGCACAAAACATATCCGCAAAGAACAGCCCCTTGTATGGTCTATAGTAACTTTTAAATTTTTTTAAAATATTCATTATTTTTGTAACTCCTTTTCTTTAAAGTTTGTTTACTATTATATCACTAAACTCATTGAGAATGATTATTTATTTCATTCTCAATGACCCTTCTTAAAATCATTCTTTATATTACTATATTATTTAGTGTAAAATATATTTTATAATATTATTTCCTACGCTAACGAAGGTTGATTGTAAATTATTAAATGAACCTTTTATATTTTCACGCGAACTTTCTATAGGAACCTCTCCTTTTATTATTTCACTAAAAAAAATGGATAAAGAAATGCTAATTTTAATTAACACATTCTTTTATCCATTTTTATTTTAAGAAGTCAAAACCCCCATAGTAATAATCTTATATTTCCATACTATTCAAAATATCTTTAAGTTTCTTTAAATCTTCTACAGATAAAGTAATCCCCTTACCCATCTTCTTATGCTCGCAATCCCAATCTCTAATATCATATTTAGGATCTTTATCATTCCAAGAGACAAGGTTTAGTTCCTTTGTCCATCCCTTTGCTGACTCGGAAATCACCCCTGATTTTTCTTTTATTTCAAATTTAATTCCTGCCATTTAAAATCCCTCCAATAATAGTTTTTTTATTTATTCGAAAATCTATTTCTCAAAATCGTCGCAAAGTTTATTACTATTTTCTCATAAATATAAAAATAAGCACACAAGGGATGTTTATATATCAATAGTAAATATAAATTCTGCCCCAGCTACTTGGTTATTCTTACATTTAATGTTTCCGCCATGGGCTTCTACAATATATTTGCATATTGATAATCCGAGTCCAGAACCCGGGATGCTCATACTTCTAGATTTTTCTGCTCTATAGAATTTATTAAAAACATAGGTCATATCTCCTAAACTAATACCACTTCCATTGTCCATTACAGAAAAAGCTATCTTATTTTCAGTTTCAAGATAAAAAACAGTAATTTTTATCTTGCCATTTTCATGATTAGTATATTTTATACTATTCTCTATAAGGTTGTAAATTACCTGTGTTATACGGCTTTTATCCATAGAAACCATTACATTTGCAGCATTGCACTGATATTCAAAGGTAAGTCCATAATGTTCCACTAAAAGCTTTAATTCTAATATTACCTTTTTTAAATATATATCCAAATAACATTCACTTTTTACAATTTTCAGTTCATTCAATTCCGCATTGGAATGTTCTGACAAATCGTTAACCATTTTAGTAATTACCTCAGATTTTCGAATAATAACTTCAACATATTTTTTGCGTTTTTCTTCAGTGTTTGAAATGCCATCTCGCATGCCTTCACTATACGCTTTAATTGTCGATATAGGTGTTTTCAAATCATGAGAAATGCAGGAAATAAGTTCCTTTTGGGACCTTTTTAATTCCTTTTCTTTTTCTCTCTTTTCCTTTAATTGATCTCGCATTAATTCGAACCCATATGTTAATTCAGCCACTTCATTCTGTAGCAATCTATTGCCTCTTGCGCGTGCTACTGGAATGTCATAATTACCTTCAATAATTGCTTTTGAGGACTGGTTTATTTCAAGCAGTGGATCTAAGACATGGTATTTCATATAAATATTTATGGCAATTAGTATAAGTAGCACAAGGATAATTCCACAAATAATTGGAGCAAATAAATAGAACAAGTTTTCTATTTCTGTACGCTTTAATATCTGCTGTCTTGGTATAGTAAACACAGCAAATTTGTCTACCTTTTTCCCACTTAACAAAACAAAAGAAACTTTAATTTGTTTGTTATTCTTTTCATAAAAACTTTTATCAGTTTGGAGAACCTCTTTAAGATTTATAAATCCCCCTTGTTTATAATCATTTTTGTCACTGGTATAAACAACCATTCCAGCTAAATCAAACACTGTATAAGAAAACTCACCTTGTTTATATTGTTTTGATTCTAGTTCATTGACTTGACTGGCTACTAGAATTCTGGCCTTATTATAAAGAATTTCCTCTTTATTATTTGAATATCTTATCATGGACATTAATGTGGATATTACCAAAATGAGCACTATAAAAAAATGTAACCCTATTTGTTGTTTGAAAATTCTATTTTTCATAATTTTATACAGATAACTTGTATCCTACTCCCCATACTGTTTTGATATAACAAAGTCCAAAATCATTCAACTTTTCTCGAATTCTTTTTATATAAACTGCCACACTACTAATATCACCAAATTCATTCATACCCCAAACCTCTTGGTATATTTGCTGCTTTGAAAATACTTGGTTTACATGCCTTGCAAAAAAATATAAGACTTCAAATTCTTTTGTGGTAAAATCTATAATTTTTCCATCTATACTTGCCTCATAGCTTTCCTTACTAATTCTAATCTTACCAATATTAATAATTACAGAAGGAGCTTTCGATTGTTCGAGCTCTTTATACCTTCTTAAATGGGCTTTTACTCTTGCCACAAGTTCCAACGGACTAAAGGGCTTTGTGACATAATCATCTGCTCCAATTCCAAGGGAAATCACTTTATCCATCTCTCCACTTTTAGCAGATACCATTATTATAGGTATATTAGAATTATTTCGAATTTGCTTACAAACCTCCATACCATTTACTTTAGGGAGCATAATATCAAGAAGTACAAGTTCTGGTTTTTTGGATTTAAAAAGTTTTAATCCTTCCTCGCCATCAAATGAAATGAATATTTTAAAACCTTCTATTTCTAGATAATCGCGTAATATTTCAGCTAATTCTTTCTCATCTTCAATAATTAAAATCGTTTTTTGCTCCATAATATCTCCTATTTTTTTACCATCCTCTTTGTTTTAAAAATTCATAAACTATTTTTTCTCTTTCATCAGCTGTCTCTTTTTTATATTCATCTAATTTTAAATCTCCATCAAAATAGCCATCTTTTAAGAATATAATTCGAGTGCCTCGAAGCGCAGCCTTTAAGTCATGGGTAACCATAACAACTGCTTGACCGCCCTTATGAATATCAGAAAAAATATCTAGTACATTTTCTCCTTGAGCTGAGTTAAGTGCACCTGTAGGTTCATCGGCAAATAATAGTTCAGGCTCATTTATAAGCGCTCTGCAAATTGCCGCCCTCTGACTTTGTCCACCAGATAATTGACTGGGGAATTTTTTTTTGTGATCTGTTAACTCCATTTTCTCTAATAACTCATCAATTTTTTTATCAATGTCAAATTTCTTTCTATTAGTTTTATAAGTTGGACTTACAATATTCTCATAAATGGTTAAATCAGGGATAAGGTTAATCCCTTGAAATACAAATCCGATTTTGTTTCTTCGTAAATCAGCCATTTCACTTTCCTTATAATTTGTAATATTTTCATCACCTATAAGTACCTTTCCACTAGTTGCTCCATCCATACCGCTTAACAGGTAAAGCAAAGTGGATTTACCAGAGCCGGAACTTCCCATAACTACTGTAAAGTCTTCTTTATTTATCTCAAGATTTAAGTTTTTGATTACGTTATTTACTTCACCATCACTTAAAAAACTTTTGCACAATAAGCTTGTTTTAATTATAGCATTATCCATAAAATTCTACCTCACTATTTTTTTATTTTTTATTCTCGTCCGAGTTCCCTTAGATGATTACTAAATAATCCAACTGACGATAGTACAGTACTTATTAAAAACGCAAACAATATCACAATATTGCCCATAACCAAAGTTGTAATATTATATGTCACCAGATATTGTGAAAATCCAAACATAGATAAGGCCATAACCATAGTTTTAGGAAATGTTACAATAAAGATTGGCACAGTTACTAAGATTGATACTAATGCAATAATCCCAATGTAACATAAATTCGTTAGTAATAAATGCTTTCCTGTATAGCCAATAGATTTGAAAATATTATGTTTCTTTCGCTCTTTTATATTTTTTAAATATACTATGCAAAAAAGATTGAGTGCTCCGATAATCATAACCAATACCATAAAGGGAGCAATTGCCTCCTTTTGAGGTCCACATATCATATCCATAATATTGCTGTATTTATTTGAGCGATCTATTATTTTCAAATCATTTTTCATTTTATTATTATATTTCACAATAAACTGATTTTTATCTACATTCTTATTTAAATAAATGGATGCTTCATCGAACGAAAACTTTACTCCATTTTTTTCTAAGGTAGAACTTAGAAGTCTACAAGTTCTACCAAGCTCATAGTACCCTTGGCTAGTTCCTACAATAAGAAGGCTTACTTTTTTATCTGGGGTTAAATAGATATCCACATAATCGCCTACATCCTTTTTCATTTCTTTCGCGATTAAATTTCCTAATACGATTTCATCACTGTGTATTGGATTGCGTCCTTTCACTACCGGCATATCAATATTTTTATAAGTCTCATACACCATCCTTGCAATATTGGGGTCTCCCATCCCTTTGGTCCATTTCATCATAACATTTGAATTTGCAGTTGTTTTAATAACACGCTTAACATCTGAATCTGTTAATAAAACACGGCAATTTTCGTCAAATTTCACCTGGTTTTCAGAAACGGCTGCTACATCAAATTTATCAAAACCTATCCAATAGTAATTGTTATCCTTCATGGTATCTAATACGGAAATGGATGATACCGCAAAATTTACACAATAAATAGAAACCACACAAGTGAGAATAATATAACAGGTGTTTTTTTTATCTCTTTGCATATTTCTAACTGCTATTCCTAGTGGAGAAAAACTTAATTTTTCTGTAAAGGGATGATTTTTTGTTTTACGAGTGCCAAGCTGATTTTCTCTTCCGTTTAACACAATAACCGGTTTTATATCTTTCAATTTATTTATTACTAAATAAACTTGAAGTAATACAAAGCCATTGATTAAGAAAAAACATATTGATGCAGGAAACCATATACTAGCATGATTAGTTTCACCAATATTAGCAAAGATTTGCTTAGTAAATTTACTTGAAATAAATGAAGAACAAATGATTCCTAGAACACTTCCGCTTGCTACAATAAAGAAATATAGTTCCATATAAATTCTCATAATAGATTTTGATGAATAACCAATGGTTTTATAAATAGCTATAGTTTTGCTATCTTGAATTAGAGCATTTTTAATCATATAGCGAATCATCATGCTACTTACTAAAAGCACAAGAATGCTTGCTGCCAGCAATATACCGCCTAAAATTTTCTCTGATATAGCACTGTTACTCATACTATCTTCTATGGTCATGGCTCTTCCTTCTAATACGCCATGATTTTTCACGCGGTATTCGCTAATAATATCATTTCCAGTAATGCTCTTATCGCTAAACACTGCTATAACCTTTGAAGTTTCTAGCTCTTCTGGTATTTCACTCACAAGAAATTCACAATTAAATGCTAAAGATATAGAGTATGGATCTGCATAAATGGCTGCTACTTTGTAAGTATAATTTCTACTGCCACTCCATAAAACAATTTTTCCGCCAACCTTTATATTATATTCATTTGAGAGTGCAGCGGGAATAAAGCACTCTCCTTCCTTAGGCACATCAACTTTATTGCTAATAGATCTTATCTTCCCATATACACTTTCTTCATATTTGGTTAAACTTGCAAATGTTTCAATATTTTTACCTTTATAAGATATTTTTTCTGTTATCCAATGTCTGTTAATTAATACTGTTTTTGATACAGAGTCTAATCCTTCTATTCTTTTGGATAACTCACCGATTTCTTTTTCTCCTTTTTCAAGAGGAAATACTTTTACTTTCGGAGATTGGCACTCTTTTTGGAGATCTTCAAAGGGTTTTTGTAATGATGATATCATCATTATAGAACTTGACATTAGCATGGTACAAATTAATATGATAAAAAAAATCATAATGCTCTGCATTTTTCGTTGTCTTAATTTTTTAACCCACATACCTTACAATCGTCCTTTCTTTTATTATTAATATTATTAATGAATAACTTATTTATCATCATAAGATTATCATACAATTTAATTATTAAATAAAAATAGGATAATTATGAATAATTATGAATAGAATCACCATTAAATATCCTTAGCCCTTTTAATTAAGCTTAATCAAGAATTAAGCTACCCACGGATCCCGTGACTGTCATAAAAAAGTGATTAAGTGATTGAAAATCAATCACTTAATCACTTTTTAAAAATAAATTAAAACCATATTTCTATGTTCAAAATTTAGTTAGGTTGAGTTTCTATCTTTTGCAACTAAAACAGGGAAAATCATCGTCCTTTACAGTATCTTTTCTAAGCTTATATTTCCATACTATTCTAGTATAATTCATTTCACAAGTCCCTTCATATATCTAGTAGAAGCAAAACATTGTTCTCCATTTATCATATATATTATTCGTTCTTTTTTATCAATTCTATTTATCTTATCCCTATTTACTATAAAAGAGCGATGACATCTATAAAATCTGTCATCTAAGGTTTCCTCTATATCCTTTAGTGTACCATAAAATTCAATCTGTTTATTTTCCTCATGTATTCTAACCTTGTGTATTTGATCTGAAGTTTCAAGGAATAATATATCATTGTATTTAATATTTAAAACAGAATCATCACAATTCACAGTAAAGAATTTATCATCATTATTATTTTTAGTGTAGTAAACATTATTAGCTTTTTGCATACACTTATTTACTCGCTCTTTAATATTTTGATAATTGTCTTTTATTATATAATCCATAGCCTCCACTTTATATTCAAAAGTTAAGAGGCTCATTTCAGAATGAGTTGTTACGAATATTATAAAGCCAGTAGGATCTAACTCCCTTATTTCCTGAGCTAGCTGTATACCATTCATGGATACGTGTAAATCTACATCTAAAAAGTATATTCCTACCATTTTTTTATTATTTTTAATATAATCTAATACTTCTTTTGGATTCTGCGACGCTATCGCAACTTCCATATTAAACTCTTCCCTAAGGATTATATTTTCTACTATTTGTGTTATTTTTTCACGTTGATTTTTATTATCTTCACATATAACAACCTTTAACATAACATCGCCCTTTTCTCTAAAGTAAATTTAATAATTAATTCTTGTTTAAATAATTGATTCTCCATAGATGTATTTAAGGATACATTAGTATATTTTTTATTTACTATTTCTTTAACATTACCAAGTCCTACCCCTCTATTACTCCCTTTTGTTGAAAACCCTTTTTCAAACATCTTATATATAGGTGGAGTATTAATCTCACAAGAATTTATAATAACCACAACTACAGAATTTTTTCTGTTTATAATTCCAAATTTTATACCAGGCTCACTACAATTAATAGTAGCTTCAATAGCATTATCAAATAAAATACCTATAACTCTACAAAGGTCTATAATATCCATATCCATTCTGTCAATATCTTCAGCTACATCTATAAACATATCAACTTCCTTACTCTGAGCTTGTATAACTTTAGAAGATAATAAGCCCTTCAAGCCCGTAACTTTTATATGTTGTAAAAGTCCAAGTTTAGTGTTGTTACTATTTATATTTTCACTTAGAGGAATAATATTTTCATTAAAATACTTTTCTAGTTCGTTAATATTTTTTTCATCAATATATCCATTAATAGTTGATATTATATTTATATAATCATGCTTAAACTTTCTCATTTCATTATGCATATTTTCAAGGTTATCAGTATATTCCTTTAGCTGCGTAAACTCTTCTTGCCTGTGCTTATGTACCAGTTCTTTTTTTGCATAATTGCCATAAAAGGCTGTTATGCTTATAGTAGATATAAAGTAAATTATAAACAGGAAAATATTTGAGATAACCACAGACTTACTTAAATTTACATTTTTACTTATCATGGCAATAATATACATCATTATACAAACACTTGCTATATTTGTTAAAAATAATAAGGTTAATTTTTTATTTGCTTTTTTTAGCTGTCCAGCTATATTTATTTTTTTTATACCTAAACCAATTAACTTACTTGCTAAAAAGCACGAAATAAATACCGTCAAATGAAGAATTACATAAAGATTTTTATTAGCTAATAATTCCTTTATAGATATATTAAATATACTTAAAAATAAATATCCACATACCATATACATAGTTAAAAATAGTATTATAGTAAGCACTACACTTATTATATTAATTATTACTTTCCTATTTTTTAAAAATAAGTATGTAAAATGTAAAATAAAAATTAAAGACATACCCAAAATATTACCTACCACATTTGTTAATAATGATATTAATGAATTTATTATACTCAATATTATAAATTCTTTATAATTTAATTTCACTAAATTGAAATTATAAAGAATGCATATAAACAGTAACCCAAAAACTATGGAATTAAATATTGTATATATCATAATCTTTCCCCTTTTTACATAATTAAATATTGAAGGTTATTATATCATATATATACAATAAATTTAACGTAAAATATTTCACAAAAGATAAAACTTTGAGAAATCATAGTTTTAATTGTTTTTATTTTCCTTCATTAAGTATATATTTGCACCACTAAGAATAGAAAGTGCTCCTATTATAAACCCTTTTATAAGTAGCGGAATAAATGGTATAAATATTACAAAAATTAAAACTAAAAATGTTATTGTTATTGTAATACGCTCATAAATTTTCATCTATCTACTCCTATTAAACTTATTTTCATTTGTATTTAATTACATGATCATAGGAAACACTTAAGGAAAATATTGACTAACCCTTTTTTCTATTTGAATTAAATGAAAAAACAACTAATGATATCAATACTACTATAGCGATATAACCTATAGATATAAGAGTAGTTCTGTTAAATTGAAATGCGTTATTCCAAACATTTATAAACAAGTGATTTAAATGATATACAGGGTTTACGCTTGCGATATACAGTACAAATTTAGGACTTTTAGCTACTGGTATTGTAAAATCTCCTGTAAACATAACTACTTGAAATGTAACTATAGAAAATACTAATGCACTCTTCATTTCATTAAAAAAGGAATAACAAGCTAATGAAAACACTAACAAGGTTATATTAATAATTATAAAGAAACCATATGAAAAAAATACTTGTGCTATGTTTAATTTCAAATCATAAACTAAAATGCCTAGTATAAGAATCGATATAAAACCCAAGCTAGTAATTATTATAGATTTTAATATATTTGAAACGATTAATATTTTGATATTAATCGGTGAAATACTTATTCTTTTTTCTATTCCAGATTCTCTATTAACTACATTATCAAACCCAAAAGCAAAGAATACTACAGAGAAAGTTATTAAAATTATAAAAGACGGAGTATAAAACTGAGCATAATTAAATTCACCATAACTTTGATTCCCAAAAATTTGCCCCATAAAAAGGTAGCTTGCTGGTGGCATTATTACTGTAAATACTAAATAAAATAACTCTCTAAAGAACATTTTCAAATCATACTTTAACTGTATTATTAACATAATATATCCCCCTCTATTGCGAAACCTTTGAAATATAAAATTGGTTCATTGTTTTATATCCACCCTCACTTAAAATATCTTTAGGTTTTCTAAATTCCGCTACTATTCCATTATTTATTAACATGACCTTATCACAATACTGTTCAACTTCTTCCATATTGTGAGTAGATAATAATACAGTTCCTTTAGTTTCTTTATTATACTTAATTATGTTTTTCCATAAAACATCTCTCATATATGGATCTAATCCAGTGGTTGGTTCATCTAATACTACTATTTTAGGTTCAGTCATAAATGCTATTGCTAAGGCAACTCTTTGTTTCCAGCCTCCAGACAATTTATCAAAATATACTTTTTTATGACTTTCCAAGTCAAAATTTCTCATAACATCATCTACATCTATGGATTTCTCATAATATGCTGCAAAAAGCTCTAACAGTTCATAAACTTTCAAATTCTTAAAAAAATATGTCGGTTGTAATACAACTGAAATATCCTTCTTTATTTTATTCTTTTCATTTTGAGTTAAAGCATTTGTGTTTTTATTAAAAAGATGTATTTCACCTGAATCAAATTTTTTAACCATCATTATAGATTCTAAAAAAGTAGATTTTCCAGCACCATTCTTACCTATAATCGCTATAATTTCTCCTTGTTCTGCTTCAAAATCTATTCCTTTTAATACTTCATTTGCACCATAAGCTTTTTTTAAATTTTTAACTTCTATATTAAGCATTTTTTATAGCTCCCTCCTTACATATAATAACTTCTGAAGTGTCGTTAAATTGTATTTGTCTGTCTTACAAGTACAATATTAGCATCTTAATTTCAAAAAAAATTTATGATAGTTTAAATACTATTAATAGAATCCTAACCGTAATTATATTTTTGATTTATTGCGCTTATGAACAAATTAAGCGCGCTTGAGATATATTTCGAGAATAAAAAAACACAACGTATAAAAATCTTATACATTGTGTTCTTCTTTACTACTTTAAATTAAACTTAGCAAAAGCCTCGGCCATTGCAGAATTACCAGTTCCTTCATCTTCCTTATTCTGTTGATTCAAAAATCTACTGACATCTTTTTTGTTTAAAGCACTTTTTTCTGAGTCGCGACGTTTGTTAAAGGCTGAAAGTTTTTCTCTGTATCCACAACCACAAACAAAAATCTTATTGTCTCCATCCCCTCTAATCTCCATTTTCTTGTGACAAGTAGGGCAACGTGCATTAGAAACTTGTGAAACTCCTTTACGATATCCACATTCCCTATCTGGGCATACGAGCATCTTTCCCCTTTTGCCTTTAACTTCAAGAAGATACTTACTACACTCAGGACATTTCATTCTTGTGGCGTTGTCATGTTTATATATTTCGCCAGAAGCTGCAACATTCTTCACAAGCTTCACTGCATATTCCCTCATATCTTTTACGAAATTCATGGAATTAGCTTTTCCTTTACTTATAAGTTGAAGCTGTTTTTCCCATTTAGCGGTAAGTTCAGGCGATTTTAATTCTTCTGGGACTAAACCTATTAGCTGTATTCCTTTTGAGGTTGGGAATATATCTTTGCCTCTTCTCTCCATATAAAAGATGTTGAATAATTTTTCAATTATATCTGCCCTTGTAGCAGAGGTTCCGAGGCCTGAAGTATTATCCAAAGCTTCTCTTAAACTCTCATCCTGTATATCTTTCCCTGGATGTTCCATAGCTGTAAGTAGCGTTGCTTCATTATACCTAGCTGGTGGCTTAGTCTTCTCATTCACTGATTTAACTAAAGTAAGTTTAACCGCTTCACCTTTATTAATTGGTGGAAGTGATTGATCTTTATCCTCACTGCCCTCAGAACTGCTTATTTCTTTCCAGCCCCTTGATTTAACTATTTTCCCTTTTGCAGAGAACCTTTCACCCTTAACATCTATAACTACAGTAGTTTGCTCATATTCAAAAGCAGGACTTAGAACTTCTAAGAATCTTTTTATAACTAAGTCATAAATACTTCTCTCTTCTTTGTTAAGGCTTGATAAATCTACATGCTGCTCCGTAGGAATTATAGCGTGGTGATCTGATACCTTGCTATTATCCACAAGCCTACTAGTAGTGTGAATTCTACCCTTTATTATACTTCTAGCAGCTTTCTCATATGGTCCTATAGCAATGCTTTTTAATCGGTCGAGAAGCGTTGCTACTATATCTGTGGTAATATGCCTAGAATCCGTTCTTGGATAAGATAGTATCTTATGAGTTTCATATAACTTCTGCATTATATTAAGAGTTTGCTTTGCAGAAAATCCAAATTTTCTATTCGCATCCCTTTGAAGCTCCGTTAAATCATATGCAAGTGGAGGGAGCTCTTTTTTAGATGCTTTATTTAGCTCTACTACGGTCCCCATTTGATTGTTTACTTTAGCTGCGACATCTTCTGCCCTTTTCTTATCAAAGGTACGTGCTTCACCATTTTTACTTGACCAATGAACATTAAAATTATTTACCTTACCATTTACTGTCCAGTAATCCTTTGGAATGAATCTTTTTATTTCATTTTCTCTATCAACAATAAGTGCTAAGGTCGGTGTCTGTACCCGTCCAGCCGATAATTGAGCGTTATATTTGCAAGTTAATGCTCTTGTAACATTAAGCCCGATAAGCCAATCAGCCTCCGCTCTTGATTGTGCTGCCCAAAATAAATTTTCATAATCTCTTCCAGGTTTCAGATTAGCAAAGCCATCTTTTATTGCTTTTTCAGTTTGAGATGAAATCCATAACCTCTTTATAGGCTTTTTAAATCCGGCCTTTTGAATTATCCAACGCGCTACTAGTTCTCCTTCACGCCCTGCGTCTGTAGCTATAACTAACTCATCTACATCACTTTTTTTAAGTAGTTCGTGTACAATTTTATATTGCTTTGAAGTTTCCTTAATAACTACCAGTTTTAAGTCCTTTGGCAGCATAGGAAGATCTTCCATTTTCCAACTTTTATATTTTTGATCATAATCCTCCGGACCAGCTAGTGTAACAAGATGTCCGAGTGCCCAAGTTACAATATACTTTTGCCCCATTAAATACCCATTTCCACCTTGAGTGCAATTTAAAACTTTCGCCAGTTCACGGCCTACAGAGGGTTTCTCTGCAAGCACCAATATTTTTCCCATATATAAAACTTCCTCTCTTATATATCACGTGTAGCATACGCTGCACGGATTGATTTCACTTATTTTATTAAAATATGATATAGCAACTATACTCATTATAAACTACTTTATATACAACATTCAATTTTTTGCAGCTAAAATTGTAATAGTGCAGGTGTTTTTTACTAAAGAAAATGATATACTACATGATATAGTAATATATCACTATGCACTATAATATTAAATAAGTTTAGAGGTAATTACATGAATTATATAATATTTGACTTAGAGTTTAATCAAGGCTACAATTACACAAAAGATACTACGAACATAACAAATCCTAAATGTCCTTTTGAAATAATTCAGATAGGTGCCATAAAACTAAATGATAATTTTGAAACGATTGGGACTCTAGATGTATTAATAAAACCGGAAATATATACTATCATCAATCCCTTTGTAAAAGAACTTACCGGAATAACAATGGATGAATTAGATAACGGCAAACCTTTTAAAGAACTGTATAAAGAACTTTCAGAGTTTATAAACACTGACTCAAGCATATTATGTGTATGGGGAGTCGCTGATATAAAAGAATTATTTCGAAATATAGAATATCATGAATTAGATACCTTGATTGTACCCACAAAATACATAAACATTCAGTCCTACGCTTCTAAAGAGCTTAATTGTCAAAAAGGAATTAACATTGGGCTAGGTAATGCAGCAGAGCTGTTAGGCATACCTATTGAAAGTACGTTCCATAATGCTTTTAATGATGCCTACTATACCTCAGAAGTTTTCAAAAAGATATACGACAAAAAAATCAAACCTAATGTATATAAGCCCCATAAGAATACAAGGGTAACTAGACCCGATGCTGAAAATTACAAACTTGATACTTTTAATTTAATGAAACAATTCGAGAAAATGTTCAAAAGGGAAATGACCGAGGAAGAAAAGTCTATAATTAATTTAGCTTATATTATGGGAAAAACAAATCAATTTCAAGTTGTTTCTGACCAACTAGCAAAAAATCGAGTAGGAGCTAAATAATTAATTTATTTAGCGACCTCTCACACCACCGTCCATACCGTTCGGTACACGGCGGTTCAATAGAAATTAATGTTTTAATAAATATGTCTCAGATATAGAAACTAATCCTATATTTTTAAGGTATTTATTGGTCAATGTTTTGTTTAATATAGGGCTATTGGATGTTCTCCAATAGCCTTTCCTTGTATTTGCATATTGCAAAGCTTTATTGTTTGGTATTCCTAATTTAACAAGGTTCCCATATTTTGTTTTAATCTTTTTCCATTGTTTCCAAAAACACATTCTAATTCTTCGCCTTAACCATTCATCAAGTGTTTTAAGAATACTTTTAATGTCTGCAATAGCAAAATAATTTATCCATCCAACTATCACTTGCTTAAGTTTCATAAACCTATATTTCATGCTCATCGCATTACTTCTTGAAGTTAATTCTTTTAGCTTTGCTTTGAATTTGATTATAGGTTTTTGAGGAACTCTCATTCTGTATTCACCTTTTGCCCGGTAAAATGAAAATCCTAAAAATTTAAGTTTCCAAGGTCTATCTACTGTACTCTTTTCTTTATTCACTCTAAGCTTTAACTTTTCCTCAATAAATCTCGTAATACTCTTCATTACTCTATTTGCTGATTTCTCACTTTTGACGTATATATTCGCATCATCAGCATATCTACAAAAGTTTAGTCCTCGTTTTGTTAGTTCTACATCGAGTTCATGTAACATTACGTTACTTAATAATGGGGACAAAGGCCCGCCTTGAGGTGCTCCTTCTTCTGTATTCATAAATACCCCATTTATCATCACTCCACTTTGTAGATACTTTCGTATCAGAGAAATTACTCTACTATCTTTAATATCTTCCGATAGTATCCTTATTAATTTATCATGATTTATCGTATCAAAGTATTTAGAAAGGTCTATATTCACCGTCCATGTATGTCCAGCATTAATATATCCCCTACATTTTTCAACAGCTTGTTTTCCACTTCTTAAAGGTCTAAAACCGTAACTATTATCAGAAAATTTCTTTTCATATACTGGTATTAGAGTTTGTGATATCGCTTGCTGAATAACTCTATCTAATACAGTAGGTATTCCAAGTAGCCTAATTCCACCGTCAGGTTTTGGTATTTCTACCCTTCTTACGGCTAGAGGTCTATATCTACTTTCTAATAATGATTGCCTTAATTCTTGTCCATGCTCTTTTAGATAATGTAGAAGTTCATCTACTGTCAAACCATCAATCCCATGACTTCCTTTATTGGCTTTTACTCTTTTATATGCTTTATTCATATTATCTCTCGATAATATCTGCTCGAGTAAACCATTATCATATTCATTCACATCGTTTCTTCCTTCTTCTGACATAGAGGAAATACTATGCACTTCTACATTACCTTCGAGTTCCACTCTATTCTCTCGTAGAGAGCCTTCTTTATGAAGTTGTCTGCTTTTATCATATTTTCTCGTATCCTTCAAAATTCCAAAACCTCCTATTGTTCAGTCCTTCCCACGCTAACGCGTTTTGCATGGTACTATGACGTCTGCTGACTTCTGATAGTTCAGCCATACATCACTGTATGGGTTGTTATTTCTAAATTCATATCCACAACTTACCTATCAGATCTCCCCGGGTAAGAACGCAATCTTTCACTCCATCTATCTGCTACATTTACACCACTTGTTTCGAATAGTTTTGGGCTTCGTTTTGTATTGCAAACTTACCCACAAGCATATGCCTTATATGTAGTTTCTGTTCGTCAGACCGGAGTTTGGCCGCCAACTTCCTTCAGATTCCATCTCACGATGGACACCCTTGTCTTAAGCTATGCACTTGGCACTATTAACCCGTGCTAGGGACTTTCACCCATTAGATTGCGCCCATGCCGGGCGCACAATAAAAGCAGTATAGAATTATCTTCTATACTGCTTTACATTGCTTATTAAATGTCATTAAACTTCTGTTTCTTCAGTTGGTTTATCAAATTCTAACTCAACTTTTTTGTTTTCTAAATTAGCTTTTCTATTATCTAATGTATTAAGATTTATAGGATGAGTAACCATATCTTCAGTTGTATTCATTATAAATCTATTTAAATAAATTTTCCCTTCAGGAGTGTTTGCTACAGCATAAGGTTCTGTATCTTTCTTAAAGAGAACCCATGTATAACTATTATTAACCACTCTGCTTAAATCTTCTTTATCGATTATAGTCCTAGATTTTTCTTTACCATATCTATCTCTTAATATTATAGCAACAGTTTCTTCATCTAATTCTTCATAATCGTTAATTGTATTTTGATTATATACTTCTAGGTTGCATTTTCTATTATCTAGAGTGTCTCCATTGATATGTCTTACAGGTGCTTTTGGATGAACATCTAATATGAATGACTGCAAACTCTGTTTTCTTCTATATTTTTTTTCTTCGATATAATAACTACCTAGATTCTGTGCTAAGAAATTATTAAAATCTTTATTCCATTCTGCAAACCAACGACCTTTTCCTAATACCTTTTGTAAATCTTCAGTATCTATTTTACAATCAATAGTTGTTCCATCTTTTTTAACTATTTTTAAAAATGTGATATTTTCTAGCGTCTGGTACTTGTTTGATTTAATCTCTACTTTAGTAGTTTCTGTTTTATTTATATTTTCGTTTTTTATGATAGGACACCTCTTTCTTCTATTTAGGCATCTTCAAAAAAATAACCAGTCAGCACGCTAGTCTATTTTTTTCATATGCCTTGTAAGGGATTTAAAATTATATATAACTTTAATATTTCCCTAATTTTTTAATAACAATTCAATTTTCTCTAGAACACACATGTTTATTTTTCTACATTATTTTAATTATATCATATTTATTAGAGTAGTGGCTCTTAATTTTACGATAAACTTAAACTTTTTTTAAAACTGCCAATATACGCGCAAAAAAATTATAATGGTAATTTTTTCTAGCTACCAGTTCCAGGTATAGGAACCTCCCCTTGTAGGAACAGTATAAGATTGACTGTTGCCACCTCCCCAGGTTACGTTTCCATCACCATTAAATAGCATTTTGATACGCTTGATTATTATTAGAGATAGCTAGTTCATTCTCTCCAAAGTGTCTTATACCTTTCGATGTAGCCAAATTGGCAACATTTATAACGAGACTTTTGGGAGCTGAATAGCCTGGACTAACATATGCGCTTGAATCATCCATCTCAAGACATGTAAATGTTAAATCTACATTTGATGTCTTAAACTGGTCGAGTAAAGTACTATACTTATAATAACCTGCACCGTACTCCGCAGCATGTGGCATAG
The DNA here is from genome assembly GCF_055081035.1 of Clostridium sp. CM041. Taxonomy (NCBI): domain Bacteria; kingdom Bacillati; phylum Bacillota; class Clostridia; order Eubacteriales; family Clostridiaceae; genus Clostridium; species Clostridium sp. CM041. Next base: position 2,161,227 of record NZ_CM143648.1, read on the forward strand.
TAGGACTATTCATTAACCAGTGTATGCCTGCTATTTTTGCTCCTATTCTAACATCAAAAACTGAATCAAAACTGTTATGTGCTATAGCCGTTATATTCGACAAGTGTTTTGCAAGTACACTTTGATACCAAGTTAAAAAGTCATTACCATAAGTTAACTTATAACCCTTTTCAAAAAAATTATCCCCATCTGTTGGATGCATAATTTGTGTAAAGCTTGTTAGTCCTATAATATTATAAATGACATACATTTAATAATATGTATATCATTACATTTTCTTACTTGAATCTAATTATATATAAAAATACAACAATATTCAATCGAAAATATATTTTACGGCAACATTCTTATAAAAAGTCTATCAAATAGAAATTTTAAATAAAACCTATATTATAAATATTTTCTTTTCCTTTTGGTTAAACTTCTTAGTAGATACACTAAGGAGGAGATATAATGTCAAAAATCAATTGTAGCGTTTCAAATTGCTCCCATAATGACAAAAACACATGTTATGCTAACATAATAAATGTTGGTGGGAAAAGTGCTAAAAAAGATTCTGATACTTGTTGTGCTACTTTTTTAGATAGTATTGTCTATAGCTCTCTTACAAATATCATTAATTCCAATAGCAATGGATGCGACGTAATTGCTTGTAATGTATGTACTTGCACCTATAACTCTAATCAGCTCTGTAATGCTAAATCTATAGACGTTAGTGGCGAAAATGTTAATCTCTATTCAGAAACAGATTGTTTGACTTTTAAAACCTCATAATCGAGTATTTTCCATAAAAAAAACAAAGGGTACCTTAATATTTCTACTAAGGTACCCTTTCTAACTATTCCTTAATTCTATTACCTCTTTCTCTGTTAGGTAACGCCACATGCCAATATCCGTTTCATCAATTTTTATATTAATAATTCGAACTCGTTCTAATCTTACAACTGTATATCCAAAAGTTTTGCTCATTCTGCGAATTTGCTTATTTAGTCCTTGCGTTAAAATAATACGAAAAGTATCATCGCTAACTGCGATAACTTTGCAATGTCTTGTTTTAACTCCACAAATTTGAACACCTTCAGACATTGCTTTGAGAAAAGATTCATCAAAATGCTTATTCACAGTTACTATATACTCTTTCTCATGTTCATTTTCAGATTCTAAAATATTATTTGCCAAATCACCATCATTAGTCATAAGTATTAACCCTTGAGATGCCTTATCTAATCTTCCAACTGGAAATATGTATTCTGGATAGTTCATGAAATTAATTATATTGTTTTCTACTGTTTTTTCTGCAGTACATGTAATCCCGACGGGTTTATTTAGCGCAATATAAATCTTCTCTCTCACTACAATATTCTCATTATCAAGAAGAATATTATCCTCTTTTTCTACCCACTGCCCGGTGGTGCAAAGCTTCCCATTTACCATTATCCTTTTTTCATCTATAAGTCTATTAACATCAGTTCTTGAGCAAATACCATAATTGCTAAGCAGTTTATTTATTCTCATAATAAATCTTTATCCTTTCACTAGTCATCTAAACTACTTTAATCTCTTTGTATCATTATACCAAATATAACTCATGAGCAAGTTGCTCATGAGTTATTTGTTGTTAATTATTTTATTTCCCCATTTTTTCAATGATAGCTTCAGCGAACTCGCGAGTTCCAGTATTTCCACCTAAATCACAAGTTAAATGTTTGCCTTCTTTTAAAACATCATCCACAGCTTTCTCTATTTTATTTGCCGCTTCTACTTCTCCTATAAATCTTAGCATCATGACACCTGATAGAATACACGCAGTAGGATTTGCTAAGTTTAAACCAGCTATATCTGGAGCAGATCCATGAGCTGGCTCAAAAACCGCACCTTCTTCTCCAATATTTGCACCTGGAACTAGTCCTAGCCCACCAATTAACCCCGCTGCCATATCTGATAATATATCTCCGTATAGGTTAGGCATTAGCCTAAACGCAATTTTGTAAAGATATTCTGCAATTTCTTATAATTAATCCGTCATTTTTTTGTTCATATCAATATTTCCCTATACCCTTAAGTAATAATTGTATCTTTCTTTAAAGTAATAAAATTCACAAAATCCTCCACTATAAAGATAATTATCTTTATAATGGAGGATTTTGTTTTGTGGCCTAATATTATATTTCTATAGATTCTTTGTATATATCTAGCTTATTTCCTGGTTTATTTTGATTAAGCCATCTGTAGGCAACAATTAAAATTATGCTTCCTACAATAAAAGCTGTACCATGAATTAATGTAGCATACTTTCCGCTTATTAATTGGAAGGCTCCTGAAATTGAGATTGCCGTAGAATTATTTATAAAGTGTGCAAATATACTTAAATAAATTGAACCTGTATTCAAATATATAGATCCAATAATTAATCCTAGCAAAAATGCATTTATGCCCTGGGGAATATTCATATGCATCAACGCAAAAAATAAGGCTGATACTATAAGTGCTAATGTTGGATTTATTTTGTTAGCCATACCCCTTAGCAATATCCCTCTAAAAACAATTTCTTCATATATAGGTGCTATAACAACAGCACTAAGTATCATTATAATAGGTGACATCGCCAGCTCCTCAAATGCTTGATTTATAAAATCAGGCATAGGTATCTTATTAACCCAGTAAATTAAACTATTATCATATACTATACGAAAGCCTATAATTATTAAAGCAACATAAATAAAATTCTTTCTATTAAAACTTTTTTTATGAATTTTTTCACAGGAATCTTTACTATGCCACTTTAATAAAAGAGTAATAATAAAATATTTAACTAACACTCCTGTAACAAATTTCAAATAGGGGGCTACTTTTGTAAAACGTTTAAAAAATAAATTTAAAATTTCTATGGGTATTTGACCTAATATCTCCAATAAAATTGCTGTAAGCATTACAAGAAAAGCTTTAATTATAGTCATTTGTTTAACAGTTATCGCTTGATTTTCTATATTTTTTAAAAATTTCATATTATAACACCCTCTAACTTATTGATAGTGTAAACACTATCTTTACTTTTTTTATATAAATCCTTGAATTTGCAAGGATTTAAGTTGTTTTTAAAATAAAAAAACAATGCCCCCCTCTATTTGATATAATTGTTGTATCTGAACTCAACAAAATACCAAAAGGAAGGTGTCATTGTGAGTACAATTATATCAATGTTAGTTACCTATAATCAAGTATTACTTTCTCAAATTAAACAATTACTTATTTTTATTGCTAAAAATATACCGCTAAAAGTTCCAAAATACGATATGACAAGTCCTAAATATAAAAAACTTACTGTAGACAAATTGCCTACTATCAAAACTTTTGAAAAGCTTAATTATAATCAACTATTAGATGAGTATAAAACCTCTCATGGTAAGGATAAAAAACCTGTCAATTCTCGTGGTAAATATCCAGTATCCCCAGAGACCATCTGCCCTCAATGTGGCGCTCCGCACATCTATATCTACGATAACGCTGGAGGCCGTGGGCAGCTTTGGTGCAAAGTTTGTGATCTGCATTTCAACAAAAATAAGGTTAATTTTAAAACTGAGAGCTTCCTTTGCCCATTTTGTGGACACTCTTTAAGTAAGAAGAAGGACCGTAAAAACTTTTATATCCATAAATGTGTTAATAAAAAATGTAATTATTACCTGAATTCTCTTTCAAGGCTTTCTCTTGAAGATATTAAAGAATACAAGAAAGATAAGCACAGATTTAAACTGCATTACATTTATCGTGAGTTTACAACGAATTATTTTGATGTAGATTTATCTTCTATGCCAAAAGGTGCTACTAGCCTAAATTTCAGAAATTTTTCGTCTCATGTAATGGGCCTATGTCTAACATATAACATTAATTTAGGATTATCTACACGCCGTACGGCGCTTGCTCTTTGGGAAATACATGGAGTTAAAATATCTCATGTCATGGTTAGCAGATACGCCGTCACAGCTGCCGCTTTAGTTAAACCCTTTGTCGATAATTATGACTATAAGCCTACTGATTACCTCGCTGCTGATGAAACTTATACTAAAGTCAAAGGAGTCCATCAATATGTTTGGCTTGTTATGGACGCTATCAAGAAATCAATTTTAGGATACCAAGCGTCTTTTAGCCGTGATACTGGCCCTTGCATTTTGACTATGCGTATGGCTTTCGATAAGTTCAAAGAGTTTCCCGGCAAGTCACTTAAATTCGTTGCTGATGGCTATACTGCATATAAGCTTGCTGAGCAACAGTTTAAACTTAACGGCATGGACTTCGATGTAATCCAAGTAATTGGTCTTACTAACTCTGATCCTATTTCAACCGAATATCGTTGGCTTAAACAAATAATAGAGCGTCTCAACAGAACATTTAAATTTTCCTATAGGGTTACAAATGGCTTTGGTAGTGAAGAAGGTTCCAACACGCACTTGGCGTTGTTTGTAGCATATTACAACTTTCTCCGCCCACATAGCTACGCTTATTGGGGACCATTGAACTCAATCCCTGAACTTGAAAAGATTTCTACTATGCCAGCAAAATGGCAAAAGTTAATCGAACTTTCACAGCAACTTATAATAGAAAAACAGGTTGTATAAGTGAATTTACCTTTTAATATAGTTTGAATTTTCTTACCCGGCAGGGTTCCGTAAAAAAGGAACAATCTGATTAGGTATATTTTTGCTGACTTTTTTTATTTACCAAAAAAATTACAAGGTTTTGATGAAGACAAAACTAATATTTCATTCCTTTAAGGTATATTTTCACTTTTCAAGGTGCAATTTAAATTCCAAAATTTTTAATCTTGTTTTTTCATAGATTAGTTAACACTATCAACTTATTATATTTTAACATAGTTGCAGTTTATACCATCCTAAGTATACTATATATGTGTTTAACTGTCGTTAAATTACATATATTATATTACTTACCAAATTGGTTATTTTAATAAAGGTGTATATTACATTAAATATATATTATATAGATGAAAAAAGTTATCCACATTGTTTTCCGAAAGCTGTTTCCTATATAATCAAAAAATAACAAGCCAGAAGGTGGCTTGTTATTTTCTTGAAGATGCCTTACTTTAAATTATGACTATCTACTCTGTAATAGACTTTAAACATTTCCACCTTATTATTATGCTGAGATTTCCTTCTACTAGTTCCACTGAAATTTCATGCCCCATTTGTTCAACTAGTTGTTTTGTTATAGCAAGTCCAATCCCTGTACTTTTCCCTGTTCTTGCTCTATCTGCTGTAAAAAATCGTTCAAATAAACGCTTCGCATCTTCATCACTTAAATTTGGGGCAGCATTTTGAAATATTGTAACAATGTAATCATTACTGCGTTTTAAAGAGGTAGCTGCATATCCTTCACCATATTTAATAATGTTTTGCATTAGATTTGAAAACACTCTCTTAACTTCGACTTCATCTCCTATAATAAAATAAGGTTTTTCTTCTATATCAATTTTAGGTTCCACTTCGCAATTTAAAAAATCATTATAAAATGAAGCCACGCATTCACACAATATATTATTTAAGTTTAATGATTTCATATCAAATTTATATTCATTACCTTCTAGTCTTGATAAATCATAAAAACTAGTTATTAAGGATTCTAAGGATTTTGTTCTGTTTTTTACTATATCTATATATTTCTTATTTTCATCTTCAGATAAACTATTATTATCAATTAATTGCATATACCCCATTATTGAAGTTAATGGAGTCCTTAAATCATGAGATATATTTGAAATAGCTTTTCTAAGCTCTAAATCCATCTTTTTATATTTAGCTTGTGACTTTTGTTTTTCTTCTAGATTTTTGTTTATTCCTAGTGCTAACCCACGCAATTGCTTATTATCACAAGATAATAGTATTTTGGAATTAGTCTTAGTCTTATTAATTTTGTTTAATTGGCTGTTTATACTTTTAATTTCACTATACAATAAAACATAAAGGGTAACAGATATGACTACCACAGCTAGTAATAAAATTATTATTAATCTTTGCATAAATATCACCCCTTCATCTAATATCTAGCATAGCTTATGCTAAACTAATTTATTTAATTTCCTTTTTTTCAAAATACACTATAGTTATGATTGTAAATACTAACGTATAAATAACTCCCATTAAAACCGAGGATATTATAGTTTCGCTTGTTAACGATGATGTTGAAATTTCATTTATTTTTTTTGTAATAAGAATATTTTCCAGGTATTTAAACTTATCAGAAACAAAGAATGAAAGCATCATAATAATCCTGTCTGTAAATATAAATATTCCAGAATAGACAAATGCAAAAATAGTATTATTTTTAATAATAACAGCTAAGAAAGTACATATTGCTATAGCTGCTATCCATAGAGGCGTGGCTACTAATGATTTTTGACAAAACCTTATTATAGTAACAATTAGTTCATTATTTACTCCAAATACTACAAATGCGCTCCCAAAATACAAAACTAATATAATAATTTCTGCTATAAATGCAAGGATAACTGTAGTTATAAGCTTTGATAAAATTATTTTACTTCTTGTAACTCCAAAAACCACAACATTTCTAAGTGTTTCATTTTTGTTTTCCTCCGATGTAATCATATCTACAAGTCCAACTACTAAAAATATTGGAATAATAAGAGTTGACATAATGAACTTATCAAACATACTATTAATACTATCAGTGGGAATATGACAATGTACATTTAAAATCATAACATTAGCCCATATAGCTAAAATACCTATAGAAGCTGTATAAGCCCAAAAATATACTCTATTAAAACTTCTATAAAGTTCAGCTTTTATATAATTAATCATGTTTATTACCCCCAATTAAATTTACAAAATACTCTTCTAAATTCACACCACTGTTATTAATTGAAAATAGCTTAATTCCATTATTAATAAGCGCCTCTGACACTCTCTCTGGAGTATCTATATGCTGATATAATCTAATTTCATTTCTATTTAACACTTCATATTCCATAGATCCTAGCTTATTTTCTATTATAACGGTGGCTTTTGAGGTATCATCTACTTTAATTAATAGGTACCGTCTACATTTCTCTTCTAGATTCTTTGCAGATATTTGCTCTACAAACTCGCCCTTATTAATAAATCCATAGGTATTTGCAAGTTGAGATAGCTCACTTAATATATGGCTAGATATAATTATTGTCGTATTTCTTTCTCTATTAAATCTTAATAAGAGTTCTCTTAATTCTATTATTCCAGTAGGGTCAAGACCGTTGGTAGGTTCATCTAAGATTAGTAAGTCAGGACTTGTCATTATAGCTAGCGCGAGCCCTAATCGTTGTTTCATGCCAAGTGAAAAATTTTTGAATTTTTTCTTGCCCGCATCCTCAAGACCTACCATTTTAATTGCCTTATCCACACATTCTTTTTCTACAACGCCCCTTTGCAATCTATAGTATTCCAAATTTTTCTTTGCTGATAAATACTTGAAAAAACTTGGTGTTTCAACCATGCATCCAAGCTTTTTCCTTGAATTATTTAAACCGGCTTTTGATACTTCATTAAAAAGTTCTATTTCTCCGCTTGTTGGTATAGATAATCCAGATATCATCCTAAGAATTGTTGTTTTTCCTGCACCGTTCTTACCTACAAGTCCGTAAATATCCCCTTGTTTTAATTCTAAATCAACATTATTTACGGCAAAGTCCTTACCATACTTTTTAGTTAATTTTTTTGTTTTTAAAATTATATCCCCCATTAAATTCCCTCCCCTTATCTTATATATTTATAATAGTACTTAAAGTATAAGAAACCTTAAGTAAATCCTTAATAAAGTATTAAGATTTCTAGCTCATTTTATAACCAATTCCCCATACTGTATGAATATACTCACTATCTGGATCAATTTTTGTTATTTTCGAGCGAATATTGCTTACATGAACATTTACAGTGTTATCATCACCAAAAAACTCATCATTCCATACAGTCTCAAATATATTTGCTTTAGTAAACACCTTGTTTGGGTAAGACATTAACATTTCTAATATGTGAAACTCTCTTGGTGTAATGTTAATATTTTCGCCTTTAACTAGTGCCTCTACTGCTTCACTATTTAAAATTAAATCTTTATACTTTAAAATATTTTCGCTTTTACTTTTATTAGAAAATATCATATATCTTCTGAGTTGTGATTCAACCCTTGCTAGAATTTCATTTACATCAAAAGGCTTGGACACAAAATCATCTGCACCTAGTCTTAGTACTTCTATTTTTGTATCCTGTGCTGTCTTTGCAGATAAAACTATTATTGGCATAGTTTTAATTTTTCTTATGATTGATATAAGCTCCTCCCCAGATATACCCGGTATCATTAAATCTAATAAGATAATGTGAAAATCATACTGATTTATACACATTCTTGCTTCCGATCCTGAATATGCAGTTTTTACATGATATCCATGCCTTCTCAATATTTCACATAATAAATTATTTATATCTATATCATCTTCCACTACTAATACGCTTATATTATCATTCATCTTACTCACCCTTTATAAATTAATTTCATACATCATCTTATATATGGAATTTTATCCATATATGTATAGTTTAGATTTACACAATTTTAGTATACTTTTATTTCATTAATTTGTAAAATTATTAAAGCGCTTCCTTTATTATATCCATTATAGGAATCTGAATCTTGATAATTAACAAACAAAAATTGTTCACTACGTTACTAATTGTAGTAATGTCTATGGGACAGTCACCTAAAAAAGGGCTGTAGTGACTAATGTTTACTTCTCATATTTTTATCATAGTTATGGTATACTATCATTTTAAGGTGGTGATAATAATGGACGTAATAAAGGGTCTGATTCTTATTGTTGATGATGAAAGTAGAATTAGACGAATGCTTAAGGACTTTCTCGTTAGTCATAAATATGAGATACTTGAAGCAAGCAATGGAAAAGAAGCGATGGAAATATTTTATTCTAATAACAGTAAGATAGATTTAATTTTATTAGACGTAATGATGCCAATGAAGAATGGATTTGATGTTCTTTCTGAAATTCGTGAAGACTCGATTACTCCAATTATTATGCTTACTGCTAAGGGCGAGGAATATGATCAATTGGCTGGATTTAAATTTGGTGCAGATGATTATATATCTAAACCTTTTTCGCCGTCATTACTTCTTGCACGACTTGAAGCTGTATTAAAAAGAACTGGTAAGCGAAAGGTCGAAAATGTTGTTATAGGCAATATATCCGTTGATAAGTTAAAAAAAGAAGTAGTTTGTGCCAATGAAAAATTAGACCTTACACCCAAAGAATACGATTTACTTTTATACTTTATTGAAAACAATGAACTAGTGTTAGCCAGAGAACAAATTTTAGATGCGGTTTGGAATTATGATTATGTAGGCGATGCAAGAACAGTTGATACACACATAAAGCAATTAAGATCAAAACTTGTATTCAATTGCCAATATATCAAAACCGTCCATGGCGTTGGTTATCGCTTTGAGGTGAAAAATGAATAAGACAATTAAAACTAAAGTTACTATATTTGTTGGGCTAATTATTTTTTCAATTGTAATATTACAAGTAATATTCAATATATTTTTAGCAAATCCATATTTTAAGGCACAAAAAAGCAATGTAATTGAGCAACTATTTAGTCAAATCAATCAAAATTACAGTGATGATGATACAAATTTATACAATATCGTAAACCACCGCGAAGAAACTGATAATTTAAAAATTACAATTTTAGATAAATTAAATAATGTTATTTATAATAGTTATGGGGGAAATAATCCATTTCCACTAAATGCACCTCTTCGTTTTAAAAGTGAAAATGGTAGAGTAATATTTTCTGAAAATCCACGCGCTGAGTTACAGGTGAACTATAGAACAAATGAAGAAAGCTTAATGCTTCACGGAATAATAAATTCGAAAAATGGAAAACGATTCATTGTAATTGAAACACCCATTTCTGGAGTTGAACAGAGCGCAAAAATTCTCGCTAAATTTAGTGTGTTTATTTCTATTTTTGCATTACTATTTGGTGGATTTGCAGCATATATATTTGCTTCGAAATTCAGTAAACCTATTAAACAAATTGATGAAGTGGCACGAAATGTAGCTATTTTGAATTTTACGAAAAAAGCAGATGAAAATTTGCCTGATGATGAAATAGGAAGGTTAGCTAAGAACATTAATATCATGTCGAATACACTTTCACAAATGATTTCAAAGCTTACAAGCGCAAATCAAGTCCTGCAAAAGGGTATTGATTACCAAAAGCAAATAGAAAAAATGAGAAGAGAATTTATTGCAAATGTTTCCCATGAGTTAAAAACCCCACTATCATTATTATTGGGGTATTCCGAAATGTTAAAAAATGATGTAGAGGGTATCGATAAAACCTTTTATTATGATGTAATTATTGATGAAAGCCAAAAAATGGATCAGCTTGTTAAGAGCTTACTTGATATTTCAAGTATTGAAAATAATTTGGTTAAATTAAAAAAAGAAAATATTGAATTAGGAGAATTTGCATCACTTCTTACTGCAAAAAACCATGTATTATTTGCAAAAAAAGATATTATCTATAGTACGCATTTTGAAAATGATTGTTGCGTTAGTGGTGATAAAATACACTTAGAGCAAGTGATGAAAAATTATATGATAAACGCACTTTCACACACAAAACCAAATAATATGGTTAAGATATCTGTTAAGAAACAACAAGAAAATGTGGTGTTTTCAATATATAATGAGGGCATAAATATTCCTATTGAGAATATCGACAAGATATGGGACAGCTTTTATAGGACGGATCAAGCAAGAACAAGAAATGACGAAAACAATGTCGGATTAGGGCTTTACATTGTTAAAACAATTATTAACGCTCATGAAGGCGATTATGGTGTTATAAATCATGATGGTGGCGTTGAATTCTGGTTTTCTTTGAAAAGCACAAATTAATAATTTAATCTGCTTAACGCTTAGGCGTTAAGCAGATTTTTTTTAAAAGCTCACAAAAACATCACAACTGTTAAATATAATTAGAATTAAAGAAGGAGATGATTAGTCACTATGTATATTTTCAAAAATGCACTTAAAAATATTTCGAGAAATCTAGGTCGAAATATATTAATAGGAATTATTGCGCTTGTAATCGCAGTTTCTAGCTGTGTTGCTTTATCTATTAAACAAGCAGCAAAAACTGCCCAGAATGAGGGACTAAAAGACCTATCAATTACAGCCACAATTGGAGTTGATATGACAAAAATCCAAGAACAAGCTAAGAATGACGGACAGGAATTACGTCAGCTTATGCAAAACAATCCGGCTATTACCTTAGCTGAAATGCAAAAATACTCAAATTCAAGCTATGTTAAAGATTTTAATTACTCATTAGAAAGTTCTATTTCAAAAAGTGATGGCATCGAGCCATACACTGAAACTGAGACCACGACAACCGGAGATACAAATGGATTTAAAGTTGTCATTGGTGACAAAAAAGGCTTTGGGGGTATGGGACAACAGGGCGATTTCACAATTATGGGATATAACACAGAAAATGCAATGACATCATTTGTAAATGGCACAAATAAAATTACATCTGGTGAGGTTTTTTCATTTGATAAAGCAGATAACTCCTGCCTAATAAGTGATACACTTTCAACTTTTAACAATTTGAAGGTTGGTGATAAAATAAAGTTATCAAACCCTAATTTAAGTACGGAAACATATGAACTCACCATAAAGGGCATTTATAGCACAACCGCTACAAGCGATAATAAAATGATGAGATTTTCCGCATCGCAGGATCCTGCAAATTATATTTATACAAACTACAACACACTAAAAGCAATTACTAATAACTCAGAAAATAAGGCGCAAAAAGCTACTGATCAGAATGAAACCGAAACTACAACAGCTTTAAGATACCAAACTAGTGGTATATATTCTTTTTCAAATATAGAACAATTTAATAACTTTAAAACTGATGTGGTATCACTTGGACTATCCAAAGACTATACTGTTACATCAGAAGATGTAACCAATTACGAGCAAAGCTTAGTTCCACTTAAGAATTTAAACAAATTTGCAGACATATTTCTTTTACTTGTTTTTTTAATCGGTGGAACAATTTTAGTTGTACTTAACATTTTTAATATTCGTGAACGCAAATATGAGGTAGGAGTATTGACTGCTATTGGAATGAAAAAAATAAAAGTTGCATTTCAGTTTGTTATAGAGCTATTTTTAGTTACTTTTGTTGCAATAATTATTGGGACATCAATTGGAGCAATAGCTTCTGTACCAATTGCAAACACATTACTTGAAAGCCAAGTAACATCAGCTCAAACACAGCAATCCACCCAAAATGAAAATTTCGGAAGACCGGGAATGGGTCAAGCTGGAGGAAGTGTTCAAATTCGAAATTCTTCAAAAAATAACGATGTCAGCTATATTAAAAATATAACGGCAGCAACTGATATTAAAGTAATATTGCAGTTAATTGGAATTGGTATATTACTTACAATAATTAGTAGTTGTGGAGCAACGATATTCATCTTACGCTATGAACCGCTTAAGATATTATCAAATAGGAATTAGGGGGAGAGGTATATGAGTATATTAAAACTTGAAAATTTGTCTTATTCTTATGATGGTAATAATCAAAAGATTTTAAATGATATTAATTTTGAATTTGAAAAGGGCAAGATCTATGCAATTATTGGCAAATCAGGTGCAGGCAAAAGTACGCTTTTATCTGTATTATCGGGGTTAACTACTCCAACTGAAGGGAAGATTTTATATGATGGTAAGGATATTAAAAAAATAGATAAATACCAATATAGGAGCCGAATGGTGGGAGTTATATTTCAAGGATACAATTTGTTGCCTCAACTGACAGCACAGGAAAATGTGGTATTATCACTTGATGTATCTGGAAAGAAACTAGAAAATAAAAATGAAATTGCTCTAAATATGTTATCAAATTTAGAACTTGATGAAACAAAATCAAAGCGTAGAGTCCTAAAGCTTTCTGGTGGTGAACAGCAAAGAGTTGCAATAGCAAGAGCATTATCATATAATCCAGATATAATTTTAGCTGATGAGCCAACAGGTAACCTTGATAAAGACACAGAAGAAGGCATAATGAAGATTTTTTTAGAACTAGCAAGGCAGCAAGACAAATGTGTAATTATCGTTACTCACTCATCAAAAGTAGCTACATTCGCTGACGAAAAAATAATGATTGCTAACGGAAAATTCGATAAAACTGATAGCAAGCTATCTTCGCTTTAAAATCCACCCCACTGATTCCGTAGATGACTTCCATTTTAAACCCTCTTATTTAATTAAGAGGGTTTAATTTCGTATTAATATTGGCTTATATAGATTAATTACATCATCGATTTTCCTTATTTATGTTATTTTTGTGTTATTAATATAATAAGCAAAAATTATGTCAATAATAACCAAAAGAGTAGAGCGTGCTGTTATATCATAACCATATAAACTAAGTTTGAGTCTATGTAATAGAAAATATGTTTTTCAGCATAAGTTAAGTAATTTAACTTATCAGCGAAATAGCTAACAACAACACTCAAATATAATACCTCCAATTTTTATGTTGTTTTATAACGAATATTATAATTACATTATACACATCATAATGCGGAAAAGTAAAATTATACTTTCTTTGTATAACAAAAGTTTATCTCTTTATGTAATAATTATCTTGTAAATGTAAAAGATTTCACAAATCAATAAGCCCTCATATATAAAATGATAAAGGAGAATGATCATGGATTTAAAAAATATGACTAATAGTGAATTAATCATTTTAAATCAAAAATCTTTAAAAAAAGAAGAAGTTATAAAAAAACTAATAGATAAACTTTATGATCAAGGTATACTTTCATCAAAAGAAGAATTTTTTAAAACTGTAATGGAGAGGGAATCACAGTCTCCAACAGGACTAGAAAGAGGGGTTGCAATACCACATGGTAAATCAACTTCGGTAAATAAAGCAGCTTTTGCAGTGGCTAGGTTAGAAAGTCCTATAAATGATTGGGAAAGTGTAACGGAAAATAATGATGTTGAATTAGTATTTTTATTAGCTATCCCCAAAGCAGAAGAAGGCTCAACTCATTTAAAATTGTTAGGTGAACTTGCATCAGCTTTAATGTATGAAGACTTTACCACAAATTTAAAGAAGGCTAAAGATATTAAAGCGTTTATAGCGGCGCTAGATTATAAAAAGGTTAATAATGAAGTTGTAGAATATAATAAGACAGTTTTAGCTGTTACATCTTGTGCAGCAGGAATAGCTCATACATATATGTCTGCTGAAGCACTAGAAAAGGCCGGTAAGGAAATGGGAGTTAGAGTGCTTACTGAAAAGCAAGGCGCTAACGGTATAGAAGATAGACATAGCCAGGACGATATAAAAAATGCAGATGGAGTAATATTTGCCTGTGATATAGCCGTTAAAAACATTGAAAGATACAATGGTAAATCATTTGTAAAGGTAAAGGTAGCAGAACCACTAAAGGATGCTAAGGGTTTAATTGTGAGAGTTTTAGAAAATCCAGATGGCAAAGTAGAGAGTGGAGCTGTATCAGAATCCTCTGTGGATAGCGGTGTTAAAAAAGGCTTCTTAGCTGGAATGATGGAAGCTATAATGACTGGTATTTCTTATATGATTCCAGTTATAGTTGCAGCTGGTCTTATGATGGGTATAGCAAAACTTTGGGCTATGGGCCTAGGTCAAATAGATAACTTGAATAAATTAGGAGAAAGCGCAAATCAATTATACGTATTCTTATATTATTTAGATAAGTTTGGTGCATTAATATTTAAGTTTATATATCCAGTATTCGCAGCATATGTAGCATATTCAATTGCAGATAGACCGGGTCTTGTACCAGGATTTATAGGTGGTGCTTTTGCCGGTGGATTGCATTATACCTTCTGGGAAATCAAAGGAGGGATACCTTCAGGATTCTTAGGTGCTTTAATTCTTGGTTTAGTCGCAGGTTACTTAACCAAGTTCTTAAATGAAAAGATCAAGTTACCAAAAAATCTTCGAGCAATGAAGCCAATGTTCTTATTACCAGGTATAGTCGTATTTGTTATTTTTGTACTAAATTTCTATGTTATTGATCCTGTCTTTGGAGGTTTAAATGGTTGGTTATCAAATTTAATTGCTTCTTTTAATACTGGAAGTACATTAATATTAACTTCTATAATAGCAGCTTGCACAGCATTTGACCTTGGAGGGCCAGTAAATAAGGCAGCAGGTGCTATAGCTATGGGGCTTGCAGCAGATGAAATATTCCCTTTAACAGGAAGAGTATTATCTATAGTAATTCCTCCAATAGGACTTGGACTTGCAACAGTTTTAGATAAATATATAGTTGGAAGAAGAGTATTTGATGAAAACTTAAGAGTTGTTGGTAATACATCTATTGTGTTAGGGCTCATAGCAGTTAGTGAAGGCGCAATACCATTTATGTTAAAAAATCCATTAATAACTATTCCAATCAATGTAATTGGTGCAATAATTGGTTCATGTACAGCTGTTGCGCTAGGCGCTGTTCAATGGAATCCATTACCAGCAATATGGGGATGGCCTTTAGTAGAAAATTTATGGGCTTACATAATAGGATTAATAGTAGGTGTATTATTCATAGCTTTTGCTAATATTTTTATAAGATATCATATTATTAGAAAACACGAGAAAAAGACAGCTTTATAAATAAAAGAACTAAAAGCTATATTTATAGCTTTTAGTTCTTTCACTAGGGATTATGATTTAGGAGGAGAATATGAATAAAAAGAAAAAGGTATATATAGTACCACATTCTCATTGGGATAGAGAATGGTACTTTACAATAGAGGATTCAAACGTACTACTAAGCCAAAACATTCCATACCTTATTGAAGTGTTAGAAAAGGACTCAGAATTTAATTCTTATACATTAGATGCACAATTATCAATAGTTGAGGAATATTTAGTGCTTTATCCAGAAGATAGGGTGAAATTAGAAGAATTGATTAAGGAAAGAAGAATATTTGTAGGGCCTTGGTATACTCAAACTGATACATTGCTTGTAAATAAAGAATCAATAATAAGAAACTTATTATATGGAACAAGACTAGGAAATAAATTTGGCCACTCTATGACGGTAGGATATCTACCCGATGTATTTGGACAAAATCAATATTTACCTTCAATATTTAGGGGTTTTGATATAGAAGACAGCATACTTCAAAGAGGAGTATACACAGAGGATTTAAAAGATAATTTAAACTTTAGATGGTCATCACCTGATGGAGAAAGAGTTAAGGCTAATAATATTTTCTTGGGTTATGGACCGGGTAAATTTCTAACTACAGATGATAAATATATAGAAGAAAAACTTATACCAATGTTAGAAAAGTTGGAGTCTTTAAATGTGGGCTCAGATGATCTATTATTGCCAGCAGGAGGAGACCAAGTTCTAGTTAGAAATCATTTTCCAAAAACTATAAAAGAGCTTAATGAAAAGCAGTATAAGTATGAGTTTATATTGTCTAACTATGAAGACTTTATGAAGGATACAATGAATAAATCTTTTGAAAATGAGATAAAAGGAGAACTAATAGCTTGTCAAAAATCAAGGATACATAATACTATAAAATCTCAAAGGTATGATATTAAAAAAGCTAACTATGATGTGGAAAATAAGATACTTTATATATTAGAGCCACTTGCTGTTATAGGGAACTCCTTAGGGTTGAAATATCCAACTCCATGGGTAGATATAATGTGGAAATCATTATTTGATGTTCATGCTCATGATAGTATAGGTGGATGTAATTCTGATGCTACAAATATAGGGATTTTAAATAGGATCGAGAAGGCTGATAGGATTTGCTCTGGATTAATTAATGTAATTAAAAAGCAAATTACTACAGCTATTAGTAAAAAAGTAGGAAATGAAAATATAGTTGTATTATTTAATACTAAAGTTTATAGCTCAGTAGAAAATGTTGAAACAGTTATATTTAGTGTGAAAAAAAACTTTAACTTAAATACAATAGAAGGAAATTCGGCCGAGTTTGATTTAGTTAAAAGAGATTATATTAGTGGCGGAAAGCAAGTAGTGGCAAGTGCTGATGGAGATACTCAAATAGAGCTTCCTGGCTATTATAGAAGTGAAGTAATTATAAAAAATGAAGAGCTTAAATCTTTGGGATATAAGACCCTTATCGTTAATGAAGGTGAAATAAACAGTGAAAATATACTAGAGGTTATTGATGACCATGAAATAGAAAATAACTTCTATAAAATAAGGTTAAAGGATAATGCAATTACATTAATCAATAAAAAAACAAGTGAAGAAGTTACGGACATCTTCTATTTTGAAGATAGTGAAGATTGTGGAGATTCTTACGATTATTCTCCATCTTCAAATGGAGAACGCACAGTTATAAGTGAGGCTATTCTTTTAGAAGTTAAAAAATCTAAGAACATAAACAAGATGATTATTCAGCATAGAGGAGTTAATTATAAATCTTGTGAGATAATTGTAAACACAGAAATAGAGCTTAGAAATGGTGAATCCACTATAAGAATCAAGCATCATATAGATAATACGGCAAAGGATCATAGAGTAAGAGTTGTTTTAAATACTAATGTAGTTAGTTCAACTTCACTAAGTGACCAGGGATTCTCTTTTATTGAAAGAAGTAATACTAATAAATATCTAAAAAACTGGAGAGAAAGTGGATTTGTAGAAGCACCAGTACCAATATATGCCTTAGAGAATATGGTTATGTTAAAGGATGAAAAGTATACTTATGGGGTTATTACCAAGGGCATTAAAGAATATGAAATTCTAGAGAATTCAAAGATAGCATTAACACTATTTAGAAGTGTTGGGTTACTTGGACGTGATGATTTACTCTGGAGACCAGGTAGAGCTTCCGGAATAAACAACAAGGTTGTTTACACTCCAGATGCACAAATGATCAAAAAAATGAATTTTGAATATGCCATAACCCTAAGGGATTCATCAGAAGAATTATTTAAACAAGCTGACAAATTCATTGGAAGATATACAAGTTACCAAAAGCAGAATCTGAATTTATTTGAAGAGAGAGTAGAAAGGTTTGAGATTCCATTAAATCTTGATGTTAATGGAGATGAATATTCATTAATGAAAATAGATAACACAAATATAATACAAAGTGTATGTAAAGAATCCTACGAGAAGGATGGATTTATAGTAAGATTATTTAATCCAGGATATAGTGAAGAAGTGGTTAACTTATATTGTGATAAGTTTAAATCCATAAAGTTAACTAATCTTTATGAAAAAGAGATTGAAGAAGTTAATGGAGAAATTAAAGTTAAGCCTAGAGGATATGTGACTATAAAGATAATAGTATAAGAACTGGAGGTTTTTATGAATAATTTAGAATTAACTACCGCTGTAGTTGAAAAATTAAAGTTTATTTATGGATTAGAATATAAAGATGAATTTAAAGATGAAATTGAAAAACTGATAAATAAGTGGGAAGAAATAAGACTTACGAAGGCAGATGCTATTTCAGAAAAAAATGTATATTTGATAACTTATGGAGATAGCATCTATGAGGATGGGGTTCCAACAATAAGAACTTTAAAGAAGTTCTTAAATAAAAAGGTAGGAAACACTATAACAGACATTCACATTCTTCCAATGTTTACTTATACCTCTGATGATGGATTTTCTGTGGTTGATTATATGGAAATAAATAAAGATTTAGGTGATTGGGGATGTATAAAAAATTTATCTGAGGATTATAGATTAATGTTTGATTTTGTAGCTAATCACATTTCTAAATCAAGTAGCTGGTTTAAGGGCTACTTAAGTAATGAAAAAAAATATGAAAATTATTTTATAAAAGAAGATAATAATTTTAATACTAAAAATGTTATAAGGCCTAGAACATCACCATTATTCCATAAGTATGAAGGAGAAAGTGGAATAAAAACAGTATGGACAACGTTCAGTGAAGACCAAATCGATGTGAACTTTGGATGTTTTGCAGTTTTATTAGAAATGACAGATATATTATTAAACTATGCTAGAAATGGCGCAACATCAATAAGGTTAGATGCTATAGGTTTCTTATGGAAGCAGTCTGGCACAAACTGCATGCATCTCCCTCAAACCCATGCAGTTATTGAGGTTTGGAGACTATTGTTTGATTACTTTAAAGAAAACACTCAAATAATAACGGAGACTAATGTACCTCACAGTGAAAATATAAGTTACTTTGGAGGTAAGAGTAATGAAGCAAATATGGTATATCAATTTCCGTTACCACCACTAGTACTATACACTCTTACAACCCATAATTCTAAAAAGTTAACAGAGTGGGCAAATACTATAGATAAGGTATCTGATACAGCTACATATTTTAACTTCTTATCAAGTCATGATGGAATAGGGATGAGACCAACAGAAGGAATCTTAACTGATAGTGAAAGACAAGTTTTAGTAGATAAGGTTAATAAAAATGGAGGAAGAGTTTCTTATAAGAATAATGCGGATGGAAGTAGGTCGGTATATGAACTTAATATTAATTATAATGATGCTATTATAAATATAGATGAAGATATTACTTTAGAGGATGAAGTTAATAAGATAATAGCTTCAATTTCAATATTACTATCTTTTGTAGGAGTACCTGCTATATACTATCATTCATTATTAGGATCAAGAAATGATTATAAGGGCTTAGAATCGTCAGGAATAAATAGAAGAATTAATAGAGAAAAGCTTGAATTTAGCAAGCTATCTAATGAATTAGATAATGATGAAAGAAAAAAGGCTATATTTAATAGAACAAAGGAATTAGTTGAAATTAGAAAAACACATTCAGCATTTTCACCTTTTGCATCTCAAGAGGTTTTAGATTTAGGAGAAAATATATTTGTATTAGAAAGATATAATGACCATACTAAAGAAAAGATAACATTTATAGTAAATGTAGACTCAAAAACAGTAAGAATCAACCCTAATATTGTGGGGATTGACATAGTTACAGGTAGAGAAATAAAGGGTACTATTGATCTAAACCCCTATGAATTTGTATGGATAAAGTAACCAATA
The DNA here is from genome assembly GCF_055081035.1 of Clostridium sp. CM041. Classification (NCBI taxonomy): domain Bacteria; kingdom Bacillati; phylum Bacillota; class Clostridia; order Eubacteriales; family Clostridiaceae; genus Clostridium; species Clostridium sp. CM041. Next base: position 2,181,405 of record NZ_CM143648.1, read on the forward strand.
AGCCCCCCTATAGGTGGGGCTTATTAAAATTAAATTATATATATTTTTCCGTTCCTTCATACTCTTTAAGTTCATTAACCAAATGCTTAATCTCCTGATCCTTATTCTTGTCCATTACGAGTATTACATCTCCTGCATCGACAATTATAAGATCCTTTACACCAAACCCAATTATAAGTCTGTCCTTACCAAATACTGAACAATTTTCACTCTCTTCCATAAACGTGTTACCCAATACATTGTTACCTCGTAAATTACTTAGAAACCTTGAAAGTGCTGCAAAAGTTCCTATGTCATCCCATACAAAGTCACATTTTATAACAAATGCCTTTCTAGTTTTCTGCATTATGCCAAAATCTACTGATATTCCATCTATTTCATTGTACTGTTCTTTTGTTACCTCGGATTCTTCATCAGTCTCTAAAGCTTGATATATAGTCATTAATCTTTTATACATCTTAGGTAAATACTTCTCCATCTCTCGTAAGTACACATCTGCTCTCCATACAAACATACCACTATTCCAAAGGAAGTTTCCTTTTAAGAGCAAATCCTTGGCTACTTCGGTATTAGGTTTTTCTAAAAATCGTTCTACTTTGAACGTAGGCATATCAGCGTTTACCCTATCTCCCATTTCTATATAACCATATCCAGTTTCTGGTCTTGTGGGCTGTACCCCTATGGTGACTAGTCCTCTTTTTTTATTTGCAATTTCAACTCCCTGTAAAATAGTCTCTTTAAACTCCTTTTCATTTTCTATATAATGATCAGAAGGTAAAACTATCATGGTTGCTTCCTTGTCCTGTTTCACTAGCTTGGCAGCGGATAGACCTATACAAGTAGCAGTTTCTTTATTACTAGGTTCCACAAATATGTTTTTTTTATTAATTTCTGGAAGTTCCTCGCATATTTTATCAAAATAATCTTCATTAGTAACTACATAAATATTTTCATTGCTAACTAAACATTTTATTCTATCCACAGTGCTTCTTAAAAAGCTCTTATTATTGATAATATTCAAAAACTGCTTCGGGTTTTGTGCACGAGATAGAGGGTAAAGTCTTGTTCCTTTTCCACCTGCTAAGATTAGTACGTATAGCAAAATACCACCCCAAATTATTACTCATTTCATTTTATGATTCATAAGTCTATGTTGTGAGAACAATTTATAATATTGTTTAAGTATTTAGTTTTATATATTTAAAAATTGCTTATACCTCTTGTTAATTTAAAAAAACAAAAATGTGCAGGATGGAAAATACATTTTTCATCCTGCACATTTTTGTCTAAATGTTTTTATTTCTCATCCGAGAATACCTTCTTTATCTAAAACAATACTCTCTTCATCAAAAGGCGAAACAAATTCAAATCTGTCTGTTGACATTTTGCCTCCGCTTTTTTCAAGTAATTCTAAATCATCGTATTCGTCAATATTATATTCCTTTAAAACAGAGGTCATATCCTTTTCTCCTAGGCATGGTAGTCGCTTAACAAATGAACGAAATAATTCTTCGCTGAAATACTTTGAATTTACTATAGGAAAACACGGCAATGGAGAAAATCCATACGCTTCAGCCTTCTTAACACCCTCAATATCATATTTGAAATAATATTTTTCCGTTCCTTTACTTAATTCTCCTACTTTAAATGTTTCTTCTTGTTCATTTTTCCATATCATCCATATTACGTTCTTCACTTTGCTAGTCATTCCTCTCACCCTCTTATTAAAAATCATACTATTATCATACTCTGTTATTATACTTATTATAACTTAACTGGAATAATATGCAAACAAAAATTTCACTAAGTAAGGTTTTATGTTTTTTCTAATTATTTAATTTTTGTGATAATCTATCCATAACTACACTAGGATTTCTATAAAATTCACTGGCACGTATTTTATAAAACTCCCATCCAACCCTTTCAAGACACATTTGCATTTCATACTGCTTTTGCCAATTATAATTTTCATCTTGTGGCATTCCAATGCATTTAACTGCTATTTTTTTATAATGACCTCCAGTAATATCCAAAGATAAATCCGTTTCTACAACAAAGTCTATAGTATATTTTCCTACTTTAACCTTTGGTGTAATCTTATATCCACTTTCTTTTATGCATCTTTCTATGTGCTCCTCAAAATCATTTAATAATAAATATTGTTGTGATTTAATTTCTTCCTTAGGTTCATTCTCCTCAAGGCAATATTTTAATAGGGAGTATCTAACACATTTATTATTGAGGTTATCTAAATCCACTGAGTGAAATAGCCACATTTGATTCCTTGCACGGCTTGCCGCTACATTAAATCTTCTTATATCTGATCCCTTAGTTAAAGCTGTAAATTTAGCATTATTTGCAATAACCATCGATAGGAACATTACATCTCTCTCATCCCCTTGGAAGGAATAAGCATCTCCACATATAAGTCTTCTTTGCAGTATTTCCTCCATGCCAAGTGTCTCTACCAACATGCCCAGTATTAATTCAGCTTGAGCGTCCCCTAGTAACGATACAACTCCCATTGTCATGCCATTATACCTCTCGTCACTACAACACTCTACTATCTTATCTACAATGCTTTTTGCTTCGTTTGCGTTTATAGCCTTAGTTTCATCCCTACATCCCTGCGTAACTTTAGAGGTTACTATAAATGGGCCAACTATCTCTTTAGCGTCTATTCTTCTTAAAGGTATTATTTCGCCCGAATAGCACAATTCATTACTAAATCCTATTATCTCTGGCACACACCTAAAGTGCTCCTTTAATAATAGTCTATTTGGGAATACCCTTAGGGCTGTATTGTACAAGCTAGTTTTTAAATCAAACCATTCTGCATGTGGAATATCTTCTAAATATGTGCTTATTAAAGTTTCTACAGCGACATGGTCCTTTCCAATGGCTTCTGGACTTATTTGCTTTTCATCTCCTACAATAATTGCCTTCTTAGCCCTCATTAAAACTGTTATAGCTGATATATCACTTTGACTGCTCTCGTCCACAATTACCACATCGAATAAATTATCCGTAAGCTTTAAATTCTCCATGACCCTATTTATTGGCATAATCCATACAGGAATTACATCCTTACAATTTTCCATTTCCTTTTGTGCAATTTTCCTATACTTCACTGCCTGAGTTCCCGTGCCTTTTCCTATTCTTTTTATAGCTTCCATCCAAGTAAATAAGCTTCTTTTTTGAGCCTCAGTAGTACGCTCTATTTGATTGAACCAACTTTTTTTAGAAACAAGTTCTCTTATAATATATTTTTCTTTGATTTTTTCCTGGGCTATATTTTTCTCTAAAGCTTCCACATCAATCTCTTCTAATTTGCATAAAAAATCATTCCATTTTTTCCACTTCCATGCCTTTTCCCAATTTGAATCTTCTAAACCCTTCATGGCTTTTTTATTATCATTCGTGATATTTTCAAGTAATATAGGACAGCATTTTTCCATCTTTTTGCTTAATTGTGTTAATTCTAACACACTACTCGCTACTTGCATTAGGCTATCAATCCCCATATAAACAGAATGCAAACTATCAACGTCTCTTGTTTTTATAGCATTGTGTAACTTTTGCATGCACCCTACATTATTGAATGTTTTCTCTATCCCTTCCATTTCTAATTTTAATTTGTTATATTTATGTATAAGCCTTAAACTCTCAAATCCATTTTTCAGATATATATATGATTCTTTTTCATACCAATGTAACCTAATCGTCAGGTTTTTATCTGGTAAAAAATTAATTATATTATTTCTAAAGTCTTTGTCCCAGTTAATAATCGTTTCAATACCTCTAATGCCCCTCGCGACCTCACTTACATAGTTTAAGTTCGAATCATCTATTATCTTTGCCCCATACTCTTCTATTGTATTATTCCAAATATTTTTAAGTTCTCTTTCTAATAGCTGTAGCTTTATATATAAATTAACTACCCTTATTTGTTCACTATTATTTATAAGCTCATAATCCACCTTACAACCCGCGAATATATATTTAAACTTACCATGGAGTATTTTAAATACAATTCCCAGTTTGCCTTTTTCACTTATTGCTTTTGATACAACATCAAAGTCATTTTTAAATTTGTTTATATCAACATCAGTCGGTATTTCTAACTTGTGATCATTTAATTCTTGCTTAATTTCACTTATACTTCTTATATATTCATTACACTTATTAACTAATTGTTGCCAAAGACTTCGTGATTCGTTATTAGAATAATAATGAGTCATAACATTATTTAACCAGCTATTCTCAAACCCTTCTAGCCTTTCTATTGCATCATCTACAAGTTTTAGTAATCTTCTATTCCCATAATCTATAGACTTAACATTATTCCAGTCTTTAATGTTATTCTCATGAATATGTTGGTACTGTTCTAATTTAAATAATTCTAATATTTTATAACATAACTCATCTTCTTTAGGCAATATCGCTCTGTACTTATCTATGTTATTTATTTCATGCACTTGCTCTTTTGTAATTATACTTGATAATGTAACTAACTTAATAAATTCTTCATGACCTAAGGGATTTTGTTTATTAAAATCAACCTTATCTACTAACCAAGAATGAGCATCTTCATTATCTTTAACCCACTTAGCCATATGCATTAATGTGTATTTTTGCCCTTCATACTCTACCTTGTCGTTTTCTCTATCTTCAATGCATTTTAACCCTTCATATAATTTTTTTTGAGTTTCAATGCACTTACTAAGTTTATATTTTAAGAGTTTTATGTCTTTATGTAATTCTTTAGTGTCCATTGATAAATTTTCTGTTATTTTTCTAACAGACTCGTCCAATTCTTCTAGTGATTTCGTATCATTTCCCAATATACTTATACATAATGCCCTAACTTCTTCGGGGATTTTATTAGACAAAACCCTTAATGCTCTATCTGTTTGGCTTGTAACTAGCACCCTCTTGCCATGTGCCAAAAGATGGCATATTAAATTAGCTATAGAATGGCTTTTACCAGTACCTGGTGGTCCCTGTACAACAATCCCAAAGTTTTCAGCGAGCCTCTTAGTTATTTCCATTTGCTCCTGATTTGCAGGCAGAGGAAATAATACATCTTGTCCCACTTCCGTCCACTCATTAAGTTCCTCGATATCTTGCACCATATTTTCCTCTGAAACTAAAGCTTCTATAGTTTTAGGAATAGGAAATCCCGCTCTTATTTGCGTTAATACATCATTTAGTTCCATATTCCAAAGTCTTGTGTCAACCTTACGAAGTATGATGCATGGGGCATTGTAAAATTGCATGTTACTTTGAATCTTTATATCTGATTCGCAGCTTAGCTCCTCAATATAAAAATCCGACCTGTGAGCTTTTAAAAGCATAGCTATCTCTTCGAATATTTTCGAAGCCATTTCAATATTTCTCACATCCAAAGCCATATCTTTTGCTTTATTGCGAATGCTTAGTAAACTGTCTAAGTTTACTTCGAGGTATTCATTTAAAAATTCAAGCTCCACATTGGTTTGGTTATTATATGGTTTTAGGGTAAATATTTTTTTCATTGCGTCAAGTTTTATTTCCATTTTAGTCGTAAAAATAGGATGGACTACTTTTTTGCCCTCTTTTTCCCAAGTTAAAAGTCCATTTGACCAAATCACCTCTAAATCTTCACTGTTTTTTTCTAGTTTTAAATATGTTTTCTGAAACTGAGCGTATAATTTTCCTGCTCTCTCATCTATAGTTAACCAATAATCCTTATTTTCATCAACATTAAAAGTGCACCCACTAATATTTTGGAGTTCCTTTTGCCAATGTACATTTTCATATTCATTAATATTTCTTATAGTTTTTTGATTCATATTTTTTATACTTAGTAAATATGAAAATATTTTTTCTACTTTATTATTAATATTCAAAACTTTGTTACCTCCAACTTGTTAATTTGACATTTATAAAATCACCTAATTGTATATTCAAGGCTCATGAAAATAATGTAAAAAGTCTTATTAAAACTTATTTTGTTTTAATAAGACTTATATTTATTTACAGGAGTCTCTCTCCACTATTCTATACGGTAATACAAAATGTTTTTCCTCAACCTCTAAATTAGTTATAGCTTTTATAAGCATTCTCATACTTACAGATCCCATGTCATACATTGGTTGAGCCACTGTAGTCAATTTAGGATAGAATATTGAAGCTGAATAAATATCATCAAAGCCCATAACATCTATGTCCTCCGGAACTTTAATAGATTTATCTCTTAATGCATTTATTACTCCCATAGCAATTTCATCACTAGCACAGAATACTGCGTCTATTTGGACACCTTTATCTAATATCGCATTAATCCCCTTGTACCCATCTCTAGCCTTAACTCCGCCAAGATAAATTAGCTCTTTATCAAGTGTTATTCCCATTTCCTCAAGCCCTTTGATATAGCCCGTGTGCCTTTTAGCTAGCGCATTAGCTTTTTCTATATCAGTACCTACATATGCAATTTTCTTGTTGCCCTTATTTATCAAATATTTTACCGCATCAGCTGCTGCCCTTACATTATCAATAGTAACACTAGGTAATATTCCACCAGCATCTGTAGTTTCTACAAGAACCGTCGGCATTTCGAGCTCTCTTATTAAGCTTATAACATTATTCTCTATGGAATTACTCATGTATATAACTCCATCTATCATTTTCTCTTTAAGTATTCTTAAAGATTCCATTTCTTTATCTACGTCCAAATCCGCATTGCAAAGCATAATGTTGTATTTATAAATATTAGCTACATCCTCACAGCCTCTAACAATTTCAGGATAAAATTGATTTGATATATCCGGTATGATTATCCCTATAGTACTAGATTTTTGAGTTTTTAAGCTTCTTGCAACTATATTAGGCCTATACGACAATTTTTTAATAGCATCATTTACTTTTTTCTTAGTGTCTTCATTTACCACATCTATATCATTTAAAACTCTGGATACTGTGGCAATAGAAACTCCCGCTTCTCTTGCAACATCTTTTATTGACGCAGCCATATTTCTCAACTCCTACTATTTTCTTATCTTATCATTATACTGATAAAAGCCTGTCATTTCAAGTTATATATGAACTTGCTACTATTAGTATAGTTATAGTGTTCCCATTAAATCAAGTTTACAATGATATTTATAAATATATCTCATAAAGTGTACCCCCACATTATTATTACTAAAAAAGAAAGTATGTGCTTAATATCACATACTTTCTAAATCATTAATTACAATTTTTCTAAATCTAGTTTTAAATCTTCACCATTTATCTTAACCGTCGTATATTCTCTTTCACCATTATATACAACTTCTACAGATAAAGTATCCCGTTTGATTTGTTCCTCAAATCTCGAAATTACATTTTGAAGCATTTCATTTCCAGATACGTAAATTCTAATCTTATCAGCAACTTCAAAACCACTTTCTTTTCTCATGTTTTGAATCTTGCTTAAGATCTCACGTACGTTTCCTTCTTCTTTAAGTTCTTCGGTGATGTTAGTCATTAAGACTACTCCCATTTCACCTTCCCCAGCAAATGCATAGCCTTCAAGCCCTTGCATTGTAACAAGTAATCTCTCGCTATTGAGTTCTATTTCTGTTCCCGCTACATTTATAGTAACTATGCTCCCGTTATTTATAGTTTGAGCAAGCTCCATTTGGTTCATAGCTCCTATTGCTTTCTTAATTCCTGGTATTAGCTTACCATATGGCTTACCTAGCACAGGTAAATTTGGTTTAATTTCAAATTTAACATATTTAGAAATATCAGCTCCTAGCTCTACTTCTTTAATATTAAGTTCTTCTTTTACTATATCTCCATAATACTCTGGAAGAGATTTAGAACTAACTAGCATTTTAGAAAGCGGCTGTCTATTCTTTATATTAGCAGCATTTCGTGCACTTCTTCCTAATTTAACAGTCTTATAAGCCATATCCATTTCTTCTTCTAATACTTTATCCACTTGATCCTCTCTATATTCAGGCCATGCACATAAGTGAATACTTTCTGGTGCACTTTTGTCAAATGCAACTACTAAGTTTTGATATAACTCTTCTGTTATAAACGGTATAAACGGAGCAGATATTTTGGAAAAAGTTGTGATAACTCTATATAATGTCATATAAGCGCCTATCTTATCATCTGTAAGTGACTCTACCCAGTATCTTGCTCTATTGCGCCTTACATACCAATTAGAAAGTTCATCTACAAAACCTTCGAGTTCAAGAGCACCTTGAGTTATTCTATAATTCGTCAAATGGTCATCTATATTCTTAACTAATGTGTTTAGTTTTGACATCATCCATTTGTCCATAATATTCTCAGATTCAAAGCGATCATATTTAGTTGGGTCAAAATTATCTATTTCAGCATATAGAATATAGAATGAATATACATTCCAAAGGGTTCCTATGAACTTCCTTTGTGCCTCAATTACCGCGCCTTCATAAAATCTTGAAGGTAACCATGGCGCACTAGCAGTATAAAAGTACCATCTTAGAGCATCTGCTCCTTGATTTTCTAGCACTGTAAATGGACTTAGCACATTCCCTTTATGCTTAGACATTTTAATTCCGTTTTTATCTAATACATGCCCTAGTACAATACAGTTTTCAAATGGGTTTGTATCAAATACAGCTGTAGATACCGCAAGTAACGTATAGAACCATCCTCTTGTTTGGTCTACTGCTTCTGAAATAAATTGAGCTGGGAAATTAGCTTCAAATAGTTCTTTATTTTCAAATGGATAGTGATGTTGCGCAAATGGCATTGATCCTGAGTCAAACCAACAATCTATAACTTCTTCTACTCTAGTCATAGATTTGCTACATTTTGGACATTTTAAATTTATCTTATCTATAAATGGTTTATGAAGCTCTATTCCTCCTGGCACATCTATTCCCTTTTCATTAAGTTCTGCTATACTTCCTATAAGTTCGCGATGACCGCATTCACATTCCCAAATTGGAAGTGGAGTCCCCCAATATCTAGATCTACTTATACTCCAATCTATAACGCCTTCAAGGAATTTACCCATTCTTCCCGTCCTTACGTTATCTGGCATCCAATTAATTTTATTATTATTATCTATAAGTTTGTCCCTTACTGAAGACATTCTTACAAACCAACTTTCTCTTGGATAATATAAAAGTGGTGTATCACATCTCCAACAGTGTGGGTATGAGTGTTCAAATTTCTCTGCTTTATATAAAACATTGTTTTCTTTTAAGTATTCTAATATCTTAGCATCAGCCTCTTTAACAAAAATGCCCTTCCATGGAGCAACGCAATCTACAAATTTTCCTTCTAGATCAACTAAATTAATAAGTGGTAAATCATATTTTTTACCAAGCAAATTATCATCTTCACCATAAGCCGGAGCAATATGGACTATCCCTGTACCATCTGAGAGCGTTACAAAATCTCCGTGTACTACATAGAATGCTTTTTCTTTTGGAGTATAGAAATTAAACATTTGCTCATATTCAAGACCTATTAGAGCTTCTCCTTTAAATTCACGTACTACCTCATACTCTCCCTCGAGTCTACTTAATAAATCTCTCGAAAGTATTAAAGTCTCACCTTCCTCAATTACCTCAACATAATCATATTTTTTGTTTACTGCAAGCGCTACATTACTTGGAAGTGTCCAAGGAGTTGTAGTCCAAACAAGTATAAATTTTTCTTCACCCTTAACTTTGAATTTTACATATGCTGACATCTCTTTTACATCCTTATATCCTTGAGCCACTTCATGAGATGATAAAGATGTTCCACATCTTGGACAATAAGGCATTACTTTATGACCTTTGTATAATAGATCCTTATCCCACATTTGCTTTAATGCCCACCAAACTGATTCAATATAATCATTATGATAAGTTACATATGGCTTCTCCATATCTACCCAGTATCCTACCCTATCCGACATTTCCTCCCACAAATTCACATAATTAAAAACACTGTCCTTACATTCTTTTACAAACTTTTCCACACCATAAGATTCTATTCCAGCTTTACCATTAATTCCAAGTTTTTTTTCTATTTCAAGTTCTACCGGTAACCCGTGAGTATCCCACCCAGCTTTTCTAAGAACATTATACCCCTTCATTACCTTATATCTTGGAATTAAATCCTTCATAACTCTTGTTAAAACATGACCGATATGTGGTTTTCCATTAGCCGTTGGTGGACCATCATAAAAAGTAAAGGCCTCTCCTTCCTCATTTAAATCAAAATTCTTTTGAATAATATCTTTTTCCTTCCAAAGCTTAAGCACATCTTTTTCTATATCCATAAAACTTTTTGAAGCATCATTTTTCTTATACATAATAAAACTCCTTTCCCTATTTCATTTAATAATTACTATTTGTATGCGGGGAACTTTCCTTCTGAAATGTCGTTAAATCATCACCTGCGGTACTACAATATTTTAAAATATAAAAAAACCCCACCCTAAATAGGACGAAGTTAAATTCGTTATGCCACCTATAATAAATATAAATTCAAGTACAATAATACTTTATTCTTTAACGCAGAAATACGGATAAGCTTACTAAACATTCAGCTCTCAGCTCCTAGGTGATTTTCTCTAAACCTTCACTATGGGTTCTCAGCCTGGCCCATTCTCTGTAAGTTACTTGCTTAAATACTTTTCCTAATCAAAGCTTTTTATTAGTCATAATCAATAATTACTATGAACTTCTTATCATTATATTATAATGAATTTTTATTGTCAATTTCTTTTTAAATTCTCTTGTATTTACCATAAAAAAAAGAGGTCTATATCTAAAAAATAAAATTTGTGTTATAACTCCTATATGTCAATATTTTGGAAATACTATTCTGCCAAACCTTCAATAACACTTTGATTATTTAAATATCACCTTTTCATAGATGTATGTGATATAATACTAGTTAAAAATAAACTTTGATATGATTTGAATTTATAAATGAATTTTTATTTAAAACAACTTGCAAATAAGCACCATTATTTCATGATTAATTGTATTTTATGATGTTTTCTTATTGACATACTTGCATTTTCATAATAAAATCATTTTATTTACAAATAAATTTTTGTTGTATTTTTTAAAAAAGCTCACTACTTCTATATGTTGTAGTCCTGTTACAGGCAATTCAAGTATTCTGCTAAGATCATGATTCTATTTCTAAAAATGTTAATCAAGTCACTTTAGTGGCTTTTAAGCAATTTATATACTTTAAAGGAGGAATATTATTTTGAAAAAATTAATTTATGTAATTCCTAAAGAAAAGCATTCTGAAAAAGAAATTAAAGAAACTTTACTTGCTCACTCTGAGGTGAAATTCGTCTCACTAGTTGGTATTGACTTATCCGGTAATGACACTGACGAGAGAATTCCGATGAAAATATTCTTAAATGATATTAGCGGTTTCGCGGACGGCGCTATTCAAACTGATGGTTCATCTGTAGTATTGCCAGGTATTGCTACTCTAAACAATGCTAAATTAGACATGCTGGCAGATTTTGACTGTAATTGGTACGTTGACTACAATTATGAAAACATTGACCCTGAAACATCATTACCTATAGGTACATTAAAAATCCCATGTATATTATTACATGATAATCTCCCAGTAGATTCAAGATCAATCTTAAAAAGATCCGTCGAATGCTTTAAAACAACCCTCCTTAATTTATTCAAAGAATATCCATCATCTTTAACCTCTTTTAATTTTGAATATAAAGATATTGATGAGCTAATGCTCACTTCTGCTACTGAGTTAGAATTTTGGGTAAAAACACCTAATGATAAAGCTGATATAGAAGAACTATCTACTTCGCAGGTACTAAAAGAGCAATATTGGAGTAAAACTAAAGGAAATGTTCGAACAGCTCTCGAGCAAACACTTCTTTTAATGGAAGAGTATGGTTTCGAACCTGAAATGGGCCATAAAGAAGTTGGTGGGGTAAAAGCTCAAATAGGTGAAGCTGGTACTCTAACACATATTATGGAACAACTTGAATTAGATTGGAAGTTTTCAAATGCTCTTCAATGTGCAGATAATGAGCTATTTATCAGAAATTTAGTAAAGGAAACCTTCAGACTTAACGGTCTAGATGTTAATTTTTTAGCAAAACCTGTACATGATGTGGCTGGAAGCGGTGAACATATTCATGTCGGAGTCGCTGTAAAGTTAAAAAACGGAAAGAGAGTTAACTTATTCAATTCAAATAAAAAACATTTTTTAAGCACTTTAGGTTATGCTTCCGTGATGGGCGTACTTAAAAATTATGAAGTAATAAATCCATTTGTTTCTTCAACAAATGATTCTTTAAGAAGATTAAAAGTTGGTTTTGAAGCTCCTATTTGCATAGTAACTTCACTTGGTCACAGTGTAGATATTCCATCGAGAAACAGATCTATACTTTTAGCCTTAATAAGAGACCTTGATAATCCACTTGCTACAAGATTTGAACTTAGGTCTCCATGTCCACATACTAATGCCTATTTAGCTTTATCTACCATGTATATGACAATGCTCGATGGAATTGTATATGCCATAGAAAACAATAAATCTGAAGATGACCTTTTGAAAGAATTATCTAAAGCACCAGGAGACGACAGCGATTATTTAGAAAAAGATAGAGCTTATAGAAGTGAAGAAGATGTATTCGAATTCTATACAGAAGATGAGCGCGCAAAATATTTTGGAAAAGCACCTAAAACTGTTTATGAAAATGTTCGTACATTAGAAGAATATCCTGAAAAACTTAAGGTTCTTACGACTTCCAATGTATTTACTACTAGCATAATAAATAGTTTTAAAATGGCAATAACCAGTAGATGGGTTACTGAAATAAATAATAGGTTATTAAATAATTATGCAGAAGAGATTCGAAAATCTGAAATGATTCACACTGCTGAAAAAGCTTTAGATTTAGATTTAGCAAATTGGCAAAAAATTAATGATCTTAGACATTCTCTTATGAAGGATACTTATTCTAAGAAAAGCCTATTTACTAAAATAAAAGAAGCTTCTAACCTTGAAAACTATGAAGAACTTTCATCATTACAAATACAATTAGATGCACAAATGGAAGAGCTTAGACTTTATTATTCTAACTATAAAAAGAATTTATTAGATATTTGATAAAAATCAAAATTATATATCGTGAGTCATGAAATGACCGTATAAAAGGTTCTATTTCTACACAATATATTAATTTTAAAGGCATTTCAGAAGGAAAGTCTCCCACTTCCATAAGTGGGAGTTACATACCATAACAAAGAGAAACCATTTAACAAAAGGAGAATTTACATGAAAATAACTTGGTTAGGTCATTCATGCTTTCTTTTGGAAGATTCAAAAGGTGTGAAGCTTTTAACAGATCCATTTGACAATACTTTAGGGTATGATATTTATAAAGGTAGTCCAGATATTGTAACTATAAGTCATCAACATTTTGATCATAATTATATTAAAGAGCTAAATGGCAACTATAAAATCATAGATAAAATCGGTATGTCCACTTCACATGATATATCTATAAAAGGCACCCCTTCTTATCACGACAAAAATAAAGGTGCAAAACGGGGTGATAATATAATATTCACCTTCAGAATGGATGGGTACTCCTTATGTCATTTAGGAGATCTAGGCCACACTCTTTCAAATGATGATATGTCCTCCCTTGGAGATGTAGATATATTGTTTATCCCAGTAGGTGGTAATTATACAATTGATGGCAAGGAAGCGTCGGAAGTTACTAAAAAAATGAACCCCAAAATAGTTATACCTATGCACTATAAAACTTCACGACTATCTCTTCCATTGGAGGGAGTAGAAACATATCTTATGCATATGAAAAACGCCTCAAAAATAGATAGTAATACTTTAGTGATCAATGATGAAATAAAAGAATCCATGTCTGTCAAAATATTAAGCTATATTTAGAAGAAGAGCCCACCATTTTTAAATAAGTGGTGGGCTTTCCTTTTTTATTTCACATTCGATCAAATTATTAATAATGAATTTTATATTTGCTTATTCCATAATACAATTTGACTTTCTAAAATACTTTTTTGAACATCAATGATTCTCTGATTAGATGATCCAATATACTTACTAGCGCCTTCCTTTAATTCTTTATCAAATTTGCCATCAACAAGTACGTCAATACAGCTTAGTAGTCTTAGTTTGTCACTATCTCCGCTATGTATTAGTTCTTCGAAAGTGTATCCACTATAACACCAAATATTTAATCCCTGGCCCTTTAATTTCTCTGATAATTTCGATAAAGCTACCGCACTCTCAAAAGGTTCTCCTCCTGAAAAGGTAACCCCTTTTATTATAGGCATGTTCTTCTTTATTTTTTGTGCAATATCATCTATTGAAATGTAATCCCCATAATTAAAATCTTGCATAAACTCATTTTGGCAACTTTCACAGTTATGCATGCATCCAGACACAAAAATTACAGACCTAAGTCCATCTCCATTAACTAATGAATTATCTAGAAACCCGCCTATTTGAAGTTTCATTCACTCCACCACCCTTTATAAAATAATCACATGAAAATGATGGGCAATTGTTTAATACAATTGCCCATCATTTTCATCGTACTTAGCGATTTTTAATATGTAGATACATGACCCGCAGTATGAGATATTCTATCTGCTCTCTCTGCTGTCTTCCCATAACCAAATCTCTCATCCAAACTTAAGTAACCTGTTACCCTTGAAATCCCTTGTATATTACTACTTCCACATTTGCTACATTTATGTGCTCCATTATGGAGATATGTTCCACAGTCTTTACAATATCTAATATGGAAATTTATGCCCATATAACTAATGTTTGTTTGCTTATATGCATAATCTAATATGTCCATTATAATCTCTTCTGTTGGATAATCGTCAAGTTCTATATAACTAATATGTCCACCATTGCATAATTTATGATAAGGCGCCTCGATATCTATTTTTTCCTTAATTGATATTGGATACCCTACTGGAATATGATAACTATTTGTATAATATTCTTTGTCAGTAACCCCCGGTATTTCACCAAACACAGCTTTGTCTTGAAGTATAAATCTACCACTTAATCCTTCAGCCGGCGTAGCATAAGCACTCCAATTAAGCTTAGTTTCATCTATTAGCTTGTCAGTATAATTCCTTATATAAGATATTATTTCAACTCCTAATTTTCTGGAGTCTGCGCATTCTCCATGATGTTTTCCAGTTAGCGACGCTACCGTTTCTGCAAGCCCTATAAAACCAATACCCCATGATCCATTTTTTAAAATAGGTTCTATGGAATCCTCAGGTAATAACCCTTCACTACCTACCATAAGACCTTGCCCTGCTACAAAAGGTAGATCCTTAACTCTTAATTTTTTCAGAACATCATATCTATGCATAAGTGCTTCTCTAGAAAGTTCTAACTTACTATCAAGTAATTTATAGAACTTATCTACCTCTCCCTTCGCTAATATACCAAGTCTAGGGAGATTTAAAGTTACTGGAGCAATATTTCCTCTCCCTTTCGTTCCTGCCTCTCCATTTGCATTAGAACAAATATAAGTACGGCATCCCATAGTAGCCGGAGTAATCCCTTGATCATAGTAGAATTTATTAAAATCAGCATCCAAGTTCATAAAGGTAGGATTCATTCTCCTACTAGCAACTCGACAAGCAAGCTTATATAAGTAGTGATATGGGTCAGTCTTTTCTCTATTGACCCCTTTTTTAACTCTAAAAATTATGTTTGGGAATACAGGTTGTTCCCCTTTTCCAAGTCCTTTTTCGTATTCAATTAAAAATATTTCACATACGAGTGCTGCATCTTTAGATTCCGGTACTCCAATATTCATCGAACTAAAAGGCACTTGTGATCCAGCTCTGCTGTGCATTGTGTTTAGGTTATATACTATTCCCTGCATAGATTGTTCTACAGCTCTTCTTAATTTACGTTCCGCAAATTCGCAAATTTTGTGCTCTTCTACACCAAGTTCTCTAATTTCTTGTCTAATTTCTTGCCTTGTATATTCTATGAATGCCGCCATGTCATTGTCAAAATCTGGATGTGATTGACCTCCAAACATATCATTCTGCGTTGATTGAAGTAAAATGCATGAAAGCTCTGCTGCAGACTCTATCCTTTTTGCTTTTCTTATATATCCGTATCCTGTATTAAACCCTCTTTCTAAAACTTCTCTTGTTGGTATATGCAAACAATTTACAGTTAAATTATAGCTATCTAGATCATGGTAATATACGTCACCATTTTCATGTGCTTTTGACAAATGCTTAGGCATCATAGATAAATTATGCCATTTGTTAGATTCGCTAGCAATTCTAAGTAACTTAGAACTAAAGTTATTACCCACATTAGCATTATCTCTATCTGTCTCTACTCCTATTTTTTCTATAGCTTTCATAAGGTCTGATTTTATTTCTCTAATCTTGTTACGTTCGCGTCTGTAATTAGAAAAAGCTACTCCAATAGCCTTATGACCATTTTCTAAAAGTGTACCTTCAACAATATTCTGTATTTCTTCAACAGTTAGTTGCTGTTTCTCCAAACACTCAATTTTTTCTATGACCTTTTGAGTTAGCTCTATAACTTCACTTTCTTTTAAATTAAAAGCGATCTCATCCATCGCTCCCTTTATGGCATTTGTAATTTTAATTGAATCGAATTGAACCTCTCGTCCATCTCTTTTGACAACATGTAGCATATTTTGACCCCTCCGAACACAGTATCTTTTACTTTGCTTATTATACTCTAGTAAAAAATTTATATCAATTTCTAAATTAACTTCTATCATATAATACAGCCAATTAATTTTTAGTTACCTCGATATCCTTTGATTTTTTATAGTTATCGCCTTATTAACATAATTAGTTAACCTATCCACTCAGTTTTGATAATATCTTCTTGATGAAAACTTTAAAAATAAAATAGTATAAAAAACATATTGAAAGCCAAACTATATATATAATTTAAATTAAAACCTATTATAAATAATAAAGTGTTGTAGGTGAATATATTTTTATAAATAGATATAATATTATAATATATGTTGTATTTAGATACATTTTAGTAAAAAAATAGTATAAATACATATATAATATTATTATTTTCAAAAAACTATTTAAAAATTCACCAAAGTGTAGTATCATAATAGTTATGTTACAAATGTTACAAATTTTTTTATTCAGGAGGAAAGTTATATGAAAACAGGTACAGTTAAATGGTTTAATTCAGAAAAAGGGTTTGGTTTCTTATCCGTAGAAGGAGAAGAGGATGTATTCGTACATTTTTCAGCTATTCAAGGAGACGGATATAAATCTTTAGAAGAAGGACAACAAGTTCAATTCGAAATAACTACTGGCGCTAGAGGCCCTCAAGCTTCAAACGTTACTAGATTATAATTCAAAATCTAATCTATAATATAAATTAATTATAGAAAAAACACCTATCATTTTGTGATAGGTGTTTCTTAGTTTTTTGATAATATAAACCATACTTTCTCGCACGCAATTCCATTCATTTCATATTATCCATAAAAACATTATCACTTTCATGAATATAATAGTGTTCTTTGCTAAAACTATAATAAATATAGTTTATATATTATGAAAGGATGGTTTTATAATGTTCGGTAAAATAATAGATATGAGCAATACTGATGCTTTTATAAATTTTTTAAATGGAACTAGTATAAACGTAAGTGTTTCCCGCTTACCTAAAAATTCAAAAATAGGAGATACTATTGATTTAAATATTGATGCTCCTACTAATATGCTTAACGATACAATGATAAATTTTCTCTAATGAAGTTTTAATAATAAAAAACTGCATTTATTTTACAAATACAGTTTTTTATTATTTTTTGCAAATTGTTAAAATCCATTAGGTTTTTTATCTTCAAAAATTTCAATATTCCATCCTTTATCATATTTCGCTACTACATAATATTTCTTTTCCTTCTCATTCAATTTATTCTTAATCGTCACAGAAGATTTGTATATAGTAGATTTGTATCCTTCCGTTTTAACACTTACTAACTCATCATATCCTGTATTTTTATCTTTTACCAATAGTGCATTAAAATCATTTAATAGCTTACTTTTAAATGATTCTAAATCAGTTGATACTATAAATTTAGACACTTCATTATCTTCACTTATATCGACAAATATTTTTTTGCTTTTATCATCATCATTTTTATACTTATCTAATACCTTTAAAATCGAATCATAATATACAGTTTCAAAATCTATAGGCTTTCTAATATTCCAAAAGTTTTCTATGATATCATTATCAATCCTTTTAGATACGATATAACTTTTATCTTCACTATATAAATTAGCTCCATCTTTTTTATCAAGTCCTGCTATATAACTAAATTTATGGACTTTATCGACACCTTCATACATTTCAAAAATATAATCAGCCTCTAGTGTTGATTTTTTATTAACTTCCTTAGCTGACGATAAAATTTTATACAAATCTTTTATAGCTATTTCATCCGTAACCACAAATCTAAAGCTTTTATCTCTAGTACTTTGTATTATTATTTTTTTAATTCTTCCCTGCTCAATATACTCAAAATCAACATTTTTCGTCCCAATCTTTACTTTAATTTCATCAAAGCTTTTACATCCCGTAAATATAAATGAAGTTATAATTATAAAACAAAATATAATTAGTTTGCTTTTATTTTTAATCATTTGTTATCCCCCTAGCTAATCTCTGCAGGAAATAACAATTATAAATTGTTATCCTAACTCTCAAATATTATTTCCACAAAGTTTCTTTTATTTTTTTAAATTCATCTCCTTTTTATTCCCTTTATTTAAGATGCTTAGTACAATATAGTAATGGAATGTCTTTTAGATATCATTAAATAAATTATAATACTTTAAAAAGTTTTAAGCAACTCTAATTAATTTCATACGACATTTGGAGAAATGTATGAAATGTCTAAGCCATCCTATCGAACTTTTAAAGTCTCAACTATACTTTCAAAAATAGCTCCATAAGTCTCTTTAAAATTAACATTTCTTGTAAAAAAAGAAATTCTATAAAATTCTTTCCCATCATCAATAAAATATTCATAGGCCTTGTACCAATTATTATCGCTTACATTAATTAAGTATTTCACTAAGTATGTTTTTTTCCCATTTATAATAGTGTCATCTATCTTATAATTTCTAATCGCATTTTGCTTCTGTGATATCTCTTTGCTACTATCTAAAAATGCTTTTAAGTCCTGTTTACCCTTCCAAACTTCTACAAAGCCATGAATAACTGCATCATTTGATTGAAAATCATTATGATACATAATCTCACCACCAGAAAATTTTTTTTCTTTAGTTGTCCATCCAACCGGCAATTTATAACTTACCTTTCCGTCTATAGCTGTATAATCATTAAGTAATTTAATATTATTCTCCACAAGAATAGTAGTTTTTAGCTTGTCATCAAATTGTTTTGATATCCCCAAAAGCGTGATCATCAGTCCGAGGATTATTACTATAATTCCAACCTTTTTTCTGTTTATAAGTATAACCTTCACTGTACCCCTCCACATATTAATGTTAATATACTATATGATATATATTAAAAGAATATTAAAAAATTAAATGTGTGACTAAATTATTTAGCCACACATTTAATTTTACATATATTATTTTTTTAAAGGTACAACAATTGTAGAATTTTTAAAATCATAAAACATTAGCCAATATCCCATTCCATCATTTTCTTTATCAGGAATCCAACTTACAAAACCAGTTTTCCCTCCATAAGGTTGATGAGTTTTAGCTCTACTCCCCGGTATTCCATAAACAATATATTTCATTTTCCCGCTTGAGTCACATTTATACCCTAACATAAAAGATTTATAGTTTCTAATATACGGATAATACGAAATCATAGGATAATATGCTATTGTATATTTGTTATAATCATTCAAATCATACATATTCTCTAAATTACTAACCGGTACTTTATACCATTTACACCATTTAATTTCATTAGAAAAGTCAGGTACTTCATCAAAATCTTGAGCTACTGCCTTGAAGAATTCTCCCGTAGTGCCTTTAGGATATTCCTCTTTCGAAGAATTTTTCTCCTTATAATTACACTCATCTTTTTTATCTTCTTTATGTTGCTTTTTATCCTTATCTCTATTTACATCAAAATCATCTTCAAGTTTCTTAACTTCATTTTTTCCCTTTAGTTTGTCTGAAATCTCAACATCTTCAATATTAATTCTTTGTGTAGTATCTACCTTGTCTACTTTATCGACTTTATCGACTTTATCTTGATATTCTAAAGGTCCAAGATCTTCGGTATTACCTCTTTTCATTGTGTCTACTTTTGTGTCCGCTGCTTCATCTACCTTCTCCTGAGTTTCTAAATGTTCGACTGCGTCATCATCTACTTTATCTTGAGATTCTAAAGGTCCAAGATCTTTGATATTGCCTCTTTTCTTTGTGTCTACTTTTGTGTCCGCTGATCCATCTACCTTCTCCTGAGCCTCTAAGTGTTGGACTACGTCATCATCTACTTTATCTTGAGCTTCTATAGGTCCAATATCTTCGGTATTGCCTCTTTTCTTTGTGTCCACTGCTCCATCTACCTTTTCCTGAGCTTCTAAATGTTCGACTACGTCAGCATTTTTCACTTTAATTAATTCAATACTTTGTTCATATTCATCAAATTCATTACTTATATCATCTACTCTAGTTTCCTTCTTTTCTTTATTACCATCCGCTAGTTTATAGTTTTTCCACTCATTTGGTTTATCTGTTGTTGAAAATCCACTCATTATTGAAATCACATTGACATCTAAGAATTTTACAATTGCAGCTCCAATAATTTTTTCAGCAGAAATTCCAGTATCTGCTATATTGTCCATATCATATTCATGAGAAATATCCACCCTACCGTGATCGTCTATGTTCAATTTGCCAACTTTTATAATTTTGTTTACATCTTTTTTACCGCATATTAAAATCATGTAATAAGGTTGTTTTTCCTTCCTTAGGTTTTGCACGTAGTATGAAACCTTACATTTACTGTTTTTCATTTCAAGCTTTGCATATCCAGATGGAATCTTGTCAGCTTCTAATGAATAGCCTTTTTCATCTTCTTGTAATATAATAAAGTACCTACTATAATTTTTTTTAGGTGTCACCTGCATTTACCTCCATATAAAACTTATTCATTATAATATATGAACTATATTATAAAAAATGAACACTATATGGAAATTTATTTTACAAGTCCTATTTCATCCGAAAGCGTTGCAAACTCTTGCAGTGATAAAGTCTCGCCTCTCCTCTTAGGATCAATGTTTGCTCTTTCAAAACATTTTAGTAAATCTTCCTTAGGAATTCCTATATCTTTAACAGAGTTCCATAAGATTTTCCTTCTCATATTAAAAGATTTTCTGACTATAGAGAAAAATAATTCTTCATCCTTCACCTTAACTTTAGGCTCTTTTAATCTATCTAACCTTATAACCATAGATTCTACTTTAGGCTGGGGCAAAAATGCTGAAGGCGGCACGAGCCGGAGTATTTTCGTGTCACAGTAGTACTGAACTAATATTGAAAAGGCTCCGTAAGCTTTGCAATTTGGCTCTGAATCTATCCTCTGCGCAACTTCCTTTTGTATCATTATAGTTAGAGATTTAAAATTATAACCTCCAGTAAGTAAGTTAACAATTATTGGTGTCGTTAAGTAATATGGTAAATTAGCAACTAATTTTACAGATTTTTCATCCTTGATTAGTTCATTAAAATCCACTTTTAAAGCATCATTATGTATAAGCTCAAAATTATCGAACTCTTTAAGTTCATCTTGCAAAATCGGCAAAAGTTTTTCGTCTAGTTCTATAGCACAAACCCTTTTAGCTCTCCTTAAAATTGCTCTAGTTAATGTACCAAATCCTGGTCCTATTTCTATAATAAAATCTTCTTCATTAACTTCTGCACCCTCTACAACATCGTCTAGCACAGAGTCATCTATTAAAAAGTTTTGGCCTAAACCTTTTTTGAATTTAAATTCATATTTTTTGCTAACCTCACTAATCGTCAAATCTGCCATAATCCATCTCCTTGTTTATTTTTTGTACAGCATTTATAAATTCTTCTTTTATAATTCCATAATTGTTTAACCTAGTTATAAATTGCGCCGAATTACCGTATCCTATACCTAATTCGTTTCCTATCGCATGACGTCTTTCCTTAGCTCTAATATCTGCCGTTAACTTGAAAAATATCATATCTTGCACGTCAAACTCTTTTCTTTTCTCTTGAACTTCAAATTTTGCAGTTTCGAGAGCCCTTAATATTGTTTCAGGTGATGCATTTTCAACGCCTATATCTCCGTCCTTAGTACCTTCCTTTTGAGATATGTACGCATGTTTTACATTTGCTACTCTTTTGGTAATAATCTTTCTTATTTTTTCTCCAGCAAAGTCTGGATCTGTAAATACTATTACCCCTTTTCGCTTTTGTGCTTCCCTTATTTTACTAATTACCTTTTCGTTGATTCCAAAGCCTCCTACAGAAATTAGTTCAGCGTCTACCGCTCTTTTAACTGCTGTAATATCATCTCTTCCCTCAACTACTATCACTTCTTTAATCATATTGTCCTCCTACTTCTTCATACCGCAGGGCACCACTTATTATGTGGTTATCGACCTGCTATGATAAACTAAGGCATTTTCCTTATTATATAATCATAAAAAATAAAAACATCCCTTAGTATTTCTTTTAGCTGTATCTATAATACCATTTTACTTATTAATAGTGAACTATAAACCAAAAAAAGGAGCTTGCGCTCCTATTTCACAATATAAATACTTACATTTCGTGCTCCCCAACCCCACATTTCATCACTGGAGTCGTAATACAAATCTATATGATTACCCTTTATAGCTCCACCTATATCTT
Organism: Clostridium sp. CM041; assembly: GCF_055081035.1. Classification (NCBI taxonomy): domain Bacteria; kingdom Bacillati; phylum Bacillota; class Clostridia; order Eubacteriales; family Clostridiaceae; genus Clostridium; species Clostridium sp. CM041. The sequence continues at coordinate 2,204,378 of NZ_CM143648.1, forward strand.
CTGCAATACCATATCCGTACCCTTCTACGTAAATCTTGCTTCCTAATGGAATAACGCTAGGATCAACGGCTATAGTACTATACCCATCTGCGTTTCTTTTTGCCCTCACCCCTGTGCTAGTTATACCAAAGTCAGGGTCGCCCGCACTCTTACCAGTGCAACTATAATCAGCAGTATATGCTGTTGCCCTAACCTTCAATTTCCTAGTATAACTAATATCGCCTCCACGAGATGGGGTATATACACTAGTAGTACCTAATGCAATTATTTCTTTAACGGGCTGTGCTTTAAATTCTTCATTAAGTAATTTTCTAGATACCTCTTTGCCATTTTCATAAACAACAGCTGAAGTTATAACCTTCTGACCTGTTATGCCTTTTTGAATAACTTTCTTAACACCTTTATTTAGTTCATCGCTGCTTTTAATTTCAGTTGCAAATTTAACTGCTTTAGTTTCCTTCACATTCTCAGTGTTTACCCTTGTTACCTTTACTGCGAGACCTGATTTTAGCGAATCACTTTTTAATGGCGTAATCTTGTCTTCATCACCTAATACAATTTTTTCTGCTTTCAGCATATCTTCTACCGTTTTTTCAGCAGTTTGTATATTTAATTCTTTCCCATCAACTGTTACTTTGACATTTACAGCTTTTTTTATATATATTTTATCTCCGTCTTTTACTTTACTGTCTAAACTAACTGTTATTTGGTCTTTTGACCCTAATGCTATATTGTTACTTTTTAGTATTTGAGTAACATTACTTTTTAAAGTTATAACTTCTATAGACTTTCCATCAACGATAACAGATATAGCTTTTTTCATGTTAAACATAGTAACTGAAATGCATGTTAATAATAGCATTACTACAAAAAATGTCTTGGGACCATTTGAAAAATAGTTCTTAAAATTATTTTTCGCGTTTTTTATCATATAAATTCCCTCCCTTAGTCAAGAATACTTGGGTATTATACCTTGAAGCATTAAATATGTCAAATTTCGACCCAATTATTCTTAGTTTCGACTTTTAATGCATCTTTTTGCATATAATTATATTCTTAAACCATCTCAACTAGCCCATTCTTGAGGGTAACCCGGCAAATTAATATTCACCATTAAAATCATATGTTGGAAACTTAATTTTAATTACTAACAATTCCGTGTAAAATTGTCACACTAATTGTATTAATAACCATTCTACACTATTTGTAAATTTTTAGCAATTGTTTTATATTATGTATTGTTGCATCTTCAATTTCTCCTATGGTTTTACCCTTAACTTCTGATATTTTTTCTATTATGTACTGAATATAATCCGATTGGTTTCTTTTCCCTCTATGTGGTACAGGCGCCATGTATGGACAATCCGTTTCCACTAGTATCCTGTCCATTGGTACGACCCTTGCAACCTCTGCCGTTTTTTTTGCATTTTTAAAGGTTATAACACCCGTGAATCCTATATAATACCCTAATTTTAAACACTCCTTAGCAAATTCAACACTTCCTGAAAAACAGTGAACTACCCCTACTACTTCCGGAAATTTCTTTAATATATCTAAAGTATCTTTATGAGCGTCCCTATCATGGATAACCACTGGTAATCCAAGTCCTTTTGCAAGCTCCATTTGAAGTTTAAAAGCCGCTTTTTGAATTTCTCTATCTGGGTTTTCGGCGTAATAATAATCTAATCCTATTTCTCCTATAGCTTTAACCTTTGGATAGTGTGTTAAATTCCTTAATTCTTCAATAATTTCCTCATTAACAATATTTGCATATTCAGGATGTATTCCTACCGCCGAGTATATAAAATCATATTTATTCGATAACTCTGCTGACATTCTTGCACCTTCAAGTGATGCACCGCAGTTTAAAACCCCTATTACTCCTTTATCGTTTAACCCCTTTATTACTTCTTCTCTATCTCCATTAAAGGCCTCATCATCATAATGTGCATGTGAATCAAATATCATAATCTATACTGTCGTTAAACCCGTTAATTTCAAAAGTTTAAATACAGTTTTCACCATCCTTTCTATGTAATAATAAATTCTTTAATATAATTCAAATGTCTGTTTGATATTATATCACTAATATTCAACTATTTGCAAAATTGTATAATCGACAATTTAGTTAAAATAAATAAAAGCCACTTTACGACGAAAGTGACTTTTACCTATTAATTAATAATGTACTAAAGCGACCCTAATACAGGTGATAATAATCCCATAATTGCGCCGAGCAGTGCTCCGAGCCAAGTTATAGCTCTTAACTCTTTGCTAGCAATGTCTAATATAATTTTCTCTGAAAAAGCTACATCAAATTCATTGATTTTGTCTTCAACTATCTTAGCTACATTCAACACTTCAATTACGTCAGCAGACTTATTCTCTACGAATTTATTGTATAGCTCAAGAGCTACTTTGGAAACAGATTGGGGTATTTTATCCCCCTTTCCATTAAATATTGATTTAGTTCCCATATGTAAGAATCTATTAATCATTACAGATACTATTTCTGTAATTTTTATTTTTGCAGAATTGCTTTTTGCCATAGCTTCTATTCGACTTTTTATAAATTTTTCTATTTCATTTTTATAATTTATGCCTATTTTATCGAGCAACTCCTCAATAGACATGTACTTATTAAATTTACCCTCTAACTTATCAAAAGTGTCTCTAATAAATTTTTCATCTACAACCTTTGTTGTAAATAAATTAATCAAAGGCTCTATACCGTCGTCTATCCCTTCTTTTGGTAATTCAGAAAGCACGGTAGATATTGAATTTTTGAGCAACTTATCTATTATATCATTAATAATTAAGGCAATATCATTATGATTTTTCGTATCATCTAAGAATTCGTCTATCCCAATTGCAACTTTTTCATAAACACTATCCACATTCATAAACATTGCTATCATGGGGCTTAGTTTAGTACTTATTGTTTCCCCTACAATTTTTCTTAATTTCTGACTGTTTTTTTCTTCTTTCATTGTTTTTTTTATTTCCATGGCAATATTGTATCTTTTCCCATAAACATATACTTTTAAATTGCTTATCATCGTACTAGGTATAACTTCCTCAAAATTCTTGTCTAAAACCACTAACTGAGCTACCTTATCTTTTAATATTTTTTGAATTTCCTTATAAAATTCTTCCGAATTTTTATACCCAATAACCATGTTTAACGCTTTATTTTTTATTGAATTATATAATTCACTTTCACAAATGGTTTGTGGTTTAACCTTTAGTTCTAGCATTATTTGTGCATATGCATATTTAGCAATTCCTTGTTTAACATCTTCTTCATTTATATACTCTATAAGTAATTTAGAAAGATTATTGCTAGTATTCTGCAAAAAATTACAATATTCATCGCCTAATAGGGATTTTATCTCATCTTCTACTACATTCTCGCTATTCCCCATAGCAGACACCTTACTTTGCACCCAAGAATCCAATTGCTGATTCATATCTTCACTGCATAAAGACTCCATAATTGTTTCCTTTGTCAAAAGATGTTGGCCTATAGACTCACCCACACTTTTAGCAATTCTAGATTTTTCTTTTGGTATAAGACCTGGAGTAAATGGAACTTTAAATTTAAAAAGTCTAATCTCATTGTGAGGTCTAAACAACATCTTTATAGCTAACCAATTGGTTATATACCCGATAACAGCTCCGATTAAAGAACCTATAATAAATTTCATATTATTTTCCTCCTTGTAATTCTTAGTAGTATTTATAACAACTAATTATAAATCTATCCTTATTAAAATTCAATAGGTCGATATTACCCTATATAAGGCACATTCAAATGCAAAAGCATGAAGTCTAATTTACTAGCACTTCATGCTTTCTAAACTCAAATTACCTTACTATACTTCCAGTAGGTAATTCACCCGGCACTGATATTGCAAATAGCTTGCTATCGTCTTCTGTAGCTGCTGAAATTATCATCCCCTGTGACAATTCTCCCCTTAAAGTAACAGGCTTTAAATTAGCTACTAATACTACGTACTTTCCAATTAGGTCTTCTGGCTTATAGTGCTGAGCTATTCCTGAAATTACTTGTCTTACTTCTCCACCTAAATCTACTTTTAGCTTAAGAAGCTTTTTAGCTTTTTTCATTGGCTCGCACCCTAATACTTTAACCACTCTCATATCTATCTTGTCGAAATCTTCTATAGTAATTTCTTCTTTTAATTTCTCCATAGTAGGCTTTTGCACCGCTTTTCTTTGTTCTTCTACAAGTGCATCAAGCTCCTCTATTTTAGCTTCTACATCTATTCTTGGGAACATTATATCGCTTTTTTTAACTTTTGTTCCTGCACTTGTTCCATCGAAGGATGCCAAGCTGTCCCACGTAGTTATTTCTGCATTTATTTGAGCATTTATTTTCTTACTTGTAGTTGGTAAAAACGCCGATATCAATACTGATGTCATTCTTAATGATTCTACTAAATTGTACAATACTGTACCCAGTCTTCCCTTTTGCGATTCATCTTTTCCAAGTATCCATGGGGTTGTTTCATCTATATATTTATTAGTCCGTCTAATAAGTGTCCAAGCATGGTCCAGTGCTTCAGAAATTTTCAAATCTTCTATAGCTTTCTCTACCTTACTTGGAACTGCAAGCGCTAGTTCTATTAGTTCATTATCAACATCAGCTTTTTCAATAGGTGCTGGAATAACGCCGTCAAAATACTTTTCTACCATCGTTACTGTTCTTGATAATAAGTTTCCTAAATCATTAGCTAAGTCTGAATTTGTTTTCCTTATGAATATTTCACTAGTAAATATTCCATCTGAACCAAATGGTATTTCATGAAGTAGATAATATCTTACTGCATCCACTCCAAAATGATTCACTAGTGTTACCGGATCTACTACATTTCCTCTGGATTTAGCCATTCTTACTCCACCATCAACAAGAAGCCATCCATGACCAAATACTTGTTTTGGAAGCGGTAGGCCTAATGCCATTAGCATAATTGGCCAATAAATTGTATGGAATCTTAATATGTCTTTGCCTATTAAGTGTACATCCGCCGGCCAGAATTTCTCATAAAGAGATGTATCTTCTCCATTATATCCAAGGGCTGTTATATAGTTTGATAAAGCATCTACCCATACATATATAACGTGACCTGGATCAAATTCTACCGGTATCCCCCAGTCAAAGGTTGTTCTTGAAACACATAAATCTTGAAGCCCTGGTCTTAAGAAGTTATTTAACATTTCATTTTTTCTTGATTCTGGTTGAATAAACCCTGGATGGGTCTCTATATATTCTATAAGTCTATCAGCATATTTTGACATTTTGAAAAAATACGCTTCCTCCTTTGCTTTCTCCACAGGCCTCCCACAATCAGGGCATTTCCCATCTACTGCCTGAGTTTCTGTCCAGAAAGATTCACAGGGAGTACAGTACCATCCTTCATATGCACTTTTATATATGTCACCTTGATCATATAGCTGCTTAAATAATCTTTGTACAGACTTTTTATGATACTCATCTGTAGTCCTTATAAACTTATCATAGCTTATGTCCATAAGCTCCCACAATTCTTGTATGCCCGCTACTACTTTATCTACATACTGTTTTGGAGTAACCCCTTTTTCCGCAGCTATTCTTTGAATCTTTTGACCATGCTCATCTGTTCCCGTTAAGAACATTACATCATAGCCTGTAAGTCTCTTAAATCTAGCAATTGCATCCGCCGCAACCGTTGTATAGGTATTACCGATGTGTAGTTTTGCTGATGGATAATAAATTGGTGTAGTAATGTAAAAAGTTTTTTTAGTCATAGTTTTATCCTACCTCTCGTATTGAAATTATTTATAGTTTTCAGTCCCATGAATATAAATATATTAACTAGCTTTAATAATCCCCAAAGATTATAATTTCCCGGAAAATAAAAAAAATCTCTAAACAGAAAAAAATTCTGTTTAGAGACGTATTTAACGTTTTACCACTCTAATTTATCTTTACATCACTATAAAGACCTCAATGGGTGACCATCATCACCTGTCAATATAACGGTTGCTCCCGTATTATCCTAACAATTAAATTTAAAAGTATATTTTAACAATAAACTTTAAATTTTTCACTTAGATAATATGCTTAAAGGCCATCTTCATAAGCTACCTTGCTACTGATTTTCACCCTTCTCAGCTCTCTTTTAACAATTAGGCTTATTACTCTTCTCATCATTGCATTTGTTTAATAATAATCATATTGCAAATAAATCACTATGTCAATATTTTTATCCTAAAATCAATAAATTATACTTAGTTCAATATTATTTTATATTTTACGACTCTATTTTTCTTAATATTTCTACCCCTTTTGTACCTAATAGGTAATACAGCACTACATCTATAATCGCATATGAAGATGCTATTATAGCAAATGTAGTCCATTTAGTTAGTTCAAATTTGATAACCATAAATACTGTAAGCCCACCTAAAGCTATGCAAATAATTATACTAATCATAACATTAAGATTCCGTTTAATTGCCTCTTGCTCTGTACTCCACTGAAGTTTAGGGAAATTCAAATCAATAAATATACCTATAAAAGATGTAAATACTATTCCAAAAAAACCAACTATAATCATTAATAAAACTAAATCTATCGGTATCTTAAGAAATATTAAACCAATTATAGTTACCATAATCATACCAGCTATTCCTAAAACTACTGCAGATAATGCCTTTGCCATAAGCTGATCTTTATATTTCATAGGTATGTATTTTAATATAAATATATTTTTACCTTCTCTTGATATTGCTGTAGTAGCGATTGCATTACTGCACGATGCAAAAATCATAAATGCAAAGAAACCGCCTAATGCTATGCCTGGTCTTTTGCTATTTTGTAAAAAGTCAATTAACATGTTAAGTTGATCTGAATCGCCTTTTTGCGCAAAAATTGGTATAAGTAAAAATACTGGCCATAAAAAATTCATAAGTATACAATTCATAAAATAAATCGGTGTCCTAAATAAAAGCTTTAACTCTTTTATTGTATATACCTTTAGTGAGGAATTTTGTGCCGTATTTTTTATAAGCTCACGGCTACTAAGAGTTTTCCTTTTTGAGGTTGTTTCAGATATTCCCATAACACCTTTAAAATACAATGCTTCACCCAACACTATAAATATCATTAATGCAGCTAATGTTATTACTATAAATAAAATCAAATTGATAAACCCCTGAACATTAGTAGTATTAATTAAACTATTTACAGCTATCTTAGTACTAGGAAATAGCTTTGTTGCCAAACCAACTAAGGAATTATTTCCCTGTGCAAACATTTTAGTAACTTCTGATTGGCTTAGATTTTGTGAAAACCTTTGGATATATATGTTTATTCCTACACCAAAACACATAGCTATAAGTCCACCCACTAATCTAAACCTATCCTTGTTTTTCGCTATATTAGTAAATCTCATTATAATCATATTAATTACAGATGCAATTACTAAAGGAACTATAGGCAAAAGTAAAAATATAATAACTCCATAGCCATAATACAACACCCCTGCATTACTCTTTATACCGTAAGCAACTATTGTAGGCAAAAAAAATATTATTTCTGTGAAGTATTCATAAATTAATACTACAGCAAATTTAGCCCCCATAATGTGCCAAGGCTTAAAAGGTAGTGGTAATAAATTTTCTACATCCATAGAAAAATAAAATATACTCATAGCATAAAAAATACCAAAAAAGAAAATTACAACGCTAACAATAGATAATCCAAATCCCAATATAACTGCTTCTTGACCAATTTGATGTAATCCATCATAGGCCGTAAATATAAACTCTCCAAACCCTATAGCCATAGGTGTGAATGCTAGTACTAAAAGTAATCCAAGCAATATTCCTTTTATCTTTTTTTTATCTTTCTTACTACTAGGGGATCCAGTTCCTGTTTTTAATAATACCTTAGTTAGCGCTATAAATTTATACATTTTCAGTCATCTCCAAGAAGATTTTTTCAAGTGACCCACTGGCTTTAAAATGTTCCCTTAGTTCTACAAGGGTTCCGCAGAATAATATTTTCCCCTTATTTATTACAGCAACCCTATCGCATATTTTTTCAGCTACTTCTAGAACGTGAGTTGAGAAAAATACGGTTTTTCCGTTATTTGCATGCTCTTTCATCATTTCCTTCAAAACATATGAAGATTTAGGATCAAGGCCCGTCATTGGCTCATCTAAAATCCAAACTTCTGGTTCATGAAGAAGTGCTCCCATAATAATTATCTTTTGTCTCATACCATGAGAATAACTTTGAATTTGGTCCGTTAGCGCATTGCTCATTTCAAATCTATTTGCTAAAGCTTCGACCCTATCTTTTCTAATAATACTTGGCACATCATAAATATCTGCCATAAAGTTTAAATACTCAATACCCTTAAGTCTTAAAAACATGTCGGGATTGTCTGGTACAAAGCCAAATAATTTTTTAGCCTCTAAATCATTTTTTTCAATATCAATTCCATTGATATTGATTCTTCCGCTATCAGCACTCAATATTCCAGTAATCATTTTTATGGTAGTAGTTTTACCTGCTCCATTTGGACCTAAGAATCCAAATATCTCTCCGTCCCTTATAGTTAGACTTATGTTGTCAACAGCTTTATTCTTACCATTATAGCTCTTATTTACGCCAGTAATTTCAATCATATTATATCCCCCTTACATTCTTCTAATATAAATAACAATTATATTTGTTTTCTACCTTATTTTACTCCAGTATATTTATAATATCATACTTTTTCTTTCTTTTACAATTTGTGTTATAAGTTTAATCTTCTTCGAAGCTGCAACACTAATAACTTCAGAAGGAGATTTATACCCCACTGAAGCTTTTTCTTTCTTATATTATGTATCTCCACTTATATAAATGGGGAACTTCCCTTTTGAAATGTCGTTAAAAGAAGAACTTAGCCAGGTTAACTGCCATTATAATTGCCGTAATATCTGCTAATATTGCTGCTACTAGTGTGTGCCTTATTTTTTTTATATTTACCGCTCCAAAGTATACTGTCAAGGTATAAAAAATGGTTTCTGTTGATCCCATTATTATGGATGCCACGCGTCCTATGTAACTATCTGCTCCATATTGCTTTATAATATCAGTGAATACTCCTAAAGCTCCACTTCCTGAAAGTGGTTTTATTAAAACTAAAGGAACAACTTCAGGGGGGAGTCCAATAAACACAACAACTGGTTTTACTAAATAAATAAAAAAGTCTAAAGCCCCGGAAGCCCTAAATACATTAACAGCTATAATCATAGCCAAAAGATACGGAAAAATTTTCAGGCAAATAGTTATTCCGTCCTTTGCGCCTTCAACAAAACACTCATATACCTTCACCTTCTTAATAACTCCATATATTACCACAAGCGTTATGATAATTGGAATTATTCCCTTTAAAATATACGATACTAAATTAGCTATAATCATCCTATTTCACCTACCCCATCTAAATTTAAACATTAATATTTCTATATATTTAAAAATACCTTTGTAGAATTTTACAATAAACTACGCCTAAGACTGCAGCAGTACCCGTTGCAATTATTGCAGGTATTATAATAATTGCTGGATTTTGAGAATTATAAGCAGCCCTAATGGATATCACCGTTGTAGGCAGAAGCTGAATGCATGCAGCATTTAAAACTAAAAATAAAGCCATGTCATCACTAGCTATATCTTTTTCATTATTAATTTTCTGCATTTCTTCCATAGATTTTATGCCAAAGGGGGTGGCTGCATTAGAAAGTCCCATCATATTGGCTGTTAAATTCATGGTAATACTAGCCATCGCCTTCTGGTTTTTTCCAGCTTCTTTAAATACAATTTTTAATATTGGCCTAAGCAGCCTTGCCAATTTATCAGTTAATCCACTTTTTTCAGCAATTCTCATTATCCCACACCACAGACACATCATTCCAACTAGTCCCATTACTAATTCCACAGCACTAGTTGTTGATGAAACAATAACTTTTGATAAAATCTCTCCTTTTCCTGTAACAATACCAATAATTGTCCCTAATGATAAAATTAAAAACCAAATAATATTTATCATGTATTTTCCTCCTAGAATTCAAATTAAATTATCATTGCTTAATTAATATATATGTAGTTCTTTCTATAAAATTGCATATAATAATATTTATTCATCCTATATACTATAAAAAAAACGCTTTTTGTGTTATCATTTTCTTATTCAATGTACAATGGGCTTAAAAAAAGGGAGTTAACCTATGATTAATATGACTTTGTTAAATTCTAGCGTTTTTACGCTTTTTTATTATTTTATTATCTATTCCTTTATGGGATGGTGTCTTGAAACAGTATATGCTACAGCTAAGAAAAAAGAATTCATTAACCGAGGCTTCCTTAATGGTCCCTTTTGTCCTATTTATGGTTTTGGTACTTTGGCAATAATTGTTTTGCTAAGGCATATTGAAACTAATTATATTTTTCTTTTTTTAGGTTCGGTATTCTTAACCTCTGCTCTAGAGTATATGACAGGTTATATTCTAGAAACTGCATTTAATAGTACTTGGTGGGATTACAGTGATGAGCCATACAATCTTAAGGGTAGAATTTGCTTATCCTTTTCTATAATATGGGGCTTTGTTTCCATATTTATTTTGAAGGTAATTCACCCCTATATTATTTATATAGTAAATTTAATACCACCTACCCCAGGCATAACACTTTTTTATATTCTATTCCTATATTTCTTAATTGATTTTATAATTACTGTGAATACGATATTTAAATTAAGGTCCCTATTAACCCAATTAAATACAGTATATTCAGATTTAATCGATAAGCTTCCAGATATCAAATTAAATTTAGGGAATACTAAAGATATGTCCGAATTAAAAATTAAATTGGACCAGTTAATAGAAAGTGCCGAAATTAGGATGAGTAAGAAAAAATCTGACGTTGAGACTATCATAAAAGAGTTGAAAGTAAAATATGATTCTTTGGTTTTCAAAAAATCCCCCGATTATTCAAGACTTATAAAAGCCTTTCCTGACGTAAAATTCAAAGGTTTCGATTCTATTTTGAAAGATGTTAAAAATAAAATTCTTAAGAATAAGAAAAATTGATTTTTTCAGTTTTACATAAAATAAAAGTCATTCTTAACTTGAAATTAGTAATTACTAATGTTAGGGTTTAAGTATATTTAATAAAATAACATAAGTTAAAGGAGATTAAAAAATGAAAGAAGCTAATCTAAAACTAGCACAAAAGGGCATTGATGATGCACTCGACACTATAGACGTGTTAGAAAGAACTATAAAAGAAACTCCTCTTCCAAAAAATATATTAAAAGATAGTTTTTATATTCTCTCTAGAAAAGTTGATGAAATTGAAGATATATTAAAAAATGAAGGAATACTGTAGTTTGGCATAATAGCTACATAAGGTACATTCAAATAAAATGCTCAGCTCCACATGATGGTTTAACTCAACATAAAACTAAAAAAAAGACACATAAGTTTATACTTATGTGCCTTTTTTAAATCATCACCTTTGGTGATGTAATATTAACCATTTTATTGGTTTTTAATAATTAACTTCTTCTAAAAACAAGCCTTTTGCTGGTGCAATATGTCCAGCATATTTTCTTTCTTTTCTATCTAAAATATCACTAATTTCATTTACGGATTTTTCACCCAGGCCCACCTCAACAAGTGTTCCAACTATTAATCTCACCATATTTTTCATGAATCCATTTCCTTGAACACTAATTTCTATATTTCCATCATCATTTACAATATTTATTGTATAAATATTTCTTATAGTAGACTTCTTCTTTGTTTTAAGTGTTGTAAAGCTTTGGAAATCATGTTCTCCTATTAAAATTTCTGCTGCTCTTCTCATATTTTCAATATTTAGTGGTTGTGGCACATGATAATCATATTTTCTAGTAAAAACATTGTGTGCTTTGTTATTACAAATATTATATACATATTTTTTAACTTTAGCATTATATCTAGCATGGAAATTGAGATCTACTTCTTCAACTGTCTTCACTACAATGTCTTCTGGTAAATATTCATAGCAATAACTACGCATTTTATGATCAGGCATTGTGCATTCTGTTCTAAAATTTGCTACTTGGTTTGTTGCATGTACTCCTGCATCTGTTCTTCCAGACCCAATAATTTCAATATTTTCTTCTGCCATCTTACTTAAAACAGCTTCTACTTTGTGCTGAATCGTATTATCGCTATCTCCAAGTCTTTGCCATCCTTTATACCTAGTACCATCATATTCTATTACAATTTTTATATTTCTCATATTTATTATTTATCCTACTTTCTGTTTTAGAATTTAATCTAATATTTTAACTATATTTTTTAATACTTAACTATATTTTTAATACAATGCTTATATTATATACATATATCACAATTAATAAAACACACCATATAAAATAATTTTTAATTTTGACAATGCTGAATTTAATTTTACTATAGGATACCTTATTTCTGTTTTTAAAATAACCCTTCTCCTTAACATTCTCCACTTAGATAGCTTCCAAGTTATTTTTAAATCATTTTCGTTTTTTCTTATAGCTTTTTTTTCTCTTTCACTACCATCATAAAATATTACAAAATCAAATTCTGCATTTTCACTATCAAATTCTGAATCAAATTTTTTAATAATATTATTAGGTGAAAGTAATAGCCTGCCAGCTTTCGTTTCTAAGTTAAATGTAAGCCCTTTCTTATTCCTTGAACATAAATACGATTTATAAATTAATTCACTACAAAACAAAGCATTATCTGTCATAATGTCAAAATTATAATCATATGCCTTTCCTAAAGATTCAAACGCTGTAAACAAGGCTTTTAATTTATCCTCTTTAGGTAATTTAGGACGTAATGCGGAAAAATAGTCAACTTTTGCAATAGCATCTAGAGGATTTATTACCACACCAGGGGCAATAACTTCTATAATATATTCTCCATTATTTTCATTGCATAAACTATCATATACTTTAGGATAAATTACTTTTACATACTCTGAAACACACAAACAATCCCCCAATGGGATGTCGTTAAAATACTTGTCCAATTTTTCTAAACAACCTATATAGATCCCAGTATGAGTCCAAAATCCTGGTAATCCCAGGTTGGTTAGTTGATAATTATTTCTCTTTAAAAGTATATCCCCTGGTAGCAATTCTTCTTTTATAATATTAATGTCTTCATTACTAACATATTTCTCTTTTCTACTAGAGTAATCAACTCCAGTAATACTTATAGCAACCCATTTTTGAAATGGAAACCAAAAATCAAAAATATTTTTTCCAAAAAAATTAATCATATTATTTTTAACAATATTTCTATGGTTTTTAACAAGTTTTATTACATTCAAATAATTATAACTTGCGTAATTTAATAATTCTTCTTCGTTTTCATCTCTTTCATATCCATAAACTTCATAGTGATTTACCATAAAATCAAAGTAATGCTTATTCCTAAACAAAGATATCATATAATAAATTTCTGTAATTTCTTGTGTAATATAATAATATTGTTTTTTATTAATATTATATTCGGGCCTAGCCTCATTTAACATTGACTCCAAATACTTATTTTTTTCTATAATGTTAGCTAACAATACAGCATTTTTACGTATCGCTATGGTAGAAGCATAAATTAGTAATATATTTTTATATTTAGTGTGTGAATCTTCTGTATATTTTAATATAAGTTTATTTTTATATTTTTCCCGAATTTCATTCAATTCATTATAACATCCTACATAACTAACCCACTTATCTAATATACTTTGTTTGTTAGTTAAAGACATATTTTGAATGTTAGAACTAAATAGGCTTTCGCTATTTTGAATCTCATTCATCACAAGTTCTAATTCTTTTATAAGCTCTAAGGATTTGTTTATTTCCTCATCAACTATTCTATGAACTAACCCCATATCCTTATCCCCGATTCCATTTTCATTTTTAAAGTAGCATTCTAGTATAAATCTTCATGCACAAATAAAAAAACAATACATATTATTAATATATTCATCAATTCAATTCAAAGCATATTCTTCACATAAGTTGATTTCAGCAATTTAATTTTATTATACCATAAAACTCGCTATTCCTTTAATAATATAAATTATAATATTGAAATATTTCTATTTTACTCAAAAACATTTGATAAAAAATAGATATTCTATTTATACGTACTTTTAATGTTTTTTTATACGCTTTTATATGTATACTATCATTATAAGATAAAACGAATTTTTGGAGGCACATATGTTTACAAATGAACTATTATTACATTTTTTAAATTTATTATTTATTATCAATATCCTCTTCGCCTTTGCAGTTGTATTTCTTGAACGCAAAAATCCTGCAAACACTTGGACTTGGCTTATGGTATTATTATTTTTACCTACCATAGGATTTATTCTATACTTATTTCTTGGCCAAAATTTAAAAAGAAAAAAATTATTTTCTCTAAAAAAAGAAGAAAAAGAGAATCTTACCTCAATTATTGATAAACAAAAGGAGTTCTTAACTAATGAATATTTAATTAAAGCTAATCCTTTTTTAAGTAAATATTCTGACATTATGACACTTAATCTTTGCAGTGATAATTCTTTTTACACTAATAATAACAAGGTAACAATATTTACTGATGGTAAATCAAAATTTGATCAACTTAAAGAAAACCTTAAAAATGCAAAAATATATATCCATATGGAGTATTATATATTTCAAAATGATAATCTAGGAAGAAGTATTCTTGAAATTTTATCCGAAAAAGCTAAAGAAGGGGTGGAGGTAGAATTACTCTATGATGGTATGGGATGCCTTAAAGTGCCTAAAAGCTTTTTCGCTCCACTAATTGAGGCTGGCGGAAAAGTTGTTTGTTTCTTCCCACCCTTTGTTCCTTATATAAATCTAAGAGTAAATTTTAGAAATCATCGTAAAATATGTACTATCGATGGTCAATATGGCTTTATAGGCGGTTTTAATATTGGTGATGAATATTTAGGACTTTCTAAAAAATTTGGATTTTGGAGAGATACCCATTTATTCATACAGGGCGATGCAATAGATGCATTGGAATTGCACTTCCTAATGGATTGGAGATTTGCCGCCAATGAAAATTCAGTTTTTGATAACAAGTATTTCCCTCACAGAACTCACCTTGGAAATACAGGCCTTCAAATAGTTTCAAGCGGCCCTGATTCCACTTGGAAGTCTATTAGAAATGGATATTTAAAAATGATTAGCAAAGCTGAAACCAATATTTTTATAGAAACTCCTTATTTTATTCCAGATGACAGTATATTAGAAGCTTTAAAAATAGCATCCTTATCCGGAGTCGATGTTCGTATAATGATACCGAGTAAACCAGATCATCCATTTGTGTATTGGGCTTCTACATCTTATATGGGAGAGCTACTAGAATCAGGCGTAAAATGTTATACCTACACTAAGGGCTTTCTTCATAGTAAATTTCTTTCTATTGATAAGTCTATAAGCTCCATAGGCACCGCTAATTTAGATATTAGAAGCTTTACTTTAAACTTCGAGATTAATGCTTTTATATATGATAAAGAAATAACTTCCGACTTAGAACGTTTTTTTATGGATGATTTAAAATTTTGCGATGAATTAACTCTCGAAAAATATGTTAATAGAAGTTTTAGTGTTAAATTTAAGGAATCTATTTCGAGATTACTTTCTCCTATATTGTAATATGCCTAATTTATTTTACGCCTAAAATATATACTAAATAACAAACGAGAAGTCATTAACTCTCTTAATTTCATTGTATGCTGCCCTTTTATGATTTAGCATTATCACTAATCCATATTTCTTATCTTTATGAACTATTGGAATTATTAATAACTTCTCATGTGATATAATAATAATAATTGAAACTTAGTGCATACTCTGTATATTTTAGTTTCATTAAATCGTCAATATAATGATTATCAACCTTTTTAATTTTCAAAATTAATTTAACGACATTTCATGAGGAAAGTCTCCTACTTCTATAAGTGGGAGTATAAATTGCCTTCTGAAGTCATTAATATGCAGCTTCGCAGGAGATGATTTAATACATTTATTCTCCTGTAAATAGTTACTTAAGTTTACATCCTCGCAATAAACGTGACAGGCATAAGTTCCAATCCATTATTATTTTTAAATATACTTACAGCATATAAATAAAATCAATGGGTATTATCGTATAAAAGGGGTGCCACTATGCAAAAATCTGGTAAAATAATTAATATTGAAAAAAATAAGGTCCATATCATAACGGAAAAGAATGAATTTGTAACTCTTGAAAAGCATACGGCTGATCCTAAAATAGGCGAACTATATGTGGGTAAAGAATTTCGAAATATTTCCGTTTGGAAGTACTTATTGGCTATTTCTTGCATCCTATTACTTTTATTTTCAATAAGAAAGTTATATTTGGATAATAGATATAATTTTTCTGTTATAGTCGACATGAATTGTTCTCTAAAAATGGAGGTAAATGGATCAAATAAAATTACAAAAGTAGAAGGCAGAAGTCCTGGAGGCTATAAAATAAAACAACTTGTAAATTTAGAAAATAAATCCTTGGATGAAGCACTTCATTTAATTTTAGATGAATCACTTAAACAAAAGTACCTAACTAAAGCACATGCGGATGACGGTTTAAAAATTTATATATTTGTTTCTGAAAATAAAAATAAAACTCCAATTAACTTAACTGAGTTTAATAGGTATGCTGGTACACATAATTTTAAGGTATCACTAAATAATAATGGTCAAGCTGTAATTGACTAAGTATATCGCGCTTAAGATATCCTTACAACTATTTGTATGGTTATTAAACGACATTTAATCTCCACAGGAGATGATCTAACCATATAATATGAGCTGCTTACCTTAATCTTATTTTATAATTCCAAAGGACGGTGCAAAATGAAAACCACACCTAATGAAAAAGAAAAAAACATTATTCAGCCCTATGAAAATAGCGCTTTAAAAATTAGATTAAATAAATTTATAAGTGAAACAGGTTTTTGCTCTAGACGTGAAGCAGATAAACTTATTAACAAAGGCAATGTCACGTTAAATGGCAAAATTCCTGAAATGGGCACTCAAGTATCTGCAGCTGATCACATTGAAATAAATGGTAAACCATTAAAACATAAAGTAGAATTTGTCTACTTAGCTTTCAATAAACCTGTTGGAATAACCTGCACTACTGAGCATAAAGTTAATGGAAATATCATAGATTTTATAAATTTTAAAAAAAGAATTTTCCCCATTGGTCGCCTTGATAAACCTTCTCAAGGTCTTATATTTCTAACTAACGATGGAGACATTGTGAATAAAATTTTACGTTCAGGTAATAACCACGAAAAAGAGTATATTGTCACTGTAGATAAACCTATATCCCCTAATTTCATAAAGAGTATGGCAAATGGTATTCCTATACTAAATACTATAACTAAAAAATGTTTTGTAAAAAAAGAAAGCAAATATGTTTTTAAAATAATTTTAACAGAGGGACTTAACCGTCAAATACGAAGAATGTGTGAGCATTTAGGGTATGCTGTTGTTAAACTTGAAAGGCTTAGAATTATGAATGTTTCTATAGATAACTTGCCACTTGGGAAATGGAGATATCTAACGCCAAAAGAACTTGTCGGTATTAATAAGTTAATTTCTAATTCTATTAAAACTGAAAATGCTTAACCATTATCTTCTATGCTTAAATGTAGTTAAAAAGCACACAAATTTGTGTGCTTTTTGGCTTATATAAAAGTTATCAACATTATTCACACAGAAAATGTGTATAACTTGTTAGTCTTATTTAATAATAACTATCTTATTTAACTTCTGCTTTTTTTTGTAAATATATCTTTAAAATTATTAGTAATTACTTGTTTATTTCCCTTAACTTCAAATACTTCTTTAGTCTTTTTCTATGAGATATTATCCAATATTTTTCGTACTAACTCAAAGTAATTTCTTCTATGGGCTCCCTACAATTCTAGATCTTTTTAATTTTTTACTGTTTTATAGATATTACATTTTAATTACATTTATGGTGATTAATCACGCTACTAGGCCATTTGTTATAGTTATCATTAAAAAACTGATAACTCTTTCGCAACCTTTTAAAATTCTTTCTAAGTAATTATATTTCTATTTTTCTATAAATATGGTGTTATATTTCACTCTATTATTTTCATAAACTTACTAATAATTTGAAATCTTTTACTGTTTTTTATTTAGACTAACAGATTGTACACATTAATATTTACTAATCCACAAACACACTAAAACTATGTATATTTTTGTAAATTTTTATAAAACATTTAAGGCTTATACACATTATCCACAGCTTTTTTGTGGATAATGTGTGGGGTTGATGTTAATGAATACTATATAGTATTTATTATAGGCGTTTTTAGAATATTTTTTGTAAATGCTTGCATTTTAAATAATATATTTCAAAATTTTATCATTAAGTTATACACACTATCCACAGTTTTGTGGATAACATGTTAATAATTTATTTGCTATTTTCTCATCATCTTTCCTATTACTAAGATGCGCGAGTGCCTCACTACTTATTTTAATATGTTACTCTAATAAATTTTCTTGATTACCTTCTCATGAAATGCTATATTATATAAAGAAAAGCATATATTCCTACTGCTACATTTCTATATATTTAAAATATTTATAAATTAAATTGAAAAGGGGTAATTCGCTTGAGAATTGGAATGGGCTATGATGTTCATAAATTAGTTAAGGGTAGAAGTTTAATACTTGGTGGAGTAACCATACCGCACGAGGCTGGATTACTAGGGCATTCAGACGCAGACGTTCTTGTTCACGCTATCATAGATGCTCTTTTAGGTGCTGCGGCTCTTGGTGACATT
Organism: Clostridium sp. CM041; assembly: GCF_055081035.1. Lineage (NCBI taxonomy): Bacteria > Bacillati > Bacillota > Clostridia > Eubacteriales > Clostridiaceae > Clostridium > Clostridium sp. CM041. Next base: position 2,223,357 of record NZ_CM143648.1, read on the forward strand.
GGAAATCATTTCCCCGATACTGATGCTAAATATAAAGGCATGTCTAGCATTGTCCTACTTAAATATGTAGGCAGTTTAATAAAAAATAAGAATTACATAATCGAAAATATTGATGCTACAATAATTGCACAAAACCCTAAAATGGCGCCCCATATACCCCCTATGGTAATAAATATTGCAACTGCGCTACAATTACCTATAGATAAAGTTAACATTAAAGCTACTACAGAGGAAGGCCTTGGTTTTACTGGCCGCCTAGAAGGGATCTCTTCTAATGCCATCTGTCTTTTAAAATAAAATTTTATTTTCTGTTTGTTAGGGTCTGTAACTCCCACTTATAGAAGTGGGAGACTTCCTTCTGACATGTCGTTAAAATTCTAAAATCCTTGTTTCCAAATTCCATAATCTGCATGATCAATAAGCATAGCTGAAGAAAAATAAGTACCTTGTCCATATTCAACACCTAGTTCCATTAGCTTGTCCTTTTCTTCCAAGGTTCGTATTCCCTCGGCTATAATCTTCATTCCTGTTTTTATCCCCATTTTAACCATATGTTCTATCATCAATGCTTTTATTTCATCTTTATGCACATCTTTTACTATTTCCTGAGAAATTTTTATAAAATGTGGCTTCATCTTTATTAATTCTACCATATTAGAGTTACCTTCTCCAAAGTTATCCATAGCTAATTTAAATTTTAATTCATCAGCAAAATTACGCCAAAATGCACTTCTCGGTATACGTTGTGTAATTTCTAAAACTAAGTTTGTCCCTTCCAATTTCTTTATAACCTTTTTTATAGTATGCCTAGTTGTATCCGATTGAATCTTAAAAAATAATCCTTCTTCAATAAATGGTTCAAGTTTGTTTAGATAGTTATTTAATTTGTCACAAGCTAGCATAGTAAGGTTTTCCAAATCCCCGGTAAGTCTAGCTTTTTCAAACATTTCATCTGGGAAAAATTCTAATCTTGAATCCCTAACTAGTATTTCTAATGATTTAACCCTACCACTGTTTAAGTTTATAATAGGCTCAACTGTAAGCTCTATAGACTTATTTTTTATTATACCCGAAATGTGATATGCCTTTTCGTCAATTTTATATATTGAATCATTATCTAGAAACTCACTTATTGAAGCTTCATCTAAAAACCATTGAACACTAGTGCTGGATGATAAACTAGGATTATATAAATCTATAAGTTCATGCTTTAAAACTGCTCTTAAGTTATACATTGTATATATCATTGCTGCCATCCTTTTATTTTCATCCTTTGCTTTACGGATGAAATTCAATCCTGCAGAAACTCCAGCTAAGTAAAAAGATGGCTCATATAGTTTATTTCTAGAATCCGAGAGCAAATAGTCTATACCATGTCTTAATTCTGGTATTATATCTCTCAATATACTGGCTCCCTCTCCATCTGGTATATCAACATATTTAACATTCCTTGTTAATTCCTCACATAAACTAATCCAAAATTTTCTTTGTTTATTGTTATCGAATTTTAAATAGTCCATTAAAGAATGTATTTCTAAATACCTTGTATCATAAAAAATATTACTATGAAGTTGGTAACTTCCAAAATCGATAATAGACGGTTTTTTCACCGAAACAATTATATTTCCTCCGTGCAAATCACCATGTATGCATGAATCTAAATACTTTATTTTACGACCACACCACACCTTTTCATCTGCAAAAAATTTATATGGATTAGGGAAGAATTTATCAACTCCATCAATTACTAACCATTTTTTATCTTCATCAATCATTAATGTTTCAAAACCCTTTATAAATTTCTCATCCATAAATCTATAACCTAAAGAAGTTTTCATTATATCAATAGGAGATTTAATTTCAGATGTATGAGGTTTATTCCAATTATATAAAAATTTAGCTACTTGTTCTGAAGTCTGTTTAACTAATGCTAATTCATTTTCCATTGAATATTTCAATGTCTTAATTCCCAGTACATTATCTCCGCCTAATTCATATAAAACTCCAAATCTCTTTAAATTATTTACACATTGTATTTCCACTTCATCAATAATTTTAGGAATATATCCTTCAATTCCATTCTCTATCGCTTGCAAAAATGCTTTATTATGTAATCCGCTTTCATTCATTTCCTGAATTTTTACAACTCCTAATTTACGCGATTCACTAAATTCCACAGTATATACCGCCGCCTCAGATTGTCCATCATTTAACTTATTTATTATTTCTATAGGTTGATTTTCTTCTGCAAAATTTTCTAAAATCATTGTTTTCTCTTTCTGGCTTAGCATATTTTACCCCCTACACCAATTATTATTACACTATAGCTAAACACACCTTTATCCAGACTTATTGCATTTCATATGTTAATTTTATAAATTATAAACCATTTCCAGTTAAGTTAACAGTGTATAACTTATTAATTTCACTAGAAATATATGATTTACACTATTTATCGATTAATTCACCCTTATATTTATAAAGAGTATTTTTTATTTTATAAGCTAAAATATACTTATCATTATTTGATTATACTACAAATATATAATATTACTATAAATGCAGAAAATCACACAAGCTTTATTAATTATAAAGCTTGTGTGATTAAATAAATGTCGTTAAAACTATGTTCAAAAATTTAGTTAACTAAACAATTTCCTAGTGCAATAATACTTATCTTCTCTTTTCTCTAAATCAAATTCACTTATAGATGTAACTCTATCATGTTGCTCTATATGAAGCACATAACCCTCTTCATTCTCATTTTCAAAAAAAACTTTCGTGTAATTCATAACTTCTACTTTGTCCCCACACAGATCATAAATTAATGTTGGCATCTTATCAATCATATCCATCTACCCCTTTAATATTTATTAACTATAGTTAATAAATATTATGGTGTACTACTATTTATGCTGAAAATGTTATTAATTTTGATTTTTTTAGATATAGTTAATATACACCTCTTTATTTTTTAATTTTCATAATCATCTACAATTTTTCTTATTAATTTTTTTATTGCACTAGCTTGCGATACCAATGTCATTACAACTAAAAACACTGTTATTCTTTCCTCATCATTTTCTTTTAAATCTAAATCATTAATTATACTTTGTAATTTTGATTTATCACAAAACTGATTTTTTACGAAATGATTAAGGCTTTCTTTTTGCATATCAGAGAAAATTTTATAGGCTTTTTCCCATGAAATAATATCATCATCTCTATCATTAATTTCATTGAACGCTAGCCTAAAGACTTTCTTAATTTCCTCTGCTGTAAGTATAGGTCTCATGTAGCTAAGTAACACTAATTGGGCAAGATGTAACTTTGTATAGCCTCTCTTTTTACTATCTTCTGGCTTAGATATAACTCCGCCTTTTATATAATTCTGTACTATATTATTGGTGTAATTATCAGCATCAAATTTATCATTTAAGTAATCAATCACTTGAGATAAAAACAAATCGTACTGAGGTAATTCTTCATACATAATTATGCTGTTTTCGGATATCGATTTTGATAATGAACTTATATTATCTAGAGTAAATTTAGCCTTATCCACCATTTATCACCTTCCAAAAATTAATTTACTAAATAAAATATATTTTCTAGTCTTGAGCATATAACTATATTATAAGGTATGTATATACTATTACAAGTTATTTTCTATTTTTTTATGTTTTGCATTATTTCTATAGAAATTTGAAAATAACTAACCTTAGATTCGCCTATTAAAATATTAATTTTACTTTTTCTTTGCTCTGTATACTTTAATAATAAATAGCGGTTAATATAAATTATTAGTTTGAAAACCCACTAATTTTTAACATTATTTATAATACGCAATATACTCTACTCTTTTACAAGATTCTCGTTATGCAATTTGATTTAATTCACAGTTAATATTGCAAACATCTAAATTTTAACCATTATAATTAAGTTATCCACTGTTTTTAACATTTAATCAACAGAAGCTGTGGACAATTTAATTTACACGGAAAGCCTTGTTTAAAAGCATTTACATATTAAAAGTAATTCTGACAAGTTTCTTATCCACATTATACATTATCACCTGTTCATAAACTGTTAATCCTTGTGTGGAGAAAAGAGTATTAAATTATTTTTCTACTTTCAATTTTTATCTTTTTCTGCCATTTGATTTTTATCTTATTTAAATAAATTATTATAGTTTGCAAGTGATTTTAGCTATATCTGAAATCACTTGCAAACTAACCCTCCCTATACTATCTAATCTCCCCAAAAAACAGCTGACTAATCCACTCCTGCTTTAGTCAGCTATGTTTTATACACTCAAACTTATTACCCCCCCTCAGCAATACCACATATCTTTTCTATTCCCTCTTTTGCTATTAATATTGCAATTTTTCTTGAACTCGTTTATATTAGTATTCGATAATTAGCCACAGAAAATATCATCCATGTTATATTTTCTGTGGTCAATTTACGGTTTTATAAAAATCAAACTTTACAATTTTCTCGTGAATAAAAAAACAGACTATTAAAATAGCCTGTTTTTTATTTAAAATTACTTAACCCTTCTTGCAGTAAGGTAATCTCCTCGTGTTAGTTCTGATATTTTAATCACATCTCCCGTACGAGGTGCATGAATATATGAGTTATTTCCTACATACATTCCCACATGATGTGGATCTGACGCCGAACCAAAGAAAATTAAATCTCCTGGTTGCAAAGCTTCTCTAGGTACATATGATCCTTCATTTATCTGTGTATATGTAGTTCGGCTTAATGAAACTCCGAAATGATTATATATATGTTGCATAAAACCAGAGCAATCAAAATATTGAGGACCAGCAGCACCCCAAACATATGGCGTTCCTAAATAATTACTTGCATAAGCAACTATCGCATTAGAGCTAAGTGACGCTGATGCTGATCCTGCTCCTCTAGATGGAGTAACATTAGATTGAGCAGTCTTAGCTGCATTGTCTCTTATTTGTTGTATTTGCTTCATAGTAGCATCTACGGTAGCTTGTCCATCACTAATTTTGCCAGAATATAATTGTTTTTTCTTTTCAGCTTCCTTGATTAATGCATCTTGTTCTTGCTTCTTTTCTTTAAGCTTGCCTATCTTATTTTCATTATCAGTTTTCAACACTAATAACTTAGTTTTTTCAGCTTCAAGCACAACCTTTTTGTTTTCAATTTTACTCTTCTCAGCTGTTAATTGTCCAATAATTTTATTATCATATTCCACAATTTTTTTAATGTTGTCAACCCTTGAAATAAGATCTTCTACTCCCTCAGAATCCAGTAAAACTTCCAAGTAGCTATCCGCACCATTCATATACATGCTTCGCATTCTCTTATTAAATAAGTCCTCTTCTTCTTTAATATTAGCCTCTGCAACTTGTATATCTTTTGTTGTTTTTTCTATTTGCTTTTGGGTCTCGCCTATTTTATCTTTTGTTTTGTTCACTTCTATGCCCATTTTCCCTATGCTCGAATCCAATTTTTCAATTGAAATTTCTATATCCTCAACATTATCTTGTATTTTCTTGTACTCGTTTTTTTGCTCCTCAAGCTGGCCCTTTTGATTACTAAGCTTATCCGATAATGGATCTGCCAATGCCTGTATATTTATTGTAGCGGCCAGTCCAATTGTTACTATAAGCGATATTATTTTTTTACGCAACTTAATCCCCCCATATCAAAAAAAATATATATATGTATTTTTATAATTTATTCACTCTTAAAACGACATTTTTATTATAACACTATTTTGACCAAGCATTCATTGGGAACATAGGTTAAATTTCCAATGAATGCTTGTATACTTCTGATTTAGGCATATTTCTATCTTTTGCAACTTTTTTCATTGCATCTTTTTTATTTACTCCCTCATCCATATGTTTTTGTATATGTTCTTCTATAGTTAGTAAATCCCATTTAGCTCTTTCATCTTTATCTATATCTTCCTTACTCTTACCTTCAACTACTAATACATATTCTCCTCTTGGGGCGTTTTGTTTATAATATTCCACAGCTTCTTCTAAACTCAACCTAATTATCTCTTCATATAATTTTGTAAGTTCCCTGCACATTGATATTTTTCTGTTTCCAATACTTTCATATAAAAATTCTAAAGTTTTTAAGAGTCTGTGAGGAGCCTCATAGAAAATTAAAGTTTCACTCCTATTTATTAAATCATCAATAATAGGCTTTCTATCTTTATTTTCCCTAGGTAAAAATCCTCTAAATATGAATTTTGTAGTATCAAGTCCTGAATATACAAGTGCAGTAGTAATTGCAGTGGCACCAGGAAGCACTACGAATTCTATGTTCTGTTCTATACACTTTAAAACTATTACGCTTCCCGGATCTGATATTCCCGGCGATCCCGCGTCGCTAATTATAGCTATATTTTTACCTTCTTTTATCTGCTCAATTATATTTTGACTTTTTCCTTGTTCATTATGTTGATGATAGCTTATAAGTGGCTTTTTTATATTAAAATGATTTAGTAATTTTAAGCTTTGCCTCGTATCTTCTGCCGCTATTATATCTACATTTTGTAACACTTCTAATGCTCTGAGCGTTATATCCTTTAAATTGCCTATAGGGGTTGGAACTAAGTATAATTTTCCTGACATTCTTATCACCCTTTACTTTAATATTTGCATTAATTGGCTCTACCTTTAAATTATTTAATATTCTATTGTATTTGAATTATACATATCAGCAATTTCCTGAGTATACCCACCATCCTCAGTGTGAACATAAAGAGGGGGCTCCCATTTTAAAAAGGTTCCTCCATCTCTTTGTCCCTCGATGAGCACTATGTTAGGTGCCTTATTTACACTAGGATGCACCATTCTTATACGTTTAGGCTCAATTCTATGTTTTCTCATAGCACATAAAATATCAACTAATCTATCCGGCCTATGTACCATATACATCCGTCCATTATCCTTCAGCAAAACTCTACATGCAATAATTACATCTTCTAATGTACAACAAATCTCATGTCTTGCTATAGCATTCTTATCATCTAAACTTATTAATCCTGAATTTTGAAGTTTATAAGGTGGATTAACTGTAACAATTTCTACCTTGGGGATACTTTTAATGAGTTCTATATCCTTTAAGTCTCCATTTATAAATTTAATTTTATGTTCTAATTTATTATATCGTGCGGATCGATTCGCCATATCAACAAATTCTTTTTGAATTTCCACACCAATTAGATTACTTGCATATGTTTTACCTGCTAATATGAAAGGAATTATTCCTGTGCCAGTACATAAATCAACAACTTTAGCATTTCTTCTTACTTTAGCAAAATTAGCAAGTAATACTGCATCCACCCCAAATCGGAAAGCATGTTTTTTTTGAATAACATGAATTCCCTTTAAATTAAGATCATCTAAAGTTTCATCATCTCCTAAAAACTCCATTATGTATCTCCTTTCTATGAAATCTATATTTACTTTATGCATAACAACAAAAGAAGTATACCTCAATTTTTGTTGCTAAATCAAGAGAATACAGATTATAAAATAATAAATATATTTATTTTATTTATCACTAATCTAATTAATTATAAAACTACTATTAGTAAACATTGTTGAATATACATTAATTATATAATAATCGATTATAATGAGGTTAAAAATGCAATTAATATTATATCCTTTTAAAAATATAGTTTTCAATAAAAATTCTGTTTTATTAGATGCATCCTTCTTGCTCAGCTTAATATATGATGACGATATTAAGCATAGTGATTGTTTATCATGCTTAAAGCAACTTTCTGAAGGAAGTTGTGAGTTTTACACTACCAGTATCATCTCTGCAGAAGTTTTAAATAAAATACTTTATAAATTGTTCATTAGTGACATCCAATGTAAAATAAGCAATAATAGACCCTATAACTCAGCCGTCAACATCAGATCTATAGCAAATAGCTTTAGCCGTCACGATACAAAAATATTAAAGGAAAAGAAAAAAGACAGACTTATTCATATTCCATATAAGAGGTATTTTGATAATATTTCTAAAAATTCTATGAAAAGAAATTTATTAAATGTCTATTACAATAAGTCCGTAGAAATAATTTCAGAACTAGAAAAAATTATAAACATAAAATATCTTAACATTCCTGAAGAGTGTATATCTCTAGTTAAAAAATTCATGTGTGAAAACTTATTATCTGTAAATGATGCTTTCCACATAGCTACTGCAGAGTACAATAATATAGACTTTTTACTAACTTTGGATGGTGACTTTATTTTTGCTGAAAGTAGTAAAATGCAAATACTTAGGATTTAACAAACTAATATTTGTTTCAACTTTACCGTCGCTAATTCATTTTTTTCGAAGCTGTGTAACTCCACAAGTGATGATTTAATGCATCAATTACTTGCACTATAAAAAAGAAGTGTATTTTGAGAGAATCAAAATTACACTTCTTTTTTATAGCTATTATTTTGGAATATTAATAATTGTGCCTTCTTTTATAGCATCCTCATTTGTAATTTTATTTGTTTCTTTTAACATTTCTATCGCCTTTTTCACATTATATGAGGTCATGTTATTTTTGGCAATTGAAGTTAATGTATCTTTGCTTTTAACAGTGTAGTCACCAGTTTCAGATTTTTTAACTACAGCTGTTTTATCCGTTTTAGCTATTTTATCCTTTTTAGCTTTTTCAACTACATCATTCGAAGCTTGAATTGCTTTTTCATAAGGAATTACTATTTTCTGACCCGCTGCAATTTTGTAAGATTCATTTATACCATTCCTACTTTTAATAAATTCAACCATTTTGCTTTTGTCCTGACTAGGTGTATATGTTTTTACTATACTAAACACTGTGTCATTTTCTTTAACAGTATACATTCCAACGTTAGTTTTGTCATTTATATAAGCAGCATCCATTTCATTAGTGCTTTCCCCTTGAGTATTTTTATTTGTTACCGTCTCATTATTATCTGCCGGTATTATTTTATTGCTTTGCACTATACTATCATTTTGTAATTTTACATTAGCAACATTTTCTCTTCCTCCAATAAACTTTATAGAAAAAAACACGCCTAACATTACTACAGCAATCGTAGATATACTAATTATTCCTTTTTTCATACTCATATTTAAAACCCCTTCCATATTTATTAGTCAATGATTTACATTTAAATTATTGACTTAATTTAAAATTCTCATACCTCCAAATATATTTTATTGTTGTTTAAAACTAATTTATGTTTTTGCAAAAATTATCAGCATATTTTAAATGTATTTCAAAAAAAAACAGGCTGTTAACCTTTGAATGTAAGTTAACAGCCTCTATATCCCAATATATTACTTTTTGTTATTTACTATTTTTTTCTATTTGCATCTTAACTTCTTCACCAGTCATTCCAGTTGCATTAATAATTGAAGTTTTTGATATAGTATTCTCTATACCCATAATATCTTGATTCTCGCCCGTAACAATAACAGCATCATATTTATTTAAAAAATTACCTGCATTCTTTTTTCTATTATCAAACTCTTTTACTGTATATCCCTCGTCACTCAAGTAATCTTTAATTGGGTTCAAGCCCTTTTGTACTGCTAATTTTTTCATATTTTATGCCTCCCTTCAAAATTATTATCTCCAATTCTAAAATGTGTATTCATATAATCCATTTATACTTTACTTTTTAACATAGCAAAAAACAAAGAAAAGAAACCAGAGAAAGTTTCTCTGGTTTCTTTATATAACTGTATACCCGACTACCTCAATTGACTCAATTAAATTATCCAATGAAACAAAATAATCATCATATATTATTTCTATTTCTTTACTTACACTATTTATTTGGCAAGCAACTACCCCTTGATTATTTGATACTGCTACATTAATGTTACTAATATCCTCCGAAGTATTCATATTGTATACTTTTATAACTGACTTCATCTTCCCCCTCCCTAGTTATCTTTAAATAATTCTTTTACAACATATGAATCTTCCTCATCTCCATCTAATTCCAATTTAATATTCTCCACAATAACAGAATCTTCATATCTTCCAGAAATTAATGTTAAGTCTTCAATTTTAACCTCTACTATCTCTTCATCGCTCCCATTAAGTTTTATCTTAATTTTCACAGTTTCTTTTACAACACTATTCCCAATAACCTCTGATCTACCGTAAGGTGTGTCTACTATGGATCCTAAAGTAGGTAAGGTTTTCCTTATTCTTTCATATGTGTCCTGCTCATAGTTTAAACAGCACATAAGTCTACCACAAATACCTGAAATTTTTGTAGGGTTTAATGATAAATTTTGCTCTTTAGCCATTTTTATAGACACTGGTGCAAATTCGCCCAAAAAGGTTGAACAACACATAGGTCTACCACACGGTCCAAGACCACCTATCATTTTTGCTTCATCCCTAACTCCTATTTGTCTAAGTTCTATTCTGGTTCTAAATACCGCCGCTAAGTCCTTTACTAATTCACGGAAATCCACTCTTCCATCTGCTGTAAAGTAAAATATAACTTTATTATTATCAAACGTATACTCTACATCTATGAGTTTCATATCTAGTTCATGTTTATGTATCTTATCTAAGCATACTTCATAGGCTTCCTTTTCTTTTCTTTTATTTTCTAAGTCTTTTTCTGCATCACCATCTGTAGCCTTTCTGATAACGCATTTAAGGGGAGATACTATATCGTCTTCTCGTATTTCTTTTATGCCAATAACACATTCTCCAAATTCTATCCCTCTTACGGTTTCAACAATAACCTTATTTTCCTTTTGAATATCTATACCATTTGGACTAAAATAATATATTTTACCAGCTTTTTTAAATCGTACTCCTATTACTGTAACCATGTTAAATCATCTCCTTCGCAGCTGCATATTAACGACTTCAGAAGGAGATTTAACTACCACTTATATAAGTGGGAACCTTTCCTTCTGAAAAGTCGTTAAACCTCCTGCATTTTAAATAGCATTACTTCAAACGTCAATCCCGGGTTAACGTTCTTAACTAAATTCTCCCTAGTATCATTAATTATGCTTATAATACCATTTAATTTATTAAATGAAAATATATTAGCCAATTCTTTTATACTTAATAACTTATCTATGTTAAGAATTAAATCTTCTTCTTCAATTTCTTTATATATTATGGTATCCCTAATATACGAAAGAAATGCAGTTAATATTTCTTCAAAACTTTCTTTTTGATTAGCTAATTTTTTTTCATATTTAATTAGCTCTTCAGTTCCAACTTTATTAAGATTAAGCAATATTTCCAAGGTAATGTTTCTAATATCCTTGAAATTATTATCTTGAATAAACTTTTCAGCCTTTCCTGGTATTCCATCACTAAAAGCTGTAATAACCCTTATCTCTTCTAAAGATAAATCATAATAATTTATTTTTAAAAACTCTTCCATCTCATCTACGTTTAAATTCTTTAGTTTATGTATTTGGCATCTTGATTTTATTGTATCCAGTATAACTTCAAGATTTTCACATAATAAAAGTATAATCACGTTTTTAGGTGGCTCCTCGATTGTTTTTAAAAAAGCATTTTGAGCTTGCACCGTCATTTTATGGGCATTGTAAATAATAATAACTTTCCTATCACCTTCATAAGGTTTTCTGTTAATTTCTTCAATTAAAGTTCTTATAGAGTTAACTCCTATGGTACTTTTGTTTTTTTCTATTCTCCATTCTACCAAATCAACATATTGCCTATCTTGATTTTTTCCTAAAACCTTTAATCCTATATTCTTAGCTAATATACTTTTGCCTATTCCACCCTCTCCAACTAAAAGGTGAGCATGTGATAACCTATCCGCTTCTATAGATTTACTTATTTGATTCTTTATACTATTATGACCTATTATACTCTCAAAACTCATTTTGATCCTCCATACATAGAAGCAAGTATAGATTTATATATACTTGCTTCTACTTAGTTATACCTTTATGTACTTGTCTACGTCAACTACAAATACATTTGCTCCACCTACCTCCACTTCAATAGGAAATGGCATATATACTCCAGTAGAACCAGCCACAGGTGAAGGTGATGATATTATTTGCTTTCTTTCCTTACATACTTCCTCGATAATGGCTAAAACTTCATCTACCTTTTCTTTATCAACACCCATTAGTAATGTTGTATTTCCCGATTTTAAAAACCCTCCGGTTGTAGCTAATTTTGTAACCCTAAAACCCTTGTCTGTTATTTCCTCAATTAACTCATTTGCATCATCATCTTGTACTATTGCAATAACTAATTTCATTTAATCCCACCCTTTTTATAATTTTATTTTTTTTATTCTGTTTATTATATCTTTATGTATTTCATCTACATTTCTATTACCATCTATTACTTCTATTTTACCATATTTCCTACAAATATCTAAGTAACCTTCAAAAACTTTTTTATGAAATTCATTCCCGCCATTTTCTAAACGATCTAAAGTCTTTTGCATTTTTTTTCGATTTAATCCTTCTTCATATGGGATAGTAATCATAAATATTAAATCTGCCTCTAATCCATCTAAAGCGGCTTCATTCATGCTCTTTATTCTTTCCAATCCGAGTCCGCGGCCAATGCCTTGATACACCATTGAAGAATATACAAAACGGTCGCATATAACTATCTTACCCATGTCTAAGGCTGGCTTTATAACCTCGCTAACTAGTTGAGCCCTAGACGCAGCATAGAGTAATGCCTCGCACATATAACTCATATTACAATTATCATTATCTAATATTATTTCTCTGATTTTCTCACTAATTTCTGTGCCACCCGGTTCCCTAGTTCTTACTACTTCAAATCCCAATTCTTTCAGATGCTTTTCTAGTAATTGTATTTGAGTAGTTTTCCCTGAACCATCTGGGCCTTCTAGTGCTATTAGACGCCCTCTTTCCATTCAATCCCCTCCACCACTATTAATAGTCTATTTTTCTACTGTTGCTACTTTCCCATCATTAATTCCAAGTACCGTTACATTGCATTGCAAGTAATATTCTATAACGGCTATAGTATCCTCATCTAGTCTTTCTCCAGGCATTACAATAGGTATTCCCGGTGGATATGGAACTATTGCTACTGCACTTATTTTCCCCTCTGAATTTTTTAACTCTACCATAGTTTTTTCTCTATCCATTACTTCATATGGGTACATAATTGGCATTGGCATACCATAATCTATTAATTCTACATATTTCCCCTTTAAATTGTTCATATCACAGTTTTTCAGGGCTATGTATAACACTTCAAAATCCTGCTGATTATTAAAGGGAGAAAATATTAAAACTACATTTCTACTATCACTCATTTCAGCTTGAATATTGTTTATTCTTAAATACTCTAATAACTTATGTCCACTATACCCCTTAGGTACATTTAATATATACCTAGTTAAATCCATAGTATACTTATTACCATCTTTAGTGGAATTCTCTGATGCATCTAATAAATCTTCCTCACCTATAATATGAAATTTGCCTACTCTATTGATTCTCTCTCTATTAAATTTACAGACTTTAATTAACCCTTCATAATCATTTTCACCATACTCTTGAAGATAAAATCTTGCATAATCCATAGAACACAAAAGCATATAAGATGGACTTGTACTTAAAAAGGCACTTGCATAGAAATCTACCTTACTGATATCCGTACCTTTTCCTACATGTAAAAAAGCCGTTTGCGTTAGGCTAGGTAGAGTTTTATGCGCACTCATAACTACCATATTAACTCCCATTTTCAAAGGATTTTCGGGTAATAACTTATTGGCACCAAAATGCGCACCATGAGCGGCATCTACTAATACCTTAATATTATATTTTCTAGCAATTTCAATAATGTATGATAAATCAAAGCATATACCATAATAATTAGGGTAGGTAACAATAATCCCTTTAGCATCTTTATTTTCATTAATTAAGGTGGAAAAATGCTCCTTATCTAAAGGAAAAGGAACATCATATTTTGGATGAATTTCATTTTTAATATATACTGGCTTTAGTTTTCTCATAATAATGGCATTAAATATCGAGCGATGACAATTTCTCTCTACAATGATTTTGTCACCCTCATTGAAGGATGAAAAAATCATAGCTAAGTTCCCACTAGTACTACCATTCACTAGAAAATAAGATTTAATACTTCCATAGTATTCACTCAATAATTGTTGAGACTCTTTTATTATTCCTCCTGCATGGTGAAGATTATCTAATCCATCGACCTCAGTAATATCTCCTTTTATAAAGTTTTCGTAAAGCTCCTTGCCTCTTATCGTTTTAAAAAACCCAAGCCCTCCCTTATGCCCTGGCATACAAAAGGAAACATTTTTTTCTTTTATATATTTTAACACTCCATCTACAAGTGGTAATCTTGACAATCCTTAGTCACTCCTCTTGGTATAAACTGCACCAAATTCTTTCTTATACAGTTCTTGTAATATTCATAAAAATCAGTATTAGGCTTTGATTCTATAATTCTTCCTTCGCAATTATTGCAAATTCCTCTTCCATTTATTATTATACCATCATTTAGAGGCTTTCTACATATAATACATTTTTCTTTTTTCATAATTTCCCCCTTAAACTTGCTAACTAAAAACTACCTACAGTATAGCCTCTTATACTATATTTTATTCAACTAAGTACGGTTTCTTATTTTGTCCACTTAATAATTCAAAATATATTTATCTACATTTTATGCCATAAATAGCTATATAAAATATTGTTTATTATTATAAATATATTTGTATACCTTTGGTTATACTAAATGTGTTAATAGGTATGAACATTTTGAAAGGAGCGAAGCTATGAAACAAGAAATTATAAGTTATATAAGCAGCATAAAAGAAGATATCCATAATTTATCAAATTATCTTTATACTAACCCTGAAACGAGTTATAAAGAGTATAAAGGTTATTCTTACATAATAAACATGTTAAAAACTCATGATTTTGAAATACAAGAAAACTATTCTAATATTCCTACTTCTTTTTATGCTCAATATGGAAATGGCCACCCTAAGATATGCTATATATGCAAATACACATCTAGTGAAAATGTAGGTCATATTTTTGGTAATAACGTGAATGCTAGCATTTCTATTGCGGCAGCATTAGGATTATCAAAAGTAATATCTAAAAGCGGTGGAAGTGTAATTCTATTAGGATGCCCAGGCGAGTACACAAATGGCGCAGAATTATCTTTAGCAAAGGAAAAATGTTTTGATGATATGGATGCTATTATTGCTCCTCACTGTGATACAAGCAATGCAGAAAGCGGTACCTCTATGGCTACAATTCCACTTAAACTTAAATGTCATCAAACTATTAATATTAATAATAAAGTTCTTAGTAACCTTTCATCTTTGGATGCCTATTTATTTATACTTAATACACTAAGCCAATTATTAAAAGGATTGCACAACAGGTATTTTATTGATAGCATTTCTATAGAAAATGCCTCTTCATGCATTAATGAATTTTCTGAATCAGAGGCTAAATTTTATTTGAAAGCTCCTAGCCTAAAAGAAGCTAAATCTCTAGAAAAAACTATTATAACCTTTATTCAATCACTATCTCAAATAATGAATATAACCGGAGAAATAAGTATATTTGAATTGCCTTCACAAGAGCTTTTGACTAATAAATCTTTATCAAGAATATTTACACACAACTTAAAAGAATGCGGAATCATCGATATTGCTTGTTGTAAAAATACTCTATATGGTCTGGGAATAGGTTCTATAAGTCATATTACTCCATGCATATATCCATCCATATCTATTACAGAAGATTCCTCGCTGAGTTGCCCCTCACCCGCATTTGCTCTAGAAACTCAAACAGATTTTTGTAAAAATAATATGATAAAAGCTGCACAAGCCCTTGCCTTAACTGGCCTCGACATTATTGAGAAAGAAGATTTATTAAAAGAAATTGGACTTGAATTAAAATAGTATGCAAATAAATGTTTCTTTAAAGTATCATTTGTTAATGAGCGACTCATAATTGGGATGTTGGAAATTATCCAACATCCCTTTCTCATCTTGGTAATAGATTTTGGATGAATTATACACCCTAACTCCATCTTTGGATCTATAAAATGAAAACTCAAGAAACTTAATTTCCATACTTGGTCTACCTTTGTTTCTCACCATTTACTTCAATAAATAGTTTCTTTTTTACAAATGATACATTATTATTCATCAAATGTTCGTATTCCTTAGGTTGGAACCCTACCTATGGCCTCCTTGAGCTCACCCCTCACATTTGATACCTTGCCTTTAGCTATTGGTTGGTAACTACAGTCTCCCACTGTGGACTTTCTACCTAGTTAATTTCCCATGCCGGGCACACTAAAAAAGAAGTATAATCATAGCTCAATTATACTTCTTATATATATCTATTGTTTATTTTTAAAATATGCTTTTTCTTTTAGTAATTTAATTTTATTCATAAGACCATCACTAGGCTCAAAATAAAACTTTTTAAAGTTATCTCCTACTTTATATATACAACAAAACTTACTCCTAATAAACGTAGAACAAATATACTTTTTACTGCTACTAATATGAACATCTGCACTGTAGTTTCTATATTTACCAATATAATCTATATCCTTTAATTTAATATCTTCTAGTATTTTAACCTCTTCACCTTTTATTTTATGAATAATGAATTGATCCGCTACAATTGAATACTTATACTTAACCTTACATTTTGAAAACTCCATATAACAAAGAGCAATCATTAGTGTATTAAAGAACATAGTTACAAACGTCTTAATATTTATTCTGCCTATACTCACTTTAGGGAATACGTCTGATAAGCATATAAATACAATTAATGTAATAAACAACAATATTATAGCTGAAATTTTTTTTCTTTGAACCATCTCTTTATACATGAAAGCCAGACCCCCTAAATCAATTAAAAATGCTAAATAC
The DNA here is from genome assembly GCF_055081035.1 of Clostridium sp. CM041. Taxonomy (NCBI): domain Bacteria; kingdom Bacillati; phylum Bacillota; class Clostridia; order Eubacteriales; family Clostridiaceae; genus Clostridium; species Clostridium sp. CM041. Next base: position 2,240,327 of record NZ_CM143648.1, read on the forward strand.
AAATAGTTTTGTGACCAACATATGTGATTATACTAGCATTTCATATATTAATCTACTTATGCTAAGCTCACTATAGTGCGTATACCATAATATATGCCCATATACGTTACTTATACTAATACATATGTATCAGTATAGGTATTTCTAGCTTTTTCGCTATATTTCTTATTTTTAATAAATAATGTAGATATTTTATATATTTATGTCCACTAAAAAATGAACTGAGCATATCTAAAACAAACGAACCTTTACCATTTACTATAATAAATAATGAAGTTGGTAGACCTCGTGTAATTATGTTTAAACATTTATTGTACACTCCTCCGTTAGTTAGCTTAGATGGCCCTTTTCATCCTATTGACTCCACAAACATTCTGGGCGCAGCACAAAAAAACACTTTGTAATATTTACAAAGTGTTTTGGAGGCGCCACCCGGATTTGAACCGGGGAATAAAGGTTTTGCAGACCTTGACCTTACCGCTTGGCTATAGCGCCATAACTTGGTGGCTAGACCAGGAATCGAACCAGGGACACGAGGATTTTCAGTCCTCTGCTCTACCGACTGAGCTATCCAGCCACATTACCTGGCGACAACCTACTCTTCCACAAGGTCACCCCTGCAGTACCATCGGCGCATTGAAGCTTAACCTTCGTGTTCGGTATGGGAACGGGTGTTACCTTCATGCCATAATCACCAGATTGAGAATATAAATATTCTCTGAAAATTGCACAGTGAATTAGTCTTTTCGCTCACGCTCAAAGCCTCGCTTCTTCCTTTGTCAGAAGCTTAGTTTCTTTCTTACGAAAGAAATAGTTCCTGTAAAAGAAGTATATCGCATTACTTTTAATTATTTATTTAGGTCAAGCCCTCGACTTATTAGTATTAGTCAGCTGAACATGTTACCATGCTTACACCTCTAACCTATCAACCTGGTGGTCTTCCAGGAGTCTTACTAACTTGTGTTAAAAACACGCGTTATGGGAAATCTCATCTCAGGGTGGGCTTCACGCTTAGATGCTTTCAGCGTTTATCCCTTCCAAACATAGCTACCCAGCGATGCCACTGGCGTGACAACTGGTGCACCAGAGGTTTGTCCATCCCGGTCCTCTCGTACTAAGGACAGCTCCCTTCAAATTTCCTACGCCCGCGACGGATAGGGACCGAACTGTCTCACGACGTTCTGAACCCAGCTCGCGTGCCGCTTTAATGGGCGAACAGCCCAACCCTTGGGACCTACTTCAGCCCCAGGATGCGACGAGCCGACATCGAGGTGCCAAACCTCCCCGTCGATGTGGACTCTTGGGGGAGATCAGCCTGTTATCCCCGAGGTAGCTTTTATCCGTTGAGCGATGGCCCTCCCACGAGGTACCACCGGATCACTAAGCCCGACTTTCGTCCCTGCTCCACTTGTAAGTGTCGCAGTCAGGCTCCCTTCTGCCTTTGCACTCTTCGCGCGATTTCCAACCGCGCTGAGGGAACCTTTGGGCGCCTCCGTTACTTTTTTGGAGGCGACCGCCCCAGTCAAACTGCCCACCTAACAATGTCCTGTGACCAGATTCATGGCCTCCAGTTAGAACCTCAGTACTGTCAGGGTGGTATCCCAAGGATGACTCCACACAGGCTGACGCCCATGTTTCTCAGTCTCCCACCTATCCTGTACAGACAATACCGAAATTCAATGCTAAGCTACAGTAAAGCTCTACGGGGTCTTTCCGTCCAATCGCGGGTAGCAAGCATCTTCACTTGCACTACAATTTCGCCGGATGTGTTGTTGAGACAGTGCCCAAATCATTACGCCATTCGTGCGGGTCGGAACTTACCCGACAAGGAATTTCGCTACCTTAGGACCGTTATAGTTACGGCCGCCGTTTACTGGGGCTTAAGTTCATAGCCTCGCTTGCGCTAACTAATCCCCTTAACCTTCCAGCACCGGGCAGGCGTCAGCCCCTATACATCAGCTTTCGCTTTAGCAGAGACCTGTGTTTTTGCTAAACAGTTGCTTGGGCCTATTCTCTGCGACCTACTTTCGTAGGCACCCCTTCTCCCGAAGTTACGGGGTCAATTTGCCGAGTTCCTTAACAACAATTCTTCCGATGGTCTTAGGATTCTCTCCTCACCTACCTGTGTCGGTTTGCGGTACGGGCACCAATATCCTCGATAGAGACTTTTCTTGGCAGCGTGGAATCAGATACTTCAGGAATAAATTCCCTTCCCCATCACATCTCAGCGTTAAGAGCAAACGGATTTGCCTGCTTGCTCCGCCTAAATGCTTAGACACACATCCAATAGTGTGCACATCTTATCCTCCTGCGTCATCCCATTTCTAATAACGTCCATTGGTGGTATCGGAATATCAACCGATTGTCCATCACCTACGCCTTTCGGCCTCGGCTTAGGTCCCGACTAACCCTGAGAGGACGAGCCTTCCTCAGGAAACCTTAGGTTTTCGACCGTTAAGATTCTCACTTAACTCTCGCTACTCATGCCAACATTCTCACTTCTGTACCGTCCACCACTCCTTACGGTATGACTTCAGCCAGTACAGAAAGCTCCTCTACCGCGTACACAATTGTGTACACCCATAGCTTCGGTGGTAAGTTTTAGCCCCGGACATCTTCGGCGCAGGATCTCTTGACTAGTGAGCTATTACGCACTCTTTAAATGAGTGGCTGCTTCTGAGCCAACATCCTAGTTGTCTTAGAAATCCCACATCCTTTTCCACTTAACTTACACTTTGGGACCTTAGCTGATGGTCTGGGCTGTTTCCCTTTTGACTACGGATCTTATCATTCGCAGTCTGACTGCCGAAATAAAAGTATATGGCATTCGGAGTTTGATAGGGTTCAGTAACTGTTGTCAGCCCCTAGCCCATTCAGTGCTCTACCTCCATTACTCAATTAATCGACGCTAGCCCTAAAGCTATTTCGAGGAGAACCAGCTATCTCCGAGTTCGATTGGAATTTCTCCGCTATCCACAGCTCATCCCATGGTTTTTCAACACCAACGTGGTTCGGACCTCCACGGAATTTTACTTCCGCTTCATCCTGGCCATGGATAGGTCACCCGGTTTCGGGTCTACGACATGCAACTATGCGCCCTATTCAGACTTGGTTTCCCTTCGGCTCCGTACCTTAAGTACTTAACCTTGCTACATATCGTAACTCGTTGGCTCGTTCTACAAAAAGCACGCCGTCACACATATAAAGTGCTTCGACCGGTTGTAGGCACACGGTTTCAGGTTCTATTTCACTCCCCTTCCGGGGTTCTTTTCACCTTTCCCTCACGGTACTTCTTCACTATCGGTCACTAGGTAGTATTTAGCCTTGGGAGGTGGTCCTCCCAGCTTCCCACAAGGTTTCACGTGTCTCGTGGTACTCTGGATTAGATCTGACTGTTTTTCCTTTTCATTTACAGGCCTATTACCTTCTGCGGAGCAGCTTTCCAGCTATCTTCAATTAAGGAATTGCAGTATTTATGATCTATCCTCAACCCCCAGGTCAAAGACCTGGGTTTGGGCTCTTTCCCTTTCGCTCGCCGCTACTTAGGAAATCGATATTTCTTTCTCTTCCTCCGGGTACTTAGATGTTTCAGTTCCCCGGGTCTACCTCTGCATACCTATTTATTCAGTATGCAGTACATAGTTGTTACTATGTGGGTTCCCCCATTCGGAAATCTTTGGATCACAGGCTATTTGCGCCTACCCAAAGCTTATCGCAGCTTAACGCGTCCTTCTTCGGCTCCTAGTGCCAAGGCATTCGCCATGCGCCCTTTGTAGCTTGACCTTGATTCTGTCTATTTACATAGACGGTTATATTAATTTTGCGAAATTGTATTAAATTAATTTATAAACTACTTGCGTAGTTTTAATTTTTTTAAAACAACTTTTTTCACTGTGCAATTTTCAAAGAACATTTTAAGAAAAACTATTCATTATCTAACTCCTAAGAGTTAGATAAAATTAGTCTCTCAAAATTAAACAGAGAACTAGGTACGATTAATTACAATAGATATTTTTGAAGAACAAATTAATATTCTTCTATTGCATCGACCGAAGTCAATACATCTACTCCCTAGAAAGGAGGTGATCCAGCCGCAGGTTCTCCTACGGCTACCTTGTTACGACTTCACCCCAATCATCAATCCCACCTTCGGCCGCTGGCTCCTTACGGTTACCTCACGGACTTCGGGTGTTACCAACTCTCATGGTGTGACGGGCGGTGTGTACAAGGCCCGGGAACGTATTCACCGCGACATGCTGATTCGCGATTACTAGCAACTCCGGCTTCATGTAGGCGAGTTGCAGCCTACAATCCGAACTGGGATGAGTTTTTGAGTTTGGCTCCACCTTGCGGTCTTGCATCTCTTTGTACTCACCATTGTAGCACGTGTGTAGCCCTAGACATAAGGGGCATGATGATTTGACGTCATCCCCACCTTCCTCCCGGTTAACCCGGGCAGTCTCACTAGAGTGCTCAACTTAATGGTAGCAACTAATGATAAGGGTTGCGCTCGTTGCGGGACTTAACCCAACATCTCACGACACGAGCTGACGACAACCATGCACCACCTGTCACCCTGTCCCGAAGGACTTCGCCCATCTCTGGGTTATGCAGGGGATGTCAAGTCTAGGTAAGGTTCTTCGCGTTGCTTCGAATTAAACCACATGCTCCGCTGCTTGTGCGGGCCCCCGTCAATTCCTTTGAGTTTTAATCTTGCGATCGTACTCCCCAGGCGGAATACTTAATGTGTTAACGGCGGCACCGAGGTTCGACCCCCGACACCTAGTATTCATCGTTTACGGCGTGGACTACCAGGGTATCTAATCCTGTTTGCTCCCCACGCTTTCATGCCTCAGCGTCAGTTACAGTCCAGTAAGTCGCCTTCGCCACTGGTGTTCTTCCTAATCTCTACGCATTTCACCGCTACACTAGGAATTCCACTTACCTCTCCTGCACTCTAGACACCCAGTTTCAAATGCAGCACCCAAGTTAAGCTCGGGTATTTCACATCTGACTTAAATGTCCGCCTACGCATCCTTTACGCCCAGTAAATCCGGACAACGCTTGCCACCTACGTATTACCGCGGCTGCTGGCACGTAGTTAGCCGTGGCTTCCTCCTCTGGTACCGTCATTATCGTCCCAGAAGACAGAACTTTACAACCCGAAGGCCTTCATCATTCACGCGGCGTTGCTGCGTCAGGGTTTCCCCCATTGCGCAATATTCCCCACTGCTGCCTCCCGTAGGAGTCTGGACCGTGTCTCAGTTCCAATGTGGCCGATCACCCTCTCAGGTCGGCTACGCATCGTCGCCTTGGTGAGCCGTTACCTCACCAACTAGCTAATGCGCCGCGGGTCCATCTCAAAGTGGAATTTTCTAAAAGAAAAATCCTTTGATGTTTCGATCATGCGACCAAAACATATTATGCGGTATTAATCTCCCTTTCGGGAGGCTATTCCCCTCTTTGAGGCAGGTTACCCACGTGTTACTCACCCGTCCGCCGCTAATCCACCCCGAAAGGTTTCATCGCTCGACTTGCATGTGTTAGGCACGCCGCCAGCGTTCGTCCTGAGCCAGGATCAAACTCTCAATTTAAAAGTTTACACTTTTTTAGTTGAAATGATTAATCTGCGACAACTGTTAAGTTGTTACGCAAGCTCATTACATACTTTTAGTCTTACGACTAAATTTTACTTTATACTAAAGTAATTAACTGGTTTAACGAAATATTATTTCGCTATCTTTACCTATTTCTCTGTTTAATTTTCAAAGACCAATTTGTTATTTGTATCTACCGTCATGTGATGACTTCTACTATTTTACTGTTTAGTTTTAATTTTGTCAACACTTTTTTATATGTTAACATCCTCAAACCCGACATCATCACTTTCTTTCGACGACAAGAATTATTTTAACACAACAAAATAATCGTATATTTGAATTATGGCTCATATATTCAATTTATTCTCATTTATCTCCACTATTCACTATTAATTCTAATAATATCACATATTGATACACTAGGATAAGTATATAGTTTTTTAACTATATTTGTAGATTTTGAAGTTCCTATTATATTTTATTTACTTATTAACAACAACTAACTTTTTTAGACTGTTATACTATAGTTAAGGAGTTGAGCTTATGTGCTATGGATTATTAAAAACAATTATAAAAAACACTGCTAGTATAGTTTTTTTTGGAGGTGCAGGCGTATCTACAGAAAGTTGTATTCCTGATTTCCGTTCTGCAAAGGGTCTATATAATATAGAAACTGATTTGAAATTTCCTCCTGAAGTTATTTTAAGTCATTCTTTTTTTATAAATCATACCGAGGACTTTTTTAAATTTTATAAATCCAACATGATTTTTGAAGATGCAATTCCCAATGATGCGCATATTGCATTATCTACCCTAGAAGAAAAGAATAAATTAAAAGCTATAATCACTCAAAATATTGATGGTTTGCATCAAATGGCAGGATCCAAAACTGTATACGAACTTCATGGATCTATACGTAAAAATTACTGTATGAAATGCAATAATTTTTTTAACTTAAATTATATGCTAAATAGTAAAACCATAGTTCCTAAATGTAATGTCTGTGGTGGTATTATTAAACCAGATGTAGTTCTTTATGAAGAAAGTTTAGATATGTCCGTCTTGAATAGCTCTATTAAAGCGATAAGTATTGCTGATACACTGATTGTGGGTGGCACGTCTCTTGTGGTATACCCCGCTGCAAATCTCATAAAATATTTCACAGGAAATAATTTAATTCTTATTAACAAGTCTTCTACCCCTTATGACAAACAAGCAAATTTAGTAATTCATGATAGTATAGGTAAAGTTTTAAGTACAGTATGTAAATTTTAATTTAGTTGAATATAAATTTATTTTTTTAACCAATCGAGTAGGAGCTAAATAATTAATTTATTTAGCGACCTCTCACACCACCGTGCATACCGTTCGGTACACGGCGGTTCAATAGAAATTAATGTTTTAATAAATATGTCTCAGATATAGAAACTAATCCTATATTTTTAAGGTATTTATTGGTCAATGTTTTGTTTAATATAGGGCTATTGGATGTTCTCCAATAGCCTTTCCTTGTATTTGCATATTGCAAAGCTTTATTGTTTGGTATTCCTAATTTAACAAGGTTCCCATATTTTGTTTTAATCTTTTTCCATTGTTTCCAAAAACACATTCTAATTCTTCGCCTTAACCATTCATCAAGTGTTTTAAGAATACTTTTAATGTCTGCAATAGCAAAATAATTTATCCATCCAACTATCACTTGCTTAAGTTTCATAAACCTATATTTCATGCTCATCGCATTACTTCTTGAAGTTAATTCTTTTAGCTTTGCTTTGAATTTGATTATAGGTTTTTGAGGAACTCTCATTCTGTATTCACCTTTTGCCCGGTAAAATGAAAATCCTAAAAATTTAAGTTTCCAAGGTCTATCTACTGTACTCTTTTCTTTATTCACTCTAAGCTTTAACTTTTCCTCAATAAATCTCGTAATACTCTTCATTACTCTATTTGCTGATTTCTCACTTTTGACGTATATATTCGCATCATCAGCATATCTACAAAAGTTTAGTCCTCGTTTTGTTAGTTCTACATCGAGTTCATGTAACATTACGTTACTTAATAATGGGGACAAAGGCCCGCCTTGAGGTGCTCCTTCTTCTGTATTCATAAATACCCCATTTATCATCACTCCACTTTGTAGATACTTTCGTATCAGAGAAATTACTCTACTATCTTTAATATCTTCCGATAGTATCCTTATTAATTTATCATGATTTATCGTATCAAAGTATTTAGAAAGGTCTATATTCACCGTCCATGTATGTCCAGCATTAATATATCCCCTACATTTTTCAACAGCTTGTTTTCCACTTCTTAAAGGTCTAAAACCGTAACTATTATCAGAAAATTTCTTTTCATATACTGGTATTAGAGTTTGTGATATCGCTTGCTGAATAACTCTATCTAATACAGTAGGTATTCCAAGTAGCCTAATTCCACCGTCAGGTTTTGGTATTTCTACCCTTCTTACGGCTAGAGGTCTATATCTACTTTCTAATAATGATTGCCTTAATTCTTGTCCATGCTCTTTTAGATAATGTAGAAGTTCATCTACTGTCAAACCATCAATCCCATGACTTCCTTTATTGGCTTTTACTCTTTTATATGCTTTATTCATATTATCTCTCGATAATATCTGCTCGAGTAAACCATTATCATATTCATTCACATCGTTTCTTCCTTCTTCTGACATAGAGGAAATACTATGCACTTCTACATTACCTTCGAGTTCCACTCTATTCTCTCGTAGAGAGCCTTCTTTATGAAGTTGTCTGCTTTTATCATATTTTCTCGTATCCTTCAAAATTCCAAAACCTCCTATTGTTCAGTCCTTCCCACGCTAACGCGTTTTGCATGGTACTATGACGTCTGCTGACTTCTGATAGTTCAGCCATACATCACTGTATGGGTTGTTATTTCTAAATTCATATCCACAACTTACCTATCAGATCTCCCCGGGTAAGAACGCAATCTTTCACTCCATCTATCTGCTACATTTACACCACTTGTTTCGAATAGTTTTGGGCTTCGTTTTGTATTGCAAACTTACCCACAAGCATATGCCTTATATGTAGTTTCTGTTCGTCAGACCGGAGTTTGGCCGCCAACTTCCTTCAGATTCCATCTCACGATGGACACCCTTGTCTTAAGCTATGCACTTGGCACTATTAACCCGTGCTAGGGACTTTCACCCATTAGATTGCGCCCATGCCGGGCGCACAATAAAAACCGCTAAGTATAACTTAGCGGTTTTTTCTTACCTGGCGACAACCTACTCTTCCACAAGGTCACCCCTGCAGTACCATCGGCGCATTGAAGCTTAACCTTCGTGTTCGGTATGGGAACGGGTGTTACCTTCATGCCATAATCACCAGATTGAGAATATAAATATTCTCTGAAAATTGCACAGTGAATTAGTCTTTTCGCTCACGCTCAAAGCCTCGCTTCTTCCTTTGTCAGAAGCTTAGTTTCTTTCTTACGAAAGAAATAGTTCCTGTAAAAGAAGTATATCGCGTTATTTCTAATTATATATTTAGGTCAAGCCCTCGACTTATTAGTATTAGTCAGCTGAACATGTTACCATGCTTACACCTCTAACCTATCAACCTGGTGGTCTTCCAGGAGTCTTACTAACATCGCACTTACGTGCGAGTTATGGGAAATCTCATCTCAGGGTGGGCTTCACGCTTAGATGCTTTCAGCGTTTATCCCTTCCAAACATAGCTACCCAGCGATGCCACTGGCGTGACAACTGGTGCACCAGAGGTTTGTCCATCCCGGTCCTCTCGTACTAAGGACAGCTCCCTTCAAATTTCCTACGCCCGCGACGGATAGGGACCGAACTGTCTCACGACGTTCTGAACCCAGCTCGCGTGCCGCTTTAATGGGCGAACAGCCCAACCCTTGGGACCTACTTCAGCCCCAGGATGCGACGAGCCGACATCGAGGTGCCAAACCTCCCCGTCGATGTGGACTCTTGGGGGAGATCAGCCTGTTATCCCCGAGGTAGCTTTTATCCGTTGAGCGATGGCCCTCCCACGAGGTACCACCGGATCACTAAGCCCGACTTTCGTCCCTGCTCCACTTGTAAGTGTCGCAGTCAGGCTCCCTTCTGCCTTTGCACTCTTCGCGCGATTTCCAACCGCGCTGAGGGAACCTTTGGGCGCCTCCGTTACTTTTTTGGAGGCGACCGCCCCAGTCAAACTGCCCACCTAACAATGTCCTGTGACCAGATTCATGGCCTCCAGTTAGAACCTCAGTACTGTCAGGGTGGTATCCCAAGGATGACTCCACACAGGCTGACGCCCATGTTTCTCAGTCTCCCACCTATCCTGTACAGACAATACCGAAATTCAATGCTAAGCTACAGTAAAGCTCTACGGGGTCTTTCCGTCCAATCGCGGGTAGCAAGCATCTTCACTTGCACTACAATTTCGCCGGATGTGTTGTTGAGACAGTGCCCAAATCATTACGCCATTCGTGCGGGTCGGAACTTACCCGACAAGGAATTTCGCTACCTTAGGACCGTTATAGTTACGGCCGCCGTTTACTGGGGCTTAAGTTCATAGCCTCGCTTGCGCTAACTAATCCCCTTAACCTTCCAGCACCGGGCAGGCGTCAGCCCCTATACATCAGCTTTCGCTTTAGCAGAGACCTGTGTTTTTGCTAAACAGTTGCTTGGGCCTATTCTCTGCGACCTACTTTCGTAGGCACCCCTTCTCCCGAAGTTACGGGGTCAATTTGCCGAGTTCCTTAACAACAATTCTTCCGATGGTCTTAGGATTCTCTCCTCACCTACCTGTGTCGGTTTGCGGTACGGGCACCAATATCCTCGATAGAGACTTTTCTTGGCAGCGTGGAATCAGATACTTCAGGAATAAATTCCCTTCCCCATCACATCTCAGCGTTAAGAGCAAACGGATTTGCCTGCTTGCTCCGCCTAAATGCTTAGACACACATCCAATAGTGTGCACATCTTATCCTCCTGCGTCATCCCATTTCTAATAACGTCCATTGGTGGTATCGGAATATCAACCGATTGTCCATCACCTACGCCTTTCGGCCTCGGCTTAGGTCCCGACTAACCCTGAGAGGACGAGCCTTCCTCAGGAAACCTTAGGTTTTCGACCGTTAAGATTCTCACTTAACTCTCGCTACTCATGCCAACATTCTCACTTCTGTACCGTCCACCACTCCTTACGGTATGACTTCAGCCAGTACAGAAAGCTCCTCTACCGCGTACACAATTGTGTACACCCATAGCTTCGGTGGTAAGTTTTAGCCCCGGACATCTTCGGCGCAGGATCTCTTGACTAGTGAGCTATTACGCACTCTTTAAATGAGTGGCTGCTTCTGAGCCAACATCCTAGTTGTCTTAGAAATCCCACATCCTTTTCCACTTAACTTACACTTTGGGACCTTAGCTGATGGTCTGGGCTGTTTCCCTTTTGACTACGGATCTTATCATTCGCAGTCTGACTGCCGAAATAAAAGTATATGGCATTCGGAGTTTGATAGGGTTCAGTAACTGTTGTCAGCCCCTAGCCCATTCAGTGCTCTACCTCCATTACTCAATTAATCGACGCTAGCCCTAAAGCTATTTCGAGGAGAACCAGCTATCTCCGAGTTCGATTGGAATTTCTCCGCTATCCACAGCTCATCCCATGGTTTTTCAACACCAACGTGGTTCGGACCTCCACGGAATTTTACTTCCGCTTCATCCTGGCCATGGATAGGTCACCCGGTTTCGGGTCTACGACATGCAACTATGCGCCCTATTCAGACTTGGTTTCCCTTCGGCTCCGTACCTTAAGTACTTAACCTTGCTACATATCGTAACTCGTTGGCTCGTTCTACAAAAAGCACGCCGTCACACATATAAAGTGCTTCGACCGGTTGTAGGCACACGGTTTCAGGTTCTATTTCACTCCCCTTCCGGGGTTCTTTTCACCTTTCCCTCACGGTACTTCTTCACTATCGGTCACTAGGTAGTATTTAGCCTTGGGAGGTGGTCCTCCCAGCTTCCCACAAGGTTTCACGTGTCTCGTGGTACTCTGGATTAGATCTGACTGTTTTTCCTTTTCATTTACAGGCCTATTACCTTCTGCGGAGCAGCTTTCCAGCTATCTTCAATTAAGGAATTGCAGTATTTATGATCTATCCTCAACCCCCAGGTCAAAGACCTGGGTTTGGGCTCTTTCCCTTTCGCTCGCCGCTACTTAGGAAATCGATATTTCTTTCTCTTCCTCCGGGTACTTAGATGTTTCAGTTCCCCGGGTCTACCTCTGCATACCTATTTATTCAGTATGCAGTACATAGTTGTTACTATGTGGGTTCCCCCATTCGGAAATCTTTGGATCACAGGCTATTTGCGCCTACCCAAAGCTTATCGCAGCTTAACGCGTCCTTCTTCGGCTCCTAGTGCCAAGGCATTCGCCATGCGCCCTTTGTAGCTTGACCTTGATTCTGTCTATTTACATAGACGGTTATATTAATTTTGCGAAATTGTATTAAATTAATTTATAAACTACTTGCGTAGTTTTAATTTTTTTAAAACAACTTTTTTCACTGTGCAATTTTCAAAGAACATTTTAAGAAAAACTATTCATTATCTAACTCCTAAGAGTTAGATAAAATTAGTCTCTCAAAATTAAACAGAGAACTAGGTACGATTAATTACAATAGATATTTTTGAAGAACAAATTAATATTCTTCTATTGCATCGACCGAAGTCAATACATCTACTCCCTAGAAAGGAGGTGATCCAGCCGCAGGTTCTCCTACGGCTACCTTGTTACGACTTCACCCCAATCATCAATCCCACCTTCGGCCGCTGGCTCCTTACGGTTACCTCACGGACTTCGGGTGTTACCAACTCTCATGGTGTGACGGGCGGTGTGTACAAGGCCCGGGAACGTATTCACCGCGACATGCTGATTCGCGATTACTAGCAACTCCGGCTTCATGTAGGCGAGTTGCAGCCTACAATCCGAACTGGGATGAGTTTTTGAGTTTGGCTCCACCTTGCGGTCTTGCATCTCTTTGTACTCACCATTGTAGCACGTGTGTAGCCCTAGACATAAGGGGCATGATGATTTGACGTCATCCCCACCTTCCTCCCGGTTAACCCGGGCAGTCTCACTAGAGTGCTCAACTTAATGGTAGCAACTAATGATAAGGGTTGCGCTCGTTGCGGGACTTAACCCAACATCTCACGACACGAGCTGACGACAACCATGCACCACCTGTCACCCTGTCCCGAAGGACTTCGCCCATCTCTGGGTTATGCAGGGGATGTCAAGTCTAGGTAAGGTTCTTCGCGTTGCTTCGAATTAAACCACATGCTCCGCTGCTTGTGCGGGCCCCCGTCAATTCCTTTGAGTTTTAATCTTGCGATCGTACTCCCCAGGCGGAATACTTAATGTGTTAACGGCGGCACCGAGGTTCGACCCCCGACACCTAGTATTCATCGTTTACGGCGTGGACTACCAGGGTATCTAATCCTGTTTGCTCCCCACGCTTTCATGCCTCAGCGTCAGTTACAGTCCAGTAAGTCGCCTTCGCCACTGGTGTTCTTCCTAATCTCTACGCATTTCACCGCTACACTAGGAATTCCACTTACCTCTCCTGCACTCTAGACACCCAGTTTCAAATGCAGCACCCAAGTTAAGCTCGGGTATTTCACATCTGACTTAAATGTCCGCCTACGCATCCTTTACGCCCAGTAAATCCGGACAACGCTTGCCACCTACGTATTACCGCGGCTGCTGGCACGTAGTTAGCCGTGGCTTCCTCCTCTGGTACCGTCATTATCGTCCCAGAAGACAGAACTTTACAACCCGAAGGCCTTCATCATTCACGCGGCGTTGCTGCGTCAGGGTTTCCCCCATTGCGCAATATTCCCCACTGCTGCCTCCCGTAGGAGTCTGGACCGTGTCTCAGTTCCAATGTGGCCGATCACCCTCTCAGGTCGGCTACGCATCGTCGCCTTGGTGAGCCGTTACCTCACCAACTAGCTAATGCGCCGCGGGTCCATCTCAAAGTGGAATTTTCTAAAAGAAAAATCCTTTGATGTTTCGATCATGCGACCAAAACATATTATGCGGTATTAATCTCCCTTTCGGGAGGCTATTCCCCTCTTTGAGGCAGGTTACCCACGTGTTACTCACCCGTCCGCCGCTAATCCACCCCGAAAGGTTTCATCGCTCGACTTGCATGTGTTAGGCACGCCGCCAGCGTTCGTCCTGAGCCAGGATCAAACTCTCAATTTAAAAGTTTACACTTTTTTAGTTGAAATGATTAATCTGCGACAACTGTTAAGTTGATTCGCAAGCTCATTACATACTTTTAGTCTTACGACTAAATTTTACTTTATACTAAAGTAATTAACTGGTTTAACGAAATATTATTTCGCTATCTTTACCTATTTCTCTGTTTAATTTTCAAAGACCAACTTGCTTTGTCATCATGTGACGACTTCTACTATTCTACTAGGTATTTCTTGTTTTGTCAACAACTTTTTAAAGATTATTTTCATTTGAAAACATATTAAATTGTTATCAACAGTTAGCTTATCGTGCCACTTGTTTGTGACGACAAGGAGTATTCTATCATATAAATAAGGTCATAATTTCACAACATAGGTATTCTAGCTAGATTATATTCATATTTCTACATATAGGTCTAAATAATTCAATATTTCGCATCCTGATACACATGGGTAAGTATCATTTATACTAATGATCTAGATACTCTGTTTAATATTATAAGACCTTTGTACAGCTTACCAAAATTCGTTGCTACTAATAGTCATGTTAATATATTTACATGATTCTTCATAATAACTATTCCACTTATAAAAGTAAATAGCTTCTCAATCAATACTCCAAGTATTCCAACTTTGCCAAAACAAGTAAGGCCATTTCGACCTCCAAAACTCTGATAGATTAAATATATGGTGTATTGAAACGATTCGTGAAAAAACAGCTATAAGATATTACTCTCCATTTTTGATGAACTATAAATCAAAAACGAACTACTATTTTATGGCTGGTATGGAATGACATAAAATAAGAAAGATACGACAGAACTGAATCTAAAATTATGTTACATTAACTCTACAAACTGGAATTTGACGTGGAGATTATGCTTATATACTTTCTTCTTTATCTAATATTTGCAGTAGATAATTTTTTATTAATTTCATTCTATCTTTTGGTAGCATCATAAATTTAGAAGCAATAGCAACTACCATATTTCTTTCTGGTAGGCAACAAATCACGTTACCTGCATCCCCAATAGCACAATACGCAAATTCATCTTCTTTAAATAGCCACCAAAGATATCCATAATAATTTGAATTATCCTGCAGAGATTCCTCAATCCATTCTCTTAAAATTATCTGTTTATCATTCCAATTTCCATAATTCAAATAGAGTTGTCCAAATCGAGCCATATCAACTGCTGATAAGGTAACACCCCAACCACCAGTACTGTTTCCCTTAGGATCAGATACCCATCCACAAACATTCTTACCCTTAATAAAATTCATATAGGTAGTAGTAGTTACTTCATAATTTGGAAGTTGTTTTATTTCAATTGGTTCAAATAAATATTCATTTGCAAATTCTCTTGCTGTCTTTCCGGTTGCTTTCGTAAGTATTACAGATAATAAATGCGCTCCGGCTGTAGAATACTTGAATGTACCGCACTCATCTTTTCCGCCTAATAAATCAAGCGCATATTTTGCCCAATCTGAACTACTGCATAATTCTTTAAAAGGTTCCCGCTTATAAATATATGGTGCTGTCATTGTAATAAGATGTTTTATCGTTATTTCTTGCTTTTTGCTATCTACGTGTGTGCTACCATACCCCGGAAAGAAATCCATCACCTTTTGATTTACACTTTCTATAAATCCTTTATCAATAGCAATTCCTATCAGTGTAGATAATACACTTTTTGTTACCGAAGCAACATGAACTGTATCCTCTCTTTTATAACCATTGAAATAATTTTCATAAATCGTGTTGCTATCTTTCACAACAACAATACCTGCTATATTTTTATATTTCTTTGCTATTAATTTTTCTAAGTCACCATGAAAGTATTCTTTTTTAAACACATTATTTCCTCATCACATTAATCAAACCTTCTTCACGGGTAAATACACATCAGTGATAAAATCTTTCGGTCTCTCAGTTTCCAGCGGATTTGTTATATAAACATCGAATGGAGGTTTTGCCACACAATATCTTTCTTGTTCTACCCATTCATGTTGCTTCACATATACTGAGGTATTTTCTGAATAGGCTCCTTTAAGTCGGGTTTTAATGCACAATCGCGGATTAAAATCTTTTGTACCGGTGACATATTCTTTGATTGAAATTGCAAATTCAATATCATACCTTTCAAATAAATATTCCTCACTATGATATATTGTCATTGGCGGACCTATGGTTGTAAGACCATCTTCTGCTATTCTTTTATACAATTGATTAAAAAATACGTCATATCCTAAATTGCATTCTTCTAAACTTACTAATTTGCGAATTAATAAAATATACATAGTCGGTACTTCTACAAGCATAATATCTAAATCTTTTATATCGCTAAATACAGATTCATCTTTTTCAAGATTTTATATATCATTATTTATTTGTTGCAGCATTATATCATAGGCTGCTACCTTTGCTTGAATATCATATTTCTTTTTATTCAACAACACTATTAATTTTTCTTCAAACTGATCTTTTTCTAATTGTAAAAAGGTTTTTATTTCTTCTAATGAAATTTCATACGACTTTAAACGATTAATAAGAAGCATTGTTTCTAACTGTCTTATAGAGTAATATCTATATCCATTCTCTGGGTTAATTTCCTCCGAATTAATTAGATCAATCTCTGCATAATACCTAAGTGTTTTGGTGGACACTTGACATATCTTCGAAAACTCTCCAATTGAAAGCATAAATCCAACTCATCCTCCTTTCATATTCATCTATCCTCAACTACAATAATAAACCTTCCCCTAAGGTTAAAGTCAATTACTCTTATAAAAAATAAATAGTTTCTGCTACTAATTACTTTACTCTAGTGTTCTTCAATCTCAAGTTCTATTTTATGGTCGAGAGTTATATCAACTATATGAATTGCATCTCTTGAATTCGTATTTATAATACCTATTCCAGATCTTGAACACTGATCACTTACAGCTGAGTACATTGTCTCACCTTTCTCTAAGATATAATTTCTTAAATTTTTCCTGATAGATAATTTTTTACTGCCCGGGTTTCTCTTTTACTTTTTATGGGATCTACAGTTTTGATTCCTTTTTTCCTTTTATTATTTTCCATTTTTATCCCTCACTTAGTTACTATTATCAATACTATAATTGTACTTTAGCTAAGTTATTTTGAGCAAAAAAATAAGAGCTTTATCATTTAGTGATTAAACCCTAGATATATCAATGCTTTACACCGATGTCATATATATTTTCGAGTTAGAACTATTGTATATTAGTTCTAATTCGAAATATTCAAATATTAACGTTTATCTGTAAATAATTGGCTTAACGTTGTGAATTTACGCTTTGCGAGCACTGCCCCTTAGAGATATCGATATCTACTGCCCATGTATATCCAGCATTGATATATCCCCTACAATTTTCTATCCATAGTTTTCCTGCCGACTTCCTCCAGATTCCACTTACATATCTCTCGATAATATCTGCTCGAGTAAACCATTATCATATTCATTCACATCGTTTCTTCCTTCTTCTGACATAGAGGAAATACTATGCACTTCTACATTACCTTCGAGTTCCACTCTATTCTCTCGTAGAGAGCCTTCTTTATGAAGTTGTCTGCTTTTATCATATTTTCTCGTATCCTTCAAAATTCCAAAACCTCCTATTGTTCAGTCCTTCCCACGCTAACGCGTTTTGCATGGTACTATGACGTCTGCTGACTTCTGATAGTTCAGCCATACATCACTGTATGGGTTGTTATTTCTAAATTCATATCCACAACTTACCTATCAGATCTCCCCGGGTAAGAACGCAATCTTTCACTCCATCTATCTGCTACATTTACACCACTTGTTTCGAATAGTTTTGGGCTTCGTTTTGTATTGCAAACTTACCCACAAGCATATGCCTTATATGTAGTTTCTGTTCGTCAGACCGGAGTTTGGCCGCCAACTTCCTTCAGATTCCATCTCACGATGGACACCCTTGTCTTAAGCTATGCACTTGGCACTATTAACCCGTGCTAGGGACTTTCACCCATTAGATTGCGCCCATGCCTGGCGCACAATGAAAACCGCTAAGTATAACTGAGGCCGCTGAAAAAAGCACTCTTTATTTAGTAGAGTTTTCAAGCTTGAATAGAAAAAGCATGAGATGTCCATATTTTGGATATCTCATGCTTTTTATTTTATAATTAAGTTTTAAAAGCCCTATTTCATGCTTTTCAACTTAATTATTCTCTTTAGATTCACAGTGAAGATTGATAATGCACCTTGCATTTGCATGCTAATTAAGCCTGACGATATTGCTACATCATAGCTATGTTGGTGCTTAAGTTCACTGTTTTTAGCCTCTATCATATAACGTTCCCTAGCTCGTTTTTTAAAATATTCACTTTTTTCGAACTCTATTTGATCTTTGTGAGTATTTGACTTTATTGAAACTGAATAAGTTTTAGATTTAGCGCCTTCTTTATAACACCCATCTTTATGAACACAATTTTTACACTTTTCTACATTAAAATAGTAGGTTAGCACTTGATTTTTACCAACATTCTTCTTTCCCTGTTTTGCTTTTTTAATAGCCATATGACCTGCCGGACATACAAATAAACCAGCATCTTTATTAAACTCAAATTCATCTTCTTTTTTTCGCATTCCTTGTGAAATTACAGGATTTAGTCTTGAAATTAATGCAATTTTATTTTCTTTTGTATATTCTAGGTTTTTCTTTTCAGAATAAGCTGTATCTCCAATTACTTCATTTACATCTATACCAGCCTCACGGCTTTTTTCTATTAAGGTTATGAGCTCCTTTCCATCACTTTTTTCGCCAGTTGTAATAACAGCTGCTGTAATTAAACGTTCTTCACTCATAGCAAGGTGTGATTTATATCCAAAAAAAGAACTATCCTCAGTTTTATGCCCCACTTTTGCATCCTCATCTTTTGATATTTTTAGATTTTCTAAGTCATCATTAATAGCTTCAATTAAGTAGTTTAATTTAGTTTTCACAGCTGGATTTGCTGCAGTTTCTGGCTTCTCGTTTATGGTATCAATTAATAATTTGCAGTACTCAAGAATATCTTCAAGTACTCCAGTTGTAACTTTATTAGGTAACTCTTCTTTAATACCAGGATGTACTCCGTACAATGTTTTTCTTAAGTTTTTTGCACGTTTCAATAATTCCTCGCTTGCTGACTTTTGGTTATAACGTGACTTGGTATGCGTAGCATCAACTATTATTGCTTTACTTTTTAAAACTCCCTCTTTTATAGCAAGTTCTACAGTCTTGTTTATTAATAAATCCAATAAATTCATGTCTTTAAGGCGAAGCTTTCTAAATTTAGTTAGTGTACTTGAGTTTATTAAATTTGTTTCTTCTGGGGCTAAATTTAGAAAATATTTAAAGGACATGTCATAAAGAGTTCTTTCAACAACATCTTCATCAGACAATTCATATATTACTTTCAAAAGTAAATATTTAAATAGCATTATGGGGTTAATAGCACCTCTACCCATAGATGAACTATAGTTAATCATCAATTCGTCATAAACAAATGAAAAGTCAACAAGGTCATTAATTTGCTTTAAAATGTTATCTTTCGGAATAATTAACGAATATAAGCTATGGTATGTATTTATTTTTATTTCCAATTGTCCTTTTAGCATAATAGTTTAGCCCCTTTTATTTTATTCTACTATACTAATTCGACATATCTTTTAAAATTCCTTTTTGTTTTTTAGTCTTTTATATAAAAAAATCGCCATCTTTAATTAGATGACGATTTTTTTATATAGTTTTTCAGTGGCCTCGTATAACTTAGCGGTTTTTTTCTTACCTGGCGACAACCTACTCTTCCACAAGGTTACCCCTGCAGTACCATCGGCGCATTGAAGCTTAACCTTCGTGTTCGGTATGGGAACGGGTGTTACCTTCATGCCATAATCACCAGATTGAGAATATAAATATTCTCTGAAAATTGCACAGTGAATTAGTCTTTTCGCTTACGCTCAAAGCCTCGCTTCTTTCTTACGAAAGAAGTATTTCGCATTACTTTTAATTATATATTTAGGTCAAGCCCTCGACTTATTAGTATTAGTCAGCTGAACATGTTACCATGCTTACACCTCTAACCTATCAACCTGGTGGTCTTCCAGGAGTCTTACTAACACCGCACTTACGTGCGAGTTATGGGAAATCTCATCTCAGGGTGGGCTTCACGCTTAGATGCTTTCAGCGTTTATCCCTTCCAAACATAGCTACCCAGCGATGCCACTGGCGTGACAACTGGTGCACCAGAGGTTTGTCCATCCCGGTCCTCTCGTACTAAGGACAGCTCCCTTCAAATTTCCTACGCCCGCGACGGATAGGGACCGAACTGTCTCACGACGTTCTGAACCCAGCTCGCGTGCCGCTTTAATGGGCGAACAGCCCAACCCTTGGGACCTACTTCAGCCCCAGGATGCGACGAGCCGACATCGAGGTGCCAAACCTCCCCGTCGATGTGGACTCTTGGGGGAGATCAGCCTGTTATCCCCGAGGTAGCTTTTATCCGTTGAGCGATGGCCCTCCCACGAGGTACCACCGGATCACTAAGCCCGACTTTCGTCCCTGCTCCACTTGTAAGTGTCGCAGTCAGGCTCCCTTCTGCCTTTGCACTCTTCGCGCGATTTCCAACCGCGCTGAGGGAACCTTTGGGCGCCTCCGTTACTTTTTTGGAGGCGACCGCCCCAGTCAAACTGCCCACCTAACAATGTCCTGTGACCAGATTCATGGCCTCCAGTTAGAACCTCAGTACTGTCAGGGTGGTATCCCAAGGATGACTCCACACAGGCTGACGCCCATGTTTCTCAGTCTCCCACCTATCCTGTACAGACAATACCGAAATTCAATGCTAAGCTACAGTAAAGCTCTACGGGGTCTTTCCGTCCAATCGCGGGTAGCAAGCATCTTCACTTGCACTACAATTTCGCCGGATGTGTTGTTGAGACAGTGCCCAAATCATTACGCCATTCGTGCGGGTCGGAACTTACCCGACAAGGAATTTCGCTACCTTAGGACCGTTATAGTTACGGCCGCCGTTTACTGGGGCTTAAGTTCATAGCCTCGCTTGCGCTAACTAATCCCCTTAACCTTCCAGCACCGGGCAGGCGTCAGCCCCTATACATCAGCTTTCGCTTTAGCAGAGACCTGTGTTTTTGCTAAACAGTTGCTTGGGCCTATTCTCTGCGACCTACTTTCGTAGGCACCCCTTCTCCCGAAGTTACGGGGTCAATTTGCCGAGTTCCTTAACAACAATTCTTCCGATGGTCTTAGGATTCTCTCCTCACCTACCTGTGTCGGTTTGCGGTACGGGCACCAATATCCTCGATAGAGACTTTTCTTGGCAGCGTGGAATCAGATACTTCGGGAATAAATTCCCTTCCCCATCACATCTCAGCGTTAAGAGCAAACGGATTTGCCTGTCTGCTCCGCCTAAATGCTTAGACACACATCCAATAGTGTGCACATCTTATCCTCCTGCGTCATCCCATTTCTAATAACGTCCATTGGTGGTATCGGAATATCAACCGATTGTCCATCACCTACGCCTTTCGGCCTCGGCTTAGGTCCCGACTAACCCTGAGAGGACGAGCCTTCCTCAGGAAACCTTAGGTTTTCGACCGTTAAGATTCTCACTTAACTCTCGCTACTCATGCCAACATTCTCACTTCTGTACCGTCCACCACTCCTTACGGTATGACTTCAGCCAGTACAGAAAGCTCCTCTACCGCGTACACAATTGTGTACACCCATAGCTTCGGTGGTAAGTTTTAGCCCCGGACATCTTCGGCGCAGGATCTCTTGACTAGTGAGCTATTACGCACTCTTTAAATGAGTGGCTGCTTCTGAGCCAACATCCTAGTTGTCTTAGAAATCCCACATCCTTTTCCACTTAACTTACACTTTGGGACCTTAGCTGATGGTCTGGGCTGTTTCCCTTTTGACTACGGATCTTATCATTCGCAGTCTGACTGCCGAAATAAAAGTATATGGCATTCGGAGTTTGATAGGGTTCAGTAACTGTTGTCAGCCCCTAGCCCATTCAGTGCTCTACCTCCATTACTCAATTAATCGACGCTAGCCCTAAAGCTATTTCGAGGAGAACCAGCTATCTCCGAGTTCGATTGGAATTTCTCCGCTATCCACAGCTCATCCCATGGTTTTTCAACACCAACGTGGTTCGGACCTCCACGGAATTTTACTTCCGCTTCATCCTGGCCATGGATAGGTCACCCGGTTTCGGGTCTACGACATGCAACTATGCGCCCTATTCAGACTTGGTTTCCCTTCGGCTCCGTACCTTAAGTACTTAACCTTGCTACATATCGTAACTCGTTGGCTCGTTCTACAAAAAGCACGCCGTCACACATATAAAGTGCTTCGACCGGTTGTAGGCACACGGTTTCAGGTTCTATTTCACTCCCCTTCCGGGGTTCTTTTCACCTTTCCCTCACGGTACTTCTTCACTATCGGTCACTAGGTAGTATTTAGCCTTGGGAGGTGGTCCTCCCAGCTTCCCACAAGGTTTCACGTGTCTCGTGGTACTCTGGATTAGATCTGACTGTTTTTCCTTTTCATTTACAGGCCTATTACCTTCTGCGGAGCAGCTTTCCAGCTATCTTCAATTAAGGAATTGCAGTATTTATGATCTATCCTCAACCCCCAGGTCAAAGACCTGGGTTTGGGCTCTTTCCCTTTCGCTCGCCGCTACTTAGGAAATCGATATTTCTTTCTCTTCCTCCGGGTACTTAGATGTTTCAGTTCCCCGGGTCTACCTCTGCATACCTATTTATTCAGTATGCAGTACATAGTTGTTACTATGTGGGTTCCCCCATTCGGAAATCTTTGGATCACAGGCTATTTGCGCCTACCCAAAGCTTATCGCAGCTTAACGCGTCCTTCTTCGGCTCCTAGTGCCAAGGCATTCGCCATGCGCCCTTTGTAGCTTGACCTTGATTCTGTCTATTTACATAGACGGTTATATTAATTTTGCGAAATTGTATTAAATTAATTTATAAACTACTTGCGTAGTTTTAATTTTTTTAAAACAACTTTTTTCACTGTGCAATTTTCAAAGAACATTTTAAGAAAAACTATTCATTATCTAACTCCTAAGAGTTAGATAAAATTAGTCTCTCAAAATTAAACAGAGAACTAGGTACGATTAATTACAATAGATATTTTTGAAGAACAAATTAATATTCTTCTATTGCATCGACCGAAGTCAATACATCTACTCCCTAGAAAGGAGGTGATCCAGCCGCAGGTTCTCCTACGGCTACCTTGTTACGACTTCACCCCAATCATCAATCCCACCTTCGGCCGCTGGCTCCTTACGGTTACCTCACGGACTTCGGGTGTTACCAACTCTCATGGTGTGACGGGCGGTGTGTACAAGGCCCGGGAACGTATTCACCGCGACATGCTGATTCGCGATTACTAGCAACTCCGGCTTCATGTAGGCGAGTTGCAGCCTACAATCCGAACTGGGATGAGTTTTTGAGTTTGGCTCCACCTTGCGGTCTTGCATCTCTTTGTACTCACCATTGTAGCACGTGTGTAGCCCTAGACATAAGGGGCATGATGATTTGACGTCATCCCCACCTTCCTCCCGGTTAACCCGGGCAGTCTCACTAGAGTGCTCAACTTAATGGTAGCAACTAATGATAAGGGTTGCGCTCGTTGCGGGACTTAACCCAACATCTCACGACACGAGCTGACGACAACCATGCACCACCTGTCACCCTGTCCCGAAGGACTTCGCCCATCTCTGGGTTATGCAGGGGATGTCAAGTCTAGGTAAGGTTCTTCGCGTTGCTTCGAATTAAACCACATGCTCCGCTGCTTGTGCGGGCCCCCGTCAATTCCTTTGAGTTTTAATCTTGCGATCGTACTCCCCAGGCGGAATACTTAATGTGTTAACGGCGGCACCGAGGTTCGACCCCCGACACCTAGTATTCATCGTTTACGGCGTGGACTACCAGGGTATCTAATCCTGTTTGCTCCCCACGCTTTCATGCCTCAGCGTCAGTTACAGTCCAGTAAGTCGCCTTCGCCACTGGTGTTCTTCCTAATCTCTACGCATTTCACCGCTACACTAGGAATTCCACTTACCTCTCCTGCACTCTAGACACCCAGTTTCAAATGCAGCACCCAAGTTAAGCTCGGGTATTTCACATCTGACTTAAATGTCCGCCTACGCATCCTTTACGCCCAGTAAATCCGGACAACGCTTGCCACCTACGTATTACCGCGGCTGCTGGCACGTAGTTAGCCGTGGCTTCCTCCTCTGGTACCGTCATTATCGTCCCAGAAGACAGAACTTTACAACCCGAAGGCCTTCATCATTCACGCGGCGTTGCTGCGTCAGGGTTTCCCCCATTGCGCAATATTCCCCACTGCTGCCTCCCGTAGGAGTCTGGACCGTGTCTCAGTTCCAATGTGGCCGATCACCCTCTCAGGTCGGCTACGCATCGTCGCCTTGGTGAGCCGTTACCTCACCAACTAGCTAATGCGCCGCGGGTCCATCTCAAAGTGGAATTTTCTAAAAGAAAAATCCTTTGATGTTTCGATCATGCGACCAAAACATATTATGCGGTATTAATCTCCCTTTCGGGAGGCTATTCCCCTCTTTGAGGCAGGTTACCCACGTGTTACTCACCCGTCCGCCGCTAATCCACCCCGAAAGGTTTCATCGCTCGACTTGCATGTGTTAGGCACGCCGCCAGCGTTCGTCCTGAGCCAGGATCAAACTCTCAATTTAAAAGTTTACACTTTTTTAGTTGAAATGATTAATCTGCGACAACTGTTAAGTCGTTTAATCAACAATTAAGCTGATTCGCAAGCTCATTACATACTTTTAGTCTTACGACTAAATTTTACTTTATACTAAAGTAATTAACTGGTTTAACGAAATATTATTTCGCTATCTTTACCTATTTCTCTGTTTAATTTTCAAAGACCAATTTACTTTGTCATCATGTGACGACTTCTACTATATTACTAGGTATTTCTTATTTTGTCAACATTTCTTTTAAACATTTTTAAAATATTAAATGTTAACTTATCAATCTTTATAGTTACTCGTTCGTGACTACAAGGAGTATTCTATCATAATAATAAAATTCTATACTTAACCTACCATTTATATAATAGAATTATTATTCATTTGCTATATATTACTCTAATAATCTAATAATTAACTATGCTGACACACGTGAATAGGTGTCTGCGTGCTTTTTGCTTTAGTATCGTTTGTTAAAAAAATATTTTACTATATATTTCATAATTAGCTAACCATATAAATTAATATATGTATGATTGTATTATTTTTTGAAATATACCATCCTTGAATAAAAAAAAGGATTTACATAAATATTATATGTAAATCTTTTTTCAATATAAATAAATATAAATTTCAAATATTAAACTTAGCTTTATAGCTTCACTTTCATAAATATATTGCATTTAATATTAACAGTTATACCAAATGAATTCACATTATCCACAAATGTTCGCCTATTTATGTTAATAAAACCATATCATTTTTAATAATATGTAACTATATATTAGCTCCATTTTTTAGTGAATCGAGTAGGAGCTAAATAATTAATTTATTTAGCGACCTCTCACACCACCGTGCATACCGTTCGGTACACGGCGGTTCAATAGAAATTAATGTTTTAAGTTCAGGCATACATCACTGTATGGTTTGTTGTTTTTAAATTCATATCCACAACTTATCTATCAAATCTCCCCAGGTAAGAACGCAATCTTTCACTCCATCTATCTGCTACATTTACACCGCCTGTTTTCGAATAGTTTTGGGCTTCGCTTTGTATTGCAAACTTACCCACAAGCCTATGCCTTATATGTAGTTTCTGTTCGTCATACCAGAGTTTAGCCGCCAACTTCCTTCAGATTCCACGTCACCATGGACACCCTTGTCTTAAGCTATGCACTTGGAACTATCAACCCGTGCTAGGGACTTTCACCCTTTAGATTGCGCCCATGCTGGGCGCACAATAAAAATAACAGTCCTAATAGGACTGTTATTTGGTGGACCTTCAGGGACTCGAACCCCGGACCGACCGGTTATGAGCCGGTAGCTCTAACCAGCTGAGCTAAAGATCCATGTATTGACCTGGCGACAACCTACTCTTCCACAAGGTCACCCCTGCAGTACCATCGGCGCATTGAAGCTTAACCTTCGTGTTCGGTATGGGAACGGGTGTTACCTTCATGCCATAATCACCAGATTGAGAATATAAATATTCTCTGAAAATTGCACAGTGAATTAGTCTTTTCGCTTACGCTCAAAGCCTCGCTTCTTTCTTACGAAAGAAGTATTTCGCATTACTTTTAATTATATATTTAGGTCAAGCCCTCGACTTATTAGTATTAGTCAGCTGAACATGTTACCATGCTTACACCTCTAACCTATCAACCTGGTGGTCTTCCAGGAGTCTTACTAACATCGCACTTACGTGCGAGTTATGGGAAATCTCATCTCAGGGTGGGCTTCACGCTTAGATGCTTTCAGCGTTTATCCCTTCCAAACATAGCTACCCAGCGATGCCACTGGCGTGACAACTGGTGCACCAGAGGTTTGTCCATCCCGGTCCTCTCGTACTAAGGACAGCTCCCTTCAAATTTCCTACGCCCGCGACGGATAGGGACCGAACTGTCTCACGACGTTCTGAACCCAGCTCGCGTGCCGCTTTAATGGGCGAACAGCCCAACCCTTGGGACCTACTTCAGCCCCAGGATGCGACGAGCCGACATCGAGGTGCCAAACCTCCCCGTCGATGTGGACTCTTGGGGGAGATCAGCCTGTTATCCCCGAGGTAGCTTTTATCCGTTGAGCGATGGCCCTCCCACGAGGTACCACCGGATCACTAAGCCCGACTTTCGTCCCTGCTCCACTTGTAAGTGTCGCAGTCAGGCTCCCTTCTGCCTTTGCACTCTTCGCGCGATTTCCAACCGCGCTGAGGGAACCTTTGGGCGCCTCCGTTACTTTTTTGGAGGCGACCGCCCCAGTCAAACTGCCCACCTAACAATGTCCTGTGACCAGATTCATGGCCTCCAGTTAGAACCTCAGTACTGTCAGGGTGGTATCCCAAGGATGACTCCACACAGGCTGACGCCCATGTTTCTCAGTCTCCCACCTATCCTGTACAGACAATACCGAAATTCAATGCTAAGCTACAGTAAAGCTCTACGGGGTCTTTCCGTCCAATCGCGGGTAGCAAGCATCTTCACTTGCACTACAATTTCGCCGGATGTGTTGTTGAGACAGTGCCCAAATCATTACGCCATTCGTGCGGGTCGGAACTTACCCGACAAGGAATTTCGCTACCTTAGGACCGTTATAGTTACGGCCGCCGTTTACTGGGGCTTAAGTTCATAGCCTCGCTTGCGCTAACTAATCCCCTTAACCTTCCAGCACCGGGCAGGCGTCAGCCCCTATACATCAGCTTTCGCTTTAGCAGAGACCTGTGTTTTTGCTAAACAGTTGCTTGGGCCTATTCTCTGCGACCTACTTTCGTAGGCACCCCTTCTCCCGAAGTTACGGGGTCAATTTGCCGAGTTCCTTAACAACAATTCTTCCGATGGTCTTAGGATTCTCTCCTCACCTACCTGTGTCGGTTTGCGGTACGGGCACCAATATCCTCGATAGAGACTTTTCTTGGCAGCGTGGAATCAGATACTTCAGGAATAAATTCCCTTCCCCATCACATCTCAGCGTTAAGAGCAAACGGATTTGCCTGTCTGCTCCGCCTAAATGCTTAGACACACATCCAATAGTGTGCACATCTTATCCTCCTGCGTCATCCCATTTCTAATAACGTCCATTGGTGGTATCGGAATATCAACCGATTGTCCATCACCTACGCCTTTCGGCCTCGGCTTAGGTCCCGACTAACCCTGAGAGGACGAGCCTTCCTCAGGAAACCTTAGGTTTTCGACCGTTAAGATTCTCACTTAACTCTCGCTACTCATGCCAACATTCTCACTTCTGTACCGTCCACCACTCCTTACGGTATGACTTCAGCCAGTACAGAAAGCTCCTCTACCGCGTACACAATTGTGTACACCCATAGCTTCGGTGGTAAGTTTTAGCCCCGGACATCTTCGGCGCAGGATCTCTTGACTAGTGAGCTATTACGCACTCTTTAAATGAGTGGCTGCTTCTGAGCCAACATCCTAGTTGTCTTAGAAATCCCACATCCTTTTCCACTTAACTTACACTTTGGGACCTTAGCTGATGGTCTGGGCTGTTTCCCTTTTGACTACGGATCTTATCATTCGCAGTCTGACTGCCGAAATAAAAGTATATGGCATTCGGAGTTTGATAGGGTTCAGTAACTGTTGTCAGCCCCTAGCCCATTCAGTGCTCTACCTCCATTACTCAATTAATCGACGCTAGCCCTAAAGCTATTTCGAGGAGAACCAGCTATCTCCGAGTTCGATTGGAATTTCTCCGCTATCCACAGCTCATCCCATGGTTTTTCAACACCAACGTGGTTCGGACCTCCACGGAATTTTACTTCCGCTTCATCCTGGCCATGGATAGGTCACCCGGTTTCGGGTCTACGACATGCAACTATGCGCCCTATTCAGACTTGGTTTCCCTTCGGCTCCGTACCTTAAGTACTTAACCTTGCTACATATCGTAACTCGTTGGCTCGTTCTACAAAAAGCACGCCGTCACACATATAAAGTGCTTCGACCGGTTGTAGGCACACGGTTTCAGGTTCTATTTCACTCCCCTTCCGGGGTTCTTTTCACCTTTCCCTCACGGTACTTCTTCACTATCGGTCACTAGGTAGTATTTAGCCTTGGGAGGTGGTCCTCCCAGCTTCCCACAAGGTTTCACGTGTCTCGTGGTACTCTGGATTAGATCTGACTGTTTTTCCTTTTCATTTACAGGCCTATTACCTTCTGCGGAGCAGCTTTCCAGCTATCTTCAATTAAGGAATTGCAGTATTTATGATCTATCCTCAACCCCCAGGTCAAAGACCTGGGTTTGGGCTCTTTCCCTTTCGCTCGCCGCTACTTAGGAAATCGATATTTCTTTCTCTTCCTCCGGGTACTTAGATGTTTCAGTTCCCCGGGTCTACCTCTGCATACCTATTTATTCAGTATGCAGTACATAGTTGTTACTATGTGGGTTCCCCCATTCGGAAATCTTTGGATCACAGGCTATTTGCGCCTACCCAAAGCTTATCGCAGCTTAACGCGTCCTTCTTCGGCTCCTAGTGCCAAGGCATTCGCCATGCGCCCTTTGTAGCTTGACCTTGATTCTGTCTATTTACATAGACGGTTATATTAATTTTGCGAAATTGTATTAAATTAATTTATAAACTACTTGCGTAGTTTTAATTTTTTTAAAACAACTTTTTTCACTGTGCAATTTTCAAAGAACATTTTAAGAAAAACTATTCATTATCTAACTCCTAAGAGTTAGATAAAATTAGTCTCTCAAAATTAAACAGAGAACTAGGTACGATTAATTACAATAGATATTTTTGAAGAACAAATTAATATTCTTCTATTGCATCGACCGAAGTCAATACATCTACTCCCTAGAAAGGAGGTGATCCAGCCGCAGGTTCTCCTACGGCTACCTTGTTACGACTTCACCCCAATCATCAATCCCACCTTCGGCCGCTGGCTCCTTACGGTTACCTCACGGACTTCGGGTGTTACCAACTCTCATGGTGTGACGGGCGGTGTGTACAAGGCCCGGGAACGTATTCACCGCGACATGCTGATTCGCGATTACTAGCAACTCCGGCTTCATGTAGGCGAGTTGCAGCCTACAATCCGAACTGGGATGAGTTTTTGAGTTTGGCTCCACCTTGCGGTCTTGCATCTCTTTGTACTCACCATTGTAGCACGTGTGTAGCCCTAGACATAAGGGGCATGATGATTTGACGTCATCCCCACCTTCCTCCCGGTTAACCCGGGCAGTCTCACTAGAGTGCTCAACTTAATGGTAGCAACTAATGATAAGGGTTGCGCTCGTTGCGGGACTTAACCCAACATCTCACGACACGAGCTGACGACAACCATGCACCACCTGTCACCCTGTCCCGAAGGACTTCGCCCATCTCTGGGTTATGCAGGGGATGTCAAGTCTAGGTAAGGTTCTTCGCGTTGCTTCGAATTAAACCACATGCTCCGCTGCTTGTGCGGGCCCCCGTCAATTCCTTTGAGTTTTAATCTTGCGATCGTACTCCCCAGGCGGAATACTTAATGTGTTAACGGCGGCACCGAGGTTCGACCCCCGACACCTAGTATTCATCGTTTACGGCGTGGACTACCAGGGTATCTAATCCTGTTTGCTCCCCACGCTTTCATGCCTCAGCGTCAGTTACAGTCCAGTAAGTCGCCTTCGCCACTGGTGTTCTTCCTAATCTCTACGCATTTCACCGCTACACTAGGAATTCCACTTACCTCTCCTGCACTCTAGACACCCAGTTTCAAATGCAGCACCCAAGTTAAGCTCGGGTATTTCACATCTGACTTAAATGTCCGCCTACGCATCCTTTACGCCCAGTAAATCCGGACAACGCTTGCCACCTACGTATTACCGCGGCTGCTGGCACGTAGTTAGCCGTGGCTTCCTCCTCTGGTACCGTCATTATCGTCCCAGAAGACAGAACTTTACAACCCGAAGGCCTTCATCATTCACGCGGCGTTGCTGCGTCAGGGTTTCCCCCATTGCGCAATATTCCCCACTGCTGCCTCCCGTAGGAGTCTGGACCGTGTCTCAGTTCCAATGTGGCCGATCACCCTCTCAGGTCGGCTACGCATCGTCGCCTTGGTGAGCCGTTACCTCACCAACTAGCTAATGCGCCGCGGGTCCATCTCAAAGTGGAATTTTCTAAAAGAAAAATCCTTTGATGTTTCGATCATGCGACCAAAACATATTATGCGGTATTAATCTCCCTTTCGGGAGGCTATTCCCCTCTTTGAGGCAGGTTACCCACGTGTTACTCACCCGTCCGCCGCTAATCCACCCCGAAAGGTTTCATCGCTCGACTTGCATGTGTTAGGCACGCCGCCAGCGTTCGTCCTGAGCCAGGATCAAACTCTCAATTTAAAAGTTTACACTTTTTTAGTTGAAATGATTAATCTGCGACAACTGTTAAGTTGATTCGCAAGCTCATTACATACTTTTAGTCTTACGACTAAATTTTACTTTATACTAAAGTAATTAACTGGTTTAACGAAATATTATTTCGCTATCTTTACCTATTTCTCTGTTTAATTTTCAAAGACCAATTTATTTTGTCATCATGTGACGACTTCTACTATATTACTAGGTATTTCTTGTTTTGTCAACACTTTTATATGATATTTAAAATTTTTATATTTTTAATTCTAAATATCTCTTTCTTTCCATTTGTAGTAACAACAGTAACTAGCAAGTAAAACATCTAATAATATATGATTTGTATTTATTCTTTATGACTATTACTCTCTCTACGGTTATTCCTATATTTATCTCATAATACAACTCCTGTAATATTAACGACTTCAGAAGGAGATTTATGCTCCCGCTTATATCAGTGAGAGTATAAGTCTCCTTCTGAAATGCCGTTAAAACTATGGATATAACCTTTTATTTTATTTCTACATCATATTTGTTTTTTAATTCCGCTATGGAGCTTGTATATTTCTCATTTTGTTTTTGGTGTGAAATATTCTCCAAAATCATAGGCCTAGATTCTTCCAAGGATTTCATATCTTCTAGGATTTTCTCATCTAACTGTATTAAATGATATCCAAATTGAGTCTTAACAGGTTCACTTATTTCACCAACCTGTAGTTCAAAAGCTACTTTTTCAAATTCAGGAACCATTCTACCTCTAGTAAAACTACCTAAACTACCGCCTTGCGCTGATGATGGACATTTAGAATATTTTTTAGCCGCTTCCTCAAAAGACATTCCGTTAATTATTTCCGCTTTAATTTCTTGCATTTGCTCTAGGGTATCTACTAATATATGTTTAGCTGATGCAGTCTCGCCACTTTTAAACATTTGACTATTATCTTTATAGTACTTTTGAATCTCTTCTTCTGTTATATCTAAATCAGCCATTATGCTTTTGACGCCTACTTGTATTAAAACATCTTTTTGTATCAACTTCATTTGTTCTATATAGTCTGCGTCTTTCTCCATATCATTATCAAGAGCATAATTATATATTAATTCAAAATTTATCATTTGATCTAAAAATTGTTTTTTACCTTCTTCTGTTTTGTAGTGCTCTTGCGTTTCCTGTGGAAATCTTAATAATGATCTTTTTATATCTTTTTCAGTTATTTCACTTCCATTTACTATAGCTAAAACTTTATTCTCCATAATTACTCTCCTTTAAAATTATTATAATTATATATCTTCATTATCATGATACCATAAAAATAATGAAAAACACAATCAATAAAATGTTATTTAAAAATAAAAAAAGCACTTCATAACGAAGTACTTTTTTGGTGGCTTACCGGGGAATCGAACCCCGGACACCATGATTAAAAGTCATGTGCTCTACCAACTGAGCTAGTAAACCATGTTTACCTGGCGACAACCTACTCTTCCACAAGGTTACCCCTGCAGTACCATCGGCGCATTGAAGCTTAACCTTCGTGTTCGGTATGGGAACGGGTGTTACCTTCATGCCATAATCACCAGATTGAGAATATAAATATTCTCTGAAAATTGCACAGTGAATTAGTCTTTTCGCTTACGCTCAAAGCCTCGCTTCTTTCTTACGAAAGAAGTATTTCGCATTACTTTTAATTATATATTTAGGTCAAGCCCTCGACTTATTAGTATTAGTCAGCTGAACATGTTACCATGCTTACACCTCTAACCTATCAACCTGGTGGTCTTCCAGGAGTCTTACTAACATCGCACTTACGTGCGAGTTATGGGAAATCTCATCTCAGGGTGGGCTTCACGCTTAGATGCTTTCAGCGTTTATCCCTTCCAAACATAGCTACCCAGCGATGCCACTGGCGTGACAACTGGTGCACCAGAGGTTTGTCCATCCCGGTCCTCTCGTACTAAGGACAGCTCCCTTCAAATTTCCTACGCCCGCGACGGATAGGGACCGAACTGTCTCACGACGTTCTGAACCCAGCTCGCGTGCCGCTTTAATGGGCGAACAGCCCAACCCTTGGGACCTACTTCAGCCCCAGGATGCGACGAGCCGACATCGAGGTGCCAAACCTCCCCGTCGATGTGGACTCTTGGGGGAGATCAGCCTGTTATCCCCGAGGTAGCTTTTATCCGTTGAGCGATGGCCCTCCCACGAGGTACCACCGGATCACTAAGCCCGACTTTCGTCCCTGCTCCACTTGTAAGTGTCGCAGTCAGGCTCCCTTCTGCCTTTGCACTCTTCGCGCGATTTCCAACCGCGCTGAGGGAACCTTTGGGCGCCTCCGTTACTTTTTTGGAGGCGACCGCCCCAGTCAAACTGCCCACCTAACAATGTCCTGTGACCAGATTCATGGCCTCCAGTTAGAACCTCAGTACTGTCAGGGTGGTATCCCAAGGATGACTCCACACAGGCTGACGCCCATGTTTCTCAGTCTCCCACCTATCCTGTACAGACAATACCGAAATTCAATGCTAAGCTACAGTAAAGCTCTACGGGGTCTTTCCGTCCAATCGCGGGTAGCAAGCATCTTCACTTGCACTACAATTTCGCCGGATGTGTTGTTGAGACAGTGCCCAAATCATTACGCCATTCGTGCGGGTCGGAACTTACCCGACAAGGAATTTCGCTACCTTAGGACCGTTATAGTTACGGCCGCCGTTTACTGGGGCTTAAGTTCATAGCCTCGCTTGCGCTAACTAATCCCCTTAACCTTCCAGCACCGGGCAGGCGTCAGCCCCTATACATCAGCTTTCGCTTTAGCAGAGACCTGTGTTTTTGCTAAACAGTTGCTTGGGCCTATTCTCTGCGACCTACTTTCGTAGGCACCCCTTCTCCCGAAGTTACGGGGTCAATTTGCCGAGTTCCTTAACAACAATTCTTCCGATGGTCTTAGGATTCTCTCCTCACCTACCTGTGTCGGTTTGCGGTACGGGCACCAATATCCTCGATAGAGACTTTTCTTGGCAGCGTGGAATCAGATACTTCGGGAATAAATTCCCTTCCCCATCACATCTCAGCGTTAAGAGCAAACGGATTTGCCTGCTTGCTCCGCCTAAATGCTTAGACACACATCCAATAGTGTGCACATCTTATCCTCCTGCGTCATCCCATTTCTAATAACGTCCATTGGTGGTATCGGAATATCAACCGATTGTCCATCACCTACGCCTTTCGGCCTCGGCTTAGGTCCCGACTAACCCTGAGAGGACGAGCCTTCCTCAGGAAACCTTAGGTTTTCGACCGTTAAGATTCTCACTTAACTCTCGCTACTCATGCCAACATTCTCACTTCTGTACCGTCCACCACTCCTTACGGTATGACTTCAGCCAGTACAGAAAGCTCCTCTACCGCGTACACAATTGTGTACACCCATAGCTTCGGTGGTAAGTTTTAGCCCCGGACATCTTCGGCGCAGGATCTCTTGACTAGTGAGCTATTACGCACTCTTTAAATGAGTGGCTGCTTCTGAGCCAACATCCTAGTTGTCTTAGAAATCCCACATCCTTTTCCACTTAACTTACACTTTGGGACCTTAGCTGATGGTCTGGGCTGTTTCCCTTTTGACTACGGATCTTATCATTCGCAGTCTGACTGCCGAAATAAAAGTATATGGCATTCGGAGTTTGATAGGGTTCAGTAACTGTTGTCAGCCCCTAGCCCATTCAGTGCTCTACCTCCATTACTCAATTAATCGACGCTAGCCCTAAAGCTATTTCGAGGAGAACCAGCTATCTCCGAGTTCGATTGGAATTTCTCCGCTATCCACAGCTCATCCCATGGTTTTTCAACACCAACGTGGTTCGGACCTCCACGGAATTTTACTTCCGCTTCATCCTGGCCATGGATAGGTCACCCGGTTTCGGGTCTACGACATGCAACTATGCGCCCTATTCAGACTTGGTTTCCCTTCGGCTCCGTACCTTAAGTACTTAACCTTGCTACATATCGTAACTCGTTGGCTCGTTCTACAAAAAGCACGCCGTCACACATATAAAGTGCTTCGACCGGTTGTAGGCACACGGTTTCAGGTTCTATTTCACTCCCCTTCCGGGGTTCTTTTCACCTTTCCCTCACGGTACTTCTTCACTATCGGTCACTAGGTAGTATTTAGCCTTGGGAGGTGGTCCTCCCAGCTTCCCACAAGGTTTCACGTGTCTCGTGGTACTCTGGATTAGATCTGACTGTTTTTCCTTTTCATTTACAGGCCTATTACCTTCTGCGGAGCAGCTTTCCAGCTATCTTCAATTAAGGAATTGCAGTATTTATGATCTATCCTCAACCCCCAGGTCAAAGACCTGGGTTTGGGCTCTTTCCCTTTCGCTCGCCGCTACTTAGGAAATCGATATTTCTTTCTCTTCCTCCGGGTACTTAGATGTTTCAGTTCCCCGGGTCTACCTCTGCATACCTATTTATTCAGTATGCAGTACATAGTTGTTACTATGTGGGTTCCCCCATTCGGAAATCTTTGGATCACAGGCTATTTGCGCCTACCCAAAGCTTATCGCAGCTTAACGCGTCCTTCTTCGGCTCCTAGTGCCAAGGCATTCGCCATGCGCCCTTTGTAGCTTGACCTTGATTCTGTCTATTTACATAGACGATTATATTAATTTTGCGAAATTGTATTAAATTAATTTATAAACTACTTGCGTAGTTTTAATTTTTTTAAAACAACTTTTTTCACTGTGCAATTTTCAAAGAACATTTTAGAAAAACTATTCATTATCTAACTCCTAAGAGTTAGATAAAATTAGTCTCTCAAAATTAAACAGAGAACTAGGTACGATTAATTACAATAGATATTTTTGAAGAACAAATTAATATTCTTCTATTGCATCGACCGAAGTCAATACATCTACTCCCTAGAAAGGAGGTGATCCAGCCGCAGGTTCTCCTACGGCTACCTTGTTACGACTTCACCCCAATCATCAATCCCACCTTCGGCCGCTGGCTCCTTACGGTTACCTCACGGACTTCGGGTGTTACCAACTCTCATGGTGTGACGGGCGGTGTGTACAAGGCCCGGGAACGTATTCACCGCGACATGCTGATTCGCGATTACTAGCAACTCCGGCTTCATGTAGGCGAGTTGCAGCCTACAATCCGAACTGGGATGAGTTTTTGAGTTTGGCTCCACCTTGCGGTCTTGCATCTCTTTGTACTCACCATTGTAGCACGTGTGTAGCCCTAGACATAAGGGGCATGATGATTTGACGTCATCCCCACCTTCCTCCCGGTTAACCCGGGCAGTCTCACTAGAGTGCTCAACTTAATGGTAGCAACTAATGATAAGGGTTGCGCTCGTTGCGGGACTTAACCCAACATCTCACGACACGAGCTGACGACAACCATGCACCACCTGTCACCCTGTCCCGAAGGACTTCGCCCATCTCTGGGTTATGCAGGGGATGTCAAGTCTAGGTAAGGTTCTTCGCGTTGCTTCGAATTAAACCACATGCTCCGCTGCTTGTGCGGGCCCCCGTCAATTCCTTTGAGTTTTAATCTTGCGATCGTACTCCCCAGGCGGAATACTTAATGTGTTAACGGCGGCACCGAGGTTCGACCCCCGACACCTAGTATTCATCGTTTACGGCGTGGACTACCAGGGTATCTAATCCTGTTTGCTCCCCACGCTTTCATGCCTCAGCGTCAGTTACAGTCCAGTAAGTCGCCTTCGCCACTGGTGTTCTTCCTAATCTCTACGCATTTCACCGCTACACTAGGAATTCCACTTACCTCTCCTGCACTCTAGACACCCAGTTTCAAATGCAGCACCCAAGTTAAGCTCGGGTATTTCACATCTGACTTAAATGTCCGCCTACGCATCCTTTACGCCCAGTAAATCCGGACAACGCTTGCCACCTACGTATTACCGCGGCTGCTGGCACGTAGTTAGCCGTGGCTTCCTCCTCTGGTACCGTCATTATCGTCCCAGAAGACAGAACTTTACAACCCGAAGGCCTTCATCATTCACGCGGCGTTGCTGCGTCAGGGTTTCCCCCATTGCGCAATATTCCCCACTGCTGCCTCCCGTAGGAGTCTGGACCGTGTCTCAGTTCCAATGTGGCCGATCACCCTCTCAGGTCGGCTACGCATCGTCGCCTTGGTGAGCCGTTACCTCACCAACTAGCTAATGCGCCGCGGGTCCATCTCAAAGTGGAATTTTCTAAAAGAAAAATCCTTTGATGTTTCGATCATGCGACCAAAACATATTATGCGGTATTAATCTCCCTTTCGGGAGGCTATTCCCCTCTTTGAGGCAGGTTACCCACGTGTTACTCACCCGTCCGCCGCTAATCAACGTCTCCCGAAGGAGACGAATCATCGCTCGACTTGCATGTGTTAGGCACGCCGCCAGCGTTCGTCCTGAGCCAGGATCAAACTCTCAATTTAAAAGTTTACACTTTTTTAGTTGAAATGATTAATCTGCGACAACTGTTAAGTTGTTACGCAAGCTCATTACATACTTTTAGTCTTACGACTAAATTTTACTTTATACTAAAGTAATTAACTGGTTTAACGAAATATTATTTCGCTATCTTTACCTATTTCTCTGTTTAATTTTCAAAGACCAATTTGTTTTGTCATCATGTGACGACTTCTACTATATTACTAGGTATTTCTTGTTTTGTCAACAACTTTTTAAAACTTATTTTCATTTGAAAACATATTAAATAGTTATCAACAGTTAGCTTATCGTGCCACTCGTTTGTGACGACAAGGAGTATTCTATCATATAAATAAGAGTATAATTTCACAACATAGGTACCCTAGCTAGATTATATTCATATTTCTACATATAAGTCTAAATAATTCAATATTTCGCATCCTGATACACATGGGTAAGTATCATTTATATTAATGATCTAGATACTCTATTTAATATTATAAGACATTTGTACAGCTTACCAAAATTCGTTGCTACTAATATTCATGTTAATATATTTACATGATTCTTCATAATAATTATTCCACTTATGAAAGTAAATAGCTTCTCAATTAACACTCTAAATCTTACAATTTTTGCAAAATAAGTAAGACTATTTCATCTTATTAGAGTATTAAATTTTAGTGTTAATTTTAATAGTTAATCATTTTTAACCAATTGAAAGGGATCTAATTAATTAATTTATTTAGATCCCTTTTCTGTATTCATAAAAATCGCATTTATCATTACTCCACTTTGTAGATACTTTCGTATCAGAGCCGTTACTCTACTATTTTTAATATCTTTCGATAGCATCCTTATTAACTTATCATGATTTATCGCATCAAAGTGTTTAGAAATGTCGATATCTACTCACCATATATACCCATTATTAATATATCCCCTACAATTTTCTACACAAAGTCTTTCTACCTAATTGTTCCATATTTCGTCTTGCGGTGGATACCCTTGTCTTAATCTAACGGTTGGTATATCCCCCGCATCGGACTTTCACCGACAAGTAATCACTAATTTCAGGTGCACAATCGAGTAGGAGCTAAATAATTAATTTATTTAGCGACCTCTCACACCACCGTGCATACCGTTCGGTACACGGCGGTTCAATAGAAATTAATGTTTTAATAAATATGTCTCAGATATAGAAACTAATCCTATATTTTTAAGGTATTTATTGGTCAATGTTTTGTTTAATATAGGGCTATTGGATGTTCTCCAATAGCCTTTCCTTGTATTTGCATATTGCAAAGCTTTATTGTTTGGTATTCCTAATTTAACAAGGTTCCCATATTTTGTTTTAATCTTTTTCCATTGTTTCCAAAAACACATTCTAATTCTTCGCCTTAACCATTCATCAAGTGTTTTAAGAATACTTTTAATGTCTGCAATAGCAAAATAATTTATCCATCCAACTATCACTTGCTTAAGTTTCATAAACCTATATTTCATGCTCATCGCATTACTTCTTGAAGTTAATTCTTTTAGCTTTGCTTTGAATTTGATTATAGGTTTTTGAGGAACTCTCATTCTGTATTCACCTTTTGCCCGGTAAAATGAAAATCCTAAAAATTTAAGTTTCCAAGGTCTATCTACTGTACTCTTTTCTTTATTCACTCTAAGCTTTAACTTTTCCTCAATAAATCTCGTAATACTCTTCATTACTCTATTTGCTGATTTCTCACTTTTGACGTATATATTCGCATCATCAGCATATCTACAAAAGTTTAGTCCTCGTTTTGTTAGTTCTACATCGAGTTCATGTAACATTACGTTACTTAATAATGGGGACAAAGGCCCGCCTTGAGGTGCTCCTTCTTCTGTATTCATAAATACCCCATTTATCATCACTCCACTTTGTAGATACTTTCGTATCAGAGAAATTACTCTACTATCTTTAATATCTTCCGATAGTATCCTTATTAATTTATCATGATTTATCGTATCAAAGTATTTAGAAAGGTCTATATTCACCGTCCATGTATGTCCAGCATTAATATATCCCCTACATTTTTCAACAGCTTGTTTTCCACTTCTTAAAGGTCTAAAACCGTAACTATTATCAGAAAATTTCTTTTCATATACTGGTATTAGAGTTTGTGATATCGCTTGCTGAATAACTCTATCTAATACAGTAGGTATTCCAAGTAGCCTAATTCCACCGTCAGGTTTTGGTATTTCTACCCTTCTTACGGCTAGAGGTCTATATCTACTTTCTAATAATGATTGCCTTAATTCTTGTCCATGCTCTTTTAGATAATGTAGAAGTTCATCTACTGTCAAACCATCAATCCCATGACTTCCTTTATTGGCTTTTACTCTTTTATATGCTTTATTCATATTATCTCTCGATAATATCTGCTCGAGTAAACCATTATCATATTCATTCACATCGTTTCTTCCTTCTTCTGACATAGAGGAAATACTATGCACTTCTACATTACCTTCGAGTTCCACTCTATTCTCTCGTAGAGAGCCTTCTTTATGAAGTTGTCTGCTTTTATCATATTTTCTCGTATCCTTCAAAATTCCAAAACCTCCTATTGTTCAGTCCTTCCCACGCTAACGCGTTTTGCATGGTACTATGACGTCTGCTGACTTCTGATAGTTCAGCCATACATCACTGTATGGGTTGTTATTTCTAAATTCATATCCACAACTTACCTATCAGATCTCCCCGGGTAAGAACGCAATCTTTCACTCCATCTATCTGCTACATTTACACCACTTGTTTCGAATAGTTTTGGGCTTCGTTTTGTATTGCAAACTTACCCACAAGCATATGCCTTATATGTAGTTTCTGTTCGTCAGACCGGAGTTTGGCCGCCAACTTCCTTCAGATTCCATCTCACGATGGACACCCTTGTCTTAAGCTATGCACTTGGCACTATTAACCCGTGCTAGGGACTTTCACCCATTAGATTGCGCCCATGCCGGGCGCACAATAAAAACCGCTAAGTATAACTTAGCGGTTTTTTCTTACCTGGCGACAACCTACTCTTCCACAAGGTCACCCCTGCAGTACCATCGGCGCATTGAAGCTTAACCTTCGTGTTCGGTATGGGAACGGGTGTTACCTTCATGCCATAATCACCAGATTGAGAATATAAATATTCTCTGAAAATTGCACAGTGAATTAATCTTCTTCCTTTGTCAGAAGCTTAGTTTCTTTCTTACGAAAGAAATAGTTCCTGCGAAAGAAGTATATCGCATTACTTTTAATTATATATTTAGGTCAAGCCCTCGACTTATTAGTATTAGTCAGCTGAACATGTTACCATGCTTACACCTCTAACCTATCAACCTGGTGGTCTTCCAGGAGTCTTACTAACACCGCACTTACGTGCGAGTTATGGGAAATCTCATCTCAGGGTGGGCTTCACGCTTAGATGCTTTCAGCGTTTATCCCTTCCAAACATAGCTACCCAGCGATGCCACTGGCGTGACAACTGGTGCACCAGAGGTTTGTCCATCCCGGTCCTCTCGTACTAAGGACAGCTCCCTTCAAATTTCCTACGCCCGCGACGGATAGGGACCGAACTGTCTCACGACGTTCTGAACCCAGCTCGCGTGCCGCTTTAATGGGCGAACAGCCCAACCCTTGGGACCTACTTCAGCCCCAGGATGCGACGAGCCGACATCGAGGTGCCAAACCTCCCCGTCGATGTGGACTCTTGGGGGAGATCAGCCTGTTATCCCCGAGGTAGCTTTTATCCGTTGAGCGATGGCCCTCCCACGAGGTACCACCGGATCACTAAGCCCGACTTTCGTCCCTGCTCCACTTGTAAGTGTCGCAGTCAGGCTCCCTTCTGCCTTTGCACTCTTCGCGCGATTTCCAACCGCGCTGAGGGAACCTTTGGGCGCCTCCGTTACTTTTTTGGAGGCGACCGCCCCAGTCAAACTGCCCACCTAACAATGTCCTGTGACCAGATTCATGGCCTCCAGTTAGAACCTCAGTACTGTCAGGGTGGTATCCCAAGGATGACTCCACACAGGCTGACGCCCATGTTTCTCAGTCTCCCACCTATCCTGTACAGACAATACCGAAATTCAATGCTAAGCTACAGTAAAGCTCTACGGGGTCTTTCCGTCCAATCGCGGGTAGCAAGCATCTTCACTTGCACTACAATTTCGCCGGATGTGTTGTTGAGACAGTGCCCAAATCATTACGCCATTCGTGCGGGTCGGAACTTACCCGACAAGGAATTTCGCTACCTTAGGACCGTTATAGTTACGGCCGCCGTTTACTGGGGCTTAAGTTCATAGCCTCGCTTGCGCTAACTAATCCCCTTAACCTTCCAGCACCGGGCAGGCGTCAGCCCCTATACATCAGCTTTCGCTTTAGCAGAGACCTGTGTTTTTGCTAAACAGTTGCTTGGGCCTATTCTCTGCGACCTACTTTCGTAGGCACCCCTTCTCCCGAAGTTACGGGGTCAATTTGCCGAGTTCCTTAACAACAATTCTTCCGATGGTCTTAGGATTCTCTCCTCACCTACCTGTGTCGGTTTGCGGTACGGGCACCAATATCCTCGATAGAGACTTTTCTTGGCAGCGTGGAATCAGATACTTCAGGAATAAATTCCCTTCCCCATCACATCTCAGCGTTAAGAGCAAACGGATTTGCCTGTCTGCTCCGCCTAAATGCTTAGACACACATCCAATAGTGTGCACATCTTATCCTCCTGCGTCATCCCATTTCTAATAACGTCCATTGGTGGTATCGGAATATCAACCGATTGTCCATCACCTACGCCTTTCGGCCTCGGCTTAGGTCCCGACTAACCCTGAGAGGACGAGCCTTCCTCAGGAAACCTTAGGTTTTCGACCGTTAAGATTCTCACTTAACTCTCGCTACTCATGCCAACATTCTCACTTCTGTACCGTCCACCACTCCTTACGGTATGACTTCAGCCAGTACAGAAAGCTCCTCTACCGCGTACACAATTGTGTACACCCATAGCTTCGGTGGTAAGTTTTAGCCCCGGACATCTTCGGCGCAGGATCTCTTGACTAGTGAGCTATTACGCACTCTTTAAATGAGTGGCTGCTTCTGAGCCAACATCCTAGTTGTCTTAGAAATCCCACATCCTTTTCCACTTAACTTACACTTTGGGACCTTAGCTGATGGTCTGGGCTGTTTCCCTTTTGACTACGGATCTTATCATTCGCAGTCTGACTGCCGAAATAAAAGTATATGGCATTCGGAGTTTGATAGGGTTCAGTAACTGTTGTCAGCCCCTAGCCCATTCAGTGCTCTACCTCCATTACTCAATTAATCGACGCTAGCCCTAAAGCTATTTCGAGGAGAACCAGCTATCTCCGAGTTCGATTGGAATTTCTCCGCTATCCACAGCTCATCCCATGGTTTTTCAACACCAACGTGGTTCGGACCTCCACGGAATTTTACTTCCGCTTCATCCTGGCCATGGATAGGTCACCCGGTTTCGGGTCTACGACATGCAACTATGCGCCCTATTCAGACTTGGTTTCCCTTCGGCTCCGTACCTTAAGTACTTAACCTTGCTACATATCGTAACTCGTTGGCTCGTTCTACAAAAAGCACGCCGTCACACATATAAAGTGCTTCGACCGGTTGTAGGCACACGGTTTCAGGTTCTATTTCACTCCCCTTCCGGGGTTCTTTTCACCTTTCCCTCACGGTACTTCTTCACTATCGGTCACTAGGTAGTATTTAGCCTTGGGAGGTGGTCCTCCCAGCTTCCCACAAGGTTTCACGTGTCTCGTGGTACTCTGGATTAGATCTGACTGTTTTTCCTTTTCATTTACAGGCCTATTACCTTCTGCGGAGCAGCTTTCCAGCTATCTTCAATTAAGGAATTGCAGTATTTATGATCTATCCTCAACCCCCAGGTCAAAGACCTGGGTTTGGGCTCTTTCCCTTTCGCTCGCCGCTACTTAGGAAATCGATATTTCTTTCTCTTCCTCCGGGTACTTAGATGTTTCAGTTCCCCGGGTCTACCTCTGCATACCTATTTATTCAGTATGCAGTACATAGTTGTTACTATGTGGGTTCCCCCATTCGGAAATCTTTGGATCACAGGCTATTTGCGCCTACCCAAAGCTTATCGCAGCTTAACGCGTCCTTCTTCGGCTCCTAGTGCCAAGGCATTCGCCATGCGCCCTTTGTAGCTTGACCTTGATTCTGTCTATTTACATAGACGGTTATATTAATTTTGCGAAATTGTATTAAATTAATTTATAAACTACTTGCGTAGTTTTAATTTTTTTAAAACAACTTTTTTCACTGTGCAATTTTCAAAGAACATTTTAAGAAAAACTATTCATTATCTAACTCCTAAGAGTTAGATAAAATTAGTCTCTCAAAATTAAACAGAGAACTAGGTACGATTAATTACAATAGATATTTTTGAAGAACAAATTAATATTCTTCTATTGCATCGACCGAAGTCAATACATCTACTCCCTAGAAAGGAGGTGATCCAGCCGCAGGTTCTCCTACGGCTACCTTGTTACGACTTCACCCCAATCATCAATCCCACCTTCGGCCGCTGGCTCCTTACGGTTACCTCACGGACTTCGGGTGTTACCAACTCTCATGGTGTGACGGGCGGTGTGTACAAGGCCCGGGAACGTATTCACCGCGACATGCTGATTCGCGATTACTAGCAACTCCGGCTTCATGTAGGCGAGTTGCAGCCTACAATCCGAACTGGGATGAGTTTTTGAGTTTGGCTCCACCTTGCGGTCTTGCATCTCTTTGTACTCACCATTGTAGCACGTGTGTAGCCCTAGACATAAGGGGCATGATGATTTGACGTCATCCCCACCTTCCTCCCGGTTAACCCGGGCAGTCTCACTAGAGTGCTCAACTTAATGGTAGCAACTAATGATAAGGGTTGCGCTCGTTGCGGGACTTAACCCAACATCTCACGACACGAGCTGACGACAACCATGCACCACCTGTCACCCTGTCCCGAAGGACTTCGCCCATCTCTGGGTTATGCAGGGGATGTCAAGTCTAGGTAAGGTTCTTCGCGTTGCTTCGAATTAAACCACATGCTCCGCTGCTTGTGCGGGCCCCCGTCAATTCCTTTGAGTTTTAATCTTGCGATCGTACTCCCCAGGCGGAATACTTAATGTGTTAACGGCGGCACCGAGGTTCGACCCCCGACACCTAGTATTCATCGTTTACGGCGTGGACTACCAGGGTATCTAATCCTGTTTGCTCCCCACGCTTTCAT
The DNA here is from genome assembly GCF_055081035.1 of Clostridium sp. CM041. Taxonomy (NCBI): domain Bacteria; kingdom Bacillati; phylum Bacillota; class Clostridia; order Eubacteriales; family Clostridiaceae; genus Clostridium; species Clostridium sp. CM041. Next base: position 2,285,056 of record NZ_CM143648.1, read on the forward strand.
GCCTCAGCGTCAGTTACAGTCCAGTAAGTCGCCTTCGCCACTGGTGTTCTTCCTAATCTCTACGCATTTCACCGCTACACTAGGAATTCCACTTACCTCTCCTGCACTCTAGACACCCAGTTTCAAATGCAGCACCCAAGTTAAGCTCGGGTATTTCACATCTGACTTAAATGTCCGCCTACGCATCCTTTACGCCCAGTAAATCCGGACAACGCTTGCCACCTACGTATTACCGCGGCTGCTGGCACGTAGTTAGCCGTGGCTTCCTCCTCTGGTACCGTCATTATCGTCCCAGAAGACAGAACTTTACAACCCGAAGGCCTTCATCATTCACGCGGCGTTGCTGCGTCAGGGTTTCCCCCATTGCGCAATATTCCCCACTGCTGCCTCCCGTAGGAGTCTGGACCGTGTCTCAGTTCCAATGTGGCCGATCACCCTCTCAGGTCGGCTACGCATCGTCGCCTTGGTGAGCCGTTACCTCACCAACTAGCTAATGCGCCGCGGGTCCATCTCAAAGTGGAATTTTCTAAAAGAAAAATCCTTTGATGTTTCGATCATGCGACCAAAACATATTATGCGGTATTAATCTCCCTTTCGGGAGGCTATTCCCCTCTTTGAGGCAGGTTACCCACGTGTTACTCACCCGTCCGCCGCTAATCCACCCCGAAAGGTTTCATCGCTCGACTTGCATGTGTTAGGCACGCCGCCAGCGTTCGTCCTGAGCCAGGATCAAACTCTCAATTTAAAAGTTTACACTTTTTTAGTTGAAATGATTAATCTGCGACAACTGTTAAGTTGATTCGCAAGCTCATTACATACTTTTAGTCTTACGACTAAATTTTACTTTATACTAAAGTAATTAACTGGTTTAACGAAATATTATTTCGCTATCTTTACCTATTTCTCTGTTTAATTTTCAAAGACCAACTTGCTTTGTCATCATGTGACGACTTCTACTATTCTACTAGGTATTTCTTGTTTTGTCAACAACTTTTTAAAAATTATTTTCATTTGAAAATATATTAAATAGTTATCAACAGTTAGCTTATCGTGCCACTTGTTTGTGACGACAAGGAGTATTCTATCATGTACGCATATTACACATTCACGTCAATTCGCTAAATATGGCAATTATGCTCAATATTCTTCATTATACTACTAATTATCAAGTCTTTTTCACACTGATACACTAGGATTAGTATACTTTGTTCTTGTCTATAACGTACTCAAATTACATTGTATTTAATCTTTTAATGCCCTTAATCCATATACAATAGCATCATTTTTATATTTAAATTAATATAGGCTTATCTACTCCCTGTTTGGGACTATCATTAGATCTATAATATAAATATTATAATTTTTATGGTTTGACTTTAGTTCAGCCGATGATTCCTCACCGGCTTATCATTTATGTTTGTTTTAAAAATGGATTGTTTAATTATACTTCATTTAAAAAAACTTCAGCCATATTTTTTTCACACTCAAAACCTAGTACTTTTAATGAGTGTTGTAATGCAAGTAAAGTATATGCCACCTTATCCTTTTTTGCATTTTCCCCCATATGTCCTATTCTTATTACTTTCCCCTGTAGATATCCAAATGAGCCGGCTATAAATACATTAAATTCGTCAACCATATGTTTTAATAGTTCTTTATCATTTATAGCCTCAGGTATTTCTATAACTGTTACCGTATTAGAATATCCCTCTTCAATATATAAATTAAGGCCTGCTTCCATTACAGCTTTTCTTGTAGCTTTACCAATAGAATTATGCCTCAAAATTATCTCTTTATCCTCGAGTATATTATCAATAGCCTGTCTTAGTCCAACGATATCACTTATTGGTGGTGTATATGGAAACCATTTGTTTTCATAGTAATCCTTCCATATAAGTAAATTACAATAGTAAGAAGCTATTGGTTTTTTCCTCTGCTGCATTAATTTAAACGCATCTTCACTGATACTTAAAAAAGTGAGCCCTGCTGGAGCAGAAACGCATTTCTGTGAAGCACCTAATGCTATATCTATTTCCCATTCATCTACTCTTATATCTTCTCCACCCATAGCTGCTACACTATCTACCACCGTTAATATACCCTTTTTCTTTAATAATCTACATATTTTATCTATGTCATTTAAAACTCCTGAAGGCGTATCACAATGTACTACCGTAGCATATTTAAAGTCATGGTCTTTTTCAAGAAATTTTTCAAGTTCTGTTATATCTACCTTACATCTCCTATTTCCTTTAAAAAAAACCGCTTCTCCACCGTACATCTTAACAAAATCAGCGAATCCTTCTCCAAATATTCCATTATCAATTACCAATACCCTATCATCATTTTCAGTAAGGGATGCACATACAGCCTCAAGACTTAAGATCCCCTCGCCGCTTAAGATTCTAACTTCGTTATTAGTTTTTAAAAACCTACCTATTTCCTCACAAGTTTCTTTGTAAAATTCATAAAACTGCAAATCTAAATCTGGATTAGTAGTAGCTAGAGCTCTGGCCATCCTGACGTTCTCTCTTACCTCCGTGGGTCCTGGAGTCATTATTTGAGACACTTTCATAATTTTCACTCCCTTAAACTATAATTTATATTCTTATATTAAAAATTATATCACTATTAATAGATTCTAAAAAATGTATCGATACAATATTGTTAAAAAATATGTTTAAGATTATGCTAAATACTTTACTCGATAATTATACTGTATAACTAAATAAAGATTATATACATTATGATATCAGTAGACTTACCATATAAGTTGTACTTGAAAAAATCAATGATACTATCAAAATCCTACTTACCCTTTTAAATTTTGCTTTATTTCTATTTTCAATTCCAATAACTCGTTACTCTATCCTTTTAACTTAAATATAATTATATCGAATTTCATAACACTATAAACCATTATTACTCCAAATTTACCTTAATTTCAGTATTCAGTTATTTAGTTTTAGTACGATATTACATATGATAGAATGAAAACATTGTATAATTTTGGCGCAATATTGGTATATTTGCCGTTTTTTATATATTTTTACCACTTCGGCGATATACTTTTAGTTGAAATATACTTTATATAATCATTGGTATAGTGATAATCGTTTCCTACTATTAAAAGGAGATTAGGATCTAATTATATTTTATATCTCTATATATTCTTTGGTGTACATCATTATATTTTAATAAAAAAATTAACTTTAGTCAAAAATCAACTTATCATATTATAAGTTAGATAAACTAAAAAAGGGGCAATTATAATGAATTTTAAAAATTTAAAGATTAACAGTATTCGTACTAAATTAGTTATTAGTTTGGTAGGAATTTGTGTAATTCCATTAATTATAATAGGTTTTTGTTCTTACACTCAGTCAAAATCAATTCTCAGTAAAAAATTAACAGTTACAAGCACGCAAACACTTACCGAAATAAATAATGGGTTAGTTGATTACTTTAATGGATTTTCTAATACCGTTTCATTCGCATCAAATAATTATGCCTTCATAAATGGCGATACAAAAGATAATTTTAAAAATGTAACCGATATATTAAAAAGCATAAAAGAAAGTAATAAAGATATACTTAGTCTGTACTATGGAACTGCCTCCGGCAATCTTTCATTATATCCCTACGTAAAAATGCCTGATGGATATGACCCAACTATACGGCCTTGGTATAAACAAGCTTTAGAACACAAAGGTCAAGTTATAATAACTCCTCCATATAAAGATGATAGAACTGGAAGCAATATTGTTACATTTGCGCGAACAGTAGAAAAAATGGACAAGTAGTTGGCACTGTGGGAATAGATTGTTCATTAGCTACTCTTTCAGGACAAATATCCACAAAAAAAGTAGGCAATACAGGATATGTTTTTATTTCTGATGTGTCAGGCAATGTTCTAGCTCACCCCCAAAAGGAGATTATCGGCACAGATGCGGCATCTAAGTTATCAATTTGGGATAAGGTTAAGTCAGAGGCTAATGGATTTGTTGCGTATGATTATAATGGTGTAAAAAAATTTGGAGTATATGAAACAAATATATTAACGGGTTGGAAGCTAGTGGCTACGTTAAATGAAAGTGAACTATCTAGTGATACAAAGTCTATATTACAAACAACTTTCTTAATAATATTAGTAATGGGATTAATTTCAGTAGTTATGTCATTGTTATTAAGTAAGGGGATAGCTCATAATATCCAAAAGCTAAAAAAAGTATTTGCTAAGGTTTCAAACGGAGATTTAACGGTGTCTTTTAACACTTCAACAAAAGATGAATTTAACGATTTAGCTATATCATTTAACTCAATGATAAAAAACATATCAGAACTTATGAATAGTGTTATAAGGTCTTCTAATACAGTACTCGAAACATCAACAAATCTTGCGAGCATGTCAGAAGAAGTAACAGCTTCTATAAACGAAGTGGCAAGTGCAATAGAACAAGTTTCCATAGGCGCGACTGAGCAGGCTCAAAATGCTCAAGATGGTGCTTCTGCAATGGATGACTTGTCAAACCGATTAGATAAAATCAGTGTCAACTCCAATGATATGGATAAAATTTCAAGCGGAACTAAAGCTTTAGGCTCAACAGGACTATCCATGATAAATACCTTAATTGAAAAATCTAATAAAACTAAAACATCCACTACAGAAGTTAATAATATAGTTAAAGATATGAATGAAAGTACTAAGCAAATAAATGCTATTTCAGAAACAATAGCTAATATAACACAGCAAACTAATCTTTTATCATTAAATGCAAGTATAGAATCTGCCCGCGCAGGTGAAGCAGGTAAAGGATTTGCTGTAGTGGCAGAGGAGATAAGAAAACTTGCTGACCAGTCAAAAACTTCAACAGAAGAAATAAAGGTAATTATATCAAGTATACAAAAAAAATCAGATACAGCAGTAAAGGCTATTGAATCCACCGAAATCATAGTAAATGAACAGGACTTGGCGGTAGGTCAAACTAAGGAGATATTTAGTGAAATCTTAAAATCAATTGAAATAATGATTACTAAGGTTGATGAAGTGAAAATATCTATTGTTGATATAAATGAGAAAAAACAATCTACAGTATCGGAAATTGAAAATATTTCATCTATATCAGAAGAAACAGCCTCATCTTCAGAAGAAGTCACTGCTTCAACGGAGGAAATAACAGCTACTATGGAAGAGTTTACAAAACATTCAAGTGAGCTTCAAATATTATCAGAGCAATTAGGGACTGAAATAAATAAATTTAAAATTAATTAATATAGGTACTAATATAAATAAGCCCCCTATTCATATTGAATTGATGATATACCTATAAACAAAGTTGTCCACACTGAACCTAACTTTATTGGTTTAATGTGGACAACTTTGTTTATAACTTTATTTATATTTTCTATAACGTCCTTATAATATACATATGCTGTTTCCTTATTCATATCCTTAATTTAAATGTGAAATATCAGCCTCTAAAATAATTTCAATTTTCTTATCTTCAACTTCTAATACAGTTAAACATGTATCATACATAAATGGTTTATTCCAAAATTCCTCAAGAGAATAATTCTTTATTATTGAATAGATCGCCTTTATTACAAGTGTATGTGATACTATTAAAATGTTTTCACCTATAGTATTACTCGCAATGTCATACAACACTTTTTTTACTCTATTAATCAATTGATCAAAGCCCTCCCCCTCTACAGGTTGATACAAATAAGGCTTATTCCAGAAATTAAACTGCTGCAAGGGATATAGTTCTTTTACTTTTTCTTGATCCATGCCTTCCCATATACCAAATCCCATTTCTTTTAAAGTATCAATTTTAATTATTTCCGTATCCTTATTTCCTCTAATGTACTTCGCTGTATCAACAGCCCTTCCCAGCGGGCTACAATAAATATAATCAAAATCTATATCTTTTAAACTTACGCCGAGCTTTTTAGCGTTATCAATCCCTATTTCAGTTAAATTAGAATCCTTCCATCCCTGCATTCTGCCTTCTCTATTCCATTCTGTTTCCCCATGTCTTGTTATATATATTTTCATTTTAACCCACCCTCTTACTATAATAAGATAATACCAAATATCTAACAATTATTATATGTTTTTGCTCTTTATAATACCTTCTGCCCTTTTCAGAAACAATAAATCTCTTATTTGAATGAATTTACCAATGTAATTATCCGGTGTGTCTTTCTCAAGAATCAGTATAGCCTCATCTAATGCAACCCATTTTAATTGAAATCCATTATCTATTTCCTCATCTGTAAATGATGGTTGTTTAATATACCCTTTAACTTTAGAATAGAAGCAGTATGATATTTGCAATAATTTTTGCATATTTTTATATTCTATTATTGTACCTACTTCACCTAAAATATCAATATTTACCCCCGTTTCTTCCATAACCTCGCGATTTAAAGCACTATTTCGATCTTCACCTGCTTCAATTCCTCCACCCGGCAACTTGTGGTAGTTATTCTTTGATACATATAATAAAGCTATTTTCCGTGAATCATTTAATACAATCGATCTTGATGCTTTTCTGAGCTTATAAGTAATGTCTATATCTTCATAATTGTAACCAATATCTTTTTCATATATTTCTTTTATTAATTCCATTTAATTTACCTACCCTATTTCAATTTAGATTTATAAATGCACTATTAATATATGTTTTCTCTGTGATTTCTCATAACTATAAGATTATATTATTTACTTAGATTCATTTGTTAACTCGGTTATGCAATCAAATGAATAACCCAAATTTCACCATATACCCCTATTATAGACTTGTTTCATTGGTTAATTTATATTTAATAGTTATAATGGACGATAATTCTTTTACTCACCTATATTTACCATATTCCATGACTATGTATATCTCCTTTTAATTTAGAAATAAAACCCTCCTTACCCCTTAGAAATAATATTTGTAACACACCAATTAATGTTGGTTTGTCTGGTATTAAGTGAATATCTTAAATGTAAAAGCTCCGATAGCTAATCGAGCGGGCAGTTGATTAGCTATCGGAGCAAAATTTTATTTAAATTTAGTCAGGTCTTTTTTCGAAGAAGCAATTTTTTTTAATGTGACACAAATATACATCGTCAAGAATGCGGCAAGGCCTCCACAAGTATCTATTATCACATCTCGAAAGGCAGGTCCTCTTCCTGGAACAAAAGCTTGATGATACTCATCTGAGCATGCATATAAAAACACAATCAATATAATCTTAATAAAAACTTTAATGTCTAGATTCTTCTTTGTATTTATAGCTCTATATAACAGAAAATATAAAATAAAATATTCAGTGAAATGAGCTGCTTTTCTAACTATAAAATCACTCAAAGTCCCAAATATGCTATTTAAATCTAATCCAAGTAAGTTGAATACAGATGCAACAAATTTATTATTTCCACTTGATACTTCTCCAACTTGGCTAGAAAACAAAAATATTAATATCATCCACCCTATAACCAAAATCCAATCTATATGTTTCTTCTTCATATACACACCCCTTAATCATTTCACTAACTTCTCTTTATTAACACTTCAATTATGATTTAATTAAATATACTTGTCAATAATAATATCTTTAGAGTTTTAGTAACATCATGTAATGGTTACAGTCCTTTAACATAGAGAAGTACCCTGTAAAACCAAACATTTATTTTTGCATGTTGACAAATTTCATCTTGCAAGTTAAAATGATTTAAAGTTATTTATCTAAAAACTGTGACGAGAAGAGTAAATGTAGGAAGTAGTTAAAGCGAGTGGATTATAGTGTAAGTTCCATACGAAGCCTATGTTGAATAACATCTCTGAGTTTCCAACTGAAATCCTTGTGAAATTAGGTATGGACGGAGCCTAACCGTTATTTATAGGGCAGTATCGAAGATTTATTTCCGTACTGATTATGAGTGAGCTTTTTCAGCTAATTTAGGTGGTACCACGGAAGTCTAACCTTTCGTCCTAGAAACTAGGATGAAGGTTTTTTGTTTTTTGTTTAAATTTTTAAAATTATTTAGCACGACCATTATAATCATTACAAAAAAAATCACAACATTACTAGGAGGTTTTATTTATGATAACTTACAAGAAAGGACTTGCAATTCCCGATGGATACAATCCACTTCTCGGATTAAAGCATACGGAAATTGCTATTAAACAATTAAAAGATTATTTTGAAAACAGGCTATCAAAAGAGTTATCTCTTACCAGGGTCTCAGCTCCTCTTTTCGTAAAGTCTAGCACCGGTTTAAATGATAACCTAAGCGGTACTGAACGTGCTGTTTCCTTTGATATGAAAGCCATGACTGATACACCTATTGAAATCGTACATTCTTTAGCTAAATGGAAACGTATGGCTTTATATAGATATAATTTTGAGTCCGGAGAAGGTCTATATACTGATATGAATGCTATAAGACGCGATGAAGATTTAGATAACCTTCACTCCATATATGTGGACCAATGGGATTGGGAAAAGGTTATTCTTAAAAAAGAAAGAACTTTAGATAAATTAAAAGAAATTGTAACTAGTATTTATGCAGTTTTTAAAGATACTGAGGACCATATCCACAAACTATATCCTGAAATAGACCAATTTTTACCTGAAAAAATCTTCTTTATAACTACACAAGAACTAGAGGATATGTACCCTTCTCTTACCCCAAAAGAAAGGGAAGATGCCATATGCAAAGAAAAACTTGCAGTATTTATAATGCAAATTGGTGGCGACCTAAAATCTGGCGAAAAGCACGATGGTAGAGCTCCCGACTATGATGATTGGTCACTTAATGGAGATATCGTATTCTGGTATCCAATACTAGAAAAAGCCTTTGAACTTTCCTCTATGGGAATAAGAGTTGATGAAATAGCGCTAAAAGAGCAACTTGCATTATCAGGTTGTGAGAAACGTTGTACATTAGAATTCCATAGGATGTTACTGGAAGGTAAGCTCCCATATACTATGGGTGGTGGCATAGGCCAATCTAGAATGTGTATGTATTTCCTAAACAAGGCTCATATTGGTGAAGTTCACGCCTCAATATGGCCAGATGAAATGATAACCGATTGTATAGACGAGAATATAGTTTTACTATAACAAAGAGAAAACTATTCAAAAAAGATTAACCTTAGAAAAACACTGTAACTAACTATTACAGTGTTTTTCTAAAGTTATTTTTGTAATATTTATAATTTATTACTATTTACATTTTACCGCAGTTCCATAAGCAATAACCTCTGCGGCCCCTTGCATTATAGCGCTAGTTGCATATCTTATGTTAATGACACCATCAGCACTCAAACCTTCTGCTTCTTCTACCATACGTTTTGTTGCTATAGCCCGAGCTTCATTCATCATCTCTGAGTAACTTTTAATTTCTCCGCCAACTAAAGTTTTAAAATTGCTTAAAATATCCTTGCCCACATTTTTTGACCATACAACTGATCCTTTAACAATAGAAATAGTCTCTATATCTTTGCCAGTAATATAATCAGTATTTACTAATATCATTCTCATCACCCCTTCTTATTTCCTTTATTCTTTCATACATGTTATAACTTAATACTCCCATAATTCCTATAAAAATAATTACTGATAGTGGTAGTAAGAACGCTGGCCCCCCATCCTCTACTATTGTATAAAACATACCTATAGTATAGGCTCCAGCTATTATAACAAAAATAAGTGTTATAACTATAGTTATAATAACTTTCTTCATTTTAACTCCCTCATCCCAAAATTATTTATTATTTATATTATACAACACATCTGAAATAATTGGAATAATTTATCTATAGGTGATTTATGATAACAAATTAACACATCTCTAAATTAATTTTATTTCAAATATTTTAGGCCACATCTTTCCAGTTACAAAGGTGCGATTATTTTTTTTATCATACGTTATTCCATTCAGTGTACCTGCTCTTTTACATTCTTTAGGACTTAGCAGTCCTTTAAGCTCTATCCATCCAGTTATTTTCCCGCTATGTGGACAAATTCTAGCAATTTTATCACATTTCCATACATTCGCATAAATTTCCCCTTTAATAAACTCCAATTCATTTAGTTTTTTAATAGGCTTAAATTCATCATGTACTTTAATACTATACACCTTTTTAAAATTTTGGGGATTTAAAAAATATATTTCATCTGTACCATCACTCATAATTAAATGCTCATCGTTGTGAGTGATTCCCCACCCCTCTGTATTATAGTAAAATTTATTAATTAAATTAAAAGTATCTTTATCATAAATAAATCCCACATTAGATTTCCATGTTAGCTGAAAAATTTTATCATTATAAAGTGTAATTCCTTCGCCAAAATAATTTCTATCTAATTTGTGTAACTTTAAAATCTCTCCTGTTTGCAAATCTACTTTACGTAGTGTGGATTCATTAATTCTTCCGGTGCTTTCATAAAGAAGCCCATCTTCATATACTAGCCCCTCGGTAAAAGCATTAACATCATGTGGATAAGTGTTTATAATATTATAAGAATATCTTGGAACATTATTGAAATATATCATAACCCTCACTTCCTAAATAGTTTATATTTTATATTTATTATATGTATATTTCAATAGCTATATTAGTGTGCCCCAAAAATATACATTATTTGAAGCGCATTTCACATGATATGTTCCTATATATACAAATTATAAAAGTTGACCCTGGATCTTCACCCAAGGAACTCAGGTTTTTTTACATTGTCTGCTCTTATTGCCTTTTTCATTATAGTCAAATCTACAGTTTGATTGTCTTTATCAAAGCAGCAAGGATATTTGGTGCCACACTGATTACATTCTATAAATTCCTTGAAACAAGTCTGTTCTCTATTATCAAATAAAAACGGAAGATTTTCTGCTCCTTCATCATCTATATTTATATTTACTGTATCTATTTTATATGTATAGAGATAAGTTGCCTCATGTTTTATTTCGAAGTTTTTACTATTACATTTTGGGCATACTAGTGATTCATTTATTTTCAATTTATAACATCCTCTCTGTCTTAGCATATTTATAGTATTTCTTTGTTTTCTTTCATATTTCTATTATTAGCCTTAGAGTTTTATAGTGTTTTTATACATTAAATGATAAACTAGTTATAATAACTGTATATTATTTTTAATAAATAAAATCTCATTTTATTATTAAATTTCTTTATATAAATTTAATTTTATTTTCTAAATCTATATCAGTCGGTACTATAGATCTAGAAATAAGATTGGGGGTTAAACTTTGATTAATACTAGAAAACAGATAAGTACATCTATTTTAGAATCACAAAATTTATTTAAAGATATATTTGTTCCTGTAAATAAACGTCCTGGGTTTATTAGATCGAAATCACCTAATATACCCATTTATTTTTATAGATATATTGGCACTTGTAAAAATAAAGAACTCTATTATGAGAATTTACATAAACTAAACGATGAGCTGACTTCACTTCAAAGCTTATATTTAAAATTCACCTCAGGAATACCAATGACAATTTTATCTACCTCTATATTACAAATACCCTGGGATGGACTTCTTAGTTCCAATCCACTCCAAAGAAATACTTTAATTAGTATTCTTAAAACTAAAGGACTACTGCCGAACATAAAAAACAACTTCCTCGATGATTATATTGAAAGTAGTTTTGATGAAACCTTAGACCTTTATTTAGCAAATAAACCTAATGTTACAGAAACTGTAATCAAGAATTTTGCTGTTAAATTTTTAGGATGGATTGGAGAGTTTGTTCCAAAATTATTCCAAAACTCTGATTATAACCCTAAAATTGAAAAAGATATTATTAATCCTAAAGTCCTTTTTTATGGTGAGATAAAAAACCATGAAATATATTTTTTAATATTCTTATCGAAGCTAGGTTGTGATGTTCTTTATATTAATTCACTATCCGATATGGATTTCGCCAAAATTGATAAAGAAAATATGTATTCAAAACTCATAAATTTACCTAAGACTGAACCATTAATAGATCTTAATTTTAAAACAAACCTTACTAATACTAAAGCTAAAAAAGAGGATACTATTGAATCTCCAAAAACTATTACTCAAAACAAACAGCATGTTGTAGAAAACAGAAATTCATCTTTATATATAACCTTTAAAGATTCTATTAACATTATCCTTAAAAGCAGTATGAATATATTTGATGATTTAACCATACCTGCCAATAAAAGAATTGGGTTTTTAGGTGGCTCTTCTGCTTTTATCCCAGTATATTTTTATAGGTATATAGGAATAAAGCAAAATGAAGATGACTATTATAATGACCTATTTAAATTAGACAAAAACTTTAGTATCTTCGAAGGTTTATATTTAAGATTTACAGACTCTATACCCATACGCTCTAATCCTAAATTAATCACCAGTACTTTAAACATATGGCAATATATAGATCCTTGTGATGTATCACTCACAAGGAAGCTTGCGGCTCTATTTCTAGAACACAAGGTTTTCCCGACGAGTAATCATACTTTAAATTGCTCTATGGCAAATAGTTTTAGCTATATATTAGATTTATACTGTAAGGAAGAAAAAAATTTAAACCTGTCCAAAGTTAGAAATTTTTCTTTGAAATTACTTTCTTGGGTTTATGAATTTGTTCCAAACCTTATGAAAAATTTCGACTTTCAAAATACTTCGTCCGATGAAATTTTTAATCCTAAAGTAATATATTATGGTGATATTAAAAAACATGAGCTTTTATTCTTGATTTTTTTATCTAGATTAGGCTGTGATATTATATATATAAATTCCTTCTGTGATATGATTTTAGAGATTACAGAATATAGTGATCTATTTTCAAAAAGCTTTGAACTCCCATATAAAGCACATTTAAAAGAATTTCCAAAAGAAGAATTACTCATAAGACACGAAACTATTGCTCTAAAAGCCTCAAGGGAATTAGAGGCTACACTATATACCGATGATGATGGCTTTTATAAGCCTTGGCAATTTGAAAAATATGAAACTCACCCTACTACGTTAAAAACTACCTTTTATGAGCTGAAAATTTTATGGGATGAACCCTCTAGTTTGCGCACAGGATTTAAAGTAGAGAATAGCACCGTATATATGCCAAACTTATTCGCGAAAATAAGCGGTGTACACAGCGATTTGAATTTATATTGGAATGATTTCTTTAAGTTAAAATCATCAGATAATACATTACTTATAGCTGAAATTCCTTTTACTAAGGTAACCTACTCCAAAACCGATTTATACTCCTTAGCCTTTGTACTTGATAATATCGGGTTAATTGATAAACAAAAACTACTAAATCATAGCTGTTACAAATTTTCTTATTTAAAAACTTCCCTGCAACATACTATTTTACAAAAAATAAATTATTTGATGAAAACCGATATGCTAATAAAAACTATAGATAAAGAATTCAAATTAAAGATTTTAATGACCATATTAAATCTTGATAAAAATATACTACAGCTAATTCAGCAGTATGATTACCCTTCAAAAATACCTAAACTTGTTATTTATGATAATAATGAAAGTATTTTTAGCGATGAAGATTCCATTGTATTATGTTTTTTAAACATATTCGGATTTGACATTACTATATTAACTCCTACTGGCTATAATAACATAGAAGGAAAAATCCAGGAAAAATTTTATGATACTCATAGATTAGAAGAAGTTAATTTTAATTTATCCTTACCTGATTTTAAAAACGAAAAAAAATATACCAAAGAAAAAGCAAAAAAATTCTTTTCTAACATCTTTAATTTCAAATGATTTTCTTCAAAAAACAAATAAGGGACTTATTGAGTAAAGTCCCTTATTTATTTTAAATATAAGTTATATAATGTTGATATTTAGGAATTTCAAAGCTAACAATCAATTCCTAAACCGTATCGATCCCATAATTATTACACAAAGCTTCTAACCCACCCCTAAATCCACTACCTATGCAATTAATTTTCCATTCATTTTTATATCTATATATCTCAGCTACTACGATGGCTGTTTCTACAGATAAATTTTCATTAAATTTATAGTTTAGAATTTCTTGTTTATTGTCACCCGCTATAATTCTAAAATATCCATCTGATACTTGCCCAAAGTTTTGCTTCCTTTCATTTGCTTCATATACGGTTACAGTAAAAGCTAATTTTTGAATATGAGGTGGTATTAGATTTAAATCTAGCTGTATGCACTCATTGTAAGCTTCCTTAAGAGAAGTATTATGATCCTTTTTAATTACTATTCCGCCACAAGTGCTCTTAGTGTTTTCATAAAAAATAAAATCTTTTTCTGCTATTTTATCATTTATATCTACCATAAATACCGATACATCTAAATCAAACTCATTATAATTATTTTTTATTATATTATAATCTAATGTTACTATTAATTTCGAAAGATTTTTAGCGTTCTGATTTAAGCTTAACTTCTGCCCTTTCGCTAATTTAATGCTTTTAGTAACATCCACAAGTTTTCTTTTTTCCATATTATTTACCTTTAATGGGACATTAACTTTAGGCTCAGAAATAATTTTAGAATGTACATTGTTTGACCCTTCAGCATTATTCTTATTCGTGTTCTGATTTGGCCCCATTACTACAGTTGCCTTTTTTTCGGGAATAATTGAGGTCTCAACAATTAATTTTCCATATTGTCTCTTTTGAGATATTATTTTTTTATTACTGCTTTCAATAATTATAGCCACAAACACGTACCTCCTAATCTATTGCAACATTTAATCCTGAAGTTCTTTCACAAGGCTGGATAATTACAGTTTCGCCCTGAGAATTAAATTCTAACATATAGGATTCTCCAGAGGTTTGCCCAAGAAAAGTTTTCCAATTTACATCTGTTTTAAAATGAGGGTCAGCGCCTGTCCAGCATACTACTGCATCAGGATCTACTACGCAAGGAGACTCTAGAATAATCGGGTTTCCATTTGTAGTTATAACTACCTGCGCATTATTAGAAGTAGCTGTTAAATTTGATGTAAACATACCCTTTTGAGATATTACACCTGACCCCATAAATCTAACTCCATATTTACACTCCTGCGTAAAAGCAAGTAAATTTTCTCCTTCAACTCCTATACTCTGACCTGACTGAAGTGTAATTATACTAATATGTTGTGCTTTGTCTGCCATATAATAACTTCCCTGTCCATTTACTTTCATAATAGGAATATTCTCACCTGTCAGCTTTCTAGCAGCTAGATTCATAACAGATTTGAATATGCTTTGATTGTTATTTGTATCTACTAATACTTTTTCTTGAGTAAAATTACCCGTGTAAGCCACCATAGCACCAACTTTTGCAAAAAAATGTCCATCTCCCTCGGCGATGCAAGTAAGCTCTTGGTGATTTCTAAAATTAAACATGTATGTTGACTCCTTTCTCAATTTAAATATAGCGGAATTTCTAACTATGTACTCTATGTATTTTTGCAAACTTCCATTTTTTAAAATTCTATGTGTAAAGTATATCATAATGTTGTTAATGATTTATTAACGAATAGATCAATTATATTTATTCTATATTCAGTAATTTCTGTGTGTAATATGTAATTGTGTATAGAAATATGCTATAATTTGTATCACAATCAGTACTATTTATAATCTTTAAATTACTGATTAATTTATTATAATAAATGGAGAACAATTATGCGATATTTTAATAATATTAATAATTCACAAGATATTTTCTTTAAAGCCCCTTCAATTTACGGATTATTTTCCTCAAAGGAAGAGTTATCCTATTCATTAGGCGCATGTTTATACATGCCAGCAACGCGAGAACATTTACTTAAGGACATTCTTTTAAGTAACAAAATGGGTACTCACACCATCAGTCTTTGTCTTGAAGATTCCGTATCTTCAGACCAAGTTGTACAAGCTGAAACTAACATTATTAATCTATTTAAGAGTATCGGCCTTCTTTTAAAAGATAACTCTTCTTTTATCGATAGTCTACCCCTTATTTTTATCAGAGTCCGAAATGTTAGTCAACTTCAAAAGTTGATTAATGAATCTTCTTTAATTGGTCTTTGTGGTTTTATTTTCCCTAAATTTGATTTTACACTTGGAGAAAAATACTTTTCTATACTAAAAGAATACAATATATCTAATAAAAGAACCCTGTACGGAATGCCAATACTCGAAACCCCCTGCATAATTCATAAAGAAACTCGAATAGAAGAACTTACTCGCGTAAAACATATCTTAGATTCTTATAAAGAATATGTTTTAAACATTCGAATTGGCGGAACAGATTTTTCTGGATTATATAGTCTTCGTCGAGGTAAAGATTTCACCATATACGATTTAGCCGTAATAAAGGACTGTATTAGTGATATAATAAATGTCTTTAAACGAGATGATTATGTTATTTCCGGGGTAGTTTATGAATATTATAGCAACGTTTTAGATTTTCATAATAATGTTCTTATTAAAGAAACCCTTTTAGATAGAACCAATGGCTTAACTGGTAAAACTGTTATACATCCAACTCAAGTAAATGTAGTAAATTCTCTTATGGTAGTTTCTAAAGAAGACTATACAGATGCACTTAATATTATCAGTTCATCACTTGATGGTGTAATAAAGAGCAATTATTCCAATAAAATGAATGAGGTAAAACCCCATGAAATGTGGGCTAAAGAAACATTACTAAAAGCTAAAATAATGGGGGTATTAGAGGATGGAAAATCACACAGAGAATTATTACAATCAATCACTTCATTACAATATAGATAATAGCCTACAAATATCACTTAATATAAAAGAAAATAAATGTAACATTCCAGCTTCAAAGCTTTTTACAATGTCCGCTAGAGAAAATAAAAAGAGGGATTTTTTATTTGTAAGTAAGGTTATAGGAAAACATATGCCAATGATTCCAGATACTCTAAAAATTATTGGAGGAATTTTGGCTCGTTTATGGATTAATGAAAGAGAGGACACAGTGCTTTATCCTACTACTGAATTAGTTGATACGCTTATTTCATTAGATGTCTCTCATAACATGGATACCTCTGTTAATCTCCACAGTTTACACGATATTTTAAACACACCCATAAGGCTTGCAAACAAAACCCTTTTTATAGGTTTTGCAGAGACAGCTACAGGTCTTGCTCAATCAGTATTTCAAAACTTCTCAAATGCGGCTTATATACATACTTCGCGTGAGAAAATAACTTCTATAGAACCTGCATTGTTTTTTAATGAAGAACATTCTCATGCAGTAGAGCATTCGCTTTTCCCTTATGAAAGTGATTTTTTTAATAAATTTTCTGATATAGTTTTAATAGACGATGAACTTACTACAGGTAAATCTGCATTAAATTTAATAAAATGCCTTCCCGGGAAATATTTTGGGATAATATCCATTTTAGACTGGCGAGATGCTAATAGTTATAAAATGTTCATTGATGAAAAAAACATAGATGTCAGGGTATGTTCCTTATTAAAAGGTGATATTAAGTGCAGTAAATCAAAAGATATTATTAGCGACGAGATAACTATTCCTCCAAGTTCTACTAAACTAATTCCAAGTAAAGAGTGTGTTTTTCAAATAGCGCAAAGTATTGAGGGCTATAATAAATCTACTGGTAGATTTGGAATTACCTCTCGCGATAATTTGAAAATTTCTGAAGAAATCAATTCAATATCTAAATTTTTGATAAAAGAAAGAACTACTGGAAATTGTCTTTGCATAGGAACTGGGGAGTTTATATATTTACCTTGTAGTATAAGCTCGATGCTCGGAGATAATGTCTATTTTCATTCCACTACAAGAAGTCCCGTTCATGCTAGAAATATAGCTTCTTATGGAAATAAAAATAAGATTGCTTTTCAAAGCCCTGAGGATGACACTATAACTAACTACCTTTATAATATTCCTGATAATTTCTATACCCAGGTATTTTTCTTCTCTGAAAAGCCTTTAACCAAAGAAAAGAAAGATGAATTAAATAGCATTTTCTCTTATTTTCATGCTAAATCCATTATATTTGTATGCTGGAAATGCTAATGTATAATCCCTTTTAAATTGATTACAGCAGATAATTTTTAAGTTTCTTAAATAATATAAAAAAGAGGTGTATTTAAATGAATAAATGTATTTTTTCAGGAAGCTACTGCACGGAAGATGTTGTATTTCTTCTTAAAGACATATCACACCTTATAGTGGAGCAAGATAATGAATTTAGAGAAAATGCTATACAAAGTGGAATCCACTATTCAGAAATGTTACCAATAGAATATACTCCCTCAAAAGGATACATGGATATTTTCTATAGTACCCTTGAGCATTCAAAAAACAAACTAGCTTCTCTAGTTTCTATATTAAGCGAGAAAATTATAGCTAAAAGAGGTAAAAATATTGTTTTAGTCTCTCTTGCAAGAGCCGGTACACCTATTGGCATATTAATTAAAAGATATATACAGTTTAAGTATAATATAACCGCTCCTCATTACAGTATTTCTATAATACGTGATAAAGGCATAGATAAAAATGCACTTATGTATATATTAAAGAATCACCCCTTCTTAGAGATACAATTCATTGATGGGTGGACAGGTAAAGGGGTTATTCAACATACATTAACAAAAGCTTGCAAAGAATATTCGCAGGAGTTTAATATAACCTTGAATTCGGACCTAGCCGTACTATCGGACCCCGCTCATTGTACCCTCATTTATGGTACAAGAGAAGATTTTTTAATTCCAAGCGCTTGTCTTAATTCTACAGTTTCGGGTCTTGTAAGCAGGACTGTACTTAATGATAAGTTTATTTGCAGTGATGATTTTCACGGTATAAAATTTTATAAAGAATTAACGCCCGCTGATGTTTCCAATTTCTATATAGATGAAATATGTAACTGTTTCGATGAGCTAGATAATAATTATCTATATGAACTGTTGAATGACCCAAACGTTACACAAGTTGCCGCGGATATTGAGTTTGATGGTAATTCTTTAAACTGCAAAGGACTTCGCGACATCGAAAGCATCAGACATAAATTTGGCATCAATAATATTAATCTTATAAAGCCAGGAATTGGGGAAACCACACGAGTACTTCTAAGAAGAATTCCCTTTAAAATACTAGTTGACTCCTTTGATAATCCAAATTTAAAGCATATATTTACGTTAGCCGCGGAAAAGGATATTCCTGTAGAAATATATACCGATATGTGCTATTCCTGCTGTGGCATTATTAAATCTAAAGAAAAAGAAGATCTATAAGGATGTGTTTTTATGATATTTGCCTCGGACCTTGATAGTACGCTTATATATTCTTCAAGACATTGTAACTTAATTAATGAAGAAAACCTTTTTCCTGTTGACTTTTATAATAACAATATGTGCAGTTTTATTACTAAATCCATGCACAATAAACTTGAACATATAAATGAAATTATGCTTTTTATACCTGTTACCACTCGTTCCCCAGAGCAATACACGCGAATGAAATATTTTTATGATATAATAAAACCTAAATATGCCGTTGTAGCCAATGGAGGTATCATTCTTAAGAATGGTATTGAACTTAAATCTTGGACAGATATAAGCTCTAATAAGCTTAAAAAAGTTGTATCTGTTAGGAATATGATAGTATTATGCAGTTTCTTTTTAGAAAGTGATTTTATAAAATCATATAAAACTTGTGAAGATTTATTCATATACTCTATTGTGGATGAGGACAAACTAGCTAATAACATAACAAATGGGAAAGTGGAATTAGATTATTTTGAAGTATTACGTTCATTTTGCAAAGGCTATAATTACAGCGTATCAAAGCAAGGTAAAAAGGTATATATAGTACCTAATTGTATAAATAAATATGATCCTATAAATTATATAATGCAACTAGAAAATACAAATATATTCCTTGCTGCTGGTGATTCTCTGCTAGACTACCCCCTAATTAAACATTCAAATTATGGATTAGTTCCGTCTCACGGAGAATTACTAAGTAACCTTTTCGAGAAAACACTCCATAATAATGTCTATATTACAAAAAAATCTGGTATATTTGCAGGTGAGGAAATTTTAAATATAGTACATCAAAAATTCCACGAAATTAACGATATTTCTCGTAATGAAGTATGTTCCTATATTGAATAATATTACGTTTACCTTATTTAGAACAAATTAAATCCCCCATTATTGATTAAAATCAATAATAGGGGATTTATCATTTTGTCCACATGAAAATAAATAATAAGTACGTATTCCAGTCTATTTATTTTCATATTCCTACTCTTCTAAGCTACTCTCTTTTCTTCTGATTCTTCTTCTATTTGTTGTTGTTCTTTTTTTACAAAAGGCTTCACAATCAATTTCACAATTTCATTTACTACTATTATAAGTGAAGATAAAATGATTATCTTTAACCACATAGTAGCGCTTAAAGACACTGCATTAAAGAATTTTGAAAACACTTCAGTTACAAATATTTGTGTTACTGCTGTAATCATAATTATCTTTAAAAATATAGTGTTCTTTGTAAGGCTAGGAAATATGCTATCTGACCCAAATTCTCTACAATTAAAAGCATTAAATAATGCACTGAAAGCAAATAATGCAAATAATGCTGTTTGCATTTCGTTTGGTCCTGCAATCCCATCTTTAGGGAATCCAGTTCCTAATATGTCAAATTTCATCTGAATCATGATAACACAAGTTATATATAAAGCATTGGCAATCATACTTCTTAACATTTGTTTAGTTATAATACTAGCATTTCTATTTGTAGGTTTTCTGTTTAAAACAGCATCTCTTACTGGTTCTAGTCCCAGGGATAGTGCCGGTGGGCCATCCATTATAATATTTACCCATAGAAGTTGTATTGTAGTGAATGGCATTTGAAAGTCAAACACTACAGATAAAATTGCTGTTAAGAATGCAATTATATTTACAGTTATCTGGAATTGAATAAATCTTTGGAAGTTTTCATAAATACCTCTTCCCCATTTAATTCCTTTTACTATAGTCCCAAAACTATCATCTGTTAAAATTATATCCGCTGCATTTTTACTAACTTCGGTACCAGCTATACCCATAGCTATACCCACATCTGCTCTTGTAAGGGCTGGAGCATCATTTATTCCATCTCCAGTTACTGCAACTACTTCTCCATTACTTTGAAGAGCCTCAACTATTCTCATTTTTGTATCAGGCTTTGAACGTGCTACTATTGAGATTGTTGTTATTTCATCTTTAAGTTCCTCATCAGATAATGTATCTATATAAGTAGCCTCTACTGCCCTATTTTTACCACTAAGTAATCCTAATTCTTTTCCTATAGCAATGGCGGTATTAATGTTATCCCCTGTAAGCATTTTTGTAGAAACTCCTGCTTTTTTAGCAGTTTCTACGGCTTCCTTAACGTCAAGTCTTAGAGGATCTCTTATTCCTACGAATCCTGTAAACACTAAGTCATTTTCTAAAGTGCCTTGCTCGGATGCCATAGCTACCTCTTCACTTATATTTCTATATGCAAATCCAAGTACACGCATAGATTTTCTCTGAAGTTTCTCTATTTCATCTAATATTTCTTCTCGTCTTGCTTGATCGAGCTCCACTTCCATGCAATTAATATGTTCATACTTGCATAATTCTAAAATAATTTCTGGCGCTCCCTTTGTTAATACTGTGGCACCTTTATCCTCTTCTATAACAGTACTCATTCTCTTACGCTTTGAACTAAATGGAATTTGATGAGCTATTTTTGCGCTTTGTCTTTCTTGTACATAATCACAAGCATCATTGTATAAAAGAAGAGCACATTCTGTTGCACTACCTAAATATTTTACTTCTTTATCAGCTTTCTCAATATCTGCTGTTGAATTTACGATACAGTTATCTATAAAATAGTTATTTCTATCGCTTAATTCATCTCTTGCTTTGAACTTGCCATTTAAGTAAACTTGTTCTACAGTCATTCTATTTTGAGTAAGTGTACCTGTTTTATCTGAGCATATTACACTTACAGAACCTATTGTTTCACAGGCTTCTTTTTTAGTAACAAGCGCATTTATCTTAGCCATCTTTTGCATAGTTATTGCAAGTGTCATATTTATCATTGTTGGAAGACCTTCTGGAACAGCTGCAACAATTAAAGCAACACATACAACAAACGCAGTTTTTATTGGTCCAACAGACTCTAAAAAGGCAAATACACCGGTAGTATCTGGTGATATAGTATTTGCTAGAACCATTTTTATAATCATAATTATAAATAGTATCGCAGCTATTGCGCTTGATACTTTTGAAATCTTAGCACCCAAATCTCCAAGTTTTGCTTGAAGCGGTGTTTCTAAATCACTTTCTTCAAGATTTTTAGCTATTTCGCCCATTTGTGAGCTATCACCAGTGGAAGTAACTACAAAGCTAGCTCTACCATACGCAATAAGTGTTCCCCCGAAAACCATATTCGTTTGTTTTGCTGGAATAGGGTCTTGCACAATATTTTTATCTTTAGCTTGTATATTTTCCATTTCTATAATAACATCGAAATCCTTGCTCACGTCTTCTGATTCTCCTGTAAGCATATCCTCTCTAACCATTAAATCTATACTACTTATGAGTCTTCCGTCCGCTGGTACCATATCACCCGTCTCAATTGAAACTATATCACCAGGTACCAAATCACTTTTATTCACTTGAACAATTTTCCCATTGCGCAATGCTTTTACTTCTATATTTTCTGTCATTTTTGAAAGCGCATCTGCAGCTTTTTGTGATTTTCCTTCTGTGAAAATTCCTATGCCAATTCCTATTGCTACAGCACATACTATACCAATGGCGTCACTAAACTCTCCTACTAATGCACTAATTACCGCTGCCACTAAAAGTATTATCATCATAGGCTCAGTTATTGCCTCCTTAATACTATCCCACATCGATCCCTTTTCTTGTTTAGTAAATTCGTTAGCACCATACTTTGCTAGTCTTTCTTTAATCTCAGAACCCGATAATCCCTTACTACTATCAACTTTAAGACTTTTTAAAACTTCTGAGATCTGCTTATTAAAATATTTCATGTTATCCACCCTTCTGTAATTTACATAATTTCTTTTAAATTAAAATGTAGAAAATGATAACCCTCTCATTTTCTACATCACTAGTATATCTATATATCTATATATCTATAAATGTATATAAATATATCTACATTTATCTATAATCTATTTAAACCCAGTTTGTCTATTGGTATCTTTTTATCATTTCACCTAAGCCAGATGAAGCATCTGTTTCTCCTACGGCTGTAAATTTCCATTCTCCATTATTGCGATAAATTTCTGCAACGAATAACCCAGTTTTACCAGAATATTCTTCTGTTAAGTTAAAACGAAGCATCTCTTTATTGTCCGTTAGATTTACTAAACGTATAAAAGCATTTTGTATCATACCAAAATGTTGTTTACGCTGAACTGCCGCATAGATATTAACCACAAAAACTAACTTAGTTATATTTTGAGGTATGCTTGACAGATCAACCATAATTTGCTCATCATCTCCATCACCATCTCCAGTAAGATTGTCTCCCATATGCTGAATACTACCACATTTACTTTTTAAGTTCCCGAAATAAACCATATTTTCTTTTCCTCTTAGCTTATCATTTTCATCAAGCATTAGCACAGAAGCATCACAATCTATTTGTGCTTGCTTTCCACCAAATAAGCCTCCAAACAATCCCTTAGATGCTCGCTCCACTGGATCCCATCCAAGTCCGACCATTGTCTTTTTTAACCCAGGATTATCTTTTGTAAGATTTATCTTTTGACCTTTTTGTAAATTTATACCCATTTTGTCATCCCCTTTAAATATTCAGTGAATATTTATCCACTGATTAATTTAAATATCATATTGCTTTCTATGCATCAAGACCATAATTTTTACAAAGGGCTGCTAATCCACCTTGAAATCCACTTCCTGTCGCACTAAATTTCCATTCTCCATTGTTACGATATATTTCACAAAATACTAATGCAGTTTCTACTGAAAAATCTTCTGATAAGTCGTACCTTAGGATTTCTTCATTAGTTTCTTCATTTACCACTCTAACAAAAGCATTAGAAATTTGGCCGAAATTTTGTGCACGAGCTATTGCATCATGTATAGTTACTGTAATTGCAATTTTATCAATGTCTGTTGGTACTTTAGAAAATTCAATGATTAATTGTTCATCGTCTCCCTCGCCTTCTCCAGTTCTATTATCACCGGTATGTATAACAGCTCCTGTTGAATGCTCTAAATTGTTATAGAATATAAAGTCTAGGTCATTATTGGTTTTTCCATTTGAACCTACTAAAAAGGCTGAAGCATCTAAATCAAAATCTCCTCCACCTGAATATTTATTTGTATCCCAGCCTAGTCCTATAACTGCTTTAGCTAAACTTGGGTTAGTTTTAGTTAAATCTATTTTTTGACCTTTACTTAAGTTAATTGTCATAATTATTCCTCCTTATTAATCATCATTTCTTATGCTATTAATCATCATTTTTAATGCTGTTTATCATCATTTTTAATGCTGTTTATCATCATTTTTAATGCTGTTTATCATCATTTTCAATGCCATTTAATCTACACTAATTCCAAAGTTACTACAAAGCGCAGTTAATCCACCCTCAAAACCACTTCCTATTGCACTGAACTTCCACTCTCCGTTGTTACGATATAGTTCTGCTACTACCACTGCGGTTTCAATACTATAATCTTCACTTAAATCATATCTTATTAATTCATTATCATTATTTTCATTGAGAATTCTTATAAATGCATTAGATACTTGTCCAAAATTTTGGCATCTTTGAACAGCTTCGTGAATAGTTACAGTAAAGTTAATCTTCTCAATAGAAGATGGCACTTTACTCAGTTCAATTCTAATTTGTTCATCATCACCATCACCATCACCAGTTTTGTTATCTCCTAAATGTGTTACAGACCCTGCTGAGTCCTTTGGGTTATTATAAAAAATAAAATCATTATCAGATGTTACTTTCCCATTTGCTCCAACTAAGAAAGCCGCTGCATCTAGATCGAAGGAAGCTCCACCATCATACTTATTAGTATCCCATCCAAGTCCAACAATAACATTACTAAGGCCTGGATTAGCTTTCGTTAAATCTACCTTTTGACCCTTTTTTAAACTAATTGCCATAATAAATTCCTCCTCAGAAACCACTATATAATATATAGTCCTTCAATAATTAATTTTACTTATTAAAAATAAAAAGCTTATTATTAATCATTTCCAAAAATTCAGACAATAAACATCTTATCTGTTCATTTATAAAAAAAACTTTATTTTAGTCTAAATTATATAATATAATTAAACTAAAATAAAGCAACTATCATCATTACTATTATAACATTATTCCCCACTAAATACTAGATTACCAGTTAAATATCACTTACTGTTTTGTATATTTTTGGTGAACAAATAGCTATTCTGATAAAAGCAAGGTAAAAAATTCGATAATAGCTGATGGTTATGTTATAGAATTAATTGTTTAAAATAGCATTCTCTGCAAAAGCTGTAGGGTAAAGTCCTAAAGTTTTTTTTGAAGTTTATTAACTAATTCAATTTTTTTTTCTTTATCTATACTAGGTAATTTTTCAACGTAAACGCTTGTGCTTGGGAAAGCCATTGAAATTCCCTCTTGCTGTAAAATGTCCAGTATATTAAAATTAACATTTTCTTTTATTTTAAAATATTCATCAAAATCTGGTGTATCAGTAAAGAAACATATTAAAATATCTAAACTAGTTGCATTAAATTTATCAAATGTAACAAGGATGCCTTCCCTACTAACCTGTGAATAATTCTCTAACATATTTCTAATCTTATCCACACAAATCTCTAATTTCTCCCTAGAGCTATAAGTTAATTCTAAATTCAAATTAACCCTTCGTTTACCCCTTCTGCTAAAATTGGTTACAGCCTCATTAGTTAATTTTGAATTAGGCACTATTATTAATGCTTGATCAACAGTTCTTATTTTAGTAGTCCTAAACGAAATATCCTCTATGCTACCTTCTAATGTGTCACTATTAATCCAATCTCCAATAGTAAAAGGCTTATCTAATATTATAAACATACCTGCAATAACATTGGATGCCGCATCTTTAGCTGCTAATGCAAAAGCCAATCCTCCTAACCCAAGCCCAGTAACAAAACCTTGAATGTTATATCCCCACTTCTCAGCAATTATGGTAATAACTAACGCTACTAGCATCATTCTTAACGTTTTTGATATAAATGGGAATAATATTTTATCCACTTTTACATCATATGCTTTATGCATTCTCTCAAACAGCAGAGAAGATTCTCCAGTAAGATCATATAGTCCCCAACAAATTAAAATTATTACAGCAGAACTGAAAATCTTTTCTATAAATGAACTGTCAATTGGAACTCCTGCGATAATTAAAATTTTAAAAGCAAAATAAAATCCTAATACCTCAAAAAAGTTAGTTACAGGTTTTTGGAAAGCAGCTACTATTTTTGTATCTGTTTCAAATTTCGTTTTATTAACAAGTTTTAATATTATTTTGAATACATATTTTGCGAATATCTTTTTTAACAATACAAATAATGCGAAAACTGCGATAGCTATTCCTACATATTTTAATTTATAGGATGTTAAATCATTAAAAACCTCTTGTATTTTGTCTTTAGCAAAAAAGTCAACTATGGATTGGAACAAAACAACACACTCCTTTTTTTCTTATGTTAATATATATAATCATTTTAAGCTAATAATGTTATTTTCTCAATGGATTATATAGGAAGAAACAGCTTTTTATTAATATACAACGCTTTAAAATTATACTCTAGATGAATTTAGTTAATTTTCTTGTAAGGTATTATAAATTAAACGCCCTTATTTAACAGCTATTTATATTTCTATAAGACATATAAATAACTTCAGGGTATTTATATTCTCCCTCTGAAGTGGTTTATCGATCACCTTAGATACTCCTTGAATTGTAAACACTATTTAGCACCTTGACTTTGTACCGGTCTCATTATTTTTAAAATGTCCAACACGTACCCCCTTATAACTATTAAAATATGATGTTTGATTTTCTTTCTCCATATTATCTCCGTAATCTATATTTTTTTCATTAAATATATAAAAAAATGAAGTTAATTTCTTTAAATTTCTATCTGCTGGTTTATAAGTTGGATCAAACACATATGACGCTCTATAGTATTTACACGCCATAGCTGCATCGCCTTTATATTCTGAAATAACTCCTAGTAAATTGTACACTTCTGCCGAATGATCATTTTGAATCATAGCTGCATATAGATACATATGTGCTAGATCATATTTATTTGACTTTATTTCATTAATAGCTTCTTTTATATTATTTTGAAAATAACTTTCTTCATTACTATTTGTTAACATATAATCACCCCAGGTTATCCTTTCACTTTATATTTATAATTATATCTTATCAAAATCACCATGAACTTGATATTAAGAAAGTATAAAGATAAATCCTGATGTATAAAGATTATGTTAATATTTTAAGTTACGTCTTATTTTTTTGCAAAAAAAGATGAAGCTAAAAGCTTCATTTTTGAAACATTATTCATCTACTAAACGATAACCTACCCCAACCTCCGTTATGATATACTGCGGCCTAGCAGGATCCTTCTCTATTTTTCTTCTTATATTAGCCATAAATACCCTAAGAGACTGTGTATCATTCTCAAAATAACTTCCCCAAATCTCATCAACTATATATTTATGAGTTAACACACGTCCTGCATATCTTGACATTAGCTCAATTAGTTTGTATTCTATTGGTGTTAAATGTATCTCTTTATCTAAAATTATAACTTTACGTTTTTCAAAATCTATCTTTAAATCCTTAACCTTAAACACTGACTGCACATCGTTTTGTGACTTATTCTCTCCATTAAAATGTCTAAGTGCCACTCTAGTTCTAGCTAAAAGCTCTGCTACACTAAAAGGCTTGGTCAAATAATCATCTGCACCTTTATCTAAGGCTTCAACTTTTTCCCTTTCAAGTCCACGAGCTGAAACAACTATAATCCTAGCTTTTGTAGACTCCCTTACTTTCTCAATAACATTAAGTCCATCAATATCTGGTAACCCTAAGTCCAAAATTATTATATCTGGATTATGTGAAAAAATAAGTGTTATAGCCGCATTCCCAAATTCAGTTTCAATGCACTTATATCCCTGCGCTTCAAGCGAAATTTTCATAAATTTTTTAATAGGCTTATCATCTTCAACTATTAAAATCATAGGCTTCATATCCACTGCCATCACTCCTTATTACAGGTAAACTAAATCTAAAAGTCGCCCCACCAGAAGAGTTATTTAAAGCTTCCAAATATCCACCATGTGCCTCTATTATAGACTTACAAATAGCAAGTCCCAATCCTATCCCTCGTTTTTCTAGGGAATAACCCTTAGCCTTGGTATAAAACCTATCAAATATAGTTGGTATATCTTCTTCTGGTATGCCTTTCCCATTATCTGATACCTCAAAAACCACACTATCTTCCTTTTCTGTAACTTTAACTTCTATAATAGAATCACTCTGTGAATACTTGATGGCATTATCAATCAAATTAATAAACACTTGTTCTATTAATAATCCATCTACAAATAATATAACCATTTTTTCTGGTAGTTCAATCTTAATATTATGACTTCCCGAAAACCTTGTAACTCTCGATATAGATTCAGCAACAAGTTCTTCAACAATCTCTACATCTTTCTTAATTTCAAGCTTACCTTCATCTATCCGTGTCATGCTTAATATATTTTCAACTGAATGTATAAGCCAGCTTGTATCTTCATAAATTATTTCAAGAAGTTCTTTCTTGGTGTCATTATCAAGTACATCATAATTATCACTAATAGTAGAAACTGACCCTAATATTCCTGTTAGCGGAGTTCTTAAATCATGCGAAATTGACCTTAAAATATTGCCCCTAAGCCTTTCCGACTCAGTCTCTAAATTTATCTGTCTTTTCTTTTCGTATAACTCTTCTCTTTCAATAGCTAAAGCGATTTGTGTAGAAACGGACTCTAGAAGGATCTTTTCATTTTTTGATAACACATTTTCTTCTAAACATGCGATGCCAATAATTCCAAGAATCCTATTTTGCCCTTTAATGGGATGGTAATATCCAATACTATTTAAGGAAATTTCAGCTTCAATGCCAACTGATTTGCCTGTTTTAAAGCATTTTTCAATTGCTCCAACCTCTATATCTGACCTAAAAATACCCCTACTATATTCTCGATTAAGCATATATTCACTTGGCTGTTGCAAATTATTTTTATCATCTACTATAGCTATCATAATATTTCTGTTAAACATATCAACTAAATTATCGCCACAAAACTCAACTACTTGTTTTTTATTTCTTGCCGTAAGCAATGATTTATTAATTTTATATAAAATTTGCATTCTATTTTCACGTATATAAGATATCTTAGCTTGCGACTTAACTCTTGAAGTTAAAGTGCTTGTAATAATTGCTGCTATAAGCATTATAATAAAAGTTACTGGATAATCCGCTCTATAAGCTAGAAAGGTATAATATGGCACCGTAAATAAAAAGTTAAATGATAGCACTCCAATTATCGCGGCCAGTATACCATAACCATATCCATCAGTACTTCTTGATACGAATAATACACCTAAAATAAATACTATTATTACATTTGATTCATGTAACCCAATTTTTTTAAATATCAGAGATATTACAGTGGCTAAACTCATAATTACTATAGTTTTAACCACATTGGTAATCATTATTGTTTTAGGTTTGATTTCTTCATAATCACTATATTCATATTCACTAGAAATTTTGAAAAACTTCTCATCAAATTTACCTTTCTTCAAACTCCACATCACCTTCCTAATATATCTAAATATCGTTTATTTAAACTATGACTATCCTAAATGCCTCTTAATTAGCAATGCTAATCTTGAATAATCCATTACTTAAAAAGGATATCTAGTACTATGCTTAGTATGGACAAAATAGTTTTAGTTTTAAAGTTCTAAAAAAAGCATTTCATTTTGAAGTGCTTTTAGTAAATTTTATATATGAAAAAATTAAAGCAAGTGTGATGACTGTTAATATTATTGCTATACCTTTTTTATTGTTACTTATAGGGATTGCTACTTTGTGCCCAGGCTCTATAATTTTAACCGAGCTTGCATGGATATCCATATCCCCACCATGGTCCTTACAAGCCCTATTAAAAGTTCCATTTATCTTAACTATATCTCCCCTATAACCATACTTACCAAATTTTTTTATACTTTGAACTTGTTCAGATTTAATCCATATTCCCATAGCTGTGCTTCCATCATTGATGTTTACCCATGAATATTTACCTCTATTCATACATTCACCAATAGCTTCACCCTTTAATGTAATTTTACTATTATCAATATTTTTGCTATTTTCGATTAATTCATTAAAATTACTATATTCCTTTGCCATACATGATATTGAAAAGGAAAAAGCCAAAGTACACACTACTATTATTGTTTTAAAAGTCTTAACCATAATTTCTTTATGCCTCCAAATGTGACTCCTATTAGCGCAAACACAGATATGAATTCTAATCTTCCTAAATACATCGCAATTATATAATATACCTTCATTGCAGTAGGCATTGTAGGCGCCGTAATCCCAATGGATAATCCTACATTTCCTGTAACTGAAGCTGCTTCAAAAGCTGAACTGAGCACTGGGTATCCATAATAGGTTCCCAACGCAGTACCTATAAAAAATAATATTATATATAATATTATTATTAGGTAAGCAGATTTCACCATTGCATCCTCTAAGATAATTTCCTTTATATGATGAAATTTAAACACCTTTATTTTTCTATCAGAATTTAATAATTTGTTTACCTCTGCAATTATACTTTTAAAAACCAATCCTACCCTTAATCCTTTAAACCCACCTGCCGTAGAACATGCTGATCCACCTATAAGCATGGCTATTATAAGCATAACCACAGGAAAATCGCCCCATTCAGTTGCAAACTGTCTGGCATAAAGATTACCAAACCCTGTAGTTGTATGCGCTGATAATACATTATAAACACCTTTTCTGAAAACCGATATACCATTACTATATACACCTGAATTTGTTAGTTTTAACGCTGTAAAAAAAGAAATAATTAAAGCTGTAATAAAAAAACTCTGTGTTTCAATATTCCTGAATATTTCTTTTTTATTACCTTGCCATACTGCATAATGTAATGCAAAATTTAAAGAACCAATGACAAAGAAAATCATTGTTAATAACTCATAGGAAAGACTATGATAATACAGAATGTTTTGAGACATTGGTGCAAATCCACCAGTACTCCACGCAGACATAAAAATAAATAATCCATGAAAGAAAGCACTTACAGGCTGCATACCTATAAACATTCCATTAATCCAAAGCATAGTAGTACCTACAATTAAATACACAATACTTATTTTCCATA
The DNA here is from genome assembly GCF_055081035.1 of Clostridium sp. CM041. Classification (NCBI taxonomy): domain Bacteria; kingdom Bacillati; phylum Bacillota; class Clostridia; order Eubacteriales; family Clostridiaceae; genus Clostridium; species Clostridium sp. CM041. The sequence continues at coordinate 2,316,615 of NZ_CM143648.1, forward strand.
TAATTCTTGCTGTGTTTTTTACATTAGGTACGAGTTCAGCATCCTTACCTTCACCAACATACATTTTGTAAGCACCTAAAGTATGGTTTACCATAAAACTTAAAGCTAGTACCACCATGCCTTGGCCTCCAACAAAGGTAAGAATGTGTCTCCACATATTTAATCCTAGAGAAAGATGGTCAAGATTTTGAATAAGTAGGACTCCTGTGGTTGTAAATCCACTCATAACATCAAAACATGCATCTAAGAAAGATGTTGTATTTCCACTAAGCTCATAAGGCACCGCACATAACAAAGTTAATATAAGCCATGAACTAGATGCAATAATTAACCCATGCTTCCATTGCAACCTTACTTTATCAACCTTGTCTTTACCTGTAAACATAAGAACTATACCTAAACTAACCGCTATATTTATACTAATAATAAAATCTAAAAGCGCGCTCCATTCCTTAAATATCAATGAGATCAATATGGGTATCAACATTAAACTTGCAGTTCCCATTATTACATAGCCTACATAAAAATTTATTATTTTAAAATCATCAAAGTTTTTTGTTATTTTTTTCATATAATCACCTTGCTAAAATCATATTAATGCCATATAAAATAAATAAAAATGTTAATGTATATCCTATCTCTGTAATTACTCCGCATACAATTTTTTTATTAGTCATAATATATTTACCCTCCAATTATAGATTTTTCTACATCATTTTTTTTATCTGTATTTGTGATAATAAGTACTTTATCACCTTCTTTTATATCTACGCAGCCTCTTGGAAAAATTACTTCCCCACTTCTTATTATTGATAGTATTACACATTCCTTAGGTATATTTAACTGCTCTACGGATTTATCTTTCCATGCGCTTCTTTTATCTATTTTTGCTTCTACTAATGTCATTTCTCCTTTATTAATGCTTTCTATAATTTTCAGTGGTTCGCTATTAAATTCACCCTCTATCAAATTGCAAATTACTTGTGTGCTACATACAGTCTTATCCACTCCTAACGCTTCGAAAATTGCTGTATTTTTAGGATTGTTGATTCTAGCTATTGTTTCATTAATATTAAAGTTTACTTTAGCCATCTGACATATTACCAGGTTTTCCTCATCTTTTCCCGTTACTGCAGCTACAACTTCAGCTTGCTCTATATCCGCATCTTCTAATACTTCAACATCTGAGCCATCCCCACATATTACATCTACTTCAAGTTCTTCGGCAACCTTTTCACAAATTTTTGTGTTTTTTTCTATTAACACTACCTGATGTTTTTTTTCTTTTAATGCTTTAACAAGATAGTATCCTACCTTCCCACCGCCAACTACTATTGCTCTCATCTAAGTTTCTCCTTCATTATTGCCTTTACTAACTTTTCTTTATTCTCCTTATTTATGCTACAAATTATTTTGTCACCCTTTTCCAATAGTTCATTTTCATTTGGTATAATAAGTTCCCCCTTTTTGGAAACTGCACATATCCTACAATTAAACTTATCTTCTATTTCTAAAATGTTATTAATTCTAAGTCTGTTTATTGTAATCTCCTCTATTGATATATCATTATTTAATATCAATAATGCATCTGATTTTTTATCTATTATTTTGTTTTTAATTATATTTATACTTACTTCAGTTGGACTTATAGTTTGTAGTCCTAGTTTTCTATAAATAAATTCCCTTGATGGATCAAAAATTCTAGCTATTACTTTAGGCACCTTAAATATATCCTTTGCAATTTGACTAGCCATAATATTTATATTATCTGCTGGAGTCATAGCTAAAAATATATCTGCTTTATCTATTCCCGCGTCTATTAATATATCATTATCTATCTCCACTCCTTTAATTCTAATTCCATTAAATCCACTTCTAAGTCTCTCCAGATTTTCCGCATGTTTATCCACTATTACCACATCATGACCGTCATTAGACAATTCCATAGCAAGTCCGCTACCTAATCTACCACAACCTATTATTACAATATACATAGTATGTTCTCCTTACTTAAATTTCTTTTAAAAAAACCATAGCTGAATTTAAAACTACTTTTAGTAAGTTAATATGAATTTACTATTAAATTTAAATACCATATGCATATTTTAAGCAATTATAGGAAATAATGCAACTTTGCATAACTGTCCTTAAAATCATTCTCCTACCTGTTATATGTGGTTTAAGAAATCTAGCAATTCTATTCTTTGTCTACATTCGTTTTTGTTCATTTTCCTCATAGTACTAACTTCATAATTGAGTATATAACTTACTTAAAAGAAGTAGAGTGTGTTTTTATCTATAATTTGCACATAACACATATTTTACATGTTAAAGTATTCACTTGTAGTTGATTATAATTAATAAAAGTGATATATAAACTTAAAAATACAGATGAGAATATTATCAGGATTATTATTTTATTTAAAATCCTTACTCAACTAAAATTAAGCTATAATTCTACACCATTAAGTGTTAAAATTATAGCTCTATATGTTTAACGACATTTCAGAAGGAAAGTCTCCCACTTCTATAAGTGGGAGTTACATACCCTAACAAATAGAAAACTTCAGTGGGAGTATAAATCTCCTTCTGAAGTCGTTAATGTTTCAGCTCCGCAGGAGATGATTTAATAATACAATTTTTCACTTGGGAAAGAAGGACTACTATGAAAAGAGCTTTAGTTGTAGATGATACAAAAAATATTCGTACGTTGCTAGGCATTTACCTTAAACTAAACAATTTTGAAGTTTTGATGGCTACTAATGGTCATGAAGCTTTATCATTAATTGATACTGTGCCCGTAGATTTAATATTTTTAGATATTAAAATGCCCGAAATAAGTGGCACAGAAGTTCTAAAACGAATTAGAACTAAAGGAATAACCGCTCCAGTAGTAATTATGACAGCTTTTGCCACAGTTAAAAATGCAGTGGATTGTACTAAACTTGGGGCAATTACTTATTTACAGAAGCCTTTTACTACAGATAAGATTAAAACTATTCTTGCTGAATTGACTACAAAAGATGATACCTATGATAAAAATATTGATAAAAATATTGAACACCAAATAATTACTATAAAATATTTAATAAATGAAGATAACTTAGAAAAAGCATTAGATACTTTAAAAGTGGTTTTATCCACCGATCCAAGTATTCCAGAGATTTATGAATTAATGTCTATAGTATATAGTAGACAAGGAGAATTAAAAAAATCGAAAATATTTCATAATATGTCGGAACAATGGAAATAAAAAAAAGCACTTCATAAAGAAGTGCTTTCTGGTGGCTTACCGGGGAATCGAACCCCGGACACCATGATTAAAAGTCATGTGCTCTACCAACTGAGCTAGTAAACCATGTTTACCTGGCGACAACCTACTCTTCCACAAGGTCACCCCTGCAGTACCATCGGCGCATTGAAGCTTAACCTTCGTGTTCGGTATGGGAACGGGTGTTACCTTCATGCCATAATCACCAGATTGAGAATATAAATATTCTCTGAAAATTGCACAGTGAATTAATCTTCTTCCTTTGTCAGAAGCTTAGTTTCTTTCTTACGAAAGAAATAGTTCCTGCGAAAGAAGTATATCGCATTACTTTTAATTATATATTTAGGTCAAGCCCTCGACTTATTAGTATTAGTCAGCTGAACATGTTACCATGCTTACACCTCTAACCTATCAACCTGGTGGTCTTCCAGGAGTCTTACTAACACCGCACTTACGTGCGAGTTATGGGAAATCTCATCTCAGGGTGGGCTTCACGCTTAGATGCTTTCAGCGTTTATCCCTTCCAAACATAGCTACCCAGCGATGCCACTGGCGTGACAACTGGTGCACCAGAGGTTTGTCCATCCCGGTCCTCTCGTACTAAGGACAGCTCCCTTCAAATTTCCTACGCCCGCGACGGATAGGGACCGAACTGTCTCACGACGTTCTGAACCCAGCTCGCGTGCCGCTTTAATGGGCGAACAGCCCAACCCTTGGGACCTACTTCAGCCCCAGGATGCGACGAGCCGACATCGAGGTGCCAAACCTCCCCGTCGATGTGGACTCTTGGGGGAGATCAGCCTGTTATCCCCGAGGTAGCTTTTATCCGTTGAGCGATGGCCCTCCCACGAGGTACCACCGGATCACTAAGCCCGACTTTCGTCCCTGCTCCACTTGTAAGTGTCGCAGTCAGGCTCCCTTCTGCCTTTGCACTCTTCGCGCGATTTCCAACCGCGCTGAGGGAACCTTTGGGCGCCTCCGTTACTTTTTTGGAGGCGACCGCCCCAGTCAAACTGCCCACCTAACAATGTCCTGTGACCAGATTCATGGCCTCCAGTTAGAACCTCAGTACTGTCAGGGTGGTATCCCAAGGATGACTCCACACAGGCTGACGCCCATGTTTCTCAGTCTCCCACCTATCCTGTACAGACAATACCGAAATTCAATGCTAAGCTACAGTAAAGCTCTACGGGGTCTTTCCGTCCAATCGCGGGTAGCAAGCATCTTCACTTGCACTACAATTTCGCCGGATGTGTTGTTGAGACAGTGCCCAAATCATTACGCCATTCGTGCGGGTCGGAACTTACCCGACAAGGAATTTCGCTACCTTAGGACCGTTATAGTTACGGCCGCCGTTTACTGGGGCTTAAGTTCATAGCCTCGCTTGCGCTAACTAATCCCCTTAACCTTCCAGCACCGGGCAGGCGTCAGCCCCTATACATCAGCTTTCGCTTTAGCAGAGACCTGTGTTTTTGCTAAACAGTTGCTTGGGCCTATTCTCTGCGACCTACTTTCGTAGGCACCCCTTCTCCCGAAGTTACGGGGTCAATTTGCCGAGTTCCTTAACAACAATTCTTCCGATGGTCTTAGGATTCTCTCCTCACCTACCTGTGTCGGTTTGCGGTACGGGCACCAATATCCTCGATAGAGACTTTTCTTGGCAGCGTGGAATCAGATACTTCAGGAATAAATTCCCTTCCCCATCACATCTCAGCGTTAAGAGCAAACGGATTTGCCTGTCTGCTCCGCCTAAATGCTTAGACACACATCCAATAGTGTGCACATCTTATCCTCCTGCGTCATCCCATTTCTAATAACGTCCATTGGTGGTATCGGAATATCAACCGATTGTCCATCACCTACGCCTTTCGGCCTCGGCTTAGGTCCCGACTAACCCTGAGAGGACGAGCCTTCCTCAGGAAACCTTAGGTTTTCGACCGTTAAGATTCTCACTTAACTCTCGCTACTCATGCCAACATTCTCACTTCTGTACCGTCCACCACTCCTTACGGTATGACTTCAGCCAGTACAGAAAGCTCCTCTACCGCGTACACAATTGTGTACACCCATAGCTTCGGTGGTAAGTTTTAGCCCCGGACATCTTCGGCGCAGGATCTCTTGACTAGTGAGCTATTACGCACTCTTTAAATGAGTGGCTGCTTCTGAGCCAACATCCTAGTTGTCTTAGAAATCCCACATCCTTTTCCACTTAACTTACACTTTGGGACCTTAGCTGATGGTCTGGGCTGTTTCCCTTTTGACTACGGATCTTATCATTCGCAGTCTGACTGCCGAAATAAAAGTATATGGCATTCGGAGTTTGATAGGGTTCAGTAACTGTTGTCAGCCCCTAGCCCATTCAGTGCTCTACCTCCATTACTCAATTAATCGACGCTAGCCCTAAAGCTATTTCGAGGAGAACCAGCTATCTCCGAGTTCGATTGGAATTTCTCCGCTATCCACAGCTCATCCCATGGTTTTTCAACACCAACGTGGTTCGGACCTCCACGGAATTTTACTTCCGCTTCATCCTGGCCATGGATAGGTCACCCGGTTTCGGGTCTACGACATGCAACTATGCGCCCTATTCAGACTTGGTTTCCCTTCGGCTCCGTACCTTAAGTACTTAACCTTGCTACATATCGTAACTCGTTGGCTCGTTCTACAAAAAGCACGCCGTCACACATATAAAGTGCTTCGACCGGTTGTAGGCACACGGTTTCAGGTTCTATTTCACTCCCCTTCCGGGGTTCTTTTCACCTTTCCCTCACGGTACTTCTTCACTATCGGTCACTAGGTAGTATTTAGCCTTGGGAGGTGGTCCTCCCAGCTTCCCACAAGGTTTCACGTGTCTCGTGGTACTCTGGATTAGATCTGACTGTTTTTCCTTTTCATTTACAGGCCTATTACCTTCTGCGGAGCAGCTTTCCAGCTATCTTCAATTAAGGAATTGCAGTATTTATGATCTATCCTCAACCCCCAGGTCAAAGACCTGGGTTTGGGCTCTTTCCCTTTCGCTCGCCGCTACTTAGGAAATCGATATTTCTTTCTCTTCCTCCGGGTACTTAGATGTTTCAGTTCCCCGGGTCTACCTCTGCATACCTATTTATTCAGTATGCAGTACATAGTTGTTACTATGTGGGTTCCCCCATTCGGAAATCTTTGGATCACAGGCTATTTGCGCCTACCCAAAGCTTATCGCAGCTTAACGCGTCCTTCTTCGGCTCCTAGTGCCAAGGCATTCGCCATGCGCCCTTTGTAGCTTGACCTTGATTCTGTCTATTTACATAGACGGTTATATTAATTTTGCGAAATTGTATTAAATTAATTTATAAACTACTTGCGTAGTTTTAATTTTTTTAAAACAACTTTTTTCACTGTGCAATTTTCAAAGAACATTTTAAGAAAAACTATTCATTATCTAACTCCTAAGAGTTAGATAAAATTAGTCTCTCAAAATTAAACAGAGAACTAGGTACGATTAATTACAATAGATATTTTTGAAGAACAAATTAATATTCTTCTATTGCATCGACCGAAGTCAATACATCTACTCCCTAGAAAGGAGGTGATCCAGCCGCAGGTTCTCCTACGGCTACCTTGTTACGACTTCACCCCAATCATCAATCCCACCTTCGGCCGCTGGCTCCTTACGGTTACCTCACGGACTTCGGGTGTTACCAACTCTCATGGTGTGACGGGCGGTGTGTACAAGGCCCGGGAACGTATTCACCGCGACATGCTGATTCGCGATTACTAGCAACTCCGGCTTCATGTAGGCGAGTTGCAGCCTACAATCCGAACTGGGATGAGTTTTTGAGTTTGGCTCCACCTTGCGGTCTTGCATCTCTTTGTACTCACCATTGTAGCACGTGTGTAGCCCTAGACATAAGGGGCATGATGATTTGACGTCATCCCCACCTTCCTCCCGGTTAACCCGGGCAGTCTCACTAGAGTGCTCAACTTAATGGTAGCAACTAATGATAAGGGTTGCGCTCGTTGCGGGACTTAACCCAACATCTCACGACACGAGCTGACGACAACCATGCACCACCTGTCACCCTGTCCCGAAGGACTTCGCCCATCTCTGGGTTATGCAGGGGATGTCAAGTCTAGGTAAGGTTCTTCGCGTTGCTTCGAATTAAACCACATGCTCCGCTGCTTGTGCGGGCCCCCGTCAATTCCTTTGAGTTTTAATCTTGCGATCGTACTCCCCAGGCGGAATACTTAATGTGTTAACGGCGGCACCGAGGTTCGACCCCCGACACCTAGTATTCATCGTTTACGGCGTGGACTACCAGGGTATCTAATCCTGTTTGCTCCCCACGCTTTCATGCCTCAGCGTCAGTTACAGTCCAGTAAGTCGCCTTCGCCACTGGTGTTCTTCCTAATCTCTACGCATTTCACCGCTACACTAGGAATTCCACTTACCTCTCCTGCACTCTAGACACCCAGTTTCAAATGCAGCACCCAAGTTAAGCTCGGGTATTTCACATCTGACTTAAATGTCCGCCTACGCATCCTTTACGCCCAGTAAATCCGGACAACGCTTGCCACCTACGTATTACCGCGGCTGCTGGCACGTAGTTAGCCGTGGCTTCCTCCTCTGGTACCGTCATTATCGTCCCAGAAGACAGAACTTTACAACCCGAAGGCCTTCATCATTCACGCGGCGTTGCTGCGTCAGGGTTTCCCCCATTGCGCAATATTCCCCACTGCTGCCTCCCGTAGGAGTCTGGACCGTGTCTCAGTTCCAATGTGGCCGATCACCCTCTCAGGTCGGCTACGCATCGTCGCCTTGGTGAGCCGTTACCTCACCAACTAGCTAATGCGCCGCGGGTCCATCTCAAAGTGGAATTTTCTAAAAGAAAAATCCTTTGATGTTTCGATCATGCGACCAAAACATATTATGCGGTATTAATCTCCCTTTCGGGAGGCTATTCCCCTCTTTGAGGCAGGTTACCCACGTGTTACTCACCCGTCCGCCGCTAATCCACCCCGAAAGGTTTCATCGCTCGACTTGCATGTGTTAGGCACGCCGCCAGCGTTCGTCCTGAGCCAGGATCAAACTCTCAATTTAAAAGTTTACACTTTTTTAGTTGAAATGATTAATCTGCGACAACTGTTAAGTTGTTACGCAAGCTCATTACATACTTTTTAGTCTTACGACTAAATTTTACTTTATACTAAAGTAATTAACTGGTTTAACGAAATATTATTTCGCTATCTTTACCTATTTCTCTGTTTAATTTTCAAAGACCAATTTGCTTTGTCATCATGTGATGACTTCTACTATTGTATCTGTTATATCTTAAGTTGTCAACAGTTTTTTTAATTCTTTTAACTGTTATTCTTCTTAATCTTTCTTGCTTCATCACTATTGAACCGCAGCGACAATTAATATAATATCATCTTTCAAAAACATAATATTTTATTTTTTTCTTTCATACGACAATTATATACAGTATTCTTTATAATGCTATTATATGTTAAGTTTCTTTTGTACTGACACACTAGGAATAGTATACCTTTATACACCAAATAATATACCAGCTTCATCACATTATACTTAGTTATAAATAAAGTGTAAGCCCTCTACATTAAGAAAAAACTCAATAAAGAGGACTTGCAACTATTATATTAAATAATCACCTGCGGTGCTGCAACTGCTTCGCAGAAGATGCATCGACGACTTCAGAAGAAGATTTATACTGCCACTGAAGTTTTTTCTTTATTATAGTCCGTAACCCCCTCTTATACAAGAGGGGGACGTTCCTTCTAAAATGTCATTAAAAATTCGGAAGATTATCTAAGTTGTCTTCTGTGATACTATTGGGTGATGACCTTATAACATCATTCCCATTTCTATTTTTACCAACAATCACCGATTCTACTGTTCCCCTCTTTGCTAACGCTACAACCTTACTCACATCCAATTCTTCACCTGTACTAGTTAATACATTTGTGATATCTCCGTCTGCATTTTTTCTTACCTTAACTATCTTCATAAAAATACATCTCCTCGTTAATTAATATAAGTAGAATTCAACATCTAAATTTTTTTAATACTATATTGTTTTTTATGTTAGCTTTTACATCACATATTTAGTATTTCCCTTTTTACCATTGTTTTATTACTAAACTATTACAAATCATATAAATTAATATTTACTAACTATCCTTTTAATATAATGAAAGCATGTAACTAATTACATGCTTTCATTATATTAAATCCTCTCCTACGGAGCTGCAATATTAACCTATAGGGCTTTTAAATCCATTACCTTCAACCTCAGCTATATCAATTATAGAAATAAAAGCTTCTTGGTCTATAACTTTTATTACTCTCTTAATTTGTGGTAGTTGACCCAATGAAACAACACAATACACTATATTTTTTCTATGTTTAGTATATGCGCCTTCTCCATATAAAATAGTTACTCCTCTATTAAAATTACTCATTATCGCATCACTTACTTCTTTTTCTTTTTCTGATACTATTAAAAGCATTTTTCGTCGGTTTAATCCATTCATAACTTTTTCCATAACAGCCACCGTAATATACATAGAAATCAGAGTATATAATCCAACTTTAAAATTAAATAATACAGATCCAACAGCTACAATTAAGAAATTTATTGTAAAGCTCATTATACCTATTTCTATATCATATTTCTTTTTAGCATATATAGCTAAAATATCCATACCACCTGTAGATCCTTCATTAGAAAAAACAATTCCAGTCCCTATACCTGAAAGTATCCCGCCATATATACAGTAAAGAAGTCTATAAGACTCTTCAACAGGAGCAAGAACATTATTTAAAGATGAGGTAAGCATTAAACAAACCGATAGCGAAATGGTCCCCAATATCGTAAATGCAGTAAATTTCTTATTTATTTTTAATATACTTAATATAAGAAGTGGAATATTAAATATCAATAATGTAATACCCATTGGAAGATTGAAAATATACTGTAACATTAGCCCTATTCCTGAAAGTCCTCCACTAAGAAGCTTATTGGGAATAATAAATAAATTTATTGCAACCGCTAAAATAAAAGTGCCTAAAATAATAAGAACTATTTTCTTAAATAAATCTTTAAAATCAGTGCTAGATACCTTTTTCATAAACTATCTCCTTGTCTTTCTCTGAAATACAAAACAGCTATTAATTGGTTTGTACCATATATTTTTGTATCTTCTTCTATTATTATATACCATTTAACACTTAAAACAAGCAGAAGTACCATCCTATATTTTTATAATTTATACAATGAAAATAACAACTTATTTTATGAAAATAAATGCATTTATGTTACACTTAATTGAGGTGATTTTATGAATAATTTAGTAAATGATTGGAACGAGCTCTTATTAGAAGAATCTAATAAAGATTATTATTTAAAATTAAGATATTTTTTAAAAGAAGAATATGAAAAGGCGCAAATATATCCTGAAGTGCAGGATATATTTAATTCACTTAAATATACAGCATATAATGATGTAAAAATTGTTATACTTGGTCAAGATCCTTACCATGGACCTAGCCAAGCTCACGGTTTAAGTTTTTCTGTAAAAACAAATGTACCCATTCCCCCTTCTTTATTAAATATATATAAGGAATTAAATAATGATGTAGGCTGTTATATTCCTAATCACGGTTATTTAAAGAAATGGGCTGATCAGGGTGTTCTGCTCTTAAATACCGTTCTTACTGTTAGATCCGGAGAGGCTAATTCACATAAAAATAAAGGTTGGGAACATTTTACGGACAAAATCATTGCTTTATTAAACGAGAAAACAGAGCCTATAGTTTTTATTTTATGGGGGAACAATGCTCAGACAAAACAATCTCTTGTAACAAATCCAATACACTACATAATAAAGTCTGTTCACCCAAGCCCATTATCCGCATATAGAGGTTTTTTTAATAGTAAACCTTTTTCTGATGCTAATAATTTTTTAACTTCGGTAGGCGAAAAAAACATCGATTGGCAAATTGAAAATTTATAAATATATCACTCCAACTAAAAAAAACGTCTTAGAATTATCTAAGACGTTTTTGGTGGCTAGACCAGGAATCGAACCAGGGACACGAGGATTTTCAGTCCTCTGCTCTACCGACTGAGCTATCCAGCCACATTACCTGGCGACAACCTACTCTTCCACAAGGTCACCCCTGCAGTACCATCGGCGCATTGAAGCTTAACCTTCGTGTTCGGTATGGGAACGGGTGTTACCTTCATGCCATAATCACCAGATTGAGAATATAAATATTCTCTGAAAATTGCACAGTGAATTAGTCTTTTCGCTTACGCTCAAAGCCTCGCTTCTTTCTTACGAAAGAAGTATTTCGCATTACTTTTAATTATATATTTAGGTCAAGCCCTCGACTTATTAGTATTAGTCAGCTGAACATGTTACCATGCTTACACCTCTAACCTATCAACCTGGTGGTCTTCCAGGAGTCTTACTAACATCGCACTTACGTGCGAGTTATGGGAAATCTCATCTCAGGGTGGGCTTCACGCTTAGATGCTTTCAGCGTTTATCCCTTCCAAACATAGCTACCCAGCGATGCCACTGGCGTGACAACTGGTGCACCAGAGGTTTGTCCATCCCGGTCCTCTCGTACTAAGGACAGCTCCCTTCAAATTTCCTACGCCCGCGACGGATAGGGACCGAACTGTCTCACGACGTTCTGAACCCAGCTCGCGTGCCGCTTTAATGGGCGAACAGCCCAACCCTTGGGACCTACTTCAGCCCCAGGATGCGACGAGCCGACATCGAGGTGCCAAACCTCCCCGTCGATGTGGACTCTTGGGGGAGATCAGCCTGTTATCCCCGAGGTAGCTTTTATCCGTTGAGCGATGGCCCTCCCACGAGGTACCACCGGATCACTAAGCCCGACTTTCGTCCCTGCTCCACTTGTAAGTGTCGCAGTCAGGCTCCCTTCTGCCTTTGCACTCTTCGCGCGATTTCCAACCGCGCTGAGGGAACCTTTGGGCGCCTCCGTTACTTTTTTGGAGGCGACCGCCCCAGTCAAACTGCCCACCTAACAATGTCCTGTGACCAGATTCATGGCCTCCAGTTAGAACCTCAGTACTGTCAGGGTGGTATCCCAAGGATGACTCCACACAGGCTGACGCCCATGTTTCTCAGTCTCCCACCTATCCTGTACAGACAATACCGAAATTCAATGCTAAGCTACAGTAAAGCTCTACGGGGTCTTTCCGTCCAATCGCGGGTAGCAAGCATCTTCACTTGCACTACAATTTCGCCGGATGTGTTGTTGAGACAGTGCCCAAATCATTACGCCATTCGTGCGGGTCGGAACTTACCCGACAAGGAATTTCGCTACCTTAGGACCGTTATAGTTACGGCCGCCGTTTACTGGGGCTTAAGTTCATAGCCTCGCTTGCGCTAACTAATCCCCTTAACCTTCCAGCACCGGGCAGGCGTCAGCCCCTATACATCAGCTTTCGCTTTAGCAGAGACCTGTGTTTTTGCTAAACAGTTGCTTGGGCCTATTCTCTGCGACCTACTTTCGTAGGCACCCCTTCTCCCGAAGTTACGGGGTCAATTTGCCGAGTTCCTTAACAACAATTCTTCCGATGGTCTTAGGATTCTCTCCTCACCTACCTGTGTCGGTTTGCGGTACGGGCACCAATATCCTCGATAGAGACTTTTCTTGGCAGCGTGGAATCAGATACTTCAGGAATAAATTCCCTTCCCCATCACATCTCAGCGTTAAGAGCAAACGGATTTGCCTGTCTGCTCCGCCTAAATGCTTAGACACACATCCAATAGTGTGCACATCTTATCCTCCTGCGTCATCCCATTTCTAATAACGTCCATTGGTGGTATCGGAATATCAACCGATTGTCCATCACCTACGCCTTTCGGCCTCGGCTTAGGTCCCGACTAACCCTGAGAGGACGAGCCTTCCTCAGGAAACCTTAGGTTTTCGACCGTTAAGATTCTCACTTAACTCTCGCTACTCATGCCAACATTCTCACTTCTGTACCGTCCACCACTCCTTACGGTATGACTTCAGCCAGTACAGAAAGCTCCTCTACCGCGTACACAATTGTGTACACCCATAGCTTCGGTGGTAAGTTTTAGCCCCGGACATCTTCGGCGCAGGATCTCTTGACTAGTGAGCTATTACGCACTCTTTAAATGAGTGGCTGCTTCTGAGCCAACATCCTAGTTGTCTTAGAAATCCCACATCCTTTTCCACTTAACTTACACTTTGGGACCTTAGCTGATGGTCTGGGCTGTTTCCCTTTTGACTACGGATCTTATCATTCGCAGTCTGACTGCCGAAATAAAAGTATATGGCATTCGGAGTTTGATAGGGTTCAGTAACTGTTGTCAGCCCCTAGCCCATTCAGTGCTCTACCTCCATTACTCAATTAATCGACGCTAGCCCTAAAGCTATTTCGAGGAGAACCAGCTATCTCCGAGTTCGATTGGAATTTCTCCGCTATCCACAGCTCATCCCATGGTTTTTCAACACCAACGTGGTTCGGACCTCCACGGAATTTTACTTCCGCTTCATCCTGGCCATGGATAGGTCACCCGGTTTCGGGTCTACGACATGCAACTATGCGCCCTATTCAGACTTGGTTTCCCTTCGGCTCCGTACCTTAAGTACTTAACCTTGCTACATATCGTAACTCGTTGGCTCGTTCTACAAAAAGCACGCCGTCACACATATAAAGTGCTTCGACCGGTTGTAGGCACACGGTTTCAGGTTCTATTTCACTCCCCTTCCGGGGTTCTTTTCACCTTTCCCTCACGGTACTTCTTCACTATCGGTCACTAGGTAGTATTTAGCCTTGGGAGGTGGTCCTCCCAGCTTCCCACAAGGTTTCACGTGTCTCGTGGTACTCTGGATTAGATCTGACTGTTTTTCCTTTTCATTTACAGGCCTATTACCTTCTGCGGAGCAGCTTTCCAGCTATCTTCAATTAAGGAATTGCAGTATTTATGATCTATCCTCAACCCCCAGGTCAAAGACCTGGGTTTGGGCTCTTTCCCTTTCGCTCGCCGCTACTTAGGAAATCGATATTTCTTTCTCTTCCTCCGGGTACTTAGATGTTTCAGTTCCCCGGGTCTACCTCTGCATACCTATTTATTCAGTATGCAGTACATAGTTGTTACTATGTGGGTTCCCCCATTCGGAAATCTTTGGATCACAGGCTATTTGCGCCTACCCAAAGCTTATCGCAGCTTAACGCGTCCTTCTTCGGCTCCTAGTGCCAAGGCATTCGCCATGCGCCCTTTGTAGCTTGACCTTGATTCTGTCTATTTACATAGACGGTTATATTAATTTTGCGAAATTGTATTAAATTAATTTATAAACTACTTGCGTAGTTTTAATTTTTTTAAAACAACTTTTTTCACTGTGCAATTTTCAAAGAACATTTTAAGAAAAACTATTCATTATCTAACTCCTAAGAGTTAGATAAAATTAGTCTCTCAAAATTAAACAGAGAACTAGGTACGATTAATTACAATAGATATTTTTGAAGAACAAATTAATATTCTTCTATTGCATCGACCGAAGTCAATACATCTACTCCCTAGAAAGGAGGTGATCCAGCCGCAGGTTCTCCTACGGCTACCTTGTTACGACTTCACCCCAATCATCAATCCCACCTTCGGCCGCTGGCTCCTTACGGTTACCTCACGGACTTCGGGTGTTACCAACTCTCATGGTGTGACGGGCGGTGTGTACAAGGCCCGGGAACGTATTCACCGCGACATGCTGATTCGCGATTACTAGCAACTCCGGCTTCATGTAGGCGAGTTGCAGCCTACAATCCGAACTGGGATGAGTTTTTGAGTTTGGCTCCACCTTGCGGTCTTGCATCTCTTTGTACTCACCATTGTAGCACGTGTGTAGCCCTAGACATAAGGGGCATGATGATTTGACGTCATCCCCACCTTCCTCCCGGTTAACCCGGGCAGTCTCACTAGAGTGCTCAACTTAATGGTAGCAACTAATGATAAGGGTTGCGCTCGTTGCGGGACTTAACCCAACATCTCACGACACGAGCTGACGACAACCATGCACCACCTGTCACCCTGTCCCGAAGGACTTCGCCCATCTCTGGGTTATGCAGGGGATGTCAAGTCTAGGTAAGGTTCTTCGCGTTGCTTCGAATTAAACCACATGCTCCGCTGCTTGTGCGGGCCCCCGTCAATTCCTTTGAGTTTTAATCTTGCGATCGTACTCCCCAGGCGGAATACTTAATGTGTTAACGGCGGCACCGAGGTTCGACCCCCGACACCTAGTATTCATCGTTTACGGCGTGGACTACCAGGGTATCTAATCCTGTTTGCTCCCCACGCTTTCATGCCTCAGCGTCAGTTACAGTCCAGTAAGTCGCCTTCGCCACTGGTGTTCTTCCTAATCTCTACGCATTTCACCGCTACACTAGGAATTCCACTTACCTCTCCTGCACTCTAGACACCCAGTTTCAAATGCAGCACCCAAGTTAAGCTCGGGTATTTCACATCTGACTTAAATGTCCGCCTACGCATCCTTTACGCCCAGTAAATCCGGACAACGCTTGCCACCTACGTATTACCGCGGCTGCTGGCACGTAGTTAGCCGTGGCTTCCTCCTCTGGTACCGTCATTATCGTCCCAGAAGACAGAACTTTACAACCCGAAGGCCTTCATCATTCACGCGGCGTTGCTGCGTCAGGGTTTCCCCCATTGCGCAATATTCCCCACTGCTGCCTCCCGTAGGAGTCTGGACCGTGTCTCAGTTCCAATGTGGCCGATCACCCTCTCAGGTCGGCTACGCATCGTCGCCTTGGTGAGCCGTTACCTCACCAACTAGCTAATGCGCCGCGGGTCCATCTCAAAGTGGAATTTTCTAAAAGAAAAATCCTTTGATGTTTCGATCATGCGACCAAAACATATTATGCGGTATTAATCTCCCTTTCGGGAGGCTATTCCCCTCTTTGAGGCAGGTTACCCACGTGTTACTCACCCGTCCGCCGCTAATCCACCCCGAAAGGTTTCATCGCTCGACTTGCATGTGTTAGGCACGCCGCCAGCGTTCGTCCTGAGCCAGGATCAAACTCTCAATTTAAAAGTTTACACTTTTTTAGTTGAAATGATTAATCTGCGACAACTGTTAAGTTGATTCGCAAGCTCATTACATACTTTTAGTCTTACGACTAAATTTTACTTTATACTAAAGTAATTAACTGGTTTAACGAAATATTATTTCGCTATCTTTACCTATTTCTCTGTTTAATTTTCAAAGACCAATTTACTTTGTCATCATGTGACGACTTCTACTACTTTACCAGTTATTTAACCATCTGTCAACAGTTTTTTAATTTTTTAATTTAAATTCTCTGTTGTAATGATTACTTTCTCGCGGCTAAACTGTAGCAACATGTAATATCTTATCATAATTATTTTTATCTGTTTTATGATGTGTATTACTTATCTTAATATAAGTGCATAATAATCTTATTTTCTTACTTATTCTACGTTTTTCTCATATTGATACACTAGGATTAGTATACATATCATATACTTGTAAACTCATCCTAAACACTTAAATTCATAAAAATATCTATTCCAATAGCCATTCTAGTTATAAATAAAATTTCAATTATATTAGATTAGTTAACTGCTTTTAACCTTATAAAAAACCATTTGATCTCTCCATTCACCATTTATGTATAAATGTTTTTCACTTATACCAAGTTCTTTAAACCCACAACTACTTAAAACTCTTTGTGACTTTTCATTATCTATTAAAGTAGTTGCTTCTATTCTATGAAGCTCTAATTCTTCAAAAGCATATTTCATTACAAGTTTAACTGATTCTTTCATATATCCCTTACTTTGTTCCTTTTCATCCATAGAATAACCTATAAACGCATTTTTAAAACTGCCCATCACTATATTCGATATCTTTATTTTCCCAATAAGTTTGTTATTCTTGTATATCCCAAAATTCACAACATTACCATTCAAAAATTGTTTATAGCTCTCTTCTAAAGTACGTTTTTGGCTCTCTAAAGTATAAAACCTCTCATCTCTAGACGGTTCAAAAGGCCTTAGAAATTTTCTGTTTCTTAAATGAAACTCTAACACTTCTTCCGCATCACTTGGAATTAATGCATGAATCTTAATATTCATTCCTTTAATTGTAAGTTCCCTTTTTATTGAATTTTTTTTAAGTCCAAACTCATTTATACCAAACATCATTTGTGATTGATATTCAGATTTATTTACTACACTATCTGTGATAATACCTTCTAACTGAAATCCTAAATCAATAAAAGCACTAATATTTATACTTTCATGAACCATAACATTTACTTTGTTTAATCCCATATTTTTAAACAAAATACCCAGCATAAGATTTAACGTATCTTTTAAATACTCATAACCCCCATTATTGTGGTTATGAAATTTCAATCTAAACTGACAAAACTTATTTTTTTTATCTAATTCAACTATAAATATTCTTCCTAGTATAATATAATTACTATCCTTTATTATATACTCTCTATCATTACCTTTTAAAGCTTCTAAATTTACGTACTTACCTTTGTTCATCTTAAGCCCCTTTATCTACACTAAAATCATTAATTAAAGTTTAATAGTTGCTTTTCTTCATACCATTTATTATAACATAACCAATTATAATATTATATTTTTCTTCAATAGCTTTTAATTTTTTGTTATACTTGTAGCATAGTTGAAAAATAATTATAGAAGAAAGGTTTGAGCACAATGAATAAGCAAAATATTAATAAATTAAAACTTTTTCTAATGGGCCTAGAAAATAGATTTTCTGAAAACTGTCCAATATTTAAACAAATTGATACTACCTATATAACAGGTCTAAAAGAGTTTAAAGGAACAGGTATTTATGATAACGGAAATATTAAATATAATTTTAATGGAAAAACAGAAACTTTGAGTATAAATCAATTATTTTCTAACATAACTAAAGAAGCCGAAAGCTATGAATGCTTATCTCTAGTTTATAGTGAAAGAGGCTCTTCAATTTTAATCTCTGCAGATAATAAAAATGTAACTATGAAGAGCTTAAATGTGGATTTCGTAGAGGATGAAGACTTAAATACTATTTCTTCTAAATTACCCTCTACTCATATTAGTAGAACTACCTCCACTCTTTTGAATAGAGATTACTATATAAAGATTGGTAGTGCAGATGCTTTGTTAAAAGAAATAGGCATAATGAGCAAAGATGGTAAAATTAAAAATGATAAAATAAGAAAATATAATCAAATTGATCACTATGTAGAACTCTTAGAAGGAATTTTAGATAAGCTCCCACAACATCAAGTTATAAATATATTAGATTGTGGTTGTGGAAAATCTTATTTATCATTTGTACTAAACTATTATTTAACTGAAGTTAAAAAGAAAAAATGCCATTTTATTGGGCTAGATTACTCTAAACCTATAATAGACTCATCTAAAAACATGGCCAAAAACTTAAATTACAGGAATATGGAGTTCCATGCTATTGATATTAAAGATTATGAACCTGATAAAACTATACATGTAGTATTATCATTACACGCTTGTGACACTGCTACAGATATGGCATTAGCTCTAGGTATTAGAGTAAACTCTAATATAATCATTGCAGTTCCATGCTGCCATCGAGAATTTTTAAAGCAATATTCTTATGAACCCTTTAAAAACATACTAAAGCAGGGTGTATTTAAATCAAGAATGGCCGATATTTTAACAGATGGAATGCGTTCATTACTGCTAGAAGCTAAAGGATATGATGTTTCTGTAGTAGAATATATATCTCCTCTTGAAACACCTAAAAATCTAATGATAAGAGCCATAAAGACAAGTGAAGAAAATGATACAGCTATGGATGAATATATATCTTTAATGAGTAATTTAAATGTTTATCCAGCGTTATATTCGTTTTTGAATTAATGGTAAATATATTTACACAAATAATTTTCAACAAAAATAAGAGTGCATTAATTTTCACTCTTATTTTTGTTCATCCCAATAACATTAAATATTAATTTTTCCTTTTAACGACATTTCAGAAGGAAAGTCTCCCACTTCTATAAGTTGGAGTATAAATCCCCTTCTGGAGTCGTTAATTCATCTTCTTCGAAGCTGTTCAGCTCCGCAGGAGATGATTTAATTAAATCCTTAATAACTTCTCCACCAAGTATCATTCCTGCTACTGGAGGAACGAAAGATATACTACCTGGGATTTGTCTTTTTATAGCACACTTTTTTGAACCTCCTGTACATACACAACCTTCTTTACATGTTATAACCTCATCTAACTTTGGCCTCATAGGGGTTTCCTCTGAGTAAACAACCTTTAAGCTATCAATATTCCTCTTTCTTAGCTCCTGTCTTATAACCCTTGCAAGTGGACATACTTTTGTATCATAAATATCTGCGACTCTAAATAGCGTTGGATCTAATTTATTTCCAGTCCCTAAACAGCATATAATATTGATATTACGTTTTCTGCAGTGTTCAACTAATGATATTTTTGAAGCTACTGTATCGATAGCATCTACTACATAATCTGTGTCCTCAGTAATTATATCTCCCATATTATCTGCAGTTACGAATTTTTCATGAGTGATAACTTCACATTTAGGATTTATTTCGAGTATTCTATCCTTCATTACTAAAACCTTACTTTTGCCTATAGTTTTAAATGTAGCATGTATTTGTCTATTTAAGTTTGTTAAACAAATTGTATCATCATCTATTAATACCAATTTTCCAACACCTGCTCTTACTAATGCTTCAACTGTATAACTACCAACTCCACCTATTCCAAAAACTACTACTTTACTTTCTCGTAATTTATTTAAACTGTCCATACCTATGAGTAACTCTGTTCTTGACAATGAATGCTGTGGCATATGTTTCTCTCTCCTTTGAAATATATCTTATTTTAAGTATTATATGTTTTCATATTATAAAATTTATTAATAAAACAAATCAATTTCATAATTTAATTATACCCTATATATTTAAAAAGACCACGCATATGCGTGGTCTTTTTCCATTTCAACGGTTTTATTCTTATCATGATGTTAGATTATAGTTCGTGGACAAATATTCCACTTTGTAATTTAGGTTCAAACCAAGTTGATTTAGGAGGCATTACTTTCCCCGCATTTGCTATATCCATTAGATCATCCATAGTTGTAGGGCACATAGAAAATGCAACTTTCATTCCTTCTCTAACCCTTCTTTCTAATTCCCCAAGCCCTCTTATTCCACCTATGAAATCGATTCTTGAATTTGTTCTTGGATCATCAATATCTAAAATCGGATCTAGTAAATTCTTTTGAAGTATTGATACATCTAATCTTTCAACTGGATCACTCATATTAAAAGTCCCTTCTTTTGCTGACAGTTTGTACCATTTTCCCTCTAAGAACATTCCGTATGTTCTTTGCACTTCTGGTTTAAATTGGCCTTTACCTTCATATGGAGTTATATCAAATTTGTCAGTAACTTTATTTAAAAAATCTTCTGAAGAATTTCCATTTAAATCTGAAACAACTCTATTATAATCCATTACGTATAAATCATTATCTGGGAATATAACCGATAGGAAGAAATTAAATTCCTCATCACCAGTGTATGCTGGGTTATCTTTTCTTCTCTTTAGTCCAACTTTAACAGCTGAAGCTGATCTATGATGTCCGTCAGCTATATATAAATAATCTGTTTGCGTAAATACAGCTGATAGCTTATTTATAATTGCTTCCTCATCTATAACCCAAATAATTTGTGATACTCCATCTTCTGATTTATAATCATATACTGGTGTTTTTGTTTCTGTCCAATTTTTAACTATACTATCTATTTCATCTTTATGTCTATATGTTAAAAATATTGGTCCAGTATTACAATTTGTATAATCAACATGATTAAATCTATCAAGCTCTTTATCCGATCTTGTTAGCTCATGTTTTTTAATTGTATTATTTATATAATCATCAATTGAAGCACAAGCAACTATACCAGTTTGAGGTCTTCCATTCATTATTTGTCTATAAATATACATACAAGGTTTTTCATCTTGCATATACACTTTATCGCTAATCATTTTTTGAAGATTTTCTCTGGCTTTCAAATAAACTTGCTCACTGTGCGTATCTATACCTTGTGGTAAATCTATTTCTGGTTTATCGACATGTAGAAATGAATAAGGTTTTCCTTTTACCATTTCTCTAGCCTCTTCACTATCCATAACATCATAAGGGAGAGCTGCTACTTTCTCTACTAAACCTAATTGCGGTCTGTATGCTTTAAATGACTTTACTACTGCCATGATTATCCCTCCTGTGATTAATTAATTTATTTGAAAAATTCTAAAATAATACTTATTATCTCGGTACCTATTCTTGTTTGAGCTTCCTGCGTTGCAGCTCCAATATGTGGTGTTACAGAAACCTTTGGATGGTTAACTAAAGTTTCATTTTTAGTTGGTTCTTCAACAAAAACATCTACTCCAGCTCCTGCTAATTTGCCATTATCTAAAGCTTCTACTAAAGCATCTTCATCAACTACTCCACCTCTAGCACAGTTAATTAAGAATGATCCATCCTTCATCATATCTAATTGGTCTTTTCCTATAGTAGCCCCTTGATCTTTAATGAATGGTATATGTAATGATAAATAATCTGCTCTTTTTAATACATCATTTAACTCACAGAATTCGTACTCATCACAATCCTTAGCTTTACCTATTATATCTGTATATATGACCGTCATGCCAAGTGCAAATGCTTTTTTAGCTAGTTCTCTTGATATTCTTCCAAACCCAACTAAACCTAAAGTTTTTCCCGCAATTTCTACACCTACATATTTTTTCTTATCCCATTTGCCCTGTCTCATAGATACATTAGAAATATTAACAAATCTCGATACTGCAAACATATGAGCAAGCGTAAGTTCCGCTACAGATGCACTGCTTGCATTTGGAGTATTAGATACATTTATCCCTTTTTCTCTAGCATATGCTACGTCAATATTGTCAACGCCAACCCCTCCACGTATTATAAGCTTTAGTCTTCCCGCTTCTGCCGCTTTGTCGATTATTGGTTTTCTAACCTTTGTTGCAGATCTAACTACAATTACGTCAAATGATTTTAATGCTTCGCCCAAAACTTCTGGTTCATAAAACTTCTCAACAACTTCAAACCCTTTAGCTTTCAACTCTTTAACAGCATTTTTTTCCATACTATCAGTAACTAATACCCTAATCATGATTATCCTCCTCTTTATATAAAGAAATATTATCCTTTAATTTAGATACTTTAGTGGATTCTTAAACCAATTATATTATTTTCAATAATTACATAAACTCAAATTAAGAATGAAAAATCACATTACAATTTTTCATTCTTAATCTAATTGTTAATTATTTAAGTTCTAAAATTTCGGTTATTATTTTCAATAAATTTTTCACTTCTTCTGGTGTAGTTTCAGCCATATGAGCAATTCTAAATGTCTTATCTTTTAATTTTCCATAACCATTAGAAATAATAAAGCCTCTTTCACCTAATTTCTTATTTAAGTCAGAAATACTGATTCCTCTTGTGTTTTTAACATTAGTTAATGTATTTGACAAAAAGTTTTCATTAGCGAATATTTCAAAATATTTTCTAGCCCACTCTCTAACAAGTTCAGCACCAGCAATATGTCTATCATATCTGTTCTGTAAGCCTTCGTCTAATATCTTATCTAACTGATAATCTAAAGCAAACATATGTGCAAGTGAAGGCGTAGACGGATATTGATAATCCTTCTTTTGGATGCAATTATATAGTCCTAATAAATCAAAATATACTCCTCTGTTTGTAACTTGTTTAGCCCTTTCTACTGCTTTTTTTGAGAATGTGCAAATAGCCATTCCTGCAGGTAATCCTAAACATTTCTGAGTTGAAGTTATACAAATATCTATAGCCCATTCATCTACTTTTACTTCTGTTCCAGCAGCGTTACTTACTGTGTCAACGCATACTACAATTTCAGGGTATTTTTTGTAAACTGACGAAAGAACTTCCATATTATTCACGAGTCCTGTTGAAGTCTCATTCATAGTAATCGTTATTAAATCATATTTACCAGTTACTAATGCTTCTTCGATCATTTCTGGAGTTGTTGGTTGTCCCCATTCAGATTCAAATTTATCTGCTGGTACTCCATTATCCGTACACATTTCAAACCATCTGTTTCCAAATGCTCCTACTGAAAATATTGCTGCTCTCTTGGCTGTACATGAACGTACAGCACCTTCCATTAGACCACTTCCTGAACTAGTTGAAAGTAGTATTTCTTCTTTAGTATTAAACACTTTTCTCATTTTGTCGCTTATGTTTCTTTGTAGCTCCGATGCTTCCTTGCCTCTATGTGATATTTGAGGCGTAGCCATTTTTTGAAGTACGTCCTCTGCTACGTCTACTGGCCCCGGTATAAATAATCTTTTATGCATGATTCACCCTCCAAGTTTTACTTTTCCCATTTTTTGTTAACCTTATGATTTGTCTTGAAGTCTAACAACTATTTTAACACTTAAATATAAATTTCTCAATATATTTAAAATAAATGTTATGAATATTCTATATTTAATACGCAATTCTATATTAGTATATCATTTGCTTTATTATTTGTTTTTAAATTACTTTTATCATTATTTTACACTAAAGTTTTCGCTTTGTTATGATGTGTAACTCCCACTTAGAAGTGGGAGACTTTCTTGTGGAATGCCTCTAAAATATTAGTGATTTAATACTTGCATTAACCTTGATCTAATCCTGCTAAAACTTTGTCATATAAATTGATTTCACATTTATTGTTTTTTAAATGCTGGCAATTATCACAGCTTTTACTAAATGATGTTCCTATTGAAGATTGAAATCCTGTTCCTACCGAGTCATATCCCTTACAGCTATTTGCTACATGTGTCATCTGTTCTATATTTGGCATAATATTGTTCCTCCTTATATTTTAAAACTTAATTAATTTCTCCTTATTATTTCCCTACTTTCATCAAATAATTCCTCTATACATTTTTATCTTACAAAATTACCACAACTATTATAACTTTCAGCCCCATATTTAAAAAATTATATATTACCAAAACTTATCTAATCTAAATAATTTTAATTTTTTTATAATTTCATGTAAATTAAATAAAGCTACCAAAACATAAACTGTTCTAGTAGCTTTATATGCTATTTAAAATAGCATATTTATTATATTAATAGCCTATTGCTTTTATATGCTCTTCAAGTTTTTACAACTTTCATCCTACTACCTTATTCAAGGTTATCCCACCAGTAATCTTTTATGTTAATTATAGATTCAGTTTCTCTACAGTATTTTGTAGTTAAACACTGCCTTAAATTTCTAGGGCATCTTTTGCATAAACAGTCCACGTCTCCTCCATTACACTGTTTTGTAGAAGCTTCAGGACATTTATCACAGTTATCTCCACCTACAGCCATTTTATCACCTACCATTTTAATCAAAATTGTTTTATCAATAGTTACTTTATTTTATGCTATTTTTCTTCATTCTCTGTCTCGTAAATCGTTCTATACTTAATCATTATTTCATTTAAAATATCTGCTACTATTGGGGGGGTATATGTAATTGCATTAGCCCCTGCTTTTATAGTTTCCCTTATAGTTTCATTATTGGGACCACCTGTCGCAATTATAGGAAAATCGGGATGTTTTTCTCTTATTTTTTCAACTATATATGCTGTCTTTTTAGCACCTGAAACATTAATTATAGTTGCTCCGGCATTTATCCTAGCCTCTGTATCTTCAAATTCTGACACAACTGTAACTATTATTGGAATATCTACAGTTCTCCTTACTTGTCTTATAACATCATTTGATATAGGACTATTGACAACTACACCCATAGCACCTTTAAATTCAGCATCTAGTGCTAAATTTGTCACCCTTCTCCCTGTAGTAATCCCTCCTCCAACGCCACAAAACACTGGTACATCTGCTGCTAATACTAAGGCTTCTGTTATAATGGGCTGAGGTGTAAATGGATATACTGCAATAATTGCATCCGCATTTGTATTTCTTATAACTGCAACATCTGTAGTAAAAACAAAAGATTTTAACCTTTTCCCAAATATTACAATCCCACTAGCATCCCTAATTGCACTTGGTAGTTCTATCATATGGCTCCTCAAACTCCCTGTTATTTGAGGCACTTTTTTACTTAAATTTTTACATTCAATGTTTTTTTCCATTTTTATCCTTCTCTCTTTTTATAATTATTTAATATTAACACTAATATAATATTTAATCTAATTATTACGAAGCTACTAACATTTTATTAATATCCCCATTATAATTATACTTATAATGGGGATTTAATTCTACCCTTAATACTTATATTATTTTATTTGTACTAGTAATTCTTTTGCCTTTACTATAAAATAATTACATAGGGTTTACGTTTATAAATTAAGGAGGTCTTTGATGCGAATAAAAGTTCATTCTACCTATTATATGTTTATTTGCTTATCTTTATTTTTCATGATTTTAGCATTTTTTATGGACACCCCAACGGAAATTTTCATAGGTTTTAAAAAAATACTTTTTGAATCTAATATACTAATTACAGATTATGTAGAACTTGCAGGCATTGGCGCTACCTTTTTTAATATGTCTTTAGTAGTTTTAGCCTCTATATTCATACTTGTATATGTAGGAATAAAACCAAATGGTTCCACTGTAGCCGCACTATTTACAATGGCAGGCTTCTCTCTTTTTGGAAAAAGCATTGTAAACATCTGGCCAATAATATTTGGGGTTTGGTTATATTCTAGATATCAAAAAGAAAAGTTTATAAATTATGTTTTAATAGCACTATTTGGAACAACTTTATCTCCTACCGTTAATCAATTATCATTTTTAGGTCATTTACCCTTTCTAGGAAATATAATAATAGGAATATTAATAAGCACTTTTATCGGCTTTATTTTCCCTCCAATGGCAGCTTATTGTCTAAAGCTTCACCAAGGTTATAATCTTTATAATATAGGTTTCGCAGCTGGCCTTCTTGCAACCTTGGTCATGTCTTTATTAAGAGCTTTTGGTATAAACTTTGAAAGTCGGTTACTTTGGTCTACAGGAAATAATTTATTTTTTTCTATAATATTAATTTCCTTATTCATACTAATGATAATAGTTGGATTCATACATAATGATAAAAGTTTTAAAAACTTATTTAAACTTTATAAACAACCTGGTAGACTAGTAAGTGATTATTATCTTTTATTTGGACGTGGACTTACTATGATAAACATGGGTATTCTAGGCGTATATTCAACTATTTACGTACTCATAATTGGAGGGGATTTAAATGGTCCTACTATAGGTGGAATATTAACCATTGTTGGTTTTGGATCATTTGGAAAGCACCTACGAAATGTATTTCCTGTTATGATAGGCGCAACACTTGCATCTCTATTAAATATTTGGCAATTCAGTTCACCTGGAATGCTATTAGGCATCTTATTTAGTTCAACATTAGCTCCTATTTCAGGTCAATTTGGATGGGTTTATGGTGCTATTGCCGGATTTTTACACATTTGCTTGTCTATGAATATTAGCTATCTTCATGGTGGCTTAAATCTATACAATAACGGTTTTTCAGGAGGAATAGTATGTATAATCCTTATTCCAATTATTACTGCCTTTAGAAAGGAGGTTGATTAATATTGAAACATACAGATCAACGAAATATTAAAATAGTAACCGAATTAATGGGTTATTGTTATAAACATGGTTCAGATAATGTTCGCATTGATATAAGTAAAGAAAATAAAAAAATAATCATATTTATAAGAGCACAACTTTCATTTATATCCAAAGAAAATCTTGAGCTTTTAGAAGAATCACTAACTGCACCAAGATGTCATGAAATGGAAGAATACTATTGGAATCTTACAGGGGATAGTGATACATGTACAGAACTTACCCTTGTAGGTATGATGATTGATGAATCTAACATAAATTATGTAGATGGCGAGTATCTAGAGATACTTTTAACTAGGATTCCATAAATAACTTTAAATAGCTAGGTTATATTACTTTGCATTTAACAATTTCAGAAGATTAAACATTTATTAATTTTGAGTCTTCTGAAATATCGTTAACCTTTCACAGTGGATTTTAAATTATTTTATGAAATTCACTCTTTCTATTTGATATGGCAGTAGTTGGCCTATATATCACATCTATACGCCTCTTCTCCCTTATATTCAATTTCCTTCAGCAATTTTCTTACAACCCTTTTCCCTATTTCGTCTTCACTCATTTCACATATGGCATCATCTATTTTTTCCCACTCAGCCCAATCAACTTCAGGAGACTTATTTATTTCACCTTCAACATACTTAGCCATAAAAGTTAACATTATAATTTCTTTAGAAGCTAAATAATCACTCCCCAAATATTTTACCTCTCCAACTATTATTCCAGTCTCCTCTTTAACTTCTCTATGAACAGTTTCCTCAACAGATTCTCCAGTATTTACATATCCTGATACTAATACCTTTGAATTCTTAAAAGTGTAGTTTTGTTTAAGAAGTAAAATTTCTTTACCCTTGACAACTGCAACTACCACACATGGCTTTGGTGTGTCGAAATACATAATATCATCCACAGGGCAATATGGAACTGACCCTTCATCCCAGCTATCTTTCTCTATTAATTCTTTTCCACAAATTGGGCAATATATAAATTTCAAACTTTTACCTCCTCAATTTCCATGTTCTTAACCAACATGTTCTTTAACATTCTAATTCAATTATTGCTTACTTTAAAACAAATGTCATCACATTTCTTAAATCATTATCTTCTAAGCTACACTAAATTATCGCCTGCGGTGCATCAATATCAGCGACTTCATAAGAATATTTATATTCTCTGAAGTTTTTCTTTGTTTAGTCCGTAACCCTCTCTTATAGAAGATGGAGACTTTCCTTCTATAATTTCGTTAAGGTTATAAACTAACTTCAACGGGACTACTTAAAGTTATAAACTTTTCACCAACTTCACATTCGTAAGCAAAAATATCAACACCATTTTTGCATGCTAATCTTAATGCTTCTCCAAACGCTACATCCATATCATCATATGGAGAGAATTTTTTTATATTGCTCATTTGAATAAGAAATAGTACTCCAGCTCCAAATCCTCTTTTTTTAGCCTCTATAAGCTCTAATAAGTGTTTTCTGCCTCTCTCTGTAGGTGCATCTGGAAACTTAGTTTTACCATCTATTTCAAATGTAACCCCTTTTACCTCGAGATAATATTCTTCATCCATGTCATTAGATAGTTTAAAATCAAATCTACTATTTCCAAAAGTCTTTTCTCTTTGTATTATATTATATTTAACCAGATTTTGTATTTTTTTGTCTTTTAATGCCTCTTCAACAACTTTATTAGGCATTTGTGAATCTATATTAATGATCTTATTATCTTTATACCCTGAAATTAGATCGTATAATGTTTTTCTAGTAGGATTAAGCTCTTCTCTTAATAGAACTGTGGAGCCTGGAATTAGTATTTCCTTACATCTTCCCGTATTAGGAACATGTACTATTATTTCTTCGCCATTAAGATTTACATACGCTTGAAATCTATTTGGTCTTCTTATAAATTCAGCAACAAAAACCCTATTATTTATAAACATAATTTCATCTCCATTTTTTAAATATACACTAATAAATAAAAATAATCAACATTATCCACAATCATAATATTATTTTATGTAAAAATATTGATTATTATATAACGCCATAAAAAAGCCCTTGCTTTTGCAAGAACTTTTTTATGGTGACTCCTAGGGGAATTGAACCCCTGTTACCACCGTGAAAGGGTGGTGTCTTAACCGCTTGACCAAGGAGCCTTATAAAATTTGGTGGCTTACCGGGGAATCGAACCCCGGACACCATGATTAAAAGTCATGTGCTCTACCAACTGAGCTAGTAAACCATAATGGCTGGGATAGCAGGATTTGAACCTACGGATGCCACAGTCAAAGTGTGGTGCCTTACCGCTTGGCGATACCCCAATATTGTATGGTGCGTCTTAAGGGATTCGAACCCCTGGCCCACGCCTTAGAAGGGCGTTGCTCTATCCAACTGAGCTAAAGACGCATATTAAATAAAATGGAGCGGGTAGAGGGAATCGAACCCTCGTAATTAGCTTGGAAGGCTAACACTCTACCATTGAGTTATACCCGCTTATATAAACATGGTGCAGGTGAAGGGACTTGAACCCCCATGCCGTAAAGCGCTAGATCCTAAGTCTAGTGCGTCTGCCATTCCGCCACACCTGCATACATATGGTGACTCCTAGGGGAATTGAACCCCTGTTACCACCGTGAAAGGGTGGTGTCTTAACCGCTTGACCAAGGAGCCTTATAAAATACTGAAATATTCTTATTTTAGTATTGACCTGGCGACAACCTACTCTTCCACAAGGTCACCCCTGCAGTACCATCGGCGCATTGAAGCTTAACCTTCGTGTTCGGTATGGGAACGGGTGTTACCTTCATGCCATAATCACCAGATTTATTTTTAGAAACAATAATTGAGAATCTACCGTCGTTGACTACGGATATTAGATATAAAATATATTCTCATTATTATCTCTATATAGAGAAATTTCACTTTCTTTACAGAAAAGTATTCTCTCAAAATTGCACAGTGAATTAATCTTCTTCCTTTGTCAGAAGCTTAGTTTCTTTCTTACGAAAGAAATGGTTCCTGCGGAAGAAGTATATCGCATTACTTTTAATTATATATTTAGGTCAAGCCCTCGACTTATTAGTATTAGTCAGCTGAACATGTTACCATGCTTACACCTCTAACCTATCAACCTGGTGGTCTTCCAGGAGTCTTACTAACATCGCACTTACGTGCGAGTTATGGGAAATCTCATCTCAGGGTGGGCTTCACGCTTAGATGCTTTCAGCGTTTATCCCTTCCAAACATAGCTACCCAGCGATGCCACTGGCGTGACAACTGGTGCACCAGAGGTTTGTCCATCCCGGTCCTCTCGTACTAAGGACAGCTCCCTTCAAATTTCCTACGCCCGCGACGGATAGGGACCGAACTGTCTCACGACGTTCTGAACCCAGCTCGCGTGCCGCTTTAATGGGCGAACAGCCCAACCCTTGGGACCTACTTCAGCCCCAGGATGCGACGAGCCGACATCGAGGTGCCAAACCTCCCCGTC
The DNA here is from genome assembly GCF_055081035.1 of Clostridium sp. CM041. Lineage (NCBI taxonomy): Bacteria > Bacillati > Bacillota > Clostridia > Eubacteriales > Clostridiaceae > Clostridium > Clostridium sp. CM041. Next base: position 2,347,209 of record NZ_CM143648.1, read on the forward strand.
GATGTGGACTCTTGGGGGAGATCAGCCTGTTATCCCCGAGGTAGCTTTTATCCGTTGAGCGATGGCCCTCCCACGAGGTACCACCGGATCACTAAGCCCGACTTTCGTCCCTGCTCCACTTGTAAGTGTCGCAGTCAGGCTCCCTTCTGCCTTTGCACTCTTCGCGCGATTTCCAACCGCGCTGAGGGAACCTTTGGGCGCCTCCGTTACTTTTTTGGAGGCGACCGCCCCAGTCAAACTGCCCACCTAACAATGTCCTGTGACCAGATTCATGGCCTCCAGTTAGAACCTCAGTACTGTCAGGGTGGTATCCCAAGGATGACTCCACACAGGCTGACGCCCATGTTTCTCAGTCTCCCACCTATCCTGTACAGACAATACCGAAATTCAATGCTAAGCTACAGTAAAGCTCTACGGGGTCTTTCCGTCCAATCGCGGGTAGCAAGCATCTTCACTTGCACTACAATTTCGCCGGATGTGTTGTTGAGACAGTGCCCAAATCATTACGCCATTCGTGCGGGTCGGAACTTACCCGACAAGGAATTTCGCTACCTTAGGACCGTTATAGTTACGGCCGCCGTTTACTGGGGCTTAAGTTCATAGCCTCGCTTGCGCTAACTAATCCCCTTAACCTTCCAGCACCGGGCAGGCGTCAGCCCCTATACATCAGCTTTCGCTTTAGCAGAGACCTGTGTTTTTGCTAAACAGTTGCTTGGGCCTATTCTCTGCGACCTACTTTCGTAGGCACCCCTTCTCCCGAAGTTACGGGGTCAATTTGCCGAGTTCCTTAACAACAATTCTTCCGATGGTCTTAGGATTCTCTCCTCACCTACCTGTGTCGGTTTGCGGTACGGGCACCAATATCCTCGATAGAGACTTTTCTTGGCAGCGTGGAATCAGATACTTCGGGAATAAATTCCCTTCCCCATCACATCTCAGCGTTAAGAGCAAACGGATTTGCCTGCTTGCTCCGCCTAAATGCTTAGACACACATCCAATAGTGTGCACATCTTATCCTCCTGCGTCATCCCATTTCTAATAACGTCCATTGGTGGTATCGGAATATCAACCGATTGTCCATCACCTACGCCTTTCGGCCTCGGCTTAGGTCCCGACTAACCCTGAGAGGACGAGCCTTCCTCAGGAAACCTTAGGTTTTCGACCGTTAAGATTCTCACTTAACTCTCGCTACTCATGCCAACATTCTCACTTCTGTACCGTCCACCACTCCTTACGGTATGACTTCAGCCAGTACAGAAAGCTCCTCTACCGCGTACACAATTGTGTACACCCATAGCTTCGGTGGTAAGTTTTAGCCCCGGACATCTTCGGCGCAGGATCTCTTGACTAGTGAGCTATTACGCACTCTTTAAATGAGTGGCTGCTTCTGAGCCAACATCCTAGTTGTCTTAGAAATCCCACATCCTTTTCCACTTAACTTACACTTTGGGACCTTAGCTGATGGTCTGGGCTGTTTCCCTTTTGACTACGGATCTTATCATTCGCAGTCTGACTGCCGAAATAAAAGTATATGGCATTCGGAGTTTGATAGGGTTCAGTAACTGTTGTCAGCCCCTAGCCCATTCAGTGCTCTACCTCCATTACTCAATTAATCGACGCTAGCCCTAAAGCTATTTCGAGGAGAACCAGCTATCTCCGAGTTCGATTGGAATTTCTCCGCTATCCACAGCTCATCCCATGGTTTTTCAACACCAACGTGGTTCGGACCTCCACGGAATTTTACTTCCGCTTCATCCTGGCCATGGATAGGTCACCCGGTTTCGGGTCTACGACATGCAACTATGCGCCCTATTCAGACTTGGTTTCCCTTCGGCTCCGTACCTTAAGTACTTAACCTTGCTACATATCGTAACTCGTTGGCTCGTTCTACAAAAAGCACGCCGTCACACATATAAAGTGCTTCGACCGGTTGTAGGCACACGGTTTCAGGTTCTATTTCACTCCCCTTCCGGGGTTCTTTTCACCTTTCCCTCACGGTACTTCTTCACTATCGGTCACTAGGTAGTATTTAGCCTTGGGAGGTGGTCCTCCCAGCTTCCCACAAGGTTTCACGTGTCTCGTGGTACTCTGGATTAGATCTGACTGTTTTTCCTTTTCATTTACAGGCCTATTACCTTCTGCGGAGCAGCTTTCCAGCTATCTTCAATTAAGGAATTGCAGTATTTATGATCTATCCTCAACCCCCAGGTCAAAGACCTGGGTTTGGGCTCTTTCCCTTTCGCTCGCCGCTACTTAGGAAATCGATATTTCTTTCTCTTCCTCCGGGTACTTAGATGTTTCAGTTCCCCGGGTCTACCTCTGCATACCTATTTATTCAGTATGCAGTACATAGTTGTTACTATGTGGGTTCCCCCATTCGGAAATCTTTGGATCACAGGCTATTTGCGCCTACCCAAAGCTTATCGCAGCTTAACGCGTCCTTCTTCGGCTCCTAGTGCCAAGGCATTCGCCATGCGCCCTTTGTAGCTTGACCTTGATTCTGTCTATTTACATAGACGATTATATTAATTTTGCGAAATTGTATTAAATCAATTTATAAACTACTCGCGTAGCTTTAATTTTTTTAAAACAACTTTTTTCACTGTGCAATTTTCAAAGAACATTTTAGAAAAACTATTCATTATCTAACTCCTAAGAGTTAGATAAAATTAGTCTCTCAAAATTAAACAGAGAACTAGGTACGATTAATTACAATAGATATTTTTGAAGAACAAATTAATATTCTTCTATTGCATCGACCGAAGTCAATACATCTACTCCCTAGAAAGGAGGTGATCCAGCCGCAGGTTCTCCTACGGCTACCTTGTTACGACTTCACCCCAATCATCAATCCCACCTTCGGCCGCTGGCTCCTTACGGTTACCTCACGGACTTCGGGTGTTACCAACTCTCATGGTGTGACGGGCGGTGTGTACAAGGCCCGGGAACGTATTCACCGCGACATGCTGATTCGCGATTACTAGCAACTCCGGCTTCATGTAGGCGAGTTGCAGCCTACAATCCGAACTGGGATGAGTTTTTGAGTTTGGCTCCACCTTGCGGTCTTGCATCTCTTTGTACTCACCATTGTAGCACGTGTGTAGCCCTAGACATAAGGGGCATGATGATTTGACGTCATCCCCACCTTCCTCCCGGTTAACCCGGGCAGTCTCACTAGAGTGCTCAACTTAATGGTAGCAACTAATGATAAGGGTTGCGCTCGTTGCGGGACTTAACCCAACATCTCACGACACGAGCTGACGACAACCATGCACCACCTGTCACCCTGTCCCGAAGGACTTCGCCCATCTCTGGGTTATGCAGGGGATGTCAAGTCTAGGTAAGGTTCTTCGCGTTGCTTCGAATTAAACCACATGCTCCGCTGCTTGTGCGGGCCCCCGTCAATTCCTTTGAGTTTTAATCTTGCGATCGTACTCCCCAGGCGGAATACTTAATGTGTTAACGGCGGCACCGAGGTTCGACCCCCGACACCTAGTATTCATCGTTTACGGCGTGGACTACCAGGGTATCTAATCCTGTTTGCTCCCCACGCTTTCATGCCTCAGCGTCAGTTACAGTCCAGTAAGTCGCCTTCGCCACTGGTGTTCTTCCTAATCTCTACGCATTTCACCGCTACACTAGGAATTCCACTTACCTCTCCTGCACTCTAGACACCCAGTTTCAAATGCAGCACCCAAGTTAAGCTCGGGTATTTCACATCTGACTTAAATGTCCGCCTACGCATCCTTTACGCCCAGTAAATCCGGACAACGCTTGCCACCTACGTATTACCGCGGCTGCTGGCACGTAGTTAGCCGTGGCTTCCTCCTCTGGTACCGTCATTATCGTCCCAGAAGACAGAACTTTACAACCCGAAGGCCTTCATCATTCACGCGGCGTTGCTGCGTCAGGGTTTCCCCCATTGCGCAATATTCCCCACTGCTGCCTCCCGTAGGAGTCTGGACCGTGTCTCAGTTCCAATGTGGCCGATCACCCTCTCAGGTCGGCTACGCATCGTCGCCTTGGTGAGCCGTTACCTCACCAACTAGCTAATGCGCCGCGGGTCCATCTCAAAGTGGAATTTTCTAAAAGAAAAATCCTTTGATGTTTCGATCATGCGACCAAAACATATTATGCGGTATTAATCTCCCTTTCGGGAGGCTATTCCCCTCTTTGAGGCAGGTTACCCACGTGTTACTCACCCGTCCGCCGCTAATCCACCCCGAAAGGTTTCATCGCTCGACTTGCATGTGTTAGGCACGCCGCCAGCGTTCGTCCTGAGCCAGGATCAAACTCTCAATTTAAAAGTTTACACTTTATTAGTTGAAATGATTAATCTGCGACAACTGTTAAGTCGTTTAATCAACAATTAAGTTGATTCGCAAGCTCATTACATACTTTTAGTCTTACGACTAAATTTTACTTTATACTAAAGTAATTAACTGGTTTAACGAAATATTATTTCGCTATCTTTACCTATTTCTCTGTTTAATTTTCAAAGACCAATTTGTTTCGTCATTATGTGACGACCTCTACTATTGTACTAGGTATTTCTTGTTTTGTCAACATTTTTTCATTATTATAAAAATGTATTTTTAAAGTAATATTCAAATGTTAACTTATCAATTTTCACCTTTATCGTTACTCACTCATAGCGACAAGGAATATCTTATCATAGAATATTCTCTATAAAATTAAATTTAAAGCAATTAAAATAAACCAAGTTTCGCATTCTTGAATTTTTAAACTTTTTCTCTATATATCTTATATTGATACACCAGGATAGTTATTTTAATAATACTTACTAGTATTTAATAATTAAATATCTCATACAATAATTTCAACAATTATCACATATATTAAATGTTCTCCTTAACGGGCTATAAATATACCATTATAAAGTCTTTTATTTATAAAAGATTAAATTATCGCCTGCGGAGCTGCACTATTATAAAATTAACCTTACCCTAATTTTATAATTTATTAACAAATAACAAATAGAGTAATACCCCTTATAAGAGATATTACTCTATTTGTTATTTCTTATTTATATAAACCACCACTACTACGGTAACATCACATTAACATTCTAAAAATTATTAAAAATATTACTCCTGGTACTCCTAAAAATCCTGCAATTAGTGCCGTTACAGCATTTATTGGAATTACTATACCTACATACTTGCCTAGAAAATTAGCAAGCAGCAATAGTAAGACACCAAAAACACAATTCAATATTAATTTAACCAGTATTTTTAGTGGCCAAGAAAAGAGCTTGACTACAATTAACATCCCCACTATACCAATTAAAAAATATAATGCTATATCCATATCTCAATCCCCCTATGTAAATCTTTAATTTCCCTTTTTTTATTATGTTTCTAACTTACTTTAAATTTTTTTTATCTCTTCATGCTAGCACCAATCTCCTCGATCATGTAGCTAGCATCAATAGTTACACCTTTTCTTCTAGCTTCCAATAAAAAATATATGTATCTAGCTTTAGATTGATCTTCTCTATAAATTGCATAGTCTACAAGTCTAGGGTCATCTGCCACTTGAAAGTATTTTTTTGCAGTTTCCCACTCAAGTTTGGCTTCTTCTAATTGGATAATAATATCCTTTTGTTCCTGTGTATATTTTAAAGTTGAAAATAATATTTCTATTATTTTTTTTCTATTCATAATAAAAACCTCCCATTTTATATCTTCACTAAATTCTTGACATAAAACAGGAGTAATATTCTATATTTCTTTTCTTCCTTCTAAAGCTTTAGAAAGGGTTACTTCATCTATATATTCTAAATCTCCACCAACAGGGATACCATGTGCAATCCTTGTGACTTTTGCGCCTAAAGGTTTTAATATTTTAGATATATACATAGCTGTAGCTTCCCCCTCTATGTTGGGATTCGTTGCAACTATTACTTCGCTAACTTCTCCATTAATCCTTCTTATCAGTTCTCTTAATTTTATATCTTCAGGGCCTCTTCCTGACATAGGCGATATTGTCCCATGAAGAACATGATAAACCCCATTAAATTCCCTTACTTTTTCCATAGTCATAATATCTTTTGGATCTTCAACTACACATATGGTGCTCTTATCCCTATTAGGGTTAGAACAAATTGCGCAAGGGTTTGTATCTGTAAAACTTCCGCATATAGAACAGTATTTTACGGTACCTCTAGCTTCTACCAGTGCATGAGCAAACTCCTCTACTTCTTCCTTTGGAAGATTTAGAACAAATAAAGCCAGCCTCTGAGCTGTTTTTCGCCCTATACCAGGCAGTTTGGCAAATTCTTCTATAAGTCTTTCTATTGCTACTGGATATAAATCCAATCTAGTCACCTCATAACAACGTAGTTTTTAAGCTACTGTTTATTAGAACATTCCTGGCATGTTCATTCCACCTGTTAATTTACCCATTTCATTACTTGATTCATCTTCTGCTTTCTTTAGAGCTTCATTACAAGCACTCATAATTAAATCTTCTAGCATTTCAATATCATCTGGATCTACTACTTCTGGTTTTATCTTCACTTCAACAAGTTGTCTCTTTCCGTTAGCTATTGCGGTTACCGCTCCACCACCAACAGATGATTCAAATTTCTTGTCTCCTAAGTCTTTTTGCATATCTTCCATTTGTTTTTGAAATTTTTGAGCTTGCTTCATTAAACTATTCATATTTCCACCCATACCTGGAAATCCACCTTTTGCCATAATAGTTACCTCCTATATATTGGTTATTCAAGTTAATATTATAATATTTATCTCCTCTAGATTTGTAACCACTAAAATTTAATCTAAAAGGAAACATATTGCTAATCCATTATAACTTTCTATATTATTATATACTAATACCTATAATAATTTCCATTAAATAAATAAATATTTTTTATTAATAATATGCATTTATTCTAGTATCCTAGACTTATTCATCTAGTACTTCCACAAGATCTTCTCCAAATGTTTCTTTTAGTATATCCTCAGGTGATCTCGCCTGTATTTCATCAGATTCTATAGTATATTTTATTTTTACCGGTTCTTTTAGTGATTCAGAAAATATTTCTTCTATTAAATTTCTATTTTCCTCTTTCTCTAATCTAATTTTATTAAAGGCATATTGCTTTTCGTAACCTAGTTCTATTACCCCTCCATCACATGACACAATTTCTCCTGTCATTAGAGACGCATATATAACCATATGTCTTCGTGCTTTAAACATATCTAAAATATCCTTAAAAGATTTTTTTACCATGTCTACAGTTAAATTAGAGTTAGCATTATGCTTTTGTACTGGACTTATTTCTGCTTTTTTATTTGCTTTATCTTTTAAAGGAGTACTCTTTTCGGAAACTCTAGTAGTAACACTTTCACATGCTACAGTTATTTTTCCTTGTTTAATTATTTCCTCTAATTTGTTTATTCTAGATAATAGTACTTCTTTTGATGTGTCATACTCTATTTTGCACATTTTAATAACTGCAAGTTCTAAATAAATCCTATTTTGTTTACTCCATTTAGCTTGTTCCTGCGCATCTTGAAGTATCTTTATATTTCTCATAATCTCTTCTACTCTGATTTTAGCAGCTTGCCTTTTTAAAATATCTATATTTTCACTGGACATATCTAAAATATCCTCTACATTTTCACTTACTTTAGCCATCAAAAGATTTCTCATATGGGTGGTCATATCTTTTATAAATACATATATATCCTTACCAATAATAACTATTTCATTTATGACCTTTATTGCCCCTTCAATATTTCTATCTATTACACTTTCCGAAAGTTTTATAAGACTCTCAGACGTTACGAGTCCTAGCATATCTATAACATTATCATATTCTACCCTGCCGTCATTCATTGATATGGCTTGGTCTAGAACGCTTAGGGCGTCTCTCATTGCTCCATCAGAAATTCTTGATATTAATTTCAAACTATTATCGTCCACAAAAATGCCTTGCTGCTCAACAATTTTTCGAAGTCTTTCAAATATATCTGCACTTTTTATTCTTTTAAAGTCAAATCTCTGGCATCTTGATAGTATTGTTATTGGTAATTTTTGAGGATCAGTTGTGGCTAATATAAATATTATGTGGCTCGGCGGCTCCTCTAATGTCTTTAAGAATGCATTAACTGCCCCTATGGATAACATATGAACCTCATCTATAATATAAACTTTATACCTAGCTTCCTGTGGTGGATACTGAACATCTTCAATTATATCGCGAATATTATCTACTCCATTATGTGATGCTGCGTCTAGTTCAGTAACATCTATCGCCGTTCCGGCATTTATCTTCTTACACATTTCACATTCATTGCAAGGCTCTCCACGATCCGAATTTAAGCAATTAACCGCTTTAGCTAATATCTTAGCTGTTGAAGTTTTTCCCGTTCCTCTTGTGCCACATAAAAGATATGCGTGAGCTATTCTCTCGCTATTTATTTGATTTTTTAAAGTTATAGTCACATGCTCCTGACCTACTACATCTTGAAAAGTTTTTGGTCTCCATTCTCTATATAAAGCTTTATACGCCACAAATTTCACCTCTTTTAAGTATGGTGCACTCTCGGAAACTCTTAAGGCACTGCTAACTCTTGATTCATTTTGCTCAAAAATCAACTTCACCTCAAAAATTCGTGGTGCCTCATATTGTACGAATAACCTAGAAAATTTAAGCTATTCGTATTATTTTTTATTTTTTTTACTTAAACATTGTGAAATAAGACTTGACAGCTAGTAAAAATTCGCAAAATTAAATATGTATATTTTTTACATTATTTCATTTGCGAGGAGTGTTTTTATGTTAACTGTTAAGGTTTCTCATTCCCAATATCAATATTTTCTTGAAACATTTTTAGAAAAATTCTATATTCAAACCAATCAACAAATCACTTTGTTTGAGCGTAGTTCACAAATAACTAAAATATGGTCTACCGACCTAACCGGAATTGTCCCTCTAATAGAAAGTACTTATTCTAAATCTAATCAAGGAGCTCCGCCAAAAGATGCGGCAGCATTACTCAGGTCACTTATTATCATGGCTTATTGTAAAGAAACTAGTATATCCTCTTGGGTAAAAACATTACGTTCAGACCCTTTCTATTCAATTTTATCTGGTTTTATACCCGCTTGCTATTCAGACTCTAAAGCCGAAGGCATACATGTTGACCGACTTCCTGGTGTAGGTACTTTTTATGATTTTATGGATAGGCTGATTCATAAGGATAAGATCCTTAATAAATCCAAACTGCGTAAAATTAAACGTAAACCACGTAAAAAGCAAAAGAAAAACCAAAAGATGAATAACTCCAAATCTGGTGTAGTTGACCGTTTAGTTAAAAGAATCTTAAAATTTGATAATTTAAAGCTCCTTGACAGAAGCGAATCCAAAATGAACAACATACTTAAAGAATTATTTGTTATTCCTTCTTTATCAATGGGTATTTTGGGCGATCCTTCTAAACTAAATATTGCTGGCGACGGAACCTGTATGCCAACACAGGCTTCGCCTTACGGTAAAAAAGTTTGTGATTGCAAACTTAAACCAGGAGAACATTGTGACTGTTATCGAAAGTTTACCGACCCCAGTGCTAGCTGGGGTTGGGATAGCTTTAATGAACATTATTACTATGGTCATACCTATCATGGATTTACTGCCTGTGATAGCTTTTACAGCCTACCTATCCATATTAAATTTGTTAGCGCGGCACGCCATGATGCTGTTACTGGAGTTTATGCACTTAAAGAACTTGTAGATTTATATCCTGAAATTAAATTTCATTCTGTAGCCTTAGATTCTGCTTATGATGCTAATGCTTTTTATCTTTTATGCATGCATTATGGAATAAATCCTATTATTGATTTAAATTCACGTTCTTCAAAACCATCATCAAATAGTGAATTTGTTAAACTTGATAAGAATGCTATTCCACACGGAACTGTTTGTGGACATCAGCTTCGTAATTGGGGAATTATTACTAAACAATATAGACATAAATGGTTATTCCCAGTTCAATGTGAAAACTGTGAAAAATGTCCTATGAAAAGCAATAAATCTTATTACACTAAAACATTAGATAACCCAAGGTATTTTACTCCAATATTAAGAGGTTCAAAACAATGGAAATCTCTTTATAAAAGACGTTCAACTACTGAAAGGTGTTGGGATAGAATAAATAATAATTTTCATGCTGAAGATGCAATTATTTATTCTGTTGGGTATAGAATAACAAGGGTATTTCTTGGTGCATTTTGCTGTTTCATAGATGCTTGGGCATCAGAAAAATTAATAGCCCTTGCTGATATTTTCCCAACTCTTAAAAATATAGCTGCGTAATTTAAAATAAATTTCAATTCAATAACCAGCCTACGGCTTTTTTTAATAGTGTATAAAAAAGTCTTTTTGTCATGCCCGTAATTAATTCAAATATAACTTTTCATTCAAATAAGCACTTTTAATACTTAAATATGGAAATTGTTAATTATTGTTTTCCGACTATACTAGTATGGTATTTGTTTTTATCGCAAATCCTTATTGATTTGTAAACTTAACTATTAAAATCCCATATTCTCTTATTTAAATAATTATATCATTTAAATCAAAATATTAGTTTATATTTATATAAAAAATAAAATCATATTCCACATGACTAATTTATATTTAACAATTAATTTAAATTTTATTTATAATTCTCAAACAATCGAGCAGGAGCCAAATAATTAATTTATTTAGCGACCTCTCACACCACCGTGCATACCGTTCGGTACACGGCGGTTCAATAGAAATTAATGTTTTAATAAATATGTATCAGATATAGAAACTAATCCTATATTTTTAAGGTATTTATTGGTCAATGTTTTGTTTAATATAGGGCTATTGGATGTTCTCCAATAGCCTTTCCTTGTATTTGCATATTGCAAAGCTTTATTGTTTGGTATTCCTAATTTAACAAGGTTCCCATATTTTGTTTTAATCTTTTTCCATTGTTTCCAAAAACACATTCTAATTCTTCGCCTTAACCATTCATCAAGTGTTTTAAGAATACTTTTAATGTCTGCAATAGCAAAATAATTTATCCATCCAACTATCACTTGCTTAAGTTTCATAAACCTATATTTCATGCTCATCGCATTACTTCTTGAAGTTAATTCTTTTAGCTTTGCTTTGAATTTGATTATAGGTTTTTGAGGAACTCTCATTCTGTATTCACCTTTTGCCCGGTAAAATGAAAATCCTAAAAATTTAAGTTTCCAAGGTCTATCTACTGTACTCTTTTCTTTATTCACTCTAAGCTTTAACTTTTCCTCAATAAATCTCGTAATACTCTTCATTACTCTATTTGCTGATTTCTCACTTTTGACGTATATATTCGCATCATCAGCATATCTACAAAAGTTTAGTCCTCGTTTTGTTAGTTCTAATGTAGAAGTTCATCTACTGTCAAACCATCAATCCCATGACTTCCTTTATTGGCTTTTACTCTTTTATATGCTTTATTCATATTATCTCTCGATAATATCTGCTCGAGTAAACCATTATCATATTCATTCACATCGTTTCTTCCTTCTTCTGACATAGAGGAAATACTATGCACTTCTACATTACCTTCGAGTTCCACTCTATTCTCTCGTAGAGAGCCTTCTTTATGAAGTTGTCTGCTTTTATCATATTTTCTCGTATCCTTCAAAATTCCAAAACCTCCTATTGTTCAGTCCTTCCCACGCTAACGCGTTTTGCATGGTACTATGACGTCTGCTGACTTCTGATAGTTCAGCCATACATCACTGTATGGGTTGTTATTTCTAAATTCATATCCACAACTTACCTATCAGATCTCCCCGGGTAAGAACGCAATCTTTCACTCCATCTATCTGCTACATTTACACCACTTGTTTCGAATAGTTTTGGGCTTCGTTTTGTATTGCAAACTTACCCACAAGCATATGCCTTATATGTAGTTTCTGTTCGTCAGACCGGAGTTTGGCCGCCAACTTCCTTCAGATTCCATCTCACGATGGACACCCTTGTCTTAAGCTATACACTTGGCACTATTAACCCGTGCTAGGGACTTTCACCCATTAGATTGCGCCCATGCCGGGCGCACAATAAAAAAGATGCCTTTATAGGCATCTTATATTTTTTATGTAAACCGTACACCTCGCTTCGATATATAAACTATGCGCGTTACCTATACAGTTAGCTCAAACCAGGTTGCTCCACGGCACATGGAAGGTTTCACTTACCGCTGCTTCCTTCCGGATCTCACGGGGTTCATGAATTTCCATTGCGTGGGACCAAGTTCTCAACACCACTTATATAGGGCAGACCACACATTTTATAACCTATGCGAGGAATTCACCCCTGCTGTAGCGGATTGCAGGTTACAGGGCACCGCTAACTCCCCGGCTAGTACGGAAATATAAACTGGTGGAAAAAGAGGGATTCGAACCCTCGGTAGAGTCGCCCCTACACACGCTTTCCAGGCATGCTCCTTAAGCCACTCGGACATCTCTCCATAAATTGTTTTAATCTTTGTATACACATAAGTAGTGCAACATAAATAATTATACTATTAATAAATAGTAATTTCAATAGTTAATTGCTAAAATATTTTTCGAATTTTTTTCTAATCATTAATATTGTATTATCTTATATTTCTCAATCTACTTATATATATACATATTTAAATAATTATTTGTATAATTTATAATGATTATTATAAATTAGTGGCATGAATCCCTTCTCTTACAGTTTATAGCAAGAAATATAACCCATAAAGCAATTCCTACTAAGCTTATTAGCTGTGCTACCCTTAGATCTCCAAACATTAAACTATCAGTTCTTAATCCTTCTATAAAGAATCTTCCTAAGGAATATAATCCTATATAGCTAAAAAACACCGTTCCTCTCTTAAGTGTTTTTGTTAATAAATAAATCAGCAATAAACCTACCATAACATTCCATACTGATTCATAAAGAAACGTTGGGTGATAATAAACTCCTTCTATTAACATTCCATTTTGTATAAAATCCGGGAATTTGCTTATAAAGCCTTGAGTAACCGGCCCACCATGAGCTTCACTATTAAAGAAATTCCCCCATCTGCCTATAGCCTGTGCAATAATTATAGATGGTGCTGCTACATCTACAAATTCTAAAAGATTCTCTTTTTTATATCTTGTATATATTAACGCTGCTATCATACCAAATATAATCCCGCCATGGATAGCAAGCCCACCTTGACGTGTATTGAACACTTCTATTAAATTATCTTTATATTGATTAAATTCAAAAATCACATAATAAGCTCTAGCTCCAATAATCGCTATTGGGAAAGATATTAGTACAATATTTAGAAATTCATCATAATCAACATCTTTTAACTTACAAGTGTAATTTGCCAATATAATTCCAACCATCATTCCTATCGAAATAAGAATACCGTACCATCTAATTGTGAGTCCAAATATATTAAAAGCTATTGGTTCCATAAGTAACCTCTCCTTTTATATTAATATTTCGTCATTTGTTCATAAAACCACTAATACAGATAATAAAAAATCAAGTTTTAAATTGAACTTGACTCTCTATATAAGTCTCATAACAATTGTGTATGACTATGATAAAAAAGTAAAGATAAATATTTAAAATACCCTTTGCTCCTCTTAATTTTTCAATACTAGAAATCATAGGAAACATTTCACTTTTACTTTATCTACACTTTTATTAAAGGTTTATAATTTCTTTTTCAATAACTATTCTTAATTCCTCTACAGCCTTAACTTCATCGTCTCCATTAGCAACAATTTTGAGTTTATCGCCTTTTGTAGCTGCCATGCTTAATATATTTATTATACTTTTTGCATTATACTTTTCTTCATCCTTAATTAAAGTTATATGTGAAGTAAACTTTGATGCTTTTTTAGCAACAATGCTCGCTGGTCTAGCATGCAACCCTTGCTCGTTCATCAACACAATTTCAACTTCGTACATAAAAACATCCCCTTTATAATTCTTATTTTGATTATTTTTATAGGTAATTTATAGTTATTTGCTTTTTTAGTTTCTCTATGTCAGCAAATCTTCCTGTTTGTGTTCCCTCAGTCATTACATTAGCTGTACTTGTTGCACATGCTAGCTTTATAGTTTCTTCAAAGCTATAATTATTCTCAATTGCTACAGCCATTGCTGCGACCATAGAATCTCCAGCCCCTACTGTACTTTTAACTTCTACCTTTAAACCATTTACTTTTGCAACTTTATCACGACTTATGAATATAGATCCTTCTGAGCCTTTCGAGATCACTACATATTTTACTCCATACTCTAATATTTTTTTAGCAGTTTCAATAATTTCATCTTCGCTATTAATGCTGACACCAAAAGCTTTTTCAAGTTCATCAATATTTGGCTTTACCATATATGGACCAGCTTTAATTCCCTGCATTAACACATCGCCATCTGCGTCCAATATAACCTTGCCACCCTTGCTTTTTATATCTTTAATTATTTCACCGTATATATCACCGCGCACTCCACTTGGAACGCTACCTGAAAGAACTACTAGAGTATTTCCCTGGCAATATCCCACGATTTTCTGTTTTACATTAGTAATATCTTCTTCTACTAAACTAGGACCACTTTCGTTTATATCTGTATGTGTATTATTAATCTTATCAAAAATCTTTAAATTAGTCCTAGTTTCACCTTTAACAGATAAAAATTCATTTTTAATATTTAAATCATCTAAATAATCTTTTATTTGATTTCCACTGTTTCCACCTAAAAAACCTAAAGCTAAGCTTTTATGTTGTAATTCCTTAATAACTTTAGATACATTGATACCTTTACCTCCAGCATCAATTCTTGTAGACACAATTCTATTAACACTACCAATTTTAAATTCATCTATTTCAATAGTTTTGTCTATTGCTGGGTTTAGAGTCACTGTTATTATCATTTTTTCACCGCCATTTATTTTGCTGTCATAATTTGTACACCTTTTTCTTCAAACTTTTCTAATAATTCATTATCTAATTGATTATCCGTTATTATTATATCAACACTATCTAAATCAACGATTTTGGCAAAATAAACTGTACCAAATTTAGTATGGTCACATAATAATATAGTTTGCTTTGCAATTTTTATCATTTCTCGTTTTGTGCTCGCTTCAATAATATTGGGAGTAGTTAGCCCATTAATAATGCATACACCATTAGACCCCATAAATGCTTTATCTACTCTGAAATTTTTAAGTGTATAATTTGATACTGGTCCTACCATAGCTCTCGTTTCCCATCGCAATGTACCTCCAGTAACAATCACCTCTACATCTCGCTTTTTAGAAAGTTCATAGGCTACATCTACAGAATTTGTTAAAACCGTTATATCTTTAGCTGTTATATACTTAGCAATACTAAGAGTAGTCGTCCCTGCATCTATTGCTATTGTATCTCCATCTACTATCATTGATGCAGCAATCTTTCCAACAGATTCTTTTTCATCATAAAACTTATCTACTTTTTCTGAAAAAGTGGGTTCAAATTTAGTATTGCAGTTTAGTATAGCCCCCCCATGTACTCTTTTTATAAGTTCATCTTCTTCCAATTCTTGAAGATCACGTCTAATTGTAACTTCTGACACTTCATATAGCTGCGATAAATCGCATACTTTTACTTTTCCATACTTATTTAAACTATCTAATATTTTTGATTTTCTTTCTTCAGCAAACATAATTTCAATCTTCCTTTTATCATATTTGGGATAACAATGTACGTTTGTATTCGTATTTGTTTCATTTGCTTTCGCTTGTGTTCATTTTAATATAATTTGATAACGTTGTCAAGATATATAAACTATTTTAAATTTAAATTTTATAATTCTAGACTATGAATAAAAATATCCTTCAAAAACAAAAACGAAACCCTTTGGCTTCGCTTTCATTATATCGAGCTATATAGTTTTTGGCCTATTATGCGTTATTTTGTTCTTTCTCTAATTCTTGTTTTAGTATCTCCTCAATTTTAGGAGTACATCTATGCCCATTGCATCCGCCTGTTCCCGCCCCTGTAGCTTTTTGAACTTCCTCTACAGTTCTTGCACCATTTTGTATAGCTTTTTTTATTGTAGACCTCGGTATTGCCTTACATAAACATGTTTTTGTAATTTTATCCATTATTTCATTGTTTATACTCTGTTCCATGATGTTTTCCTCCTTTTACACTATCTTTTATCTTTAAAAAAATCAGTCAATAAATTACCACATTCCTCGGTGTATAACCAATTTATTTCTGTCCAGTGATTTAAATCATCATTTTGAAGAACATTTATAACTGACCCACAAGCCCCTACGCTAGGATCAAAGATGCCTATATATAATTTGCTTATCCTAGACTGTAATATAGCACCTGCACACATAGGGCATGGTTCTAACGTTACATACATATCACATCCAGTTAATCTCCAACTTCCTATTACATCACAGGCTTTTTTTATAGCTAAAACTTCTGCATGGGCCGTAGCATCTTGAAGCGTTTCTCTGAGGTTGTGCGCCCTAGCAATTATTACATTGTCTTTAACTATAACTGCACCTACAGGTACTTCCCCTAGTAATAATGATCTTTTGGCTTCTTTTAATGATTCATTAATAAAATGTTTTTTCATTATACCCCTTTATTATATAAATAATTACTTTTAATAATTTTTATTTCGCGGTAATCGAGTAGGAGCTAAATAATTAATTTATTTAGCGACCTCTCACACCACCGTGCATACCGTTCGGTACACGGCGGTTCAATAGAAATTAATGTTTTAATAAATATGTCTCAGATATAGAAACTAATCCTATATTTTTAAGGTATTTATTGGTCAATGTTTTGTTTAATATAGGGCTATTGGATGTTCTCCAATAGCCTTTCCTTGTATTTGCATATTGCAAAGCTTTATTGTTTGGTATTCCTAATTTAACAAGGTTCCCATATTTTGTTTTAATCTTTTTCCATTGTTTCCAAAAACACATTCTAATTCTTCGCCTTAACCATTCATCAAGTGTTTTAAGAATACTTTTAATGTCTGCAATAGCAAAATAATTTATCCATCCAACTATCACTTGCTTAAGTTTCATAAACCTATATTTCATGCTCATCGCATTACTTCTTGAAGTTAATTCTTTTAGCTTTGCTTTGAATTTGATTATAGGTTTTTGAGGAACTCTCATTCTGTATTCACCTTTTGCCCGGTAAAATGAAAATCCTAAAAATTTAAGTTTCCAAGGTCTATCTACTGTACTCTTTTCTTTATTCACTCTAAGCTTTAACTTTTCCTCAATAAATCTCGTAATACTCTTCATTACTCTATTTGCTGATTTCTCACTTTTGACGTATATATTCGCATCATCAGCATATCTACAAAAGTTTAGTCCTCGTTTTGTTAGTTCTACATCGAGTTCATGTAACATTACGTTACTTAATAATGGGGACAAAGGCCCGCCTTGAGGTGCTCCTTCTTCTGTATTCATAAATACCCCATTTATCATCACTCCACTTTGTAGATACTTTCGTATCAGAGAAATTACTCTACTATCTTTAATATCTTCCGATAGTATCCTTATTAATTTATCATGATTTATCGTATCAAAGTATTTAGAAAGGTCTATATTCACCGTCCATGTATGTCCAGCATTAATATATCCCCTACATTTTTCAACAGCTTGTTTTCCACTTCTTAAAGGTCTAAAACCGTAACTATTATCAGAAAATTTCTTTTCATATACTGGTATTAGAGTTTGTGATATCGCTTGCTGAATAACTCTATCTAATACAGTAGGTATTCCAAGTAGCCTAATTCCACCGTCAGGTTTTGGTATTTCTACCCTTCTTACGGCTAGAGGTCTATATCTACTTTCTAATAATGATTGCCTTAATTCTTGTCCATGCTCTTTTAGATAATGTAGAAGTTCATCTACTGTCAAACCATCAATCCCATGACTTCCTTTATTGGCTTTTACTCTTTTATATGCTTTATTCATATTATCTCTCGATAATATCTGCTCGAGTAAACCATTATCATATTCATTCACATCGTTTCTTCCTTCTTCTGACATAGAGGAAATACTATGCACTTCTACATTACCTTCGAGTTCCACTCTATTCTCTCGTAGAGAGCCTTCTTTATGAAGTTGTCTGCTTTTATCATATTTTCTCGTATCCTTCAAAATTCCAAAACCTCCTATTGTTCAGTCCTTCCCACGCTAACGCGTTTTGCATGGTACTATGACGTCTGCTGACTTCTGATAGTTCAGCCATACATCACTGTATGGGTTGTTATTTCTAAATTCATATCCACAACTTACCTATCAGATCTCCCCGGGTAAGAACGCAATCTTTCACTCCATCTATCTGCTACATTTACACCACTTGTTTCGAATAGTTTTGGGCTTCGTTTTGTATTGCAAACTTACCCACAAGCATATGCCTTATATGTAGTTTCTGTTCGTCAGACCGGAGTTTGGCCGCCAACTTCCTTCAGATTCCATCTCACGATGGACACCCTTGTCTTAAGCTATGCACTTGGCACTATTAACCCGTGCTAGGGACTTTCACCCATTAGATTGCGCCCATGCCGGGCGCACAATAAAAAAACTAGCAAAGTATTACTTTACTAGTTTTTGGTGCACACGAGAGGAGTCGAACCTCCGACCTTCCCCTTAGGAGGGGGACGCTCTATCCAGCTGAGCTACGGGTGCATATTTTATTTCTACCTAACCATAATATTACACTTTTATAAGTATGTCAACCTATAGATAAATTAAAACACAAATTTATATGAATTATTAAAATTCTTATAGTCTTTATTTATTATTAGAATTTTAATACAGTTAATAGTATATACTGTATAGTATATACTATTAACTGGAGGTGTTCTAATTGAATAATGATATTAAAAATTTTTTTCTCGCTGGACTAGGATCTGCAGCATATACTTATGAAAAAGCTACAAATCTAATAGATGATTTTGTACAAAAGGGTAAATTAACCTTAGAAGAGGGTAAAAATTTATCTGAAGAACTAAAAAGAACTGTAAAAGGAAAAAAAGAAGAATCTAAAGTTTTTACAAAAGAAGAAAAGCCTTTGACAAAAGAAGATATGTTATTACTCCTTTCAGAAATGAGCTTTGCAACTAAAGAAGATATCGAAACTTTGAATACAAGATTAGCAAATTTAGAAACCCTTCAGCCATAAATTCACAAATGAAAGTCCTGCTATTATTTCAGGATTTTTATTTTCAAGTGACATCTCAGATGGAAAGCTAACTGCTTTTATAAGTAGGTTTCCATACTATAATAAAGCTAAAATTTCAGCGGGTGTATAAATCCCCTTCTGGAATCATTAATATTTCATCACCGCAGGTGATGAACAACTGCGAAGTTGGTGATTTAAGTGAGGTATAAAATGCGACGTAATTCTGTTAATCGATTTAGAACAATTATCAAAGTTCTTGGCTCTTATGGCTTTGGATATATTATAGACTCTAAATTTAACAAACAAAATAAACTCCCTGAAAATTTAAGGAAAGCCTTTGAAGAGCTTGGCCCTACTTTTATAAAGATTGGCCAAATATTGAGTACTAGACCAGATTTATTACCCTCAGCTTATATAGTAGAACTATCAAAGCTCCAAGATAGCGTACTTCCAGAAAACATTGAAACCATAAAAAAAGTATTCTTTGATCAATTTGGAAAATCAACAACTGAGTGTTTTCAAAAGTTTTACGAAGAACCTTTAGCCTCTGCATCTATCTCTCAAGTGCATAAGGCTACCTTAAAGGATGGTAGGGAGGTAGTAGTTAAAATACAAAGACCAGATATTGCAAAAAAGATGAAACTAGATATTTCTATACTCGTTCGTATAATAAAATTTACAAAAACAAAATTCTCTGATTCACCAATTGACCCTGAAGAAGCCTTACATGAAATACTTTTAGCAACTGAACTTGAGCTTGATTTTAACAATGAAGTTAAAAATATAAATAACTTTAAAAATCTCAACAAAGATGTTGCATTTTTATATGTACCTTACGTGGTTCAAGATTTATCTGGTACTAGGGTTTTAACCATGGAAAGAATTTATGGCTTTAAAGTAGATGATATGAAACAGCTCCTAACTTTTCATTATGATCTTGATGATTTAGGTAAGAAATTAGCTTTATCTTACTTAAAACAAGTTCTACAAGATGGCTTTTTTCACGGAGATCCACACCCCGGAAATATATTTATATGCGAAGGTAAAATTTGTTTTATTGACTTTGGAATTATGGGGAGTCTCTCAAATTCATTAAAATCAACACTAAATGATATGATATCAGCTGTTGTCCTTAATGATATAAATAAAATGATTTCATCTCTTTTATCTATAGGAATAAAAAAGGGCTATGTAGATAGGAATAAACTATATGAAGACTTAGATTATCTAATTGTAAATTATCTTTCAGTTTCTTTAAACAACATTCAGATTTCCGTTATGCTCTCTGAAATCTTTAATATAGCTAAACAAAACAATATTCGTCTGCCTCGTGATTTTACACTTCTAATAAGAGCTCTTGTAATTTTAGAAGGTGTAATAGCAAGTATCGCTCCTGATATAAAAATAATAGATATAGCTATACCCTATGTAAAAGATAATAATAAATTTTCTTTATTAAAAAATCTAGATTCTAATACTTTACTTATTTATACATATTCATTTATAAAAGATTCATTTAGACTTCCATCAAAAATTATAGAATTATCTGAAAGTCTAATGACTGGAAGAGCTAAACTTCAATTAGAACATAAAAATTTAAGTGCTCCTATAAACGAGTTAAATAAAGGCATAAACCGATTAGTTTTTGGCCTTATTATTTCTTCAATGATTATAGGATCTTGTACAATTTTAAATTCTGATATAGGTCCTAAAATATATAATATATCACTTATTGGTATAACTGGTTTTTTGGCTGCGGCATTTATGGGCTTTTGGTTATTAATTTCTATAATAAAATCCGGCAAATTATAATATAAACTATAAAAACGAGGTATTCTTATGATTAAGTATTACAATAGAAAACAAAATAAATATGAAATTGAAAAGGTCGCTGGTGAAAAGTATTTAAATTGGTCTTATTCCTCTCCTTCTGGAAAAGGACTAGTTGAGTTATTACTTAAGAAAAAGCTATTTTCAAAATTATATGGTTATTACTGCGACACAAAAATAAGTTCTAGAAAAATCAAAAATTTTATTAAAGATTTTGATATTGATATGTCTTTATACACTAAGACTTATAATGAGTATTCGTCTTTTAATGATTTTTTTATAAGACCTTTAAATACAAGTGCCCGAATAATTGATAAAAATAATAATATTTTAATCTCACCTTGTGACGGCAAAATTTCGGCTTACGCTAATATTAGCCTAAATGATTTAGTTCAAATAAAAGGCTTTACTTATTCGCTTAAAGAACTACTCCAAGATAATGAAATATACAATTTGTACGATGGAGGTACCTGCTTAATCTTTAGATTATGCCCAACTGATTATCATCGCTTTCATTTTATTGATGATGGTGTCTGTAGCGATACAACTAGAATCAAAGGTCATTATTATTCTGTAAACCCTATAGCATTAAAAAATGTAAAAAAATTATTTTGCCAAAATAAAAGAGAATGGAGTATTTTTCACTCCGATAACTTTGGTGATGTTATTTGTATGGAGGTCGGTGCTACTTGCGTAGGTTCAATTCTTCAAAGTTATAGTACAGATGCCAAAATTACAAAAGGAGAGGAAAAAGGATATTTCAAATTTGGTGGTTCCACTGTAATCCTATTTTTTAAAAAAGATACCGTAAAAATTCATGAGGATTTACTAAATCAAACGCAATTGGGTTTTGAAACTTCTGTATTAATGGGAGAAAAAATAGGACTGAAATAACTTTTCAGTCCTATTTTTTTATGCATAATTAGTTCTCAACTTTATATATTATAATGCTTATGTTAAGAAAAAATAGTTGTTTTTATAACATCAATTAAATCATCACCTTCGGTGCTTCAATATCAACGACTTCAGAAGTAGATTTAGACTCCCATTGAAGTTCTCTCTTTGTTATAGTCCGTAATACCCTCTTATAGAAGAGGGCGACTTTCCTTATAAGATATCGTTAAACTTAAAAATCCATTTAACAAAAACAAAAGAAGCGGCGATAATATAAAATCCCTGCTTCTTTTTCATAACTTATTGTATTTTATACAAACTTCAAAATACGACAAATCCCAGTAACTATTACAGTTACTGGGCTTCTATGGTGCGTCGGACAGGAGTCGAACCTGCGACCAACTGGTTCGTAGCCAGCTACTCTATCCAACTGAGCTACCAACGCATATATATCATTACTATATTACCATATTATATGTTAATAGTAAAGGTTTATTTACAAACTTTTATCTACAAAATCTTCTTTAAGAATTCCCATAATAATTACATCCCTATAATTTCCATAGGAAAAGCAAGTCTTTCTCTTCTTTCCCTCTTCTATAAACCCACATTTTTTATAACATTGAATTGCTCTTAAATTAAAATCTAGTACTTCGAGTTCTACTCTATACGCGGCAATATCCATGAATAAATATTTTAACAAAACCTTTATAGAATCTTGCCCATATCCTCTATTCCAAAAGTTTTGACCTACAGTTATACCTAATACATATACATTCTTACTTTCACTAATTTCTCTAAACGTTATATATCCTACAACTACCCCTTTTTCATTTATAATGCTAAGATATTTCTTATCAAGATTAATAAATTTATTAAAATTATTTAATATATCCTCTTTAGATGGAGGCAATCTGAAATTACCATCAAGTCTTCTAACCTCTTCATCAGCCCAAATATCATAAAATATATTCAAATCTCGTCTCTCTACACATCTCAATAATATTTTATTACCTTTTAACATATTTTAGCCTTCTTTATTATTTTAATACTATAATTATACCTTTTATTTACTTTTAATTCAATAAGCAAATTACTTATTTTGTAATATAACGAATTTTTAGAAGGAAAGTCTCCCTCCTATATAGCATGAGTTACATTCCCTAACAAATAAAAAACTTCAGTGGGCGTATAATTCACCTTCTAGTTATTCAATAAAGAAAAAAAAGTATCTAACAATTGTTAGATACTTTTGGTGGAGAAAGAGGGATTTGAACCCTCGCACCAGTTTCCCAGTCTATACCCTTAGCAGGGGCACCTCTTTAGCCACTTGAGTATTTCTCCACGGCTTAATTTTATGTCGTTAAAAAATGGTGGAGGAAGTGGGATTCGAACCCACGGTACGCTTTCACGTACGTCGGTTTTCAAGACCGGTGCCTTAAACCAACTCGACCATCCCTCCATATCTTAACGACAAGGTTTATTATATCAGCATGTTGATATAATGTCAATATTTTTTTGAAAACATTTACCAAAATAATATATTATGTGAAAATAAAAAACATCTAACAAATGTTAGATGCTGCTGGTGGAGAAAGAGGGATTTGAACCCTCGCACCAGTTGCCCAGTCTATACCCTTAGCAGGGGCACCTCTTTAGCCACTTGAGTATTTCTCCATAGCTTAATTTTATGTCGTTAAAAAATGGTGGAGGAAGTGGGATTCGAACCCACGGTACGCTTTCACGTACGTCGGTTTTCAAGACCGGTGCCTTAAACCAACTCGACCATCCCTCCATATCTTAACGACAAGGTTCATTATATCAGCATAAACATCACCTGTCAACACATTTATATTTCATGTCATAAACTTTAATTTTATATACTATAATAAATAAACAACTTAATATTAACTCATCTCCTGGGTCGCTGAAATATTAACGACTTCAGAAGGAGATTTGTTAAATACTTAAGTTGCTCATTTATTATTATCATATAAATTAATAATTTAAATACTTATTTTGAGATTAATGTTTTTTCTCCCATATACTTCACTAAAACATTTGGAATAGTTACTGATCCATCTTCATTCTGGTAGTTTTCAAGTACTGCAGCTAATGCCCTTCCAATAGCTACCCCTGATCCATTTAGTGTATGAATATAATTAGCTTTATCCTTTTTATCATCTTTATACTTAATGTTGGCACGCCTTGCTTGGAAATCCTCGAAATTACTACAGCTTGATATTTCAACATACTTGTTGTAGCTTGGCATCCAAACCTCAATATCATATTTAAATGATGCTGTAAATCCTAAATCACCTTTACATATTTTAACTATTCTATAAGGTAATTCAAGTCCTTGTAATACTGACTCTGCATCCATAAGTAACTTTTCAAGCTCTGCATATGAATCCTCAGGTTTCGTGAATTTAAGAAGTTCTACTTTATTAAATTGATGTTGCCTTATAAGTCCTCTACTATCCCTTCCTGCGGAACCTGCTTCTTGTCTAAAACAAGCACTATACGCAACATGCTTTATAGGAAGATCTTGACCATTTAATATCTCATCTCTATAAATATTTGTAACAGGTACTTCTGCTGTCGGTATTAAGAAATAGTCTGTATTAGCCACTTTAAAGGCATCTTCCTCAAACTTAGGTAATTGACCCGTACCGATCATACTTTGTCTATTAACCATATATGGAGGCAGTATTTCTGTATACCCATTGTTATCAACATGAAGATCTAAAAAATAACTTATTAGTGCTCTTTCAAGCCTTGCTCCGAGGCCTTTATACACTGTAAATCTTGAACCTGTAATCTTTGCGCCTCTTTCAAAATCTAAAATATCATTGTCTGTTCCCAAATCCCAATGTGCTTTAGCCGCATAGCTGAAATGTTTAGGTTCTCCCCATTTTTTCACTTCAACATTATCTTCCTCCGTGTCCCCTTCTGGCACATTTACACTCGGTATATTTGGAATGCTTAACATGATATTTTTAATCTTTTCATTTACTTCATATAGTTCAATATCAAAATTTTTAATTTCATCTGAAAGTTTTTTCATTTTAACCATAATTTCTTCTACATTTTCTCCACTTTTCTTTAGCTTCGGTATAAGCGCAGATTGAGTGTTTCTATTATTTTTTAATTCTTCAACCTCAACTAATATATCCCTTCTTGCTTTATCAAGAGATACCACTTCATCAATTACTGATAAATCAAAATTTTCCCCTCTATTTTTCATTAATTTTTTTATTTCTTCTGGATTATTTCTTATTCTTTTTAAATCTAACATGACTATTCCTCCTTAAGTATTATTAATTATTTATTCTTCTAAAATCTTAATTAAGTATTTCTTTCGATATTTTTTGTGCAAATAATATCAACTCCGGTATTAAGTACGTTTTTACATACTATATCCCCTATTTTTATAGGAGGACCTACATGTATTCTGCTTAATGCTTTTGAGCATTCGATCCATAACCTCTTACTAATAGGTTTACTACTTTTTACTGGAACTACATTTCGTAATTCAGATCCTTTTATTCTAACTAGAGTTGTTAATATTGCTTTAGTTTCATTAATTTTGCAATCAGTTTCTTCGCTCAAATAAAATCATCTCCTACATACTATCAAATTCTTTTATTCTATATAATACAATATTAGAATTTTTTGAGTCCTTAACTATCTCTGTCATTTTCTTATTGGTTTCTCTTGCTAAAATAGAAACAATCTTGTTTAAACAATGTGATCCTTGGCAATTTCCAAATGCAGCACCTGTTCTTCTTTTAACACCTTCTACCGTCCGTGCACCTAAAGGTCTCCTTATAGCATCCACTATTTCACCTTCAGTTACTTTTTCACATCCGCATATTATATTACCATATTTTTTGTCTATCTTAATAATACTTTTTCTTTCCTCGTCACACAATTCTCTAAACTTATAGTACTCTCGCCTTTTATCATTGAAATCTTTTTTGAGCTTGCATTCCATCTTGCTCACTACACTTTCACATACAATGCTTGCTATAGCGGGTGTCATGGTAACTTGACCATAGTGCTTTCCTTTGATCTGAATAAGTCCATCATCTATTGCGCTATCATCAATTATCATAGGCTCTTCGAAAAAAGGCCACTCTAAAAACATTTTAACATCCATATCGTCTAGACCATTTGTTATCTTGGATACCCTATTTACTATTTCATCATAACTAATATTCTTTTTTGTATCAAAAGCAGCTACAGTATCCCCCTCCATAGTTGGAATTGTATACATACTCTCCCCTTTAACATTAATCATAAATAATGCATGCGAAAATCTTGCTTTTTTATCATTGTCTAAAAGTATATATTTTGATATTTCTTCATTGTTATTTGCATGAATCTTTTTTTCATTTACTATACTGTAATTTTCTGAAGGCGTTGTATTTATTACCATTTTGCAAGTGAGTTTATTTTTATTAGTAACAACTCTAAACCCTTTTGATATTTCTTGAATATCTATTACTTCTTCTTCTAATTTAAATTTTACACCATTATCGAATGCCACTTCGCCATAAGATAATGCTAAATCAAACGGACAAATTACACCCGTATTTTTAGAATATAATGCTTTTTTAACATCTATATTTAAATTTTGTTCCATTTCATATATGTATTCTGGTTCTAAAATAAATACGTCCTTCGTGCCTCGCTCTATTGCTCTATTATATATTTTTTTGATTATTTCAACCTCTTCATCGGTTTGAGCAATTATTAAGGAACCGCACCTTTTGAATGGAACATTAAATTTAGCACTTATCGTATCCATCATTTTATTACCCATACGTTCAAGCTTTGCAGTCAAAGCATCTTCACTTTCAATACCATTATATATCATAGCAGTGTTTATTAATGCTACATCATCAGCTATATCATAGTCTTTTTCAATAACAGCTATATTAAGATTATATTTTGATATCTCATAAGCGACCGCACATCCAATTATTCCTCCGCCCAAAATAAGTACGTCATAGTCCATAGTAACCCTCCAACATAAAACAAAACTATTTTTATTTACATTATTATTATATCCTTTTTTTAAACATGTGACTCAATATGTTAAATTTTTTTCTGATTTCACTAAAAAAAAGAACAGTCATCCATCCTTCTTCTCGCCCGTATTTTAGACGTAATTATCATTTCATGAATCTTTAATCTCTCATACTATAACAAGAAAACATTTTCTTTAAACTTTCTTTATTTATAGGTTTATTTAAAATGAAATCAACATTATTCATTTCTTGACCTTCAAAAGATCCCACCCAACCCGTCATTAAGCAAAAATATGTCTGATTGTTTATTTGTTTAACTTTTTCAGCAACCTGAAATCCATTAATCCTCGGCATGGTAAAATCACATACAATTATATCATATTTTCTCCTTTTTAACTCTGAGTCTAAATTTTCACACCCACAAGCCTTCGTTTTACATTTAACAATTGACTTTATCATACTAGCAACAACATTTCTTATTTGCTCCTGATCATCGATAACAAGAATGTTCCCTTCAAAATCAATTACATCCCTTAATCCTACGTCATCACTTTTAATTATTTTTTCACAAAGAGGTAATTTAATAATAAAAGAAGTTCCTACATTTTGTTTGCTTTCAATTTCCATGCTCCCTTTATGTGAAAGTATTATATTATAAGAAATACTTAATCCAAGCCCTGAACCATAATTTCCCTTCGTTGTAAAAAACGGTTCAAATATTCTTTTTTGAATCTCTTTTCCCATTCCCATTCCATTATCTATTATTTCTATAATTGCCATATTAGCTTTGTTTTTAGTAATAAATTCTATTTTACCACCTTTTGGCATAGCATCTATAGCATTTGCTATTATATTTATAAATACCTCTCTTATTTCTGTTATATTTCCTTGCATCTCCTCATTAGATTTTAATGATTTAATTATGCTTATTTTTATTCCTTTAAAACTACTTCCAGTTAGCCATTTACTTTTAGTTAAATCTATTGCATCTGAAATTACATTATCTACACTAAAGATTTCAAAATTATTATCTTTTCCATTACATTTTTGGGTTAATTTTTTAACCTTATTAGTAATATTGATTCCATCATATGCACATATTTCTATAATACTAAGCAACTTCAAATTTTCTTTTTCTTTAGTTGTATCCTTTAAAAGTTGAACTGAGCCTACGATTGGTGTAAGTATATTATTTATATCATGAGTTATTCCCGCAGCCATTTCTCCCATAGCCCTTAGTTTTTCGTTTTGTATTAGTCTATTTCGCATATCAGAGAATCTTTTTTGATCCTCAATTAAATAAAATGCAGTTTTACATATTGATTTTAAATGTTCTATGTTATTTTTAGATAGCTCCCTATTATTTTTATATCTTCCTATACATATTACACCCTTAGAACTATCATAATATTCTACATTAATAGCCATATAGCTTACTATACCTAATAACCTGAGTTTTTCTGCTAATTCTGAGTCCTCTATTTCACTTGAATTTAATAATGCATCTCCACTACTATTTAATACCATTTCATTGAAATAATTAATGTAATGGATTGTTTTTATATCCTTAATCAAATAGTATTTATGTTTTTTAGTGATCCCATAATAATTACCCATTTCTATCGTATTTTCTTGTTCTTTAATTGAACTATGTAAAATACAAAAATCTACATCACATACATCCTTAATTTTATTCATTACGATTCCTCTGAATTCATTTTCATCTGTATTTTGGGGTATATTTGAAAAAATATCATTAAATAAAACTAGATTTTTATTCTGATATTTTAGTTGTGAATTAGACTGAAGCATCCAAATTGCTTTTTCTATTTCATTTTTATTTTTAAATTCCATTTCTTTATTTCTATCTATAATAATTAATGTTTGAAATAAATTACTAAGTCTATGTAGTTTATTGAAATTATATACATTATTATCAATGTATACCATATTAGAAATATTATGTTTTGAACATTCTATTATTTTTTGAACACATTTAATTAAAACATCTACTTTTCCAACTCTTCTAATTACATTTTTAAAATCCCATATTATTCTCAATTTTTGTCTAACAACAAAAATAATATCTAAAAATTCTTTATAGTCATACTCAAAAGTATCAATATTATAGGTTTTTATATTAAAGATACCTTCATTTATATTTTGCGTTATGAAATCTTCATCACCCTCAAAGTTTTTTTCAATATTTTTATAGAATATATCATCTGTAAAAAATATAATTTTCTCTCCGTTTATAAGAGCATCTGAAATATTTTTTATTATTACTTTAGGTAAATTATTAATATTTAAAGAATCTGTACCTATACACAATGAATTTTTCCCAGCCTTATACAAATTATCATTTGTATATTTCATAACATAACCCCCATACCCCTTATACTCTTATATATATAAACTTATTCGACATTTTATTTCAAATTCCTTTGTTTTATACAATATTTATCTCACTCTATATATTTTTACATAACGCAAAACAAATTATACTATAAAAGCAAGGACATATAACAATATATGCCCTAAGATAACATTTCATGATAATATAATGTAATATAAACCTATTTAAAACTGAGGAGTTTTTAATATGTCTTAATTATGTTAACTATATTTAAATATATTTTACTCACTTATTTTATTTAATGTATCACCTAATTGTTTTATAAATATCCCATATTCAGCCCACTTACCATTTTTTTGAGCTTCCAACGCCTTGTTATAAATTTCTTTAGCAACTTTTATATTTTCCAATGATTTTTCATCTAAATTTGATTTTTCTTTAGTTTGGGATATATTATTTTTATCTGTATAATCAAATATTTGTTCAAGCGCTAACTCTATATTATCAGCTAAAACTATTTTATCACCATAAGACACTATAACCTTTTTCATCTCTGGTATGCTTTTCTCACCTTTAGCTCTCAAATACATAGGCTCTACATAAATCAAAGAGTTTTTAATTGGTATAATTAACGTTTCTCCAAATTGGACTTGTGAACCTTGGGTATTCCAAAGTGATAATTCTTTTGATATTATAGTGTCCTGATTCATCTTTTGTTTAAATAGTACAGGGCTATATACTGTTTGCTTCGGTGGGAATTTATATAAAACCATTTTTCCATAATTGTCCCCATCCATCCTTGCTCCCAATAATGATACCATGTTATCTCGCCCTTTAGTGTTGAAGTATTCAAGTAATATCATTTCTTCTGTGCTTTCATTTGGTAGTTTCATTATTACATAAGAAGCTTTGTTTTTTTCATTTTTACCCACAACCTTCTCTTTGTTAGTTGCTATAGACCATACATCATCTCCGTTATAAAATACTCCAGGATCAGTTATGTGGTATTTGCCAAGTACATTACATTGTAAATTAAATAAGCCTTCTGGATATCTAAAATGTTCTTTTATACCACTAGGAACTGTCTCTAAGTCCTTAAATAGCTTTGTAAATATCTTTGAATAATTATTTGCTATAGGATCCTTTTTATCGACTATATAAAATTCAGGTATTCCATCTAATGCGTCAATGACAACTTTAATTGAATTCCTCATATAATTCACACCATTTTGTGGCTGTGAAAACGGATATCTATTGGAGGTTGTATATGCATCTATAATCCAGTATAATCTTCCTTCGTTAATTACAATGTATGGATCACTATCATACGTTAAAAATGGAGCAATTTTTTTTACTCTTTGAACTATATTTCTATCAATTAATATTTTACTATTAGAAGTTATATCGTTGGATAATAAAAACTGGGTACTTTTTTTATTTATTGCAAATAAGATTCTATTTGCGACGCTCATCTTTATTCCAGCTTTTCCATCGTAGTTATTAATTTGGTTTTCTCCACCCTTAGGATAATCTAACTCTCCAATTTTTGTATTGACTATACTGTAATCATTGGTACTTTCACCAAAATATATTCTAGGATTATCTGTTTTTATACTTGTTTTATTTTCTAAAGGTATATTATTAATCACAAAATCCGGCTGACCTTCACTTGTTACAGAGTTTACCTTACTCATAGCCACACCGTATCCATGAGTATAAACTAGATGTCTATTTTGCCAAGTATTTGAATTGTCTTTTAATGACTCTAACTCAATTTCTCTTGGTGCAATAAATACTTGATTGTATTTCCCATTTATATTATATCTATCAATATCTAAATCATTAAATCCATAATAAAACCTCATATATTGAAATTGATTATAAAATTCTAATGCTGGTTTAAAAGAGTTTATTTTTATATTATCAATAGTATCTTTATTAAAATTAATATCCTCTTTCGTTAAATCATTTTTTATTTCAAATGGAACTTCTCCTATGGTATGTAAATTAAAAGCTTTTCTCGTATTATCTATATTATATTGAATATATGGTTTTTCTAAAGTTTTTTCATTCGATTGAACTTGAAACTTTTGAACTAGATTTGCTGTTATATGTTCCCCAAAAATTAATGCAACAACCACAACAACAGATATAATCACAGGCTTTGTTTTATATTTTAGTATACTTATAAATGTAATTATGGCTGCAATTAAAGATACCACCGCTATTGTTTGGTAAAACCTTAAGGTTACATGTATATCTGTATATCCTGCTCCAAATACTATTCCTCTTGGCGAGTATACTAGATTCCAAGCTTTTACTAAGTATCCAAGAGCTACTACCATCAATATTAGTGAAGACACTATGGAAAGCTGCCTTCCTGCAAATTTAGTTATTCCACTCTTAAAGTTTTTAAGTTTAGAAAATATATTTCCTTTATTGGAATGTAATATATGATCCTTTGCAGTTAATGTGATGTATATTACTATAGTAATAATTACTAATACTACTAGCAAAGTTATGAACATTCGATATAGTGATTCAATTAATGGAAGTTTGAATATAAAAAATGAAATATCTTTTTTATATAATGGGTCTACAGTATTAAAACTTGTAGCATTCGCGAACTGAAGTATTGTATACCAATAGTTAGAAGCAAATGTAATCGAAACTATAAAAGAGATTATAATATTTATAAATATAATAATTTTGCGTTTTAATCTTTCTTTATTTTTATTCACTTCAACAACCTTTTTCCATCTTAAAATACTACTTTTAAATGTTTTATAATACATCCATATTGCAATGTAACTCACCATAAACACTGGTATCATTAACTTTATAATTGATGTTAATTTAGTAAAATATACTGATAAATATCCTACTTCCTTAAACCACTGTATGTTTATAGCAAAGTTAATTATGTTACCTAAGAAAGCTAAAATTATTACTATTATTGCTATAATGATAGCTATGGTCTTTTTTCTTTTCGTAAAAAATCACCTCTTATCTAATTTTAGTAATTTAGCTAACTTTGAATATTTTGTTTCAATTGCACCAACTGGGCATAATTCCTGACAACAAAAACATCTAATACATTCATGCATATTCCATTTAGGATTTAATATGTCTCCTTTTAGTACCATCTCAATCGCCGCGGGCTTCTCTGGACATACCTCAGCACACCTTCCACAACCTATGCAATTTTCTTTGATTAGGGTTGGGTTTGGTGCTATCATTTCTCTTAGAAAATTAGTTACCCCTGGGTTTATAAAATAAAAGTTACCTCCCTTCCTACATAGTTTAAAATCTTTTGCTTTCATAGATTCTAAGTCTTCACCAAGTATGTTTATATCCTTTGAAAGTACTACTCCCCATTTGCTATCATATGCTTCTTTTAAAACAGGTGTATCCAAAGGATCATCGTAACCTATAAGTCTAACGGCAGTGGAATCCACAGCTGTTAAGCTCTGTCCCATAATTAAAGTATTCATTTTATATGGCTGTCCACTTTTAGGTCCATTACCTTCCATAGCAATTATACCGTCTAAAATAGCAAAATTAGTCCCAACGGCCGTATTCAAATCCAAAAGCATCTTGCAAAAATTATTTGCATCAGGCATTCTTGTATGCCAAGTTGCTTTTTGCGTTCCTGGTATACAACCAAATTGATTTTTTACAGCTCCTGTATAATAGGCCATAGCATGTGTTTTAAGTTTTGGCAGTGATATAACAACGTCTGCCTCATAAGCAGCTTTAGATATATTCCAAGATTTACATAAAATAGAATTATCTAATTTAATATGTACTGACTCTTTAAAATCCTCAAAAGTAACTCCGTATTTATCAGCAACCTCCATAAGACCAGATTTTTCTGCTGCTTTTCTTGAATCTCCGAAGCCAGGCGAATCACCAAAGCTAATGTAACTAGAATATTCCCTAATAACTCTAATTACTGCTTCAAAAACAGCATAATGAGTTACTACTGGCGACCCTTTACTCTCAACACTTAACATATTAGGCTTTAAAAGTACTTTACTGTTTTTTGATATTAATTGTTTCAAAAATTGATGTCCACCTAATAATTCAAATCCCTCTCGCAACTTTTTTTCTACTAAATCGACATCATATTCCGTACATTTTAAAAGTGCAACATTTTCCATAATACTTTCTCCTTTAATAATTAAATTACTCACAAATTAAGTAATTCTTATTTTTTAATTCTTTTATAATACACTCTATAATCTCTTCATTATCCGCTTTTATAGTATGTAAGTGTATTCCTTTAGTTAACGAGGATAATGGCTTGGCACTAAATTCTTTAAACTTTCTTGTGAATTTCTCAATATCCATAATTGTCTTTATCATGAGCATTGCTCTTATTTCACCGTATAAAGAGTGTTCTACTGTTACATCCTCTACTATACCCCCAAATTTTACAATGCATTCAAGCTCATTATATATATCGTCTCTTGTGTGTGAAACTGCAATTACCCGCCTTACATAATTACTTTCTTCTTTAGGTATTAAATAACCTTCTGAAGTCGCAATTATATTTACACCTTCTGCCCTTATAATTGCAATATCTTTTACTATAACTTGTCTTGTAACCCCTAGTTTCTCTGCTAAAAAGTTACCTTTACATGTAATATTGTCTTTAAACAATTTGTTTTTAATATATCCTCTTCTTTCCTTTGAATCCATTTTTCCCTCCCAATATTTGTATTTAATTATATTCTATCACTCTTTATGTATTATTAGAAATACTTTATAACATATAAATGATTTTAAATTAAAAGCATCCTTTTTTATAAGTATATTTATCTAATATATACTTTTACTGTGATAAATCAAAAAAAGAAACTATATATTAGTTTCTTAATTTCTATCATCACATTCTTTTAATAAATCTAATTCTATATCACCTGTTATATTATTATTATGATGATTTTTCACTAAAAATAAAATTCTATCGTTGTAACCATACTTCCTTAATAAACTATATCCTATATCTCCATGATTATAATAAATATTAACATTTTTATT
Organism: Clostridium sp. CM041; assembly: GCF_055081035.1. NCBI lineage: Bacteria > Bacillati > Bacillota > Clostridia > Eubacteriales > Clostridiaceae > Clostridium > Clostridium sp. CM041. Next base: position 2,381,625 of record NZ_CM143648.1, read on the forward strand.
TTTCTTATATGTTCTAATTTTTCCATTTGTCACCTTGTGAATTATAACCATTATAGCTTTATCTATTGGATTCATACTATTATATATTTTACCTATATCATGAAGCAATGCAACCTTTATCAAATCATTTGATTCTAACTTTCTTTGATTACAAATTAATTTTACATCCCTAGCTACATTTATACAGTGTTTTTGCTCATAAGTAGGTAATTGGTTTAATAATTGTAATTCATAAGTTTCTAAATGCATTTTAAGAAACTCTAAATCTTCATCATTGATCTTCGAAACCATTGCCCTGTAAAACTGCTTTACTCTATATAGTGACATCATAAAGTTCCTTTCATATTTCATATTATTGCTTTTATATTGTAATACATTTTACCTAATAAATCTATAATTAAATCATTTCCTTCTGAAATGTCGTTAAGGACTAATTTTTGACGAAATAAAAAACAGCCCATATTTGGACTGTTTTTTGGTGGAGATAAAGGGAATCGAACCCTTGACCCCCTGCGTGCAAGGCAGGTGCTCTCCCAGCTGAGCTATATCCCCACATATGGTGGACCTTCAGGGACTCGAACCCCGGACCGACCGGTTATGAGCCGGTAGCTCTAACCAGCTGAGCTAAAGATCCATGTATTGACCTGGCGACAACCTACTCTTCCACAAGGTCACCCCTGCAGTACCATCGGCGCATTGAAGCTTAACCTTCGTGTTCGGTATGGGAACGGGTGTTACCTTCATGCCATAATCACCAGATTTATAAGGCATTAACCTTACAATTAAATTATACCAAGCTATTGTTAACTTGTCAATATACTTTATGAGATATTCTCTCAAAATTGCACAGTGAATTAATTTTCTTCCTTTGTCAGAAGCTAGTTTCTTTCTTACGAAAGAAATAGTTCCTGCGGAAGAAATATATCGCATTACTTTTAATTATTTATTTAGGTCAAGCCCTCGACTTATTAGTATTAGTCAGCTGAACATGTTACCATGCTTACACCTCTAACCTATCAACCTGGTGGTCTTCCAGGAGTCTTACTAACACCGCACTTACGTGCGAGTTATGGGAAATCTCATCTCAGGGTGGGCTTCACGCTTAGATGCTTTCAGCGTTTATCCCTTCCAAACATAGCTACCCAGCGATGCCACTGGCGTGACAACTGGTGCACCAGAGGTTTGTCCATCCCGGTCCTCTCGTACTAAGGACAGCTCCCTTCAAATTTCCTACGCCCGCGACGGATAGGGACCGAACTGTCTCACGACGTTCTGAACCCAGCTCGCGTGCCGCTTTAATGGGCGAACAGCCCAACCCTTGGGACCTACTTCAGCCCCAGGATGCGACGAGCCGACATCGAGGTGCCAAACCTCCCCGTCGATGTGGACTCTTGGGGGAGATCAGCCTGTTATCCCCGAGGTAGCTTTTATCCGTTGAGCGATGGCCCTCCCACGAGGTACCACCGGATCACTAAGCCCGACTTTCGTCCCTGCTCCACTTGTAAGTGTCGCAGTCAGGCTCCCTTCTGCCTTTGCACTCTTCGCGCGATTTCCAACCGCGCTGAGGGAACCTTTGGGCGCCTCCGTTACTTTTTTGGAGGCGACCGCCCCAGTCAAACTGCCCACCTAACAATGTCCTGTGACCAGATTCATGGCCTCCAGTTAGAACCTCAGTACTGTCAGGGTGGTATCCCAAGGATGACTCCACACAGGCTGACGCCCATGTTTCTCAGTCTCCCACCTATCCTGTACAGACAATACCGAAATTCAATGCTAAGCTACAGTAAAGCTCTACGGGGTCTTTCCGTCCAATCGCGGGTAGCAAGCATCTTCACTTGCACTACAATTTCGCCGGATGTGTTGTTGAGACAGTGCCCAAATCATTACGCCATTCGTGCGGGTCGGAACTTACCCGACAAGGAATTTCGCTACCTTAGGACCGTTATAGTTACGGCCGCCGTTTACTGGGGCTTAAGTTCATAGCCTCGCTTGCGCTAACTAATCCCCTTAACCTTCCAGCACCGGGCAGGCGTCAGCCCCTATACATCAGCTTTCGCTTTAGCAGAGACCTGTGTTTTTGCTAAACAGTTGCTTGGGCCTATTCTCTGCGACCTACTTTCGTAGGCACCCCTTCTCCCGAAGTTACGGGGTCAATTTGCCGAGTTCCTTAACAACAATTCTTCCGATGGTCTTAGGATTCTCTCCTCACCTACCTGTGTCGGTTTGCGGTACGGGCACCAATATCCTCGATAGAGACTTTTCTTGGCAGCGTGGAATCAGATACTTCAGGAATAAATTCCCTTCCCCATCACATCTCAGCGTTAAGAGCAAACGGATTTGCCTGTCTGCTCCGCCTAAATGCTTAGACACACATCCAATAGTGTGCACATCTTATCCTCCTGCGTCATCCCATTTCTAATAACGTCCATTGGTGGTATCGGAATATCAACCGATTGTCCATCACCTACGCCTTTCGGCCTCGGCTTAGGTCCCGACTAACCCTGAGAGGACGAGCCTTCCTCAGGAAACCTTAGGTTTTCGACCGTTAAGATTCTCACTTAACTCTCGCTACTCATGCCAACATTCTCACTTCTGTACCGTCCACCACTCCTTACGGTATGACTTCAGCCAGTACAGAAAGCTCCTCTACCGCGTACACAATTGTGTACACCCATAGCTTCGGTGGTAAGTTTTAGCCCCGGACATCTTCGGCGCAGGATCTCTTGACTAGTGAGCTATTACGCACTCTTTAAATGAGTGGCTGCTTCTGAGCCAACATCCTAGTTGTCTTAGAAATCCCACATCCTTTTCCACTTAACTTACACTTTGGGACCTTAGCTGATGGTCTGGGCTGTTTCCCTTTTGACTACGGATCTTATCATTCGCAGTCTGACTGCCGAAATAAAAGTATATGGCATTCGGAGTTTGATAGGGTTCAGTAACTGTTGTCAGCCCCTAGCCCATTCAGTGCTCTACCTCCATTACTCAATTAATCGACGCTAGCCCTAAAGCTATTTCGAGGAGAACCAGCTATCTCCGAGTTCGATTGGAATTTCTCCGCTATCCACAGCTCATCCCATGGTTTTTCAACACCAACGTGGTTCGGACCTCCACGGAATTTTACTTCCGCTTCATCCTGGCCATGGATAGGTCACCCGGTTTCGGGTCTACGACATGCAACTATGCGCCCTATTCAGACTTGGTTTCCCTTCGGCTCCGTACCTTAAGTACTTAACCTTGCTACATATCGTAACTCGTTGGCTCGTTCTACAAAAAGCACGCCGTCACACATATAAAGTGCTTCGACCGGTTGTAGGCACACGGTTTCAGGTTCTATTTCACTCCCCTTCCGGGGTTCTTTTCACCTTTCCCTCACGGTACTTCTTCACTATCGGTCACTAGGTAGTATTTAGCCTTGGGAGGTGGTCCTCCCAGCTTCCCACAAGGTTTCACGTGTCTCGTGGTACTCTGGATTAGATCTGACTGTTTTTCCTTTTCATTTACAGGCCTATTACCTTCTGCGGAGCAGCTTTCCAGCTATCTTCAATTAAGGAATTGCAGTATTTATGATCTATCCTCAACCCCCAGGTCAAAGACCTGGGTTTGGGCTCTTTCCCTTTCGCTCGCCGCTACTTAGGAAATCGATATTTCTTTCTCTTCCTCCGGGTACTTAGATGTTTCAGTTCCCCGGGTCTACCTCTGCATACCTATTTATTCAGTATGCAGTACATAGTTGTTACTATGTGGGTTCCCCCATTCGGAAATCTTTGGATCACAGGCTATTTGCGCCTACCCAAAGCTTATCGCAGCTTAACGCGTCCTTCTTCGGCTCCTAGTGCCAAGGCATTCGCCATGCGCCCTTTGTAGCTTGACCTTGATTCTGTCTATTTACATAGACGGTTATATTAATTTTGCGAAATTGTATTAAATTAATTTATAAACTACTTGCGTAGTTTTAATTTTTTTAAAACAACTTTTTTCACTGTGCAATTTTCAAAGAACATTTTAAGAAAAACTATTCATTATCTAACTCCTAAGAGTTAGATAAAATTAGTCTCTCAAAATTAAACAGAGAACTAGGTACGATTAATTACAATAGATATTTTTGAAGAACAAATTAATATTCTTCTATTGCATCGACCGAAGTCAATACATCTACTCCCTAGAAAGGAGGTGATCCAGCCGCAGGTTCTCCTACGGCTACCTTGTTACGACTTCACCCCAATCATCAATCCCACCTTCGGCCGCTGGCTCCTTACGGTTACCTCACGGACTTCGGGTGTTACCAACTCTCATGGTGTGACGGGCGGTGTGTACAAGGCCCGGGAACGTATTCACCGCGACATGCTGATTCGCGATTACTAGCAACTCCGGCTTCATGTAGGCGAGTTGCAGCCTACAATCCGAACTGGGATGAGTTTTTGAGTTTGGCTCCACCTTGCGGTCTTGCATCTCTTTGTACTCACCATTGTAGCACGTGTGTAGCCCTAGACATAAGGGGCATGATGATTTGACGTCATCCCCACCTTCCTCCCGGTTAACCCGGGCAGTCTCACTAGAGTGCTCAACTTAATGGTAGCAACTAATGATAAGGGTTGCGCTCGTTGCGGGACTTAACCCAACATCTCACGACACGAGCTGACGACAACCATGCACCACCTGTCACCCTGTCCCGAAGGACTTCGCCCATCTCTGGGTTATGCAGGGGATGTCAAGTCTAGGTAAGGTTCTTCGCGTTGCTTCGAATTAAACCACATGCTCCGCTGCTTGTGCGGGCCCCCGTCAATTCCTTTGAGTTTTAATCTTGCGATCGTACTCCCCAGGCGGAATACTTAATGTGTTAACGGCGGCACCGAGGTTCGACCCCCGACACCTAGTATTCATCGTTTACGGCGTGGACTACCAGGGTATCTAATCCTGTTTGCTCCCCACGCTTTCATGCCTCAGCGTCAGTTACAGTCCAGTAAGTCGCCTTCGCCACTGGTGTTCTTCCTAATCTCTACGCATTTCACCGCTACACTAGGAATTCCACTTACCTCTCCTGCACTCTAGACACCCAGTTTCAAATGCAGCACCCAAGTTAAGCTCGGGTATTTCACATCTGACTTAAATGTCCGCCTACGCATCCTTTACGCCCAGTAAATCCGGACAACGCTTGCCACCTACGTATTACCGCGGCTGCTGGCACGTAGTTAGCCGTGGCTTCCTCCTCTGGTACCGTCATTATCGTCCCAGAAGACAGAACTTTACAACCCGAAGGCCTTCATCATTCACGCGGCGTTGCTGCGTCAGGGTTTCCCCCATTGCGCAATATTCCCCACTGCTGCCTCCCGTAGGAGTCTGGACCGTGTCTCAGTTCCAATGTGGCCGATCACCCTCTCAGGTCGGCTACGCATCGTCGCCTTGGTGAGCCGTTACCTCACCAACTAGCTAATGCGCCGCGGGTCCATCTCAAAGTGGAATTTTCTAAAAGAAAAATCCTTTGATGTTTCGATCATGCGACCAAAACATATTATGCGGTATTAATCTCCCTTTCGGGAGGCTATTCCCCTCTTTGAGGCAGGTTACCCACGTGTTACTCACCCGTCCGCCGCTAATCCACCCCGAAAGGTTTCATCGCTCGACTTGCATGTGTTAGGCACGCCGCCAGCGTTCGTCCTGAGCCAGGATCAAACTCTCAATTTAAAAGTTTACACTTTTTTAGTTGAAATGATTAATCTGCGACAACTGTTAAGTTGATTCGCAAGCTCATTACTTACTTTTAGTCTTACGACTAAATTTTACTTTATACTAAAGTAATTAACTGGTTTAACGAAATATTATTTCGCTATCTTTACCTATTTCTCTGTTTAATTTTCAAAGACCAATTTAATTTGTCATCATGTGACGACTTTTACCATTCTACTATTTAATTTTAAAATTGTCAATATATTTTTCTATTTTTTCAAATATTATTTTGAGTTTAGAAAAATATTTGATTTTTAAAATTAAACTGCTGTTGTTACTAATTCGTAACGACAAGGAGTATTGTATCAAATCTATTTGATACTGTATTTACGATAGTTCTATTCCTACATAGATTATACTAATCCTTATATATATATCTTTGTTTTTCTCTGATTTACTGCTTGAGATACACTAGGTTAGTTATAATACGTAACTATAGAATAAAAAAGTACTTATTTGAAATAATTCCAAATAAGCACTTTAATATTTTAATCTTCTATTTTATCATTTACTTCACTAGTTGTTTCTAAGTCATATTCCTCATTATCAGAAGTTCCTTTAATGTTCTCTTGAACAGAGTCAGCTTTTTCTTGCACAGAATTTGTTTCTTCTTGCAAAGAATTCTCTTCTGTATTAATTTCATCACTACAATTTATTTTAGCTATAGCAACTATATTATCTCCTTCTCCATTCCTCATTAAAGTAACTCCCATGGTATTCCTACTTGTAGTTGATATTCCCTCTACATTTAATCTTATAACAACACCATTACTGTTTATAAGTATCATTTCGTCTCCATCTTTTACTATTCTAGCCCCTACAAGTTTTCCTGTTTTATCTGACACCTTATAAGTTATTACGCCCTTACCACCTCTACGTTGGAGTGAGTATTCTGAAACCAAGGTTCTCTTTCCAAATCCATTTTCACTTATAACTAAAAGTTCTTCTTCAGGCTTAACTATATTCATAGACACTACAATATCGCCTTGTCTTAAAGTTAAAGACTTAACTCCAGTTGCAGTTCTTCCCATACCTCTTACATCTTTTTCACTGAATCTTATAGAATAACCATTTCTTGTAACAAACAGCATTTCGCTATCTCCAGTAGTTATTGCAGCTCCAATTAGTTCATCATCTTCTCTTAAATTTATTGCATTTAAACCATTCTTTCTTATAGCAGCATATTTATCAAGTGATGTTTTCTTAATTAAGCCATGTTTTGTTCCCATTACAAGATAATTATCCTCTAAGAATTCCTTAAGACATATAACTGCTTGAATATTTTCATCGCTATCTAAAGGTATAATATTTATCAAGTTTGTTCCCTTAGCTGTTCTTCCACCTTCTGGAATCTCATATGCTTTTAATTTAAATGATCTTCCTTTGTTTGTGAAGAATAAAATATTATTATGAGTGGTGGTTGTAAAAATATGTTCCACAAAATCATCTTCTTTTGTAGTAACACCTTGTATCCCTCTACCCCCTCTTTTTTGAGCACTATAAGTATCAGCTGGAAGCCTCTTTATATAACCTGCATGGGTTAGTGTTATTACAATATCTTGCTCTTGAATTAAATCTTCCTCATCTATGCTATATGGGTTTTTTTCTATTGACGATCTTCTAGTATCACCATATTTATTTCTAACTTCTATAAGTTCGTCTTTAATTATGCCCAATAACACTATCTCATCTGCTAATATTCCTTTTAAATAATTAACAGTCTTCATTATTTCGTTATACTCAGCTTCTACTTTATCTCTTTCAAGACCTGTAAGTCTTCCAAGTCTCATTTCAACAATAGCAGTTGCTTGTTTTTCTGATAAATCAAAAGCATTAATTAAACTTTCTTTAGCTTGACTAATATTTTTAGATGCTCTTATTAAACGAATTACTTCATCAATATGGTCTAGCGCAATTTTCATACCTTCTAAAATATGAGCTCTAGCTAATGCTTTATCAAGATCAAATTGAGTTCTCCTTTTTATTACATCTTTTTGATGGTCTAAATAATGAACTAAAACTTGTTTTAAATTTAAAGTTTGAGGCTCACCATTTACAAGTGCTATCATTATAACTCCAAAAGTGTCTTGCATCCTCGTATGTTTAAATAGCCTATTTAATACTATATTAGGATTTGCATCTCTTTTTAGTTCTATAACAATTCTCATACCTTCTCTATCTGATTCATCTCTTAAATCTGATATTCCATCTATTTTCTTATCTTTTACTAAATCTGCAATACCTTCTATAAGTTTTGCTTTATTAACTTGATAAGGCAATTCTGTTACTATTATCGTATTTCTTCCTTTGTTCTCTTCAATATCTGTTTTAGCCCTTACAAGTATTCTTCCTCTTCCTGTTTCATAAGCACTTTTTATTCCTGCTCTTCCTAGAATAATTCCTCCCGTAGGAAAATCCGGACCTTTTATTCTTGTCATTAAATCGCTTATAGTAACTTCCGGTTCATCAATAACCATAAGTACCCCATCTATAACTTCTATTAGGTTATGTGGAGGTATATTGGTTGCCATCCCAACAGCAATTCCTGTCGATCCATTAACTAAAAGGTTAGGAAATCTTGATGGTAGAACTGATGGTTCCTTTTCTTCTCCATCAAAATTAGGAATGAAATCTACTGTCTCTTTATTAATATCTCTAAGCATTTGCGTTGTAATTTTGCTCATTTTAGCTTCTGTATACCTCATTGCCGCCGCTGAATCACCGTCTACAGAACCAAAATTTCCATGACCATCAACTAACGTACATCTTTGTGAAAAATCTTGAGCCATTCTAACTAATGCACCATACACTGCAGTATCACCATGTGGGTGATATTTACCTAAAACATCCCCTACAATTCTGGCACATTTTCTGTATCCTTTCTCTGGTGTTAATCCTAATTCATGCATAGAGAATAATATTCTTCTATGGACAGGTTTAAGACCATCTCGTACATCTGGAAGCGCACGGCTTACAATAACACTCATAGCGTAATCTATATAAGATTTTTTCATTTCACGTCTTATATCAATAGGTAAAATTTTTCCCTGATTATTAATCATGTTACACCTCTTTAAACAAAATATTTTAATGCCACTCTAGAAAGTAATTTCATCATACTCCATGGGTGACGGTAATTACTTTAATGGATTAACCTTCGTAGTAGTAGTTGATCTGCTTTAATGCATTATCAAACTATATGTCTAAGTTAAGCACACCTTTAGCATTTTCTTGTATAAACTCTCTACGAGGTTCTACTTTATCGCCCATAAGAATAGTGAATATTTCATCCGCTGCCATTGCATCCTCGACCTGTACCTGAAGGAGTATACGATCTTCAGGGTTCATTGTCGTATCCCAAAGTTGGTGTGCATCCATTTCCCCAAGACCTTTGTATCTTTGTATATCAGTGTTATTATCTTTTCCTCCTATTTCTAAAAGCAAAGCTTTTAATTCCTTGTCAGTATATACATAATGCTCTTTTTTAGCTTTAGAAACCTTATATAGTGGAGGTTGAGCTACATATACGTGTCCTTGCTCTACTAATTCTTTCATGTATCTATAGAAAAATGTTAGTAATAAAGTTCTAATATGTGCTCCGTCTACGTCCGCATCCGTCATAATAATAATACGATCGTACCTTATTTTTTTTACATCAAAATCCTTTCCTATACCAGCACCAAAAGCGGTTATCATAGCCCTAATTTCTAGAGATGCGAGCATTTTATCAATTCTTTGCTTTTCAACATTCATTATTTTTCCTTTAAGAGGAAGTATAGCTTGGAATCTTCTATCTCTACCCTGTTTTGCTGAACCACCCGCTGAATCGCCCTCCACCAGATATATTTCACATTCCATAGGATCTTTCGAAGCACAATCTGATAATTTCCCTGGAAGTGTAGTACTTTCTAGTACAGACTTTCGTCTTGTAAACTCTCTTGCTTTTTTTGCCGCTTCGCGAGCTCTTGCTGCATTTAATGCTTTATCAATTATGTTTTTACCGAGTTGTGGGTCTTCTTCTAGAACATTACTGATAGACTCACCAACTATACTATCAACTATACCCCTTACCTCACTATTACCAAGTTTAGTTTTTGTTTGACCCTCAAATTGAGGATCAGTAAGCTTTATAGATATTACTGCTGTAAGACCTTCCCTTACATCTTCACCTGATAGATTTTTATCATTTTCCTTTAAAAATCCAAATTTTTTAGCATAATCATTTACTACTCTTGTTAATGCCGACTTAAAACCAACTAGGTGTGTTCCACCTTCCACAGTATCTATGTTGTTAGCAAATGAAAATATATTCTCTGTGTATGTATCGTTGTATTGTAATGCTATTTCAACAACATAATCATCCTTATTACCTTCCATGTATATGGTCTCATGAATTGTTCCTTTATTTCTATTCAAATAATCTACAAAAGATTTTATTCCCCCCTCATACAAGAAATCATGCTTTTTCTCTTCTCGTTCATCTTCAAGGGTTATTCTTAAACCTTTATTTAAAAAGGCCAACTCTCTAAGTCTTTGAGACAAAGTCTCAAAATCAAAATCAATTTCTTCAAAAATTTCTGGATCAGGGGTAAAGAACACTTTTGTTCCATGTTCCTGCGTTGTTCCTATATTTATAAGTGTACTAGTAGTTTTACCCTTTGAAAAAGTTTGTTTCCATATGTCTCCATCAACTTTAACTTCTACTTCACAAATCACAGACAATGCATTAACTACGGATGAACCAACACCATGAAGACCACCTGATACTTTATATGCCCCACCACCAAATTTACCACCTGCATGTAATACAGTCATTATAACTTCTACAGTGGGTATTTTCATTTTATGATGCATTCCTACGGGCATACCACGACCGTCATCTATAACAGTTATAGAATTGTCTTTGTGTATAATTACATTAATATTTTTACAAAAACCTGCTAAGGCCTCGTCAATACTATTGTCTACAATTTCATAAACTAGGTGATGAAGACCCCTAATGCTAGTGCTACCTATATACATACCAGGCCTTTTTCTTACAGCTTCTAATCCTTCAAGTACTTGTATTTGACTTTCGTCATAAATATTATTATTTTCCATGTATATCCTCCTAACTTACTCTAAAGCGCATAATATACAGTTTCTGTTCTTTTGCATAAAGTTGAAGATGATATTGGTGATATATATATTTTACTTTTTTTATCTACCTCTGCAATTACAAAAGATTTAGCAATATTTTTTGTTATCCGTTCTACAAAACCATCTTCTTCCGCCATTCTTAAAAATTGGATAGTGTCCGAACTATACATAGTAGTTTCCATGTCAAATATACCTATAATGTCTTTTATAGGCACTACTACATTTTCCCCTAAATGTAAAAACATATAATATCCTCCTTGATAATACATTTTACTTTATTTGACTCTACGTCATTTGTTTTACTTCACCTGACATAACTTCAAATATCTTACTTTCTGAGTTTAAATATTTTCTTATATCATTAATTCCGTTGCATGTAATTAATGTTTGAACTTCTTTTATAGATTTTAATATATATTCTTGCCTTTTTGTATCTAATTCAGACAAGACATCATCAAGTAATAAGACTGGGTATTCTCCAGTTAGTTCTTTTATTATTGCTAGAGCTCCAAACTTAATTGTTAAAACTGAAGTTCTCTGTTGACCTTGGGATCCAAATATTCTAGCATTTATACCATTAATATCTATGGAAAAATCATCCCTATGTGGACCTATTGATGTAGCTTTAGTTTCTATATCTCTTTTCCTATTTTTACATAAAAGTAAGTAAAAATTTTCTCGTATATTATCTAACTCCTTAATAGGTGTTAAATATTTAATATCTATTACTTCACTTTTAGATGTTATATTGCTATGTATTGTTTTTGATATTTTGTTTAATTTTTCTATATAAGTTATTCTATCTTTTATTATAATTGCACCAAATTCACTAAGTTGCTTATCATATACATCTATAATATCATCATTTGTATTCCATTTTTTTATAGTCAAGTTTCTTTCATTTAAAATTTTTTTATATCGCGATAGACTATAGTAGTAACGACGACTTAACTTACAAAGCTCTATATCTAAGAATTTTCTCCTGTATGATGCAGATTCTTTAACAATATTTAAATCTTCGGGTGAAAACATAATCACATTGAAACTTCCTACTAACTCGGAGAGTTTTTGAACTTTTATAGAATTTATATTAACTCCTTTTCTACCTTCTTTAAAAATCTTTATTTCTATTTTTTTATCTAATCTAGTTTTACACACATAAAGCTTTATATATGCCTCTGTGCCGTTCCAATTTATCAATTCCTTATCTCTATTCGTTCTGTGAGACTTAGCTAAACTACAATAATAAATAGCTTCTAAAATATTTGTTTTTCCTTGTGCATTATCCCCTACAAATACATTAGTACCTTTATTTAATTCTATAAATAATTTATTATAATTCCTGAAATTTTGAAGTTGTAAATATTTTATATGCATACAATCACCTATTATGATTATAACATATATATATAAGTTTATTATTTTATATATATAAATAACTTCTTATAAATTTTATTATTATATACATAAATTGTGCACCGGAGATTATTTTAAAATTTTCCGGTGCATTCATATAATTTAAATTATTTTATAAGTTTCGCCGTTAAACTCAATTATATCGCCTTTAGATAATTTCTTACCTCTTTGAGTTTCTATTTCTCCATTTACTTTAATATCCTCGTTTTTGATATAAAATTTTGCTTCTGAACCTAAACAAGCTATCCCAGCCCATTTTAGAAAAGAATCTAATTTTATTATATCTGTTTCTATTTTTATTTCATTCATTTCAAAACCTTCTTTTTCAAATATTATTAAAAATATACTTTAATTAATTATTATTAGCTCTTATTCTTACTGGCAATACCATATAAGTACAATTGTTTTTTTCTTTATTTTTTACAACACAAGGATTAACTCCACTAGAAAACTCCATAATTATCTCTTCTTCCTCCATTATTTTTAGAAGTTCTATTAGGTATTTTGAGTTAAATGCAATTTGAAGAGACTCTCCTTGCAAAATTATATTTATTTCTTCTCTAGCCTTTCCCAATTGAGAATTAGAAGTAATTATCATGTTATCTTCTTCTATGTTGAATTTAACTAAATTGGTATTTCCCTCTTTTGCCATAAGAGAAGCCCTTTCTATGCAGCTTAATAATTCATGTCTTTTAGCTGTAATTTTTAGATTATATTCCTCAGGTATTATTGAGCTATATTTTATGAATTCACCTTCGAGCAATCTCGATATAACCTTCGTTTTTCCAATATTAAATAAAATATGATTTGGTGTGAATGTTATATTAACGTTCTCATCTGTTTCTTCTAGTATTTTTGATACTTCACTTAATGTCTTACCTGGAATTACAGCATTTATATTAAAATCATTATCTACTGGTTCACTTCTAAATGCAACCCTATAACCATCTAAAGCTACAAGATTAAGTTTTTTATCTTTTATTTCAAATAAGACTCCTGTAAGAATTGGTCTAGTCTCGTCTTGCGCAACTGCAAAAATAGTACCTTTCATCATGTTTTTTAATACTTTTTGAGAAATTGAAAAGATCATGTTCTCTATTATATTTGGTAAATTGGGATAATCATCACTATTCATATGTATTATAGTTGCATATGATTTTTGGCAAACGATTTTAATAGAGTTATTTTCACTTGTTGCTATCTCTATTGCACTATTGGGTAATTTTCTTATGATTTCACCAAAAAGCTTAGAATCTAAAACTACACTTCCATCTTCCATAACCTCTGCATTAATTTTAGCCTCAATGCTTAAATCAACATCAGAGCCTATAAGAGTTACTTCTCCGTTCCTAGCAGTTATTAATATACCTTGTAATACGGGTAAAGTTGATTTTCCTGTAATAGCTTTTTGAACGTTTGAAATTGCTTCTTGTAATATACTTTTTTCACATATAAATTTCATATAATAAAGACCTCCTTATCCACATGGGAAATTTATTAAAGATAGGTAAGATAATAATAAATTATTAGTAGTAATAGTAGTAGGGGCTGTTGATATGTTAAGAACCTATCTTAGACTATAAGCTGCAACAATGCTAGGTAGAAATGTTTGTGGATAAGTATGCAAAAAAAAATCACAGTTATCCACAATATCAACAGCTAAGTTTTATGTATTATTTTATACACAGGATTATATATATATAGTATCAACACCTGTTAATATCGCAATTATACTATTTTTGACTTATTTTTTTAGTTAGTTCTGCTATGTTATCTTGTAAATTTTCATCTTCTTTAAGACCATTAGATATTTTCTCACATGCGTGGATTACAGTTGTATGATCCCTACCTCCAAATTCTTCGCCTATTTTAGGGAGAGACATATCTGTAAGCTTTCTGCACAAATACATTGCGATTTGTCTAGGAAATGTTATGTTCCTAGTTCGCCTTGAAGATTTAAAATCCTCAATTTTTAAATTGAAATAGCTAGAAACTATATCTTGTATTAACTCAATAGTTACTTGTTTTGAATTTCTACTAGAAATAATATCTTTGAGTGCTTCTGATGCCAAATCTATACCAATTTCTTTATTAGTTAGGGAAGAAAAAGCTACAATTCGAATAAGAGCGCCTTCTAGCTCTCTTATGTTAGATTTTATTTTAGTAGCAATATACACCAATACTTCGTTTGGAATATTTAAATTCTCTATATCTGCTTTTTTCTTCAAAATAGCTATTCTAGTTTCAAAATCCGGTGGTTGTATATCAGCTATAAGACCCCACTCAAATCTAGACCTCAATCTATCCTCTAGAGTAGGTATTTCTTTAGGTGGTCTATCACTAGATAAAATAATTTGCTTATTTGCTTCATGAAGATCATTAAATGTATGGAAGAACTCTTCTTGCGTACGTTCTTTACCTGCAATAAATTGAATATCATCAATTAGAAGTACGTCCACATTTCTGTACTTGTTCCTAAATTCTACGTTTTTGTCGTCTTTAATAGAATTGATAAGTTCGTTTGTAAACTTTTCAGAAGAAACATAAACAACCTTAGACTTTGGGTTGTTTGCTAATATATAATGACCAATAGCATGCATTAAATGCGTTTTTCCAAGACCAACCCCTCCATAAATAAATAGTGGGTTATAAGCTTTCGCAGGGGATTCAGCTACAGCAAGTGATGCAGCGTGAGCAAACCTATTACTATTGCCAATTACATAAGAATCAAATGTATATTTTGGGTTTAGTGTTGCAGACATTTCATCATTAAATATTATATTATTTCTAGTAGCTTCTCGTTTCGCTTTAGGTGTTTCAATTTCGGCTACGTCCTCAGATAATATAAAGAATTCTATTTTATATGTTTTAGAAGTAATCAATTTAACAGCATTCATTATTAAATCTTTATATCTATTTTCAAGAATGTCTTTGGTAAAATTATTAGGAACACCTAATTTAAAAGTATTATTATCTAAGGCCATAGGTTCTATACTTTTAATCCAAGTATTAAAACTAACCTCTGTAAGTTCACCTTTTATTATACTTAAAGTTTTTTCCCAGATATCTTTAATTTGGGTGCTCATTGCCTACCCTCCAGTTCAAATAAAAAAATTTTATGTAAAAACAAACAATATATAAACAACTTTATAAACAAAGTTATAAGCAATAAATTAATACATTGTAGGTTGTTGATAAATAGCATTAAAAATATACACATGTTAATAACCATGCTTATAATTTTAATAGGACTTAAATTGTTAACAATACAAAAAAAAACTATTAACATATTAAATTAGAAATAAATCTGCTTATATAGCTAAAAATAGATAAGCAAAAGAAGTTTAATACAATATTGTAGTAGTTATTAACAGTTTTGTCCACAAGTTGTGAATAACTTTATCAATAAACAGGTTATTCACAGTTCTTTCTTATATAATATCAAAAAATAACAAGGTGTTCAAGAAGTTATCCACAAAAAAACATGTAAATATAAAAAATATTAACAATAGTAATAAAAATGCTTATCTTGACATTAAGATGATGTGACTATATAATCTAATAGTAAAACTGTAAAAATGCGATTGAAAGATGATTGCTACAATGTATGGTTTAAATAAGGAGGTGTAGCAGATATGTTCATGACTTACCAACCTAAGAAAAGACAAAGAAAAAAAGAACACGGATTTAGAAAGAGAATGAAAACCGCTTCTGGCAGAAACATTCTTCAAAAAAGAAGACAAAAAGGTAGAAAAAAATTGACAGCATAAAGGCCGCTAATGTGGCCTTTTTCTGCAATTTGCGGAAAAGAGGGCGGCTAATATTAATATTAATGTTAAGAAATATAGAATAAGAAAGAATACTGAATTTAGAACAGTATATAGAAGAGGAAAATCGTTTTCTAACCAATTATTAGTATTATATATTTATAGAAATGGTAAAGATATTAATAGATGTGGAATATCCGTTAGTAAAAAGGTAGGAAACAGTGTAATTCGCGGTAGAGTTAAAAGATTAATAAGCGAAAACTATAGGCTTAATAATGTAGGATTAAAAACAGGATATGATTTAGTGTTTATTGCAAGGAACCCTTCTAATTCTAAAAATTATAAAGAAATAGAAAGTGCTTTGACTAAACTACTTAAGAAAGCTGGTTTAATTAATAATGAAAAAAATACTTATACTGGGAATTAAGTGTTATAAAAAATATATATCACCGTTTAAGAGGCCTTGTTGTATATTTTACCCTACATGTTCTCAGTATACTTTAGAAGCTATTGAAAAACACGGAGCAATAAAAGGGTCTGTTATGGGAATAAAGAGAATACTTAGATGTCATCCTTATAATAAGGGCGGCTTTGATCCAGTTAAATAACCACTTGGGAGGTTTTGTATTTGAAATTACAGTTTTTAAGTGATCCACTTTCAAAGTTCTTTTTCTTGATACATAATGGAGTGAATACGCTTATACCAAATAATGATATATCATTTGGATTAACAATAATTATATTTACAGTTATAATAAGAGTAATATTATTGCCATTAAGTATTAAACAAACTAAATCAACGGCTAAAATGGGTGCAATTCAGCCAGAAATGAAGAAAGTTCAAGAAAAATATAAAAAAGACCCACAAAAATCTCAGCAAGAAGTAATGAAGCTATATAAAGAAAATGGAGTAAATCCAATGGGTGGATGTTTACCAATGCTTGTTCAAATGCCTATTTTATTTGCTTTGTTTTATGTGTTTAACAACTTAGATATGCAGGGCGCTGGGTTCCTATGGATGAATGATTTAACAAAACCTGACCCTATATATATATTACCAATATTGTCTACTGTTACAACATACTTTTCATCAAAACTTATGCAACCACCAGGAGATGCTGCTAAATCTAAACAGACTTCAACAATGAATACAGCAATGGCTATTTTTATGGGATTTATGAGTCTTAAATTTAAAGGTGCATTAGTATTATATTGGGTAATAAACAACTTATTACAAGTTGTTCAAACTTTAGTTATAAATAAAATTGAACTTCCAAAAAAAGAAAGTTAACGACATTTTAGAATGATAGTCTCCCAGTTTCATAGGTGGGAGTCTAAATTTCCTTCTGAAGTCGTTAATGTTACAGCATCGAAGATGATGATTTAACACAAGTGCCTAATTTTGATATTTAGAAAGGCGGGTGAAGTGTGGTATGAAGAATATAGAAATTATGGGGAAAAATGTAGAAGATGCAATTAATAATGCGTTGATGCAGTTAAAAGTTACAAGAGATAAAGTAAAAGTGGAAACACTTGATGAAGGTAGCAAAGGGTTTTTAAATATCATAGGGGTAAAACCTGCTAAAATAAGAGTTACAGTTAAGAGAGATAGCTTAAATGAAGCTAAAACTTTTTTAATGGAAGTATTGCAGTCTATGAGTATGAAAGCTGAAGTAAACCTTAAATATGAAAATAATGAAATAAAGATTGAATTAATCGGACCTAATATGGGGCTATTAATAGGATATAGAGGCGAGACTTTAGATTCACTTCAATATCTTATAAGTTTAGTTGTAAACAAAAATCATGATGAAGAGTATAAAAGAGTAACATTAGATACTGAAAATTATAGAGCAAAAAGAGAAGAAACTTTAAAAAGACTTGCATCAAAAATTGCCTATAAGGTAAGGATTAGTGGTAGAATATTAAAACTTGAGCCTATGAATCCTTATGAGAGAAGAATAATACACTCTACACTTCAAAATGATTCATATATTTATACTTATAGTGAAGGTGAAGAGCCCTATAGAAGAGTTGTAGTTGATTTGAAGAAAGCCTAAGGGCTTTTTTTTTAAATTTATGAAACTAAGCTCAATATTAATTATAAAATTAGGAGGTCATATTTAATGAAAGAATTTGATACTATAGCTGCAATAGCAACTAGTATAGGAGAAGGTGGTATATCTATAATTAGAGTATCTGGTGATATGTCTATAGATATAGTCGATAGTATATTTATAGGCAAAAATAATAGAAAACTTCATGATTTAAAATCTTATACTATGAGATATGGACATATTATTGATAAAAATGGTAGTAGACTTGATGAAGTTATTATTTCCTATATGAAAGGCCCTAAAAGCTTTACTGCAGAAGACACTATTGAGATAAATTGTCATGGTGGAGTAGTTGGAACTAATAGAATTTTACAAGAGGTTATTCTCGCTGGAGCAAGAATGGCAGAACCTGGTGAATTTACTAAAAGAGCATTCTTAAATGGTAGAATTGACTTAAGCCAGGCAGAAGCAGTTATAGATATAATAAGAGCAAAGACAGATCTAAGTATGAAGTCAGCTCTTATGCAATCAGAAGGTTCAATTTCCAGGGAAATAAAAAAAATAAGAAATAAATTACTTAGTGTAATTGCAAGTATAGAGGTTACAGTTGATTACCCTGAAGAGGATATTGAAGAAGTAACTGCAGAAAAAGTTAATGAAGATGTTATTGATATAATTAGTGAGATAGATACACTTTTAAGTACGGCTGATGAAGGGAAAATTCTAAGAGAAGGCCTAAGCACTGTTATAGTTGGGAAGCCAAATGTAGGAAAATCATCACTTCTTAATGCCCTCGTTAAAGAAAAAAGAGCTATTGTTACAGATGTACCCGGTACTACAAGGGATGCAATAGAAGAGTATATAAATATTGAAGGTATACCAGTTAAAATAGTAGATACTGCAGGAATTCGCGAAACTGAAGATATAGTTGAGAAAATTGGAGTAGAAAAATCAAAGGAAAAAATTGATGAGGCGGATTTAGTTATCTTAATATTAGATTCAAGTAAGAAATTAAGTCATGAAGATAGAGAAATTATTAAATATATTAAAAACAAAAAGTATATTGTACTCTTAAACAAAAGCGATTTAGGTGGTAAAATAGAGATAGAAGAATTACAAAGTCTAAAATCTAAGTATATAACTAATGTTTCAGTAAAAACAGGTGAAGGATTAAATCATGTTAAAGAATATATAAAAGATTTATTCTTTAAGGGTGAGATTAAAACTGAAGGAATATTTGTTACAAATAATAGACATAAGCAATCTTTAATAAGGGCAAAGGAAAACTTAGAATCTTCATTAAATGCACTAGAATATACATTAGCTATAGATTTGGCATCAATTGATATACGAAATGCATGGATAAGTTTAGGTGAAATTACAGGAGAAGTTTTAGAAGAAGATATTATACATAAGATATTCTCAGAATTTTGTTTAGGAAAGTAGGGATAAATATGAAATATGATGCAGGAAATTATGATGTTATAGTTATTGGAGCCGGTCATGCAGGTTGCGAAGCGGCACTTGCAGCTGCAAGAATAGGGTGCAAGACTTTAATTTGTGCTATAAATTTAGATAGTGTGGCTTTGATGCCATGTAACCCCAATATCGGTGGAACGGCTAAAGGGCATTTAGTAAGGGAAATAGATGCTCTTGGTGGTGAAATGGGAATAAATATTGATAATACATATATACAATCAAGAATGCTAAACAAATCAAAAGGACCAGCTGTATTCTCGTTAAGAGCTCAAGCGGATAAAAAAGCATATGGACAAAGGATGAAACATGTAATAGAAAATCAAGAAAATTTGCAATTAAAACAATTAGAAGTAATATCTATAGATGCACCAAAAGGAAAAATAAAGGGTGTATGCACGAAAAATGGCGCATATTTTACTACTAAGGCTGTTATTATAGCTTCTGGAACGTATTTAAAATCAAAGGTTATTATTGGAGATTGTTCTTATAATGAAGGACCTAGTGGATTACTTCCAGCTAATGAACTTTCTAAATCTTTAGATGATATGGGTATAACTTTAAGAAGGTTTAAAACAGGAACTCCAGCTAGAATAAACAAACGGTCAGTAGACTTTTCTAAAATGGATGAGCAAGTTGGTGATGAAGAGGTAGTTCCATTTTCATTTATTAGCGAAGATATTAGTAGAAATCAGCTATGCTGCTATTTGACTTATACAAATGAAAATACTCATAATGTAATTAGAAAAAACATTCATAGATCACCGCTATATAATGGATCAATTAAGAGTACTGGTCCTAGATATTGTCCGTCTATCGAAGATAAAGTAATGAGATTTACAGATAAAGAAAGGCACCAAATATTCATAGAACCTGAAGGTGAGAATACTCAGGAAATGTATGTTCAAGGTATGTCTAGCTCACTTCCAGAGGAAATTCAGGTGGAAATGCTAAAAACAGTACCTGGACTTGAAAATGTAGAAATTATGAGAACGGCCTATGCCATAGAATATGACTGTATAGATTCAACCGAGTTAAAACTTTCACTAGAATTTAAAAATATTCAAGGTTTATTCTCAGCGGGTCAAATAAATGGTAGCTCAGGATATGAAGAAGCTGCTTCGCAGGGGATTATTGCGGGGATTAATGCTGCACTTACTATTCAAAATAAGGATCCATTAATATTAAAAAGATCTGATGGATATATAGGTGTTTTAATTGATGATTTAGTTACTAAAGGCACTAATGAGCCATATAGGATGATGACCTCAAGAGCAGAGTATAGATTGTTGCTAAGGCAAGACAACGCTGATTTAAGGTTAACTGAAATAGGGTATGGAGTAGGCCTTGTTAAAGAAGATAGATATGAAATATTTAAGAAAAAGAAGATGCAAATTGAAGAGGAAATTGAGAGAATAAAACATTTGCAAATCACAAATAAAAAAGAAATTGAGGAATTTTTAATTTCTTGTAAGTCTACTCCACTGAAAAAGCCTATTAGTTTATACGAGCTTATAAAAAGACCTGAACTTGATTACTATATAGTTAAAAAACTGGATGAAGATAGACCTAAATTAAATAAGTATATACAGCAGCAAGTTAATATCGTTTCAAAATATGAGGGGTATATCCAGAAACAATTAGATCAAATTAAGCAATTTAAAAAGTTTGAAAACAAAATCATATCAAAAGATATAAATTATGACAATATAAAGGGATTAAGGATAGAAGCTATGCAAAAACTAGGTAAAATAAAACCAGAAAGTATAGGTCAAGCTTCTAGAATATCAGGTGTTTCTCCTGCGGATATGTCTGTTCTAATGATATATCTTGAGCAACAGAAAAGACTTAACGTTAACCAACAATAAAAAAACATGGAGTTGAGATATGAAATACTTTGATATATTAAATAAGGCTAGCAGTAACGAAGGACTTGAATTTAGTGAAAAAAAATACGAGCAATTTATGAAATATAAAGACCTTATAAAGGAATGGAATGAAAAAGTAAATTTGACTGCTATAAAAGAAGATGAAGAAATAGTAAAGAAGCATTTTATTGATTCTATGAAGGTTTTTAAGTTTGATCAGCTAAAGAATGCAAAGAATGTTATAGATATAGGTACTGGAGGAGGGTTTCCAGGCATTCCTATGAAAATAATAAAACCAGAAGTAAATATAGTTTTATTAGATTCACTGAATAAGAGAGTTAAATTTTTAAATGAAGTAATTAACTCTCTTCAACTAGAAAATATTAAAGCTATTCACGGTAGAGCAGAAGATTTTGCACAAGAAATACAATATAGAGAAAAGTTTGATGTTGCAGTATCAAGAGCTGTTGCTAATTTAACAGTCCTAAGTGAATACTGTATACCTTATGTAAAGGTTGGAGGATATTTTGTTGCAATGAAGGGTCCTGCAGTTGAAGAGGAAATTAAGCAATCTAAAAATGCAATTAGGATGCTTGGTGGACGAATCGAACATATAGAAAAGGTACAAATTGAAGATAGTGATTTAAATCATAACCTGGTAATAATAAGTAAAATATCGCGAACACATAGGAAATATCCTAGAAAAGCAGGAATGGTTACTAAAGAGCCTTTATTTTAACGACATTTCAGAAGGAAAGTCGCCTACTTCTATAAGTGGGAGTACCTACTATAAGTAGGAGTTACTTGCCCTAACAAATAGAAAACTTCAGTGGTGGTATAAATATCCTTCTGAAGTCGTCAATGCAGCTTCTTGAAGCTGTTTCAGCTCCGCAGGAGATGATTTAACGACAGCACCACAAGTGATGATTACAGCAAACTGGGATAAGTAATGTTATAATTTGTCGTACGAAAGAATAAAAAAAAAGAAGGAAATAAGATAAAAATGGAGAATTGTTAATAAAAGGTAATAAAAAGGAAAAATTGAGGGATGGTATATTATGAAAAGTAATGTAAATCACGTATCTATAGAATTAATTTCTCCAAATGTTTATCAGCCTAGAAAGCATTTTAATGAAGAAACTATTGAAGAACTATCACAATCAATAAAGGCTTATGGGATAATTCAACCGCTAACAGTTAGAAAAATTGGGGAGAATAGGTATGAACTAGTAGCGGGAGAGAGAAGACTAAGAGCAGCAAAAAAAATAGGGCTTGAACAAGTACCAGTAATTATTATAGATATTACAGATAAAGATTCCGCAGCAATTGCGCTATTAGAAAATTTACAAAGAGAAGATTTAAATTTTTTAGAAGAAGCTATAGCTTATTATAATCTTATTCAAGATCATTCTTACACGCAAGAACAGTTAGCACAAATGATAGGAAAAAAACAATCAACGATTGCAAACAAATTAAGGTTACTAAAATTGGACAATCAAATAACAAGTATATTGATAGAAAATAAGCTTACTGAAAGACATGCTAGAGCATTGCTGAGATTAACTGATATAAAAATTCAAAAGAAAGTACTTAAAATAATTGTTGATAAATCGCTTAATGTTAAAAATACAGAAGAACTTATTGAAAAAGAACTATTGAAGTTATGTAGAGATGGAGTGCTTGTTAGTGGTAAGAAAAGAATCAAAGGAATTTTTGCGCCTAGAGTATATATAAATACTATAAAACAAGTTTTTGATAAGTATGGAATAAATGCAGAATACAAGTCTAAAGAATTAGAAGATAGTATAGAAGTAATAATAAGAATACCTAAAAAATAGACATTAAAAACAGAATGTTTCACGTGAAACATTCTGTTTTTTTAATGTTATTTTGGAAAATTCAAAAAAGTACTATTAAAATATTTAACATAAATATATAATGAACTATATAGCAAAATCAAAGTACAAGTTATAAATTATAAAGTATAGTTTATATTACCTGTAACCTATATAAATTATAAGTTATTGGGGTCTATACAACTTATAAACTATAGAAACACAAATAATATTATGAAGGGTAAGTGTAGCCATGAAAACCATATGTATCTTTAATCAAAAGGGAGGAGTAGGCAAAACTACTACAAATATAAACCTATGTTCTTATTTAGCTATGCAAGGGAAAAAAATATTAACAATAGATATTGATCCTCAAGGAAACACTACAAGTGGATTAGGATTTGATAAGAAGCAAATAAATTTATCAATATATGATTTATTAACATCAGACATTTCAATTAGAGATACTATAAAAGAATGCGAGTTAGTTAATAATTTGTATTTATTACCTTCTACGATGGAACTTGCAGGGGCAGAAGTAGAATTGATTAGTATAGATAATCGTGAAAATAAGCTAAAAGAAAAGCTAAAGGAAATTGAAGGTGAATTTGACTATGTATTTATAGATTGCCCACCTTCGTTGGGTATTTTAACCATAAATGCACTTACAGCCGCAAATAGCGTGCTTACACCTATTCAATGTGAATTTTATGCTTTAGAAGGTGTGGGGCAATTAGTAAATACAATCCAATTAGTTAAAAAATCTTTAAATAAAGAATTAGAAATTGAGGGTATAATTCTTAGTATGTATGATAATAGAACAAAACTTTGTAATGAGGTTGTATCAGAAGTTAAAAAATATTTCAATGATAAAGTGTATAAAACAACGATACCTAGAAATGTTCGTCTAGCTGAATCTCCAAGTTTTGGATTGCCAATTATGTTGTATGATGATAAGTGCAAAGGAGCAGAAGCTTACGAAAAATTGGCAAATGAATTTTTAAATAGACAAAGGAGATGTTAAATATTGAGTAAAAAATTTGGATTAGGTAAAGGGTTAGGAGCTTTAATACCTGAAGAAGAAAGTACAGAAGATAGTTCTAATGTTCTTAAAATATCTATGAATTTGATTAAAGCTAATAAAGATCAGCCGAGGAAAAGCTTTGATCCTGAAAAAATATCTGAATTATCACAATCAATAAAAGAACATGGAGTTATTCAACCTATTATTTTGAATAAAGAAGATGATGTATACATAGTAGTAGCGGGAGAAAGAAGATTTAGAGCAGCGAAAAATATTGGGCTCGCAGAAATACCTGCAATCATTATGAATATAAACAACAAAGAAGTACTAGAAATATCATTAATAGAAAATATTCAAAGAGAAGATTTAAACCCAATTGAGGAAGCTATAGCTTACAAAAAATTATTAACAGAATTTCATCTTACTCAGGAAGAAATAAGTAAAAAGGTTTCCAAATCTAGAACAGCTATAACAAATTGCATGAGATTATTAAACTTAGATGAAAGAGTTCAAGATTACATAATAGATGGAGTAATTTCGGAGGGACATGGAAGGGCAATACTCGGCATAAGTGATAGACAGATTCAGTATCAAATTGCTCAAATGGTTATAGATGAAAATCTTAACGTGAGAGAAACAGAAAGGTTAGTAAAGAACTTTGGAAATGAAAAGCCACAAAAAGTAGTTAAAAATGAAAATGATATATATTATAAAGATATAATGAATAAATTAGAAAATCGTTTTGGTACTAAAGTTATTATAAATTCTAAGAATAAGAGTAAGGGTAAAATAGAAATTGAGTATTATTCAGAAGAAGATTTTGAAAGAATTTTAGAGGTTTTTAATATATAATGTTTCACGTGAAACTAATGGAGAGGATGTAATTTAAAATGAAAAGTATCATTAATTTTATAAAGAATGAACAGATTTATATAGTAATAGCTCTTATGATTATTGTATTTATGCTAATAATAATAATTATAATAACCTATGCATTTTTAAATAAATTAGAGAGAAGATACAGAAAATTGATGAGAGGTGTAAATAATAAAAATTTAGAAGAAGTGGTTATATCTTATTTAGACAAAATTGACGAAGTTAAAGATGAAAATGAAGTTATAAAACAAAGGTATGAACAAATAAGTGGGGAACTGAAAACTTGTGTGCAAAAAACTTCAATGATAAGATATAAAGCATTTGATGATATGGGAAGTGATTTAAGTTTCTCTATAACATTGATTGATGGAAATGGTAATGGTGCTATATTAACAAGTATTTATGGTAGAAATGAGAGTACTACTTACGCTAAACCCATAGATAAAGGAATATCTAGGTATGAATTATCTCAGGAAGAAAGTGAAGTTTTAGAGCAAGCTATAAATTTAAATAAATAAAAAAGTATATATTGCGATTATGCATTTACTTCACGAAGAACTACAAATTTTATTTTTCATTAATCTGGTAAAAAACATAAAGTCGCTGTATCCCAAACATATGTTTTTCTTAACCTACCTTAATTAAAGATAACTAAGAAGTTCTTCTAAAGCTCGCTTCAATGTATTATACGCGATATATACTTTTTTGCGCATAAAAATCAACCTTTAACGTCTTTTATATTGAAATCATCATAAATGGAATTTATTTTTTTTTCGCTTGCAATTTTGAGTATTGAATGGTATAAACCAGTGGATATAGCATCGGCAAGCATCATTACTGTATATAATCTTGTATTTTGAAGAACCATAAATTCAAAGGATCCAGATATATTTACAACGCCCGTTATGCTTAAATCGCCCACCTTAGGTAAATCTTTATTCATAGCAGCGCCAGGACTTAATGGTTTTTCCTCAATAATAATTTTCCCTACATTTTGCAAACTTCCAAGGCAGGCATCTATTGCAATAATGTAAGGGTTAGTATAGGAATGGTTAATTTCATCAATTGTTTCACATAAATTTTTTGCATGGACTGGACATTCAAGACTACCGTAAATATGAAGTCTATTTCTAACTAAAAATTTAAGTTTATTTCCAACAAGGGGTCCTAAACTATCACCAGTAGATCTGTCGGTACCAATACATAAAATAACAATAGGGCGTGAGCATTTTGCTATGGGGAAAATATATTGACTTATAATATTTCTTAACTTAAAAGTGCAATCTCTGGACATAGAATCTAAAATAAATTTATCTACCATAAAAAAACCTCCTATTCGGATATTAACCATTTAGGAGGTTTTCTATTCTATAAAACTTCAACTTTTTTCAATATATTATAAAAAACTAAAAAAAACATACAGAATAGCATCCCAACAATACCATTTGCTCTTAATCCTATAAATATAGAAGCGAGAACTGCTACGGGGTGAATGCCTAGTGATGAAGACACAATCTTGGGTTCTATAATTTGTCTTACTATAGTGATAATTATATAAGATATCAAGAGGCCTAAAGCAGCTACATAATTATTAGATATAAAAAATATTATTATCACAGGAAGATATATAGTTCCTATACCGAAAATAGGCAGTAAATCAAATAATCCACATAATACACTCAGAGTT
Organism: Clostridium sp. CM041; assembly: GCF_055081035.1. Lineage (NCBI taxonomy): Bacteria > Bacillati > Bacillota > Clostridia > Eubacteriales > Clostridiaceae > Clostridium > Clostridium sp. CM041. The sequence continues at coordinate 2,408,497 of NZ_CM143648.1, forward strand.
ACAGCATACTTAACTTTAAAAACTAAAAAAACAATTAATGTTTCTAAAAATGTTATAGTGATTATCAGTAAGTAAGAAAGTAAATAATTCTTAAGCATCTTTTTTGATTCATCAAATATGGAATGTAATCTATCTTCATTTTTGCGGGGAATTAAATCAAACTTTTTTTTGCTTGAAGATGACAAATCTTTTGTGAAGAAATAAGTAGTAAGTAAAGTAAATAATAAAACCATTAAAATATAAGGTATAGTAGATACAAAATCTAGAGTTTGAGAAAAAATCTTTGTGGATGCATTCATGCTAATATTTATAGTCTTGGTTATATAATTAGTAATATTTGACTCAATATTACTTACCACGTTTGGATCTAAAGTTTTATAATAATTTTGTAAGTTACTAAAAATATTAATTACAATGTCTTTGTTTAAAGTTATATATGATTGGATGTTTTTTCCGAGTAGTATCGATTCTGAAGTCAAAGTAGTGATGATTAAAGATAATAATACAACAATTACAGCGAAAAATATGGTTGTAGTAAATAATGAAGCTATAGTGTTTTTAAGTTTGAATTTTTTCATCAAAAATTTTGTTGGTATCTTAAGTAGTGAAGCTAAAATAAAAGCAAATACAAAGGGAAGGGTGAAACCAATAGTTCCGAAAAAGATTACAAAAACAAATGTATACAAAACAAAAAATATAGCTAGTTTATCAATTTTTTTTAGAATATTTTCCATGTAAATAAAATCACACCTTTCTAATGGTAGTATTGAGGGCGTTAAGGGTATAATTGATGTCTTTAATATCATTAAAGGGGCCAATGCCAAATCTTAAAGTACCAGATGGATATGTTCCAATGCTTTTATGAGCCAGGGGCGCACAGTGAAGGCCGGTTCTTGTTGTAATGCCATATTCACTATCTAGAATAAACCCTAATTCGGAATTGTCGATTTTTGTTGAATTAACAGAGATGGTAGCGGTTCTTTTAGAACTATTCGTGAGACCATAGACATTAACAGAGGATATATTCAGAAGCCCCTCTATAAAATTTTTGCACAAATATTCTTCGCTTTCGCGAATAAAGTCTAAACCCTGGTCATTAATAAAATTAATACCTTCTAAAAGGCCAGCTATACCGGGAGCATTTAGAGTCCCGCTTTCAAATTTATCAGGCAAAAAATCTGGTTGAACAATACTAGATGAAAGACTACCAGTCCCACCTTCTATAAATGCAGTGCATCTTTCATTTAAATTATCATCAATTAAAAATCCACCGGTGCCTTGAGGTCCTAGTAAACTTTTATGGCCTGTAAAAGCTAGGGCATTACAATTTAATTTATAGAAATCTATTGGTAATATTCCGGCAGTTGGCGCAGTATCTATAACAAAATAAATGCCCTCATCCTTACATATTCTACCAATGGATTCCAAAGGCTGAATACTTCCAATGATGTTAGAAGCATGTGAGAGAACTACCAATTTTGTATTAGGCTTAAGTGTATTTACAAAATCGTCTACATTAATTAAGCCTTCTTTTGAGCAAGGGACAATATCTAAGTCTATAATGCCTTTTTCGCAAAGGGAGTTTAATGGTCTTAAAGTAGCGTTATGATCCATTGAAGAAGTTATTACATGCCAGCCTTTTTGGCATGTAGATTTTATAAGTATATTTAAAGAAGTAGTAATATTTGATGTAAAAATTACATTCTCAACTTTATCAAAGTGAAAAAAATCCATTAAAGCATATCTACAATTTAAGATAACTCTATTTCCGGCAAGTGAAGTTGTAGATACACCTCTTCCTGGGTTTGAACCTATATTCATCATATAATTCATCATTGAATTATACACCGCGGGTGGTTTAGGAAAGGTAGTGGCTGCATTATCTAAATATATTTTCATGATTTCCTCCAATATTACACAATGATTTATTAGTATATTCTATATAAAATATAGAGGCTATTAATATTATGTATAACAAGTTAAATTTTGTTTTCATACAATTAAGACTATAAATAGTTTATAATAAAATTAGATAAATAATAAAATACACTTTTTATAAAATATATTAGAAGTTAGAAATTTAATTTGACATTATGAAATAATATACAATGATGCATTATAAATACATAATTTTGAATTAATATATTATACAATATTATAATCTAAAGTTATGTAAATGTATATGAAGTGATTAATATTATGATATGGAAGTAGGGTGGAAAATATTGAATAAATATTATATAGTAACATTTCAAAATACACATGAAGCCATGAAAGCGGAAAGAGAAGCGCTGCGACAGCAGGTGAAGGTAGTAGTTATTCCTACGCCTACATATATAACTAAAAGTTGTGGGATTAGTTTAAAAATAGAGGATGAGGATATTCAAATTATAATTGAGCTAATTAAGTTAGAAAAGATAAAGGTAAAAGAAATTTTTGTACGGGATAAAGAAAGTGTAAGAGTTATGACAATATAGTAATAATAAATTAAAGGCGGGATGTTTAATGAAGGTATTCAATTTAGGAGATATTGTTGAAATGAAAAAAACTCACCCTTGTGGCAGCAAGAATTGGGAAATCATTAGGTTAGGTGCGGATATAAAAATAAAATGTTTAGGTTGCGCTCGGATAGTAATGCTTCCAAGGATAAAATTTGATTCTGGTGTAAAGAAAACTATAAAAGAAAATATACTAAATAAGTAAATAAAAAGGAATTACTAAAGAAAAAGCACCTATAAAGAAATAATTACTTGATTAATGCATAATTAAATGATATAATCTATTATTGTAATCCCTGCCGTGCAATGCATGGCCGTTAGTCCGAGGGGAGGAGGTGAAATTAATGAGAAAATATGAAACTATATTCATATTACATCCTTCATTAGACGAAGAAGCTGTTAAAGCTAACGTTGAAAAGTTTAAAGGTGTAATAGAAAATAATGGTGGAGAAATTGAAAATGTTGATGCGTGGGGCAAAAGAAAACTAGCTTATGAAATACAAAAAGTTGGTGAAGGTCACTATACATTAATCAATTTCAATGCAAAACCTGAATTACCGAAAGAATTAGATAGAGTATTCAGAATTACTGACAGTGTTATAAGACATATCATAATAAATCCAGAAAAATAGGTGGTGCATTTATGAATAAAGTTGTTTTAGTTGGTAGATTAACAAAAGACCCTGAGTTAAAGTTTGCTCAAGGGACAGGAACAGCTGTAGCCACTTTCACTGTAGCCGTCAATAGAAGATTTAAAAGAGAAGGTCAACCAGAAGCAGACTTTATACCAGTAGTGGTATTTGGAAAGCAAGCGGAAGCTACTGCCAATTACATGAGTAAAGGCAAGCTTTTAAGCGTATCTGGAAACATTCAAACTAGAAATTATGAGGCTAAAGATGGTACTAGGAGATATGTTACTGAAGTAATTGCTGATGAAGTTGACTTCCTTGAATGGGGAGGAAATAAAACATCAGGTACGAATACTAATCAAGGTGGAAATAATAGCGAATCAAATGCTGGATCTCATGGTTTTAGCAGCGATAGTGATATAACACCAATTGATGATGGAGATATTCCATTCTAATATTAGGTAAGGAGGAAAAACAACAATGGCTATGAACGAACATAAAAGAAGCGGCGGCGGTGCTGGCGGAAACAGAAAGAGAATGAAAAGAAAAGTTTGTGCTTTCTGTATGGACAAAGCAACTGCAATCGACTATAAAGATATAAATAAATTGAGAAAATATGTTACAGAAAGAGGAAAGATTCTTCCAAGAAGAATTTCTGGAAACTGTGCAAAACATCAAAGGATGCTTACTGTATCTATAAAAAGAGCAAGAAACATAGCATTATTACCATTTACTACTGAATAGTAAATGACTGAAAGCAGCGCCTTAAGGTAGCTGCTTTTATTTTTTTACAAGTAAAAATAAATATTATACTCAATAATCAAAATATAAATATAAAAGTATATATTATGCAGTACGATTTGTAGTATACTTGTAGTTGTAACCCATAAAATGTAAACATAGAAAATATTAGATATTAAACTGCGAATTGTCTATATAGAAATAAACTTTAGTTGCATAAATTTAGAAAACTAACTAAAATGGAGTTATAAGCATAAGCCTACAAGGGGAGATGATATACTATGAAGAGACAAGATTTTAATATAATGTCTAATGTTAAGATAGTTGAAAGTTTGAAGGCTGAGCTATTATGTATAATAGGTGATTTCTTCAAGTTGCTAAGTAAGGGAAGCAATGTTGCTCAAGACGCCATACTAGATTGCATTTCGGGGGCAATAATACTTTTATATATATTAGGCGAAAGGCTAGGATATTCAAATGTAGCCGTGGATGAGAGTATGAAAAAGAAACTAAAGGTGGGAATAGTTGAAGGAGATAATATAGAAAAAGATGGGAAAGATCTAAGTAAACTATATTCGCATATAAAGGAAAGATAAGTAATGGAGGAAAAAATGGAGAATAAAAATTATAGTACAAAGGCAATTGTAGAGGCTTCACTTATAGCGGTTATAATTTCAGTAATAATGATTGTAACGGGATACTTGCCGATTGTGTCATTTATAGGGATTTTAATATTACCAATTCCGGTTGCAATACTCTATATAAGGCATAACAGTAAAATAACAATCACTGCTATATTTTTGAGTATAATTTTAACATCCTTAGTATATAACCCAATAATGGCGATATATTCGGCTATAACTTATAGCATTGTTGGAATTGTGCTTGGTTATTGTGTTAAGAAAAATAAAAAGTCATCTAAAACTTTGTTATTTTTAGCTATTAGTTCTGCAATATCTAATATGCTAACCATAGCTTTTTCTATGTTGTTTATAGAAAAAGTAAGTTTTATGAATTTTATTTCCAAAAACTTAGAGTTTTTTAAGCAAACAATGAAAGTTTCCTTTGATGGAGCAAAAACCTTTTATTCACAAGCGGGAATCACCCCAGAACAGTTGCAGCTTTTAGAGAAAAATTATGAAGTGATAGACAAAATGGATGTTACGATAGTTTTGGTAGTAATACCTGCAACTATTTTAATAATTTCATTTATATCAGCTTATTTGAATTATATAGTGTCTAGATCTATATTAGAGAAGCTAAACTACAAAATGGATAAAGTATTACCTTTCAGCAAAGTTTACGTTCCTAACATACTAGGAGCTGTATTAATAGGTATAGTATGTATAGGCATAATACTTTCATCAAAAAAAGTAGCAGGTGGGGATTATATACTAAATGCCTCCCAATTACTTGTGCAACTTGTATTTATTATAAATGGCCTGGCGGCAGCTACATATTTTCTAAGAGTTAAAAAAAATGTATCTAAACCAGTAGTAGCACTAATTTTAGTGTTAACATCGCTTTCGCGTCTAGGTAGTATTTACTTTTCAATAGGACTCATGGAGATGGCTTTTGATTTTAGAAAGCTTGATTCAGATAGAATTAAAAGAAAATAATTGGGGGCACATTATGGAAAATAAATACAATTATTTTAGTGTTAATAATAAAATATATATGGTGACAATGGCCCTACTCATATGTATAATATTTTATTACGGTCACCTTGAAGTAGGGAGTTTAACACTGGGACTATACGCAATACTAGTAGTGTATAATATCTACAACTCTAAGGTTAAAAAAAATGAGTGGAAAAAATTCATTGAAAACTTTTCATCTAAACTGGATATAGCAACCACAAGCACCTTAGTAAAACTTCCTTTTCCACTAATAATAATAGGGTATATGGGAAATATATTATGGTATAATCAAAGTGTAACTACAATGCTTGAAGGGGAAGATCTTTTAAATAAAAATATTAGAGATATAATTAAGGAACTAAATCTAAAACAAGTTTTAGAGGGTAAAAGAAATATATTTCCAAATATTAAAATAAAAGAAAAGTGGTATGAAATCTACACAAATATTGTTGATACAAACGAGAATAAAAATGTTAAAGATAAGATTATGCTTTTATATTTTTATGATATAACGGAAAAAAACAGTGTAATAAAAGGCATTAACGGTAATAGGGAAAGCGTTATGCTAGTGGAAGTTGATAACCTTGATGATGTTGTTAAAACTACAGAAGAAGATAAGGCTCCCTTACTTGTAGCTGAGATTGAGAGAACAATAAACAGCTATGGACAGAGTGTAAATGCGGTGGTAAAAAAGTATACATCGAATAAATATGTTATTATAGTTCAAGACAAGTATATTGAAAAAGAAATAGAAAAGAAATTTGATATACTAGATAGTGTTCGCGAAATAAGTAATGGTAATAAACTCGCAGTTACATTAAGTGTGGGCGTTGGTAGGGGAGAAGATACACCACTTAAAAACTATGAATTTGCTACCTCGGCTAAGGAACTTGCCTTAGGTAGGGGTGGTGATCAAGCAGTTGTGAAAAAAGGTGAAAAATTATCTTTCTTTGGTGGGAAAACAAAAGAAGTTGAGAAAAGAACTAAGGTTCGCGCAAGAGTTATAGCTCATGCATTAATGGATTTAGTAAACGAGAGCAACACTATCTTCCTCATGGGACACAAAAATGCTGATCCTGATTGTTTAGGCTCGGCTATAGGTCTATATAGTATTATTAAAAAATCAAACAAAGAATGCTATATTATTCTCGAAGGAATAAATAGCGGTATAAAAAGCATGATGGATATAATACTTGCAGATGAAGAATACAAAAATACTTTTATAACAAGTGAGAAATTTAAAAGTGTTAAAAATTCAAATAGCCTAATTATATTAGTGGATGTGCACAATGAAAGTCATGTTCAAAATTTAGAAATAGTTAAAGAGATAGAAAAAGTAGTTATAATTGACCATCATAGAAAGTCACAAGATTTTATACAAGGGGCAGTCCTGAGTTATATGGAAACTTACGCATCATCTACTTCTGAGTTAGTTACTGAGATGATTCAATATATGGTTGATAAGCCAAAACTTAAACATATAGAAGCGGTAAGTCTTTTGGCAGGAATATGTGTGGATACAAAAAATTTCTCGTTTAAAACGGGGGTTAGGACATTTGAAGCAGCAGCTTTTTTAAGGCGTCATGGTGCAGATACTATGGATGTTAAAAAAATGTTTTCTGATGATTTGAGTATTTATTTGAAAAGAGCTGATATTATAAGATCGGCGAAAATTAAAAATGAAATTGCTATAGCCATTTGTCCAGAAATAATAGATGATACTGTATTAGCTGCCCAAGTTGCGGATGAACTTCTAAATATTACAGGTATCGAAGCGTCGTTTGTTATTGTAAAAACAGGAGATGAAGTATTTATCAGTGGAAGGTCTCTTGGTAAAATAAATGTACAGTTAATACTTGAGACATTAGGGGGAGGCGGACATATGACTATGGCCGGTACGAAATTTACTTCACTGAAACTTGAAGAAGTAGTGGTGAAGTTAAATGAAGCTATAGATGAATATTTAAAGGAGGGCGAAAAATAATGAAAGTTATATTATTAAAGGATATTAAAGGCACAGGTAAAAAGGGCGACGTGATAAACGCTGCAGATGGATATGCGAGGAATTTTTTATTTCCTAGGCAATTAGCTAAAGAAGCTACAGACTCAAATATGCACATATTAAATAAAAAAAATGATATTGAAAGAAAAAAGAAAACATCTGAAATTGAGGATGCGCAAAAATCAGCTAATGAGCTTAAAGACAAAGTTATAAAAATAATTGGTAAAGCTGGAGAAAATGGAAAACTTTTTGGTGCAATTACAACTAAAGATATAGCAATAGCGTTAAATAAACAATGCAATTTAGATATTGATAAAAAGAAAATAGTAACAGATACAATAAAATTATTAGGAACTTATGAAGTAGAAATTAAAATATATCCAGAAATATCTACTAAGATAAAAGTTCTTGTTTGTGAGGAATAATTATATAAACCGAAGGGAGGAAACGCTTTAGTAAATAAATGATAATCATATTTATTAAAGCGGATTACGTTTGAAGACATTATTAGTTAATCAAATTGGAGAACAGGTTGAAAGAGATGTGTTACCTCTGGACACACAAATAGACGTTTTATATGAAATAATGAGGAATGTGCTAGATGAAGGCACTATAAAGTCTAAAACCATAAAATTTAAACTTCAGAAGCACATTAAAAGTGAAAGTATCTATAGAAGGTTATTCGCTTTAAATAAAATTATCAGCAATGGTAAGGGTATAGAGATAGTTCCTAATGAAAAAAATATACAAGAGGCACTAGATAATACTAATGAATGGTTGACTGATGAAATAGCTAAAAGATATGTGCAAAATAAGATTGAAGCTGAAGTAGAAAAAAATCTAATGGAAAAGCAAGATAAGTATATTGATGAAGTAAGACTTGGAATAATTAAGAAACAAAAGGGACCTGAAAATGCTAAGACACTTAAAAAATATGCGGATTTAGAAGAACTTGATAGTAGAAAACTTACTAAAAATATACAAGCTATGTTAAGGCCAGAGAGTTTTAGTGAAATAGTTGGTCAGGAAAGAGCTATAAAATCCCTGTTATCTAAAATGGCATCACCATATCCACAACACATTATTCTTTATGGGCCACCAGGAGTTGGAAAGACTACTGCGGCGAGGCTTGCTCTTGAGGAAGCTAAAAAGCTAAGTTATACTATTTACCATAAAGATGCTAAATTTGTAGAAGTGGATGGTACAACACTACGGTGGGATCCAAGAGAAATAACAAATCCACTTTTAGGATCAGTACATGATCCGATATATCAGGGAAGTAAAAGAGATTTAGCTGAGGGTGGTATTCCAGAGCCAAAAACAGGTCTTGTAACAGAGGCTCATGGAGGAGTATTATTTATTGATGAAATAGGTGAACTCGATAGTATACTTCAAAATAAATTACTTAAAGTATTAGAAGATAAAAGAGTTGAGTTTTCATCATCTTATTATGATCCTGAAGACGAAAACACACCTAAATATATAAAATATTTATTTGATAAAGGTGCTCCAGCAGATTTTGTTTTAATAGGAGCTACTACCAAGGAACCATCAGAAATAAATCCGGCATTAAGATCAAGATGTACTGAAGTTTATTTTGAACCATTAACTGCTGTGGATATAGAAAATATAGTGGTAAATGCTGCGAATAAATTAGAAGTTAAAATAGGAGATGGGGTTGCGCAAATTATTGGTAGATATACTATTGAAGGAAGAAAAGCTATAAACATTTTAGCAGATGCTTATGGATTTGTACTGCATAATAGAAAATCAGAAGATGCGTCTCAAGTTGAAATTCAGGTTAAAGACTTGTTAGATATTATATCTATAAGTAGACTATCGCCCTATGAGGAATTAGATAAAGAAGTTAAAGCTGAAGTTGGCCACATATATGGACTTGGGGTATCGGGATATATAGGATCAACTATAGAAATAGAAACATCAGTATTTGAGGCCAAGGAAAAAGGTAAAGGTCAAGTAAGATTTAATGATACCGCTGGAAGCATGGCTAAGGACTCAGTGTTTAATGCTGCATCCGTAATAAGAAAAACAACAAATAAAGATATTAAGGATTATGACATACATGTAAATATAGTAGGTGGAGGTAAAATTGATGGACCATCGGCTGGAGCCGCTATAACTGTATGTATAATCAGTTCTCTTTTAGACAAACCTGTAAGACAGGATGTTGCAGTAACTGGAGAGATATCCCTTAGGGGTATTATAAAACCAGTAGGTGGCATATTTGAAAAAATTTACGGGGCAAGAAGAAAGGGAATTAAGCTAGTTATAGTTCCGAGTGATAATGAAAAGGAAGTTCCGATTGACCTTAAAGATATTGAAATAAAAACATCATCAAACATTGAAGAGCTAATGGAATTAGTGTTTGAAATAAAATAAATTAAATATAATTAATGGCCCTGTTAAATCATTACCTGCGGTGATGTATTTTTAGCAGGGCATAAATCATTACTTTAGGGGAGATAAAAAAATGGATACACCTCTTAGAAGTTTACCTTATAATTTAGAAGCAGAACAATCAGTAATTGGATCAATGCTTATAGATAAAACCGCGATATCACGAGTAGTAGAAGTTTTAAAAAGTGATGATTTTTACAGAGATTCTCATAAGGTTATATTTAGCGCTATTTTTGATTTATATCAAAAAGATACGCCCATTGACATGATTACTTTACTCGAGCATTTACGTTCTTCTGAAAAATTAGAAGCATCAGGGGGAATTACTTATATTTCAGAGATAAGTAACTCAATACCCTCCACAGCTAATTTAAGTTCGTACATAAAAATTGTAGAAGATAAATCTACTTTAAGAAAACTTATTAGAGCTTCTACTGAGATTATGGAAAATTGTTATAATAAGCAAGATGATGTAGAAGCTGTAATGGATCTTGCAGAGCAAAAAGTATTTAACATATCACAGAAAAAAAATGCAGGTGATTTTGAACCAATGAACACAGTTCTAGAGCGAGGGTTCTTAGAAATAGAAAGAATATTTAATAATAAAGGGGAAACAACAGGAATATCTAGTGGGTTCCCAGAACTTGATGATAAAACCGCTGGATTTCAAAAGGGTGATATGATTCTTATTGCTGCAAGGCCGTCTATGGGTAAAACTACCTTTGCACTAAATTTAGCAGAGTATGCAGCTCTTAGGCAAGGGAAAAGTGTAGCTGTATTCTCCCTGGAAATGTCTAAGGAACAACTTTCTTATAAACTGCTTTGTTCAGAAGCAAATGTTGACATGTCAAAGCTCAGACATGGTGATTTGGAAGATAGGGACTGGGAAAATATAGCAAAAGCATCCGGACCGCTTGCTGCTGCTAAAATATTCATTGATGATACAGCAGGAACTTCTGTTATGGATATGCGTTCAAAATGTAGAAAATTAAAAATGGAGCATGGCATAGATCTTATAGTTATAGATTATCTTCAACTTATGACTGGTAGCAATACAGAAAGCAGACAACAAGAAGTATCAGAAATATCAAGATCTATTAAAGCTCTTGCGAAGGAGATGCAGTGCCCTGTTATAGCATTATCACAGCTATCGCGTGCGCCAGAGCAAAGAACAGACCATAGGCCTATGTTATCTGATCTTAGAGAGTCAGGTTCTATTGAGCAGGATGCTGACCTTGTTATGTTCTTATATAGAGATGAGTATTATAATGAGGAAACGGAAGATAAAAATGTAGCAGAACTTATAATAGCAAAACAAAGGAATGGTCCTATAGGCACAGTAAAACTTGCATGGATAGGCCAATTCAGTAAATTTGCAAGACTTGATGTAATTCATAGAGAGTAAGAATACATTAAAGTAGATTTATCTACTAAGCTAGATAAATTATGATAGGATAACAAAATTTAAAAATTTTGTTATCCTATTTTTATTTGAGTATATATTGTGGGAGAGGTTGATATGACTAGTGAGCTATTAAGGATATATTCTTTAATGTAGATATATATATGTTTACATTTGTAAATAAATATATAAATATATAAATCTATTTATATATTTACAAGTATGTAGATAAACATCTATAAATAGGTTTATAAATATATTTATAAATATGTCATTACAAAAGAAGGATATTAATACATAATATAGAATATATACCAATAAGAAATAATTAGAAAAATTTAGGAGGGAAAATAAATGAACTTAACAGAAATATCAAAAAAATATCCTATATTAAAGAAAGAGTTAGAATCTGTACTAACTGTTGACATAGGAAATACATTTACAAAAACAAGTACCAATGTAATTTTTGCTAGTAGAGTGTCTGCTGTAAGCAAACATGGTTCTAGGGCTACTGGAATAAGTAACATCACTTGGAATGGAAAGTTATACACCGTAGGTAATAAAGAAGGCAAGCTTAACATGGAATCTAACAAATATATGTCCGATCATTATAAGTTAAACCTGCTTAACGCTATTGCACTAAGTTTTAAAGGGGAAACTAAAATAAAGGTAAGACTCGCTGTGGGACTTCCCGCAGAATATTATATAGATCACAGCAGTCCACTTAAAAATGAAATAAAGAAGATGGAAAAGCAATCTATAACAATAAATAATATAACATATGATATAGAAATATTAGATGTACAAGTATTTAAACAAGGAGGTACATTAAGCGCTGAAACAATGGAAACATTTACCTATCCTATGTTATTACTTGACTTTGGTGGTGGTACTTTAGATGTATCTCATTGGAAATATGAGAAAGATGAATTTGGTAACAAGGTGCTTGGAATGACTAAGGCTAGCAGTTTTGCACAACATGGGTTTGAGCCAACGATAGAAGCATTACTCACTAAGTTCAACTCTGCTGACGGATCTGATGGTAATTATGATATATCAGATGCTATCGAATATTTAGAAGATGACGAATTACCTTTTGGGGAAGCAAATGTATTAAAAGACATTAAAGATTTAGTGTTAAGACCATATGTGGAGAAAGCAATAAGTTCAATTAATAGCTCTTTTAAACCGAATACTTGTAAAGATATAAGAATAATAGGCGGACCTTCAAGGTTACTACTAGAATATTTACAAACAGAGTTCATAAAAACTGAGCCAAAGCTCATAGACAATAAAAACCCTCAATGTGCAAATTCTATACTGTTCGCTGAAAGATATAAAGAATTGCTAGTGCTTGAATACTTAGATGGAAATAAAGAAGTTGCTGCAACTACAGTAGCAGGTCAATAATTATGGGAGCACTCCGTAAAACTGTATCATCAAATCTAGGAGAGGAAACAGATAAAGACTTAATTAATTATGTGAGCAATATGGAGAAGAAAGGTATTAATAATTCTAAACTTATAAAGCAGGCCCTGAGATTTTACAGGGACTACGGCAATAAAGTTAAGAAGCTAGATACAGTAGATATTGCAAATATTTTAGATAACCCTGAAGTTAAAAATTATATAGGTAATATAGTTGGAGAGCTTTTTAAAGGTGCTATGCCAAATTCAATTCCACAAATTAACAATGACGTTTTTGTTAAAAAATCAAATGAGAGGGATATAGATTCTGTTGAAAGCGAGTATATGAAAAAACTTAATTGTGTGAAAGATATGTCGTTATAGCTTGGAGTGGCGTTTTCGTCACTCCTTTTTACTTTAAGAATCATAATTATTTTAAAAACACTTATCCTATACGTATAGTAAAATGATACCATATATGATAAAATGTAAGAAAGGCATTCAAAGTAAGCTAAAAAGGGTGATTTAATGTTCTGTCCTAGTTGTGGATCTCAAAATGAAGATAGCTCTAATTTTTGTAAAATATGTGGGATTAATTTATTAATTCAACCTAATACGACTGGTGAACAGATTATTAGTGAAAAAAACTGGTTAGTTGCTTTATTGATGTGTATTTTTCTTGGGGTATTTGGTATTCATAGATTTTATGTAGGTAAAATAGGTACGGGAATTTTAATGATTTTAACCTTTGGTGGTTTTGGAATATGGGTATTAGTTGATATTATTATGATTGCTACTAATTCATTTAAAGATATAAATGGGCTTCAACTAAATAAAAATATGTATAGGTATTAGTTTAAATTGTTTTGTGTATGCTGAAATAGCTCAGTTGGTAGAGTAACGCACTCGTAACGCGTAGGTCGAGGGTTCGATCCCCTTTTTCAGCTCCAAGTTTGTAATATGGAAACAAATATTTTTTAGCACTGGCATAACTGCTGGTGCTTTTTTGTGCGTTCAGCATAGTAAAGTAGACAGACAGTGATTTATAAAGTGGAATAGTAAATGAATGGAAATATAGTAAAACATAGCTTGAGGGTAGAGAAATTTATCTCCAGGCTTTTATATTTAATAGATTGATTAATATTACAAATATTGGGTAATAATACTGATAGACAGAACAAATAAGAGGAAACGATCATGTTTTATTAGCACTAGAAGTGTAATTATATATAAGGTGAGGTTGAATATAAATGAAAAAGATAAAAGTGAAAGTTGGAATAGATAAAAGTAAATTAATAAAAGGTAACAAACGAGTTGTTGCTTGTGGCAAGAACTTTTAACGACATTTCAGAAGGAAAGTCTCCCACTTCTATAAGTGGGAATTACATACCATAACAAAGAGAAAACTTCAAAGGGAGTATAAACGTCCTTCTGAAGTCGTTAATGCAGCTCCTTTGTAGCTGTTGCAGCACCACAGGTGATGATTTAACGACGTTTAAGCATCGAGGATTATAATTTAAAAGGATAGTAAAAAGTAGTTGAGAGTTATATCTTAACTACTTTTTTAGTGTATCATTTATTTCAGAATATTTTCAAGGAGGAGTCTTATTATTTGTATAATTATATCCTCGTTTTATTTGACCTAATAAGTAAGATACAGGTAAAAGTCATGATAATCAGTGGTTTTTTATAAATTATATTATATAAAAAATTATTATTTTCTGTTACAATGGTATTGTACAAAAAAAGGAAAAATTTGTGACATTAGTAATAGTCTTAAATTAAAGGGGAAGATTGATGTAAAAATATGAAAAGTACTAGTTATAATAAGTAGTAAGCTAAATTTCCAAAATATTTTCTAGAAAATATTGCAGAGAACAAAAATGCAAGTAAATCTCTAGGAGAAAAGAATTTACATTAGAAATAATTTATATATTTCTATAATTTTTATTCATTTAAAATATAGGAGGTAAGCATATGAAAAAAAGAGTAGCTTTTATAGCCATGTTATTAACTATGGCGGGTTCACATGTTGTATTCGCTGATAATGGAACAGTGACCGCAAGTTCATTACATGTCAGGCAAAAATCATCAATTTCATCATCAATTATAGCTTCTCTTGCAAGAGATACGAAGGTAGAGACACTTGGTAAAGAAGGGGAGTTCTATAAAATAAATTATAAAGGACAAACTGGATATGTACATAGCTCATATATAAAAATATCGGCAAATACGTCTGGTTCTACAAGTACAGCAAATGGAGCAGGGACGACAGGAACAATAACAACAGATTATTTAAATGTAAGAACAGGATTCGGGATAAATTATTCTGTTGCTAATGTTATTACACGCGGAACTAAAGTGACAATGTATGAAAAATCAAACGGATTTTGTAAGATAAATTATGGTGGCAAAACAGGTTATGTAAGTGAGCAATATGTGAAGGCCGCAACAGCACAGGATACAAACACAAGCACAAATACAGATAGTACAAGCAGTGTGATTACTGGAAGTGGTAATATTACAGCATCAAGTTTAAATGTAAGAAAAACGTCGTCTATGGGTAATAATATCATGGGCACAATAAAAATAAATGCAAAAGTGGATTTGTATGGAACACAAAATGATTTTTATAAAATCAAGTATAATGGACAATGGGGATATATAGCTAAAACTTACGTAAGCCTAGGTAATGACACTCCAAGTAGAGGTGATGTCATAGAAAATGACTCAAATGGACAACAAGGTACTGCAACAAAAAATATAGAGAGTTTAATCTCACAATTAAACACGTTTTTAGGAATGCCATACTTATGGGGTGGTACAACACCAGCGAAGTTTAATTCTAATGGCAAATATGTAAGTGGTGGTTTTGATTGTTCAGGTCTTATACAATATGCTTATAAAAACATAGGTATAAATCTACCTAGAACGACTATGGACCAAATAAATGTAGGTACCTCAGTTAATATAAATAGTCTCAAAAAAGGTGATTTGGTATTCTTTAGGACAAATCCAGCATCGCCTTCCCAAGCATCTCACGCGGGAATATATATTGGTAATAATAAATTTATACAATCTCCCAAAACTGGTGATGTTGTAAAAATATCTGAATTAACTGGATATTATAAAAGTAATTTTATAATAGGAAAAAGAGTAGTAAAATAAGTATATTTAATATAAACCAGGAATAATTAATATTATAGATGAATGTATGATTTTTATTAAATCATACATTCATTTTTTATATCCAATTTATCATAATTAAAAAAGTGAATTTAAAAATATTTCTTAACTTAAAGATTTCTAAAATTTATAAACAATATTGATGTATAATTAAAATATATATTAAAGTTATGTAATTTAATTGATTGACATATAGATATTAAGCACTTGTATCGGCATAATGTATTAGATATAATAAGTTTATTACAATATAAGGAGATAAATATGGAAATGAAGAAGATAAGTGGAATGAAGAAAGGTGATAGGATTGAAGGTTTTTATGTTATAAAATCTGTAGATAGCAAGGTTTCTAACAATAGTAACACAAATAAATATTTGGATTTTAATTTAGGAGATGCCACCGGCGATATAAATGCAAAACTTTGGGAATGGAATGAAAAATTAGAAGATACATTTAAACAAAGCATCTTAGTGAAAATTAAGGGCACAGTAAATGAGTGGAGAGGAAAGCTTCAATTAAAAGTTGAAGCAATAAGACTAACTGAGGAAAAAGATGAAGTAAACATTTGTGATTATGTTGCAGTGGCGCCGTATTCACCGGAAAAAATGTATGATAATATTTTAAATTATTTATCTAAAATCAAAAATATAGATATTCAAAATATAGTTACCAATATTTTAGGGCATAATGAGAAAAAGCTAATGCATTATCCAGCTGCGAAGTCTAACCATCACTCAATAAGATCGGGTCTGTTATATCACACAATCACCATGCTTAAGGCAGGAGAAAAATTAAGCGAAATTTACACCTTTCTAAATACAGATTTGCTATATGCAGGTATAATACTTCATGATATTGGTAAAATATATGAAATGAATGCTAGTGAACTTGGAATTGTAAGCGAGTATTCAGTAGAGGGTCAACTTTTAGGTCATATAGTTCAAGGAATTAAAATGATAGAAACGGCGAGTCTTGAGGTTAAAGCAGATACTGAAGTATCTATGTTGTTACAGCATATGGTGCTAGCTCATCATTATGAAGCAGAATATGGAAGCCCTAAAAAACCTATGATACCAGAAGCGGAAATGCTACATCATTTAGATATAATGGATGCAAGAATGTATGATATGAATAAAGCTTTAGGAGATACAAAGGAAGGCAAATTTTCAGAAAGAATAAGGTCTCTAGATAATATAAATGTTTATAAGAGTTTTGTTAATAAATAGTCTTAAGGAAGATTAGGTAACAGAAAAATACAGTTATTCAATATGGGTAAGTGTATTTTTTATTTAGATAAATAATGTATATACGAACTATTAATTGAAATAATTTATTAATATTCGCATTTTATATTGACTGGGTTATACTGCTCTGATATCATTAAGTAGCATGGCAACAATTGATAGTTTTTATTTCCTATAGAGTAATACAAGGAGGAATATGAAATGAAAAATTTTTATGATGTAGTTATTGTAGGAGCTGGCCCAGCAGGCATATTTACGGCACTAGAAATTTCTAATAAAAAACCTGAACTTAGTGTACTTATAGTTGATAAGGGAAGAAATATAGAAAAAAGAAAATGTCCAGCTAGAGACACAGGAAAGTGTGTTAAATGTAATCCTTGTGGGATAACGTTTGGTTGGTCAGGTGCTGGAGCTTTTTCAGATGGTAAGCTTTCTCTAAGCCCAGAGGTGGGGGGGAGACTTCTCGAATATTTTTCTGAAGACGAATCAAAAAAATTAATAAAGTATTGCGATGATATATATATAAAATTTGGAGCAAATGAGAAGGTATATGGGATTAATAGTGACAAGGTTGACGAAGTTAAATATGAAGCAAGTAAGCATAATATTCGTCTTGTTGAATGTCCAGTAAGGCATTTAGGAACAGAACTTGCCTATGAAGTTTTAAAATCTATGTACCATCATTTAGTGGATAATACAAATACAGAATTTATGGAACTTAGCGAAGTGGAAGAAATATTAATAGAAGATAATAAGGCTACTGGAGTATTATTAAAGAATAAAGATGGTGTGTTTAAGGTTAATGCAAAGTATATTGTAGCAGCACCGGGTAGAGGTGGGGCGGAATGGGCTTCAAATGAAGCTAAAAAACATAATATTGTGGTTACTAATAATGCAGTAGATATTGGAGTAAGAATTGAGGTGCCTAATTCTGTTATGGATCATCTGACAAAGGACTTATATGAAGCAAAATTAGTATATTATTCAGATACTTTTGATAACAAGGTTAGGACCTTTTGCATGAACCCGGGGGGAGTAGTGTCAGCAGAATATTATGATGATAACACGATTGCAGTTGTAAATGGTCATAGTTACTCCGACCAAAAGCTTAGAACAACTAATACAAATTTTGCGATGCTTGTATCTACTACTTTCACAGAGCCATTTAATCAACCTATAGGGTACGGAAAATATATAGCCCAGCTAGGTAATATGTTAACTGGCGGAGGGATAATGGTTCAAAGACTCGGGGATTTACTAAAAGGAAGAAGAACAGATTATGACAGATTAGGTAAATCAACTACGACGCCTACTTTAAAATCAGCAGTACCAGGTGATTTAAGCTTTGTATTACCACAAAGGCACTTAACGTCTATTGTGGAAGCATTAAAGGCTTTTGACAAGATAGCACCAGGTTTATATAGCAAAAACACATTGCTATATGGAGTTGAGGTGAAGTTTTATTCTAGTAAGATTAGTACAAATGATAAGTTTGAAACATCTGTTAGAAATTTATATACAATAGGGGATGGAGCAGGGATAACTAGAGGTCTAATGCAAGCATCTACAACAGGAATCGTAGTAGCAAGAGACATAGCTCAAAAAGAAGACTAAAAATTTAATCTAAATAATTGGTTATATGAATATTAAAAGTGTATAATTCAACATGAAGTAAACATAGAAGACAATAAAATTTCTTAATACTAGTAGTTAAGAAATTTTATTGTGAACTGAAAGAAAGCGAGGAATTTATATGTCAGCATTTATAGTTTTAGGAGCCCAGTGGGGAGATGAAGGTAAAGGTAAGATGACAGATTATCTTGCTGAGGGGGCAGACGTTGTAGTCAGGTTCCAAGGCGGAAATAATGCAGGTCATACCGTAGTTGTAGGAGAAAAGGAATATAAACTTCACTTAATACCATCAGGAATATTATATAAAGATAAATTGAATGTAATAGGTAATGGTGTGGTTGTAGACCCAGAGGCGTTATTTATAGAAATTGACTACTTAGAAGCGCTAGGCGAAAAAATAACTCCAGAAAGATTAATAATTAGTGATAGATCACAGCTTATAATGCCATACCATAAAGAGCTAGATAATTTATACGAAATAGCTAGAGGTAAAAATGATATTGGAACTACAAAAAAAGGGATAGGCCCTTGTTACACTGACAAGTTTGAAAGAAGTGGAATCAGAGTTTGTGACTTAATGAAAAAAGATGTTTTTAAAGAAAAGCTTAAAACTAGTCTAGCAATGAAGAATGATATAATAACAAAAGTTTTGGGTGGAAAAGCTTTAGATTTTGATAAAATATATACAGAATATTTAGAGTATGCAGAAAGAATGAGACCTTTTGTAAAAGATATATCAGTTAAAGTTTATGATTCAATAAAGTCTGGAAAAAATGTTTTATTTGAAGGAGCACAAGGAACGCTGCTTGATATAGATTACGGTTCATATCCTTTTGTAACCTCATCAAACACTATTGCAGGCGGAGTTTGTGTTGGAGCAGGAATAGGACCTACTATGATAACAAATGCTGTAGGAGTTGCGAAAGCTTATACTACAAGAGTAGGAAAAGGACCATTCCCAACAGAACTTAATGATGAAGTAGGAGAATGGATCCGCGAAAAAGGCTTTGAATTTGGCGTAACAACAGGTAGAGCAAGAAGATGTGGATGGCTTGACCTTGTTATATTAAAAACTGCGGCAAGAATTTCAGGACTTACTAGTTTTGCTGTAACTAAAATAGATACATTAGCGGGACTTGAAAAAATTAAAATCTGTGTAGGATATAAATTTGAAGGTAGCGTTATAGATTATTTCCCAGCGAGCCTCGAAGATTTAGCTAAATGCGAACCAGTATATGAAGAGTTTAATGGTTGGGATGAAAAGATAGCTGATGCAAGAAGCTATGAAGAACTTCCTGAAAATGCAAAAATATACTTAAAGAAAATTGAAGAATTTACAGGAGTTAAGGTTTCTATAGTTTCAGTAGGACCTAAAAGAGATCAAACAATGGTGTTAACTGAAATATAGCATATATACATGCATATTATACAAAAGATATTTTTTAATATGTATGTTTTTTATATTATAGGGAATTATAATTATTGTGGGAAATATATATTAGGTATACAAGTGCATACTATAGATTAAAAAAGTGCGTACTAGTAAAATTTAAGTATATAAAATATAATGAGAATTAGAGTTAAATTAACATAAAGTGAGGTAGATAATATGAAAATAACTAAAGATATGACAATAGGCGAAGTTGTAAGACAAAATCCAGAATCAGTTGAAGTATTAATGAGCTTTGGAATGGGTTGTGTAGGGTGTCCTTCAGCGCAAGCTGAAACATTAGAAGAAGCAGCAATGGTTCATGGTCTTAATTTAGAAGAATTAATGACTGCATTAAATGCATAAAAAAATTAAGACACTTAGCATTTGCTAAGTGTCTTGTTTTTTATCTTTTCTTTATTTTCTTAATGGCTAGGATAACAGGTATGGTAATTACAGTAGCTATGGTGGCCTCTGGAACACCATTTATTATACCTATACCATAAATAGTCTTTGCAGCGATAGATGGATTTATGCCCTTAGAAGTAGCAAATTTAGCCGCATAAAAAACATATATCATAGTAAGAACCCCAAAAGTGTTAGTTAGCGAACCAACAACGGTCGCGAGTCCAATCCTTAGGCTATCATTTTTAACGTGGATTAGTTTATAAACATAGTAAGAAGTAAGACCAATAAGAACCCTTGGTAATACAGATACTAAAGGATTTATAAAAGCAAAAGAGAGTAAATTGGGAGTTGTTATGTTTTGCATAATACTAAACATCCCAAATATTAAACCAATAGTCATTCCTACCATAGGGCCACCTATTATTGATCCTATAATAACGGGAATGTGCATGATAGTAGCTTTGGCACCAGGAAGTGGAATAAAGCCATATCCAGTTAAACCAAGTACGATGCAAATAGCTGATAGCATACCAATAGTTGTAAGTTCACTTGTTTTTATTCTTCTAAGTTTAATAGAATTATTATTAATCATGTGTTCCCCCCGCTCTTATTCCATAAGGATATAAGTCGTCCTATTCATAATCCTTATTTATAGTTCAGTTTCATAATGAATACTGACAACAATATTTTAACACTATTTTGATAATAATTACATAGATAAATAAAAATTTAACAAACTTTATGTTAATACTATACAGTTAATGTTTACTGTGTTGGTTTAGTTTGGTATTATTTTAAGTATGAAGAAAACTAAGAAGCGTAGAAATTAATAGTTATTATATTATGTACTCATGAGAAATATAGGAGGGGTATTATGGGCAAAATGCCAGAGGTTACAGATAGAGATTATAATATTCATTATTATGAAGTAGATATTCATAAAAGAGCTTTGATGACAAGCATTATAGATTATCTTGGTGATATGGCAATGTATCAAAGTGAAGTGCTTGGAGTTGGCATAGAACATCTTAAAGAGAATAAATCAGCTTGGGTGTTATATAAATGGGACATAACAATGGAGTCGTATCCTTTATTAAATGAAACTATAAAGATTAGAACTTTTGCACATTCTTTCAATAAATTTTATGCATACAGGAAATATGAAATTATTGATATGAAAGGGAATAAAATAGGACATGCGAGTTCTGTGTGGATTTTAATAAATACAGACAGAAGAAGACCAATAAGGATTACGAAAGATATGTATGAGGCTTATGGTATTGATGATAGCAATAATACACCCATAGACATTGAGGATATAGTACCAATAACTACAGTGCATAGCGAGAAAAACTTTCAAGTTAGGTATAGTGATATTGACACGAATATGCACGTAAACAATGTTAAATATGTTGCTTGGGCTTTAGAAACAGTTCCTAAGGATATAGTATTAGACCGTCAACTAACTAATATTAAGGTAACTTACATCAAGGAAACAACATATGGAGAGACCATAAAGGTAAGCACGCAGGTTATAAGAGAAGAAGATAAGACGATATGTAGACATAAAATCATAAATGAAGAGGGTGTTGAGCTTACGCTCTTAGAAAGTACTTGGGTACAGTAGTCTAAGTATTTTTCTTATATTATACTTTTCTAAGCATAATATAAGAAAATCCCTTAATCAACTTTCACGTTTCAAACCCTTAGTTCAATTCACGCAGGACAAACTTCATACTAATCGCACTCTTATTTTTTAATTGGAAGCATTTCTCCCGGCAATGGCACCAGAACTCCATGCCCATTGAAGGTTAAAACCGCCGCAATCGCCATCTACATCTAATATTTCTCCCGCAAAGAATAAATTTTTAGTAATATTGGATTCTAGAGTTTCAGAATTAATTTCTTTTGTATTAATGCCTCCTGCAGTTATCTGAGCATTTGCAAAAGAATTAGTACCTGAAACCTCAAATCGCCATTGCTTTAACAAAGTATATAGAGCATTTTTTTCGTTTGAGGTCAAATCGCAACAAGGCTTATGAATGTCATCTATTTTTGCTTCTTTTAAAATTATTGGAATGACCTTCTTGTTAATTATTCCGATGAATGAATCATGAACGCAGCGACTCTGAAATACTGACCAGTGATTATTTAAAAATGATTTTAGATCTTCGTAGCTAATATTTGGTAGCATATCAATACATAAAGAAACCTTGCTATTTTTAGATAAACCATAAGATGCAGTTCTACTAAGCTGAAGAATAGGGGGTCCGGAAATGCCGTAATCTGTAAAAAGTATTTCTCCGAATTCCTTTTGAACATATTTATCGTTTATAAATATTTCCGCAAAGCCATCAAACTTTACTCCAGATAGAGCCTTTAGTTTATTATAGTTTAATTTAAGCTGTACAAGGGCTGGTACAGGAGAGATTATACTATGACCTAATTGCCTAGCCAACGAATAGCCGGAGCCGTCAGAACCTGTTTTAGGAGCTGATTTACCACCGGTCGCAATAATCAACTTTTCACATTCATATGTAGAGTTATCTGTGCTATAAACTTTAAAACCCTTCTTTGATTTAATAATCTCCTTAGCTTTGGTATTTGTATACAGTGGAATTTTTTTTTCGTCTATAGCAAAGCGAAGTATATCAAGTACTGATGAGGCTTGCAATGACATAGGAAACATTTTACCACCATCTATTGTCACTAAAGGTAGTCCTAAACATTCGAAAAAATCTATAGTATCTTTTATGGTGAAAGAATCCAGAGTGTAACCTGCGAAATTTGTATTTTCACTGTGATATCTATCATTATTTATATGTACATTACTGATATTACACCTACCGTTACCGGTGGTTAGTATTTTTTTACCTACTCTATCGGTTCCTTCAATTATTGCTACATCTATTCCAAAATCTTTTGCTATTAAAGCAGAGGTTAAACCAGAGGCGCCTCCGCCAATTATTATAAGGGAATGTTTCAAGAAAATCTCTCCTTTCGAGAAAAAATATTTTTATATTATAAAGTATATACATATAAGCTTACCCTAAAATGAGTAGGATGAAAATGAATTTTTATTTTGTTTTATAAGTAACCATAAAATTTGTTTAAGAGTGTTTAATAAAAGGTAGTTATTTTCAAAAAAACATATAAAAAAGCATACAAGGTAAACCATTGATTTAACTGGGTTTGAGTGTTTTGTAAAAAAAAATAATAAAAAAAACAAGAAAATATGTTGACACTTTAAGAAAAATTAGGTATTATAGTTTATGTCGGGTTGCAAGACGTAAGCCCATAATAAATAAAGTGACAAATTAGTATGGCTCCTTGGTCAAGCGGTTAAGACACCACCCTTTCACGGTGGTAACAGGGGTTCAATTCCCCTAGGAGTCACCATAAACATACATGGGAGCATAGCTCAGCTGGGAGAGCATCTGCCTTACAAGCAGAGGGTCACAGGTTCGAACCCTGTTGTTCCCACCATATATGGCTCAATAGCTCAGTTGGTTAGAGTGCCGCCCTGTCACGGCGGAGGTCGAGGGTCCGAGTCCCTTTTGAGTCGCCATTTTTACTAAACTGGTATAGTTTAATAAAAGAACATCTAATTTATAAGCTTGATTCTTATCAAAAGAATCATTAAAAAGTAATAAGGCTCCTTGGTCAAGCGGTTAAGACACCACCCTTTCACGGTGGTAACAGGGGTTCAATTCCCCTAGGAGTCACCATTAAAACATATATGGGAGCATAGCTCAGCTGGGAGAGCATCTGCCTTACAAGCAGAGGGTCACAGGTTCGAACCCTGTTGTTCCCACCATATATGGCTCAATAGCTCAGTTGGTTAGAGTGCCGCCCTGTCACGGCGGAGGTCGAGGGTTCGAATCCCTTTTGAGTCGCCATTTTTGCTGGCATGGCTCAACGGTAGAGCAGCTGACTTGTAATCAGCAGGTTGTAGGTTCAATTCCTATTGCCAGCTCCAAAAAAGTCCTAAACATTTGTTTAGGACTTTTTTTACGTCCAATATGTTTACTGAGCTGAAAGATTGTAAGAATTAAAAGGATTGATAGCCTCTAAAAACAAAATGTATTTAAAGTGATTTGATTTTTGTCTTGAAAAAATAAAAATATTGACAACATTCGATCGTTATAGTAGCATAAACACATACGATAAGCAATTAAAATAAATTAACGTTCGTATTTTTCTGGACGAATATCAATATTTTGCCATATCATTGGTTTTGTAAAATAAATATAAATTATATATATCCAACAAAAATATCATTAAGATAAAATTTTAGGAGAGTTAAACCTATGAAGAAAAAATGGACTTACATATTATTTGTACCATGTTTAATATTACTATCTTATTTTCTTATAGTGCCTTTAGTTAGTACTATAATTCCTACTTTTAATATTAATGGAAGCTTTAGCTTGGATCATTATTTAAATTTCTTTGGAGATAAGTATACGCTGCAGATATTTTATAGAACATTAAGAATTGCTTTAATATCATCTGCAATATGCATGGTTATTGGAATTCCAACAGCATATTTTGTGTCTAGAACCTCAAAGAAGATTAGAGGGTTATTCATGGCATTAACCATATTCCCTATTCTTACAAATTCAATTGTTCGTTCTTTTGCTTGGATGAGTATTTTAGGTAAAAATGGAGTTATAAATAAAGTGTTACTTAGCTTAGGCGTTATCAATGAATCTTTAACTATGATGTATACTGAAGGCGCGATCATTGTTGGTACAGTTTATTTATTTTCACCGCTAATGATAATTTCTTTAGTAGGAGTTTTAGAAAATATAGATAATGACTTATTAGAAGCAGCGGAAAGTTTAGGAGCTAATAAAGTGAAGGCCTTCTTTAAGGTTATATTCCCACTGAGTTTACCGGGATTAATAGTTGGAACAGTCCTTGTATTTACAGGAGCACTTACGGCTTATACTACACCACAATTATTAGGTGGTAATAAAAATACAGTGTTAGCCACATTAATTTATCAAGAAGCGATGACCTTGAGTGACTGGCAAGCGGCGTCTGTTGTTGCAACAATAATGATAGTTACAACATTGTTGGTTATAAAAGGAATAAACTTATTAGCGTCTAGATTAGATAAGAGGGGATTATAACATGAAAGGCAGAAAAAGCAAATTACTTACTATATTCGTAGCATTAGTATATATATTTTTACTAGCACCATTAGTAATTATAGCGTTAACAAGTATAGGAACAGAAAGTTATATTGCATTCCCACCAAAGGGGTTTAGCATTAAGTGGTATGCAAATGTATTTCAATCAGATATGTTTATGAATACAATGTTTGTAAGTTTTTTAGTATCCTGTGGGTCTACAGTATTAGCACTGTTAATTGGAATACCGGCAGCTTACGGATTAAGCAGATTTGATTTCAAAGGAAAGGGTGTTTTAAAGAATTTTTTCTTTTCACCATTAATAATACCAGGAGTGGTTGTTGGTTTTGCATTATTTCAGTTTTTAGTAATAAAATTAGAATTTTCAGTATACATGAGTTTATTTATAGGTCATACATTGGTAATAGTACCTTACATAATTAGAGTTGTTGGTTCAAGTTTAGAGGTATTTGATTATTCAATAGAAGAGGCTGCAATGAGTCTTGGCTATACAAAAATAAATACTTTTTTTAAGGTAGTTATGCCAAATATAACTTCAGGAATTATAGCAGCGGTTATGTTAGCATTTATAAATTCCTTTAACAATGTGCCTGTATCAATATTTTTAACAGGACCAGGAGTAAGTACTTTGCCAATTAGTATGATGAGCTATGTAGAGTATAACTATGATCCAACCGTATCAGCATTATCAGTTATATTAATGTTAATAACAATTGGAATAATGTTTATAGTAGAAAAAACTTTAGGATTAGATAGTCTTTCTTAGGCAAAATACGTTCGTAATAGGCCTTAAATAATGCTAATAAACGTGGGGGTAACACATGAATTTAATAAACTTAAAAAATATAGCAGTATCATATGATGGAAAAGACAATATATTACAAAATTTTAATTTAAGCATTAAAAAAGGAGAGCTTGTATCTCTTTTAGGACCTAGTGGATGTGGTAAAACTACAACATTAAGAGTAATTGCTGGATTTATAGAGCCAAACAATGGAACGTTTATGCTAGGAGGCAAGGATTATACAAAAATACCTGTTCATAATAGAAATTTCGGATTAGTATTTCAAAGCTACGCATTATTTCCGCACCTAACAGTAGAAGAAAATGTAGCATTTGGTTTAAAAATGAAGAAGATATCAAGGGATGAAATAAAGAAAAAGGTAAAAGATATATTAGAAGTAGTAGATATGAATCAATATGCTAAAAGATATCCAAAGGAGCTTTCGGGAGGGCAAAGACAGAGAGTTGCAACAGCTAGAGCGTTAGTAATAGAGCCAAGTTTATTACTTTTAGATGAACCTTTAAGCAACTTAGATGCGAAGCTTAGATTGAAGATGAGAGTTGAAATAAGAAAGCTTCAACAAAGCTTAGGAATTACTACTTTATTTGTTACCCATGACCAAGAGGAGTGTTTCTCTATATCTGATAAAGTGGCGGTAATGAACAAAGGTGTAATAGAGCAATTTGATACTCCAGAAAATATTTACTCAAATCCTTCTACAGAGTTTGTTGCTAGATTTGTGGGATTTGAAAATTTTATAGATTTAACGAAGGTACAAGATGGATTATATGAAAGTAATAAAGGATTAAAGTTTAATGTGGAAAATCCTAAAATAGACAAGGTAGAAGTTAAAGGTACAATAAGACCAGATGATATAGTTATAGCATCAATAGAAGCGTCAAATACTATAGAGGGAACTGTAGAAATAAGAACATTCTTAGGGAAATCCTATCAGTATAATGTAAATACCACTGTGGGTAATTTAGTTGTAAATAGCCAAAATGATGTAGTTTATCCTCAAGGGGATAAAATAAATCTTTACTTACCTGAAAATAAAATAGTATTAGTATAAGCTGAAATGGATATTATTAATTTGAGCAAGTTAGGAGGAATGGATATGTTAAAAAAATCTTTAGTAGTAACGGTTGCATTAGGATTGCTAGCAACTGTATTTGTTGGATGCAGCGGTGCATCTTCAGTCTCGGGTAAAAAAAAGGAACTTGTAATTTCAACTTTTGGGTTAAATGAAGACAAGCTAACAGAAAATGTACTTAAACCTTTCGAAGAAAAGCATGGAGTTAAAATAGTATTAGAAACAGGTAATAACTCTGATAGATTAACAAAACTTAAAAACAACCCAAAGTCAACAGTAGACTTAATATACTTAGCTGAGAGCTATGCTGAGCAAGGAATAAAAGCGGGGGTATTTGAAAAACTTGACTATAGTAAAATTCCTAATAGTGAAAATGTAGTAGATAAGGGCAAAGGAACAATAAAAGATGGATTTGGACCAGCATATGCATTAAACAGCATAGGAATAGCTGTTAATCCAAAGGAAGTAGAGTTTGAAATAACGTCTTGGGAAGATTTATGGAAGCCTGAACTAAAGGGTAAAATAGCTATACCAGATATAACAACAACCTTTGGTCCAGCTATGCTTTATATAGCAGCAGAAAAAGCAGGAGTAGATATATCTAAAGACGAGGGTGCAGCTGCATTTAAAGAGTTACAAAAATTAAAGCCTAATGTAGTTAAAACTTATAGTAAATCTTCAGACCTATCTAATATGTTTGCTAGTGGAGAAATAACAGTAGCAGTAACAGCTGACTTTGCTTATGAAATGATTACTAATGCATCACCAGAAATAAAGCTTATAACTCCAAAGTCGGGAAGATATTTAAACCTTAATTCAATAAACATGAATAAGAATTCAGATAATAAAGATTTAGCTTATGAGTTTATAAATTATGCTTTAAGTGAAGAGATTCAATATAAAGGTGCTAAGAATTTAAGTGAATCACCAGTAAATAAAAAGGTTTCTTTGACTGAAGAGGAAAGTAAAAATTTAACCTATGGCCCAACAGTGAAAAATGCTAAAACTATAGATTATAAAGTGGTTAATCCATTAATGAGTGAATGGATAGATACTTGGAATAGAATTATGAACTAATTATATAGATTAAATAAATAACTAGTCAAAATCTTTATGATTGAGACTAGTTATTTTTTAAATTTAGCTATAAGGGTAAAAAATAAGTCTGCATAATTTTAAGAGAGAAATATATATTAAAGAGGTGCATTATGGAAGTTGAATTAATAGTTAAAAATATCAGAGTGTATAATAGTTATTTTAAGAAATTCATTAATGCAGATGTAGCAATAATGGATGAAAAATTTATATATATAGGCAAAGAATATGAAGGTAAATTAAGTGCTAAAGAAGTTGTAGATGGACATGGAAATTATATGATTCCTGGCCTTATTGACATTCATATGCATATAGAGAGTTCGATGACTATTCCCAGTGAGTTTTCTAATGCTGTTATACCACATGGAGTAACTACGGTGGTGGCTGATCCACATGAGATTGCTAATGTTTTTGGTGTGGAGGGGATAATAGCTTTTATAAGTAAAGAGGAAAAAATAGATATATTTTATGGAATACCAAGCTCAGTACCATCAACATCAAAGGAGTTTGAAACCACAGGGGGATTTATAAGTGATAAAGAAGTTGGTGAGCTTTTAGCATACCCGAAGGTTATTTGTTTAGGAGAGGTAATGAATTTTAAGGATTTAATAGAAGAGGATAATTCTAATATAAATAAAATTATAAATCTAATCAAGAGAGAAAAAAACAATTTCCCAATAGAAGGTCATTGTCCTAAGATTGAAGGGTTAGATTTAGCTATGTACATATATAGAGGGGTGGATGGAGATCATACCCACCAGAGTTTAAAATCCATAGAAGAAAAAATAAGTAATGGAATGTTTTTAGAAATACAAGAGAAATCTATGAGTGAAGAAAATATGAATTATTTAAGGGATAATAATTTATATGAGCACTTTTGTTTGGTTACAGATGATGTAATGGCTGACAAGCTAACAAGTGGACATTTAAATAAATTAGTGAAGAAAGCTATGGATATGGGAATTAGTGAAGAAAACGCTATATATGTATCTACATATACTCCTGCTAGAAGAATGGGACTTTTAGATAGAGGAGTTATTGCCCCAGGAAAGATGGCAGACTTTATATTATTAGAAGATGTTAAAGAGTTTAAAATACACTCGGTATATAAAAATGGAAAAGTGATATATAATAAGGAAGAGTGTGAAGGGAATAGTTATCGGCAAATAAATTCAAAAGAAGGTATAAACATAAAAGATACAATAGAGGTGAAAGAAAATAAAAAGGAAATATTTCCTAGGAAATTTTATAATAGCATAAAGTTAAATTCTTTAAATGAAGAGGATTTTAAGGTGGAAACTCCTATATTAAATGGAGAACTTATTTGTAGAACAATCAAGGTGGAGCAAGATACAACCTTTACTGAAGAGGGAGAAGCTACAATTAAATCATTAAATGGGGAACTTCAATGGGAAATAAAGGGTTGTGCATTGATAGTAGTCTTTGAAAGATACGGAAAAACTAAGGGTAAAGCCTTTGGTATAGTAGATGGTAATATAATAAAAGAAGGAGCTGTGGCTACTACTTGGGCCCATGACCATCATAATCTTATGGTAATGGGAAGAAATGTTAAGGATATGATAGCAGCAGCTAATGAAGTTATAAACTGCAAAGGTGGATATGCAGTGGCAAATAAAGGTCACATTCTAGGTTCAGCACCATTACCAATTGGTGGAATAGTAAGTGATGTTCCTATAGAGGTTTTAGGAACGCAGTTAAAAGAAATAAGAAAAGCTATGAAAGAATTGGGATATGACCATAAGAATGAAATAATGTCATTTAGTACATTATCACTACCAGTTAGCCCAGCTTTAAAGATAACTGATAAAGGATTAATAGATGTTAAAAAACAGGAGATTGTTTCATTATTTAAAGAAAGTAGTGAAAGATAAAATAAAAAAATTGGCGGTATTAGCATATGAAAAAAGGAATAGAAGATAATAGAATTTTAATAAAGAATGTAAATATAATTACTATGAATAAGGATAAAGAAGTTATAGAAAATGGTATACTCGTAATAGAGGGAGATGAAATAAAGGCAATTGGCGGAGCTGATTTAGAAAATCAGTTTCAAGGATATAACATAATAGATGGTGAAGATGGAATATTAATGCCCGGTATGATTAATTGTCATTGCCACGGTTCTATGGTTCCGTTTAGAAGCTTAGCGGATGATTGCAAGGATAGATTAAAAAGATATTTATTTCCATTAGAGAATATATTGGTGAATAAGGAATTGGTTTATATAGGAGCGAAATATGCAGTGGCAGAAATGTTGCTTGGTGGAGTAACTACCTATTGCGATATGTATTACTTTGAAGATGAAGTGGCAAAGGCAACATCAGAGTTAAATATGAGGGGAATACTATGTAATAGTATTATAAATTTCAAAGCACCAGATGCTGAGGAACCCTTTGGTGGATTAGATTACTCTATAGAATTTATTGGAAAATGGAAGGGGCATGAATTAATAACACCAGGAATAGCACCCCATGCACCTTATACCAATAGTGATGAAAGTTTAAAAATGGCCTATGAAATATCTAAAAAATATGATGTGCCTTTTACTATGCATTTAGCAGAAATGGACTTCGAATTTGAAAAATATAAGGAAGAATTAGGGCTAACCCCAGTGGAGTATGTAGAAAGCTTAGGAATACTGGATTCTAACTTTATAGCAGCACATGCTGTAACTTTAGAGGAACAAGACATAGATATACTTAAAAAGCATAATGTTAAGGTAAGTCATAATATAGGGGCAAATGCTAAAGGAGCAAAGGGAGTGGCTCCCATATTAAAAATGAGAGAAAAAGGTATAGATGTAGGGCTAGGAAGTGATGGTCCAATGAGCGGAAACACCATGGACATAATCACTCAAATGAGTCTAGTTGGAAAAATACAAAAATTATATAATAACGATAGAAGCTTATTCCCCGCAGTGGAATTAGTAGAAATGGCAACAATGGGAGGAGCAAAGGTATTAGGTTTAGAAAATAGAGTGGGATCCATTGAAGTCGGTAAGAAAGCTGATATAACATTAATAGAAACTAAATCAGTAAATATGCAACCAATATATGATTACTATTCAGCGGTGGTATATTCAGCTAATGCAGGGAATGTGGATACGGTAATAGTTAATGGGAAGATTGTAGTTAGAAATAAGGAATTGGTTTCTGGAAACTTTAAGGAGATAAGAAGGGAGCTTTTAAAATTGAAGGACAAGATTGAGAAGGTAGCTGGAAAATTATAAATGAATAATATTCTTATAATAGAAGATAAAAAAATATGATAGCAAAAGCACATAGTACTTAAAATGCATTTGAGGGTCTTAGAAGTAATTCATGAGGACAAACGCATTTATAGTAATATGTGCTTTTTATTAATGTGCATATTTTTATATTATTTTGATTTACTCAAATTTTTCTTAATTCTTATGTCGTCTCCAAAGAATTTGCAAAGTGTAAAATTTCCAATTAATCTAGAGGTTATTCTCTCAGTATAGGTATTTAATAAATTTTCAAGGGTCAAATTAGTAGACACTAGCATTTTTTTTTGTTTTAATAATTTGGTATTAAGTAGATTGAACATTTCTGTTTTAGTAAAATCTGAAATTTGCTCAGTACCCAAATCGTCTATAATAAGTAAATCACAATTTATTAGTAGTTCCTCTAAAGAGGTGTCGCCATTAAAGCGAATTTCTTTTAAAGCCTTTATCAATTGTTCGGCTGTTCTATATACTACAAAAGAACCTTTGTCGAGTAATTCCTTTGTAATGCAATGAGACAGAAAGGTTTTTCCTGTACCAGAACTTCCATAGAATAATAAATTTTCATCAGTGGTATTGAAATTCTTTAAAAAGTTCATAGACCTAGATAAAATCTTTTCAATGTTCTTTTTAGGAGATTCTGATTCAAGTTCACTTTTTCTAGAAGGATAGTAGTCTAACTTAAAATTATCAAAGTTATTGGTATTTAACATACCTTGAAGTTCAGAACTAGTATAATAAACATCTATAACCTTTTGCTTAAAGCAAGGGCATTTAGTATTTCCAATAAAACCTGTATCGCGACATTTTGTGCATCTATAATGCAAATTCAAGTATTCCATATCAAAACCATTAGAGACTAATAGCTCAGATTTTTTCATTCTTAAATCTATTATTTTTTCTTTCAAAGAATGTAAATATTCATCTCTATTGTTGATACTTTTCAAAGCACTAATGGATAATTCTATACATAGCTTACCTATTTTGTGATCTAGTTCAATAATTTCAGGGTGAGTCTTTTCTATGTGAACTTTTCTTTTTCTAAAGTCAGCCTCTTCTTCTTGCCTTATTTGATCATATATAGCTAATATTTTGGTTTGATATCCTTTAATCATTATTATCCCATCCTAGTAATTTTTTTTCTAGTTCATCAAAGTTATAAGCTCTTTGTTCATAATCATTGAAACTTCCCCTAGCAGGCTTTCCACCGGCAGTAGTTTTTTTATTAGTAACTAAACGTTTTTTATCTTTCTTCTCTATATCCTCTAAAGAGTTTATGCCATCTTTAAACCAACTGTTTAGAATCCCATCGATATATTTAAAATCAGCGCGGCTAAGCCTATCAAAACAAATATCGCAAGCTTTATATATAATTTCTAGAGAAAATTTATAAACATTTATCCATTTATCTAATATTTGTTCTTGAGGTTTCATTATTTCTGGAGCTTTTATTCCTAGGTAATTTAAGATTTTTCTGATGTTTATCCATTTATCCTCATGTTTTTTTATATAGGATTGAGCACCTTCAATATTTTGAATATTAGCATCATGCCATGCAATTGCAATGGTTTCAATGTATCTATAGTCAACTTTACCTTTTGATACACAATATTGAATTAATAAAAGTATTAATTCTGGGGGGAAATTATAATCTTTTTGCCAACTTAGGTACATGGTCATTTCTTTCGGTGAAAGAGGTTTGGCTAATAGTTTTTCAATATCTTGGAGCATACCTTTTATTGAAGAATTGGTTAATTCCTCAAGCAAATTTATGTTTTGGATATCGTCACTTGGAACATCTAATAAATCCAAGAATTCAATATTAAAGTTACCCATATTATCAATGGGGGTCATTTTAATTAGGTTCTCATCATTCCAATAGTTCCAAGCATTTACAACATCTGTTTCTAAAAGTCCAAGCGTATTTGCTATAACTGAAGAGGTAGCACCTATTTCTCCAGTTGTACAATATTTTAGCCCGAGAAGATAAACTTTAACAAATTCTCCTCTAGCTCTAGGCATAAACTTATCTATAAAGATATTACTCACAGGAGTATATTTATAGTTTTCATTCTTAAACATGAAAGTACTCATAAAGTCACTACCTTTCTTTTAAAATTATAGAAATATAATTTTAAAATACAAAATTGCTGGTTATTTATATAATGTGTTAATTTATAGGGATTTATTATTCAACATATAGTATACCATACAGTGAATGATACAAATAAAAAAAATGTTTCAAGAATGTATATTATTTGTAATAAAAGGGTATATTAAGTAAGTATTGCGGGAGGTAGAACATTGAATGCTCTAAAACGAAATAAAATGAATATAGGCGTGATAATTATAACACTTATGATTACCGCTACTATGGTGTATTTGAATGTATATAGGTTTTATGGTTATAAAGTTTGTATAGGGAGCAGTACCATAACATTTGTAAAAAATAAGAATGAATTTAATAAAACATATAAGGAATTAAAATCTGAAATTAAATCCAAATATGGTAATGAAATTACAATAAAAGGTTTAACTTTAGGTAAAGTAAAGGTAAATGATGATGCTATGTTTATAAGTGGAGATAGCCTTAAGAAAGTGATGTTAAAAAAATCCAATGAAGTAGTGGACGTATTTTTAATGAAATCAGATAATAGAAAAATGGCATATGTAACAAATGAAAATCAAGGGAAGGAAATTTTAAACTCTGTAAAAGATTATTATTCTGAGGGTTCGAAGCTAAATAGCATAATAAAAACAGATATAGAGAATAAAATTAGTTATGAACCGGTTAAGGTTAAAACAGGAAACTTATATGAAAATAATGAAATTATTAAGGAATTAATTAAATATAACAATAAAGCACAAGTTCCATTAATTACTGTAAGAACAGTAGGAAATATAATTAAAGAACAAGCGATATACCCTACTACAATTATAAGATCTTCAAGTAAACTAATGGATGGTGTTAAAAAGGTAGGTCGTGAAGGTAGTGATGGAATGAAAAAGGTTACTACCGAAGTAATAGCCATTAACAATAATATCATAGCTGAAAAGGTCTTAAAAGAAGATACTATAACGCCAGTGCAAAACAAAGAAATATTGGTAGGAACTAATAGCCCAATAACACCTCGATTGGAAGCTATAAATAGTCCATCAAGAGGTAGTATAAGTTCAAGCTTTGGTGTGCGCTGGGGAAAAATGCATAAAGGAGTTGATATAGCAGCGAGTTTTGGTGCAACAATAAGTGCAGCATTAGATGGTAGTGTCACTTATGCAGCTTGGCAGGATGGGTATGGTAATGTGATAAAAATCAACCATGGGGGAGGAATAGAAACTACATATGCACATTGTAGTGTCATTACTGTAAAAAGAGGTGAAATAGTAAAGGGTGGTATGAAAATAGGAGAAGTAGGAAGTACTGGGAATAGTACAGGACCTCATCTACATTTTGAGGTAAGAGAGAATGGTGAGCCTAAAAATCCTCAAAAATACATTAAATAAAAATAAATGTATGAATAAAATTATACTAAAAGTAAAAAATACTTTATAAAGGAGTGATTTTATGCCATATAAAGAAATGAAGACACCAGCAAAAGAAAAAGATAATAAGCCTAAAAAACCACAGACTATAGAAGCATCTGATATGAAGAAGGCAAAACGTAAATCAGCAATAAGAGCTGAAGAATAATAAAACTAATTTCTGAATTTTAGTAAAGAGAGCTTTAATGCTCTTTTTATTTTTTTAAAATATAATTAACCATTTATGAAATAGTAATTAATTTATAATGATATACTTACGGTAACATAAGTTACCGTAAGTATTGGCTAAATATAGTATTATTAGACTATAAGTTAACGCCATTTCAGAAGGAAAGTCTCCCAATGCTATAAGTGGGGGTATAAATCTACTTCTGAAGCCGTTAATGCAGCTCCGCAGGAGATGATTTAAAAGAATAAATAGATATTGGAGGAATAATAATGAGCGCTTTTTTAGCACCTATTCACACATGGTTATTTAATAAAATCTTATTGGCAGAGGATTTAGAGACAAATTTAAAAAAAGATTATATAGATAAATACGGTGACAATGCGAAAGATGTTGCCCAAAAATCAGTGGCTTACGGAAGTCCAATAGATACCAAGAAAAATATAGAAGATATAATTGATGTATCTAATATTCATGGCTGGTTACAAGATAAAATTTTAAAAGTGGAAACTAGAACAGCATTTATAATAACAGAAATGATTAAAAATTATGGAGAAGAAGCTGAAGTTATTGCTAAAGCATGCTTTGCAAAGCAAGGTAAAACTGTTGGAGAAACTTTAAAAGTAAAAGAAATGCAAGGAAAGCCAGAAGAAGTATTTAATAACCTTAATAATTATTTGTTAGAAGGTATGCCTTGTGATAGAGTAATGAGGGTTATAAAATCTGAAAATGACATATTTGAATGGGAAACTACAAGCTGTATTCATAAAAATTATTGGGAAATGGTAAATGGAGATGTAAATATATTTTACATGCTTAGACATGTATGGATTAAAGCGTTTATTGAAAATTCTAATGAGGAATATACTTATAGTTTCATTAAAGGGTTAGAATATAATGGTATAATAGGAACAAATCAAATCACAAGAAAGTAACATAAAGAGCAATATAATAATTAATGGTTGTTACGATCCCCATGGAATAGGAGGAAATTTAATGGAACCTAAATATGCTGTACTTCAAAAAGTAAGAGATGGAAAAAGAACTTATGGTGTAACGCCTCATATCCCGGGGGGATTTATAACATCAAAACAGCTATCAAAAATAGCTGAAGTAGCTGAAAAATATAAAGGAATCTTAAAAATGACCTCAGGGCAGAGAATTGCAATATTAGGACTAGAATCTGAAGATGTTGCAAAAGTGTGGGAAGAATTAGGTATGCAGCCAGGAGTTAAATCCCTAAACTCTGTAAAAAATGTTCATATGTGTCCTGCAGCATTTTGCAAAAGGGCGAAACAAAATTCCTTAAAAATTGGAATGCTTTTAGATAAGAGGTACCATGGAATGGAGATGCCTTGTAGAACAAAGATTGGAGTAGCTGGTTGTAGGAATGCTTGCACTAGTGTATACGCTAGAGATTTAGGCATAATAGGAGACAAGGAAGGCTACATAATAGTCGCAGGTGGTAGTGGTGGATTTAACCCTAGGGTAGCTGATATTATTGTAGATAGATTAACAGAAGAAAAGGTATTGATTGTGGTTGATACCTTAATGGAATATTACAAGGCTAATGGAAATATGGGAGAAAAACTAGGAGATTTCATTCAACGAATAGGACTAGAAAAATTTAAATCGGATATCCTTCTAAAGTCGTTATTGCAGCACGGCAAGTGATGATTAATAAGTCCATTCAATAAAAACGCATAATAAGCGTTTTTATTTTTTTGAAAAATAAAAGCATCTCTTTTTATTAACAATATTGCCTAGAAAATAAAATGTTTTTAGAATTAATTAAGTATATATATATTTGTATATGGATAGCATAATGTTTGAAAGGAGAGATGAAGTGTGGTGAGTATGAAGTCAAGAGAACTAGGTAATGAAAAATTATTTAAATATGGATTAGAAAGGTATGTTGAGATTGAAGGCACAGACATCAAGTTAGTAAACATACCTACAATAGTTACAGGAATTAATAATAATGGAAGCATAAAACAAGAAAAAAATGAAGCCTACGCATATGAGGTAGTTGATCAAAATAAAAGATTTACAGATTAGTATTCAGGGACTCACAGAGCATATAACTAGAGCTACCACGTATAATGTCTAGTTGTATGCTTTACTAGGATGTAGGGCATAGGATGATTTAATCTAATAATCATATTTTAACATATAAAAAAATAGATATAGTCTATTAAAAACTTATATCTATTTCAAAATATGTAACTTAGTTACTTTTTATATACATCAACCGCCAAGTGTTACATCTTGATCATCATACCAATGTAAAGCATTTGATAAATGCTCCGGTTTAAAGTCAGGCCAAAAGTCATCTATAACGTAAAAGTCAGAATATATGGATTGTAAAGGCAAAAATCCACTAAGACGCCTTCTTCCACCCCAACGAATAATTAAATCTACTCTAGAGATATCATTAGTTTTTATGCAATTAAATATATTACTTCTTTTGCTACTTTTGTTTTGATCTAGATTACTTAGATCCCATTCCCAGCCATAGTTTACGAGAAAGTTTAGCTTAATACCACCTTTACCAAAGGTTCTACGCGAGGTGAAAGGAAGTAGTTCTTTAGGAAACATAGGTGAGGCACTATTTCCTACTACTAATAAATCAGCATCCTGTGTACTTAACAGTTTTACTGCATCTACACAAGCTTTAGCAAAAGCTTCTCTCTGCAAGGGTGGTCTTTTTGTATTATCAGTAGTAAACCCATAATAAGTTATTTCTTTTACGCCCACAGCTTTGCAAAGTTTATACAAAGACAAACCAGGATCTAGTCCAAAGGAATACCCTTTGTCTTTTGATAAACCATTATCTACCGACCATCTTCTATTCCCATCGGGAATTACTCCGATGTGGTTTGGTATTCTCATATTATCACCCTTTAATTATGAATTTTTATAACTTATAAATCATAGTATATCCATTATTAATATATTAATCCATTGTATTTTCAAAATATTAATGAATTAGCAATATATAGTATTAAATAATCCGATTTGTTTAATTTTTAAATTAGATAATGTATAAAATACTTTCAATTTATAGGGATATAGTATAGTATTATTGGAATATCGATTAAGATATTCGAAATAAGATTTAATGTTCCTTAATATTAAAATAACGATACAAGATAAATTTATTGATAAGTTGAGGTGAGTTAATGAATAAAACAAAAAGAGCTATATTTCAGTCTGCAATTAAAACTTTTTCTACTAACGGATATGACGGAGCTACTATGGATGAGATTTCAGCAAATGCTGGGGTAGCTAAAGGTACGGTGTACTATTATTTTAAAAGTAAGGATGAGGTTTTTAAATATATAATTACAGAGGGAGTAAGCTTACTTAGGCAACAAATAGAAAAAATTACTACTGGGCAGGGAGACTATACCTGTAAGTTAAGAGAACTAACCAAGGATCAGTTAAAATTGGCATATGAAAATAGGGATTTATTTAAGGTTATAATGAGTCAAGCATGGGGCGGGAAAATAAGACATTCTGAGCTTAGAGGAATGCTAAAGGCGTATATGGAAGATATTGAAAAATTTTTAGCAAGTGCTATGGCTGAGGGAGCTATAAAAAAATGCGAATCTTCTTTTTTAACATATATGTATTTTGGAAACTTAGTATCAGTAGCCGTTTATAATGTTATTAAAAATGATAGTATGAAATTAGATGAAATTACAGATAATTTTATGGAGCACCTACTAAATGGAATAAAGTAAAAATACACAGTAAGATAATCTAGATAATAGAATATCTTGCTGTTTTTTATTTCAAATAAAATTATAAAATTAATGAGCACGTTTACTTCTTTTGTTAACAAAAAATACATTGACTTTATGAAAAAAAAATGTAAAATATACATATATGACTGACTAGTCAGTTATATATGTAGGTTGTTAAAACTGTTGTAGAAAATAATTATATATATAAAGGATGAGGTGATAACATGAACTTTTTAAAAGTAGCTTGGAGAGATATCTCAAGTATATTTAAAAATAGATTCATACGAGTATCGGTAGTAGCAATTATTATAGTTCCACTTTTGTACAGTTTACTTTATCTTGATGCTTTTTGGGATCCATATGCTAGAATTAAGGATATGCCAGTGGCTGTGGTAAACCAAGATAGAGGAAGCTTAAAGGATGGAAAAAAAGTTAACTACGGTCAAGATTTAGTAAATAATCTTAAAGATAAGGAAGCAGTAGGCTGGAGGTTTGTTACAAAAGAGCAAGCTGAAGATGGAGTCAAGGGAAAGAATTATTATGCCATGTTCGTAATTCCTGAAGATTTTTCGCAAAATGCTTTAAGTTCGACTAAAGGTAAACCAGAACAAGCTACTATATTATATAGTGCAAATGAAAAGAGGAATTTTTTAGCAGCACAAATCAATGGTAAAGTTTTAGATCAGCTTAAATCAGAACTAACCAAAAGTATGTCAAAAGAATACGCAACAGCAGTGTTTGATAGTTTATATGAACTTAAAGATGGTATGAAAAAAGCTTCTGATGGAAGCAAGAAACTCGCTGACGGTGTAGTTACCGCAAAAGATGGTACGCATCAGTTAAAAGATGGAACTGGGAAACTTAAAAGTAATGTTCCAGAAATGATGGATGGAGTAGGGAAATTACTAGCGGGTTCTAATACATTAACTAGTAAGCTAGGGGAGCTTAAAGCTCAAGTGCCTACAATGGTAAGTGGGGTAAATCAGCTTCATGGTGGTGCAGACCAATTGAATAATGGATTATCAGAGCTTAACAAGCAAGTGCCAACTATGGGAACAGGGGTACAAAAACTTCATGGTGGTGCAGACCAGTTGAATAATGGATTATTGGAGCTTAACAAGAAAGTACCAGAAATGGCAACAGGGATACAACAGCTTCATGGTGTTGCAGACCAAGTGAATAATGGGTTATTGGAGCTTAACAAGAAAGTACCAGCTATGGCAACAGGGGTGAAAAAGCTTAATGATGGATATAAGAAAAAAATACTACCTTCAACTAAAGAACTTAAAGAAGGAGCATCAACTCTTGCTTCAGGGCTTGCAGGAACTAAAGATGGATCAACTAAGTTAAATGATGCATCAACTAGGTTAAATGATGGATCAAAAGGTCTTAGTGGTGGATATGATAAAATGGAAAACGGCATGAGCGATCTTAGCGTGGTCAGTGCAAAAGTTGCTGGCGGAGTAGATGTTTTAGTAGATAATAGTAAAAAATCTCAAGTGGTATTGCAACAAGCAGTGAGTACTCAATTAAGAGCATATTTTAAAGATAATCCAGAAGCAATGGATAATGCAAATATGAAAGGCTTTGTAGATACACTGAATTCATTAAACCAAGCGGCTACAGATGAAAACAACGTAGCGATGATGAATGAACTTCAAAAGGGTGCTCATGGAGTAGCAGAAGGATCTAAGCTATTAAAGGATGGATCCTCAGACTTTGTAAAGGGTTCGCATGACTTTGCACAAGGTGCAGAAGAGTTTTCAAAAGGGGCTGCAATGTTTGCAGAAAAAACAGGTGAAGCAGCGGGCGGCGCAGCTAAAATTAGTGGAGGTTTAAATCAGCTATATGATGGTATGAATGGTGATTTTGGAAATGGAATTTCACAGCTTAATGATAATATTCCAACTTTAACTGGAGGAGTTCAGAAGTTAGCTGTAGGTTCAGGGGCTTTATCGGGAGGACTTTCAAAGCTTAACGATAAAATTCCAGATTTGACTGGGGGTACAGCGAAGTTAGCTGTAGGTTCAGGAGCTTTATCAGGAGGAATTTCAGAGCTTAACGGCAAAATCCCAGCTTTAAGCGGAGGTGTGCAGAAGTTAGCTGTGGGTTCAGGAGCTTTATCAGGAGGGCTAGCACAGTTTAGTCAAAAGATGCCAGCTTTAGCAGATGGAACGTCGAAACTAAATGCAGGTTCAGCAGAGCTTACAAAAGGAATTAGTACTTTAAATGGAAAATTACCGGAGCTAAAAGATGGGGTAAGCAAGTTAGATGATGGTACTAATAAATTAGATGATGGCATGACAGAATTAGCAGATGGTTCTAAAGAACTTAACAAAAAGCTTGCAGATGGTCATAAGGATCTTAGTAGTAGCTTGAAAAATGATAGTAAAACTATGGGAGAGACATTCTCGCAGCCAGTAGTTATGGATCAAAAGCCAATAAATCCTGTTAAAACTTATGGTGAAGGATTTACTCCATATTTCATTCCACTATCATTATGGGTAGGAGCATTAATGATGTTCTTTGTAATTACAGATAAGGTAGATGCAGATATTGCAGCAAGTCCAGCTTCTGTAGTAGCAGGTAAGTTCTTATCATATGGAGCTATAGGAGCTATGCAAGCGGTACTTGCAAGTGGAGCTGTAATGTTATTAGGTCTTAGACCAAGTAATATACTACTGTATTTCTTGTTTAATATTTTCTTATCAAATGTGTTTATAGCGATTATTCAATGCATGGTATTCTTACTTGGGCAAGCAGGAAGATTAATATCAATTGTATTATTAATTCTTCAACTTACTTCTTGTGCAGGTACGTTCCCAATAGAAGTTGTACCTAATTTGTTTAAGGTTTTAAATCCATTTATGCCTTTTACTTATGCAGTATCTGGGTTAAGAGAAGTAATATCAGGTATTGATTATGGCGTATTTACAAAAGATGTAATAGTCCTTGCGGCAATGTTAGTTGTATTCTTATTCATATCTATATCAATGAAGGGGCATGCAGATAAAGTGCAAAAATTGATACAAGATAAAAAAGATGAAGCAACAAATATAACTGCATAGTATAAAGTAAGAACGTATTAAAAAATTTAGATATTTGTAAACCACATTCCTATATTATTAGGAGTGTGGTTTTTTAATATAATCATCAATGATTATTACTAAATTAACATTTAAGATCTATTCTAAACACCAATTCATAAACATTTAAAAGGAGAGATATTATATACGACTGAATTATTATCATTAGACATGATTCTGCAATTCTAGGAAGCCACAAAACCATAAAACCTACACTAGAAAGCCCTGGTATAAATAATATTAGAAAATAAGTGTTAATAGATGAAATTACAATTGCAGGCAATCCTATTGCTAAAATCATTTTAATATAGTTATCATATAGTTTATTTTCACTATTGTTTCTTTTAATCACATTATTAATAACCAAAATTACAAAACCAAGCAGTGCTATAATCTCGAGTCCAATACCAATAAACTGAGTTTTCTTTCCAAGCGAAAATATAAGTTTGCCTAAATTTGATTTTGGAAATAGCAATATTACAATAGTATTAACAATTCCTATTAATCCTAAAGTTGCAAAACAAGTAATATAGTATTTCACTTGTTTTGAAACTTTAGTAAATTTTGTGTGTTTCCATATTAGTCCTGGAATAAAGCCTGCGAGCATTGTCATTAAAGTAAATAGTGGAATATAAGGTCCCAGAGGTCTTATAATATATGCAAGAATATCCACAAGACCACCAGCAAGTGCCCCATAAATTGGTCCGAAAATAATTCCAGGAAGAATATAGAAAATACCATCAATGCTAATTCTCATAGCCCCTGCACCACCAATTGGGATCATTATACTAATTGATCTTAGAATTACTGCAATTGCAATGAAAACGGAAGTTGAAACCAAAGTCTTCGTACTCATCTTTTCTTTCATTTAAAGACCTCCGATAAATTATTTAAAAAAAACTGATTCACAGACTTGGTAAACTCAAATTTATTATTAATATGTAACAACTTTTAGATAGACAAACTATTTGTTTCACAAAGTGTATTGATAACAGAAAAAATCAATACAGCTGCTAAGTTTGCTGTAACGTCGTCTTGGTCAAATCTTGGCGAAACCTCAGCTATATCAAAACTTACTACTTTATTTGACCTTAAAATGTATTTAAGAAACTTTAATACACGTTCAGGATCGAGACCAAGTGGTTGTGACGAACTTACTCCTGGTGCAAAAGCTGTAGAAAATACATCGGAGCATATAGTTACATATAGATAATCTTTAAATTTTATGAAATTATCTATTTCCTCCATAAGCGGCCAACTGTCACTATCTATTATATCTTTCGCAAGCATGTATTTAACACCAAGTCTATCAGCTGTTTTAAAAAGATCTATGGTGTTACTGTGCTTTTGAACTCCGATGCACAAATAAGAATATTGAAGATCCCTATCACTACAAATATCTGCTATTTGTCTAAACATTGTTCCGGAACTGGTCACTTTTGTATAAGGTCTTAAATCAAAATGAGCATCAAAATTTATTATCCCGATATTAGGTTCTTGGCTTTTTTGTGATAAGTAATTTAATGTACCCATATAACTTCCAAAAGCAACTTCGTGACCACCGCCCAAAATAATAGGAAAAAGATTTAAACTTAAAATCTTTTCGATTGCTTTTGATAGAAGAGCTTGGCTTTCATCAAGGGTACAGTTTTCACATAATATATCTCCTACATCAAAAAGTTTAACTTCTTGTGAAAAATTGC
This sequence comes from Clostridium sp. CM041, assembly GCF_055081035.1. Classification (NCBI taxonomy): domain Bacteria; kingdom Bacillati; phylum Bacillota; class Clostridia; order Eubacteriales; family Clostridiaceae; genus Clostridium; species Clostridium sp. CM041. Next base: position 2,452,776 of record NZ_CM143648.1, read on the forward strand.
ATGGAAGGTTAGATAATTCTTTTCTTATACTTTTAGGGCCCTTAGATGCCCCTACTCTGCCACTATTAAGCCTTACACCTTCATCACAACAAAAACCAATAAAAGCAAATCCCAGTTTACCGGCGTAGGAAATTAAATCATCTCTTTTTAAATCTATTATCTTTACACATTGATGCCATCTAAAAGCATCATAGTTGGTTTCACTATCAGTGCGTCCCTGCCAAACTGTTTTATCCGTTATTTTATAATTTTTATCAAACATTGTATTTAGCCTCCCAAATTATTTATGTATTTATAATTACATCACTATCATTATTTTAAATATAGTTTTCAGTATGATAAGCATATTAAGTATGTTTAAACATATTAAAAAACAACCTAAGGCAAATTATGATTTACCTTAGGTTGATGGCTATGGGGATCTATCCCTATTATAAAACTACTTTGCTTAGTAGTTGTTTTTCTCTTTCAACTACATTTTGTTCAAGAGTAGATACTTTTTTTTCAAATCGAGCTACGAACTCACTATCATTGATTGAGGATAGATTTATTTTTACATTGTAAAGAGCTGATAGAACTGCACTTCTTGCCATCATAGCTGATACAGCACCATCGGTTACTGCATTTTTATTTCCGTGTTTTATTGCCTTTTCTGAGTAATCCATAAGTGCATACGCATCTTCTGCTATCTTATATGGAGTCTCTGATGCATGCTTTAATGCATTTTGAATAGTTTCTTTTCTTGCAGATTTCTCTTCATCACTGTTTTTTGGCAATTTGAAGGCGTCCATTACTCCATGAAAAGATTCAGAGTCTGCATCTATATACTCTATAAATCTTTCTTTATATTTGTTGGCTTGTTCATAAACTTCTTTCATCATGACTTCACTATCTTCATAACCTTTTTTACCAATAGTCAAACTTGCAACCATTGAAACAAGTGCTGCTGCAGATGCAGCTGATAGTGCCGCAATGCTTCCCCCTCCTGGCACGGGGCAATTTTGGGAGGTTTGGTCAATGAATTCTCTAACGCTTTTATCAACTAATAACATAATAATGTACTCCTTTCTCTATCTTTTCAACATAATATGAGCATATGTCTAAAATAATCCTGTTATAACTCCACTTCTATTTATATCCATCTTTTCTGCGGCGCTAACCTTAGGAAGTCCTGGCATGGTCATTATAGTGCCAGCTTCGCATACAATAAATCCTGCGCCTGCAGAGACTCTTACAGTTTTTATTGTAATTTTAAAACCTTTTGGAGCTCCAAGAAGTTTATTGTCATCAGATAGGGAGTATTGAGTTTTAGCAATGCACAGGGGCATCTTATCAAGGCCTAATTCTTCAAGTTTTTTCATCTGATTTTTAGCAGCTGCTTCAAACACTACTGTATCTCCACCGTATATTTCCCTAACAATTGTGTTGATTTTTTCGTTTATAGAACTACTTACATCATAAATAGGCTTAAAGTTTGACGCCTCTGTTTCCACAAGTTTTATAAGCGTTTGAGCCATATCAACTCCGCCTTCGGAGCCTTTAGACCATACTTCATTAAGGGCTATTTCAACTCCGAACTCTTTACATTTTGATATAAGAAGTTCTATTTCTTTTTCTGTATCGTTACTGAATCTATTTACAGCAACCATTACAGGTACATTAAATTTTCTTATATTTTCAACTTGTTTTTTTAAGTTCTCAAACCCACTACTAAGGGCTTCAAGATTTTCTATGCCTAAATCTGATTTAGATACTCCACCATGCATTTTCAGCGCCCTTATAGTAGCAACTATAACTGTAGCGGATGGTTTCAATTCTCCATATCTACATTTTATATCAAAGAACTTCTCTCCACCAAGGTCAGCACCGAAACCTGCTTCAGTTACTAAGTAATCACAAAGTTTAAGACCAAGCTTTGTAGCTATGAGGCTATTGCAACCATGAGCTATATTAGCAAATGGTCCGCCATGAATTATTGCTGGTGAATTTTCTAATGTCTGAACTATATTCGGCTTTATAGCATCCTTCATCAAAAGGGTCATCGCTCCATTAATTTTAAGATCTTTTGCAGTTACTGGATTACCATCCATGTTATAAGCTACTATTATTTTACCGAGCCTCTCTTTAAGATCCATTAAATCTTTAGAAAGACAAAGAATAGCCATAACCTCTGATGCAACGGTAATCATGAAACCATCTTCTCGTGGGAAACCACACACCTTTCCACCAAGACCAACAACTATATTTCTAAGAGATCTGTCATTCATATCCATAACTCTTTTAAATACAATCTGCCTAATATCTATCTTAAGGCTATTCCCTTGATGAACATGGTTATCAATTGCTGCAGTAAGTAAATTATTTGATGCAGTTATAGCATGCATATCTCCTGTAAAGTGAAGGTTAATATCTTCCATAGGAACTACTTGGGCATATCCGCCGCCGGCTGCTCCTCCCTTCATACCAAATACGGGTCCTAAAGAGGGCTCTCTTAATGCTATACATGTCTTCTTACCTATTCTATTCAAGGCATCTCCAAGACCAATAGCAGTAGTTGATTTTCCTTCACCTGCAGGAGTTGGAGTAATTGCTGTTACAAGGATTAGCTTTCCATCCTTTTTATCCTTTAATCTATCAAAAATACTTAAAGAAACTTTTGATTTGTATTTACCATAAACTTCTAATTCGTCATCTTCAATTCCTAATTTTTCAGCAATGTTTGCAATGGGTAGCATTTTAGCCTTTTGAGCTATTTCAATATCACTCGGAACAATACTCATATAATTCGACTCCTCATCATAATTAATTATATTTTCTTGGTTCCTTACCCTGAAAGCTTTTTAAGTTTTTATTCTGAAAGTTTCTTTTCAAGTATTTGACTTATATCAAAATTTTCTATTTGAAGATAATATTCAGCACAGTCTATTAATGCTTTCAAAGGAACCAATCCAATAACTTCACTGCCAACAACGGGTACTCCATATCGTAAAGCTTCCATTTTAACCATTTCGTGGGCTCTGTATACGGCGGTTTTTTCATAGTTTACAAGATTCATAGAAATCTGAACTATGTTTCTCTCACAAAGTTTAACGCCCATAGCTTTTACAAATCTAAGCCCTCCACCTATAAATCTTACTTTTTTAGCAATAGCAGTTGCTATTTCCATATTGTCTGTGCCTAAGTTTACATTGTATGCTACAAGTGGAAATCTGGCACCTATAACTATACAGCCACTTTTTTCATTCATTTCACATGGACCAAAATCAGGTTTCCATTCTGGAAGTTTTATTTTTTCAAAGAATCCCTCGTACTGACCTTTTCTAATTTTAGCAAGATTTCTTCGTGCTTCACAAGTAGCTGCATCTTCATAAAGATAAACAGGAATATTTAATTCTTCTCCAACTTTCTTGCCAAGTTCTTTAGCCATTTCAACACATTCTTCTGTAGTAATATCCTGAATTGGAATAAATGGAACCACATCTGTAGCTCCCATTCTTGGATGAGCACCTTCTTGAGTCCTCATATCTATAAGCTCTGATGCTCTTTTAATTAGCTTAAAAGCTGCTTTTTTAGCATCTTCAGGTGAAGCAACAAATGTAACAACTGTCCTGTTATGGTCTTTATCGGAAGAATAGTCAAGTAGTTTTACATTTTCTGTATTTCTTATCTCGTCAACTATGCTTTCAATTATTTGTTTGTTTCTGCCTTCACTAAAATTTGGAACGCATTCTACTAATTTTAACATAATATTCTCTCCTTTGCTATTTAAGATTAATTATATATTAACAACTACATTCCCAGCTTTAATTACTTTTTCTACAATGTTTATACCTGTATGATATGGTATAAAATTATAAGAAGGATATTTTAAAATAACGATATCACCCTTTTTACCAGGGTCGATACTTCCAATGGAATCTGATCTACCGACAGCAGCGGCACCGTTTATTGTAAGTGCTGTTATAGCTTCTTCCGTACTCATATTCATATATATAGCTGCCACTGCGAATACCAGAGGTATTGAATATGTAAAGCAGCTTCCTGGATTAAAATCCGATGCCAGTGCTACAGCGCAGCCCTTATCAATCATTTCCCTTGCCCTCGCATATGGTTCTTTTAGGCAAAATGCAGTACAGGGAAGGAGGGTAGAAATTACCTTTTTATCTGCCATGGCTTTTATTCCATCATCTGAAGCATGTAATAGATGGTCGGCTGATATTGCGCCAACTTCTGCTGCAAGCTCTGATCCTCCAAGGGTTACTATTTCATCCGCATGAAGTTTAAGTTTAAAACCCATTTCCTTTGCTTTCAAAAGAAGTTTTCGTGATTCATCTACAGAAAAAACTTTGTCTTCGCAAAAAACATCGCAAAACTCTGCAAGATTTTCTGATTTAACCACAGGGAGAACTTTATCTATAATGAAGTCAATATATTCATCATTTTTACCTTTGTATTCGGGTGGAACAGAATGTGCACCTAAAAAGGTAATTGCGAGGTCCATAGCATGATCTTCATTAAGTTTCTTCATAACACTAAGTTGCTTTATTTCTGTATCAAAATCAAGGCCATAACCGCTTTTACCTTCTACAGTTGTTACTCCAAGTTTAAGCATCTCATTAAGCCTTTCAAATCCAATATTATAAAGTTCTTCATCTGAAGCATTCCTTGTTGCGTTTACTGTATTTTGTATTCCGCCGCCTCTCTCCATTATATCCATATAGCTGTCTCCGCGGAGTCTCCAAGCAAATTCATCTGCCCTGTAGCCACCAAATACAAAATGAGTGTGAGAGTCTACAAATCCTGGAAGGACGCATTTATTAGATGCGTCTATAACTTCATAATCTGCTTCATTGTAAATTTTCAATATTTCTTCTGTAGTATTAACAGCTTTAATTATGCCATCTTCAATGACAACGGCTCCATTTTTTATGATATGAATGTTTTTCATTTCCTCACCGTATTTTGCATTGCTACCACTGCAGGTAACAAGTTCCGAGGAGTTTTTTATAAGCAAATTTCCTTTTTTCATAAATACATCCCCTTAAATATATTATTTATCAAAATACTTGCTAACAGTATCCCTTACAAGTTTTTCGTTTGTTAAATAAGGAATAGTAACATGGTCTGTACCTTTATGTGTATTGTTAAATTCTATGACTGTTTCTATAGAATGTTCATTTCTTGCCCATGAACGTCTTGCAACTCCATTCATAACATCCCATGAAAGAGCGGATTTGATTATCTCGTCTACTCTATAACTTCCATCAAGTACAAGACCGAATCCTCCATTTATTGATTTCCCGATTCCTACACCGCCACCGTTATGAAGTGCTACAAGACTCATACCTCTTGCTGCATTCCCGGCATAGCACTGTACAGCCATATCTGCCATAACATTACTTCCATCTTTTATGTTGGAAGTTTCTCTAAATGGTGAATCAGTACCACTTACATCATGATGATCTCTACCCATCATAACAGGTCCTATCTCTCCATTTCTTACCATTTCATTGAACTTAAGAGCTATGTTTATTCTTCCTGTAGCATCCTGATAAAGTATTCTTGCTTTTGTACCAACAACAAGATTGTTTTTTTCTGCATCCCTTATCCAGTTATAGTTATCTCTATCCTGGTATCTTCTATTTGGGTCTATGCATCCCATTGCAGCATGATCTGTTTTTATTAAATCTTCATTCTTTCCACTTAAACATACCCATCTGAATGGTCCATATCCATAGTCAAATAGCTGTGGTCCCATTATATCTTCTACGTAAGATGGAAATATAAAGCCATCTTTTTCGTCTATTCCATTTTTAGATATTTCCTTAACACCGGCATCATAAATTGCTTTCATAAATGAATTGCCATAATCAAAGAAGTATGTCCCTCTTTCAACTAATATTTTTATAAGTTCAAAATGACGTTTTAAACTTTTGTCAACCAATTGGCAAAAATTAGTTCTGTCTTTTGCAAGAAGACTTGTTCTTTCCTCAAAAGTTACTCCCTTAGGGCAATATCCACCTTCGTATGCCGCATGGCAAGATGTTTGGTCAGATAATAAATCAATTTTTTTGTTGTTTTTTACTGCATACTCAAGCAAATCAACTATATTTCCGTGATATGCAATTGACATTGGCTCTTTCTTTTCCAAGTATTCGTCAGCAATTTTGAATACCTCATCAAGATCTGATGATTGCTTCATAACCCACCCTTGCTCAAGTCTAGTACTAATTCTTGATTCATCAACTTCAGCTACGATGCCTACACTATTTGCGATTTCAATTGCCTTTGGCTGAGCACCGCTCATACCGCCCAAACCTGATGTTACAAATATATGTCCTCTTAAATCACCATCATTTGGAATTCCAAGCTTCATTCTACCTGCATTTAATAAAGTATTGTAAGTACCGTGAACTATGCCCTGAGGTCCTATATACATCCATCCCCCGGCAGTCATCTGTCCATAGTTTGCAACACCCATTTCCTCTGCTATTTCCCAATCTTTTTGATTATCGAACATGCCTATCATTAGTGCATTTGTAATTATTACTCTTGGTGCATCGGGTTTTGATTTGAAAAGCCCTAGAGGGTGTCCTGATTCTAAAACCAATGTTTGATCTTGAGTCATTATTTCTAGATATTTCTTTATAAGTCTATATTGCATCCAGTTTGGACATACACTTCCTGTTTCACCGTAAGTAACAAGCTCATAAGGATATAAAGCCACTTCAGAATCAAGATTGTTATCAATCATAAGCTGAAAAGCTTTACCTTCAATACAGTTTCCTTTATATTCATCTATTGATTTTCCATATATTCTGCCTTCGGGACGAAACCTGTATCCATATATTCTGCCTCTTGTAGTAAGCTCTTCCATAAATTCTGGGATAAGCTCCTCATGATACTTTTCTGGAATGTAACGAAGTGCGTTTTTAAGTGATATTTCTGTCTGTGATTTTGAAAGGTGGAAGCCTCTATCTGGAGCTCTCCTTATTCCCTCAATAAATTCAGGCATAGTAGGTAAACAATCATCTAAAGAAACTGTCATTGCATTTTTTATATCAATATTATTAATCATTACTGATCACTCCCCTCTTTATAATCACAGTTTAATACTATGTCGTCATTAAAATGTCTATTTTTGGGGGCACTCATAACTATTTTCCTTTATTAAGGTATTTAGCAAATCTATTTCATAATTATCCTTTGATGTAGTTAAAAAATTAATACTATTTTCACAATAGAATTGTAAATTTTCATTTAAGTACATATTAAAAATTTTATTTAACTTTTCATTATTTTTCATTTCACTTTTAATTTGAGCTTTTACCATATATACAATTCCAATTTCATGAGGGTTTTTTAGCAACCTTGAATGCACATCTGAATTTTTTAAATATTTTAAGGCACTTTCATAATTTCCTTCACTAATTATTATTCTTGACATAAAGGCTTCTACAATAGACTTTTCCCACATTAAATCGAATTGTTTATATATATCCATGGCCTTTTGGAAATATTTTTTTGCCTCAGGATATGATCCCATATTGAAACATGTTTCACCCGCATTTATGTTAAAAATAGAAAGACTGGTGAATACATTTTTTTCTTCGCATATTTTTATTGCTCTATTAAAAAAATCTAAAGCTTCTTGAAATTTCATGCTTTGTCTTCTTATATCGCCTATATAGTTATAAGCGGCCGCTATACTCAAGGCGTATTTATCAGCTACACTTTTAGTTACATTAAAGATATTTATAGATTCATTAAAGAGTCTTTCTGCTTCACTGTATTTTCCCTGCATTTTTTTATATAAGGCTTTAAATCGTAGAAATACGCCTATTTCCATATGATAATTACAATCTGCTGCTTTATCTAAACCGATGTTTACATATTTTATCATATCATCAATATTATTAGTTTGTATACAATAATATATCATCTGCTTGTACCCTTCTATAGAGTAATCTGAATCTTCAATCTCATTAGCTTTTTCTATCATTTCATTTATGAATTCAACGCCTTTTTCATAGCTTCCTTCTCTTATAAGATATCTTCCTTTAATATGTAAAAATTCGATCTCTAATCTTAAAACTTCTTTAGAGTTTCTACAGTCATTTTTTATTTTTAATAGTAGAATTTCTATCTTCTTTATGCTTTTAATGGTTTTATTGTTACTAAAATATAGATTGTTATAAAAATTAACATCCTTATAATATAGTACTGGATAAAGTTCATGACTAAAATTTAAATATACGTTTAAACTTTTTATACTATACTTTAATGTTGCTAAATTATTATTTGCGTTTGAAAAATGATAAACAAGTTTATTGTAAATGGTTATATCACTTCTATTATTTGTTAAACCCTTTTCAATAATGTAGCCTATATTATTATGAAGAATTCTTCTTCTTGCCAAGGATTGATTAATGTAAATAAATTCTCTTAACTTTTGATGAGTAAACATAAAGCTTATTATATTATTGTTATTTGTTTCTTTTAATATAAATTTATTTTGAAGTTCTTCTATTGAGTCAATTATCTTAAGTTCATCTTCTCCTGTAAGTTCATGTAAAATATACAAAGGTATTTCATCAAAAAATAAAGATGAAATTCTTAAAATGTTTTTGCACCCTTCAGAAATATCTAAAAGCCTGCTTTTCATTACATCTTGCATTTTAGAAGACATAATATTTATACTACTATTAGATTTTATAGTATTAATATATTCTGTTAAAAAAAATGCATTTCCTTCAGTTTCGTTGTATATTTTATTTACTATATCTTTATTGAAATGATTTTTTGGAAGACCAATTTTAATGAAATTTTCGACTTCATCATTATTAAATCTTAATAAATCCATCCTTAAAATCTTATTGTGTTTATTTGCTGAAGCTAAGAATTTATCTATTTCGATGTTGTATTCATTTCTATATGTCATGAAACACAAAATGTTAGCATGACCATGTAAAATTATACTGCTTAAAAAGGTTAAACTACCATAATCAATCCACTGTATATCTTCAAAAATAAGCATTATTTTCTTTTCGTATGCTATTTTAGTAAGTATATTAGTAATTACATTCCCAATGACTTCATATTTTAATGTATAGTTACTCTCTATAACCTTAAGGCTTCGTTCTTTATTATCTAATTCATCAATCTGCGAAAAACAATTTTCTAAAATATCTTCCCATAAAGTTGGGATTTTTATATTTTTATTTTTCATAATTTCGGAGAGCTTGGATAATATTATGGTCCATGGTTTTAAAATACAATCCTTTTCAAATTGAAAACAATAAGTTTCTAAAATATAAGTTGTATCCTCATCTACTACTTCTAGAAATTTATCTTTCAATCTTGTTTTTCCTATACCAGCTTCGCCTACCAAAAATACGGATTTCGAAGATTCGTTTTTCATGAAATTATTGTAATTGTTTTGTAATATCCTCAATTCATTATATCTTCCATAGAAAAAATCATCAGCGTTTTTACTGCTTTTAACTGTATTCATAATATCTATTACTTCATTAACTACATTTAATATTTTATCATTAAGAGAAATGGATAATTCATCTTTAAATAATTTCTTAACATCATTATATGTTTCAATTGCTTGGTTATATTTACCTTGATTTTTGTAACTTTCCAGTAGATATATATAAGCATTTTCATTGAATTCATCTATTTTTATCAATAGCTTTGAATATTTTTCAACAATATCATAATTATTATTTTGTAATTCCTTTTCTATCTTTTTATTCAATTTATCAATATACATACATTCAAAACTTTCACGCATTTCTAATAGCCAAATTTCAAAATTTTCAGCGTTTTTAGGGCAAAATCCTTGTAGAAATTCTCCTTTAAAAACATCTATTTCATTTTCATCACTCATAAAAGTATATATATCTACGTCTATTTTTATATCTGGATTGAGCATGATTATTGATTTCTGAGGGGAAACCAATACCGGAACATTAGAGCATTTATTTATTTTATAGATAGCATTTCTTAGATTCTTTTTAGCATTACCTTCTTCTTGGTTAGCCCAAAAAAGTTCTGAGAGATGTTCTCTGTTATCTTGTTTATTTAGTAGTAAATAACAAAATAGGCCTTGAGCTTTACTGAATGGTAGGAATATTTCTTTTTCATTGACGGTTACGCAAAAATTACCAAACATTTTACAATATATATAATCCATCGAATCACTCCCGTATAATGTCATAAACTTTCTTACATAAATTATACTACAATATAAATAAAATGCCAAAACAAGATTATAGCTGAATTTTTTACGTGGAAATTCTGGATTAATAGATGTAATATAGACGTAAATAGTAAAATGGAATATGAATGCAAGTACAAAAAGGTAAAATAGTACTATGACAAGGGAATAAATGTATTTTTATGGTATAAAAATAGTAAACTAAGAATGTACAGTATATACCTAAAATGTTTATCGAATTTAATTAATAATTCATAATAGACAATTATTTGACGTTTGGATGTTAAAATTGATTTATAATAAAAATAAAAAAGAAGTTATAACAATAAAATTACATTTCATTAAATTAAATACAGTAGAAAATATGACCGTTTTTATTTTAGATCCTGCATCGGGACAATTTCATATCAATGTTGCTAATAAAATTATGGAGTATGGAAGCCTCCATGCTGAACAGGTTGAATTGATAGAAAAACCTTGTACAGAAGAAGGAAAAAGTAGCACTGTCCTAGGCTTCAGATGATGGGAGGCGAGTTTTGTGGAAATGCGACAAAGTCGTTAGTGGCAGTTTTGGTGGACAAGGAGTATCCTTGTGTGAAAAAGGAAAATGAAAAACTTATTGTTCTTTAGAAGTATCAGGATTTAACGGAGTAATAAATTGTGAGGTAGAGCATTTAAAAAATAGTAACGAATATAGTTCTAAAATTGTTATGCCTTTGGTTAAAGAGACTAAAGATTTTTATATTAATCGTAATGGAATCGTTTACAAATGTAATGATAGAGTTTCCAGGAATAATTCATTTAATAGTAGATAGTAAAGGGACCAGATAGTTTTTTTTTGAAAGAAGTTGTGCTTCAGGTACATCCGCTTTAGCGGGAGCATTAACTCAAAACAAGAGGGGAGCTTAGATATTTTACTTAAATGGTAAAGTGAAAATTGTTGCTGAAGGTAAAGTTTATCTATAACAATTAACCACGAGGAGGGAATATATGTTATTATTTAATCCGGTTGTTGTATCAGTTATTGTAATGATAATTTTATGTCTTTTTAAACTTAATGTGCTACTGTCTATATTAATTGCAGCTATGATAGCAGGCCTAGTTTCTGGTATGTCTTTGGGAGATACTATGGGTACACTCATTGGAGGAATGGGAGGAAATGCTGAAACTGCATTAAGCTATATATTACTTGGAGCATTAGCAGTTGCAGTAAATAAAACTGGACTAGCAGGAATCTTGGCTAAGAAAATATCTAAAGTTGTTGGACAAAAGAAATATGTATTTATAATGTTATTAGCCTTTTTAGGTTGTTTTTCTCAAAACCTTATACCAGTCCATATAGCATATATTCCAATATTAATACCGCCGCTACTTTTATTAATGAATAAACTTAAAATAGACAGGAGAGCAGTAGCTTGTGCTCTTACATTTGGATTAAAGGCTCCGTATATTGTTTTACCAGTAGGATTCGGTCTAATATTTCATGGAATTATAAGCGCTGAAATGACTAGAAACGGTATGGCTGTTGCAACATCGGATGTAGCTAAAGTGCTATGGATTCCAGGGATTGGAATGGTCATAGGTCTTCTTGTAGCTGTATTTTATACTTATAGAAAGCCAAGAGAATATAAGGATATTCAAATAGAAGGGCTGGATGAGATTAAAGATGGAGACCTTAAAATGAATTCAAAACATTGGCGTGTTCTAATTGGAGCTGTGTCTGCATTTGTAATTCAAGTTCTTACAGGATCTCTTCCTCTTGGGGCATTGGGAGCATTAATTATAATATTTGTTTCAGGAGCAGTTAAGTTCGAGGATGTTAATGGCTTACTTGATGGTGGAATTAAAATAATGGGGTTAATAGCATTTATAATGCTTATTGCATCAGGTTATGGGGATGTTTTAAGAAAAACTGGAGCAGTGGAAGCTTTAGTTGCATCTCTTGCAGGAATGGTTAATGGAAGTAAACTGGCAGGTGCATTTTTAATGTTACTTGTTGGTTTATTAGTAACGATGGGTATAGGAAGTTCATTTGGTACAATTCCTATAATAGCTGCGATTTACTGTCCACTTGCAATTAAACTTGGATTTTCTCCACTATCTACTATAGTTCTAATAGGGGTTGCGGCAGCACTTGGAGATGCAGGTTCACCAGCATCAGATAGTACACTTGGACCAACATCAGGACTTAATGTAGATGGACAACATGACCACATTTGGGATACGTGTGTACCGACGTTCTTACATTATAATATACCACTTATGATATTTGGTGTTATAGGGGCTATGATATTCTAGTTTAAATAAATTGCTAATAAATTTTTAGGAGGAGTAAAAATGAAAGAAATACTTTTGACAGGAAATGATTTAACTTTAGAGGAAATGGTATCTATAGCTAGAGAAGGTTGCAGGGTTTCGATAAAAGAAAGTGCTATAGCAAGAGTTATAAAATCAAGAGCAATAATTGATGATATAGTTGAAAATGAAAGGGCGGTTTATGGTGTAACTACAGGATTTGGTGAATTTTGTAATGTGAGTATTTCTAAAGAAGATTGTAAAACACTTCAGAGAAATTTGATTTGTTCACATGCTTGTGGATATGGTCCTAAATTTCCAACTGATGTCGTACGAGCTATAATGCTTTTAAGAGCTAATGCACTATCAAAAGGATTTTCAGGTATAAGACCTGGAACTTTGCAAACATTGATTGAAATGATTAATAAAGGTGTTTACCCAATAATTCCTGAAAAAGGATCTTTAGGAGCATCAGGAGATTTAGCTCCACTTGCACATATGGTTTTACCTATGATTGGTGAAGGTGAAGCAGAGTATAAAGGAGAAATATTACCAGGTAGAGTGGCTATGGAAAAAGCAGGAATCCCTATAATAGAACTTGATGCTAAAGAAGGTTTAGCGCTTATAAATGGTACCCAAGTTTTAACTGCAACAGGAGCTTTAGCTACTTATGATGCTATAAAGTTATTAAAAACTAGTGATATAGCAGTAGCTTTGACAATGGAGGCTTTAAGAGGAATTACAGATGCTTTTGATCCAAGAATTCATGCGCTAAGACCACAGCCAGGACAATTAGCAACAGCAAGAAACATATTAAAACTAGTTGAAGGTAGTACTTATGTAACAAGACAAGGTGAAGTAAGAGTACAAGATGCTTACTCATTAAGATGCGTACCTCAAATTCATGGTGCAAGTAAAGACGCTATAAACTATGTAAAAGCTCAAGTTGAAAGAGAAATAAATTCAGTTACAGATAACCCTATAGTAACTGAAGAGGGAGACGTAATTTCAGGGGGTAATTTCCACGGAGAACCTATGGCATTAAGCTTTGACTTCTTGGGAATTGGATCAGCTGAAATTGCTAGTGTATCTGAGAGAAGATTAGAAAGATTGATTAACCCTCAATTAAATGATTTACCAGCGTTCTTAGCTAAACATGGTGGATTAAACTCAGGATTTATGATTACGCAATATGCAGCAGCAGCCTTAGTATCTGAGAATAAGATATTAGCTCATCCTGCATCAGTAGACTCAATACCTTCGTCAGCTAATCAAGAAGACTTAGTTAGTATGGGAACAATAGCAGCAAGAAAGGCTAGGGATATAGTTGATAATGCATCTAGAGTAGTTTCAACAGAAATATTAGCTGCATGTCAAGCTATAGACTTCAGAAAAGAATCTGGATTCAAACTTGGGAAAGCAACTCAAGAAGCTTACAATTTAGTTAGAGAGTCTGTAGACTTTATTGAATATGATATAGTTATGTATAAAGATCTAGATAAAGTTACTGAACTTGTTAAGAGCGGAAAATTATTAGCAGCAGTAGAAAAAGTAGTTGAAATAGAATATTAATATAGCCTGGATTAGAAAAGGGGGAGAAACAAAATAGAAATTAATTTCTATTTTGTTTCTCCCTCTCTTTTTATTTTTTTATATATATAATCTGTATGAGGTTTTATTTAGTCTAATATTTTGCTAAAGGTCTGCTCATAAATTCAGCAGGCCTTAATGTCTGTGGGCAAAAACTGCAGAAAAGATTACATATATTTGTAGTTTCTATATAAAATTTTTTAAACTTATGCATTTGATATACTTAAATTATAGCCAGACTTGAGTGATTTAAATGGAAATAGCAACAATATATAAATATATATAAATATCTATAAATATATCTATAAATATATCTATAGATATATTTATAGATATATATATACATATTACAGCATAGAAAAGTTCTCTATTCTATAAGAGGGGGTATACACTATAACAAAGAGAAAACTTCAGAAGTAGCATTTATAAATGAATAATAATTCAGTATGATGCTAAAAATAAATTTAAGATTGAAAGGGAGGAAGAAACTATGGCGTTATTAGGAAATCCATTCGTTGCAAATGTACCAAGACAAATGTCAAATGAAGAGCTGGCGCAAGCAATTCGTGTGGACATTGCTGGTGAACTTGAGGCTATCATAGCTTATGAAGCTCATGTAATGTCAACATCTCATGAAATAGTTAAAAAGGTTTTAAATCACATTGCAGATGAAGAAAGAAGGCACGTTGGGGAACTTCAAGAGGTTTTGTATATGTTATCACCAAAGGATTCTCAATTTATGGAGGATGGTAAACAGAAAATTAAAGATCAGCAGTCTCAAAATTTCCAGCAACCAATGTAGAATTTTTGCCGCCTTTTGGGTGGCATTTTCAATTTTTATTAGAAGGTGAAAGTTCATGTCCACTTGAACCTGCCTTATAGCTTTTTAAAAATAGATTGTAAAATGTATTTACTACTTGTGCACTTTCGATCTCTCTATTTAGTTTTAATACTTCGATCGCAGCTTCTATTGTGCATAAATTACCATCGACCGCACCTCGTCTTAAATCATATTTAGACTTAAAACTTGGCTTCAATGAAATAATTGGAAGTTTCTCTAGATAGGCACTTCTCCTGACTATTTTTCGTGCTTCCTTCCATGTACCGTCTATGATAATAAATACAGGGATTTTACCAGTGTTTTTATATTCAACTTTTCGGGTCTCAGCCTCACAATTTTCTATAGGAAAAAGTAAGAATGGCTCATATATTTCATTATTTATGTTTGCTACTAATTTTTCAGGTATCTTCGTTCTTTCCCAAAGAAAAATTTCTGTTGAATGTGGATTAACCATTTTTAATATTCTTGCAGTATTTGAGGGTCTGTAAAATTCTTTTTCTGTAGATAAAATCCAAATATTCGCATCAGTTTTTATTTTTGGTGCCTTATCACAAAGGCAATTTATAATTGGCAACCCGCATGTATTACAACTATTATATAGACTTGTTATTTGTTTTACTTTATAAATTGAATTCATAATGCCTCCTAAAATTCTTTTAATAGTTCATTTATTACGTTCAATGGAGTTAGAAAAAGGTGGGAACATTTCTAAACTGTTAATACCAATAACAACGATGACAATATATTCAAAATGATTGCAATTACCACTATTTTTTTTATTTTGCCTAATAACCTTTTTCATATTTTTCACCATCATAATTACGCATAGTGTTAATTAATTATAATACAATCTATGCTAAAGGTAATTAAAATATTAAATTAATAAATAATTTTCAAAACATAGTAAATACTAAGAAGTATGTAATGCAAAACTGTATTATCAAAAAAATACTCAAAAAAGTTATAAGATACTTTTATCTTGACATAGAATATAAAAATATATATACTTTGACTATCAAACTAATTGAAAATCAAAGTAAAGGGAGCGGATAATTATGAAGTTACCTCCTTTAAAAATTGGAGAATTAATAGCAAGTATTCCTATAATCCAAGGCGGTATGGGAGTGGGAGTGTCTCTTTCGAGTCTAGCATCAGCGGTTGCAAATGAAGGCGGGATTGGGATAATATCTACTGCTCAAATTGGATATAATGAAAAAGACTTTGGAACCAATGCAAAGGAAGCAAACATAAGAGCATTAAGAAGTGAAATCAGAAGAGCTAGAGAATTAAGTCCTAAGGGTATTATTGGGATAAATATTATGGTAGCTATGAATAATTATGAAGAGCTTACAGCAACTGCTTTAGAAGAAGGAATAGATTTAATAATATCTGGTGCGGGACTTGCACTTAATTTACCTAAAATGGCTAAGGGGTTCAATACAAAACTTGCACCAATAGTATCATCAGCAAAGGCAGCTACAGTCATATCAAAAATGTGGGATAAAAAAAATAATTGTGCTGCAGATTTAATTATTGTTGAAGGTTCTGAAGCCGGTGGACATCTTGGTTTCTCTATGGAATCATTACTAGAAAAGAAAACCCAAGACTTAAAGGATATAGTTAAAGAAGTTATTGAGGCAATCAAGCCTTTTGAAGAAAAGTACAATAAAAAAATTCCTGTAGTAGCTGCTGGTGGTATTTATACTGGCACAGACATTGCAGAAATCATGAAACTTGGAGCAGCAGGGGTACAAATGGCTACTAGATTTGTGGCTACGCAGGAGTGTGATGCTAGTTTAGCTTTTAAAATGGCTTATGTTAATTTAAAAGAAGAAGATATAAAAATAGTAAAAAGTCCTGTAGGTATGCCAGGGAGGGCTATTAACAATAAGTTTATGAAGCTCACTCAGGAAAGTGGTTGCAAAGTGGATAAATGTTATTTATGCATTAAGGACTGTAATCCTCAAAAAACTCCTTATTGTATTACGGAAGCGTTAATACAATCAGTAAAAGGTAATTTAGATAAGGGACTTATTTTCGTTGGAAGTAATGCTTACAAAGTAGATAAAATTATATCGGTTAAAGAACTTATGAGTGAACTAGTAGTAGAGGCAGAACACGATTTTTAATTTTATTACAAATATAAATTAAAAAAGAAGATTTGCATATTTATGGTAAGTATATTGACAAATAATCATTACATCGATATACTTTGATTGTCAAAGTATATGAAAATAAACTACATGAAAATTAAAGTATGGGAAATGGTGATAAATATGAGCAAATCTGTTGGTGTTATAAATGAACTTTTAGTAGAGACCTTTAACGATATATTACAGATAGAACAGAGGGCGCTTAAAGAGGGGATACTTAAAGACCTATCTATAACGGAAATACATACTATTGATGCAATAGGGATGTATGAGTACAGAACTATGTCAGAAGCAGCTCAAGATATTAAAATTACTGTAGGTACGCTTACAACGGCTATCGATAAACTTCTCAAAAAAGGATATGTAAATAGGAAAAGAGGAGAAGAAGATAGAAGATCAGTAATGATTGCGCTTACTAGAAAAGGGAAACTCGCCTATAGAATACATGAAAAATTTCATTCTGATATGGTGCACGCAACTATAGATGGCCTAAATTCAGAAGAAGAAGATGTGCTAATAAAATCTCTTGAAAAATTAAATGATTTCTTCAAAAAAAAATATAGATTAGAAAGTTAATGAAAGGATCGATTAAGGAATGAATGAGGTACAAATAATTGGTACAGGAAGTTATGCTCCTCTAAACATAATGACTAATCATCAACTGGCAGAGATTGTAGACACTTCTGATGAATGGATAGTTTCTATGACGGGTATCAAAGAGAGGCATATATCACAAGGTGAAAACACTTCAGACTTAGCAACAAAAGCGGCCTTCGAGGCATTGAAAGATGCACAAGTCAAAGCGGAAGATATAGATTTGATAATCCTTGCAAGTACATCGCCTGATCAATTTGTACCGGCCACTGCATGCATAGTTCAAGGAAATATTGGAGCAGTTAATGCTATGGCCTTTGACATATCAGCAGCATGTACGGGGTTTATATTTGCCCTTGATATAGCAACGCAATTTCTTAAAACAGGAGAGCGTAAACGAGCCTTAATAATAGGTGCAGAGGTCCTATCAAAGATAGTTGATTGGACAGATAGAAAAACTTGTATACTCTTTGGTGATGGAGCAGGAGCAGCAGTTCTTGAAGCAGGCAGCAAAAAAGGAATTATTTCTATAAATTCAGCTTCACAAGGTGAAAAGGGTGGAGTTTTAACTTGTCCTACTGTAGATGTAAAAAACACTTTTATAGAAGGAAATGAAAATTTTAATTCGAAAATAAGTATGGATGGCAAAGAGATTTTTAAATTTGCAGTAAAAACTATTGCAAGCAGTATAAATGAAATCTTAAATGAAAATAATTACACCTTAGAGGATGTTAAATATGTAGTTTGCCATCAAGCAAACTACAGAATAATAGATTTTGTAGTTAGAAAATTGAAGGCTGATAAAGATAAATTCTTTGTGAACTTAGATCGTTATGGAAACACTTCAGCAGCAAGCATAGCTATAGCAATAGATGAAATGAATAAGGAGAATTTATTAAAAGCTGGAGATAAGATTATACTTGTAGGCTTTGGCGGTGGATTAACCTACGGAGCTTCATTAATAGAATGGACAATAAATAAATAAAATATTAGGAGGAATTAGTAATGGTATTTGAAAAAGTTAAAAATGTAATAGTTGAACAATTAGGGATAGACGAAGCAGAGGTTAAAATGGAGTCAAATTTCACAGATGATTTAGGAATAGATTCTCTTGAAATATTTGAAATTGTAATGTCACTCGAAGAGGCCTTTGAAATTGAAATACCGAATGAGGATATAGAAAACATTAAAGACGTAAAGGGAATTGTTAACTATATAGAAGAAAAGTTAAAATAATAGGAATTAATGAGTTAGGTGATTAGGGAACTGGGCTACTAATCATATTAAAATTTAGTTTATTTCGTATGATAAAAGAGTATATATTACATGAAATGTAGTCCACGTAATATATGCTTTTTTTCTATAATTATCTGACTTTAACGACATTTCAAAAGGGAAATCTCCCACTTTTATAAGTGGGAGTTCCATACTATAACGAAAAAGAAACTTCAGTGGGAGTATAAATCTCCTTCTTAGGGTTGTTATATTGCAACTCCACAGGAGATGATTTAATTATATACTTTTAAGGAACAAAGGAGGGATAAAATGTTTAATTCCGTATTTTTTGAAGATTTAGGTGTGAAATATCCGATAATACAAGGTGGTATGGCTTGGGTTGCAGACAGTAGCTTAGCATCTGCAGTATCTAATGCAGGGGGATTAGGCATTATAGCAGCGGCTAATGCGCCAGTTGATTATATAAGAAATGAAATTAGAAAAGCAAAGAAGTTAACAGATAAACCATTTGGCGTTAATATAATGCTTTTAAGTGATAATGCAGAAGAAATTGCACAGCTTGTATGTGAAGAAGGTATTAAAGTTGTTACTACGGGTGCAGGCAATCCAGGTAAGTATATGGAACTTTGGAAGTCACATGGAATTAAGGTGATACCAGTGGTACCATCAGTGGCACTGGCTAAACGCATGGAGAGGGCAGGCGCAGATGCAGTTATCGCAGAAGGTTGTGAATCTGGAGGACATATCGGTGAACTTACAACTATGGCTCTGGTTCCACAAGTTGTCGATGGAGTTAGTATTCCGGTGATTGCAGCAGGGGGTGTAGGTGATGGGCGTGGTATTGCGGCAGCATTTATGCTTGGAGCCCAGGGAGTTCAAGTAGGAACAAGATTTTTAGTGGCGGATGAATGCACAATACATGAAAAGTACAAAAAGAAGGTATTGGCTGCAAAGGATATAGACTCTGTAGTTACAGGAAGACCTACAGGGCACCCTGTTAGGGCTTTAAAAAATAGGTTATCAAGACAATTTCAAAAGCTTGAAAAGGAAAATGCTCCAGTAGAGGAGCTAGAGGCCCTCGGACGAGGATGTCTACAAAGGGCAGTAAAAGAAGGCGATATTGAGATGGGATCTGTTGTGGCAGGTCAAATCGCAGGTCTTGTAAAGAAAGAACAAAGCTGCAGAGAAATTATAGAAGAAATGTTTGCAGAGGCAGAAGAAGGTATTATAAAATTTAGATAAAAAAGAATATTATTATTTAAGGAGGGAAATATGAGTAAAATTGCTTTTATTTTTCCTGGACAGGGAGCCCAATATATTGGTATGGGTAAGGAATTATTTGAAAATATAGAGGTTTGCAAAAATATATTTAATATAGCAGATAAGGAGCTTAAATTTGAGCTAAGCAAACTTTGTTTTGAGGGCATAGAAGATGAGCTAGATATCACAGAGAATACTCAACCAGCTATTTTAACTACTAGTATAGCAGCCCTTATGGCATTAAAAGAACATGGCATAAAATGTGATGTAACTGCAGGACTTAGTCTTGGAGAGTACTCAGCACTGGTTTGTAGTGGAGCTATGGATTTCAAAGATGCGGTAAAGATTGTTAAAAAGCGTGGACGATTTATGCAGGAAGCAGTGCCTGTAGGGATAGGAACTATGGCAGCTATTTTAGGCCTTGCAGTTAACTTAGTTGAAGAAGCTTGTAGTGAGGCTAGAACCTCTGGGATAGTAGAAATCGCTAATTTAAACTGCCCAGGACAAATAGTAATTGCCGGGGAAATAGCGGCGGTAGAACTTGCCTGCGAAAGAGCTGTGAAAAAAGGCGCAAAACGGGCTATTAATTTACCTGTAAGCGCACCATTTCATACTTCTATGTTAAAACCAGCAGCGGAGAAGTTAGAAATTGAACTTGAAAATATAAACCTTAAAGACATTACTATTCCAGTAATGACAAATGTAAACGGTGATTATGTAAAAGGCAAGGAGGATATTAAAGGTAATTTAAAACTTCAAGTTATGAGTTCCGTTTTATGGGAAACAATTATAAGAAATATGATAAAAGACGGTGTCGATACTTTCGTAGAAATAGGTCCAGGTAAGGTCCTGTGTGGATTTATCAAGAAAATAGATAGAAAACTTACAGTAGTTAATGTAGAAGATATGGCATCTTTGGACAAAGCTGTTGCATCTTTAAGTAAGCAATAGAATTGATTAAAAAGTGGAATCCTATGAAAGATGTAAAGGAGCATGAATTTATGTTAAAAGGGAAAACAGCAGTAGTTACAGGAGCTAGTCGGGGTATTGGAAGAGCAATAGCCGTAAAGCTAGCAAAGCTTGGAGCAAATGTAGTTGTTAACTATAGAAATAGTGAAGACGCAGTGCGCGAAGTAGTTAAAGAAATAGAAGATTTAGGAGTTAAGGTGTTAGCAATTCAATGTGATATTAGCAGTTATAGTGATGTGGAAAATATGATGAAAAAAAGTGTTGAAGAGTTCGGAAGCTTAGATATTCTAGTTAATAATGCTGGCATAACAAAAGATGGTCTTTTAATGAGAATGAAGGAAGCTGATTTTGACAGTGTTATAGATATTAACCTGAAGGGTGCTTTTAATTGCACAAAACATGTATCAGCCATAATGCTTAAACAGAGAAGTGGAAGAGTAATAAATATATCTTCAGTGTCTGGGCTTACAGGAAATGCAGGCCAAGTGAATTATTCCTCCGCAAAGGCAGGTATAATAGGTATGACTAAGGCTGTGGCTAGAGAATTTGGGGGCCGCGGAGTTACTTGTAATGCAGTAGCCCCAGGATATGTTCAAACAGATATGACACGTGGTTTGACCGAGAAGGTAAAGGATACTATAATGAGCACTATTCCGCTAAGGAGACTTGGAACGCCAGAAGATGTGGCAAATGTAGTAGCATTTCTAGCCTCAGAGGAAGCTTCATACATAACAGGTCAAGTTATAAATGTAGATGGTGGAATGGTAATGTAACTTAGTTGATGATTAAAGGAGGGTTTACTTTATGAAAAATAGAGTTGTTATAACAGGCATGGGAGCAGTTACTCCTATAGGAAATGATGTAAATAGTTTTTGGGATAATATAAAAAAAGGTACTTGTGGCATAGATGTAATTAAGGCTTTCGATATTTCTAAATTTAAATGTAAGCTTGCTGCAGAGGTTAAGGATTTTGACGTAACGGTTGCACTCGACAAAAGAGAAGCTAGAAAAATGGATAAATATTGTCAGTATGCAATGGTTGCAGCAGATGAAGCAATTAAAATTTCAGGATTAGATTTAAAAACTATAGATAGTGAAAGATTAGCAGTAATAGTTGGTTCAGGAATAGGCGGAATTGGTACTATTGAGAACGAGCATGCAAAGCTTATGGAAAAGGGAGCAAGCAGAATTACCCCTTACTTAATACCTATGATAATAGGTAATATGGCGGCCGGGAATATTGCAATAAAATATGGTGCTAAAGGTATGTGCTCGAGCGTTGTTACGGCTTGTGCTACAGGAACTAATGCAATAGGAGATGCTTTTCACATGATTCAAGATGGAAGAGCGGACATAATAATAGCTGGAGGTGCAGAGGCTTCAATAAGCCCGCTAGCTTTAGCAGGGTTTGCACAACTAACAGCTTTAAGCAAAAGTGAAGATCCTTTAAGAGCATCAATTCCTTTTGATAAAGAGAGGGATGGTTTTATTATGGGAGATGGTGCAGGTATAGTTATACTTGAATCTTTAGAGCATGCAGAAAAAAGAAATGCAAAAATATATTCAGAGGTTAAGGGTTATGGATCAACTTGTGATGCCTATCATATAACTTCACCATCTCCAGATGGAGAAGGAGCAGCAAGATCAATGATAATAGCGCTTAAAGACGCAGATGTTAAGGCAGAAGAAATATCTTACATTAATGCACATGGAACAAGTACTCCATATAATGATAAGTTTGAAACTATAGCTATAAAATCTGCTTTTGGGGAATGTGCATATAAAATACCTGTAAGTTCAACAAAGTCCATGACAGGTCATCTCTTAGGAGCATCAGGGGCTATAGAAGCTATAGTATGTGCAAAAGCATTAGAAGAAGGTTTTGTGCCAGCAACTATAGGATATAAGGTGCCAGATGAAGATTGTGATTTAGATTACGTTCCAAACGTAGGAAGAAAACAGCAACTTAAATATGCATTGTCAAATTCATTAGGCTTTGGTGGTCATAATGCTACTATTATATTAAAAAAATGGGACGGTAGATAATTATGGATTATAAAAACATTCAAGAGTTAATAAAAACCGTTAGTGAATCGATTCTTACTTCTTTTGAAATTGAGACAGAAGGTATCAGAATAATGATGGAGAAAAAAGAACAACAGGTGGTAATAGAAAAAACACCTTTAAATGCTGCACCTTTAGAGCGAGTTGCTAAGGAAACCCTTACTAGGGAAGATGTAGCTTCTAAAGAAGTGTATTTAGAAAAACTAGAAAAGGATATAGCTATAACTACAGAAAATGCAGAAAGGGCAATACCCAAGGAAAACCTATTTGTAGTTAAATCACCTATTGTTGGAACTATGTATTCTTCTCCAAGTGCTGAATCAAAGAATTTTGTAAAGGTTGGGACTAAGGTTAAAGTTGGAGACACACTTTGTATTTTAGAAGCTATGAAGCTTATGAATGAAATTGAAAGCGAAGTAGATGGAGAAGTTGTAGAAGTATTGGTTTCAAATGAAGATATGGTAGAGTACGGACAGCCATTGTTCAAAATAATTGAAAACTAGTGGCGAAAAGACAGCTTTAAACTGTCATATGGTGACCGGTGTAATTGAATGAAAGGTGGAATCATTAATATGGAAGATATAAAAGGTACTACTTTAGATATAAAACAAATACAAGAAATTATTCCTCATAGATATCCATTTTTATTTGTGGATAAAGTGGAGGAACTAGAACCAGGCAAAAGAGCTGTTGGGTATAAGAATGTTACTATGAATGAGTATTTCTTTCAGGGGCATTTTCCAGAAGAACCTATACTTCCGGGAGTAATAATTATTGAGGCTTTAGCGCAGGTTGGGGCAGTGGCACTTTTAAGTATGGAGAGCTATAAAGGTAAAATAGCTTACTTTGGTGGTATTAATAAAGCTAAATTTAGAAAGAAAGTTGTTCCGGGAGATGTGTTAAAGCTAGAGGTAGAAATAATCAAAATGAAGGGACCTGTTGGGATAGGTCTAGGCATAGCTACAGTAAATGGAGTTAAAGTGGCACAAGCTGAAATTACATTTGCGGTAGGGAAATAAACATTAAAAACACTTTTGTTAATAATTTTTAGTGTGGGGAAGGTAATAATATGTTTAAGAAGATATTGATTGCAAATAGAGGCGAGATTGCGGTAAGAATAATCAGGGCGTGTAATGAAATGGGTATTCAAACTGTTGCAGTATATTCTGAGGTAGATAAAGATGCTCTTCATACTCAAATGGCAGATGAGGCTGTATGTATTGGACCTAGTAAATCTAAGGATAGTTATTTAAATATGCAAAATATTTTGAGTGCCACGGTGCTTACGGGCGCAGAGGCAATTCATCCGGGGTATGGGTTCTTATCAGAAAATAGTAAGTTTGCACAGATGTGTGAGGAGTGTAATATAAAATATATAGGCCCAAATTCACAAAACATTGATAATATGGGAAATAAATTAAAGGCAAGAGAAATTATGATAAATGCTGGGATACCAGTAGTCCCTGGTTCGGGCGGAGCGATTGACTCTGAAGCAGATGCTTTAACGGAAGCTGAAAAAATAGGATATCCTGTAATGATAAAGGCCTCAGCAGGAGGCGGGGGACGAGGAATTAGAGTCGTTAGTAAAATAGAAGATCTTATACCTGCGTACAACACTGCAAAAGCTGAGGCGAAAACTGCTTTCGGTGATGATACAATGTATATGGAAAAATTCATAGAAGAGCCAAGACATATAGAGTTTCAAATACTTGCAGATGAGCATGGAAATGTTGTTCATCTTGGTGAGAGAGACTGTTCTATTCAAAGGCGTAATCAGAAGGTAATAGAAGAGGCACCAGGAGTCCGAATGACAGGAGAACTTAGAAAACAGATGGGTGAGGTTGCAGTTAAAGCGGCTAAGTCTATTAATTATAAAAATGCTGGAACTATAGAGTTTTTATTAGATAAACATGAAAAATATTACTTTATGGAGATGAATACACGTATACAGGTAGAGCATCCAATAACAGAAATGATCACTAGAGTAGATTTAGTTAAAGCGCAGATAAGAATTGCTGCAGGCCAAATACTTCCTTATAAACAGGAGGATATAAAAATTGAGGGCCATGCTATTGAATGTAGAATAAATGCAGAAAATCCTTCTAAAAATTTTATGCCTTGTCCTGGCGTTATAAAATCACTACATATTCCAGGAGGATATGGAGTAAGGATTGATAGTGCGGCATATCAAGGATACAAGATTCCACCCACATATGACTCCATGATAGGAAAACTCATTGTCCACGGAAAAGATAGAGATGAAGCAATACGTAAAATGAGAAGAGTATTAGGGGAGTTTATAATAGAGGGTGTGGATACTAATATAGATTTTCAATTTAAAATAATAAATAATAGTAATTTTATAAAAGGAAAATTTGATACTAGTTTTATTAGTAAAGAATTTAACAAGTAGCTAAACACATACTGGAATTTATTGCATAAAAGTTTTATACTATGAGAGTGGTATCTATTTGGTATGCTATAAATTATAGTGTAGGTATGTTTTTAGAAAGGGGTAGCTATATGTTTGAGTTTAAACGTATATTTAAAAAAAGTAAATATATTGAGGTTAAAAGTTTAGAAGATGAATATGGTGAGAAAAAACCTAATATCCCTACAGGAATGTGGGTTAAATGCGAAACATGTGGCAAAATCCTTTATAATAAGGATTTAGAGAGTAGCATAATGACATGTGATAATTGTAGAACCCATTTCAGAATTGGGTCTAGAGAAAGAATAAATTATACTATAGATGAAGGGACTTTTATAGAATACGATAAAGATATGATCTCAGATGACCCTATAGATTTTGAGGGATATAAAGATAAACTCCAAAGTTTGCATGATAAAACCTTATTAAAAGAAGCTGTAATAACTGGAGAAGGAAAGATAAATGGACAGGATACGTTAATTGCAGTAATGGATAGCAATTTTATGATGGGAAGCATGGGCTGCGTTGTCGGAGAGAAAATTACAAGGGTCATTGAAAGAGCAACAGAAGCTAAAAAACCAATTATTATATTCACTGCCTCAGGGGGAGCTAGGATGCAGGAAGGCATATTTTCGCTAATGCAAATGGCCAAAACTAGTGCTGCTATTGCAAGGCATAATGAAAAAGGTTGTCTTTATATAACTGTTCTTACAGACCCAACTACAGGTGGAGTTACAGCAAGTTTTGCTATGCTGGGAGATATAATAATCTCTGAACCTAATGCATTAATAGGGTTTGCAGGTAAAAGAGTTATTGAACAAACATTAAAGCAACAATTACCTGATGGTTTTCAAAGGGCTGAATTTCTGCTCCAAAAGGGTTTTATAGATAAAGTAGTGGATAGAAAAGCTATGAAGGATACTTTAACGCAAATATTGAAAATTCATTCATAGCATTAAGAGAAAGACAAAAGTAACGGTAGGGAGTGGAATTTTATGGTAACTTTACCTTTTGAAAAGCACATGTATGAACTTAAAAGTAAAATAGATGAACTAAAGAATTTAGCAATAGATCAAAATATGGATTTAGAAAAAGAAATAAGACAGATGGAAATTAAGCTCTACAATATGAAAAAGGAAGCCTATAAAAACTTAACTGCCTGGGATAAAGTAAGTATTGCGAGGCTTGTGGAACGTCCTACTGCTCTTGATTATATAAATCTGATTTTTGATTCCTTTATGGAGCTACATGGTGATAGGTATTATGGAGATGATTCTGCTATTGTAGGTGGAATAGCAGAGTTTAATGGTATTCCTATAACTGTTATAGCCCAGCAAAAGGGAAATAACACCAAGGAAAACATAAAGAGAAACTTTGGTATGCCAAATCCAGAGGGGTATAGAAAAGTTTTAAGACTTATGAAACAGGCAGAAAAATTTAAAAGGCCTATTATTTGTCTTGTAGATACTCCGGGAGCATATTGTGGACTAGGTGCAGAAGAAAGAGGTCAAGGTGAGGCAATTGCTAGAAATCTTATGGAAATGGCAACATTAAAAACACCAGTAATTTCAATAGTTATAGGAGAAGGCGGAAGTGGTGGAGCTTTAGCTATGGCGGTAGCAGATGAGGTTTGGATGCTAGAACATGCAATTTATTCTATTTTGTCACCGGAAGGTTTTGCTAGCATATTATATAAAGATGCAAGTCTTGCTAAAGAAGCGGCTACTGCAATGAAAATAACAGCTCAGGATTTAATTGATTTTGGAATAATAGATAGAATTATAAAAGAGCCTTTAGGTGGGGCGCACACTAATTTAGATGAGATGGCGGCAAGTATTAAACGTAATTTAGAGGAGTCAATTGTTAGATTAATGCGGGAACCTATAGAATCTTTACTTACTAAGAGATATTATAAATTTAGAAAGATTGGTAAGGTAGTGGAATAATTTTAATTTTAGTGATGTTAAGAAAAGTATATATACTTTTCTTTTTTTTTGTATTGAAGTGTTTATATAAATCATACATAATAGAAGGTGAGAATAATATTTAAGATAATGGCAAAGGGGAATTAAGTTATGAGTAGAACACACAGTGGGACGATTTTAGTGATAGATTCAGGATGCGATCTATCTTTAGATTATATTAAACAAGAAAACATAGTACCGATAGGAATAATATGTAATTTTAAAGGTCAAGCAATAGAGGATGATTTTGGGAAAAATATTATTCGTAAGGACTTTTATGATGCTTTAAGGCAGGGAGAGATGCCTACTACATCACAAATAAATAGTCAAAGATATGTAGAGGTTTTTAGAAAGTATGTGAAGGAAGAAAAATCTATAATATATATTGCTTTGTCTTCTGCATTAACAGGAACTATAAACAGTGCAAATATAGCAATAGAGACTATACTTGAAGAGTTCCCTGAGGCGGATATAAGTATAGTTGATAGTAAATGCGCAAGCCTTGGACAAGGGCTGTTAGTGCATTATGCTTATGAAATGTTAAAGAAAGGAAATTCAAAAGGAGAGATAGTTACCTGGCTTGAGGAAAATAAACTTAAGATTAACCACTGGTTTACAGTTAATGATTTAAACCATTTAAAAAGAGGTGGAAGAATTTCAAGTTCCGCTGCAGCTGTTGGCACCTTGTTAAATATAAAACCAGTTTTGTTTGTGGATAATGAAGGAAGACTTACTCCTTTTTCTAAGTGTAGAGGTAGAAAAAAGGCAATAAATACCTTAGTTGAAAAATTTAAGGAAAGAACAGACCCAAATAAAGAGCAAGTTATTGCTATAAGTCATGGAGATTGTATTGAAGATGCATTAGCTTTAGAGGCTTTGGTTAGAGAAAATGGAAATGTTAAAGATGTTATTTTAAATTATGTGGGTACAGCAATAGGGTCCCATACAGGACCAGAAATATTAGGATTATATTTTATGGGTGATGAAAGATAATGGTTAAGGCGTATTATGATAAATGGAATTGCAATTTATACAATATCATAAATTAAAAATTATTTTATGAAGTAAAAGAAAGACAGGGGAAGATATCTTTCTTTTACTAATATAGAGAAGATCTATTCTGTTTCATTTCCTAATTTCTTAGATTCTTTAGAAACACCTATTTCGTTGGCAGTTTCCATTCTCATTTTATCTAATTCTTTTTTCGTTTTTGGATTAGCCTTTTTATTATCTTTACTATTTTTGTTGTTTTTATGTGACATTGCAAGATCCTCCTTATATTACTTAGAGCACAAATAACTATTAATTGATTTGCTCCTTTATAATAAATATTTCAATATTAGTATAACCAAGTTCATGAAATGTATGTGATATAATTAGTATTATTAAAAAAATTATATAGGAGGAAATAATTATATGAATAAAAAGATAGGATTTATAGGCTGTGGTAATATGGCAAAGGCTATGATAAGTGGAATAGTAAAATCAAATTTAGTTTCTAGCCAACAAGTAATAGCAAGTAATCCATCAGATAAGAGTTTAAATAAGGTAAAAGAACAATATAATATTCTAGTAACTAATGACAACAAGGAAGTTGCTGAATTTTCTGATATATTAATTTTAGCTGTAAAACCCTATAAATACTCTGAGGTTATCGATGAAATAAAACCATATTTAAAGACGACGGTAGTTATAGTAACTATAGCTGCAGGGGTAACTTTAGAATATATGAGCAATGCACTCGGAGGCGCTGCAAAGGTTATAAGAACTATGCCAAATACTCCAGCGTTTGTTGGCGCGGGTATGAGTGCACTTTGTGCTAATAAAAATATAACTAAAGAAGAATTGCAAGACGTAGTAAATATTTTTGAAAGTTTTGGTAAGATAGAGATATTAGAGGAAAAGCTTATTGATGTAGTTCCGGCGGTAAGTGGCTCATCTCCTGCTTATGTTTATATGTTTATTGAAGCTTTAGGTGATGGGGCGGTGCTTCAAGGAATGCCAAGAGAAAAGGCTTATAAAATGGCAGCGCAAGCAGTGCTAGGGGCAGCTAAAATGGTACTTGAAACAGGAGAACACCCAGGAAAACTTAAAGACGATGTATGCTCACCAGGTGGAACTACTATAGCGGCCGTATACACCTTAGAAAAGAATAATTTTAGAGGAACAGTAATTTCAGCTATGGAGAGTTGTACAGAAAAGGCAATTAAAATGGGTGAAAAATAAGATTTTCAAAAAATAGAGGCAGTTACATATGAATCTCAATAGAATGAAACTGTTTGGTGACTAGGTACAGGATTAGGGTATAAAATATGCTCTAATCCTGTACCTTTTTTATTGTGCAACAAAGAATTACC
This sequence comes from Clostridium sp. CM041, assembly GCF_055081035.1. Classification (NCBI taxonomy): domain Bacteria; kingdom Bacillati; phylum Bacillota; class Clostridia; order Eubacteriales; family Clostridiaceae; genus Clostridium; species Clostridium sp. CM041. The sequence continues at coordinate 2,482,758 of NZ_CM143648.1, forward strand.
CCTGAAAATATTTGTAATAAAACTACATGAAAAACATATACATTTATTAAGGGTTTGAGCAATTTGCATCCCTAAAGCACCACTATAGCAGATAATTTAACGACATTTCAGCTCGGCAGGAGATGATTTAACTGGAGGGAAAGCAAATGGAAACAAAGGGTTTATTGGTTAAGATTAATTATTCGCAAGAGGGTAATGACAGTTTAGCAATATCTTATACTACTAATATAAATAAGGATAATCATTCTTCTAAGTATTTAATTTGTGGAGGAAGGTATAATAGAAATGGTGGAACTATAATGTTTAAGGCCAAAAATATAGAAGAAGCTTCAGAAATAGCTAATAATAAAGTTTTTGCGAAACGGTTGAATACTTGGGATTATGAACTATAATTAAAGATGAAATCATCAATATAGAATATACTTACAACTAAACTGTGGTTGTAATTGACGGTTTGAATAATTTCAATTGGGAGGAAATATAATGAATAAACTATCGCGAAATGATATTTGTTGGTGTGGCAGTGGTAAGAAATATAAAAAATGTCACATGGATCAGGATATATTTATAGGGAATATAGAGGAAAAAGTAGGTTATAAAATACCTAGAGATATAATGAAAACAGAGGAACAAATAGAGGGTATAAGGAAAAGTTGCAAGTTAACTCATGATATACTCGATATTGTTGGGGAGAGAATAAAAGTTGGAGTAACCACAAATGAAATTAATACTTGGGTACATGAATATACTGTGCAGCATAATGCATATCCAGCACCACTCGGCTATGGGGACTTTCCTAAGAGTGTATGTACATCTATAAATGATGTAATATGTCATGGTATACCCGATGATACAGTTCTAAAAGATGGTGATATAATTAATGTAGATGTGTCTTGCATATTAGATGGATATTATGGTGATGCTAGTAGAATGTATACAATTGGAGAAATGTCTAAGGAAGCGTTAGATTTGGTGCGTGTATCGAAAGAGTGTTTAGAAAGGGGTATAGAGCAGGTAAAACCCTTCAATACCCTTGGAGATATAGGGTGTGCTATTCAAGAGCATGCAGAAGGTTTTGGATATTCAGTAGTATACGATTATGGTGGTCATGGCGTTGGATTGGAGTTTCATGAAGAACCATTTGTACCTCATATAGGCAAAAAAGGAGAGGGGTCAATATTACTACCTAATATGATTTTTACTATTGAGCCTATGATTAATATCGGTAGTCCTGAAACAGATGTACTTGAAGATGATTGGACAGCGGTTACAGTAGATGGTTCATTGTCATCTCAGTGGGAACATACAATACTTGTTACTAAAACAGGATATGAGATACTAACATAAGACTACATTATATGTAAAAATACCCCCAGAAATGGAGGTATTTTTATATATAATGTTTTATAAGTCACTATTCTATTTTTATTTATGTACCAATGGTATTGTAAATGTCGTTAAATTTTATAAATAGGATTAATTAAGCTTATGAACATAAATGGAGAAAGGGAAGATAAAATAGCATTATATGATTTTGTTGTTTAGGTGTAGTATAGACAAAATAAAAATGAGGAAAGATAAATCTATAATTTATGTTGATGGTAGCGCGGAATAAAATGTTGTATAATGAATATAATAGGTAAATATTGATATTGACAGGTGTAATTTACATGGGGCAAGGTTTTAGGATATGAAACACTTAATAAGTATTTAAACTTTTAAAAAAAGTACGAGGAGGACAGAAATGAAGTTTACGATTGGCGGTATATATCACGGATTTAAGTTAATTGAAGAGAAAAATATAGGAGAGCTAAATTCTGTTACAAGGTTGTTTGAACACATTAAAAGTGGGGCTAGACTGTTGCATTTAGAAAATGATGATGATAACAAGGTGTTTTCTATAGGATTTAGAACACCACCGAAAAGTAGTAATGGGCTTCCACATATACTGGAACATTCAGTGCTTTGTGGCTCTAGAAAATTTCCAACAAAGGAGCCTTTTGTTGAATTAATAAAGGGATCTTTAAATACATTTTTAAATGCTATGACTTTTTCTGACAAAACGATATATCCTCTAGCTAGTAAAAATGATAAAGATTTTTTTAATCTTATGGATGTGTATTTAGATGCAGTTTTCTATCCGAATATATACTCACAAGCTGAAATATTAATGCAAGAGGGCTGGCATTATGAATTAGAAAACAAGGAAGATAAACTAACTTATAAAGGTGTAGTTTATAATGAAATGAAAGGTGCATTTTCATCTCCAGAAGGGTGCCTCATGCGCAAGGTTCAAGAGTCCTTATTTCCGGACACATCATATGGCGTAGAATCTGGTGGAGATCCAGAATGTATACCAGAATTATCGCAGAAAGAATTCATAGAGTTTCATAAAAAATATTATCATCCATCAAATAGTTATATATTCCTATATGGAGATGGAGATATTGATAAACAGTTACAATTTATTAGTGAAGAGTATTTAAATAATTTTGATAAAATTACAGTAGAGTCATCTATTAGCTTACAGAAACCATTTAGCAAAATGGAAGAAGTTAAGATGGATTATCCTATTTCATGTGATGACGATGAGAATGGCAAAACATTCTTAAGTATGAACTTTGTATCAGGTGATAATATTAGCCATCCAGAAATGCATTTAGCCTTTGAAATTTTAGAGTATTTATTACTAGAAAGCGCTGCAGCACCTTTGAAGAAAGCACTTATAGACGCCGAGATAGGTAAAGATGTATTTGGAGGTTTTGATAATAGCATATTACAACCGGTGTTTAGTATAGTAGTAAAAAACTCTAATGAAAGTGAAAAAGAAAGATTTAAGGAAGTTGTATTTACAACTTTAAAGGATTTAGTTAAAGAAGGAATAGATAAAAAATTAATAGAAGCTTGTATAAATAGTACTGAATTTAAATTAAGGGAAGCTGACTTAGGTGGTTTTCCAAAGGGATTATATTACTATATAACTAGTATGGACAGCTGGCTTTATGATAAAGATCCAACTATGCATTTAGAGTATGAAAGTTATTTGATCAAAATAAAAGCTGCATTAACTACTAATTATTTTGAAAAACTTATAGAAAAGTACCTAATAAATAATACCCATAGTTCTATGGTTATATTGAATGGTAAAAAGGGCCTAGCAGAACAAAAGTCCAAGGCAGTAGAAGAAAAACTAGCTAAGTATAAGGAAAGTCTTTCAGAAAAACAAATAGAGGAAATAGTTAAGCAGGGGAAAGCTCTTAAAGAAAGACAAATGACGCCAGATGCTGTGGAAGTGCTAGAAACTATTCCTTTACTTGAACTAACGGATATTGAGAAACAAGTAGAACATTTACCTTTAAAGGAAAAGGATGAGCAAGGAGTAAAAGTATTATCTCATAATATATTCACTAATAAAATTGCCTATATAAATGTATTATTTGATTCTAAAAAAGTAGATATAAAGTTACTGCCTTATGTAACATTATTATCAACTATTTTAGGAAGGGTAAGTACGCAGAATACTAGTTATTCTGATTTATCTAATGAGGTTAATATTCATACAGGCGGAATTCATTTTACCACAGAGGTATTTGGCGAAAGTGGAAATTTTGAAAAATATAGCCCCAAGTTAGTAGTAAAGACTAAAGCTTTAACTGAAAAGCTTCCTAAATTATTTGATATTATGGCAGATATAATTAGCAATACTAAATTTGATGAAAAGAAACGTTTGAAGGAGCTAATTCAACAATTAAAATCAAGGCATGAAATGAAGATTCTTGATAGAGGACATATGGTATCAGCTGGAAGACTTACATCTTACTTCTCGCCAGCTTCAGCTTATATAGAAAAAACTACAGGAATAGCTTTTTATAAATTTATTGATGAGATTGAAAGAGATTTTGATAACAAAGCAGAAGAGATCATTGAAAACTTAAACAAGGTATCAAAGCTTATATTTAACAAAAATAATCTTATAATAAGTGTTACAGGAGAAGAAGACATATATACTGCATTTACTACAGAGCTACCTAAGATTATAAGCGTCTTAGGAGAAGAAAAATTGCCAGATGCATTGTATAATTTTGATCTAAATAAAAATAATGAAGGATTATTAACCTCATCAGATGTTCAGTATGTAGCTAAAGGATATAACTTCATTAAGAAGGGATATTCATATTCAGGTAAAATGCTAGTACTTAAAACTATAGCAAGTCTCGATTACCTATGGAATAGAGTGCGTGTGCAAGGTGGCGCCTATGGTGGTTTTGCAAATATAGCTAGAAGTGGGAATATAGTCTTTGTATCTTATCGTGATCCTAATGTCCAAGAGACTTTAAAAGCTTACGATGGAATATGCGATTATATAGGAAGCTTTGAAGCCTCAGAAAGAGAAATGACAAAATACATTATTGGAACAATCAGTGAGCTTGACTCACCATTAACACCTTCTATGAAAGGTGAGCGGGCGACAGCATATTATATAAGAGGTATTACTGAGGAGCAAAGACAAAAGGAGAGAGAAGAAGTATTAAGTACAAATCCTGCGGACATTAAGTCTTTTAAAGCACTATTAAATGATGTTATAAAGGAAAACTACTTTTGTGTACTGGGAAATGAAACTAAACTTAAAGATAATAAAGAAATATTTACTAATTTGGTAAATGTATTTAAATAAGGTGCCTTATGGCACCTTTTTTTCGAAGGAGGATTTGCATGGCTATTAAAGCACTCTTTACATATAATTATGGCGAAGAAAAAATGAAAGGTATAGAAGATTTTGGGTATGATATAAAGGTAGCTAAAGAGCAAGATTTAATTTATAGTGAAAAGCTTGAGGACATAGAGGTTTTAATTTGTTATGATCCATTTAAAACACTCGCCATAGAGAAAATGAAAAAGCTAAAATGGATTCAATTATCTAGCATAGGTATTGACCAATTGCCAACAGAGTATGTTAAAAACACTTCTATTATAATTACGAATAATAAAGGTGGCTATAGTATACCAATGGGGGAATGGATTGTATTAAAAATTCTAGAGCTCTTTAAGAATAGTAAGGGGCTATATGAAAATCAAGCTAATAAAAAATGGAAAACGGATACAAGTATTCGGGAGATATATGGTAAAACTATAGGATTTATAGGGACAGGCACAATAGCTGCGGAGGCAGCTAAACGACTTCAAGGGTTCGGCGTAAACTTAATAGGTGTAAATACAGATGGTAGAGATGTTGAATATTTTAATACATGCTATGCTATGAGTGAATTAGACCAAATGATTAAGTTATGTGATGTGATTGTGTGTACAGTGCCATATACCAAAGCTACCCATCATTTAATTAATGAAGATAGATTTATTGCAATGAAAAATGGAGTTTTTTTCATAAATGTAGCTAGAGGGAGTATTGTGGATGAAGCTTCTTTAATTAAAAATTTGAAAAATGGTAAACTAGCAGGAGCCGCAATAGACGTATATGAAGAAGAACCTTTAAAAGTGGATAATCCATTATGGAATCTAAATAATGTTATATTAACTTCTCATAATTCCTGGATTTCAGAGATGAGAAACCAGCGAAGATTTAACCTTATATATAAGAATATGAAAAAATATGTACAAGGGGAAGAACTAGTAAATGTAGTAGATTTAAAAAGAGGGTATTAGATTATTTATAAAAAGGAGTTAGTGATTTTTAAGGGGGATAAGGTAAGTGGACAAGGATAAAAAATTTAGCAACTTATTTATAACAAGCATGGTTATGGCTGCAATCATAACTTACATAACAATTATTTTAGGGAAAAATGCAAAAGAGATATATTTGTGGGGAATTATTATCTCTTTAGTCTTAGTGATGCTAGGTCTAGTAGCAAGAAGCAAAGCAATATTTTATAAGAAATTAAAACAGGTTAGAGAAAACTATGGTGTGGAAAATAAGCGAGAGAGGAAATTTGAAGATATTAAATTATTATTTGATGTATTAAAGTATAAAAACCCGCAGGAAATATATGTTGATGATCAAACTTACTTAGATTTAAATATGAACCAGGTTTTTGAAAAGGTAGACAGAACATTGTCATCTCCAGGGGAACAGTACTTATACCATATTTTAAGAAATCCAATTTTAAAAGAAGAAAAACTAATTAATAGAAATAAGACTATTAGTTTTTTTCAAAAAAATAAGGAAACAAGAGAAAAAATACAAGTTAGTTTATTAAAGCTGGGAAGACAGCGTAATAATACTGTAACATCGTTTTTATGGAATGAGATCTTATATAAAACTTCAATGAAGCCATTGCTATATCTTTTAACATTACTAGCTTATGGTTCTTTAGTTTCAATAGCTTTTATTGGAATATCTAAAGCCTTTTATTTTTTATTTATAATGTTTTTAGCTAATGGGTTTATTAATGTTAAGATTAAAAAACAGGTTGGGGCAGAAATTGAAGCTATGGGATATTTAGGAAAGATAATTACGTTAGCTGAAGTTATGGGAAGAGTAGAGGATGAAGAGATAAAGGAATATACCTTAAAGCTTAAAGAAAAAGCAAAGGGTTGCAAGGTGATAATGAAAAAAGCTACCTCCATTGGAATAGGAAGAATAGAAGGTGCAGATGTTATTTTTGAATACTTTAATATGTTTTTTTTAAAAGAAGCTAGAGGCTTTTATAGAATAATAGATGAGGTTAAAGCACATATTGGAGAAATAAGAGAAATTTATTTAATTTTAGGAGAAATTGATGCATTAATATCTGTAGCGTCCTATAGGGATGGGCTTTTAGAATATACGGAGCCTAAATTAACAAAAGGACTTAAAGAGATAAAAGGTGAGAATATAAAACATCCATTAATAGAAGCTGCTGTAGGTAATTCTTTAACTATAGAAAAGGGTGTTATTATAACGGGTTCAAACATGTCAGGTAAATCTACTTTTTTAAGGGCTGTGGGCTTAAATGCACTATTTGCACAAACTATTTTTACCTGCCTTGCTACAAGCTATGAAGGTGGATATTTCAATATAGTATCTTCGATGACTGTAAGTGATAATATAACTGGTGGGAAAAGTTATTATTTAAGTGAGGCAGAGGCAATATTTAGAATAATTAATGTTTGCAATGAGGAAGTAACAAACCTATGTCTTATTGATGAAATTTTTAGGGGAACTAACCCTATTGAGAGGGTTAATGCTTCTGCTGAAATTTTAGCTTATTTGTCTATTCACAATTCTTTGGTTGCAGTAGCTACACATGATCTTGAAATAACTAAAATGGTAGGAGACTTATATGAATGCTATTATTTTACTGAGAGTGTAGGGGAGCATGGATTAGAGTTTGATTATAAAATAAGAAAAGGGGTATCTTCTACCAGAAATGCAATAAAAGTACTTGAATTTATGGGATATCCAGAAGAAATTATTCATAGAACCAATGAAAGAATTATAAAGAGTAAAATTTAAGCGAAATTACTCTTTAATGTAAATATGTAAATACCACTTGCTACGTAAGTGGCATCTAAGGGAGGAAGTTATTATGAAAGCAGAAATATTATCAGTAGGTACGGAAATATTACTCGGCGATATTGTTAATACAAATGCACAATATATTGCTAAGAGACTTGCAGATTTAGGTATATCAGTTTATCATCAGTGCGTAGTTGGAGATAATCCAGAAAGACTTTTAGAATCATATAGATTAGCATTTAGTAGAGCTGATTTAGTTATAACTAGTGGGGGACTTGGACCTACAAAGGATGATTTAACCAAGGAAGTAGCTTTTGAATATTTTGGCAAGCGTAGCGTTGTTCATGAAGCTTCTTTAAAAATTATTGAGGATTATTTTAAAGATATGAACAGACCAATGACGAAAAGCAATAAGAAACAAGCGTATTTTCCAGTAGATGCGGTAGTGATTCCTAATAATAATGGCACAGCGCCGGGATGTATAATAGAAGAAAATGGTAAGATAATTGCACTTTTACCTGGTCCACCTTGGGAAATGAAACCTATGTTTGAGGAGGCGGTTATTCCTTATCTTAAAAAGTTTGCGCAAGGTGTATTAGTTTCAAAGGTGCTCAGAGTTATTGGAGTGGGAGAGAGCAGTGCGGAAGAAATGATAGAAGATATATTGAATAATCAAACTAATCCAACTGTGGCACCTTATGCTAAAGCAGGGGAAATGACATTTAGAATTACAGCAAAGGCTAATACACAGGAAGAAGGCACAAGACTGATTGCGCCTATGGAAGATGAAATACGTAGAAGACTAGGAAATAACATTTATGGCGAAGGGAATATAACCTTAGAAAATGTACTTGGAGAAATGCTTATAAATAAGGAGTTAACTATATCCACAGCAGAATCTTGCACAGGAGGAATGGTAGCTGCAAAGCTTATAAATTACCCAGGGATATCTTCTGCGTTTATAGAGGGGGCAATTACATATAGCAATGAGGCTAAAATTAATAGATTAGGAGTTGCGAGAGAAACATTAGATAAGTATGGTGCAGTAAGTAGTGAAGTAGCCGCAGAAATGGCGCAAGGTATAGCAAAAACTGCAGGCACTAGTATTGGCCTTTCAACTACGGGAATTGCGGGCCCAGATGGTGGAAGTGCAGAAAAACCAGTGGGACTTGTATATGTTGGGTTATATATTAATGGTGAAGTTAAAACTAAGATGCTTAAATTATCTGGTAACAGGCAGAAAATACGTGAGAGTGCAACTATGGAGTTACTTGATTTAGTTAGGAGAGAGCTATTGTAGTTAACTTGCACTTATAAAAAGTCATTAAATAAAAAAAAATTATAGTATTGTATAATGGAACTAATAAAGGCGCATATCAATATTGATATGTGCCTTTAAAAATCTATTTAAAATATATATGTTACTTTTATGAATTTATCTATTTTATTTAGTAACAGGTGGTACAAAAACCCTAGTTGCGAGTTCGTTATCCAGCATATAAATACTTGTAGGATCAGCGTTGATTCTCGCAAGCCTTTTTATAAGGCCATTAAAATTAGATTCTTCCTCAACTTGCTCATCAATAAACCACTTAAGTAAGCTTATAGTAGCATGTTCTTTTTCTTCAGTAGCAATGTCAGTAAGATTATAAATATTACTAGTTACAACTTTTTCATGAGCATATGCTATGTTAAAAACATCAAGAAGTGTTTCATAATCATTTTGAGGTTCACTCATTCCTTCTAAAGTTAAGCGTCCGTTCATTTCATTTATATAATTATAAAATTTCATAGCATGGAATTTTTCTTCTTCAGCTTGTACTTTAAAGAAATTAGAAAAACCATCAAAATCTTCTGCTGCGCAATAAGCTGACATAGCTAAATAAAGGTGTGCAGAATAAAATTCAAAGTTCATTTGCTTGTTTAGTTCATTGAACAATCTTTCGCTTATCATAATAATCCTCCTCATATTCCTCTGGTCTAAAACAATGATTATGACCTTGGAAATGTAAATTTACAATAGTATAATATTATTGTTTGACGTTAATAATTGTTTTTACTTAATTATAAATATTAAACAATATCTATATTATACACCAAATGTGTTTTTATTAAACAATAATTATACAGCGAATGTATAGTTATTGTGCTAACATGCCATATATATTAGGAATTAGGCTTTAAAATATAATTACATTAAACATTTCAGAAGGAAGATCTCCCACTTTTGTAAGCTGGAGTTACATACCCTAGCAAATAGAAAACTTCAGTGGGAGTATAAATCCCCTTCTGAAGTCGTTAATGTTTCAGCTCCGCAGGTGATGTTTTAAGGTAATAATTTTTCTAAGTTTACAATTCCAGAACCTTGCATATATTTTGGGGAATTTATTAGGCTTGAAGATGTCTTTAATAAAGCCAATGTATCCTTATAACATAAATTTATATTGTTCTCATACAGCAGTGCACATAATCCACTTATAAAAGCCGCAGAGCATGAAGTTCCAGTGTAGGTCGTATACAGATTAGTGATGCGAGTAGGATAAAGCTTCACACCATTTTTTTCAGAGATAAATTGTGCATCAGAAATCAAAGAGCAAATATTAACACAGGCAGCTATCAAATTTGGCTTATCAAGCTTTTGGAAAGGACCGCAGGAAGAATATTCATATATTTTTGGGCTTCCTATGTTATCATACCCACCTACCGTTATACAATTTTTAAGAGTAGCTATGCCCCGCACAGAACTTTTAACATTTTTATTGCTACCACTAGGAACGATTACTACTATGCCCTTTGAGATTGCAAGGTCGAAAAGCTTTGAGAATAAAGAAAGGACAAATTCATTAGTTTCAAAAGTTTCAAAAGGAAGGCAAATGATTTTAAGGTTAAAGTCATTATCTTCGCTTAATAGAGTTTCTAATGAAAATAAAATATCAGATACAAAACCCTTTCCTAGTTTATTAAAGGCTTTAATCATGTATATATGGCTATTTTTGGCGACACCTTTATACATACCCTTAGATCCATAACCACTACCACAAATTAATCCGCTCATAAAGGTGCCGTGACCATTATCATCATAAGGATAGTTTAAATTATTAACAACGTCTACAAACTTTCTAATTTTATTACAAGGATTTAATAAGTCAGGATGGGGATACACGCCGCTATCAATTATTCCAACGCCAATGCCCTTTCCAGTAAGGCTATAGTCATTTTGAAAGGATACGCCATTAGACGCGAGTATACTATTACCACATAAATGTGCATAAGAATCAAAAGTTATATATGCTACTTGGGGATATTCTAGTAATCTATATATAGCACTGGAAGTTAAAATAGCACAAATACAATTTATCGAGGGGATATGGCGTAGAATATCACATTTTAAAAATTTAATTTTATTAACGGTCTTAGTCTCAAGGGATTTGCAATGTATTAGCACCCTATAGTTTTCATATAGGCTACTAAATAAAGCACACCTTAAGTTGGGATCTAACTTATTTTTGAAGGAAAACATGTATGCCTCCTAAATGTATTGTTACATTATTATAGTATATGCAAATTTTTTGAAAATGTTAATAAAAAAGAGATTATTAACATTTCCATTTAAAGATTATTATGCCTACAATCATTATGCCAATACCTATAAACTTAGATAAGGCAAATTTAATTTGCTGAGCTCCGAACATTCCAAATTTATCAATTACACCGGCGGATAGTAGCTGAGCAACTAATATAATTGCAATGGAGCATGTTGGTCCCATTTTTGTTATTCCCTGCATAACAGAAAATATAATTATAGCGCCTAAGAATCCTCCTAGTAAATATAATTTATTTACTTCTTTTATAGCTTTGATATTACCATTGCCAACTATAAGGAGTATTACTAAGGTCACGATGAATCCAGTTCCTTGAACAAATGCGTTAGTTTCCCAAAGTCCAATTTTTTCACTTACCCTTGTATTAAAAACACCTTGAAGACTCATACAAACGCCTGCAACTATAGAAAATATTAATCCCAATTACAATCACACTCCTCTAGGGTAGTTTACCCAGAATGTGTTGTAATATTAAAAAAATATAGTGAAAACATTTCAGAAGAAAGGTTTCCACTATATTTGAATATGAATTAGTATCCATTATCCTGTCTTTCGTGATTAATTTTATTTTTATAGAAATATGCATTTTCAATATCTTCTTCTGAAAATCCTAGATTTTGACCTAAACTCAAAAAGTTTTGAAAAATATTTAAATAGTTATCAAGAGAAGAACAAATTATAAAATCTGCAATATTTGTATACACAGTTAAAAACTGCTGAGATAATTCAGCGGTAATGCATTTAGTATTCAAAGTGATATCTTGAAAGTTTTTTTCTATTCCGAGGCTTAAAATAAAGTGTATACAATCAACATATTCTTCAAGAATTACATCGTTACTTGAAGGTTTCTTTGTACTCCAAAATTTAAAACAACGAGTTTCATTCGCGAGTTCGCCTAGTTCCACTTGAAGGGAAAGTATTTTTTTTTGTAATAAGGGTACTCCTTCAAGGTTATGTTGCACTTGAATTCTATGGTCTAAAGTATTTTGCATCTGGAATAATTTTTGTAAATTCATATTTGAAACCGCCTTTTTACTGAATTATGTATATTCATTTTAATCGATATTAAGGTGCAAGAAAATCAAATGATATATTTTATAGAATATATTTCTTAATCACCATTTCATCATTATTATTTATAGGTTTCCAAAGCTCGATAGTATCCACTGTGATAGTTCTTGAGAAATTTTCATCCTTGGCTGAAGCACAAGCTGCTAAATATTCACTATTAGACCATTCTCTATCAGCGAAAGTTGTATTAGCTAGTGAGATATGCAAATTCCAAGTTTCAATATCATCTCTAACCTTAAACCCATGTAAATTTAAAATTGAATTTATATTTTTAGATAATTGATATATAGTGCCTTCATTACCAATATTTAAATTTACAGACTTATAGGGAGGGTCAAAACATATTACGCCATTCAATTCAACTTCAAATTTAGTATAATTCCTAAGAATGTTTTTTAAAGCAGTATCCAAATCGTAAAGATTGGGATTAGTTATTATTTCTAGAGTTACATGAAGCATAGGTAAATTAGCATCAGACTTGTATAGGTTATACTTTTCACAGATTGCCTTTTGCATAGATTCTATATATTTATAAGAAACATTATCAAATAAGCCAACCAAGTAGTAAATCATTGTCATCCCCCTTAAACCTAAAATATAACTTCATGTTTTTAATATTCCCTTAGCTCATAAGTTTTAACTAACATTTCCTTTTTAGTACTAACCTGTTTCCACAATTCAAGTTTAGAAACCTTTACAAATTGTAGGAAATCACCCTTATCTAAAGTGTCATCAATAGAAATTGTACTTCCGTTATATGACTTTTTAATGAGGTGATTGGCATTAGCTAATATAATATTTAAATCAACATTATAATCATCACTTTTAACGTTAAAACTATGTAAATCTAAAGTGTCTGTAATATTTCTTGCTAGCCGAAAAATATATCCTTTATCTTCAACATCAAGATTAACTTGACTTAAATTTTCGTTTAAACTAATACTATTATTTATAGCCACTTTAAATTTTTTATAGGGAGATAGAATTTTAGAAACAACAACATCTAATTTTTCTAAATCAGGATTAATTATTGAAACTATAGGTATAAAAAGATTAGGAGAACTCTTATATAGTTTATATTTTCTACAGATATCTCTTTGAATATTTTGAACTGTAGAATTAGATAAATCATCAAATAACGCAACTAAAAAATATTTCATATGTTTCCTCCAAGCAAAATTAATAACCAATGTTGGTTAACATTATTTTGAGTAAATTATAAGTGTATTATAACATAATTTTTAGGTTTTGTATTTCCTGTGTAAATTTATGTATGAAGATTCATTTGTAATTTATTAAGGTGAAAAAATGAAGATGTTACAATCAAATATTTTTGTATTGCTAGCATAATTATTTTTGATTATGCTAACAATAGTTTTATAATTAATAAAGGGAGGTGCTTTTCTTATGAAGCATAATGACAGTATAGGTTGTACCGTAAATGAATGTGAATATCATTGTAAAGATGATAATTACTGCACTTTAAACAAAATTGAAGTTGTAAAACATGAAAGTGTTGCTAAAACACCAGAATGTACAGACTGCGGAAGTTTTAAAACAATAGAATAAAGTTAAACAATGTAAAGATCACCCGTGGAAGCACGGGTGATTTTTTACGTTGTTTTTTTACAAAGTATAAATATTGTAAGAAATTCTGTGTTTAATAAAATAATATCGTCTAACATTTAAAAAAAATGTTAAAATATAATGTAATTATGGTATAATTCAATTGTATGTATAAAAATGAAAGTAATTAATATATAATGCATAGTGAGGATGATACAAATATGGATAAATTGGTAATTAACGGAGGCCGACGTATTTTTGGTCAGGTAGAAATAAGTGGTGCAAAAAATGCAGCAGTAGCAATTTTACCAGTAGCTATAATAGCAAGTAAGGGTAAATGTATCATTGAAAATATTCCTAATATAGAAGATGTAAATTGTATAGAAAGAATATTAGAAAATTTAGGCTGTGAAATTAAAAGAGAAAAAAATTCAGTTTCTATAGATAGTACAAATATAACTAGCATTGATGCTAACACAGAAGATGTAAGAAGAATGAGAGCTTCCTATTATTTGATTGGTGCGCTTTTAGCAAGGTTTAAAAAGGCTAGGGTAGAGCTTCCGGGGGGGTGCCCTATAGGTGTAAGACCTATAGATCAACATATAAAAGGGTTTGAAGCACTTGGAGCAACAGTAGTTATTGAGAATGGTGCTGTAAACATTCAGGCAGATAAACTAATTGGAACTAGTATTTATTTTGATGTTGTTAGTGTAGGTGCAACAATAAATGTAATGGCCGCTTCAACGCTTGCAGAAGGTACAACTATTTTAGAAAATTCTGCAAAAGAACCACATGTTGTTGACGTAGCTAACTTTTTAAACTCTATGGGAGCTAATATTAAAGGGGCAGGTACGGATGTTATAAGAATTATAGGTGTAAAAGAATTAACAGGATGCAACTATAGTGTAATTCCAGATCAAATTGAGGCAGGTACTTTTATGATAGCAGCTGCTGCTTGTGGTGGGGAAGTAACTATAAATAATGTTATTCCAAAACATCTTGAATCAATTTCAGCAAAGCTTATGGAAATGGGAGCAGATGTACATGAAGGTGGAGATAGTGTTACTGTTAAATCTGAAGGAAGACTCAAGGCTGTAAATATTAAGACTTTGCCTTATCCTGGATTTCCAACGGATGTCCAACAACCAATGAACACATTGTTATCTGTTTCAGAGGGTAGGAGCATAATAAATGAAAGTATTTGGGAAGCTAGATTTAAGCATGTGGACGAGCTTAAAAAAATGGGCGCTAATATAAAGGTTGAAGGAAGTGTCGCTACGGTAGATGGCGTAGATAAACTTATAGGGAAAGTAGTTATTGCATCAGATTTAAGAGCGGGAGCAGCTTTGGTTATAGCGGGGCTTATAGCAGAAGGTACTACAGAAATTTTAGGCATAGAGCATATTGATAGAGGATATCCAAATATTGAAGAAAAATTTAGAAGCATAGGGGCGGATATAAAAAGAGTTACTATGTAACAATTTGAAATTAAAGGAGACAATTATGATATTCTGTCCATTATATAGTGGAAGTAGCGGAAATAGCATATTTGTAGCGTCAGAAAATACAAAAATTTTAGTTGACGCTGGTATGCCAGGTAAAAGCATTGAAAGCGCACTTAAAGAAATAAATCAAGATCCTAATGATATTGATGGCATTTTTATTACTCATGAACATTCTGACCACATAAAGGGTGCAGGAATTATTTCTAGAAGATATAATGTACCGATATATGCCAATGAGAATACTTGGGAAGCTATGAAAATCAAGATAGGTAAGATAAAAGAAAATAATATAAAAATCATCAATAATAATTCTGTGGATATAAAAGACATGCATATAATAAATTATAATATATCACATGATGCGGCGGCACCTATAGGATATGCGTTATATAGTGGTAATAAGAAGGCATGCATAGCTACAGATTTAGGCTATTTTTCTGATGAAGTAAAGAATATGATAAAAGATGCAGATGTAATTCTACTCGAGAGTAATCATGATGTGGAAATGGTGAAATTTGGGCCCTATCCGTATCCGTTGAAAAGAAGAATATTAAGTAATATGGGTCATCTATCCAATGATGCATGTGGGAAAGCTATAGTAGAAATAATGAATGATAAGCAAAAACATATTATTTTGGGACATTTGAGTAAAACTAATAATTATCCTGATTTAGCCTATCAAACAGTGGTGAATATACTCAAAGAAAATCATATCGAAATAGGTAGGGATATTTCTTTGAATTTAGCTAGAAGAGATATGCCAAGTGATGTAATCAACTTTTAACGACATTTCAGAAGGGAAGTCTCCAACTTGTATAAGTGGGAGTTCCATACTATAACAAAGAGAAAACTTCAGTGGGAGTATAAATCTCCTTCTGAAGTCGTTAATATTGCAGCACCGCAGGTGATGATTTAACGACATTTCAGAAGGAAAGTCACTTACGTCTATAAGCAGGTGTTACATAATATAACGAATATAAACTTTAGTGAGTGCCATAAATCTCCTTTTGAAGTCGTTAATTAGGCCACTTTAGTGGATTATTAAAGGGAGGTCAAATATGAAAAAAGCAATCAAAATATTATTATGTTCATTGCTAGTTGGCTCAACAATGTCATTTTATGGGTGCGAAAAAAAAGATGAGAAAAGTGTCACAAATAAAGAAAAGCTTCAAAATCTAAACCTGCCCCTAGAAAAAGATGGATTTATCCAATTGGGTGTTTATTTTGATGGCACTAAAGAGGGTTCTGATGTAGGAGTAGTTAAAGATGAGAGACTTATTAATAAAGAAGAACTTATCGGGGAAACTATTATGCAAGAACTTGTAAAAGGGCCTACTGTAAAAAGTGAGCTAAAACCAATACTTCCTAAAGAGACTAGGATATTAAGTTTTTCTATTAAAGATAATATTGCTTATGTTAATTTAAGTAAAGAAGCTAAAATAGATATGACGGAAACAAAAGAAAAAAGCTGTCTAAAAGGGATATCGGCGTCATTAACTCAATTGTCATCTGTAAAGAAAGTAAAGATAACAGTGGAAAATAGGAATATTGATACTATAGGTGGAAATTTTGATATATCAAAGCCTTTTAGTAAAGAGGACCTAATTCCAATTAAAAAATAATAGGTTAGTTGTAAGAAATTCTGAAAGTATATTCGATTTAACAATTTTATGTTGAATGCTAGCGAAATATTTATTAAAATAATGTAATATAACAAAATATAGTATGATTCGGAGGAGAATAGAGAATGAGTTTATATAAAGAGTGGACAGATATGGTGGTTGATTATGTTAAACGTAAAGGAGAACCTGCATTTTGGCATGATTATGGGGAAATAGAAAAACGTGTCTATACAAAATTATTATCAAACCATAAAGATGAAGTTAAGGGTACAATGGACGAGCTTGCAAAATACTTTGATGTATCTAACATATATTTTATGGGATTTGCTGATGGGATAAACGATAGTCTTTTAGACCCTATAAAACTAGAAGAAACTGAAAGTGATACAAAAGTAGATTTCAAAATAGATTTTGAAAAACTTTATTTCAATATGCTAGACGCAAAAGCAGATTATTTATATGAACTTCCACAATGGGAAGGGATTTTTTCAAAAGAAAAAAGAAGAGAAATTCAAATAGCTTATAGAGATTCCAAAATGGTGGTCAATAACGACAAAATCGGAAGAAATGACACTTGCCCCTGCGGAAGTGGGAAAAAATACAAAAAATGCTGTGGGAAATAATATAGTATAATTATGTAAAACAATATATGAATTGTAGTAAATAAAACTTTGCACTTTTGTGGTAAGTTTTATTTATTTTTTTTGCATTTTTTTATAATTTAATCAATTAGATGCTATTCTAATAAAAGGATAAATATATTAATTAACGAAGATATTGTTGGTAAAATAACAATATCTTTCCTGTGGGGGTTGTTTTTTTCAGTCATCGGGGTAATATTATGACTATACTAATCAGAAAGGAGTTTTTTATGTATCAGATCTTTTATAAATTGGATGAAGAAAAACAAAATAGAATTATTAATGCAGGGACGAATATATTTTCTATAAAGGACTATAAACATGCATCAACAGACGATATTGCAGCGGAGGCTAAAATTTCCAAAGGTTCATTATTTCAATATTTTAAGAACAAAAAGTCATTATTTATTTTTTTATATGAATATGCTATGAAGATTTTGGAGAAAAAAGTGTACGAAAAGTTTAATTTTGATGAGAAAGATTATTTTAAAATGCTTACGCAAAGTCTGAATTTTACAATGGTTCTTTTAGAAAAATATCCTTATATGTATAAATTTGTGATTAAAGCGAGTTGCGAAAAAATGCCAGAGATTGCTGACTCAATGAAAGAAATCAATGATAAAATCGAAGAAAAAATGTATAAGCAAATGTTTGAAAAAATCGATTTAAATAAGTTCAAAGATGGCACGGATATTGAAAAGCTAAATAAAATGATTGGATGGTGTTCAGAAGGAATCTGGAACGAAGGTGTTAAAAATCATTCAAGTATGAGCGAAATGTATGAACAGGCACTTGATATTTATGATTTTTATAAAAATGCAGTATACAAGGAGGAATATCTATAATTAACAATATAATTGTATCAAGATTACAGGGGGGATTATTAATGAATGCTATTGAAATCAAAAATTTGACTAAAAGTTATGGTAAAGCAAGAGGTATTACAAATGTAAGTTTTAATGTTGAACAAGGAGAAATCTTTGGTTTTATTGGACCTAACGGTGCAGGTAAATCAACAACGATAAGAACGTTATTATCTCTGATTTATCCTACTAGTGGTAGTGCTACAATTTTCGGTAAAGACTGTATAGAATTTGGTCCTGAGATAAGGAAGGAAATAGGATATTTACCGTCAGAAATTTTTTATTATGATAATATGAAAGTTATTGATTTACTAAAGTATTCTGCTAGTTTTTACAAGAAAGATTGTAGCAAAAGAATTACAGAACTAGCTGAGATAATGGATCTTGACCTCAATAAGAAAATTGATGATTTATCTTTTGGGAATAAAAAGAAAGTGGGTATTGTTCAAGGCCTGCTACACTCACCTAAACTTATTATACTTGATGAGCCCACTAGTGGACTTGACCCGCTTATGCAACAAAAATTCTTTGAGCTTCTTGAGGAGGAGAACAAAAAAGGTGCAACAATTTTACTTTCTTCTCATATTTTAAGTGAGGTCCAGAGGCTATGCAATCGTGTTGCAATTATTAAAGAGGGGAAAATAATAAAGGTTGATAAGATTAGTACATTACAAGAAAGTAACCATAAAAAAATTAAAATTGAGGTAAAATCAAAAATAGATGATAATTATTTTAAAATCAGTGGAGTCGCCAATTTAGATATAAAGGATAATGTAGTAAGCTTTTTGTTTAGTGGTAATATTAATTTTATTATGAAAAAGATTTCGGAAATAGAAATAAGTAATCTTTGGATTGAAGAGCCAGACCTCGAAGAGATCTTTATGCATTACTATGAAAAGGAGGACTAAAAGCTATGAATATGTTTCTTCATGAATTAAAGACTTATAGGAAATCCACTATTATATGGACTTGTTCTTTAATAACACTTGTTATTCTTTTCTTATCAATGTTCCCCGCTTTTTCAAAGGAAGCTGAGGCATTTAAAGAAATAATGAAAGGATTTCCAGAGCCGGTAAGAAAAGCAATGGGATTCTCTGTAGATAGTATGTCTTCTATTTTAGGGTTTTACTCCTATATGTTTTTATATACAACACTTTGTGGTGCCATTCAAGCTATGGATCTAGGAACCTCCATTATATCAAAGGAAGTTGGCGCAAAAACAGCAGATTTTCTTTTAACTAGGCCTGTTACTCGCAGGGCGATTATGACATCAAAGCTAATGGCTGCATTAACCTGCCTTGTAATTACTAATATAATCTACTTGTTAGCTTCTAGCATTATGGTGTCCATTGTTTCAACAAAAGACTATAGTTACAAGCTATTTTTTATGATTTCTATTACATTGTTTTTCGTTCAGATTATGTTTCTTGCTTTGGGGATTATAATTTCAGTTGTGATGCCAAAGATTAAATCGGTGCTACCTATTTCCCTTGGTACTGTATTTACATTTTTCATTATTGGTATGTTTGCAGCTACATCGGGAGATGCTGCCATGCGTTACGTTACTCCTTTTAAGTATTTTGACGCAAATTACATCATGAAAAATTCAAGTTATGAGGTTTCATTTAGTATAATAGGAATAGGATTTATTGCTTTTGCAATTACTGCCAGCTATTTTATATATTCTAAAAAAGATGTTCATGCTGCTTAGATATGTTAACACTTAATATTTATTAATGAATGATACGAGGGGGTTAGTTTATGAATGTATTTATTGTAGAGATGAGGGCCCATAGAAAAGGGCTTATTATATGGGCTTTTGGTATTTTATTTATGGTTATTGCTGGTATGGGCAAATATGTTGCATTATCAGCCTCAGGTCAGTCAATGAATGATTTATTTGATCAAATGCCAAAATCTATGCAAACAATCTTTGGTATAGGTAGTTTTGATTTGTCAAAGGCTAGTGGTTATTATGGAATGCTCTTTTTATATTTAGCGCTTATGGCAACTATTCATGCTGCTATGCTTGGGGCTGATATAATTTCAAAAGAAGAGAGAGATAAAACTGCAGAGTTTCTACTTTCAAAACCTATTTCAAGAAATAAAATCATAACATCAAAACTATTGGCAGCCTTTGTGAATGTTTTAATATTTAATATTATTACTTTGGTTTCTTCGATCATTGTGGTAGGGAAATACAGTAAAGGGGAAGCAGTAACCACAGAGATAGTAATCTTAATGAGCGGAATGTTTGTTTTGCAGCTTATATTTATGTTTATTGGCACGGCCATAGCTGCAATAAGCGAAAATCCAAAGACTGCAACATCAATATCTACAGCAGTTCTTTTAATAACGTATATATTATCTATGGCAATAGACTTAAGCGGTAAATTTAAAAATCTTAAATACTTTACACCATTCAAATATTATGAAGCTAAGAATTTGATTAATGGTGGTGGTTTTCAATTGAGTTTTGTAGTTTTATCAATTATAATTATTTCAGCAACCATAAGCATCACATATGTGTTTTATAAGAAAAGAGACTTGAGCATATAGAATGCCATTCGAATTTTAGTTATAACATGGGGGTTTATCCATGTTATTTGTTTTTAACGACATTCCAGCTCCGCAGGAGATGATTTAATGAGAATTCAGAAGATGGATAGCTGCGCAGGTAATGATTTGGTTTGTAATTTTAAAATATGTCATGCAATCTTATATTATATTTATGAAAAATGTAATATAAGTGAAATAAGGAGAGCTAAAAATGAATATAACTATAATTTGTGTAGGAAAAATAAAAGAAAAATATTTAAAAAGTGCTATAGATGAATATACAAAAAGATTATCTAGATATTGTAAACTTAATATAATTGAATTAAGTGATGAAAAAACTCCTGATAATGCCTCTGAAAAAGAAGAGATTATAATAAAAGATAAAGAAGGCGACGCAATAATAAGAAGCATAAAGGATAATATGTTTGTAATTGCTCTAGAGCTAAATGGAAAGACGTTATCCTCAGTGGAGTTGTCCAATTATATAAGGGATTTAGGTATAAGAGGTGACAGTAATATAGCTTTTGTTATTGGAGGTTCATTGGGACTATCTAAGGCTGTTTTAGAAAGAGCTAATTATAAATTATGCTTTTCAAAGATGACTTTTCCACATCAATTATTTAGAGTAATGCTATTGGAACAGGTTTATAGAGGGTTTAGAATAATAAGTGGGGAACCGTACCATAAGTAATGTAGAATTTATTTGTGGAAGTTCACCTTGCTTAATACGAGCTTATCGAACTTGCTAGATGTATTCTTAAAGTTATCCACAACCATAGTATGAAACCTCCACTTTATCAACATTTTATTCATATTAGTATACAGTCATTTGTCATCTCCAACTAATATTATTTAGAATATGGATAAATATATCTATGCCAGTACTCTTAAATGCTGCATATATTATATGGAACAAATAATTTGTTTTAATTATTTGTCCCATGTTTATAGTTGTCTAGTATTAATGGAGATGAGAAAATGGACAAGAACAACATTTTTTTAAAAATATATGGAATATCTGGAATATTGGGCATCCTTTCTAAAATATTCACAAGCATACAAACTTCATATACTATACTTTTGGTGCTTATTAGCTTAGATACTATTACAGGAATATATACTGCTATAAAATATAAAAGGTTTTCAAGTGTGGGACTACGTAAATTCACTAAAAAAGTTAGCACTTATACACTTTCCATAATTACAGTTAAATTGTTAGAGAATATTATAGTTCCAATAGTAAATACAAGCATGTTATCTCAAATTGTTATAGCTTTTCTAGCAATTACAGAGAGTATAAGTATTTTAGAAAATCTAACATTAGTCGGAGTGCCTATACCTTCTAATTTTTTACCTTTATTGATTAAGACCTTAAAGATACCAGGATTAAATAATTTGTTGGAAGATTCGAAACACAACAAGGAAGAATCCTCTGCTATTGATGATATTGATGATATAGTAAATTATCAAATTCCTACTTTTGAGGATAAATATATGAGGATGTTTTTAGAAATTAAATATGATGTATGGAAGTCTATTATTAATCAAATCATGCTTATAAATGAAACTATTCAGGATAATCCAGATATTTTGTTTTGTAAGATACTATCATTAGTAGAGTTAGGCATTAACGATACGAATAAGAGATGGGTAGAAGAGAAAATTCCAATTAAATATATTGAAAAAATATCGCAAGAACATCAGTCTAAAATAGATAAGTGCATAGAGAAGCTAAAAATCATTTGTTACTCTGAGAAAACTACAGGGGAGAAAAAAGATCAGATTATTGATTGTATTCTAATAGCTTTATATCAAACAATAATTGATGCACGTAAAATGATATAATAATAAATCCTAGCTTCATTTGAATTCTAGGATTTATTATTAGTATAATTACTACTATAAATAGAATAGAAGGGAGGGATTATTATAGATGAGTCACAATTATTAAAAGGCATTTTAGAAGGTAGCGTATTAAGCATTATTTTTCAGGGTGAAACTTACGATAAAAATATTATGAGGATTTTAAAAAAGTGTATTAAAGGACTAAAAAATGAAAATTAGTGAGGTGTGATTATGCTAAAAGTTATTGTTGTTGGAGGAGGACCTGCTGGTATCATGGCAGCTATCAGTGCAGCAAAAAATAGTGAAGTTATATTAATAGAAAGAAACAAAGAAATTGGTGCAAAGCTAAAACTTACGGGTGGAGGCAGATGCAATATTACAAATAATAGAGATATAGAGGAATTTTTTGATAAGATAGTAAGTAATAAGAAATTTCTATATAGCGCTCTTTATACATTTTCAAATAATCAACTTTTAGAATACTTTAAAGGAATTGGATTAGAATATAAGGAGGAGCTTGACCAAAAGATATATACCAAAAGTAATAGGGCCGATGAAGTTATAGAATTACTGAAAAATGATTTAGAAAGAAATAATGTTAAGATTATGTATAACAGTAAGGTTCAAGGGTTGATAGTTGAAGATGGACAAATTAAAGGTGTAGTAACGGATGATGGCAAGCGGATTTTAGGCGAAAAGGTAATTGTTACAACAGGAGGAAAGAGCTACCCAGGTTCTGGTTCAGATGGTTCTATGTTTGAAGTATTAAGTAAATGTGGACACACTATAACACCTTTATACGCAGCATTAATCCCATTAGTTATAAAGGAAGAGTTTGTTAAGAGTTTACAAGGCGTTGCAATGAAGGATGTTGTAGTTTCAGCTAAGATTAAAAAGAAGAGTATAGAAAAGTTTGGTGATATGATATTCACTCATTTTGGAATATCAGGACCAGCAGTGTTAAAGCTTTCATCTTATATAAGCAAAGCTTTAGGAGAGGGAGAAGTACAAGTTACTTTAGATTTTTTAAGAAATAAGTCTAAGGAGGAAATATCAGAGATTATGTGGAGCAATCCAAATAAGACTGTACTTAATAATTTAAAAGGCATTCTTCCACAAAATTACTTGAAAGAAATATTTGATATGTTAGGAGTAACAGAGGTTAAGATTAATGACTTAAAGAAGACTGATGAGAATAAGATAATTACTTATATGAAGGAAATGAAACTAACAGTTAGAGAAACTTTATCGATTAAAGCAGCTCAAGTAACTTCAGGTGGAGTTAAAGTTAAAGAAATAAATGCTTCAACTATGGAATCAAAACTTATAAAAAATCTTTATTTTGCAGGAGAAGTTATGGATATTGATGCTGAGACAGGTGGATATAATCTTCAAATGGCATTTTCTACAGGATACTTAGCGGGAAGCAATTAAGCACAGAAGGGTACATGTAATACTTTTTCATGCAATTTTATTGACAAGAAAATACTTCGGTGATAGAATTAAAATATAATTCGTAACAAGAACTAATTCGGAGGAAGTTTATGGATATAAACAAAATAGAGCAAATTATTTTTAATCATATTGATGAGTTTAAGGTTTTGTTTTTTCCAGAACAGTGGAGTGATATATTCTTAGATTTTTCTAAGAATGAAATATTAGCATTATTATTCTTGCATCGAAAAAAGAATGCTAATATGACGGAAATAGCAGAGTACATAAATGCTCCATTAAATACTGCCACAGGGGTTATCGCTAGATTAGAAAAAAAGCTAATGGTAGAAAGAATAAGAAGTGCAGAGGATAGAAGAATAGTTTTAATAACCCTTACAGAGATTGCTAATGCAGTGATTGAGAAGGAAAAGGCTATGATTGTTAAATATTTTATTGAGATTTACGGAAAGCTTACCGAGGAGGAAATTTCTTCAGCTCTAAGTATTTATAACAAAGTACTGGGAGTTTTTAAGGGAATTAAGAATCCAGTTAAAGAAGAGATTCCTGTTAAAAAATTAAGAAAAATAATTATTGAATAGCTCAGTAAACCTGAGTTATTTTAAGAAGAAATACTTCGTTAAAAGAACTATTCAATTAAAGAATTAAAATTAGGAGGGATGATATGAAAAGAATAATTATTTTTACTGGAAAAGGTGGAGTTGGTAAAACAAGCACCGCAGCAGCTCATGCACTTAAGGCTTCAATAGAGGGAATAAAAACTTTAATTGTTAGCACTGATATGGCACATAACTTGAGTGATATTTTTATGCAACAAATAAAGAATGAGCCTACAGAAATACGGGAAAATTTATGGGGGCTTGAAATTGATCCTAATTATGAAATGGAGAATTATTATGGGAGTATTCAAGCTGCTTTTAAAAAAATGATGGTTTTTAAAGATGAAGAGCAAGCAGAAAGTTTTGAGGATATTGTTGTGTTTCCAGGAATGGAAGAGCTATTTTGTCTTTTGAAAATTAAAGATTTATATGACAAAGGTACTTATGACCTAATAATTGTGGATAGTGCACCCACAGGAGAGACCATATCCCTTTTAAAATTTCCAGAGCTTATGAGTTGGTACATGGAGAAATTATTTCCCATTGGAAAGGTTGCAATGAAAGTGCTCAGACCTATCTCTAAAATAGCATTTAAAATAGAAATGCCTGATAAGCAAGCTATGAATGATATTGAAAAACTTTATATAATGCTAACAGATCTTCAAAACTTATTTAAGGATAGAGAGAGTTGCAGTATAAGATTGGTTACAATTCCTGAAAAAATGGTTATTGAAGAGACCAAGAGAAATTACATGTATTTAAATCTTTATAATTTTAATGTAGATGCAATATATATTAACAGGATAATACCCCAGGATATAGGTAATGAATTTTTTGATGAGTGGAAATGCATTCAAGGAAAGTACATGGAAGAAATAGATTCAGTATTTTTGAATTTACTGAGGTTCAAAATTAAATGGTATGAGGTAGATATTAATGGAATTTGCGGCTTAGAAAGGATAGTTGTGGATTCTCTGAATGTTAAGGATATATTTAAGGTTCAAAAAATAACCTTTAACGAGAAATTTGAAAAGGTTGAGGGTGGTTATAAGCTTCAAGTTTATGTGCCCTTTGGAGATAAAAAAGACTTAGAACTGTATGAAACTGGTTCCGATATATCCATAAAAATAGGTAATTTTAAGAGGAATATTCCTTGTCCAAATTCACTGAGAAAGTACTCAATAAGTAAAGCTGATTTTAATGAGGATTATCTATCTATTTATTTTGATGAGAAGGTGGATTAGATGAATGGTGAAATAATTAAAAAATTGATAAGAATAGAAAAACTTAAATATGAGGTTATAAAAGATGTTTTGCCAGAAAAAATCTTGCACAAGATCAATAACTTTGAGAAGGAAGCAATTATCCTTATTAAGGATATTGGATTGGATCTTATTAACGAGGGTTGTGAAAAAGCGGAAGAGGAAGCAAACCAAGAGATTAAAAAGGTTAAAGTAGATTTTTTATAATTGAATTGGAGGGATTAAAATGAGAATTATTTTATATACAGGAAAAGGTGGAGTTGGAAAAACTAGTGTCGCATCAGCCACAGCCTGCCAGATTGCAAAGCAGGGGAAAAATGTGCTTATAATGAGCACTGATCAGGCTCATAGTCTTTCCGATGCCTTCGGTGTAAAGCTATCGAATACACCTACCCAAATTTCAGAAAATTTAGAAGCTATAGAGGTGGATGCTCTTATTGAAAATGAAGCTATTTGGGGGAATATCAAAGGCTATATAGAAAAATTGATGCTTTTAAAAAATGCAAAAACCATTGAGGTTGAAGAATTACTGGTTTTCCCAGGGTTCGAGGATCTGATCTCCTTACTTAAAATTAAACAGATTAATGATGAAAATAACTATGAGGTGTTAATAGTTGATTGTGCTCCTACTGGCGAAACTATGTCGCTTTTGAAGTTTCCAGAGCTTTTCAAGTGGTGGATGGACAAAATTTTTCCTATGAAAAGAAAGATGGCAAAAATTGCAAAGCCAATAATTGAGCATACAGTAAAGATTCCGCTTCCTGATGAGAGAACTTTTGATGAAATAGAAATGCTATATAAGAAAATTGATGAACTCCATAAGTTAATGCTCCAAAAGGATAAGGTAAGCCTTAGAATAGTTACTACTCCAGAAAAGATTGTTATCAAGGAAGCTAAAAGAAATTTTTCTTATTTGCATCTCTATGATTTTAATGTAGACGCAATTATTGTAAATAAAATAATTTCAGAAGAGGGAGGGAAAGGATATTTCGAAAAATGGATGAAGCTTCAAAGTGAAAATCTTAAGGAGATAAGTGAAAGTTTTAGCCCGGTACCAATTTTCAAAACTGAGTTAATGCATAGCGAGGTTAGGAATTATGAGGTCCTATTAAATATGGGAGAAAGTATATTTAAAGAAGTTTCTGCAGACAAAGTGCTCTTTAAAGACAAAATTTTTGAAATTGAAAAATCAAGTACAGATGAAAGCTATTATTTAAATATCAATATGCCTTTTGTAGATAAAAATGAATTAAATTTACTTCAAAATGGAGATGAAATTAGTATTTCCATTAAAAATGAAAAACGAAATTTTGTACTTCCACAAAAATTACAATCAAAGGAAATCATTAAAGCCGGTTACAAGGATGGGAAATTAAGAATACAATTTAATTTTAGGGAGCAAAAAGTGAAATATATTTAGTAGATATAAGAAGTTCTGATTATCTTAAAATCAATATTTTAGCTAGGGTAGCAGGTATAATTCGTTATATGTGATAATAACTCATAATTTGGTGGAAGTCACCCAATTATGAGTTATAAAAGTGTTATTTAATAGGAACACATATGTCAAATTGTCCATTATTCATAAATCTCTCGTCGTACAATTCTAGTAGGGGTCTACAATCAAATTCATACGAAGAGGATGGAATGAACTTTTCAAATACATCATTGTAAAATGCACCTAAATCTTTTATAGCTCCACTATAAGTATACACCATGTACTTACCCTCTGGGACAACCTTTGTTACCATACCTTCAGGTACATCAGAAAAGCTGTCTACTTCGGCGCAAGCAGTATAGTTGAACCTACCTTCTGAATCCATTCCACAATTTCCATAATCACATATACCATAATACAGCATGGACTTGCTTTTTTGCTTTATGTCTCCGCAGTTTTTGTTAAATGATTCCCAAAGAGTAGCAATTTCACTATTACTATTGTTTCCAAAATAAGGTATACCTACAGACTTAAATCCTTCAAAGCTTACTATTTTTTCTTCCATAATTATTGCCTCCATCCATTTATTTGATATCACAATTATATCAGGGAATCCTTGCCAACAGTATGTCAGGAATTATGTAGCCCTATATAAATTTGAAATTATATTTGTTTTTCTAATTATGTACGATCTAAGCTCTATAGGCTCTAAAACCTCAATTCTATCACTTAAAGGGAAAATTACATTGGAGGCAGTTTGAAAACTTATCATGTCGATATCATAAAACCAATTATCATTAACTTTCATGGAAGAGAGTACACAAAAGCCTTCAAGGGTCTGCTTCTTTTCCTCATAGAATTTAATTTTAACAGGGTATGAAGCGTGGTTTACTTTGAGGTAGGATTGTCTCACAAATTGATGCTTACTATTTTCCCAAAACTTTCCCAGGTTAAAGTTCTCATCCATGCTGAAGCTTTCATCTAGAACTTCAATACTTTCAATTCTGCTACATTTAAAAATTCTAATCTCGTTTTTTAATTCACAAAACGCTACCACATACCAATCAGAATTTTTTACCACCGCACCATAAGGTCTTAGAATCCTCTCGGATACTTCTCCATCAAATTTTTTATAGTGAACTTTTAACTTCTTTAAATTAAGCACTGACTTTTTAATTATATCTACATTCTGATTTTGTATTCGCGTGCCCCACCAAGGTTGCGAATCAATAAAAAACCTTTCCTTAGCTTTAATAATTTCTTCTCTATGTTCCTTTGATACACTATTTTCAAGCTTAATGACGGCAAGTTTTAGTTGCTGCGACATTTCAGTATTTTTTTCTGAGTGTATACCCATACCTGAAAGCAATAGATTAACTACATCTCCGCTCGCTAGGTTATTAGAATTGATTTTATACCCCTCAACAAAAGAAAAACCTCCACTGGGACCTGGAATTGATAAAATAGGAATACCTGATTCGCACAATATATCCATATCTCTGTATATAGTTCTTTCTGAGGTTTCAAGTATTTTTGATAAATTTCCGGCTTTCATTATTCCTCGTGTATTAAGCAACATAATAATTCCGAGTAGCCTGTGAAGTCTCATGAAATCACATCCTTATTATTAATTTTTCACTAATTAGTGGCCTGTAGGTGGGAGAAAAAAACGTATAATGTTATCGGGGGTGGTGTACTGGAGCTACCTTACTATTTTATATTCTCTATGGATAAATTTAATTTATAATTTCCATATTTTAAAATTTCATCTAACAGTTGTACTATTTCTTCTTGAGAAGATGCAGTTACTTTTAACATATAGCAGCCTTCTCCGCTTATTCTGTTGGCTTCAGTTATTATAGAATTATTATGTATATATGTTTGAAATGCTAAATGGTCAGTTGTTTTCATAAAAACAGTTATGAAACCAGTTAAGGGCTTACCAATTAACGCAGAATTAATTTTTATAGTATAGCATTCAACAACACCTAAATTTTCCATTTTAGTTATTCTGTTTCTAACTGCTTGTCCAGTTAAATGAACTTCTTGGCCAATTTCCTGCCATTGCATACGTGAATTTTTTGTAAGAATATTTAAAATTTGAATATCTGTTTGATCAAGCATAATATATAAAATCCTTTCATGACGAAATTATTTTCACTCTTTTACTTTCTCTAATCAAGTAATTTCTATTATATAATAAATGTATATAAAACAACAGGAGGAATGAACAGTGAAAATTCAATTAATTCGTCATGCTACCTTAATATTATCTGTAAATAATAAGAGAATACTTGTAGATCCTGTATTAAGCGAAGCAGGATCTATAGCTCCTATTGGGAATGTACCAAATCAAAAATATAATCCCTTAGTAGAATTACCTATAAGTATCGATGATATTACTAATTGTGATGCTGTACTTGTTACTCATACTCATAGGGACCACTTTGATGATGCGGCAGCAAAATTACTTCCTAAAAGCATTCCAATATTCTGCCAACCAGAAGATGAAATGAAATTGAAATCCTATGGGTTTACTGATGTATACGCAATTCAGGATAATTATACTTGGAATAATATAATTTTTAATAGAACTAAAGGAAAACATGGTCACGGTGTTCTTGCTATGAAAATGGCACCAGTATCTGGTTTTGTTATTTCTTTAAAAGGCGAAATTCCTGTCTATATTGCGGGGGATACAGTATGGTGCACGGAAGTTGAAAAGTCTATAGAAAACTTTAAACCTGGAATAGTTGTTTGCAATTGTGGTGGTGCACAATTTAAATATGGAAAACCTATTACTATGACAACAAAAGATTTACATGAATTATGCCGTAGATATGAAAATATAAAGATTGTTGCTGTACACATGGAGGCATGGAATCATTGCAGATTATCAAGAAAGGGCTTGAAGTGTTATTTAAGTGCTAATAGTATTAGTATTAATGTATCTATACCCGAAGATGGAGAAGTATTATCTTTTAAAAGTTAAAGGCTCCCATTATAAAGTAGTTTAAAAGAATATTATCATTTTGTTTTAAGACCGCCAATGATCATTAAAGCGCTTGCAATTAATAGTATTGGTGTCGCAAACCAATCAGATAATGGCATACTTAACGATTGTTCAGCAATCGTATATTTATGATTGTTGAGCTATTTATGAAGGATGCGACATAAATAGCTCAAAGATTATGCTAATAATCCCCCAGTTTATTTCTTTATCAAAGGTATTTGTAACTCGGTAAGCCATTCATCTTCGCTTTCTTTATTCCAAATACCATCGATATAGTTTTCTCGTGGACTGTCAACAACTATATATCCATTATCTTCAGTCCACTTAAAAGCAAATGCATACGCCTTTGCAAGCCCAGCATATGCACCCTTGTGCATAATGGAAACTGCAGATACACTTTCAATCTTCTTAAATTTAATATCGCCAGTTTCTTTACCCATTTTGTCTACCGCTTCGCAGAATTCAATGTTAATATCTTTATCTTTGTATTCATTGTCAATATACTTGATGAAGCAGTACTCAGGAACAGTACATTTTAATTCAGGATTTGCTGCAGTAACCTCTTCTCCGATTGCCGGTATGATCTCAAAATATGAGTCATAACTTGGTACTGTAATCCTCTTTGAATAGACGATACACTCTGGTAGTTCCTTTAAAATCGCTTGATAATTCATGATTAACTCCTCCCCTTTCCCTTGTAATATAAATTCAATTCGAGAGAGCTGTGAATTACTTTCAGCGATAGTATCTTCAATTTCACTTTTTCGTTTTTCCAAAATTAATTCTATACAGTGTCCGGACATGATCAGCTTGATTTCTGTATTTGTCAAGTGAAAACTCCCCCATATTCTAACCCAAAACTCCTCCACCAAAAATTGTAAAAAAATAATATTCCCTCCAAATTAATTATATAGTGAAGGAAAATTTTATTATTGTTTTGCGAGCCATTCTTTAGTTTCCTTTAATCTGTAGGAGTTACCATTCATATTTACTATATATGCCTTATGCGTAAGTCTATCGATCATTGCAGCGGTCATAATAGGGTCTTTAAATATCTCATTCCACCTTTCAAAGGATAAATTTGTGGTTACTATAGTTGATTTTCTACCTGCTCTTAATGATAAGTGACTAAATAAAAGTTCTGAACCTTCTTTATCATAAGAAATATATCCCAATTCATCAGCAATAATTAAATCATATTTATCAAATTTATTTTCAAATGCTCTTAATACTTTCTGAGAACGACTTTCTTTTAATTGGGTGATAAGCGATGATACCGTAATAAAAAGAACTTTATAGCCAGCTAAACAAGCTTTTATTCCAAGGCCAATACTCATGTGGGTCTTGCCTGTCCCAGGATTTCCAGCTAAAATTACATTTTGTCCTGTACTAATAAATCCAAGTGAACTTAACGTCTTTAATTTCTTTTTAGCATCAACTGGTAAATCTTCAACTACAAGATCTTCGATATATTTTTTATAAGGAAACTTTGCTATTCTAATTCTATTTTGTTTACTACTTTCACTTCTTAAAACAGATTCTTTTTCCAATAATTTGTAAAGAAATTCTTCATAGCTTATGTCATTAATGCAAGCATCTTTCGCACCCACCTCAAAGTTATTTTTTATACCTGCAAGTTTAAGATCTATTGCTAATTCTTCAATATCTTTATATAATTTCTTCTTATTTATCATATTATAGCCACCTCATTATTAAAATCTTCCGTTGATATTGGTATTAAAGATTTATACACATCTAGTAAACCGTTAGGTTTAAATTCAACAGTTGAATTTAGTTGGATAACATTATTTTCGATAAAATTAGTATAATCTCTATTACAAATAGACTTTATTTTTTCGGTTGTTATATCCGTAGGATTTATTTTATTTAATAAATTTATTGCATTTAGGACCTTAGAGATATTGCTTTTACCTATAAATAAAAGTAATTCTATAAAATCTTTCTCTTTTTTGTTATAATAGGTATCATAGATGTTTTGAATCCTAGGGTCTGCTTGTAGCATTGCAGTGCTTGAAGCTAATGATCCTGGCTTTCTTTTAAAGGTATTAAGATAATGTTCAAGCTTAATAGACCATTCATAAAATCCTAACTTCCTTTCATGGGAAGCTATTTTTTTACCCTCACTAAAGCAAACAATGTCATTGGAATATATTTTTATGAATATTCTTTTTCCAACATATATATCAGGTACAGAATACCGACAGGTATTCACTGAGAATGTCGAATATTTATCCACTCTAGGTTCTTCTATCCTAGCAGTGTCAAGTTTTGCAATATAAGGCCCCATATGTTGTCTTTCCTCATTAAGAATTTCTTTTGCAGTCTTCATATTTTTTATTTTATGTGGTTGGCTATTCAATTTATCGCATGTTTCCATCAGAAATTTATTAGCTTCTTCTAATGATTTAAAACTATCATTTTTACAAAAAGACTTACGTCGTACTACCTCTACACTTCGCTCGACATGACCTTTTTCATTTCCAGCTCGAGTATTGCAAAACCTAAAATCAAAGCCATAATACATGGACATTTTAAGCAATGCATCCGTAGGTTCTTTCTCAGTAGGTCCTACAAATTTTTTAACTGCAACTCTCATGTTATCATAAACGATTGTTCTATATACTTGTCCTATATGTTCAAAAAACAAAGCATGAGCTTCTTGAAAACACTCTGAATTTTGTTTAGCAAATAACTGTGCATATCTATAATTCCCTTTTGCAGATGTAAATACAGCCATTTGAAATGTTCTATCCACAGCATTAATAGTTAACTTTACTTCCCCCCAATCAAATTCACAAATATCCCCAAGCTCATATTCTGATTTTATAAATGCCTCGGCTCCATTCTCAAGTAATTTATTTATATAGTTACTCACAGTTGGATAACTTATATCGTAATCCTCTTCTTTTAACGCTTCATATATATCAATTTTCTTTTTTTGCTGCTTATGCCTCCCGGCATGCCGTTTTTGTTGGTTTTCTTCAATATACCCCTTTATCTTATTTATAATTTCATCGGTTAATTTTTTCTTTTTTCTATTTATGCAATTGTATTTAGGTTTCTCAACAATACTGTCCTGAAGTTCTCTTATATCATCAATTCCTCCATTAAAATTCAAAATTTCTTGTCTTGCCACTTCGTATTCTTTAACATATTTACTAATGGTTTTTCTATCAATTCCAGTCTCTCTAGCTATGGACCTTTGAGACTTTCCGTTTAGATGTGCCGATATTATGATGTGTTGTTTTTCACTCAATTTAATCATCTCCATTTCCCCCTCTTATGATGCCTCTCATAAGAAAGTTTACTGTAAGGTGGGGGATATTTCAATTAGAATTGTGGGGTAGTTTTAGATTAACATATACAATTTCATTAATTGATAAACCGATTTGGCGAAAAGATTGAATTTTGTGAAGCTTTATCAACTGTTTCGTTGTATAAAAACGATAGTTTGTTTCCTCATCCACAAATTCAGGTTTTAATAAATCAATTTCATCATAATACCTTAATGGTTTTACTGTAGTTTTCGTAAGTTTGGAAAAGTCGCCTATTCGAAACATATACACATCTCCTTTCCTTGTGAAGTTAGATTACAGTATCCTCTAAAGGGAGTGTCAATAGGGCTTTTATATTTTAGAGAAATATTATATAAATAAAGTTACTTTACCATTTTCTACAATGCTGTATGTATGGTGTTTTTAGAATATACAAAACCAACAATAAAATTGTAACATGTTTTCTATATTTTTGAAATAATATATATCACCAAGGAGCCTATTAGTAATCTAAAAATTAACGTATTATGTATTTATGTGATAATATTAGGATATAAAATTAGGAAGGATGTTTTATATGCTTAGAATTAAAGGTTTATACAAAGAACAAAAGAATAATGTGATAAGAGATATAGATATTAATTTAAACAAAGGTAGTTCCATAAGTATAGAGTGTAGCAATGAAGTAAGTGATTTGCTGGTGAATTTGATTTTAGGAAACGAAACACCAGCCAAAGGTGAAATATATATAGAAGACGTAAGAAACGACCAGTATATTAAACCTAATATTGGTAGTGTTGGAGTTGTATTAAGAGAAGAGGATTTTTGTGAGAGGATGACTATAGAGGATTATATGAAGTTTTTCTCTAATCTTCTAGGCTTAAAAGTAGATTATAAAGAGATAATGTTAAAATTGGGTCTTTTAGACATTGGAATGTGAAAATTAAATTTGAATTATTCTCAAAGAAGAACTGGAAAAGGTATTTAAAGGTCAAATCATAGGTGCTGAATCGTCCTATGGCCTATTTGTAATTTTGGCTTGGATAGTAATCGCTGCAGGGGGGGGTGTTTACATTTATAGCAAAAGGGGATTAGATAAGTAAGAACGGGTTTGGATAATAGGCGCAAATAGTTATTTCAACCTTTGATTAAAATGCGTCATAATTAATGAAATTGAAAGTACGAACAATGGTCTTTGATAACTGAATAATACGGTATTTAAAATTGTAAAAACCACCATCATAAAAATACATCGATGCAGAAATATGTATAATATGCTATAATTTCTATAGAGTTACGTCGAAGTTGTAAAATATTGTGGTGCGACCTTTATTATTGATAAGGAGGAAAAGAGTAAATGAAAAACAAAAATGTATTTATGATAATTATAATGATAATTACGATAATATGTATGGGGATTAATCGGTTTATATCACCATTCTCTGATATTGCAATAAGAGTCGTAGGTTGCATAATGCTTATTGATATATTTGTTTTAAGTTATAGCACAGTAAAATTAAAAAGCAACATTAAGTAATGTGGATTTCATACATTATGCGAGGGATAGGTTAATTCGTAATCTTCACATAGAACGTCGCAACTATTAAAACTGAATAATCTCTTTAAAACACCGTATTATTCAATTGCATTTTACGGTGTTTTTATGTCGCGCTCCAAATACATGTAGTCTTATAATAAAGCATAGAAGTTAATCTAAGAATAGGGGGTAATAGATGTTTAACATAATGATAGTTGAGGATAATGAACAATTAAAAAATGAAATAGCAAGTCTTTTGATATGCAATGGATATTCTGTTATAAAAGCTAATGAATTTAATAAAATTCCTAAATTGGTTAAGGAGAGAAGTCCTAATCTAATTTTGTTGGATATTTATTTACCTTATGATGATGGGTTTAAGATATGTACAGAAATACGTAGTTTTTCAACAGTACCAATTATATTTGTTACAAGCAGAAATACTAACATTGACGAGCTTATGAGTATAACATTAGGTGGAGATGATTTTATTACAAAACCATATAATACTCAAATTTTATTAGCTAGGATAAATTCGCTTTTAAAAAGAGCCTACCCTAATGAAAAAACAATGGATGTGGTTGAGTATAATGGCATAAGGTTAAATATATTATCTAGCACCATAGAGCACAATGGTAATGAAGTTGATCTTACTAAAAATGAGTTGAAAATACTTCATTACTTATTAAATAACAGAGGCACGATAGTATCTAGAGTAGATATTATGGAGTATTTATGGGATAGTTCATTATTTGTAAATGATAATACCCTTACTGTAAACATTACTAGAATAAGAAATAAATTTGAAGATATTGGAGTTAAGGACTTTATAAAAACTAAAAGAGGACAAGGGTATATAATATGAGTTTAAGTGATTATTTTAAAGGAATAATTAATGTGATACTACTAAATATTATATCACTTGGTACCTTAGTAATATTTCTCTTTAGTGTAGGAAATACTTTTGATACCATAAAAGTTATAGTAGTAATTTGGATTACAGTGGTTATAACATTTTTTACATATGAGTATAGAAAAAGAAAATTATATTTTAATGATATCCTAAATACTATTGATAGATTGGATAAGAAGTATCTTATTAGTGAAGTGATAGAAGTACCAGCATATAGTGATTCAGTACCATACTACATTATGATGAAAAAGGCTAGTAAATCTATGCGTGAAGAAATATATAAGAGCAAAGTCCAACGTAAAGATTATAAAGAGTATATTGAGCAGTGGATTCACGAAGTAAAAACACCAATATCATCGATTAAGTTAATAGAAGAAAATAATAAGACGAATACTTCTAGAGTAGTTTTAGAAGAATTAGAGAATATAGATAGATTTGTTGAACAGGCTTTATTTTATGCTAGAAGTGAGGAAGTTGAAAAGGATTATCTTATAAAAGAGATTTCGCTAGAGCAATGTGTAAGTCATGTTCTAATAAGAAATAAACAAATATTTATTTCTAGCGGTATAGATATTGAGTTAATAAGCCTAGATAAAAGCATTTATTGTGATAGCAAATGGTTAGAGTTTATATTAAATCAAATAATAGTTAATTCAGTAAAGTATAGAACAAAGAATTTTCCAAAGGTTAAAATATATACAGATGATATTAAAAATGGTGTTCAGTTAAGTATTGAAGACAACGGTATAGGAATACCATCGAATGAAATTAATCGTGTGTTTGAAAAAGGATTCACAGGAACCAAAGGAAGGCTTAATAATAAATCTACAGGGATAGGATTATATATTTGTAAAAAATTATGTGACAAATTAGGTTTATTAATAACATTAGAATCAAATGAAAATTTATATACCAGAGTAATAATTGCTTTCCCAAAGGGAAGTTTTAGTAACTCAAATTTAATCCTACACCATAAGGTGTAGGAATTTTTTTGGTGACAAAGTTGTAACATAAAAGTAAGGTTTAATCGAATTAGGTGTAATATAAATAATGTACAATGGTATTGGGGTGAGAGTAATGGATAAGATATTAAGTTTGAAAAATGTTGAAAAGTATTATGGTAACAAGGGGAATGTAGTAAAGGCGATTGATGATATTAGTTTTGATGTTTTTAGAGAAGAATTTGTTGGGGTTATGGGGCCTTCTGGGTCCGGAAAAACCACACTATTAAATATTATAGCAACTATTGATGAAGTTAGTTCAGGATTCATCTATATAGATAATAAGGATTTAACAGAGATAAGTAAGAAGGATATTGCAAAGTTTAGGAGAGAGAATCTAGGGTTTATATTTCAGGATTTCAACTTATTAGATACTTTGACTATTCATGAGAACATAGCTTTAGCATTAACAATTAATAGATGTAAAAAGAATGAAATAGATGGAAAAGTAAGTAAAGTTGCTAGAGAATTAGGTATAGAAGATATACTCTTAAAGTACCCATATGAGGTATCGGGAGGCCAAAAGCAACGCTCTGCATGTGCAAGAGCGTTGATAACAAATCCTAAACTTATTTTAGCAGATGAACCAACGGGAGCATTAGATTCAAGAGCGTCTCAGATGCTAATAGAAATGATTTCACATTTAAATGAGGAATTAGGAGCAACTATTTTAATGGTAACGCATGATTCATTTACAGCAAGTTATTGTGAGAGGATTCTATTTATTAAAGACGGTAAGATTTTCACGGAACTCGTTAAGGGAGAAAATACACGTAAACAATTTTTAAATCAAATCTTAGATGTGGTTGCACTGCTAGGAGGTGACATAAGAGATGTACGTTAGGCTAGCAATTAACAATGCAAAAAAGTCTATTAAGGATTATTTAATTTACTTTATAACAATAACATTATGTGTAAGCTTGTTCTATGCGTTTACATCAATGTCAAGCTCAAGCTATGAATTAATAACAGAGGATTCTATTAACCTTGAACTATTAAAGCAAATATTGAAATATTCCACATATATAGTTACAGCTTTATTAGTATTACTTATAGGATATGTAAACAAATATATGATAAAAAGACGGCAGAATGAATTTGCTACATATATATTGCTAGGAACTGAGCAGAAAAGCGTCGCATTAATGTTTTTTATAGAAATGCTAATAATCGGAATTGCTTCAATTATATTAGGGATTTTTATAGGCACATTATTTTCACAAGTAGTTACTGCAATAGTTCTTATGACTGCAAAGCAGAGCATAAATTTCTCTTTTAAATTATATATGGATACTGTAATTATAACGTTCATATTTTTTATAGTTATGTTTTGTATTATTGGATTTTTCAATATGAAAGCTTTAGGGAAAGTTAAGATTATTGATATGATAAATGCACAAAAGAAAACAGAGTTTCAGTTTAAAAGAAGTAAGTTTGTATATGTAAGCATATTTATTGTGGCAATAGTTCTATATAGTGTTTGTGGATATTGTTCTTATGAGATTTTAAAAACTACAGTTACAGAAGGTGATAAGGCAATTTGTATAGCAGTAGGATTAATAGGATACATTATAGGAACATATGCATTGTTTTATTCATTAGCGTATATAATTATTGATGTTAAGGATAAGTGGACAAATTTTAAATATGAATATACAAACTTATTTTTAATAGGGGCTATAGTTTCAAAAATAAAGACAGCGCCTATTTTAATGGCCACAATTTCAATAACATTTTTAGGCGCTGCATTAAGCTTTTCACTAACTTTACTGATGTCACAATGGACTTTAGGATTTCTAGATTATAGAGTGCCTTACGATATAATCATAAACAATGATTATTCTATAATTTCAGATAGAAGTGATATATCTAAAAAAAGTAATTTACTTAAAATAGATTATAAGAAAATAATAGAACATCTAAATAATGATGACTATAATATGGATGATTACTGTCAGGCAGAGAAATATTTCTTAAATGTCGATGATTTTAAGGCAAGAGATAAAAGAAAAAAGCCTATGTTAGTAATTAGCTTAAGTGATTATAATAAGCTAAGGAAAATGCGAGGATATGAGAAAGTAACGCTAAATAATAATGAGTTTACCATGCAATGGGCGAAAATGATAGAAGATACTGATATTGAAAATTATATAAAAGAAAATTCAACTATTAACATAAATAGTAATAACTTAAAGATTAGCTCAAATTCATACTATAAAGAATCTATTGGAGAAGGTATCTATAGCGGAAATACAAATGCTCTGATAGTAGTTCCTGATAAATGGTGTAAAAAATTAATATTAGCCGGCACTGATCTTTTCGCAAATACAAAAAAGAAGATTAGTTATGATAAGGCATTAGGCTTTGAAAAACAGTATGTACCACAATGGTTTGAGGAAAACTATAGTAAGGTACTAAGTGAATATAAAATTCGAGCTTTTTATCCGATTTTTACTAACATAAAAGTAGCTGAAGTTAGTGAGATATTAAATGCTACACTAGCAATGAGAATACTAGGAATGTACCTAGGAACAGTCTTATTAATGATTAGTTTGACAGTTCTTGCTTTGCAACAGTTATCAGACTCCATTGAGCATAAGGAAAGATTTAAAACGCTAAAGAAATTAGGAATAGACAATAATGAAATCAATAAGATAATATTAAAACAAATAGCATTGTACTTTATTATGCCAATATCGGTAGCCATAATAGGGTTCATAATATGTATGTATAATTTTGAAGGCATAAACAGTAAAGTAATAAGCGTCTTTATAGGGGATAGCGCATTTGTGTTTAACATAGGTATATCATTGGCAATAATTTTAATTATCTATATATGCTATTTTCTTGCAACATATTATACATTTAAGAGGAACGTTGTTAGCGGTAAACTAAAAGGGTGATATTTCGGCAAACAAAAAAGGAGAATAATTTCCAGTTAAGTACAATAATAATTCCTTCTCTGATACAATTAGAGATATATTTTACAGAGGGGGAATTTAAAATTGAAAGGATGGAATATGTTTAGTGAAATAAAACAATATAAAGCACTTGGATTTAATAAATCACAGGTTGAAAGAGCTCTAAATATAAATTACAAAACAGTTCAAAAGTATTGGGACATGGATCCTGGTGAATATGCTAAAGTCACTATTCAATCGAAGAATAGACATAAAAAAATTGATATCTACAAAGATGATATTTTAGAATGGATTACTGATTTCAGAGATATGTCAGCAGCACAAGTACTTGATTGGATAAAGGAAAGATATGGTGATGTAAAATTTAAAGAAAGGTCTTTAAGGCTTTATATTAGTAATTTAAGGAAAGAATACAATCTGCCTAAGGCTTCGCCAATAAGACAATTTGAGGAAGTACATGAACTTCCCATGGGCTACCAAGCTCAGGTTGATATGGGTCAAATATGGCTCAAAAGATTAAATGGAAACAAAGTAAAAGTGTATTGCTTTGCAATGGTTTTATCACATTCAAGGTATAAATACATACTTTGGACAGACAAACCATTTACTACCGCCTCTTTTATTGATGCTCATAATCGAGCTTTTGAATATCTTGGTGGTATGCCTATTGAAATAGTGTATGACCAAGATCGTGTGCTTGCAGTAGCCGAGAATTCTGGAGACATTATTTATACCGAAGGTTTTCAAAATTATATTAATACTATGAAATATAAAGTTAGGCTTTGTAGAGGTTTTGATCCTCAAAGTAAGGGGAAAATAGAATCTGTGGTAAAATACTCAAAATATAACTTTGCTATAAACAGAGTATTTATAGATGTTGATTCCTTTAATGAAGACTCATTCAAATGGCTAGATAGAACAGGCAATGGTAAAAAACATGAAATAACGAAAAAAATACCGGCAGAAGTGTTTGCTCTCGAAAAGAAACACTTGCTACCAGTACCTGAACTCTTTGAAAAAAATTCATCTAATACTAGTTTAACTTATGCTGTACGAAAAAACAATGTAATTTTGTATAAACAGAACAGGTATCAAGTGCCCAAAGGAACTTATAGCCCAGGTAAAGAACTTAAATTAATGATAAAAGGCTCCAAAATGAATATAGTTGATTTTGATACAGGTGTATTAATAGCAAGTCATCAAGTAAGCACAAGGCAGGGTGAACTTATAAAAATAATTCATCCCGAACGGGATATTCACAGTTCTATTGACCAAGTTTATGAAAGATTGTTTTTTGCTCTCGGTAAAACTGAAAATGCAAAAATGCTACTAGATGGCATAAAACGTGAAAAACCAAGATACTGCAAAGATCAATTTGGATCAATACTAAATATAGTACATTCATATGAAGCTTCGCTAATAGAACAAGCATTGAATTATTGTGTTATACGAAACTTGTGGAGTGCTGGAATGTTTAAAGAAACCCTTGAATATCTTGCGATACAGGATATTGCAAAAGTTGATAAAAAATCTGTAATTGATAAGTTATCTATACCATCAAAGTATAGAGGGTTAAAACCGGAAGTAAGAAGTATAAGTGACTATATTGATGCTTTGAAGGAGGACAAGCAATCATGGAGAAATTAGAATTAATCAAAGAGTATGCCAAAAATCTTAAGCTAAACTATTTAAATGTAGATGCAGATAAAATTATTGAAAAAGGCGAGTTAGGTAATGTTTCCTATCAAGACTTTCTGTTATCAATACTTAAAAATGAGGTTGGTTTGAAGGATCAGAAAACACAAGAAAAAAGACTTAAATATGCTGGCTTTCCAGTTAAAAAGACAATGGAGGAATTTGATTTTCTATTTCAAAAATCAATAACAAAGAAACAAATAAACAGACTCATGGAAATGGAATGGATAGATAGGATGTATAATCTTATATTTTTAGGCCCACCGGGCGTTGGGAAGTCTCACACAGCTATTGCCTTGGGTTATAAAGCCGTTGAGGCAGGTTATAAGGTAAGTTTTGTAACTATGGATAATCTGATGCATGTTTTGAAAACTCAGCAGATATCAAGAAAAAGCAAAGGTAAACTAAATAGAATCCTTTCTTCAAGTCTCGTTATAATTGATGAGGTCGGATATCTTCCTATAACTAGAGATGAGGCTAATTTGTTCTTTCAATTAATATCATCCCTTCATGAACAGGCATCACTAATTATAACTTCTAACAAAGGATTCGAAGAATGGGTAGAGCTTTTAGGAGACCCAGCATTAACAACAGCTGTATTAGATAGAATATCTTATAGATGCGAACTTTTTAACATGATTGGAAAGAGCTATAGATTGGAGCACAGAAAATCTATATTCTAGCAGTTAAATGGTAAAAATATACTGGGATAAATTCAGTAAAATAGTTTGCCGAAATTTCTCCAAAAGTACTTGCCAATAACAAACGTTAAGGGTAGAAGTAAATCTTGTTAAAGGGTGATTAAATAAACTAATAAATAACTAAAGTTAGAAGTAGGTGTCAGGAATCTGTAAGGTGTTTACAGGATGAATGATACTCTACTTTTATTTTTTTGAATAAAAGTTAAAACCTAGTGGGAAAACTGCTCCTGGCGGGATATTAAAGTTAATGTAAATGGATCTAAAGGCATTTTTCAAATTTGTTTGTGTAAATTTTTCAAAAGATTTGTTCCACTATACTTCATGTTTAAACCATTATCGACCATTAATCCAAAGAAAACATCGCTTTAAGTATTAAATCCTAGAAGAAAATTGGAAAATAATTAAAAATGACCGAAAAAAGGGAGTGATTTTGGTTGAAACCTGACCTGCTATCATGACATAATAATGGTAATAAATACATATATAAGGGAGAAAAAAATGAAAAGAGGAATTAATAAAAACTCATGCCTATCAGTAATTATAGTAATGTTGTTTTTTATTACTATGATTCCAGCAAAAATTACTTTTGCGTCAGCAGCAGATGCACCAGGGGTAGCATCATTATCTCATGATCAATGGTCAGGTGATTTAGATGGTAATTACAATATTACATTAAGTATGTGGCATGGCAATAATGGGACAAGCTACAAACTTTATGAAAAGATAGGAGGATTAAGTGAATTTAAGGTGGTTGACGAGGGGGATTTAACTGATAACACACCAGCAGCACAATCTAAAGCGATTAGTATTAAAGGAAGAACAATTCCTGCAACATATTTTTATTATGTTGAATTAATTAATAGTTTTGGGAAATCAAAAAGTAATGTAATTGAAGTTTCCGTTGGAACGGCGAATGAAAGTAAAATACTAATTGAGGGCATTGATGGAGATTCTCAAGCGCTTCAAGCAGTAATTACACAGGGTACAAATAAATATAAAGTAGTTAATAATAATACAAAGGAGCCACAATATAGCGTGAAAATAAGTAATTCATCAGTACTTAAAGCGACTATAGACAATGATGGTAATTTAACATTAGAAGGACTTGCGGCTGGAAGAAGTGGACTTCAAATCCATGAAGCAAGCACAAATGAAACTAGATACATAGGAGTAAAAATTAAAGAGGCTAATGGTGACTTACCAGGTATGCCTAAGTATTTATCTTTAGGACAAGTCTCAGAAGATAAAAAAGGAGATTTAGATTTTTGGAAAGATATAGATATAGATAATACAAATAAGAGAATGGATGTTAGATATATATATATAAATGGGGGACCTCTAGCTAATGGGTGGAGAGAGTGGACAACTGTTGATGGAGATAGGGCTAAGAATTATATTAAAGAAAGTTTAAAGCTTGGAATAATTCCATTCTTTGTTTACTATAACATTCCGGATAGCGGAGAAAACTATGAATTAGATTTAGCCCATATCAATAGTAAGGAATATATGGAAGCTTATTTCAAAAATTTAAAATTCTTTTTAGATATATGT
The DNA here is from genome assembly GCF_055081035.1 of Clostridium sp. CM041. Taxonomy (NCBI): domain Bacteria; kingdom Bacillati; phylum Bacillota; class Clostridia; order Eubacteriales; family Clostridiaceae; genus Clostridium; species Clostridium sp. CM041. The sequence continues at coordinate 2,526,864 of NZ_CM143648.1, forward strand.
GTTGAATATGGACAAGGTGAAACTATAGGAATGGTATTTGAACCAGATTTCTTAGGATATATGATGCAACAATCTAAGAAAAAACCAAATGAAATATCAGCTTTAGTTGAAGCCGCTTATTCATCGGGTGTGCTACAAAAGGGTGTAGACCCAAAGTTTAATAATACGGTGGAAGGCCTTGTTACTTCTATTAACTATACTGTTAATAAATATTATCCTAAAGCATATAATGGATGGCAATTTAATACATGGGCTTATGAAAACGGAGAAATACCAGGACAAGGCTTAATGCATTTAACTGAAAGAGATGGATGGGCAGCGGGAAGACAACAAATTGAAGCAGTGGCGAAAGAAACTGCTGAATATTATTTAGCAGCTGGAATTACAAGCTATGATGCAGAATTTATTTCTATAGATAAGTATGGATTAGATGGAGGTGTTTGCGAAACAGGAGCAGCTGTAAATCCAAAATTTTCTAAATGGTTTTGGAATGCAGACCTTTGGAATAATTACTTGTTATATACAAAAACTCTTCATGAAACTACAAAAAAGCCGGTTATACTATGGCAAATTCCTGTGGGACATATTAATGGAACTGTTGAAAACAGTCCATATACTGGCAAACCATTTGAAACTTTAACTAACAAGGATGCGACAGGTGAAGATTCAGCGCCATCATTCTTCTTTGGAGATACATTTAAAGCTGGAAATTCTGATAGAGTAGATTATTTTGCTTCAAATGGGGCTAATGATCCTGATATAAAAAGGCAAGGAGACACTATTACTTGGGGAAGTCATATGGGTGAAGCTAGAGATGCGGGAGTAGTATCAATGTTGTTTGGTGCTGGTGTTAATTCTAGTACTGATGCAGTTGGATCACCACCTACTGAAGATTATTGGTGGATTACAAAAGCGCAACAATATTATAAAAATCCAGTTTATTTAAATAAAACTGTAAATCAATAACTTTTCTGTTAGTGTAAATTTTATAAAAAATAAGGAGGCGTAATAAGTGAAAGTAATCAAATTTAAAAAGGCGATGGCAGCAATTATGGTATCTGTTTTTGCAGTTAGTACATTTGCAACACCGGCGAAGGCAGTTACAAGCGATGAAAAGACGAAAGACTTAGAAAGAAAGGTTGTTGGATATTTCCCAGAATGGGCTTACAAAAGTGAAGTTCAAGGTAATTTCGATGTAGCTGATTTACAATGGGAGTCTTTAACACATATCCAATATTCATTTGCAATGGTTGGAGAAGACAATAAAATTGGATTTGGAGATAAAAAAGCAGCTATTGAAGAGGATTTCGCAGATCATAAATTAGAGCATAATGGGAAGGAGGTAAAGTTGGATCCAAATCTACCATATAAAGGTCACTTTAATATATTACAACAAATGAAAAAACAATATCCAGATGTAGATTTATTAATATCTGTAGGTGGATGGACGGGAACTAGAGGTTTTTATAAAATGATAGATACAGATTCTGGGATTAACACATTTGCTGATTCTTGTGTTGACTTTATTAGAAAATATGGGTTTGATGGCGTGGATATTGATTTCGAATATCCATCATCAGTAGCTACATCTGGGAATCCTGCGGATGCAGATTTATCAGAACCAAGAAGAGCTGTATTAAATGAAAGATACAACGTTTTAATGAAAACGTTAAGAGAAAAATTAGATGCAGCTTCAAAAGAAGATAATGAAAAATATTTATTAACTGCAGCAGTTACTGCTTCATCTTGGGTGCTTGGTGGAGTTCAAGATAATAGATATGCAAGTTATTTAGATTTTCTAAGTATAATGTCATATGATTTTCATGGTGGATGGAATGAATATGTTGAAAACTTAGCAAATATTTACCCAGATGCAGCTGATAATGAAACTACTGGAATGGCGATGCCAACTCTTAATATGGATTGGGCATACAAGTTCTATAGAGGGGTGCTTCCTCCAGAAAAGATTTTAATGGGAATTCCATACTATACAAGAGGGTGGGAAAATGTACAAGGTGGAAATGGCTCAGGTTTACATGGTAAAAGTAAAACACCTGCCGCAGGAAAGTACAACCTTTGGGGAGATGATGATAATAAAGATGGAACTCCGGACCCCGCTGGCACTAATCCATTATGGCATGTATTAAACCTTATGGAAAGAGATCCTAACTTGAGAATTCACTGGGAGGATGTTGGTAAGGTGCCATATGTGTGGCAAGGAGATAAAAAAGTATTTTTATCTTTCGAAAACGAACAATCTATAGATGAAAGAGTTAAGTACATTGAAGATAAAAACTTAGGTGGAGCTTTAATCTGGGTTATGAATGGTGACTATGGTGTTAATCCTAACTATGTTAAAGGTTCAGATAAGACAAATGAAGGTAAATATACTTTCGGGGATACATTAACTAAAAATCTGAAAAGTGGATTAGATAAAATGGGAAATTGTAAAGAAACAAAAGAAGATATTGGAGATGCTCAAGCAATCGATGTTAAAGTTGATACTATTACTAAATATGATCATCCAAATGGAGAAACCGTATTCACAGTAACTAACAATACTGGAGCAACGATTCCTAAGGGATGGGAGATTCAATTTGATATACCTAAATCTGCTTTATACGTTGGAGCGGAAGGAGGAACTGGAACTGTTACAGAAGTTGGCGATTTCTATAGAGTAAACTTAAAAACATCTGGTTGGACTGATATTCCAAATGGTGGGACCGCATCAGTTAAGGCTAAGATGAAGTTATGTTTCTCGGGAGTTAGAAATATAAAGATTAATGGGAAGATTCCTGCTAGTCAACCTGTTAATGGTAATCATCTTCCTACACTTAAAGGTGTTAAAGATCAAGTTATAGTAGAAGGGTCACCTTTTAATATTATGAATGGTATTTCTGCAAATGATGTAGAAGATGGAGATATAACTAGTAGTATAGCTGTATCAGGTGAAGTTGATACAAAAAAAGTTGGAACTTATACAGTAAAATATAGTATTACAGATAAGGCTGGAATGGTAGATAAAAAAGATGCAAAAATATATGTTATTCCTAAAGCTCATTCAAATGCAGCTATTTGGGATGCCGCAACTTTATATACAAATGGACAAAAAGTAGTATATGAAGGTAAGATTTATGAAAATATTTCGTGGTGGACACCTGCTGGAACATTACCAACGAGTGTGTCACATTACAAAGTTATTGTTGATTTATCACTGTAAAGTAATGCAAATGGTGATAATATCATTGATATATATGACTTAGTTATAGTAGGAAAAGATATGTAATTAAATGAAAAAAATTATTAAGGGGGAGAAAAGTCATGTCAAAAGAGAAATTATTTAAAAATATCAAATCAGTAGTAGCATTAGCTGCAATTGCCACGTTAACAATGACAAGTGTTGTACCAGCAGCTACAGTTAATAATTTAGCAGCACCACCACAGGAGGTCGAGCAAAAAGCATCTACTTCTAAACTTCGTAATGTTATGTATTATGGAGATTGGTCAATTTGGGGAGGAGAAGGAAACTTTTTTCCTAAAGATATACCGGTAGATAAACTAACACATTTGAATCTTGCATTCATGGACTTTACTAAAGATGGTGAATTGGTATTTTGTGATAAGGACGCTAATATTGGACATCCGCTAGGAAATGCAGGTGTTACGTATGGAGATATTAATGGTGGTATCATAAATGAATACCAATCTTTAAGAGAGAAAAATCCGAATTTAAAAATTGGTACATCTTTAGGTGGATGGTCTAAATCAAATAATTTTACATGGGTAGCTAGAAATCCACAAACTAGAGCTAAGTTTATTAAAAATGTATTAGATTTTATGGAGTATGCTAATTTAGATTTCGTAGATTTTGATTGGGAATATCCAGGCGAAGTTAGGGCGGCAGACAAGGTTGATAACAAAAATGATATGGGTAATCCCGATTCAATTCCGGCAGATAAAGAAAATTATATAACGATGCTTAAAGAATTTAGAGTAGCATTAGATGCAAAGGAAAAAATATTAGATAAGAAATATGAGATGTCAGCAGCGTTACCAATGGCACATGAAAAAACTAATGTTGGTATTAATGTTAATGAAATGTTTAAAATATTAAATTTTGGTAACATTATGACTTATGATGCAGCAGGTGCATGGTCAGATACAAGTGGTCATCAAACTGCTCTTTATGATAATCCTAATGATCCGTTTGCAGGAAAGGGATTCACAGTTGATTCAAGTATTAAGAAATATATTGAACTTGGGGCACCATCAGAAAAGTTAGTTATAGGTGCTGCATATTACACTAGAGGCTGGGAAAAAGTTTCAAATGATGTGCCAGATAAAAATCTTCCAGGTTTATTTGGAAAAGCAACTCAAATAAAAAAGGATTCAGATGGAACACTCTCTTATGGGGCTACCAATTATGCTCCGGTAAAATCGGGAGACGGTGGTCGTAACAGTGGAGTTTGGGGATGGAGAAATCAAGATGAGTTAAAAGCTAAATATCCAGGAATAAAAGAATATTGGGATGATACTGCAAAAGCACCATACATGTACAATGAAAAGACAGGAGCGTTCTTCACTTATGATAACCCAAGATCAATTGCAGAAAAAACTAAGTATGTTAAGGATAATAACTTAGGTGGGATGATTGCATGGATGGCATCTCAAGATAAGCAAACAGATTCAACTAAGAGAGATGAGTTAACAAAAGCAACTAAAGAAGGTTTATTTGGGAAAGATGCATTACCTACTTATAAAATAGTTCAACCAAAAGTATATGCAAAAGCTTCAGTTACTTCAAGCAAACCAGCATGGGGAAATGGAGGTGCTTTATCTATTGATTTAAAAAATGATTGTAAAATAGAAACAAGCGGCCAAACTATACAACTTACAGAAACAGCTGCAAAGACTTTAAAGCATACTAAATTATATATAAAAACTAATGGAGTTAAAATTACTGGAGGAGAATATCCAGCACCAGCAGTTAAAGAAGAAAATGGATACTATGTTCTTTCATTTGATGGGTCAGAACAAAAACTTATAAAGCCAGGGGCTTCAATGAAGTTTAATTTAAGAACTGATAAAGTATTAAATGGATTAGACGGAATAGTAAGTATTGAAATGACTCAAAGAATGCATGCAAATGGTCCAGAATTCGGTAGAGTTACTTTATACTAAGGTGCTGGAGCGGGTGGAACAACAAACCCAGAAACACCATGGACAGCTTGGGAAAAAGTAGACTAAATAAATAGAAGTATGGGGGTCAAGAAGCTGTAAAGTGATTACAGGATGAATGACTCCCTACTTCTATTTATTTTAAAAATGAGAGGGCATTTAAATAAATAACAAGTCAATGTGCTAATCTATTTTCATGTCCATAATAAAAAAACCATTTACATAACTATCTTCATATACTTCCTTGTAGTAGCAATAAAGTAAACGATATATACAGCTACAAAAATAACAATGCTACTGATAGCGGTTACTATAGCAATGCATTTATTTTAGCAATCAAAATATCCATTGAAAAAGGCTTGGTTATATATTCATCACCACCGGTATTCATTGCCATGATAATATCCATATTCGTATCCCTTGAAGAAACGAATATTATAGGCACCTTTGATACTTCGCGAAGCTTATTACACCAGTAAAATCCATCAAAGCAAGGTAGATTTACATCCATAATAACCAAATCTGGATTGTTGCGAGCAAACTCTGCAGTTATGTTCTCAAAGTTATCCACAGGCATTGCATCAAACCCCCACTTTATCAACATTTCATTCATGTTAGTGCACAGTGATTTATCATCTTCAACTATCATTATCTTATACATTTTTTACACCCCTAAAATAAGGTGAAACATCAATGGTTAGTTTCGCCTAATATTATATATAATAGAAATCTGAAAATTTCCAGTAAAATTTGCCTTGTTTAGTATAATTGTAACATTAATAATAATGAGGGTAAATCTCTAGATTATTTAACAATACTATAAAAAGAATTGACATGTACCTCACTGTCAGGTTTAAAATTGAATTATTATAAGGGAGGGGTGACGCATGAACATAAAAGATGCTGCTGAAAAAACTGGATTAACCAAAAGGGCAATAAAGTATTACGAAAGTGAAGGGTTAATTATGCCTTTAAAAAATATTCAAAATAACTATAGAGAGTACACTTGTCAAGATGTCATAAAGATTAATTTAATAGGAGCGCTTAGAACGTTGGGTATTCCCATTGCACAAATCAAAACTGTGACTTCTGGTAACAAAAGTATTCCCGAAGTTATGGCGCAAGCGCTTTCTAGAATAGATAAAGATATTGAAAATTTAGAGAAAAGTAGACTAATTATTTTAAATATTATAGAGAAAAATTTAACTGATTATGACGCTGCGGGAGAACATATAAAGCTGCTTAGGGAAACATTAGAATTGTCCATAGGTGAAAAGAAAGAATATATTTCAAATGCTCTTAGTAGAATATTCCCAGGAATATTTGGTGAAAGTCTTATTATGAACTTTGAACCATTTTTGAATATTGTTATTGATAACGAGGGAAAAAGAAGAGTGTGGCTAAAACTTGTGGAGGAATTGGATGAAATAAATACCGAAGAATTTTTTGGGGATAATAACTATTTTAAGGAACTTGAAAATAAGTTTGAAAATGAAGCTATTTCAGAAGAAGATAAGAGAAGACATTTGTCTGGCATTAAAAATATAATAAATTATGATAAAGCATACATTAAAGGGTATATAAAAAGGATTAAGCACAGTTACCTATTGTTAAAAGAAGATGAAAAAGAAAAGGAACAAGTGAACGAATTCGGTTCATTTTGCGATGATTATTCTAAAAAATTTGGGCGTTTTCACACGAAATTTAGTGAATATTTGACTATTCTTAATGAAGATTATAAAAAATATATGGAAAACATGATAAAAATGACTGTTGAACTAAATAAAAAGATGCAAGAAGAAACAGGGATGAATGTAAATGAGTTTTTCGAAAGATATATTATAGAAAAATAAATATTTTACAATAATAAGAATAGCATAAGTCAGCCAAGTAAACGTTGAGGTGAAGGAAGGAATAATATATTGTTCTATAGTAATATTATATAAATAGGATATAATTTAACTAGTAGTATTTTATAGCGATATATAAGGAGGTAAAAATGTTTAAAAAAATAGATGAAAAAAAATCGTTGATAGATAGTAAAAGGCCTCTGCCAGAGTATACGCTTAAGAGTATTAGAGAAAATCTTTTGCTAGAGTGGACATATAATTCTAATGCTATAGAAGGAAATACTTTAACACTTATGGAAACTAAGGTTGTTCTTGAAGGCATTACTATTGGTGGAAAAACCTTAAGAGAACATTTAGAAGTTGTAAATCATAAAGAGGCTATACTTTATATTGAAGATATAGTTCAAAGAAAGGAGCCTTTTACAGAGTGGCAAATTAAGAATATCCACAGGTTAATTTTAAAAGCTATTAATGATATATATGCAGGGAATTATAGAAATCAGCAAGTCATGATAGCTGGGGCAAAGCACATGCCACCAGAGCCTTTTTTAATTAGGCAGCAAATGGAAGCCTTTATAAAGTGGTATAATTCAGAGGCACAAAAGTTACATCCTATAGAGAGAGCGGCTATGATCCATATAATATTTGTAGGAATACATCCATTTATAGACGGTAATGGTAGGACTTCGAGATTACTATTAAATCTCGAACTTATGAAGAGTGGATATCCTCCTATAGTTATTAGAGCAAAGAGTAGAGTAAGTTATTACAATGCATTAGACAAAGCGCATACAACTGGTGATAATAAGGATTTTTTTGAAATAGTTAAGAATGAAGTGGATAGAACATTAGATATATATTTAAAGCTGATAAAATAAATGATTAGAGTATTCAAATATAAACAACCACTTAATCGAATAATTAGATTAAGTGGTTATTTTAATTGGAAACTAAGGTATAATAAATTTATAAATATTTGTAAAAAAGAGGTGTCACTTTTATGAAAAATAGAATTCTACTTGTTGAAGATGATATAGCTATTAGTGAAATGGTTGAGAATTACCTAATAAAAGAAGGTTTTAACATAACTACTGCTTTCAATGGAGAAGAAGGAGTAGGTAAGTTTTTAAATAATTCCTTTGATTTAATTGTTCTTGATATAATGATGCCGAGGCTTGATGGAATGGAAGTTATGAAAATTGTAAGAGAAACAAGCTTAATACCTATTTTAATTATGTCAGCAAAGGACAGTGATGTAGACACGGCTGTAGGACTGGGACTCGGTGCTGATGACTATATCACAAAGCCTTTTTCAATGATAGAGCTTTGTGCAAGGGTTAAGGCAGGGATAAGACGTGCCAATCAATATGCTAAAAACGATAAGAAAGAAGAAGCGACTATTATTAATGTTAACCACCTTACTGTTAATTTGAAAAACTATTCAGTTACTAAAAAGGGTGTAAATCTACAGCTGACTTCAAAAGAATTTGATATTTTAAGACTATTCATTTCGAATCCAAATAGAGTTTTTACTAAAGCACAAATCTACAGTGTTGTTTGGAATGATGAATATTTTGGAGATGAGAATGTTATAAATGTGCATATGAGAAGATTAAGAGAGAAAATAGAGGACAATCCTTCAGAGCCTAAATATCTTAAAACATTATGGGGCATAGGCTACAAATTAGGAGAATTTTAAAATGATTATTTTTTTATTAATAGTAATAGTTATTTTATTGGGTATCATTTACATTCAGCATAAATCCAAAAAACATAGAAGTGACAATTTAAAGTACATTCATGAAAAGTTAAACAATATTATAAAAAGCAACACCAGTGAAAAGCTTTTAGTCTTTACTGACGATAAAGAGATTATACCCATTTTAATAGAGATTAATAAGGTTTTAGAACATAATCAAAAAATACTAGCAGATTATTTGAAGGCTGAAATAACAATGAAGAAAATGCTTTCAAATATCTCTCATGATTTAAAAACACCACTTACAGTGGTGCTTGGGTATATTGAAACAATAAAACTGGACAGCGATATAAGCAGCGAAGAAAGAAATTTCTTATTATCAAAGGTTGAAAATAAAACAAAAGAAGTGATGAAGCTCATTAATAAGTTCTTTGACTTAGCAAAGCTAGAGTCAGGGGACACGGATATACCACTAACAAGAATTAATATTAATGAGGTTTGCAAAAAAAACATATTAGCTTTTTATGATATTTTAACTAATAAAGGCTTTGAGGTTATTATTGATATTCCAAAAATCAACATTTATTGTCTAGGAAATGAAGAGGCGCTAGATAGAATTATAAATAATTTCATTTCAAATGCCATTAAATATGGAAACGATGGAATGGTTTTAGGATTAACACTTAGAAGTGATGAGGAGTATGTATATGTAGAGGTTTGGGATAAGGGTAAAGGCATTAGTGAAACGCATCAAGATAGGGTCTTTGAAAGGATGTACACTCTTGAGGATTCAAGAAATAAACTGTATCAAGGCAGTGGTCTTGGTCTTACAATAACTAAAAGACTTGTAGAAAAATTAGAGGGAGAGATAATCCTCGAGAGCAAACCTTATGAGAAAACGTCGTTTATTTTTAAATTAAAAAGAATAACCTATTAATGATTATGTAAAGCAAGGTGACCTGTCTATAGTACCACTATAAAGATAGGGCACCTTTTTTTAGAAAAGACTTAAGAATTTTGTAAGATTTAAGTAATAAAAAAGAGAAGTTCAATTGCTATAATATAAATATGGAAAGTGGTTGAAGGGGGAGATAAAATGGAATATATACTAAAAACTAGTAATCTGACTAAAACATATAATGGCAAAGAAGTGGTAGCAAATGTGAATATGAATATTAAAAAGGGTGAAATTTATGGGTTTCTAGGACCAAATGGTGCAGGGAAAACAACAATTATGAAGATAATGACAAATCTAGTTAAGCCTACAAGTGGTGAAGTTGAAATTTTCGGCGAAAAGCTTACAGATACCTCCTATGAGGTTTTAAAAAGGCTTGGTTCTATCATTGAATATCCCGTGTTTTATGAAAGGCTTACAGCCAGAGAAAATTTGGAGCTTCACTGTGGGTACATGGGTTACCACGATAAGGGAGCAATTGATAAAGCGATAGATCTTGTAAATCTAAAAAATATTGATAATAAACTAGTTAAAGATTTTTCTCTTGGTATGAAGCAAAGGCTCGGAATTGCAAGAGCAATCACAACCAAGCCAGAATTATTAATACTAGACGAACCTATCAATGGACTTGACCCAATAGGCATTAAGGATTTAAGAAATTTATTTAAAATGTTGAGTAAGGAGTACGGAATAACTATATTGTTATCTAGTCATAGTTTAGGAGAAATTGAGCAAATAGCGGATACCATAGGAGTTATAAATAGTGGTAGATTAATAGAAGAAGTTTCTATGCAAAGCATCAGAGAAAGTAATACAGAATATATAGAACTGGTTACTAAAGATTACAAAAAAGCGTCGTATATTCTATCAAACAATCTTAATATATCCAATTTTAAAGTTCTGGATATTGGTGTAATAAGGATATATGAAGCTACAGTACCACAAAGCATTATATCTAAAACCTTAGTTTTAAATGATGTTCTCATTGAAGAAATAACTAAGAAAAACAGTTCATTAGAAGAACACTTCTTAAACTTGTTAAATGGAGGTGACATAAATTCTTAAATTAATAAAATTAGAAATGAAAAAGAGTAAGGTATGGCGAAATATAAAAGGGGTTATAATCGCAAATATAGTTATAATAGCGCTGCTGGCAGTAATGATTTTTTCAACAAAAAATGAAGGCGGTGTAGAGTTTACTAGCATCCCCTTTACTTTTTCATTTGTTGATGGCATGGTAAAAGGTACTTTTATAATATTTGCTTCAGTGCTTATTGCTAGGTTCATAATTGAAGAATATAAAAGCAATACAATTACGGTATTGTTTATGTATCCTATAAGTAGAAAAAAGTTGATTATAGCTAAACTACTTATTGTGGTAGTATTCACTTTTATTTCTACAGTTTTATCTAATATTTTTATAGATTTTGTTTTATGTATTGTTAATAATTTTTATAACTTTACGCCTGACAAATTAACCAGCTCATTAATAATGAGTAACTTTATGACTATTGGTATTAATGCTTTAGCATCTAGCGGTATGGGACTAATTCCTCTATATTTTGGAATGAGAAAAAAATCAGTACCTGTTACAATAGTATCTTCAATATTAATAGTATCTATTGTATGTGGCGATAGGGGCGGTCATTCATTAAGTAATAGTATTGCAATATCAATAGCACTTTCTATTATAGGAGTATTTATTGCGTATCTATCTATAAGGAATATAGAACATGTAGATGTTATTAAATAATATTTAGCAAATTTGTATATTGACGGAGGAATAACTGAAGTTGAAACTTCTTGCATTTATCAATGATGGGAAGGGTAAGTACAGTAATGAGTACAGGTTGTTAGAAGTAACTTGATTAAGGAACCGCAAGTAGATTTAGAGGTATGAAAAATGGTAAATACACTTTTAAAATTTATTACATGGAGATGACATGGATGTTTAAATTAATGAAATTAGAAATGGAAAAGGTTAAGATGGGGGGATATATAAAAGGAGCCATAATCGCAAACATAGTTATAATAGCTATATTCGCAATGACAATTGTTGTATCAAAAAATGTAGGGGACATAGACTTCACTAGCCTTACTTTTACTTTTTCAATGGTTGATACCACGGTAAAAGCTACTTTTATAATATTTGCTTCAGTGCTTATTGCCAGGTTCATAATTGAAGAATATAAGAGCAATACAATTACGGTATTGTTTATGTATCCTATAAGTAGAAAAAAGTTGATCATAGCTAAACTGCTCATTGTGGTGTTATTCACTTTTATATCTACAGTTTTATCTAATATCTTTATAGATTTTGTTTTATGCATTATTAATAACTTTTACAATTTTACGCCTGATAAATTAACCAGTTCCACAATAATAAGGAGTTTTATGACTATTGGCATTAATGCTTTAGCTTCTACCGGTATGGGACTAATTCCTATATATTTTGGGATGAGAAAAAAATCGGTACCTACTACAATAATATCTTCAATATTAATAGTATCTATTGTATGTTCTAATAATGGAGGGTACTCATTAGGTGATATTATTGCAATACCAATAGCACTTTCTATTGTAGGAGTATTTATTGCGTATCTAACTATAAGGAATATAGAACATATAGATTTGATTAAATAAGGTATTACATTGAAAAATATGGAAATAACCATCGCAGTGAGTTTTCAATAACACGGTGATGGTTTAATTTCTAGATTCTAGAGCTATTCATCCTAATATACTTATGTGGATATTTTCAATCTTTGAAAAAGTAACATAAAATTTAGAAATTAAAAGCGCTTTAAACTTAATTAGTCTTTAATTCTTAGGGAGCCAGATATCTTAACTTTAGCTTCTTCTCTTTTTAATGTTGCTTCAATGATTTTTATATCTTGTATCTTCTGTTTATATATGGATACATCTTCTAAAGTAACTTTGTGCCTTGTAAATTCGATACTTTCTTCACTAAGAGGGATGCGTATTACTTCTGTATGCATATCTTTGTGTTTTGTAGTAATATCTGCAGGAATTGTATGTTCTATTACAAGATCTACGAGTTCAACAGGCACAGTAAAACTTTTTTGTAGCGTAGAAGACTCTCTATAAATCTTAACATCTCCTGTTTGCATCCACTCTTTAGAGATATCAAGTTGTTCTTCTTTAATTTTAAGGGTAACATTTTTATTAGGGTCACATATGCTTTGTTTCAAAGCAGCTGCTTTTGGCATATATTTACCGTTTTTGTTTTCTGTGGAATCCATTGCCATGCTTTTTCCCTCCACTTATCTTGAAAAACACCTCACGAGCCATTAGTGAGGTGTTTTCTAATTTATTGTTTTTGATCGGTTCCATTGTCAATTATATTGACATCACCAATTTTATTTATTCGAGCTTCTTCTCGTTTAAGGGTCTCATCTATATGCACTGTATTTTCAATTTCGTGTTTATGAGCTGAAATTTCACCTGTTATTACTGTATGTTTACCTACATTAACTTTCTCCTCACTTACAGGAATGTTAATGGTTTCTTCACTAGTAATAGGGGAATCACTTGCTTCATTGTTTAAGGTTCTTCTTTCAATTACTACTTCTTCACGTATTACGGGTACTTCAACTTTTTTATGTTCTTCTAAAATTTCCTTACTAATTTCTACATCACCTTTTTGTACTCTGCTTTTCGAAATATCAAGCTCTTCTTTGCGCAGACTAAGGTTTGCGGTATCATCAGTAGTTTTTTTGACAGCGGAATCACCTTTTTCAAAAAATCCATCAAGTATGCTCATATATAATACCTCCATATATTAATAATTTTAATTCATTAATATATTGTCCTTTAAAGAAATATATTATCCTAAAGATTTGTATGTAATGATTGATTCAATAAATACTAAAATGTTTAAATTAACCATTTTTTATTGTTTACTTATACATAATAATGAAGCTTGAAGGTGTAGCTGTATTCTACATAAAGATAATCATACCGTAATCTTAAGAAATCTTAAGGTTTAATTACAATTTTCTTAAACTCCTTTTTGTAATATAAGAAAGTAAGGAATATACATTTTACTTTGTTGAAAAATTTCAAATAAAATAAATGTGTTATTTACTTGAAATTAAGTTTTAAAAGTAAATAAGGAGGAGTTTAAGGTGAAGAAGAAAATCGGAGTGATTTTGATTTTAGGAATTGTATGCTTAATGTATATAAACAGCAAATATGGTAGTATAAAAGTTATAGGGGATGTAATTGAAAGGAATGCTTATATTGAATCTATTAAAGATATGTCTAATGACAATAGCAATGTAGATGATGGAGAGTTAATGTTAGTGAATAGAAAAAATACTCTGGATAAGGATTATGTTCCACATAATTTAAAAGTGGCAAAGGTTAAAATTTATCCTAACGTGTCAAATGAAGAAATGCAAATGGAAGGGAATGCAGTAGATGCACTTAAAAGACTATTTGATAAAGGTGAGGAGGAAGGAATTATACTTTATGCATTATCTGGTTATAGGTCTTATGCAACTCAAAAAGAGTTATATGAAAATAGTATTAAAATAAGAGGGAAAGGGTATACATATAAGTATGTGGCAACGGTAGGTAAAAGTGAGCATCAATCAGGGTTAGCAATGGATATAACTAATGCTGAAAAGAGTACAGGTTTTGAAAACACTAAAGAAGGTAAATGGCTTCAAGAGAATGCTTATAAATTTGGATTTATAATAAGATATGGAAAAGGAAAAGAAGATATTACAGGTTATAATTATGAACCTTGGCATGTAAGGTATGTAGGTGTCGAGAATTCAGAGAAAATTTACTCAAAAGATATTACTTTGGAGGAGTTTTTAGGATCTTAAACAATCAAAGCATATAATCAAAGTATGTTTGGTATGATATTACCTGTGTTTTTAGTAAATGAACTTGGAATAAATCTTCCATATTTTGTGTTTCTATATTTATGTTCGACAAATATATTTTTAAGTTATATACTTATTAAAAATGTATAAGTTTCAACCTTAAGTACGCTTAGAAGTTATATATTGAACAAAATGCTATCTGAACAAATAAATGGAGTGATTATATGGGTAAAAATATATTAGTTGTAGATGATGATAAAGAAATAGTTAATTTAATTGAAATATATTTAACCAATGAAGGACATGATATTTACAAAGCATATGATGGGGAACAAGCTTTGCAGGTTATAGATAATTATAATATAAATCTTATAATACTAGATATAATGATGCCTAAAATTGATGGTATAAAAGTGTGTAACAAAGTTCGCGAGAAGCTTAATATACCTATAATTATGTTAAGTGCTAAAAATCAAGATTCAGATAAAATAAAAGGGCTATTGTCAGGAGCTGATGATTATATGGTAAAACCATTTAATCCTTTAGAGCTTATGGTTAGAGTTAAGTCTATATTTAGAAGAATTTACGAATTCGATAAAAATAGCAACGAATTAAAAGATAGAGATATTATAGTTATAGGACCACTTAAAATTAAAAAATCCACTCATCGGGTAGAAGTATATAATAAGATTATTGCTTTAACTTCTACAGAGTTTGAAATATTACACGTCTTAGCTAATAATCCAGGGAGAGTTTTTAGTGCAGAAGAAATATTTCAAAGGGTTTGGAAGGAAAAATATTATCAATCTAATAATACAGTTATGACTCACATGAGTAAATTAAGAGATAAGCTTGATGAGGTTTTAGATGGTGAGAAACTTATTCATACTATATGGGGAGTAGGGTATAAAATTGAAAAGAAAACTTATATATAAATTAGAGTTAAAAGTAGTTTTTAATATATTACTTGCTTTTCTATTATCAGCATTAACAATGGCAGTAATGTATATTATGTGGAAGTTTTTTTTGGAAATAGGTGCAATCTATTCACAACAAGTTTTAGATAGAATTTATAGGGCAAGGCTACATTACGATTTTATAAAGATAGCAATTGAACTATGGATAATAATTTTTATAAGTTATTCCCATTTATTGCTTTACAAGAAGATTAAGTACTTTGTAGAAGTCGATGAACATATAAAAGCTATAGCAGAGGGTAGGATAGATAAAAAGATACCAGAACAATCGAAAGCAGAGCTAGGGAAAATAGCTAAAAATATGAATGAAATAATAGAAAAATTAAATAAATCAATAGAGGAAGAGCGGAGATCCGAACAAACAAAGTATGAATTAATAACAAATGTATCTCATGATTTACGTACTCCATTAACATCAATACTAGGGTATCTTGAACTCATAGATAAGGATAAATATAAAGATGAAGTTGAACTTAGATATTATGTAAATATTGCCTATGAAAAATCAAAACGATTGAATAATTTAATCAATGATTTATTTCAGTATACTATAATGAGGAATAGTACTTTAAAATTAAATAAAGAATTAATAAACGTAATTGAACTAATAAATCAAATGGTATTGGAATTTAGGCTAGAGTTTAGAAAAGTAGATATAGAGTGTAGGACATATTTTTCGGAGGATAAACTCTTAATAGTGGCTGATGCAGTTAAAATGGCTAGGGCATTTGAAAATCTAATTTCTAATGGCATGAACTATGGTAGTGGGACTGAGTATATTGACATATGTACTAGGAAAGAAAATAATAGTGCGGTTATAGAGATAATTAATTATGGTGAGCCAATACCAAGTATAGATGTACCTTTTATTTTTGAAAGGTTCTATAGAGTTGAAAAATCACGTTCAGGATTTACTGGAGGTTCAGGATTAGGTCTCGCTATAACCAAAAGTATAATAGAGCTTCATGAAGGTGAAATTTTTGTTGAAAGCAATTATGAGAGAACTGCTTTTATAATTAAATTGCCCTTGGATAGTTAATAAGGTGATAAATTCCCAGAGCTAAACAATAAACGAAATTGCAGCTACTAGAGGTGTATCAAATACAGCAATTGCAATTACTTGGATTCTAAGGCATCCTGCTAAAATCCAGCCATTAGTGGGTACAACAAACCAAAAGCGTTTAAAGGATATTTGTAAGGCCTCGCAGGTTAAACTAACAAGGATTGAGTGGTATGAGATATATAGGGCGGCGGGTAATAAGCTTCCATAAATAGCTGATATAAGAGTAATAAAGTGAATTACCTAAGGATGGTATAGGTTAATTCACATCTGTAGCTATTAATATAAAAGCATCTTAGGCTACAGGTATTTAATGAATATAACAAGTTGAAAAATATCTTCTTTATACAATTGCAGTAAGTTTATCAATTGAAATAATACAGTTAGTTTTTAGTTTAGGTTCTTGGATATTGATGATATTATATTAAATGTTTTAGGATCAATTTTAGGATTTTGGGTATATAAAATGGTAAAAAAATTTAGAAGTTACCGCAAAATTCTTAATAAAGTCAATTTATGACTTCAGAATAAATATCCAAATAAAAAGGCTACATTCCCTTTAAGATAATTTAAAGGAATGTAGCCTTTTTATTTTTTTTATGGAGCGGTTGTTTATAATATGAGAATTGGGACCAAAGCTTTGTAATAATATTTCTTAATAAATTGTAATCTTAAGAAATCTTAAGAATTAATTACAATTTTCTTAAACTCCTTTTGGTAATATTAGAAATAAGATAGTGAAGAAGGTAATGTACAAGCTTTGAAGAGTAAATATGTTTTGAACATGATAATAAACTAGGTGCAGAGATATGGAAAGGTAACATCCAGGTGAGATATATATTTTGAGGGTAAGGCGAGATATGTAAATACCATAAAATAAACAGGTTATTAAAATAGCAATCCTTTAAATGGTTAAAAGGATGAGTTTTAAAAATATTAAATTAAGGAGTTTATAATTTTACTCCTGTAAAACGTGATGAATAAATAATACATAAGAGAAGAAAAGTGCAATCTTCTGTGATTAAACAAAACCAGCACAAAATAAGGAGATGTTTTATTATGCTTAAAAAACCTAAGAAGAAAACAAAAGTAATTTTTTTGTCATTATTATTGATGGTTGTCATTGTCCTTCTCGTATATAAATCTATTACTATCGTTGGAGGCCGATCTTTACATGATAAGAGTGGCGATAATAAAACCACGCTGAGGCCCTCGGTAATGGTAGCATCTGACCCATCTAGTTCTATATCTTCAAATAATCTGAATAGTCCTCATGCGATTCTGGTCTGCTTAAATGATCACACTATCATGATGCAGAAAAAGAGTGAAGAAAAAATTAATCCTGCGTCCTTGACCAAAATAATTACCGCAATTGTTGCAATAGAAAATTTGTCAAATTTGCAGGAAAAAATAGAACTCCCTAATTCTATGTTTAAAAAGCTGTACAATGCAGATGCTTCAATGGCCGGCTTCTTACCGAATGAGCAAGTCAGTGCAATTGACCTGCTATACGGGGCGCTGCTACCAAGTGGTGGGGAGTGTTCTATTGGGCTTGCCGACAAAATTGCTGGTTCAGAGCAGAACTTTGTAAAGATGATGAACCAAAAGGCGGCAGAGCTCGGTATGAATAACACCCATTTTGACAATGTGACTGGACTTGACAATAAAAATCACTATACAACGGTTAAGGATATGACTATAATTCTTAGCTATGCACTTAAAAATGATACATTCCGTAAGATTTTCACTTCTTCCAGCTATTCAACCCAATCCACGAATAAGCACCCTGATGGGATAACATTTAACAGTACAATGTTTGAAAAACTTAACGGTTCAAATATTGGTGGCGGAAAAATTTTAGGAGGAAAAACTGGGTATACCGATAAGGCTGGTCTATGCCTCGCAAGTCTCGCTAAAGTAGGCGGGAAAGAATATATTTTGATTACAGTCGGTGCTAAGGGAAATCACAAATCTGAGCAGTACAATATTACCGATGCATTAACAGTGTACAACAACTTAGGAAAAAAATAAGCTTCCCATAAAAACTTATTAACAACACTACTCGTATAATGATTACCTAATTTATAATATGATAAATGCAGGATACTGTATTGTTGTATTTAAATATAATTACTGTAAATTCAACTGTAGGTATGGACCCTTCAAGTAATACAAAGGTAAGCTCAATAGCTACTATAGAGGAACCAAACTCAATGAAATATTATGCGAGACAGACAGCAGTACCAGCAGCACGTAGGCTATTTTCAGATTTGTTTTCAATAATGAATATATCTCCATATGATGCAAATGATAAAATTAACAAAAATGCTACAAAAAAAAATTAAAACTATTGTTTAATTATATTGCTTAATAAGTTGTAATCTTAAGAAATCCTAAGATTTAATTACAATTTTCTTAAACTAATTCTTGTAATATTAGAGAGTAAGGAAAAGATATTACAAATAAATAGATGGAAGGATAGATTATATGACACGAAAGAGAATTACACAGATATTCCCATTTTTATTGCCACTTAGAAAAATGCAAAGAAAAAATTTCTTCTACATACATATGTATTTTGATAAAAACAGCTATGCGAAAACGAAAGAAGATAATGAATTACTCTACAAGGTATTCGAAGCAGGGTCTTTGTTGATAAACGACAACAGTGGATTTGATTTACAATATCAAATTAATAAAGTATATAACCTAAAACTTGCTGCCAAAACAGTTAACAATATTTTAATACAACCTGGAGAAACCTTTTCCTTTTGGCAACTTGTCAAATCAGCCGACCGTTATGAAAATTATAAAGATGGATTAGTCTTACAGGATGGAAAAATAGTAGGGGAGTATGGTGGTGGACTTTGTCAATTAAGTAATTTAATTTTTTGGTTGCTGATTCACACCCCACTTACAATTGTAGAGAGACATACCCACGATATTAAAACATTTTCATCAGAAGCAAGTGATATTCCCGAAGCTACGGATGCTACTGTCAGTGAGGGGTGGTTGGATTTAAAGGTTAAAAATGAGACAAATTCCATATTCCAAATAAAGATTACATTCAATGACAGCTATATGCAGGGTTGTATTTTGACAAATAAAGAGCTAGATTTCACGTACGAAATATTTGATCGAGATATATCCTATTATAGAAAAGGGTGCAATGTATTTCAGCAGGTATCTATTTATCAAAGAAAGTCAGATGAAAAATTACAACAGTTTTACGATAGTCTTCTTTATAACAATATATGTGAAATAGGATATCAGTTACATGATGATATAGAAATTATAGAAAAAGGAGAATAATACAATGAAAAAGAAAACAATTGCAATCATATTTGGGGGATGTTCTAGCGAATATGAGGTTTCCTTACAATCTGCTTATTCTGTTATTATAAGCCTTAACCTGGAATATTACGATGTAATCCTAATCGGTATTACGCGGTGGGGAGTTTGGATGAGATATGATGGTTCACCGGAGCAAATTCGTGACAATACATGGATGGATATTGGGGCCTGTGTTCCGGCTATTATTTCACCTGATCGGCATATTCATGGGATGCTTGAGTTTTATGATGATAAGATAATTGCGACCAGAATTGATGTGGTTTTTCCCGTCCTTCATGGAAAAAACGGTGAGGACGGAACAGTACAAGGTTTATTGACGATGGCTGGTATCCCTTTTGTAGGATGCGACACGTTGAGCTCGGCAATGTGCATGGACAAAGACATTGCCCATAAAATCGTTCATTTGGCTGGAGTAAAAACGCCCCCATCAATTTTGCTTAGATCTAAGATTTCCGATGCAGAACTGATGGAGCGGATTGTTCCCTTAAAATTTCCAATGTTTGTTAAACCCGTAAGTGGAGGGTCCTCTCTTGGCATCACAAAGGTTTCGCAAGAGAGTGAACTTCAAGGTGCGATCGCTGTCGCCTTTCAGTATGACAATAAGATCCTCATAGAGGAAGCAATCAATGGATTCGAAGTTGGTTGCGCTGTCCTTGGCAATGATTCACTTACTATTGGAGAGGTGGATGAGATAGAACTGTCGAATGGGTTTAATGATTATATCGAAAAATACACCCCGAAAACCTCCCAAATTCATATGCCTGCCCGCATTGACGCAGATATGGCTGTGCGGATCAAGCGGACATCTGTCATAATTTATCAGGCGCTGCGATGTTCCGGATTTGCACGGGTAGACCTATTTTTAACACCGGATAGAGATATCATTTTTAATGAAGTCAATACCATTCCCGGGTTTACTTCTCATAGCCGCTATCCCAATATGCTTAAAGGAATTGGTATGACTTTTGATAAAATTGTAGATTCCCTAATAATGCTGGAGATGAGACGATGAGGACACTGACATTAGACCCTAAAGATACTGCGAACCTTAGCAGTATGATTTTAAAAAAAACGAAAAGAATGGAATTTAATTCAAAACAAACACATATGGACAGAGCGTGGATTGAAATCAATTTAACCAACTTAAAACATAATGTGAAAGCCTTAAGTGAGGTTCTTTCAGATGGATGCGAATTGATGGCTGTTGTGAAAGCCAATGCCTATGGGCACGGCGATGTGGAGGTAGCAGCCAATCTAAACCAATTGGGCGTTAAATCTTTCGCTGTTGCCACAATAGACGAGGCTATCCATTTGCGGATGCACGGAATTGAAGGCAATATACTGATTTTAGGTTATACCTCACCGAAGAGGTCTAGAGAAATGCTTTGTTACAATTTGATGCAGACGATAACCGATTATGACCACGCAAAACAGCTTAATGTGTTCGGAAAACTTATACAGGTTCACATTAAAATTGATACTGGTATGCATCGTTTGGGTGAACGCTGCAACAACACGATGGAGATTGATAAAATCCTGGGATGCGAGAATTTGAAGGTTTGTGGAATTTTCACTCATCTATGCGTCGCAGATAGCACAAAAGCAGATGATACTGAATTTACCATAAATCAATTTCATAGTTTTTATGCACTGTTGCATCGGCTTGAGAAACTTGGGCATACATTACCTAAAATTCACATTCAAAGCAGTTATGGAGTCTTGAACTATCCAGAACTCCAATGCGATTATGTCAGAATCGGAGATGCACTATACGGTGCATTAAGTTCGCCCGATAATAAAACAAGAATGCAGATAAATTTGCAACCTGTTCTGGCTTTAAAAGCGAGAATTGTACTCGTAAAAACAATTTATACAGGAGAAAGTGTCAGCTATGGCCGTCAATTTATTGCACAAAGGGAGACACGCGTTGCCATTCTTCCTATAGGTTTTGCAGATGGCCTGCCGAGAAGCCTTTCCTGTGGAGTGGGTTATGTCTTGATTCACGGCTGCTTTGCACCAACAATTGGCCGGATTTGTATGGATCAACTCATGGTTGATGTCACCGATATTCCTGATGCTCGTAAAAATGAAATTGCTACATTGATTGGTTGTGATGGCCCAGAGAAAATTACAGCACAACAATTAGCTAAAAATGCTGGGACAATTGCCAGTGAACTGCTAAGTCGTTTAGGAGGTCGGTTGAAAAGGGTAATTTTATGAATCTACAAAAATTTACAAGTAATTACAATTGAAATTAATATAATTATTAAAAAAAAAGGAATAGTATATAAATGTACGTTATAAACAAAGCAAGGATCAAAATGGCTAAGCAGTTTCAGTACACTTAGAAAATAATAATGTATGCATAACATTTATTGATCATGAAAATAATTTTACTTCTGAACCAGAATTTGAACCTATGAAATAATAGGGAAATGCTGAGAAGAAGCCCGAGCCGTTATTGATATTCTGTATGGGAATGGGAAGCTTTGGGCGGCCATTTTAATTGTCCCTGTGAGAACTAAAGCGATAAAATTCATAACTAGATTATATGAGGAGAAAAAATAATGCAAATAACACAAATGATAAGAAGAAATAGGCGGAAAAACAAAGGCCTTGTAACAATAAAGAATATTTTAATATTATCCTTAATTATTGGAAGTTTTTCTGGGGGTTATAAGGTATATAATCATTTTTATAATAAAGATGGACAAGCTAGTAGGGTAGAAATAGTTAAGGATGTTGAAGAAACTAAACCTAAAAATGAAGGTAGTACAACGGATAGAGGTCTTATCAAGGGGTCAAATGTGAACGAAAAAGGGGATAAGTATACCTATGATATTTCAAAATTAAAGGGTTTAATGAGTAGTAAGAAAGATGGTAAAAAAATGGTTTTTCTTACTTTTGATGATGGGCCATCTGTCACGGTGACTTCTAAAATATTGGATGTATTAAATGAAGAAGAAGTGAAAGCAACTTTCTTTTTAATTGGGAAAAGCGTAGAAGCTGATGAAAAAAGTAAGCAGATAGTAAAAAGAGCTTTTGAAGATGGTCATGCCTTAGGAAATCATACATATAGCCACGATTTAAAAAAGATATATCCTGGGAATAAGATTGATATAGGAACCTACATGAATGAAGTTAATGAAACCAATGAGGTAATAAGAGGAATTATTGGACAAGATTTTCATACAAGAGTTCTGAGAATGCCAGGTGGATATATGTCTAGAAAACACTATAATGACCCTAATTTGGATGAGTTTAGTACTAGATTAAAGGAAAACAATATGTATGAGATTGATTGGAATGCCTATGATTTTGATTCAGAGGGGAAAAAGAAAACTGCAGATGAAATATTCGAGTTAACAAAAGCATCTATAGGAACTACTGAAAAGGTAGTCCTTTTGATGCATGATACATATGGTAAGGAAGAAACGGCTAAAGCATTACCTAGAATCATAAGGTATTTAAAAGAAAAAGGATATGAATTTAGAACATTGAGATAGGGCTAAAATTCATTTAGTAGCTAAAAAAAAGCTAAGAATAATTATTAATCTTCCGTAGCTTTTTCAATATCTAATAGTCCGCTTATTTTAGTGTACAGAACATCATATCGATTAGCTTGCATGCACCATTAAATAAATCAATAGAGGAATAAATGGAGGTATTATGAATAAACGAGAGAGAATTAAAACAGTCTTTTTATATGGTGTTTTCATTTGTTACATACTTTTATTAAGTAAAATATTGTTGTTATCAAGAATTTCGCATTTGGAGCATAGGTCAATCAATCTCATTCCTTTTTATAGTATAATGCAATATATATCTGGCAGTTCTGCGAATATAAAAGCATTTGCTTTTGGTAATGTGGGTGGCAATATAGTTATTTTTATTCCACTTGGTACATATTTGTCATTATTCAAAAATGATAAAAGAGTAATAACCAATTTGTTGTTTATATTTATAGTGAGTTTGTTTGTTGAAATCATTCAGGGGCTTTTAGGCATTGGAGCATCAGACATTGATGATATATTTCTAAACTGTTTGGGTGGATTGATTGGTATTTTAGGGTATAAGTTTTTATTGTGTATATTACGAGATGAGAAAAAAGTACATACTGCAATCACAATACTATCTGCCATCGGATTACCTTGTGTATTATATTATTTATTCATGGTGAGAATGAGATTCTGAATAGCTTTATTGATTATTCCTTTCCATAATATTATATTTTTAAATATAGCATCCAAAAGGTGGATTAAGGACTATTTCATAAAGTATACTTTTTGAAATAGTCCTTAGGCGTTTGTATTGTGTACCAAAAGTACATCTTATTTATTTCTGACATATTTCAAATGGTGACTACATGTTTTGAAAGACAAACATAGAGTTATAAAATTCATAAAAATGTCGAATAAATCCTATTGAAATTTACATAACCTTGCAGTATACTAAATGTGAAAGCGGTAACATATTTCAGAAAATTAAGTCTTAAGGGTATTTATTTAGAATTTTACAATCGTTTTCCTGAAAGTGAGGAGGGCTAAAATGACAGTGACAATAAGTGATATTGCGCAAAAGTCTAAAGTATCACATGCAACAGTGTCAAGAGTTTTAAACAATTCAGGTTATGTAAAAGATGAAACAAGAAAAAAAGTTCAAAGGGTAATTAAAGATCTAAATTATACACCTAGTGCTATAGCTAGAAGCCTATCCAAAAGCAAAACTAATACTATTGGAGTTATAGTTCCTGATATAAACAATTTGTTTTTTGGGGAGATTATTAAAGGTATCACTGAAATTGCGGATGAACATAATCTAAATATAATTCTTTGTGACACCGATGAGAATAAAGATAAGGAACTAAAAGCTATTAATGTTCTTAAGCAGCAAAGGATTCAAGGACTCCTCATAACTCCAACATTCTACAAGGATTCAGGTAATAGTGAAAACTTAAATGCACTTAAAAACTTAGAAATCCCAATAATTTTAATTGATGGGCATGTTGAGTATCTTGATTTTAGTGGAGTTTTTATAGATCATATAAAAGGGGCTTATGCTGGAACAACTACTTTAATAGAAGAAGGTCACACAAAAATTGCTATAATTACAGGAAATATGAATTCTAGACCTGCAAAAGAACGATTGCTAGGATATAAAAAAGCATTAGAAGCTAATAATATTCCTATAGCAAAGGAATATATTTTTTATGGTGACTATAAATATGAAACTGCTTATGAAATCACAAAGCAAATATTGAAAATGGATAATAGACCTACTGCTATTTTTGTAAGTAGTAATACCATGATTTTGGGATGCATAAAAGCCTTCTATGAAGAAAAACTAGATATACCGCGTGATATGGCGATAATTGGATTTGATAAGATTGATATGTTAAATATAATAGGGATGAACATTAGTTTTATTAATGGGCCATCTATTGAACTTGGTAGAATTGGAATGAAGATGTTATTAGAAAATTTAAATAGTAACAAGCCTACCGAAATTAAAAGAGTAACTATTTCGCCGGATATTCTATTAAAAGGATCAGAAAAGTATATAGAAAATAAATTTATAAAAGATAAAGGAGAAGATTAAAATGAAAATAGAACAATATATAGACCATACACTATTAAAACAAGAAGCCTGCGAGGAGCAAATTATAAAAGTTTGTTCTGAAGCTAAAGAATACGGGTTTGCTTCAGTATGCGCTAATGCATATTACGCATCACTTGTAAGAAAAGAGTTAGAAGGAAGTAACGTAAAAACTTGTATCGTTGTTGGTTTTCCACTGGGAGCTACAACAAAAGAAGTAAAAGCATTTGAAACAAAACAAGCAATTGAAAATGGTGCGCAGGAAATAGATATGGTGGTTAATATTGGTGCTATAAAATCAAACAAGTTTGATGTAGTAAAAGATGAAATTAAAGCAGTAGTTGCTGCTTGTAAAGGATACGCACTAGTAAAGGTAATAATAGAAACTTGTCTTTTAACAGATGCACAAAAAGTTAGGGCATGCCAAATAGCTAAAGAAGCTGGAGCGGACTTCGTAAAAACTTCAACAGGATTTTCAACAGGCGGAGCAACAGTTCATGATGTAAAATTAATGAGAGAGACTGTAGGACCAGAAATGGGAGTTAAAGCGTCTGGAGCAGTAAGGACAGCTGAAGATGCAAAAGCTGTTATTGAAGCAGGCGCTAGTAGAGTAGGAGCTAGTAGTTCTATAGCAATAGTTCAGGGGTTTAAATAGTCAAACTATAATTATTAAATTTGAAGACATATAAATATATTTAAAATGAATAATTAGGGGTGAGTAGTATGAGAATGTATGATTTAATAATAAAAAAAAGAAATGGCAACCAACTTACTACAGAAGAAATTAATTTTTTTGTTGGCGGATATACAGATGGAACTATCCCGGATTATCAAGTTTCAGCATTACTTATGGCTATATACTTTCAAAAAATGAATAAGAGAGAAACTAAAGATTTAACAATGGCAATGGTGAATAGTGGTGAAACTATTGATTTATCTTCTATTGAAGGTGTAAAGGTTGATAAGCATAGTACTGGTGGTGTTGGTGATACAACTACTTTAATTCTTGGGCCTATTGTTGCAGCAGCAGGCGTGCCAGTTGCTAAAATGTCAGGAAGAGGACTCGGACATACTGGCGGAACTATTGACAAGCTAGAATCATTTGAAGGCTTCTCAGTTGCCATGTCAATTGAAAAGTTTATGCAAAATGTAAACAGAGCTAAAATTGCTATAGGGGGTCAAACTGCTGATTTAGCGCCAGCAGACAAGAAACTATATGCACTTCGTGATGTTACTGGGACTGTTGATAATATGTCTTTAATTGCAGGAAGTATAATGAGTAAAAAAATAGCTTCTGGAGCAGACGCTATAGTACTCGATGTAAAGACAGGTAGTGGTGCATTTATGAAAAATGAGGATGATGCATTTGAACTTGCAAGAGAGATGGTTGATATAGGAACTAATGTAGGTAGAAATACTATTGGTGTAATAACTGATATGGACCAACCATTAGGTTACGCAGTTGGTAATGCTTTAGAAGTAAAAGAAGCTATAGATACATTAAAAGGTGAAGGTCCAGAAGATCTTACAGAACTTTGTTTAACCTTAGGAGCACATATGCTTGTATTAGGAGGAAAAGCAACGGACGCGCAGCAGGCGAGAAAAGTGCTTGTGGATATTATAAAATCAGGAAAAGGTATCCAGAAATTAAGAGAACTTGTAGTATCACAAGGTGGAAATCCAGCTTACGTAGATGATCCATCTATATTCCCAATGCCAGCTATTATAGAGCCCATTATATCAATCCATGAAGGCTATGTGAAAGGAATAAAAGCTGACGACATAGGAAAGGCTGCTTTAGTTTTAGGGGCTGGGCGTGAAACTAAAGAAAGCAAAATAGATTTATCAGTGGGAATTGTTCTTCATAAGAAAATCGGAGATTTTGTAAACAAGGGTGAGGCTATTGCAACTGTTTATGCAAGTAGTGTTGAAAAACAAAAAATATCTGTAAAAATGGTATTAAATGCGTATGAAATAGTACAAGAAAAAATAATAGCTAAGTCATTAATCAAAGGTATTGTTACGAAAGACGGTACGACAAGATTTTAATGACATTTCAGAAGGAAAGTCTCCCATATATATAAGTGGGAGTTACATACCCTAACAAATAGAAAACTTCAGTGGGAGTATAAATCTCCTTCTGAAGTCGTTAATATTGCAGCTCCGCAGGAGATGATTTAATAAAGTAAAGAATAGAGGGGGAATACCCTCTATTCTTTTTTCATTGGAAATTATATAATTTACATTGTTTTAGCAGGCTGAGAGAGGTATATATTATGGAAAATGCATTTGAGCAAGCACCAGTAATACATACTTTTTTCTTTTTTATTTGAGTTAAAGTGCAGTTTAGAGGTACAATGTATATAAGCTGGGGGGCGATACATGATGAATATTCTAATTGTAGAAGATGAACAGGATATTAGAGAATTGCTAGAGATTCATTTATCAAAAGAAGGATATCAAATATTCACAGCAGAAGATGGTATGCAAGCTTTAAATATATTTGAAAATAAAGATATAGATATTGCACTACTTGATGTTATGATCCCGAAAATTGATGGATTTAAGGTTTTAAAAAAGATTAGGGAAACTAGCGAAATACCGGTGATTTTTATTACTGCAAGAGAAGAAGAGTCGGATAAAATCCTTGGTCTTGGACTAGGGGCTGATGATTATGTACTAAAACCTTTTAGTCCCATTGAAATAATTGCACGAGTTAAGGCTCAGCTACGACGGTATTATAAATATTCTAATAAAACTTATAAAACTGGAATAATAATTGGAGAGTTAATGCTAGACAAGGAAAGTTGTATTATTTATAAAAACAATATAGAGATAGTTTTAAATCCAAAGGAATATAGGTTGCTTGGGTTTATTTTAGAGAATCCGGGAAAGGTATACACCAAAAAACAGTTATATGAAATAGTTTGGGGCAATACATATTATGGGGATTCTAATACTATTATGGTGCATATAAGCCATATTAGAGAAAAGATCGAAGACGATCCTAAAAATCCTAAATATTTAAAAACAATAAGAGGTATAGGATATAAAATGGAGAAGAACCATGATTAATAGAAATAAATTAAAAAAGATAGCAACATATTTTAAAAGTAAGAAGATGGAAACTCAATTATTCAAAAATTACATTTTATTTTTGGTTATTATAATTGTAATATTTATACTAGCCATGGGTGCTTTGTTTTTTTACATTTCCATTGATTATGTTGATCCATCAACGGATAAGGCTACAGCACAGTATATGATAAAACAAAATTATAAGGATATTAATGTAACGAATTTTATAAAACATAAGGGATATGTTGAAGTGCTTGATAAAAACCTAGTTATTGTGATGGAAAATGGAAGTAACCATAAAGCAGGTTTTAAGTACTCACTAGATTATTATAATGATATGATTACTAATAATTTAAAAGATGGTTATTTTTATTCTAGTAAATATGGCGAAAATAAAGACTTTATTTTAATCACGGCTATGCCTGACAGTATTTTTGACGCATATACATGGGGGCTTGAACATAAAGAGCAAATAGAAGAAGCCAATAAACCTAAAAATACAAGACATATTTTTTTGAATATATTTCCCTTTATAATATTTATATTTTTAATATCTACAATGGTACTTTATTCTAAACTCACATCAAGGATTTTTGTTAAACCATTAAAAAAGCTATTACAAGGGGTTAATACTATAAAAAATGGAGAATATTCAGCTCGAGTTGAAATTAATTCTTTGAATGAAATAGGTCAACTAAAAGATGCTTTTAATCTAATGGCTGAAAAAATACAGCAAGAAAAGCTACTAAAGGAAAAAGCGGAACATAACAGGAAGAGGATGATCCTTGATATATCTCATGATTTAAAAAATCCATTAACAAGTATATTGGGGTATTCTGAATTCTTATTAGAAAATGAGGATATCTCATCAGAAGATAAAAACAAGTTATTAAAAGTTATTAATAATAATAGTAGACGAGCGAATGACTTGATTCAAGATCTTTTTGAATTTTCTCGTGTTGAAAGTACAGAATATAAATTAGATATAGGAAATCATGATGTAGGCGAGTTTTTAAGAGAACTTATTGCCGGGTATGTTCCAATGATGGAGCAAAAAGGTGTTCAATATGAAGTTGATATTACCGAAGATGAAGTTGAAATACCGTTTGATAGAAAAAATTTAGATAGAGCTATAAGTAACATTATACTAAATAGTATTAAATACAATAGTCCAGGGATTACTATTAGTATCAAGCTGTTAATAGATGATGGCACGACTGTAATTATTATTGAAGATGATGGAGTAGGAATATCTAAGGAATTTGAAGGAGATATTTTTGAGCCTTTTGTTAGAGTGGATTCTACAAGAAACTCAAAAAATGGTGGTACAGGACTTGGGCTTGCAATATCAAAGGCAATAATTGAAAAGCATGGAGGGAGTATATATTTAGGGAGCGATATAGAAAAAGGTTGCAAATTTATAATTAAATTAAAGGGGTACGGAGATAATGCATCGACGATTTCATAAGGAGATTTATGCTCCTTCTGAAGTTTTTTATTTGTTATAGTCCGTAACCCCATCTTATAGAAGAGGAGGACTTTTCTTCTAAAATATCGTTAAACTAATTTGTAATATTATATACTTTTTTGTATTAATGATAGCTTTTGTGATAAGATTATATAGTTATACATACGAGGAGGAGATTTTTTGGATAGCTCAAAACAATTAGGAGAGGAAAATATAGGTAAGTTACTTATGAAGTTTTCAATTCCTGCCATTATAGGAATGCTAGTTAATGGTTTATATAATGTTGTAGATAGAATATTTATAGGAAGAGGAATAGGAAAACTTGCACTATCAGGAGTTACAGTTACATTTCCTATTGCTATTATGATTATGGCGTTTGCAATGCTTGTGGGAATTGGAAGCGCCGCACTTATATCTATTAAACTTGGACAACAAAAAAAAGAAGAGGCAGAACATATCTTAGGAAATGCCTTTACTCTTCTTATTATACTTTCAATTGTAGTAACTGTTTTAGGGCTTATATTTTTAGAACCCCTGTTACTTAAAATTGGAGCGAGTAAAGATATATTGCCATATGCTAAGGAATACATAACAATAATACTTATAGGCGGAATATTTCAAAGTGTAGGATTTGGACTGAATAATATAATAAGGTCTGAGGGTAACCCGCGAGCAGCTATGGTTACAATGTTGATTGGGGGAGTATTAAATACAATTTTAGACCCAATTTTTATTTTTGTTTTTCATATGGGAACTAGAGGGGCGGCTATTGCAACTATTCTTTCTCAGGCCATAAGTATGATATGGGTATTATCCTATTTCTTTGGTGGGAATAGTGTGCTAAAAATACGCTATAAAAATTTAAAATTAGATGCTAAGGTTGTAAAAAGCATTTTTGCTATAGGTATGTCTCCATTTTCAATGCAACTTGCTGCAAGTATAGTATCTATTATTTCTAATAGAAGTTTAGTTAAATATGGTGGGGACATGGCCCTCGGAGCCATGGGAGTTATTATGAGTGTGGTGATGATGGTGTTAATGCCTACTTTCGGAATTAACCAAGGGTGTCAACCAATTATCGGATACAATTATGGATCAAAAAACTATGGACGAGTAAAACATGCCCTAAGATTAGCAATAATCGCAGCTACAACTATTACTACAACTGGATTTATAATTATACAGGTGTTTCCAAAACAAATTATAAGTTTGTTTAATAAGGATCCAGAACTAATAGTAATAGGTAGCCATGGCATTAGAATATACCTGTTTATGCTCCCTATAATAGGATTTCAAATAGTTAGTTCGAACTACTTCCAAGCTATAGGTAAAGCTAAAATATCCATATTTTTAGGATTAAGCAGACAAGTAATACTCCTTATACCATTACTATTTATTCTGCCAAGGTTCTTTGGATTAGATGGTGTATGGTTATCGGGACCTAGTTCGGATGCAATAGCTTCAATTATAACAGCCGTGTTTATTTTTGTAGAGATAAGACATTTAAATAAACTACATAATGAAGGCCTGGATGTAATTACATAACAGGCTACGTTAAAATAAATAACAAATATTTTCATGCGCAAAAAAGTATATATTACGTATA
Organism: Clostridium sp. CM041; assembly: GCF_055081035.1. NCBI lineage: Bacteria > Bacillati > Bacillota > Clostridia > Eubacteriales > Clostridiaceae > Clostridium > Clostridium sp. CM041. The sequence continues at coordinate 2,558,540 of NZ_CM143648.1, forward strand.
ATACATTCAAATTAGTAGTTCTTAGCGAAATGAATGCATTAATAGTAATATATACTTTTTTATTTATTTTTTATTATCAATTTTATTGAGCTTTTTTTCTAGATTTTTTATTCGGGCCTCTATTTTTTTTAATGTCTTGCAATAATCTAAAAGGGAGTCATCAATGTGATTATTAGTTTTAAAAATTGCGTACAGTTCTTTTCCTATATCTTTGTAGAGATCTTCCATACTGTTCTCTTCAGAATGGATTTTATATTTAAGTTTTGATATTTCAATAAAATATTCAGACTTGTTTGATATAATATCTAAACTATTACTTATTGAATCTTTAATTTTGTCCAAATTGGGTGCGGAAGGCATAATATTCCTCCTTTTTATGGTGCAGTCTGAATTTAATGCATAGACTTAATAATATATTATTTAATATAATGTGTATTTGTGACTAAAAAACATGAAGATGTTACATATTTTATTTTGAATTAAGTATAGCAATATCATGACTATAAGAATAGACTAAACTATACAAAGAACAACAGAAATAAGGTGATAAAAATCAGAGTATTTCAATTAAAAAATAATAATGAACACCATATAGGTCAGGATATATTTAATATGGAAATTGAAGAAGCAAAAAAAATTAATTGTATAATTATCAATAATCCAGTTCAAAGTGATTGTTTATGTATTATAAATCATCTAGTATGTAAATCCGAAGAAAATAAAAATATCGCACATTTAATCATTGCAAATGAGGATAAACAGTTAGAAAATATAACTAACTTTGGTAGTTTAAACATTGGATATGAATACAATATAGCGGAGGCTTACGGAAACTTAGAAATAGATACAGTAAATATTGAAAAAAATCGAGAGGTAGACATGCTAGATGAACATTTTCTAATAATACTTCCTGGAGGTAATATTCATATAAAATTAGAGAAACCTCAAGAAAAAATGATTTTGCAAATAAGCGTCGGTCATCAAGTTATTTAACTTTTTACAAGGTGCATATCTAAAAAAATAACTAGTGGAGTTACTAGTTATTTTTTTAGATTACTAAATATACGGCTTATATATAAAGATTAGTAAATAATATAAAATGTGATATAATTTATAATGAATACATAATAGAAGGAGAGATAAATATATGAATCCAATAGTAACAATTAATATGGAAAATGGAAAAGTAATAAAGGCTGAACTGTTCCCAGAAGTTGCACCTAACACGGTAAATAATTTTATAAGTCTTATAAATAAGGGATTTTATAACGGACTTACTTTTCATAGGGTAATTCCAGGATTTATGATTCAAGGTGGCTGCCCTGAGGGGACCGGTGTCGGTGGACCAGATTATTCAATAAAAGGTGAGTTTTCTTCTAATAAATTTAAAAATGATTTAAAGCATTCAGTTGGGGTTCTATCAATGGCTAGATCTAATGATTCAGATTCAGCAGGAAGTCAGTTTTTTATTATGGTAGCTAATTCTTATCATTTAGATGGAAGTTATGCAGCTTTTGGAAAAGTAACTGAGGGTATGGAACATGCTTTAGAAATAGCTAAGGTAGAAAGAGATTTTAGAGATATGCCACGTAAGGTGCAAAGAATAAAAAGCATGAGCGTTGATACTTTAGGAATTGAGTACGATCAGCCAGAAAAAATGTAATAAAAATATTAAATTGTAGGGGGGATGTATGGTGGAGCTTATTAATGAAAAACATATCCTTGCATATGGACTAACCGAGGATGAAGAAGAAAAGCTTAATAGTTTACTATCAAAACAAAATATGTTACCTTGCAAAGTAATTGAGAAAGATATGGGCAACCTAACAATTAAAGAAGTATTAGAGAATATAGAAGGTGAAAAAAGCAAAATAGAACTACCACCTGAAAAATTACTTTTATTTAATAGTTATAAAGATAAGGAACTGTATGATTTAATTGATAGTATAAGGCAAATTAAAAGCAGTAATACTATACTAGCCGCTGTAACACCAACATCTATAAACTGGACGATTAATTATCTTATGCAACATCTAATTGAAGAAAGAGAAGCCTATAGAAAAATGGAATAAGGCATGTGGCACAAAATATAAATCTTCTGCAAGATAGCAGGAGATTTATATTTTAGGGGAAATTATTTAATTGGAAAGGTGGAGAATTATGAGCAGAGTAGGAGATAGAATTAAAGAGGTAAGAGAATCAAAAGCGATAAGTCAAAAACAATTAGGTAAAAAAATCGGAGTTTCTGAAAACTTTATTAATGAAGTTGAAATGGGAAAAAAGATTATAAACGAGAAATTTTTAGAAAAAATATCTAAAATCTTAGGGGAAGAAATTGAAGATACATCTGTATCATTTCAAGCCGCTGAGTATGTAGAAGAAAGAAAACCAAAGCTCGAAAGACCTAGCGTGGGAAAAGTAAACGAGGTATGGAATGATGCGTTTAGCTCAGTGTTAAAAGATGTTTCTATTTATAAATATGATTTAGCTAAAGCGATAGGTGTAAAACAAATGCCAATAATATCAAATAAAGTAGAAGGATATGCTCAAGATAAAGTATTGTTTTTAGAAATAGAGAATGACGATATGCTTGGGTTTAGAATTTGTAGTGGGGACATTGCTTTTGCTCATTTGACACATGAAATAGAAAATAATGCTATTTCGCTAGTGGATTACAATGGAGAAAGAGTGTTAAGACAAATAAAAAAATTAGATAGTAATAAAATATTGTTAATAAGCAATAGAGTTTCATTAAGAACTGATACAGTTAAACATAATGACATTAAGATAATTGCAAGGTTAGATAGAGTAGAGTTTAAGGTATAAGTAACAATAAATTATGAGAAAACCTGTGAATTAACAATTGATTTTATTAACAAATTATCATTATTAGGTTACAATGTATCTTAAAGGGGAGATTCACTTAATAACTTAGATAACAAAAAGTAAATAACAGGTAGAATGGGGGTATTAACAGTATGAAAGGGACAGTAGTAGCTACATGGATGAAAACTTGTAGAAAGCTTTATGGCGATGGTGTAGTTAATAGTGCGATGGAATCTGCGGGGTGGAATTCTCGTAAAATATTTTCACCAGTTGAGAATGTAGATGATGGACAGGTTAAAAATGTAATAGGTAATATATCAAAGAAACAAAACATACCTATTGAAAAATTATGGAGAACCATAGGAAAAGATAATATAGACGCTTTTCATAGAGACTTTCCTGCATTTTTTCATACTGAGAATGTTTATTCATTTTTAAAATCACTATTTGATATACACGTGGTGATGACAAAGAAGTTTGAGGGGGCTAAGCCACCACTCGTGGGTATAAACCCTATTTCTAGTCGCGAGGCTATTTTTACTTATAATTCTAAGAGAGCGATGTTTGATTATTTTCTAGGTCTTTTAGATGGAACTTGTGAATATTTTAATGAGAAAATTGAAATTCAGCAAATAGAAAAAACTTCAGATAGTCTAAGTTTAAAACTTACATTTGAAAATGATATTTATTATAAAAAAACATATAAAATTAATAAAATGATATCTTTAGGGTTTATTAATAATATATCTGGAAAAGTAGGGCTATTTACATTTATTACAGCTTTACTCGGAGGTATGATAATAAGTAGGTCAGATAATATCGCAGCGGTATTAGGAGTTGCAGTGCTTTCTGGAGCTGCTTCAAGCTTTGCGTCTTTTATAATGGGAAGGCCTACAAAGCTAATTTCAGATACTATAGACCAAATTAACAACAATAATTATGTTGAAGATGGAGATATAGTTACTGGAGATGAATATGAAGAGTTATACAAAAAACTTAAAGATTATAAAAAGGGGTTTAGAGCAGATTTTGTTGATTTCAAAGGCGTAACTGATGAGATGGATACTTTTGCTGAAAATATAAATAAAATTTCACAGGTAATGAACAGTACATCTGAAGACATATCAGGAGTGGTTGAGCAAATGGCTAACACTTCTGTAAGTCAAGCAGAAAATACTGAAAATGCTGTTTTAATATTAAATGATAATATTAGATCACTTAAGGATATTGTTAAAAACGAAAATAATAATAAGAATGAATTAGAAAAAGCTATTAAAAAGATAAATAATAGCTATGAAAGTGTTGATAGCACAAGTAAAAATATAGTTGGGACTTTAGAAAAATTTCAAGAGGTTAAGGATAATGGTATTAGACTAGAATCAAAGGCTCATGACATAACAAGTATAGTATCAATTGTTTCTCAAATTTCTGAGCAAACAAATCTGCTTGCTCTAAATGCATCAATAGAGGCTGCCCGTGCAGGAGAGCAAGGGAAAGGTTTTGCTGTAGTAGCAGATGAGGTTAGAAAGCTTGCCGAACAGTCCAAGAGCGCTGTAGAAGAAATTAATAGTAATTTAATCGAATTTGTTAAGGATATAAAAACACTTGTTGATAAAATCGGTGATCAGTATGATATTTTACAAAACGAAACTAAGGGTCTGGAAGAAGTAAGAGATATAAGTTATGAGGCTACAATGTCTGTTAGAACGGTTTCTACGGAAATGATAAATACTATAAATGATTTAGACAAAGAAGCAAAATCTATTGCAAATATATATGAAACAATAGAGTCTCTAGCTGCAATTGCGGAAGAAAACTCGGCAGCTTCAGAAGAGGTAAGTGCAAGTGTTGGAAGTTATACTAATGAAATAAAGAAGCTTATTGACAGTATATATGAATTTAAAAAGATAACAAGCTCATTTAAAGGTGATTTGAAAAAATATAAGATATAGCTTTTATTAAGGAGGGAAGGAGGAGATAAAATGGAACAACTACAAAAGAACGTAGCGCTACAAGAATGGAAGGATATTATTAAAAGAGGCCTACTTGGACTAAGTATACCATTAGTAAGTATGACATATCCAATGTTAAACCAATATAGAGGAGATACTAACGACCTATTTACTTTTGTAGATAAACTCATCCCTTTTAATAGATTTTTTATATTACCTTATATATCTTGGTATATATTTATAGCAATTTTTGTGACTATCCTATGTATAGTAGATAAAGGAAGGTATCTAAAGCTACTTATAACTTTAAATATAGGTATGATTACATGTTATATAATATATTATTTTTATCCAACCTGTGTTCCAAGGCCCATAATAACAGGAACGGATTTCTTAAGTAATTTGGTTTTAAGGTTATACATGGCTGATAATCCGTATAACTGTTTTCCAAGCATTCATGTTTTAAATTCAGTATTAGTAGCTTTATATATTTATGAATCGGAAAAGGTTTGTAAATGTATTAAAACAATTTGTGTCACTACAGCTGTTTTTATAATTCTATCTACTATGTTTATAAAGCAACATTATTTTGTAGATGTGCTTGCAGGCGTAATAGTCGCTTGTGTATTGTATTTTTCCTTTAAGAATCTAAAGTTTGATGTTAACGACATTTCTGAAGGAAAGTCTCCCACTTCTATAGGGGAGAGTCCTATACGGTAACAAAGAAAAAACTTCAGTGGGAGTATAAATCTCCTTCTGAAGTCGTTAATCCAGCTCCGCAGGAGATGATTCATAAAGATCAAAGCGCGGTCTATATAGAATGATTATATGCTAAAAGGTCCCCATGATTAAAACCATGGGGACCTTTTAGCATTATACTCCGATTAAATCAAAGTCGGGCACAAAAGTCGAAGATGAGCTTTCGCTTTCTTGAATAAAGCACTTGGTGATACCTAGGTTTAAGCAGTACTCAATTAGAGCATCATAATGATTAGGGTTTACTTTCTTGTTTATTTCAGGATAATTAATTGCGACTTGCATAGGGGTATATTGATTCATTAAGCTGATATATACTGAATTATTAAAGGTGTTATATATAAAATCTATTATTTTCTTAGAATCAAATAATAATCCTGGTAGCATTAGGTGCCTAATGATTACTCCCTTTTGAATTATTCCATCAGCATCAAATTTGACTTCTCCTACTTGCGAAACCATTTCAGTAATAGCGGCAGAAGCTACAGTAAAATAATTAGGAGCTTTTGAATATTTAATAGCATATTTATTGTTACAATATTTTAAGTCTGGTAAATAAACATCAATAAACCCGCGGAGCATTTTAATGGTATCTATATTTTCATAGCCACTTGAATTATAGAGAATAGGAATATTAAGGCCTTTATTTTTAGCAAGTTTCAAGGCTTCTATTATTTGGGGTACATAGTGAGTAGGGGTAACTAAATTTATATTAAGGGCCCCTCTTTCCTGCTGCTCCAAAAAAATTTCACTAAGGCGATATATAGATACCGTTTTCCCAGCGTCTTCATGGCTTATCTTATGATTCTGACAAAATACACATTTCAGATTACAATTGGAAAAGAATACAGTTCCAGAGCCATTTGCGCCGGAAATACAGGGTTCTTCCCAGTGATGCAGGGAAGCCTTAGCTATTTTTACATCCTTAGAAGCTCTACAAAAGCCTAATTCTCCACCTAATCTATTAACAAAACATTTCCTAGGGCATAAATTGCATTTTTTTAACAAGTTTAAAAAATATGAACTATCTAATTCTCTAGTACCTTTATTAATCATCTTTATCTCCTTGTTTTATAATTTAAATCTTTAGAATATATAAGAACTGTACAGCTCAATATATATAATGTCAATTATGTTTTTTTGAAGTTTTTCTATAAAATAGAATACATTGAATCAAAAAAATAAAGCTTATTGCACCGAAGCCAGGATAAAGGACTTTAATTAAATTTTTAAAGCCAATTTGAGAAATAGGCAAGGATATGATAAGTATTAATATGACCGCTTTTTTATAAGAAATATTAAACTTTTTCTCAAGGGTCTTGCCTACGCTATATATATTAGAAACTTCAGTTGAAAACATTTCACAAAAAATTACACAAAGCAGAAGAATCTGCATTAGTATGCCAAAACGGTTTGTAATATATAGAAGTGGAATTTCATATTTAAAAATTTGAGGAATGTTTAATAAAAGCATCACATTAACAAAATAACATAATATGGTTAAAACTATAGCGCCTATTATAACTCCGGGAATAAGAGTACGTTTATGTTTTATTTCTTGGCTTATTGGGACTAGAACACCACTACAGGATAGCATGTTATAACTGGCATAGAGCACGGCTGAAAAAAACCATTGGACAGGGACAATTTGGGTTTTATAAGAGGGGATTTGTCTTATATAGGAAGCGCTTACTATATCTTTGTAGAATACTAAATACAAAACAAATATAGTTACAATGATTGTAGTAAGAGCAGGTACTATAAAGGAATTTATTGTTATTAATCCTTTGGTATCTTTAAGTAAAGTATATAAAGAGATTACAGACATAAGTAAAATTCCTACCCATTTTGAAACACCGAAATATTGATGAAGAAGCGCACCACTTCCAGCTAATATTATGGATGCTCCACTAATTAAGAAAAAACTTGTAAAAACATCTGTAATTACACCAAAAAAACCTGGGCTTATAAGGGTTATAAGCTCAGTATAGGAGCTTAATTTATGTTTTAGGCTAATAGAAATTATAATAGAACTTATTAAAATATAGATTAAGCCACATATGAGAATTCCCCAGAAGCTCATATACCCATAAGTGCTGAAAAATTGAGTTATTTCCTGACCGGAAGCAAGGCCTGCACCAACTATTGTTCCGATAAATACAGCTGAAATTTGAAATATTTGACCAATTGTTTTTTTCAAAAAATCTCCCCCACAAAATTATTAAATTAATAGTCATACTTAAATAAGATGCTTGTCTTTCTAAATATATGTGCATTGTTTAATAATAAATAATGATTTTAATAATAAATGATGATTTTATAAATTAAAAATTTATTTAGAGGGAAACTATAATTAGCATAATGAATTTGATTTTATAAATCTTAAGTATAAAGGTAATTATAATTTCCATAATTAAATTAAAATTGGATTAAAGGGAGTGGAAATATTGAAAAAAATTTTAAGTTGTTTATTAATAGCGTGTTGTATTTTGTCTTTTACATCATGTTCTAAAAAAGAGAATAAAGAAAAGCCAAAAGTTAATGCTTTTGAAATTAAAACTGCAACTAATGTAGTTGAGAGTTATATGAATTTCATAATGAAGGAAGATTATGAAAATGGTAAAAAACTATATAGTAAGGAATTATCTGAAAAAGTTTCTAATATGCCAATTAGTAATATGAAGATAAAAGGTTATAAAGTTACAGAAAGCAATGAAGTTGGTAGAAATGGGGTTTTTAAGGTTAGAGTTACAAGAACATCGATAGATAGCTCTCAGTCATGCCTTGATGAATATTCTATCAGAATTATTAAAGATGGGGCTGAATATAAAATAAGCGAAATAACCAATACACCACAAAATGAAGCTTTTGTGGAGGACATGGGCATTAGATTTAGAGATAAAAAAAATGTAAAAACCAATTTAATTATTGATAAAGCGGGGTTGCCTAAATATGTATATTCTAAAGATGATGGAGCACGATTATATAAAGTAGTGGTGCCTACAAAAGAATTTAGCTCCATAAATTTCAGTTATGAAGGAGATAAACTTGCAGTTAGTACTTATAACAAAAACTCATTTATTGGTATTGTTAACATTGATCAATCTCTAGCAGTTCAGGGAAGTGCTACAAATCCAACTGAGGAATCCCCGCAAGGTGGAGGATCAGTTGAAATAGCCAAGGAAAAACCAATTGGAAAGGAATTAATTTCAATAGATTTATTGATTGATTGTAAAGTAGAATTTATGACATTCTCCTTAGATGAAAAATTTTTGATTGTACAGTATAATAAGGAAAAAACGGGCAAATACATTAGGGTTTATAAAGTAGATAATGGAGAGATGATTCCTGTTAATTTTGAAAAAGACTATCCTATAGAAAAAGTTCAAATAGTATTTTCTTCTTTTGGTGAGGATACTATGACTTATGAAGTAATGCCTAAACCAAATGTTAACAGTTCGGAAGCAGATATAATTGGTAAATGGAAACTTGATTTAAAGACTTTTACCGTAGATAAATTATAAATAATGCACTGTTTATAGACTATAAGGTATAATCGATATAGGGCTTGAATCTTCAAATAGCTAACTAATCTTACGACTAGTTAGTTTATTTAAATGGTCTTTAAATAAAGAAAGGATGATATTAGTGCAGAAAATATGGAGTGACAAAAGATATCAAAGTTTAAATTATTTTTTAAGGAACAAGTTTGGTAATAAGGTTTTTAAAATTGCTTTGGATGCTGGATTTTCTTGTCCAAATAGAGATGGGACTATTAGTAGTGGAGGGTGTTTATTTTGTAGCGAAAGGGGCTCAGGAGATTTTGCTGGGAATAGGGATTTTTCTATTACAAAGCAATTTGAAGATATAAAGGTTATGATGAATAAAAAATGGAAAACAGGAAAATACATTGCTTATTTTCAGGCTTATACAAATACTTATGCAAATATCGATGTATTAAGAGAAAAATATGAGGAGGCAGTATCACAAGAAGGAGTGGTGGCTCTTGCTATAGCTACAAGGCCTGATTGTTTAGACGATGCGGTATTGGATCTTATAGAGGAATATTCTAATAGAGTATACACATGGGTAGAACTAGGGCTGCAAACTAGTAGTGATGAAAGCGCAAAAATTATTAATCGGGGATATAAATTAGTGAGATTTGAGGAGGCTCTAAGTGAGCTTAATAAGAGAAACATTGATGTGGTGGTGCATACCATTTTTGGACTTCCTGGAGAGAGTAGGAAGGACATGCTAAAAACAATAGACTACGTAGCACATAAAAATATAAAGGGTATAAAAATGCATCTACTTCATCTTATGGAAGATACCCCTATGGTTAGCCTTTACAAACAAGAAAAGCTGAAGTTTTTGCAGCAAGATGAGTATATAGATATAATTTGTACGTCAATTACTATGCTTCCACCTAATATGGTTATTCATAGATTAACAGGCGACGCACCAAGGGAGTTACTAATAGGTCCTATGTGGAGTTTGAAAAAATGGGAAGTTTTAAATGGAATAGATAACAGATTAAAGGAATTAGATTTATATCAAGGGGAAAATTTTAAGAATTAGGTTTTGACGACATTTCAGAATGAAAGTCTCCCACTTTTATGAGTGGGAGTTACATACAATAACAAAGAGGAACTTCAGTGGGAGTATAAATCTCCTTCTGAAGTCGTCAATGTATCTTCTGTGAAGATGTTGCAGCACCGCAGGTGATGATTTAATAAAGGGGTCAGTTGTGTCTTTCTACAAATTAACTTTACAATTTTTGTGTGTTTTGCAAATAGATAAATAACTATTAAAGGTTTAATATATACATATAGAAACATATAGGGGGGTATATATTATGTCAAATTTATCATTAAGACACATATACAAGGTTTATACTGGAAATGTAACTGCGGTTAAAGATTTTAATCTTGAAATAGAAGATAAAGAATTTATAGTTTTTGTAGGACCATCTGGCTGTGGTAAATCAACAACTTTGAGAATGATAGCAGGTCTTGAAGAGATATCACAAGGGGAAATATATATTGGAGATAAATTAGTAAATGATGTGGCACCCAAAGATAGAGATATAGCAATGGTTTTCCAAAACTATGCATTATACCCTCATATGACTGTATATGATAACATGGCATTTGGATTAAAATTAAGAAAAATGCCAAAGGATCAAATAAAACAAAAGGTTACTGATGTAGCTAAAACCCTTGATATAGAACATTTGCTTGATAGAAAACCAAAGGCATTATCAGGTGGACAAAGGCAAAGAGTAGCGCTTGGACGAGCTATAGTAAGGAGTCCAAAAGTATTCTTAATGGACGAGCCACTATCGAATTTAGATGCTAAACTTAGAGTTCAAATGAGAACAGAAATAGCAAAACTCCATCATAAACTTCAAACAACTTTTGTATACGTAACGCATGATCAAACAGAAGCTATGACTATGGGGACAAGAATAGTTGTAATGAAAGATGGATTAGTGCAACAAGTAGATAGTCCTCATAACATATATGAACATCCAGTTAATATGTTTGTTGCTGGATTTATAGGAAGTCCTCAAATGAACTTTATGGAAGCTAAGGTTTTAGAAAAAGATGGTGAAGTTGTGCTTTCTTTCGATAATGAAACTATAATATTACCGAAGGATAAGGCAGAATCTGTAAAAGAGAAAGACTATATAGGCAAAATCGTTATAATGGGAATTAGACCAGAAGATATTGATGACGGTATTGACTTTATTGAAAAAAATAAAAATTCAGTTATAGAAGCCAAAGTTGACGTTACGGAGCTTATGGGTGCGGAGACTAATATTTATTTGTCAAAGGGAAATACAAGTATTGTAGCTAGAGTAAATGGATCGTCCAAAGCTATAGTTGGAGAAAAAATTAAGATTGCTTTAGATACTAATAAAATTCATATATTTGATAAAGAAACGGAGAACACGATAATATAGGGGGAAACGTACTATGTACAATTTTACTGAATTCCTGAAGGATTTAAGTCACTCTTCAAATATACCATTTGATATAGTTACCGAAGATGGGATTGCTTTATATATTAGTGACTCAAATATTGAAAATTCAAATATAACTAACTTTACTATTATGCTTGGACGTGTTAAAGGCATAATAAGTTTAGAGAAGAAGTATGAAAATTGTACATTCTTACTTAAATATGTTATTGAAAATAAATATACTCAGCATTTTTTAACTAAAGAACAAGCAGTTATTGATATTTTAGAAAATAGAGAAATTTCTATTGATAATATTAATTACAACTTACCTTTTCTCAAAAATGGGTGTTATATCATATTAATAAGTTCAGATGGAAGTAATTATGAATCTCTCAACATAATAAAACAAATATATGATAAAGAACCAGTTGTAAGTTTAATATATAATGATAGTATTATCGTAATTGGTGAATTTGCTGAAATAGAAGAACATACAGAAAGTATAAAGGAATCCATATCATCAGATTTGTATTGTAAATGTTATCTAAGTTATGGAGATAGGGCTTATGATATAAACGAGTTTAAAAAATCTTATAATGATGCTGTTCAATGTATGCAGCTAGGGAAAAAATTTGATATAAAAGATCATATATTTAGTTATAATAAAATGTTGTTCGAGAAAATTGTCTATAACATAGACATAAAAATTAAGCAGGAGTTTTTATATATGTTAAAAGACAAATTTGATGCTTTCGATAGTGAAATGATAGCAACTATTGAGCAATTTGTAAATTGTGGTCTTAATATTAGTGAAGCTGCTAGGAAACTATATGTTCATAGGAATACCTTGATCTATAGATTGGATAAGATTAAGAAAGAAACAAATTTTGATATTAGGAACTTTAAAGATGCATCTGTATTTCTTATAGCCTTTTTAATATGGAAGGAAAATAAGGAATAAGGTATGGGGAATTTTTTTTCTTAGAGTATGCTATAACGAAAAGTACATATTACTGGAATGCGTTCACATCGCTAAGTAATTCTAAAATTTATTTTATTTGCATATGCTAAAATAAAATAAATTGTGAATTACTAAGGCTTGTTCAAACGCATTCTGCGTAATATATACTTTTGTTAGCATTTTCTAAGAAAAAAGAGCTTATCTCAAAAAGAGCAAAAGCGCTGTAATTATAAGTTTTAAAAGAAAGATTAAATTATCATATAAAGACTTCAGAAGGAGATTTATACTCCACTGAAGTTTTCTTTTTTTTGCTATGGTAAATAGTGGTATAATGTTTGTAGCGGTTTGGTGGGAATAAAAGCTAATTATTTAAAAATAGTTTATTGAAGGGGGAGATTTTATGGACACAAATTTGACTAAAATTAAAAATGAAATATTAGCATTCTTATTAGCTACTTTTTCAATTACATTTGGTATGGGTCTAATAATGTTTTTTGTTTGTAAACATATTGATGCGAGTGGTGTCCAAGCATTTGCTATAGTACAGATGATTTATCCTGCGTTAGCGGCTATTGGGATAAGAATTTATTATGAAAAAAATAGTATTTCTAAGGGATTGATGGATTTCTTTACGTTCTATATTATTTTTAGTGTTTTATGTATCATTATTTTAGTTGTTGGAGTTTTTGCTTTTCCGGGACATGTATCAAGTGTTATAAATACACTAGTAATTATAGCTAGTATATTTGCTTTTACTATAATAATGATTAACAAAGATAATCGTTTTGAAAAAATTAGTATGGTTTTTAAAAAGAACTTTAAGACTGTTATACTATTAGGTTTATTGTATATTGTACTTAAATTAATTATAGTTATGTTTGGTGGACTTGTTGATGGTAATTTATCTGAAATACTAAAAAAGACTATGATGCGTATTGCTTTACTTACTATTATTGTACCAATTGGTGTTGTTTCATCTTTTATAATATTTTTTGGAGAAGAACTGGGATGGAGAGAATACTTACAGCCAAAACTTCAAGTTTTATTTGGTAAAAAACTTGGCGTTATTATATTAGGATTTATATGGGGAATATGGCATTTACCACTTTGCTTTATGTTATATAGCCCATCAACCCCTATTTACTGTGTAATATCTCATATTTTCTATTGTATTCTTCTTGGTATTTTCCTTGGGTTTGTCTATATGAAAACTAGAAACCTTTGGTCAGTTATAATTATTCATTTAATTAATAATAGTATGATTATTAATGAGAGTAGTGCCTATGACACAGTAATAACATCAAAATATTTAGTATTAGGTTTAATATTTTGTGCTATTGTATTCCTACCATTTCTATTTACTAAAGAGTATAAGGGTAAGATGAGTGAGGAATAACGATTAAATCTAGGTATTCTAAAACATTAAGTTGATTAAGAGTAGGGGGGTAAAACATAAATGGATGTAATAAAAAAATTTTGCGTCATAAATAGCTTTACATATAATGGACGAGGTGGGAATGCCGCAGCTGTATTTATTCATCAAGGTGGGTTAGAAGATTATGTTATGCAAAATATTGCTCGTCAACTTAATTTAGTCGAAACGGTGTATATTACCGAAAGTGATGAAGATGGAATAGATTTTGATATTAGATATTTTACGCCAGATAATGAAGTCAAAATTGCAGGTCACCCTACAGTAGCTGCATTTATTGCACTTGAAAAAGCAGGAAAATTAAGTCCAATAATAAAAGAAAAATATTTAATCAAGACAAAAGATGGAATAAAAGAAGTTAATATTGAAGAGCAGTATAATGACATGGTTGTTAAATTGAAACAAGAAACTGTTGAATTTGGAGTAATTATTGAGGAAAAGCATAAAATAGCTAAAGTTTTAGGAATTAATGATGATGACATAATGGATAATTTACCACTACAATGTATAAATACTGGATTAGGCCACTTAGTTGTACCAATAAAATCTTTAGATGGATTAATGAATGTTAAAAGGAACATAAGTCAATTAAAAGATCTATGTAATTTTATTGGTGTAAGAGAGGTGCAAGTGTTTTGTTTTGAAACTAAAGATGACTCATTTAATATCCATACAAGAAATATATGCCCAAGAGAGGGGATTGAAGATGCGGCATGCGGCATTGGAAATGCAGCATTAGGTGCGTATTTGTTAAAGAATCATTATACTGATAGAAGAAGTATATCAATAAAAGCTGAACAGGGATATATAGTAAAAGTTCCGTGTGCAATTGATATATATGCCTATAGAGAGAATGATGATATTATGGTGAGAGTTGGAGGTACAGGTAAAGTAATAATTAAAGGTGATTTTATTGTAAGTAATATCTAAGTTATTGAGATAGAACTTGTGATTATAAAAGCATATAATTGCATGGGAAACAATGGTGATATATTTATAGCGGTTGCTTCAAGTTTGTTTAAAAGTATGTATCAATTAAGAAAAATAATGTTATGTAAAAAAGCGATATAATTCACTGGAATATAAATAATAATCTTTATAAAAAACGTTACGGAGGTTATAAATGGAAAATAAAAGAACGAAACAAGAGTTATTAACAACTTGCTTATTGATAGTGTATTTGCTCATATTAACTTGGATTATAGTATTTAAAATGCAATTTTCAATTCAGGAATTAGACCGTTTCCATGGCATTAACTTAATTCCATTTCATGAATCGGTAATAGTGAATAACAAGATTGAATTTTCAGAAATATATAAAAACATAATTGTATTTATTCCTTTTGGACTTTACGTTAGTATGTTGAAAAGCAACTGGTCCTTCTTAAAAAAAGTTGCTCCGATAGCAAGTGTGAGTTTATTCTATGAGGTATTGCAGTTTATATTTGAAATAGGTGCGACTGATATAACTGACCTTATAGGAAATACTCTTGGAGGAATTATTGGAATTGTAATTTATCTTGTTCTTCGTAGATTATTCAAAACAGATTTTAAAACAAATAAAATTCTTAATATTATTGCATTAATCGGGACAATTTGTGTGGTTATATTGTTAGCACTATTAGTTATATAATCCTAAACTGTTATATAAAATAGTAATATGTACTATAATTATATTAGCGACACATAAGACAAAAAGAATTATTAGGGGAGGAAAAACATATGAAAATAGATATAATAATTTCTGCGGATGATATAAAAAAAGAGAAAATAGCAAATAAAACAGTGGTAGTAATAGATATGCTTAGGGCAACTAGTGTAATAACTACTGCGATGAACAACGGATGCAAAGGCGTAATTCCTGTTTTAACAGTTGACGCGGCAGCTGAGATTGTGAGAAATAGCAAAGAAGAGTTTATGCTTGGTGGAGAGAGGAACGCATTGAAAATAGAAGGATTTCACTATTCAAATTCTCCATTAGAATACACTAGAGACACTATAGAAGGCAAAACTCTTGTTATGACTACAACTAATGGTACTAAAGCTATAAAAGGCTGCGTGGGTGCAAGCAACATCTTAATAGGGGCAATGATTAATGCTAAGGCTACTGCAAATAGAATAGTATCTTTAAATAATGATGTAGTAATAGTCAATGCTGGAACTTACGGTGAATTTTCTATAGATGATTTTTTATGCAGTGGGTACATAATTGATTGTGTGTTAAAAGAAATAGAAGTAGAACTTTCGGATATTGCTGTAACTTCACATTATATTTATAAGAATAATGAAGATATTCATGGTTTTATAAAATATGCAAGTCATTATAAAAGGATCACACAGTTAGGATTAGAAGCAGATTTAGAATACTGTTGCAAAAAAGATATTATAGATATTGTTCCAGAATATAAGGATGGGATTATAGTTTAAGAAAATGTTATCAAGAATTTAGGGGGCAATTGGTTGGTGAAAAATAGTTATAAAATTGTGATTTTTAGTTTATTGGTAGTTATGTTAGTTGGATATATTCTAATCAATAAAATTACTGCTAAAAAAAATGAGCCATGTGAATCATCACAAGATAAACTAATTATATCTGCTTTTTCCATGGATAATAAAGGTAGTATATTATCGTTGGATGTTAAAAGTAAAATTGAGAAATATCTTATAACTGATAGACAGGTATGTATTACTGGTGATTTATATAAGGATAGTTCTAAAATAGTCTATGTAGATGCTTTAAATGATTATGATCCTTGGCAAATTTATTTGCATAATTTAAAGGATAATAAAAATTTCCAAGTTACAGATAATAAGTCTGGAAAAGCTCATCCCAGAGTTTCGGATGATAATTCAATATTTTTTTTAAATGCTCCTCATGGAATAGTTAAGGTTGCTAAAATAAAAATTGAAACAAAATCATATGACATAATTGACAATACTGATTCAGATAGAGAAGTAGATACTTTTAGCATTAAACATAATAATTTGCTTATATCAACCTGTTCGAATAGCTTAAGATTAAATAGTTGGAAAAAAAATGAAGGACAACTAAAACCATTGATTCATACTATTTTTAAAGTAAATTCAAATGGAAATAAATTAAGCAAAATTGCTACGATAAAAGCTTCACTAGTAGATTCGCTTTCATATAATTCTAATTATAAAAAGGTTCTTATCGGTGGTTCTGATATAAATGAAAATCCTGGGGTTGGTATATATGAGTTGTCTTTAGATACAGGGCATTTAACTACTATATTAACAGATAGCACTTTAGCGAATGATAACAATTCAATTGTAAGTAAAATTGCATATCCTGCTTTAGTAGAAATGTCCAAAGATGACAGCCTTGTATATTTTACAGGAGTGCCTAAAAATAGCAAAGAAGTAATGATAAGTGAAATACTCTGCTATCCAACGGCTATATTTAGTTATAATATAAATTCCAAAGAGTTAAAAAACATATTTAATCCTAAAGTTTCAAGTTTTATTTTTGATATGAATATTAAATATTAGTATGGATTTCTCCATAGTGACCTTGCACCAGGGTGCCTTGCACCAGGGTGCTTTGCAATAAGAAGAGCAGAAAAGATTAGAATTTCTTAATGAAATTTCATGTTTCAAGCTCATATTGCAAGCCACACAGGAGAAAGTTCATAGGGCAAACTCTTATTTTTTTAAACTACTTGGAATATGTAGAATTTCAAGTAGTAGGATTCATCAGAATTCCATAGTATTGGATGGTCTGATGCTTGAGTTCTAAACTCAACTTGTCTAAGTGTTCTTTTAGCATCTAATGCTGCATCGGCTATTGTATCTCTAAATATATCAGGGTACATAAAATGAGAGCAAGAGCAAGTTACAAAATATCCGCCCGGTTTAACCAATTTAATACCACGTAGGTTAATTTCCTTATATCCGCGTGTTGCGCCGTCTATAGTAGAACGTGACTTTGAAAAGGCTGGGGGATCAAGTATTACTACGTCATATTGTCTTTTTTCTCTTGACCATTCTCTTAATACATCAAAGGCATTATGGCATTCAAATTTAACAGTACCTGAAAGTCCGTTAAGCGCTGCATTTTTTCTGCAACAATCTACTGCATATTCAGAAATATCTACTCCAAGTACACTTTTAGCCCCAGCTATACCTGCATTAAGCGCAAAGGAACCTGTGTGGGTAAAACAATCCAAAACATCAGCATCTTTGCATAATCTGTGGATAGCTGCTCTGTTTTCCTTTTGATCTAGGAAAAATCCGGTTTTTTGACCATTTGCAATATCTACATAATACTTAACTCCATTTTCAATAATTTCTATATCGGTATCGAAGGGTTCGGTTAAGAATCCTGTTGTTTTCTCCATTCCTTCAAGCTCGCGAACTCTAGCGTCACTTCTTTCATAGACACCCTTTGCACTGTATTCCTGCATTAGTAACTTAACAACTATATCTTTATATTTGTCGATTCCTAGTGCTAAAGATTGAATAACATAATAGTCTTCATACTTATCTATAATCATTCCAGGTACAAAATCTGCTTCTCCAAACAAGAATCTACAGCTAGAAGTATCTATAACGGTTTGTCTATATTTCCATGCAGCGGCAAGTTTTTTTCTGAAAAACTCTTCATCTATTTCTTCGTGAATATCTCTTGTCATTATTCTTATGGCAATTTTAGAAACGTCATTTATGAAACCTTTCCCTATAAACTCCTGTCTAAAATTGTACACCTCAATTATATCTCCATTTTCATATTCACCATCAAAGTTTTCGATTTCATTTGCATATATCCAAAGGTGTCCATTTTCTGAATTTCTGCCTTTACCTTTATATAAGTAAAATTTGCAAGCCATTTTAAATTCCTCCTGTGTTATTTAAGGAGACATAACAATTTATAATTATTATGTCTCTTATATTTTTTATAGTTAAAACAATCTTTAATAAAATATTAAGCTATTTATCTATAGTAGTATACCACACTGAATTAATTTGTAATATAAGATCCGGTAAGTTGTATAATGAAATGACCGAAGAGTAACAAAAAAATAAAGACTCAAGAGAAATACTCTTGTATAATGTTAAGTGACTAAACCAACATATACGGGAGGATTTCAAATGAGTCAATTAGATTTTATCACACAGAGCAGAAAAGGTAAACACATAACATACGAGGAACGCATAAAGTTAGAAGCTTTACACAAAATGGGACTTAATTCAACTCGTATTGCGGAGCAAATAGGTGGGCGCTCAGAACGTACAATAAGGCGTGAAATTGCTAAAGGAATTGTAGAACTATTGAATAGTGACTTAACCACTCGAATGGAATATAGCGCAGAAATTGGGCAGTCAGAGCATGACAAACAAGGTGCCGCTAAAGGTCCTGCATTAAAAATAGGAAAAGATCACAAATTGGTGAGGTACTTAGAAAAAGCTATTGGTATAGATGGCGAATCTCCGTATGCAGCTATTCAAAATATCACAAATAAAAATCTACAATTTGAAACAACTATTTGCTTCAAAACTGTGTATAACTATTTGGATAATAATTTGTTTTTAAATATAAGTAACAAAGATCTGCCTGTTAAAAAGAATGCTAAAAAGAGAAACTATAAAAAAATAAGATCAGCGTATAACAATACCAAAGGAACTAGCATATCGGAGAGACCTGCAGCGGTAGCTGCACGTGATGAGATAGGCCATTGGGAAATGGACACTGTAGTTGGCAAACAGGGTACAAAAACTGTCTTAATGGTGTTAAGTGAAAGAGTAACTCGTAAGGAGTTAGTCTTTAAAATACCATCTAAATCACAGGCGGCTGTCGTGAAAGAATTGGACAAATTGGAGCGTAAAATGGGAATGTTATTCTCAAAAACATTTAAAACAATCACCTGTGATAACGGCTGTGAGAACCTTGATTTCGAGGGTATTGAGAACTCAGTAAGAAATAAACGAAAGAGAACTAAAGTGTATTATGCTCACCCATATAGTTCATGGGAGCGAGGCACAAACGAAAATATCAATAAAATGATACGACGATTTATCCCAAAAGGTGTGGATATTTCAGCATTCTCTAAAAAACAAATTATGCAAATACAGCACTGGATCAACAATTATCCAAGAAGGATTTTCAACGGTTTATCTGCCAATATGATGGAACAGAAAACCATTACAACTTAACATTATATTTTTCGTGAAAATTTCGGACATTTTATATTGCAATCTACAGTAATATAAGATCCATAAAATTGTTTTGACATAAAGACAATTATAAATTACACTAGTATATGTGTCATTTTTCAATGCACACTCGAATTAAGCATATTTAGATAAAATTGGACGTGTTTTCTTTGCATGGGAATCTATATACAACATCTAATTATTAAGAACAAATAGATATATAACTAGAAATAGTTTTAAAATTATAAATATATAAAATCATACTATAGTAAGGAGAAATACAAATGAGTAGATTGGTAGTAAAAAATATGAGCCATGGATTTGGTGATAGAGTAATATTTGAAGATGTATCTTTTAGATTACTTAAAGGGGAGCACATAGCACTTATAGGTGCTAACGGAGAGGGTAAATCAACATTTATGAATATTATTACAGGTTCGCTTATGCCAGATGAGGGCGATGTTGAATGGTCAAGTAGCGTAAGAGTGGGATACATGGATCAGCATACGGTTTTGGAAAAGGGAAGAACTATTAGAGAAGTTTTAAGGGATGCTTTTAAATATCTTTTTGACTTAGAAGATGAAATGCTTAGTGTAACAGAAAAAATGGGCGAGGCATCACCTGAGGAACTAGAAAAGTTACTAGATAGAATGGGAACAATACAAGATCAGCTCGATAATAATGGATTTTATGGTATTGATTCTAAGATAGATGAGGTAGCTGTAGGAATTGGACTTAAAGATGTTGGCCTTGAAAATGATGTTGCAGATTTAAGCGGAGGACAAAGGACGAAAATTCTTCTTGCAAAACTTTTATTAGAAGCTCCAGATGTTCTACTACTGGATGAGCCTACTAACTTTTTGGATGAGCAGCATGTAGAGTGGCTTAAGAGATATCTTCAAAATTATGAAAATGCATTTATCTTAATATCTCATGATATTGAATTTCTAGACGGCGTAATTAATATAATATATCATGTGGAAAATAAAAAACTAACTAGATATATAGGTTCATATAACGAATTTTTGAGAGTTCATGATGCTAAAAAGAAGCAAATGGAAGCTGATTATGAAAGACAACAAAAAGAAATTACCAAACTAGAGATTTTTGTTGCTAAAAATAAATCAAGGGCTTCTACAAGTGGTATGGCAAAATCAAGACAAAAGAAATTAGATAAAATTGATAAAATGGAAATTACAAAAGATAAACCAAAGCCGCAATTTGATTTTAAATCTGCAAGAGCTTCAGGGAAGATATTATTTAAAACTGTGGATTTAGTTACTGGATATGATAGTCCATTATCCAAACCATTAAATTTATATATGGAAAGAGGACAAAAGATTGCTTTAGTTGGGGCTAATGGTGTTGGAAAAACAACATTGTTGAAGAGTCTTATGGGTGATATAAAAGCTGTTTCAGGGCATACAAACGTAGGAGATTATCAATATATAGGATACTATGAGCAAGAAATAAAGGGAGTCAATCGAAATAATTGTATTGAAGAATTTTGGCAAGAATTCCCTAGCTTCACTCAGGGTCAGGTAAGATCTGCGCTTGCTAAGTGTGGACTTACTACAAAGCATATTGAAAGTAGAATTACTGTGCTTAGTGGTGGAGAGCAAGCAAAGGTAAGACTTGCGAAACTCCTAAACAGGGAAACTAATATATTGATCTTAGATGAGCCTACCAATCATTTAGATGTAGATGCTAAAGAAGAGCTCAAGAGGGCCCTAAAAGAATATACAGGAAGTATACTTATAGTTTGTCATGAACCAGAATTCTATCAAGACGTAGTAACAGATGTATGGAATTGTGAAGAATGGACAACTAAAATCGTATAATTTACAACAAAAAGAGCTAGAATAATTTCTAGCTCTTTATATATATATCACTTTTTTAAAACTTCTAATCCTAGGTCTAGAATATTTGCAAATAATGATAATGTATTAGTATTTGGAATAACATTATTTTTAACATCTAATAATTTTCCAAGTCCATAACCCGTGCATATGCTAACAGTAGGGAAATCAATTTCATCGAGGTCACAAATAATATCACTTTCGTTTAATTTTATTTTAGTTGTTTCATCAATAGGTTCTAGTATGATATAAAGCCTTGTAGAAGGGTTGTATCTTAGGACTTTTAAAGTATCACTTATTAGGATCTCTTTAGGTTTAGTGTTAATATCATACTTTGAAGTAGATGAAGCAATGTTATTTATAACAAAGTAATAAATATTTCTTTTGTAGTTTACCTTATCTTTAAATTCTTGTAATCTATCAAAATTCAACCCTATATCTACTGAGATTTCATCATTTTCTAAATTGTTAAAGCTTTCTTTTATGTAAGTTAATTCTTCTTTTCCATCAAGTTCTCTAGCTAGGATATCCATACAGTTATCATAAATATCTTGAAATGAACTAAATGGTAAGGAACATTTTATATTATCTAAGACAAGGTAGACCTTGAATTTAGCAGATTTATTACTACTTTTAGATGAATAATTAACTTCAACTAATAAGAGTTCATGGAGTAGCTCTGTATCAAGTGTTATTTTTTGAATTCCTTTACTAAATTGTAGAATGTAATTCTCATTAGTAGATAAGCTTTGTGTATGTTGATTTATTATATAAGTACTTTTAAAACCAGCTTCAGTAATTTCACCAACTCTCAATGAACTTTTTATTGAAAGTTTTTTTAAATTTATATATGGTCTATTTGTACATAGGTTGCTTTTAGATATTATTCTCATATTAAACCCCTTTAGTTCTAACAAGATTGTTAGTTTGATTTATAAATTATAACATAATTAGCATTCTGAAAATGAAAAAACTAATTACTGATGGAAATAAAGATTAATTTTAAAAGGCATATATTTTGTGGATATATGCCTTTTGTTTTTTAAGTAGGAATCTCCTCTTGGTGACTAACAGTGTCGTCCAGTGTAATTATGTTATCTTTTTTTATCCATCCTTTATTGTTAATGGTGGTCTGAGAGTTTATAGATACTTCATACCATGAAATATCAAAAATATCAGCGGAATCTTGAATCTCTACGGTCGTACTTTTAACTATATTAGATAGAACAGGTGAAATTTCAATAGGACTTAAATACAAACTACAACTCTCTTTTATAGTTCCACTTTTAAAAAGAGGTAGTTTGTATTTTATTATAATAGGACCCTCAGCACAACGTGAAGTTTCAATTTTTGATTTGAGTTCTCTATTTTGCCTAGAGATAATCTTTAGCTGGGTTTTTTGAGTTGATAATTTTTGGTCCATAATATAATAATAAACACCAAAGCATATCAAAAGAATAGAAAAAAGAAAAATGAGCAATAGTATCTCTCCTTGTAGATTACTTCTTTTAGTAATGATATATTAATATGATAGAGTTTAATCGCAAGTTTGTGCATATGTTAAATAGTTATATTTATCCTTAGTATATTATATTCGATAGAAAACAAAAACATTCACAAAAAACTCATGTATACACATGAGTCTTAAATCGCTGTAGTTAACTCGTTATATCCTATTATATACATATCTGCATAATTAACAATATCCTCCCTTTGTTCTTTGGAGAAATCATCATAGACACCGACTACTCTCATTCCGGCGGATTTAGCGCCTTTAACTGCAGGAAGTATATCTTCAAATACAATGCATTCTTCTGGGATTACGCCTAATTTTTCAGCGGCAAGTAAATATACATCGGGAAAGTCTTTCCCACGAGATACTTCATCAGTTAGAGTTATGCAGTCAAAATAATGGTATATATTATTAGCATGTAGTGCAGCTTCTAACAAAGATTTACTATTACTTGTAGCGAGTCCAATTTTTATATTCAGCGTTTTAAGTAAAGATAAAAACTCAACTACACCGGGCTTTAGTTTTACATTATTAAGATACTCTTCATGGGCATAATCATTCCATTCATTTTTAATTTCGTCGATAGTATCTAATATACCGAAATTATTTTTAAAATATGCTGCAGTCTCATTGAAGCTAAGGTGCTCTATTTGGGTTTTTAGATTTTTAGGTAAATCCATATTTCTGCTTCTAAAATAATTTTCATCTATTCTATCCCAAACCCACATAGAGTCTATTAGGGTTCCGTCTAAATCGAAAATTGCAGCTTTAATATTTTTTAACATTTAATCACCTCTTATATAAGTATAACAGGTCGAATTGTAATTAAATACTAGGATTTAAAATTAAAAGAATCTATAAGTAAGAAAAGAACAAGTACTTCCGATAAAAATACCCATAATAACATCGGTAGGATAATGAACGCCTATGTAAATTCTAGAAATTCCTACACAACAAGCAATGGGTATAGTTATAAACCCAAATATTGGGAAATATAAAGCTATTATTATAGCTAATGAGAATGCACCAGTAGTATGACCTGACGGAAAGGAGTATTTATCTATGCCTATTTTTTTTATGTTCAAGTTTGGAACTGTTATAAAAGGTCTTAATCTAGTAACGCTTACTTTGAGAATCTTACCAATGCCAGTACTAATGGTTATAGAAATCATAGCTTTAATAGCTATGGTGTGAACAATAGTACTATTAAATAGAAAAGCAAGGGTACAGAATATAAACATAAAAGAAAAAGAACCTAAGTAAGTCATAATTGGCATTATAATATCTAAAAACCTACACTTCCAAGAATTATTTATAATTCTAAGCAGGCTAATATCTTTATCGCTTATATATTCAAGTAATGCTTTCATAAAACCCCCCTTTGAATGCAAAAAAATATATTAATTACTGAGTATTATACCATATTATAATTTGCATTTATATTGAAAAATATTATCTAAAATTCTCTGTCGAATATTTTGGTTTTGTTTTTATCTTTAAAATCATCAACAGTATTAATACCAATTCTACTTAGAATTTCGTTCATACAATCACTATCTAAGGAAGTTTTAATTTTTGAACTTTCTGCAAACTTATCCACTCTAAGTTTTCCGCAGTTTGCATCAATCAAAGCTTTAGGTCCGCCAACACAACCACCAACACAACCCATACCTTCTATAAAATTTGCATTAACCTCTACATTTTGAGCTTTTGTAAGCAGTTTTTTACATTCTTTTACACCGTTTCCTTGAATAGCATTTAATAAATGATATTTTTGAGGAAATAATTTTTCCATAACGTCTCCAATTGCTATAGATACTCCTCCTGTCCTAGCGTAAAGCCTGCCGCCTCTGGAAGCATACTCACTGGATACAGCTTGTGGAAGTTTTTCTGGGTTAATGTTTAATATATCAAAAATATCCTTAAGTTCTGAGAATGTAAGAACAAAATCAATATCACCTAAAAGGTCTTTTTCCTTAGCTTCACCCTTTTTTGCAATACAGGGACCTATAAAGACTACTTTGCAGTTAGGGTTTAATTTCTTTAAAATTCTACCGGAGGCAATCATAGGAGATACAGAGGGAGATACATACTTCACTAAATCGTGGTAAATCTTTTTTACCATCCCTACCCACATAGGACAACAGCAAGAGGTGATCATTAAATCTTCTTTTGTTTTAATGTGCTCATCAAATTCTATGGATTCTTTCAATGTAAGCATATCGGCAAAAAAAGCAACTTCAACCATATCTGTAAATCCCATTTTTTTAAAAGCGGTTCTAAGATTATTTATATTAACATTTTCTCCAAATTGACCAGTAATGGCAGGGGCTACAGCTGCTATTATTTTCGAATCTCCTCTTAATAAATTTAAAAGAGGAATAAACTCTACCTTGTCCATTAAGGCACCATTCGGACATGCTTCTACACAAAAACCACAGTCTGTGCATTTATCATTGTCAATATACGTAGTATTACTTTTATTATCTATTAATATGGCATCAAAAGGGCAGGAAGCTTGACATTTTGTCTTTCCAGGCTTATCTGTACAATCCATAGTGCAGCCTTTGATTTTATTTACAATTTTATAATTTGATTCATAAGAAAGGATAGCTTTATTTAAATCATCTATGTAATTATGCGAAAAGTCTACTTTAACTCCGCAAAGTGAGGAAATTACGGAGCTTAACTCAGTTTTATTAATATTATCTTTAGATAGTAATTCCTGTACTTTGTTTTCAAAATTATCTTCATAATAGGATTTTATTAAGTCTTTAAAAATTTCATTATACATTTTATTCAAAATAATCACTCCTAAGTTGTTAATAGATATGTAATGACGTTAGTATAATATCTGCAAAAAATAATAAAAGAATACGCTATTATCTATTTTGTCAAAAATGAGGAGTTTTATACATACTAACGAATAAAAATTTATAATAAAAAAAGAGTTGTCATTAGACAACTCTTTTTGGTCGGGGTGACAGGGATTGAACCTGCGACCTCATGGTCCCAAACCACGCGCGCTCCCAGCTGCGCTACACCCCGAAGACAATTTAATTATACAAAACAAATGCATAAATGTCAACAAAATTAGTGAATGTTTTTGAAAATATAAAACATGAAATATGTAAGTTATAAATTCA
This sequence comes from Clostridium sp. CM041, assembly GCF_055081035.1. NCBI lineage: Bacteria > Bacillati > Bacillota > Clostridia > Eubacteriales > Clostridiaceae > Clostridium > Clostridium sp. CM041. The sequence goes on from NZ_CM143648.1 coordinate 2,585,124, forward strand.
ACTTGCTGACAACACTAGTTATTATATAAAACAAATGCATAAATGTCAATAGTATTCACATTTATTTTTTTAGTGCATAACTGGGCTTTGCCACAACTTTCTGAAAACGTTATTGCATTTAAAATTTTTATAGATTACAATTGAGTTCAAATTGTAATCTATAAAAATTAATGATCTCACATTAATAGAAGTGCAGAAAAAGAGGTAATTTTTAAGTGATAAGAATGTATATGAGTTAGGGGGAACTAAATGTATAAATATATAATACAAGGATTACTCTTGGGTTTTGCATACGTAGCACCCATAGGTACACAAAACATATTTGTAATAAATACGGCTATACGCAAAAGTAGACTAAGGGCATATCAAGTTGCACTTATTACTATATTTTTTGATATATCACTTGCGCTTTCATGCTTTTTAGGTGTAGGGGCGCTTATGGAAAGGTTTAAACTTTTAAAGATACTTATTCTTTTACTAGGTAGTGTAGCAGTAATCTACATTGGAGTAGGTCTCGTGAGACAAGTACCAAAAGTTGAATCGGGAGAAACTGTTGATGTGAATAAATCATTTATAAAAATAGTATGGACATGTTTTGCAGTAACCTGGCTAAATCCCCAGGCTCTAGTTGATGGTTCCTTATTATTGGGTGGGATGAGAGCTTCACTTCCAGTAAACATGTCAAGCTACTTTATTATAGGGGTATGCTTAGCGTCCTTCATTTGGTTTACTTCGTTAGCAACAATTATTTCGCTATTTAAAGGGAAGTTTAACATTAAAGTTATTAAAATAATAAACTTAGTATGTGGTGTAGTCATAATATTATATGGATTTAAATTAGCATATTCTTTTGTTAAATTAGTTATTTAGTGAATGTGTAAAAGTAGAGAGCGGCGTTTAGGATGATATAAAAATAATATTATCCTAAAAGCTGCTTTATATTTATTTATTTATTTTTACCAGTTTTTTCTTTATCACCGGCGCCTCTAGTAGGTACAGTAGACATAATAAAACCTACTAGGATTGATAATAAGGCAGGAGCTAGTATGTTAATATACACTATATATCGAGTTTTGTATAAAACTAGAGCTATGAGAGATGTTACTAGTGCGCTAGATACAAAGATAATAATTACGAATTTTGCGAAGGAACTCATGAATTTCTCATACAATCGGTGACGAGTTGGCCCACTTATAACACTTCTAAATAGAAAATATGAAGCAAAAATTATTACGACATCTACTATAGCTGAAACTAGAAAATTTTTCATTATATATACCTCCAAAACATTTTTTCATATTTAGTGTTACCAAAGACTAATGTTTTTACGCAGTATAATTATAAATATTGAAATTTTAATATGAGTATTTACATTAGTAGATTATTTTGGTAGTATAAAATTTAGTTGCTTTAAAATGTAAAAAAATGAAAAATACAATGAGGGATATTATGTTGGAAATTGCAGAAATAATTTTTTGAAATATATAGATAGTTTTAGAGTTATTAGATAAAGGTAATATTGTGACCGGAAGAGAATATATAATTGATAAAGAAATTTATGAAATAGCCTAATACTAATATCTTTTATTGGAGGTGCCATATGATTTATGAGAAAAGCAATTTGAAAATAATAGGCGATTTCGCAGTAAAGGAAATACAAAAGGATGAATATAACGTTGATTTAATAATTGAAGTGGAGTATCGATGCGTAAATTTATATTTTGAAAATCTGCCTAAGTACATAAAGTCTAGAATTCAATTTCCGTCTGTTAAGGGTATACTTATTAGATTTTGCAATATAGAAGATAATAATATATGCACAGTGCATTTTTTAAGTGATAGTGGAATCCATTCCACTATGGCAAATTTTGAAATAGATTATAGTGAAATATATATGGAAGTAACAGATAAAGAATTTTTCGTGGAGCTGAAAATTCACAAATAGTATATTAGGGGGGAAGCAATTGAAAGAAATTAAATTTAGTAGAGTAACAAAAAAAATGGCTATGAAGCAAGGTGCATTCAGTATTTTAATGAGCTTTGCATTATTAATAGGAGTCATAGGATCATTTGTTCGTGGAAGAGCGGGAATTGCGGGAATATTTTTAATGGTCACATTTGTATCTATAGGATTTTCAATATCTTTTATTATAAAACTTAGAAAACTAGAAAATTTAAATTATTTAAAATTTGAAAAGGATAGATTTGAACTTAATAGTAACTTTGCATCAAAGGGTAAGATTATTATGTTCAATGATATAAGTAAGGTTGCAATAACAAAAAAATATATCGCAATAAAAGTAGGTAAAAAGCCGTATAATATCCTTCTTCAACATATTGAACCTGAAAGCGTTAAGGTAGTAGAACAACTTTTCATGAGATATAATAGAAAGTAAAAAAGCTCATATCCTTATTATATTATAAGGATATGAGTTTTAATTTTTTTGATTTATGTAGCTCAAATAAGCCTTTCCATAACAATGACTGCTTTACCCCCAACCTTTACTGTTAAGTTTTCTTTGCTTCCTTCTAATCTTACGATTATTTTACTAGGTCTATTCATATAGTAGCCTTGTTCACAGATTATAGTTATATTATCTTCAAATTTAAGCACATCGTTTTTTACTAGATAGGCACCAAGTGCTCCATTAGAAGTCCCTGTGGCAGATTCTTCATTTATGCCAGCAGCGGGACCAAAGTTTCTACAAGATAGAGTGGAGGAGTCTTCTTCAGTTTCAAGCGTAAAGGCATGTACCCCAATAATGTTTAGATTATTACTATATTCAGTTAATCTAGTATAGTTTGGATTTAAGGATTTTAATGCAGACAAACTTTTGACCGGAAGCATAATGTCAGTAAGGCCGGTAGATACAGCTTGAGGAATAAGGCTATATCCGGATATTCCTATATCATGTGCATTGATACCCATGATTTGTGCAAGTTCATATGTATTTGCAACATCAAAAACAAATTTGGGTTTAGCTTGAGTCATCATTACACTATCGATTTTATTATCTTTAAAATAAAGTTCAACTGGTAAAATACCTGCCTTTGTTTTTTGTTTTACAATTTTAACATTATCGGTTCCAGTAATAATACCTTTTGAAGCTAAAGAAAAAAAAGAACCAATTGTAGCATGACCACATAAGTCTACTTCTTGGGTTGGTGTAAAAAATCTTACCTCATAATCTGCGTCTTTATCTTTCATAGGAAAAATAAAGGCAGTTTCCGATAAATTCATTTCTCGCGCAATATTTAACATATGGGTATAATTTAATCCAATAGCGTTAGGCACTACACCGGCTGGATTACCTCCGAAGGGCACATCTGAGAAGGCATCTACTTGGTAAATAACTTTTTTCATAAAGAACACATTCCTTTCTAAGGTTAATTTTAAATATATTTTCAGGGTTATACTCCTAATATAGTAGTTGTAGACAAACATGTAAAAAGGCTTAAGTCCACATCTTAAAGACGTAGACTTAAGCCTTAAGTCTTATAATTTCATAAAAATACTTTGATAAATATAAACAATTATTTTAAGTACATTTCTCCAATTTTAACGATGTCTCCTGCACCCATTGTAAGAAGAATATCTCCTTCTTTTAAATTGTTTTTAAGATGATCAACAATTTCATCAAAGCTATGAAGATTTATGCAATTTACACTTTTCTCTCTTATTCTATCTCCAAGCATATTTGAACTTATTACTCCAGTATCTTTTTCCCTGGCAGCATAAATATCTGCTAGTATTAAGTTATCCATATCATAAAAAGAATCTGAAAAATCTTCAAATAAGCTTAATGTTCTTGAATAAGTATGGGGTTGGAAAACACAATAAATTTTATTATGAGGATAATTTTTTGTGGCACTCAAAGTTGCTTTAATTTCTGTAGGATGGTGGGCATAATCGTCAATAACAGTTACGCCATTTTTAATTCCCTTTAGCTCAAATCGCCTATGTGTACCCTTAAAACTAGAAAGGCCGCACATAATTGAGTTTTCAGAGAAATTAAGGATTAGTGCGGTGCCTATACTTGCAAGAGCATTTAGAACATTATGCTGCCCAGGTACATTAAGGTTTATTTGAAATAGTCTGTGACCCTCTTTGTATACATCAAAGGTGGCACAACCTAATTCATTATAACTAATATCTTTTGCCTTAAGCATTCCGTTATTTATTCCGTAAGTAAGTATGCTACAGTTGTAATTATGGTTATTGAGAATAGTTTTAACATTTTCATCTTCCACATTCGCGACTAAATAGCCTTCTTTTGGTATAATATTAATGAATTTTATGAAGGTATCTTTAATGTGATTTATGTCTTTATAGTAATCTAGGTGATCCGCATCTATGTTTAATATCGCTCCTATATAGGGGAAAAACTTTAAGAATGATGCTTTATACTCACAGGCTTCTGTAATAAAATAGTCGCTATTTCCAGCTAAAACATTACCTCCGATAGCATCTAATTCTCCACCCACGAGTATTGTAGGGTCTACATTCTCTTTTAAAATGATGTGGGCAAGCATTGAAGTTGTAGTAGTCTTACCATGTGTACCAGCTACTGCAACATTATATTTGTGACCTTTCATAATTTGACCTAAAAATTCAGCCCTATCTATTAAAGGAATGTTTAACTCTTTAGCCTTAATGTATTCTGGATTCTCAGGAGAAATAGCAGCAGTGTAAACTACTAAGTCTGCAGTATTTATGTTATCACCATTATGGCCTATATAAATTTGAACACCTTTTTCTTTAAGTTTGCTTGTGATATGTGATGAATTCATATCAGACCCAGAGACCGTATAGTTATTTTTTATGAGTATTTCAGCAAGACCGCTCATACTTATACCGCCGATTCCTATGAAATGAACTTTTTTGTTTTTATCTCTTATAAAATCAAAAGACATTATATCAACTCCTTAAAAATGATTATGACTATTTAGTATATGCAAATTGCATAGTATTGATTATAACAAATAAATGTATATATGTACGTCTTAATTATATACAAAAATACAAAAAAACTAAACACATTATAGAATAATATTTTTTGAAAATGACTTGCATCAAATTATAAAGCTTAAAAGCTGTCAATAAGTTTTTGCACGTAAAGTAACTAAATCTCTTGAAATTAGTTATTAGGCATTGTAATAAAGATAAAAAAGATTTACAATTAAAATACGAATGATAGTAAGAATTTTACAAAGTAAAATTCGTAAAATAAAGATATGGGTGAGATATTATGAATAAATATAGTAGAAATCAAAGAGTTACAGGTATTACTAAAATATTAACAGAAAATCCTAATAAGACAATTAATTTAAAAATGTTTACGGAATTATTTAATGCAGCTAAATCTACAATTAGTGAAGATATTGTTATTGTTCGTGAAACTTTAAGTGAGCTATCTATGGGAAGAGTGGAATCGGTGGCAGGTGCAGCTGGTGGAGTAAAATATATTTGCGGAGTCTCAAGGCAAGAAGGTATAACATTTGCAGAAAAATTATGTGAAATTTTAGCACAGAAGGACAGGGTGATACCAGGAAATTTTATATATATGACTGATATTATGTATAATCCAGAAATAGTGCATAAAGCAGGAGTAATCCTTGCATCTGCTTTTAGTGAGTTAGACATAGACTATGTTGTAACAGTCGAGACTAAAGGGATACCACTTGCGTATGAAGTGGCAAAAATGCTTGGTGTTCAACTAGTTATTGTAAGGCATGATCCGAAGGTTACTGAGGGCAGTACTGTTAGTATCAACTATGTATCTGGATCTAGTAACAGAATTCAAACTATGTCTCTTTCAAGAAAGTCTATAAAAAAACAGAGCAAATGTATTTTTATAGATGACTTTATGAAAGCTGGAGGCACTGCAACAGGTATAATTAATTTGCTTAAAGAATTCGAAAGTGAACTTTTAGGTATTGGAGTTCTCGTTGATAATATTCAAAGCGGTCATAAATTAATAGCAGAATACATATCGATTATTCAGTTTAAAGGAATAAACGAGGAAGGTAACTCTGAGTTAACTCCATCAAAAAACTTTGAAAAAGTGTAATATTCAAAAGATTTAATTTTTATTTGCAATTTAAGAAGGAAAAACCCAAGTTATAGAGAAATAGTATAACTATAACGCAACTTGGAGGTGGAGTGTATGGAAATTACAGACGTTAGAATTAGGAAAATAGCTACAGAGGGGAAAATGAAAGCAATTATATCAATAACTTTTGACAATGAATTTGTTGTTCATGATATTAAAGTGATAGAAGGGCAGAGTGGACTTTTTATTGCTATGCCAAGTAGGAAAACTCCAGATGGGGAATTCAAGGACATAGCACACCCAATAAATACTCAAACAAGAGAGAAGATTCAATCAGCTATATTGGATGAGTATGAAAAAGTAAGAAATGAGAAACCAGTAGAAGAGGTAGAAGAAAATTTAGAAGTTTAAAAAAGGGGGTTACCCCTTTTTATTTTATAAAGAAAATATTAAAAACGGCCAAGGTTGGTTGCAATTAAATGTTATATAAAATATAATATAAGAAGTGTTTTAATTGAAGAAAAGATAAAATAAAATGTGTAAATATGTCGAATTAATATATAAAGAGGTGTTTAATTTGTATAAATGCGCTATAATATTAGCTGCAGGTCAAGGAAAAAGAATGAATTCTAATATGCCTAAGGTTGTACATAAGGTTTGTGGTAAAGAAATGATAAACCATGTTATTGACATTATGAGAAAGGCAGATATTGAAATGGTTGATGTGGTAATTGGAAAAGGAGCCGCGCAGGTTAAAAAAGTATCAGGAGATAGAAAAATTAATTACTCCGTCCAAGAAGATCAGTTAGGCACAGGACATGCAGTAATGTGTGCTAAAGAGTTCCTAAGCGGGAATGAAGGTACGGTAGCAATATTTGTTGGAGATGGTCCACTAATTACTGAATGTACAGTTAGGAGACTATTAGATTACCATGAAAAAGGTGAGTTTAAAGCTACTATATTAACTTCAAGTATGGCTGAGCCTGCAAAGTATGGTAGAATAATTAGGGATGAAAATGGTGAGGTTAAAAAAATTGTTGAGTTTAAAGATTGTACAAAAGAAGAAGTATTAGTTAAAGAAGTAAATTCAGGAATGTATTGCTTTAGCATAAAAGAATTACTTAATAGTTTAGATAGATTAAATAATAATAATGCTCAAGAGGAATACTATTTAACAGATGTTATTAGTATATTAAAGGAGCAAGGGTTTAAGGTTGGAGCTTTTGATGTGCCGGTTGAAGAAATTACTGCAGTTAATTCAAAGGTAGAGCTTGCAGATGCAGAAGCGATTATGAGAAAAAGAATAAATAGAAAACATATGGAAAATGGAGTTACAATAATTGACCCTAATAATACATACATAGATTCAGAAGTTACAATAGGAAAAGATACTACTATATATCCAGGGAATATTTTGCAGGGTAAGACTATTATTAAAGAAGACTGTGTTCTTTACCCTAATAATAGAATTGCTGATAGCATTATAGGAAACGGAGTTTCAGTTCAAAGTTCTGTAGTAATTGAAAGCCAGATAGGCGATCAAACTACTGTTGGACCTTTTGCGTACATTAGACCAGAAAGCAATATAGGTAAACATGCTAGAATAGGAGATTTTGTTGAAATTAAAAAATCAACTATTGGAGATAATACAAAGGTATCTCACCTTACTTATATTGGTGATGCGGAGGTAGGAAGTGGATGTAATTTTGGCTGCGGAACTGTAGTTGTAAATTATGATGGAAAAGCAAAATACAAAACTATAATAGGCAATAATACGTTTATAGGATGCAATACTAACCTAGTAGCACCTGTAAAGGTTAATGATAACGCGTACATTGCGGCTGGTTCTACAATTACAAATGAGGTACCTAAAAATGCTTTGGCAATAGCTAGAGCAAGGCAAAAAAATATTGAAAATTGGGTAGTGAAATCAGGACATAGCAAATAAAATAACAAGCATACAATCAATAAGTAAATTATAAAGGGAGGTGTAAAACTGATTTTTTCAGCATAATGTGTATACAAAAACTACTAAAGGCGCATTGAATGGTATGTAAGGGTTTAATGTAAGAGTATTAACCCTAGTAGTTGAGTCTCGTGATGTTGACGTTCTATTTAGTGTATAGAATGAAAATTTATATAAATTGTATTAAAATATGATTTGTTACGATTTTAGGAATCAGAACTACATATGATAAACCACGGAAAGAATATTAAAATTTTTACGGGCAACTCAAATCCTAAATTAGCCGCAGATATAGCTGACATACTAGGATTACCGATTGGAGCTTCAGAAGTAGGAACTTTTAGTGATGGAGAAATATCTGTTAATATACATGAAACTGTCAGGGGCGCAGATGTATTTGTTGTTCAATCGACTAATGAACCAGTAAATGATAATTTAATGGAATTACTTATTATGATTGATGCATTTAAGAGAGCTTCAGCAGGAAGAATAACTGCGGTTATACCATATTATGGATATGCAAGGCAGGATAGAAAAGCAAAAGCAAGAGATCCAATTACAGCAAAACTCGTGGCAGATATTATAACAACTGCAGGAGCAGATAGAGTACTTACTATGGATTTACACGCAGCTCAAATACAAGGATATTTTAATATTCCTGTTGATAATATGACTGGAACACCTATACTTGCAAAATATTACATCAAGAATGGATTTAAAGATAGGGATGATGTAGTTGTAGTTGCACCAGATCTTGGAAGTGTTGCTAGGTCGAGAAAATTTGCAGATAAGCTACATGCATCAATAGCGATAATTGATAAGAGAAGGCCAAAAGCTAATGTTGCAGAAATTATGAATGTCATAGGTGATATTAAGGGGAAAACTTGTATCATGATGGATGACATGATAGATACTGCGGGAACAATAACTAATGGAGCGAATGCTTTAGTTAAACTCGGAGCAAAAGACGTTTATGCATGTTGTAGTCATGGCGTATTATCAGGGCCTGCTATTCAAAGAATAAATGATTCAGTAATAAAAGAATTAATAATATTAAATACAATTGATATGCCAGAAGGTAAACAATGCGAAAAATTCACTACATTATCTGTAGCACCAATTTTGGCGGAGGCAATAAAGAGAATATATGAGGATGTTTCGGTAAGTAAATTATTCGAGGAAGATTCCAGTTTATAATACATATTTTAAAATAGTGATGCTCTATTATTTTTATAATTGGGCATCGCTATTTTTTTATAATCTGGATTTATATAATAGTGGGATAGTAAGCATACTATATTAACTAAGTAAATATGTAAAATATTTAAATTATTATCGGAAGTGGTGAATAATTTGTAACATTTAAAAAAAACTAATAACTTATCATTAAAGTATGATAAATTATTAATAAGATAAATTAGCATGTTGACTAGTTATTTTTCAAAGATGAATGATAGAAAAAAATAGAGAAAAAAAACAGAGGAAATAATTTGGAGGTACTGATATGGAAGGAACTATAGGGAAAATACTAATAGTTGATGATGATAAAAACATTGCTGAGGTAATTAAAATGTACCTTGAGAATTCAGGATATGCAACAAAAGTAGCATATGATGGCAGGGCTGCACAGGAAGCATTTTTAAGTTATAAACCAGATTTGGTGCTTTTAGACATAATGTTACCTTATATTGATGGAATCGATGTTTTAAAATGGATAAGAAAAGAGAATGAAACACCGGTTATTATGCTAACTGCCAAAGGAGAAACATTTGATAAGGTATTGGGGCTAGAACTTGGAGCGGATGACTATGTAGTTAAGCCATTTGAACCAAAAGAAATAATTGCAAGAGTGAAAGCTGTGCTTAGGCGTTATAACTTAGATAAAGGTGGTAAAGAGGTTTTAAATTTTGAGAATCTAGAAATTGATATTAATTCTTATAATGTTACATATAAAGGTTCAGAGGTAAAAATGCCGCCTAAAGAATTTGAATTAGTACATTATTTAGCTCTTAATAAGAATAGAGTTTTCACAAGGCAACAACTCTTATGTGAAGTTTGGGGATACGATTATCCAGGAGACTCTAGAACAGTGGATGTGCATGTTAAAAGGGTAAGAGAAAAGCTTCAAGGAGGACCAAATTGGCAAATTGAGACTGTTTGGGGAGTGGGATACAAATTTGAGGTGAAATAGATGTTTAAAAGAGGGCTGTTTTTTAAGATGTTAGCCACCTATACAATTATAATTTCAATGAGTTTAATAATTATTGCCTCTTTTTTGTCTTATTGGTTCCAAAATTATTTTTTCGAGCAGAGAAAAGAACAATTCTTGGATAAATCATATATGATACAAGGACTTGCTATGAAATATATGGCTGGGGATGCTACTTCGGAAAAATTAAATGACGTAATGACAATTATTGCTGAGTATATAAAATCCGATATTTGGCTTACGGATAGCTACGGTTGTGTTTATTTGGTGTCTAATAAAGATCATAAGGAGTTTATGGGAAAACAGGTTTTTGCTGAGCAACTAGATCAGCTTAGGCTTGGGCATACGTTTGAGATTACAGGCCCTTATGCTGGAATATTTGATAATACGGTAAGAGTTTACGGTACGCCAATAAGAACTGAGGCGGGCACTTTTAAGGGGTCTATAATATTATGCAACTCAATTGAAGAATTAAGCCAATCTTTAAAACGTGTCTATGAAATAATTTGGATATCTGCAGTTTTTGCAATAATATTTTCTTGTATTGTTATATATTATTTTTCTCAAAAAATAATTATAAAGCCTTTAGCAGAGATTAATTCAGTAGCTAAGAAGATATCTAATGGGGATGTTTATAAGAGGGTCTATTTAAAATCTAATGATGAAATAGGAGAACTCGCTCAATCATTTAATTTTATGGCTGATTCTGTAGAAAAAAACGAGAAAAATAGACGCGAATTCATATCCAATGTATCGCACGAGATTAGATCTCCTATAACATCAATTAAGGGGTTTATTGGTGGGATACTGGATGGGGTAATTCCAGAGGAAAAGGAAAAATACTACTTATCTATTGCATATGAGGAAATTCAAAGACTAACAAGGCTTGTAAATGACTTATTAGATATGTCTGCAATTGAAGCTGGGGAGTTTAGTTTGAAAATTATGGAAGTGGATATTAATGAGATCATTAGACTTACAGTTATAAAAAATGAAACAAAGATTAAAGAGAAAAGGGTCTCTGTAGATGTATGCTTTGATGAAGATAATTTATTTGTAGCAGGAGACAAAGATAGATTAGTACAAGTGATTACAAATTTATTGGACAATGCAATAAAATATGTAAGCGATGGTGGGGAAATAAAGATTAGCTCAAAATCTAAAGGAAGAAATGCCTTAATATCTGTGTTTAATGCTGGTCCGCAAATAGCTGAGGAAGATTTATTGCATATTTGGGATAGATTTTATAAAGCGGATAAATCAAGAACAGCAAAAGATAGTACTGGACTTGGATTAGCCATAGTTAGAAATATAATAACTCAATTACAGGGTGATATATGGGTTGAAAATAAGGACAATGGTGTTTATTTTACTTTTACATTAACGAAAGTGAATAATTTATAGTGAAATAAAATTTTTATAATATAGATATGACCAGTAGGGAGGGGATGATGCTATGGATAATAAGGATGACTATGAATCTTGTAATGAAGTAAGAGATGCTCTGTGGAAGAATGCAGATTTTGGAAAGGACATCTTTAGCGAAATTAAATTTAGAAAAAACAACAAGAAAAATTATTTCAAGACATTTTTAAAAGTAATTAGTTTTATGCTGATAGCAGCCCTATCTGGGGGGATTACAGCCCAGTATATAATTAATAAGGGGAAAGTGCCAAAAGTGACTAGTAGCAATTTAAATTCAGGTGTAAGAGAAAACGATAATATTCAAGAGGCAGATGATAATCCTATTTCACAAGTTGCACAAAAGGTAGCACCATCAGTAGTTGGCATTAGTAGTAAAGCAGAAGAAGTGTGGGATACACCAGAAGGTAATGGTTCAGGGATTATATTTAAAAGTGATGGATATATTATTACTAATTATCATGTAATTAAAGGTGCGACAAAAATAAAAGTGAAACTGAGCAATGATAATATTTTGAAAGCAACAGTTGTAGGCACGGATGTTATATCTGATTTGGCGGTTATAAAAGTTGAAGCTAGTAACTTGCCTATTGCAAAATTTGGAGATTCAGCGAAGGTTAAAATTGGTGATATAGCTATTGCAATTGGTAATCCATTAGGAAAACAGTTTTTAGGAACGGTTACTGCGGGTATTATAAGCGCATTGGATAAAAGAATTAATATTGTTGATAAAAAAACAGGTAAACAAACTATCTATAAAGTAATACAAACTGATGCAGATATAAATCCAGGGAATAGTGGTGGAGCGTTATGCAATATCTATGGAGAAGTTATTGGTATAAATAGTTTGAAAATTGATTCAACCAGTGAAACTTACGGAACGGGGTTTGCTATTAATATAAATGAAGCTAAAGAAGTTATTAATGATTTGATGACTCATGGTAAAGTTATTAGACGGCTAAAATAGCTTAATTAAGGTTAATAATATAATCTTAGCAGTTGTATAAGTTAGGCATAGCATACTATTAGTTATTTTTAAAGAAAAACCATAATAAAAGAATGAATTATATGGTAATTTTTATGTAAAGTTGTGGCTTAAAATACTTTTTTAGTATAATATTATAAATAAGGCATATGAAAAAAATAATTATGTGGTAGACATAAGGCTTAAACATAATAATATTTGGGGGTAATAATGTATTTGGTAGTTGGACTAGGAAATCCAGGAGATGAATATAGGTATACAAGACATAATGTAGGATTTGATGTAATAAATTTAATGGCAGAGAAGTATAATACTTCGATTAATAGGGTAAAATTTAAAGGAGTATGTGGAGAAATAATCATATCGGGGGAAAAAGTTATTCTTTTAAAACCTAGTACATATATGAATTTAAGTGGAGAAAGTGTGCGCGAAGCAGCTTCTTTTTATAAGATTCCAAATGAAAATATCATCATAATGTATGATGATATTAGTTTGGATGCAGGTAAATTAAGAATACGGAGTAAGGGTAGTGCTGGTGGACATAATGGGATAAAAAGCATTATAGCTAACATGTCGTCCGACATATTTCTAAGAATAAAAATAGGAGTAGGACAACCGGAAAAGTCGCTAATACCTCATGTTTTAGGGCGATTTTCTAAAGAAGACCGGGTGCTTGTAGAAAAGACTTTTGAGGCTAGTATAAAAGCTGTTCAAACGATAATAGCAAAAGGATATACGGAGGCTATGAATCAATTTAATGGATTTAATGCTTAAATAAAATTATTATTGGGAAATCATCTATATTTATGGAGTGAGTGAGAGGTGTTAACGTGAGACTGAGTGGGCTTATGGAGCCTTTGAAAGAGAGTAATCAATTTAAAAGTATAATAAGTGATATAGAAGAGAAAATATATCCAATTGGTGTATATGGACTTTCGGAATCAGCTAAGAACTATTTAGTGAATGGTGTGTACGAGCAATTAGATAAATCTATATTGATTTTAACGCATAGTGATGTAGAGGCTAAAAATATTTACGAAGACTTATCTTTTTATGTAAATGATGTGTACTATTTTCCGACCAGAGAAATGGGATTTTATAATGCTGATGCTGTATCTGGCGACTTGAGATGGGAAAGACTTAAAGTAATGAAAAAAATTACTGAAAGCGGTAAAAAAATAATAATTACGTGTATTGAGGCTTTGGCAGCGACTTATATGCCTATAGATTTGCTCCAAAAATATATTTTCAAATTAGCGGTAGGGGGCACTTTAAATTTAAATGTTTTTTCAGAAAAATTAATTGAATGTGGGTATGAAAGGGTAGAAAGAGTAGACAATAAAGGTCAATTTTCAATAAGGGGAGGAATTATAGATTTATATCCCCCTATTTCTGCGTTACCTTTTAGGATAGAACTATATGACGACGAAATAGATTCTATAAGGACATTCAATAGTGAAACTCAGAGGAGTATTGATAAGGTAGCCGAAATAGATATATTTCCAGCAAAGGAAATGATATTAACCCAGGAAATTAGGGAAAAAGGATATAACAAAATAAAGGAAGACCTAATCAATGTGGTAGGTAGTCTTAACAAGAAAAAAGATAAAGAAATTATAAAAAAAATAACTTCATTAGTTGATATTAATTTGGAATCACTTAAAGAAACGTGGAGTTTTAAAGATGTTGATAGCTATATGCCTTACTTTTATGATAATGCATCTTCTTTTTTAGATTATATGAAGGGATCATTTATAGTAGTTGATGATTCACAAAGGTGCCTAGGTAAACTAGATAGCGTGTATTTCGAATTTGAAGAAAATTACGAGAATTTTTTAAGGCGAGGAAGTATACTACCTAAACAAGCAGAAATTTTAATTGATAAGCAATATATATATGAAGAGTTAGAGAACGCAGAAGTTATTACAATAAACGCTATTGCTAAAAGCACAACAGTGCTTAAGCCAAGGGACATAGTATCTTTTTCTCAAATTACTAATTATGATTACCATGGCCAATTAGACATGCTTATTGAGGATATAAATGACAAAAAGAGTAAAGGATACAAGATCGTAATTCTTTCTGGTACAAGAACTAGAGGGGAGAAGTTATTAGATATACTTAGGGATAGAGGCATTGAAAGTGTCTATAAAGACAGTATTTCTCGAATTGAGTTTGGAGAAGTGGTTGTAACCTTTGGTAATCAATTAAAGGGCTTTGAGTATCCGCAGCTGAAGTTATGTGTTATTTCCGATAAAGAGGTTTTCGGTGGATCAAAAAGAAAAGCTGCTAGTCGTTCTAGTAAAAAGGGAGCAAGTAAACTTAAAAGCTTTACAGAACTTAAATTGGGAGACTATGTTGTTCACGTAAATCATGGAATAGGTGTATACAAAGGAATTAAGCAATTGGAAGTTCACGGGCATAAAAAGGATTATTTGCAACTGAGTTATAATGGTTGTGATAACCTCTATGTTCCAGTAGAACAATTAGATTTGGTACAAAAATATATCGGTAGTGAAGGCAAAGCTCCAAAGATTAGCAAATTAGGTGGGCTAGAATGGGCTAAGGCTAAGAATAAAGTTAAAAACTCTATTGCAGATATTGCAGAGGATCTGGTAAAACTTTATGCAGCAAGGGCTACACTTAAGGGCCACCGATATAGCAAGGATACTGTATGGCAAAAACAGTTTGAAGAAGAATTCCCATTTGAAGAAACTCCAGATCAAATAATAGCAATTGAAGAAATCAAAAAAGATATGGAATCGGATAAACCAATGGATAGATTGGTATGTGGTGACGTTGGGTATGGAAAAACAGAAGTAGCCATTAGAGCGGCATTTAAAGCGGTTATGGATGGAAAGCAAGTAGCATTCTTAGTACCAACTACAATACTCGCTGAGCAACATTATAAAAATCTTACCAAAAGATTTTCAGACTTTCCAGTAAAGGTTGAAATGGTAAGTAGATTTAGGACACCTGCTGAGCAAAAAGTTGTCATTAAGGCGACAAAAGAAGGAAACGTAGATATATTAATAGGAACGCACAGAATAATTCAACAAGATGTAAAATTTAAAGACCTAGGGGTATTGATTATAGATGAGGAACAACGATTTGGTGTTACTCATAAGGAAAAAATAAAAAAATTAAGAAAAAATATAGACGTGATTACTCTAACAGCTACTCCAATTCCAAGAACATTGCATATGTCGCTTACTGGAGTGCGCGACATAAGTGTAATTGAAACGCCACCAGAGGAGCGGTATCCAATACAAACCTATGTGGTAGAATTTAACGATCAATTAATAAGGGATGCGATGTTGCGAGAACTAAATAGAAAGGGGCAAGTTTTCTTTGTGTACAATAGAGTAGAAACTATCAAAGAAATGGCCGCATTTATAGGAAAGCTAGTTCCTGAAGCTAGAGTGTGCATTGCGCATGGGCAAATGACAGAAAGAGAATTGGAATCTATTATGATAGATTTTATGGAGAACAAGTATGATATATTGATGTGTACAACTATTATTGAGACGGGAATAGATATTCAAAATACAAATACAATTATAATTTACGATGCAGACAAGATGGGACTTTCTCAGCTTTACCAATTAAGAGGTAGAGTTGGTCGATCAAATAGAATAGCTTATGCATATCTTACTTATAAAAAAGATAAGGTGTTAACAGAGGTTGCTGAAAAAAGACTTAAAGCAATTAAGGATTTTACGGAGCTAGGGTCAGGTTTTAAAATCGCAATGAGAGATCTCGAAATTCGGGGTGCTGGAAATATGATGGGCGGTGCTCAACATGGTCATATGGCTGCGGTAGGCTATGATCTATACTGTAGGATGCTCGAAGAGACAGTGAAAAAAATAAGAGGTGATATAGAAATGGAGCCTATTGAAACTTCTGTTGAAATTAAAATAGATGCGTATATTCCTAGTACTTATATTCAAGATGAGTCGCAGAAAATTGAAATTTACAAGAAAATAGCGGCTATTAATTGTAACGAGGATATGGTAGATATACAAGAGGAAATAGAAGATAGGTTTTCAGACATACCATCGAGTGTTGTAAGTCTTATGAATATCGCTTATCTTAGGTGTATATCAAGCAAGGTGGGGATAATAGAAATCAAAGAGATAAAGGAGGAGATAATATTACAATTTGATAGTAGCGAAAGAATAAATCAAAAATTAGTTAAAGCCTTGATTAGTAAATATAATAGAAGTATTGTATTTAAATTAGGGAATAAGCCTGCCTTTGCATACAAACTTAAAAATTTAAACAAAGAAGAGATGGTTGAAGACCTCATAGAGATTGTAGATCATATAAAAAGTATAGTTGAAATAAAGTAAATTTGTGTTAAAATTAATGGGTATCGTAACAGAACTTTACACGGCGATATTACATATAGAATGGGGGAAATAAAATGAAAAACGTAAAAAAAATAATTGGCGCGGCTTTAATAACTATATTAGCTACATCATTAAGTGGTTGTAATATGATTGAAAAAACACCTAAGGGCATTGCTAAAAGTGTAGTTGCGAAGGCCTTCGATGCTAAAATTACTAGAGGACAGGTTGACGAACAATTAGTGGGTGTTATTAAACAATTTGAAACGCAGTATGGAGCAAATTATAAAGCTAATGCTGAGGCTATGGCAGAATTAACAAAGCAAAAACAGCAAGTAGTAGAAGGTATGATTACTGAAAAAATTGTGAATTATAAGGCGGAAGAGTTAAAATTAATGCCGACTGAAGCTAAACTAAATGAAGAAACAAATAAGCAATTAGCAGAAATTAAGAAAAGTTTAGGAACAGATGCTAAATATAAAGAGGCTTTAGCACAAACAAGCCTTACAGAAGAATCTCTAAAAGCAAGAATAAAGCCAAGTATTATTCAAGATGCGCTATTTACTGAAGTTACAAAAAATGTTAAAGTTACGGAGGCGCAAGAAAAAGCATATTACGATGCTAATCCAAACCAGTTTACAGAAAAACCGAATACAATTCATGCAGCTCATATTTTAGTAGCAACAGAACCGGAAGCGATAGCCATTAAGAAACGTTTAGACGCTGGTGAAGATTTTGCGAAAGTCGCAAAAGAAAAAGGTACAGATGGAACTAAGGACAATGGTGGAGATTTAGGAGATGTAGAGTATAATGATGCTCAAATGGATAAAACTTTTATGGCAGCAGCTATTGCTTTGCCAAAAGGTAAAATCTCAGCACCTGTTAAAACTCAATATGGATGGCATATAATAAAGACTATAGAAAAAAAAGAATACCCTGTAAAGAAATTTACAGCTGTTAAGGCAGAAGTAGAAAAAACGCTTATAACACAGGGAAAAGAAAGTGCATGGACAGCGGCTATGACAAAATGGAAAGAAGAAGCGAATATAAAGCAATATCCGAAAAATCTATAGAATTTTAACGACATTTAAGAAGGAAGGTCTCCCACTTCTATAAGTGGGAGTATAAATCTATTTCTGAAGTCGTTAATATTGCAGCTCCGCAGGAGATGATTTAATGTATAAAGAATACCTTTAATATGGAGGTATTCTTTATTTTTATTTAAACATTTGCAAATGTGCATAAAAATTCAAGTTTAGAAAGATAATAATAAAGCTAGTATATTATATAAAACTTTATATAAGGAGGGAATTATTTAAATGAAAGCAACCGGAATAGTAAGACGTATAGATGATTTGGGAAGGGTTGTTATACCTAAAGAAATAAGAAGAACACTGAGAATACGAGAAGGAGACCCGCTGGAAATATTTACCGATAGAGAAGGTGGAGTTATTTTAAAGAAATATTCACCTATAGGTGAATTAAGTGAATTTTCTAGAGAATACGCTGATTCATTACAGCAAAATATAGGAAACATAATAATCATATGCGATAAAGACAGCATAATATCTGTAAGCGGTTGTCCTAAAAAAGAGTATGTAGAGAAAAAAATTAGTAATGAATTAGAAAAAGTAATGGAAA
This sequence comes from Clostridium sp. CM041, assembly GCF_055081035.1. Taxonomy (NCBI): domain Bacteria; kingdom Bacillati; phylum Bacillota; class Clostridia; order Eubacteriales; family Clostridiaceae; genus Clostridium; species Clostridium sp. CM041. Next base: position 2,603,749 of record NZ_CM143648.1, read on the forward strand.
ATAGAAAAGCTGCTGTATTAGGTGAAGGTTCAGAAAAAGTTATAGCACTGTACGATGATGAAATGGAAAATAAGTACCATGCTCAAGTAATTGCGCCTATAATAGCAGAAGGCGATGCAATTGGAGCAGTAATAATAATATCTACAGAACCAGAAACTAAATTTGGAAATTTAGAATTAAAGCTAGCTGAAACTGCAGCCTCTTTTCTAGGAAAACAAATGGAACAATAAACCTAAAAGTATATATTACTCAGCGAAGTGAAACATATTTGCAGTAATATATACTTTTGTTTTTTGAGGTATTAGTAATAATAAGCCCTTAAATCAAATATTCATAATTAGAGAATGTAATTCTTACATACACCACGGGAATATAAGGAGGTTATTATGAAGAAACATTCATTGATAAAGGGAACTATTATACTTGGGATGGCAGGAATATTTGCTAGATTTTTAGGGTTGTTTTTTAGAATTCCAATACAAGCACTTATAAAAGATGAGGGTATGGGATACTACCAGATGTCTTATCCATTGTATATGATGTTTGTAGCAGTAGCTTCAGGTGTGCCCATTGCAATGTCCAAGATTATTGCGGAGATGACCGCTAAAAATGATCAGGAGGGAGCGCACCAAGTCTTAAGACAAACACTTGTTTTAATGATTATATTAGGCGGAGCATCTACTGCGCTTATGTTAATGTTCGCAAGGCCGATTATATCAATTCTTAAATGGGATCCTAAATCATATTACTCTTTTATGGTAATTGCTATAGCTCCAATTTTTGTTTCTATTATGTGTACTTTTAAAGGCTTCTTTCAAGGGCTACAAAATGTTAAACCTACTGCTGTTTCGCAAATAGTAGAACAATTTGGAAGAGTTGTCGCTGGAGTTTTATTTGCATATTTATTGTTTCCAAAGGGGATTGAATATGCAGCTGCAGGAGCGGCCCTTGGAACCCTTGTTGGTGCAGTTATGGGAAGTATATACTTGTTTTTAACTTATACTAAGATGAAAAAAGGGCAGGCAGTAAGGAAAAAAGCGAAGCATAAGCATATTTTAGCTGATTTAGGTAAGGCCGCATTACCAATATCTTTAGGTGCTGCAGTGGGAACTGTTATGGCATTGATAGATTCTATGTTAGTACCGCAGCAACTTCTAAAAGCTGGATTTTCCCAAACGCAATCCGCCGTAATGTATGGTCAGCTGACTGGGAAAGTATTTACATTGATGAATGTACCTTTGGCTCTTTCAATGGCTTTGTGCACATCTCTAGTGCCTATAATTGCCGAAGCGTTTTATTTAGGCAGAAGAGGTGAACTTATTAAAAGAGTAGATATGGCTGTGAAATTGTCTAATGTTATCTCGCTGCCGTCTTCTTTAGGAATGTTCTTTATGGCTTATCCTATAATGAATTTGGTTTTTATGAGAGATGCAGCCGGATATGAAATACTACAATATATATCAATATGCATACCTTTCGTAATTTTAACGCAAACCAGCACTGCAATACTTCAAGGCATAGGCAATTATATGAAGCCCGTATACAATTTGGCACTAGGGTGCATCGTAAAGGTCATTATAACGTACGTATTAGTTTCGCTTCCATTTGTAAATATCTATGGGGCAGTTATAGGAACCATTTTGGGATATGTTACAAGTTGTTTATTAAATATGCATGATCTAAAGAAAAATTTAAATATAAAAATCAACCGTGTAGACTCTTTTGTAAAACCAGCTATTGCTGCTATTATAATGATAGTTGCAGTTGTATTTAGTAACGCTAATGTCTATAATTATACAAGGAGCAGAGGATTATCTTGTTTAATAGCCATATTAATAGGCGTTATTGTTTATTTAATATTTATTTTTTTGCTTAGAATATTTGAATATGAGGAAATTAAAAAGAAAGTTTTAAAGCAAAAATAAAGGAGTGGAAGCTAATGATTAAAATAGTGGGATTGGGTCCTGGGTCAGTAGAATCACTAACTGTAGGAACACTTGAAATTCTTAAGGGTGATAAAAAGATTTATTTAAGAACAGAAAAGCACCCTACTGTGGATTACCTAAAATCGATATGTATAAAATTTGAAACCTACGATGATAGATATGAAGAATATAATAGTTTTGATGATGTGTATAGGGCTATTGCAGAAGATCTTATTAAGAAACACGAAATATATGGAGATATCGTATATGGAGTTCCAGGTCACCCGCTTGTGGCAGAAACTTCTGTTAAACTTTTAATAAAACTTTGTGAAAAAAATAAAATAGATATAGAAATTCTTCCCGCGGTTAGCTTTATAGATGCAGTGATTCAAAGCTTAAAACTAGATCCTATTGAAGGACTAAAAATAATAGATGCCTTTGATATAAAAAATCAAGTTTTAGATAAAAGAGTAGGGCTTCTAATAACTCAAGTTTATAACGTTTCTATAGCTTCAGACGTAAAACTTGCTTTGCTTGAGTATTACAAAGAGGATATGGAGGTTTATTTTGTTAGAGCCGCAGGTATAAAAGGGTTAGAAAGTATAAGGAAAATTAACTTATATGAATTAGATAGACAAAAGGATATAGATTATCTAACTTCAATTTATATACCAAAAGAATTAGAGGCTAGAAAAGATTTTCACGATTTAGTTCAAGTTATGGACACATTGAGAGCTGAAAATGGATGTGCATGGGATAGACAGCAAACTCATGAATCTTTGAAAACATATCTTATTGAGGAATGTTATGAGGTTATAGAAGCCATAGAAGACAATGATGAAGATAATATTATTGAGGAACTAGGTGATGTATTACTACAGGTTGTATTTCATGCACAAATAGGAAAAGAAGATGGATATTTTAATATAAATGATGTTATTTGCGGCATTACAAATAAGATGATAAATAGGCATCCTCATATTTTTAAAGTTCCACAAGGTAAAAATTGTAAAGAAGTTTTAGAAAGTTGGGAAAATATTAAGATTCAAGAAAAAGGGTTTAAGAGTTATACGGATACACTAAAGCATGTTCCGAAAAACCTGCCAGGGTTAATGAGAGCAGACAAGGTTCAGCAAAAATCAGCAAAAGTAGGTTTTGACTTTGACTGCGTTGAACTTGCTATGGGAAAGGTGCTAGAAGAATTACAGGAAGTAAGAGATGTATATAAAGGTAATAATAGGGTAAAAATAGTAGAAGAAGTGGGAGATTTGGTGTTTTCTACTGTAAATGTTGCTAGACTACTTGACATAGACCCTGAATTTGCAGTAAATTATACTATAGATAAATTTATCAATCGCTTTGCGTACATAGAAGAAAGTGCAAGGAATAAGGAGTTAGATTTAAAGAATATGACACTTACTGAGATGGACGAATTATGGAACGAATCTAAAAGACGATAAATTTATTTGTAAATAAAAATTAGACTAAAAGAAGGAATTTCAAAATCAGTGAAGAATATGCTATTTAATAGTATAATCACTACTAAGTAATGTACTCAATAACAAGGAGGCAACAAAAGTGAATAAATCAGAATTAATAACAAGCATATCAGAAAAATCTAATTTATCAAAAAAAGATGCAGAAGCAGCTCTAAAAGGTATTATAGAGAGTATTGAAGAAACATTAGAAAAAGGTGAAAAAGTCCAATTGGTTGGATTCGGAACTTTTGAAACAAGAGCAAGAGCAGCTAGAATGGGTAGAAACCCAAGAACAAAAGAAGAAATTCAAATTGCAGCATCAACAGTTCCAGTATTTAAAGCTGGTAAAGAATTTAAAGATATAGTTAACAAATAATATTATTATCATGTGAAAAACCTGGATGTATATCTAGGTTTTTTATTTTAAAAACTTTGGTTAAATTCTTGAATGGGTAAAGAAAATTAAAAAGGGGAAGTATAAATGAGATTAGATAAATATTTAAAAGTGTCAAGAATTATAAAGAGAAGGACCATTGCAAAAGAGGCTTGCGAGAGTGGCAGAGTTTCTATAAATGATAAAGTGGCAAAAGCAGGAACTGTAGTAGGTGAAAGTGATATTATAGAAATTAAATTTGCAAATCAAATTTTAAAAGCTAAAATTATAAATATTGCAGAGCATGTGACAAAAGAGAGTGCAAAAGAAATGTATGAGATAATTTTAGGAAGAGAAGACAAAGAATAAATGTTGCAAAATGCAATTCTTAATTAAGGTTAATAAGCATATATATTTTATAAGAATATAATTGTATGTCATTAATTAAGAATTGAGAATAAGATTAGCTTCTTAATTCCCAATTTTTTAGAGCAAAACTAATAAGGGGGATATTATGGAAGTGAAAAAAGAAATAAAAATAGAAGATAAGAAAAGCAGTTTAATGCTTGAAAACAGAAAAAAATTAACCGTTAACGGAGTTGTAGAGGTTATAAATTTTAATGAAAATCAAATATTATTGAATACAGATGTTGGAACAATGGTAGTAAAAGGGCGAGAATTAAAGATGAACAAGTTAGATGTTCAAAATGGGGATGTTATAATAACTGGGCAAGTGGATTCTTTTGTGTATACTAGCGACAAAAGTAAAGAAAAAAAAGATAGCATAATATCAAGATTGTTTAGGTAGAAGAATCATGATAATTTCTTTGATAGGCCAAGTTAATCTTATAATTTTCAGTTTGCTAGCAGGAATAATAACTGGAGTATTTTTTGATATATATAGATTGATAAGAGGATTTGAAAATCCAAATAAGGTACTGACTATAATACAGGATTTGTTATTTTGGACATTAACTTCTATAGTGGTTTTTATATTTTTGATGTATACTAATAAAGGGTACATAAACTTTTATGTGTATGTATGTTTAATATTAGGAGTATACTTATATTTGAAACTATTAAGTGGGGTATTTATAAGGACACAATATAAATTAATAATATTCAATGGGAAAGTGTTTAGGGTTGTATGGAATGCTATTTTATACCCAGCAAATTTGTTAGTTTATAAGCTCAAAATAAAAAAAAAAGATAAATTATAAAGAAATAGCTTGAAGAAATGTGGAATACAAATTAGAATAGGTTTATGAAGCGTAAACAATACTCATTCCATTGAAAGGAAAAGGGTATGGGATATGAAAAAAAAATTTAGTATTAAAAGTGCCGTATTAGTTTTTGCTATGATGTATGTATGTTATCTTTTAATTCAGCAACAATCAATTATGAGCAGACAAAAGAAAGAACTGCAAAAGTATAATGTTGAATTACAAAAGAAAAAAGAACAAAAAAAAGTATTACAGGATGAAGTAGAGTTATCTAAAACTGACAAATATATAGAAAAATTAGCAAGAGAAATATTAGGTCTTGTTAAAGAAGGTGAAACTCCTGTTATGGATAATAAAAACTAAATGCTATAATTATTGTTACGCTTATTATTAAATTAATATATAAAATAAAAACATAATTTTTAAGGAGGAGTATTTTTAATATGACCTTAATGGCTGGAAGTATTGTAGAAGGTAAAGTAGTAAATATCACCAATTTTGGTGCGTTTGTAGAAGTGGAGGGCAAGACAGGATTAGTGCATATATCTGAGGTTTCAGATACATTCGTTAAAAATGTTAATGATCATCTAAAAGAAAATGATATAGTAAAAGTTAAAGTAATCTCTGTAGATGATAATGGGAAAATAAGTTTATCAATAAAACAAGCTGGAGCGCCTAAGAAATCTATTAAACCTATGGAAATAGATTGGGAAAAGGAAAAAAGCAAAGCAAATGCAAGTGGGTTTGAAGATATAATGACTAAATTTCTAAAAGATAGTGAAGAAAGATTTCAAGATGTTAAAAAACATCAAGAAGGAAAAGGAAGAGGTTATAGTAAAAAAACTTCAAGCTATTAGTAAATCTGTAGGAACTAAGTATTTAGTTCCTATTTTAACAAAAAAAAGTTATTGACAACGGTTTGTACATCATATATAATAAAACATGTTGCCAAGAGGTAGCATTTTCTAAGCTATAAGTAAGTAAAATGAAAGTAAGTAAGCTGGAGTGGCGGAACTGGCAGACGCACAGGACTTAAAATCCTGCGGTGGTTAAACACCGTACCGGTTCAATTCCGGTCTTCAGCACCAAATATCGCGGGATGGAGCAGCTGGTAGCTCGTCGGGCTCATAACCCGAAGGTCGTAGGTTCAAGTCCTACTCCCGCAACCAACTATGGCGGAATAGCTCAGCTGGCTAGAGCATTCGGTTCATACCCGAAGGGTCGTAGGTTCAAGTCCTATTTCCGCTACCACTTTAACAGATGATGAGTTTAAAAACGCAATATGTTTTTTATAAAAAACTATTGACATATGTAGAGAATTAGTATAACATTAAAAATGATTTTGAAAAACTTATTTAATAGTAATAGTAAGCTGGTATGAAGAAGTAAATAGAGAGATAGAACTTAAAATAGTATAATAGTTAAACATTGTATCAATTAAAGTTTAGTCTTTAACATTAATATCGCGGGATGGAGCAGTTGGTAGCTCGTCGGGCTCATAACCCGAAGGTCGTAGGTTCAAGTCCTACTCCCGCAACCAATGAGTTTTAAATTACTCATCATATCAGTTAAATAAGATTCTAAATATAATTAGCTAAAAGAAACAAGCTAAAGTAAAAAAACTAAAAAATGCGTAGAATATAAAATTATAAAGAGTTTATGACGTATTAATTCAAATATTCTTAAATACAATATCGCGGGATGGAGCAGTTGGTAGCTCGTTGGGCTCATAACCCAAAGGTCGTAGGTTCAAGTCCTACTCCCGCAACCAATAAGTTTAAATTACTTAATACGTAAGTAAAATAAAACTTCATAACAAGTATACTGAAAGTAAATAAGCTGGAGTGGCGGAACTGGCAGACGCACAGGACTTAAAATCCTGCGGTGGTTAAACACCGTACCGGTTCGATTCCGGTCTTCAGCACCAAATATCGCGGGATGGAGCAGTTGGTAGCTCGTTGGGCTCATAACCCAAAGGTCGTAGGTTCAAGTCCTACTCCCGCAACCAATAAGTTTTAGATTATTTAGAACGTAAGTGAAATAAAACTTGATAACAAGTATACTGCAAGTAAGTAAATAAGCTGGAGTGGCGGAACTGGCAGACGCACAGGACTTAAAATCCTGCGGTGGTTAAACACCGTACCGGTTCGATTCCGGTCTTCAGCACCAAATATCGCGGGATGGAGCAGTTGGTAGCTCGTCGGGCTCATAACCCGAAGGTCGTAGGTTCAAGTCCTACTCCCGCAACCAACTATGGCGGAATAGCTCAGCTGGCTAGAGCATTCGGTTCATACCCGAAGGGTCGTAGGTTCAAGTCCTATTTCCGCTACCATAACTCACAATTTATATTGTGAGTTATTTTTTATTTACTGGAAAACTATAAAACTGAAGCTATAATGTGAAAAAACATATAAGTATAAATTTCTCGAATATACAATGCCATGAAGTGACAAGCTTCATTTAATATTTTAAAACCTACTATATTAATATGGTAGGTTTTTCTATATTATAGGGAATTGTAAAAATATAATGTAAAAAATATACAAATTATTGTCTCATAAAAAACATACGAGCACCCCATCTTATGACATTTATTTCCAAGGGACGTTGCTATAATGGAGTCCTAATGATTAAAGGGTGGGTGATTTTTAATATGCAATACGGGATTGATATATTTCCATATGAAAGACTTAGAAAGATAAAAGATGAAGTAAAAAAGAAAAATGCATTAAATACTAATTTAATTATTACAGGAATTGTTTATTTTGTTATAAGCTTATTAATAAGTAGGGTCTTGCTTCTTAATAACACTGCCCCATTTGGAATAGCTTTCTTAATAGCTACAATATTTGTAAATAATCATAGAATTTCAATAATTACAGCCAGTGGTACATTCTTAGGATATATTACTTTAAATGGTATTGCAAAGAATATACCATCGTATTTAATAGTAATAGTTACAATTGCTTTTTTGAGTCATGTTTTCAACAAAATAAAATCAAAAACTAAAGTTTTAGCTAGCATGTTTGCTATTATTATATTTGAGTTGTTTACCTATAACTTCTTCATAACCCGGGTAAGTGGGTTAATGGCTTTTTTAAATTCATTTTTTCTGGTTTTATGTATCTTCCCATTATATTTTATTCTGGACTATAGTCTTTTATGCTTTAAGGAGATTAAAACAAAACATATATTTTCAAATGAAGAAATAATAAGTATGTCAATTATAAGCTCCTTAATTATAGCAGGTACTTGGGGACTAAGTATATTTGCCATATCAATTACGAATATTTTAGGCCTGGCATTTGTTATAATAATAGCTTACATTAACGGAAGTGGAGCTGGTGCTGCATCAGGAATTTCCATGGGTATTATTGTAGGAATGTCTTCTGAAAATATGATTGTGTTTATAGGAATGTATGGTGTTTGTGGCTTAATAACGGGTGTTTTTAAAGAAACTGGAAAGGTTTTAAGTGCAATATCTTATTTAGTAGCCTTTTCAATAATAAAAATATATTGTATTACGGGATCTGATTTTATGATATTTGAAGCTTTTGTAGCTGCTGTAATATTTTTGCTAATACCACAAAAAGTTTATAGCGAATTATCCACAGAATTTAATTCCGATAAAAAAAAGCAAAATGTAGAACAGGGGTATATAAATAAAATTAAAGATACATTTGTAGGAAGGCTAAATAATTTTTCAGATGTACTTTCTAATATGTCAGATATATTAAATAACTTAGTGGATAATGAAAAATTGGCGATGAAAGGTAAAAGCAGCGCGTTGGTTGAAAATCTTGCGGACAGGGTGTGTAGTAATTGTAATATGAAGTCTATGTGTTGGAAAAGGGAATTACATTATACATATGCAGCATTTGAAGAATTAATTCAAAATTTTGAGAGGAAGAATAATAGCGTACCGGAAGAAATTGAAAGAAAATGTATAAAGAGAACCGCCATACTTAAAAATACAGAAGATATTGTTAATAAGCACATTATAAATGAAATGTGGAGAACGAGGCTTAGTGAAGGCAGAGAGCTTTTAGCAAATCAGATTAGTAATATGGCGGGTTCTGTAGGAGAAATTGTTGAAGATTTTAATTCTGAAATTCAAATAGATACTTCTATGGAAAAACTTATATGTAGAGCCTTAGATAAAAATAGAGTTAAGCACAATGATCTTATGTGTTTGAATGATAAGCTCGGACGATTGAGTATTAAATTGTCACTTAACGCTTGCAGTGGAAGGCAAATGTGTGTAAAGGATTTATTGCCGATTATAAATGGGGTCACAGGCAAGTGCATGTGTGTTAGTGATGAAGGGTGTAATATAAATCCGAAGACCAATATATGTAAGGTAACTATTGAAGAAACACCTAAGTTTCATGTGGTATCTAATGTGGCTAGGCAGTGTAAAGATGGTGAAAAGTCCAATGGAGATAGCTATAGCTTTGGTAAGCTTCCTGATGGAAGTTATATGTCAGTTATTAGTGATGGCATGGGATCGGGACCCCAAGCGGGTAGAGAGAGCGAGGCTGCGGTTGAATTAATAGAAAAGTTTACATCAGCAGGTTTTAGTAAAATTACGGCTATAAACACTGTGAATTCAATAATGACATTGAGATTTTCCGAAGAAGAAAAATTTTCAACTATAGATTTAAGCAGCATAGACTTATACACTGGGGAAATTGATTTCTTAAAAGTGGGGGCAGTTGCAACTTTTCTAAAATCAGGTGAAAGTTTAGAAATTATAAAATCAAAATCTCTTCCTATCGGTGTTTTAGATAAAGCAGATATAGATATACAGCAAATGGAATTAAAAAATGGAGATATTATGGTTATGCTTAGTGATGGGGTATTAGATTACAATGATGAAAATGTAGGGAGGGTGGATTGGGTAGTTGATTATTTAGGTAAAAACAATTGCAACAATCCCAAGGATTTAGCTGAAGGGTTGCTCTCAGAAGCAAAAAAATTAAGTGGCAATAGAGTAAAAGATGATATGACAGTTCTTGTTTCAAAGATATATAGTCTATACTAAATGTATTTTATAAAAGAAATATTTTAATGCCCTGTAAATTGAGAGAAAAATCAGGGAATATATAATAAAAGAGATTAAAAAATGGAGAAAGTATTTATGGGGGTAAGAACCTCTTTTACATTCTTCATTTTTCCCATTTTTAACGGCATTTCAGAAGGAAAGTCTCTCATTTCTATAAGTGGGAGTTACATGCCCTAACAAATTGAAAACTTCGGTGGGAGTTTAAATCTCCTTCTAAGTCGTTAATATTGCAGCGACCCAAGAGATGATTTAAAGGTGTGTCTAAAAAAATGGAAAATATATATTACTAAATGATATAGTAATATGATATAGTGATATGGTATTAAAAAAATATAAACCTGCAAAAAACAGAAAACATTTTAAAAATAAATTTGGGAAGTGAAAATTTTGTCAGAAACAGTTATGGACTTTATAAAAGAGAATTCAATGTTTGATAAGGGAGATAAGGTTATAGTTGCATTTTCTGGTGGACCTGACTCCACGTGTTTGCTCTATATTTTAAACAACTTTAAGGAAGAACTTGGGATTACACTTATTGGTGCACATCTAAACCATTGTCTTAGAGGAGATGAGTCTGATAAAGATCAGGAATATGCAAAAGAAATTTGTGAGAGTTTGAATATAGATTTTTATAGTGAAAAAGTGGATGTACATAGAATTTCAAAGGAAAAGAATTTATCTTGTGAAATGGCAGGACGAGAAGCTAGATATGAATTTTTTGAGCAACTTATGGTTAAATTAAATGCTAATAAAGTCGCTTTGGCACATAATGCTAATGATCAAGCTGAAACTATTTTAATGAGGATAATGAGAGGAACGGGTATCGAGGGAATAGTAGGAATAAGACCTGTTCGCGACAAAATATATGTAAGACCCATACTTCGTCTTAGTAGAAAAAAAATAGAGAAATATTGTTTAAATAATAATATCAATCCAAGAATAGATAAATCAAATTTAGAAAATATTTATGCGAGAAATAAGGTAAGATTAGAATTGATTCCATATATGGAACAAAATTTTAATAAAGATATAATTAAAACATTAAACCGATTATCAGATATTGTAAAAAAAGACAATGATTATTTGGAAAATATTTCTGAAAAAGAGTATAAAAAACATTGTGAGATAGGTCAGCAAAGGGTTATAATAAATAAGGCGGCTTTTGCGGAGCATGAAGCAATTTTAAGTAGGATTATTAGGAGTGCTTTGCTTGCGGTGAATCATAATTTATATAATTTTGAAAAAGTTCATATATATAGTATTATAGAACTTCAAAGACATGAAACAGGTAAAAGTATAATGCTACCTCAGAATATAATAGTTGAAAACTGTTATGGGAATATACATATATATATTTGTGTAAAAGCTACTGAAGCTAATAACAATCAGTACTCTCTAAATATAAATCAGGAAAACTTTATTCATTCTTTAAATAAAGTAGTAAAAATTGATGTTAATCCTAAGCTACAATTTACAGAATTTAAAGAAAATGATTGTATTAAGTATTTTGACTATGATAAAATTAAGAAACCAATAATATTTAGGTATAGAAAAGATGGGGATAGATTCATTCCACTAGGTATGAAGGGTAGTAAAAAGATAAAGGATTTGTTTATAGATTTAAAAATACCTAAAGCCCAAAGAAATGCAATACCGTTAATATGTTTTGGGGATGATATAGGTTGGGTAGTTGGATATAGGGTTAGCGAAAAATTCAAGGTTACAAAGGATACTAAAAATATATTGCAGATTAGAATTGGAAGAGAGGAATAAGAATGAACAATGATATTAAAGAGGTAGTATACAGCGAAGATCAATTAAGAGATAAAATTAGACAAATGGGCGCAAAAATAAGTAAGGATTATTTAGGCAAAGAGCTTATACTTATTGGAATTTTAAAAGGATCAGTTATATTTATGGCAGATTTAGTAAAGCAAATTACAATTCCATGCAAAATGGATTTTATGGCAGTTACAAGCTATGGGAATTCCACTAAAACTTCAGGGGTTGTAAAGATCTTAAAGGATTTAGACTTTGAAATTGAGGGAAAGGATGTATTGATAGTAGAGGATATTATAGATTCTGGAGTTACGCTTAAATATCTAATGAAGTTACTATCTGCAAGGAAACCTAATAGTTTAGAAATTATATGCTTACTGAATAAACCAGAAAGAAGAACGGCCAATATAGATGTTAAATATTTAGGTTACGATGTACCAGATTACTTCCTTGTAGGATTTGGCCTGGACTATGCAGAGAAATATAGAAATTTACCATTTATAGGAATACTTAAAGAAGAAATTTATAAGTAAATGTGTATAAAATAATATATATATTATTGTCAACTGCTTTTTAATGTGATAAAATTTTAAAGTGAATAAAAAGAGAGGGGGGTTTCTAATGAAGAAAATTTCTAGTGCATCAATCTGGATCGTAGTGTTTGTACTTGTGATTTATGCAGCACTAACCGTACTTGATAGTAGCAAAGATGTTAGTCAAATCAGCGTTAATAAATTCCAAGAATATTGGATTAAAAAGGATATTAAAACTGTTCAGGTAAAAGAAGATAAAACAGTATCAGGAGAACTAAAGAACGGAACACGATATGAAACTATAGTCCCATTGACGAGATTGCTTCAAGTTATGGACCAAAACCCAAATGCAAGCGTTACAGAAACATACTTAAAGCCAGCTAGTATGCCAATGTGGTTAAATGTCTTGCCAACACTCCTTATAATTTTAATGTTAGTGGCCTTTTGGTTTATGTATATGCAGCAATCGCAAGGTGGCGGCGGTGGCGGTAATAGAGGTGTAATGAATTTTGGTAAAAGTAGAGCCAAAATAGCAACGCCAGATAAGAAGAAAGTTACATTTGATGATGTAGCTGGTGAAGATGAAGAAAAGGAAGAACTTGCAGAAGTTGTAGATTTCTTAAAACAACCTAAAAGATACCTAGAAGCAGGTGCAAGAATTCCTAAAGGTATTCTTCTTATAGGACCACCGGGTACAGGTAAGACGTTACTTGCGAGAGCAGTATCAGGAGAAGCAGGAGTTCCATTCTATAGTATATCAGGTTCGGAATTTGTAGAGATGTTTGTAGGTGTTGGAGCTTCAAGAGTAAGAGATTTATTTGAACAAGCGAAAAAAAGTGCTCCTTGTATAATATTTATTGATGAAATTGATGCAGTAGGTAGACAAAGAGGAGCTGGCGTTGGCGGTGGTCATGATGAAAGAGAGCAAACTCTAAATCAGCTATTAGTTGAGATGGATGGATTTGGTGTAAATGAAGGCATAATTATGATAGCCGCGACAAATAGACCAGACATACTGGATCCTGCTCTTTTAAGACCAGGCAGATTTGATAGACATATATTAGTGGGTGCGCCTGATGTTAAAGGAAGAGAAGAAATACTAAAGGTACATTCCAAAGGTAAACATTTAGCCGAAGAAGTAAAACTTGACGTATTAGCTAAAAGGACACCTGGGTTCACTGGTGCGGACCTTGAGAATTTAATGAACGAAGCTGCACTGCTTACAGTTAGAAATAAAAAAACAGTTATAGAAATGAAAGAGCTTGATGAAGCAGTAACTAGGGTTATTGCAGGGCCGGAAAAGAAGAGTAAAGTTATCAGTGAAAAAGATAGAAAATTAACAGCATATCATGAAGCCGGGCATGCTGTAGTAATGAAATATTCTCCATTATCTGATCCAATTCATCAAATAAGTATTATACCAAGAGGAATGGCAGGTGGGTACACAATGCATCTACCTGAAGAGGATACTGCTTATACTTCAAAACTAAAACTTAAAGATGAAATGGTCGGGTTATTAGGTGGTAGAGTTGCTGAAAAATTAGTATTAAAAGATATTAGCACAGGTGCTAAGAATGATATTGATAGAGCATCGGCTATTGCAAGAAAGATGGTTATGGAATATGGTATGAGTGATGAACTCGGACCAATATCTTTTGGTAACGATCATAATGAAGTATTCCTTGGAAGAGATTTAGGCAAAAGTAGAAACTTTAGTGAAGAAATAGCTAATAAAATAGATACAGAGGTTAAGATGCTTATTGATGAAGCTTATGGAAAAGCTGAAAAAATCCTTGCTGAGAATGCAAGTAAACTTCATGCAGTAGCTCAAGAACTGTTGTTAAAAGAAAAACTCGAAGGCGTGGATTTTGAGGCTATAATGGCTAAAACAGATTCAGGTGAGATTGATTTAACAAAGATTTAACTTGGTAAAAGACATACAGTGAGTTAGCTGTATGTCTTTTTTTATATCATTTAACCAGTAAAGAGAGTCCATTCTAACAGAAACTTTATATTAGTGCGATTTACTAAGAAACTTACTGTAATTATATACCAACATTTGATGAGAATTGTGGTATAATATATAGAATTAGCTTTATAGGTGTAACTTTCACTGTAACCGTTAATATTGCAGCGACCCAGGAGATGATTTAATTAAACCGAATTTCTTATAAAGATTTAACTTGACAAATATATTCAAATTGTTAAAATTAAATTGTTAAATTAGGAACATTTGAAATTAATATTTTATAATATTGGATATATTATTTTGTGTTTTTATAATGGCAAAAATATAAAGCGACTTGCAAGTTATTTTAAATTATATAGGTGGTGTATAAAGTGATTTTAGTTTTAGATGTTGGAAATACTAATACTGTTTTAGGAGTTTTTAAGGAAAAGGAGTTAATTGTAGAGTGGAGAATATCTACTGATGCAAAAAAAACTGCTGACGAATACGGAATTCAAGCAATGCAATTATTTAATCAGCGAAACATAAAAACAGAATATATTAAAGGCGTAATAATTTCCTCGGTTGTTCCCAATAGTATGTATTCACTAGAACATATGATAAGAAAATATTTCGATTTGAAACCAATGGTAGTAGGCCCGGGGATTAAGACTGGAATAAATGTAAAATATGATAATCCAAAAGAAGTAGGCGCGGATAGAATTGTTAATGCTGTATCAGCTCATGAAATTTATAAAAGATCATTAATATTAATAGATTTTGGTACAGCTACAACCTTTTGTGCTATAAGCAAAGAGGCTAATTACTTAGGTGGAACTATATGCCCTGGTATTAAAATAGCTTCTGAAGCACTATTTGAGAGAGCGGCAAAGTTACCTCGGGTGGAGCTTGTAAAACCAGAAACAGTTATATGTAAAAATACTGTCGAAAGCATGCAGTCCGGAATAATATATGGATATATTGGTCAAGTAGATTATATTGTTAATAAAATGAAAAGTGAAATGGTTAGTATGGGAGAAGAAGAGCCTTTTGTAGTAGCAACGGGAGGACTTTCAAAACTGATAACCAAAGAGTCTTCTGCTATTGATGAGTTTCATCCCAACTTAACCTTAGAAGGCCTTAGAATGATTTATGAGAAGAATAGGGAATAGGTGATTTAACGACGTTTCAGAAGGCGATTTATACTATAACGAGGAAGAAACTTCAGTGGAGTATAAATCGCATTCTGAAGTCGTTAATATTGCAGCTCCGCAGGAGATGATTTAATGAAAATATCAAATATTAACTTTGAAAACAATGTTTTTTTAGCCCCTATGGCAGGAGTTACAGATATTGCCTTTAGAGGGTTATGCAAAGAATTAGGGTGTGGTCTACTATATACTGAAATGGTAAGTGCTAAAGGATTATATTATGGAAGTGACAATACAGAATCTCTTATGCGAATTTCAAGTCAAGAGAAACCCGTAGCTGTGCAGATATTTGGTAATGATCCTAAGATTATGGCTAGTTCCTGTGAAATTTTCAACGCAAGAAGCGATATATGTATGGTTGATGTAAATATGGGGTGTCCTGTTCATAAAATAGTAAAAAATGGAGAGGGATCAGCTTTGATGAAAAACCCTAAACTAGCAGCGCAAATAGTAAAAGAAATGAAAAAGGTTTCAACAAAGCCTGTGACAGTGAAGTTTAGAAAGGGATTTGATTCAAATAATGTTAATGCTGTAGAATTTGCTAAATATATGGAGGATGCAGGGGTAGATGCTATTGCAGTGCATGGCAGGACTCGCGAACAAATGTATGAAGGCAAGGCCGATTGGGATATTATAAGGGCTGTAAAAGAAAATGTTAAAGTACCAGTAATAGGTAATGGGGACATATTTTCCGTAGAGGATGCTGTCAAAATAAAGGAAATGACTAATTGTGATGCTATAATGATTGCAAGAGGGTCTAGGGGTAACCCATGGATTTTTAGAGAGATTAAGCAGGCAATAAACGGAGAAAAAGTTATATATCCTACTCCTGAAGAAAAAATAGATATGTGTATAAGGCATTTAAATTTAGCTGTAAAATATTATGAAGAAATTAAGGCTGTTAGAGAAATGAGGAAACATACAGCCTGGTATATAAAAGGGCTTAACAACTGTGCTGAAATTAAGAATGAAATTAATACTAAAAATAGTTATGATGAGGTAAAGCAGGTGCTTTTGGTTTATAAAAATTATTTGAAGACTATAAAAGAATAATTTAAAAATTAAAACGGGAATTTATATAATTAACACTGAATAAGATAATAGTACATTAATGTATAAGGTGCAGATGTATGAAGCCAATTTTATGTGTAACTTCAAATATAGATAATTTATATAATGAATTTGGATTTTTAAGTAAAATTAAAGATAAACTAAAGATGAAAGTAATAAGTAGTGAATACATTAAAGATTTAGATATTAAAGTTACTAGTGTAAAAATACCACCAAATTTTAATAGAAAAGCATACTTAAATAATTTAACTTATGCTAAAAAAATATGTAAATGTAGTGAAGTGCAATTATCGCCAAAAACACTGAGGCCTATGGATTATAATTATTTTAATGAATTTCAAAAGCGATTTTTAGCATTTAGTGTTATAAAAAGTATACAGCTTATGATTAGAATGAGAAATAAAAGTTTGAAAAGTTGCTGCATTGTTATATATGATGCGGTAGAAATGATAAACTATAATATTATTATTGAATTAGCAAAGCATTGCAAATATATTATATTTTTATCGCATGATTTAGTAAAAACTAGGAAACTTGCAGATTATATTATCGCTAATTTTGGTGTATCACCTATTGTTACAAATGATGAACTATATGCTGTTAAAATAGCAGATTTTATTGTTTCATCTAAAGATTATGAATTCGGTGATGGGAAATTAGTCTGGTTCTTAGATAATAGTATAAGCACTTCAAAAAATATTATCGCTGTAAATGATGTAAGTTATAATGTGCCTTGGAAAACTTTTGAAAGAGATTTTTCTATCGAACTTTTAGGATCGATATTATGTCAAATGCAAGAAAGTGACATTGAAAAAGCTCTTAAGTACAATGGTATATATCTTGAAAAAATAAAATTCAACAAAAATGTAATATATTAGACTATTTTGTTCGTAACATATTGACAATAGTAACGCTCTGATTTATAATGGCTAAATGGTTACATGTATTGTTATTCTAAGAATAAATCTTAGAACCGATAATTTATCAATTTGAACTAATAGTCTTATATTATATAAATTATATGAAATTACTATATTTCGAGGAAGACAGTATTGTAGTTGGGGTGTAATATGCTAGGATATTGTTAGTTTATAGTGGATTTTATGGATATTTACTAATTTATTTAATAAAAATTAAAAAGGGGAGAAATAAATGAGCGTATCAAAACAATATGTAATGACCTATGAGGGAATTACGAAATTAGAGGGAGAATTAGAATTTCTTAAGACTGTCAAGAGAAAAGATATTACTGAAAAAATAAAGGTAGCACTTGGGTATGGGGACTTAACCGAAAACTCAGAGTATGATGAAGCTAAAAATGAACAAGCATTTGTTGAAGGTAGAATAATACAATTGGAAAATATGCTTAGAAATGCAAGTGTTATAGATGAAAACGATATTGAAATAGATGTAGTAAGTATAGGATCTATAGTTAAGGTTAAGGATTATGAGTTTGATGAAGAAGTTGAATTTTATATAGTGGGTTCAGCAGAAGCAGATCCAATGATAAATAAAATATCGAATGAATCACCAGTTGGATGTGCACTCGTTGGTAAGAAATCAGGAGCAATTATAGAAGTTGCAGTTCCAGATGGTGTTGGTAGGTATGAAGTATTGGAAGTGCGACGCGGGTAATTGTTTAAAAATTATTTGATTTTTATAGAACATAGGGGTACTTAACAATTTATAATTGGTAGGTGCCCTAAAGAAATATATACATAGAAGAAATATGGCAGAGCAAATGATTGGTAATTATTTTCTAGATTGGAAAAAAACAGGAGGTATATTAATGACAAACGAAAAAAATAATGAAGAAAAAAGTGAAGAGAAAAACTTGCATGAACTTGAATCAAAATATAATGAACAGGTAACCATAAGACGACGAAAATTAGCTGATTTAAAAGAAGAAGGCAAAGATCCATTTGATGTGTACAAAGTTGAAAGAACTCATACATCACAAGAAGTAAAAGAAAATTTTGAGAAATTAGAAGGCGCTCAGGTAATTGTAGCAGGTAGACTCATGTCTAAAAGAGTTCATGGTAAGGCTGGTTTTTCTGATATTCATGATAGATATGGTAAAATACAACTATACATAAAAATAGATGATGTAGGCGAAGAAAAATTAAAAGAATATAAAAGTTTTGACATAGGAGATTTTGTAAGCATAACTGGTACACCTTTTGTTACAAAAACTGGTGAAATATCGCTACATATAGTAGACTTTCAGCTTATAGCTAAAGCTCTAAAACCACTTCCGGAAAAATGGCACGGATTAAAAGATCCTGATTTAAGATTTAGGCAAAGAGAAGTAGACATAATAATGAACCAAGAAGTAAGAGATACGTTCATGAAGAGAATATCAATAATTAAATATATCCGAGAATACTTAGATAACAAAGGATTTTTAGAAGTTGAAACTCCGATTTTATCCACAGTAGCAGGAGGAGCCGCAGCAAGACCATTTAGTACTCATCATAATGCGCTTGATATTGAGATGTATCTTAGAATTGCAACAGAGTTATATTTAAAAAGACTTATTGTTGCTGGTTTTGAAAAGGTATATGACATGGGTAAAAACTTTAGAAACGAAGGAACAGATATAAGACATAATCCAGAGTTTACAATGATAGAATTATATGAAGCTTATGCAGATTATAATGATATGATGGAAATTACGGAAAATATGATAGCTTACGTTTGTGAAAAGGTTCATGGAACTACAAAGGTTAATTATCAAGGAACTGAAATAGATTTTACACCACCATGGAGAAGAATTACTATGGTAGATGCAGTAAGAGAATATTCAGGTGTGGACTTTGATAAAATAACTACTAATGAAGAAGCTAGGGTTATAGCTAAAGAAAAGCATTTACAATTTAAAAAAGAATTAGAAAATTGCTCAAAAGCAGATATATTAAATGAATTATTTGAAGTATATGTGGAAGAAAAACTAATTCAACCAACATTCTTATGTGATTACCCTGTAGAGATATCACCTCTTACTAAAAAGAAGAGAGGAGATTCAGAGTTTACAGAGAGATTTGAAGGCTTTGTGTTTGGAAGAGAAGTGTGTAATGCATACTCAGAGTTAAATGATCCAGTAGTTCAAAGAGAGAGATTTATGCAACAAGCAAAAGAAAGAGAACTAGGTGATGATGAGGCTTATTTAATAGATGAAGAATTTATGAGTGCATTAGAAACCGGAATGCCACCAACAGGAGGACTGGGCATAGGAATCGATAGAATGGTAATGTTCTTAACGGACTCTTATTCAATAAGAGATGTTATCCTATTTCCTACAATGAAACCAATTCAGTAATTTAAGAAAATAAAAAGGATATTTTAGTTAATCTAAAATATCCTTTTTATTTTTTAAGCATAACTATAGCACTTAAAATCATAAAATTATAAAAAAAAAGAAAAAACTATTGAATTTTTAGTTATGTATGTTATAATGTTGTTGTAAGCAATAATAATCCGCGATAGCTCAACGGTGGAGCACTCGGCTGTTAACCGATAGGTTGAAGGTTCAAATCCTTTTCGCGGAGCCATTTTTTATTTTTGGAACTCAATATTATAAGAAATCTAATGCATAATAAAATAATTCACTGTGATAAAGAAGAGTAGTAGTAGTACTTTATAAGAGAGATTGTGGCTGGTGTAAACAATCAAAGTATTATTGTGAAAGGGACTTTTGAGTGTATAGAATTTAAAGTAGGGCATGTGCCAATAAGGGTGGAACCGCGGAAGTAATTTTCGTCCCTTAGGGTATAGTCTTTTTTTTATACGTAAAATAAAAGAGAATGCTTTATGCGGGTGTGATAAATTGAATTGGTTATATTTAGGGTAAATAGGAAAGAATACAAGATGTAATGTTAATATATTGTAATGACCATTGAGAAGTATATAAAACAAGATATCATTAGATTGTAAAAAAAATAGGAGGGGTTAATATGGCATTTGAAAAAAGTATGGATAAGATAGTTGCGTTATGCAAAAACAGAGGGTTCGTATTCCCAGGGTCTGATATATATGGTGGGCTCGCTAATTCGTGGGATTATGGTCCTCTGGGAGTTGAATTTAAAAACAATGTTAAAAAAGCTTGGTGGAAAAAATTTGTTCAAGAAAGTCCATATAATGTAGGCGTAGACTGCGCTATACTTATGAACCCAGAGGTATGGGTTGCGACGGGCCACGTTGGAGGATTTTCAGATCCGCTAATGGATTGCAAAGATTGCAAAGCTAGATTTAGAGCGGATAAGTTAGTGGAAGACCATATGACAAATCAGGGAGTAGAAGTAGCTACTGCTGATGGATGGTCAAATGAAGAGTTAAAAGAATATATAGCAAAAAATGAAATAGTATGTCCTAAATGTGGAAAGAAAGACTTTACTGATATTAGAAAATTTAATTTAATGTTTAAGACTTCCCAGGGAATAACAGAAGATGGAAAATCAGAAATATATTTAAGACCAGAAACGGCTCAGGGTATCTTTGTAAACTTTAAAAATGTTCAAAGAGCTTCAAGAAAAAAAGTTCCATTTGGAATAGGCCAAGTAGGGAAGGCTTTCAGGAATGAAATAACACCAGGGAATTTTATTTTTAGAACTAGGGAATTTGAGCAAATGGAATTGGAATTTTTCTGTAAACCGGGTACAGATTTAGAATGGTTTGCATATTGGAAAGAGTATTGTGCTAATTTTTTGTATAATTTGGGAATGGAAAAGGAAAATTTAAGATTTAGAGACCATGGAGAAGAGGAATTATCTTTTTATAGTAATGCTACTTGTGACATAGAATTCTTGTTTCCTTTTGGATGGGGTGAATTATGGGGCGTTGCTGATAGAACTGATTATGACTTAAAGAAACATATGGAACATTCAGGGAATGATTTAAGTTATCTAGATCCTATTACTAATGAAAAATATGTACCGTATTGTATAGAACCTTCTCTGGGTGCAGATAGAGTTGTTCTTGCATTCTTAGTTAATGCATATGATGAAGAAGAACTTGAAGGCGGAGACGTAAGAACAGTGCTTCATTTACATCCAGCACTTGCACCATTTAAGGCGGCTATTCTACCTTTAAGTAAAAAATTATCAGAGAAATCGCTCGAAGTTTTTGCTATGCTAGGCAAAAGATTTAACGTAGACTACGATGAAACCGGAAGTATAGGAAAAAGGTATAGAAGAGAAGACGAAATAGGAACTCCATACTGCATAACTGTAGATTTTGATACGTTAAAAGATAACACTGTAACAATTAGAGACAGAGATACAATGGGTCAAATAAGAGTAAGTATAGACGATTTAGAAGATTTTATAGAAGAAAAACTACAATTTTAAATTTTAAATTGTAATAGTTAGTTTGGTTTAGAGAATGGCGTGTAGTATATAATGAGGCTTGAGTAGGCTGTGGTTATACTATGCGTTGTTTTTTTATAGAATAAATCTAAAAAATTATAAAATAAATTTGTAAAATAAATAATATAATATAAAGTATATGGAGATTACATGGAGGGTTATATGAAAAAGGATTTCAATGAATTTAAGGAATTTATAAAAGGAAAAAAAGTTGGAGTTGTAGGTATAGGAGTTAGCAATATTCCTTTAATACATTTTCTAGTAAAGCTTAAGGCAGTTGTTACAGCTTTTGATAAAAAAACTTATAGTTTACTGGGACAGGTAGCAATAGATTTCGAAGAAGAGGGCGTGAAGCTGGTATTAGGGGAAGATTACTTAGATGATCTAACGGGGTTTGATGTTATTTTTAAAACACCATCTATGAGAGTAGATAACCCTGCTCTTTTGAAAGCAAAAAAAGAAGGAACATATATAACTTCCGAAATGGAAGAGTTCATAAAATATTGCCCGGCTAAAACTTACGGCGTAACTGGTAGTGATGGAAAAACAACTACAACTACAATAATATATAATATATTAAAAAAAGAAGGATATAAAACTTGGGTTGGAGGCAATATTGGTACACCACTGTTCGCAAATATTGAAGAAATAACCAAAGAGGATAAAGTAGTATTGGAATTGTCGAGCTTTCAGCTTATGACTATGACGGTTTCTACAGATGTAGCAGTAGTAACAAATCTGAGTGTGAATCATCTAGATATTCATAAGGATATGGAGGAATATATAAATGCAAAGAAAAATGTGTTTAAATATCAACGTGACGGTGATCTGATTGTATTAAATAAGGATAACGCGTTAACTTATGAATTAAGAAAAGAGGTTAAGGGAAAAGTTAAGTATTTTAGTGTATGCGAGAAACTAGAAGATGGTGCATATTTTCAAAATGATAAATTATTCATTATGAACAAGGTAGTATGTAATCTTGAGGAAGTAAAGCTAAAAGGGATGCATAATGTGCAAAACCTATTAACTGCCTTTTGTGCAACTCAAGATGAAGCAACAGCTGCGAGCATGAGAGAAGTGGCTACCACTTTTATGGGCGTACCTCATAGGGGCGAATTCGTGAGGGAGGTAGAAGGAGTTAAATATTACAATGATTCAATAGCGTCTACGCCAACTAGAACTATAGCAAGTCTCAAAGCTTTTGGAAAGCCTGTTATACTAATTGCAGGAGGATATGATAAAAAAATACCTTTTGAACCTTTAGCAGAAGAAGGCTACACAAATATTAAAACACTAATATTAGTAGGTGACACTAAATATAAAATAAAAGAAGTTTTTGAGCGTATGTCTAAAGAAAATAAAATACCTTTGCAGATTATACTTGCTGAAAATTTTAATGAAGCAATTTTTACAGCTAAATTAGTTGCTAAACCTGGTGATATAGTGACGTTGTCACCGGCATGTGCAAGTTTTGATATGTTTCAAAATTTTGAAGTAAGAGGTAATAAATATAAGGAAATAGTAATGACATTATAATAAAAGACATTTTCAGGTTCATTAAATAGGAGCTCTGGTAAAAAAAAGATTATTTTTACTGGGGTTTTTATTTTATTAATAAGGGAATTATAGTAGTACAGCACTGAGGGGGATGATTTAAGTGGTTTTTAATAAACCTACGATATTTATTTTTATAGTCTGTAGGTGTGCTAAATGCGTAACAAATGGTCCGAGCGTATCATTATGAGTAAAACGGATTATATGGAACATATAAACATATATATGGAAATAGATTGATATAATAGAGGATTATAAACAAATGGTTAGTTATACATATGATATTATATTAATTGTCGCTGGAACATACAGTTATAAATTAACTTTAAGTGCACAGTGATGAAAGAAAAATTCATTATCAAATATTTTTTAAAGTAGTTGACAATGATGAAAAAAAGAATTATAATAGTAAAAGTCATCACATGATGACAAAGCAAGTTGGTCTTTGAAAATTAAACAGAGAAATAGGTAAAGATAGCGAAATAATATTTCGTTAAACCAGTTAATTACTTTAGTATAAAGTAAAATTAGTCGTAAGACTAAAAAGTATGTAATGAGCTTGCGAATCAACTTAATTGTTGATTAAACGACTTAACAGTTGTCGCAGATTAATCATTTCAACTAAAAAAGTGTAAACTTTTAAATTGAGAGTTTGATCCTGGCTCAGGACGAACGCTGGCGGCGTGCCTAACACATGCAAGTCGAGCGATGAAACCTTTCGGGGTGGATTAGCGGCGGACGGGTGAGTAACACGTGGGTAACCTGCCTCAAAGAGGGGAATAGCCTCCCGAAAGGGAGATTAATACCGCATAATATGTTTTGGTCGCATGATCGAAACATCAAAGGATTTTTCTTTTAGAAAATTCCACTTTGAGATGGACCCGCGGCGCATTAGCTAGTTGGTGAGGTAACGGCTCACCAAGGCGACGATGCGTAGCCGACCTGAGAGGGTGATCGGCCACATTGGAACTGAGACACGGTCCAGACTCCTACGGGAGGCAGCAGTGGGGAATATTGCGCAATGGGGGAAACCCTGACGCAGCAACGCCGCGTGAATGATGAAGGCCTTCGGGTTGTAAAGTTCTGTCTTCTGGGACGATAATGACGGTACCAGAGGAGGAAGCCACGGCTAACTACGTGCCAGCAGCCGCGGTAATACGTAGGTGGCAAGCGTTGTCCGGATTTACTGGGCGTAAAGGATGCGTAGGCGGACATTTAAGTCAGATGTGAAATACCCGAGCTTAACTTGGGTGCTGCATTTGAAACTGGGTGTCTAGAGTGCAGGAGAGGTAAGTGGAATTCCTAGTGTAGCGGTGAAATGCGTAGAGATTAGGAAGAACACCAGTGGCGAAGGCGACTTACTGGACTGTAACTGACGCTGAGGCATGAAAGCGTGGGGAGCAAACAGGATTAGATACCCTGGTAGTCCACGCCGTAAACGATGAATACTAGGTGTCGGGGGTCGAACCTCGGTGCCGCCGTTAACACATTAAGTATTCCGCCTGGGGAGTACGATCGCAAGATTAAAACTCAAAGGAATTGACGGGGGCCCGCACAAGCAGCGGAGCATGTGGTTTAATTCGAAGCAACGCGAAGAACCTTACCTAGACTTGACATCCCCTGCATAACCCAGAGATGGGCGAAGTCCTTCGGGACAGGGTGACAGGTGGTGCATGGTTGTCGTCAGCTCGTGTCGTGAGATGTTGGGTTAAGTCCCGCAACGAGCGCAACCCTTATCATTAGTTGCTACCATTAAGTTGAGCACTCTAGTGAGACTGCCCGGGTTAACCGGGAGGAAGGTGGGGATGACGTCAAATCATCATGCCCCTTATGTCTAGGGCTACACACGTGCTACAATGGTGAGTACAAAGAGATGCAAGACCGCAAGGTGGAGCCAAACTCAAAAACTCATCCCAGTTCGGATTGTAGGCTGCAACTCGCCTACATGAAGCCGGAGTTGCTAGTAATCGCGAATCAGCATGTCGCGGTGAATACGTTCCCGGGCCTTGTACACACCGCCCGTCACACCATGAGAGTTGGTAACACCCGAAGTCCGTGAGGTAACCGTAAGGAGCCAGCGGCCGAAGGTGGGATTGATGATTGGGGTGAAGTCGTAACAAGGTAGCCGTAGGAGAACCTGCGGCTGGATCACCTCCTTTCTAGGGAGTAGATGTATTGACTTCGGTCGATGCAATAGAAGAATATTAATTTGTTCTTCAAAAATATCTATTGTAATTAATCGTACCTAATTCTCTGTTTAATTTTGAGAGACTAATTTCAGTTAACTCTTAGGAGTTAACTGATGAATAGTTTTTCTAATGGGGGTATAGCTCAGCTGGGAGAGCACCTGCCTTGCACGCAGGGGGTCAAGAGTTCGATTCTCTTTATCTCCACCATTAAATGGGCCTATAGCTCAGCTGGTTAGAGCGCACGCCTGATAAGCGTGAGGTCGATGGTTCGAGTCCATTTAGGCCCACCATTTATGTTCTTTGAAAATTGCACAGTGAAAAAAGTTGTTTTAAAAAAATTAAAGCTACGCAAGTAGTTTATAAATTGATTTAATACAATTTCGCAAAATTAATATAACCGTCTATGTAAATAGACAGAATCAAGGTCAAGCTACAAAGGGCGCATGGCGAATGCCTTGGCACTAGGAGCCGAAGAAGGACGCGTTAAGCTGCGATAAGCTTTGGGTAGGCGCAAATAGCCTGTGATCCAAAGATTTCCGAATGGGGGAACCCACATAGTAACAACTATGTACTGCATACTGAATAAATAGGTATGCAGAGGTAGACCCGGGGAACTGAAACATCTAAGTACCCGGAGGAAGAGAAAGAAATATCGATTTCCTAAGTAGCGGCGAGCGAAAGGGAAAGAGCCCAAACCCAGGTCTTTGACCTGGGGGTTGAGGATAGATCATAAATACTGCAATTCCTTAATTGAAGATAGCTGGAAAGCTGCTCCGCAGAAGGTAATAGGCCTGTAAATGAAAAGGAAAAACAGTCAGATCTAATCCAGAGTACCACGAGACACGTGAAACCTTGTGGGAAGCTGGGAGGACCACCTCCCAAGGCTAAATACTACCTAGTGACCGATAGTGAAGAAGTACCGTGAGGGAAAGGTGAAAAGAACCCCGGAAGGGGAGTGAAATAGAACCTGAAACCGTGTGCCTACAACCGGTCGAAGCACTTTATATGTGTGACGGCGTGCTTTTTGTAGAACGAGCCAACGAGTTACGATATGTAGCAAGGTTAAGTACTTAAGGTACGGAGCCGAAGGGAAACCAAGTCTGAATAGGGCGCATAGTTGCATGTCGTAGACCCGAAACCGGGTGACCTATCCATGGCCAGGATGAAGCGGAAGTAAAATTCCGTGGAGGTCCGAACCACGTTGGTGTTGAAAAACCATGGGATGAGCTGTGGATAGCGGAGAAATTCCAATCGAACTCGGAGATAGCTGGTTCTCCTCGAAATAGCTTTAGGGCTAGCGTCGATTAATTGAGTAATGGAGGTAGAGCACTGAATGGGCTAGGGGCTGACAACAGTTACTGAACCCTATCAAACTCCGAATGCCATATACTTTTATTTCGGCAGTCAGACTGCGAATGATAAGATCCGTAGTCAAAAGGGAAACAGCCCAGACCATCAGCTAAGGTCCCAAAGTGTAAGTTAAGTGGAAAAGGATGTGGGATTTCTAAGACAACTAGGATGTTGGCTCAGAAGCAGCCACTCATTTAAAGAGTGCGTAATAGCTCACTAGTCAAGAGATCCTGCGCCGAAGATGTCCGGGGCTAAAACTTACCACCGAAGCTATGGGTGTACACAATTGTGTACGCGGTAGAGGAGCTTTCTGTACTGGCTGAAGTCATACCGTAAGGAGTGGTGGACGGTACAGAAGTGAGAATGTTGGCATGAGTAGCGAGAGTTAAGTGAGAATCTTAACGGTCGAAAACCTAAGGTTTCCTGAGGAAGGCTCGTCCTCTCAGGGTTAGTCGGGACCTAAGCCGAGGCCGAAAGGCGTAGGTGATGGACAATCGGTTGATATTCCGATACCACCAATGGACGTTATTAGAAATGGGATGACGCAGGAGGATAAGATGTGCACACTATTGGATGTGTGTCTAAGCATTTAGGCGGAGCAGACAGGCAAATCCGTTTGCTCTTAACGCTGAGATGTGATGGGGAAGGGAATTTATTCCCGAAGTATCTGATTCCACGCTGCCAAGAAAAGTCTCTATCGAGGATATTGGTGCCCGTACCGCAAACCGACACAGGTAGGTGAGGAGAGAATCCTAAGACCATCGGAAGAATTGTTGTTAAGGAACTCGGCAAATTGACCCCGTAACTTCGGGAGAAGGGGTGCCTACGAAAGTAGGTCGCAGAGAATAGGCCCAAGCAACTGTTTAGCAAAAACACAGGTCTCTGCTAAAGCGAAAGCTGATGTATAGGGGCTGACGCCTGCCCGGTGCTGGAAGGTTAAGGGGATTAGTTAGCGCAAGCGAGGCTATGAACTTAAGCCCCAGTAAACGGCGGCCGTAACTATAACGGTCCTAAGGTAGCGAAATTCCTTGTCGGGTAAGTTCCGACCCGCACGAATGGCGTAATGATTTGGGCACTGTCTCAACAACACATCCGGCGAAATTGTAGTGCAAGTGAAGATGCTTGCTACCCGCGATTGGACGGAAAGACCCCGTAGAGCTTTACTGTAGCTTAGCATTGAATTTCGGTATTGTCTGTACAGGATAGGTGGGAGACTGAGAAACATGGGCGTCAGCCTGTGTGGAGTCATCCTTGGGATACCACCCTGACAGTACTGAGGTTCTAACTGGAGGCCATGAATCTGGTCACAGGACATTGTTAGGTGGGCAGTTTGACTGGGGCGGTCGCCTCCAAAAAAGTAACGGAGGCGCCCAAAGGTTCCCTCAGCGCGGTTGGAAATCGCGCGAAGAGTGCAAAGGCAGAAGGGAGCCTGACTGCGACACTTACAAGTGGAGCAGGGACGAAAGTCGGGCTTAGTGATCCGGTGGTACCTCGTGGGAGGGCCATCGCTCAACGGATAAAAGCTACCTCGGGGATAACAGGCTGATCTCCCCCAAGAGTCCACATCGACGGGGAGGTTTGGCACCTCGATGTCGGCTCGTCGCATCCTGGGGCTGAAGTAGGTCCCAAGGGTTGGGCTGTTCGCCCATTAAAGCGGCACGCGAGCTGGGTTCAGAACGTCGTGAGACAGTTCGGTCCCTATCCGTCGCGGGCGTAGGAAATTTGAAGGGAGCTGTCCTTAGTACGAGAGGACCGGGATGGACAAACCTCTGGTGCACCAGTTGTCACGCCAGTGGCATCGCTGGGTAGCTATGTTTGGAAGGGATAAACGCTGAAAGCATCTAAGCGTGAAGCCCACCCTGAGATGAGATTTCCCATAACGCGTGTTTTTAACACAAGTTAGTAAGACTCCTGGAAGACCACCAGGTTGATAGGTTAGAGGTGTAAGCATGGTAACATGTTCAGCTGACTAATACTAATAAGTCGAGGGCTTGACCTAAATATATAATTAGAAATAACGCGATAATTCTTCCGCAGGAACTATTTTTTTCGTAAGAAAGAAACTAAGCTTCTGACAAAGGAAGAAGCTTAATTCACTGTGCAATTTTGAGAGAATATTTATTTTCTCAATCTAGTGATTATGGCATGAAGGTAACACCCGTTCCCATACCGAACACGAAGGTTAAGCTTCAATGCGCCGATGGTACTGCAGGGGTGACCTTGTGGAAGAGTAGGTTGTCGCTAGGTAATGTTCCGCGATAGCTCAACGGTGGAGCACTCGGCTGTTAACCGATAGGTTGAAGGTTCAAATCCTTTTCGCGGAGCCATTTTTTTAAATATAATAACATATGACGGATATTAATAAATCTGGTGATTATGGCATGAAGGTAACACCCGTTCCCATACCGAACACGAAGGTTAAGCTTCAATGCGCCGATGGTACTGCAGGGGTGACCTTGTGGAAGAGTAGGTTGTCGCCAGGTAAACATGGATCTTTAGCTCAGCTGGTTAGAGCTACCGGCTCATAACCGGTCGGTCCGGGGTTCGAGTCCCTGAAGGTCCACCATATGTGGGGATATAGCTCAGCTGGGAGAGCACCTGCCTTGCACGCAGGGGGTCAAGGGTTCGATTCCCTTTATCTCCACCAAAGAACAGTCCAATATGGGCTGTTTTTTTTGTGGAGATAAATAAGTTGTTAGTAAAAAAACTGGGTTAAATCATCTCCTGTGCAGCGGTTGATTTTATTCCAAGATTGCAGCTCCGCAGGAGATGATTTAAGTGGATTATTAATGTTGTTAGTAATTCTAAATATAAAAATTCTTAATAACGTTTATAAATAAATGAATTAAATGCTTAAATACAAACAATTTCTTATATACTTGACCATGCGTGTCAATACATATAAAACAAAGGATTATAATGAAACAATGAGGAAATCGAGAATAACGTGAATATATAACAAAAAAAATAAATATACAACTTTATTATTATGATAGAATACTCCTTGTCGTCACAAACAAGTGGCAAGATAATCTAACTATTGATAACTATTTAATATATTTTCAAATGAAAATAATTTTTAAAAAGTTGTTGACAAAACAAGAAATACCTAGTAGAATAGTAGAAGTCGTCACATGATGACAAAGCAAGTTGGTCTTTGAAAATTAAACAGAGAAATAGGTAAAGATAGCGAAATAATATTTCGTTAAACCAGTTAATTACTTTAGTATAAAGTAAAATTTAGTCGTAAGACTAAAAGTATGTAATGAGCTTGCGAATCAACTTAACAGTTGTCGCAGATTAATCATTTCAACTAAAAAAGTGTAAACTTTTAAATTGAGAGTTTGATCCTGGCTCAGGACGAACGCTGGCGGCGTGCCTAACACATGCAAGTCGAGCGATGAAACCTTTCGGGGTGGATTAGCGGCGGACGGGTGAGTAACACGTGGGTAACCTGCCTCAAAGAGGGGAATAGCCTCCCGAAAGGGAGATTAATACCGCATAATATGTTTTGGTCGCATGATCGAAACATCAAAGGATTTTTCTTTTAGAAAATTCCACTTTGAGATGGACCCGCGGCGCATTAGCTAGTTGGTGAGGTAACGGCTCACCAAGGCGACGATGCGTAGCCGACCTGAGAGGGTGATCGGCCACATTGGAACTGAGACACGGTCCAGACTCCTACGGGAGGCAGCAGTGGGGAATATTGCGCAATGGGGGAAACCCTGACGCAGCAACGCCGCGTGAATGATGAAGGCCTTCGGGTTGTAAAGTTCTGTCTTCTGGGACGATAATGACGGTACCAGAGGAGGAAGCCACGGCTAACTACGTGCCAGCAGCCGCGGTAATACGTAGGTGGCAAGCGTTGTCCGGATTTACTGGGCGTAAAGGATGCGTAGGCGGACATTTAAGTCAGATGTGAAATACCCGAGCTTAACTTGGGTGCTGCATTTGAAACTGGGTGTCTAGAGTGCAGGAGAGGTAAGTGGAATTCCTAGTGTAGCGGTGAAATGCGTAGAGATTAGGAAGAACACCAGTGGCGAAGGCGACTTACTGGACTGTAACTGACGCTGAGGCATGAAAGCGTGGGGAGCAAACAGGATTAGATACCCTGGTAGTCCACGCCGTAAACGATGAATACTAGGTGTCGGGGGTCGAACCTCGGTGCCGCCGTTAACACATTAAGTATTCCGCCTGGGGAGTACGATCGCAAGATTAAAACTCAAAGGAATTGACGGGGGCCCGCACAAGCAGCGGAGCATGTGGTTTAATTCGAAGCAACGCGAAGAACCTTACCTAGACTTGACATCCCCTGCATAACCCAGAGATGGGCGAAGTCCTTCGGGACAGGGTGACAGGTGGTGCATGGTTGTCGTCAGCTCGTGTCGTGAGATGTTGGGTTAAGTCCCGCAACGAGCGCAACCCTTATCATTAGTTGCTACCATTAAGTTGAGCACTCTAGTGAGACTGCCCGGGTTAACCGGGAGGAAGGTGGGGATGACGTCAAATCATCATGCCCCTTATGTCTAGGGCTACACACGTGCTACAATGGTGAGTACAAAGAGATGCAAGACCGCAAGGTGGAGCCAAACTCAAAAACTCATCCCAGTTCGGATTGTAGGCTGCAACTCGCCTACATGAAGCCGGAGTTGCTAGTAATCGCGAATCAGCATGTCGCGGTGAATACGTTCCCGGGCCTTGTACACACCGCCCGTCACACCATGAGAGTTGGTAACACCCGAAGTCCGTGAGGTAACCGTAAGGAGCCAGCGGCCGAAGGTGGGATTGATGATTGGGGTGAAGTCGTAACAAGGTAGCCGTAGGAGAACCTGCGGCTGGATCACCTCCTTTCTAGGGAGTAGATGTATTGACTTCGGTCGATGCAATAGAAGAATATTAATTTGTTCTTCAAAAATATCTATTGTAATTAATCGTACCTAGTTCTCTGTTTAATTTTGAGAGACTAATTTTATCTAACTCTTAGGAGTTAGATAATGAATAGTTTTTCTAAAATGTTCTTTGAAAATTGCACAGTGAAAAAAGTTGTTTTAAAAAAATTAAAGCTACGCGAGTAGTTTATAAATTGATTTAATACAATTTCGCAAAATTAATATAATCGTCTATGTAAATAGACAGAATCAAGGTCAAGCTACAAAGGGCGCATGGCGAATGCCTTGGCACTAGGAGCCGAAGAAGGACGCGTTAAGCTGCGATAAGCTTTGGGTAGGCGCAAATAGCCTGTGATCCAAAGATTTCCGAATGGGGGAACCCACATAGTAACAACTATGTACTGCATACTGAATAAATAGGTATGCAGAGGTAGACCCGGGGAACTGAAACATCTAAGTACCCGGAGGAAGAGAAAGAAATATCGATTTCCTAAGTAGCGGCGAGCGAAAGGGAAAGAGCCCAAACCCAGGTCTTTGACCTGGGGGTTGAGGATAGATCATAAATACTGCAATTCCTTAATTGAAGATAGCTGGAAAGCTGCTCCGCAGAAGGTAATAGGCCTGTAAATGAAAAGGAAAAACAGTCAGATCTAATCCAGAGTACCACGAGACACGTGAAACCTTGTGGGAAGCTGGGAGGACCACCTCCCAAGGCTAAATACTACCTAGTGACCGATAGTGAAGAAGTACCGTGAGGGAAAGGTGAAAAGAACCCCGGAAGGGGAGTGAAATAGAACCTGAAACCGTGTGCCTACAACCGGTCGAAGCACTTTATATGTGTGACGGCGTGCTTTTTGTAGAACGAGCCAACGAGTTACGATATGTAGCAAGGTTAAGTACTTAAGGTACGGAGCCGAAGGGAAACCAAGTCTGAATAGGGCGCATAGTTGCATGTCGTAGACCCGAAACCGGGTGACCTATCCATGGCCAGGATGAAGCGGAAGTAAAATTCCGTGGAGGTCCGAACCACGTTGGTGTTGAAAAACCATGGGATGAGCTGTGGATAGCGGAGAAATTCCAATCGAACTCGGAGATAGCTGGTTCTCCTCGAAATAGCTTTAGGGCTAGCGTCGATTAATTGAGTAATGGAGGTAGAGCACTGAATGGGCTAGGGGCTGACAACAGTTACTGAACCCTATCAAACTCCGAATGCCATATACTTTTATTTCGGCAGTCAGACTGCGAATGATAAGATCCGTAGTCAAAAGGGAAACAGCCCAGACCATCAGCTAAGGTCCCAAAGTGTAAGTTAAGTGGAAAAGGATGTGGGATTTCTAAGACAACTAGGATGTTGGCTCAGAAGCAGCCACTCATTTAAAGAGTGCGTAATAGCTCACTAGTCAAGAGATCCTGCGCCGAAGATGTCCGGGGCTAAAACTTACCACCGAAGCTATGGGTGTACACAATTGTGTACGCGGTAGAGGAGCTTTCTGTACTGGCTGAAGTCATACCGTAAGGAGTGGTGGACGGTACAGAAGTGAGAATGTTGGCATGAGTAGCGAGAGTTAAGTGAGAATCTTAACGGTCGAAAACCTAAGGTTTCCTGAGGAAGGCTCGTCCTCTCAGGGTTAGTCGGGACCTAAGCCGAGGCCGAAAGGCGTAGGTGATGGACAATCGGTTGATATTCCGATACCACCAATGGACGTTATTAGAAATGGGATGACGCAGGAGGATAAGATGTGCACACTATTGGATGTGTGTCTAAGCATTTAGGCGGAGCAAGCAGGCAAATCCGTTTGCTCTTAACGCTGAGATGTGATGGGGAAGGGAATTTATTCCTGAAGTATCTGATTCCACGCTGCCAAGAAAAGTCTCTATCGAGGATATTGGTGCCCGTACCGCAAACCGACACAGGTAGGTGAGGAGAGAATCCTAAGACCATCGGAAGAATTGTTGTTAAGGAACTCGGCAAATTGACCCCGTAACTTCGGGAGAAGGGGTGCCTACGAAAGTAGGTCGCAGAGAATAGGCCCAAGCAACTGTTTAGCAAAAACACAGGTCTCTGCTAAAGCGAAAGCTGATGTATAGGGGCTGACGCCTGCCCGGTGCTGGAAGGTTAAGGGGATTAGTTAGCGCAAGCGAGGCTATGAACTTAAGCCCCAGTAAACGGCGGCCGTAACTATAACGGTCCTAAGGTAGCGAAATTCCTTGTCGGGTAAGTTCCGACCCGCACGAATGGCGTAATGATTTGGGCACTGTCTCAACAACACATCCGGCGAAATTGTAGTGCAAGTGAAGATGCTTGCTACCCGCGATTGGACGGAAAGACCCCGTAGAGCTTTACTGTAGCTTAGCATTGAATTTCGGTATTGTCTGTACAGGATAGGTGGGAGACTGAGAAACATGGGCGTCAGCCTGTGTGGAGTCATCCTTGGGATACCACCCTGACAGTACTGAGGTTCTAACTGGAGGCCATGAATCTGGTCACAGGACATTGTTAGGTGGGCAGTTTGACTGGGGCGGTCGCCTCCAAAAAAGTAACGGAGGCGCCCAAAGGTTCCCTCAGCGCGGTTGGAAATCGCGCGAAGAGTGCAAAGGCAGAAGGGAGCCTGACTGCGACACTTACAAGTGGAGCAGGGACGAAAGTCGGGCTTAGTGATCCGGTGGTACCTCGTGGGAGGGCCATCGCTCAACGGATAAAAGCTACCTCGGGGATAACAGGCTGATCTCCCCCAAGAGTCCACATCGACGGGGAGGTTTGGCACCTCGATGTCGGCTCGTCGCATCCTGGGGCTGAAGTAGGTCCCAAGGGTTGGGCTGTTCGCCCATTAAAGCGGCACGCGAGCTGGGTTCAGAACGTCGTGAGACAGTTCGGTCCCTATCCGTCGCGGGCGTAGGAAATTTGAAGGGAGCTGTCCTTAGTACGAGAGGACCGGGATGGACAAACCTCTGGTGCACCAGTTGTCACGCCAGTGGCATCGCTGGGTAGCTATGTTTGGAAGGGATAAACGCTGAAAGCATCTAAGCGTGAAGCCCACCCTGAGATGAGATTTCCCATAACGCGTGTTTTTAACACAAGTTAGTAAGACTCCTGGAAGACCACCAGGTTGATAGGTTAGAGGTGTAAGCATGGTAACATGTTCAGCTGACTAATACTAATAAGTCGAGGGCTTGACCTAAATATATAATTAGAAATAACGCGATAATTCTTCCGCAGGAACTATTTTTTTCGTAAGAAAGAAACTAAGCTTCTGACAAAGGAAGAAGCTTAATTCACTGTGCAATTTTGAGAGAATATTTATTTTCTCAATCTAGTGATTATGGCATGAAGGTAACACCCGTTCCCATACCGAACACGAAGGTTAAGCTTCAATGCGCCGATGGTACTGCAGGGGTGACCTTGTGGAAGAGTAGGTTGTCGCTAGGTAATGTTCCGCGATAGCTCAACGGTGGAGCACTCGGCTGTTAACCGATAGGTTGAAGGTTCAAATCCTTTTCGCGGAGCCATTTTTATTTAAAGTATATAAAGCTAATTATTAGCTTTTTTTTATTTTTTGAAAAATTAAATAAATAATATACAAATTTTAAAAAATAGATATGAGCTTTAGTAATAACTTATATTTAGTTTAAATATATAATTAAGTATCAATAAATTTATTTTATTGATACTTTTATCTTTTTTAGAAAGTAATAATTATAAAATTCAGCTATATACAAAGGCTTTTTATTTAAAGGTAGAATATATGAATATATATCTAACGAAAAGCTAGGAGGTATCGTATATGAAAGAATATATAAGCAAAAATCTAAGAAATATAGGAATTGTTGGGCATAGTGGTTCAGGAAAAACCACATTAATGGAATCAATATTATATTACACTAAAGCTATAGATAGATTCGGAAAAGTTAATGATGGTACTACAATTAGTGATTACGATATTGAAGAGAAGAAAAGAAAAACATCTATTTCTACGTCGGTGGCTTTAAGTGAATGGGAAAATATAAAATTAAATTTAGTAGATATGCCTGGATATTTTGATTATGAAGGAGAAATGATTGAGGGGCTAAGAGCTGTAGATATGGCAATGATAACTGTTTGCGGGGTATCAGGTATAGAAGTTGGAACTGAGAAGGCTTGGGAATATATCAATGACCATAAGCTACCTAGAGCATTTTTTATTAATAAGCTAGATAGGGAAAATAGTAATTTTCAAGTTGCTTTGCAGCAGATAAAAGAAAAGTTTGGAATATCTGCAGTGCCAATTCAGTATCCTATAGGTAGTGAAGAAAATTTTAACGGCGTAATAAATATCATATCTAGAAGGGCTCAAATATTTAATCCCAAAACACAGGAAATGGAAGATAGTGATATTCCAGAAGAATTAATAGGTAAAGTAGATGAGTGTAAACAGATGGTTATGGAAGCCGTTGCTGAAACAGATGAAGTTCTATTAGAAAAATATTTCAATGAGGGTTCTATAAGTGAAGAAGAAATATATCAAGGTCTTATAAAAGGAGCTTCTATGGGAGAAATTACACCTATAATGTGTGGATCTGCTTTACTTGGTATAGGAATGAATACATTGCTAGAAGATATCGTTGAATGCTTCCCTTCTCCAATTGAAACAACTATGTACATTGCAAAGGATATGAAAAACAATAAATATACGCAAGTCAAAATTGATGATATGGGTCAATTCTCAGCATTAGTATTTAAAACTATTGCAGATCCTTTTGTAGGTAAATTATCTATGTTCCGTGTTATTACTGGAAAAGCTAAAAGTGACACAATAGTATATAATACTAATAAAAATAAAGAAGAAAAAATAGGTGCTATGTATTTTTTAAAAGGAAAACAACAATTTCAAACTCGAGAAATTGAAGCAGGGGATATAGGTGCAGTTGCAAAACTTCAATGCACGACTACTGGAGATACTCTTTGTGATAGAGCGAAACTAATAATGTTTGATACTATGGAGTTCCCACAACCAGTTTTTTCAAGAGCTATTGTAACTAAATCAAAAGGTGATGAAGATAAAATATCTAATGGATTAACAAAATTGTTAGAAGAAGATCCCACATTCTCAATATCTAGGAGCACGGAAAATGCACAAACTATAATCTCAGGATTAGGATCTACCCACTTGGAGGTTATAGTTAGTAAATTGAAAAATAAATTTGGAGTTGAAGTATCATTAGAAATTCCAAAGATTGCTTATAGAGAAACAATTAAAAAAACTTCTGATGTCCAAGGAAAACATAAAAAGCAATCTGGAGGGCATGGCCAGTATGGTGATGTAAAGATTAAATTTGAGCCTAGAATAGACGGTGCAGATGATTTAGAATTTATTGATGCAGTGGTTGGTGGAACGGTTCCAAGACAGTATATACCTGCTGTTGAAAAAGGGTTAAGGGAATGCATTAGACATGGCGTACTTGGAGGATTCCCAGTTATAAGGCTTAAAACAACGTTACATGATGGTTCGTATCATGCTGTAGATTCTTCTGAAATGGCATTTAAAATGGCGGCATCGTTAGCTTACAAGAAGGGTCTTAAGGAATCAGATCCTGTTTTATTAGAACCAATTATGCATGTGGAGGTCACATGTCCAGAGGACTATATGGGCGATATTATTACGGATATAAGCAAGAAAAGAGGTAGAATTTTGGGGATGGAGTCTGTTGAAAGAGGTCAGAAAGTCATAGGAGAAGTACCTCAATCAGAATTATTTGATTATGCAACAGATTTACGCTCAATGACTGGTGCTAGGGCAAATTTTAGAGTCAAGTTTGAAAGATATGAAGAAGTGCCTCAGGATGGAATTGATAAAATAATCGAAGCTAGCAAGAACATGGAATAGTATAAAATAAAGAAATAAAACCATAGGTAGCTACGGTTTTATTTCTTTGTTTTAACGGGATTTCAGAATGATTTAATTATGAATTTTTAGGTATAGAAAAAGAATAAAAGTAAATTATGATAAATGTGCATATTCTGATCAAAATTACAAAACCTATTGTTAAATATAGTAAAGAGGGGAGAATTAAATGTCTGAATATAAATTAGACATTCCTGGAGAAATTAACTTAAGTGATTACAGTAGCATTCATGATTATATGGGCATAATAGAGCGAAATGATAAGTTCACAATTATTTCAAAAATGAAAAATGCTGATGAAATGAAAATATTATGTGAAATGTTGGAAAATAATTCTTTTACCGTTGTAACACAAGGAGATAAAGAAAATGGCAAGTATTATATCACATCGCAAAAGGGAAGGTAAGGAGGAAATTAAGGGCAGTTATGTAAGTGAGCTATTTACATAATATATTTA
Source organism: Clostridium sp. CM041 (assembly GCF_055081035.1). Classification (NCBI taxonomy): domain Bacteria; kingdom Bacillati; phylum Bacillota; class Clostridia; order Eubacteriales; family Clostridiaceae; genus Clostridium; species Clostridium sp. CM041. Next base: position 2,642,039 of record NZ_CM143648.1, read on the forward strand.
ACAAGGACATCGCTATTAATGTTTGAATATTTTTAAAAAGCAAATTAGGAAATAAAACTTCCGAAATTTGTTTTTTGATTTTATAGGTGTTATTACTGTTTATTTTTTATTCTTATAGATAGTAAAGTATGAAACTCACTCAATATTGGTAGTATTAGGATAAATTTGGGTTCAATTGGTTATAATTATAGTAAGAAGTAAATCCATTGCAAGTGAGGTGTTTTAACATGATGTTTAATAAATTTACAGAAAGATCACAAAAGATTTTAGTATATGCTCAAGAGGAGGCAAAGCAATTAAAGCATGGTTATGTAGGGACAGAGCATATATTGCTAGGAATTCTAAAGGATGAAGATGGAGTATGTAAAAAATCATTGGGTGATATGAAAATTTCGTCTGAGGGTGTAAAGAAATTAGTAATGGAGTATGAGGGAGAAGGAGACATAGAAATGCGGAGTAGCGAGATACCTCTAACTCCAAGAACGAAAAGGCTGCTAGAACTAAGTCTTTTGGAAGCGAGAAATTTGAATCATAATTATATTAGTCCAGAACATATTTTGTTAGCATTAATTAGAGAAGAAGAAGGTGTTGCATATACAATTTTGGCTAATTTAGGAGCGGACTTTAATAAACTTAGAAATGGTATACTAAATAATTGGTGTTCTGAGGATACTCCAAAAGGTAGTTCATCAAAAGAAAAGCAAAAACAGGGTACTCCAAACTTAGAACGTTTTGGTAAAGATTTAACTGAGATGGCAAGACAAGGTAAACTTGATCCTGTTATAGGTAGAGGTAATGAAACTCAAAGACTTTTAGAAATTTTATGCAGAAGAATGAAGAATAATCCATGCCTTATAGGAGAACCAGGCGTAGGGAAAACAGCTATAGCAGAGGGACTAGCACAAAGAATAGCTTCCGGTAGCATTCCAGAAATTTTAAAAGACAAAAGGGTTATAACTTTGGATATATCCTCAATGGTGGCAGGTTCTAAATACAGGGGAGAGTTTGAGGAAAGGCTTAAAAAGGTTATGCAAGAGATAGTCGCCGCAGGAAATATTATTATATTTATAGATGAAATTCATACCATCATCGGAGCAGGAGGAGCCGAAGGGGCCATTGATGCATCTAATATATTAAAACCAGCCCTCGCTCGAGGAGAACTTCAATGCATAGGTGCAACAACTATAGATGAATATAGAAGGCATTTTGAAAAAGATGCAGCACTCGAGAGAAGATTTCAACCTATAATTGTAGGAGAACCAAGCGAAAATGAAGCTGTTGAAATATTAAAAGGATTAAGAGATAAGTATGAAGCGCATCATAGAGTAAAGATTACGGATAGTGCAATAGAAGCAGCTGTTAGCTTATCACATAGATATATATCTGATAGATACTTACCTGATAAAGCAATAGATCTTATAGACGAAGCTGGTGCAAAAGTAAGAATTCAAAATTTAACTACTCCAGCAAATCTGAAAGATTTAGAAGAAAAAATAGATGGAATTTGTAAAGAGAAAGCTGATGCTATATCAGTGCAGGACTTTGAAAAAGCAGCTAAGATTAGGGATATCGAAAAACAATTAAAGGATAAATTATATAATTCAAAAAATAATTGGAAAACTCAAAATCAAGCGGATGAGCTAATAGTTACAGAGCTTGAAATTGCTAATGTGGTATCAAGATGGATTAATATACCTATAGAAAAATTGACTGAAAAAGAATCGGAACGACTACTAAAGTTAGAAGAGGTACTCCACAGGAGGGTAATAGGACAAGGTGAGGCAGTGAAATCTATTTCAAGAGCTGTAAGACGTGCAAGGGTAGGGTTAAAGGATCCAAAGAGACCTATAGGATCTTTTATATTTTTAGGTCCCACTGGGGTAGGAAAAACAGAATTGTCTAAAGCTTTAGCAGATGCAATGTTTGGTGATGAAAATAACATGATAAGAATAGATATGTCAGAATATATGGATAAGCACACTGTTTCAAGGCTTATGGGTTCACCCCCCGGATATGTAGGTTTTGATGAGGGTGGGCAATTAACGGAAAAGGTGAGGAGAAACCCTTATTCAGTTATACTTTTTGATGAAATTGAAAAAGCTCATCCAGACGTAGTTAATATTTTGTTACAGATATTAGAGGATGGAAGGCTAACAGACGGAAAAGGGAAAACAGTAGATTTTAAAAATACAGTAATTATAATGACATCAAATGTAGGCGCGTCTAGTATAAAAAAACAGAGGTCTCTAGGTTTCGATATAAAGGATAATGAAGCAAGCTCTAAATATGAAAAGATGAAAGAAAATATAATGGAAGAGCTAAAACATTCATTTAGACCTGAATTTTTAAATAGAATAGATGACATTATCGTATTTCATTCGCTAGAACATGAAGATTTATATAAAATAGTAGGATTAATGCTTAAGGTAGTAAAAGAGCGTCTTAAAGATCTTGAAATTAATATTACTTTTGATGAGGAAACTAAGAAGCATTTAGCTAAGGCGGGACTTAATACTACTTATGGAGCTAGACCACTAAGGCGAGAAATAACTAATACTGTGGAAGATAAGCTTTCTGAAGAAATACTTAAGGGTAATATTAATAAAGGTGATAATGTAAGTGTTCTTATGAAAAATAGTAAATTGATTTTTAAGACTTTACATATTTAATGTTGTTTATGTGTAGGATATGCTTAAAAAACATAAATTTTTTTTACTTTCAGTTTATAACTAAACTTACAAATAAATAAAACTAAGGAAAACTGCACACAAGAGGTATACGGTTTTTCTTAGTTTTATTTAGGATATGCAATTATATTCTGTTATACACAACATATGAATCAGTTGTATCGCTAACTATTGGATTATGGTAATGTAATTCTACAATTTAAATAATAAAAGATTTTTCATAAACAACATAGGCACATTAATATTTTATATAAAAATGCTTATTTATTATCTATATATTTAACATTTTTAATTTCTGGCATAGATATATTCAATGATTTTAATGTATCTTTATTTATATACACTTCTGTTTCTTCAGAGATTTTAATTGGCATATTAGATATATCATTACCCTTTAGTACATCAACTGCCATGTTACCTGCTTCATATCCTAACTTATAATAATCTATTCCTACAGTAGCTAATGCTCCAGATTCTACGGAGCCTTTTTCCGATGCTATAACAGGTATTTTTGCCTCCAATGTATTTTTTACTATTATAGGCATGGATGACACTATTAACTGATCAGTTGGTACATATAAAACGTCTATTTTCGGAAGTAAGCTACTTATGGCACTATTAACTTCATTAGTGCTTGTTACTCCGGAAGTAACAATTTCATAACCTTTAGCTGCTTTTTTTAGCTCATTTACCTGTACTTGTGAATTTACTTCACTTGTATTATATAAAATTCCTATTCTTTTAGCATTGGGCATCAATTCCTTTATTAACTCCAATTGTTTTTTCACTGGTAAATAATCTGAAGTCCCAGAAACATTAGTTTCTGGCTTATCTAAAGACTTTATTATTCCAGCTTGCACAGGATCAGTAACGGCCGTAATTATTATTGGAATTTTTTTTGTAGCATTATATGACCCCTGTGCTGAAGGGGTAGCTATTGCATAAATTAAATCCTTCTTTCCAGATGCAAACTTTTTGCCGATAGTTTGGGTCGTAGTTATATCTCCTTGGGCATTTTGATAATCAATATCTATATTGTCTCCCTCCTTATAACCATTATCCTCTAGTGCTTTTATAAATCCTTCTCTACTTTGATCTAGTGCAACATACTCTACTATTTGACTTATACCTATTTTTATAACTTTCTTCTTTTCATTCGTTTTTGTACATCCGGTTAATATGCATGTAATTATTAGTGTAGTAGCTAACATTTTTTTCACAATAATACCTCCTTTATACCGCGTATTCAAATTTTTTTAATATACTTTCTATTGTTAATTTTTTCTTTTCGGATTCATTTAAATCTAAAATAACTTCACCTTTATGTAGCATTATTAGCCTATTACCATACTGAAGTGCATCCTTTAAATTATGAGTTATCATCAATGTAGTAATATTTTTTTCTTTTACAATCTTTTGAGTTAACTCCATTATCTCATTAGATGTCTTTGGGTCTAAGGCTGCAGTATGTTCATCTAACAACAGTAACTTAGGAGCAGATAGACTTGCCATTATCAATGATAGAGCTTGTCTTTGTCCCCCTGATAAATAATTTACATTCACATCTAAAAGCTTCTTTAGATCTAATGATATTCCATTTAAAAGAGCTTCTAGTTCTTTAGTTTTATACCTAAGGCAATATTTAAAATTAATTAATTTCCCCTTGTTTAAAGCCAGAGATAAATTTTCTCTAACGGTCATGGATGGACATGTTCCTAAGGATGGGTTTTGAAAAACCCTGCTTACGATTCTTGTTACTTTATGTTCAGGCATTTTAGTTAAATCATTTCCTTCAAGAAAAATATTACCTGAGGTTTCTTTAACTAATCCAGAAATTATATTTAATAATGTGGACTTACCTGTTCCATTACTACCAATTATGCTTATAAAGTCCCCTTCGTTAATGTCTAAATTGATGTCCTTAAATAACACATTTTCACCTAAATAAGAATTATAAAAAATTTTTGATAAATCTTGTATTTTTAACATTTAATAACCACCTCCGTATAGATTTGTTACTTTCACTATTACTCCTACCACCAACTGTTATAAATAAAATTATTACAAAAGATGTGACCATTTTTAAATCCACAGGTGTAAGTCCAAAATTCATAGCTAAATATATGGTAATTTGGTAGATTAGAGTGCCTATAATTACACTACTTGTCTGTTTTATAAACTTTCCGTTTTTAATAATAGATGATCCAATGATTATAGAAGCTATACCTAAAATTAATGTACCTATGCCCATAGATATATCCGAAAATCCTTGATATTGAGCCATCATACTTCCGGAAAAGGCTATAAGTCCATTTGATATCATAAGTCCTAATATTTTTATTTTACCTATTTCTACGCCTAAAGATTTAATCATTTGTGGGTTATCGCCCACACCTTTCAATGCATATCCTAATCCTGTTTTTAAAAACATATCGATAGCAACTTTAAATATTACAACTAAGATTAAAGCTACAATTAAAGGGTTGAAATCATAAAAAATATTTTCATCATTAAAGAGGGCAATGTTTGCCTTTCCCATAATCCGTAGGTTTAGAGAATATAAAATTCCCATTACTAGAATGCCTGAAAGTAAGTTTGATATTTTAAATTTAACATGGAGTATTCCCGTTAATAACCCCGCTATACACCCAGAAGCTAGCGCAAGCACTGAGCCTAAAATAGGAGAAATTCCACTTTTTAAGGTTACAGCTATTATTGCTGCCCCTAAGGAAAAACTTCCATCAGCAGATAAGTCCGGAAAGTCCAAAATTTTATAGCTTATATACACCCCCAATACCATGATTGATAAAATTAAGCTTTGTACTAATATTCCTATTGCGGCTTCCATAAAAATCCTCCTTTGTAAATTAAGATAAGATATTTAAAATACAAAAAAAAGCCACATAGAATATCTATGTGACTTTTTTCATATAACTTATGAAAAACTTATAATCATAGTCAACATAGATACAAATCATTTGATGCAAGCATCAATGGACCTGTACCTATGTTTAATTTTTAGGTACAAATCCTATGTAAATTGGCGACTAAAGACAAATTGTATTTTTTGATTTAATAAGTTTTTCATAATTAATCTCTCCTTAAAAAAATATTATATTTATAATACCATTTTTATCTTTAATAATCAAGAATATTTTTTCGTTAAAACTATTTTATTATTTTGATTTTATAGGGTGTACAACCTTATGCAAATATAAATAATTTAATTTATTTGTAAGAATTTATTTAATCTTGTATAATATTATAATGAGACAAGAAGGGTTTATTCAAATATCAAATGATTCTAGTGTTTTATTGAAGAGACTACTTTTAGAAAAAAATTAAAGGGTTACTTTTTATAGTTGTGATATTTATGTTAATGTAGTAGGGTGACTAAATTTAGAATGGGACTTCTGGAGAGTTAGGACTCGGGATTCTCTAGCGTGAAAAGTAAAGAAATAAAGATCGATAAAACAATTATTGTATAAGAGCGAAAAGAAAATTAATGCTAAGGATATTAATATTTTAGGGACGGCTTCATTAAAAGATATTATAAGTAAGATTTTTTAATGGCACTATTTATTAAGTAGGGAGAAAAAGATGAGAGAAGAAAAAAGCAAGGAACTTATGAATATATTAAAAAGAATGGCCCCTGGAACGACGCTTAGGGAAGGCCTTGAGAATATCTTAAGAGCTAAAACCGGAGGGCTTATTGTTTTAGGAGACGGAAAGGAAATATTGGACATCGTAGACGGCGGATTCCGAATAAATGCGGACTATAGCCCTGCTTATGTATATGAACTAGCGAAGATGGATGGAGCCATAGTAATAAGCAGTGATTTGAAAAAAATATTATATGCTAATACTCAGCTCATGCCAAGCCCTACAATACCCACTTTTGAAACAGGGACAAGGCATAGGACAGCTCAAAGAATAGCTAAGCAGACTGGGTATGCTGTTGTTGCTATATCACAAAGGAGAACCATCATAACTGTATACAAAGATGATATAAAATATGTTTTAAGAGATAGTAGTATTATTTTAGCAAAGGCAAATCAAGCTATTCAGACATTAGAAAAGTATGTTTCAGTTCTTGAGCGAGTAGTAAGCAATCTAAATCTTTTAGAATTTCAAGATTTAGCAACCTTGTTTGATGTAATATCAGCAATACAAAGAACAGAAATGGTTATGAGAATAGTTGGTGAAATTGAAAGGCATATATGCGAACTAGGGAATGAGGGTAGACTAATTTCAATGCAACTAAATGAGTTAATTAGAAGTGTTGAGGAGGATGGAATACTCTTAATTAGGGATTATTGTCAAAGTGGTATGGATTATACGCAAATATATAGACAAATAGAAAATATGAGTTCTGAAGAACTCATGGATTTAGATTTTATTTCTAGAATCATTGGATATATAGGTGTTCCGTTAGTAGATACTCTAATTTCTCCAAGAGGATATAGAATGCTTGGTAAGATACCTAGAATACCTGTAAATGTTATAGAAAATTTAGTTAAACACTTTAGAGAATTAAAAACTACAATGGAAGCTTCTTATCAACAACTTGATAGCGTAGAAGGTATTGGGGAAGCAAGGGCTAAAGCTATTAAAAATGGGTTAAGAAGGTTGAAAGAGCAATTTATATTAGACAAGCAAATATAGCATAAAATAAGTTTTAACTTATTTTATGCTATATTTGCTAACGCATAGTATACTTACCTAAGGTACTAATTTTGTCATACTCTTTTAAAAGAATATCATATAAGTTTAAGTCTACAAGATTACATAAAGAAGCAATATAAAAAAGGTTGTTTCCTAATTCTTTTTCTAAGACTTCTCTACAGTTTTCACAAAGATTACCTAGCATGTGGGTATCAAGTGAAGCACTAAGAGTATCCAAATCTAAATCATCTATATCAGCAGGAGTATATTGCTTCTTTGCTTCCACGCCAATACAACCACAATTGGTAACAGACTTTGCAACAGCTCTGTTAACTCTAGCCTGAGACTCTTGAAGTTTGGTGATTATATCCAAAATACTTTTATGTCGTAATAGGGACTCATCCACAGAGTTTTGAAAATTATCAAAAATACAATCTTTCATTAAGTTCAACTCCTTTTAATCATTTAAGTAGCTATACTATCTTTATTATAGGATTTACATTACGTTTTTGTCAATAAATTAAGTACGCATTTAACCTTATGAATATATAATAAAGCAACAGGAGTTTTATTAATAGGGGGCGTGTTATGTTAAATATTGGCCAAAAAATATTTGTAGCATATTATGGTGCTGGGTATGTACAGAATATAAACAGTGAAGAATTGTATAATATAAAATGTAAATATATAAATATATATCTTTTATTAGATAATATGAATTTTATGATTCCGATAGATAAAATAGAGAAACATAAAATAAGAAACATTTCAAATAAAGTAGAATTAGAAACAGTTTTAAATACAATATCAAATAGGTCCAATTGTATAGAAAGTAATTGGAATAATAGATATAGATTTAACAAGAAAAAAATCCAAAGTGGTAATGCTCTAAAAATGTGCGAGGTACTTAGGGATTTATATTATTTAAAGAAGAAAGATATGCTTCCACCGGGTGAGTTAAAGATTCTAGAAAGAGTTGAAGGGATGGTAGCCAGTGAAATAATGTTAGTGTTTGAACTTAGTATGGAACAAGCGTTAAACAAAATAAGGGATTTGGTTTAACAAATTGTTAATTCTAGGGTGCATTTTATTGAAATGCACAACTTTATAGTATATATTAGATAATAACAGGATATAAATCCAAATAAGTGTTAATAATTTAGAAGGAGGTGAAATTTTTTGTTAAAAAAAATTTTGAGAGGACTTTTTACAATCATAGGACTAATTTTAGGGTACTTAATAGGAGATATGCTTCTAAGCACAAGCTATTTAGGTGAGCTTAATTATTTTAAAAATGGTGCAATTCAAGGAATAATATTCATTATTTTTTCTACTTTAATTTTTGGAGTTATTTTATTTCTAATATCTCCTATAATCGTATCTTTTATAATGAAGTTTATGGATCATGTGGAGAAAAGCACACAAAAAATGCCAACTTCTCAAATTATTTTTGGTACGGCAGGGGCAATAATAGGTCTTATAATAGCATCTTTGTTTGCAGGATTATTTAAATACCAATCTCTTATATGGAATATTATTGCTGTTATTTTTACTGTTATAATGGCAGCTTTAGGAGCAGATATTTGCGCTAGGAAAAGAGATGAAATATTATCCTTCTTTACAAGCATTAAAAGGAAAGATGGATTCAAAGATAAGAAAATCAAAGGATTTACTAATGAAAATCCTAAGGTGCTAGATACATCAGTAATAATTGATGGTAGAATATTTGATATTTGTCAAACGGGTTTTGTTGAAGGGCCACTAGTAATACCAACTTTTGTATTGGAAGAGCTTAGGCATATAGCTGATTCATCAGATGGGCTTAAAAGGAATAGAGGCAGAAGAGGATTAGATATACTAAACAAAATTCAAAAGGAATTAAATATAGAAGTTGAAATTTGGGAGAAAGACTTTCCCAATATTGCAGAAGTAGATAGCAAACTCCTTAAGTTAGCTCAAGTTTTGAATGGTAAAGTAATTACTAACGATTTTAATCTTAATAAGGTAGCTGAATTCCAAGGAGTTCCAGTCTTAAATATTAATGAACTTGCAAATGCAGTAAAACCAGTAGTTCTGCCAGGGGAAGAAATGAAAATTCAAGTGATGAAAGATGGAAAAGAATCGGGCCAAGGGGTAGCTTATTTAGATGATGGCACAATGATTGTTGTTGAAGGTGGAAGACGATATATTGGTGAAAATATAGTTGTTATTGTAACATCAGTACTTCAGACGGCAGCAGGTAGAATGATTTTTGCTAAAAACAAGGAATCTTTAGTAAAAAGTTAGTCATATTGTGTGAGTAATTTTTCTATGAGTAAAAACTGTGCTAGTGTACTTATTCATGATGGGTCTAGAGCATTTATAAACGAATATGTTATTAGCAATTAATGACAACTTCGATGATGGTTTTACTATTGACAGTAGTACAGTTAATGTGTATATTGATTAATAACTATAAAAAATATTAAATCTAAATTAAATAGTAGGTTGAGAAACTTTCAAAGTTTTTAACCCGTTTCGGAGCTGTAGCAAAACTACCGGTAGCATAACCGTTAAAAAATGAGTACAAATTTAGGTGGTACCGTGATAAAGCTCGCCCTAAAACAGGGTGAGCTTTATTATTTTTTTGATGTTTTTTATTTTAAATGTGTATCATGTAAATAAAAAATTCAAAGATAAAAGCGGTAAAGATGGTCAGGACCTTAGTAAGTACATTGATATAGAAATACCTATAACGATAAAAAGTAGTAGCTGTGTTATAAGTCATCATACAATGGCCACTACCTTTTATCATAGAGACGTCTAATAAATAAAAAGGAGAATAAGCATGGAATTTAATATGCTAAAGGGTAAATTTACAGTAGAGCAAGTTAAACAGATAAATCCACTAGTGCTTGCATTAGTTGGAGATGCAGTTTATGAGGTATTTATTAGAACCTATCTTGTGGAAAAAAATAGAGATATGAATGTTCATAAAATTCATATTAAAACAGTTGAACATGTAAAAGCACATGCGCAAAGTGAGTATATGAAATTCTTTATAGAAAATTTAAATGAAGAAGAGCTCAGTATATTTAAAAGAGCTAGAAACTCTAAAAGTGGCACAACACCTAAAAATGGAGATTTAAATGAATATAAATGGGCTACGGGGTTTGAAGCTTTAGTGGGGTTTCTATATTTAAGTGAAAAGAATGAAAGACTAAACTATATTTTCGAGAAAATTATAAACCACGATTTGGGGGCTGAGTAATTGTGCTTAAGGTTAAATTAATAGAACATACGCCTAATCCAGAAAAAATTATAGCGGCGGCAGCTAAACTTTGTTATAGTCAAGTTGGGGTTGATGAAATACTAGAAGATTTGAATGAACAAAAAACACAAAAGTTGTTAGATATGTTAATGACTTATGGCCATCATTCGCCAATAGAACATGTGAGCTTTACTTTTGCAATTGAGGGTATATCTAGAAGTTTGACTCATCAATTAGTGAGACACAGGGTGGCATCATATTCTCAACAGAGTCAGAGATATGTAAAGCTTAAACAATTTGAATATATAATTCCTCCCAATATTGAAAAAGATGAAGAAGCAAAAATAATATTCATAGAATCTATGCAGCGCATTCAAGAGGAATATAATCAGTTAGTAGAGATATTGTGTAGAAATGAATTGACTAATCTTTTAAAAGAAAACTTAAAGGATGAAAAATTAATAAATACTCAAGAAATTGAGAAAAAACAATATACAATTCTTAAGGGCAAAGCTGAGAAAAAGGCTATCGAAGATGCGAGATATGTATTTCCAAATGCTTGTGAAACTAAAATGATAGTTACTATGAATGCTAGAGAATTAATTCATTTCTTTAATCAGAGATGTTGCACTAGAGCTCAATGGGAAATACGTGAAATGGCAAAAAAAATGCTGATGCAAGTGAGAATTGTAGCACCTGTACTTTTTAAATATGCAGGGCCGAGTTGTGCTAGTGGACCATGCCCTGAAGGCGGTATGAGTTGTGGAAAAATGATGGAAATAAGAAAAGAATATGAAGTTAAATAGATAAAGAGAGAGGTGTTTGAAATGAGCGATAATAAAAAATATCAAGGAAATAGTGAATTTGGAAGTAGTAGGGAAGAGAAAACTGGAACAGGGTCTAAAAGAGTTAGGACGAGCGAAAAAGGTGCAAAAGAAAGTAGAGGGTTTTCAAGTAGTAAATATGATAAAGGTGGAACGTCTTCCAGAAGTTTTAGAGGTGACGAACAAGGTACAAAAGAAAGTAGAGAAGATAAAGGCAAAGTAGGTAATAAAAGAAACAAACAAAGTGAAGAGAATGCACCAGAAAACAAAAAAAATACTAGGGAAAGAACTGAAATAAGCCCTAAGAATAGTAATATTAATAATGAAGTTGAGAATAAAACCATGAGAGAGGATTTAGTTGAAGGAAGAAATGCAGTTATAGAAGCGCTAAAATCAGATAGAACCATAGAGTACATCCTTATTGCCAAAGGTGATATGGTAGGATCTATAAGCGTGGTACTCGCACTAGCCAAAGAAAAAGGAATTGTTACGAAAGAAGTGGATAGAAGAAAACTAGATGAAATATCACAAACTTCATCACATCAAGGAGTTATTGCTATAGTAACACCTTACAAATATTTTCAATTGAATGACATATTTGAATATGCTCGAGAAAGAGGAGAAAAGCCTTTTATAATTATACTAGATGAAATTGAAGATCCACATAACTTTGGGTCTATCATAAGAACTGCAGAGGTATGTGGGGCCCACGGAATAATCATACCTAAGAGAAAAAATGTGGGAGTTACTCCAACAGTGTATAAAACATCAGCTGGTGCAATTGAACATATGAAAATAGTAAAAGTAACTAATATAAATGCAACTATTGAAGAAATAAAAGGACTCGGAGTGTGGGTTTATGGTGCGGATATGGATGCCGAAAATTATGTTTTTAATACTGATTTAACTGGTGCGGTAGCTCTTGTTATTGGAAGTGAAGGTAGAGGTATTTCTAAACTTACAAAAGAAAAATGTGATGTGATAGTAAAAATACCCATGGTAGGAAAAATAACATCTTTAAATGCATCGGTTGCAGGTGGTATAATAATGTATGAAATTATGAAGCAAAAGATTAAATAGAGGTAAAAAGTGAAAACAGTTTTTGTTGATGGGTATAATGTTATAAATAGCTGGTCAAATCTTAAAAAGATTAAAGATTTTAGTTACGAATCCTCACGCATGCAGCTTATTGACACTCTTCAAAACTACTCGGGATTTAAAGGATATAAAATATTTATAGTTTTTGATGCACAGATGGTTAAAGGTAGCCTACAAAAAAAAGAAAGACAAGGGAATTTAGTTGTGATTTTTACAAAAGAGGGCGAAACGGCGGATGATTATATTGAAAGAATGGTTAACAATATAGGACGGAAAGTCGAAGTCTGTGTTGTCACATCAGACTCGTTAGAGCAACAAGTTGCCTTTCAAAGAGGGGCTACTCGAATGTCTTCCATTGAATTTTATCACGAAGTAATTAGTACACAAAAAGAGATTCAAATAAATATCGAAAAAAAGCATTTAGGAAAAAGAAATTGGTTAGAAGAGAGGATAGATGAAAAAACATTAAAAAAACTTGAAAAAATACGCAGGAGCCATTGAATTTTATTGACTATAGAAATTGCGCTAAGGTATAATCATCTATATGACACATGTTTGGTGTGGAGGGGATATTTGTTGGAAAAAATCATTAGAGCTAGTATGGATACTTCATGCTTTGAAGAAAGATTGGATGAAGAAGTAGTCATTGAAGCACAAAATGGGAATGTTAGAGCACAAGAATATTTAATTAATAAATACAGGAATTTTATTAAAGCCAAGGCTAAGTCGTATTTTTTGATTGGGGCCGATAAAGAAGATATTTACCAAGAAGGAATGATAGGTCTCTATAAGGCCATTAGAGATTTTAAGGCAGATAGATTATCTTCTTTTAGGGCTTTCGCAGAAATTTGTGTTACAAGACAGATAATTACAGCAATAAAAACAGCTACTCGCCAAAAACACATTCCCCTTAATACATATATATCTTTAAATAAGCCAATATATGACGAGGAATCGGACAGAACATTATTGGATGTGTTATCAGGTGCTAAAATTACTGATCCCGAAGAGCTAGTTATAAGCCGTGAAGAAGTAATAAGTATTCAAAATGAAATTGGCGAGGTTCTTTCAGAACTAGAGATGGAAGTATTGATGTCATACTTAGATGGTAAATCTTATCAAGAGATTGCTTGTGATTTAGATAGGCATGCAAAGTCTATTGATAATGCGCTACAAAGAGTAAAAAGAAAATTAGAAAAATGTCTAAGTAAAAGGTGAAAATACATTGACAAAAAAATAAACAGGAGTATAATCTATAATTGGTGTATAGCTTTAAGTTGTACGTCGGCGGGAGTAGCTCAGTGGTAGAGCACCAGCTTCCCAAGCTGGGTGTCGCGGGTTCGATACCCGTTTCCCGCTCCAAAATTTAATGCCCATATAGCTCAGTCGGCAGAGCGTCACCTTGGTAAGGTGGAGGTCACCGGTTCAATTCCGGTTATGGGCTCCATAACTATTAAATCCGTACAATACACTAGGATGAGTTTACTTGCACAAAAGTGTAATTATTTATATTGAGGAGGAATACAAAATGGCAAAGGCAAAGTTTGAAAGAAGCAAACCACACGTAAACATTGGAACAATAGGGCACGTAGATCACGGCAAGACAACATTAACAGCTGCAATAACAGCAGTACTCGCAACTAAAGGGTTAGCAGAAGTATCTAGGTTTGACCAAATTGACAAAGCACCTGAGGAAAGAGAAAGAGGAATTACAATAAATACATCACATGTTGAGTATGAAACAGATAATAGACATTATGCACATGTTGATTGCCCAGGACATGCAGATTATGTAAAGAACATGATCACAGGCGCAGCACAAATGGATGGAGCAATTCTAGTTGTTAGTGCAGCAGATGGCCCAATGCCTCAAACAAGAGAGCATATACTATTAGCAAGCAGAGTTGGAGTAGGATATATAGTAGTATTCTTAAACAAAGCAGATATGGTAGATGATCCAGAATTATTAGAACTTGTTGAAATGGAAGTAAGAGAATTATTAAGCGAGTATGACTTCCCTGGTGACGACATTCCAGTAGTAACAGGATCAGCATTAAAAGCATTAGAAAACCCAACTGATGCAGAAGCATCAAAATGCATAGCTGAATTAATGGAAGCAGTAGATAGCTACATTCCAACACCAACAAGAGCAACAGATAAATCGTTCTTAATGCCAGTAGAAGATGTATTCACAATCACAGGTAGAGGAACAGTTGCTACAGGAAGAGTTGAAGCTGGGATACTTAAAGTTGGAGAAGAAGTAGAAATCGTAGGACTTAGCGAAGATAAAAGAAAAGTTGTATGTACAGGAGTTGAAATGTTCAGAAAACTTCTAGATCAAGCAATGGCCGGAGACAACATCGGAGCATTACTAAGAGGAGTACAAAGAACAGATATTCAAAGAGGTCAAGTACTTTCTAAGCCAGGTTCAATACATCCACATGATAAATTTGTAGGTCAAGTATATGTACTTAAAAAAGAAGAAGGCGGAAGACATACTCCATTCTTCGATGGATATAGACCACAATTTTATTTCAGAACAACTGATGTAACAGGATCAATAAAATTACCAGACGGAATGGAAATGGTAATGCCAGGAGATCACATAGACATGAATGTTGAACTAATCACTCAAGTAGCAATGGATGAGGGATTAAGATTCGCAATCAGAGAAGGTGGAAGAACAGTAGGTTCAGGAGTTGTTACTTCAATAGTTAAATAATACAAACAAAAAATGCATTATGAATTAGAAGTAAGAAAATTGTTTAATAAAAAAACACCTTGAACTAATTCATTGACATATGTATTAAATTGTGATAACTTATTTAAGTATAACAAAAATGCTAAAGATAGCTTAACGCTTAATAAGTATGAGCTTTCTTAAATAGATGGAAAACCGGGAGGTGTAGATTGTGAGAGTAAAAGTAACTTTAGCTTGTACTGATTGCAAACAGAGAAATTACAATACAATGAAAAACAAAAAAAATAACCCAGACAGAATAGAAATGAAGAAATACTGTAAGTTCTGCCACAAACATACACTTCATAAAGAAACGAAATAATACAGCATAAAACACAAAACGGTAGGGATGTGAATAAAATGGCTGTTACTGGGAATGTTAAAGTAAAGGAAAGATCAAACCAAAAAGGTATAGTGAAGTTTTTCAATGAACTTAAGGCAGAGGCGAAAAGAATAACTTGGCCTTCAAAACAAGATGTTAAAAAGGCAACTTTTGCAGTGACAAGTTTTTGTTTTATTTTTGTGATTTTAATAGGTTTGTTGGATTATGGTTTTAAGAACCTCTATAAACTAATCTTTAAATAAGGTAAAGGAAGGAGGTAGGGGGACGGAATACTCCACCCCTTGAACTATGGCAGATAAAGCTAAATGGTATGTTGTACATACGTATTCTGGTTATGAAAATAAAGTTAAAGTCAACCTAGAAAAGGCGATCGAAAATAGAAATCTTGAAGAATATGTACACGATATTCAAGTACCTATGGAAGAAGTAGTTGAAGTAAAGGATGGAAAAAAGAAAATAACTTTAAAAAAGGTGTTTCCAGGTTATGTTATGGTTAAAATGCTTATGACAGATGAATCTTGGTATATAGTTAGAAATACCAGGGGTGTAACTGGGTTTGTAGGACCGGGTTCTAAACCGGTAGCTCTTACTGAAGATGAAGTTAGAACTATGGGTATAGCAGAAAAGACTATAGTTGTTGACTACGAAATAGGTGAGAATATTCAGGTGACATTTGGACCATTAGAAGGATTTGTTGCTTTAATACAAGAAATTCATTTGGAAAAGCAAAAAATTAAAGCACTTATAAATATGTTTGGCAGGGAAACTCCTGTTGAACTAGAATTCAATCAAATACAAAAACTAGACTAGATACTTAATAAAACGAAAGTTTTAGTAAGTGGGAGGATTTTTAATCCGCTTTACCACAATATAGGAGGTATAAATTCATGGCTAAGAAAATAACAGGAATGATAAAACTTCAACTTCCTGCAGGAAAAGCTACCCCAGCACCACCAGTTGGACCAGCACTTGGACAACACGGAGTTAATATCATGGGATTCTGTAAAGAATTCAATGCGAAAACTTCGGATCAAGCAGGTATGATAATACCAGTAGTGATAACAGTATATCAAGATAGATCTTTTAGTTTCATACTAAAAACTCCACCAGCGGCAATATTGTTAAAGAAAGCAGTTGGATTAGAAAGTGGTTCTGGTGTTCCAAACAAAACCAAAATTGCTACAGTTTCTAAAGCTAAAGTAAGAGAAATAGCAGAACTTAAGATGCCAGATTTAAATGCAGCATCAATTGAATCTGCAATGAGTATGATAGCTGGAACAGCAAGAAGTATGGGAATAGTTGTAGAAGAATAAATTTAAATTAATTACGTGGGAGGTAAAAACCGTTATTACCACGAAGGAGGATACTATTATGGGAAAGAATTACATAGAAAGCGCTAAGCTTATAGATAAAAATGCTCTATATACACCAGCAGAAGCTATGGAACTTGTGGTGAAAACATCTAAAGCTAAGTTCGATGAAACTATAGAACTCGCTATAAGCCTTGGTGTTGATCCAAGACATGCAGACCAACAAGTTAGAGGTGCAGTAGTACTTCCTCACGGAACAGGTAAAACAGTTAAAGTTTTAGTTTTTGCTAAAGGTGAGAAGGCTAAAGAAGCGGAACTTGCAGGAGCAGACTTCGTTGGGACTGATGAATTAGTTGAAAAAATACAAAAAGAAAATTGGTTTGAATTTGATATAGTTGTTGCTACTCCCGATATGATGGGTGTTGTTGGTAAGTTAGGTAGAGTACTTGGACCTAAGGGATTAATGCCGAATCCAAAGTCAGGAACAGTTACATTTGATGTTGCTAGAGCGATAAATGAAATAAAAGCTGGTAAAGTTGAGTATAGAGTTGATAAAACTTCTATAATTCATGTACCGCTTGGGAAAAAAACTTTTGGTGCTGAGAAGTTAGTTGCAAACTTTCATGCTTTAATGGAAGCAGTAGTTAAAGCTAAACCATCAGCAGCTAAAGGACAATACTTAAAATCAGTATCAGTTTCAAGCACTATGGGACCTGGAATAAAAGTCAATCAAGCTAAAGTATTAGACTAGTATTGACAAATAGGGTTAAACATGATACAATTTCCAGAGTGAAATAAATGATATTCCGTAGATAGTAGGTGCGAAAGCGTAAAAGACAACATGCCTACCGAGGATTCCTATAAGTATACTTGTATACTTATATTAGGTCTCTTCGTGTCTGCGGAGAGATTTTAATTTTTTATAAAGCAGTTAAAAACTGTTAGGAGGTGGATATATAGTGTTAAGCAATAATAGACAATTAAAAGAAGCAAAAGTAGCAGAAATAAAAGAAAAATTAGCAAAAGCTCAAGGTGTAGTATTTAGTCAATATCAAGGTCTAAATGTAGAAGAAGATACGCAACTAAGAAAAAACCTTAGAGAAGTTGGGGTAGAATATAAAGTTTATAAAAACACTTTAGTTATTCTAGCGGCTAAGGAATTAGGAATTGAAGGTATAGAAACTCACCTACAAGGATCTATTTCAATGGCATTTGGATATGAAGATGCAACTGTTGCGGCTAGAGTTTTAAATGAATTTGCAAAAACTCATAAAAAATTAGAGCTTAAAGCAGGCATAATTCAAGGAAAAATATTCGATGGTGCCGAGGTTAATGCTCTTGCATCAATACCACCAAGAAATGTTCTTATTGCAAAATTACTTGGAAGCTTCAAAGCTCCATTATCAAATCTTGCATACCTATTGAATTCAATTAAAGAGCAAAAGGAATCAGCTCAATAATATTTCAAATATTAAGCTGAAGTACATAGCAATTTTTAATTGATTCAAAGCATACCTTTTTTTAAAAAGGTAAGTACAAAACAATATTTATATGAAAAAAATTCGGAGGTGCATTTATAATGACAAGAGAAGAAATTATTCAAGCTATAAAAGATATGAGTGTTTTAGAATTAAATGAATTAGTAAAAGAGTGTGAAACAGAATTTGGAGTGAGTGCTTCTGCACCAGTTGCAGCTGCAGGAGTTGCTACAGCAGCTGTTGAAGAAAAAACTGAATTTGACGTAATTTTAACTAGTGCAGGCGCTAGCAAAATTAAAGTTATTAAAGTTGTTAGAGAAATAACTGGATTAGGATTAAAAGAAGCTAAAGATATAGTTGATGGAGCACCTAAGGCAATTAAAGAAGCTATAAGCAAAGAAGATGCAGAAGCATTAAAAGCTAAAATAGAAGAAGTTGGCGGCGCAGCAGAAATAAAATAATTTTATCATAAACAGGGTACTTTTAGATAAGAGTGCCCTTTTTTAAAATGCTATGTTGACATAGAATTATACTTATGATAATATAGCGTAATGCATTAAAATTAGTAGTTTAGCGTTGAAAAAAGAAATTATTGGTTAATGTGAATTTAATTAACAAGAATGGTTATAATAACATAATAAATATGTGAATCCAAAAGCATAAGGTCCTAGGGGAAAGTGTGTTTTTGGTTATTTTAGTTTATACAAGGGGTGAAAGCTGATGGTACATCCTGTCCAATTAGGTAAAAGAACAAGAATGAGTTTTTCAAAAATAGGTGAAGTAACTGATATGCCAAATTTAATTGAGATACAGTTAGACTCTTATAATTGGTTTTTAAAAGAAGGACTTCAAGAGGTTTTTGACGATATAAATCCTATTCAAGACTATACTGGGAATCTTGTTCTAGAGTTTGTAGGATACAAACTTGATACAGATAACATTAAGTATACTGAAGAACAATGTAAGGAAAGAGATACAACTTACGCAGCACCGTTAAAAGTTAAGGTTAGATTGCGTAATAATGAAACAGGTGAAATTAAGGAACAAGAAGTCTTTATGGGAGACTTCCCACTGATGACACCACAAGGAACATTTGTTATAAATGGAGCAGAAAGAGTTATAGTAAGTCAATTGGTTAGATCACCAGGGGTTTATTACAATTATTCTGTTGATAAAACTGGAAAAAAACTTTACTCTGCAACGGTAATCCCAAACAGAGGAGCGTGGCTCGAGTATGAAACAGATTCTAATGAAATTGTATATATTAGAATTGACAAGACAAGAAAACTGCCTATAAGTATTTTGGCCAGAGCTATGATGGACAATGGTAGTGATTTAGACTTACATCAATTATTAGGTGAAGAAGAAAGACTAAAAGCTACAATAGAAAAAGATAATACTAAAACAAGAGAAGAAGCTTTGATAGAAATATATAAGAGATTAAGGCCAGGCGAACCACCTACAGTGGATAGTGCGGTATCTCTTATTGATTCACTATTCTTTGATGCTAAGAGATATGATTTATCAAGAGTTGGTAGATATAAATTTAATAAGAAGTTATCAATTAATCACAGAATTGCAAACAAAATTGCTGCTGAGAATATTGTTAACCCTTCAACTGGCGAAGTTATAGTTGAAAAAGGTCAAAAGATAGATAGAGAAGTTGCTCTAGAAATTCAAAACTTAGGAATTAATGTAGTAGATCTTCAAGTAGAGGATAAGGTGTTAAGAGTTATAGGAAATCACTTTGTTAACATTAATAAAGTAGTTAGCTTTGATATTTCTGATCTTAATATTAGGGAAATGGTCCATTATCCAACATTAAAAGAGATATTGGATAATTTTAGTGATGAAGAATCAATTAAAGAACAAATAAAAGCTAATAAAACTAGATTAATACCTAAACATATAATTAAAGATGATATGTATGCTACAGTGAGCTACGAGTTAGGACTAACTTACGATATCGGTTATATTGATGATATTGATCATTTAGGAAACAGAAGAATTAGATCTGTAGGTGAACTTTTACAAAATCAATTTAGAATTGGTTTATCTAGAATGGAAAGAGTTGTCAAAGAAAGAATGACAATCCAAGACCAAGAAGGAATAACGCCTCAGGCGCTTATAAACATAAGGCCTGTAGCCGCAGCTATAAAAGAATTCTTTGGAAGTTCACAACTTTCTCAGTTTATGGACCAAACAAATCCATTATCAGAACTTACAAATAAAAGAAGATTATCTGCACTAGGACCAGGCGGTCTCTCTAGGGAGAGAGCTGGGTTTGAGGTTAGAGATGTTCATTACTCGCATTATGGCAGAATGTGCCCTATAGAAACTCCAGAAGGACCAAATATAGGACTTATTAATTCACTTGCGAGTTACGCTAAAGTTAATGAATATGGGTTCATTGAAACACCATATAGGATTGTAGATAAGAAAACATCGGTAGTTACAAACGAAATTGTGTATATGACTGCGGATGAAGAAGATGCATATCTAGTAGCACAGGCAAGTGAACCAATTAGTGAAGAGGGTACTTTTGTAGATGAAAAAGTAACTGTAAGAGCTAAAGAAGAAGTAATGGTTGTTCCAAAAGAAGAAGTAGATCTTATGGATATATCACCAAGACAGATAGTTTCTGTTGCTACAGCAATGATTCCATTCCTTGAAAATGATGATGCTAGTCGTGCGCTAATGGGTTCCAACATGCAACGTCAAGCAGTACCACTACTTAAATCACAATCGCCAATTGTAGCTACTGGAATAGAATATAGAGCTGCAGTAGATTCTGGTGTACTTCCGAAAGCTAAAAACGCCGGCACAGTTGAGTATGTAAGTGCTAACGAAATTAAGGTAAGAAGAGATTCAGATAGTGGATTAGATGTTTATAAAATTCTAAAGTTTAAAAGATCTAATCAGGGTACTTGTATAAATCAAAAACCTATAGTTAATAAAGGCGAAAAAGTTGAAGTAAATACTGTTTTAGCAGATGGACCTTCAACTGACCTTGGAGAAATAGCATTAGGTAAGAACATCCGTATTGGGTTTGTAACTTGGGAAGGTTATAACTATGAGGATGCGATGTTAATATCTGAAGAACTTGTTCGTGATGATATATTTACATCGGTGCACATTGAAGAATATGAATCAGATGCAAGAGATACAAAGCTTGGACCAGAAGAAATAACTAGGGATATTCCTAATGTTGGCGAAGATGCACTTAAAGATATAGATGAGGGCGGAATAATAAGAATAGGTGCTGAGATAAGATCTGGAGATATTCTAGTTGGAAAAGTAACTCCAAAGGGAGAAACAGAACTTACCGCAGAGGAAAGATTATTAAGGGCAATATTTGGAGAAAAGGCAAGAGAAGTAAGAGATACATCACTTAGAGTGCCACATGGCGAAGCTGGAATAATAGTTGACGTTAAAGTGTTCACTAGAGAAAATGGTGATGAACTTCCACCAGGTGTAAATGAACTAGTTAGATGTTATATAGCTCAAAAGAGAAAGATATCTGTAGGCGATAAGATGGCAGGAAGACATGGTAATAAAGGGGTTATATCTAGAGTATTACCAGTAGAAGATATGCCATTTTTACCTGATGGAAGGCCACTTCAAATATGCTTAAATCCACTAGGTGTTCCTTCTCGTATGAATATAGGCCAGGTATTAGAGGTCCACTTAGGATGGGCAGCTAGTGAATTAGGTTGGCATATTGCAACACCAGTATTTGATGGTGCGCTTGAGGAAGAAATTGAAGCATGCTTGGA
Organism: Clostridium sp. CM041; assembly: GCF_055081035.1. NCBI lineage: Bacteria > Bacillati > Bacillota > Clostridia > Eubacteriales > Clostridiaceae > Clostridium > Clostridium sp. CM041. Next base: position 2,664,210 of record NZ_CM143648.1, read on the forward strand.
AAAAGCAGGATATAATACAGATGGAAAAACTGATTTATATGATGGAAGAACAGGAGAAGCATTTGACAACAGAGTTACTGTTGGATATATGTATATCTTAAAGTTACATCATTTAGTAGATGACAAAATACATGCTAGATCTACAGGTCCATATTCTCTCGTAACTCAGCAACCATTAGGTGGTAAAGCACAGTTTGGTGGCCAAAGGTTTGGAGAAATGGAAGTTTGGGCATTAGAAGCTTATGGTTCAGCTCATACATTACAAGAGATTTTAACAGTTAAATCCGATGACGTTGTAGGAAGAGTTAAAACATATGAAGCAATAGTAAAAGGCGAGAATATACCAGAACCTGGTGTGCCTGAATCCTTTAAAGTTCTTATAAAGGAATTACAAGCGTTGTGTTTAAATGTTAAAGTTCTTACTGATGAATTAGAAGAAATTAAACTGAAGGAATCAGTTGATGATGAAATGGAAGAATTAAATTTAAATGTTAACATAGAAGGATCAGAAGATATAATTCCTGAAGCGCCAACGGAAGAGTACATTGAGCTTATCGATGAAGATGAAGAACTGGACATTGATATAAATTATGATGAAATACCGGCAGAAGAATTTGGTGAAGACTTAGAATTAAATGATTTTAATGATGAACATTAATATGAAGGGAGGATGAACCCTTGTTTGAATTTAATAATTTTGATGCTATTCAAATAGGATTAGCATCACCGGAACAGATCAGAGAATGGTCAAAAGGTGAAGTAAAAAAACCAGAGACTATAAACTATAGAACTTTAAAACCTGAAAGAGATGGGTTGTTTTGTGAAAGAATATTTGGACCAATTAAAGATTGGGAATGTCACTGTGGAAAATACAAGAGAGTAAGATATAAGGGAATAGTTTGTGATAGATGTGGTGTTGAAGTTACAAAATCTAAAGTAAGACGTGAAAGAATGGGGCATATCGAACTCGCTGCCCCAGTATCTCACATTTGGTATTTTAAAGGAATACCATCTCGTATGGGACTTATTTTAGATATGTCACCTAGATCTCTAGAAAAAATTCTTTATTTTGCTTCTTATGTAGTATTAGATCCAAAAGAAACATCACTACTTAAAAAACAAATCCTTAGTGAAAAAGAGTATAGAGAAGCTATTGATAAATTTGGAAATGATAGTTTTGTAGCTGGTATGGGTGCAGAATCTGTGAAAGTACTTTTACAAGATATAAACTTAGAAGAATTATCTAAGGAATTAAAAGAAGATCTAAAAACGAGTACAGGACAAAAAAGAATCAGAAGTATAAGAAGACTAGATGTGTCAGAATCATTTAGAAAATCTAAAAACAAACCTGAATGGATCATAATCGATGTAATACCAGTTATACCTCCTGATTTAAGACCGATGGTACAATTAGACGGAGGAAGATTTGCTACATCTGATTTAAATGATTTGTATAGAAGGGTAATAAACCGTAACAATAGGCTAAAAAAACTTCTAGATTTAGGTGCTCCAGATATAATTGTTAGAAATGAAAAAAGAATGCTCCAAGAAGCTGTAGATGCATTAATTGATAATGGAAGAAGAGGAAGGCCAGTTACGGGACCAGGGAACAGACCTTTAAAATCTCTATCAGACATGTTAAAAGGAAAGCAAGGAAGATTCAGGCAAAATTTACTTGGAAAACGTGTTGATTACTCAGGCCGTTCAGTTATAGTTGTTGGACCAGAGTTACAAATGTATCAATGCGGTCTTCCAAAAGAGATGGCTTTAGAATTATTTAAGCCTTTTGTTATGAAAAAGCTAGTTGGAAGTGGAGTAGCACATAATATTAAGAGTGCTAAGAGAATGGTAGAGAGAGTTATGCCTCAAGTATGGGATGTACTTGAAGAAGTAATATCTGATCACCCAGTACTATTAAATCGTGCACCTACACTTCATAGACTAGGAATTCAAGCTTTCCAACCTATACTTGTAGAAGGTAGGGCTATTAAACTACATCCGCTTGTATGTACGGCTTATAATGCTGACTTTGATGGAGATCAAATGGCGGTACATGTACCTCTATCTGTTGAAGCTCAAGCTGAAGCAAGGTTCTTAATGCTTGCTGCACATAACATTATGAAACCATCAGATGGTAAACCGGTTTGTGTGCCTACTCAAGATATGGTTTTAGGCGCTTACTATTTAACTATTGATAAAGATGGTGCTAAAGGTGAGGGAAGATCATTCTCATCACCAGATGAAGTAATAATGGCTTATCAAGTAAAGGATATTGATATTCATGCTAAAATTAAAGTTAAGTTATTTGGCACCGTTGATGGTGTAAGTATAACTTCAATTATAGAAACTACACCTGGAAAACTAATTTTCAATGAAACTATACCTCAAGATTTAGGGTTTATTGATAGAAGCATTCCTGGAAATGAATTGAAATTTGAGATAGACTTCTTGGTAAGTAAAAAGAATCTTGGTAGTATTATTGATAAATGCTACTTAAAATATGGGCCTTCAGAAACTTCTAAGATGCTAGACAAAATAAAGGCTAAGGGATATCATTACTCAACAATTGGAGCAATTACGGTTGCTACATCTGACATGGTGGTTCCAGAGGCTAAAAAAGCATTGTTAAAAGATGCGGATGAAACTGTTGAAAAAATTGAGAAGATGTATCGAAGAGGATTTATATCCGAGGAAGAAAGATACCAAAGAGTAATAGAAAAATGGACTAAAACTACAGAAGATGTGGCAAATGCACTAATGGATAGTTTGGATAAATTCAATCCGATATTCATGATGGCAGATTCAGGTGCCAGAGGGTCTAAGAGTCAGATCAAGCAACTAGCAGGTATGAGAGGCCTTATGGCTAATCCATCTGGTAAGATAATTGAGTTGCCTATTAGAGCATCCTTTAGAGATGGACTAAGTGTATTAGAGTACTTTATTTCAACACATGGAGCTAGAAAAGGTAACGCAGATACAGCACTTAAAACAGCTGACTCAGGTTATTTAACAAGAAGGCTTGTTGATGTATGCCAGGATGTTATCGTAAGACACGAAGATTGTGGAACGGATGAAGGTTTTGAAGTTTCAGAAATTCGTGATGGAAGTGAAGTAATTGAACAGTTAGTTGAAAGATTGACTGGAAGATATTCCGCTGAAGATATTATTCATCCAAAAACAGGCAAAGTATTAGTTCCTAAGAATGAGTATATGGATATTAAGTTAGCAGAAGAAGTTCAAAAGTCTGGTGTAAAAAAAGTTATGATTAGATCGGTATTTACATGTAAGGCTAAAATTGGAGTTTGTTCTAAATGTTATGGAATGAATATGGCAACGTCTCAAAAGATTAACATTGGCGAAGCCGTAGGTATAATTGCAGCTCAATCTATAGGAGAACCGGGAACTCAACTTACAATGAGAACATTCCATACAGGTGGAGTAGCGGGATCAGATATAACCCAAGGTCTTCCAAGAGTTGAGGAATTATTTGAAGCTAGGAAACCAAAGGGACTCGCAATAGTAAGTGATGTATGCGGTAGTGTTAAAATGGAAGATACTAAGAAAAAGAGAGTTGTCATTGTAATTGGTGATGCAGGAGAAGAACTAAGTTATGATATACCTTTTGGATCAAGATTAAAAGTTGCAAATGGTGATAGAATTGAGGCCGGAGATGAGATAATTGAAGGTTCAGTTAATCCGCACGATATTTTAAGAATAAAAGGCGTTAACGGAGTTAAAAATTATTTATCGTCAGAGGTACAGAAAGTTTATAGACTTCAAGGTGTTGATATAAATGATAAACATTTAGAGGTTGTTGTGAGACAGATGACAAGAAAAGTAAAGGTTGAGGAATCTGGAGATACTGAACTACTTCCAGGGAATTTAGTAGATATATTTGCTTTTGAAGATGCTAATGCAAAAATTGAAGCTGAAGGTGGCGTACCTGCTCAGGGGAAAATTTCTCTATTAGGTATAACTAAAGCGGCACTTGCAACGGAATCATTCTTGTCAGCAGCATCATTCCAGGAGACAACAAGAGTACTTACTGATGCGGCTATTAAGGGTAAAATTGATCCATTGCTTGGATTAAAAGAAAATGTAATAATTGGTAAACTGATACCTGCGGGTACTGGAATGACAAGATATAGAACAATAAAAATCAATACTGAAGATGATGAAAAGGTAGAAATTGAAAATGATTTGGAAGTATAGGTTGTAACTAGTTGACAGGGTGATAGTAAAATGATAAAATACACCTTGTGTGTGATTTAAATCAAGTAGATGAATCTTAATTAGGTAAATCTTTTGATTATAATTGTGAAGGGGGTTAGAAATGGTAGGTAAAATTGTAGGTCAGAAAGTCGTTGGAGTTAAACAAACCCTAAAAGCGTTAAAGAATAGTCGGGGTAAAGTTTTGTATATAGCCAAAGATGCTGATAGTAGTATTACTGATCCTATTCTAAAACTAGCCAAGGTTAATTCCCTACAAATAATATTTGTAGACACAATGAAAGAATTAGGAAATCTTTGTGATATAGATGTTGCATCAGCAACAGCATTGCGTTTCGAAGATTAAATTAATGCTAGCAACTAAATAATATAGATATATCCATGCGGTAACATTGACGTTTAGTTATGTTACGCTGCATTGATATAAATGAAGAACAGCTTACAAAAATGAGGGGGTGAAATCATGCCAACTATCAATCAATTAGTAAGAAAAGGCAGAAAGACATTAGCAACAAAATCAGCTGCACCAGCATTAAAGAACTGTCCGCAAAAAAGAGGAGTTTGTACAGTAGTTAAAACAACAACTCCTAAAAAGCCAAACTCAGCATTAAGAAAAGTAGCAAGAGTTAGACTTACAAACGGATACGAAGTTACTGCTTATATACCAGGTGTAGGCCACAATTTACAAGAACATAGTGTTGTACTTATAAGAGGTGGAAAAGTTAAGGATTTACCAGGAGTTAGATACCACGTCATCAGAGGGACATTAGACTCTGCTGGAGTTGCGGGCAGACTACAAAGTAGATCTAAATACGGTACTAAGAGACCAAAGCAAAAAAAATAATGCTTTGAATTAAGGTGCAATGTCTTCAGCATTTATATATATGAAAATTTATATTTACATACATTTGCAGGAGTACAGAGTACTTTGCGGTAGAGATATCGAGTACCTATGAGTTAATTAAAATTGTTAAGGAGGGAAGTAAAGTGCCGAGAAAAGGATATATTGCAAAAAGAGATGTATTACCAGATCCTATGTACAACAGCAAAGTCGTTACAAAGTTAATAAACAATGTAATGGAGGATGGTAAAAGAGGAGTAGCACAAAAAATATGCTATGAGGCTTTTGACATAATCAAAGAAAAAACAGGTAAAGAACCTTTAGAGGTTTTTGAAGAAGCATTAAATAATGTTATGCCATTACTTGAAGTAAAAGCTAGAAGAATAGGTGGAGCTAATTATCAAGTGCCTATCGAGGTTAGACCTGAGAGAAGACAGACATTAGGACTAAGATGGTTGCTTATTGCTGCAGATAATAGAGGAGAGAAGTATGCAAGAGAAAAACTTGCTAACGAATTACTCGAAGCTGCAAACAATACTGGAGCAGCAGTAAAGAAGAGAGAAGATATTCATAAAATGGCTGAAGCTAACAAGGCTTTTGCACATTACAGGTATTAATACTAAAACTGTTTTGGCTTTGCCAAGACAGTTTTGTCAAATTTAAAATCACTCGTTGACAGGAGGCGCAAATAGTGGGTAGAGAATATTCTTTAGAAAAATTCCGTAATATAGGTATTATGGCTCATATTGATGCTGGTAAAACAACAACAACTGAGCGTATATTATTCTATACAGGAAAAACACACAAGATTGGTGAGGTTCATGATGGCGGAGCTACTATGGACTGGATGGTACAAGAACAGGAAAGAGGTATAACAATAACCTCTGCGGCTACAACTTGTTTCTGGAAGGGTTATAACATAAATATCATTGATACACCAGGGCACGTAGATTTCACAGTTGAAGTTGAAAGATCTTTGAGAGTACTTGATGGTGCAGTTTCTGTATTCTGTGCAAAAGGTGGAGTAGAACCACAATCTGAAACAGTATGGAGACAGGCAACTAAATATAAGGTACCAAGAATGGCATATGTTAACAAAATGGATATAATGGGTGCAGACTTCTATCACGTTGTAGACATGATGAGAGAAAGACTTCATGCTAATGCAGTTCCAATACAGCTTCCAATAGGTAAAGAAGAAGGATTCCTAGGCATTATAGATTTAGTTAGAAATGTTGCAGAAGTCTATAATGATGATTTAGGAAAACAAATAGAAGAAATAGAAATTCCAGAAGATATGAAAGCGTTAGCAGAAGAATACAGATCGGCTATGGTTGAAGCAATAGCTGAACTAGATGAAGAGCTTATGATGAAATATCTTGATGGTGAAGAAATAAGTGAAGAAGAATTAAAAGCAGCATTACGAAAAGGTGTAATTAAGAATGAAATAGTACCTGTAATTTGTGGTTCTTCATATAAAAATAAAGGCGTTCAAATGATGATAGATGCTGTTATAGAATACATGCCGTCACCACTTGATATACCAGCTACCAAAGGACAAGATGTTGATACTGGTGAAGAAATGGAAAGGCACCCAAGTGATGATGAGCCAATGGCAGCATTAGCGTTTAAAATAGCTACAGATCCCTTTGTTGGCAGACTTGCGTTTACGAGAGTTTACTCAGGCGTAATGAAAACTGGTACATATGTATTAAATGCTAACAAAGGTAAAAAAGAAAGAGTTGGTAGACTAGTTAAAATGCATGCTAATCACAGAGAAGAAGTTGAAGAATTACGTTCAGGAGAATTAGGTGCAGTAATTGGACTTAAAAACACAACTACTGGAGAAACTTTATGTGATGAAGATCACCCAATATTGTTTGAAACCATGGTCTTCCCAGATCCAGTTATTCATGTAGCTATTGAACCAAAAACAAAAGCTGGTCAGGAAAGAATGGGTATGTCTCTTGCGAAGCTTTCTGAAGAAGATCCTACTTTTCAAACTTATACTGATCAAGAAACAGGTCAAACAATAATCGGTGGTATGGGTGAACTTCATCTAGAAATTATTGTTGATAGACTTCAAAGAGAATTTAAAGTTGAATGTAATGTAGGAAAACCACAAGTAGCTTATAAAGAAACAATACGAAAAGCAGTTAAAGCAGAGGGTAAATACATTAAACAATCAGGTGGACGTGGACAATACGGTCACTGTTGGATAGAGTTAATACCAACTACTGAACCTTACTCATTTGAAAATTGTACGGTTGGTGGATCTATTCCAAGAGAATTTATATCTCCAATTGAGAACGGAATTAAAGAAGCATCAAAGAATGGTATTCTTGGTGGATACCCAGTTCTTAACTTTAAAGTTAAAGTAGTTGATGGATCATACCATGATGTTGACTCAAACGAAATGGCATTTAAGGTTGCTGGTTCAATGGCATTCAAGAACGGTATGGCAAAAGCAGATCCAGTTTTGCTTGAACCAATAATGAAGGTCGAAGTAACAGTGCCAGAAGAGTACATGGGAGACGTTATGGGAGACATTAATTCAAGAAGAGGTAGAATAGAAGGAATGGAAGCTCAATCAGGCGCTCAAGTAATTAGGGCAATGGTTGCATTATCAGAAATGTTTGGATATGCTACGACGCTTAGATCAAGAACTCAGGGTAGAGGAGTATACAGTATGGAATTTGCTGCATATGAGCCAGTTCCAAAGGGTATTCAAGAACAAGTTATAGGAAGTAAATAACAAGCAAAATATAAGATAATATGCAAATATAAGGAGGAATACAAAATGGCAAAGGCAAAGTTTGAAAGAAGCAAACCACACGTAAACATTGGAACAATAGGGCACGTAGATCACGGCAAGACAACATTAACAGCTGCAATAACAGCAGTACTCGCAACTAAAGGGTTAGCAGAAGTATCTAGGTTTGACCAAATTGACAAAGCACCTGAGGAAAGAGAAAGAGGAATTACAATAAATACATCACATGTTGAGTATGAAACAGATAATAGACATTATGCACATGTTGATTGCCCAGGACATGCAGATTATGTAAAGAACATGATCACAGGCGCAGCACAAATGGATGGAGCAATTCTAGTTGTTAGTGCAGCAGATGGCCCAATGCCTCAAACAAGAGAGCATATACTATTAGCAAGCAGAGTTGGAGTAGGATATATAGTAGTATTCTTAAACAAAGCAGATATGGTAGATGATCCAGAATTATTAGAACTTGTTGAAATGGAAGTAAGAGAATTATTAAGCGAGTATGACTTCCCTGGTGACGACATTCCAGTAGTAACAGGATCAGCATTAAAAGCATTAGAAAACCCAACTGATGCAGAAGCATCAAAATGCATAGCTGAATTAATGGAAGCAGTAGATAGCTACATTCCAACACCAACAAGAGCAACAGATAAATCGTTCTTAATGCCAGTAGAAGATGTATTCACAATCACAGGTAGAGGAACAGTTGCTACAGGAAGAGTTGAAGCTGGGATACTTAAAGTTGGAGAAGAAGTAGAAATCGTAGGACTTAGCGAAGATAAAAGAAAAGTTGTATGTACAGGAGTTGAAATGTTCAGAAAACTTCTAGATCAAGCAATGGCCGGAGACAACATCGGAGCATTACTAAGAGGAGTACAAAGAACAGATATTCAAAGAGGTCAAGTACTTTCTAAGCCAGGTTCAATACATCCACATGATAAATTTGTAGGTCAAGTATATGTACTTAAAAAAGAAGAAGGCGGAAGACATACTCCATTCTTCGATGGATATAGACCACAATTTTATTTCAGAACAACTGATGTAACAGGATCAATAAAATTACCAGACGGAATGGAAATGGTAATGCCAGGAGATCACATAGACATGAATGTTGAACTAATCACTCAAGTAGCAATGGATGAGGGATTAAGATTCGCAATCAGAGAAGGTGGAAGAACAGTAGGTTCAGGAGTTGTTACTTCAATAGTTAAATAATCATTTACAATGTATTTATAACCATCAATTGATGAATTTCAATAATAATAAAAGCTTTTATTATTAAGGAGAAGAGGACGCTCTTCTCCTTTTAAATACAACAAAACTTTTGTATAAATATAAGCAGAAACCACAAATATAAAAATTATGAAATAATAGTGAAAAAAATACTTGTCAAAGCAAAAGAAGTGTTGTATACTTTAGAAGTTGTATTGTGGTAACAGTGATGAGGTAAGAGGTTGCCGGACTTCCGGGTAATTCTTCACCGAACATGTCCCGATCTTGAATCGGACGACGGGGTTCCTACGATTGTTTCATGCATTTATTACATGAAACACCCGGAGCAGTTTACAGAACATCCGCTGTTGCACGTAAGAAGTAGAGCGTGCGATGAAAAGGAGGAAATAATAATGATAAAACAAAAAATCAGAATTAGATTAAAGGCTTTTGATCACAACATATTAGATCAATCAGCTGAGAAAATTGTTCAAACAGCTAAAAGTACAGGAGCTAAAGTAGCTGGTCCAGTACCGCTACCTACAGAAAAAGATGTAATTACAGTGTTGAGAGCTCCGCACAAGTATAAAGATTCAAGAGAACAATTTGAAATAAGAACTCATAAGAGACTAATAGATATAATTAGTCCATCACCTAAAACTGTTGATGCCTTAATGAGATTAGACTTACCAGCTGGTGTTGATATCGAAATAAAACTATAAGCGTACATATAAGTGCGATTAAGCGTATAAGTATAATTTACTGTACGTAAGCATTAAATTAATATTACTAACTGTTATGATCACTAATGTGGTCCGCTAATAAGTAGGAGGTGTATTTTCATGAAAAAAGCAATAATGGGTAAAAAACTTGGTATGACTCAAATATTTGATGAAAATAAAAGAGTTGTTCCAGTAACAGTTGTTGAAGCAGGTCCATGTGTTGTTATTCAAAAGAAAACTATCGAAAATGATGGTTACAATGCAATTAAAGTTGGCTTTGGTGACATAAGAGAAAAGTTAGTTAACAAACCAATGCAAGGACAATTTGCTAAAGCAGGAACATCTTTAAAAAGATTCGTAAAAGAATTTAGAATGGAAGATATAAGTGCTTATGAAGTAGGTCAAGAATTTAAGGCAGATATATTTGCTGCTGGAGATAAAATTGACGTATCAGGAATATCTAAGGGAAAAGGATTCCAAGGTTGTATTAAAAGATGGAATCAACATACAGGACCAATGAGTCATGGATCTAAATTCCATAGAGCGGTTGGATCAATGGGAGCATCTTCTGATCCATCAAAAACGTTTAAAAACAAACGTATGCCAGGTCATATGGGTAATGTTAGTAGAACAGTAATAAACCTTGAAATAGTTAAAGTAATGCCTGAAAAGAACATTATATTAATTAAAGGTGGTATACCGGGACCTAACAAAGGCACAGTTGTAATAAGAAATGCTGTTAAAGCGTAACTTTAAAGAAAGGAGGATGCAGAATGCTTACATTAGATTTATTTAGTAAAGAAGGACAAAAGGTTGGAGACATTCAACTAAATGAAAATATATTTGGAGTTGAGGTCAACGCAGATGCTATGCATCAAGTTGTAGTAGCACAACTTGCAAATAAAAGACAAGGAACTCAATCAGCTAAAACTAGAGCTGAAGTTCGAGGCGGCGGTATAAAGCCTTGGAGACAAAAAGGAACTGGTAGAGCAAGACAAGGTTCTATAAGAGCACCACAATGGATACATGGTGGTATAGTATTTGCTCCAAAGCCAAGAGATTACCGTATGTCTGTACCGAAGACAATGAGAAGAGTTGCTTTCAAATCAGCTTTATCAGCTAAGGTAGCTTCGAACGAAATGATAGTTTTAGATAGTTTAGAATTTGACTCACCAAAAACTAAAGCAATGTTAGAGGTTTTAAAAGCTTTTGATGCTAAAAAAACTTTAATAGTTGTTGAAAAGTCAGAAGAAAATATCTATAAATCAGCAAGAAACATACCTGGAGTACAAGTATCACCAGTAAACAATTTGAATGTTTATGACATACTAAAGTATGAAAAATTCATAGTTACAAAGGATGCTGTATCTAAAATTGAGGAGGTGTATATATAATGAAGCTAACTAGCCATGATATTATAAGAAAACCGATAATTACTGAAAAAAGTATGGCTGTAATGGCGGAAAAAAAATACACCTTTATAGTTGATATTCATGCAAATAAAACTCAAGTTAAAAAAGCAGTAGAAGAAGTATTTGGAGTTAAAGTTGAAAATGTAAGAACACTAAGAAATATAGGTAAAACTAAAAGAGTTGGGGTTCACATTGGAAAAAGAGCTGACTTCAAAAAAGCTATTGTTACTTTAACAACAGAAAGCAAGACAATTGAGTTTTTTGATGGAATGTAATTATTAAGCAGGTATTGGCAGAGGCCAGATAAGCGAGAAAGAAGGAGGAAAGTCACATGGGAATTAAGAAATTTAGACCGACCACACCTTCAAGAAGAAATATGACTATGGCTGATTTTGCAGAAATAACAACAGATAAGCCATTAAAATCACTTCTTGTAAGCACAAAAAGATCAGGTGGTAGAAATAATCAAGGTAAAATAACTGTTCGTCACCGAGGTGGTGGAGCAAAACAAAGTTACAGACTAATAGATTTCAAGAGAACTAAAGATAATATTCCAGCAAAAGTTTCTACAATTGAGTACGATCCAAATAGATCTGCTTACATAGCTCTTGTTGCATATTCTGATGGTGAAAAAAGATACATAATTGCTCCAGTTGGATTAAAAGTTGGAGATGTAATTGTATCCGGTGCTGATTCTGATATAAAAGTTGGGAATACTCTTCCAATAATTAATATACCAACAGGTTCTACGATTCATAATATAGAACTACAAGTTGGAAAAGGTGCTCAACTTGTAAGATCAGCAGGTTCTTCAGCGCAACTTATGGCTAAAGAAGGAGAATATGCTCAAGTAAGACTTCCAAGTGGTGAAGTAAGATATGTTAGAGTAAATTGTAGAGCTACTATAGGAACGGTTTCTAATGTAACTCATGGGATTGTTAACATAGGTAAAGCAGGAAGAAAAAGACACTTAGGATTTAGACCTACAGTCAGAGGTTCAGTAATGAATCCTTGTGATCATCCACATGGTGGTGGAGAAGGTAAATCTCCTATAGGCCACGCTAGTCCGATGACTCCATGGGGTAAACCGGCACTAGGATATAAAACTAGAAAAACTAAAAAATACTCTGACAAATTTATTGTCAAGGGAAAAAATAGAAAATAGTTTGAAGAGAATTTAAATTCTTTTTAAACAATGGTTATGGTGTATGAAGGGAGGCCACAAAAATGAGTAGATCAGTTAAAAAAGGACCTTATGTACAAGAAGTTTTGTTAAGCAGAATTAACGAAATGAATAAAAATGGCGAGAAAAAAGTAATAAAGACTTGGTCAAGAAGTTCTACTATTTTCCCGCAAATGATAGGGCATACTATCGCAGTACATGATGGAAGAAAACATGTACCAGTTTATGTTTTAGAAGATATGGTAGGACATAAATTAGGCGAATTTGCTTTAACTAGAACATTTAAAGGACACATTGTTAGAGAAAAAACAAGCAGAGTAAAATAGTGTGGAAGGAGGAGACAATCATGGAGGCTAAAGCTATAGCTAAATATGTGAGAACGTCCTCAATGAAAATCGGGATTGTTCTTGATTTAATAAGAGATAAAAATGTAAATGAAGCTTTTGCTATATTACAATACACTCCAAAAAATGCAGCTGAAGTAGTAACTAAAGTACTAAAATCAGCTGTAGCAAATGCAGAGAATAATTTAAATTTAGATATCAATAGACTATACGTTGCTAAGGCTTATGCATGTCAGGGTCCAACACTTAAGAGATTTAGACCGCGTGCACAAGGAAGAGCTTATAGAATAAGAAAAAGATCTAGCCATATAACTATTATAGTTACGGAAAGATCATAAGAAGGAGGGTTTTAGCGTGGGACAAAAAGTACATCCACACGGCTTTAGGGTTGGTGTAATAAAAGACTGGAGTTCTAAATGGTATGCAGATAAAAAGAATTTTGCAGATAATCTTGTTGAAGATTTTAAGATTAGAGAATTCTTAAAAAGTAAACTTTACACAGCTGGAATTTCTAAAATTGAAATCGAAAGAGCTGCTAAAAGAGTTAAAATTAACATACACACTGCTAAACCAGGAATGGTTATCGGTAGAGGTGGCTCTGGAATTGAAGCTATAAAGTTAGACATGAAAAAAATTATAACAGATAAGAATGTTTTAATTAACATAGTAGAAGTAAAACAAGCTGAAAACAACGCTCAATTAATGGCTGAAAATGTTTCTTCGCAATTAGAAAAGAGAATTTCTTTTAGAAGAGCAATGAAACAAACAATTCAAAGAGCTATGAGATCTGGCGTAAAAGGTGTTAAAATTTCATGTGGAGGAAGACTTGGCGGAGCAGAAATAGCTAGGACTGAACACTATCATGAAGGTACAATACCATTACAAACTTTGAGAGCTGATATAGACTATGGATTTGCAGAAGCAGATACAATATACGGTAAAATTGGCGTAAAAGTTTGGGTATATAGAGGCGAAGTTCTTCCTACAAAGAAAATCGTTAAGGAAGAAATAAAAGCGTAGAAGTGTAAGGAAGGAGGAATAAGACATGTTAATGCCTAAGAGATCTAAACATCGTAAGGTTCAACGTGGTAGAATGAGAGGAAAAGCTACAAGAGGAAACTTTATTGCATATGGTGAGTATGCATTACAAGCTATGGAATGTGGCTGGGTTAAAAGTAATCAAATAGAAGCTGCCAGAGTTGCTATCAATAGAGAAGTAAAAAGAGGCGGAAAGGTTTGGATAAAAATCTTCCCTGATAAGCCAGTAACTGAAAAACCGGCTGAAACTCGTATGGGTTCTGGTAAAGGATCAGTAGAATATTGGGTAGCAGTTGTTAAGCCAGGTAGAGTCTTATTTGAAATTGCAGGAGTAACAGAAGAAGCTGCTAGAGAAGCAATGAGACTTGCTTCACACAAACTTCCAATTAAAACTAAGTTTGTATCTAGAAAAGATTTTGAGGAAATGGGTGGTGAAGTCATTGAAGGCTAATGAATTAAAAGAATTAAGACAAAGTAATCCTCAAGATTTGCTAGTGAAAATGTCTGATCTAAAGGCAGAATTATTTAACCTTAGATTTCAGTTAGCTACAGGGCAACTAGAAAACCCTATGAGAATTAAACAAGTGAAAAAATCTATAGCCCAAATTAAGACCATTCTTAGGCAAGAAGAAATAAAAGCTTTTGAACAGTAAAACTGAAAGGAGGTTGCTCTTGTGGAAAGAAATAATAGAAAAACAAGAACAGGTAAAGTAGTTTCTGATAAAATGGATAAGACAATAGTTGTTGCAATTGAAACAAAAGTTCGTCATCCACTATACGGAAAAATACTTAATACAACAACAAAATTTAAAGCTCATGATGAAAAGAATGAAGCTAAAATAAATGATAAAGTTACAATTATGGAAACTAGACCATTGTCTAAAGATAAAAGATGGAGAATTACTGGAATAGTTGAAAAAGCTAAATAGTATTTCGGTTTAACAACTGAAAGGAGGGTATTTGATATGATACAACAGCAATCGAGATTAAAAGTTGCGGATAATTCTGGTGCAAAGGAAATTATGTGTATTAGAGTATTAGGTGGTTCTAAGAGAAAATGGGGAAACATCAGCGATACAATAGTTGCTAGCGTAAAAAGTGCAACACCAGGTGGAGTTGTTAAAAAAGGTGAAGTAGTTAAGGCAGTTATAGTTAGATCAGTAAAAGGATTAAGAAGAGCGGATGGATCATACGTCAAATTTGATGATAATGCAGCTGTTATCATAAAAGACGACAAAACCCCAAAGGGAACTCGTATATTCGGACCTGTTGCAAGGGAGTTAAGAGATAAAGACTTCAGTAAGATTTTATCATTAGCGCCTGAAGTTCTATAAGATAGGAGGTGTCTAACATGGCAGTTAAAAAAATGCACGTAAGAAAAAAAGATACAGTAATGGTTATATCAGGTAAAGACAAAGGCAAAATAAGCGAAGTCTTAGCTGTATATCCTAAAACTGGTAAAGTTTTAGTGAAAGATGTTAGTGTAGTTACGAAACATCAAAAACCAAGCAAGCAAAATATGCAAGGTGGAATAACTCACAGAGAAGCGGCTATAAATAGTTCAAAAGTTATGTTATATTGTACAAAATGCAAAAACGTAACAAGAATAAGTAGCAAAATTCTAGAAGATGGAACTAAAGTAAGAGTTTGTAAGAAATGTGTAGAAACATTTTAATTCCTGAAAGGAGGTTTAACATATGAGTTCAAGACTACAAGAAAAATATGATAATGAAGTAGTTCAAGCGCTAATGGAAAAATTCGGTTATAAAAATATAATGGAAGTACCAAAGCTTGAAAAAATTGTTTTAAATATGGGAGTTGGAGAAGCTAAAGACAATTCTAAAGTTTTAGATGCAGCTCTTAGCGATATGCAAATTATAGCAGGTCAAAAACCAATTATAACAAGAGCAAAGAAGTCAATAGCTAACTTTAAGTTAAGAGAAAATACTCCAATAGGTTGTAAAGTTACATTAAGAAAAACTCAAATGTTCGAATTTGCAGATAAATTAATGAACGTTGCATTACCTAGAGTTAGAGATTTTAGAGGAGCTTCTTCTAAAGCATTTGACGGAAGAGGGAATTACGCTATAGGGATTAAAGAACAACTTATATTTCCTGAAATAGATTATGATAAAATTGATAAAATAAGAGGAATGGATATAATATTTGTTACTACAGCAAAGACAGACGAGGAAGCAAGAGAGTTATTAAGATTCCTTGGAATGCCATTTGCTCAATAATAGGGAGGGAAACATATGGCACGTAAGGCTTTAATAGAAAAATGGAAAAAAGAACCTAAATTTACAACTAGAGCTTATACAAGATGTAGACTTTGTGGAAGACCACATTCTGTTTTACAAAAATTTGGTATATGCCGTATCTGTTTTAGAGAGCTTGCACACAAGGGAGAAATTCCTGGTTGCAGAAAAGCAAGTTGGTAATTAGAACATTCTAATGAAAGGAGGCACGAAAAATGGTTATGACTGACCCAATCGCAGATTTGCTAACACGTATAAGAAATGCAAATGTTGTTAGACATGAAATAGTAGAAATACCTTCTTCAACTATAAAGAAGGAAATTGCAAATATATTGCTTCAAGAAGGATATCTTAAAAACATTGAAGAGTATAATGATGGCGTTGTTCCAATGATGAGACTTGCAATGAAGTATGGTCAAAACAAGGAAAGAGTTATCACTGGACTTAAGAGAATATCTAAACCAGGTTTAAGAGTATATTCTAAAAATGAGGATATTCCAAAGGTACTAAACGGATTAGGAGTTGCTATAATATCAACTTCAAAAGGTTTAGTAGCGGATAGAGATGCTAGAAAATTAGGTTTAGGCGGAGAAGTTATTTGTTACATTTGGTAATATAATAATTTTAATGCATAACAGTATTGAGTTATTATGTACATAGTAATAATAGATAATTCATAGAAAAACGAAATTGTTATGTGCCTAAAGTAATATGGAGACTAAACAATTAAGAATTGGTTAGTATTTAAAATGAACACACGGGACGTAACAATTAATAATTGTTATGTGTCTAAAAAGAATACAGGAGGTGTAAGTATGTCGAGAATCGGAAGACTTCCAGTAGCTATACCTAATGGAGTGACTGTTACAGTTTCACCAATGAATGTTGTAAATGTAAAAGGACCAAAAGGTGAGTTAACTCAAAGCATGAATACTAAAATGAATATAGCTATGGAAGATAATACTGTAGTAGTTACAAGACCAAGCGATGTAAAAGAACATAGAGCTCTTCATGGATTGACAAGATCATTGATAAACAATATGGTTATTGGAGTAACAGAGGGATACCAAAAAACGCTTGAGTTAGTTGGCGTTGGTTATAGAGCTCAGTTAAAAGGCACTAAAATAACATTAAGTCTTGGATATTCACATCCAGTTGAAATAGATGCAGTTGCAGGAATCCAATTTGAATTACCTGATGCTAACAAAATTATAGTAAAAGGTACTGATAAACAATTAGTTGGAGCTGTTGCAGCAACAATAAGAGCTTGGAGAAAACCAGAACCTTACAAAGGAAAAGGAATTAGATATGCTGGCGAAGTTGTCAGACGTAAGGAAGGTAAAACAGGTAAATAAAGTAGGAAGGAGTGAATGATGTGTTCAAGAAAGAAGATAGACAAAAGTCAAGAGTTAAGCGTCATCTTAGAGTTCGTAAAAAGATCTCTGGTACAGCACAAAGACCTAGATTAGCTGTATATAGAAGTGAAAAGAACATATATGCTCAAGTAATAGATGATGTTGCAAGAATCACACTAGTTTCTGCTTCAAGCGTAGATAAAGCTTTTGAACAAAAGATAGGAAGCAATAAAGATGCTGCTAAATTAGTAGGAAAAATGATTGCTGAAAGAGCGCTTGAAAAAGGAATAGAAGAAGTAGTTTTTGATAGAGGCGGATATGTATACCACGGTAGAGTGCAAATTCTCGCTGAGGGAGCAAGAGAAGCTGGACTTAAATTCTAAGAGAAGGAGGGAAACACATGAAAATAGATCCTAGCACATTAGATCTTAAAGAAAAAGTAGTTAATATAAACAGAGTTGCTAAGGTTGTTAAAGGTGGAAGAAACTTCAGATTCAGCGCACTAGTTGTTGTTGGAGACGAAAACGGACACGTTGGCGTTGGAATGGGTAAATCTGTAGAAATTCCTGAAGCAATTAGAAAAGGAATAGAAGATGCTAAAAAGAACTTAATAAATGTAGCTATGGTTGGAACAACTATTCCACATACTATTGATGGAAAGTTTGGTACTTCGGTTATACACATAATGCCGGGCGCTGAAGGTACAGGAATTTTAGCTGGTGGTCCAGTTAGAGCAGTTCTAGAATTATCAGGATTAAAGGATGTTAGAGCTAAATCTTTAGGCTCTAGTAATGCAAGAAATGTGGTTAATGCTACTATCGAAGGTTTAGCAGGTTTAAGAACAGTAGAAGACGTTGCTAAATTAAGAGGCAAGACAGTAGAAGAAATTTTAAGATAGGAGGGGAAAACCTTGGCTAAAGTTAAAATAACATTGGTTAAAAGCTTAATAGGTAGAAAGAAAGAACACATAGCTACAGTTAATGCTTTAGGATTAAGAAAAATAAGAAATAGTGTTGAGCACGAGGAAACTCCTCAGATCAAAGGTATGATAAACAAAATTATATATCTAGTAAAAGTAGAGCAAGTATAAAAAAGAGGAGGTGTTGACATGAAACTTCAAGATTTAAGACCTGCGGAAGGTTCCAAAAAATCTCCTAAGAGAATCGGTAGAGGTACTGGTTCAGGATGGGGAAAAACTGCAGGAAGAGGTCAAGATGGACAAAACTCTAGATCAGGTGGAGGAACAAGACCAGGATTTGAAGGAGGTCAGATGCCTTTATACAGAAGATTACCTAAAAGAGGGTTCACAAATATTTTTGCGAAAAAATATTCTTGTATAAATGTAGATAGACTGAATATGTTCGAAGATGGTACAGAAGTTACAACAGAATTGCTATTAGAGAGAAGAGTCATAAGAAAAGCATATGATGGAGTTAAGATACTTGGAAATGGTGATTTAGAAAAGAAATTAACTGTAAAAGTATCAAGATTCTCTAAAGGAGCAGCTGAGAAAATTGAAACAGCTGGAGGAAAAGTTGAGGTGATATAAATGTTATCAACCCTACGTAATGCCTGGAAAGTTCCTGATTTAAAAAAGCGTATGATATTCACGCTACTTATGGTTGCAATTATGAGGATGGGTATTTATATTCCTGTTCCTGGTGTAGATGCTAGCAAGCTTGTAGACTTAACTAGTAATGGTGGAACGTTGATTAGTTTTTATGATATGATGTCAGGTGGTGCATTAAGTAAATTTAGTATTTTTGCTATGGGTGCTGGTCCATACATAAACGCATCAATTATAATGCAGTTACTTGTAATAGCAATCCCATATTTAGAGCAACTTTCTAAAGAAGGGCTTGAAGGACGCAAGAAAATACAAGACCTTACTAGATATGTTTCAATAGTGCTGGGGGCTTTACAGGCCTTCGGTATGTATGCAATTATTGCAAGTACTGGAGCATTCTCAGATACATCTAGTTTAGCCATATTTCTAGTGATACTAACGATGACTACTGCATCAACATTTTTGGTGTGGATAGGTGAACAAATCACAGGTAAAGGTATAGGCAATGGTATTTCATTAATAATTTTTATTAATATTGTATCTGGATTACCTTCTACGGTGTATAAAATTGCTGAACTTCAGAAGGCAGGCACTGTAAATTTTGTAGAGGTTATAATGTTTATTATAGTTGCTATAGCATTATTAGTTGCAGTAGTAATAGCAAGTTTAGGTGAAAGAAGAATTCCAGTTCAATATGCTGGAAAAGCTGTTGGAAACAAGGTTTTTAAAGGACAATCAACACATATTCCAATTGGTGTAACCGCATCTGGAGTTATCGGTATAATTTTTGCAATGTCAGTAATGACATTCCCAGAAACAATAGCACAGTTTAAACCGACATCTTCAATTGCAAAATTCATTGTAGGAAGTCCTTGGAGCATATTTGAAAAAAACAGTTGGAAATACTCCTTGGTGTATTTTGTATTAATAGTATTCTTTACATGGTTTTATACTCAGGTAACATTTAAACCAGATGAAATGGCTGAAAATATGCATAAATCATCAGGTTTCATACCAGGGATTAGACCAGGCGAGAATACAGCAACTTATATCGATAAGGTATTGACTAAGATTTCGATACTTGGAGGAACTTTTGCCGCTGTTATAGCAATATTCCCAATTTTTATAGAGGGATATACTCACTTTAAGGGGATATATTTTGGAGGTACAATGTTATTAATCATGGTGAATGTTGCTCTTGAAACTTTAAGACAACTTGAATCACAATTAGTAATGCGACATTACCAAGGATTCCTTAAATAAATTATCACCAGGAGATGATACTATGAGAATAATCTTGTTAGGTCCTCCGGGAGCCGGAAAAGGAACGCAAGCAAAATCCATAAGTAATAAATTTTCCATACCACATATATCAACAGGGGACATATTCAGGAAGAATATTTCAGAAAAAACCCCTCTTGGAATTGAAGCTAAGAAACATATTGATAAGGGGCACTTAGTCCCAGATGAATTGACTATAGATATAATCAAGGATAGGTTAAATAATGAAGATTGTAGTAATGGATTTTTACTAGATGGCTATCCTAGAACTGTTAATCAAGGTGAAGCCTTAAAAACTTTATTAGACGGAAAGGGTAACTCCCTTGATACAGCGTTATTAATAAAGGTGCCTAGAGAATTTATTCTAGGTAGAATGACTGGTAGAAGGGTTTGTCTTACATGCGGTGCTAGCTATCATATTACATTCAATCCGCCGAAAGTGGACGGAAAATGTAATTTATGTGGAAGTGATATTGTACAAAGAGCTGATGACACTGAAGAAACCGTTAATGAACGGATAGACATATATGAGGCTCAAACACAACCATTGATAAAGTACTATGAAGATAAAAACTTACTATCAGTAGTTGATGGGACACTAGAAATTAACAGTGTGTTTGAAAGTATCTGTGATATCTTAGAAGAAATAAAAAAATGATAAACATAAAAAGTGATATGGAAATTCAATACATGAGAAGTGCGGGTAAAGTGGTTTCAGAAGCTCTTGTAATAATTGAACAGGTAATAAAACCTGGAATAACCACTGCAGAACTGGATAAATTAGCTGAAGAGTTCATAGTAAAACAAGGTGCTAAACCATCTTTTAAGGGTTATTGTGGATTTCCAGCTTCCATATGTACATCTGTTAATGATGAAGTGGTTCATGGAATTCCATCTAACCGTATTTTACTTGAAGGAGACATAATTAGCATAGATTGTGGTGCCATATTAAATGGCTATCATGGAGATGCTGCTAGAACTTTTCCAGTAGGAAAAGTATCCAATGAAGCTACAATGCTCATTGAGGTCACTAAAAACAGTTTCTTTAAGGGTGTTGAAAAAGCTATAATCGGTAATAGATTATCAGATATATCTGCTGAAATTCAGTGTTATGCTGAAGGCCGTAGGTATTCTGTGGTTAGGGATTTTGTAGGTCATGGAATTGGTAAATCAATGCATGAGGAACCAGAAATTCCTAATTATGGTGTTCCAAATAGAGGACCTAAGTTAGTTCATGGTATGGTACTTGCAATTGAACCTATGATAAATATAGGAAAGCATTATGTCAAAGTAAAGTCTAATAAGTGGACGGTAGTAACGCGAGATGGCAGTTTATCTGCACATTATGAAAATACTGTTGCTATTCTAAAAAATGGTCCTGAAATATTAACTTTGAACTAATAGAGGTGAATGATTTGGAGAAAAATAGCCTTATAGGTAAGGTAGTACATTCTAAAGCGGGAAGGGATATGCATAGAAATTTTATTGTGGTAGGAATACTAAATAACGAATATGTGTATATTTCTGATGGAGAGTTAAGAAAGATTGAAAAGCCTAAGAAAAAGAAGGTTAAACATCTAAAATTTACTCACACAGTAGCTGAGGAAATTAGAGATATAATTTTATCTAAAAAAGAGGTTACTAATTCTAAAATTAAAATATTTTTGCAGTCTGCAGATATTGGTAAGGAGGTTTAATTACCTTATGTCAAAAGATGATATAATTGAAATGCAAGGTGTGGTATTAGAAACTTTGCCCAATGCAATATTTCAAGTTGAGCTTGAGAGTGGGCATAAAATATTAGCTCATATTTCAGGAAAGTTAAGAATGAATTTCATAAGAATATTACCAGGAGACAAGGTTACAGTAGAACTTTCCCCATATGATTTGACTCGTGGGAGAATAACTTGGAGAGACAAGTAATAAGGAGGGTTAGCTATGAAAGTAAGGCCATCAGTTAAACCTATGTGTGAAAAATGTAAGGTTATAAAGAGAAAAGGAAGAGTAATGGTTATCTGTGAAAATCCTAAACATAAACAAAAGCAAGGTTAATCGGTTTTATTTACAAATGATATTGTATTAAATATCAAAGCTAATATATTAATAAATGTTTATTATATCGTTTTTAATTATAGATGTGATAAATTATAACAACAATTACGTGGGAGGTGTAAACAGTAAATGGCAAGAATAGCAGGTATTGACCTACCAAGGGAAAAAAGAGTTGAAATAGGTTTAACATATATATTTGGTATTGGTTTAACTAAATCACAGGGAATCCTTAAAACAACAGGAATAAATCCTGACACAAGAGTTAAGGACTTAACTGAAGAAGAAGTTAATGAATTAAGAACATACATCACTAAGAACTTTATTATTGAAGGTGACTTAAGAAGAAGAGTTGCATTAGATATAAAAAGGTTAATGGAAGTTGGATGTTATAGAGGAATAAGACATAGAAAAGGTCTTCCAGTAAGAGGACAAAAAACTAAAACTAATGCAAGAACAAGAAAAGGCCCTAAGAAAACAATGGCGGGTAAGAAGAAATAGTAAGGAGGGAATGTAATGGCTCAAAAAGTTAAAAGAAGTAGAAGAAAAAAAGAAAGAAAAAATGTTGAGCACGGTTGTGCACACATAAAGTCTACTTTCAATAATTCCATCGTTACACTTACAGATGCAGCTGGTAATGCTTTATCTTGGGCAAGTGCAGGTGGATTAGGTTTTAGAGGATCAAGAAAGAGTACTCCATTTGCAGCTCAGATGGCAGCAGAAGCTGCTACAAAAGCAGCTATGGAGCACGGATTAAAGAGTGTTGACGTATTCGTTAAAGGACCAGGAGCAGGTAGAGAAGCGGCAATTAGATCACTTCAAGCGGCTGGATTAGAAATTACATTAATCAAAGACGTTACTCCGATTCCACATAACGGATGTAGACCACCAAAAAGAAGAAGAGTATAGTACTTAATATAGTAAATAGGAGGTGTAATTTGAATGGCAAGATATACTGGAGCTACTTGTAGACTTTGTAGAAGAGAAGGCATGAAGCTAAACCTTAAGGGTGATAGATGCTTCACAGATAAATGTGCATTTGCCAGAAGAGGCTATGCACCAGGACAACATGGACAGAGTAAGAAAAAAATGTCTAATTATGGATTACAATTGAGAGAAAAACAAAAGGCTAAGAGAATATACGGAGTACTTGAAAGTCAATTTAGAAGATACTATGAAAAAGCTGACAAGTTAAGAGGAATAACAGGTGAAAACTTATTAAGACTTTTAGAAGTGAGACTTGATAATGTAGTTTATAGATTAGGTTACGGAAATTCAAGACAAGAGGCTAGGCAACTAGTAACTCACGGACATTTCTTAGTTAATGGTAAAAAGGTAGATATTCCTTCTTACAGTTTAACAGCAAATGAAGTAGTATCTGCATGTGAAAAAAGCAGAGCTACTGAGAAGTTTAAGGTTTTCATTGAAAATCCTAAAGCTTTACCAAATTGGTTAGAAGCTAACTTAGAGAAATTTGAAGGAAAAGTTTTAGCACAACCAACTAGGGAAGATATAGATGTTCCTGTTAATGAAACGTTAATCGTCGAGTTATACAGCAAATAGTCATTAATATAGAATCAGTTGCCCTCATAATAGGTTGCCAATTAAAAAAGAGGAGGGTTTATTATGTTAGAGATAGAAAAGCCAAAAATAGAATGTGTAGAAACAGCTGAAGATGGTTCTTATGGTAGATTCGTAATTGAACCATTGGAAAGAGGCTATGGTATAACTTTAGGGAATGCATTAAGAAGAATTCTTCTTTCTTCATTACCTGGAGTTGCTACAAGTGCAGTTAAGATTGATACAGTACTTCACGAATTCTCCACTGTTAAAGGTGTTAAAGAAGATGTTACAGAATTAATTCTAAACATCAAAAGCTTAGCACTTAAAATGGAGGGAGAAGGTCCTAAAACAATTTATATTGATGCTAAAGGACCTGGAGTAGTTACTGGAGCAGATATTAATACTGATGGAGATATAGAAGTCGTTAATACCGATTTACATATAGCAACATTAGATGATGATGCTAAATTATATATGGAACTAACTGTTAACAAAGGTAGAGGATATGTGTCTATGAGTAAAAACAAGACAGATGAATTGCCGATAGCTACAATACCAGTAGATTCAATTTACACTCCAGTTAAGAGAGTAAATTTTGCTGTTGAAAACACTAGAGTAGGCCAGATTACTGATTATGATAAATTAACTATTGAAATTTGGACTAATGGAACAATTAGACCAGATGAAGCTATTGGTTTATCAGCTAAAATCCTTATCGAACACTTTAAGTTATTTATGACATTAACAGATCATGCTGATAATGTTGAAATAATGGTTGAAAAAGAAGAAGATAAGAAAGAAAAAGTTCTTGAGATGACTATTGAAGAACTTGACCTTTCCGTTAGAAGCTATAATTGCTTAAAAAGAGCTGGAATTAATACAGTTCAAGAACTAACAGAAAGATCAATGGATGATATGATGAAAGTTAGAAATTTAGGTAAGAAATCACTTGAAGAAGTTGAACAGAAACTTCAAGCTTTGAGTTTGAACTTAAAACTAACTGAAGAGTAAGGAGGAGAACACATGGCACAATATCGTAAATTAGGACGCGCCACTGATCAAAGAATTGCAATGTTTAGAAGTCTTGCAACTAATTTGTTGAAATATGGAAAAATTGAAACTACAGTAACTAGAGCAAAAGAAACTAGAAAATTTGCTGAAAGAATGATAACTCTTGGAAAAAGAGGAGATCTTCATGCTAGAAGGCAAGCACTTGCATTTATTACTGAAGAAAGCGTTGTTAAAGATTTATTTGAGAATATTGCACCCAAGTATGCTGAGAGAAACGGCGGATATACTAGGATAATGAAAATGGGTCCAAGAAGAGGCGACGCAGCAGAAATGAGCATAATAGAATTAGTATAGTTTGAGAAAAGGGGATTAAGTGGGAACAAACTTAATCCCCATTTTCATATTCATATTTATAAACGTAGGGAGTGACACTTATGGGTGAAAAAATGGTTATATGTAATAAACTTGTTTATAAGTACCCTCGAAGTGAAGATGAACAACCTAAAGTAGCCATAGATGGATTAGATTTAGAGGTTAACAAGGGTGAATTTTTAGTAGTATTAGGTCATAATGGTTCAGGAAAATCAACCTTTGCTAAACATATAAATGCACTTTTAATACCAACTGAAGGGGAACTCTATGTATATGGATTGCAAACCTCTGTAGAATCTAATCTATGGAAAATTAGGAATGTAGCTGGCATGGTATTTCAAAATCCAGATAATCAAATTGTTGCAACGATTGTAGAAGAAGATGTAGCATTTGGTCCAGAGAACTTAGGCTTAGATCCTAAAGAAATTAGACAAAGAGTGGATGAATCATTAAAAAATGTTAAAATGTACGAATATACAAAACATGCGCCACATTTACTTTCAGGTGGTCAAAAACAAAGGGTAGCTATCGCTGGTATTCTTGCTATGAGGCCAAAGTGTATTGTTTTTGATGAACCAACAGCTATGCTTGATCCATTTGGGAGAAAAGAAGTTATTAGAACTATTAAAGAAATAAACAAAAAACATGGCATAACAATAATTTTAATAACGCACAATATGGAAGAAGCAGTAGAAGCCGATAGGATTGTAGTTATGGATAGTGGCAAAATCGTCATGAATGGAAAACCTAAAGAGATATTTAGAAATGTACCTGTTATGAAAAAAATAGGTTTAGATGTTCCAATGGTGACAGAACTCGCGTATGAACTTAAGCAAAATGGCATTAATATAGAAACAGATATATTAACTATAAATGAGATGGTGAATGCATTATGTCAATTAAAATAGAAAACTTAACGTATATATATATGCCAAAAACTCCTTTTGAAAAAAAAGCTATAGACAATGTATCTATAGAAATAAAGCAAGGGGAATTTGTAGCACTAATTGGGCATACAGGTTCAGGCAAATCTACTCTAATACAACATATAAACGGACTACTAAAACCAACATCAGGTAGAATATTAGTAGACGACATAGATATAACAAACAAAAATGTGAAATTGACAAACATAAGAAAAAAGGTTGGACTAGTATTTCAGTATCCTGAATATCAACTTTTTGAAGAAACTATTGAAAAAGACATTGCTTTTGGGCCACAAAATTTAGGCTTAGATAATGATGAAATAAACAAAAGAGTTCAGCGAGCTATGAAAATTGTTGGACTGGATTATGAAGAGTATAAGGACAAATCACCTTTTGAAATAAGTGGTGGTCAAAAGAGAAGAGTAGCTATTGCAGGAGTAGTAGCTATGCAGCCAAAGGTTTTAATTTTAGATGAACCAACTGCAGGACTCGATCCAAAAGGAAGAGACGATATCTTAAGTAAGCTTGTTGAATTGTACAACCAAAACGACATGACTATAATTTTAGTATCGCATAGTATGGAAGATGTGGCCAAGGTTGCAAATAGAATTGTAGTAATGGATAAAGGAAAGTGTATTCTAGACGGGTCGCCACAGAGGGTATTTAGTGAAATAGAATTATTAGAAAGTGTAGGTCTAGCAGTGCCACAGGCAACATACTTAATTAGGGAACTACGTAATAAAGGATTCGATTTATCACAAGATATATTTACCTTAGAAAAAGCTAAACAAGAATTGCTTAGAGTATTAAAAAAGAATTAGTATAAATTTTTTGTATTAAGAAGACATCATATATAAAGCAGTAAGATGTGCTTCTTTCAGCACAGTGGAGGAATTTGTATGATCAAAGATATTACAATAGGTCAATATATACCAGGGGAGTCTTTTGTACATAAATTAGATCCAAGATTTAAGATACTAATATCCCTTTTGTTTATTGTGGACCTATTTTTGGTAAATAATTTTATAGGCTATTTATTTATAATTATATTTCTTTTAGCCACAATAATAATAGCTAATTTGTCATTTAAGTACATTTATAATGGGTTAAAGCCTATTTTAGTTTTATTACTTATTACAGCAGTATTAAACATTTTTATGACTAGCGGGAAAGAGTTAAATTTAATTTTTCACTATGGGTTTATAAATGTTTATAAAGAAGGTCTAATAGTTGCAGCGTTTATGATTCTTAGACTTGTGTTTTTAATTATGGGAACATCAATATTGACATTAACTACATCCCCAATAGAGTTAACAGATGGCATAGAAAATCTTTTAAATCCATTTAAAAGAATAGGCGTGCCAGCCCATGAGTTAGCAATGATGATGACTATTGCATTAAGATTTATTCCAACTCTTATGGATGAGACTGATAAAATTATGAAAGCACAAATGGCAAGAGGTGCTGATTTTGAGTCTGGGAATTTGATAAGTAGAGCAAAAAGTTTAATCCCTATTTTAGTACCCTTGTTTATAAGTTCTTTTAGGCGGGCTGATGAATTAGCAATGGCTATGGAATCAAGATGTTACAAAGGTGGAGAAGGAAGAACTAAAATGAAACAACTAAAGATAACAAAAAAAGATTATGTTGCAAGTTTTGCTTTTACACTGTTGTTTATTATTACTATTGTTAGTAGAACATAATATTCTACTAAAGTGCAAAGGATTATTAAATCCTAGGTATAAATAGAAAAGGACGTGGAATAGTGAAAAATATAAAGCTCATAATAGAATACGATGGAACAAACTATTCAGGTTGGCAAAGGCAAAAGCAAAATAATGTTAGAACTATTCAAGAAAAAATAGAGCTTGCTATTGAAGAGATTACAGGTGAAAAAACTCAAATTACGGGGTCTAGTAGAACAGATGCCGGAGTTCATGCAAAAGGGTATACAGGAAACTTTTATACTGATAGTAAAATATCTGCGGAAAAATTCACAGGAGCTATAAATAGCAAGCTCCCCTTAGATATTGTGATTTTACATTCTATTGAGGTTCCATATGAGTTTCATTCAAGGTATAATAGTAAAGGGAAGCGGTACAGTTACACTATACTTAATAGGCGAGAGTCTGTTGCCGTGGGACGTAATTACATATACAACCATAAAGAGATATTAGATGTAGATGCTATGAAACTAGGGGCGTTATATTTTATAGGTACTCATGATTTTTCTGCATTCAAAAATCTGGGCAGTTCGGTTAAAACTTCTGTAAGAACTATTTCGCAACTAGATATAATAAAGGATGAAGAACTTATAAAAATAGATATTGCTGCTGACGGATTCCTTTATAATATGGTTAGAATAATAGTTGGAGCGCTAATTAGGGTTGGAGAAGGAAAAATCAAACCTAATGAAATTAAAGATATAATTGAGTCAAAAGAGAGAGCAAAGGCTGGAAAATCTGCTCCACCCGGGGGATTATGTTTGGAGGAAGTTTTTTATTAAAATAAAAAACAATAAAATTCAAACAGCACGTGTAAAAACATTGACACACCCGGTAGAATGTATTATACTTATTAATGTTTGTATAAAATATCGTGTATAAGATCCACTAGCCCCGGATCTTTAGCATAGGAAGTTAATTGTTAAAAGTTCAGGGAGGGAAAATAATGAAATCATACTTAGCAAAACCACTAGAAGTAGAAAGAAAATGGTTCGTTGTAGATGTAGAAGGAAAAGTTTTAGGAAGAGCAGCTAGTCAAATAGCAGCTATATTAAGAGGAAAGCACAAACCAACATTTACACCACATGTTGACACAGGTGACTTTGTAATTGTAATAAATGCTGATAAGATAGTTTTAACTGGTAAGAAATTAGACCAAAAAATGTTAAGACATCACTCTTTTTATCCAGGTGGATTAAAAGAAGTTCCATATAGAATAGCAATAGTTAAAAAACCTGAGTTTATTTTTGAAGAAGCAGTAAGAAGAATGCTTCCAAAGGGACCATTAGGTCGTCAAACACTTAAGAAATTAACTGTATACAGAGGATCAGAACATAAAAATGAAGCACAAAATCCAGAAACACTAGTGCTTAAATACTAATTAGATTCGGAGGGAGGATACATAATGGCAAAGGTTCAATATATAGGAACAGGAAGAAGAAAGAAATCAGTTGCTAGAGTAAGACTTGTACCTGGCGAAGGTAAAATTGTTATAAACAAAAGAAACATAGAAAATTATTTTGGATTAGAAACTTTAATTCTTATAGTTAACCAACCTTTAGTATTAACTGGAACTAAAGATAAATTTGATATTCTAGTTAATGTAAACGGTGGTGGATATACAGGTCAAGCTGGAGCAATAAGACACGGTATTTCTAGATCTTTATTAAAGGCTGACGAAACTTTAAGACCAGAGCTTAAAAAAGCAGGATTTTTAACAAGAGATCCAAGAATGAAAGAAAGAAAGAAATACGGCCTTAAAAAAGCAAGAAAAGCATCTCAGTTCTCAAAGAGATAGTCTTTATAAAGTCAAAAATCCCTCAAACAATTATGTTTGGGGGATTTTTATTTCTTTTAAACTTATAAAATGATTTAAAACCACCTATAACTGACAAATGTTTAGAAAGTTATCCATTAAAAAAGACTATATGGATAATATCTATGTTGGTTCATATTCGCGGACCTCATTGAAAAGACGTATTTTTGGAATCTGTCATTTAAAATACTCCAATTTATATTTTCAATAAACGTAGAAATATATTTTTTCTTATCTGTTCCAAAATCCATGAAATATGCATGCTCATAAACATCCATTACTAATATGGGGAAAGATTGCCATACTGCTCCAGTATCGTGTGAATCGCTTCCTATTATGTGTAATTTATTATCAAGCGAATCAATAGAAAGAACTACCCAACCTCTCATGGATAATCCTACATTTGTAAGATAGGAGATAAAATCATCATAGGTCGTAAACTGATTTATTATAGCATTAAATATGGGACCATAAGGGGTGTTACTTCCCCCAGTCATGTTTTCAAAATAAAGGTTGTGAAGCTTTACCCCATTCAGTGCATATGTTTCACCTAGTTTTAAACTGCGCATTTTGGAATAAGTGGCATTGCTATCAGTATAATTACCTGGTATATAGGGAATGTTCCAAATTTCATTTAACTTGCTTACGTAACCCGAATATAGTTTGTAATGCTCATCTAGCTGCTTCTTGGAAAAGCCATTCACCGATTTAAAATCAAAAATGTAAGGCTTTAAATTGTACATTAGATCACCTCTATAAAATATTTTATTCCATTATATTTTAATTATATGATATGTAATGGAAATTTATTATAATATTGTTTTATAAGGATAGTTAAATCATCTCCTGCGGAGCTGCGACAGCTTTGAAGAAGCTGCATTGACGACTTCAGAAGGGGCTTTATACTAGATTTATACTCCCACTGAAGTTTTTATTTGTTAGGGTATATAACTCCCACGTATAGAAGTAGGAGACTTCCCTTCTGAAATGTCGTTAAAAGTAAATACCTCATATGTTATGTTTGTGTTAAGTTTTATAAAGTCTATGTTAAATATGTCGTAAATTACTTAACATAAAGTATAAACCTATAGTATTATTTGTGTGAATGATTAAAATACTTATAATACATTAGACATGGAGGAATTTTATGCAGGCTATAAATATGGTTATAGGCCTTTTTGGAGGCGTCGGGTTATTCTTATATGGAATGAAAATGATGGGTGATGGGTTAATAAATGCATCAGGAGAAAAACTCAAAAAGATATTTGATAAAATAACATCTAATCCTATTAAAGGTGTAGCTACAGGAGCTGCAATAACAGCAGTTATTCAAAGCAGTAGTGCAACTACAGTAATGGTAGTTGGTTTTGTTAATGCAGGACTTATGGACCTATATCAGGCAGCGGCGGTAATTATGGGAGCGAATGTTGGAACCACTATAACAGCGCAGCTAATTGCATTTAAACTTGATAATATAATGCCAGTATTTTTAGGAATAGGTTCCTTAACAATATTATTTTCAAAAGATAAAAAGGGTAGGGAAACAGGCAATATTATATTAGGCTTTGGTATTCTTTTCTTAGGAATGGAATTAATGAAGAATGCTATGTCTCCACTAGCCAATTCGCCAGCTTTTGCAACTTTAATAATGAAATTGGAAGGAAATACTATCTTAGCAGTTTTAACGGGTGTACTTATGACTTCAGTACTCCAAAGTTCTTCTGCGTCCACGGGTATTTTAGTAGCATTAGCGTCTACATCAGCATTGCCACTCGGAGTGGCGGTACCAATTTTATTTGGTAATAATATAGGCACATGTATAACGGCTTTATTATCGAGTATAGGAACGTCTAAAACAGCAAAAAAAGCAGCTCTAATACATCTGTTTTTTAATATATTTGGTACATTAATTTTTATTCCGCTAATAAACCCAGTAATACAACTTGTACAGGTTATATCACCGGGTGGGGGTATGGGTATAAAAAGACAAATTGCGAATGCCCATACAATATTTAACATAACAAATACCATAATTATGGTGCCATTTATAAGATATCTTGTTTTACTTGTTAACAAGATTATACCTGGAGAAGATGAAGTTGTAATAATGGGGGTTAAGTATATAGATGATAGATTACTAGAGACGCCAGTTATTGCGGTTGGGCAAACATCGCAAGAGGTAGTTAGAATGGCTAACTTAGCAAAAGAAAATGTACAGCTTGCTATGGAGTGTTTTACTAACAATAACGAAAGTAATATAAGAACTGTTTATGAAAATGAAAAATTAATAAACTTACTTGAAGATGAAATTACATCATATTTAGTAAAGCTTTCATCAACACAATTATCGGAGGAACAAACTAAAATAGTAACTTCTATGTTCAATGTAGTAAATGATATAGAGCGTATAGGAGATCATGCTGAAAATTTAGTGGATTTAACTAGTGAAAAGATTCAAAAGAATTTGAAATTCTCAAAAGAAGCTATAGAAGAGTTAGATGGAATGTATAAATACATAGTAAATGCTCTAGAAATTAGTATTGAGAGTTTTGAAAACAATGATATTATGAAAGCGGAATCCGTTATGGCAATAGAAAGTAGAATTGATAGTTTAGAAAACGAATTAAGATCATCACATATAAGAAGATTAAATAGTAGCGGATGCGGGGCTACAGTTGGGACAATGTACCTAGATATTATTAGCAATTTTGAAAGAATAGGAGATCATGCAACCAATATCGCAGAAGTGGTAATAAACAAATAATCATAATTTATATAAGTGAAATATATTTACATATAACTTGAGGAAAGCAGAAAGCAGTCGCTATAATTTTTAGCGGGTGCTTTTTGTTTGCCGTTAAATTGTAAATATAAATACTGTTTATAGATTTTTATAAAAAAGGATCTAAAGCAAATATGAAAATACTAATAAATCATCTGCAAGTTGAATAAAGTTAACATATATTAATAAATAAAAGGGTGGATGAATTGAGGTATAAAAATAACAAATTAGTAGCTATTATCCTAGTAATCATTGTAGGGATGGTAGGCTTTATAGGCGTAAATCTAAGCTTTTCAAAAGAAACTATGAATGCGGGTAAAGGGAATAAAAAAATACTCATCGATGCCGGACATGGAGGGATGGATGGTGGCACAAGCTCTCAAAATGGTACTGTAGAAAAAGATATAAATTTAAGTATAGCAAAAAAGCTTAAAGAGAGCTTGAAAAAATCAGGATATGAAGTAGTTATGACAAGAGAAGAAGATACAGGAGCTTATTCAAAAAGTGGAACTATAAGGTCAAATTACAATGAAGATTTAAAAAATAGATGTGATTTAAAGAAATCAAGTAATTGTGATATGTTAATTAGCGTTCATTTAAATTATTTTTCACAGAGTAAATATTATGGAGCACAAGTATGGTACTCAGATTATAAAGATAGCGTTACATTAGCTAGTACAATTCAAAAAAACCTTAGGGTAGATTTGGATCCCAATAATAAGAGAATACAGAAGCCCGCTAAAAATGCTTACAAGTTATTAAGGGTGAATGACAATATGCCAAGCGTTATAGTGGAATGTGGATTTTTATCAAACAATGAAGAAGAACAAAAGTTAAAGTCAGATGAATATCAAAGAAAAATTGCAGACTCCATAAGCAAATCTGTAGACGAGTTTTTTAAAAGTAATCCAAAAGAGTAAATAAGTATATTGGAGCAAGTTTGGATTAGTTTGAAAAATAATACTTATTTAAATGCGGGCAACCTAAAAAAGCATATTATTCTAGAAATATGCTTTTTGGTTTGTAATTAAATTTTCATAATAATGCAGCCTCGAAGATGGTGCTGAACAGATTTAAAAAGGATGATTTAATTGCTAATCGTAGGCTATAGAAGAGGTTCCATCAATAAAAGTCCACCATGTAGGGCCTGGCATTAGTGAGATAGGGTCCCCTTTTCGGCCTGTAATATTTATTTTAGAATTATTCTTCCTATCCCATTTAATATCTTGAGCTTTTCCGCTACAAAATAACAATCCAGTGCCATGAGATTCAGACGAAGCTAAGGTTTCATCATTTACAATATTACCGTGGACAAATTGTACAATAACATTAGTTAGCTTTACAGGAGTATTATTATCATTATCAATGTTTAAGCCTCTATAATGATAATACTCTCCATTTTGATATAAAAAATTTGAAGATGAATCTTCATTAAAACTTATAAAAATGGAAGTTGCATTGGTACCTTTAAGGGCTTTTGTATCAACGTTATTGGAAAATTTTAATGTTGGTAAATATGAATTGCAATAATCTTTTAAATTAATTGTTGAACTAATATTTTTAGCACTTTCTTGGCTAAATATAGCTTTACAAGTAAGGCCATTAGACTTACTTAAAAACTCAAGGATCAAATCTGCATTACTAAGTCCTTTAATAGATGGTTCGTTAGTAGTATTAATAAAAGTTGCAATTTTTTTAAGTTTGGCAGAATAAGTTTTAGAAACTCTTTCACCTGTATATTTTGGTGTAGTTATTCGATCATGTAAATTAAGGTAACAAATATGCATAGAAAACCTATAAACAAATAGTGAAAGAACTAATACTAAAATAGAACTTAGAAAATATATGATAAAAGTAAAATTTTTTTTTGTCATAAGGTCCTCCCATAGTATCTATATATATTATTTTAATAGTCTTATTCAACCAGGAACAGGTCGCAAGTAGTAAAATTATTAGAAGATTAACGAGATTTTCTTTATTCAGAGAACCTCCTTATAATTAGTGCATTAATATCATAATATGAAATAATTAAAATTTTAATACAAAAAAATATAATAATATATTTTTACTATTATAATTATGAATAATTCTATTAAAAAAAATAAATCCTATGATATAATTAGATTAATTATAAATATAGGAAATAAAAGGTGAGTTTATGGACAAATCAGGGAAAATATATGTAAAAGCTATGAATAAATATAATGATGGATATATAGACAAAGCGTTAGCACTATGTGAAAGAAGTATTTCGCTAAACAATACAAATGCTGCCGCTTTAAATTTGAAGGGTATTTTGTATTATATAAAAGGTGATTTAGAAACTGCTAAAAAAATGTGGAATATAAATTATAAAAGAAACAATGATCAGGTATCAAAAAAATATCTAAATGATAGTATACGTGATAAGGGAAAATTACAGCTGTATGTCAATACCATGCAGCTAATTAAGCAATTTAATATACTTGGGGCTCTTGAGAATTTAAAACAGTGCGAAACCAGTCACTTTAATTTTATAAATGTGAATAATCATATTAGTGGATGCTACATAAAGCAAGGGGAATATGAGAAAGCACTACATTACATAAATGAGGTTATAAAAGTAGATAAAAAAAATACACAAGCTATTATGAACAAAAAAATATTAATAGAATATGGTAGCTTAAAGAGAGAAATAAACTATAAGAAAATAGTTATAGTTACTGCTAGTATATGTTTATCTGTAACGCTGCTACTTCTAGGCAAAGTTTATATGTATAAGGCAAAAAACATATCAACAACTGCTATAAAAAAAGCGCAAAGCGTAATAGCGTTAATTAATAAAGAAGATAAAGAGGAAACTAAAAACAAAGTAGAAATAGAAAATCAAAATTTTCAAGAAGTTAAAGATAATACTGAAGTAGAGAATCAAGGTACAAGTAAGAATAAAAAAAACACAATAAAAAATAAATCACAAGAAATGACGAAATTCCCACAAGAACAATTTAAAGAAAGTATAAATAGTAATGATATAGAGCAAATGATTGAATATATAAATAGGTGGAAGAATGATGACTTGGGAATGAATGATAAGTTACTTATGGTAAAAGGAGAAGAAATTATTAAAAATAGTGGAGTGCCAATTTTTTATGAAAAAGGTATAAATTGTATGAATGATAAAATGTTTGTTGAAGCTCGGAAATATTTTTTATATGCATTACCATATTCTAAAGATAGTTATTTACAAGAGCATATTGTTTATATGCTAGCTTTAAGTTACAAATCTATTTCTGACTTTCAAAATGCTGTTAAATACTATGAACTTAGTTTAAAACAATTTCCTAGTGGAAGTTACACTAATGAAGTTTTATATAATTTAATTCTTATAAATAAAGATTTAGATTCAAATAAAGCAAAGGTTTATGCAGAAAAACTAGTGAAACAATTTCCAAATTCGCAATATAATAACGCTATAGTGAAAAAGATATTAGGAACATAAAAATAAGTAATAATACAAAGGAGTATAGACATTTTTAAGATTTGCTTTGGGTATACTAATCTTGAAATGTGTATATAAATTTAGAAATTTTACAATATTTACAGTTATACAAAAAAACTTAAATCCAACAGATTTAAGTTGAAATATTGACTAGTAAAATAATAAGGTATACAATTAAGATATAAACATACCCTGGTGGGGTATAATAATTGGAGGTAATAATATGATTAAAGAAGTTAATGATAAAAATTTTAATGAGGAAATTGGAAATTCAGATAACATAGTTGTAGTTGATTTTTGGGCACCTTGGTGTGGACCTTGTAAAATGTTAACTCCAGTAATTGAAGAATTAGCAAAAGAAATGGGAACAAAAGTTAAATTTGCAAAAGTAAATGTAGATGAGAGTCCTATGATATCATCAAAGTATAAAATTTCAAGTATTCCAACAGTTATGGTATTTAGAAAAGACGCGGTTAAAGAAACTATGGTAGGATTCAGACCTAAAGCAGATTTAAAGAAAATAATAGAAAATCATATATAAAATCTTACAGTACTAAAAATGATGATTGATATGGTAATAAGGTTAAATAAAGTAATGTAAGTATTAAATAGAAATGTTGGAGATAGATATTTTAAATTTTTATAATTTAAATAAATATCTCCATTTTCTAAGTGAAGAATTTTTACTTATCATAGGGTCAAATAAGTAGAATAGTTTTATTAGGATGAAAACATTAGGAGGAAAAATTATGGGTGAGAGATATGATATAGCTATAATTGGAACAGGCCCAGCAGGCCTTGAAGCAGCTATTAGTGCTAAAATTAGAAATAAAAACATAATAATTTTTGGAAGCAAAGAATTAAGTCCAAAACTAGTAAAAGCAGCAAAGGTAAACAATTTTCTAGGGTTCTATAACGTTTCAGGAAAGGAACTTAAGAATGAATTTGCAACACATGTTGATGCCATGGGGATAGGTATTGTAAATGAGAGAATAAATAATGTTTATGCCATGGGGGATTATTTTGCTTTGATGGTAAACGAAAAAATATATGAGGCTAAAGCAATAATTTTAGCTACGGGGATAGAATACACGAAAGCATTAAAAGGAGAAGAAGAGTTTTTAGGAAAAGGAGTAGGGTACTGTGCTACTTGCGATGCTCCATTATATAAAGGAAAAACAGTTGTTATAGTCGGATATAATAAAGAAAGCGAAGAAGAAACTAATTATGTAAGTGAATTGAGTGGAAAAACATATTATATCCCTATGTACAAAGGGGAATATGATTTAAATTCTAACGTGGAGATAATAAAAAATAAGCCTTTAGAAATAGTTGGTGAAGATGTGGTAACTAAGGTTATTTTAGAGAAGGGCGAGATAACTACAGATGGAATTTTCATGCTAAGAGATAGTGTGTCTCCTAGTCAATTGGTGCCAGGTCTTGAAATCGAAGAGGGACATATAAAAGTTGATAGAAGTATGAAAACCAATATAGAAGGATGTTTTGCAGCAGGCGACTGCGTAGGGAAGCCATATCAGTATATTAAGGCTGCAGGTGAAGGATTAGTAGCAGCATTAAGTGCAGTTACCTATTTAGATAAAGAACATAAAAATAAATAAGATAGATGCTGACTATTGATTTTTATGTTATTAACAATAAAATTAGGTAGCTAACTGTAGTTAGAACTAGCTGTAGCTAGAATTAACTAAAGTGAGCTACCTGACTGTAGTTTATAACTACAGTTTTTTTTATTTAACTACAAAGAAAACATGATTTCCTATAGTTTTTACATTTGTTTTTTTTATACCTATCATCCACTGAGAAGTAGATATTTCAGGGTTATAAAAGAAAACAGCATTATATGTAGGATCTTTACCTTTTAATGCATCTAATACAGCAGTGTAACAAGCAGAATCGGGAATAACATTCGATTTGCCATTGTGAATTATTTTCCCATCTTTAACACAAGAAAAAGCGTTTTTTTGATTTATAACACCAGAAATAGATTTTGGGAAATGACCATCACGAGCACGATTTAGTATAACGGATGCTACTGCGAGTTTGCCGATATCAGGTTCACCACAACTCTCGGCGTATACAACTTGCGACATTAAATAAATATCGTTATCACTAATGTAAATTGAGCTATTTGACTGCTTAAATACTGCTACTGCTTTTAGTTTATCATTATATAAATCTTTAATTTCTGAATCAAATGAGTATAAATTTTTACCATTTACTCTTAAACTAGGCAATACTAATAAGAATGTTAGCATACAAGATAAAAAAGCAAATTTTTTCATAGTATCTCTCCTTTTGCCTACGGAGTTAGCTGACGGGTTCGGGAAAGGTTTAACCTACACAATAAGTGATTCACCCCAAATGCTTGGTTCCTCCGTATTTTTTACTTAGGCTAATAATAGTGTGACCAAGAGTACGAAAATAATACACTGAATTTTTATATTATAACGAAAAACAATTAAGTTATAATAATATATACGTATTTATTTATTATTCTTTAGCTGAGAATAGACTTTAATAAAATCATTATAAGAACGTTCCACTTGTGTAAATAGCACATTAGAAGAATTGTATAGAGCATCTAATGCGGCGGTGTCTACAGCCGTACTTAAAGTTTGAACTTTCTCACTTGTTAGCGCAAGTTTAAAATCCCTTAAATAGCTTTCCTGGTTATCTAATAAAAGTTTGAAGGATTCATAAGTAGTAATAGCCGCAGGAGGCACAGATAAACCTTTAAATGTAGTTTGCATTTCGCTTAATTTTGTAAAATCACTATCTACTAGTGACAAAAGGTCATCATAGGATATCTCTTTTTTTCTTGCTTTTATTACATTTGAGTAAAAATCAGTTTTAGAATCTAAAAAATCCACGGATAAGCTATCAGTTTTATTGATAAATTCTTGGGTTTGTTCCGATTTAATATCTGTTTCTTTTCTTATCATTACGGCGCTATAACTGTAATTAAGTACATTGTCAATGAAGACTAAAGATGTTCTTGGCAGTGTTATTTCAATATTACGAATATCTACTAAGGAGTAAAAATTCATGCAATCATTTCTAAAGGTTTTAAGATCCTCCACGGATTTTTCTACATCTCGACCAGAAGGATTATTTAAAATTGCTAGTGTTTGTCTGTATATTAATAGGTTTTTGTCTAAGCCTGATTTTAAATTTTCATGGTCTTTTTTATATTTCGCGGTAGGCTCTGAATTTGATAAATTATCACGGAGCTTAGCTAAATCTTTAATAATACTAGGTAATTGTTCTTTGGCATAACCAACATCTATTGTTTGGCCACTATTAAACTGTCCTGTATTGTTATTAACCCTATTGATAACATTAATATTAGTTATTAAGGCGGTTTTATAGGAATCATATACCTTATTTATAGATTTGTAATAGATAGTGAAGGAAATACCTATAGAGATCATGATAATAGATAGAAAAAGTATGATTTTAAATGTTTTTCCTTTGTTATTAGTATCTATAATATCTACATTTTCTTTTTGCTCGTTCAAAAAAACTCACTCCCTTATTATTTGTCTTATATTCATATATTAATTTAATACATATATTATTCTAGTTTAATTATAGAATTATACTCTTAGAATCTAAAATGGGTATAAATTGAATAGAATTACCTTGAAATGTGAGCTTAATTGTTATAATAAAATTAACTTATAATATATACTAATAAAGCAAATCATGGTGTATAATTGTAAATAGGAGTTTTAGTAGAGGGGTGTGAGCTTTATGGAAGTATTTAAGTTAATGATAAGCACAATCAAAAATATAAGCATATTTTCAATTTTGGATATATTAGTGGTGGCGTTTATATTCTATAAAAGTTACATGCTAATGAAAGAAACAAGAGCTATACAGTTATTAAAAGGAATGATTTTTATTTTTGTGCTTATTCCGATAAGCCAATTGCTTAATTTAACAGTATTAAATTGGGTTTTAAATAAGACAATAACAATTGGTGTTTTGACTATTGTTATCATATTTCAACCAGAAATAAGAAGGGCTTTAGAGCACATCGGAAGGACCGCTTTTGCTGATAAACACGTATTTGAAGATGAACAAATAATGGAGAAGGTTATAACTGAAATCGTAAATGCCATTGAAATTTTATCAAAAAGTAAAACAGGTGCACTAATAGTAATAGAACAAAGGACAGGTATTGCAGAAATTATTAAAACAGGAACCACATTGGATGCTGTAATATCTACAGCTTTACTAGAAAATATATTTGTAGTTAATACCCCGCTTCATGATGGGGCTACAATAATTAGAAATGATAGGATAATCGCGGCAGGATGCTTTCTGCCTTTAACAAATAATGATGTAATAAGTAAGAAACTAGGAACGCGGCATAGAGCGGCAATAGGAATAACGGAAACTTCAGATGCTCTAACGATAATAGTATCAGAAGAAACAGGAACTATATCTATAGCAATGAATGGAAGATTGCTAAGGAACTATGACAAGGATAAGCTTAAAAAAATACTTCTTCAAATAATAAGAAGAAGACAAATTAAAAAAATAACCTTAAAGGAGAGAGTAAAGGCATGGATAAAAACGGAAAACAAGAATTTATAATTAAAATTTGCTGCGTAATAGCTGCCTTTGCTTTATGGCTTTTTATATCAAGCACAGAAAATCCACTTACTGCTTATAAGCTTCAAAACATACCTGTACAGCTTTTAAATACAAATGTATTAACCCAGTCAAATCTCGTTTTAGTACCAGGGCAAGATTTAACAACATCCATAAATATTAAAGGGGCTAGTACTAGTATAATTTTGGGTAAGAAAGCAGAAGATTTCACATTAGTTGCAGATTTAAGTGCATATGCTCTTAAAACTGGAGAACAAATGATTCCTATTGAAATAAGAAAAAGCCCTAATAATATAACCGTGGTAAATAGTAATGGTCTTTTTGTAAAGGTAAACTTAGATAAACGGATTGAATCTAATTTACCTATAAATGTAATTACAAGTGGAAAACCCAAAGAAGGCTTCTATGCATCTGAACCAGAAATATCCCAAAGTAATGCTAAAGTAGTAGGTGGTTCAAAGTTTGTAAATGCAGTGAAAAAAATATTAGTAGAAGTTAATATACAAGACGTGGAATCAAATATTGCAAAAACATACACGCTTAAACCAGTAGATGAAGAAGGTAAGGAAGTAAAAGGAGTGGTTGTAAACCCAGTTCAGATAGATGTTAAGATTCCTATAAGGAAGACTAAGTCTGTAGGAGTAACGGTGAAAACCATAGGAGTTTTAAATCCTAATTTTACGCTAAAGAGCATAAAAGTGCAACCAGAACGATTTGATGTAACAGGAAGTGTAGATGCACTTAACCAAGTGGAAAATTTAAACACGGAAGCTATTGACCTAAGTAAAATAAACAAAAGTACTACGATGAATGTTAAAGTGTTAATTCCAGGTGGATTAAGTTTAGTTAGTGGTACTGCTTTAGTTAAGGCTGAGATTAATTTAGATGAGGTAGTGAAAAAGAATATAGATGAGGTAGTGCAAAAAAAACTAAGTCAAGACATCAAATATATTAATTTAGATGAAAAATATCAAGTGAAACTCGAAAAAAATAATGACTCACTACTGGTTTCAGGTACGCAGGCAGTTATGAATTCTTTGGATTTGACAAAAATTAGCGCCGTAGTAGATTTAGCTAATTTAGTAGAAGGAGAACACTCTGTGAAAGTAGTGACAAGTATGCCAGAAGGAGTAAATTTAATATCACAAGACCAAGATAAAATATTAGTAACTATTACGAAGAAACAAACGGAGGTAATGACAGGAAATGACAATAAGAGTGAATAACATAGTCCTAGATATAGACGATACTATAGATACTATAAAAACAAAGGCAGCAAAAATAATGAGAGTTGATGAGAACGAAATAAAAGATTTTAGAATAGCTAAAGAATCCATAGATGCTAGGAAAAAGAATAACATTAAATTTAATTATGCTGCTTGTATTAAAATGGATGATGAATTAAAAATTGTAGAGAGGGCAAATCATAAAGATGTTAAACTTGAAGAAGTTAAGTATAATGCTGAGTTTGAATTTGGAACGAGTGAGATGCAGCATAGACCTATAATCGTAGGAATGGGTCCAGCAGGTATGTTTGCTGGGCTTCTTATGGCGCAAAAGGGATACAAGCCTCTAATTATTGAAAGAGGAGAACAGGTAGAGCTTAGAACAAAAAGCATAAACAAATTTTGGACTAGGGCGGTGCTCAATACAGAATCAAATGTGCAATTTGGTGAAGGTGGAGCGGGAACCTTTTCAGATGGAAAGCTAACTACAAGAATAAAGGACACTAGATGTGACTACATATTAGAGGAATTTGTGAAAGCTGGTGCACCTGAGGAAATATTGTATATTGGCAAGCCTCACATAGGTACAGATGTGTTAAAAGAAGTTGTGAAAAATATCAGAGAAAGTATTATTAAGCTAGGTGGAGAAGTAAGATTTAATAGTAAGCTTTCCGATATAAAAATTAAAGATAAAAAGGTGAAAAGCATAATAGTAAATGGGGAAGAGTTGCCTTGTGATAGCTTAATTTTAGCTCCAGGACATAGTTCCAGGGATACCTATGAAATGTTATATAAAAAAGGCATATTTATGTCTAGTAAGCCATTTGCAATGGGGGTTCGAATAGAGCATCCTCAGGATATGATCAATGAAAATCAATATGGAAAATATGCTAACCATCCAAGGTTAAAAGGTGCTGATTACAAGCTTACTTATACAAGTGGAAAATCCGGAAGAGCAGTGTATAGTTTTTGTATGTGCCCAGGTGGACAAGTAGTCTCGGCAGCTTCAGAGCAGGGGTGCCTTGCAATAAATGGTATGAGTGAATATAAGAGAGATAAGACTAATGCAAACTCAGCTGTAGTGGTATCTGTAGGTCCTAAAGACTTCGGAGCGGATAGCCCACTTGCTGGTATTGAGTTTCAGAGGCATTATGAAGCCCTAGCTTATAAAATTGGAGGATCCAACTATAATGCACCCGTGCAATTAGTTGGAGATTTCCTTAAAGGAATAGACAGTAACAAAATAGGGGGTATAAAACCAAGCTATACTCCGGGATATAAATTTGCTGATCTTACTGGGTGTTTGCCTAGTTATGTAACAGATGCTATAAAAGAGGCTTTACCTAAATTTGATTATAAAATAAAGGGTTTTGCAAGAGAAGATGCAGTTATGACTGGTATTGAAACAAGAACATCGGCGCCAGTAAGAATTGATAGAAACGAGGAATTACAAAGTATATCTGTAGAAGGATTATACCCAGCAGGAGAAGGAGCGGGGTATGCAGGTGGAATAATTTCTGCGGCAGTTGATGGATTAAAAACAGCAGAAAGTATAATGAAAAAATGGAAACCTGAATAAGAAATTTTATTGAACATTGGATTCCACCTACGAAATATGTTAAAATATACTAAGAAGGGTTAAAATAGACAGTAGAAGGAGTGTAATCTAATGAGTAAAACTTTCGATAAAATATTAGGCACCGCAAAGGCACAGGGGATGAAAACCGTAGTAGTTGCTGTAGCGCAGGATGAGCCAGTACTTGAGGCTGTGCGCGATGCTAAGAAAAACGGCATAGCAGATGCAATACTAGTAGGGGATAAAGAAAAAATAATATTTATTGCTAAAAACATAGGAATGGATGCAGAAGAGTTTGAAATTATAGATGAAAAAGACGTTAAAAAAGCATCATTAACTGCAGTTCAGATTGTATCCTCAGGAAAAGCTGATATGCTTATGAAAGGACTCGTAGAAACGGCCACATTCTTAAGAGCTGTATTAAACAAAGAAGTAGGACTCAGAACTGGTAAATTAATGTCACACGTCGCAGTATTTGAGATACCAAGTTATGATAGGTTGATATTTTTAACAGATGTTGCATTTAATATGTACCCAGAATTAAAAGAAAAAAAAGGTATAATAAACAATTCAGTAGCGGTAGCAAAAGCTTGTGGTGTTGAACTTCCTAAAGTAGCAGTAGTTTGTGCAGTAGAAGTAGTAAACCCAAGTATGCAAGCAACACTAGATGCAGCAATGCTTTCAAAAATGAGCGATAGAGGGCAAATAAAGGGATGTGTTGTTGATGGACCTTTATCATTAGATATTGCAATATCAGGCGAGGCTGCAAAACATAAAAAAATAGAGGGACCAGTAGCAGGTAAAGCGGATATTCTTGTAATGCCCAATATTGAAACAGGAAATGCTATGTACAAATGCTTAAATTACACTACTAAATCTAAGAGCGGTGGATTACTAGTAGGGACTTCTGCTCCTGTTATATTAACTTCTAGAGCGGAT
Organism: Clostridium sp. CM041; assembly: GCF_055081035.1. NCBI lineage: Bacteria > Bacillati > Bacillota > Clostridia > Eubacteriales > Clostridiaceae > Clostridium > Clostridium sp. CM041. Next base: position 2,708,535 of record NZ_CM143648.1, read on the forward strand.
AGTCCTGAAACAAAATTACATTCTATAGCACTTGCAGCATTAGTTGCAGAATATAATAAATAAAATTACTACTAGCTTAGGCTCGTGGAAATAGGTAGCAAGTTAAAGGTGCTTAGCATATTTGCTTGCTATTTATTTGAATGCGACGTGAAGCACAAAGGAGGAACAATATGTCATATAAATTGTTAATTATTAACCCTGGTTCAACTTCCACTAAAATAGGTGTGTATGAAGATGAAAATGAAATTTTAGAAGAAACATTAAGACATTCATCAGAAGAAATAGGTGAATTTAAAGGTATATTTGAACAGTTTAATTTCAGAAGGGATGCTATATTAAATATACTTAAAGAAAAGAACTTTGATATAAAAACTTTGGATGCCATAGTAAGCCGCGGAGGACTTCTAAAAGCTATTGAAGGTGGTACTTATGCTGTAAATGAGGCTATGCTTCATGATTTGAAAATCGGAGTTCAAGGCCAGCACGCTTCAAATTTAGGAGGACTAATTGCAAGCGAAATTGGAAAATCTTTAGATATACCAGCGTTTATAGTTGATCCAATAGTCGTGGATGAACTTATTGATGTGGCTAGAATATCAGGTATGCCAGAAATAGAAAGAAAGAGTATTTTTCATGCTTTAAATCAAAAAGCAGTAGCTAAAAGATATGCAAAAGAAAATGGTAAAAAATATGAAGAACTTAATTTGATAGTTGCACACATGGGTGGCGGAGTTTCAGTAGGTGCTCACAAAGATGGAAAAGTTGTTGATGTCAACAACGGACTAGATGGAGAAGGCCCATTTTCACCAGAAAGATCTGGAGGACTACCAGTAGGAGATTTAGTTGAAATGTGTTTTAGCGGAAAATACACTTTAGAAGATATGAAAAAGAAGATAAATGGAAAAGGTGGATTTGTTGCTTATCTTGATACAAATGATGCTAGAGAAGTAATAGAGAAAGTAGAAGACGGCGATAAAAAGGCTAAATTGGTTTTTGAGGCTATGGCATATCAAGTAGCTAAGGAAATTGGACAATGTGCAGCAGTTTTATCAGGAAAAGTCGATGCTATAGTTTTAACTGGAGGAATAGCTTATGGGAAGGCTACAGTTAAGTATATAAAGGAAAGAGTAGAATTTATAGCAAATGTTGTAGTTTATCCAGGTGAAGATGAATTACTAGCACTAACTCAAGGTGGCTTAAGAATATTAAACGGTGAAGAAAAGGCAAAAGAATATAAATAACAACTATATTAATAAGCTGTTTTTATAATTTTAAAATAATTCATTTAGGTAGCTCCAAAAAAATAGACTAGCATACCAGTTAGTTATTTTTTTGAAGCTGCCTTAAATCATCTCCTGGGTCGCTGAACAGCTTTGAAGAAGATGAATTAACGACTTCAGAAGGAGATTTATACTCCCACTGAAGTTTTCTATTTGTTGGGGCATATAACTCCCACTTATGGAAGTAGGGGACTTTCCTACTGAAATGTCGTTTAAAATATTGAAATAATTAATTTCTATGTTGAATATTTCAATTAATGATAATATAATGAATACAATGGAAGAAGGTGGTAAAACATGGCATGCAAAATATTAAGTAAATGCCCAGTTTGTAGTTCTAGATTAAAAGCGACTAGATTGAAATGTGATGGATGTAATACTGTGGTAGAAAACCGATTTGAATTATCTAGATTTGATTATTTAAATAGTGAACAGTTAAATTTTGTTGAAGTATTCTTAAAAGCTAGAGGAAACATTAAGGATATGGAAAAAGAACTTGGCATAGCAGACCAGGCAGTGACAGCAAAGCTAGATGAGGTTATTGAAGCACTTGGGTATACTGTTTTAAAGCAAAAACTAGCCACTGATAAAAAGGATGTATTAGATATGTTAGACAAAGGTGAAATTACTGCTGATGAAGCATTAATTATGTTAGCAACATTTCAGAAAAAGGAGGGGAAATAATGAATGATGAAATCTCAAGAATATTAAAAATGGTTGAAGAAGGTAAAATTAATTCAGAAGAAGCTATGCAGCTTATAGACGCTTTAAATGAAAAAAGTAAAGAATTTATTATTTTGGATAAAGTAGCACCAAATAATAATAGCCACACTAAGGGCAAAACACATTCTAAAATGCTCAAAATAAGGATAAAATCTAAGGGAAATGACAATGCAAATATTAACATTCCGCTGAAATTTGTAAGTGGTATGATAAGAACATTCGGAAGAATTCCAAACGTAAACGTAGATGGTATGGAAAATGTAGATATGGATGCAATGACTCAAAGTATATTAGATGCCATAGATAATGGAATGGATGGAAAAATTGTAGACATAAAAAGTGGAGACGGAGATGCAGTTGAGATTGTTATAGAATAAGGCAGCTTCTTAGACGCTGTGAAGCTACCCAGGAGATGATTTACCCCAACCCAAATAAGTGAGTTGGGCTATTTTTTTTACAAGTATATTGTAAAATACTGAGACTTTTTTTACAAATACTTATACCTGTAGTATAATATGATTAAGTTTTATTCATTTATGCAAAAAGGGATTTAATATATATATACATAAATAGTAAAATAAAACACTAGCATATTGATTAGTTGTTTTGTTTAGGATGATCTGTAATAAACCCATATAATATTGAGAAAGAGGTAGAAAAATATGAGTAGAATGTTCGGGACAGATGGAGTACGTGGTATAGCAAATACAGAATTAACAGTGGAGCTTGCATATAAGTTAGGGAGATCAGGAGCGTTTGTATTAACAAGCGGAGCTCATAAACCTAAAATTTTAGTAGGAATGGATACAAGAGTTTCGGGAGATATGTTAGAATCAGCCTTAGTTGCAGGGATTTTATCGGTAGGGGCAGAGGCAATATGTCTTGGAGTAGTTCCAACACCCGCTATAGCATATTTAACTAGAAAATATGGAGCAGATGCAGGGGTTGTTATTTCAGCTTCTCACAACCCGGTAGAATATAATGGAATAAAATTTTTTAACAACAATGGGTTCAAGCTGTCTGATGAATTAGAGGATACAATACAAGCAGTCATAGAAAGTGATTTTAAAGGAGTACCATCACCAATAGCAGGTGATTTAGGTAAAAAAACAGTTAATCACAGTGCTGTAGATGATTATATAGAATTTGCTAAATCTACTATTTCAGGAGACTTAAAAGGACTTAAAATAGCATTAGATTGTGCTAATGGGGCTTCGCATATTACATCAGTAAGAGCTACAAGAGATCTAGGAGCTGAGGTTTTAGTTATTAACAATGATCCAGATGGCATAAATATAAATAGAGACTGTGGATCTACTCATCCTGAGCATTTAATGGCTTTTGTTAAAGAGAACAATTGTGATTTAGGATTAGCGTTTGATGGTGATGCAGATAGATGTTTAGCTGTTGACGAGAAAGGAAATCTCATAAATGGAGACATTATAATTGCTATTTGTGCTAAACACTTAAATGATATTGGTAAATTAACTAAAAATACAGTAGTAGTAACAGTTATGAGTAATTTGGGCCTTGATATTGCGATGAAGGAAGAAAACATAACTACAGTTAAAACTAAAGTAGGAGATAGGTACGTACTTGAGAAAATGCAAGAAGAGGGTTATAGCCTAGGTGGAGAGCAATCAGGACATGTAATTTTCCTGGATTTCAATACTACAGGGGATGGACTTGTATCAGGACTTCAATTAGCCACTGTTATTAAAGAATCAGGAAAACCATTATCGGAGCTTGCGGCAATGATGACAGAACTTCCGCAAGTATTAGTTAATGCAACAGTACCTAATGATAAAAAGGACATACATGAAACTGATAGTGAAATAGTTGAAGAGATTAAAAAAATAGAAGAAAAATTAGATGGTTGTGGAAGAGTACTTATAAGGCCTTCAGGTACAGAGCCTTTAGTGAGAGTAATGCTCGAGGGTAAAGTACAAAGTGAATTAGACGTAATGGCTCATGCTCTTGCGAAATTAATCCAGGAAAAAGCAAATAAGTAAGATAGTATAAAATTTCATGATTGCTAAATAATATGGAAAATAACATGAATTATAGTAGAAAAAAGTAACTATTAAGTTAACTTATCATTAAAAGCATTGACGTTTAGGCTATAAAATGAATATAATAGACTGAAAGCTTATGTGAAAGGTTCATAAGCTTTCAGTTTACGTATTTGTGAATGTAAATATTATGGTAAAGGAGGATAGAGAAAATTAGATGATTTTAAAGCGCCAGGACTCATAATGAGCATTAGTAGTTATTATGCATTATGAGTTGACGAGGATGGGGAGTATCGAATCTTCGGCGGATGCCCCGCGGTAGCGCACTACCGTTAATGGTTGATAAAAGCGATTAGTGATTTTCGTTACAAGATCAATCTGGTGTTAAAACCTTTATAAATATTACGAATAGCACCAAAGGTAATAAAGCACCTTAGTGTTGATTTGTGTAAAATTTTAAATTTGAGAGGAAGATGAATATGTGCGGAATAGTTGGATATTTTGGGAAAAAACAGGCTTCACCAATCTTGGTAAAAGGTCTTAGTAAATTAGAATATAGAGGATACGATTCAGCAGGAATCGCAATTATAAATGATGGAGTTTTAAGCGTTACAAAGTGCAAAGGAAGGCTTGCAAATTTAGAGGCTCAATTATTAGAAGAGCCGCTTATTGGACAAGTGGGTATAGGACACACTAGATGGGCCACTCATGGTAAACCATCAGATGAAAATTCTCACCCACATACTAATGAAAAAGGAACTATTAGTGTAGTTCACAATGGGATTATAGAAAATTATATACGGTTAAGAGAATGGTTAATGTCAAAAGGATATAAATTTACATCTGAAACTGACACAGAAGTAATACCACATCTTATAGATTTCTACTTTGATGGAAATATTGTTGAAGCGGTAATGAAGGCTACTACTAAAATGGAAGGTAGCTATGCAATAGCAGTAATATCAAGTGATGAACCAGATAAATTAGTGGCAGTAAGAAAAGATAGTCCGTTAATAGTAGGTATTGGCAAAGATGAATTTTTTGTAGCTTCAGATATACCAGCAGTATTAAACCACACAAGAGAAGTATATTTATTGGAAGATAACGAATTTGTTGTAATTTCAAGTGATGGAATAAAGCTTATTAATGCTGAAAACGAAGTTATAGAGAAAGAAGTATTCCATGTAACTTGGGATGCAGAAGCCGCTGAAAAAGGTGGATATGAGCACTTTATGCTAAAAGAAATCCATGAACAACCAAAGGCAATCAGAGACACAATGACTTCAAGAGTAGTTCTAGGAGAGCCAATATCTCTAGATAAAATAACTATAACTAAAGAGCAAATTCAAAATTTAAATAAAATATATATAGTAGCATGTGGAACTGCATACCATGCAGGAGTTGTAGGTAAATATGTTATAGAAAAACTTGCAAGAATACCAGTAGAATTAGATATAGCTTCTGAGTTTAAATATAGAGACCCAATAATGGACGAAAATACATTGATGATAGTTATTAGTCAATCAGGAGAAACTGCAGACACTATGTCCGCTTTAAGGCTTGCAAAGTCAAAAGGTGCTAGAGTTATAGCAGTAACTAATGTAGTCGGTAGCGCAGCTTCAAGAGAAGCAGACGACGTACTATACACTTGGGCTGGACCAGAAATAGCAGTTGCATCTACTAAAGCTTATGTAACTCAGCTTATAGCGATGTATATAATAGCATTATTCTTTGCTCAGAATAACGAAACATTAAGCGTAGATGAATTAGAAGAAATTAAAGCAGCTATGCTAGAGCTTCCAGAAAAGGCAGAGCAGGTGCTTAAAAATAAGGAAACTGTTCAAAAATTCACAGCGAAAACTTATATGCATAGAGATATGTTCTTTATAGGCCGTGGACTTGACTATGCAGTTGCAATGGAAGGTTCATTAAAGCTTAAAGAAATATCATATATCCATTCAGATGCCTATGCGGCAGGAGAGTTAAAGCATGGTCCTATAGCGCTTATGGAAGAAGGAACTATAGTTATAGCACTAGCTACTCAAGAAGAATTATTTGATAAGATGGTAAGTAATATAAAAGAAGTAGCTACTAGAGGAGCAAAAGTATTTGCTTTTGCGCCAGAAGGACACACTGAAATTGAAAAATCAGTATACTCCGTAACTTATATACCAAAAGTAATGGATATATTAGCACCAGTAATTTCAGTAATTCCACTACAATTATTATCTTACTACATGGCAATTCAAAAGGGTTGCGATGTTGATAAGCCAAGAAATCTTGCAAAATCAGTAACGGTGGAATAAGAAAAAATAGATGATATACATGTATTGTACACAAACAACAAACTCTGTCCAAGAATATTAAAGATGTCCCCAAAAATGAAGGAAATGCAGGTGACCCGACCTGCACTCCTTCATTTTTTTATTCCCATTATCGAATAGTCTTACCAACAAGATTAGATTCAAGGCGTGATAGATTAAATAATGATGTACAAAACTATCAACACCCACCCAAACACAAATGTAGGTATCAACAAAATTGTACACATCAGGCTTATAAAGAGGGGGTTTATTGTGGATGATTTCCATTATGGGGATCTATACTTTCGGTAATAATCTTATTAGTATTATGTGGATGTGTAATATTTTTGTGTATACCTTTGGTTACAGGAATAATAGCACTTGCAGGTTTTGGGGGAGGATTATGGAGTATAGCAGGCTCTTTCTTTTGCTTAAAGCAGGGAGTTCATATTGTTGTTACGCAAATAGGATTTGGATTTTTATTATTAGGGATAGGTGTTTTATGTGCATTGATAACACAATTTACATTTATAAAATTTTTTAATGTTACAAAATTCTTTATACAGAAAATCTCTTATACATTTAGAAAGAAGATGGTGAGAATATGAAAATTATAAATATAAAAAAATTTTGTTTAAAGTTAAGTTTTATTCTAACACTTACGGGACTGATTATATCCTTTATAGGATTTGGAATGTCAGGTTTTGATAAAAATGCATATAAAACAACTGGAGAAAGCCACTGGTATAGAACCATCAATTTGTAGGATAAATATGTATACTAATTTCAAATATAGAAGAAATTCTACAATACAGAATTTCTCGTAAAAGAGAATAAGAAAGCGCACTTTAATAAGCTTCAAGAAATATGAAACATGTAACATTGTCCAGCTGAGTCACACAGGAGAAAGTTATACGGGCGGGGAAAATAGAAAAAATAGTAAGTTAATTATGGTATGTAATGGTATAATTTATTAGGGTCGTCTCACTAGCGTAGAATATTATGCGATATCGCTTTATTTGAGGAGGATTATATGAAAATCAAATTAATTCAACCTGCAATGGTACAAAGACCTATGGATACAAAATTAAAAACAAGAATGTCTCCTTCGTTAGCTTTATTAACAATAGCAAATCTTACGCCAAAAGGGCATGAAGTTAATATTGAGAATGAAAATGTTGAAAAGATAGATTTCAATGAACCGGTAGATTTGGTGGTTATAACTGTTACTGTAGATGTTATGAATAGAGCAGTAGAAATATCAAAGGAGTTCCAAAAGCTTGGTGTAACAGTAATTGCGGGGGGGATACACATAACATCAGATCCAGAGGGAACTGTTGATAGTTTTGACGCAATAAGTGTGGGAATGGCTGAGAGAGTTTGGGTAAAGATACTTAAGGATAAAGAAAACAATTCCCTTAAAAAGATATATTATGATATGGAAAATATTTCGGGAGAAGAAATAGTATCACCTAATTATGATATTATCGATAATGAAAAATATTTATATACTAATATAATTAGCACAAGCAGGGGATGCCCATTTCAATGTGATTTCTGCTATAATAGTTGCAAAAATGTACTTAAAACCTATATTAATAGACCTATAGATGATGTAATTAAAGATATAAATAAATTAAAAACAAGACATATAATGTTTATTGATGATAATTTTGTTGGAAATCCAAAATGGACAAAAAAATTATTAAAGGAAATGAAACCTCTTAAATTAAAGTGGAATGCAGCAGTTACTTCTAATATAGTTGACATGCCTGAACTATTAGATGAAATGAAGGCGGCAGGCTGTCAAAGCCTTTTTATAGGTTTTGAAAGTATAAACAGTAAGTCATTAAAAAGTGTTCATAAAGTACAAAATAGTGTGAATAGATATGAGAAGCTTGTGGATGAAATTCATAAAAGAGGAATAATGATAAATGCTAGTTTTGTTTTCGGATTAGATGAAGATGATGCCTCAATATTTAAGAGTACATTAGAATGGGTAGTTAAAAATAAAATAGAAACGGTAACATCCCATATTCTTACCCCCTATCCTGGCACAAAGTTATACTTATCATTATTCGAGGAAAATAGAATAGTAGATTTTAATTTGTCTAATTATAATACTGCCCAAGTTGTATATAAACCCAGGAGTATGACAGCAGAAGAATTATATAATGGCTATCTATGGATATATAAAGAGGTGTACACGTTTAAAAACATAATGAAAAGACTGCCGAAATTCAAAAAACAATGGATTCCATTTTTAACATTTAATTTTTGTTATAGAAAATTTGGAAAACTAACTGAGATCTTGTGCAATATAGTTTCTTTTAAAAATATAGGAAGATTTTCTAGCTGGTTGGCTTATAGAACAAAGTAGGTGGCGGCATTTTTATTTACTGAATCTCCATCAATTAAATGGAAATTTAAAAAATCAACCTTGAACATCATCCAAAAGAGAGCGACTTATGTATTAAGTTGTGTTATTAAAGGGGATTTGTATATAGGATATCAACGGTATGCTTAAATATAGCGTTAAAAAAAGAGGGGAAGTATTTTTGAATACTTCCCCTCTTTTAAAATAAAATATAATTATTGATTAACGACATTTCGGAAGGAAAGTCATTAATAATGCAGAACCGTAGGCAATGATTTAACGTTCGTGCTGGGTTATTGTGTAGGTGCTGTGGCTGGTGGGTGTTCATTTGCCGCTGCGTCTGCAGCGGCTTTGTCAGCTGCAGCTTTGTCGGCTGCTGCTTTGTCGGCTGCTGCTTTTGCGGCGGCTTCATTTGCGGCGGCTTCATTTGCGGCGGCTTCATTTGCAGCAGCTTCATTTGCGGCGGCTGCGTCTGCGGCAGCTTTTGCAGCGTCATCGCTTGCTTTTTTTGCAGCATCATCGCTTGCTTTTTTGGCAGCATCATCGCTTGCTTTTTTGGCAGCATCATCAGTTACTTTTTTGGCAGCATCATCGCTTGCTTTTTTTGCAGCATCATCACTTGCCTTTTTTGCAGCATCATCACTTGCTTTTTTTGCATCATTATCACTTGGTTTTTCTATGACTTTATTTTCTGCTTTTATTTTACCATTTTCATTTAATTTGATATATAGAGTATTCATTAATACCCCATTTCTATCAACTACTGTATTAGGACGAATAAAGTCTTTTTGTTCTAAATCTTGGTGTAGGTACTCCATATATTCTTTCCATATCTGACCTGGTTCTTGAGCTCCATACATGTTTTGTGGCGCTGGAATATCATCTCCTACCCATACAGAGGTTGTATAATAAGGTGTATATCCTACAAACCAAGCGTCTTTTGATTGATCTGTAGTTCCTGTTTTACCTGCAGTAAAGGGATAGTTACTAAGTGCTAAATTTGAATGACTTCGACTTTCTGTTAGCACACCCTTTAAAGTATCTGTCATAAGATAAGAAGCACCACTATCATATACTTTAGTCTGTTTATGGTTATTTTCAAATAACACTTCATTAACTACTGTATTGGTTATTTTACGTACATTAGTCGGGCTTATAAATTCACCGTTTCTTGCAAGGGTTGAATAACCAGAAGCCATTTCAACTGGCGTAACACCCTTTGTAAAACCACCTATAGCAATTATAGGGTAAATATCTTGAGGAGTTGTATACTTAAACTCCATGTTTTGTAGATATTTCAACGAATTCTTTACGCCCATTTCTGCCACTAATCTAACAGGGATAGTGTTTATAGATTGCTCAACTGCATATCTTAAGGATACAGACCCTCTGTATTTAAAATCAACATTAGCGGGACCATTATCAAATGCAGTATCGTTATATTCACTAGCGGGAATGTAGCCTTTTTCAAATGCGGGGGTATATGCAATTAATGGCTTTATAGCGGAACCTGGCTGTCTCACACCTAAGAAGGCTCTGTTAAAGGTGTTACCATCTTGGCTTCTACCACCAACTATAGCTACTACTTCTCCAGTATTGTTATCAACAGTGACGCTTGCACCTTGCTTTTTATATAAACCCGTTTTGTCATCTGTGCTTGTATATTGATCCAAATGACTATCAACTGCATTTTGTAATTTTTCTTGTTTTGTAGTATCGATAGATGTATCTATCCTATATCTTCCACTAAGAAGTTGTTTTTCTTTATTCTCATATTCATCATTATATTTAGTGAAATAAGTTTTTCTATCATTATCATTACTGAAAGAGTATTTAGAAACAAAACCATCTTTTTCCATTAACTTTAAGGTTGCATTGTGAACAGCATATTGTATATCGTAACTCATAGGTTCAGGTGCTGTATGAGGTTTAATATTTAATTTAATAACGTCTGCTTTTGCTGTATCAAAATCATTTTGTGAAATTTGTTCTAAGCTTAGCATTTTATCTAAAACTAAGTCTCTCCTCTTTATAGCATTGTCCAGATGCGTCACGGGGTTAAAAACAGATGGATTATTGGGTATTGAAATGAGCATAGCTATTTCAGATATATTTAAATCCTTATTATTCTTTTGAAAGTAAAATTGTGAAGCACTTTCAATACTATAACATCCATTACCAAAGTTTATATTATTTACATAAAATTCCAATATTTGATCTTTTGAATATCTTTCTTCTAATTTCTGTGCTATAACAGACTCTTCTAATTTTCTTGATAAGGTTACATCAAATGAAAGGAATACATTTCTTGCAAGTTGTTGAGTTATTGTTGAACCACCTTGTATGATATCGCCCTTGGACTTTATATATACCCAGGCAGCTCTCCTTATCCCCTTATAATCTATACCACCATGTTTATAAAACCTTTGGTCTTCTATTGAAGTAACAGCTTTGGCTACATAGGGATTTAAGTCTGCTTCTTTTGTGTAATAATATGTATTGGTCTTAAATTCTTTTAATAGTTTACCGTTAGTGTCGTAAAATTGTGTTGGTTTTCGGGTATTAAAGGAGGTCTCGTTTATGGTTTGTGCTATATTGTTAGCATCTTTTATAGTTGCCTCTATTTTAGACCCATATTTAATATAACCATATCCTAAAGTTATCGTAGCTGATACGAAAATTATTGCAGAAAATATCAATAAACCTTTAACGATTTTTTTCCAAAGTTTCTTTTTAACCGGTGCTATTTTTACTGTTTCTACATTTTTATTATTATCCATTGATATCGCCTCCTTATTTTTATTATACAAAAAAATGTCCAGGGTTAGCCCTGGATGACCATGATTCATATATACGTAAAGGGGGGTTGTCTTACTTGGTCGCCATAAGTATTATCCTTTTTTTAGGCATATATTCAATTGTTATTACTGAATTTCTAATACTAGGTCACATAAAAGAGACCTTATGGGTCTGTTTTATACTATTAAAAAAGTGCTTAGTTTATGTGTGTATAATACGATTATTTTACAATTTTGTCAATAACACCACGATATATGATTTCTATTGGTGTTAATTATTTTTTATTGGCATTTCAAACATTAGCCATACAACGTATCCTCCTAGAACAATATAATTATTATAATATATTATAACATAAATAATGTAACATGAATATTAACATGAATATTTATGTTACATATAAAGTATTAACAAAATATATATTATGATGAAACATCATTAGACAGTTATATGATGTTTGGAGAAAGTGGTAAGTTGTATAATGAAATGACCGAAGAGTAACAAAAAAATAAAGACTCAAGAGAAATACTCTTGTATAATGTTAAGTGACTAAACCAACATATACGGGAGGATTTCAAATGAGTCAATTAGATTTTATCACACAGAGCAGAAAAGGTAAACACATAACATACGAGGAACGCATAAAGTTAGAAGCTTTACACAAAATGGGACTTAATTCAACTCGTATTGCGGAGCAAATAGGTGGGCGCTCAGAACGTACAATAAGGCGTGAAATTGCTAAAGGAATTGTAGAACTATTGAATAGTGACTTAACCACTCGAATGGAATATAGCGCAGAAATTGGGCAGTCAGAGCATGACAAACAAGGTGCCGCTAAAGGTCCTGCATTAAAAATAGGAAAAGATCACAAATTGGTGAGGTACTTAGAAAAAGCTATTGGTATAGATGGCGAATCTCCGTATGCAGCTATTCAAAATATCACAAATAAAAATCTACAATTTGAAACAACTATTTGCTTCAAAACTGTGTATAACTATTTGGATAATAATTTGTTTTTAAATATAAGTAACAAAGATCTGCCTGTTAAAAAGAATGCTAAAAAGAGAAACTATAAAAAAATAAGATCAGCGTATAACAATACCAAAGGAACTAGCATATCGGAGAGACCTGCAGCGGTAGCTGCACGTGATGAGATAGGCCATTGGGAAATGGACACTGTAGTTGGCAAACAGGGTACAAAAACTGTCTTAATGGTGTTAAGTGAAAGAGTAACTCGTAAGGAGTTAGTCTTTAAAATACCATCTAAATCACAGGCGGCTGTCGTGAAAGAATTGGACAAATTGGAGCGTAAAATGGGAATGTTATTCTCAAAAACATTTAAAACAATCACCTGTGATAACGGCTGTGAGAACCTTGATTTCGAGGGTATTGAGAACTCAGTAAGAAATAAACGAAAGAGAACTAAAGTGTATTATGCTCACCCATATAGTTCATGGGAGCGAGGCACAAACGAAAATATCAATAAAATGATACGACGATTTATCCCAAAAGGTGTGGATATTTCAGCATTCTCTAAAAAACAAATTATGCAAATACAGCACTGGATCAACAATTATCCAAGAAGGATTTTCAACGGTTTATCTGCCAATATGATGGAACAGAAAACCATTACAACTTAACATTATATTTTTCGTGAAAATTTCGGACATTTTATATTGCAATCTACAATGTTTGGAGAAAGTGTATAAAAACTTCTTTACATAGCATTCATATAGTGATATTATAAATCTAATTTAATAAATAAGTTAATTCTCATCAAGAGAGATAGAGGGACTGGCCCGATGACATCTCGGCAACCATCAGACGTTATTGTCTGAATAGGTGCTAAATCCTGCGTTAATTTCATTGTAAATTATCGGAAGATGAGAGAGGTGTCTTTGTAATTTTATACCTCTTTCATCATTATATAATGATGAAAGAGGTTTTTGTTTTTTGAATAGATGTAAATAAAATTTAATAGTGTCTTATCAAGAGAGGTGGAGGGACTGGCCCTATGAACCCCGACAACCAGTATCATATTATGATACATGGTGTTAATTCCTGCAGCATTGCTGCAAGATAAGAATAAGTTTGGAAGTAGTGCCCAAGTTTATTCTTGGGCTCTATTTTTTTAGAGTAATGTTTAAAGAAAGTATCAAAAGGTAAAGATGAATTATAAGAAACGAAAAGGAGAAGGGATATCATGATTAAAGTTCGAGGTGTAAGTAAAAGTTTTTCAGCGGTTAAAGTGTTAAATGATGTTTCATTTACAGTGGAGGAAGGTGATATTTATGGTGTTATTGGTCACAGTGGAGCTGGTAAATCCACTTTACTTAGATGCTTTAATGGGCTTGAAACCTATGATACAGGTACCATTAATATAATGGGAAAAGGGGTGAAACAGCTAAGTTTGAAAGAACTTCGCGAGTTTAGGAAAAATGTAGGCATAATATTTCAGAGTTTTAATCTTATTAACAGTAAAAATGTTTTTGAAAACATAGCATTTCCATTAGAAATATGGGGAAACGACAAAAATTTTATTAAAAAAAGAGTAGATAGCTTAATAGAGTTAGTAGGACTTAAGGATAAGGAAAACGTCAATGTAAAACAACTTAGCGGTGGGCAGAAGCAAAGAGTTGGAATTGCAAGAGCGCTTTCACTTAATCCGAAGATATTACTTTGTGATGAAGCCACCTCTGCACTAGATCCTAAAACTACAAAATCTATATTAGAACTTTTAAGAGATATCAATAATAAATTTAATATAACAATTATTGTAGTTACCCATCAGATGGAAGTGGTAAAAGAAATTTGTAATAAATTTATTCTTTTAGAAGGAGGGGAAATCAAAAGTCATGGCATTACCGATGAACTATTTATTAGGCCAACAAAGGAAATGAAAACACTTATGGGAGAGGAAGAATTACTACCTAGCACGGGATATAACATTAAAATATTTTTTACAAAGGAAATTACTAAGAGTTGCCTCATAACATCCATTGCCAGGGAATTAAACATTGATTTTTCAATAGTATGGGGAAGGCTTGAAAAATTTAGGGATAACGTAATGGGGAGTCTCATAATAAATGCAAGTGAGGATAATAAAGAAAAAATATTAAGATATTTAGATGAAAGATCAATAGCGTGGGAAATCAATGATTGCTCAATGCAGAGTGAAGAATATGAAGGGGGGAGTATAAATGCTATTTAAAGAAATCTTATTACCCGCACTAATAGACACAATATATATGGTAACGGTATCCACGATTTTTACAGTTATTTTAGGATTTGTTTCAGCAGTAGGATTAATTATAACTGGACCTATTGGCCTAAGGCCAAACACTTTAATCTATAAAATTTTAAATTTAGTAATAAATATACTTAGGTCTTTTCCGTTTGTTATACTAATGATATCTATATTCCCTTTAACTAAGATCATAGTTGGAACAACAATAGGTACTAATGCAGCTATAGTTCCTCTAACTCTTGGCGCAGCACCTTTTGCTGCAAGAATAATAGAATCTGCACTTTTAGAAGTGGATTATGGGATTGTTGAAGCAGCTAAATCATTTGGTGCAAAAACCTATCAAATTATTTTTAAGGTTATGTTAAAAGAGGCAATGCCATCTATAGTTCTTGGAGTTACGTTAACAATAATAAACATTATAGGTTACTCAGCTATGGCTGGGACAATTGGTGGAGGGGGACTTGGAGATGTAGCCGTAAAATATGGTTACTATAGATTTAAGTCAGATATCATGATATACACTGTAATTATATTAATCGCGATTGTGCAAGTAATTCAAGCCTTAGGAAATATATTGTATAGAAAAATGATTAAATAAATTTTGGATTATAAAAATATTAAAAGAAAAATAAAGGAGGAAATTAAAAATGAAAAAAATATTAAGCATATTATTAACAATAGTTGTAATTTTTACACTGAGTGGATGTGGAGCAAAAAAAGAGGCGGATGTAACTGAGAAAAAAATCATTAAAGTAGGTGCGTCACCAGTGCCTCATAAAGAAATATTAGAGGTTATAAAGCCGATTCTCGCAAAAGAGGGATATACTCTCGAAATAGTAGAATTTACTGACTATGTAACACCAAACACTGCACTAGCCGAGGGACAATTAGATGCTAATTTCTTTCAACATATTCCTTATTTGCAATCCTTTAGTAAAGAAAAGGGAGTGGACCTAGACTATACTGTAAAGGTTCATCTTGAACCTATGGGTGTGTACTCTAATAAATATAAAAAGCTAAGTGATTTAAAAGATGGAGCTAAAATAGCCATTCCAAGTGATCCTACAAATGGAGCAAGAGCACTTAGAGTGCTAGAGAAGGAAGGGCTATTAAAACTAAAAAGTGGAGATCTTATTTCTAAACTTGATATTACTGAAAATAAAAAGAATTTTAAAATAACTGAATTAGACGCTCCTCAACTTCCAAGGATTTTAAAAGATGTGGATGCAGCAGTTATAAATTCAAATTTTGCAATAGAAGCCAATTTAAATCCGACAAAAGACGCACTAGCAATTGAATCCAAAGATTCGCCTTATGCAAATGTGCTTGCAGTTAGAAAAGAAGATAAAACTAAACCTCATATAGAAGCACTTTCAAAGGCATTAAATTCTCCAGAAGTTAAAAAATTTATTGAAGATAAATATAAAGGAGATATAATTCCTGCTTTCTAAAAAAATATAAAACCATAAAATCATTTTGCTTTGGGCGTAATAGTCGAAAGTAAGATGATTTTTTTATAGTAAAGCATAAAGTTTAACGACAGTTTTATACTTTTATTTTTTTAAAAATTCATTTTATACCTTATTAGTGTATAATTACCGTATGCAAATAATTTTTGGAGTAATTAATTCTAAAATGCATAATAAGGATAACATTATAATATGGAGGTTTAAAAATGAGTGTATTATTTCAAGCAATAAATAATTTTTTTGATTTTATAGTTCCTATTGCGGATTTTCTATGGGAATTTCCAACTAATTTTAAGTGGTATCAAAACATTCCGGTTTTGGGTAATTTTGCCTTTGCAGTTATTTTACTTTTAGGAACAGGAATTTATCTTACATTTAAAACTGGATTTATTCAAGTTATGGCATTTAAAAAAGGAATTAAGATTCTTGCTACAAAAAAGGAAACAGATACTGGAGTTAGTTCATTAGCATCATTTTTACTAAGTTCTGCTATGCGTGTAGGTCCAGGTAATATTATGGGGGTTACAGGAGCAATATCTGTTGGCGGACCAGGGGCACTATTTTGGATGTGGGTTTCAGCTTTCTTTGGTATGTCCACGGCTTTTGTAGAATCTGTACTTGCACAGCTTTTTAAAGAGAAAAATGGCAAGGAGTTCGTAGGTGGACTTCCATTTTATGGTCAAAAGATTTTGGGAAATAAACGGTGGGTAGGTATTATACTGTCTTCACTTTTTATAATATATGCACTGTTTGTTATCCCATCTCAAGCTTTTCATTTATTTACAAGTTTCGGTTCAATAGCTGATACTATAGCTGGAAAAACCTTTGGACGTCAATCTACAGTTTATTATGGTATAGCAATAGTCTTAATAATTACTGTTCTTTTGACTGTAATTGGAGGAATAAAAAGAGTTACTGCAGTTACAGATGTACTGGTACCTATTATGGCAGTTATTTATACACTTATAGTTATTTTAATAATATTAGTTAACTTAGATAAAGTTCCGTATTTCTTTAAAGAAGTGATTGGTGGAGCATTTAAGCCCAATGCATTATTTGGTGGGGCATTTGGTGTGGCTTTGGCTCAAGGAATTAAGCGTGGGTTAATGTCCAATGAAGCTGGACAAGGAACAATTACAATGGCGGCTGCTACAGCGGAGAATAAACATCCTGCAGAACAAGGTTTTGTACAATGTCTAGGAGTTTTTCTTGACACAATGGTAATATGTAGTATGACTGGATTTGTTATTGTTATGGCACATGTTTGGACAGGCACTGCTGGAGTTTCATGGGAAAGTATAGAAGCGTCGAAACTTACAGTTTACCTATCCTCAATCAAATACTTAGTTCCTGGTACTGCATTAGATGGGACGGTTACAATTATTGTTTCGCTATGCTATGGAATGTTTGCATTTACAACATTGCTCGGTTTAATATTGTTTGCAGAAGTCTCCGCAAATTTAATATCTAGAAATAAGAAATTTATCATGGGAATACGTTTGGTTGGTGCATTATTCTTTGTTCCATTTGGCGCATTAACAGTTCTTGCTGGTTTAGAACTTACAAATTTATGGTACATAGGTGATTTTGTAAATATTGTTTTAGTTTATGTAAATGTTCCAATTATATTAATTGGGTCTAACTATGCATTAAAAATACTGAAAAATTATAAAAAAACCGATGGAACTAAGTTCAAATCAAAATCTATTGGTGTTGATACTGATGTTTGGAAATAAGGTACAAACTTAGAATAAACTTAATTAACAGGTAATTTAGTAAACTTTCTTAAAATAGTATGGATTAAAAGAAACAAACTATACTATTTAGGGTATACTCTAATAGAGATAATTATTTTCTTTAAGTAGAAATACAAGGAGGCATTTTATGAAAACATTAAAGGGTACAAAAACAGCTGAAAATCTTATGAAATCATTCGCAGGTGAATCACAAGCTAGGAATAGATATACTTATTATTCATCTATAGCGAAAAAAGAGGGATATGTACAAATAGCTAATATATTCATAGAAACAGCAGATAATGAAAAAGAACACGCTAAAAGATTTTTTAAGTTCCTAAATGAAAGTTTAAATGGAGAAGTGGTAGAAATTAATGCCACATATCCTGTAGGTCTTGGAGATACTAAAGCAAATTTATTGTCAGCAGCAAATGGAGAAAATGAAGAGTGGTCAGATCTTTACCCAGCATTTGCGAAAGTTGCGCAGGAGGAAGGCTTTGATGATATCGCGTTTGTTTTTAGAAAAATTTCTGAGGTTGAAAAACATCATGAAGAAAGATATAGAGAACTATTAAGTAATATAGAAAATAATACAGTATTTAATAAAGAAGAATCAGTTATTTGGAAATGTAGAAACTGTGGTTATATTTTTGAGGGAAAAAGTGCTCCGAAAATATGTCCAGCTTGTGTACATCCTCAAGCATATTTTGAAATATTCGCTGAAAAATATTAATAGCATTTCAAATGATGCAGTATTAAAAATGCCGTAGCAACGTTTATGGATTCTTAATATAAAACATAAAAACAACCCCCATTTTAATTTAATTAATTTGGGGGTTTTTCTATATACTGATGAATCTATGAATGGATTTTATCCTGAGTCTAAAATATTTCTGAAAAAAATTAATCATTGAACTAAATGAAGCTGGAAAACCAATTTTATGTTCAATTCATGATTTTGAGTATGTAGAAGGATTATTTAAGAGAATTGTTGTAAGTAAATTACTTTAATTTTGGTAAATTTTCAATATATTCTACCATTTTAGATTGATTCTCTACTAATATTTTTTGATTTTTAATTAATAAATCCATTTTTTTATGCATATCTTGAATAATTAATTCTGATTTAAGATTTATTTTATAATCATTTTTTGATTTTATTCTATCTTTATCTTCCTGTCTATTTTGACTCATCATTATTACAGGTGCTTGTATAGCGGCAGTACATGATAGTACTAGATTAAGAAGTATAAATGGAAAGGGATCAAATGAATTTTTTAAGATGATATTTAATACTATCCATATTGCTATAATTGCTAATGCTGCAATTATAAAACTCCAGCTGCCTACTGATGCGGCTATTTTATCAGCCATCTTATTTCCAAAAGTAAGAGTTTGTTTATGAGTAATCGTAGTGTCTTTGGATATCTTATTTCCTATTAAATCATGCAATAACTCTTCTTCAATATCGTTAAAAATCTCTCCCTGCTCTAATATTTCATTTACAATTCTTTCTGTATCTAAAGCATCATTTCCGTTTGACATAGTAATACCCCCTTATATAACTTTAAAGTGTATATATAGTTAATTCATATTAAAATTTGTTATCTTTCATTGCTAGATGTACATAATTATACTATAATTCTTATTTTCACATAGGTATTTTATGTAAATAATCATGTGTTTTAGATATATTACATTAAATATAAAATGAACTATTTGGATTTAACGACATTTACTTATGAAGATGATTTAATAGTTGAGTAAAAAACAGCACTTAAAATAACCATTCCTCCTAGGATTTCTCTTAATGTTGGTATTTCTTTTAATAAAAAAGCAGCAAATATTATACCGTAAACTGGTTCAAGGCTGGAAATGATTCCTGCTGTTTGTGTTTTAATATTTTTCAAACCATTTATGAATAATGAATGAGAAATCCCAGTGAAAACAATACCTAAGTAAATCATCAAAAATATATCTTTAATATTAAAAACAGGTTTCTGTAAGAAGAAAAAAGGAGTTAATACAATTGTAGCTACAAATTGTTCGTAAAAAGCAATTACGAAGCTTGAATATTCTTTTACATATTTTCTATTAAGCATTGAAACAATCGCATAAGTAAAACCAGATACTACTCCCCATAAAACTCCCTGGGTTAAATTATTAGAAGGGTCAAACCCTGGGATTATAAGCACTACCCCTAAGAATGTAACAATTGCAATTATAATATCAGATAATCTGATTTTCTCTTTGAAAAAGTATGGCTCAAGAAAAGTAACGAAAACAGGGAACGTAGTAAATGTTAGTAACCCTATTGCTACTGTAGATACCTGAATAGATTTAAAAAAAGTACTCCAGTGGATTGCTAAAATTACTCCCGTTATAACAAAATAGAAATAATGCTTTTGCTGTTTTGGTTTCATGTCTTTCTTAAGATAAAGCAACATAATTAATAAAAAAATACTTGAAAAGAAAACCCTCCCAAGGACAATTATTATTGGAGACAATGAGAGCAATTTTCCAAATAATCCTGATAATCCGAATAAGAAAACTGCTAAATGTGTTTCTATTAAACTTTTATTTTTTGCATTCATATAATCACTTCCGATTCAAACTAAAGTTTAGCCTATAATTGAGTAGCTCCGCAGGAGATGATTTAATATATAAGACCTCTGAATTTCATAAAATAAAGGTAACATATTACAAATCACATTATAGCATGAAATTTCAAAAAGATTATTAAACATAATCTTTTTATTTTAGAAAAATAGTGAGAAATGGTTGACAATTAGTCTATTTAAGCATATTATACTTATATGCACATGCGGGTATATAAGTATAGTGTTATTGTAGCGTCGCAGGTAATTAATAGCTTTGAAGAAGATGAACAGCTTCGAAGAAGATGAACTTATTAAGGATGTGAAATATATGGAAAAAC
The DNA here is from genome assembly GCF_055081035.1 of Clostridium sp. CM041. Lineage (NCBI taxonomy): Bacteria > Bacillati > Bacillota > Clostridia > Eubacteriales > Clostridiaceae > Clostridium > Clostridium sp. CM041. The sequence continues at coordinate 2,729,419 of NZ_CM143648.1, forward strand.
TAATGAATTTATTTAAAGTACTATCTGATGAAACGAGACTTAGAATTTTAGTATTGTTACATCATAAAAAACTCTGTGTATGCCAAATTCAAGGGATATTGGGGGAACCGCAGCCCAAAATTTCAAAGCACTTAGGTAAACTTCGTGATATGGGCTTTGTAAAAGATGAAAGACAAGAACAATTTATATACTATTACATTAACAAAGATAACGAACTTCTTAAAGAGATACTAGAGAAAATAATCTTAGATTCAGAAAATTATGCTACGATTCAAGAGGATTTAAAAAGCCTTCAAAAAGGTGATGAATTCGTTGAAATGTTCAAAAGCAAATGCAACCCTAATAGTTAATCTTGCAGCTCAGCAGGAGATGATTAAATTAGAATAAAGGTAGGTGAAAATTATGAATGTAATAGAACAAATATTTACTTGGATCAATAATGAAATCTTAAAAATGACTTGGCTCTCAAATCTTATTGGAAAGCTTGTAGAAAATGTATTTGGATTATCAATTAAAGAAAGATTAGGTGGCAGTGTACATTTTTTTATTTATGACACTATAAAAATCTTTATACTATTATCAGTGTTGATTTTCCTTATATCCTATATTCAAAGTTATTTCCCACCAGAAAGAACAAAAAAACTTCTTGGAAACATTAAGGGGATTAAGGGAAATATACTAGGGGCATTACTTGGAACCATTACACCATTTTGTAGTTGCTCGAGCATTCCAATATTTATAGGATTTAACGCAGCGGGGCTACCCCTTGGAATAACTTTTTCATTCCTTATATCATCACCACTCGTAGATTTGGCATCACTATTAATTTTAATGTCCTTCTTTGGTGCGAAAATTGCTATAGCATATGTTGTTGTAGGACTAATTTTAGCAGTAGCAGGTGGAACTATTATTGATAAATTGGGCCTTGAAAAGTATGTAGAAGGTTATGTGAAAGAAATTGAGAATGTAGATGTAGAATTAATTGAGATGACAAGGAGCGAACGAATATCTTATTCAAAGCAGCAGGTCAAAGATGTATTTCATAAGGTTTGGCTATATGTTTTAATAGGGGTTGGTATTGGCGCGGCAATTCACAATTGGATACCGCAGTCGATAATAGAAACTGTAGTTGGTAATAATAACCCTTTTGCAGTGTTGCTGGCAACTGCTGTAGGTATACCAATGTATGCTGACATATTCGGCACATTACCAATAGCAGAAGCATTATTTCAAAAAGGTGTAGGAATTGGTACGGTGTTATCATTTATGATGGCAGTAACTGCTCTTTCACTTCCATCAATAATTATGCTCAGTAAAGTTGTTAAGCCTAAATTATTAGCTATATTTGTGGCTATAGTTGCAACAGGTATAGTTATAATTGGATATCTATTTAATGCATTTTCATTTATATTTGTTTAGAAAAATAGATTTAGAGGAGGAAATATTATGATAATTAAAGTTTTAGGTTCAGGATGTGCTAATTGTAAGAAACTAGAGGAAAACACAAGAAAGGCAGTGGAGGAATTAGGTATTGAGGCAACTATAGAAAAGGTTACTGATTTTAAATTAATAATGGCTTATGGAGTTATGAAAACTCCTGCTCTAGTAGTTGATGAAAAAGTGAAGATAATGGGAAGAGTTCCATCAGCTGACGAGATTAAGAAATATTTATAATTAACCCAGTAAAGTAGGAAAAATTGGTTTGGTAGGGGTACCGCTAGCATTAAAGTTGGCTAAGTACCCCTAAAATTAAAAAATTTCTATTAAAAGTATATTACATTTTAGAGTTTACATCTTCCTACTAAAATGCTTATATGCTATAAAAAATGCTGACAATTGAATATACAATGCTCCAATAGAGATAAACGCTGGTATTTTATAATCAAGCCAAACAAATACAAAAGCCGTTATTGCAAAAAGAACACTCGCTATAGTACTAGCAACAGAATAAGCAATTCTTAAAATTTGAATATTTCTTTCATCATTTAATTCAATTTCTTCTTCCTTTAATTTTACAATAGAAGTTCTTTTATAATGAATTAATTTAACTGTTCCGATCGCTACAAATGCACCACCTAAACCAGTAAACATCCCCATAAGCATATTAAAATTATTTGCGTCAGCAGGAATTCTTATAGCACATACTACCCCAAATATAAAAGTTATAACCCCAACAATAACTAAAGTTGCCCAAAATTTATTACTTTTAACTGATTTACAAAACATATTATTCCTCCTCATAAATAAAAATTTCTTCAATTGACATATTAAAATATCGAGCGATTTTAAAAGCTAATGTAATAGATGGGTTATATCGCCCATTTTCTAGTGATCCAATGGTTTGCCTTGAAACTTCCAAGGCTGTTGCGAGTTCTTCCTGCTTAATACCATTTTGCTTTCGAATTTCTTCTAATCTATTTTTCATAGGCAAATTGACTCCTTAATTTTGTTATTTTACGGAAAGTTAACTTTACATTTATACTACTACTTATGTTACTCTATGTCAAGCAAGCTTTCCGTTTGAAATAGGGGAGGGAGAAGTTCCTTCTAAAATGTCATTAAATTAGTCTAATAGTTTCGCAGAAGATAATTTATTGATATTAGGGTCTTTTTAAATATTTATAACTGTGGGAATATTAGAAAGTTATAAAAAAGCACAATGGACATACTACAAAATAGATAATAAATTTATAGAGAAAAACGGGATAAATGTAAACTACAAAATTTATGTGATTGTAAAACACAAAGTTAACGACATTTCAGTACCACAGGTGATGATCTAAGGAGGAGTGATTAATTATGAGTGAAGTTAAAACACCGGAGATTGGATTTTTCGAAAAATACTTGACTGTTTGGGTGGCTATTTGTATGACAGTAGGCGTACTTATCGGTAAGTTTATTCCAGGTATTCCAGATTTCTTCAATCGGTTTGAGTATGCCAAAGTTTCCATACCCACAGCTATACTTATTTGGGTAATGATTTATCCTATGATGATGAAGGTAGACTTCCAAAGCGTTAAAAATGTAGGAAAGAACCCTAAAGGGTTATATGTAACCTGGATAACGAATTGGCTCATAAAACCATTTAGTATGTATGCAATAGCTTCATTTTTCTTTTTTGTAGTATTCAAAGCATTTATAACACCGGAACTAGCTACACAATATCTTGCAGGAACCATATTACTTGGGGCCGCTCCCTGCACTGCCATGGTATTTGTATGGAGCTCTCTTACTAAGGGTAATCCCGCTTATACCGTTGTGCAAGTAGCCACGAATGATTTAATTATACTGGTTGCATTTATACCTATCGTAAAGTTTCTTTTAGGGGTCAGTAACATCACAGTTCCTTGGAATACGCTAATTCTATCAGTAGTTTTATTTGTTGTTGTTCCTCTAGTTGGGGGCATTTTAACTAGGCTTACGGTAACAAAGAAAAAAGGCACAGAGTACTTTGAAAATAGATTCCTCCACAAGTTTGATAATGCAACTACCGTTGGATTGCTACTTATGTTGGTATTGTTATTCTCATTCCAAGGTGAAACTATAATAAACAATCCAATGCATATTTTACTAATTGCTGTACCACTAACTATTCAAACATTTCTGATTTTCTTTATTGCTTATTTAACAAGTAAAAAGTTAAGGCTAACGCATGATATTGCCGCACCTGCTGGAATGATTGGAGCATCAAACTTTTTTGAACTCTCAGTTGCAGTTGCCATTTCACTGTTTGGTATGGACTCTCCGGCAGCTCTAGCTACAGTGGTAGGAGTGTTAGTTGAAGTGCCAGTTATGTTAATACTTGTAAGGATAGCAAGCAAAACAACTAATTGGTTTCCTAAAAGACAGTTTTAATAAAGACGTTACAAACGTATGATTAGGGGATTATGGATCGCAATATTGATATGTCACAAATGATATTTATGATAACTAAATATTAAAATAATAAAAATGATTGGAGAGATTATTAATGAAAAAAATGCAAATATTTGAACCAGCTATGTGTTGCTCAACAGGGCTTTGTGGCGTAGGCGTAGATCCAGAGCTTCTTAGAATTTCGACTGTCCTTAGTGCATTAAAGAAAAATGGAGTTGAGGTAGAGAGGTTTAACCTCACAAGTTCGCCACAGGAATTTGTGAATAACAAAGTAGTTAATGACTTTATAAATGAAAAGGGCATTGATGGGTTGCCGGTTACTGTTTTGGACGGTGAAATCGTGTTAATAGGTAAGTACCCAACCAATGAAGAACTAGTTAAATTTCTAAATATAGAAGCTAGCTTTTTAGGTCAAGAGCGAAAGACATTCAAAATAAAAGTAACTCCTAAATCAGGGGATTGTGGCTGTTCTGGTGGGAAATGCTGTTAACGACATTTTAGAAGGGAAGTCTCCCACTTCTGTAAGTGGGAGTTACATGTCCTAACAAATAGAAAACTTCAGCGGGAGTATAAATCTCCTTCTGAAGTCGTTAATATTCAGCTCCGCAGGAGATGATTTAATAATGTAATCGAAGAGTATCAAATACAAGCCAAATTACAAAAGTGACTTAATAATGAAGCTGGAGGTAAATAAACATGGAAATTTTTAATCCGCAAAATATTAAACTTACAAAATATTTATTTTACACAGGAAAAGGTGGTGTAGGTAAAACTTCAACCGCTTGCGCTACAGCAGTCACCCTTGCAGACAATGGGAAAAAGGTGCTTCTTATAAGCACTGATCCTGCGTCAAATTTGCAGGATGTTTTTAACACTGAGCTTACCAATAAAGGCATCCAAATTAAGGAAGCTCCAAATCTCGTTGTTGCTAATCTTGACCCAATTCAAGCGGCAGCCCAGCACAGAGAGAGCGTAATCGCACCTTACCGTGGTAAGTTGCCAGATGCAGTGCTTAAAAACATGGAAGAACAACTTTCTGGCTCCTGCACTGTTGAAATCGCAGCGTTCAATGAATTTTCAAAATTCATAACCGATGAAAGATTGCAGGAGGAATATGACCATATTATATTTGATACTGCGCCTACTGGTCATACACTTAGGATGCTTCAATTACCATCGGCGTGGAGTAATTTTATTAGTGAAAACACACATGGTGCATCCTGTTTAGGCCAGCTTTCTGGTCTAGAGAGTAAAAGAGAAATCTATAAAAAAGCAGTAGAAACATTATCTGATGGAGAATTAACAACACTTATGATTATCTCTAGGCCTGAAATGACACCGCTTAAAGAAGCGGAAAGAGCATCAAAAGAACTTTCGCAGATTGGTGTAAACAATCAAACAATGATAATTAATGGTGTGATGAGCTCTTATGATGACAGTGTGTCCGAAAGGCTGTATCAAAAACAGCAAAAGTCACTTAAGGAAATGCCACAGGGACTTAAGGGAATTACTGCCTACATGGTACCCCTCAGAGCTTACAATATAACAGGTATGGAAAATGTCAGGGCACTTCTTACCAAAGATAATTATAGTGTTAGCAATGAAAAGATAAACACTGAAACCATTCCTCAGCTGAAAGACGTTGTTGAAGAACTGTATAAAAGCAATAAAAAGGTAATCTTCACTATGGGTAAGGGTGGCGTTGGTAAAACTACAATTGCAGCGGCTATTGCTTTGGGATTATCGGCAAAGGGTAAAAAAGTGCACCTTACCACAACTGACCCTGCGGCTCATCTAAAATATGTTATTAATGAGAGTAGTAATATTACGATGAGCCACATTGATGAGCAGGCTGAACTTAAAAAATATAAGGATGAAGTGCTGTCTAAGGCAAGAGAAACTATGGCAGATGATGATATTGCTTATGTTGAGGAGGACCTCCGATCTCCATGTACACAGGAGATTGCAGTATTTAGAGCCTTTGCAGAAATAGTAGAAAAGGCGGTCGATCAGATCGTTGTCATCGATACCGCTCCAACAGGGCATACTTTACTGCTACTTGAGTCAACTCAAAGCTATAACCAAGAAATCAAACGCTCACAAGGCGATATTCCACAATCTGTGAAAAAACTGTTGCCAAGGCTCCGAAATGCTGATGAAACTGAAGTCATCATTGTAACTCTTGCTGAAGCTACACCTGTATATGAAGCAATTCGTCTTGAAGAAGATTTAAAACGTGCGAAAATTTCGACAAAATGGTGGATTATAAACTCATCACTACATGCGACAGGTACAACCAATAAATTGTTAGCCGCAAAGGCAAGCAATGAAATTGAATGGATTAACAAGGTTGATGCACATGCAAACGGTAAATTTGCGATCATCGCGTGGAGTCCTGATGAAATTAAAGGCGACAAGTTAAATGAGTTATTAGTATAAATTCTAGATAGCAGGAACTTCGGTGGAATTGGTATTCGTTTTCATGTGTCAAACTATTGATTTAATTTATTTGTGGAGTATAATATATTTATAAGATAGGTGATGGAGTTCACCTTAACTATTGCAATTTTGCGATTAATGACTCCTACTTAGTGGTTTATGCTAAGTAGGAGTCTTTTGTTTTGTAAAAAATATCAAAGAAAAGAGAGGGATTGTAATATGGCAATAAGTTTAGCAATTATAATTATTCTAGGACTAATGGCCAATAAATTATTTGAAAAATTAAAACTTCCAGGACTGCTTGGAATGCTAATTTTGGGGGTGTTACTAGGACCTTATGGTACAAATATAATAAGTTCGGATATACTTAGAATTTCACCAGATTTAAGAAAAATTGCACTTATTGTTATACTGCTAAGAGCGGGCCTTGGGATTAAAAAGGATACTTTAAACAAAGTCGGGGTTCCTGCCTTAAAAATGAGTTGCATACCTGGTATTTTTGAAGGGATTAGTATTATGTTTATAGCAAGCTATGTACTTGGAATAACAAAAGTTGAGGCTGGAATGCTTGGATTTATAATAGCTGCAGTTTCACCAGCAGTAGTTGTACCACCTATGCTTAATTTTATATCCATGGGGAAAGGAGAAAAAAAAGGCATACCAACCATAATACTCGCAGGGGCTTCTATTGATGATGTTTTTGCAATAACTATATTTTCAACTTTCTTAGGTTTATATGGCGGTAAAAATGTAAATATACCAATGAAAATATTGGATATTCCCATATCTATTTTTATTGGGATAGCAATTGGTGTCATAGTAGGAGGTTTATTAGTAGAGACATTTAAGAAATATCACATGAGAGATACTAAGAAAACTTTAATAATAATTGCTGCAGCAATTATACTTACAGGAATTGAAGATGCTTTTAAAAATATAGTACCCATTGCAAGTCTTTTAGGCGTAGTGACTATTGGTTTTATCCTTTTAGAAAAATACGCTAAAGTAGCTAATAGAATATCTTTAAAACTTAATAAGGTCTGGGTAATTGCAGAAATTTTACTTTTTGTATTAGTTGGAGCGGAGGTTAATATATATGTTGCCTCATCATCAGGTGTATTAGGACTGATTATTATTGCAGGTGGGTTAGCAGCGAGAAGTATAGGGGTATTAGTATCATTAATGGGTACTTATTTAAATGTAAAAGAGAGACTGTTTTGTGTGATCTCATATATTCCTAAAGCGACTGTGCAGGCAGCTATGGGCGCAGTACCATTAGCTGCTGGAGTTAGATCCGGAGAACTTATATTGGCAATTGCTGTATTGTCCATATTTGTAACCGCACCACTTGGAGCTATAGGTATTAAAGTAGCAGGGGAAAAGTTATTGCCAGACGACTAGATTTCATATCTATATTACTGCTGTATTAAAAGACGTCTTATTTATAAACTTAGAATAAAATTTAAGTAATTGTTTATTTTTTAAAATATGGTTAATAATTGTAAGAGGGTAGGGTAATTATTAACTTGATAAAAAAAACAGTATAATATAACATACCAATGAAAGTTGATTATATATGAACAATTATATATAATAGAGTGTAGGATAAAAAACATAATATATATAATAATATTATTATTAGTATTATACGAGGAGGAATGTAAATGAATATAGACGTAAACACGCCAACAGATGACCTGTTAAAAACATGGGCTATGTATTCTAAAAAAATTATAAACACTATGCTTGAAAAAGAAGAACGTGATGAATTTAAAAGAATAAAATTAGTCCTAGTAACAAAAGGAATTATTAATTTAGAAATACATAATGTTTATGACAAAGAATATATTTTGCACTACACTAAGCAAGGCGGTATATTTAAAAAGCAAATAATGTTAGATAAATAGCTAACTTAGAATAAAATTTTTTAAGAAAATGACTAGTGATTGCTAGTTATTTTCTTATATTTATATATAGAAATTTTAGAAGGAGAATGATGTTATGAAACTAAAAGTAGCATTTATATGTGTTCATAATTCTTGTAGATCACAAATGGCAGAAGCGCTCGGAAAGATATTTGGGTCATCTGCGTTTGAAGCTTATTCAGCAGGTACTGAAACTAAGCCCCAAATTAACCAAGATGCGGTAAGAATAATAAAGAATTTATACAATGTGGACATGAATGAAACTCATGCATCAAAATTAATAGATGATATACCAGAAGTTGATATTGTAATAAAAATGGGATGTAATGTATCATGTCCAATTATGGCACACAAGTATGAAGAAGATTGGGGTCTAGAAGATCCTACTGGGAAAGCTGATGAAGAATTTATAATAGTGGCGAAGATAATCGAAGAAAAGGTTAAAAGATTAAGGAAAAGAATAGAAAATAACGAAATTGATCTAACAGCATTAAAGATGATAATTTAATAGCGCCGTAGGTGATGATTTAAGGTTGAGAAATTACTTCTCAACCTTTTTTATATAATAATTGGATATAATCAATTGTTATATGGTATAATTATATTTAACTAGAATAAAGGTAACATTGGTTAATGTATTTATTAGGAAATTACAAACATTTTATTATTTTAACGACATTTCAAAAGGGAGGCTCCCACTTCTATAAGTGGAAGTTACGTACCCTAACAAATAGAAAACTTCAGAAGGAGTATAAATCTCCTTCTGAAGTCGACGATTCATCTTCTTCAAAGATGTTTAGCTTCGCAGGAGATGATTTAACGTTTAGTATGATAAGAAAAGTGTTATAAAATATATACTTAAATAAAGAGAGTGGTGTTTATATAATAAGCGGCGCTTTGAAATATAATTTTATTAAAAATATAAAAGAAAAGGTAGGTGAAAAACCTGATTTATGGCTAGGTAATAGGAAGAGAATACTTGGAATAGTAAGTTAATATTAGTATAGTGGTACTGACCTAAGTAGTTGAGTCCTGTGATACTGTCATTATGTTTAGTCGACAAAACGAAAATATTGGATGGATAGATTGCCAAATATTTAGGAATCAGGGAAGTATTGAATAATAATTATAAAAGTAAAGGTAAAAATAAAATTAGGGTTATTCCAATAGGTGGACTTGGAGAAATTGGGAAAAATATTACTGCGATAGAATACAAAGAAGAAACTATCATAATAGATTGTGGAATTTCATTTCCAGATGTGGATATGTATGGAGTGGATTTAGTTATTCCTGATATAACATATCTTTTAGAGAATAAAGATAGAATAAAAGGGATTTTTCTAACACATGGTCATGAAGATCATATAGGCGCATTACCATATGTTTTAAAACAAATGAATGTTCCAGTGTATGGAACACGTCTAACGCTCGGACTTGTAGAAAATAAGTTGCAAGAACATGGGATATTGGCAGATTGCACCCTAAATGTAGTAAAACCGGGAGATATTATAAAGCTAGATAAAATCAGTGTAGAATTTATAAGAGTTAGTCATAGCATAGCAGATGCCTGCTCCATTTGTATACACACGCCTATTGGTAGGATTATACACACAGGTGACTTTAAGATAGACTATACTCCAATTGATGGAGAAGTTATCGATTTAGAGCGATTTGCAAAATTAGGTGGGCAAGGAGTACTACTACTAATGGCTGATAGTACTAATGTAGAACGCCCTGGATTTACTATATCTGAGAAAGTAATTGGAGAAACTCTAAATAAAATATTTTATAAGGCAGAAGGCAGAGTAATAGTAGCTTCATTTGCATCAAATATTCATAGAATACAACAAATTGCTAATGCTGCAGTTTCGAATGGAAGAAAAATAGCATTTAGTGGAAGAAGTATGGAAAGAATTTCTGAAGTAGCTATGAACCTCGGATATTTACATATACCGCCGGAAGCTATAATTACTGTATCAGATCTTCATAATTACCCTGATGATAAGGTAACAATAGTAACTACCGGTAGCCAAGGTGAACCGCTAGCTGCATTAACAAGAATGGCATCATCAACTCATAGAAGTATCCAAATACAAAAAGGTGATTTGATTATTTTATCTGCATCTCCTATTCCAGGGAATGAAAAGTTCATATACAATGTTATAAATGAACTATTCAAAAAGGGAGCTAATGTAATATATAATACCACAGAGGAAATTCATGTTTCTGGGCATGCGTGTCAAGAGGAATTAAAATTAATCCATACGCTAGTTCGTCCTAAATATTTTATGCCAGTTCATGGTGAATATAGACATCTTAAACAACATGCGTTGCTTGCAGAGAAATTAGGAATGGATTCTGAAAAGATTTTTATTGCAGAAACAGGACAAATATTAGAAGTATCCCCAAGCGAATGTAGAATAGCAGGAAGAGTTCAAACGGGAGCCATAATGGTAGATGGACTTGGAGTAGGGGACGTTGGGAATATTGTTCTTCGAGATAGAAAGCATTTAGCAGAAGAAGGTATACTTACAGTGGTAGTTACTATAGAAAGAGAAACTTATAGTATAGTAGCAGGACCAGATATAATAACTAGAGGGTTTGTATATATGAAAGAATCCAATGAACTTATTAATGAGGCCAGAGACATCGTGAGAAAAGAATTAGAACAGTGCTTAAATAATAAGATTAAAGAGTGGGTAGTAATAAAAGCTAGTATCAGAAACGCTTTAGGTCAGTTTTTATATATAAAAACTAAGAGAAGACCTATAATTATACCAATAATAATGGAAATTTAAGAAAATTAAATTTTTATGTTCTTTATTTTTAACGATATTTTAGAAGGAAGTCGCCCACTTTTATAAGTGGGCGTATAAATCTCCTTTTGAAGTCGTTAATTCATCTTCGTTGCAGCTGTTCAGCTTTGCAGGAGATGATTTAAATAAGCAAAAAAGTATGTATTATAATAATACATACTTTTTTTATATACTTTTTGTTAAAGTCGAATAAAATATTGACAGATTGCAAATACTTGGATATAGTATAAGGGTAAATGCAAATGACTTGCAACAAGCAACAATAATATAACAGCACCACAGGTGAGGATTTAAGGAGTGAAAAAATATTGAGGAAAATTATTAATGCCATACTTTTAACATGTATGATAGGTACATTAGTTGGGTGTTCAAATGCTACAAGCAGTAAGCAAAGTGATCAGTCAAAGCTACAAGTGGTAGTGTCTTTTAACCCATTAAAGGAATTTGTGCAGGCTATTGGGAAAGATAAAGTGGAAGTGAGAACAATTGTACCGGAAGGTTCTGAACCACATGAATTTGAACCGAAAATAAAGGATATGGAAAACATAAGTAAAGCTAGTTTGTTCGTCTATACGGGATTTGGAATGGAATCCTGGGTAGATAAAACTTTAACGGCTATAGATAATAAAAATTTAGTTGTAGTTGATTCATCTATTGGGGTAAATCCAATAAAAAACGAGGGCGAAAAAATTAAGGAGTATGGGCAATATGATCCACATATATGGCTGAGTCTAAGAGAAGCAAAAATCCAAACTAAAAACATAAAAGAAGCATTAGTTAAGGCTGATCCAAAAAATAAAGATTTTTATGAGAAAAACTTCCAAGAATTCTCAGATGAACTTGATAAGCTTTATAACGAATATAAAGTAAAATTTGATGCGGTAACAAATAAGAATTTTGTTACAAGTCATGCTGCTTTTGGGTATTTGTGCAGAGATTTTGGCTTAAAGCAAAATAGTGTAGAAGGTGTATTTGCAGGAAGTGAGCCTACCCCTCAAAAATTAAAGGAGATAATAGATTTTTCCAAGAAAAATAAAATAAAAGTTATTTTTATGGAAGAACTTGCAAGTGCAAGAGTATCTGAAGCCATTGCAAAAGATTCAGGTGCTAAGGTGCAAAAAATATACACAATAGAAAGTAATGAAGGAAATAAAACATATATAGAGAGTATGAAAGAAAATCTATCCAATATATATAATAGCTTAAAATAATAATTAACCCCATCTTAGATTAATTAAGGTGGGGTTAATTAATTTTAATTTCTTAATGTTATCAGCAGATAACCTTATATACTATTTGATGTCTATAGTCTATTGTTTGTTCCTATTGTATAATTAAACTAACAAGAATTTAATATATAATTACAAAATTCACTGTTTTAAAAGTAACACCTTTTATTGTAGAAGTTATGAAGAAAAGCTCTAGTAAAAGGTCAGGCATAGAAAAGCTTGCAGAGAAATAGAAATAAAGCCACATGAAATTATATGCATAGGGGCTTTAGGGAATGATAAACAAAGGATTGGGTATGTAGGACTTGGAGTGGTAATGGGGAATGCCTTTGTGGAAATTAAAAAAAACGCTGATTATGTGATAACTGATCAGTTCTATCTTGGGATAGACAAGTTCTATCAAAAATAATATTAGCTACATTACGTATACATTATATATAGTAAGGTGGAGATACTATGTTTGCAGAGTAAATTGTAGAAAAGACAAATGTAGAGCTTACATAAAATGAAAGCGGGGTATAAATCTATGAAAAAAATAAACTTTGCGATAATAGGATATGGTGGTATAGCAAAAACTCACTTATTAGCAGTTTACGACGCTAACGTAAGGTTTTCACTCCCTTATGAGTTAAATTTAACACATATTGTAACTAGAAAGCCTACAAACATACCCATAAGTTGTGTGAGAAATGTTACGGACATTGAAGAGGTCCTTAAGGATGAACAAGTTCATTTTATAGATATATGTACCCCGAATGATTCACATTTTGATATTGTAAAAAAAGCAGCTGCGTATGGAAAAGCTATTTACTGTGAAAAGCCTCTAGCAACGAATATTTTTGATGCTATGGAAATGGAGAGACTTGTTAAGAAAAATAATATAATAAATTCTGTAGCCTTAGTTTATAGATTTATGCCCGCTCTCTCACTATTAAAAAGAGAACTTGAAAAAGAGACCATAGGGAAGATTATAGATTTTAAAGTTAGAACTTATCATGATAGTTATTTAAATGAAAAGAAAAAGGGCACTTGGAGAACTGGGAAAAATTCTGGCGGAGGGGCACTACTGGATTTAGGTGTTCATTTAATTGACATGATACAATTTACTATGGGAGATATAGAAGAAGTAGAAGCGAAGACTAGGATTTATTTTAAGGAAAGAGCAGAAGTTGATGAAATTGCAAATTGTGATTTTACATTAAAAGATGGAACTTTCGGAAGTCTAGAGGTTTCAAGGGTATTTACTGAAAGAGAACAAACAGATGATTTCGTAGTTTATGGTAGCAAAGGTAGTATAAAAATTAATTTTAATAATCCTTATGAAATTGAAATATATAGATATGAAAGTAGCTCAACAGAAATTAAAAACGTAGCATCAGGAGATAGTCTATTAAAATATTATGCTGACAAAAGGAACTCCCTAGGATTTTTCCAAAATTGTCATACAGCTTCACTTATAAATTTTGCTAATAAAATTTTTAATAATTGCAGCGATGGCATCGATGGCGATTTCTCAGATGCATTAAAATGCCAGAGAATAATTGATAAGGTGTATGGGAGATAGGCATTAAATCACTATAAACAAAACGGGATACTTAAAAAGCATAACATTTAATACCCGCTACGTAGAAAAAAAACTGTTTTTGTGATATATTTATTAGCATATAGGTAAAACTTACAAGGTATGTGAGGTATACAAGGTATGCGAAGCATACAAGATATGATTAGCATAAAGTATGCTAGATTAAAAGGAAGGTGTCAAATATGGAAAATAAAACGACTTCATCAAATTTTATAAGAAATATTGTTAAGGAAGATATAGAAAGCGGAAAACACAAAAAAATAATTACTCGTTTTCCACCAGAGCCAAACGGATATTTGCATATTGGGCATGCAAAGTCAATTATTTTAAATTTTGAATTAGCAGATGAATTTAAAGGTAAGACAAATTTACGTTTTGATGATACTAACCCAGCAAAAGAAGACAAAGAGTACGTTAAATCTATAGAAGAAGATGTAAAGTGGCTTGGATTCAAGTGGGATGATTTATTTTTTGCATCAAACTATTTTGATGAAATGTATAAACGGGCTGTATTATTAATAAAAAAGAATATGGCTTATGTGTGCGATCTTACAGCTGAGGAAATGAAAGAGTACAGAGGTACTTTAAGAGAGCCAGGTAAAGAAAGTCCATACAAAAATAGAACTGTGGAAGAGAACCTAGATCTATTTGACCGTATGAGAAAAGGTGAATTCGTTGATGGATCCAAGGTTCTAAGAGCTAAAATTAATATGAGTTCTCCTAATATAAACATGAGAGATCCAATAATTTATCGTATATCTCATGCGGTGCATCATAATACAGGAGATAAATGGTGTATTTATCCTATGTATGATTATGCGCATCCAATAGAAGATGCAATTGAGGGTATTACACATTCAATTTGTACTTTAGAGTTTGAAGATCATCGTCCATTATATGATTGGGTAGTAAATCAATGCGAAATGGAAAGTAAGCCAAGACAAATAGAGTTCGCAAGATTAAATATAACAAATACAGTAATGAGTAAAAGAAATCTTAAGCAATTAGTAGACGAAGGAATTGTAGATGCTTGGGATGACCCACGTATGCCAACTATAGCAGGACTAAGGCGTCGTGGCTACACACCAGAAGCTATACGCAATTTTTGCAGAGAAATTGGCGTTGCAAAAGGTAACAGCACTGTAGATGGACAAATGCTAGAGCACTTTATAAGAGAAGATTTAAGCCCAAAGGCGCTTAGAACTATGGCAGTTTTAAGACCATTAAAAGTAGTTATTACAAATTACCCAGAAGCTCAAGTGGAAATGCTTGAAATTGAAAATAATCAAGAGAATCCAGAAATGGGAACTCGTCAGGTCTCATTCTCAAGAGAAATATATATAGAACGAGAAGATTTCATGGAAAATCCACCTAAGAAATACTTTAGATTGTTCATAGGTAACGAAGTAAGGCTTAAGGGAGCATACTTTATAAAATGTAATGAAATGATTAAAGATGCTGACGGAAATATATGTGAAATTCATTGTACTTATGACCCAGAAACTAAGAGTGGTAGTGGATTTACAGGGAGAAAAGTTAAAGGAACAATTCACTTTGTAGATGTAGTAAATGCAGTGCCTGCAGAATTTAGGTTATATGAGCCTTTAATTTTAGATGAGAAGCAAGAAGAAGGAAAAACTTTCATAGATCAAATAAATCCGGATTCTATAGAAATATTACAAGGGTTTATAGAACCAAATATGAAGAATTCAAAACCACAAGATAAATTTCAATTCTTCAGACATGGATATTTTAATGTAGATTCTAGATACACAACCGATGATAAAATAGTGTTTAACAGAATAGCATCTTTAAAAAGTTCATTTAAAATTAATAAATAAAAGTTAATGAAAAAAGCAAGTACAAGATTTTATCCTGTACTTGCTTTTTTTTAATTATAATAGTTTAGTTTCTATTTCTTCTTTAATTCTTGAAATAAATGAGTCTAAAGAAGTTGCACCTTCATCACCATTTTTGCGGCTTCTAACAGAGACTTCATTTAGTTCTGCCTCTTTTTCACCAACTATTAATAGGAAAGGGGCTCTTTCATTACGAGCTTCACGAATCTTGTAGCCGATTTTTTCTGCTCTAAAGTCTGCAGAGGATCTGATTCTTGATTCCTTAAGCTTTGCAACTACCTTTTCTGCATAATCATGATATTTTTCAGAAATAGGTAATACCTTAACCTGTAGTGGTGCAAGCCAAGTTGGGAAGGCACCAGCATATTTTTCGATAAGCATTGCAAGTGTTCGCTCATAGCAACCAATAGAAGTTCTATGGATAACATATGGACGCTTTTTAACTCCATCTTTATCAATATAAGTCATGTCAAATCTATCTGGCAGTGCGAAGTCAATTTGCACTGTAATTATAGTATCTTCTTTACCATGAACATTTTTGAATTGAAGGTCAAGCTTAGGACCGTAGAAAGCAGCTTCACCAATAGCTGTTTTATAATTTATTCCTAAGTGATCTAGTATATCTTTCATCTTCGATTCGGTTTCTGCCCAAGCCTCAGGATTGTTAATATACTTATCTTTATTTTTTGGATCCCATTTAGAGAATCTGTAAGTAATATCATTTTCGATTCCAAGTGTTTTCATTACATAGTTAATTAAATTTATAACATCTTTAAATTCTTCTTCTAATTGTTCAGGGGTAACAACTAAATGACCCTCTGAAATAGTGAACTGACGTACTCTCATAAGACCATGCATTTCACCGGAAGATTCATTTCTAAATAAAGTTGAAGTCTCCCCATATCTAATTGGAAGGTCACGATAACTCTTTTGATCTGCATTATAAATTGTAAATTGGAATGGGCATGTCATTGGGCGAAGTGCCATGACTTCCTCATTTTTAGATTCATCACCAAGGACAAACATTCCATCTTTATAATGATCCCAGTGACCAGACATTTTATATAAATCGCTCTTAGCCATAAGAGGAGTCTTAGTTAAAACATAACCTCTTTTTTCTTCCTCATCTTCAACAAAACGTTGTAATAATTGGATTACCCTTGCGCCATTAGGCATAAGTAGAGGCAAACCTTGACCTATAACATCTGATGTTGTAAAGAATTTTAGTTCACGGCCAAGCTTGTTATGGTCTCTTTTTTTAGCATCTTCCATCTTCTCTATATGGGCATCTAAATCGGATTTTTTAGTGAAGGCAGTTCCGTATATACGGCTAAGCATTTTGTTTTTCTCGTTACCTCTCCAGTAAGCTCCTGCAACTTGAGTAAGTTTAAATGCCTTTACATACTTTGTAGACATTAAATGTGGTCCCGCACAAAGATCTGTAAATTCGCCATGTTTGTAGAATGATAATTTTGCGTCAACTGGTAGGTCTTCAATTAATTGAACTTTGAAATTTTCATCTCTTTCTTCCATAAAAGCAATAGCTTCATCTCTTGCAAGCTCGAATCTTTCTATTGGAAGATCTTCTTTAACAATCTTTTTCATTTCTAATTCGATTTGTTTAATTTCATCTGCTGAGAAAGAATCTTGTTTATCAAAATCATAGTAGAACCCCCCATCTATAGCAGGTCCGATGGCAAGTTTTGTACTAGGGAACAATCTCTTTACTGCTTGAGCTAAAATATGAGTAGCACTATGCCTAAAGGCTTTTTTACCTTCTTCGCTATCAAAAGTTAATATACTAACATCGCAGTCCTTAGTGATTTTATAACGTAAATCTACGATTTCATCATTAACCATTCCGGCACAAGCAACTCGTGCAAGGCCCTCACTAATATCTTTCGCAATTTCAATTACAGTCATTTCAGATTCATAAGTTTTAATTGAACCATCTTTTAATTTAATGTTTATCATATGTATTGCTCCTTTCTTTTATCTTATAGGGTTAAGTCATATTTGAGAAATAACACTAGCATAAATATTATGCACAATTCTTTAAACCTATATTTTTTATAAAATAAAAAAAACCCCGTCCCAATTCTAATTATAGAATTGGGACGAGATTATAATTTCCCGCGGTTCCACCCAAATTGTTTATAAAATAAACCACTTAATAATTATAACGGAATTACCGGACTTTATTGAAGTCACTCAGAGGTAGTCTTCAGCTAATTTCATTTAAGAATACTTCCAGCTAAGGTATCCTTTCTCTGTAAATGTGCCATGGCTTACTTTTCTCTTCGTAGTATTAAATTATTATATTTATATTAATTATAGCACTTACGCTAAAGATGTCAAGGTAGCAAATAAAGTTATTTAGGTGTTTTCGATAAAATAAATAATAGGTAAGATTTTCTATTTTACTACTTTAAATTGTGGTGAATAAGTATCTTCAGAAAGTACATCAAAGATGAAACCTTGATTTTTGAGACCCTCAATAATTTCAGGTAAGGCTTCAACTGTTGTAGTTTTTGGGTTTAAATCATGCATTAATATAATGGCGTGTTTAGTCCGACTAGATTGAGTTAAAACTGATTCTATAATCTTATGTTTGTGCTGACAAAAAGCGGAAGCATCACTGGAATCAACATTCCAATCAAAGTATTTATAACCATCCTTATTCATTTCACTAATTACAGAGTTCATTATTTCCATGCCACCGTAACTGTGACTAATAGTATTATTAGAACCACCAGGATATCTTAAAATATGACTAGGGTTTTTACCTGTAATTTCTGTAAGGAACGAATCTAATTTTTTTACGTCTTTTTTAAAATTATCTGGCGATGCATAAATACTATTATAATCATGACTGTAAGTGTGATTAGCTAAAGTGTGCCCATCCTCAGAAATTTGTTTATACAAAAATCTTGATTCAGGGTGACCATTTACAAAAAAAGTAGCCTTAATATTATATTTTTTTAGGACTTTTAAAATTTGTAAAGTGTTGCTAGATACCCCATCATCGAAGGTTAAATAAGCTATTTTGGTATTATCTAATTTGTCTTTATATAAGACTTCATCCTTTTTGATAGTACTTTCGAGAATCTTATTTTGTGATTTTAACTTCTTATTGTCCTCATGAATCTGAGCTATCTGATGCGACAATAAACTATGTTGATGTTTACTTGAAACAACGGTTACTTGGCTAACTGCTACTCCTAAAAATGAAGTAATACATAAAGTAAAAATAGCAATTTTTACTATTAGGAATTTTAATGAGTGCTTTTTTTCTATAATTGAAATTATCATGGTAATACCTTCCCTTTTTTATATTCATGTACCTATATTATCTATATTAATTTGTAATAGGTTTAACGACATTTCAGAAGGAAGTCTCAAACTTCTATAAGTGGGAGTACACCCCCGAACAAACAGAGAACTTCAGTAGAAGTATAAAGTTCCTTCTGAAGTCGTTAATACTTCAGCTCCGAAGGAGATGATTTAAACCTATTAACTTTTTCTGAAACGCTAGAAGCTGCTTCAATCAATTGATAATTTGTCTTTGTTAAAGTCTGATTTTCACCTTTTAGAGAATCAAATTCGATTCTTAAAGATTCAATTTTGAGTTTATTAGCATTTATTTTACTGTTATTAAAAAAATAAAAAAATATTGAATTTAAAAATAGGGCACTAACAAGCATTATTGAAATAATATTTTTCTTTTTCATTTCTTACTCTCCTTCCTTGTAAAACTTACCAATCGACAATATTATACACTGCAATATGTTATAACTCAACTTTTGTGTTAATAAAAATGGATTTTTTTAATAAATTAGGTAATAATTTTGCAGACAAAGTGGGGGACGGTTAACAACTATTGATATAATTGTTAAATAACTTGTAAGGTTTCATGAGAAGTTTATTTTATGTAATGTTTCCCAATTGCATAAAAATGGACAATTTTCATAACAAATACATAAATCTGTGGTATATTTCTTAGGAAGCTATAAATTCTAAACCAATGAAGGGGATGTACTAATGAAGAATGCATTAAGAAATCTTGCAGTTATGATGATATTAATTTTTAATTCAAACGTAACTGTATTAGCTGTTGGACCAAATGCAGAGGTGCAGGAGAATGACTCATTATCTAAAATTGAAGGACAAAGAGAAAAAATCGAAATGAAAATAGAAGAATTTGATAATGAAATTCAACAAAACATGGCTAAAACAGAAGAGAATAAAGAGAAAATATCTAAAACTGAAAGGGCAATTGAAAGTGCCGCAGTGGAGATTAATCAGTTTGAAAAAGAGGCTGAAAAAGAACAGAAGGTATTTAATAGTAGGATGAGGACCATGTACATAAACGGGTTTAATGGGTATGCGAGTATAATACTTGATTCAGAGAGTTTCGGTGATTTTGTATCAAGAGTAGAAAATATAAAAACCGTTATAGAATATGATAAAAAAGTAATGGATGAGTTTGAAGATACCAGAAAAGAATTAAATGAAAAACAGCAAAATTTAAACAAGACAAAAAAGGTATTATTGAGTTTACAAGTAGAAAATAAGCAGAAGTTAAATAAGATGATTGCAACTAAAGAATCACAAAACAAATTACTGGCTGAGCGAAATATCAAGGAAAAACTTCTTCCAGTAGGGACAAGCAATCCACAAATATTAGCAACTAAAAACATAACAAAAGCAAATGAAGCATCACCTAAATTTACACCTTCAAGAGGCGCAGTTACTCCATCAAGTAATGCTATAATAGCCTATGCTTCTAACTTTCTTGGCACACCATATTTATGGGGCGGTTCATCGCCAGCGGGATTTGATTGCTCAGGATTTACGCAATATGTATATGCACATTTTGGAGTATCTATAGGAAGGACAACCTTTGATCAGATAAAGGATGGCGTACAAGTGTCTAGAAATAGCCTTCAATCTGGAGATTTGGTGCTGTTTGGAAGCGTTGGTAATCCCCATCATGTAGGTATATATGTAGGGAATAATACATATATACATGCTCCTAGTACAGGAGATGTGGTTAAAGTTTCAGCTATGACAAGATCAGATTTTATATCAGCTAGACGAGTGAAATAGAAAGTACATAATTAAAAATAGTAAAGCATAAAATTGCTCCTTTGTGACGTGCAAACGAAAGAGAATTTTATGTTTACCATACAACATAGTGGGGACGGTTAACAATTATTAGTTATAATTGTTAACCGTTTTTAAAGTTTTACGAGGAGTTTATTTTCACAAAATAATTCCAAATTGATAATCTTCACAACAACTACATAAGTTTTTGATAAATTTTTTCTATGATTATAATTTACTTTATCATATTACAAATCTTAGTATCCATGATTACTAATAGCTCTTTATTAACCTTTGAATGATGAATATTGCATTTATGGTATTTTAAAAGATATTTGATTTGGATATCTTTATATTAGGATGAGTTTCGGTTATCATAGTAATAACAGCATTAGACAATTGATTTTTCTTGCAGAATTTCACTTTCATATTATAATTCCTGTATATATCGATTATGCTAAACCTAAGGGGAATATAATAATGATCGGAATTTAATTTAAACAAGAGGGACGGTTAACAATTATTTGTCTTTTAATTGAAGAAATAAGTGGGGACGGTTAACAACCTTTTAGCTTTTATAATATAAAAATGTGTAACTATCAACTATTAGGATTAAAGAAGGGGTAATTAAACATGGATAATATATTGATTATTGAAGATGAAGAAAAGGTTTCAGAAATATTAAAAGCATATCTTGAAAAAGAAGGCTATAGAGTACATTGCACCACAAAGGGACTGGAAGGCATAAAACTTTTCGAAAAAATTGAATTCAGATTAGTTATTTTGGATCTAATGCTACCGGACATATCTGGCGAAGAGGTGTGCGGTGTGCTAAGAAAGATCTCTGAAGTGCATATATTTATGCTTACGGCAAAGGGTACATTAGAAGATAGAATACAAGGATTAAACCTTGGAGCAGATGAGTATCTTGTTAAGCCTTTCAGCCCGCGAGAACTAACAGCAAGAGTAAATGCTTTATTTAGAAGGATTAATGTAAATAAGTTTGAAACAAAAGTTTATAATAATGGAGATTTAGAAATTAATTATGACAAAAGGATAATTAAGGTACGCGGGACAGAAATAGCTCTTACACCAAATGAATTTGACATAGTGCATATTCTTTCATCTAACAGGGGAAAAGTATTCACAAGAGAGCAGCTTATTGAGAGAATAATGGGAATAGATTTTCAAGGTTTTGATAGAACGATAGATGTACACATTAAAAATATACGTAAAAAAATAGAAGAAGACAGTAGAAATCCTAAATATGTAATAACCGTAACTAGAATTGGTTATAAATTTGGTGGTGATTAATTTATGAGAATTATAAACTTTATGCGAAGTATAAAATTTACGCAAAGCATAAGAAAAAGGTTAAGTATTATTTTGGTATGCACCTCTATATTAGCGCTTTTTTTGTCTACACTTTTGGTGAATATAACAATATCAAGAACCTTCAACAGGTACTTAGTCGAAATACAAAATAAGAGGGATATTAGAATAGTAAAATATTTAGAAGAAGTATATAAAAAAAATGGTAAGTGGTCAGAAACTTCAGGAATAGAAATTATGCATGAAGCCTATATGAGTAGATACTGCCTTACTCTTAAGGATGAAAATAAAAAAGCCGTTTGGGGAATGAACGCTAATGACATAGTTAACAATACTAATATCACTATGCACGTCAAAAATGAAGGGGTTTATACTACAAGTACCTTTGAAATAAAATCTAAGGACAAGATTGTAGGATACATAGAAATAGGGCAATACGCACCAGTTCTATTATCCAAAGAAGATGTGGATTTTAAACTCTCAATAAATAAGAGTATTATTTTAAGTGTCGTACTTTCAATTTTAATAACAATATTAATTAGTCTTTTTATTTCGAAGCAATTCTCTACTCCGCTTAGGCAAGTTTCAAAGATTTCAGTCAATCTTTCAAATGGAAACTATAATGCAAGGGCAAATGATAAGAGTAGCATTTTAGAACTTGAAGATTTAAGAAATAGCATAAATACACTTGGAGAAAAGCTTCAGCATCAGGATGTCCTTAGAAAGAGGTTAATATCAGATATATCTCATGAAGTCAGAACGCCTCTTAATATTTTACAAAATAATTTTGAAGCTATGATTGATGGTATTTTCCCCGTAGATAATGAAAGATTGACTTATCTTAATGAAGAAGTTATTAGATTTGGAAAGCTTATAGACAACTTAAATGCATTAAAAGAGGTTGAAGGAGAAGAAGTAGCATTAAACACGGAGAAAATTTCTTTGAAAGATATCCTTTCTTCAGTTGTAATGGAATTTGAATTAATAACAGAAAATAAGAATATTAACATGACCTTAGAATTAAACACAAGTAAACAATGCAACATTTTAGGAGACAGAGATAAAATAAAACAGGTGGTTATTAACTTACTTTCAAATGCAGTTAAATTTACTCCCAAGCAGGGGAAAATTGATATTGCTTTAAAAGAAGCTGATGAAAAAGTAATATTAAAAATAGAAGATACCGGCATTGGTATTAAGGAAGAAGACTTACCTTATATATTCGAAAGGCTCTATAGGGGAGATAAAAGTAGACATGAAATGGAAGGCTCAGGGATAGGTCTCACTATTGTACGCAATATATTAACCCTTCATAAAGCAAATATAGAAGTGGAAAGTAAAGAAGGCGCCGGTTGCGTTGTAACTGTAAAATTTAATGTGGCTTTGTGATTAACATCAAGAAAACAAAAGTGGGGACGGTTAACAAACAATTAAACAAATGGTGAAATAGATAGGGACGGTTAACGAGTAATGAAAAGATGCATGTTTAAAAAAACATGTATTTTTTCATTGCTCAGCATATTTAAGAGAACTTGCTTTAATAATTTTATCTTATACATTATAGAAGATCATATTTATGTATGCTTGTCCAAGTATATGAATAAAATAACCATATTTTATTCTCTAAAAAATTTTCGTTTATTACAAATGGCTAAGCATAGGATTTAATAAAATCACCTATAATATTTTCGTATTTTTCGTCTGTTCCGATTAATTCTATACCGATAGTGCTTAATTTTGATACTCTAGCCTGCGTAATGTTCCCAAGTGTGTTAGATATATCACAGGATTTAAAGTTGCAGAGGCTTCTCATTAGAACAACTGTTAACGCTTTTGCTTTTACAAGTTTTCTGCTGTACTTCATATAAAGATGAACTTTTGATATATTTAATTTTGATGCTATAAATTCTGCTATATCCTCTGGGTTAAAGTCTCTTATAAGTATTTTCCTATCACTTTTATACTCTGTTTTTTCATCTTCGAATTCAAAATCAATTTCTTCTTTCAGCTTTTCTTCGTTGTCTCTAAAAATAAGGTTATAGTAATTTTTTCTTGCACTTTTAAGGCTATTTCCAAAAAGACTCATAATAAATCCATAATCTATTAATTTAAAAGAATCACGTCTTTTCCCTAAGAATATTGCTAGACTAGAAAATGCATATTTTTCAGGACAATCCTTATATTCCACTATGGCTGTAGGATTATTGTGTGTATATAGCGATAAGGTCTTTAAATACCTTTCATTAGCAACTATTATACTCTTAAACCTATCTCTAAAAAGATGACCTTCCCTTTTATGTTTTTTATTAAAATACATTGCATAAGAAAAATTTATTCCATGCATTACTTTTGATATGTCTGATCCGTTAGCATCAATTATTAAATGTAAATGGTTATTCATTAGGCAGTACCCATAAAGTTTAAAATCATATAGGATCTTATATTTTTTTATAAGAGATAAATACTTTTTCTTATCATCAGCATCCTTGAATAAATCTACCTCAGTGATACTTTTGCACATAATATGATATATAGATTGTTCACTTTTTAATCTAAAAGTTCTTGACATAAAAAATCATCCTTTCCCATAAGCTTTTCTTAAAATTATTGCCTATGGGTCAGGATGATATTCATATTCTAAAGTCAATAGTTTAAATAGTTGTTAACCGTCCCCGGTGTTGGGAACTTTTCTTTTTTTATTTTAAGTGACGATTTTAGCTTTAAACACATAATATAAAGCAAAGGCACATTAAAATAAATAACAAATCACTATACGAGTATTCTTACCTAGTTTATTTTTCGTTATCTTTGACTTGTTTTTTATTCTTGTGGGTCATAAGACAATATCGAGGTAGGTGAAAAAATGGAAACCTTAATAGTAAAACTAACAGAAATTGCAGTAGGGAAAAAAGTACAAGTGGTAGAATTGCTCTCGGAAGGTTTATCAAGACAACGAATGCTGGATTTAGGGATAGTGCCAAACACCACTATCCACGTACTTAGGCAGAGTCCTTTTGGAGATCCAACGGCATATCTTATAAGAGATACTTGTATTGCACTGAGAGAAGAGGAAGCTCAAAATATTATAGTAAGAGACATAGAATTGTAGCTATTAGAATACAATGACTGTTAAATGTCATCTCAGGGCTAAATAGTTATAAATATAAATATTAATAGAGAAAGGAGAAAAAAATGGGACTAACTTACAGTTCTAGTAATAAGCAGGGATTAAAGGATCTTTTTAATGTAGAGAAATTAAAAGAAGAAGATTATGTCATTGCACTTGCAGGAAACCCAAACACAGGAAAGAGTACGGTATTCAATGCACTGACTGGACTTCATCAGCATACAGGAAATTGGCCGGGCAAAACCGTTGTAAACTCCCAAGGGAAATTTACTCATAAAGGCACAGACTTTACTATTGTGGATTTGCCAGGCACTTATTCTCTTCTTGCAAGTTCTGTCGAAGAAATAGTAGCTAGAGACTTCATTTGCTTTGGAAAGCCAGACGTAACAGTGGTTGTTTTAGATGCCACGTGTATTGAGAGAAATTTAAACTTGCTTTTGCAGGTGATTGAGATTACTGATAAAGTAATAGCTTGTGTAAATATGATGGATGAGGCTAAAAGTAAAAACATAAGTGTAAATATAGAAGCTTTATCAAAGGAATTAGGTATACCGGTGGTGCCAACTACTGCAAGAAGTAATATAGGCATGAATATTTTAAAAGATACCATATATGATTTATGCACTAATAAAATTCATACCTGTCCCGTACAAATTCAATATCCTAAAAGTATTACGCAGCAGCAGCAACAGCTCACCCCAATGCTTATCTCGATTTTTAAGGATAAAATTAATGCTAAATGGCTTGCATTAAGACTTCTAGATGGAGATGAATCGCTTTTAAATTCTATAAGCAAATTTTTAGGTTATGACCTAAGAAGTAATTAATAGGGAGGTGTAATTGTTGAATCTAAAGGAAGACGCAAATATTAAGGCGATTCTAAAAAAATCAAAACTTTTTAGGACACAAAACAATGAAAACATAAGAGACACCATTGTAGAAACTATTTATAAAACGGCGGAGGATATAACAAGAAAAACTGTTATAAAAGACACTGAAAGGTTATTGTCTCAGCAAAAAATTGATGACATAGTTACCTCTAAAAAAACGGGTATCCCAATAATGATACTACTGCTAGCAGTGATATTTTGGCTTACAATTCAGGGAGCAAATTATCCTTCACAGTTTTTGTCAAAATTCTTGTTTTGGATAGAAGCAAAGATCAGTTTATTCTTTATCTATATACAAGTTCCCCTTTGGCTAAATAACCTTTTAGTACTAGGAGTATACCGAACTTTCGCCTGGGTAGTAGCCGTAATGCTTCCACCTATGGCAATATTCTTTCCTATATTTACACTACTTGAAGATGCTGGATATCTGACTAGAATATGCTTTAATTTAGACCATTCTTTTAAAAAAGCTTGCTGTCATGGAAAACAAGCACTAACTATGTGTATGGGGTTTGGTTGCAATGCTGCCGGGGTAATAGCCTGCAGAATAATTGAGTCACCAAGAGAGAGGCTTATAGCCATTGTAACCAATAATTTTGTACCCTGTAATGGTAGATTTCCAACTCTTATAGCTCTATCAATGGTGTTTGTAGGAGTGAGTATAACGCCTGCTAGTAGGTCTGTTATAGCTGCACTGATGGTAGTGCTTTTAGTGCTTATAGGTATAGGGATTACATTACTAACATCCTATACATTATCAAAAACAATACTAAAAGGTATGCCCTCAAGCTTTACATTAGAGATGCCACCCTATAGAAAGCCTCAACTCGGAAGGGTATTATATACATCTATAATTGATAGGACCATGTTTGTGTTAGGAAGAGCTATAATGGTAGCTGTGCCCGCTGGTGCTATAACCTATATTCTTGGCAATGTCATGATTGGAGATATAAGTATACTAGCCCATGCAGCAAAATTTCTAAATCCCTTTGCGAATGCCATAGGTTTAGATGGCTTTATTTTGATAGCTTTTATTTTAGGATTTCCAGCAAATGAAATCGTGCTACCTATTCTTTTAATGGCATACTTATCTAAAGGATCCATGCTTCAATTTGAAAGTATAGATCAGCTTAGGGAGATTTTGCTAAACAATGGGTGGACATACTTAACACTCATAAACACAATGTTATTTTCACTATTGCACTTTCCGTGCGCCACAACAGTATGGACTATAAAAAAAGAAACCGGAAGTATAAAATGGACAATATTATCTGTATTAATGCCCACAGCCATTGCTATAATCATATGCTTTTGTACCACCAAAATTTATAGGATTTTCATGTAGTCAAAACAAAACCTTAGGGACAGTTAACAACTAATTAAACTTTAGTTTAGGTCAAAACCTTAGGGACAGTTAACAACTAATTAAACTTTAGCTTAGGTCAAAACCTTAGGGACAGTTAACAACTAATTGAACATTAAACTGTCCCTCACAAATATATATGAAAAAAATAAAGACTTTTGTTTTAACAAATCTTGCGAATTTGCTAAAACAAAAGTCTTGTTCCAAGTAAATCTTGCACCAAACCGGGCGTAAGCCAGTATGTCGATTTGATGTATAAGGCAAAGCCTTACGAACTACTCCCTTTCATTTTAAAGTAAAGATTATATTGATAAATCACTAAAAGGATACCGTTAATGACTTCAGAAGGATAAAAATTAATTAATGGTTATTAACTATTGTTGAAATAATAATAAGCACAATTGGATCCAAGGAGGAATTCATTCTGAAGTGCCATTAAGGTATCCTAATATATTATATGTGCAAAAGGATAAGGTGTTACAGATATTTATACTATATGTGAAGTTTATCCTAAAAATTGTTATTAGCTGTTTAAAATGCATAGGAAGTAATGTATAATGTTATCAAATGGTAATTATTTGGAAGGTGGGAGTTAAAATGACTTATATAAAAAAATATGAAGAATGGTTAAATAATAAATATTTTGATGAAAAGACTCGAGAAGAATTAAGGGCAATATCAAAAGACAATAATGAAATTCAAGATAGGTTTTACATGGACTTAGAGTTTGGAACTGCAGGTCTAAGAGGAAAATTAGGTGCGGGACTTAATAGAATGAATTTATACATAATTTCAAGAGCAACGCAAGGGCTTGCGGATTATATTAAAGGTTATGGACAAGCATATATGGATAGAGGTGTAGCAATAGCTTATGATTGCAGACATTTTTCTCTTGAATTTGCAGCTACAGCATCACAAGTTTTAGCGGCAAATGGAATAAAGGCTTATCTATTTGAGGAATTAAGACCTACTCCAGAACTATCTTATGCAGTAAGAACGTTAGGTACTGCTGCAGGAATTGTTGTGACTGCTAGCCATAATCCTAAAGAATATAACGGATACAAGGTATATTGGGAAGATGGTGCCCAGATCTTATCATCTACTGCAAATGGAATAACCGAAAAAATTCAGAGCATTACAGATTTTAGTACTATAGAAATCATGGATCTTGAGGAAGCTAAGGAAAAAGGATTAATAGTAATGCTCGGGAAAGCAATGGATGATGAGTATATGGAGAAAGTAAAGGAACTAGCTTTAAGGGATAATATAGATAAAGATATAAAAATTGTTTATACACCTCTAAATGGTACCGGAAATATGCCTGTACGAAGAGTACTAAAGGAAAGAGGTTTTACTAATATAATAGTAGTGCCAGAGCAAGAAAACCCAGATCCAGACTTTACAACCGTTGGATACCCAAACCCAGAGGATGTAAAGGCCTTCAAATATGCCCAGGAACTTGGTAAAAAAGAAGGGGCAGAGTTATTAATAGCTACAGATCCGGATTGCGATAGACTTGCTATAATGGTCAGAGATAAAAATGGAGAATATGTTGCCTTCAATGGTAATCAAACAGGGGCTATATTAATAAAATATGTTATAGAAGGGATGAAAGAAAAAGGCACGCTTCCTAGCAATGCGGCCATAGTAAAATCGCTAGTAACAGGGGATTTAGGCAGGCAAATAGCTAAGAAATATGGCGTGGAAACCTTCGAAGTACTTACAGGATTCAAAAATATTTGTGGTAAAATCAATGATTTTAAGAAAGATGATAGCCATGAATTTATATTTGGATACGAAGAAAGCATTGGGTATGTTGCTGGGACTTTCGTTCGTGACAAAGATGCAGTGATATCTTCCATGCTTTTATGTGAAGCTGCAGCCTACTATAAATCACAAGGGAAAACTCTAATAGATATATTAAATGAGATATACGAGGAATTTGGATATTATAGAGAAAACCTAATATCTCTAGTTCTAGAAGGCATAGAAGGACAAGAAAGAATTTCTAGAATGATGGAAGAATACAGAAAAGATAATCCAAAGACAATAGGCACTGCGAAGCTTACTAAATATATAGATTACGATATAGAAAAAGCTTATGACGTAATTAATGGTACAGAAGAATCTAGTGGAATTCCAGTATCTAATGTACTTAAATTCTACTTTGATGATGAGAGCTGGTATGCTGTAAGACCTTCAGGTACAGAACCAAAAATTAAAATATACATGTACTCAAGGGGAGGAACTTTAAAAGCTGCAGAAGAAAAATTGGTAGAAATGAAAGATATAATTATGGAAAAACTTCAAAGTACAAAATAAACATAAGAAACATATAATATATTAAAGGGATTCATGCATTGCGCTGAATGCATTCGGCTGCACTGCATGGATTCCTAAATACAACTAGATTTATCCCTAATGAATTTACAGTTATACTTGTCCCATAAAGGCTTACTATAAATTTTAAATGGAATATCAATAGTTGTATAGATACAACAATTAATAAATTGAGAAGGGGAATTTCAGTATGAGGATATTTAATTTAGTAGTGATTATAATATCATTAATTTTTGTTGGGCTAGGTTTTAGCTTAAACTATAATGTTTTTAAAAAAATTAATGAATATAGTTTGAAATTCAAGGTGTTTTTTAGTCCTCAATTTCAGGAGAAATTAAATGGAAATTATACAAGTGCAGTTAAAATAATTGGAACAAGTGACATAGCATTAGGAGTAATGCTTATAATTTGGGTGTTTTTATTTGCAGCATTCCCTAACACTTTTAAAAATAATAATATTAGTTGTATTGTAATTGGTATTTTATCAATTATGAATCAGATTATATTAAATCTGAAACTTAAGAAGATAAAATAAACAATATTTTATATTGTTTCATAATTATTGTGGGAAAATTTATTGGCTTGTCGGAAATAGACAAACCAATTTTAGAGATGATTTAATCTAAAGATATCTAATGTATAGGATTAGCAGATACTATTTCTATAGCTTTTATAATAGCGGTGGTAACATCAATTGTTCGCTGGTTATCGATTTCAGATAATGCAATAGTATATATTTCATCTTGATCACAAACGGTATATTTTGTAGACAAGGAGTTTAGGGCTAAAGCCCTAATAGCTAATTTACACTTTTCGCATTTGCATATATTAATATATCTGTTTAATATTGAGTCTAATAGTTTACTGACTTCAGTTTCTGAAAAGTTTTTTAAATTGTACATTATAATCCTCCCAGTAGTATTTCCCTTATATAATATAATACAGAAATCATAGAGTATATGTTACATGGAAAGTTTACATTATTAAGAACTATCGCTGATTATTTAAGTGGATACAATGTTTTATAGATGATAAAGAAATAATCAGATTACTCGCACTTAAAATTCGCATTATGATTAGTAGGTAAATAAACTATAGTTTATTATACATAACTGTAATATTATGACGAATTTGAAAGGCGTGAAATTATGAGTGATACATTTGTTTTGGTACTTATAGGAGCGGGAGTAGTGTTAACTATATCAAGTACAGTAAATGCTATTAGTATGATGCGAATCGACATTGCGCAAATGAAGAGAACTTTAAATATGATTGCGGATAAAGTTGGAGTTCCGAGTGAAACAGGACTTCCTGGGGAAATGCGAGTCTCTGATGAAATAATGGATGAATTAAAAAGCCTTATTTTAGAAGGCAAAAAGATCAAAGCAATTAAAAAATACAGAATGGCTACTGGAATAGGGCTCAAAGAAGGCAAAGATTTTATTGACTCTCTAAGTGAAAAGGAATTAAAATAGGCGTGTAATATACACGTCTATTTTAATTCATAATTATCAAGAGGGAATTATTGGATTGTAATAAATAGACAAGCCAATTTTAGTGTATGTTAATTCTAAGTGTGCCAGATGACCCTAAACTTTAAACTTCTGGACTAACTCATTAAGTTTTTGTGCAAGCTGTGCTTGATCTTGTGATGCTTGTGCAACTTGCCCCATAGCTAATGATGTTTCGCTAATATTAGCCTTAATATCTCCTGTACGTTCTGCAGAAAGCTGCGAATTTTGTGACAGAACTTGTACCGCTGTACTAACTTGATTTACTGTGGCGTCTACCTCTTCAGACATTGATGCAATTTCATCTGACATGGAGCTTACAAATTGTCCATCTTTGCCATATTGAATGCCGGCTGCAGCATATTGTTCTAAAACAGGGTTAATATTTTCTACAATGAATTTAAGCAGGTCACTGCTATTTACCGATAAATTGTTAAATGAATCTTGAACTTTTACTATAATATCTTGAATGCTATTTACAGTTTCGGCAGATTGTTCTGCAAGTCTTCTTACTTCCTCAGCAACCACTGAAAAACCTTTTCCTTGCTCGCCTGCTCTTGCTGCTTCAATGGCTGCATTTAATGCAAGCAAATTAGTTTGTCCTGCAATAGCTGCAATTCCATCAGCCATAGTTTTTATTTCAGCTACGACTTGTCCATCTTCTATAGCTTTTAATATCCTTGTTTCCTTTTCTTTATAAATACTAGCGCTTTCTTCTAACGCCTTTTTAGCCTCTATTTGGACTTGATTAGCTTTTTCTTTTATTTGTAAAGCATTGTTGCTACCTTCCATAGCCTTTGAAGACAGTACATCCATACTAGAGTTAACTTCCTCAACAGATGCAGTTATTTCCTCTGATGTGGCACTTGCTTCTTGAGTATTTTTATTTATTTCCCCTGTTGAATGGTCTATAATTTCCATTTTAGATGTTATTTCTTGTACTGTAGCTGAAAGTTCTTCCGAAGATGAACTCATACTTGAAGAGTTATTAATTATTTCTTTAACTAGCTCTTTAATATTTTCCTGCGCAGTATTTAGTGCCATTGCTGTTTGTCCAAATTCATCTTTTCTCTTTAAATCAATTCCTTTTGACAAATCATAGGAAGATAACCTTACTGCTAAGTGTTTTATTTTATCAATCGCCTTAGTAATGTCCCTAGATAATATACTTACAATTATTGAAGCGATTACTAATAATATAATAGCGGAAATTATATTTTTGTATCTAATACCATTTATGGCAGCAAGAGCATCCGATTCCTTTTCAACTGTTATAACAGCCCAATTATCTGAATTTCCAGGGAGTTTTATAGTATCGTAAGCACTAATTACTTTATCCCCATTTGTATCTACATATTGTGTAATTCCTTTTTTACCACTTAATGCAGAACTTGTTATATTTTTTAATTCATCTGGTACTTTAATATTTTTAACTTCTGTTTTGGCAACGCTATGAGCATCTTTTACCACATTGCCAGATGAATCTTTTACTTTGATTGTTTTAGTCATATTTTTATAATTGTATATTTCTAAAACTTGATTGTTATCAGGATGGGCAATTACTGCGCCTTCTCCGTCTATTACATAAGCATAATTACTTTTAGTGCTATATTTTTTAACTATATTTTGTAATTCTTCAAGTTTTAAATCGGCATCCATTACACCTGTGAGCTTAGAATCCTTATTGTAAATTGGATATATAATAGAATTTATTGCGTAGTTGTCACCATTAACTGTTAAATATGATTTTGAAATAAAAGGCTCTTTTGTCTCAATGGATTGTTTAAACCACCATCTATCAGCTCTATTCGCAAGATTTCCGCTAGAACGAGAGGTTTGATCACCTTTTAAATCTTGAATACAGAACAAACTGAAATATGGGTTTCTTTCCATAGTCCCTTTAATGGCTTCAGTTTGATTTGCAGGCACAAAATCACTGACAGATTTACTCTTTACTAATTCCTCAGTTAAAGCATAAGATTTAGTCATATAATCTAAAACGCTGTTACCAATGGTTTTAGCTAAAACCTGATTACTCTCGTAAACATCTTTTTCTAATTGATTCGACATGTAATAATCAGAAATTAAATTTGAGATTAAAAATGGTATTCCTACTATTAATATTGCAATGATAATTAATTGATGTTTTATAGATTTCATTTTCAGACCCCTTTTTCTTATATTTAAACATATATGTAATAAGTATATACTAAAAATTGCGTTAAAGGGTTACATTTATGGAAAAATGTAAAAGTATGACGAAATAAATGCAACTATATGAATAATATGTATAATACCATATAGTTGATTGTTTTTCGTCAGATAATTTTATTTAGCTTAATATATAAAGATTATAAGTTATTATGTCGTTAAATCATCTCCTGGGTCGCTGCAACAGCTTCGCAGAAGATAAATTGATGACTTCAGAAGTAGATTTATACTACCGCTAAAGTTTTCTATTTGTTAGGGCAAGTTACTCCTACTCTAAGTAGGTACTCCTACTTAGAGTAGGTACTCGAACCTATAGAAGTGGAAGACTTTCCTTCTGAAATGTCGTTAAACATTCAAGGATAATATGTCCCACATGGTATAATATAATAAATACAAAGTGAACTGTGTTGAATAATTATACATGGTATAATATGTATAGTAAATTAAAGGAAGGACGTGTTTTTGTGAGTTTAAGATTTATATACGGAGGAGCTGGAAAAGGGAAGAGTACGTTCTGCTTAGAGGACATAGAAAAACGAAGTACCGCCGAGAGCGAAAAACCCTTAGTACTTTTGGTACCAGAACAATTTTCCTTTCAAGCTGAAAAAAATCTTATAAAAGTAGTTGGATCTACAGGAATAAAGAACGTCCAAGTACTTAGTTTTAATAGATTAGCGTACAAAGTGTTTAGCGAGGTTGGAGGCATAACCCGTAAACCTATGGATTCTTCAGGAAAGGCAATGCTTATTCATAGCATACTTCAAAAAAAGAAAGATGAACTCAAGGTATTTAAAGGAGCAGCTAGACAAAAAGGCTTTGTAGATAATGTAGCTTCTGCAATTACAGAGTTTAAAAAATATAATGTTTCTGTTGAAGATTTAAATAAGACATTAGGCAATTTAGGGGAAAACACCTTGCTAGTAGATAAAATAATGGATTTATCTCTTATATACGGAGAATTTGATAATATTTTAAATAAAAACTACGTGGATCCAGATGACGATTTAACACGCTTAAATAGTGCCCTTGATGAATGCAATATTTTTGATGGTTCTGAGTTTTGGATCGATGAGTTTACAGGCTTTACACCACAACAGTATGGAATACTCGAAAAGCTATATAAAAAAGCTAGGAGGATAAATATAACGCTTCCATTAAAAAGCTCAGAGCATTCAAAATGTATGGAGGAATCTGATGCATTTTATTCCATTAAGTTTACAGAAAATAAGCTTTTAGGTTTAGCAGAGGATAGTGGGACAAGTATCGAAGCACCTATAGAGCTGGGAGGTAATAAAGAATACAAATTTAAGAACAATAATGAACTATCTTTTCTTGAAAAAAATTATTTTGCATTCCCATATACACCAAGTACTGAGAAATGTGAAAACATAAAGGTATTTAAAGCTCTTAATGGATACTGCGAAGTGGAACATGTGGCAAAGGATATCTTAAAACTATGCCGGGATGAGAATATAAGATTTAATAAAATAGCAGTAGTAACAAGAGACTTACCTTCCTATGAAAAGTTAATTAAAGCCATATTTACAGAATATAATATTCCGTTATTTATAGATAAGAAAAAGGATATAACAAGTAACCCCTTAATTGTGCTAATAACCGGAGTCGTTGAGATTTTCACTAAGAACTTTAGCTATGAGGCAATGTTTAGGTATCTTAAAACAGGGCTTTTAGATATAGAAAAGCAGCATATAGACATACTAGAAAACTTCGTAATAGCAGCGGGCATAAAGGGCAAAAGAAAATGGACAGAACCTGATCTATGGCAGGAGAAAATAGAATACTATTTTAGAGACTACTATAATGATAAAACTGGCATAGACGAAGCTTCAGAAAAAGCTACAGAGAAACCTGTAGAAAAAGTTGCAGGTTCTCCTGAGGACAAAGCTGAAAGAATAGAAGCCACTATTAAAATTTTAAATGATACTAGAGAGAAAGTCATAAATCCACTACTACAATTCAAAGAAAAATTAAAAGGCGGATGTACCACCAAAAAAATATGCACAACTTTATTTGAATTTCTAGAAACTATAAATATATATAAAACAATAGAGGAGTGGATAGAAAATTTCAAAAGGGAAGGTGCGCAAGAGCTCGTTACCGAGTACAGTAAAATATGGAACTTAGTTATGGAACTATTAGATCAGATGGTGGAAGTCCTTGGAAAAGAAACCCTATCCCTTGAGGACTTTGTAAAAGTACTATCTATGGGATTTAGTAAACATCAAATGGGAATTATTCCACCTGCACTAGATGGAGTAACTATTAGCAGCGTGGAGCGCATAAAAAGTCATGATATAAGTGCACTGTACATTATAGGGGTAAATGATGGAGTATTCCCAATGGCAAACAAGGAAGATGGAATATTAACGGACAATGATAGAATGATTTTAAAAGAAAATGCATTAGAACTTGCAAATGACACAAAAACTGAGGTGTTTAATGAGCAGTATTTAATCTATGCTACAATAACCATCCCAAGTAAATATTTAAATATAAGTTATCCTATTGCAGATTATGAAGGCAAAACGTTAAGACCTTCTATTATAATATCTAGGTTTAACGCCTTATTCAAAGGTCTAATAGAAGAGAGCAATATAACTCAGTTTAGTGATGGGCTACAAGAAACGAATGATATGCAGCAGCTGTGTGCTAAAGTTCCAACATTTAACGAGTTGATATTTTATCTAAGAAAATATTTAGAGGAGGGAGTTATATCGCCACTTTGGATTGAGATTTATAAGTGGTACCAAAAGGACCCTTTATGGCGAGAAAAAAGCAACACCATGTTTCAGGGATTTGACTACAAAAATGAAATGAAAATGCTTGAGAAAGAAAAAGTAAAACTACTTTATGGAGACAAAAATTATTTTAGCGTATCTAGAATAGAAAAATATGAAGAATGTCCCTTTGCATATTTTGTGCAATATGGCCTAAAAGCTAAGGAGCGAAAAACTTTTACATTTTCATCTCCAGACTTAGGCAGCTTTATGCACAGTGTACTTGATGATTTTTCAAAGCTTGTGGATAAAAATGAAATAAAATGGGCGGACCTTCAGCGTGAATGGTGTGAAAAAAATATAGCAAGTATTGTAGAAAAAGAAGCAGAGCAAGGCATAAGTGGCTATATATTGAACAGTACCCCAAGGTACAAGTACTTTACAGAGCGGTTAAAAAGAGTTTTAAAACGAACTATTATGGTGATAGTTGAGCAAATGAAAAACAGTGGATTTGAACCCTTTGGCTATGAAGTATCCTTTGGATTTGAATATGGAGATTATCCACCAATAAAAGTAGAACTATCCACAGGGGAAGTAGTAAATCTAGTTGGTAGAATAGATAGAGTAGATAAGTTAATTAATGAAGGAGAAGAATTTTACAGGATAATAGATTATAAATCTGGAAATAAGGATTTTAAACTATCCGATGTATATTACGGACTTCAAATACAGCTATTGACGTATTTAGACGCCATGCTTAAAAGTGAAAGAGCAATTTCTAAAGAAAACGAAATTTCAGAGGAGCCAATTTTCCCAGCAGGTATTTTGTACTTTAAAATAGATGACCCAGTAATAAAAGCTAAAAATGATTTAGATGAAGAAGAACTGGAAAAAGCAATAATGAAGGCTTTAAAAATGAAGGGGTTACTACTAGCAGATACTAAGATAATTAGGGAAATGGATAGAAATATTGAAGGCGCATCTCTAGTTGTCCCAGCATCTATAAAAAAGGATGGGAAGTTAGGCTCAAGATCATCAGTTGCAACTAAGGAGCAGTTTGAAATGTTACTCCGCCATGTAAAGGAAAACCTAATAAGCACCTGTGAACAAATGTTAAGTGGAGAAATAGACATAAAGCCATATAAGAAAAAAGATGCTACACCTTGTGCTTACTGTGAATACACGGCTATTTGCCAATTTGATCCTACATTAAAGGAAAATACCTATAAGATAATAAAAGATAAGAGAGACAAGGAAATATGGGAACTCTTATCGTCAGTCGAAATTGAGCAAAATAGTGTAAAGACTCAAGAGATCGGAGTGGATGAGGAATAATGATAAAGAGAGAGAATGAAATTAAACATGTAAAAACAGAGGTTTCATGGACCGAGGATCAGAAAAAGGCTATCTATACTCGCGATTGCAACGTTCTAGTAGCTGCAGCGGCAGGCTCAGGTAAAACAGCGGTACTAGTTGAGAGAATAATAAAGATAGTAACAGATGAAGATCGGCCTACAGATATAGATAAGTTATTAGTGGTTACATTTACGAACGCGGCGGCATCCGAAATGAGGGAGAGAATAGCTGCGGCTATTTCAAAGGAACTTTATAAAAATCCACAAAGTAAACTACTGCAAAGACAGTTAACCTTATTAAATAAATCCAGTATTACAACTATTCACTCCTTCTGCCTTGAGGTTATTAGAAGCAATTTTCATATAGTAGATTTAGACCCTAATTTTAGAATAGCAGATGCAACAGAAGCAGTTCTTTTAAAACAAGAAGCTCTAGAGGAACTATTTGAGGATAGATATGTAGAAATGAATGATGAAAATGAAACCGAAGATGAAGATAGCGATTTATTTGTAGAAAAGGATACTAGCTCTATAAATCTAATCGAGGATTCTAGTTTCTTAAAACTCGTTGAAGCCTATAGTAATAATAAAGAAGATTTAGGCCTTAAGTCTATAGTGTTAAGCCTTTATAATTTTGCCATGAGTTCTACAAATCCAACAAAATGGCTACTTGATGCGGCAGAGGATTTTAACATAAAAGATGGGTATAGTTTTAGTGATACCCCTTGGGCAAAGGTTTTAATGGAAGATGTTAAAATAGAGCTACTAGGCATTGAAAAAGTAATGATTAAAGCATTGAAAATCATAGAAAACAATGAAGCTATAGCATTATATTACGAAGTGTTCAAATCAGATTTAGAGTTAATTGCAGATTTAATAAGCGCTGAAAGCAATTGTTTTGAAAGCTTAGCAGAAGCGTTTGAAAATTTAAGCTTCCCAAAACTAACAACGATAAAAGCCTGCAAAGATAAGGAAAAACAAAAGGTAGTACAAGAGATAAGAAATAAGGTGAAAAAACAATTAGGGGAGCTGGGGCAGCAAATAATGAATGCAAATTCAGAAACTGCTTTAAGAGATATAAAAACATTGTATCCACAAATGCTTGAGTTATCTCAGCTTGTTATAGATTTGCAGGAAAAATATAGAGAAAAGAAAAAGGAACGTTCAATTATAGATTTCAATGATTTTGAGCACTACTGCCTTGACATTTTGATGGAAAAAAATGAAGAGGGCGAAATAGTAATGGACGCTCAGGGAAAACCAGAACCTTCCGCAGTAGCGGTTGGGCTAAGAAATAAATACGAAGAAATTTTGATAGATGAATATCAAGATAGTAACATGGTGCAAGAAAC
Source organism: Clostridium sp. CM041 (assembly GCF_055081035.1). Lineage (NCBI taxonomy): Bacteria > Bacillati > Bacillota > Clostridia > Eubacteriales > Clostridiaceae > Clostridium > Clostridium sp. CM041. Next base: position 2,768,470 of record NZ_CM143648.1, read on the forward strand.
TCTATTAAATATAATTTCAAGAGAAAAAATAGGTTTCCCAAATGTATTCATGGTAGGAGACGTAAAACAGAGTATATATAAATTTAGGCAGGCAAGGCCAGAGCTCTTCTTGGCAAAGTATAATAGTTATTCGAAAATTGACGGCGAAAAAACCAGAAAAATAACTCTATACAAAAATTTTAGAAGTCGTGGACCGGTTATAAATGCAGTAAATTATATCTTCAAACAAATAATGTGCAAAAACATTGGAGATCTTGACTATACAGATGAGGAAGCGTTGAATTTAGGAGCTCACTTTGATGAACTTGAAGGTCCTGGAGTAATAGGCGGAGCAGTGGAGCTACATCTTATTGAAAAGGAAGTTAAAGATGCAGGAGAAGAAAACGAGGGTGAAGAGGTCGAAGATGAGGGACGGTTAACAACTAATGGAACTGAAGGTGAGGGACATGGCAAAACAAATGAGGATGAAACCCCTACAAATATTGAATTAGAAGCTAGAATTGTTGCAAAAAGAATAAAAGAATTAATGCTACATAAAGATGAAAAAGCTTTTAAAATTTATGACAAAAAAATAAAAGGTTATAGATACGTTGAATATAAGGATATTGTAATATTACTTCGGGCCACCTCAAATTGGGCACCCTCATTTTTAGAACAATTGAAGCTAGAAGACATACCGGTGTATGCAGATACAGGCACAGGCTATTTTAGTACCATAGAAATTCAAATAATCATGAGTTTACTTCAAATTATAGATAACCCAAGACAGGATATTCCTATGCTAGCAGTTCTCCGTTCTCCAATAGGAGGGTTTACCTCAGAGGAACTGGTAGATATAAGAGTAGGTCAAAGGGAAGTAAGTTTTTATGAAGCAATGGTAAACTTAGAAGGCACTAAAAAATCAGAAAAACTCGGTAAATTCCTTGAAAAATTAAACCACTTTAGAGAAATTTGCACGTATATGCCCATTGATGAATTCATATGGCACTTATATACTAGCACTGGTTATTACGGTTATATAGGAGCCATGCCAGGAGGAACCCAAAGACAAGCGAATTTAAGAGTGCTTTTCCAAAGGGCAAGGCAATATGAAGAAACTAGTTACAAGGGACTGTTTAATTTTATAAATTTCATAAACAAGTTAAAAATAAGTAGTGGAGACATGGGCAGTGCTAAAACCTTAGGGGAAAATGAAAACGTAGTTAGGATAATGAGTATACATAAAAGTAAAGGGCTAGAATTTCCTGTAGTATTTCTAAGTGGCATGGGAAAAAACTTTAACTTAATGGATATAAATAAGAGTATATTATTTCATCATGAATTAGGCTATGGCCCAGATTTTGTTGATCCAATTAGAAGAATTTCTTATCCTACAGTTCTAAAACAAGCGCTTAAAAAGACAATAAAGATAGAAAGTCTTGCAGAGGAAATGAGGGTACTATATGTAGCTTTAACAAGAGCGAAGGAAAAGCTAATAATAACTGGGTCAATGAGAAATACAGAGAGAAATTTAACTAGAATGAGTTCTAGTTTAGAAGAGAATAGTGAAAAGCTAGGAGAATATGAAATTTTAAAAGGTAAAAGCTATTTAGATTGGATAGTGCCGGCGATAATAAGGCATGCAGACGGAAAACCATTGCGTGAACTAATAGAAATAGATGATAGTACAACGAATTTATTAAGTCATCCTGCAAGCTTTACGGTAAGGTTCTGGAATAGAGAAAACATAAAGAAAAACGTCAATTATGAAGAAGAAATTACTGTTAGCTCACAGGAAAAGCTAACAGCACTTCAGGAAGAACCTACAGATGAGAAGTTCATCTTTGAAATAGAAAAAAGGCTAGGATTTACTTATAAGTACGAAATGTCCACAAAAATGCCTACAGTACTTACAGTAACAGAGATTAAAAGAAAATTTAATGCAGAAATTACTGAAGGCGATTCAAACAATATGTACCAGCCAAAACTTATAAATAAGCCCAGATTCCTAGAAGAGGCGAAGGGATTAACCCCCGCGGAAAAAGGAACCGCTATGCATGCAGTGGTGCAAAGATTAGATTTAACTAAAGTGGCAACCACAAGTGAAATAGGATTACAAATTGAGACTTACGTTGAAAAATTGCTAATCTCAAAAGAAGAGGGCAAATCCGTCCGGGTCAATAAATTATTAAAGTTATTTAAAACGGATCTTGGACAAAGAATGATAAAAGCTTATAATCAAAAAGCTTTAAAAAGAGAAATACCGTTCCATATGGAAATTAAGTCAACAGATATAGATAAAAACCTCCCAATCGAAATATATGGAGAGGAAAAAATAATGCTTCAAGGAATAATAGACTGCTATTTTGAGGAAAATGGAGAGATAGTTTTAGTGGATTATAAAACAGACTCCTTAAAAAATGGAGATGTAAATCTCTTAATAGAGAAATATAAATCTCAGCTAGATTATTATGCAAAGGCAATTGAAGCAACACTTGGGAAAAAAGTTAAAGAAAGTTACCTATATTTATTCAGTAACGATGAAGCCGTAGAAGTTAAATAATCTTCTGCGAAACTGAAAAACCTAAAAAAGGGGAGATACAAATGAGGATACTTCATACCTCCGATTGGCATCTGGGGAAGACTTTAGAGCAATACAGTAGACTAGAGGAACAGGAAGAATTTCTAGAAGAATTTATAGAAATAGTTGAAAAAAACAATATAGATTTAGTACTTATAGCTGGAGATATCTATGACAATGGAAATCCACCAGCAAGAGCTGAAAAAATGTTTTATAGCACACTTAAGGATATAACAAGTAGCGGGAAAACTGCAGTGTTAGTTGTGGCAGGTAACCATGATAATCCAGAAAGATTAGTTGCGCCGAGCCCTCTTGCATACGGTCATGGGGTGGTACTTTTAGGGGAACCAAAGAGTATAGCAAGGCAAGGCGTATTTGGAGAATTTAACAATGACGGAAAGTGTGATTTTGAAATAATAGAAAGCGGCGAGGGGTACTTAGAGCTTAGTATAAGAGGGGAAAAAGCAGTTATTATAACACTACCTTATCCAAGTGAAAAAAGGTTAAATGAAGTACTTTCAATAGAGATTAATGATGAAGAGAGGCAAAAAAGCTATTCTGACAGAATAGGAGAACTGTTTGAAAATATATCTGATAAATATAGGGAAGATACTGTAAACCTAGCAGTGTCACACCTCTATGTTATGGGTGGAGAGGAAAGTGGGTCAGAGAGAAGTATACAACTAGGGGGAAGTCTTTCAGTTTCACCATCTAAATTCCCAAAGAAAGCTCAGTACTCAGCCTTGGGTCATCTTCATAGACCACAGAAAGTGCCAGGAACTAAGGGGATGATAAGATACTGCGGATCCCCAATTCAATATAGCAAAAGCGAAATAAACTATAGCAAGGGAGCGTACCTCGTAGATGTTAAAGCTGGGGGCGAAGCGGAAGTCTCACAAATAATGTTTAGAAACTACAAGCCTATAGAAGTATGGAAATGTAACAGCACCGAGGAAGCGATAGAAAAATGCAAAAATGAGGGCGAAAGAAACATTTGGGTATACCTTGAAATAAAGACAAAAGAAATAATAAGCACCGAAAACATAAAAGAAATGAAAAGACTTAGACCTGATATAGTTTCCATAGAGCCAATACTTGAGGGGATAGAACGTGAAGCAGATTTAGAGGAAAGCTTAAGGGAAAAATCCATGGAGGAAATGTTTAGAGAATATTTTACAAAGGCAAAAGGTGGGCTAGAGCCATCGGATGAAATTATGGAATTATTTTTAAACATAGCATTAGATGAAGAGGAGGAACCCAAAGATGAAACCAGTAAATCTTAAAATAAAGGGGCTAAATTCGTTTGTACAGCAACAAACTATTGAATTTTCAAAACTTACGGAAAAAGGACTTTTCGGTATCTTCGGTCCAACAGCTAGTGGTAAATCCACAATTTTAGATGGGATAACCATAGCTCTTTATGGAAAAGTATCCAGAGACACCAAAGAGTTTGTAAACACAGAAACAAATGTAGTAGAAATAAGCTTCGATTTTGAAATAGGACTAGGGGAAACCCGAAAACTATATAGAGCAGAAAGAAGCATAAAGAGATTAAAAACTGGAAACTTCAAAACTGCTTATGCAAGGCTTATAGAAATAAATAAGGAAAATGCTGATGAAAACAAGGTACTAGCAGAAGGACCAAAGGACATCGACACGAAAATCATAGAAATAATAGGACTGAAAGTTGAGGATTTTACAAGGTCAGTCGTGTTACCTCAAGGTAAATTCAATGAATTTTTAAAGCTTACAGGAAAAGAAAGAAGAAATATGCTAGAGCGAATATTTGCCTTAGAAAAATACGGTACCAAGCTTTATGAAAAAATAAGATCAGTTAGAAATGAAAACCTAAAGACTCAAACTATGATTCAGGGGGAAATGAAGGGATATGAAGATGTAGGTGAAGAAGGCCATAATGAAATAAAATCCGTACTAGATGGTTTAAAGCAGGAAGAAAAACAAATTAAGGCTGATAAAAAAACTGTGGATAAAGAGTACGAGGAATATAAAACTATCTGGGAGCTACAACAAGAAAAAAGCCAGTATGTAAAAAAAGAAGCTGACTTAAATAAACAAGTACCAGAAATAAAAAATAAAAAAGAAAAATTTACGAGGGGAAGTTCAGCATTAAATGTAAAACCCTATATTGACAATGTATATGAAACTAAAAAAAGATTAGCGATAAACAAGGATACACTTCAAAAACTAAGCAGTGCTTTTTTAGTTGTATGTCAAAAGCTGAATATTGCAAAAACTTCTTATGATAAAGCGTGGACTGATAAAAACAATAAACTTCCTATTTTAATTGAAAAGGAAGTAAGTCTTAAACAAGCTACGAATATTGAAGAGAAAATAAGCTATCTAGCGGGGGAAAAAGATATCCTTTTAAAACAGCATAAAGAGATTAGAAGCAATATAAGTGAGAAAAATCTAAAAAGTGCAATTATTGTTACCAATAAGTCGAAAATAGAAAATCAATTGGGCGTTACTGAAGAAAAACTAAGTGGAATAGAAATACCACCAGAATATAGAGAAAAATTGTATAATGCCTATAACAGTGAACTAGAAGTTTCGGCCGCAACGAAAAATGTACAAGAGCTTAAGAAAAAAGGGGAAGATTTAAAGAAGGGTGCACATACCACAAAGTTAATGCATAGAGAAGCTATTATACTTAAGGAAAGCAAACAAAATAAACTAGTTCTTTTAGAAGAAAAAAGTAAGAAAATAGCAAATAATTTCCCGGGAGATAATAATTTGTTGCTAGAAAAACAGGAGGCCTATAGTTCGCTACGGGATACCCTAGAGAAAGCTGTAGAAAACCATAAAATAAAGGGTGAACTACAAGGGAAATATAGAAATATTAACATTGAAACCGAAAAAGGTAGGTTAAATCTAAAAAATGCAGAAGAATCTATAGAAAGTGTGAAAGCTCAGCTTAAAATTATAGAAGGTGAGATAAAGGAAATAGAACAAGCTAACATGGCAGCAGTTTTAGCCTCTAGTTTAAAAGAGGGAGACGAACTTGGTAAGCCAAGACTATGTCCAGTGTGTGGGTCGGAGCATCATCCAAAAGTAGCAGAGCTAATAGTGAATACTGGTTTAGAAACTAAGAAGAGTTTAAAGCAAAGTGGAGAGTTAAACTTAGAAAATTTATCTAAAGATTATCAAAAAGAGCAAATAAAACTTGTGAGGTTAATAATCGATGAGGAGTATATAAATAGCCAATTAGAAATAGTTAATGTTAAGCTTCGCGACATAAACATTGAGGAGCTTCGCCGCGAGAAAGATGCAAGAGAATCCTCATTAATTCAATTTAAGGAAAACTTAGAAGTCTACAACAAGCAAAAAACTGAGATAGACTTAGAGCTAAATAAGCTACGTGATGAAAAAAGCAAAGTAGATATGGAAGAAGTAAAACTTGGAGAAGGTTTAAGAAAAGAAAACGAAGCGCTAATAGTAATAGATGAAGAGTTGTTTACTACAGAAGGCAGATTAAAGCTGCTGCGCGAAAAGCATGAGCTTTTAAAAGTAGATTTGCTTAATCAGGAGAGTTCATTTAAGCAAAATCAAAGTGGTAGTATAACATCAGTATCCATAAAGGAAAAAATTCAGCAACTTAAAGATATAGACAATGAGGTAATAAAACTAACTGCCATGGCAAGGAAGCTTCGAGTAGAGCTAGTAACATTAGAAAAGGAAGCATCTGACGTAGACAAGTGCTTAAGGGATCTTACCACTTCAAAAACGGAAATAGAAACCAGCGGTAAGGAAAAGAAGGCAGAAATAGACCGTTTGACTATCCAAATAGTTGAACTCTGTGGATTTACACAAGAGATGGATCGTACACCTAAAATTGAAATAGAAAAGGTGAAAAATGAAATAAAGGATATAACATCAATTGAGGCTAGTTTAAAAGATATTTTAGAAAAAGAAAATATAGAAAAGCAAAGATTAGACACTCAAAAAACCAGTGAAGAAAACAAAAGCGAAATGCTTTTAAAGATGCTAGAAGATGGAGAAAAAAAATTAGACATAGCTCTTAAAGAAAATTCCTTTGAAAATGCTGAAATAGCTTGTCTTTATTTAATTTCAAGAGGAGACTTGTTACTAATTGAAAAAGAAATAAAACAGTATGAAGAATCTAAACGTAGCATAATAGATAATTTACAAAGAGTAGAAAATTTACTTAATGGAAAAGAAATAGACGCTACACTCTTTGAAGAGGTAAAAGAAAAAAGAGAAGTACTTGGGAAGATTTTAGAAGAAAAAACCAAAGCAATAGGAGCTCAATATAGGGCCCTTGAGGAAATGGAAAGAAAGCTACTAGAAGTTAAAAACCTTATAATAAAGAGAAGCGCTATAGAACACAAGCTTAGTCTTTTAAGAGAAATTGATACGTTAATTCAAGGGAATAAATTTGTGGAATATGTAGCTATGAAGCAGCTAAAATACATATCTATGGAAGCCTCAAAACGATTAAAAGACATAACAAGAGGACGTTATGCATTGGAGCTTGATTCTGATGGAGCCTTTGTAATGAGAGATGATTTTAATGGAGGAACAAGACGTGAAACCAATACATTGTCCGGTGGAGAAACCTTCTTAACTTCACTATGTCTTGCGCTTGCGCTGTCTTCACAAATTCAGTTAAAAGGGAGTGCTCCACTAGAGTTCTTCTTCTTAGATGAAGGATTTGGTACACTAGACACGAATCTTCTAGAAGTAGTAATGAACTCACTTGAAAAACTTCATTCAAGTACATTATCTGTGGGAATAATAAGTCATGTGGAGGAGCTTCGCAGTAGAGTGCCTGTAAAACTAATAGTTACGCCGTCGGAGCAGGGACAGGGAGGAAGCAAGGTAAAACTAGAGTATACATAAGAGTATGAAGTTTCTCCTGTATGAATTGAAATAAGAATTCGCTAGCCTGACTTCCTGCCAGGCTCACGATAATTTTATATTGGCAAAAGAAGAATTTCTAAATGAAATTTCAATTGTCTTTTCGCCTCTTATTTCAAGTCATTACGGAGAAAGTTCATACTGTTAATGTGTAGTTATTCTACGTGACTTACAGGCGAACTCTAGACAAGAAGTTCTAAAAGAAATGAGAGAGAAGACTTAAAGCCTACCGGCTTAAAAAACTTTTGGATGAAGCGTATGGAATTTGAACTGAAGGGGGGAACAACAAGCTTTATTCATAATTATTCTGCCTATATTGATAGCATAGGATTTGTAATAAGAAAAACCAACACACTGGAATCATAAAGGGCAAATAGATGGTTATGGTAGCAAATTATTCGGAGCTTTCGGCCTTCCATTAATAAATTTAGGGATTTATTTATTAATTATTCTGCTTCCTTATATAGATCCTAAAAGAAAAAATTATGATGGGTTCCATTCAACTTATCAATATTTAAAGTACCTACTAGTTATATTTTTACTTGGCATAGAAGTGACTACACTTTTAATAGCTACAGGAGTTGTAATAAATCAGTCAGTTTTTATACCAATATTGGGTTCATTGCTATTTATTTCAATAGGAAATGTTATGGGAAGAATTAAATACAACTATTTTGTAGGAATAAAAAATCCTTGGACTTTAGCAAATGAAGAAGTGTGGAGAAAAACTCATAGGATGGCTGCACCAGTATGGGTTATAGGAGGTATCCTAAATATATTATTAGCTATTACAGGAATAAGTTTCAATGGAATAGCTTTCATAATTATTGTAGTAGCAATTATAGTTGTGCCAACTGTATATTCATATGTTGTTTTCCAAAAGATTGGTAATATAGATAAATAAGGATGCGACATGCAGGTTATACTAATTATTATAACTGTTATCGTAGATGAGCATATAGAAAATATTATAGGTGAAAAAAGTAAGTTTAAAGGTATAATTATAATAACAAATCTGATTAATATTTTTTTTAGATGGTCAATAGTATCATTGGTAATATTAAACTTGTTAATTGCATACTTACTAACTTTACTTGAAAATAAATTTATTAAGCCGATTATAACTATAAAATTAAATATAAATAATAAAACCGTGGTCATATTATCATCTCCCTACTCTAAATGAAAATTTTCCGAAATATTATATGTGAGAATTTATCTCATTATCAACTTCCTTAAGTGGTTTTACATATGCATGTATTAGTTAATACTTCAGCTCCTCAGGAGATGCTTTAACAGTATTTATTTAATTATACTATTTTTACTATAAAGTTGGTATAAAAAACAAAAGAAAAAATTAAATTTTGGTTCTTAGATAAGTGTTAGAATGAGTCCATAAGGGTATAAGTTTAGTATGTTTAAAAAGCAAATGAAAGGGTGAGTTTAAATGGGTATTATGTTAGAATTTAAAGCTTTATTAATAATTATGCTACCGATATGGGTACTGGTTAGAGTAGTTTCAATTCTCAAAAACTGCAGTAAGGGTCAATTTTCAATTAAAAGAGAGATTGTGTTAAACCTTTTCTTTCTTTATATTCTCTGTTTTATAGGAATAACTTTATTCCCTTTATTTATAAACTGGACTGGTCAAAAAGGTAATGTTTCAATAAATGTTGTACCAGTCTTTAATACGGTAAAGGATGTTTCTAGTATTAGGCAAAATCCCGAAATGCAAAGTTTTATGATTAAATTTTGGATTAAGAATATTTTGGGTAATACGTTGCTACTATTTCCGTTCGGTTTATTACTCCCAATACTATGGAGAAAGTTTGATAATATGAAAAATACAATTTTAATTTCATTTTTGTTTTCTTTAGGCATAGAAATTGTTCAACTTTTATCTTACTATGTAGGCAATTTCGGAAGGTCATTTGATATTGATGACATAATATTAAATACATTCGGTGCTTGGATAGGATATATTTTTTACAAGAAAATTGTACTCAAATTGATTAATAAACAGTTTCTAAATGGCATTCATAGGAATGTAGGTTATAGTAAATAAATGTTTTATGGCAGAATGTATAAGTATAATTTTTAGTAGCCTATACGTGTTTTCCTTAAATAATCCATTAATCGTATTTTTACAATATTTTAGCTATCATAAAATATTATATTTCATAATGATTAGGGAAAAGTTTATTGGCTTGTATTAAATGGACAAGCCAATTTTAGATGTATTATCATCATTATTGTCTAACATAGCCATTAAATAAAATTTAACTAAATTTAACTAAAATTTAACTGTTTTGCACTTCATGACAGCTTAGTTGGCACTACTCCTATAAGGAACAAGAAATAAAAGCTCCTGGACCACCAGGAGCTTAACTAATGCCTAAACATATAGTTAAGAAATATTTGGAATTCAAGCAGAGACATACAACTATATTAATATTTACCATATAATGCTAATATAAGAGAGTGTTATTTATACGTTAAACTAATGGTTAGGAGGGATTTTTACTATATGGATAAAAGTAAAATAGTAAAATATTTCTGGTTCTGTTTAGAACAGGTTTTTTATGGATATTTGATCTGGTTGCATATGTCATTTGTATTAATACTAGCTTCATCCTATGTAACAAAAAATTATCTTATGGGTATGGTGGTAATATTTTTTTTATACACCCCTTTCCATGTCTTTATTCACAAAAACCCTTATGGAGTTAAAAAAACTCACTTTAATAAAAATATAAACTTAATACAAGTTTTAATGCAAATGCTTATTTTTTCACTTCTAATGTTAAATTTTGGAGATGCTATTTCGTTCTTAAAAAACTGGTGCAAATAGAATTTGCACCAGTTTTTTGTAAACATATTATTTTGGTGAATTAAAAAGAGGAAAGCAGGAGTGAAAAATTATTGATTTATTAAGTATAAAAGATATTAGAAAGCTACCAAGTAGTAAATACTCGGTAGATTTATTAGGATGTTTCAAAAATAACTGTATACATATTTAGTTTTGAAACGTCTTAGATTTTGGGTAATACGTTGCTACTATTTCCGTTCGGTTTATTACTCCAATATTATGGAGAAAGTAAGCTATTTTAGAAGCTGGATTGTGTGCACCAAATGCTTTAGTTAACTCGCGTATGTTAGCGGTAAACTAAAAGGGTGATATTTCGGCAAACAAAAAAGGAGAATAATTTCCAGTTAAGTACAATAATAATTCCTTCTCTGATACAATTAGAGATATATTTTACAGAGGGGGAATTTAAAATTGAAAGGATGGAATATGTTTAGTGAAATAAAACAATATAAAGCACTTGGATTTAATAAATCACAGGTTGAAAGAGCTCTAAATATAAATTACAAAACAGTTCAAAAGTATTGGGACATGGATCCTGGTGAATATGCTAAAGTCACTATTCAATCGAAGAATAGACATAAAAAAATTGATATCTACAAAGATGATATTTTAGAATGGATTACTGATTTCAGAGATATGTCAGCAGCACAAGTACTTGATTGGATAAAGGAAAGATATGGTGATGTAAAATTTAAAGAAAGGTCTTTAAGGCTTTATATTAGTAATTTAAGGAAAGAATACAATCTGCCTAAGGCTTCGCCAATAAGACAATTTGAGGAAGTACATGAACTTCCCATGGGCTACCAAGCTCAGGTTGATATGGGTCAAATATGGCTCAAAAGATTAAATGGAAACAAAGTAAAAGTGTATTGCTTTGCAATGGTTTTATCACATTCAAGGTATAAATACATACTTTGGACAGACAAACCATTTACTACCGCCTCTTTTATTGATGCTCATAATCGAGCTTTTGAATATCTTGGTGGTATGCCTATTGAAATAGTGTATGACCAAGATCGTGTGCTTGCAGTAGCCGAGAATTCTGGAGACATTATTTATACCGAAGGTTTTCAAAATTATATTAATACTATGAAATATAAAGTTAGGCTTTGTAGAGGTTTTGATCCTCAAAGTAAGGGGAAAATAGAATCTGTGGTAAAATACTCAAAATATAACTTTGCTATAAACAGAGTATTTATAGATGTTGATTCCTTTAATGAAGACTCATTCAAATGGCTAGATAGAACAGGCAATGGTAAAAAACATGAAATAACGAAAAAAATACCGGCAGAAGTGTTTGCTCTCGAAAAGAAACACTTGCTACCAGTACCTGAACTCTTTGAAAAAAATTCATCTAATACTAGTTTAACTTATGCTGTACGAAAAAACAATGTAATTTTGTATAAACAGAACAGGTATCAAGTGCCCAAAGGAACTTATAGCCCAGGTAAAGAACTTAAATTAATGATAAAAGGCTCCAAAATGAATATAGTTGATTTTGATACAGGTGTATTAATAGCAAGTCATCAAGTAAGCACAAGGCAGGGTGAACTTATAAAAATAATTCATCCCGAACGGGATATTCACAGTTCTATTGACCAAGTTTATGAAAGATTGTTTTTTGCTCTCGGTAAAACTGAAAATGCAAAAATGCTACTAGATGGCATAAAACGTGAAAAACCAAGATACTGCAAAGATCAATTTGGATCAATACTAAATATAGTACATTCATATGAAGCTTCGCTAATAGAACAAGCATTGAATTATTGTGTTATACGAAACTTGTGGAGTGCTGGAATGTTTAAAGAAACCCTTGAATATCTTGCGATACAGGATATTGCAAAAGTTGATAAAAAATCTGTAATTGATAAGTTATCTATACCATCAAAGTATAGAGGGTTAAAACCGGAAGTAAGAAGTATAAGTGACTATATTGATGCTTTGAAGGAGGACAAGCAATCATGGAGAAATTAGAATTAATCAAAGAGTATGCCAAAAATCTTAAGCTAAACTATTTAAATGTAGATGCAGATAAAATTATTGAAAAAGGCGAGTTAGGTAATGTTTCCTATCAAGACTTTCTGTTATCAATACTTAAAAATGAGGTTGGTTTGAAGGATCAGAAAACACAAGAAAAAAGACTTAAATATGCTGGCTTTCCAGTTAAAAAGACAATGGAGGAATTTGATTTTCTATTTCAAAAATCAATAACAAAGAAACAAATAAACAGACTCATGGAAATGGAATGGATAGATAGGATGTATAATCTTATATTTTTAGGCCCACCGGGCGTTGGGAAGTCTCACACAGCTATTGCCTTGGGTTATAAAGCCGTTGAGGCAGGTTATAAGGTAAGTTTTGTAACTATGGATAATCTGATGCATGTTTTGAAAACTCAGCAGATATCAAGAAAAAGCAAAGGTAAACTAAATAGAATCCTTTCTTCAAGTCTCGTTATAATTGATGAGGTCGGATATCTTCCTATAACTAGAGATGAGGCTAATTTGTTCTTTCAATTAATATCATCCCTTCATGAACAGGCATCACTAATTATAACTTCTAACAAAGGATTCGAAGAATGGGTAGAGCTTTTAGGAGACCCAGCATTAACAACAGCTGTATTAGATAGAATATCTTATAGATGCGAACTTTTTAACATGATTGGAAAGAGCTATAGATTGGAGCACAGAAAATCTATATTCTAGCAGTTAAATGGTAAAAATATACTGGGATAAATTCAGTAAAATAGTTTGCCGAAATTTCTCCAAAAGTACTTGCCAATAACAGCGTATTGTTGAGTTAAGAAATATGGTGACTTAACGGCGAAAAAGTATTATGATTAGGAACGCTGAATCGTATCATAAGTAACGGAGGTTGTTTTTAGCTTTAACCATTGATATAAAATGGTTAAGGCTATGCTTGCAAGTGGAAATACTGTATCATAAGTAAGATTCTAAATGTTTTTATTAGGAAAATTAAATTAACTAATAGTTAATTTTTATGAATAAAAGATGAAAATTCTTCAATTGTTTAAATTATATAGATTTGATATCAGTTAATTAACGAAGTCCTAAGTTAATTAAATGTACAAAAAAATGGAGGAGTTAATTTTATGAGAATAAGTGAGGTTATTAGAAATTATAGAAAAAAGGAAAATCTTACTCAAGAGCAAGTTGCTAATTATTTAAATATAAGTACACCAGCAGTAAATAAGTGGGAAAATGGAATATCATGCCCAGATATAGCACTGTTAGCACCTCTTGCACGTGTTTTAAAAATTGATGTTAATACATTATTGGCATTTAATGAGGAATTAACAGATGTAGAAGTAAAAAAGCTTACAAAAGAGGTAGGTGAAATGGCATCAAAAGAGGGACTACAAAAGGCTTTTGAAAAGGCCAGTGATTTAATTAAAAAATATCCAAATTGTGATGAGTTGATATATTGGATATCAGTAGTATTAAGAATATATTTATTAGGGCCTCAAATTGAGGAAAAAGATAAGTATGAAAGGAAAATCATCGTTTGGCTTGAACTTGTAGCAACAAGTAGTAAAGAAAAGACAGCTTCTATGGCAAAATTAGAATTATCAGCAATGTATAGGGCTAAAAAAGAGTATAAAAAAGCTCAAGAATTATTAGATAAAATTCCAGAAGTAGAGGTGGATAAAAAAATTCAACAGGCATTATTATATGAAAGTAGCGGGAAAATTGATGAAGCTTATGGCATTTATGAGGGTGAATTAAGGAAAAATGCTCATGAAACCTTTGGGGCGTTATCTCTAATGATAAATCTGTCATATAAAGAAAAGAAATTTAGTGAAGCAGAAGAATACATAGAGCGTGCTAAAAAGGTCGCTGATGCATTTGATTTAGGAGCATACCATAAATATTCGTTAGATTTATGGTATGCAAAAGAAAAACAGGATAAAGATAAAGCTATAGAAATGATTATAAATATGGTAAATGAAGCAAGTAGCATGGATGATTCTATGAAGTCAAAACTATATAAGCATATGAAATTTAATGTTAATAGCAGTTGGGGTAAAGATAAATATGAAAGAGCAGTAAAAGGGGCATTTAAAATAGATAAAACCCTTGATTTTGTCAAAAATGATCCTAGGATAAAATTTCTATTGGACTAAGACTAATTTTCTTATATATCGTTGCAAACATTCAGAATAGTAAAAAAAAGACAAGAACACTAACTGTTCTCGCCTTCATCTGATAATATTTTTTTTCTTTCTGTAATTAACTGCTCTATTGATTCCATGTCTTCCATGGTTGCGTGATTGCGTATAAATGATTTGCAACTGCTCCTACTCTTTAGATAACTAGAATATTTCCTATTCTTTTCTTCCCAATTTTGATTGTATATTGTTCTTTTGCTTTTTTCCACTTTACTCACTCCAAATCAAGATATTTTTTTAATTACATTATAACTCTCAATCAATTCATATTTATTAAACATAGTGACCATTTTAACATTTGCAAACAATATCTCTTTATTTGCATAAGGCAATTCTTTAAGTCGTTTATATGCCATTATGATGCTGTCACCCATATAGAATATGTCTTCTTTATCGTAACCCCTGTTAATTACTACCAAGTATTTTTCTTTCATTGCAAACACCCCTACATTTTCCTTATATATAGTGTACAAGTGAACTACTCACCACCTAAGAGGTGGGAGCTTCTTGATCAATATAGCTAATGCTACAAGTTAAATAAACCCTAACAATTGCACAGTCTTTCTAAAAGTATGCAAATTAAAGGGTTTATTTACATCAGTAGCCAAAACTAAATAATCTACTTAGGTAAGGGATACTCTAATATCCCTTACCTTATCTAAATTGTATCACAGGAGGAGTTAAATTGCTATTAGACATTAACAAGTACAATACGTTAGTAAGTGAATTAAGACGAATTTCAAAGGATATTGACAGCGACTTAATGATCGCATTCATGACTACTAAGGATAATATTCCTGTGCTAAGATTCATAAGACAGGACAAATTTATTTATGTGGCTTATGATAGCGTTAAAAGTTATAGGAGCATAGACATCGTATATCATGCGTTAGGAATGTTGCGTAGGAAAGGCTCTGAATCATATTATGATTGGCTCAAATACAGTCCAATAGGGAGGGTTTAGCGTGGATAGAAATAAACTAGTCAAAATATTACAGGAAGAAATTTTAGACACTGCAGAAGTCGCAGAATTACTGGGATGTTCAAGGCAATACGTCAGCCAGTTACTAAAAGAATCAAAGCTAATTCCTGTTAAAAAATCAAAGAAAAGCACATTGTTTAGCAGGTCAGAAGTTATGGAATTTTATAAAAAGAGAGATTAATTTTCTCTCTTTTTTTTTTCATGTATTTAACTAACTTGTTTTTAGCAAGGGAATGGCTTTTTTATATAATATAATAGCTTTAAGATGTACTAGGGGTATGGCACCGATTCGCGGTGCGTCCCGACAGGGTGTATATTCTAACAGGTGGGAATCCTGCCACTTAATCTATAAATTATTTTTATACCACAATCAACAAAAGTATAAAACTATTTACATTTTGTTTAGGTTAGTATTAAAAAAAATTGTAGAAAAAATCTTTACATTATGGAGTCATTATTATGAGGAAATTTCTTGGTGCGTTGTTATGTTCTATGAACCTTGCTATACTATTAAACACTACGGTAGAAAAATTATTTATACTTGAAAGTTAAAAAGAAAAATAGTGTGATTGTTAAATGTAAGGGTTAAGGAGGTTAGAGAATGCTTAAGATTTTTTTGATTGAAGATGATGAAACAATTGCTTTAGGTATAAAGTCATTTTTATTGAGAAACAGTTATAAAGTTATACATGCAGAGAATTTTAAAAAAGGGAAAGAGCTTTTTAAAACAGACATTGACATAATATTACTAGATTTAAATTTACCTGATGGGTCAGGTTTTGATTTTTGCCGCTATGTAAAAGAAATTAAAGACATTCCTATTATTTTTCTTACTATTAGGGATGAAGAATGCGATATTGTAAAAGGACTAGATATTGGAGGGGATGACTACATCACCAAGCCTTTTAAATTAAGTGTTTTGCATTCTCGTATATTGGCTGTTTTGCGGAGAACTGTAAAACAGCAGATACAAGAAGATGTTCTATGGTGTGGGAATATTAAAATGATTAAATCAGAAACAAAGGTATA
The DNA here is from genome assembly GCF_055081035.1 of Clostridium sp. CM041. Lineage (NCBI taxonomy): Bacteria > Bacillati > Bacillota > Clostridia > Eubacteriales > Clostridiaceae > Clostridium > Clostridium sp. CM041. The sequence continues at coordinate 2,784,998 of NZ_CM143648.1, forward strand.
TAAAAATAATCTCGAAATAGAACTTACAATTGGTGAATACAATCTATTTAGGCATCTATTAGAAAATAAAAACCGTACTTTAACACGAGGGGTTTTATTGGAAAAACTGTGGGATATCGATGGGGAATTTGTAAATGATAATACATTATCAGTAGCTATAAAGCGTCTTCGTCAAAAACTTACGAATAATACAATTATTAAAACAGTGAGAGGAATAGGTTATAGGTTGGATGAGTAAGAGGGATATGAATAAAAAGAAATTTACTGTATGGATGTTTATTAGTTTTTTATGTATAACATTTTTTTGTGTTATATTTGGAAATTTCATTTTTAAGCAGACAGAGAAGATTTTTTATGAAAAAGCCGCACAGATTATAGCGTTTGGTGTTAAGGCTGATCCTAATATTGAACAAGTATTGATATCATCGCTAAAAACTAATAATATAACAGAAATTAATAAAGGGAAAAAAATATTAGAGCACTATGGATATAGTGAAGATTTTTTATATGGTTCTTATAATAATCGTAAAAGTTTTAATATAGTTACGGTTGGTATTTTGTTTTTGATCACTTTACTCTTTTTTTGTTTTGGAGGATTTCTGATAGGTCTAAATCATATAAAGCGTAACAGTATTACCTTCCTCAAAATATGATAAATTAATATGTTATATATAGTTCATAGGAGTATGAGAACTTCTTGAATCATAACATATAAATAAGAGGGGATGAGTTTATGGGGTTAATTACTTTAGATAAGATTGAAAGGCTTGAAAAAAAATTAGATGATATTGAAAAACATTTAGTCAGATTAGAGGTAAAAATTGACAATGTAAGTGAAGAAAATAGTTCAATTAAAAGCATTGGAACAAACATAGTTGAAATGAAAAATCAAATATGGGAATTAAAAAAATAAATACAGTATAATTCAAATTAGATTGTAATTGAATCAAGGTGAAAATTTAAGCTAATGTACAAGTGAAAGCTATGGATTTAAAATAGATGGAAGGTTAAGAGAACATTATTGGATTAATGAAAGTAAGTATGACCAATGTGTTTATTCTATTTTAAAATCTGAATTGTAATATATTATGGTGAATTTATAACCTAAACAATAATATATTTAGCAATTGCATTAGATAGCTCTTCATATGTATTATATTTGTACAAGTAGTAGTGTAGACAGATATTTATTAAAGTATAATATCATGTAAAATAATGTTATTATATTCATAATAGCATTTTTAAAATGTAAAAAAAGATGAAGGAGTGATAATAGTGAGAGTAGAAGGATTAGAGAGAATATGTCCACTTTGTGGACAAGACAATAATTGTAAACATGGTCAAGGTGGATGTTGGTGTGATACAGTTAAAGTCCCTAAGTACATTCTAGATTTGATTCCTAATGATAAAAAGGGTAAAGCTTGTGTATGTAAGTCTTGTTTAGAAAAACACCAGAAATAAATGAAATTAATGATTAGAGGTTAATCTTAGAAAAGTGGTGTTTAATAAATGATATAAGTATGATTTAAAAAATATCTATAATGATAAATAGAAGGGGGATGGGAGCATTTGAGACAAATAAGGATATTTAGTAACTCCAATAGATTTTGTTTAGTGACGGAAGTAAATGATTTTATCAAGAATAATAAATTGAAAATTAATGACATCCAATATAGTTCAACTGGTGGTATGTTTTCAACTCAATATTCTGTTATGATTGTTATTGAAGAAGATGAAATATAAAGTTAAGACAGAGTTTTCTTATATATCGGTGCGAGTAATCTAATATCATTAGATGTTAGGTAAGTGTAGGATATATAATAAACTGTGCTTTCCCTTTTATATCTACCCAATGATGGTTTTTTCTTAAGAGCAGAAAGCTTCTATAATATGGCTACAAATATAGACGATATAGATGCTTGCAGTTCATATGGAGGGGGTTCACTACACTCACAATCTCATGGAGAATCTTTTTTAGCAGTTATTAGGAATAGATTTAGTGGAAATGGTTTATATATTTTAGACGAACCAGAATCAGCATTTTTAATGCCTAACGTTGTAAATTTGCATAATGTTGGATTAATGACTATTGACAAAACAAGGAAAGTACAATAATATATACATACCAACGGTCGGTATAAAAGGAGAAATAAATGGCAAGAAATAATTATCCAGAACGAACAGTAGAAAACATAGTGTCACTTTCAGCAAAACTATTTATAGAAAAAGGTTATGATAAAACAAGTATTCAAGACATCATTAATGCATTAGGTATGTCAAAAGGTGCGATTTATCATCATTTCAAGTCTAAAGAAGAAATTTTGAATAAAGTACTAGAACAAAGGTCTAATTATGCTACTCAAATGTTTAATAATTTACTTATAAATATACAGGCAAGTAATGCCAGAGAAAAACTCGTGAATATATTAGACTGTATTTTATCAGATAATAGTATACAGTCTATGAATAATGTCCTAATTTCACAAATTAAAAGCCCACAGTTTGTAGTAACAGGTATTAAGGATTGTATTATTAAGGATGCTCCTAAAATTGCTAAGATCATTTTGCAAGGGAAAGAAGATGGATCCATTACAACAGACTATCCTAGTGAATGTGCAGAAGTTTTTATGATTCTTTTAAATGTATGGATTAATCCTGTTCTTTTTGAGCGTAATCTTTCGGAAACAGTTAGTAGGTTGAAATTTTTACAGCAAATGATGAAACAACTAGGTGTTGATATAGTGAGTGATCAATTGATACAAAAAACAGTGGATATTTATTCGGATATGGACGGATGCAAATAAAAGGGGAGGGATAGATTAATGGAAGTAGGGTTTATTGTAGGAAGTATATTGGCACTTGTAATATTATGTGTAGGTATCATTGGACTGATTGTAAGTAAGCATAAACGTGAAAAAAACAAATGGGCGTGGGCAGCAATTATATTTAGTGTCTGTGCACTTGTAAGTGCAGTAATTAACTCAAGGATACTATTTTGAACCAATTATTAAATGTGATTCTATAAGGAGGATATAATGAAAGAATATAATAAAAAAATATTGGATGATACAAAAAAAATATCTAATAAAACATATCAAAAAGCAATGGATGATGCACAAAAAGCAACACATCCATCACCAAAAGTTTTAAAAAAAGGTGCTCAAATAAGCTCAATTGTAGGACTTACACTTTTGACTGCTGGAGTTGCAGGTTTATTTTCTGAAAAAGAAAAATGGGCATTGGGATCGCTTATTTCTGGAATAATTGTAATTGCTACAAATTTTACAAATACAACTATAACTAAATAGGGGGTACGGTAACTATTCGTAACAAGTACATCTTGTAACAGATGTACTTGTTACTGCATTGGGTTCGCATACAGATAGTTTGAAGTGGGGCGTAAATTAAACCTTTGTCAATAATTCTAATGATTAAGAGCATCATCTCCAATTACAAATTTTCCTAATCTCTTAAATGGATATATAATAAACTGTGCTTTTCCTTTTATATCTTTACCATCTATGTACGGATTTTCCCATCTTCGGGCATCAAATGAATTAGCTCTATTATCTCCAAAAAACAAATATTTGTTTTCTGGAATTTTAAATTTTTTATCTAAATCCTCCATATATACTACATATGGCTCTTCAATTTTGCTTCCATTAATAAAAACTTGCCCCTTATTTTTTATAATAACTTCATCTCCTGGAAGTCCTATAAGTCTCTTTATTAATGGTATTTTTAATTCCTCAGAATCAAAAACTATTAAATCACCTCTTTTTAGGTTATCTTTATTATAAACTCTTGTAACGGTAATTTTATCGCCTATCTTTATAGTCGGATACATTGATTCCGAGGGAACTGTAATATTAAAAAATAGGAATTTATATATTAGAATTGCCAAGATTATTGCTACAAGTATGGGGAATAACCACTCTTTGATAAAATATTTTAAAAATTTCAATTATTTAACCTCCTCGTGAAAATTAAAATGCGATAGTTGGAGTGAAAATAGTCATAAAAATACATATTAAAATCCATACCTGAATCAACAATCATTAAATAAACTCACTTTTTTCTCCTGTATAATAAATAGCAAGCTGATGTAGTGCTCTCGTACAGGCTACATATAAAAGATTCCTATCAAACTCACTGTTATAATTGTCCTTTGAAACATTGAACACAAGTACTACATCAAATTCTAGACCTTTTGATATATAAGAAGGAATAGCAAGGGTACCCTTTATACTGTCAGTACTTTCTGTATTTAACAATTTAATGTTAGATAAATTGGATAGCTTTTTTTGAACCAATAGGGTTTCTTTCTCCGTTTTGCAAATAACTGCAATAGACTCATAACCACGACTTTCATAGCTATGAATATCTTGGATTATAGTCTCATAAAGCAACTCTTCATTGTCTTTAAATATAATTTGCGGCTCCGATGCATGTCTCTCAAAGGGAACAAACTCCTGTTTGCTATTTAATATTTTCTGAGTAAATTCATTAATCTCGATAGAAGACCTAAAACTTTTATTCATAGAAAGCTTTATGCTCTTTTTCTTGTGTAGAATTTTCTCTATATCATCATATATAGATTTATCACCACGTTTTTCGAGAGTTTGGTTAAAGTCACCGAGTACTGTAAACTTAGCTCTAGGTAGCAGAAGATTAAAGACTTCGTATTGAAGTGGATAATAATCTTGGGCTTCATCAATAACAACCTGCCGTATATCTGAAAACGCGCGACTACCGTTAAGCCTTAGTTTGATATATAAAAGGGGAGCACAGTCCTCGTAATTAATATAGCCTTTATGGAGACTTTCTATGGTTTCTGATACCATTTGGTTAATGTTTTTTGGTAATTCTAACCCTTGCGAAAGTTTTAAAAGAAGTCCGGATTTATTAAATAGTAATTTGTACAAATCCGAATAATCAACCTCAGTAAATTTATGAATATGATTCATTAATACTTTAGCTTCTTTAATTGCCATTAATCTGCTAAAAGATTTTAGCTCTAATTCATGTCCTATGCCGTTTTGAACAATCCCCTGAATTTTTTCAAGTCTTGCTTTTCTTAAAGGATGAATTTTACTAAGCATCATACTTTCAATTCTTTTAAGTTTTTTTGATATTGGCATATTCATTTTACCGTTTAAGAAAAGATTATTTAGCTGTTGTTTTGTTTCAATAATTTTTCCATCATAATATAAGTCTTCAAAATGTGTTAATTTATGCTCATAATAATGTATTAATCTATCCAAAATAGTTACAAATGTTTTCGAACCTTTAAATTTAGTGTTCTCCATTTTTATATTTAAATTTTGTTGATTATCATTAATAATCAAAGTTTCAAGTTGCTGCTTTCTACTTTCAAATATAAATCTATTATCTAAAAAATCAACTACAATATCGTCAAAAGTAGTTTCCTCTACGTTTTCCTCGCCTAGTTCTGGTAGAACTCCAGAAATATATTTACTGAAAACAGAACTAGGAGAAATTATAATAATATTATTGGAATATAGCTTTGATCCCATACCAACATAAAGCAAATATGCAATTCTATGTAGTGCTATAGATGTTTTACCGCTTCCAGCTACGCCTTGTACAATCAAAAGCTCATTTTCAGTATCTCTAATAATTACATCTTGTTCCTTTTGAATGGTTTCAACAATATTTTTCATATTTGAAGAAGAATTGTGACTTAACACTTCTTGTAGGATATCATCATTAATTGTTATGCTGCTATCAAAAAAATACTTAAGCTCAGAATTCTCAATTTTATATTGCCTCTTCATAAAAATATCACCCGAAATTATTCCGAAGGGGGCATTATATGATCCTTTACCAAGTTCGCACTGATAAAACATACTTGAAATAGGGGAGCGCCAATCGTATATTAAAATTGAACTTGTATCATTATCTATTAAATTATAAAGACCGATATAAATCTGATCTGTATCATTATAAGCATCTTCCTTAAAATCAAACCTTCCAAAATAAGGTGAGTTTAAAATCCGTGTATATTTTTTTATTCGTTCCACCGATTTTTCATAATTATAATTTTGACTATCAACCTCAGAGAGTTGTTGAAGCATTTCTGGGACTCTATCAAAATCATTTGAAGAATGAACAGATTCTTGCCACATATCTCTTCTTGAAGCAATAAGATCTCTTTTTCTAAAATTTATCTCATATTCGTCTTTACCTAATTCTTTTTCGAGGAAGTTAACTGTACTTTTAAGATATACAAGTTCCTCTTGTTTATTTAGCTCATAATCATTCATTTTCTCACGCTCCCATATTTTTATAAAAATCATTGACATTTACACTCATTATGTGGTATAATAAGATGAAATATATAGTGGGTTTATTATATTGTATAATCATATCCACATTTAATTATAGCTAAAAATCCTGTTTAAGTAAAGCTTATGCGTGGTTTTTTTTATTTTAGTACAGTTTTTAATATTAAACCTGTAAAAGAAATTAATAGTAACAATTTAATAACAGAGATATAGAGGGCAATTAGATGCCTTCTTTTTTTATTACTATACCAACCATATAAACTTTTTGTTATATGGTTTTTTAGTATTGACATATATAGTCAAGCTGTATATCATATAACTATATAGTTAAACTTTATAAGAAAGGAGTTAGAGAACTAAATGAAAAAAAATAAAAATTTACCACTTACAGAAACAGTTTATTACATTCTTTTATCTCTACTTGAACCAGCACATGGATATTTAATTATGCAAAAAGCTGAAGAATTAAGCGACGGGAATGTAAGAATAGCGGCAGGGACTTTATACGGAGCCATTGAAAATTTGCTGAAATTAAAGTTTATTCAACCTGTTGAAAGTGATGACAATAGGCGTAAAGTTTATCTTATCACAGACGAAGGAAAGAAAGTATTACTTCTTGATTTTGAAAGAATGAAACATATGATTGAGATTACTCAGAATAATTTGAAATAGAGAGAGGTGTCAATATGAAAAAAATTAGATGCTATGTCAGCTTAGATAAAGAAGAAAAATGGTTAAATGAAATGGCAAACCGAGGTTGGGAATTGGATGAGAAATATACAAAATATGAATTTCGTAAAACTTCACCTAACAATACTATTATAAAAGTAGATTATCGTAACTTTAAGTCAAAGGACGATTTTCAAAATTATATTATCCTTTTTAAGGACTGCGGGTGGGAACATATTGCTGGTACAAAAAGATCTGGAAAACAATACTTCAAAAAAATAGATGAAAGAGCTGGTGATGATATTTTTTCTGATGTCTCTTCTAAAGCGGATAGATACAAGAAATTGTCAAATATGTGGCTATCATTGGTAGTATGTTATATTCCAATATCAATATCGTTGGTCACAACAAAAACTACTGATATTGCGGCAGTATTGAATCCGAAATTATTGTACTATACGCCTGGATTATGGCAAAGGACAGGAGCGTCCTTTTGGGGGTCATTCTTATTTGAAACACCTTTCGCAATGATGAGGGGGTATTTTTGGTTGATTTTTCCTTGTTTAATTACTCTATATACTATTTTCGCAGTAAAGGCACAAATGTATTATAAAAAAACAAATCTTAAAAATCGAATATAAGAATGATTGGGGAATATAATAAGTAGGGTATAATTATCATAAATCGTGATAGATTGTAACCTATCACGACTTAACTTATTCAAGGAATTAGAATTAGTTAAGAAAACGCAAAATTTAAAGCGTTTGCTTTGCTGATGTAACTATTATCTCTAACACCCTAGTTAAAAAAGAGAACTTTTCTCATCATATCAAAATCTGAACCTGACTCATAAAATTCTTTCATCAGATGTTACAATTAAATATGAATTCCAAGTGTTAACTACATGTGGTTCATCTAGTATTATAAAGATTTAAACAAATCTAATTTTAAATAATTTAGATTTTTAACGTCTTCATTGTTTTGTCGATAAAATTTAATAGTGATGTTTTTTCATCTTTTGGTAACCATTCAGTAAGTCGCGCTGCAGCAACAGGAAGTTCCCATTGTTCAATTTGTTCAATCTTAACTCCTGTTAGTTTTAGGTAATGGTTTATATATTCTAAATAAAACTTATTTCTAATAAAATTAATAATTTGTTTTTCAGGAAATGTTTTATTGGGAACAACGCCAAACTTAAACATTATTGATGTCCTCGCAATATCGGTTAATGGATTCCCTTGAGTTGCAGTCATCCAATCGATGACTATTTCTCCGTCTTTTGTTATAAGTATATTATCTGGGTGAAAATCTCCATGACATAATATGTTATCATCTTTAAGTTTATCAATATATTTATACAACCTCGTTTTTATATCATCCGTTAATAACTCTGTATTTGAAATATTATCCTTGAGCCTTGTTTTGTAAGTAGATAGCTTAAAATTAACCTTTTGCTGAATTGATTTATGCAATTCTGCTAATCGTTGTGCTTCTTTTCTTACTTTCCAGGGGCTAGATGCTACTACTTTCATCATAGTTATTCCATTAATTCGCTCATATACGATACCACTTCTATTATCAACTTCTATAAGTTCATAAACTTTCGGTGTTAAATTCAATTGATTATAAATGTTAATACTAACTTCATATTCATTTTGGATCGCCGTTTTAGGTAAATCTGTTCTAAAAAGTTTTAAAATTTTATCTTGTCCCCACTCGAATACTTCAGCTGTTCTTCCTTCTCCGATTAACTTTCCATTTTCCATATATCTTCCCCCATTTGCTAAGTTGCCCTACTATACAATTGTGCAACAATTTCAAGTCAATTATACCACTATGTACCATAATTTATCCGTTTTATTTGTTGGCGTGAGCTGTATAGGGGATGCTGATCTAACTCTTAATACAAATAAAATTGCCTGTAGGTTAAGAACAGTTTGTTTCAATTATTAGTATTTGGATTTGCAAATTAAATAACTGATAAATTGTATTATAAGTGCACTACCCATAATTACCATGATTGCTGAATGAGAATCCATTTTAATTTTTTGTGTCTAATGAAAAAACATTTTGACGTGCGTAAAAATGTACAGTACTATATAGATATCAAGTAAAAAGGTGCTATAATAACGCTTTTTTACTATTAAACAATTAGAATGGAGGGAAAAAACATGAAATTATTTTTTTATTATATTTTAGCAATTAACTTATACGGTATTTTTGCCATGTATTCAGACAAGAGAAAGTCGCAAAAGGGGAAGTGGAGAACGCCAGAGAATACTCTTTTCACTATAGCTTCTGCTTTTGGGGCTTTGGGTATTTTTATAGGTATGCGTTTATTTAGGCATAAAACTAAGCATAACAAGTTTGTAATAGGGATACCATTGATACTTGTAGTTCAATTGTTTGTATTTTTCAAATATATTTATAAAATGATATAATTCTTATAAATTTACCAATAGAAAACATTCAAAGGCGCTACTTAATTTACAGTCTGATATTGACATTTTTACAAAAAAATACATGGTTCTATAAGTTTCATAATTTTGTCTTGAAATTTTACTATTTTGAGGTTATAATAGGTGACGTGCTACTTATATAATATAAAAAGTAGGCAATAATTTATGAAGAAACTTTGAATTTAAAAAGAAATTAAATGATAAATAAAATAAAACATTATGTTATTAGAGTTTGACAAGTAAAGTTTAAATTTGTGGATAACTAGTGTATAAATTTGAATAACTTTTCATGAGACTGTATTTATTATCAAAATATGGTTTATTTAGCGTGCTAATAAACAAAGTTATCCCCCTTTAGGGGATAACTTTGTCTGAATTGTGGATAAAGTTTTTAATTGCTTGAAAACAATTCACAATACAAACTTTCTTTTCTATCTGCTTTAAGTCTAAATCTTTCTCTAATTTGGGTTGCGTTCTCCTCGGAGATATCCGCTATAACTAAACCTTCATCCATATATAAGTTGCTTATTACGTTGCCTAGTGGATCTACAATCATGGAGTCACCACTGTAGGTTAATCCATTTCCTTCACCTATTCGGTTTATACCTGCTATATAACACTGATTTTCTATGGCCCTTGCTTTGAGTAAGGTAATCCAGTGATCACGTCGATCTATAGGCCAGTTAGCTGCAATGGTTATTAAGGTAGCAGTCTTAGATGCTATCTGAAATATTTCTGGAAAACGTAAATCGTAGCAGATGAAAGGGGCGATAGTAAAGTTAAAAGCATTGAAGTAGTTGATTTTATTTCCACTTTGGTAAAATTCAGTTTCGCATCCAAAGGAAAAAGGATGAATTTTAGTGTAAGTCACAAGATTCTTGTCTTGGGGCACGTCTCGATGCATTACTCGTGGCACGCCTCCATGTACTACCGGAGGCGCCACTACTGAGTATTTGTTTTTACTGTTTGTTCTTCCTTCTACATATCCAAAGCCTATGAAAATATTAAATTTAGAACTCATTTCCTTGAAAAATTCTACGGTTTCATTATTATCTTCTCCTACTAAAGAAGTGTTCATAGAAAAGCCTGTTAAAGTCATTTCAGGGAAAAAAATAATATCCACATTTTCAGTAGTTGCATGCTTTATAAATTGTATTGCGGTTTCTTTATTCTTAGTTTTATCTTCCCAAACAATATCCAATTGGGCTAGTGCTAATTTCATAGTATCGACTCCTTACTAATAATATCTTCATATAATACATATTATATCAGAGTAAGAATAAAATGCGGAAGCATTGCATTTCTCCTGCGTGTTTTGCAGTTGAACTGAAAACAGTATATAAATTGTACCGAAAAGGTGGTTACTATATGTTAAATAATTTAAAACAACTTGTATGTAGAGTTATAGATGACGATATTACTGCGTTGGCAGCTCAACTGGCTTATGATTTATTGTTGTCTTTTTTTCCTTTTTTATTGCTACTAATCAGCATGTTAAGTTATAGTAATCTAGAAAGTAAAGATGTGCTGATATATCTACATCAAATAATGCCCAAGAGTGCTTTTGATTTAATTTACACTACAGTTATAGAGGTGCTGGATTCAAGAAATGTGAATTTACTATCCATAAGTATAATAGGCATAATGTGGTCGGGATCCAGTGGTTTTAGAGCTATAATAAAGGGATTAAATAAAGCCTATGATGAGGAAGAGACAAGACCTTTTTGGAAAACTTTAGCTATATCTATATTATTTATGCTAGGACTTGTAATAGCTATTATTGTGGGAGTAGCCCTAGTAGTTTTTGGACAAATGATAGGTGGGGTTATTGCGACGCGTTTAGATTTATCTAGTAAGTTTATATTAGATTGGGATATTATAAGATACCTAGTATCCTTAGGTGGGATGGCAGTTACATTTGCAGCATTATACCATTATACTCCTTGTAGAAGATTAACATGGATAGAGGTAATACCTGGAGCTATTGTTAGTACTTTAGGATGGTTAATATCTTCATTAGGTTTTGCGTATTATGTTAATAATTTTAATAACTATTCTGGTCTGTATGGTGGAATAGGAGCAGTAATAGTGCTTATGCTTTGGCTTTATATAATTTCCATAATAATACTACTAGGGGGGGAGGTTAATGCTTTGTTAGCCTTCGAGCGAGATGGTAAACAAAAACCTAGGTGTAAAAAGTATTAACGACATTTCAGGTCCATAGGAGATAATTAGCTCCATGGGAGATAATGAATAGCTCCATAGGAGATAAGTAGCTCCATAGGAGATAATTTAACTAGAGTTATTATATGAAATTGGCTAGTATTTAATGATATAATGATATAATGGAGAGCATATAATATCTAAAAAATAGCTTTGAATTGTGAAATTTCAAGTTTCATAAAATATTAACACTTATTTAAAGGTATTATGGTATACTTAATACTGCAGTGAAACTGAAGAAAAGTGTATTAAATTGTAATTAATACATTTTTTGATAACATTTAAAAAACAATCATATTTTATTATATATAAAATAAAGAGGTGCATTATATGAAAACTCTAGGAAAATGGAAAAAACCAATATTAATACTAAGTGATGCAGTGCTAATAAACTTAGCATATATATTATCTATATTTTTTAGATATAATTATAAAAATTTCAAGTTCTATTCAAGTGACTTTAAAGAGATAGCGTTAATTGTGACGATTATTTACATAGCTTGCTTTTTTGTCTTTAAGCTTTATGACAGCCTTTGGAGTTATGCAAGTATAGATGAATTTATGCTTGTTATTGGTGGATGTCTTACTGGGAATATTGCAACTATTGCTTTTATTAGAATTATTGGACATAACTTTGCCTATGGGGTAAGCATAATAGCTTGTGCTTTTAGCATTATATTTATAGTTGGTATTAGGATGTCCTTTAGAATCTACGGTAGATTCGAAAGCATTGTAAGTTGTAATGTAAGTAAAAGTGACCGCAAGAGAGTAATGATAATTGGTGCTGGAGCAGCTGCAGCTATGGTTATAAAAGAAATGAAAAGCAGTAACCAGAGTAAATATATACCGGTAGCTGTAATTGATGATGAAGATTACAAAAAAGGAAACACTATTATGGGAGTGAAGGTTCTTGGAAGTAGAGAAAGCATACCTATTATAGCAAAAGAAAAGGATATAGAAACCATACTTATAGCTATTCCCACCATAAAAGATGAAGATAAAAAACAAATACTCGAAATATGCAAAAAAACAAGTTGTAAGATAGAAATTATTCCAGGAATGTATGACATAATAGACGGGAAAGTTTCCTTAAGTCAAATTAGAAAAGTAGAGATTGAGGACTTACTGGGTCGTAAAGCAGTAAATCTTGATATGGAAGGCATTGCAAGTTTTATACGCGATAAAACCATACTAGTAACAGGCGGCGGTGGATCTATTGGTTCTGAATTATGTCGTCAAATTATAAAATTTGAACCTAAGAAATTAATTATTTTTGATATATATGAAAATAATGCTTATGATCTCCAAATGGAACTTCAGTATAAATATCCGAAATTAGATTTAATAGTATTAATAGGATCCGTTAGGGATAAACAAAGACTTGAGAATGTATTTGAAAAGTATTTACCCAATATAGTTTTCCATGCAGCGGCACATAAACATGTTCCACTAATGGAAGAAAGCCCTATGGAAGCTATAAAAAACAATGTGTTTGGAACCTTTAATATGGCAGAGTGCGCGAATAAATTTAATGTAGAAAAATTCGTGATGATATCCACAGATAAAGCGGTAAACCCAACCAATGTTATGGGTGCTACTAAGAGAATGTGTGAAATGATTATACAATCTATGGACAAAATAAGTAAAACACACTTTGTGGCAGTTAGGTTTGGAAATGTATTAGGAAGTAACGGGTCCGTTATACCCCTATTTAAAAACCAAATAGCTCATGGTGGTCCAGTTACACTTACTAATAAATATATAACTAGGTTCTTTATGACAATACCCGAAGCAGCACAATTGGTACTTCAATCGGGAGCATACGCAAAAGGCGGAGAAATTTTCGTGCTTGATATGGGGCAACCTGTTAAGATATATGATTTAGCGTGGGATTTAATAAGGCTTTCAGGATTTGAGCCAAACAAAGACATTAAAATAGAAATTACAGGACTTAGGCCAGGAGAAAAGCTTTATGAAGAACTATTAATGAGTGAAGAGGGACTTATTAATACTAAACATGAAAAGATTTTTATTGGTAAACCAACGTTTAGTGATTTGGATGTTATGAAAGATAGAATGGGAGAGCTTAATTCTATTATAGAGAAAGATGATGTAACATTATTACTTTCAAAAATAGAAGAAATAGTTCCGACATATAATAGAGGTGCTGCAGAAGGTGAAGACACCACTGTAGAAGAGTAATAAAAATCAGGGTAATTTTAAAAAAAACAGGGGGCATAATATGGAGAGATTTCTGGATGTTATAATTAGTATACTTATAATAGTGTTGTTATCGCCGCTATTTTTAATTATAGGAATAATCATAAAGCTTAATTCAAAAGGGCCAATATTTTTTACCCAGATGAGAATAGGCAAAAATAATGAATTATTCAAATTGTACAAGTTTAGGACAATGAAAATTGGAACTCCTAATGTAGCAACTGATAAACTTGATAATTCAAAAAGTTATATAACATGCATTGGTAAAGTCCTAAGAAAAACTAGTATTGATGAACTTCCACAATTAATTAATACACTTATTGGGGATATGACTTTTGTGGGACCAAGACCTGCTTTATATAATCAGCTTGAGCTTAAGGAAATGAGAACAAAGGCAGGAGTTCATAAACTACTTCCAGGAGTTACTGGATGGGCTCAAATTAATGGACGAGATGAGAATGATGATTCTGAAAAAACAGCACATGACGTATATTATTTAAACAATAAATCATTATCACTTAATGTGAAAATATTATTTAAAACGGTATCCAAAGTTTTAAAAGCAGAGGGTGTCCGCGATGATGGGCAAAAAAAAAGTAGAGCTTAAGACTATTAGCGATACTGGTAAGCTGAGACATATGAAGCTTTCTGCTAAGAAGGAGATGATGGTGAGATGAAAAAAATACTTATAACAGGATCTAATAGCTATATTGGTGCATCCATTGATAGGTGGCTAGAGAAATATTCTGATGAATATTCTACAGATACATTGGATATGAAGGACGATTCATGGAAAGAAAAAGATTTTACGCAGTATGATGTAATCTTTCACGTTGCAGGTATAGCGCACGTCTCATCAGACCCTAAAATGGAAGAGTTATATTATAAAGTCAATCGTGATCTTACCGTAGAGACTGCTAAGAAAGCAAAGAAAGCTGGCGTTAAGCAGTTTATTTTTATGAGTAGCATTATTGTTTATGGCGATAGTAGCAATGTTAACGGGGAAAGAATCATAGATAAAAACACTGCTCTAATTTCCAGTAATTTTTATGGAGACAGTAAAATTCAAGCAGAAAAAGGAATAAAACCTTTAGAGAGTGATGATTTTAAAATTGTTATTCTTAGACCACCTATGATTTATGGGAAAGGGTCTAAAGGGAATTACCCGAAATTAGCAAAACTTGCTCAAAAGCTGCCTATTTTCCCTGATATTGACAATAAGCGAAGTATGCTTCATATAGATAATTTGTGTGAGTTTATTAGATTGATGATTGTAAATGAAGAGAGCGGACTATTCTTTCCACAAAATAGTGAGTACGTTAAGACTTCAGAGATGGTGAAGCTTATTGCAGAATCTCATGGCACGCGAATTAGGTTAACTAAAATATTCAACCCCTTATTACGTCTTATGGGTTTGAAAATCCAAACATTTAGTAAGGTGTTTGGCAGTTTGGTTTATGAGAAGAGCATGTCTGATTATAAAGAGAATTATAGAATTAGAGATTTGAAATCATCGATCATTGTAACAGAAACGGTTACCACAACAGAAACGGTTGATACAAAAAAATAAGTTGTGGAAAAATAGAAATACTAAAGAAGGGGGATAATGAGATGAAAAAACACATTTTAGTTATAGCGCAATATTTTTACCCTGAA
The DNA here is from genome assembly GCF_055081035.1 of Clostridium sp. CM041. Classification (NCBI taxonomy): domain Bacteria; kingdom Bacillati; phylum Bacillota; class Clostridia; order Eubacteriales; family Clostridiaceae; genus Clostridium; species Clostridium sp. CM041. The sequence continues at coordinate 2,800,533 of NZ_CM143648.1, forward strand.
CAATTTCGTATAAATGATATTTGTACAGAATGGGTTAAAAGGGGATATAAAGTAACAGTTATAACTGGAATACCTAATTATCCCAAAGGTGAATATTATGAGGGGTATGGACTGTTTAAGAAGCGAAAAGAAATGTATAATGGTATTGAGATAATTAGGATACCACTAATACCCAGAGGGAAGAGCTCAGTAATGCTTGCTTTAAACTATTTGTCCTTTGTTGTATCCGGATTCTTTTGGAAGATGTTCACAAAAATAAAAGCTGATTATGTATTTATATTTGAAGTATCACCCATGACACAAGCTTTACCTGGTGTATGGTATGCTAAAAAAAGAAAGATACCATGTTACTTGTATGTTCAAGATCTTTGGCCTGAAAATGTTGAAATAATTACAGGTATAACTAACAAAAGGATAATTGGCGCTATAGGCAAGATGGTTGACCATATATATTCCGGCTGTACTCATATTTTCACTACATCAAATAGTTTTGTTAAGTCAATACACAATCGTGGCGTTGCACTAGATAAGATAGAGTACTGGCCGCAATATGCAGAAGATTTTTATGTGCCGCTTGAGAAAGCGTGCATTGAAGAAATTCCAAATGATGATGCATTTAATATAACTTTTGCAGGTAATATTGGTAATGCACAAGGGTTAGATATATTGCCCAAAGCTGCAACATTTATAAAAGAGAAAAATATAAATAAAAAAATCCGGTTTAACATTATCGGAGATGGTCGATATAAAGAAGAATTAATGCAACTTGTACATAAAGGTGAGTTGGAAGACATGTTTAATTTTATTCCAAAACAACCTGGAACCCGGATTCCAAAGTTTATGGCAGCAAGTGACGTCGCTTTCTTGTGCTTAACAGGTGGCCCACTGTTTTCAATGACTATTCCGGCTAAACTACAGTCATACATGGCTTGTGGTATACCAATTATTGCATCAGCCGACGGTGAGACTGATAAAATAATCAAAGAATCAAATTCAGGTGTTTGTGGCCCAGCTGGAGATGCGCAGATACTCTCAGATATGATAATAGAGCTCGCTAATGAATCACCAGAACTTTTAACAAAGCTCGGAGCAAATGCAAGAAATTACTATGAAAATAATTTTAACAAGCAAGAATTGTTAAATAGAATAGATAAATATTTTGTAAAAAATTTAGTAGTGGAACAATTAAACAATAATATTTAAATACAATTAAAAAATAACTTGTTAAACGAGTAAATAATAACTAGTTAACAAGTAAATAATAACTAGCTTAACAAGTAAATAATAACTAGCTTAACAAGTAAATAATAATTTGAAATTGGAGGAGATATACCATGTTTAAAGGTAAAACATTATTAATTACAGGAGGAACAGGTTCTTTTGGGAACGCTGTAATGAAAAGATTTCTTGATACAGATATAGCAGAAATTCGTATATTCTCAAGGGATGAAAAAAAACAAGATGATATGAGAAAATTATATAAAAATGATAAAATTAAATTCTACATAGGTGATGTACGGGACATAGCCTCTGTAAAAAATGCTATGCATGGAGTAGATTATATATTCCACGCAGCTGCTTTAAAACAAGTTCCATCTTGTGAGTTTTTTCCTCTTGAAGCGGTAAAAACTAATGTAATAGGAACAGATAATGTGCTTACAGCAGCAATTGAGTATAACGTCAAAAAAGTAATATGTCTTTCCACTGACAAAGCAGCATATCCAATAAATGCTATGGGTATTTCAAAAGCTATGATGGAAAAAGTATTTGTGGCTAAAGCTAAAACAGTATCACCGGATAGGACACTTATTTGTGGTACTAGATATGGAAATGTTATGGCATCAAGAGGATCAGTAATTCCACTATTTATTGAACAGATAAAGAATGGAGAATGTTTAACTGTAACAGATCCTAATATGACTAGGTTCCTTATGAGCCTCGATGAGGCTGTGGAACTTGTAATATTTGCATTCGAAAATGCCAAGGCAGGCGACATAATGGTTCAAAAATCTGATTCATCAACAATACGAGATTTAGCACAAGCAGTGGGTGAATTATTCAATTCGAAAAATGAAGTTAAAATTATAGGCACTCGTCATGGAGAAAAGCTATATGAAACACTTCTTACAAAAGAAGAGTTTGTAGTTGCTCAGGACATGGGGGGATTTTTCAGAGTTCCAGCAGATAAAAGAGATCTTAACTACGATAAATATTTTGTTGAAGGCGATATAAAACTATCCACAGAGCAAGAATATAACTCTCAAAACACTGGAATTCTTAATGTAGAGCAGATAAAAGAAAAGTTACTTAAACTTGATTATATACAAGAAGAATTAAAAACCAATTCTTAAATTAGTGAAGTCCACAATATTAGGTATTAATACTTAGTATTGTGGAATTGTTTAAATAAAACAGATGAAATGTGAGGTAAATATGAAAATACTTGTTACTGGCGCAAAAGGATTTGTAGGAAAAAACATTATAGCAGAACTTATTAATAAAGGTTATACAGATATATTTGAATATGATTTAGGAACTGAAGAATCACTTCTTGAAAAATACACTAAAGAATGTGAATTTGTTTTTCATCTTGCTGGAGTTAATCGCCCAAAAGATGAAAGTGAATTTATGGAAGGTAATTTTGGATTTACATCAGTGCTTCTTGATCTTCTTAAAAAAAACAATAATAAAGCACCGGTGCTTATAACATCTTCTGTGCAAGCAGAAAAAGAGAATCCTTATGGCATCAGCAAAAAGGCAGGCGAAGATTTATTATTTGCTTACAATAAAGAAACTGGGGCAAAGGTACTGGTTTATAGATTGCCAAATTTATTTGGTAAATGGAGTAGACCTAATTATAATACTGTGGTAGCTACCTTCTGTTATAATATTGCAAGAGGCATAGAAATACAGATATCAAATGCAGATGCTGATTTAGATTTATGTTACATAGATGATGTATTAGATGAATTTATTAGATCATTAGAAAACATGGAAAGCAAAAAAGACGAATATTGTTATGTACCTATTGTGCATAATATTAAACTAGGGGACCTTGCGCAAAAGATAAGAAGTTTTAAGGAAAGCAGATCTGACTTAAGTGTGCCAAATATGGGTGATGAACTTACTAAAAAGCTTTATAGTACTTACTTAAGCTTTTTACCAGAGGATAAATTTTCTTATGACCTAAAAATGAATAAAGATAACAGAGGATCTTTTACGGAATTTATTAGAACAGCTGAAAATGGACAAGTATCGGTAAATGTATCCAAACCTGGAATAACAAAGGGTGATCATTGGCATCATACTAAAAACGAAAAGTTTATGGTAGTTAGTGGTGAAGGAGTTATTAGATTTAGAAAAATAGGAACAGATAAAATAATTGAATATAAAGTTAATGCAGATAAACTAGAAGTAGTAGATATTCCTACAGGATACACTCACTCTATTGTAAATATTGGTGAGAACGATTTAGTGACAATAATGTGGGTTAATGAATGCTTTGATCCAAAAAAACCAGACACATTTCACTTGGAGGTATAGAACTTATGAAAAAACTTAAAGTAATGACAATACTAGGAACAAGACCTGAAATAATAAGACTATCAGAAGTTATAAAATCTTGTGACAGATATTTTGATCATATTCTTGTACATACAGGTCAAAATTGGGATTATACACTTAATGATGTTTTCTTTAAAGAGCTAGAGCTTAGAGAACCAAATTACTTTTTAGGAGTTGTAGGAAGTGATCTTGGAGAAACTATGGGGAACATAATAGCTGAGAGTTATAAAATATTAGTTAAGGAAAAACCAGATGCATTAGTAATACTTGGGGATACAAACAGTTGCCTTAGTGTTATTGCTGCTAAAAGATTAAAAATCCCTGTATTCCATATGGAAGCAGGAAACAGATGTTTTGATCAAAATGTACCTGAAGAAATAAACAGAAAAATAGTTGACGTTACAAGTGATGTTAATATGGCATATACAGAGCATGCGAGAAGATATTTGTTATCAGAAGGAATGAGGAAGGAATATACTTTTGTTACTGGATCACCACTTCCAGAAGTTTTCCATAGATATATGGACAAAATTGATGAAAGTACCGTGCTCGAAACATTAGGCCTTGAAAAAGGTAAATATATTTTGGTAAGTGCTCATCGAGAAGAAAACATAGATAATGAAGAAAACTTTAAGAGTATAACAGATGCGTTAAATGCAATAGCAGAAACTTATGATATGCCAGTTATATATTCAACACACCCAAGAAGCTGGAAAAGAATTGAAGAAAAAGGAATAGTATTTCATAAAAATATAAAACAATTAAAGCCATTCGGTTTTTATGATTACAATAAACTTCAAAAAGATTCATTCTGCGTTTTATCTGATAGTGGATCACTTGCGGAAGAAACGAACATTATGGAATTTCCAGGAGTATCAATAAGAACAAGTACTGAAAGACCAGAAGCAATTGACAAAGGTTCAGTAATACTTGGTGGAATAACTTCTGATAGCATAACTCAAGCTATAGAAATGATAACTATGCAAAAATCATTAGGAGAAAAAACTGTGAAAGCTCATGATTATACAGATATAAATATTGGTATAAAGGTTGTTAATATTATTCAAGGGTATACAAGTGCCATAAACAAGTTTATATGGAGGAAGTAATAATGAGTCCAGAAAAAAAGAAGAAAATTTTAATGATAGGACCATTTCCAGACCCTATAACAGGTATGTCTGTGTCTAATCAAATGCTTTTAGCTGGCTTATTAGAAAATGGCCATGAAGTTGAATTTATAGATAGTAATGCAGAAAGAACTTTTACAAGTTTAAAGGCGCAAGGTAAATTTAGTATTAAAAAAATATTAAATAGTGTTAGGCCAATAGCTATTGGATGCTACAAGATTTTATTTCAAAAATTTGATGTAGTGTATATTACGCCTGCACAAAGTTATTTGGGATTTTTGAAGTATACTCCATTTATAAACGTGGCTAATTTTAAAAAAACCAAATGTTATATTGAGTTTCATGGTGGATTTGTCCGAGTTATGTATGACTCAGTAGATGCAAAAAAGCAAAAAACATTAACATCTTATTTCAATAAAACTGATGGTGTTATAGTTCTAGGTGATTCACTAAGATCAATGTTCGATGGAATACTTGAAAAAAGTAAAGTTTTTGTTTGTGAGAATGGTGTTCAGGACGAATATATGCTGACAGAGAAAGAATTTGCGCAGAAATTACAAAATCAACAACTGAATAATAATTGTAATATAGAAGGATTAAAAATATTATATTTAAGTAATCTAATGCAGAGCAAAGGTATATTAGATTTACTGAAGGCTTGCATAAAACTTAAAAAAGAAAATTTCAAATTTCATTTAAATTTAGCAGGTAACATAGAAGCAGAAATAGTTGATGCTGTTAATGAAATGAGTAAAGAACTTGGTGGGCACGTTACATATCATGGGGTTGTTAAAGGTGAAAAAAAAGCAGCTCTGCTTAAAGATAATCATGTATTCTGTCTTCCTACATATTATCCAAATGAAGGTCAACCAATTTCCATTTTAGAGGCAATGGGGAATGGGCTCGCTATTATCACCACAACTCAAGGTGGGATAATAGATATATTTAAGGATGGAGAAAATGGAGCGGAATGCAATAAAAAGGACCCAGATTCAATATGTGAAGCTATGAAGAAATGTAATGAAAACTATATTAAATATTCTAAAAAAAATTATTATGAATGTTTAGCTGAGTATAATAGAAAAGCATTTGTAGGTAGAATAGAAAACATTATCTTAAAGTAATAAAGGAGAAGGAAGTATGAGCTTTTTTTTATCATTTAACAAACGTTTTTGGGTTATCGAACTTGTCTGCCTATTAATAGTAGGAACTATAGTATTATTTCCCATGGGATCTGTAAGCATTGCCTTATCAGAAATAATCGCAATAGGATTTTTTCTTTACCTGTTTATTTATCGGGGGGTATATAAGCGTAATTATAATTTTCCTGTATTATCAAAAAAAGTATTTTGGATATTGTTTGGATTTGGTATATATTTCGTTATACTATTTGGTGCGCGAATTATACTACATTTACCATTCAAGGATACGGTATGGCCAATAAGATCATTAATACTTGGTTCAGCTATATTTTTTCTAATTGATGAATACAAACCAAAAGTAAACCATCTTTTAAGTGGAATAATAGTTCTTTATTCTGCATTAAATATAAGAGAATTAATCGATTGCTTTAGATTTTCAGATATTCGAAAATTGAAGTTTTTAGATAATATCAATATATATATGTATATATGTATCATGTTTATTTCTTTTACAGTATGGGCAATAAAAGAAAGCAAGGAAAAAAGATTACCATCATGGATTGCGCCAATTGCATATACAAATATGGGGATAAGTATGGTTTTTGCATTCCTTTCCGGGGGTCGCTCAGGATGGGTAATGATGGGGGGCGTACTTACAGTATCCTTTTTATTAGTATTTGGATTTAAATGGTGTTCACTTAAAAAAGTTATATTATTTACTATGGCATGTATTGTTGTTACAATAATTGCTACATCACTAAATTTTATGAAATCGAAAAGTAATGTATATAGATCATTTTCTGTTATTGTTACTAGAATTCCAGGCCTTGCACAACCAAAACCTGAAGATGCAGAAGAGGATAGTGTAGCAACTACTGAAGCTAGTGATAAAATACGTGGTATATTCTGGGCAAAAGCATGGACTTCAATAAAGAAGAATCCTGTTTTGGGAGCTGGTACATTTGCAGTAGCATATAAGGAAATACCCACTAAAACTCAAGTAGAAACACCAATTGCGGAGCAAACGCCTATAAAAGAGAAAACATCTACGGAAAAGATAGAACCGAAAAAAGAATTAACACCTATGGAGGAACAAATAGCCAATGCAAACAAAGCGCCACGACCTGCCCATAATTTCATACTTGAAACTTGGATGGGATGGGGACTAGTAGGGTTAATATTATACCTTGCAGGTTTATTTTCTGCTTGTTATTATGTAGTAATTAAATTAAAAAATATTCCAATGCAATTCAGAATTTGTTGCGTACTTCCTATTGTGTCAGCAGCATTTATAAGTTTGATACAATCATTTATACTTTTAAATTTCCAAGCGACATATATTATGTGGTTTTGCCTTGGAATTGCATCAGTGGCAGATCACCACTACAAAGAAAGCAAAACTGGTAACATTTAAATACAGCACCTATGGGGAATAGCTTCGCAGAAGATAAATAGCTTCGTAGGTTATAATTAAGGTGGGAGAAAAACTTTGAAAAAGAGAATATTATTAACATCTCAAACTGAAGATAATATAAAAGCTTTACTCAATTATTATGAAAAAAACATAAAAAAAAATAGATCTGACATTGTAGTGGAATATAGCAGTTTTTATAAGTATAAAAACATTAAAATCTTACACTATATTATAAGAGCAAGTCAAATGCTTAAAAATTATTCTGCTGTTGTTTCTGATTATACAACTAGCGTTTTTTCAAAAACTAAAAATGGTGTTTTTATGAGTCATGGGTATGGCACTAAAAATACTCCAGGAAATAGTGAGCTTGATATTAAAAAAACAATGGATATATATAAGGGTATTAGAACTAAAATAAAAAATGTTGTAACACTATCTGAAAGAGATAGCACGTATTTTTTAAGATCTACAGAACTTGATAAGTGTCCTCTTCCAAATTATATGCCACTTGGATTACCAAGAAATGATATGTTGTTTGACAAAGAATACATCTCTGGATGTAGAGAAAAGTTCGACTCAAAACATAATACTTTCGGAATGAAAATTCTATTGTTTTGTCCAACTTGGAGAGGTTATGAAATAGAAAAAGCCTTCCCATTTACTGAAGAGGACTGGATAAAGTTTGATGAGTTTATGGGACAGCAAAATTGGAAAATGATTTATCGTCCTCACTATTTAGAGAGGCTAATAGATGATAAAGTTTTTGATAATATGAGTAACATTTTAACAATGGATTTTGATGAAGAAATGTCGACTCAAAGTATCCTGGCAGTGTCTGACATGCTACTTACTGATTATAGTTCAATTTATGTGGATTACTTAGTACTCGATAGGCCAATTTGTTTTATGCCATACGATATAGAGCAGTATGAGGAAAAACGAGGACTTGCTATAGATTTTACTAGCTATATAGATACTCCTGGTCCTAAATTAAAATGCATTGATAATTTAATAAGTTACATAAAAGATACGAGTAAAAAGGATGAATATATAGCTATTAGAGAAGCTGCTCAAAAGAACTTCTATCATTACTTGGATGGAAATAGCTGCAAAAGAGTGTGGAGTTTAATATTAGATCTTGTAGATAAAAAATAGGAGGTAGATATTAATGAATATTGCTATTATACTTGCAGGTGGAAAAGGTACTAGAATGGGTATAGTTGATCAACCTAAGCAGTTTATTGATATATATGGTAAACCGATAGTTGTACATACAATTGAAGCATTTGATATACATGAACAAATAGATGCAATAGCTGTTGTTTGCCTTAAAGAATGGCATGAGGATATAAAGATATGGACTAGAAAGTTCGAACTTAATAAAGTGAAATGGATAGTGGATGGTGGAGAAACTAGACAGGAATCCGTTTTAGCAGGGCTTAAGGCAATTGAAGAAGATGTAACATCTGATGATATTGTAGTTATTCATGATGCTGCAAGGCCACTAATTTCTCATAGAATAATAGGTGATAATATTGAAGGGGCTAAAGAATACGGCGCCGTAGATACTGTTATACCTGCTACGGATACTATAATTCAAAGCAAAGACGAGAATACTATATCGTCTATTCCAGTGAGAAAAGAGTTATATTTAGGTCAAACGCCACAAAGTTTTAAATATTCAACTATAATGGATGCTCATAAAAGTGCGGCAAAATCGAAACTTCAAGATTCTACTGATGACTGTAGGGTAGTATTAAATTATGGGGAAAAAGTTCATCTAGTAAACGGAGATAAACTCAATTTTAAGATTACTACAATGGAAGATTTACTTTTATTAAAGTCCATAATTAAAATGAGTAAACTGGAGAGAATATAATGTTAACGCGAGGATTTAAAATAGTTCAATCTAAGAGATTTGAAATTTATATAGAGGATTTAGAAGTGTGTACAGGACATGTAGTGGTGAAGATTGAAACAGCAGCTATATGTAAAGCTGATTTAAGGTATTACCTTGGCAGTCGTGACGAGCGAACACTTAATTTAAAATATCCAATAAATTTGATTCATGAAGCTGTAGGTACTGTAGTGAAAGATCCTACAAACTCCTTTAGTAAGGGAGATAAAGTTGCACTAGTCCCAAATATAATGATTCCAAAAGATGAACAAGACGATTTTGATATTGCTTTATCTAGTGATAAAAGATTAGGAGAAAACTATTGCCCTAAAGCGTTATTTGCCTCAAGTAGTTACAATGGATTTTCTAAGGATTATATTGCATATCCCGCATACAATCTTGTAAAGATAGAGGATAATATTGATTCGAATATTGCGGTGTTCTCAGAACTAATTTCTGTGGCAAATACAGCAATTCGTAGAATAGTATTAAAACCGGATGATGTTATAGGCATCTGGGGTGATGGCATCCTTGGGTATATAATATGCAGCGTATTAAAGCAGATACATAATGGTACCATTATAGTGATAGGCCATAACAAAGAAAAATTAGAAAAATTTGTTGGTGTGCAAACTTACCTATCAAATGATTCAGATATTAAGAAAAGTAAGATTAATGTTGCATTTGAATGTATAGGTGGCGCGGCGTCTGAGAGTGGAATTGATGAGATTATTAACTCAATACTTCCAGGATCTAAAATGGTATTAACAGGTGTATCAGAAAATCCCATAAAAATTAATACCCGAAAGGTATTAGAAAAAGGATTAGCATTTTATGGAATTACAAGAAGCAATGTAGAAGATTTTAAATTTGCAGCTGAGTTACTTAAAAAAGCTGACTTTAGATCGGATATTTCAAAATTAATTTTAGAGGTAGCACCTATCTATGGAATTAAAGATTATTATAGAGTATTCGAAGTAGAATCAGAAAATAGGGCACTTGGAAAACACATTATGAATTTTAAATATTAAATTTAAAATTTAAAAGCAATATAAATCAAATGAAATTAGAGGAAATTAAATGAATATAAAAAAATCATTAAGAGTAATATGTGTAGAATGCTTTGGGATACTGATTGGTATATTGAATGGACTCGTAATACCAAAGGTTCTTGATATACAATCCTATGGTTATCTAAAAACATTTACGTTATATATCACATATGCAGGAATGCTCCATTTTGGATTCTCAGATGGAATGTATTTAATATTGGGTGGTAAAGATATAACAGACATAAAAAGAGAAAAAATAAAAGGCTATTTCTATGTTATGCTAAAGATTGTAATAGCTACAGTTGCTATTTTATTTATAATTTCAATATTTTTTATAAAAGATATGGCGTTTAGGTACTTTGTATTTTATATATTACCGTTTCAGATTGTGTTATTTGTTTCTCTATTATATAGAGCGACAGGTGAGTTCAACAAATATGTAGTAATAAGAATAGTGCAAAATATAGTGAATTTAGCATCTATTCTTGCAGTTATATTAATTATAAAATCGCCAATTTTATATATGCAGATTCAAGTTGTTGGAAATATGGTTTTGGCAATTGTTAGTGGAGCGTTAATTATTTTATCAACAAAAAAATCAGAAAAGATAAAACGCTCAGAAATAAAATCCATAACAAGTATGGGTTTTACTATAATGATAGCAAACGCTATAAGTCTTCTATTTGTTACTTTGGATAGATGGTTTGTTAAAATAAAATTCACAGACAATGATTTCGCATTTTATTCTTTTGCGGTATCGATGCTAAGCTTATTTATAGTTTTAATAAATTCAATCACAGTTTTGTTTTATCCTTATTTAGCAAGAAATAAGGATGACGCAAAAGTCGTCTCAAATGTTAAAAAATACATTATATTAATATGTAGTTTTGCACCTGCTGGTTATTTTGTACTGGAATTTATAGTAAATAACTTCCTAAAAGAATATATACCATCCTTAGAAGTGCTAGGAATATTAATAATAGGGATACCATTTATTACTTTAACAAATGTTTTATATGCAAATCTTTATAAAGTAGGAAAAAGGGGCAAGGAGTATTTAATTGTAGCCTCTAAAATGGTAGCATTAGCATTTATATTAAATGCATTTGCGACATACGTATTAAAGGATCCCGTAATGATTGCATATGCTACACTTGTTACTCTAGTTGTATGGTATGTATATTCTTCATTTGACTTTAAAGGACTTGAAATACACAAAAATGAGATAATACATTTTATAGTATATTTGTGTTGTTATCAAATTGTTAGGATAATTCCTATTCCATCATTAATCAAAGCGTTTATGTTTATTGTCAGTATGATGATTACAGAATACATTTTGTTTAATGCTGATATTAAAGACATATTTTTAATGATAAAGAGTAGAAAAAAAGATAGAGTATAAAAATTATAATAAAACAACCGAAATGTATAACAATACATTTCGGTTGTTTTAGTTTGTTTAAAAAATATTTGGATATAATTTAAATATAAGTATTAATAAGGAGAGTGCTATAATGAATGGTAAAAAAACAGATCTATCAAGAAATATCTCGATTTTGATACCGGCTTTTAATCCGGATACTAAACTAATAACTTTAGTAGACAATCTTACAAAGGCAGGTTTTGCAAATATTAGCATAGTGGATGATGGAAGTAGTGAGGAGTATAAACCAATTTTTGATGAATTAGGGCTTAAAAAACAATGTAACATATTGGTTCATGCAAAAAATATGGGAAAAGGTAGGGCACTTAAAACAGGTTTTAATTATTTTCTTAACAATTGCGAAGATTGTGTTGGCATTGTTACGGCGGACGCTGATGGTCAGCACGGCATCGAAGATATTATAAAAGTTTCACAAAGGTTAATAGACAATCCAGAAAAACTAATATTAGGGTCTAGAAACTTTTCAAAATCAAATATTCCTTTCAGAAGCAGGTTTGGAAATATAATGACTAGAAGGATGTTTGGACTCATAGCTGGAATAAAAGTAAGTGATACGCAAACGGGGTTAAGAGCTATTTCATCGGATTTTGCACTAGATTTAATGAGTGTTAATGGAGAAAGATTTGAGTATGAAACCAACATGCTACTTGAATGCAAGAGCAAAGATATTGCTATTGATGAAGTATGCATTGATACTATTTACATAGAAGAGAATAAATCATCCCATTTTAATCCAATAAAAGATTCAATAAAAATTTATGGAGTTTTCTTTAAATTTATGTCATCTTCATTTTTATCTTTTGTTTTGGACATTGGCTTATTTACGATGTTTTCAAAACTATTTTATAATATAACACCGGAATATTTCATTTTATTGTCGACTATAGTTTCCAGAATTATATCTTCCTTATTTAACTATAATGTAAATAAAAATGCAGTATTTAAACATAAAACTTATGATAAATTAGTGTTAGTTAGATATTATGTGTTATGTTTAACACTTATGTTAGTGTCAGGACTAAGTGTATCGGCTACTTGGTTTGTTTTCAAACGTTCTGAGGTTGTTATAAAAGTTATAATAGATGGTATCTTGTCACTTATAAGTTACAAAATTCAAAAAGAGTGGGTTTTTAAGAAAATGAACATTTCAGAGGAGTTGTAATATGTATCTAATACTCATCTTTGCGTTATTATGCTCTGGAGCTGCTATGATTTCCTTAAAATTTAATAAAAAAATTGAAGAAACTCTCTCAATGTGGATTTTTATAATAATTATTATTTTATATTTATTTGCAATGCTAGGCTTACTAGAAATCGGTGTATATACCGTAGTTGCAATTGGATTAATTAGTATCGTTTTTTGTTGTTATAATATTTATAGAAATAGGCAAAATTTCATAGAAAATGTTTTAACACCGGGATTTGTAATATTCACGATATTCTTCGTAATTGCATGGTGGGCACAAAGAGGAAGAATGCTAACATCTTGGGATGAATTTTCACATTGGGGAACTGTAGTTAAAAACATGTATATATTTGATGCTCTTGGTAATCATCCAGAGGCAACTACCACATTTAGGGGGTATCCTCCTGCAACCGCATTATTTGAATACTTCTGGGTAAAACTATCTGGAGAGTTTACAGAGGGTAATTTATACAGGGCTATGAATATATTATATTTTTCATTAATGATGCCTATATTTATTAATGTAAAACACAAAAACTTCAGCAAGATAGTTATTCGATTTGTTTTCATATTAATACTCCCTTTAGCATTCTTCCAGGATTTTTATACTAATATAATGGTGGATGCAATCCTCGGAGTTATGTTTGCAAATGTACTCATAACCCATTATGGGAATAAACTAAGTACTTTCAAAATTCTTAATATAAGTTTAACCTTATTTATATTAACCCTCACAAAAGCTCCGGGATTTGGACTTGCGATTATAGCTATTTTAGTAATTGCTGTAGATCTCTTTTTTGCAAAAAGAGAGGAGTTAAAGTTATACATTAATCAGGGCACGAAGATTAATACTTTAAAAAGAATAGTTCTAATTTTATGTCCTGTATTTGCTGCCATAATATCAAAAAAATCATGGGCTATGTATCTTAAAATCACAAAAACGAATGTAGCCTGGAATACAAGCGAAGTTGGTCTACAAAATCTTAAAGATTTATTTACTGGAAATGCATTTCATTACCAATTTGTAACAATAAATAATTTTTTCAAAGCAATTACAGAGGTTTTTTTAACAAACTATATACTTAAATTATCATTAATGGGTTGGGTAGTAATACTTATAGCAATTTCTACTATACTAATAACCTTTGTTTCTAATGAAGAGGAAAAAGGTCGGTATTCATTAGGAGTTATAACAGTATTCATGGGAGGTATTATATACACTGCCTCATTACTAATTTTATATGTGTTTACATATTCAGAGTATGAAGCTACTAATTTAGCATCCTATTCAAGGTATACAAGTACCTATCTTTTAGGTGTCTTGATTTTTCTAGTTGTAATCATATGTTTAAAAGAAAAAGAATACGATACTAAATTTAAGCAATCATGTACTATTTTCATGTTATTGTTTTTATTGTTAATTACAAATGTAACTCCAGTTATAAGTAATACTATATTGGCCCCTTACAATATAAAAAATACAATAGAAGAACGTAGACCTTATGCGCCTATAACAAAGATAAAAGGGGTATTAAACCCTAAAACTGATAAAGTGTATTTTATTTCTGTTGCAACTAATGGTTTTGATTATTGGGTTAGCAGATATAATATAACACCTATAAAAACTAATTTGGGCGTAGGCAGTTGGAGTCTTGGTAAACCATATTATAAGGGTGATATTTGGACTAAAGACATAAGTGCAAAAGAATGGGCAGAAAAACTGAAAAATGAGTATAGCTACGTGTATATATTTAAAACTAATGATGGGTTTAACAAAACCTATGGAAAAATTTTTGAAGGTGGGAGTAAATCCATTAAAAAGGATACTTTATATTATGTGAAAAAGAATAATGACAGTATTGTTCTTAAAAAAGTAAAGTAGATTAGAGCAAATATTTTATGCACAAAGAAAGTATATATTACATATGATGCATTGAAGCGAGCTTTAGAACTTCTTATTTTATTTTTAATTAAGATGCGTTAAGAAAAACATATGTTTGAGCGACAGCGAGTTTATGTTTTTCAGCAGATTAATTAAAAATAAAATTAGTAGTCCTTAGCGAAGTGAATTCATTAATAGTAATGTATACTTTTGTTTTTTTAGTAATTTACTGGGAGGAAAGATGAGTGGATCAAGAAATGGATATTAGTCTTAAAGAAATGTTTATAATACTAAAAGAAAGGTTATGGTTAATAGTTTCTATAACTGTAGCGGCCATTATAATAGCAGGTATAATGAGCTTTTATATTATTAAACCAACTTATGAGGCAAAAACAAGTGTAATAATAGGAAAGCCACAAAGTACTGCTAGCGGGTCTACACAATACAATGATGTAAAGATGTATCAAGATTTAGTTGAAACCTATAGTAAAATTGCTCAATCTGAATTAGTAGCACAGGGAGCTTTGGACGAACTAAAGGGTAATTTAACTCTAAACCAGATCAAAGATAGCATAACTGTTACTCCCCAAACTGGAACTCAAATTCTAATAATTAGTGCTAAGAGTAAAAGCCCTCAAGAGGCCCTTAAAGTTATAAATGCGATTTCAACTTCTTTTATAGAATCCTCAAAAAAGGTTTATCCTATAGGTGCAGATATACAGGTAATGGATAAGGCAAATATGCCAACCAATCCTATTAGCCCTAATAAAGTAAGAAACATGGCGATCGGATTTTTAATAGGATTAATAATTTCCGTGGGACTTGTGTTCATACTCGAATACTCTGATAACACTATAAAGACCGAAAGTGATGTGGAAATATATATAGGATTACCGATTTTAGGAGTAATACCTAAAATGACAGCATATATAAAATAGGAAGGTATTAACAGCACCATAGGTGATGATATTACAGCACCACAGGTGATGATTAACGCGTTTACTCATAAAAAAAAATTAGTAAAGGTAGTGAAATATATGAAAGGATTAGGCTTAATAACATTTAAAAAACCTAATATACCAATCGCAGAGGCGTATAGAACTCTTAGGACTAATATCCAATTCTCTTCTTTTGATAAAAAGATTAAAACCTTGCTGGTAACTAGTTCAGGACCAGGAGAGGGGAAAACTACTACTGCTTCAAATCTAGCAATAGTTATGGCCCAAGGTGGAAGTAAGACCTTATTAATAGATTGTGATCAAAGAAAGCCAAATGTACATATGGTTTTCGGGTGTTCTAACGCAGAGGGCTTGTCTAATATTTTGGTAGATAAAAATGAAGTAGACATAAATAAATGTATTCAGAAAACTGAAATAACAAACCTTTATATTTTAGCTTCAGGCACAAAGCTTCCAAACCCAGCGGAACTTTTAGGATCTGCAAAAATGAAAAATTTAATTGAGGAATTAAAGGAAATATATGACTTTATAATATTGGATACTCCTCCAATAATATTAGTTACGGATGCACAGATTCTAGCTCAGTATACGGATGGCTGTCTGTTAGTTATTTCTTCAGGGGAAGCGGAACGAGATTCAGTTATTAAATCTAAAGGACTCCTTGAGAAGGTTAATGCAAAAATATTAGGAGTAGTAATTAATAAATTAGATCTAAAAAAGAGTGGCTATTAACACTTTCAATATTAATATAGCGATAATAGCAAAGGAAAGAGCAGTAGAAAGAAATCAAAAAAATAAATACCACAAAATAGATAGAATTTGCGAACTGCAGCAAATTCTATCTATTTATTTTTTTGTGATGCATTGCGGATCAAATGTAAGTTTTTGGAACACAATTAAAGAAAATTACATACAATATGAAATATACAACATAAAACAACTTATATATTGGTGCTTCAATCTGAAGCATATGTGAGTAAAATAGAGTATAAATATTTAAAATAAGAGGGGGATAAATATGAAAATACCATTTTCGCCACCAGACATTTCAGAAATTGAAATCAATGAAGTTATAGATACATTGAAATCAGGGTGGATAACAACAGGGCCAAAAACAAAATTGTTTGAAAAAAAAATGGCAGAGTATATGAACACCTCAAAAGTGGTATGCCTAAATTCAGATACAGCAAGCATGGAAATGACACTTAGAGTTTTAGGGGTAGGAAAAGGAGATGAGGTCATTACGTCTGCTTATACATATACCGCCTCAGCAAGCGTTATTGATCATGTAGGATCTAAAATTATCCTTGTGGATACTGCAAAGAACTCTTTTCAAATGGATTATGAGCAATTAGAGAAAGCAATAACAGAAAAAACAAAGGTAATCATTCCAGTAGATATTGGAGGGGTGATGTGTGATTATGATAAGATATTTGAAATAGTTAATAGAAAAAAGGAACTTTATAGACCAGCGAATGACATTCAGAAGGCATTTGGTAGAGTGGTAGTATTAGCTGATTCAGCCCATGCATTTGGTGCTTCATATAAAGGAAAACGAAGTGGAGAGGTAGCAGATTTTACATGCTTCTCATTTCATGCAGTAAAAAATTTAACCACAGGCGAGGGTGGTGCAGTTACATGGCGTGATATTCATGAGATTGATAATGAAGAAATTTATAGACAATATATGCTCCTTTCTCTTCATGGTCAGTCGAAGGATGCACTGGCAAAAACAAAGGTCGGCTCATGGGAATATGACATTATTTATCCTGCTTACAAGTGCAATATGACTGATATAATCGCAGCTTTGGGATTAGCACAGCTTGGGAGATACAACGGTATTTTGGAAAGAAGAAAACAGATTATTGAAATGTATGATAAAGCATTAAATGAATGTAATGTTGAAACTATGAAGCATTATGGAGAAGGGTTTTCATCAAGTGGTCATTTATACTTGGTAAGGCTCATTGGTAAAGATGAAGCGTATAGAAATAGAATAATAGAAAAAATGGCACAAAAGGATATTGCAACAAATGTACACTATAAACCATTGCCGATGCATACAGCATATAAGAGGTTGGGATTCGATATAATAGATTATCCGAATGCTTTTGACATGTATAAAAATGAGATTACATTGCCATTATATCAGCGATTAACGAACGAACAGGTCGAGTATGTGGTGGAGAGCTTAAAAGAAATTATGGCGGGTGAGGTAGCACCTAGTTTATCATAGTTTGACATCAATTATAAGACGATCTTTAATATTGTATGTGAGGGGAAAAGGAATGTATGAAAGGATTTTTAAGAGAATAATTGATTTCTTATTAGCATTAATAATATTACCTGCATTTTTAATATTTTATATAGTAATAGGTTTATTTATTAAATTAGAAGACGTAGGACCAATAATATATACTCAGAAAAGGTTAGGGAAGAATGGTAAAATATTTAATGTTAAAAAGTTTAGATCTATGAAAGTAAATGCGCCGGATATAAGGAATAATGATGGTTCAACATTTAATTCAGTTGATGATCCTAGACTCACGAAGATTGGTAAATTTATAAGAAAGTTAAGCATAGATGAGATACCACAAATAATTAATATTTTAATGGGGGATATGAGCTTTATTGGACCAAGACCAGATTTGGAAGATCATTTTAGTTTATACACAAAGGATGAAAAGAATAAATTAAATGTTTTACCAGGTGTTACCGGATATAACCAAGTTTATCATAGAAATTCTATTGAGTGGAAAGAAAGGATACAGAATGATTTGTATTATGTAAATAATGTATCATTTGTACTAGATTTAAAAATATTTATTAAAACAATAGTTGTTATATTATTAAAGCGGGGTATATATAATTGTGAACAGGTCAGAAAAGAAGAGATGAAAATGAACAAACTTCATTATAAATTTTTAGAATGGGATACTAATTACTTTGGGGTTAATAGTGGAAGAGTAACTTTAGATGAAACAATAGGAAGCAAAGAGTGGAACATAATAAGCAAAGTATTAAAAAAAAATGAGTTTAATGTCATAGATAATGTAAATAATAATTCGATTAACAATTTATATATATCCAAATTATCAGGAGCATTTGTAACCGATATAAATTTCCAGTTCACTAAAGAAATAAATGTAGCTATAAAACATGCTAATAAATTCGATATAGCTATTCAAAATAAGTTGCCGGTTAACAACGAAATACTAGAAATAAGTAAAAATTCCTATAAGCATTCTAGATTTTTCAATGATCCATATTTAAATAAAGCCAAAGCTAAAAATGTTTATGGGCAGTGGGTTCAATCATCTTTCTTAAATGAAAATAAATATTTTATAAATTGTTATATAGATTCAAAAGTAGCTGGATATATATTATTTTCATTAGAGCATAAAACTAATACCGCAATAATAGAATTAATTTCAGTTAAAGAAGGCATGCAAAATGGATTTATAGGTAAAGAGATGATGATATATTTAGAAAAATATATATATGATAACCATAAGGA
Source organism: Clostridium sp. CM041 (assembly GCF_055081035.1). Classification (NCBI taxonomy): domain Bacteria; kingdom Bacillati; phylum Bacillota; class Clostridia; order Eubacteriales; family Clostridiaceae; genus Clostridium; species Clostridium sp. CM041. The sequence goes on from NZ_CM143648.1 coordinate 2,819,720, forward strand.
TATTAAAGATATAAGAGTTGGTACACAAAGTAACAATATAAATGCTATTAATTTTTATGTGAGAAATGGTTTTAGAGTTAAGGAGATTAGATCGGTTTATCATTATTGGCCTAATAAGGATATGGAATTTGAATTCATGGACGAAGCAGTGGCTTCTTTGAATAGATAAATTGAAAAGCAGATGATTCATAATAAAAAGGACATAACTCTAAATGCATAAGCTTGTTGTGACTAGCTAAAAGGGGGAAGCGATGAAAAAGATATTGTTTATATGTACGGAAGGATTTGACACACCGGGTCCATCTAACCATTTAGTTAGTTCATTAATAGAAGACTTACTCGATAGTGGATTTAGTATTCATCTAATACAGAGTAGAAGAAAAAAAATTAATAGTGAAATACCAGATACATTGAAAAATAAACGTAATCTTGAAATGACTGTTATTAACAGGAAGATAATTAATAAAAATTCCTTTATTCATAGGTATTTTGAGGAGGCTTTATATGCTTTCAAATGTTTTAAAATATGGATAAAGATGAAAGATATTGATGAAGTCTTTGTTCAGTCTTGCCCCACAGTAGTGTTTTCAATTGTTCTTTTGAAATTATTTATGAGAAAACCTATATTATATAGTGTGCAAGACATGTTTCCAGGTAGTGCTGTTAGTAGTGGGGTTATAAACAATAGATTTATTAAATGGGTATTTTATAAAATTCAAAAAGTAGCATACAAAAATAGTGATATATTAACAGTTATTTCTGAAGACATGAAAATGAAAGTGGTGGAGCAGGGGGTTCCACCTAAGAAAATTTTTTCAATAGTAAACTGGTTTGATGATCGAACAGTACATGAAGTTCTATGGGAAGATAATCGTTTTGTTAAGAAATATAATCTTCAAAAGAATAAGTTTTATGTACAATATGCAGGAACAATGGGATATGTATTTGATTACAAAATGGTTTTAAATGTTGCGGATTTACTCAAAGGTTACAAAGATATAGAGTTTCAGATGATAGGCCAAGGGAGTAAGAAGGCTGCTTTTATAGGAGAAAAAGAAAAACGTGGGTTAGATAATATAGTTTTTTATCCACTCGAACCACAGGATATGGTTTCAGATGTCTATAGCACCTGCTCGATTTGCTTAATTCCTTTGAAGAAAGGAATCATTGGAAACTCTGTGCCAAGTAAGGCTGGATTGCTTATGGCATGTAGCAGGACTATTGTGAATTCGGTGGATGATGACTCTGATTATTATAAGATGTTCAATGAAAATGAAATGGGGATCTCAGCTCCAAACGATGATCCTAAAGCAGTGGCAGATGCAATTTTTGATTTATATAAAAATAAAGAAAAGCGTGAAAGTTTGGCTAAAATTGGACATGAATTTGGGAAGAAGTATTATGGGAGAAATACGAATACCCTTAAATTTATTGAGTTATTTTCAGGAAAGATTACTGAAAAATTTTAAATACTGATATTAGAGAAATTAGGTGAAGACTTAAATCTTACAATAAATATATATATAAATATTATATGGAGGAGCATATACATGAAAAAGATATGCATTTTGAGTACAGTAAATTTAAAACATATGACATTAGTTAGTTTGTATACTGAATTTTTAGATAAAAACAATATACCCTATGATTTAATCTATATTGATAAATATAATGCTGAAGAAAATAATAACGCAACAAATGTATACAAATATGATTTGAATATAGAGCGAAAATGGTCCTTTTTTAGAAAGTTAATTAGTTATTGGGGTTTTAAAAAATTTGCAAAAGAGATATTACTTAAAAACAAATATGATTTTATTATATCCTGGAATATATTTACGGCATTTATGTTTTCAAATATTTTGAAAAAGCATTTTAATAAAAAGTATTGTTTAAATATTAGAGATATCTATTTTCAAGATAATCCAATAGTAAAGTTTAAACTAAAAAGTGCAGTATATTCATCAGCGTTTTCTACTTTGTCATCAGAAGGATTTAAAAAATATTTACCTGAGTTCGACTATGTAATAATACATAGCATGAATATGAAAGTCTTGGCTGATTCTGCTCCTCATACAAAATTAAAAATTGCGGAAGGTCCAATTAATATTACTTATATTGGATATATGAGTTTATATGATAATTGCTATAGATTGATTGATTACCTGGGCAATGATAGTAGATTTAAACTTAATTTTTATGGAGAAGGTTCTGAACTTATTGTAAATTATGCTAAAGAAAAAAAAATAAATAATGTATTTTGTTCTGGAAGATTTGAACCTTATGAGACAGCTGGATTAATTCAAGATGCAGATATTATTTACAATTTATATGGAGTAGGAGAGGTTAATTTGGATACTGCATTATCCATTAAATTGTATTATGCAACTTATCTTAATGTTCCTATTTTAGTATTCAAAAACACATATATGGAAGAAATATCATGTAAATATGGTTTTGGGTATGCTATAGAAAAAGATGGCTTTAATAATTTAGGTGATAATTTGTATAATTGGTATCGTAAGCTAAATCAAGACGAAATTCATGACAACTGTGAAGAGTTCAAAAAAGTTATATTAAAAGGTCATAAAAAGCTAGATTTATTAATGAATAAGCTTTTCATAGAGGAAGATTAAAATGAGAAAATTTCTAATAAATTTTATAATTATTATAAGCTCTATAAGCGGAGTTCTTATTTGTATATTATCCAAAAACTCAGTTACTGATGGATATCAATTATTGTGGATACATCCACTAGCGTTCCTAATTGTATTTATTTTGATTTTTTCAAACTTAATTAGATATAAAAAATTTAAAATAACAGTTTATTTTACGATATTGTTATCATGGATAAGATGTGTGTTAATACCAATTGTGAGTACTTTATCCGGTGTATATAATGGTATTTCATATATGAAAACTTTTACTGGATCCATTGAATTAGCTATATGGCTCGTGCCGTATGAGCTAATTATTAGTAGCTTTTTCTTATGGATTATGGTGTTATCTAATAAAGTTCCATTAAGACCAAATGATGAACTCAAATTAAAGGGAAATAAATATATTTATCTAATATTCATATTCATAGCTTTAAGTTTGTATTTATTAATTGGTCGAAACTTGAATATAATCAAATTGTTCTTCATTTCCACTGAAAAACCGGAAGCATTTGTTGATATTACAAGCACTCCCATTCTTTTATTAAGATATATTATAAAAAGCGGTGTGATATTCTTTTTTGTTTGGAGTGTAAGTTACTGTAAAAATAGATATGAATCAAAAGGAAAAAAACGGTATGTTTATTATGCAATAATTGTTGGAATTATTAATGTGGGGATTATTATCGGAGGTAGAAGATCTGAACAATTATATACTTGTTTAGTAGTAATATTTATTTTAACTAGAGCTTTTAAAAAATATAGAAAGAGAATAATTACTTATATAGTAATAACTGCAATATCAGTTGCTTTTGTTATGACTATATATAAACAATTTTCTGCAGCTTATTATGGTTCATATACAGCTGCACTGAATGCAAATAATGTAGATTTAGAATTTATCTCTAAAAACTTGCAAGCTTATTTCTTTGGAACACAAAACCTAGCAGTCACAATTGAATTAAAAAAGGTAACGGATTTAAATATAATGAATATGTTTTATGATTTTGGGCGTTCAATATTTGGTGTTAGTTTTTTATTGAAAAACAAAATGATGATGACAACAGAGTACTTTAACACATTTATTTATGGAGTAAGTAAAGCGAACGGTCATGTTATCTCTGGCTTAGGTTATGGCTATATTTATTTTGGAGCGTTATTTTCACCAATAATTGCATGCTTAAATATATTTATTTCAATTAAATTAGAAAAATATTTTAATAAAATAAATTCATATGAAATGACTTATATCGTTGGATATATTTTAATTAGATTTGTTACTAATATTTATGCTAACACACCGCCTCTAATAAGCCTCTCTACCATTATGCTTTTTACTGCAGGTTTAATATACTTTGTAGCAAGGTTATTTAAGAATAATTCTAATAGAATAATGTTAACAATTAGAGGCGAATGCTCAAAGTGCATAAAGACTATTGGGGGATTTAATAAATGAATATATTATTAATTTCATATGGAATAAAAGAGTATGATGGTCGGCTTACAGAAATATATAATGTGGCAAAAAAAATAGGTGACGTTACATTAGTATGCTGTGGTAATAGTAAGTGTAGTAATGTTAAAGAAAACATAGTGAATATAAATAAATCAAAATATTTGAGTTTGCGCTTGTATATTTCTTTTCTATTCACTTGTTTGAAATCTGCAAAGGAAATTGAAAATATTGATATTTTATTTTCCGATAACCTTTTTGCATCTATACCTGCTTTAATAATTAGAAAACTTTTTAAACCAAAATTTATAGTGCAAGATGTTAGAGAACTCTATTTTTATAAAGATATAAAAAACATATCTGGCAGACTATTTTGTAAATTTGAGATTGTTCTAATGAAGAAATCTGATGTGGTATTATGTGCTAATGATTATCGGTCGAAAATTATGTTTGAACAATATGAATTAAAAACATTTCCACTAGTCTTTGAAAATATTAGATTTCTAACAGGACAGTATGATAAAAAAGCATTAGATGAAAAATATAGTAATTGCTTTAAATATAAAGTAAATATCGTAAGTACTGGAGGAACATCAGTTTTGAGAACTACAGATAAACTCGTCTTTGCTATGACAAAACTTCCAAACGATTATGGATTATATATTATTGGAGATGGAACTGATGAAGATAAGCGAATTATACAATACATTATTGATACAAATAATCTGACTAATGTAATGTTAATCAGTAAAGTCCCTTTACCAGAACTAAGATATATTGTTCAAAGATGCGATATTGGTATAGTCAGCTATCATAAAAACGACTTGAATAACAAGTATTGTGCTTCAGGAAAAGTATATGAATATCTAGCTGAAGGGCTGCCAATTGTAACCACTGAAAACTTACCGCTAAAGGTTTTTTGTGCAAAGTACGGTATAGGAGAGTCTGATGATTGTTTTTATAAAGGGATTGTTAAAGTAAGCAATAATATGGGTGATTATAAAGAACGGGTTGAATCTTATGTTTCAAGTATCTCTGTTGACAAGCATAACTCAAAAATAGCCTGTGAAATACTGAAAATTATTAATAGTGAGGTTATTACTTAAAATGAAAAAGCTTTGGAATAGATTTAAAGCGAATAAATTTTTACTATCTTTTTCTATGTTGGCAAGTGGATCTTTAATAGCGCAAGTTATTTCTATAATTGTATCTCCAATTACAACTAGGCTGTTTACACCGCAACAGTTGGGGGCCTATACAGTGGTAGCAACTGCTGTATCATTGTTTGGGCCTGTTATCTGTTTGAAATATGATATGGCCATTGTTGTAGCAAAAACTGAAAAAGATACTTATTCTGTTATGAAACTATGTCTATTTCTTTTTATACCATTAAGCGTAATTATTGGAATTGTTTATGGAGTGGTTTTTATGGGAAGTGACTATTCTGGTTTTTCATTGTGGATGTGTATTTGCGCAATAACTGTTTTGCTAGCAGCATATGGATTAAATAATATTCTACTTGCGCACAACAACAAGAATTCATTATATAAATTGATTTCATCAGTTACGGTGATTAAATCAGGAGTTAACAATACTTTGCTGGTTATAAGTGGTTTGTTTAATGTTGGAATACCGGGTTTAATCTGTTCTCAAATAGTAAGTTCATTTGTGGGTTTAGGCCGTCAGTCAAAAGATATTCGAAAGAAAATGGGAGAATTTAAAAAAATTGATTTTGAGGCAATTAAAAAATCTTTTTTAAAACATAGAAAACAACCTATCTACAATGCATCTTCTGCATTAATAACTACTTCAATATATTCTAGCATTAATCTTTTTATTAAAAGTGTTTATTCTACAGAACAGTTAGGATTATATTCATTATCATATCGTGTTTTGGGTATCCCCTTTTCTGTAATTAGTGCTAATATCGCAAGGGTATTTTTCGATAGCGCAGTTAAAGAAATAATGGAATGTGGAAATTATAAAAGAACATTCAGAAAAACAATAATAGTGTTATCAATCATTATTATTCCTATGATTATGCTGATGGCTATATTAGCGCCTTGGATATTTTCTTTGTTTTTTGGAGCGGAGTGGGAAACAGCCGGGAAGTATGTGAGATTACTTGCACCAATGTTTTGTTTAAGGCTTATTGCAGAATCACTCACAACAAGTTTTATTGTATCAAATAAGCAACATATTGAGTTGATTTTACAAAGTATATTGCTTGTGGGAGAATTTGCTGTATATTTAATTTCCTATTTTAGAAACTTACCAATCGAGCAGTTCTTACTATTGATTTCATTACTATATATGATTATGCATAGTAATATGATTATTGTTATGTATAAATTGAGTAAGGAGGGTGACAATCATGTCAAAAATTAATATAATTGGATTAGGCTATATAGGATTACCAACAGCTTTAATGTTTGCTAAAAATGGGGTGAACATAATAGGGACAGATTATAATAAAGAGTTGGTAAAAACTTTAAGTGAAGGGAGACTTACTTTTGAAGAAAAGGGCTTAGGTCAGTTATTTGATGAAGCATTAATAAATGGCATCAAGTTTACCACTGAATATATCAAAACAGATACTTATATAATTGCTGTTGCTACACCATACATCAAAGAAAGTAAAAAGATTGACCCTAAATATGTTATTTCAGCAGTAAATAATGTGTTAGATGTTTGTGAAAAAGGTTCGATAATAATTATTGAGTCTACGATATCGCCGAGATCAATTGATAAGTATGTTCGTCCTGAAATTGAAAAGAGAGGACTTGTAATCGGAAAAGATGTTCACTTAGTTCATGCTCCTGAAAGAATTATACCTGGAAACATGATTCATGAACTTGAATTTAATTCAAGAACAATTGGTGCTGATACTAAGGAAATCGGTGAAAAAATAAAATTATTATACTCTAGTTTTTGTAAATCCGAAATAATAGTTACAGACATCAGAACGGCTGAGATGTCCAAGGTTGTTGAAAATACGTATCGTGATATAAATATTGCCTTCGCAAATGAACTTACTAAAATTTGCAGAGTAGACAATATGGATGTTTATGAAATTATTAAAACTGCCAACATGCACCCAAGGGTAAACATTTTACAACCAGGACCGGGTGTAGGTGGTCACTGCATATCAGTTGACCCATGGTTCTTAGTGGGGGACTATCCTGATTTAACAAACTTAATTCTATCTGCAAGAAAGATTAATGATTCTATGCCAACTCATGTGTTAGGTAGAATTAGAGACATAATGAGAGAATATGGTATTAAGGATATTTCAAAAGTTGGTTTATATGGATTGACATATAAAGAAAATGTTGATGATACAAGAGAGAGTCCAACATTACAACTTTTAGAGAAAATGGATGAGCATTTAGCATTCGGTATAAAGGTATTTGATCCATTTGTTAAAACTCGAATTGTTGATCATCAGTTTATGGACTTTGAAGATTTTATTAATGAAATAGAAATATTGGTTATTATGGTAGCTCATAATCATATTGTGGATAATATGAAATTAATCAGGAATAAGTTAGTTCTTGATACTAAAAATATTTGTGTTTTTGATAATGCTTATAAATTATAGAAAGATGTGGTGATGTTCTTGAATAAAATCAAAATATTAAGTATATTTGGGACGAGACCAGAAGCCGTCAAGATGGCACCGCTGGTTAAAGAATTAGAAAGATACTCTGAAATAGAAAGCTACGTGTGTGTAACAGCCCAGCATAGAGAGATGCTTGATCAAGTGTTGGAAATATTTGATATAAAACCAGATTATGACTTAGATATTATGAAACAAGGGCAAACGTTAACTACAATAACCAGCGATGCGCTTAATGGATTAAATGAAGTTATCCTAGAACTTAAACCAGAAATTGTTCTGGTTCATGGTGACACTTCAACAACTTTTGCAGGAGCATTAGCAGCATTTTATAACAAAGTGCCTGTAGGTCATGTTGAAGCTGGACTTAGAACTTTTGATAAGTATTCACCATTTCCAGAGGAAATGAATAGAAAACTAACTGGGAGTATAGCTGAGATGCATTTTGCACCTACAAAAACAAATAAGTTAAATCTGTTAAGTGAAGGCATTGATAAGGACATTTATTTAACAGGCAATACTGTTATTGATGCAATCAAACATACTGTAAGAAAAGACTATAAATTTAAAAATAGAATACTTAAAAAAATTGATTTTAATTCAAGTAAATATATTGTAGTTACGGCTCATAGACGAGAAAATCTCGGAGAACCTTTAGAAAATATCTGCAATGCTATCAAAAGATTAGCTGAAGATCATAGAGATGTATCATTTATTTATCCTGTTCATTTGAATCCAGCAGTTAGAAAAACTGTTAATTCTATTATTGGAAATAAGGAGAGAATTTATTTAATTGATCCAATTGATGTTCAAGACATGCATAACTTGATGGATAGAAGCTATATGGTTATGACGGACTCAGGAGGTTTACAAGAAGAGGCTCCAGCTTTAGGAAAACCAGTATTAGTTTTAAGGACGGAGACCGAAAGACCAGAGGCCTTTGAAGCTGGTACTGTTAAATTAGCTGGAATTATTGAAGATGATATTTATAATATGGCCAATGAGTTAATTGTAAATAAAACAGAATATCAAAAAATGGCTAAAGCTATTAATCCATATGGAGATGGAAGAGCATCAGAGAGAATAGTGGCAGCAATACTTTATAGATTTGGATTAGGAGATAAGTATCCAAGAAGGTGATTTTGATTAAGTAGTGGTTATGCAAATATAATTGTACAATCAATTATGTGGTTAAATTAAATTTTAATGTATTAAATTGTATATTAATAGGGAATTTAATTATATAAAAGAAATGTTAATAAATTGACCTCTTTTTTACAATATATAAAATAAAAGGGTTATAAAATAACGTATAAAGTCGATAACTGTAGAATGGTAAACCACTGATATACAACACCTTAAAGACAATTATATTTTTTTAAAACTGTAAAACGAGTAATGATTTAGTGTATTTGGGAGTATGTAAATAGTAAACCAATGAAGTAGTGAATTCGAAATTTGACACAAAATTTACAAAGTTGTACAATAAGGCATGGTTACTTTTGTAGAAATTGGAATAATATAAATTAACAATTTGTTTTTAATTTTTTAGGGATATATTTTGAGGAAATAAAATGGGGGTGGGAACATAAATGCAAGAATTAGAAAGAAATTCGCAAGTTACGCAGAGTGAGATTGTCCGCGAGTACGATAAAGACGTAGGATATTTTATAATCAAAAGAATAATTGATATTATAGGTGCTTTATGTGGGGTAATCCTTCTAAGTCCGGTGATGATTATTGTCGGCATTTGGATAAAACTCGATTCAAAGGGACCTATTTTTTTTGCTCAGAATAGAATTGGACAAGATGGCAAGCGATTCAAAATGTATAAGTTTAGATCTATGTGCATGGATGCAGAATGTCTTTTGGACAAGCTTTGCGAAAAGAATGAAATGTCAGGGCCTATGTTTAAGATGAAAGAAGATCCAAGAGTAACTAAAATAGGGAAATTTATAAGAAAGACAAGTATAGATGAGTTACCTCAGCTTTTTAATGTATTAAAGGGCGATATGTCACTTGTGGGACCAAGACCAAGTTTGCCTAAAGAAGTAGCTCAGTTTACATCTTTCCAAAAATTAAGATTAATTGCAAAACCAGGCTTAACTTGCTATTGGCAGGTTAGGGGTAGAAGTGATATTAGTTTTGAAGAGTGGATGGAAATGGATGTTGAGTATATAGAAGAAAGAAATACATGGGTAGATATATGTCTTATATTTAAGACAGTGGGAGTGTTGTTTGGGGATGAGGGGGCAAGGTAATTAAAATATTAGACAATTAAAAATAATAAAGTAGTAAGGAGAATGAACATTATGAAAGGTGTTATTTTAGTTGGCGGATCAGGAACGAGACTGTATCCAATAACTTACAAAAAACAGTTTTGAAATTATATCTTTTTCAATGTTCAATAAAAGCGATTTTTTAAATTAATATCAAAGTTATTCTGTTAATAACATAAGATTGCACACTTACATGTATTTAGGCATCAACTATTACCAGCAATTCTTGATGAATTGAAGATATATATTGTTCCTATAGCTATACGTACATTATTTAAAAGGATATATATTATTAAAAATGAATTAACTATATAAAATAAGAAATTAGAAGTTATAGTTTTAGGTAATAATCGGATACATAGGATTTATAGGTGGTAAGGAGACATTGGATAGATTAAAAATGGTCTCTTTTATTTATAATTTTAAACAATGGGGTGGTGAGTAAACAATGAAAAAAAGAATTATGCATGTTGTGCAATCTCCTGGGGGTGTGGAACGATATCTGTCAATGTTGTTGAAAAATATGAATAAGTCTAAATACGAACAAATACTAGTTGGTTCATGTGAATATCATAAAAAGAATTTTAATGATTTATTAGATGTATTTGAGCAGATTGATATGGTAAGAAATATTAGTATTATCAAAGATGTAAAATCAATAATTTCTTTACGGAAACTATTGAATAAATATAAGCCGGATATTGTATATCTACATAGTAGTAAAGCGGGGGCAGTTGGTCGTATTGCAAATTTGGGTCTAAAAAACAAATTGTTATATAATCCGCACGGCTGGTCATTCAATATGGATTGTTCGCAAAAGAAAAAAATAGTTTATAGATGGGTTGAAAAACTCTTGGCACCGATGACCGATAAAATTGTTGCTATTTCCGATTTCGAAAAGCAATCTGCTGTGGAGAACAGAATTTGCCAACAGGATAAGATAAAAGTTATTTTTAATGGAATTGATATAGATGAATATAAAAAATGCAAGTCTAGTTTTCGAGTAACAAGAAAGCTACTGAATATTCCGGAAAATGCTTATGTAATTGGAATGGTAGGAAGGCTTTCAAAGCAGAAGGCACCTGATACTTTTATTGAATCTGCGGCATTGATTAAAAAAGATATACCAGAGGCATATTTCCTACTGGTCGGAGATGGAGAATATAAAGAATATATTAAAAAACTTATAGATAAAAAAGGATTGTTTAATTGCACATACATATCTGGATGGGTGGATAATCCAATGGAGTATATACAGTTGTTTGATCAAGCTATGTTATTGTCAAGATGGGAAGGGTTCGGGCTAGTATTAACAGAATATATGATTTCGGGGAAACCAGTCATAGCGACTCGAGTTGATGCTATACCAAGTATAATAGATGAAAACAAGAATGGAATTTTGGTTCCGATGAATGATGTATCATCTGTTAGGAGAGCTGCATTAGCCATATATGGCAATCCTAATTTTAAAGATGAATTAGTAGCAGACGCAAAGAAAAAAGTCATAAATAGATACGATATTAAACGAGTTGCGTATGAACATGAAAAATTAATAGATGATATGGCAAAATAATTATATTGGTTAAGTAACGCAAATATAAGTAGAATAGAGAATATATGAAAAAATAGGAATAGTATTTTGGTATTTTAAAAAGAATTATGGTAGTATACTATTCAAAAGTATTTTGATGAACTAAGTATCAAAAATGAAACAAATAATATAGCAGGAATCAGATTGATATGACAAACAAAATGTTTAAGCTTTTAGCAATCAGTATTTTAAAGTACGGCCATCGGGGAGTAAAAAGCTGTAAATTTAGTTAATATATTATCGTATGTTTTGTTAGCTATTGGATTAAGCAAGAGATGGGTAATAGATAAGAAAATTAAAGTGATTGCTAAAAAAATCAGGAGTATATGCTGCATATAATTTGGTAATCGAAAAGTATATTGAATTAGTATACAGTATTTGCAAAAAAAATGTTGCAAACAACTAATGTCAAAAAAATGTATGTTGGGAGAATAAAATGGACTATACACCTAAGTATTTTAAAGAACAATTACCTGAGTGGAAAAGAAAGAAAGATCCAATACTGTCACGTATTTTTTATAGACCAGTTTCTTTTTACGTAGCTAGTATTGCTACAAAATTTAATATTTCAGCAAATACCATTTCCTATTTTTCAGCTATATTAGGAATAATTGCTTGCGCGTTATTTATAGTCAATAGCAGGACTGCAAGATTGACAGGGGCGATTTTAGTAAATGTATGGCTTATACTTGATTGTACGGACGGAAATATTGCAAGAAGTGTAAAGAAACAACCGTTTGGGGAATTTGCAGATGGGATTAGTAGTTATATACTGGTCGGCTTACTTTGTACTACAATGGGATTTTCTATATATAATTCGGGCGGTGTTATGTTTAAATCTGGAAATATGTGGGCTGTGTTAATTGGTGCATTTGCATCGAGTGCAGATTCTTTGATGAGGCTCATTTATCAAAAGTATCAAAATACAGCACGAAATATGTATGATAATGGAATCATCATACCAAGCACAGACGATAGAACTGATAAAAATAAAGTTGGAACTTTTAGAGTTAGAGTCGAAGCTGAATTGGGCATCGGGGGGGTACTTCCAATTGCTATATTAATTGCTACTATATTTAATGCACTTGATATTGTGGTGATATATTGTCTTGCATATTATGGATTAGCTTCTATTGCCTCATCAACGTTGCTTATAGTAAAAGCGATTAATGTAGCAAAATGTAATGAAAGTAAATAGGAGGTACGCAGACAACTCACTTTAAGTTGTATTGTGTCATTAAATATTGAAGATGGAATAAATGAATTAAAAATCGAGGGGAGAGGAAATATAATGAAGAGAGTAATTACATATGGAACATTTGACTTATTACATTATGGACACATCAATCTGTTAAGAAATGCTAAGGCACTTGGTGATTATTTAGTGGTTGTGTTATCTACAGACGAGTTTAACTGGAATGAAAAGAGTAAAAAATGCTATTTTACTTATGAGGAACGTAAATCTTTATTGGAAGCAATACGTTATGTTGATCTTGTGATTCCAGAAGAAAACTGGGATCAAAAAAGTACTGATGTTATTAAATATCATATAAATACATTTGTAATGGGCGATGATTGGGAAGGAAAGTTTGATTTTTTAAGAGAACATTGTGAAGTAGTATATTTATCAAGAACACCAGAAATATCAACTACTAAAATAAAACAGGATTTAACATTAGCTTAAACTGCAGCTACAAAATAGAAGTATTAATAAATGTATATATACTAGGAAAAGTAGGAGGCTCACAAATCTATAAAAAGCAAAGATATATATAATATATGGTATGTGATGAATTACTCTATATAGGTAATATTAAAATGAAATTAACTTTCCTAGTTTTTATATTGGTAAGGTAGTTAAAAATAAAATTTTTAATAAAGGAAATAGGTGATAAAATTGAATTCTAAAAGTCATTCAGTAGCTGCAATAGTAGTTACTTATAATAGAGAAGTTTTACTTGAAGAAACTATACAAGCACTCTTAAATCAGACGACGAGGCCTGATGAAATTATAATAGTGAATAATTGTAGTATTGATGGTACAGGTAATATATTAGAAAGATATAAAGAGAGTATTAGTGTAATAAATCTAGAAGAAAACATAGGGGGTGCTGGTGGATTCAATGCCGGATTTAAGTATGCTTATGAGAAAGGTCATTCACTATTTTGGGTTATGGATGATGATACAATAGCGGAACAAAATGCATTAAAAGGATTAATTTATTCTTATAATAAATTATTAGATGATAATATAGGTTTTTTATGTAGCAATGTATTATGGACTGATGGTACTCCGTGTTTAATGAATATACCGGTTGTAGATGTCAAATTTAATAATAAATTATCTGATAATCTTATAAAAGTTAAATCTGCTTCATTTGTATCAATGTTAATTACTAGAGAAGCAATAAATAAGTGTGGCTATCCTATAAAAGAATTTTTTATTTGGGCTGATGATACAGAGTTTACACAAAGAATAAGCAAGAAATTCTCTAACTACATGGTTATAGATAGCATCGTTACACATAAGATGAATGTGAATCTTGGTGCTGATATAGTATCAGATAAAAATAGATTAGGAAGATATTTTTATGCATTTAGAAATAGGTTTTATATAGGACGAAGAAATGGGATCTTGTCATTGATAAAATATTTAACTAAAGCATTATTAACTATACTTAAAGTTATTGTTAAATCACAAAGATTTAAGCTTAAAAAGGTTTGTATTATTCTAAAAGGTGTGTTGGCAGGACTATTCTTTTTTCCTAAAACTGAATATCCCAATGATAAATAATTAATACAACCATAAAATGAGAGGATTTTGTGTGTTTTAAAGATATTATAGTGGGTCGGGTGTAATTGGATTGACAATGTGAGAAAGAATAACCAATGAATTCATAGTCAGTAGTTAATAGTTAATGAATAAAATAAGTATAGAGTGTTAAGGAGAATTAAATGAAAGGTAAAGAACAAGTTATAGAATTTTTAGAATACATAGTTGCAATTTGTATTATTTTAGATTGTAGATCAATTTATATTAATAACAATCCGCTAAAATTAAAGATGAATTTAATTATATTAGGTAGTGCAATAGTTATACTAATTATTTTATCACTTAAACAGATTATGGAATCTAAAAAAAAATTTATAATTGCAACTATGATCGTATTTGGATGTGGAATAAATAATTTAGTATTTTTATTACTAAGTGAAGAAATAAATCTGGGCTTTTTGAGTGGATTTATTATACTTTTTAGTGCATTTTTTATATATTCTCTTTCAAATATAAATGAAAGAAAATCTGAAGGCATATTAATAAAGATATCCAACTTGATGATATTTTTATCATGTATTTCTTTGATTATGTACATGTTTGGTTCATGCTTTAAATTAATTCAATCCACCTCAGAAGTCCTTATTAACTGGGGAGGACTAAAATATGTACCCAGTTATTACGCAATTCATTTTGAAACTCAAACTATTGTGCTAAGTGGAACAAGATTAATTAGAAATACGGGGATTTTCACAGAAGCCCCAATGTATAGCTTTAATTTGTGTATAGCGCTAATTGTTCAATTATTTGCAAATAAAAATATCAATAGGAAAAAGGTGCTTATCTTAATTATCACTATTTTTACTACATTTTCGACAACTGGAATATTGCTTTGTTCAGGACTAATATTTATTAAAATTTTATTAAAGAAAAGTAATAAACCGATTAAAGTATTTTTAAAAATAATTATTATGGTTATTCTTTCTATTGCTTTAACAGCTATATGTATTTATTTCATTACTGATAAACTCAATGGAAATGCTAATGGAATAGGATCTTACTTAGTGAGAATTGATGATTTTAAAGTAGGGGTTGAAGCCTGGAAGGAACATAAAATAATAGGTAATGGTTATAATAAGTATGATATTGTACAACAATATATGAATTTGAGTTATAGAGGGAATGATATTGGAGGAAGTAGTAGTTTGATGAAAGTACTACCTGAAGGTGGAATATATTTAATGATATTTTATTTAACACCATTAACTATAATAATTGGTTATTGTATAAAACATCATGAAATAAGTTTGTTAGTATCAGTTTTATCTATAGTAGTACTATTTGTTGTTACTAATGTAGCATATACATATATAATTATTTATTTTCTTAGTTGTGGATGGACATATTATATAAAAGGAAAAAGCAATATCAAGAAAAGTAGTATTAAATAGAGTAAAATTTATTGTATTGGAGTAATTAAAAATGAAAAAGTATAATTATTTAATAGTAGGTTCAGGTATTTTTGGATCGATTTTTGCTTGTGAAGCAAATAAAAGAGGTGAAAAGTGTTTAGTTATAGATAAAAGGGATCACATTGCAGGAAATATATATTGTAAAGAAGTTGAAGGTATTAAGGTACATCAGTATGGTGCACATATATTCCATACAAGTAATAAAGAAGTTTGGAATTACATAAATACCTTTGCTGAATTTAATAGATACACAAATTCACCAGTTGCTATTTATAAGGATGAGCTTTATAATATGCCTTTCAATATGAATACTTTTAATAAGTTGTGGGGAGTGAAAACACCAACTGAAGCTAAAGCTAAAATAGCAGAGCAAGTATCAGAAAGTAATATAACTGAGCCTAAGAATTTAGAAGAACAAGCAATAAAACTTGTTGGAAAAGATATTTATGAAAAGCTTGTAAAAGGATATACAGAAAAGCAATGGGGAACTAGAGCTACAGAGTTGCCAGCATTTATTATAAAAAGACTCCCTGTAAGATTTACTTATGATAACAATTATTTTAATGATAAGTATCAAGGAATTCCAGTTGGGGGATATACTAAAATAATAGCGAAGATGCTTGATGGAATTGAAGTAAGACTTAATACTGATTTCTTTAAAAACAGAGAAGAACTTGAAAGTCTAGCTGATAAAATAGTATTTACTGGAATGATAGATGAATTTTATGATTATAAGTTTGGAACTCTAGAATATAGAAGTTTAAGATTCGAACATGAAGTTTTAAATGAAGAAAATCATCAAGGAAATGCTGTTATCAATTACACTGAATATGAAGTGCCATTTACAAGGATAATAGAGCATAAGCATTTTGAGTATGAGAATCAACCTAAAACAGTAATTACAAGGGAATATCCAGCTATATGGAATAAAGGTGATGAACCGTATTATCCTATAAACAATGATAGAAATAATGAGATACATAGCAATTATAAGGAGTTAGCAGCTAAAGAACAGGATATTATATTCGGAGGAAGATTGGCTGAATATAAATATTATGATATGCATAATGTTATTGAACAAGCATTAAAATGTGTGGAAAAGGAATTATAAAAATGAGTAAAAGTATAGCCAAAAATTTCACATATAATTTATTATTTCAAATAGTAACATTATTAATCCCGTTAATAACCGTACCATATATATCTAGAATATTAGGCAAAGAGGGAATAGGTGTATACAGTTACACTCTTTCTATAACTCAGTATTTTATAATACTTGGAACTTTAGGAATTTCATTATATGGGAATAGGCAAATTGCCTATGTTAGAGATGACAAAGAAAAAATGTCTAAAAATTTTTGGTCAATAACTTTCCTTAAAATAATAACGACAAGTATAGCTTTAGTATTCTATATAATAATAGTCGGGTTTAATAGAAAATATAGTTATATTTATTTAATTCAATCTATGAATATTGTTGCAGCTATGATAGATATATCTTGGCTTTATATGGGATTAGAAGATTTTAAAAAAACTGTTACAAGGAATTTATTAGTCAAAATTTCAGGAGTAATATGTATATTTGTTTTTGTGAAAAATTATGATGATCTATACAAGTATATAACTATAAATGGTCTTATGATCTTACTTGGTAATTTAGTAATGTGGATGTATATTCCTAAAATTGTTTTAAAGGTAAAAATAAAATTTGCTGATATAAAAGAGCATATCATTCCAGCTTTAAAACTATTTATACCTCAGATTGCTATTCAAATATATGTTGTATTAGATAAAAGTATGCTAGGAACTTTAGCTAATATAGGAGAAGTTGGCCTTTATGATCAATCACAAAAAATAGTAAAATTGGTTTTAGGTTTAGTAACATCACTAGGAGTAGTAATGTTACCTAGAATGAGTAATACATTTGCTAATGGTGATAATGAAAAAATGAATAACTATCTGAATAAGAGTTTGATAGGCGTTGCATATGTTTCTATTCCAATGGCGGTCGGGATAGCTGGAATATCTAGTGAGTTTGTACCGTGGTTCTTTGGACCAGGGTTTCAAAATGTTTCATGTTTAATAATTATTTCAGCACCTATTTTGTTTTTTATTGCAATGAGTAATGTATTAGGAATCCAATACTTAATTCCGGCAAATAAAACAAGAGAATTTACTTTTTCTGTTACAATAGGGGCAATAGTAAATGTAATATTAAATTTTATATTAATACCAAAATATAAAGCGATGGGAGCATGTATAGCTACTGTATTTGCGGAATTTAGTGTTGCATTTATTCAATATATATTTGTAAGAGAAAATATAAAAAATAATTATTTTTTTTTAAATACAATAAAATATATAATAGCCTCAACAATAATGTTTGTAGTGGTTAGGGTTATAGGGAATTATATGGGGGTTAGAATTCTAACAAGCATAGTGCAAGGGTTAGCAGGAACTATTATATATATAACAATTTTGACATTTATGAAAGAGGAAATTAACACATTAATACTTAAAACTATGTTTAACAAAATCAGATTTTTAACTACAAAATTTCATTAATTAGAAAGAGAGTCCATTTAAGCCCTTAAAGCACCCCCTTTGACCAACGCACTTATAATGCGTCATGTTGATCGCTAAAAGTGTGTACGTCGGCAAAACTCCCCACTAGGGCGACAGGTACTTGTAAAACAATGCAAAAACATGGTAAACAGAAATTGCCCATTACGTTTCTGATTTTTGTACTGGGGTCTGGGCAGCAACTTAAAAAATGGGATAGAGAGGGAGACATCGCTTAAAAAATGAAATATTTGATATAAATTTAGAGAATAAGAAATTGGATTGAAATTGAGATGTTGGGAAATTATGCACGGTGATTTAGATGAACTTTGTATAACTAATATTTAGAATATGTAAAAGAACTTGCAACAAGTTTAAAAGAATAATCTACATGCAAAATCTAGAAAAAATTAAGTTAGACTACTTTTAAAAAGTTTAAGTAATATAAATTATTTATTAATAAAAATTAACAAATAATTTTGGGGAGATTTTAAATGAACAAGAAAGTAATTACCATATTTGGTGTTATTATTTTAATTAGTTTGATAAGTTACTACTATATAAATAATATGAACAATAATAAACATTATATTTTAGATAATAAGGTACAAAACTCAATAGGAGTAAATATACATTTTGTAAATCCAAATCCTAACGAAATGAAAAAAATATGTAATGCGGGTTTTACAACTGTGAGAATGGATCTTTCTTGGAGTAGTATAGAGAAGAAGAAAGGAGTTTATGATTTTTCACAATATGATAATCTTATAAATGAATTGAACAAAAATAAAATAAATACTCTTTATATATTAGATTATAGCAATTCATTATATGATAATGGGTTAGCTCCCTACTCAGAATATGGAAGAGAGGCTTTTTCTAATTTTGCTAAGGAAGCTGTAAAACATTATAAAGGAAAGTCTATAATGTGGGAAATATGGAATGAGCCTAATATTGGATTTTGGAAGCCTAAGCCCAATGTGGTAAATTACTACAAACTTGCAATAAATACTATATTTGCAATGAAGTCAGTAGATAGAAACGCATTTATTGTTGCACCAGCGGTAGCTGGAGTAGATTATGGTTATCTCGATTACTTAGGTAAAAATAATTTTTTTGAGTACATAGATGCTGTAAGTATACATCCGTATAGACAAAGTAATCCTGAGACAGTTATTAATGATTACAATAAAATAAAAGATTTAATAGATAAACATCCGCATAAGGAAGGTATTAAACTATTTTGTGGTGAATGGGGATATTCAACTACCTGGAAAGATATAGATGAAATAACCCAAGCACAATATTGTGTCAGAGAATATTTAACTAATTTGATGTGTGGAGTAAATTTGACTATTTGGTATGATTGGAAAGATGATGGAACTGATAAAAACAATTTAGAGCATAATTTTGGATGTGTTAATAATAACTTGGAGCCCAAAATAGGTTATTATGCTATTAGGACTTTAACAAATGTACTTAAAAATTATGAATTTGTAAAAAGAATAGATAATGGTCAAGACTCGGATTATATACTTATGTTTAAAAAAGGTAACAAAGAAGCCTATGCATTGTGGACAACAGGAAAAGGTCATGAAATAAGTGTTCGGTTGCATGGAGATAAGGTTAAAGTGGTGGAAATTACAGGTAATAGCTATGAAAATAAAATCATAAGTAATTTATACAAGATTGATATCGGTAATAGTGTTATTTACCTTACTGATTTATAGCAAGCTCGAAGTCAGATGGCAACGACCCCTAAGCCATCAAACTTAGCAACAAAGTTTAACAAACAGGAAATGTCTACTATGTATCCGATTTCTGTAATGGAGTCTGAACAGCAATCTAAAAAAAGGTAATGAAGCGGATAGCTTGGTGAAGATGGGGCATCAGATGCGCATTTAGAGTAAAAGAAGTTGGATTGAGAAGTTGAGAGATTGGGAAAACATTAGAACTAAAAAAACTTGGCGGTAGCCATGCAGGAGATAAAACAAAAATCCATTATGAAATTGTAGATAGGAGACCAGGAGATATTGCCACCTGCTATACAAATACTTGCTAAGCATCTATTGAACTTAACTGGACAGCTAAACGAGGAGTGGTGGATATAGTAATTTGCAGAAAAAGGAGATATTTTATATGAAAGTTAAAAAAGCTGTTATACCAGCAGCAGGACTTGGGACAAGGTTTCTACCTGCTACAAAGGCACAACCTAAAGAAATGTTACCTATAGTTGATAAGCCTACAATGCAATATATTATAGAGGAAGCTGTTGCGTCTGGTATAGAAGAAATATTAATTATTACAGGAAGAAATAAAAGATCTATTGAAGATCACTTTGATAAATCAGTAGAACTAGAGATGGAACTAGAAAATAAACATAAAGATGATCTTCTTAAACAGGTTAGAGATATATCAAACATGGTAAATATACATTTTATAAGACAAAAGGAACCTAAAGGACTTGGACATGCTATAAGTTGTGCAAAAACTTTTGTAGGTAATGAACCTTTTGCTGTTATGCTAGGTGATGATATAGTTGATGCTAAGACTCCATGCTTAAAGCAACTTATAGATTGTTTTGAAGAGAATAATACAACAATCTTAGGAGTTCAACAAGTAGCTAGGGAAAATGTAGATAAGTATGGCATAGTTGATGGAATTCAAATTAGTGATAGAGTATACAAGGTAAATAACCTTGTTGAAAAACCACAAGTAGATATAGCACCATCAAATGTAGCTATACTTGGTAGATACATAATAACTCCTGAGATATTTGATATATTAGATAATACGAGGCCGGGTAAAGGTAATGAAATTCAGTTAACTGACGCCCTAAAGACATTAATAACGCATCAAGATATGTATGCATACGTATTTTCCGGAAGAAGATATGATGTAGGTGACAAATTAGGATTTCTTGAGGCGACAGTGGAGTTTGCTTTAAAAAGAGATGATTTAAAAGTTCCATTTATGAAGTATCTTCAGACTTTAAAATATAATGATAACTTTAGTGGTATATATGATGAAGTAGCTTGCAGTAATGAAAAGTAAATAGGAGCGAACCAGTGATAGAAACTGATGAATATATCTCGATAGTTTTTTGTTATTAAAAGATATTTGAATTAAACTGTAAAATACGGTGGAGCCTAAGTGCCAATGAAAAAAATAAATAAAGAAATAGGAGTTCTTTATTTATATATGAGATAATAAAGAATTCATCTTTATTATACAACAAACAGTTGAGTATTAAAATATCATGGAAGCGTCTTATGGGAAGAGCTATAATATTTCCTTCCAATATTCTCAAAAGGAATATTTTAAAAATCTCTCATTTCTTTAAATATCATGGAATCTTTACTCGATCTAAAGTCATTTTTAGCAAAATTTGAAAATTCAGGATTTGTATCATAACAAATATTAGTTTTAACAGTCCCATATTCAATAACAGATGGCCTGATATACTAAAGTTGTAACACTGAGTACTAATAAAATAGTATAATAAAATTAGGAGAGTGGTGTTACAAATGGCAAAGAAAATATATGATCAAGTATTTAAAGAAAAACTGGTAAAATTAAATCTAGAAAATAGTAGAACAATTCCAAGTTTAATTAAAGAGTATGGTGTATCTAGATCAACCCTTAATGTGTGGATTAAAAGCTATTGTGAAGAATGCAAAGAATCAGAAGAAAAAATATCTCCTAGTGTTTATGAGGAAAATAAATTATTAAAAAAGCGAGCTACTGAATTAGAAAAGGAAAATGCTTTCTTAAAAAAAGCTGCGGCATTCTTCACCAAGGAAATAGACAATTAATCTACCAGTTTATATTTGTCAACAATAAAGAGTTTGGCATCAGATGGTTATTACGTCGCTTTGAGCTATCACCTAATGCATATTACAATTATTTAAAATTCAGTAAAAATATCTATAATGAACAAAAGAAATTAGTTTTAAAACATATACAGAAAATTTTCCACAGTGAAAATGGAAAAATGGGATATAGAATGGTAAAACGCTCATTAGAAAAACAAGGAACTAATTTGAGCTTATTAACTGTGCATAAATATATGAAAGAATTAAATATTAAGTCGGTTTCATTTAGGAAAAGACCTAATTATGTAAAAGGAACCTCACATAAAGTATTTTCAAATATCCTAAATAGAGATTTTACAGCTGTAGCTAAAAATTTAAAATGGTGTACAGATTTCACCTATATACATCCTTCAAGCAGTAGGATAATGTACAATTGTTCTATTTTAGATCTATATGATAGAAGTATTGTAGCAACTAAAATATCTAATCATATAACCGCTGAACTAGCTATTGAGACACTTAGTGAAGCTATATCTAATCATAAGCCCCCTACGGGATTAATAATTCATAGTGATCAGGGATCGCAAGTGCGACAAGAAGTCGCGTAATATATTGTCGAAAGACTACCCTATCCATTCGGGGTAACCCTATCATGACTAGCGTAGATGGTAACGTCTGGGTTAGAAAGCTCATGAGACGATGTGGAAGTTCGAGAAGCCTAATCTGGAACAACTGCTAGGGTAAGAATGCTATGGAGAACGTAAAGTGAATCACTGTAGGAATCGTTACGCTGGAGAAAGCGAAATAGGCTGAAACGCTTTGACCAAAAGGTACGGAGTCAAGCAAAGGCCAACTGTTAAACCAATGCGATTGGATGAAGCACTCCCGGTTTAAAGGTGGCTCTTAAGGCATTCATAATTATATATTACGTGGAACTTGGTAAACCCTATATATTCCTTAAACATAAGGTATCTACCCGCAAGGTGAAGAAATGATATAGAGGGCAGAAGAAAAGGATAAAAAGCGAAAGCCGTTTTTGTAATGAAAACAGATAAGAGTTCAAATTTTGCTCTAACCTGAAAGGGTGCTGACTTGTCCTATGGTATTTCTTGGCAGGAAAGGACGGTAAACTTATGAATTTTAATAACTCAACGACGGATAAAACCGAGAGGCTAAAACCGAGAGGCTAAAAGACACTAAAACACTTGCAGACAAATGGGATTGCATTGATTGGATACAAGTACAAAATGATGTTAATAGGCTACAGTCCCGTATAGCTAAGGCAACAGTGAAAGGTGATAAAAACAAAGCAAAACAGCTACAATATTTACTGACACATTCTTTTTCGGCAAAAGCCTATGCAGTGAAAAAGGTAACCACCAACAAAGGAAAGAAGACATCAGGTGTTGATAAAAAACTATGGTCCACTTCTGCCTCAAAAATGAAAGCGGTACTTAAACTTAATGGTGAACATTACAAATCAAAACCACTCAAAAGAGTTTATATTGCAAAAAAAGGCAAGAATAAGAAGCGACCTTTAGGAATCCCGACAATGTATGATAGAGCAATGCAGACTTTATATGCATTAGCACTCGAACCGATTGCTGAAACCAAAGGTGATAACATCTCGTTTGGGTTTCGTCAGGGAAGAAGTGCCAAAGATGCATGTGAACAAATATTTAATGTACTAGCAAGAAAATGCTCTCCTACATGGATATTAGAAGGAGACATAAAGGGATGCTTTGGTGCGACAAGAAGTGACTTCTTCCGCAATTGTCAGTGGATATAGTTAATCCTATATCCTATCCTAGTTGAAAGGATATCCCTATCTGAAACTGCAAGGGAAGTAATTCCTTTGTGGGTTGCATGAGGAAATACCTAATCAATGTCTAGTATCCGAGACAAAGTTGGTTAAGGGAAGAATGGTATGGTTAATGCAAATGAATTCTGTATAAAGTGTCGAAACCTTTGACAATAGTTGGGATATATTTGCTATTGATGTAGATAGGAAAATATGTATCGAAGTGCATATAGGCATCAACCCATATATCTACCGGCATATAAGGAAGACCTAACCCATTCGTGTCTGACAGAAGTCAAACTTGGTAAGCCCAATGTGGTCCATAAAAATGGTAAGCCTTCCGCAAGGAAAGCCTAATTTCCACAGTGGGTAAAGGATGTTGAAATAAGCAAATGCCCTTAAGTCAAAAGACAACAGGAAAGGAAATAACTGGAGGGATAGTGATTTTTTTTTTCACACTCGAAAGAGAGCTGAATTTCTAAACAGGTATGCAACATGATATAAAGCGTAAAGTAATGTCCAAAAGGGAGGTAACAGTCGATGAATGCTTCTAAACAGAAGTCCGCATTATCTAACACTAATAATCAATGGCAACAGTTTGACTGGAAATCCATTGAAAAATATGTAGGGAAATTACAACAACGAATATATCATGCCGAAAAACTTGGACAAAAAAGAAAAGTAAGAGACTTACAAAGGTTACTTATTCACAGTCAAGGTGCTTTGTTACTATCAATTAAACGAGTTACTCAATCTAATAAAGGAAAAAAAACAGCTGGTGTGGATGGATTTGTAGCATTGAATTCAAAAGCAAGATATAACCTCTATGTAAAAATGCAAAAAATGAGTATATATTTACACAAACCTAAACCAGCATATCGAGTTTACATAAAGAAAAAAAATGGCAAGTTACGACCTTTAGGTATTCCCACAATCATTGATAGAGTATATCAAAATATTGTTAAAATATCATTAGAACCTCAATGGGAAGTTCGTTTTGAACCCACTATGTATGGATTTAGACCTCAAAGAAGTTGTCAAGACGCCATCCTGAGAATTTATCTTTCCTTGGCGAGGAAAAAGAGACAATGGATATTTGAGGGTGATTTTAAGAACTGTTTTGGAACGTTAAATCATGACTACATCATGGAACAAATAGGAACATTTCCAGCTAATGAAATCATTTATAACTGGCTGAAAGCAGGCTATGTTGATAACAATATTTTCAATGAAACAGATAATGGAACACCTCAAGGCTCGATTGCGTCACCGTTACTTGCTAATATTGCACTTAATGGAATGGGAAAGGCTCTTGGCGTCAAGTACAAAACAACACAGACTGCTACCGGCGTTATTAAGTATGAAAATAGAGGGAAATATACACTATCTGTTTATGCTGATGATTTTGTAATTATGTGCTATACAAAAGAAGATGCAGAAAATGTATATAATTCATTATCCGGTTACTTAAATGCAAGAGGTTTAGAACTTGCAGAAGAAAAAACGAAAATAACAAATGTGGCAGAGGGATTTGACTTTTTAGGCTTTAATATTAGAACATATAAAAACGGAAATAAAACCAAACTCCTAATTAAACCATCCCAAAAGAGTATTAAAACTCTAAAAAGTAAAATATCAGATAAATTTAAAGGGATAAATGGATACTTACAGACCCGATTACAGGCAGACAGTTAACTAAAATGAAGTGGACGCCGATTGTCAGACATGTACTTATAAAGCATGACTTTACTCCTTTTGATGAAAGACTTAATGATTATTTTCAAAAGAGAAAGACTAAAGAATTCGATAAAAATAATATTAAATCGAGACAAAAATTAGCTAAAAAACAGAAATACTTATGCCCTTTATGTAAAAAAGATATTACAAATGGAAAAGAAATCCTGGTAACTCACTATAAAATACCTAAAATATTTGGTGGTACTAATGAATATAAAAATATACAACTGGTACACAAAAGCTGTGATGAAGAGTATAGTAATTACTTTTCTAGCACATTAACAGAACCAAATAAAAAGCAAATATTTGACTGCCACAAAAGTATACTGAATAAGAAACTTGCAGGAATAATTTGAACAGAAGTCTCGGATGAAAGCATGCTCGAGCCGTATATATGGAAACATATAAGTACGGTTCCAAGGGGAGTAGGGAGCAGTAATGCTCCACTCTTACCCGACACAACATCAACCATAGTTGGTTACAAGAAAACATTCCAATGGATAAAAGAATCATGAAACAGTTTCTGAAATCAGGGTTTATATACGAGGGTAAGTTATTTCCGACGGACACAGGTTCTCCGCAAGGAGGTGCCATATCAAGTCTTTATGCAAACATGGCACTTGATGGTCTTGAAAAGGTGATTCAAGATAAATACCATCGTAACACAAAAGGGAATATCGAAAATCACTATCGTGCAAAAACCAAAGTAAATCTAGTACGATATGCTGATGACTTTATAATAACTGCAAATACTAAAGAAGTTGCAATAGAACTTAAAGAAGTTGTTAGTCAGTTTCTTGAAACTCGAGGACTAGTGTTATCTGAAGAAAAGACTAGAATTACCCATATAAATGAAGGTTTTGACTTTCTAGGTTGGACATTTCGGAAATTCAAAGAAAAACTTATTGTTAAACCTTCAAAAGGTTCAGTAAAAAGCTTGATAAGGAAATGTTCCACTATTATTCTTAAAGAAGGGAGAGCATGCACTCAATCGGATATAATTCGTAGACTCAATTCTGTAATAAGAGGTTGGACTAACTATCATAAACACACAGTAGCTAGTCAAGTTTTTTCTTACATTAACAACACACTTTATTACTTATTACATTATTGGGCAAAGCATCGACACCCAAATAAAAATAAACGGTGGCGAATTAATAAGTATTGGCATCAGAAGGGATACAAAATATGGGTTTTTATGACAGAAGACTATTCTCTTATTAATTTAAGGCGAATCAAAATAGTCCGACACCCAAATTTGAAAATCTCTCAAAATCCTTTTTTACATAAGGAATATTTTGTTAAAAGAAGAATGAAACTACAATCACTGAATGCCGCCTGAAAAGGTGAAGAAATGCTTGAGCCGTATGAGCGGGAAACTCTCACGTACGGTTCTTAGACGAGGGGAAGGGAGCAATCCCTTTTCTTTAGTCGATTATACCTCAAAGGCATTCACTTCCTTTTGCGAGGATAAAAAAATGCAGCAGTCTATGAGCAAAGCAGGTTGTCCATATGATAACGCTCCTATGGAGTCTTTCTTTGGAAAACTCAAGAATGAACATATTAAGCATTACAGTATTAAGGATGCTCTACATTTAGAAGAACTAACAAATGATTATATTTTTAGATATTATCACCATAAACGGCCTCATAGTTCTCTGGGAGGATTAGCCCCTTTTGAGAAAAGATATTCTAAGTAATTATTTACACACAAGTGTTACAATTTTACTTGACCAGGTCAAGCTACTATTGAACAAATTTGCTCAAGTGGTATAGAAAGTTTAAATCATTCAAAAACTATTGAAAATATCTCCTATAGGAAGTAAATATCTCAAAACTAATAATAGTTTAAATGTATAACATCCTCAAAGCCATTTCCATATAGAAAAACAAAAGTTTTAGGTACATATATGAACACTAATTTTCTATCATCTTTTATTTCGGGGGTAACAACTACGGACCACTTTGAAGCATCACCGTGTTCTGAAACATTTGTATTAACTCCGCTATCAGCATAGGGTGTAAATTGGGTAGCGCTTTTAGGAACCCAAAAGAATACACGGTAATGGGGCCAATGATCCTTTCCTATAATATAATCATAATGTGGTGTTCCTCGTTTCTCATTTGAGGTTCCATTATCTAATGTTATATTTGTAGCAATAACATTTTGGATATTAGTTAGAGGTAGAAAACTATAAAATAATAATGTTATCAACGACAACATTACAATTAGTAATGAATTTTTTTTAGAAGCCAATAATAACATCTCCATAATTTCTCATAATTTATCCTTAGTATGCTACAAAAGGCATTCTTATATTCAGAAATCTGCTGTACTATCGATGAAACCAGTCTCAACAAGCACTGATGGAGATTTGGTTTCTCTTAATACATTAAAATTAGCAGTACTATGTTTTGTGTGGAGTTTTTGATTATGTATCCTGAATATAAAAAAAGCCCTCCTATTAGGAGAACTTCTCTATATGATAAATTTATTTATAAAATCATCAACTACAAGAATAGTATCAGATTTATTAATACGCTTAATATTTATTTTAATTTTTTCATTGCTAAATATTAAAGTTTTGTTTATTTTGGAGTTTGTTTCTTCCTTAATTAAATACCCTGTAATATAGTTGCTGTCTTTAAAATAGCTATGTAGGTATATGCTTTTCTCATATAAATCTATAATAATAATATCGCGATTAATCACATCAATGTGTTTCTTTACTTCTCCATCAATAACAATATATTTTTGTAAAGGAGTTAAACTACCATCCTGGGTATAGCCCTTATATAAGAAATAACTATTTTCTACCTCATTGCTAAATCCATCAGAGATTACTAAGTTTAATCTACTGTCATGTTTTTTTAAATAATCATTGCTAAGTAAATATGATTCAATGTTTTTGCAATCTTTAAGTTGTTTGTTAACTTTAGAAGTAAAAAGAAACTTTTTTAAAAAATCAAATTTTGCATACTGATATACAGTTTGTTCACTCACATTAATTCGCCCCTATCATTCATATTATGCAAAAGTATAAATAAATTTTACTTGAAATTGCATAAAACGCTATATATATTAAATTATTATCATATAAAGATATATTTTACAATTATTATTATACAATTGACATAATTTTATGTCAATCAATTTTGCGACCTCGAAGGAGATAATCCCAATTTAATCGCTTTCCACTAGAATAAATACAAAAACAAGTAAAATATCACATAAAATGATTGATGAATATATGTTAGCAATATGCAGTATTTGTCGTTATTTGCAATGCGAAAATTAAAGGATTACGACAATTAGTAGGGAAGTAGATAAAATTGGTATATTAATAAGGGACAGCTGCAACATAAATAAGAATTACATAATTAGTCTTATGAGAGTACGAATTCAAAGAAATTAACAAATTTAGGGGGATATGACAAGTGAAACAAATAACTAGAACTGAAATGAGAAAGAAAACGAAAATGAGAACGAGATTAGTAGTAATAGCAGCATTAACAGCGGTGGTAGGCTTAAGTACTAGCGCATGGGCAATTGCAAGTAAGGCGGAACAACCAGTTAAAAGTGAGGTTGCTCTTTCAAGCCAAAAGAAAGTAAATAAGGTAACTCTTACAGAAGCAGTTGTTAAGCCAACTAGTACAAAGGCAACAATTAGTAAGAAACAGTTAATATCTAAAGAAAAAATTGATGAACTAGTTATTGAGAAGGCTAAAAAGGAGAAGTTAGCAAAGGAAGCGGAGGTGCTAGCAAAGCAAGCAGAGGAGCAAGAAGAGGTTGCTAGACTGGAAAAGATAGCGGTAGATAAAGCTGAAAAAGGAGAAGCAGATAAAGTAAAAGCTAGCAAATTGGCACAGATAGCTGCAAATAAAGCTAAACAAGAAGAAATTGATAGGGTAGCCGCTGAGATGGCAGATCCATCTAAACAAGCTAGAACAGCAGAAAATTACGAAATAGCGAAAGCATCATTTGATAGAGCAGAAGAAGTAAAGGCTGCTAATTTAGCTAAAATAGAGTTGGACAGGCTTGCGAAGGTAGAGGCAGATAGAATAGCTAAAGCAGAAACCGATAGGATAGCTAAAGTGGAAACGGATAGGATAGCCAAAGTAGAAACAGCTAGAATAGCTAAAGAAGCAGAAGGTAATATAACTAAAGGAGAAGCGGATAAGATTGCTAAAATAGAGGCAGATAGAATAGCTAAAATAGAAGCAGCTAAATTAAATAAGATAGAAGCAGACAGGTTGGCTAAAGAAGAAGCAGCAAGACTTGCTAAAATAGAAGCGGATAGAATTGCGGCAGCGGAAGGTTCAAATCAAACAGCGCTTGAAGCTAGGATTGCAAACTATTTAAACTCTTCAACTAATGTTACTAATGTACTAAACAGGGCAGTGGCATTACATGGTGGAAATACTTCAAATAATTGCGTTTATTTCTCAAGCGAAGTAATGAGAAGAATGGGAGTACCTGTTCCACTAGGAACATGTAACACAAGACAGTATTTAAGTTACCTAAATGCACGTGGATGGGAGCCTAATTGGAATATTAAAAAGCTTACTCCAGGAAGTATTTGTTTTACAACTAATGATGGCGGAGGATATCCAACACATACATTTGTATTTATGGGGTGGGCTAGTAGTAATTATACTTTGGCATATATTGCAGACAACCAAGGTAGCTCAGTTCATGTACGAGACATGCGTGCAACTTATTACACAGATAAGTTTGCCTACTTTATGCATAATTAATGAAATAATTCGAACAAATAAAAGAGGAGAGAATAATTATAATTATTCTCTCCTCTTTTATTTAATTTTTAACGACATTTCAGAAGGAGAGTCTCACACTTCTATAAGTAGAGGCACATACTATAACGAAATAAAACTTTAATGAAAGTGTAAATCTCCTTTTGAAGTTGTCAATTTATCTTCTTCAAAGATGTTGCAGCACCGCAGGTGATAATTTAAGAGAAATTATACAAGAGCCACTATAGTATTTAGTTATTTAATGCAAAAGCTAAGAAAAGAGGATATAATAGGGGGGTGATACATCTTGGATAGGATATAAAAAATGATGTAAATGTTATTGAATTTGTTATATAATAAAAAAAGGAAACATTTTGTAAATATTATGATATACTAAATTATAAATAAAAACAAATTAAAATGTATTAAATTGTATAAAAATGTATATTTAATAAATTATATAATTATATATGGAATATTAGAAAAAACAAACATATTCCACTACATATAGGCAATAAGTTATAAAAAAGTGTCGTATTCGATTGACGGATGTACTGAATTATTAAATTTAAGATTTGACGTGAAAATTTAGGGATTATATAATAAAACAGTGTAATTTTGTAGGAATTAGTAAAATAAAAATTTTAGATATTGTTATAAATGTTTGGCGAAGCAGAGTGCAGGATTCTGTATACTATAATAATAGGAGGGGATACCAATGGAAGAATTAGAAACGGATTTGAGGGAGACACAGTTAAAGATTATTAGTGAGTATGAAAAAAATGCAGGATATTTTATAGTTAAAAGAATAATTGATATCATAGGTGCTTTATGTGGAATTTTATTACTGAGTCCGGTGATGATTGTTGTTGCCATTTGGATAAAATTAGATTCTAAAGGACCTGTTTTTTTTGCGCAGAATAGAGTTGGACAAGATGGTAAGGGATTTAAGATGTATAAGTTTAGGTCTATGTGTTCAGATGCAGAAGGTCTTCTTGACAAGCTTCGCGAAAAAAATGAAATGTCAGGACCTATGTTTAAGATAAAAGAAGACCCAAGAATAACTAAAATAGGGAAATTCATAAGAAATACAAGTATAGATGAGTTACCCCAGCTTTTTAATATATTAAATGGCCAAATGTCAATCGTAGGACCAAGACCAAGTCTGCCTAAGGAAGTAGCACAGTTTAACTCATTTCAAAAACAACGATTAATTGCAAAACCAGGTTTAACTTGCTATTGGCAGGTTAGGGGTAGAAGTAATATTAGTTTTGAAGAATGGATGGAATTGGATGTTGAATACTTAGAAAATAGGAACACATTAGTAGATATAGGTCTTATCTTCAAAACGGTGGGAGTGCTGTTTGGGGATAATGGAGCTAGATAAAGGGTTTAGTCAATAATTAATAATTAAAAGCTTGTAATTATTAACAATAAATTTACAAAGAACTATGAAGAGATGAGGGAGCAAAATTTATGAAGATAGTTGTAGCGGGAACAGGTTATGTAGGGCTAGTTACAGGAGCATGTTTATCAGAAGTTGGTCATAATGTAACGTGTGTAGATATTAATGAAAAAAAAGTTGAAATTATGAAACAGGGAATTTCTCCAATATACGAACCAGGATTAGATGAACTTTTAAAAAACAATTATGAATTAAAGAGACTTAATTTTACTACAGATTATGTAAATGCATATAAAGATGCAGATGTTGTATTTATAGGCGTAGGTACCCCAGAAAGACAAGATGGCTCAGCCAATCTAGATTATGTATATACTGTTGCAGCACAAATAGCTGAAAATGTAGAAAAAGATTGTTTAGTTGTAGTTAAATCAACAGTTCCTATAGGAACTAATGATAAAGTGGAAGGATTTTTAAGAGAGCATTTAGTTAATGATGTTCAAATAGAAGTTGCTTCAAATCCAGAGTTTTTAGCGCAAGGTACGGCGGTTAAAGATACCTTATATGCTAATAGAATAGTAATCGGTGTGGAATCGGATAAAGCAAGAGATACATTGCAACAGATATATGGAAAATTTAACAAGCCGATAGTTGTAGCTAATAGAAGAAGTGCAGAAATGATAAAATATGCTTCAAATGATTTTTTAGCTTTGAAGATTTCATTTATAAATGAAATAGCAAATTTTTGTGAAATAGTTGGAGCAGATATCGAAGACGTAACAAAAGGTATGAGTTATGACTCAAGGATAGGGGATAAATTCTTGAATGCAGGACTAGGGTATGGTGGGTCATGCTTTCCTAAAGATACAAAGGCGCTTCATTGGCTAGCAAATGATAATGGATATGAATTAAAAACAATAAAGGCAACTATAGAAGTCAATGAAAACCAAAAATATAAGCTTTTTAGAAAGGCTAAACAAAGATTTGGAAGTTTAAGAGGATTAAAAGTAGCGGTCTTAGGATTAACATTTAAACCGGGGACAGATGATCTAAGAGAAGCTCCATCAATACTAAATGTAAGAAGACTTTTAGATGAAGGAGCAGAAATAGTTGCTTATGATCCAGTAGGAATCGAAAATTTTAAAAAGATTTACCCAAATGAAATACAGTATGTAAGCACTCCGGAAGAAACATTAGAAGACGCAGATTTAGCATTTATATTTACTGAATGGAATGAGATAAAGTCTTTAAAATTAGAAGAGTATGAAAAACTAATGAAAACTCCTATTATATTTGATGGTAGAAACTGTCATAAAATAGCAGAAGCAGAAGAAAAAGCGATAGAATATTATTCTGTTGGCAGAAAGACTGTTTTAAATTTGACAGAAGAGGATAAAAGTGAAGTTGCAGCAACTATAAGATAGGATATTGCATAAGGGGATTAGAAAATGAAACATGTGTTTATTATAGGTTCTAAAGG
Organism: Clostridium sp. CM041; assembly: GCF_055081035.1. Taxonomy (NCBI): domain Bacteria; kingdom Bacillati; phylum Bacillota; class Clostridia; order Eubacteriales; family Clostridiaceae; genus Clostridium; species Clostridium sp. CM041. Next base: position 2,853,116 of record NZ_CM143648.1, read on the forward strand.
AATACCAGCAAAATATGGTGGATTTGAGACGTTTGTTGATAAATTAACAGAGGGACAGAAAAGTAAAGAAATAAAATATCATGTTTCTTGCTTGGCAGATGATTATAAGAAATTTGAATATAATGACGCTGAATGCTTTAACATAAAAGTACCTAATATTGGCTCAGCAAGGGCAATTTATTACGATATTGTAGCATTAAAAGAAAGTATTAGATACATTAAAGAAAAGAATATAAAAAATTCTGTAATATACATTTTAGCGTGTAGAATAGGGCCATTTGTCGGATATTATAAAAAGAAGTTGAAAAAATTGGGTGGAACCTTAATTGTTAATCCGGATGGACACGAATGGAAAAGAGGAAAATGGAACAAATCCATAAGAAAATATTGGAAAATTTCAGAAAAGTACATGGTGAAGCATGCAGACTTATTGATATGTGATTCAAAGAATATTGAAAAATATATACAAGAAGATTATAAGCAGTATAACCCAAAAACAACATTTATAGCTTATGGAGCTGATACTGCAAAATCAAAATTATCAGATGATGATAGTAATTTACGTGAATGGTATAACGAAAAGAATATTAATAAAAAAAATTACTATTTAGTGGTTGGAAGATTTGTTCCGGAAAATAATTATGAAACTATGATAACTGAGTTTATGAAATCGAAAACGAAAAAAGATTTTATATTAATAACTAATGTTGAGGAAAATAAGTTTTATGATAATTTAAAGGGAAAAACAAATTTTAATAGGGATAAGAGAATAAAATTTGTTGGAACAGTTTACAATCAAGAACTATTGAAAAAGATTAGAGAAAATGCATATGGATATTTCCATGGTCATGAAGTTGGAGGGACAAATCCGTCTCTATTGGAAGCATTGGCAACTACAGATTTAAATTTGCTTTTAGATGTTGGATTTAATAGAGAAGTTGGCATGGACGGAGCTGTATATTTTAATAAGGAAAAGGGCGATTTATCTAATCTAATAAACAAATTGGATAATGTAGATAAAGAGTATATAGGGAATTTAGGAGTTAAAGCTAAGGCAAGAATAGAAAAGGAATATAAATGGAGTTATATTATAAATGAATATGAAAATTTATTAATAAATGTAAAACCGAAAGTGTAAATAGTAATCTTTAAAAGACTTGAAATAGTATTGGGGAGTTTATTTATGAAAATATTGCATTACTCATTAGGATTACCACCATATAGAAGCGGTGGGTTAACAAAATATTCTCGCGATTTAATGGAAGAACAAGTCAAAGAAAATCAAGAGGTCTACTTGCTTTTTCCTGGCAAAATCGGATTTGTAAATAAAAGAACTAGTATTAACAAGTATAAAAAGTACAAAGGGATAAAGGTGTATGAAGTAGTAAATCCATTACCGGTTCCTTTATTAAATGGGATTATAAATTCAAATGAATATATAAAAAAGTGTGATAAGTATATTTATATGAACTTCATAAAAAAACTCAATATTGATATAGTTCATATTCATACTTTTATGGGGTTACATAAAGAAATGCTAGAAGCATGCAGGGAGTTGAATGTAAAAGTAGTTTATACAACTCATGATTATTTTGGTTTGTGTACAAAAGTTAATTTTATAGATAATAATGGGAAATTATGTGAAGGCAAAGAAATTGATAAATGTATGAATTGTAATTTGACTGGAAGCAGTCTAAATAAAATAAAAATGTTACAATCAAGAACTTATCGATTTATTCGAAATAATGTTGATATTCGTAAATTAAAAAAAATGTCATATATTGCAAGAAATAAAAAAGAATGCAAAGATGATATTAAAATAAACATAACTTTAGAAAGAAGACAGTTCGATAAAGAACAGTATCAACAACTAATTAATTATTATAGGCAAATGTTTGGATATATAGATAAATTTTTATTTAATAGTAGCATAGCGAAAAATGTATATAATAAGCACATAAAAGCAGAAGGCGATATTGTGTCTATAACGCATAAGGATATACAAGATAATAGAAAAGAAAAGAAATTTGATGGTGAAAAGTTGAGATTGACATATTTAGGGCCTAATAAAGAATATAAAGGCTTTAATTTATTATGCGAAGTTATGGAAGCGTTAATAAAAGATGGATATGATAAGGTGATATTAAATGCATATGGTGATGAAAAAGAGATTTGTGAATTGCCATGTAATATTAATATAAATGGAAAATATAAGTATAATGATTTGAAAAAAATATTTGATAGAACGGACGTATTAGTGGTGCCGAGTATTTGGAATGAAACATTTGGGTTTATTACATTGGAGGCTTTAAGCTATGGGGTACCAGTCTTATTAAGTGACAAGGTTGGAAGTAAGGATTTGATAAACCAGAAAAAATATGGAAAAAATATGATCATAACAGCGGATAAAAGTTCGTTTAAAACTACAATAAAGAAATTTTATGATGATAGAAATATTTTAAAAAACATTAATTATAATATATTAAATGATGATTTTAGTTATGGATTGAAAGAACACTGCAATAATATAAATACAATATATAGCCAAATACTAAATTAATATGCTTTATTAAACTTTAAAGTAGATATATCAGATTAAAATCTATTTTCAAGAAAGTGATGTGAAAGAATTATATATGAATGATGAAGTTGTAGTATTAATGGCTACGTACAATGGAGAAAACTTTTTAGAAGAACAAATACAAAGTATTATTTCTCAAACTTATAAGAATTGGGAAATGATAATTAGAGATGATTGCTCGCATGATAACACAGTGAAAATTATTGAAAATTTTATGAAAAAAGATAATAGAATTAGTTTAATAACAGGAAATGACAATATTGGTCAGATTAGAAATTTTAATGAATTATTAAAAAAAAGTTTAAAACAAAAATATGTAATGTTTTCAGATCAAGATGATGTTTGGAAAAATGATAAAATAGAATTAACGATGGATGCTATGAAAAACATTGAAAAGATAAAAGGTGAAAATGAACCTATATTAGTATACACTAATTTATCTTATGTAGACAAGAATCTTAAATATTTGGGTGATAAAAACATAAAAGTTAAAAATAAATCTTTAAATATGTTATTAGGGTATAACTATATTTGGGGGTGTACAATGATGCTTAATAATAGTTTAATTAATAAAGTATTTCCTATAAGTGGAAAAGCTGAGAATCATGATTACTGGATTGCATTACATGCACAATTATTAGGAACAATATACCATATAAATCAAGAAACTATTTTATATCGGCAACATGAAAACAATGTGACTGGCGGAATTAATAATATTAAGATAAAAAAGAAAATCAAAAATATAAGACATAAAATCAACTCGTTTAATAAGCAAGTAGAACAAAACTTAGAATTTTGTAATAAGTATAGATATATGAATAATGGAACATTAATTCAATATATTAATGCTTTTAAAGGAAAAACAATTTCTAAAATAATAAAAAATGCTAAATTAGGAATTAATCATTATAAAATACCTAGTACTATCTATTATTATATTTATATTGCAATGATTAATAAGTGATAAAACATTTATTTTATATATGATAAGTATTCAAAATTTTTTATTTATAGGAGTAATAAATATGATTAAAAATATATGTTGCGTTATAGTTACATACAATTGCGGGAAAGATTTTTTAAAAACATTTAAATCAATAATTAATCAAGTTGACGGAGTTGTAATTGTTGATAATGGTTCAAAGTGTGAAACACTTTCCATATTAAAATCTATAGAAGATAATTATGAAACTAAATTAATTTTGTTAAAAGAAAATTTAGGAATTGCTTTTGCCTTGAATAGGGGAATAGAGTATGCAATAGAAAATAATTATGATTGGGTTCTTACATTAGACCATGATAGTATAGCTAAAGAAGATATGGTAAAACAGATGATTAAAGCGTATGATAATGAAAAAGGATCGAATATAGTAAGCTTATTTCCATACTATGTTGAAAAATCTTTAGATATTGATAAACAATTAAAAAAAATAAAAGACGAAAACGTATATGTAGATGGATGGATAACATCTGGTAATTTAGTTAAAACCTGTATTTTTACTGAGGTTGGTATGTTTGATGAAAAGTTGTTTATTGATTTTGTAGATTATGATTTCTGTTTTAGACTAAAGGAAAAAGGACATAGCATGCTGATGGTAACTAAATCAATTTTATTTCACAATATAGGGGATGTTACTATGAAAAGGTTATTTTGTAAGACAATCCCTTATTATGAGCATTCTCCATTAAGAATGTATTATTTGGCGAGAAACAAACTATATTGTTATAAAAAATATAGACATATAGTTCCTAATTTTATAAAATCTGACATGAGGGATACACTAAAAGAATTATGTAAATTATTAATTTTTGATAACAATAAAATATGTAAATTAAAAATGATTGTGAATGGTTGTTTTGATTCTAAAAATAATATTTTTGGAAAATATAAATTATAGTAGTTAAACGATTGATAGATTAAGTGAGGTAAATATGATGAAAATATATGAAGAATCAATAATATATGTTGTTACTCCCTATAATGCAATAAGTGGTGGATCTGAGACATTACATCAATTAGTATCAAATTTAAGGAATAAAGGATATAAAGCTTATATATATTACTATCAAGCTCCAGATATAAATAATATTTTAATACCTGAAAAATTTAAAGAATATAACATTGCGTTTGCAAATGTTATTGATGATAATGAAAAAAATTTAATGATAATACCAGAAACCTTAACAGAATTATTATATATACATAAAAATATTCGAAAATGTATATGGTTTTTATCATTAGATTTTTATATTCAAAATTTAAATAAAAATAGAGTAAATCAAGTTTTAAAAAAAAGAAATATACCACATATATTTAAAGGTATTGTAAAACCATTTATATATTTAAATTTAAAGCGAATTAAAAAAAGTTTAAAGGAATTAAATTTTAACAAAGATAAGAATATTAACTTGTATTATTATTTATACAATTGTCAATATGCAAAAGATTTTCTTATAGGAAATGGAGTTAAAGAAACAAATACTTTTTATTTATGTGGTCCAATAAGAGAAGATTATATTAAAACCACTAGAGAAGATTGTATAAAGGAAAATATAGTAGTATATAATTCAGCAAAGGGATATGAGTTCACAAAAAAAATTATAGAAGAGTTATATAGAGTTAATAAGGAAATAAAAGTTATCCCTATTAAAAATATGTCTACTAAAGAAATAAGAGATTTGTTGCAAAAGTCAAAAATATATATTGACTTTGGGTTTTTCCCAGGTCCAGAAAGGATTCCAAGAGAGGCAGTATGTTGTTATTGTAATATAATAACATCAACTTTAGGTAGCGCTAAGAATGATGTAGATGTATTAGTGCCGAAAGAGTATAAATTTGATTCATCAGAGAAGGAAATTTCTAATATAGTAAAAAAAATAATTTGTTTACTAGATAATTATGATGAAAATATACATAAGTTTGATGCTTATAGGGAGAAAACAAAAAATCAAAAATATTTATTTGAAAATAATATTTTAGAAATATTTGACAAGGATTTTAAATTAAAGGAATAGAATGTAGTACATAAAATTTTGAAAATAGAATTTAAATATTACCATTTTAAAGATGCATACAAAAGTTAATTTATAGTTGAAAAAATACTATTATGCTATAATTAGTTTAAATAATAGTAATATACAGCAAATAACAGGAGGAATTATGAAAAAAATAACCCAAAGTATTATAGTATTAATAGTTTTATTAGAAGTTAGATTCTTTTACTTATTTAAAATCCCAGAATTTATAAATAAACGTAATACATATAATAATAAGTTAATAATAGTTCTAATAGTTTTTATTTCTTTATTTTTACTATTAATTACAAAAGAAGTAAAAAAATTTAAAACATACATGTTCAACAAGTATATTTTTGGTTTAATTATAATTATATTAATACAATTTGTATTTAGCTATTTCGAATATAGCCAAAGCACAAAATCATTAATTAAAGCAAGCTATTATTTTCTTATTATTATGTTTTATTATGTTTTAAAATATGCGCTTGAAAATAAAACAGATTATTTGAATCTTATTAAAATTATAGCAATCTGTTCCTTGATTACTTCAGTTATATTTATTATACAAGGAATTACATATAAATATAATAAGTCTTTATTTCTTAATATATTTGAGGTTGATAATTATTTCAATATCACTTTTTTTAGAAACTCAAGATTAAGGTTAACTCAACCTTCGACTTTAATTAGTTTATCAATTGTGTTATCCTTTTGTGAAATTATTAAAGTGAAAATAGATAGATATAGTGTAATAAATATTTTAAATGTTGTGTTTGGGTTAACTTATATAATTTTTGTATGCCAAACTAGAATGCTATTATTAACCGTCATTATTTCATTAGTCGTGGCTGTCCTTTCATTATTTAATGTTTTAGTTTTTGTAAAATCTCTTAAAATCAAGAAAAAGACAGTATATATTTTAATAATGATAAGTGTAACTTTTGCTTTAATTAATGTTAGTTCTGCAAAAAAAATTTTGAGTTCTACTGATTTTACGAAATCAGGTAGTATATTTGCTAGACAAGAAGCAATTGAATATTATACTAAAAAAGTTGTGAACAACCCACTTAATGGGATAGGATTTATTGAAGATGATAAACTAAATGAGGCTTATAGTATACTTCATGGTAAACAAGGATATTTATACCCGTCTGATGTTGGAATAATTGGGCTTATTGCTATGTTAGGTATACCAGGATTGATATGGTATATTGCTTTAACTTTTAAACTGTTTAGAATGACTTTTTATAAAGGTATAAAAACAAGTGAAAAATCGATTACTGATATAGGATGTTTTATTTTTTTTATTATAACAACACCTACATTAATTATTACTGATCCACAAAGAATAATATTGTTACCGTTAATGATGGTGATTATAGAATATAATTACAAAGAAATAGTACAGGATATTTATATAAATTGAAAACAATTTATATAAATAAAATTAAATTAATATTATAAGAAAACTATAAAAAAATTATATGAATGAAGGAATGAATATAGTGGAAAAAGTGAGCTTCGTGATATTACATTACTTAGCATTGAAGGATACAGTAGAATGTGTTGAATCAATACTAAATAATGTAAATTATTATAATTATAAAATAATAATAGTGGATAATAACTCTTCTAATAATAGTGGAATTGAATTAAAAAGAATGTTTTCAAATAATGATAAAATAAAAGTAATTTTGGGGGAAAAGAATTTTGGATTTGCTAAAGGAAACAATATAGGCTATACATATGCTAAAGAAAAATTAAAATCAGATTTTATAATTTTAATTAACAATGATACAATTATAAAACAATCAGATTTTATTAATTCAATTATAAGTACGTTTGATAGAACTCAATATTATGTGTTAGGGCCTGATATCCTTAGTATACAAGGTGAACATTATCATCAAAGTCCACAAAGATTAAAAGGGCTTACTAAAGAAGAGGTAAAAGCTTTAATAAAAGCAAATGATTATGATTATATAAAAAATTATCTTAAATATATTACACATACTCAAAAATTGATAAAGACTTCAAAAAAATTATTAGGAATAAGCCATGAAACAGTTATTCCTATTAATGAAAGCGAAAATACAGTTATGACTGAGCTTGAGAATGTCCAATTACATGGAGCGTGTATAATATTATCCCCCTTATTTATTCAATATTTTGGCTATGCATTTTTCCCGGAAACGTATATGTATATGGAAGAAGACATATTATATTATTTATGTAGAAAAAATAATTTTAAAACTTTATATAATCCACAAATACAAATACTTCATAAAGAAGATGCAAGTACTGACATTGTAATGAATTCACCATTGAAAAAGAAACTTTTTATACTTAAACACAGTAGATGTTCAGCACGTATTTTGTATAGGCTTATGAATTAAAATATATTATTTAACAACGAAAAATATTAAATTAAAAATACATAATAGATTATGAGGAATTAAATATGAGTACAACAAGTATAAAAAAAGCAGTTTTAATTAATTTTGTGGCTAAATATTCAAATGTAATTATTCAGCTAATAATTAATTCTATATTAGCAAGATTATTAACACCAAAAGATTTTGGCATAGTAGCTATAATAATGGTTTTTATTAGCTTCTTTAGTATATTAGCTGATATGGGAATAGGTCCAGCGATTATTCAGAAAAAAGAACTAGATGATAAGAATATATCTGATATATTCTTATTTACAATCGTATCGGCAATAATAATGTCTATAGCTTTTTCAGCTTTTTCTTATGGAATTGCAGCATTTTTCAATAATTCGATTTATATTAAATTAGGAAGAATTCTTTCATTAAGCGTATTTTTTAGTGTAGTTAATATTGTTCCTAATTCACTAATGCTAAAGGAAAAAAGATTTAAGGATATAGGATTTATAACGGTAGGCGTAAATATATTAGTTGGAAGTATAACAATTATATTGGCAATGAAGGGGGCGAGTTATTATTCATTAATTATTAACTCTGTTATAACAAACGCCCTACTATTTTTGATGAATTTTTTTAGTTCAAAAATAAAAATTTATTTTAGTTATAGTAATAAGAGTATAAAGATTATTAAAAATTATTCAATGTATCAATTCGGATTTAATTTTGTTAATTATTTTTCTAGAAATCTAGATAATATTTTGATAGGAAAGTTTATAGGAGAATATTCTCTTGGGTTTTATGATAAAGCATATAAACTAATGTTATACCCATTGCAAAATTTAACATTTGTAATTACACCGGTATTGCATCCAATTCTTTCGGACTATCAAGATAGTAAACAAATCATATATGGATATTTTGTTAAAGTTACTAAAGTTTTATCATTAATTGGTATTTATGTAAGTGTTATATGTTTCTTTTGTGCAAATGAAATAATAATGATTTTATTTGGGCATAACTGGGTAGGCAGTGTGCCATCTTTTAAAATTCTTAGTATTTCTATTTGGATACAAATGATGTCATCATGTTCAGGCGCTATTTTCCAAGCAACTGGTAGAACTAAAGAGTTATTTAAATGTGGAATGCTTACTACTGCATCTACAATAACATGTATTTTAGTAGGGGTAAGTACAAAAACTATAGGGTATGTAGCTGTAGGAGTAGTAATATCGTTTTTCTTAAATTTCATAATAATACTTTATATACTAGTATATAAAGTATTAGAAAAACAGATTGTTGGATTTATTAGAAATTTATATAGTAGTGTACTAATTGCAGTTTTAATGATAATAATAATGACAATTATTAATATAAATATTGAAAATATATTTTTATCAGTTATAGTTAAGGGTATGATTGCAACTTTAACTTATTTGTTCGGTTTATTCATAACAAAAGAATTAACATTTATTAAACGTTTATTTAACAGCAAGTGAATCACAGGTTTCTTAAAGCAAATAGAAATTGTATATTAGCTAGTTGGGACAAGTCCCATGGATACTAATTTAGAAAAATTAAGTTTTATTTCATGGTATGATTATTAGAAAATACATAGTAAACGAAAGGGTGTCATAAGGCACACGCAAAATAAGGAGGCAAAATATGAAAGGCATTATTTTAGCAGGTGGTTCCGGCACAAGACTATATCCAGTAACGAAAGCAGTATCAAAGCAAATACTTCCAATATACGATAAGCCAATGATATATTATCCCCTATCAGTATTAATGCTTGCAGGTATAAAAGAGATATTAATTATTTCAACACCTAGAGATATAGTTACTTTTGAGGAACTACTAGGTGATGGAAGTGATATAGGTCTTAAATTACAGTATGCTGTTCAAGAATTACCAAGAGGACTTGCAGATGCATTTATAATTGGCGAGAAATTCATAGGAAATGATAAGGTAGCATTAGTTCTTGGAGATAATATTTTTCATGGTTATGGTTTTACTGAAAGATTAATGAGAGCATCAGAAAGAGAAGGAGCTACTATTTTTGGGTACCATGTAAGTAATCCTAGAGAATTTGGCGTTGTTGAATTTGATGAAGATAGTAATGTTGTATCTATAGAGGAGAAACCTGAAATACCTAAATCAAATTACGCAGTTCCAGGATTATATTTCTATGATAACAATGTAATAGATATTGCTAAAAATGTTAAGCCTTCGGCTAGAGGCGAAATAGAGATAACAGCAGTAAATAATGAATATCTAAAGCGTGGCAATTTAAAAGTTGAGCTTTTTGGTAGAGGAATGGCATGGCTTGATACAGGAACTCATAGAGGACTACTCGATGCAGCTAATTTTGTTGAAGCGATACAAACCAGGCAAGGATTATATGTAGCTTGTATAGAAGAGATAGCTTTTAGAAATGGGTTTATAAATAAAGAGCAACTTTTAAAATTAGCAGAACCATTAATGAAAACGGAATATGGTAAGTATTTAGTGCAGATAGCTGATGAGGATAATAACAATAGATCAGAAGCCGCTGCCGCAATAGAATAGATAGAGGAGGAGTTATGAGTGTTTAATTTTATAGAAACTAAGATAAGTGGTGTATACATAATTGAACCTAAAGTTTTTGGTGACAATAGAGGGTATTTTATGGAGACATACAATAAGAATGATTTTTTTGAAGCTGGACTTACAATGGATTTTGTTCAAGATAATGAGTCAAAATCTAAAAAAGGTGTTTTAAGAGGACTTCATTTTCAAACTAAACATACTCAAGGTAAACTAGTTCGTGTTACACAGGGGAAAGTATTTGATGTAGCTGTAGATTTAAGAAAGGGTTCATCCACCTTTGGAAAATGGGAAGGGGTAATCCTTACAGATGAAAATAAGAAACAGTTTTATATTCCAGAAGGATTTGCTCATGGATTTTTAGTTATGTCAGATGTGGCTGTGTTCAATTATAAATGTACAGATTATTATGCTCCTGAGTATGATAGTGGATTATTATGGAATGATGAAGATGTAGCTGTAGAATGGCCACTCGCTGGTATAGAGGAGATTCTATTGTCAGATAAAGATAAAATACAAAAGAAACTAAAAGATTTAGAAATACCATTTGAATATAAAGGGGTGTAATCAATTATGAAAACTTATTTAGTAACAGGTGGAGCTGGATTTATAGGTGCGAATTTTGTTCATTATATGTTAAATAAATATTCAGATGTAAAAATTATAAATTTAGACAAATTAACTTATGCAGGTAATTTAGAAAATTTAAAAGATATAGAAAAAAATAAGAACTATTCTTTTGTTCAAGGAGATATATGTGACAAAGAATTAGTAGAAAAATTGTTTGCGGAAAATGATATTGATTATGTTGTAAATTTCGCAGCAGAATCACATGTAGATAGAAGTATAAAAGAACCAGAAATATTTGTTAAGACTAATGTTTTAGGTACAGTAAACCTTCTAAATATAACTAAGAATGCATGGGCAGTTGGAGATGGATTTAAAGAAGGCAAGAAATTTATGCAAGTGTCTACGGATGAAGTATATGGTTCCCTCGGCGCAACCGGATTCTTCCTTGAAACTACACCACTAGATCCACACAGTCCATATTCAGCAAGTAAAACAGGTTCAGATTTAATGGTTAAAGCTTATTTTGATACATATAAAATGCCTGTAAATACAACTAGATGTTCAAATAATTATGGACCATACCAGTTTCCAGAAAAATTAATACCATTACTAATAAACAATTGCTTAAGTTATAAAGATTTACCAGTATATGGTGATGGAATGAACATAAGAGATTGGTTATACGTTGAGGACCACTGTAAAGCTATAGATATGGTTATAAATGGTGGTAGAGTAGGAGAAGTTTATAATGTAGGTGGACATAATGAGCGAACTAATATGCAAATAGTTAAAACTGTTATAAATTATTTAAATGAAAATGTAGATAGTGAAATAACAGAAAAACTAATAAGCTATGTTGAAGATAGAAAAGGTCATGACATGAGATACGGAATAGATCCAACTAAGATAAAAGAAGAACTCGGCTGGTACCCTGAAACTACATTTGAAGTAGGAATAAGGAAGACAATAAAATGGAATTTAGACAATAAACAGTGGATGAATAATATTACTACAGGCGAGTATCAAAATTATTATAACAATATGTATGAAAAATAATTTATATATAATGAGACTCTTAGGGTTTTAACTCTGAGAGTTTTGTTTTAAGCACATTTCACTTGGGATAATGGAATTATTGCTTTAACTTGATTTTTAGTTATAAATAAAGTAAAGAGGAGAATGAATTTATGAAAATATTAATAACAGGAGCTAATGGTCAGCTAGGTCGCGAACTTGCTAATCAGTATAAAGGTAAAAAAGGAATTGATTTAATACTTACAGATGTATCAGATTTGGATATAGCAAACGTTAAGGTCGTAAATAGTTTTGTAAATGAGAATAAACCAAATGTAATTATCAACTGTGCTGCACTTACGGCTGTTGATAAATGCGAGACTGAAATAGATATGGCATATAAGATAAACACAATAGGACCTAAGAACTTAGCAGCAGCCGCAAACCAAATTGGAGCAGAAATTGTTCAAGTATCAACGGACTACGTATTCGCTGGTAATGTACATCAATCACTAACAGAGTTTGATTGCGTAAATCCACAAACAGTTTATGGGAAAACAAAGCTTGAGGGAGAAATATTAGTTAAGAATCACAATCCTAAGCATTACATAGTTAGAACTGCATGGCTTTACGGAGACGGAAATAATTTTGTAAGGACTATGATAAATTTAAGCAAAACTAATAAGACATTAAAAGTAGTTAATGATCAAAGGGGGACACCTACAAGCACAGTAGATTTAGCTAAAGTTATAATAAACCTTGTAGAAGACAAAAATTACGGGCTTTTTCATTGTACTTGTAAAGGTGAATGCACATGGTATGAATTCACTAAAGAAATATTTAGGATTAAAGGTATTGCTACAGAAGTTTTACCATGCACAACAGATGAATTTAAAAGACCAGCAAAAAGACCTGAATATTCAGTTCTTAGAAATAGTATGCTAGAATTAACTACTGGAGATATAACTAGAACTTGGCAGGAAGCGATTAATGAATATTTAAAATAGTATATTAATAAATGGCAGGTGTAGAGACCTCTGTCATTAAGAGAGATGTCGCGTTTATATATTTATAAAAAAATCATATTATTCACCTTCAGTTATTTGATTTTGGAACGATAGTATATGTGTAAGAGTAAAAAAAATGTGCTATTATAATATAAAATCAGTATACGTGTCATTTTTTGCTGATTATATTGAATAAGAAACATATAGATTATTATCATAATGGATTTTCTGCTAGTGTATGAATAGTTACGGTAAAAACTATTTATAAAAATCATTTTAGAAAATATGAGTTATCATGATTACAATAAATTAAAGGAGGTAGGTTATTGAATAAAAAACGAGGATTTTTTAAATTAAAAACAAAAAAAAAAATTATGGTATTTGTAATTATTGCGGTTGGGCTTACCGGTATTATTACAATATATAATAATCATCAAAGCAACAAAAAAGAGAAGATGGTTATTCTTCAACAAAAAGAAGTTGATAAAAAAGCTGTGAATGAAAAACAAGAAGAAGTGAATAAAGAGGTTGAAGAAAAAAAATTAGAGGAACAGAAAACGTTGGAAGAACAAAAAGAATTAGAAGAACAGAAAAAGGCTGACGAAGAGAAAGCCCCTAAAAAAGCTAGTGTTGATAGTATGTTGAGTGAAAATGCTAAAAAGGATGAATTTACAAAGGAAAAAGCAATTGGGATAGTTAGTAAAATCACGATGAATAAAAATCCAAGAGTAAAGAATTCATATGATCATATCCAGAAAAGAGACGGGAAAGATTACTATGTTATTCGAGTATATGAGGATATGGCTGACCACATGAGTACACTAGCTTGGTATTATGTTCAAGTTGATACAGGTAAGGTATTTGAATGGGATGTGGTGGAAGATATATTAAAACCCGTAAATCAATAAAATTCTATTGTAAAGGCCAGGTGATATATAAATTGAGAAAGCAAAATATGCAAAAATGGTTATTGTTTATAGGCATGATTTTGTTTGTATTGTATACAAACAAAACTAATACAGTAAAGGCTAATACTGTATTGCCAGCGAAAATGTGTCTAGAGTCACCAATAAATAATCAAGTAGTAGTTGGCAATATGTTTAATGTTAAAGGATGGAGTATAAATCCATCGGGTGTAGCTACAGTAGCAATTTACATTGATAATAAATTTATTAAGAATGCAAGCTACGGTAATGCTAGAGGCGATGTAAATGCTGCATTCCCAGGCTATCCTAATGGAGACAAAAGTGGATACAATTATAATGTGGATGTAAAGTCTATTTCGACTGGGACGCATAAACTTTCGGTTGTATCAATTGGTAAAGATGGAAGTAAACTTCAAATTGATAGGTCTATAATTATTGGCAAAAAAGAGCCTAAAATGTGTCTAGAGTCACCAATAAATAATCAAGTAGTAGTTGGCAATATGTTTAATGTTAAAGGGTGGAGTATAAATCCATCGGGTGTAGATGAAGTAGCAATTTACATTGATAATAAATTTATTAAGAATGCAAGTTACGGTAATGCTAGAGGCGATGTAAATGCTGCATTCCCAGGCTATCCTAATGGAGACAAAAGTGGATACAGTTATGATGTGGATGTGAAGTCTATTTCGCCTGGGACGCATAAACTTTCGGTTGTATCAATTGGTAAAGATGGAAGTAAACTTCAAATTGATAGATCTATAATTATTAACAAAAAAGAGCCTAAAATGTGGATAGAAACTCCAACTAATAATTTTACAACTACTCAAAAGGATGTAAATATTGGAGGGTGGGTATTAAATGATTCAGGCATTAAAGAAATACAATATTACTTAAATGGTAAATTGGTAGGCACTTCTTCTGATGGAATTACAAGAAACGATGTTAATTCTGCATTTCCAGGATACCTAAATGGAACACGAAGTGGATTCTCATTTTCTTTTAATGCATTACAGTTGGTTCAGGTAGGAACACAAAATGTGACAGTTAAAATTGTTGCTATTGGAAAAGATGGTACAAGCTCAATCAGTAGCAGAAACTTAATCTTAAAAAAATCACCTGAAAGATTATGGGTAGAAGCACCTTCAAATAATGATGTTATTAAAAATAATATTAATATAGTCGGTTGGGGGTTAAATGCCTCGGGAGTAAATGCTGTAAATATATATTTAGATAATATTTTTAAAGGTAAAGCAGTATATGGAACTAATAGAAGCGATGTTAATGTAGCCTTTCCTGGATATACAAATGGAAATAAATCAGGTCTAAACTTTAATCTAGATATTTCTAAAACCACACCCGGTAATCATACTATAAAAGTAGAAATGGTAGGGAATGATGGAAGGATAGTTAATCAAAACATTGGTATTAAAGTATACGGTGTGGTTGAATACCATAATTATAATTTGTCTATAGATAAAATGGTTAGTATTCAACTTTCTTCTGGTGCAGTTTATCAAAATACAACAACTTGGACATGGGATCCAGCAAATAGTAGTATGATAAAGGAATATGTTAATCCAGCGAATATTATTAATGATGAATACAGAAAATATGAATTTTTAAAATTAAGTTATAATGATGGTGCTTCAGTTGTAGACTTAAACAATGTCTTAAGGGGAAAGGGAGTATTGAACGGCAAAGGCCAAATGTTTTTTAATTCAGCAAAAGCTAATAATGTGAATCCAATTTATTTAATATCACATGCTATATTGGAAACGGGAAATGGAACTTCAGCTTTAGCAACTGGTATATTAGTAACTTCTGTTGATGGGAAAGCTGTTACTCCAAGGGTAACCTATAACTTATTTGGAGTCGGCGCCTATGACTCGAATGCGAATAAGTATGGTTCAGAATATGCTTATAAGCAAGGCTGGTTTACTCAAGAACAAGCTATAAATGGAGGAGCTTATTTTATATCGAATGGTTATATAAATAATGCCAGTACGAATCAAAATACTTTATATAAAATGAGATGGAATCCTGCGAGTCCTGGAACTCACCAATATGCTACAGATATTAGATGGGCATATAATCAAATATCTAATATAAAAAAAATAACAGAGCTTTGTCCAAACAGTCTAATATATTTTGATATTCCGGTTTATAAATAGTGAAATTTTAGAATGAAGTATACGAGGATTATTATTTGGACAATAATCCTCGTATACTTCATGAAAAGGCAATAGGATAGGGGTTTGTGTTTATAGGGGATTTTTGATAGCGGTTGTATAATCAAATTCAGTAGTTTCAATTTGGAAGTCATCATTTTATGCCCTGAAACTATTTGAAGTTTAAGATTATTTCTATAAAGTAATCGGCATGCTGACATCACCATATTTTGATACTAAAAATAAACCACTACCGTGGGTACCTTTAATTTATACAAGCTGATATCATTTTTCATATGGTGTCAGCTTTGTCGTGCACCCAGCATGGGCACAATCTAATGGGGGAAAGTCACTATCGCGGGTTGATAGTTCCGAGTGAATAGATTGAGACGAGGGTGTCCATGGTGAGTTGGAATCTATGATATAAAAACATTAATTGTAATGTTTTTATATGTAATATACAATAAAGCGGGTGATATTTATGGATAAAAATCGAAAAAGAATGATATATATCGACATTTTAAGGGTTATTGCGACTTTAGCCGTAATTAATATTCATGTAATTTCAAGTAATAACAATAAGCTCATGAATGCAACTCCAAATAATTGGTGGTGGTTTGGAGATGTTTTACTTTCATTATCAAGATTTTCAGTTCCTATTTTTATTATGATAAGTGGAGCATTGTTACTAAGCAATAAAAAGGAAGAAAGTATCAAGGACTTTTTACAAAATAGATTATTAAAAGTATTTGTACCTTTTCTAACTTGGTCTGTAGTTTATATTTTATGGAAAGCACATTTAGAACATAATTTTGAATATATAAATATATTATATATTTTAAAGTCCATAATTACTAAACCGGCATATGGCCATTTATGGTTTGTATATGCAATTATACCGCTTTATTTGATAACACCAATTTTAAGAAGGCGGGTAAAGGATTTAAATAATAATGAATTCGAATATTTTTTTATACTATGGGGTGTAACGACACTATATGAATATATAAGCCGCTTTGCCAAAATTAAAATAGGATTTCATATAGACAATGTAACTGGTTTTATTGGATATTTCATTTTGGGATATTATATGTATCAGGTTGAGATAAGTAAAAGGCAAAGAAAGATATGGTATTTAATTGGCGTTATAAGCCTAGTGGTTACTATTTTAGGAACATATAAACTTACTATTCAAAAAGGGTCATTTGATCAATTTATGCATGATTCTCTACAACCGAATATAATTTTAATAACAATTGCAGTATTTGTATTTTTTAAATATTGTAATTTTAATAATATGCGTGGTAAGAATATTATTATTAAATTGAGCAATGCCTGCTTTACAATATATTTAATGCATCCTTTGGTATTGAATTACTTATCAAAATTTAAATTAAATATATTTACAGTTAATCCATTGTTAGGGAATATACTAACGAATTGGTTGACAATGATAATATGTTTTCTAATAGTATTAGCATTACAGAGAATGCCGTATGTAAATACATTAACTACAGGGCTAAGATCTAAAACAATTGTTAACAAAACTGATAATAGGATAACGTTAAAAGAATAAATTAAAAGATTTTTATGACGATAGATACATTAAAATAGTGATTTTAAGACATGTGAACTGAGCCCTGTCAAGTAGACAAGGTAAATAATAAAAATTATTTAAGTGGCTAAAGCCCTAAATTCCAGGGGGCTAAGGCCATTTAATATTTTTTGTAACCTCTTGGTATTGTGGAAAATAATATATTCTACTGGTACAAATATTCTCTGTATTTATGAAAAAAATCATAGTCATCACCTTCAGTTATTTAATTTTGATACGATAGTATATATGGTAGAGTGAAAATAATGTATTATTTTAACATAAAAGCAATCTACATGTAATTTTTGCTGTTTTATGAGTGGTTACGGCAAAAACTAAAATATAAAAATCATTTTGGAGAGTATGAGATATTACATGTTGGAAAAGCGACTAATCTATTGTAAAGGGGTAATAGCATAAATGAAGAAAAATGGGAGAATATTTTTACTGGTATGTATACTAATAGCCTGTATACTACCATTTGGTAGCGCGAAAGCTCAGGGGAGTGAGCCAAGCATTGAAGCGGGTGGAGGTATTAGTAAGATACAGTTATCACCCAAAACTTGGGTGGACATTTCTCAAAATCCAAAAGTAATAAAGGGTAATGAGGAAAATATACGAGGATGGGCAATTAACAAAAATGGTATAAAGGAGATACAAATATATTTAAACAATAAATTTATAGGTAAAGCTAATTATGGCATGAGTAGATCAGATGTAAGTGCCGCATATCCTAATTATCCTGGTGGAAGTAAGGTTGGATTTACATATAAGCTAGATACTAGTATCATAAACACTTCTACGGCTAATTTAACCATAAAAGCGGTGGGGAATAACGGAGATATGCAGCAACATACTATTACTTTAAAAAAAGAACCTATAACCTGGATTGAGAACCCAACCTCCAGTAAATATTTAAAGGGAATAAATTTGCAAGTTGGTGGGTGGGCATTAAATCCCTCAGGTATTAAAGAGATGAGGGTTTATGTAAATAACGTCTTATGTGGGAAAGCTAATTATGGGTTAAGTAGGCATGATGTAAAGAAGGTTTATCCTTACTATATTAATTCTGACAAGTCAGGTTTTAATTATACTATTAATTCTAATAAATTAGTTGTAGGGAAAAATGTTATAAAAGTAGTGGCGGTAGGAAATAACGGAAGTATTAAAGAAAATAGTAAATTGATAGAAGTTTATTCAGGCAGTAATAGGATGAATGTTGATTCCCCTAGTTATAAAGTTAATGGTCAATCAATAAACGTTAGGGGATGGGCTCTGAACCTTTCAAAGATAAAACAAGTTAATATGTATTTAAATAACAAATTACTTGGTATGGCTACCTATGGAATTGTTAGAGCAGATGTAAGCAAGGTTTTCCCAGGGTATCCTAGTGGAGATTATAGTGGGTTTAGTTACAAGATCCCTTTAAAGAACATTTCACCAGGAAGTTATGATTTGAAAACAGAAGCAGTAGGCTTAAACGGAACAAAAGTAATCATAAATAAAAAGATACTAGTAGAAAAGAAGGAGCCTTTAGGTTATATAGAAACTCCAGTCAATAGCAATATAGAAAATAATACTGATATAGGAATTAAAGGATGGGGTTTAAATGCAGAGGGAGTTAAAGCGGTCAACGTTTATGTAGATAAACAGTTAAAGGGTAAAGCACAGTTCGGATTAACAAGGAACGATGTTAATGCAGTATTTCCGGGATATATAAATGGTGCTAAAGCTGGTTTTCAATACAAACTAAGCTCTAATGGAATTTCACCCGGAAAGCATTTATTACGTATAGAAATTATTGGTAATGATAATAGTTCACAAATTATTTCGAAGCAATTAAACATTGTTAGTTTGCAACCTAGAGCCGCCCTTAATGATATTGGCGATCTTAAAAAAGATAAATCTTTAGTTATAGGTGGTTGGGCTTTAAATAAGTCGGGCATCAATCAAGTTAAGGTTTATATTGATGGCGTATACAAAGGTAAAGCGGAATATGGAATAAGTAGAGCGGATGTAAACTCGGCATTTGGTGGTTATCCTGCAGGAGATAAAAGTGGATTTAGTTTTACTAGTTCATTGAGTAGCTTGTCTATTGGTAAGCATTCCGTTAAAATTACTGCAGTAGGAAAAGATTCAAGTGAAATATCTACCATAAAGAGTTTTAATTTGCAAAAATTAAAACCGGATATGAATATTGAAGCGGATTTTAAAGATTGCGCAGATTTAACTGACAGAAAAGAAATATTGATACGTGGATGGGCATTAAATGACGCCAAAGTCAAACAAGTTGATATTTATTTAGACGGTAAATTCAAAGGAACTGTTTCGGCGAGTGCACTTCGATGGGATGTCCAACGTGCTTTTCCCAAATATCCACATTCACTTAACTCAGGTTTTGCATATAAACTAGGGGTAGAAGGTATTGGATTTGGAACGCATTCAATTGAGGTAAAGGCTAGAGGGTATGACAATAGTGTTGCTTCTAAAAGTATACGCTTTAAGACACAAAAAACTATTGCTGTAGATATAGGACATAATGTAGTTAATGATAACAATGGGACGGAAAATGATTTGAATATGCAAGTTGGATTAAGAGTAATTGAGAAGTTAAAGAGTTTAGGATATAGAGTAATAAACACGCTACCTAAAACTGCTACCTCTGAAACAAATTCTCTGCAGCAAAGATCAAACGCAGCTAATTCAAATAATGTTGATATTTTTGTATGCATTCACCATAACAAATTTAGTGGTACAGCTTATGGTACAGAAGTTTATGCTAATGACGATGTTAGTAAGCAATATGCTGCGAAAGTATTAACTAACATCACTAGAGATCTAGGGTACAATAATAGAGGAGTAAAGTATGGTGATTTTTTTGTTTTAAATCACATTAATGCACCAGCAATTTTGATTGAGTGTGCATTCTATGATAATAATAGTGATATGAAAAAGTGGAGTGCAGATAAGATTGCAACTGCCATCGTTAACGGCATAACAAAATAATTTATAAAGGTAAGGAAAGTGCGAAAGCGTATATACCAGAGTTATACTTATTTGTAGTTGTGCGTACGACTCAAATGCGAATAAGTACAGTTCAGAATATGAATATGATATAGATATTAGGTGGTCATATAATTAAATAATTAATATAAAAAAACTTGGTGAAAGCCAGCGATGAAAACTGCTGTATATATTTCGGCAGTTTTTTTCGCGTTGTTAAAAGCATAATTCAATGACATCATAGATTACTTAATCATTTAATTTGTAATTATAATGAAAAATATTATGCGTATATGGGAATATTATAGTAAAATAGTAAATATTATAGTATAATTACGTTAGGATAATTTATATTTAAGGGGTGACTTGACATGAAGAAAGCTTTATCAATTTTAACTATATTGTTAATTATAGTCGGAATTTGCGCAATTGGCGTCGGCGCTACTCGTAATAATAAAAATGAAAAAGCGCTTGTTGCTTCAGCAAAACTAAGCCGCGAAGGAAATTCAACTGAAGAAGCAAGGACCTCGAATTTGAATTTTTATGAGAATCTTTCTGAAAATCAGGATATAAATGCTTTGATAATAGGAGACAGTATAGGTCAAAGTAATGGTTCATCTAATGATGATAAAAAGTGGTCTAACCTAATAGTAAAAGATGTTAAGCAAAAATATAAATCGACTATGACAACGGATTTTATTACGGCTGATAATACAACAGGAGTACGTGCCTGGGTTGAATTGAATAATACTAAACCTACAAAAAAATATGATGTAGCATTTATATGCTTTGGACAAAAGGATCAGTGGAATATAAAACCTGAACAATTTGGACTTTTCTATGAGAGTATTATAATTAAACTTAAAGGATCGAATCCCAATATAGAAATAATACCAATTATGGAAAGTTCACTTAGAGAATATAACGCCTATTCAAGTGTTATAAAAGATTTGTCAAAGCATTATAATCTTCAATATGCTGATACTATTAAAGGGTTTATTAGTTCTGGTGAAACATATGAAAATTTAACAACAGATATAGAAATTCCTAATGATAAAGGCTATAATCAATATGCAACTACAATTGCAAAGGTTATTAACGATAATTATGCAGCTAAGAAAAAAACAAACAGTAAGTGCAGTGCTTTTTACAAAGATACTAGTAAATTAAATAAATTTGTTTTTGATGATTCTCCTGATTTAAATACTGGGTTTGATTTAGAAAGTGGAATGATTTCTAATGAAATTTCAGACAGTTTAACCTTTAATACAACTAGTAGTGTTGCAATTATACATTTTATGCGCAAGCCAAATGGCGGGAAATTTAAAGTATTTATTGATGATAAGTTTGAATGCGAAGTAGATACTAAATCAAAGGTCGAGGTTAGTTATTCTAATTTAATATCTGACGATTTAGAAGGCCCGCATAAGATTAAAATTGAAATATCATCTATAAATAAAGGAGAAACAGTTAAAATCTTAGGACTCGCTACAAATTAATTGCAGGATAAAATGATTTTACATAGCGTTTAGATAAATATTGCATAGGACAAGAAAAGGGGATATAATAATCAGAGCACTATATGTGGGAAATTAGAGAAGAGAAAAATATAAAAAATTAGTGTTTTCAGAATGATTATGCAACATATGATGGAAGGGGAAAATATGAAGAAGAAGAAAAAATCAACAAAGATTGTTTTAAGTTTATTTATGATTGGTGTATTAATTTTTGGGGGAGCTTTTGGTTACACTTTTTATACACTTAGCAAAATGAATAATGTAAAAATAACGAAAACCGATGAGGCTCTAGGTATTAAGACTGATTCATCACCTCAAGCAGAAAAGGATACTGGAATAACAAACATTGCTTTCTTTGGTTTAGATAGAAGAACCGCGAAGGAACCAAGTCGTTCAGATTCTATAATGGTACTTTCAGTGGATACAAAAAACAAGAAAATAAAAATGTCCTCTATTATGAGAGATACATATGTAGCGGTAAAAGGACATGATGAAACAAAGATTACCCATGCATATGCTTACGGTGGTGCACCGCTCGCTATAAGAACTCTTAATGAGAATTTTGATTTAAATATTAGAGATTATGTTGCCGTTGATTTTTTTAATCTTGAAAAGATAATAGATAGTATTAACGGAGTAACTATAGATGTTGCTCAAGATGAAATTAATTTAATGAATAGTTATATGAATGAAACTGCTGGAATTGAAGGGAAATCAATAACTAGAATTACAAGTTCGGGACCTCAAACTTTAAATGGACTTCAAGCTGTTGCATACTCACGAATACGTTATACCTCTGGAGGAGATTTTAAGAGAACTGAAAGACAAAGAACTGTATTAACAGGTATGCTCACAAAGATTCAGTCACTAGGGGCAACTGAGTTCCCATCTGTTGTTTCTAAGCTTCTACCTCTTACTGAGACAAGCATGAGTAGTATGGATGTAATGGCGCTTGGGACAAAAGTGATTGCGTCTAAGACAACTACTTTAGAGCAGGAGAGATTTCCAGTGGATGGCTACTGTAGTGGAAAAACAATAGGCGGAGTTTGGTATTTGAAGGCGGATCTTAAGGCTACTACAGACCAAATCCATAAATTTATTTACGAAGACGCAAAGCCTGTGTCTAAAACACCACTCTTTTAGAGTAAGTTAAATTTTAGTTAACACAAGATAGCGAGGAAAACTACTGAAATATATTTCGGTAGTTTTCTTCATAATATAAGAGAAAATAATAAAAAAATAATTAGGAGGCTGGGTATGGTTGAAATGTTAAAAGTTATGGTTTCAATAGTTAATGAATTACATGATCTAATTGAAAATTTTTCTTCAGGTTTTAATACGCAACTTGATGATAAGCAGCTTCATTTTATCGTAATAGCAATAATTGGTATGCTTATTTATTTTGTAGTTAATATGGCATTTAAGGCTATGGCAAAATATAGCATTTCTATTTTATCTTTTATATATACATTTACTGTACTTTTGGTTATTGTTTTTGCTATCGAACTGGAGCAGAAGCTTACCAATCGCGGCCAAATGGAATTTGCTGATATAGTGGCAGGAGTGTGGGGGTTCATAGCAGTTTTTGCTGTTTATATAATAATATATAATTTAATTTCTTTTATTAAAAAGAGTATAAAAAAAATACATACTGGGAAACATATAGAAAGATAATGTATCCCCCTAAGATAATTATCTTTTCAAAGCTATAACATAAAGATGCCACTCAAATAGTGAGTGGCATCTTTTGTCATATAAAAAAATCTTAATTTATTAAATTCCGATTTCAGATATTACTAACTCAAGGATTTCTAAAGCATCATCAAGTTCTGCTTTTGTTATATTAAGTGGAGGTAGTAATCTTATTACATTATCTCCAGCTGAAATAACAAGAAGGCCTTTGTCAAAACACAATTTACAAAACTCCTTTGTGTCGGTTTTTAGTTTTATACCAATTAATAGACCCATACCGCGTATTTCATCTATTATCTCATATTTTGCTTTGATATTTAATAACCTATCCAACAAATAAAAACTCTTCTCGTCAATTTCATCTATGATTCCACCATCTACGAGTTCTTTTAAAACTGCGAGAGCAACTGCACATCCAAGAGGATTTCCACCAAAAGTGCTTCCATGGTCACCGGGTACAAAAGCCGTTGAAGCTTTTACATTGGTAATAGTTGCGCCTATTGGGAATCCGCCGCCAAGAGCTTTTGCGGTGCAGATTATATCAGGGATAACAGAGAATTTCTTATAAGCAAATAGACTTCCGAGGCGTCCCACTCCACATTGAACTTCATCAAAAATTAGTAGAGCATTGTATTTGTCACAAAGAGTTCTTGCTTCTTCTAAGAACTCTTTGTTTGCTGAAACAATTCCGCCTTCTCCTTGAATTGGTTCTATTATAATGCCACATACTTTTTCGTCGAAATTCTTTTTTAAATCGTAAGTATCATTAAAATTCACTTTACGTACACCGTCCATTAAAGGTCTAAAATCCTCTTGATATTTCTCCTGACCTGTGACAGAAAGAGCGCCTATAGTTCTACCATGAAAAGAATTACCCATATATAAAATTACATTTTTATCTTTTGTACCTGTTAATTTTCCGTATTTTCTTGATATCTTTAATGCAGTCTCCACAGCCTCAGTACCACTGTTACAAAAGAATACCTTGCTATGATCACAGTTATCTATTAACTTTGTTGCAAGCAGCGTGAGGGGAGTATTCCAATAGTAATTTGATATATGAATAAGTTTACTGCTTTGCTCAGTTATAGCGTTTATTATAGCAGGATGGCTATGTCCAAGGCAATTTACTGCAACTCCTGAGAGGAAATCTATATATTCACGTCCATTTGCATCATAGATCTTGCATCCAAGCCCTTTTTCAAAAGTAACGTCATATCTTCCGTAAGTGTCCATTATATAATTTTCTATCATTTATTTACTCCTTCGCTGTTATAATTTTAGTTCCACAATTTTTAATTACATTACTATCTTGACCACTTATACCTATGGCATTAGTACTACATCTTCTACAAAGGCCAACTTTAATATGGAATTTCCATTAAATTTTATGAACTTTGCAACTTTTGAATTATTATACACTAATATGAATAAGTATTCAATATAATAATAATTTTTTTATAAGGTTATTGTATAATCACTTTTAACATTAAATTTAATTAAGAGGTGGGCTATAGTGAAATCTATAATTCTTCTATGGTACCTTAAAAAATGTATAATTATTCAATAAATGTTATTATAATAATATGTACATACTTATAAAAATAATACAATTACTATTTATTTGGAATGTTTTATTTTTTATTGAATAGAATAGTATTAAGTTACTATATATTTAAAAAGTGGGTGAAACATGAGAATGACGTTTAAAGGTGCCAAAATAGTAATAAATATATTTTCTGCAATAGTCTTGTTTCTATTTGTTTTTATTATATTAACGCCTACACATAATCCGGTTAGAAGTCGTACAAGCCTAAGTAATATACCAAAAATATCTCCATTTTCTTTAAAAGACAGTGATATAAGATATATCGACAAAGCCGATTCCGATATTCCAAAAGTTAAAGATGTAAGTAAGTCTGATGATTTAAAAATTGAGAGTCTTAACAAAGCAAAGGCAATGACTGAAGTAAAATGGATACCTAAGCGTAATATGGTTGATAAGAGTTGTTCTTATACTTTTATTAAAGGAAAAGTATATCAGGGGGTACCATATAGTATGGACCCATATCAAGTTTCATCACCGAGTGATTTTCTAAATAAGATTAATAAAAATAAAGGGCTATATGGTAATGACTGTTCTGGTTTAGTTAGTGCAGCTTGGGGCATAAAAAGGCAGACTACTCTTACTCTTTATGATGAGGTAAAGAGCAAGAAAGGAAAAAAATTTGTCAGCCAAATATCCTGGGATGATTTGAAACCTGCAGATGCTTTGCTTTTAGATAATGGCAGAGGAAAAGGACATATTATGCTATATATAGATTCAGATAAGAAAAACAGTGATAATTTAAATGTGTATGAACAAAACATACCTACAGTTACACCCTATGAGCCAATTCCAGTAGCAAGAAAAGATGTAAGATCGAAAAATAAATTAATGAAAAAAGGGTACATACCTATTAGGTTAATGTCTATGTAAGGGAGTAAAAACTTGGTAATGCTTGGAGAGAGGAAACTACTAAAATAAATTTTGGTAGTTTTTTCGTCGTGAAGGAAAGGTTTAGCGACATTAGTTTATTAATAGTGTAGAATTAAATGTAATGTTCTGATAAAATAATAAGATGAAGTCAAAGACTACATGCTAACAGACGTAGTGGAGATTCACTTTATAGAGATGGAGAAATTTAGAAAATTAAGGAATAAGAACTTAAAAGAAGATAAGCTTCAAAGGTGGCTATCCTTCTTTAGAGAAGACATAAGTGAAAAAGAGTTAAAGGAGCTTACGGACATGGATGTTGATATTAGGAAGGCAGAAGAAAAAATAGAATATCTAAGCAGTGATCCAAAGACACTGGAACTTTACAAAGCTAGAGAAAGATCACTTCACGAGAGAGCTAATATGATAAGTAGTGCAAAGGATGAGACAGCAATAAAAATAGCAGAGAAGATGATAATAAAGGGACTTTCTATTGATGACATAGTCGAATTAACAGAGCTTACAGTACAAAAAGTAACTGAGATAAAGAAAAAAAATGCAATGAAAATAAGCAACGGAGTTAGGCGAAGATAGGACATCTGATGCGAATTTATGGTGGAATAAGTTGGGTTAAAAGGCTAAGAGACTTAGAAAATAATATTAAGAAAAAAAGCTTGGCGGCAGCCATGAGGGAACTACTGTAATTTAAAAAAACTTAAATTGAGGTAGTTTTTTCGTCGTGAAGGAAAGGGTTCAGGACATTAGTTTATTAATAGTGTACAACAGACGTAGTGGAGATTCACTTTATAGAGATGGAGAAATTTAGAAAATTAAGAAATAAGAACTTAAAAGAAGATAAGCAATTTGGTATGTATACAAATTTAAATATTAATAAAATATAAAAATAGCAGACAAGCTAAATTAGATTAATGTATTAATTTTAGTAAAAAATATAATATAGTTGTTTACAAATATGCTATATTACGGTATGATGATAATGGAAATCAAATGATTAAGAGTATTACATAGGAATTAAATATATTTTTTTATATAGTAGTTGATAATGAATTTCAATCTCGTCAATAAATTTAAGAGGAGTGATTTTATGACAAATCAAATATCATTAGTAGAAATAGAATTGAAAACTAGGGTTAAAGTAGTAGATATATCGTTAGCAAGTAAAGTTCGAAGAAGAATAATGGATATGGGAATAGTTAAAGGGACAGAAATTGTTGTAATAGGAAAAGCACCTATGGGTGATCCTATAGAGCTTCAGGTTAGAGGTTATTCCTTAAGCCTTAGAAAAAGCGAAGCAAGAGATATTATGGTGAAATTGATTTAACGACATTTCAGTGTAAAAAATAATATGGAGGTGGGAATGATGAATATGCCACTAAATTTTATTGGAATAGGGAAGTTTGCAGAGATTAATAGTGTACAAGGCGGCGAGAGTATGTGCAAGAAAATTATGGAGATGGGAATGAGCAAGGGTGCTATAGTAAAAATTATGAAAAATGATAATGGTCCTTTAATTGTGAAAGTTGGAGAAACTCGATTAGTTCTGGGGCGAGCTATGGCACAAAAGGTTATGGTCCGAGAAGTCTAAAATAATATAAAATGATGGGGGAGCAATATGAGTAAAGATTTAGTAATAGCTTTAGCTGGTAATCCTAATTGTGGGAAAACTAGTTTGTTTAATTCATTAACTGGTTCAAAGCAACATGTCGGTAACTGGCCAGGGGTTACAGTTGAAAAAAAAGAAGGCAAATTTAAGTTTGAAGGCAGAAACATAATTGTGGTGGATTTACCAGGAACTTATAGTCTTGGAGCATACTCAGATGATGAAATAGTAGCCCGCGACTTTATATTAAAAAGTAAGCCAGATGTAGTGATTAATGTGATTGACTCAAGTAATATTGAAAGAAATTTATATTTAACTATGCAAATTTTAGAAACTGGTGCAAAGATGGTTTTAGCACTTAATATGATGGATGAAGCAAAAAACAAAAACATAGAAATAAACGTTAATAAAGTATCAAAATCATTAAATATACCTGTGGTTGCGACTATTGCGACTAGGAACGAGGGTATAAAAGAACTTATACGCGAAGCAATAAAAATAGGCGATTCATTAGAACGCGATGCATTTAAAATTGATTATGGTAGTGACATAGATAAAGAAATTAAGTCACTTACAGAAACTTTTTTGGAAACTTCAGCTACTTTGGAATACCCAGTGCAATGGACATCACTTAAGCTTTTAGAAGGCGATGAATATATAAAGAAATATACAAATGAGAATGAAAATTTTGAAAATATAAATGCTACATTAGAAAAAAGTGTAGAAAAATTAACCGGGAAAATAGGCTATGAACCAGATGCTTTTATAATAGATAAAAGATATGAATTTATAAGTAAAATAGTACAGGGTAGCGTTAAAAAAGAAGTATCAAATGTAGAAAGTACTTCTGATAAAATAGACAAATGGACTACTCACAGGTGGTTTGGAATACCAATATTCGCATTAGTAATGTTTCTTATGTATCAGCTATCAATGACCTTTGGGAATGAATTTTTAGGAGGACTAGTAGATAGTGGATTTAGTGCTCTAGGAGATTTTGTAGGTGGTGTTTTGGCTAGTATGGGAACGCCTGAACTGTTACAATCATTTATAACTAATGGAATAATAGGAGGACTTGGGGCAGTATTTGTATTTACACCTATGATTTTCACTATGTATTTTCTTATAGCTATTCTTGAAGATAGTGGATACATGGCAAGGGCAGCTTATATAATGGATAAGTTTATGAATTCAATAGGGCTTCATGGTAAAACAGCGGTATCTCTTATAATTTCTAGTGGTTGTAATGTGGCAGGGATAATGTCTACAAGAACATTAGATAGTAGAAAAGATAGAATGGTGGCTATACTTATAAATCCGTTTGTATCTTGTAGTGCAAGACTACCAGTTTATGCATTGTTTGCTGGTGCTTTCTTTGCAGGTAGAAAAGTTTGGATTTTTGACGCAGGTGGAATTATTGTATTCGGTCTTTACTTGCTAGGGATTGCAGTTGCAATATTAATGGGTAAATTTTTAAGCGCGAAAGTATTTAAAGGAGAAGAATCTTATTTTGTAATGGAACTTCCACCTTATCGTATACCTACAGCTAAAAGTGTATTTATTCATATGTGGGAAAAATCCTCTCATTTTCTAAAAAAGATGAGTACAATTATATTAGGGTTAGTTATAATTGTTTGGGTACTCTCAAACTTACCAATGGGAATTGAGCCAGGAACTAGAGAGAGCTTAATTGGATCAGTAGGGGCGGTTATTGCACCAATATTTAAACTGGCAGGTTTTGGAACTTGGCAGGCTGGAGTGGCACTTATAACAGGGCTTGCTGCTAAAGAAGCAGTGGTTAGTACTTTGGGAACGGTTTATGCAGCATCAAATGATGCATCATTAACCGCGGCTATTCAACAGGCATTTACGCCTCTTACATCTCTAGCGTTTATGGTAATGACTTTATTGTATTGTCCTTGTGCAGCTACAATAGGTGCAATAAGAAGAGAAACAAACTCTAGAAAATGGGCGATTACAGCAGTAATATATACTTGCGTCATTGGTTGGATAGGAGCAGTTTTAGTATACCAAATAGGAAGTCTCTTAGGATTTAAGTAGTATTTTGAATAAAAAGAGCGGAGATTAACCTTTGCATGAGAATGAATATTAATATCAGAATGTAAAAGAAGATTTAAAATAGAAGGGAGGGTGTATTATGTTAATGAAAGTACTTGCAAGATTAGTTCAAGGCGGAAGGTATTCTAATAATATAATGGCCAAGGAATTAGGAATAGATGAGGGTATGGTTGAGCAAATGCTAGTTCAACTTCAGAGGCTTGGGTATATTGAAAAGGAAGATATGGAGACTTGCTCAGGTGGATGTAATTGTGGGAGCAGTTCTAAAAAGCCGAGCTGTTGTAGTAGCTCAAATGTGAGTATAAATATGTGGAAGATTACAGAAAAAGGTAGGAAAGCTGTATTGAAGGTAACATAATAGAAGCTCAAACCCCTGTCAAAGTAAAGGGCAAGAAACTGCTGAAATATATTTATTTCAGCAGTTTTTGTTTTTTTAACATATGGAAGATTACTTTCCTATATGTTGGTATAATTTATTGTGCGTTATTATTTTTCTTTTTACATATATAATTGAAGGTACGGATCTTTCACCCAAGCTGTCGCAAGGAGTGTTTATGACTTCATCATTATAATATAAGGTAGAAGAAGAACCTCCATCTAAGTTAGCAGCATTATAAGCTCCAAATTTATACAGTTCATCTTGCACTTCTCTTAAGGTAGCTCCTAAGCTATTTAGCTGCCTACCATCAATAACTATTAATATTATTGCACCATCTTTTCTCTGTGCAATAGCTGTTCTAGGCGCAATGCCCCAGCCTCCATCACCACTATTTATAGTTTTCTTTCCGTTAACTATGATGGCGGGGCCAAAAGATACTGCTTCGGTTACTCCAAACTTTTTCATATCTTTAATAGAATGAGGACCAACTAATAACTTTCCCGATTTAGTTAATCCTACAATATTTCCTTTCTCATTTTCATTTCTTATATCATTATAAATGATTTTTCCACCAGTCATTATAATACCCTCTGGATTTGCTCCAGTTCCCGTCCAAAGTGATCCAGGAACTCCATCAGAAAAACCACCACCATTAATCGCAGCGATGGCACTATTATTTTTTGCAATTTCACTGGTAAGTTCGCCTTCATGACCGAGCTTACAGCTGTAACCTACTTTTAGCCTAGTGGGGTCATTAATTACAAGTATAGACCCTTTAAATCTTTTTGCGCGGATAACATATCGTTCAATACTAGTATCATTTTTAGCTTTTATTTTTATATCAGAATTTAAGTTATCTTGAACTATATGGTCTACCTTTTGCTGGCTCATAATTTGCTTTATTTTTTCATCAGATAAAAATGATGTTACTAGCCATTGCAATGAACTAGTAGTCATAGCCGCACCTACCACTGTAGTCTTTACCTTTTTAAACGGACCATAATAAATTAAAAATGGACCTGTAATTGCTGTGAAAATAATTTCAAATAATATAAATAATAAAACAAGTAAGCCTATGCTTGTTTTACTATTTGAACATTTTTTCGTTTTTATCATAATTCCCATCCTTTTTATCAATCACTATAATTATATTAATAAAGATGGGATTATATATGCAGTATTATTTTTTTTATTTTGGATATGGAGATTACGAATAAGCGTCTGAAAGCTCAACTTGCACGGTTTCATTTCTACTTCTCATTTTGCTATTATATAGCGTATCTTCATTAAGTACCTTTTTAGACGGAAGTTTAACTGTAAACGTACTTCCACTGCCAAATTCACTTTCAACAGATATACTACCACCATGTAATTCTACAATTGACTTAACTAAACTTAAACCAATACCTGTGCCTTCTGCATTTCTTGATAGTGATTTATCTACTTGATTAAATCTATCAAATATCATATCCAAGTACTTGGCTTCAATGCCAACTCCAGTATCCTTGACTGATATTTCAACAAATTCATTCTTATCATTAATGTTTACAAATATATCATCACCTTCATCTGAAAATTTTATTGCATTTGATATAAGATTTAATACTACTCTTTCTACCTTTTCTGGGTCACAAGCAATAATTTTTTCTTCTGTATTTGTATCAAAAATGATTTTTAGTCCTTTGCTGTCAGTAAAGTTTGTTACAGACATAGCTATTTCCTCTACAAAATCGACTATATTATTATTTGATAGGTTTAATTTAAAGAACCCTGCTTCAATTTTCGATAAATCAACTATATTATTAATCATTTTAGATAATTTATAGGAATTTTGCTTGATTGAGGCTATATATTTAATAATTGAATCCTTCTTTTGATCCAGGGATCCATTAGTGCAATACATATTTAATAACTGAGTTGTTGCAAATATAACATTTAGTGGAGTTTTAAGTTCATGGGATATGTTAACAAGAAATTCTCCCTGCAATTTTAATGCTTTTTCCATTACTATATTAGACTTTATTTCAGGGGTAACATCAATTATTAAAACTAGTATTTCCTCGATTTCTCCGTTCAATTTAAACACTGGTTCAAATATAAGATTCCAATATATCTCGTCCCCATTTACTAGATATTTTCTTTTATTCAAATACTTAGTTTTCTTTTCTTTTAAGACTTCACTAATACATTTGTAATATTCAGTTGTTTCGAGTGGTCCTAGTAAAATTTCAGCCTTATTATTTCGTATAAGCTTAATTGATTTAAAATCAGGCTTTAGCAATTTAATGTTATCAAATGCCTTTTTATTTATGTCAATAATGTTTAAATCGGGACATGATAATCTAATAACAGGTAAATCGAAAGAGTCTACCACTCTGCTTAGCATTTCAAATCGGCATCGCACGGAGGCCAATTCAGTTTGATTCTCAATTAGCTTGGGTCTCCTCTTTACAATTTGATTTTTAATAACATTTTGTGTAACTTGAGTAGCGGTCTGAAATAGGTATTTCATCTTATTGTTTTCAAATATAGGTGTTAGGGTAGAATCCCAATAAGTTATGCCTCTCGTAAAGTTATCTAATTTGAAATCTTTTATATAGTTTGCCTTTTGTGACCCTAGGACAGTATTATAAATAACTTCAACTTGGCTTCCCAAAAATCCAGGTATAATCTCCCTAATAGGTTTACCTATACTATCTTCTTCTTTATTGAAAGGAGAATCCGTAAAATCAAGGTATTTTTGATTCGCTTTAAGCAATATTAAATTAGGTACACTGTAAATAGCTACACCCAATATGTTATCTATAAATGATTGCTCAACAAACATGAGCTTGTCATTAAGTCTGGAATTTGGGGTCTCAACAAAAGTATATGTTTTTTCATTCGTCCCTTTAACATGGGAAAGTGATATATTAACTTCTCTTGATTGACTGGATTTTGTGAATATATAGCATGTATAGTTACTAGCTATAGTATCAAGAAGTATTTGTGAGTTGATTTTTAGCATTTCTCCTATTTCTATGAGTGATCTACCTAACAATTCATCTAACGCATACCCTGCAAAATCAAGAAAATCTTTATTAGCCCCTGTTATAATATTATCGCACGAATATAAAAGTGGTTCTATTATTATGCTACTAAAAGTGGTTTTCATCATAATTCCCCCAATTTTTTCAACACACCCAATATAGATTTCTACAATCATAAATTGAGTAAATTACGAAAATAAATATACTTATTATTACATATTAGCATATAATAAAATATATTGCCATATATAATCATTTAATTATGCAATTTTTACTCACAATTTATGTAAATTTATACAGTAATACAATATGTTACTTTTTCAAAAAAACGTTTGGAATAATATTACAAAAGTGGTATAATTACAATTGTACAACATAGTAAAATATTACAGGGTTGTTATTTTATGAGTGTAATAGTGTGAGTAGCTCCGAAGGAGATAAGTAGCCCGAAGGAGATAAGTAGCCCGAAGGAGATAAATAGCTCCGAAGGAGATAAATAAGGTATAGAGAAAATAAGTGACATGAAATCGTATTCAAAAAAACTGAGATATAATAGCTTCAGGCTAGCTATAAACAGCCTGTAAATATAAGGGGGTAAAATCGTATGAAACAGAATAAAGTAAGTGACAAATTTCATGCCATAAGCGGCAAAATCTTTCCCTTACATGGTAGATGGCTTGTGGTAAGTAGCATTGCATTGGTGGTTGCAATAATAGGGGCAGGAAGTTACTATATTACACAACATAAATTAACTGAAACGGAAAGTTCTAAAACGGTACAGGCAGTCCAGTTAAATAAAGAGTTAGTTAATAAGGCGGTTGAAATAAAAGCAAATGATACCGTAGAAAAAGTAAGTGATGATGAGTTATCACTTTATAGTACTATGCATAAAATGATAAATACTAAAATCGTAGCAGAGGATGGGAAAATATGGGGTGAAATAGAAATAACCCCTGACAAGTGCAACAAACTAATTGCGGAAGTTACAAAAAGTGAATATCCTGATAAGGCGACTTTGTTACAATTTCTTGAAAGGTGGAAAGATAATAATTTTAAAAGTGGAGTGGACGAACATAATTACCTATGGGATGGACTTGGGGGCACAATAGGAAAAGCAAAAGATATGAGATAAGGTAAAAAGTATATATTACGCGTATTGCAATACGATTGATGCATTCGTTTCGCTAAGAAGTTCTAAAGCTTGCTTCAATGCATTATACGTAATATATACTTTTTTTGTACATAAAAACCGGAAGAGTAAATAAAAAAAGGGTTGATATATTTTAACAATATATCAACCCTTTTCTTATTTAGTCTATCAATTTTTTCGATCTTAAAAAGTCTTCTGCAACTTTTCTAGGTTGTTCTTCATTATCTACTCTATAATTAAGAGTTCGCATATCTTCATCTGTGATTTTACCTTCGAGCATGAGTAATATATCCTTTAGCTCAGGATGCTTTTTAAGTGTTTCTGCTCTTATTACTGGAACTGCATAATAAGGCGGAAAAAAATTCTTATCATCTTTTAAAAGTTTAAGATGAAATTTCTCAAGTAATCCATCTGTAGCAAATGCATCTAAAACCTGTGTTTCGCCTTTTTCAAGTGCGGTATAGCGAAGTCCACCATCTATACTTTTTAAACTTTTGAAATTTAGATTATATAAATTTTTAACTCCAAGGTAACCATCTTCTCTAGCTGAAAATTCCATAGTAAAACCAGCATTACATTTAGAACTTATCTTTGATAGATCAGAAATAGTAGTTAAATTATTTTTTTTAGCAAAATCATTTTTTACGGCGATTACATAAGTGTTATTAAATCCTAAAGGTTTCATTACATCTATATCATAATTTTTTGAGAAATCATTTTTCATCACATCATAAACTTTAAATGGATCGCTCATGGTAGGTTTTTTTAGAATATTTACAAGACCTGTTCCAGTATATTCTACATATACATCTACATCTTTTGATTTCATAGCACTAAATACTACATTAGTTCCACCTAAGTTTAATTTTCGTGTAACCTTAATGTCTGTCTTAGCCTCTATTAAAGAAGCTACCATATTTCCAAGTATTAATTGTTCACTAAAGTTTTTAGAGCCTACCACTATTGTGTCTTTACTTTTAACAAAACTTGAAGCGACTGTTGATACAATGATTATAACAACTAAGACAGAAGCCCAAAGTTGAGTTTTTTTGTTTTTAAAGAATCTAGCAGTTCGCGTTGGGGTTTTATGAGTATCTTTTATTCCTTCTGGAATTACTATGTTTTCAACCTTGCCTATAATGAAGTCTAGAAAAAGGGCAAGAAAACAAGCAGGAATAGCTCCGGCAAGGATCATATTATTGTTAACAGTTGAAACGCCTGTAAAGACTAAGGAGCCTAAACCGCCGGCTCCTATAAAAGCGGCTATGGTCATAAGTCCTACAGCTGTAACTGAGGATATTCTAATACCTGACATAATAACCGGCATAGCTAGTGGGAAACGAACTTTGAGTAGTACCTGAGTATTGGTAAGTCCCATACCATCAGCTGCTTCAATAAGTGCAGGGTTTATGTTAGTGAGTCCTGTAAATGTGTTCTTTACAATTGGTAGAAGAGAATACATAACTGCCATAATAATAGCTGGTGTGCTTCCAATACCAAGTATAGGTATTAAAAATCCAAGAAGTGCAAGACTGGGAATAGATTGAACTATGTTTGTAAACCCAATTATAGGACCTGCTAGTTTTCTATACCTAACTATAAGTATTCCAAGAGGCACTGCTATTAACACTGCTACCAAAATTGAAAAAATTGTTAATTGTATATGTTGAATAAATAAGTCTAATATTTCAGATTTTCTATCTATCACGAAATTCATAAAAGAATTGATACTATTCATCTACATCTACCTCCATATCTATAAATTGATTACTTAATATAGATAAAAGGCTGCTTTTGGTAAGAAGTCCTGATAGTTTATTGTTATCATCTACTACAGGAACAAAATTTATATCTTCTTTTTTTATAACTTCTAATATATCTATTATAGAATCTTCTTGATTTACCGTTATAAGTTCCCTTTGCATTATTTCTTTAATCTTTATAGTTTTATCTGGATTCGTTCTTAGGGTTGATCTAATATGTTTTAAGGTAACAAGTCCACATAAAATGTTGGCTTTATCTACAATAAGTAAACTATCTACATTAGCAGATTTCATTATTTCAATTGCTTGGAGTATTGTTCGCTCTGCAACTGATTTTATAGGTTTTTCTATCATAATATCTTTTGCCTTAATTAATTCAGGTTGATTCCATATTCTTTTTTTACCTACAAAGTCGCGTACAAAGTCATTGATAGGATTTTTTAATATTTCTTCTGGAGTATCAAATTGAACAACGCTGCCAGCATCCATAATACAAATTTTATCTCCGAGTTTTAATGCTTCATCCATATCATGAGTTACAAATATTATGGTTTTCTTAAAATTTTGTTGTATATTAAATACCTCATCTTGAAGTTGCGTTTTTGTTATAGGGTCT
Organism: Clostridium sp. CM041; assembly: GCF_055081035.1. Classification (NCBI taxonomy): domain Bacteria; kingdom Bacillati; phylum Bacillota; class Clostridia; order Eubacteriales; family Clostridiaceae; genus Clostridium; species Clostridium sp. CM041. Next base: position 2,890,295 of record NZ_CM143648.1, read on the forward strand.
AGTGCACTAAAAGGTTCATCCATTAAGATTACCTCGGGATTCATTACAAATGCTCTTGCAACGCCAACTCTTTGTTGCTGACCTCCACTTAACTGATTAGGATATTTATCCATATATTCATCAGGATCTAGCCCTACTAAATTTAAAAGCTCAATTACTTTTTCCTTTATTTCATCCTTTGGAATCTTTTCTATGGATGGTATTAAACCAATATTGTCACCTATAGTTAAGTGAGGAAGAAGACCCGCTTGCTGTATAACGTAACCCATATTACGCCTAAGTTTTATAGTGTTTTTATCTTGGATTTTATCTCCATCTAAAAAAATTTCACCTGTTGATGGGATTAATAATTTATTAATCATTTTAAGTGTGGTAGTTTTTCCACAACCACTAGGTCCAATAAAAACAACTAATTCTTCGTTTTGTATAGTAATATTTACATCCTTTAAAATGTGTTTTCCATTTATAGTTTTATTTACGTTTTTAAATTCAATCAAAATATAGCCTCCTATTTAATTTAATCTATTAATTTTTTAGATTTTAAAAAGTCTTCTGCAACTGTTCTAGGGTCCTCACCGTTGTCTACTCTATAATTTAGTTTTTGCATATCTTTAGCGGTAACTTTACCCTCTAAGGAGAGTAGTACAGGTCTTATTTCAGGATATTTTTTTAGTATTTCTTCCCGTACTATAGGAACTGCATAATAAGGTGGAAATAATTTTTTATCGTCTTTTAAAAGTTTTAGATCGAATCTTTGAAGCAAACCATCAGTTGTAAATGCATCTGTAACTTGAGTTTCATTATTTTGAATTGCTGTATAGCGAAGTCCGCCATCTATACCTTTTACATTTTTAAACTCTAAATTGTATAGTTTTTGTAATCCAAGATAACCATCCATTCTGCTTGCAAATTCCATAGTGCATCCTAAATCAAAATCTTTGCTAACTTTTGCTAAATCTGAAATAGTGTTTAAATTATATTTTTTAGCAAGATCTTGTTTAAGTGCTAACTCATATGTATTATTGAAACCTAATGGTTTTAACCATTCTACATTGTAATCCTTTTTAAAACCATCTTTAACTATGTTGTAAACTTTGTCAGGATCGCTTATAGAGTCTTTTTTCATTATATTTACGAGGGCCACACCTGTGTATTCTACATAGATGTCTATAGCACCTGATTTTATAGCATTAAGTGTTACAATGGACCCACCTAAATTCATTTTTCTTTCAACTTTATAGTTTGTATTACTTTCTATTAAAGAAGCTACCATATTTCCAAGTATTAATTGTTCGCTATAGTTTTTAGAACCTACAACTATTGTATTTTTACTTTTAAAGAAACTTGTAAATACTGAGGATAAAATGATTATAAGAACTAATACCGCAGTTCCGACTTTAAATCTTTTGCTGTCAAAGATAGTATTAGTTTTTAGTGTTTTTGCGCCTTGAGAAACTTTTATTCCTTCGGGAATTACTATAGTTTCTACCTTGCCTATAATAAAGTCTAGAAAAATAGCAAGAAAACAAGCAGGAAGGGCCCCAGCTAGGATCATATTATTGTTAACGGTTGAAACGCCTGTAAAGACTAAGGAGCCTAAACCGCCAGCTCCTACAAAAGCGGCTATTGTCATAAGGCCTACTGCTGTAACTGAAGATATTCTAATACCCGACATAATAATAGGCATAGCTAGTGGAAAACGAACCTTGAGTAGTATCTGAGTATTGGTAAGGCCCATACCGTCAGCTGCTTCGATAAGTGAAGGATTTATGTTGGTTAGTCCTGTAAATGTGTTTTTTAGAATTGGTAGAAGAGAATACATAACCACCATAATAATTGCTGGTTTGCTGCCGATACCAATTATAGGTATTAAAAACCCGAGCAATGCGAGACTTGGTATTGATTGAACTAAATTTGTAAATCCAATGACAGGACCCGAGAGTTTTCTATACCGAACTATAAGTATTCCAAGGGGCACAGCTATTAACACAGCCATCAATATTGCAAATATAGTCAGTTGAATATGTTGTATAAATAAATTGAATATTTCAGCTTGTCTACTTATTACGAAATTTATAAAGGAATTTATACTATTCATTAAAAGTTACCTCCATATCTATGAATTGATTTCTTAATGTATATAAAATTACATAATATCCTTTAATCAAATTAAAAACCCCCAATTTATTGAAAAAGCAACAACTTAATCATATCATTGGGTTGTTACTTTGTAAAGAATGGGCTAATCTATAAAATTTGCTAGTATGTTGAAATTACTAGTATACTATTAAAGATTATTTTTTTAATTCAGTGAAAATTCAACTAAAAATCAATCCCTTACATCTGCGATGTAAGGGATTTTTGAGTTTTATTTTTTATAAAGAAAGAGTTTAATCCTATAATAGCTAGTTTCATCACAGATTACCACAAATATGTCATTATCTTCAAATATAGTTTGTGGTCCGGGGGAAAGTATTAATTTTTCATCTCGTCGTATACCAATTATTGTTGCCCCTGTATTTTGCCAAAATTCAGCTTGAGATATAGTTTTACCTACGACACTCATTTCAGAATGTATTTCAAACTCAAAGGGTATGAAAGGGTTACTATTTTTAAATCTGCTAGAATAATCTATTAGTTCATCGATAGAAGACTCTATATTTTTATCTAATTCTTTTTTCTTTTCAAGTAAATCAACAACTTCTTTTTTTAGAGAAGTTATAGAATCTATATCTTTGAAATTATGGATGAATTCCAAACAATTATCTACTGAGTTTATGACTATTCCGCTACCTTTTGTTACTTTAACTATATCCATGTCACTAAGAAGAGTTATTGATCTTCTTATAGTTTCTGGTGATACGTTATATTGGCTTGCAAGTGAAGAGCGACCGTATAGCTTATCGCCTATTGGAAGATCTCCAGATAGAATTCTATTAGCAATATCAATAGCTATTTTTTTATAAACAGGTTTTAAAACAGAGCCATTTGGCATTTTGGTTTTATCAAAAGTAATATTCAACTTTTGATAAATTCCCCCCTTCTAAGGTATAATATTTTATTAAATAAGGTATGTAATATTATTGCTTTTCTTAATCAAGTATAAATTAATACCTTAATAATGTAAATAGAGGATTACTTCTTCTTAGAGGAAATTGATTCTTCTTAGGGAAGATTAATCTTTATCAATGAATACTTTGGTAGTTTTTATTTATTACATTAAGTATGGTAAAAATAACGTTGCAAGTCCAAGAAAGAAGAGGAAACCTAAAATGTCAGTTACTGTAGTAACAAATACAGCAGAAGCAAGTGCTGGGTCAATATTGATTTTTTTTAATATAACTGGTACTGCAAAACCGGCTATGGTTGCTGCCATCATGTTTAACAACATAGATAAACCAATAACTATTCCAAAAACAATATTCTTTTCCCAAAAGCAACCTAATAAAGCTACTGCAATACCCACTGCAACACCTGTACATACACCTACACCGAATTCCTTTAATAATATTTTCTTGGAATTTTTAGCGTCAATTTCTCCGAGAGCTATGCTTCGAATAATAATAGTTAGCGTTTGTGTACCTACATTACCGCCCATACCTGCAACTATTGGCATGAAGACGGCCAAGGCTACAACCTTTTGAATGGTGCCTTCAAAAAAACTAACGGTTGAAGCGGCAAGGATCGCAGTTATTAGATTTACAAATAACCAGGGTAATCTACTACAAATGGAGGATTTAAGAGAACCGGTAACCTTTTCATCTCCTTTTAAACCCGCGAGGCGATATAAATCCTCGGTATGTTCATCACTAAGAATTCCCATTATATCATCTGAAGTTATTATTCCTAAAATATGCATATCTTCATCGACTACGGGCATAGTTAAAAACCCGTATTTTTCGAAAATGTGACCAACTTCTTCTTGATCCATATCAACAGGGACGCTCATGGCATTACTATTCATGATATCTGAAATTTTCACATCAAAGTTGCTTAGTACTATGTCTTTTAAAGATATAACTCCTTTTAAAAGATCATTTTCGCCTATTACATATATATAATAAGAAGTTTCCGCTTCTGTAGCTTCCTTTTGAAGATAACTTAAGGTTTCACCTATAGTCATATTTTCTTTTACACTTATAAACTCAGTGGCCATAATACCACCCGCACTGTCTGGAGAGTAGGTTAACAATGCGTTGACTTCGTCAACATCTTCTTTATTCATTTTTATCATGATACTTTTAGCTTCATCATCTGTTACAGCTTCTAATAAATCTACTAATTCATCAGATGACATCTCATGTATAATTTTTTTTTGAATGATAGTGGAATGAATAGATAAGAGGTCATATTTCTCCTCATCTTCTGCATCATCAATAATGTTTGCAATCACATTTGGAGATAGTTTTTGAAATAAATTTATTTTATCTCCATCATATTGCCTAATAACTACTAGAATATCAGCGGGATGAATGAACTGAATAAGTTTATTTATTTCATCTATAGTTTCGGTTAACAAAAATTCAGTTAGTTCTTTTTGGTTTAATCTATGAGACATAATCTCCCTCCTAACTTTTATTTAGAGGAAGAAGGTTTGCTAATAAAATGAGGTTTGTAAGAAAAGTGCATAATTAGGTCAAAGCGCTAGTATAAATGAATTCTTCCTCTATAATAATATTAAATTTTATATAGTAATTCCTCGGTATGGGGCCAGAATCCATTGATAGTACCTCCAATAAAAATAAGCTTTTTAGCATAATACGGAAAAGTTTATATATTTATTCAAATTATTATATGATGGTAGCACGGCATTGTCAACCGTATAGAAATAATTTGATTAACAATAAAGTTACAACTAATAGAAGTGGTGTGTTAAAATAATATATAAGATTGTATTATTTAATAATAAGTTTTTATGAGAGGAGAATTTAGTTAATGGCTATTTTAGTATGTGGTGGAGCGGGGTACATTGGAAGTCATATGGTCGCTGAGCTCTTAGAAAAAGGTGAAGAGGTAGTTGTTTTAGACAATTTTCAAAAGGGACATCATGATGCGCTACTTGGTGGAAAGCTTTACTGTGGGGATTTAAGAGATGATGAAATACTAAATAAGGTTTTTACAGAGAATACTATAGATGCAGTTATAGATTTTGCAGCAGATTCATTGGTAGGTGAAAGTGTTACAGAACCTCTAAAGTATTTTGAAAATAACATAGGATCTACTATAAATTTACTTAAGGCTATGAGAGATCATAAGGTTAAATATATAGTTTTCTCATCAACTGCGGCAACCTATGGGGAGCCAGATAATATTCCTATACTTGAAGAAGATAAGACTTTTCCTACTAATCCTTATGGAGAATCAAAGCTTTGTGTTGAGAAAATCTTAAAATGGTGTGATAATGCTTATGGGATAAAATATACTGCTTTAAGATATTTTAATGCAGCAGGTGCACATATAAGCTCAAATATAGGAGAAGACCATAGACCAGAATCTCATTTAATTCCTATTATTCTTCAGGTAGCACTCGGACAAAGAGAAAAGATTATGGTATTTGGGGATGATTACGACACAGAGGATGGTACTTGTGTTAGAGATTATGTCCATGTAACTGATCTTGCTAGTGCTCATTTACTAGCAGTGAAGAGGCTACGATGCGGGGAGGACAGCATAACTTGTAATCTTGGAAATGGACAAGGATTTTCTGTTCAACAGGTTATCGACGTAACAAGAAAAGTTACTGGAAAAGAAATAAAGGCTGAAATGGCTCTTAGACGTGCAGGAGACCCTGCAGTGCTTATAGCTTCTAGTGAAAAGGCTAAGAAAATTCTCGGATGGGAACCTAAATATGCTTCTCTTGAAACTATTATAGAAACTGCGTGGAAATGGCATGAAAGTCATCCCGAGGGATATAAAAAATAAGAGTTAATAAAAAAGTTGTACAAGCTTTATTGGATATTTTATCTTTTAGTTAGCTTATACAACTTTTTTAAAATTGATGTATTTTATTGCGTTATTCAGCGAAGACTAGATAAACACCATATTTATCTTCATAGTCTTTACTTTTGCTAGCAAAATCGGCGAAGAAGGAACCCTTTAAAAAAGTGAATATAGCTACTAGCAAAATAAATTTTTTAAAATTTAAATTAATTTTCATGAGATTTCTCCTTTCACGATATTACTATAATAGTATTTTGCTCTAAAATAATATTAAAAACCTATTGAAACGTAGGGAAATTGCCAAAACATATACATGGTTAAATTGCTAATTATTTTGACCATAAGAAAAGACTGCATTATCAAATACAGTCTTAAGTTTCTTTATTAATATTATGATTTTTTTATTTTTGGTTATCATTGTTATGATTAACCTAATTATTAAATGATGTTACGCTCATTAAATTCTTGTGAGGCTGCCAGGACGGCAGTCTAGCAAGCCTGAGACAGGAAGTCGAGTGTGAGCGTTAGAGAATTTTATATTCGAAAAAGATTAGAATCTCTTAATGGAATTTCACGTTTCAATCTCTTATTTGGAGTCACGCAGGAGAAAGTATATGGATGTATTTTTATTTTTTATTTTTTATTTTGGGAGTTCAATGTCAGGTGGAATATCAAGGCCTGCCATTTTCATTAAGTATAATGCATTTCTAGTGGTAGAGACTCCAGGTCTGAGTTTATAGTCAAAGTATAATTTATCATCTTTATAATATTCTTTAAGATGATAATTTTTAACTCTTTTATTAGTGGTTTCTATGTCACCTAGCTCTAAGTCGTGGGTAGACACAAAGCCTAGTGCATTCTCAGTACTTAGCTTGGCGACTAGTATTTTAGCGCCGGTATGCCTATCTATAGAGTTAGTTCCCTTAAAGATTTCATCTAATAAGAAGAAAATTGGAGTTTTGTTTTTCGTAGCATTTACAAGTTTTTTTATTCTTAAAAGTTCTGCATAGAAGGATGAAATGTTCTTTTCTAAGTTATCACTTGTTCTCATGCAAGTATAAATATCCATTATAGAGCAACTAAAACTTTGCGCACATACAGGAGCACCGGCATAGGCTAAAACCAAGTTAATACCTGTAGTTCTAAGAAGTGTGCTTTTGCCGGACATATTGGAACCTGTTATTAAAAGAACATTTTGTGATCTTTCTATGCGGATATCATTATATACTCGGTTACTTCCGAGTAGTGGATGGCCCAGATTTTTAGCATCAAAGATAGGGGATCCGTCCTTAAATTTTGGAATTGCCCAGTCTGGGTGTTCATAGGATATAATTGATAAACTATTTAGGGATTCGATTTCACCTATAACATCTATCCAAGTTGCTAAAGAAGAACCACTCTTTTTCTTAAATTTCTGAAGATTAATTAAACATTGATAATCCCACAGGAGGAGGATATTTATAGGTAAGTAATACATGTTTCTTCTGTCAGATATTACTGTTACTAGATTTACTAGTTTTTTAATTTGAAAAGAAGCGTTCATTCCGTCCTTATTAACAAGTTTTTCTTTTAATTTGATTAAGTACTCTGAGGTAAAAGTCTTCTTTTCTATATGCATAAGGAGCTTATTATATATAAAGATTGAATCCTTATATTTATATACAGTGTCCAAATTTCTACTTACTTCTTTATATCCAACTAAAAGAAGTATTATCTGAATGACAATTGCTAAAAGGGGTATTCTGTAAGATACTTTAGAAAAAACAAATGATAATACCATAAGAGATAGAGTTATCATTGGTAATATCCTTATTATGATTATTGCTAGAGGTTTTAGGAAAAACTCATTTTTATCCTTTACCCATTCAAGCAATTCCCCAGGGTTATGGTTTTTATTCTCGCTAAGTATTGCTTCCGCTGCAAATCTCTGTGTCCATCCAATATTCCCAGCGAGCTCTTTTATGGCTTCCTGCCTTTTATGTATTTCATCAGTATTATAAATAGGGGCGGAAAGAGAATCTTTCAATTTTTGTCTACCAAGATAAGTTATGCAGGTGTTTATCCATTGGAAAAGGGAGTTATTGCCAAATATATCTAGGTCTTTCGAGTAACTGTGATTTTCATCGCTGAAATCATCACCATTATCAGAAAAATCCTTCCAATTGTTATTTATGCGTTTTAGACAATTTTCATTTATTTTACATAAAATCGAACATCTGATTTTGTTGCGTTTTATCTTGCTATGTTTAATTGCCAAGGTTATAAATGTGATGATGGTGGTAACTAATATTAAAAGGCTTAAATAGTAAGTAGTTCGTAAATAAAAGAAAATTGTAAAGCTCAATCCGGATATGAAAACTATTAATCTTAATAAGCTTATAAAACCTATGGTCTGTTTTTGCTTTTTTAATAGAGTATCGTAATGGTTTTTTCGATTAACATAAGGCGTTTTTTGTGTTCCCATAATATCCTCCTAATATGTTTTGTTTATTAGATATATAATATCATACAAAAGGCTTGTACCGCAATTTTTCTAGATAAGTATAATATGACCAATTTTATTTACAGTTAGAGAAAAATTTTTTGTGAACTATGTGAATTACAGTTAAAAATTATGTTAAATGTGGTAACATATAAATATTAATGAAAAAAGGGGGAGAATATGTCGGAAAACATGCAATTAAAGAGAAAAATAATTATAGGGACATTAACTATTTTATTAGGATCAACAGTAGTTTGTGCATACCTAATATTATACAATAGTGGTTTAGTATTTAAAAAAACAGCTTCCTCAGAGATTATAGATAAACTTAAAAAAATACAGGGGAAAGGCGGGAAATTTGACTTAACTCAAAATGACATAGATGAGTTAATTAAATTATTAAGGCCTGAAACTAAGGGGGATATAACTCTTAAGGGAGTTAATATAGAGATTGTAAAGGATGAACTTGTAATCAAGGCTCCTATCAGCTATAAGAAGGTAAATTTATTATTTTCGTCCAAGGGGAAGATAGATTTTACTAAAGACAATTTTACATATGCTGCTGAAAATTTTAAAATTGGAAAGCTCACAATACCTAAAAAAATAGTGTTGTCACAAATTTCAAAGTCGGATAATAAGACCGTTTATGCTGAGGACAATTTAATAAAAATTAATCCAAGCGTAATTCCTTTTAAGATAAATAGTTTAAAAGTTGAGAATAATAGAATATCAGGAACAGCTGCGAAGCAAAGCTCAAGAATTCCATTTAAAAATATTGATGCAAAGAATGTAGAAGAGATAGATAAGCAATTAGCTACAGCGAAACAAAAAAAGCCTCTAAATACCATAGATGGAGCGCATGGTAAACCTATAGAAGAAAAGAAAAAAGTAATAAACGATAATAACAAAAATGTGAATGAATTTAAAAATAAATCTTCAAGTAGTGAGAAAGAGAAAAAAGGATCTGGGAAGCAAAAAGAAATTAAGCGTGATTCATTAACAAAAGAGAAAAAGGTAATACCTAAGATTCAATCTAAGGATAGAGTTAAGCATGCATCATTTAGGAATATAAATCGAGGCAATGCTGAACAATTAAGAAAAGCTTCTGGACTATGAGGAATAAATAGAGGACTATCAAAATATATTAGAGATATTTTGGTAGTTTTATTTTTTTAGAGTATGCTTTTTCATAAAGATCTTTAAGAAAAGGGTTAAGAATTAAATAGAGAATATTTGTTAATTATTTAATTTAAAGTGCCGAATTATAGAAAATGTGGTAACATATATAAGTAAAAGGGGATTAAGGAGGGGAATATGGCTAGAAATAATAAATCAAAGAGAAGCAAACTAATATGGGTGCCAATTATTTTACTCGTGGCACTTACAATTTTTGCATGCTCTCTATTATATAATGGTGAAGTAGTAGTTGAAAAAACGGCTTCTACAAATGTTATACAGGAACTTGAAAAAGACATACTGTTAAAAAGTGGGCAATTTGCAATAAATCAAGAGAATATGAATGCGTTGATTAATCTATATTTTAAAAAGCCTATAAGTAAGGGAGACATAACTATTAAGGAAATTAACACAAAAATAGGAAATGATAAAATTTTGATTGAGGCTCCATTCAGTTATAAAAATATTAATTTATTATTATCGTCCACGGGAAAGCTAGATGTTTCTAATGGTGAAATTACATACGCTGCTGATAATTTTAAAGTTGGAAAGCTAACATTACCTAAAGAACTTATAATGTCTCAAATTGCCAAGCAGAGTAATGATGTCTTTTATGTTGAGGATAATCTAATAAAAATTAAAACAGATATACTTCCTATTAAGATAAAGAGCTTTGTAATTAGAAATCATAAAATAATAGGAACGGTTGGATTTAAGGAAACAAAAACTCAATCTGAAGGTCTTGACACGACAAGCGACGAAGATATAGATAAGCAATTAGTAGCGGCAAAACAAAAAATACAAAGTGCCACTAAATATATGAATGAAACGAAAAAAGAACAAGCAAACAACATTTTGAGTACAATAGAAGAAGTAAAAGGTAAATCTATAGAACAAAAGAAAGAAGTACTAAATTATATTAATAGTATAATTGATGAAGTTACTAATTAAACAATCTTCTGGGAGGCTGCAACATATTCGCAGCTAGAGACTTAACTACCCAAATACATTAGAGGTATTTGGGTAGTTTTATTTTTTTTGTTTGTGATAGAATGATACGTAGACATAAAGAAAGGGATGTGAACAAATGAAAAAGATAGATGGGATAATATATACAGTAGTATCTTCAGCGGCTTTTGGAGTTATGCCAATTCTCGCAAAAATAGCTTATACTGGTGGTGCAAATGCAACAACAGTGTTATTTCTTAGGTTCTTTATAGCTGCTTTAATAATATTACTTTACATAGTTGTTACAAAAAAAGATTTTAAATTAAACAAGTCACAGCTAATGCACATTATTTTTTTATCGATTATAGGATATACAGGCACATCTTATGCGCTGTTTTTATCATATAATTATATATCTGTGGGACTCGCTACTATTCTACATTTCGTTTACCCTGTGATAGTAACAGCTTTTTCAGTTATTTTGTACAAAGAAAAATTGCATTTAAGTAAAATTTTAGCGCTGATTTTATCAGTGCTCGGAATATATCTTTTAGTGGACAGTGGGAGCGCTTCATTAAATTTTAAAGGAGTATGGCTTGCTCTTATTTCAGGATTTTTCTATGCGTATTATATTGTTGGAGTTGCACATAGTGAAGTTAACAAAATCGATACGTTTGTACTAACTTTCTATTTAGCGTTTATAGCTGCGCTGTCAATTTTCATAATGGGCATGATTAATGGACAATTAGATTTTAATATAAAGCCATATAGTTTTTTAGCTTCCGGTAGCATTGCTCTAGTATCTACAGTTTTAGCTCTTACAATGTTTTTAAAGGGCATAAAAATAATAGGCCCTTCGAGTGCTGCGATATTAAGCACTTTAGAGCCTATAGTAAGCATTATACTTGGAGTTATAATTCTAAGTGAAAAGCTGTCCTTTACTATTGTAATTGGATGCATATTAATTTTATTCTCAGTAATAATCCTTACATTGGGACAAAGGGCGCGGGATAGCATGTAAATGTTATTTTTTGTTTAAGGTAAATAGATAATTGTATTTTACACTATGCTTTATTTCATCAGTTATAATGTTGAAAAGTATATCTCTATACATTGTACATGGAAGTCCTCTTCTAATTTCTCGATATCTTTCCACAGCACCCAGTTCACCAAATAATGCTTTTTTAATACCATCAAGGTAAGAAATAGGTTTTACAAATTCCTCATCGTCTTTAAGTAGTACATCTATTCCAGTGATGTTATTATATATTTGTCTAAACATTTTATTATGTCCACGTTCATCATCTCTTATAGATGCAATAATTTTCTTTTCATCGTCTGTAGGAGCAACGCTTATTAAGTAGTCATAGAACAATTCATCTTCTTTTTCACCTTGAACTGCTGCTCTAATACCTTCTAAGGAGTTTGATAATAAATTTGGATCATACGTAATATATGGATTTCCGTACATTTTAACCCTCCTTGTAGTGAGTTAGTTGTAGGTAACAACTATTAATCGTTAAATCACTATTATGCATAATATGAAGGACGTATGATATTTGTTACTAAAAAAACGGAGAACAACTTGCGGAAAACAATGTGGATAACTTTTTTCTAATTCACTCAGCGGTGTATAAATTACTCTTAGAGTCCAAATTTATTGATACAACTTTATTTTTACCAAGAGCCTTTGCTCGGTACATGGCTTTGTCAGCTGCTATGCATAAATAATCCAAATCTTGAACAGTAGGAGTAAGTGTAGCAACTCCAAGGCTTGAGGTGATAGGTATTGAATCTGATGTTTTAATAATTAAAGGATTATTTTCTATAGCACTGCGCAGATTTTCTCCGATTATTTCAGCGCCTTTAAAGGAGGTGTTAGGTAATAATATAATAAATTCTTCACCACCAAAACGACCTAAAATATGGTTTTCACTTAGATTTTCTAAGCAGATTTTTGAAAGACGTTTTAAAACTAGGTCTCCAGTATGGTGACCTAGGCTATCGTTAATTTTCTTGAAATCGTCAATGTCAATCATAATGGATGAAATAGGTTGTAACAATAATTTAGCCTTATCAAAGCTTATATTTGCTTGCTCAAAAAAACTTCGTCTGTTGTACAGATTAGTTAGAGAATCAATGCAAGCTAGCTTTTTAGCTTTGCCATGCAAGGTAGCATTTTCTATAGCCATTCCTGCATGTTGGGAAAAGGACAAGGCTATATCACAGTGATTCTTAGTATAAATGTTTTTTTGAACTGAATCTAATGTTAAGATGCCAATAATTTTATTTTTAAAGATTATAGGTATGCCCATCCAACTTTCAATATTAGATAGACCTATATAATGCGTAAAACGAGGATCTTGTTTAACGTTCGAAACTAATAAAGTAGTATTAGTTTCATATATTTCTTTAAATAGCTTATCATCTTTTTTACTTATGTGAATCTTGTGTATCTCATTTATGTTTTTGAAACCAGTTCCCGCCATAATATTGAAATGGTTGTTTTCTTCCATGAAAAATGATGCGCTGTCATAAGGCACTAATGGTTTTAAATTTTTTAATAATTTATCTAGAACTTCTTCCAAATTCAAGGTTGAATTTAGAAGAAAGGTAGATTCTCTAAGCTTTTCTCTTAAAAGACACTCTTCATTTTCCTTAGATAAAGTTTCAATTTTTTTATATGCTTTAGAATGATTCATTGCCAACATAAAAGCATTTAAAAGTATGATAATGAAGAATCCTAATAAAGAATAGTCATTTAAATTATTGAATATTTGAAATACCCTAAGGAGTTTTGAAGCAATTAGTGGGGAAATAAAAACAGTAGTAACTATAAAGAATAGGAAAAAAAACTTACATATTGTTAAAAATTTTTTTGCGTAATTTCGTTTAAAAACTACGCATGTGTAAATTAGTATAAAATAAACTGCCGCATAGAAAGTTAAGTAGTCCAGTTTAAGAGCTAGGCTATAGCTTACATTATCATATAAGGTTAAAAAATAATTGTTACCAACTGTTAAGGCCCTTAAAGATGCAATTATGCAAAGTATACCAAAATAAAGCTTAGAAGTATCATCTATTCTAAAAGCATATAACCATAAGTGATATAAGCCCATTATAAGCAGTATACCAAAGTAAAAAAATTCAAGTGCAATTGATGCGTCTCTTTTATTCGCCATTTGGGACTGTAATCCTAGATAAATATTGCCACGGGTACCTCCATCTCTAAAGTTATGATTTGAAACTTGAAGTACTAAATGTATTTTGTCATTATTATTCATAAAATAACTGGTAATTGGAAGAGATTTAGGAAGCTCGGAAGAACTACTTTTGCCAACAATACCATTAGATGAAAAGAGATGTCCATTAACCCATAATTTATATGAAGATAACATGGGAGGCACACTTATGCCTAAAAGTGTATTTTTATATTTTGAATTTAAATTTATGGTTAAACTATATGTAGCATAACCATTAGAATCATAATTTTTATTATATTTATTCCAAGGCATTGGCATTTCTATATAAGAGGGAAGGGGAGAACTGTTAGTAAAATCTTTTGGTGATAGTAATTGCTGCCAGTAAAATTGCCATTGCCCGTCAAGGGAAGTATATCCATCTTTATGAAAATCCCAATTTGAAAGTTCAAGTACCCCTTTTTGCGAAGGAATATTTGAAGATGTATTAGGCGTAGCCAATTTATTTAAGGAGAAAACGACATATAATAATGCTGCTAAAATAATGATAGATAGAGTAATAATTAATGGTTTTTCTTTTTTTAGCATCATATATACAACCTCCTTATAAGTGTAAGTGTGCTATTTTACACATTATAGTCAGTATATTACCTAAGTATAGTAAAAATTACATTATTTTAACTGAAAATTAACGGTATGATATGCTTTAATTCATAATAAATATATGAATTTAGATATTTAAGAATATAAAATTACCGGAAAATTTATAGAAAATCAAATCCATTACTTATAAAATTCTATGTTATACTTAAACTGGTCTAAGAAATGTTTTTAACACGGAGGTAATTGAATGTATAAATTAATAGCACTAGATATGGATGGAACATTATTAAATGATGAAAAACAAATTTCACAAGTGAATTTTGACGCAATACAACAAGCAAGAAAAAATGGAATAAAAGTTGTACTAGCATCAGGAAGACCTTTGGTTGGGTTTAAAAGATATTTAGAAGAACTTAACTTAATTTCAGAAGACGATTATGCAGTAGCATTTAATGGAGCTTTAGTTCAAAATACTGAAGGTAACAGGACGATAGCTAAAACAACATTAACTATCGAAGATTATAAATGTTTATATGAATTAAGCAAAGAGCTAAAGGTGAATATACATGCATTAACAGAGAATACGGTAATTTCGCCTAAGGATACTAAATACACTAGAAATGAAGCGGAAATGAATCATATTTCTAATGAGGTAATAGCTGTTGAGGATGTAGAAGAAGGTACTACTATAGTTAAGGTTATGTTTGTGGACGAGCCAGACATTATAGAGGAAGTAATGCAAAGAATTCCTGAAGAAGTAAGTGATAAGTACACAATAGTTAGAAGTGCACCTTTCTATTTAGAGTTCCTTCATAAATCAGTTAATAAAGGTACAGGGGTAGCAGCGCTAGCGAAGGAGCTAAATATTAAACAAGAAGAGGTTATATGCATAGGAGATGCAGGTAATGATATCCATATGATTAAATATGCCGGCTTAGGAGTTGCTATGGGGAATGCATTCCCAGAAGTTAAAAGAGCTGCAAATTTTATAACTAAAACTAATGAGCAAGATGGGGTTGCACATATTATTAATAAATTCATTTTAAATGGCGAAGAAGAATTTGCAGTATAAAAGATATTAAATGATAATTACTATTGACAAATAAGCAAAATTAACATACAATAACACTATAGAAACTTCTAATACATATAGTACTAATAATCTTTATCCCCCCAAGGAAGAGACTAAATTAATGCTAGAACCCAATCCCTTTATTTAAACAAACATAAAAAAGCTAGTAAAAATAATTTTGCTAGCTTTTTATTTTTTTGTATAGATATTTCAGTTTTTTCTCTTGATTTACTGACATTTTCTAATGATGCAATATTATAGTGCTAGTTAGGGCATCGCTCGGTTCTAGTAGGACTTTTTCTAAGTTTTGGAGATCCTCTATTTTATTAGCTTTTTCTATTTTATCACGGTCTTCATCGTAATATATATCGTCTTTGTGTGGCATTAAAATTCCTCCTTTTTAAAATTTGATTACTAATGTTATTATCTTAGGCTTTTTAGGTCGTCGTAATACTATGAAATTTTTGGAATATAATGTACAAAACATAACAGTGAATATATACTTTTTTATTTTATATGCTAATCTGATATAATTATGGTTATGTTAATAAATAAATGGGGAAATAAGCAATAACATTTTTTGTTGTATGCGGAGAAAGTTTGGGGGAGTTAAAATGTTAAAAAAGAAAAAAATAATATTAGCGTTCATGTGTTTAGCTATTTTGGGTGGTGCATTATATAGTACAAACTATGCCGTAAAAAAACATGAAAGATCTGTACAAACTATGAAGATTAAAGAAGAAGCATTAACTAAAGCTAAAGAAGAAAAATTAGCGAAAGAAGAAGCAGCGCTAAAAGTGAAAGAAGAAGCATTAGCTAAGGCGAAAAAAGAAGAAGAAGCAAAAGCAAAAGAAGAAGCAAAAGCAAAAGAAGAAGCAAAAGCAAAAGCTTTGATAGAGAAGAAATCACAGGTTAAAACTGATGAAGATAAGAAAAGCTCAATTGGAAGTTCTCAAAAAATTATTGTTATAGATCCAGGACATGGCAGTGTTACTAGTAGTAAAAAAGAGCAACAAGATCCAGGTTCAAGTATAATGAAAGTAATTGAACCAGGTGGTGCCCAGGGTGTTAATACAAGAATTCCTGAATACGTGGTTAATATGGCGGTAGCAGTTAAACTCAAAAGTGCACTACAGGAAAATGGATATACTGTAAAAATGACTAAAACGCAGGATAACATAGTTATGGGAAGTAAAGCAAGAGCTGAGTTCGGAAATGATAATATGGCGGATTTAGTTATAAGAATCCATGCGGATGGAAATGATAATTCATCTGTTACAGGAGCATCAATGCTTGTACCAGCAGATACTAAAAATACAAATGTCATATATAAGACAAGTAAAAAATATGGAGAGATAGTTTTTAATAGTTTAATTAATAAGGTTGGTATGAAGGATAGAGGCGTTGTGGAAAGAAATGATATGACAGGATTTAATTGGTCTAAGGTACCTGTTATTTTAGTGGAAATGGGTTTTCAATCTAATGCTTCTGAGGACAAATTGCTTGCAAGTGACTCTTACCAAGATAAGATAGCAAGGGCTTTGGCAGAGGGTATTGATCAGGCTTTAAAGTAAAGTATAATTAATAAAATAAAAAAGGCACATAAGACCGTAAAGTCCTAGGTGCCTTTTTTGTTTTATTAGATTAAATTTTCATTCATTACTTCTTCAAGGGTCTTTGACTCCTCAATGTCACTTATTAGTTTGGCGGAGGATTTGTTGTCTCCAATTATAATTCCACCGGTTATGATGTCTTTATTGAAGAACAATTTTTTGTATAGGTTGTTTTCACTATCTTTCAAGCTAATAGCTTTAAATTGATTCTTTGAAATCTCACCTACAGATAATAGCTCTAAGCCCATAGCGTTAAAGGATATAACACCAAGTGCGTGCACATAGGCTTTATTATCTCCTACTGCGTTTATACCTGCAATCTTACCCATGTCTACAGCGGCAGGCCAATTTCCATATACGGCACCTTCAAATTCTGCAATATCACCGCAGGCATATATGCCACTAATATTAGTTTCCATATTTTCATTGACTAGTATGCCTCTGTTAGTTTTTATATTAGTGTTATCAGCTATGTTTTTGTTTGGTGCAATACCTGTTGAAAATAGTACTAAGTCTGCATCTATTGTTTTTCCACTTTTGAGTGTAACTGATGTAACACCGTTTTCACCGTTTATAAGATTTACTGAATCTCCCAATATAATTTTAATATTTTCGTTTTCAACTGCAGTTTTAAGTATAAGGCTACCTTCGCTATCTAATTGCTTAACAAGTAGAGAATCACTAAATTCCACTACAGAAACTTTAAGGCCAACCTTTTTTATTTCATATGCAGCTTCAAGACCTAAAAGTCCACCACCTACAATAACTACGCTTTTGGAGGTCTTCATCTTATTCTTAATAGATTCTAAATCCTTTAGACTTCGCAGTGTGAATACTCCTTGTTTATCTACTCCTTCTACAGGAATCATATGGTTTTTACTCCCATTTGCTAATATTAGTTTATCGTAACTTATAGCGGTACCACCCTCAAGTAATATTTGCTTTTCTTCAGGGTTTAAGCTTTGAACTTGCACTCCTAAGGTAAGCTTTATATTGTTATCCACATACCACTCTTTTGGAGAGAGGTAGAAAGTATCATCTTTAAGGTCTTCACTTATGCCATCGGAAATTGAAGGCCTGTAATAGGTTAATTGTGATTCATTAGATATCATTTCTATAACGCATTGTTTGTTTCTTTTTCTTATGGCATCAGCAGCATAATATCCAGCAGCGCCGTTACCAATAATTAAGAATTTTTCTTTTTTATCAGAACTAAAGGTAATTACATCTTCTGATACTTGAATAAATTGATCAGCACTTGCACCACAAGCAGGGCATATTTCAGGTGGTTTCTCTCCATCAAATTCTTCGCCGCAAACGATGCATTTCCATCGTTTCTCCGTAGAAGGTTTAGCGGGACTGTTTTTTATTTTAATTTTTTCAGCTATTTTCTCCGCAAAACTTTCTCCAAATTTAAAGGCAAAGTTTAAATCTTTTTCAGAAGGTTTAAAAATAAATTTCATAGAAGGATATAAATCTAGATTAATTTGTTTTAATCTATCCTCTATATTTGAAACGGCTTCACCACTCCAACCGTAAGAACCAAATGCGGAGGCTACTTTTCCACCGTGAACTATAGGATTTAAATTTACTAAAATATCCCATATAGGTTTTAGAGCATCTCCATTTATGGTAGGAGAACCAAAAATTACTCCCTCAGATTTGTCTATGCTTTTTAAAATATCATTCATATCATGATAGATAACATCATACATGTTAACTTTGAAATTACTATTGGATTTTATACCCTCTTCTATTTTTTTAGCTACAGTTTCAGTATAGCCATAAGCTGAAACGTAGCATAAGGTAACCTGTGTTTCGTCTTGGGCTGATTTTTCTGGAAGGCTCCACTGTTTGTATTGATTTACGACACTTAAGGGATCTTCTCTTAAAATAGGACCATGGCCTGGGCATATTATATCTATTGGAAGGTCCTTTATTTTATTTATAGCTTTTAACACATAAGGTTTAAAGGGCCCCATAATAGAGTCAAAGTAATATTTTAAGGCTTCGCAATAATCTTCTTGGTTTCGGTTTAAATCATTATACATCGCATCACTTGCGTAGTGACTTCCAAAGGAATCACAAGTGATAAGTAGCTTGTCTTGTGCAACATAGGTATAAATTGAATCTGGCCAGTGAAGAAAAGGTGCTGAAATAAAAGATAAGGTTTTATTTCCAAGACTTATACTATCTCCATCTTCTACACTTATATATTCAAACTCTCTATTTATGATTTCTTTAAGAAATCCAATTGCTGCAGGCGATCCTACTACTTTAGCGTTTTTAGCAATTTCTAAAAGTTTTCCTACTGAGCCTGCATGGTCTGGCTCAGTATGATCTACTACTATATAATCAATGTTTTCTATATTAATGTCTAAAGATTTTAATCTTTCCAGATATTCATCAAAAAATTTCTCTTTTACCGTTTCAAATACTGCAGTCTTTTCACTACCTTTTACTACATAAGAGTTATAAGTAGTACCAAAAGGGGTATACATAATTATATCAAAAATTCTAAGATTAGGGTCTAGTGCACCTACCCAGTAAATATCTTTTGTCACTTCTAATGCATTCATTTATATCGCTCCTTTAATAACTATTTTAAAATAATAGTTATTGTTATAAAGTATAGTATAGGAATATTTAGAAATCAATAACAATTTACTGGTTTAGTGCAATTTTATTTTACAGTAAACGCTTTTTATGCTATAGTTTTTAAATGATTGTGTAACAAATTTGAAGAATTATAAAGAAAAATAGCAAAACATTTTTTTATGTGAAAAAGATGTGTTTTCCTTCTGAAAGGTTGCGACAATTTGATTAATATAAAACGTAGGAGGAATGCAAATGAGAGACTTTGTTATTATGACGGATTCTTGCTGTGATTTGCCCAAGGAATATATTTACGGTAATAATATCCCTTTTGCTATGTTGCCATTTAGTTACAATGGTAGAGAGTACTTAGATGATTTAGGACAAAGCCTAAGTCACAAACAATTTTTTGATGATCTTCGTGAGGGAGCATTACCTAATACCTCTCAAGCAAATTCTGAAAGCTTCTATAAAATTTTCAAATCAGCTGTAGAAAATGGTAAAGATGTAATTTACATTGGAGTGTCCTCAGGCCTTAGTGGCACATATAACAGTGCTAATATTGGTAAAACTGCTATATTAGAAGAGTTCCCTAATTCGTGTATATATATTGTTGACGTGTTAACAGCATCACTGGGTCAAGGTCTTATGGTTAAAAAAGCCGTGGAAATGAAAAATGAAGGCTACACTTTGGAGAAGATTGTATGCCAAATAGAAGAAAACATACAAAATTTAAATACTTACATCACTGTGCAGGATTTGAATTTTTTAAAAAGAGGTGGAAGGATATCTAATGTAGCGGCTACCCTAGGGCTAGTACTACATATAAAGCCTATACTTACTATTAACCAGCTCGGACGTGTAATGCCAGTACTCAAGGTTCGTGGGCGTAAAAAATCTCTAACTAAGCTTGCAGAAATAGTGAAGGAGAAGATTAAAAATCCTGAAACTCAAACTATAGCTATCTGTCATGCAGATTGTTATGATGAAGCTGTAAGACTTAAAGAGGAAATACTCGCAATGGTTGTGGTTAAAGAAGTAATTATTCATTACATCGGTCCAGTAGTTGGAAGATTTAGTGGCCCAGAAGCTTTGGCAGTGTTTTTCATTGGTGAGAGCAGACAACATCACGTAATAGATATTTAAAATTTTAAAAAATAATTACGAAGAATTTATAAATAAGGAGAGTTTATATGAATTGGTTAAATGTATTATTCTTATCCGCAGTGCCTCTTATTGAGCAGAAAATGGCTATACCTCTTGGAATAAATGTGTACAATATGAATCCAATAGTAGTTTTCCTATTAAGTTTTGTTGGAAGTTTGCTTCCGGTTCCTTTTGTATTGATATGTTTTAATAAAATATTTGAATTGTTAGGTAAATATAAGTTAACTAGTGGAATATATAACCTAATTGATAAGAAAATAAGCAAGAACAAATCTAAATTTGAAAAGTTTGAAGAAATAGCGCTTATAACTTTTATAGCGATACCTCTTCCTACCACAGGCGTTTGGACGGGGACTGCGATAGCTGCTTTTTTAAAGTTGGATTTTAAAAGATCCGTCATGTGTGCTGTTGTAGGATCTTTCCTATGTGGACTTATTATTACAGGATTATCTGTAGCATTCCCAGCTTTTTTAAAGATGCTATAAATTATAATCCCTTACCAATAGGTATCTTACCTATTGGTAAGGGGTTATTTATTTTTATTGAGGATTATAATAAAGATACAAATAACGTAATAAAATTAAAGAATAGAGAAAACAGTGAATAGAACACCTTACAATTATGACATATGTTTACATTATAATCATATTTTTCATAATAATGATGGCGACTATAAAGAATAGTTCTAATTTATTAAAAAATATTCAATTTTATATTAAAAACTTTTAGTTATATTTATTACGATTTCGACAAAATAATCTAGGTGATATATATGTGGATGGTTTACTATTCTTTATTAATCGTGGCATTATGGGTGGAATAGGTTTAAGTTGTCATTTTAAAGAGATAATATATGTGAAATGCATTTCATAAAGTGACAGATTATTTTGAAAAGTAATGTTAATGTATTCTCATAACATAAGTATAGGGGGAAAACATATATGGTAGTTATAGAGAATTTATTAAGAAAAGTAACAGATGGTGATGTAAACCATAATTATTTTTATAGGTTAGTAAAAAGTCAAATTTCTGTTTCAATGTATGGTGAACTTACTGAAATACAAGCTTATGGTATTGAAATAGAAAGACAAGACATAGTTGATGGATCAGTGGTAGGTATACAAAGAGATTGCGTAGAAAACATAAGTCCACAAAGACATAAAGTTAAGAATCTTTTAAAAATGTTATATGACTATACGGTATCACCTATTCACATGATTGACATATTAGGTGATTATATTGATGAATATACTAGTGACTTTGATGAGATTTTAAAAAATATAGCTACTTGCTAATATTTAATTAGTCTAACATATGAGGAAACTGAACCTCTTCCTGAGGAGAATGCTCCTCTTTTTGGTTTACAATGGAAAGTTTTGAGACTGTTATAAAATTACTCCAAAAGAACAATGCAGCTGAATACTATATATTCTTAGTATAACAATTTTTTAATGATTACAATATTATAATTATTGTAAAAATAAAATAATAGATCAATTAGTACAATAAATATTGAAAATTGTATTATATTATTGTGGTAGTAGGAGTATTATATATAGATATCTAATGATAAAATTAACAGCTGTGTTTTACGAAATACAAAAGCTAAACTTATAAATATAGATTAATGAGTGGGAGTGATGGTTATGATTCTTGGTGTCGGTACTGATATTGTTGAAATACGACGGATAAAAAAGGCTATGGAGAGCAATGAGAAGTTTTTAGAGAAAATCTTCACAGCAGTTGAATTAGAATATCTTAAAAGCAGAAATTTAAGGGCAGAATATGTGGCCGGAAGGTTCGCTGCTAAAGAGGCAGTAGCAAAAGCTTTAGGGACAGGATTTAGAGGATTTGATTTTAAAGATATTGAAATTGACAGGACAACCCTTGGAAAGCCTGTAGTGAGTTTAAAGGGGAAGGCAAAGTTAATAGCCAAAAAAGAAGGGGAATACAATATTCACCTTAGTATATCTCATGGAGAAGACAGTGCTGTGGCTTATGCTATAGTGGAGGCTACAAAAAAGATTGAAGAAGTTTGTAAGTAGAGACGGGCATTATCCATTGGAATTAGTTATTTTAGTAATAGTATGCAACTATTAGTAATAGATTAGTAGTAGAATATTTCGTTAGATATCTAACAATTGAAAATTCTTTTGCATCTTTAGAGAAGCGCTAGGAGGATAACAATGAAAAGAAATTCACTATTAATTTTAAGCTTTTTGCTGATTTTAAGCTCGCTATTATTAACTTCATGCTATAAGAAACCAAAGGATACTAATGATATAACAACATTTTTAAAAAACATGGAAAGTTATACTACACAAATAAATATGGATGTAAAGAATGATAAACAGACAATTAATTATAAGGCAAGACAAACTTATTTAAGAGGAGGCGGATACAAGCTAGAGCTAAATAAAAACAGAGTGTTTATTTTTAAAGCTGATGATAAAATTTATATTAGTGACAAAAACAATGGAACAAAGTATGTACAGAGCAAAGATTTTGATGAAGTCCTTAAATTAAGTTTTATTGGCGAATACATAGGATTATTATATACTAATGAGAAAATAGAATATGATATCAAAACCATTAATGGGATTAAATACACAGTAATTAACTTATTTATTCCTGGTAATAATAAAAATATTAATAAGGCATTGCTTTATGTTAATACTAAAAGTATGTTGCCAGCTAGAATGGTTATTTATGATATCAATGATAAAGAAAAAATTGAGATAAAATATACTGACTTTCTTCCTAACGTAAAAATTGAACAATCAGAGCTTTCAGTTCGGTAGTGTTAGCTATAAATAACAAATGAGGTGAAGGCATGTTTAAACACTTAAGACCCGTGTGGGCAGAGATTGATTTAGATAAATTAGCTCATAATATGAGAGAAATTAGGCGGGTAGCTAGAAGTGAGAGTATTATAGCGGTTGTAAAAGCAGATGCCTATGGGCATGGAGCTGTAGACGTAGCACCAGTGCTCATTAAAAATGGTGCAAATAGATTAGCCGTAGCAGAGCAAAGTGAAGCGGTGGAACTTAGGCGATCAGGTATAGAATGCCCAATAATGATTTTGGGGTTTACACCACCAAATTTAATTGATAATTTATTGAAATATGATATTGAGCAAACGGTATTCTCTTATAAATTTGCAATCAAATTGTCAAGGATGGCTCAAAAGAAAAATAAGGTAGCTAGAATTCACATAGCAGTAGACACCGGTATGGGGAGGATAGGATATCTACCAAATGAGGAAAGCGCTGAAGAGGTATATAATATCAGCAAGCTACCTAATATAATCATAGAAGGGTTATTTTGTCATTTTTCTACGGCGGATGAAAAAGATAAGACCTATACTTATGATCAAGTAAAAAAATACGACGCTTTTTATGAAAAGTTAAAAGAGAAAAAAGTGTACATAAAAATGAGGCATATTGCTAATAGTGCTGCTATTATAGATTTGCCAGAAACTCATTATGAGGCAGTGCGGCCGGGGATAATAGTATATGGCTATTATCCGTCAGGCGAGGTAAATAAGGAAAACATAAGTTTAAAACCTGCAATGACATTAAAAACAAATGTAGTGCACATAAAAACATTACCTGCTGGAGAATATGTGAGTTACGGAAGAAAGTATAAAACAGAGAAGGAAAGTATTATAGCCACACTTCCAATTGGATATGCTGATGGGTATACAAGGCTCCTATTTCAAAAGGGAAAGGTTATATTGAGGGGGGAATTTGCTCCAGTAATAGGTAAAATTTGTATGGATCAGTGCATGATTGATGTTACTGAAATTGATGGAGCCAAAATTGGCGATGAGGTAATATTAATAGGTGAGGATGAAAATAATAAATTTACAGCAGACACAGTAGCAGAATTAATAGGGACGATAAACTACGAAGTAATTTGCATGATTGGGAAAAGAGTTCCAAGAGTTTATGTTAGTGAAGGTAGAGTTGTAAAGATAAAAACATATGTATAACATTATGCATTATATGTAGAATAAACCATTTAAACATAAAATTACTTGTCGAAAAAAAACGAAAACGCGAATAATTTCTTTGACAGATTGACGTAGGTTGAATTATAATATATTCATACATATTGTTGCTTTACTTATTAGGAGGTATTAAATTTTCTATGTCAACTTCAAAGAAATTAGTAATAAACCTCTCAAAAAAACTTTACACTGAATTTAATACGATACTTTCGAAAGATTGTAAAAAAAGAAGTGAATTTATTCGGGAAGCTATAATACTATATATCGAGGGAAAGAAAAATCTTAAATATATAGATGAAATGAAACAAGGATATTTAGAAATGGCTGAGTTAAATTTAGAAATGGCTAATATGGGTTTTGAAATTGATATTAAAGATTTTAAAGAATACGAAGTTAAGCTTTCGGAGAGTGATTTGTCAAATGACAACAATAGTAAAAAGAGGAGATATATTTTATGCTGATTTGAGTCCGGTTGTAGGCTCGGAACAAGGCGGGATTAGACCTGTAATTATACTTCAAAATGATATTGGTAACAAGTACAGTCCCACTATTATTATTGCAGCTATTACTTCCCAGATAAATAAGGCGAAACTCCCTACTCATGTTGAAATTTCTTCAGAAGAGTATGGATTAAATAAAGATTCTGTAGTTTTGCTAGAACAAATAAGAACACTAGATAAAAAAAGATTAAAAGAAAAAATTGGTCATATGACTGATGGCGATATGAAAAAAGTAGATACTGCACTTTTAATTAGTGTAGGGTTATAAAATAAATAGTAAATAGTTTTATACGCAAAAAAAGTATATATTACGTATAATGCATTGAAGCGAGATTTAGAACTTCTTATTTTATTTTTAATTAAGATGCGTTAAGAAAAACATATGTTTGAGCGAAATAGCGAGTTTATGTTTTTTAGTAGATTAATTTAAAATAAAATTAGTAGTTCTTAGGGAAGCGAATGCATTAATAGTAATATATACTTTTTCTTTTTTATTGTATTTTATAAAAGGTTTAAAAATTATGTTATAATAATTAAATAAGATAAATAGGAATACAGGTAGATAACAATTATTGGTTCTTATCTACACCAAAGCAATATTAGGAGGAGACATATGGAGAAAACATTAGAACAATTAAAAGCAATTACTAAAGAAGTTAGGAAAGATATCGTAACTATGGTTACAAAGTCAGCGTCTGGGCACCCAGGTGGATCGTTATCTGCTGTGGAAATCATAACTACTTTATATTTTAATGAGATGAATGCGGGTCCAGAAAATAAGAATGATCCAGACAGAGATAGATTTGTACTTTCAAAGGGGCATGCGGCACCAGCATTATATAGCGTGCTTGCTAGAAAAGGATACTTTGATAAAAGTGAATTAATGGGACTAAGAAAACTTGGATCAATGCTTCAAGGACATCCTAATATGAATACTATTCCAGGAGTAGATATGTCTACAGGTTCTTTAGGCCAAGGAATTTCTGCTGCAGTAGGAATGGCATTGGCTGGTAAACTAGATAAAAAAGGATACAGAGTGTATTCACTACTTGGAGATGGGGAACTTGCAGAAGGTCAAGTTTGGGAAGCAACTATGTCAGCTGCACACTACAAGCTTGATAATCTAACCGCTTTTGTAGATCATAATGGACTACAAATAGATGGTAAGGTTTCGGAAGTTATGGGTTCTGATCCAGTAGATGCTAAATTTGCAGCTTTTGGATGGAACGTTATTTCTATAGATGGACATGATCTTGTACAAATTAAAAATGCTATAGAAGAAGCTAAAAAAACAAAAGGAAAACCAACAGTTATAATTTGCGAAACTGTAAAGGGTAAAGGTGTATCCTTCATGGAAAATGAAGCTAGTTGGCACGGAAGCGCTCCAAGTAAAGAACAATGCCAAGAAGCAATAGACGAAATTGGAGGTACTGTATAATGGGTAAAGTTGCAACAAGAGAAGCTTATGGTAAAGCCTTAGCCAAATTAGGATTAGAAAATGAAAATATAGTTGTTTTAGATGCGGATTTATCTAAATCCACTAAAACTGCAGACTTTAAAAAAGTGGCTCCAGAAAGATTTATTAATATGGGTATTGCCGAAGGAAATATGATGTCCGTAGCTGCAGGACTTGCTACTTGTGGCAAAATTCCTTTTGCAAGTACTTTTGCTATATTTGCAGCAGGAAGAGCTTTTGAACAAATAAGAAACTCTATTTGTTATCCGAAATTAAATGTTAAAATTTGCGCAACGCATGCAGGACTCACAGTAGGAGAAGATGGAGCATCTCATCAAGCAATAGAAGATATAGCTTTAATGAGAAGTATACCAAATATGGTAGTGATAAGCCCTAGTGATGATGTTGAAACGGAAGCTGCTATAAAGGCTATTATAAAGTACCACGGACCTTGCTATGTAAGGCTCGGAAGATCAGGTGTTTGCACAATAAATGATGATCCAGAGTACAAATTCGAATTGGGGAAAGCTGTAACGCTTAGAAAAGGACATGATGCAACTATAATAGCTACAGGTATTATGGTAGATGCTGCTTTGGAAGCTTATAACATATTGGCTGAGGAAGGAATAAAGGTTAGGGTACTTAATATACACACTATTAAACCTATTGATGAAGAGGCAATTATTGTTGCAGCTCGCGAAACTGGATTAATTGTTACCGCTGAAGAACATAGCATTATAGGCGGACTTGGATCGGCAGTAGCTGAGGTTGTTACGACTAATCATCCAGTACCAGTTATGAGAGTTGGAATTAAAGATACCTTTGGTGAGAGTGGTAAGCCAGAAGAACTTTTAAAAGCATATGGATTAACTACAGATGAAATAGTTAAAGCTCTTAAAAAGGGTCTTTCCTTAAAATAATTTTAGAGACTTTTATGCGCGTATGTATAAAAGTCTCTAAATAATTTATAGGATAATATTGTTTAACTATAATAAACTTTGTTTTTTAAGAAATCATAACGAGCGATTTATTTATAATATTTATAATATTCACGGAAATTTTATATTATAAATTATTACAGGCTTAATCAGTATGTTATAATGTTATTGATGAATTTAATGAAACAAATTACATAAGTATGGTAAGGAGAGTTTAATATGATACAATTTAAAAAAGTAACTAAGATATATGATAACAATGTAACGGCTTTGTCGAATATTGACATAACTATTAAAAAAGGGGAATTTATATTCATTGTAGGTCCTAGTGGAGCAGGCAAATCTACTTTTGTTAAGATACTTTTAAAAGAGGTAGAACCAACTACAGGAAGTATTATTATAAATGATATGGATATAACAAAATTACCTAGGAAAAAGGTGCCCTATCATAGAAGAAAAATTGGAGTGGTTTTTCAAGATTTTAGATTAATTGAGTCTTTAAATATTTATGAAAATGTTGCGTTTGCACTAAGGGCTACAGAGTGTTCTGCAAGGGATATTAAGAAAAAAGTACCTTATGTTTTAGATTTAGTTGGATTATCAAAAAAATATAAGGCTTTTCCTCATGAGATTTCAGGTGGAGAGAGACAAAGGGTTTCACTTGCAAGAGCTATAGTAAATAATCCTACTTTGCTAATAGCGGATGAACCAACAGGAAATTTAGATCCTGAAACTGCATTAGGTATTATGGATATTTTAAATGATATTAACAAGGCTGGTACCACAGTAGTTATGGCAACACATGCAAAAAATATAGTAGACTCTATGAAGAAGAGGGTAATAGCTATAGAAAAAGGTGTTATAGTTAGAGATGAGCAAAGGGGAAGATACGGTTATGAAGATTAGTACAATTAAAAATTTTGTTATGGACGCTTTAAAAAGCTTAAAAAGAAATAGAACCGTTAGTATAGCGTCAGTGGCTACGGTGGCAGCTACTCTATTTATTCTAGGGGTGTTTTTATTAATTGTTTTTAATGTTAACGCAGGAGTTCAAGAACTAGGAGCTAAGTTAGAGGTGGGAATTTATCTTAAGGATGATATAACAGTAGCAGATAAATTAGCTGTTGAAAATGCTTTAAACAAAACACCGGGAGTAACAGATGTTAGGTTCGAAGATAAGAACGATGCACTAGAAAAAGTAAAGAAACAATTTGGGAAAGATAGCCAAGCCTTAGTACAAGGATTTGAAGAGAAAAACAAAAACCCTTTTCCGACTGCATATGTTGTAAGTGTTACCAAACCTGAAGTAATAAATGATGTGGTTAAGAATGCTACAGGATTAAAAGGCATAGAGGAAATTAAAGATGTCAGACAATATGTTGATAAAATTGTAAAGATAACAAATACTCTTAAAATAATAGGAATTGCATTATTTGCAGTTTTAATAACTGTTTCTTTATTCTTAATAGGAAACACAATTAAACTTACAGTTTACTCTAGAAAAAAAGAAATAGGTATTATGAAATTTGTTGGTGCTACGGATTGGTTTATAAGATGGCCATTTATTATCGAAGGTATGATTTTAGGTTTAGTAGGAGCACTTATTTCTACTGGATTACTATATTATGCTTATAAAATGGCTTTCTTAAAGGTTACTAATGGATTATTAGGAGCGACTCTTATAAACCCTCATATGATATTAAGTACTACTTTATGGCAATTTATGTTGGGTGGCTTAGTTATTGGAGCCATAGGAAGTTCTATATCAATAAGAAAATTCTTGATTGTATAGTATAAAAGCATCTTCTGCGAATCTGCACAGCTTCGCAGAAGATGCTTTTACGACTTCAAAAGGAGATCTATGATTTCACTAAATTTCTGTATTTATTATAGTATGTAACATATACTTATAGAAAGGGAGAACTATCCTTCTGAAATGTCTTTAAATCTATTTATTTTCTTATTAGTGTTATAAATATATTATATTTACATAAATAATATATAGAGAATATATAGATAATATATAGAGAATAATATATAGTGAATAATAAAGAGGTGTATAAAATGGGCGATGAAAATAAGCCTGAAAAGTTTAGAGTTTTAGAAAATGGTAGTGGAAAACCTAAAGCAAAGAAAATGAAGTGTATTATATGGATTATAGTTTTAGTACTTATTACTAATACCATAACTTTATTTGTCTCAACTCAAATTTCACTCGGTATTCCAAATGGAAAAGTAGCTATTGGCAGAGAAGCTTATGACCAGGTATTAAAGTTTCAAAAACTATTTTTAGTCAGAAATAAATTGTATGAGTACTATGATGGCAAAATTAGTGATGATGTTTTAGTTGAAGGAGCGATAAAGGGCATGACTGATTCCCTAAAGGATCCTTATACAACTTTTATGAACAAAAAAGAGTTTTCAGACTTTAATTCTCAAACACAAGGAGCTTATACTGGCCTTGGATTACAAGTGGGAGTTAAAGACGATAAGATAGTTGTAATTGCACCCTTTGATGGATCACCAGCTAAAAAAGCAGGATTAATTTCTGGAGATGTTATAGAAAAGGTTAATTCAACAGAAGTCTCTGGAAAAGAACTAGAAAAAGCTGTTACAATGATGAAGGGCAAAGCAAATGAGTCAGTTACCTTAACTATTAATCGAAAAGGAAAAGGTAGTTTTGACATTAGTATGAAACGTGCTAAGATCGACTTGATAACAGTTAAAGGCGAAATGCTAGAAGGTACGGTTGGGTATATTCAGCTTACAATGTTTGATGAGAATACTGCTAAGAATTTTGAAAGCAAATTATCGGAATTACAAGATAAGGGTATGAAGAGTCTAATAGTAGATGTAAGAGGAAATCCTGGCGGACTTTTAGATCAGGTTGTAGATTTAACATCTAACTTTGTACCTAAAGGAAAGGTTATTGTATCTACAATAGATAAGAATAAGAGGAAAACTGAAGATAAATCTAAAGGAGGCCTCGCAATAGGCATGCCATTAACAGTATTAACAGATGAAGGTTCAGCAAGTGCATCAGAAATTTTTGCAGGTGCTATAAGGGACTACAAAGTTGGTACTTTAGTGGGAGAAAAAACCTTTGGTAAAGGCATAGTTCAAAGGATGTTTTACAGAAGCATTGATGGTTTTGATGATGGTACAGCATTAAAAATTACTATATCAAAATATTATACTCCAAGTGGTGAGAATATACATCATATTGGAATAAAACCAGAAGTGCCGGTTGTGTATCCACAAGAACTTAAAGAGAAACCATATGATAGAACTTTAGATCCGCAGTTTAAAAAAGCTTTAGAGATAGCTAAAGATAAAATCAAATAATAAAATAAAAGTATCTATTTAAGTATCTACCAATGAATTTGGTAGATACTTGGTTTTTAACGACATTTCAGAAGGGAAGTCTCCTACTTCTATAATCGTAAGTTATATATTATAACAAATAGAAGTTCAGTGGGAATATAAATCACCTTCTGGAGTCGTTAATATTGAGCACCGCAGGTGATGATTTGACTACATTTTAATAGCTTATAATATTACGTGTTTCATAGTGATATGAAAGGAGAATTTTAATCAATGGAAATTGCAATACATACTTTAAGAGCAGTTGCGTTTGCAATTGTCGACCCTTCAAATTCTTTTATTTTAATAATAATCGCAATAATTTTTTATAATAAAAATAAGAAGACTGCAGCTATGCAGAAAATGATAATTGGAGAAAGTTTAGATTCACCTTTTGAACTAACTATATCTCAAATTGTAATAGGAATTTTTGCCGGTGCTGTAGCAAGTCTATTATTTACATTTTCAGGGTTAGTTTTTGATGAAAATTCAAATGTTTATTTATTGTTTATGGTGTCGTTATTTTTTATGGCATTTAAGCCTAGATATATTTGTTTTTCTTATTCTGGTGCAGTTCTGGGAATGGTGAGCCTGGTGTTTAAATATGCATCAAGTACATTACATATGCCACAATTGAATATTATAAACATAGATATTCTGACTTTAATGACATTGATCGGAATATTACATATTATAGAGGGAATCTTAGTAATGATAGATGGGTCAAGAGGAGCTATTCCTGTGTTTACTAATAGAGATCAAAAAATTATTGGTGGGTTCGCCTTGAAAAGATATTGGGCACTACCAATTGCTTTACTTATACTTTTAAGCGCGTCTTCATCAGAATTAGCGGTTGGGCAGAACTTCATGATGACTGAGTGGAAGGGTTTAATAAAAGGGGATATAGTCAATCGAATTGTAAAAAACTCTGTTATAGCTTCTATGGCATTGTATGGAGTTATTGGATATAGCAGCATTACATTTACAAAGCTTAAGAAAAGGAAGGCGCTTACTTCGGGAGCATTAGTACTTACTTATGGTATAGCGCTAACAGCTGTATCACAATTATCAGTATTAGGGACAGCTTTTCAATTATTTATTTTGATATTTGCAGCTATATTGCATGAGGCAATGCTACGACTAGAAAAATACATGGAGCTAACTTTAAAACCAAAATTTATGAGTAGTGAAGAGGGAATTATGGTGCTGGAAGTAGCGCCTAAGTCTCCTGCTTTTGAAATGGGGATTCAAAGTGGAGATTTAATAGTGCAGATGAATAAGCATAAAATAGAGGATGAAGAAGAACTTATTAACATAGTTAAAGGGAAGTTTAATTCAATAAATCTTAAAATTAAAAAACCTTCTGGAGAACTAAAAGATACTAGTTATAGCAGTATGGCTGGAGACAAAAGACTAGGAATAGTTATTGTACCAAGGGAGTTACCAAAAGATACTGCTATAGTAAAAGTGGATAATGAAACCTTTAAAGATGTGATGAATAAAGTGAGAAATAAAGAAAAGGATAAGAAATAGAAAAAGTATGAAGTTTCTCCTACGTGCCTTGCAAACGAACTAAAAACTAGAAATTACATTAAGAAATTCTAATCTTTTGCTTATATAAAATTCTTTAACGCTCATATTCGGCGTCTTGCCTCAGGTTCGCTAGCTTGCACTTCCTGTGCAAGCTTACAAGAATTTTATGCTCGCAAAAGAAGGGTTTCTAAATTGAATTTCAATAGTTTTGTCGTTTCTTATTGCAAGTCATTCCGGAGAAACTTCATACTTATTATTTTATCTCTTAGTAAAGCCTGAATGATAAAAATGATCTCAAAAGAGTGATATTGAATAAATACTTTAGATATGTTAAAATTAGTTAAAATTAAATTAAATTAGGTGTTTATTATTGTTAATAAATACTGATTTTAGTGAGGCGACTATGAAAAAAAAATATTATTTTGAAAAAATCAGTACAATAGTATGTTTATCGTTAATTTTATTTTCCACCTGGCAACAATTTCGATATAACCATACTACTTTAATTGTTGTATTCGTAATTGTGTATTCGTTACTAAAAAATAAATTTTTTAAAAATGCAGAATATGAGAATAAAAAAGATTATATTTTTAATATAATAAATATACTTTTACTTTTACCAACTTTATCTTTGATTATCTATATGGTGGTTTATAGATAAAAGAATATTATATTTTGTTGGTGGTACTAAGTTAAGCTTTATTTTAAAGGAGAATTTTTTGAAAGGCCTTTAAAATAGGCTTTTTTTAATTGTAACGGAAGTCCAAGCAGTACTTCCGTTACAATTAAAGAGACTTAAATAAAACAAATTCTATATTATTAGAACTGTTTTACATACCTCCAACCACTTTAAAAAAAAGAATTTCTAATATTTAAAAATTCTCAATTCCACTGCAATCAATGACACATATGCAGGATGAGAATATATTATAGCAGTGGGAGACTTTCCTTATGAAATGTTGTTAAAGGTAATAAATGTAAAAAAACATTGACATTTATCTAAATATTATTACAATAAAATGTAAAGATGTATTAACATTTAGGAGGGATTTAGAAATGATTTTAAGAGAAGATGAGCGTGTACAAAACTCTAAACGCATTGCAGTTCGCTATACTTATTTATTTGAAATACTGGGTATATCGGTTTTATGTATTCTATCAATTATGTATAAGAATTTAATATTGATGCCACCTTTATATTTATTTAACTCTTCTATTTATGTTTCAATTTCACTTGATCCACTTATAGCCTTTATAGTGAATACACAAATTTTGTTTATGTTTGCTGCTCAAGCAATATTCAATAAGCGTTTTGGAGGAAAGAGGGAATCATTAATTAGTGGAACTGCTGGATTCAGATTTATGGATGAAAGGGAGCGGAAAGTATCAGATAAAGCTATCAGTGTAACTTTTCTTTATATTAATATATTTATTATCATATGGGCTGTTATTGACATTTTCATTAGTGGAAAATTAGGATTACCTCTTATAATAATTGGAGTGGTATTCATTATTTATAACATAGCTAAAGGGATAATACTTCACAACTTCAAAGAGAAATATCATGAAAAATAGCATCAAAGAACATCGTAAAAGTTATAAATTAACGCAAGAGGAATTGGCTAATAATTTAGGGGTTACTCTCCAAACAATTATAGCTATAGAAAATGATAAGTATAATCCAACATTAGAATTAGCTATGAGGTTAGCAAAGTATTTAGATGTTAGAGTTGAAGAGCTGTTTATATTGAAAGATAAGGAATAGAGATAAAGACAAACATAAAGATCAGTATTAAATTTTTCTTAGAGAATGCTATAACGAAAAGTATATATTGCTGGAATGCGCTCACGTCGCTAAGTGTCCGAACACATTCTACGCAATATATACTTTTGTTAGCATTCTCTAAGAAAAAGATCTAATTTTAAAATCAATATTATATTTTTTATTATCGCCGATGCGTATGGTATCAATAAAATCAATGATTAAGAGAATCATTAAATTTTTCGCTTTGTTACGGTATGTAACTCCCATTATTAGTAAAATATATTGTGGCTAATATGTAGAAAACATGTTATGATTTTATTATAAGTTGTATATATTATTAAAAATATACTTGCTGAGTTAAAAAAAGAAAATAGATTAATACAAAAGGTTATAGGAGGACGTGTATGATTGTATACCATGGTAGCAATGTGATTGTTGAGAGACCTATTTTATTAACACCAAAACGAACATTGGATTTTGGTACAGGTTTTTATACAACAACAAATAAAAATCAGGCAATAAGTTTTGCCCATAAAGTAATGCTTAGAAATGATAGTAAAACTAAAGTAGTTAGTATGTATGAGATTGATTTTGACAACATAAAAAATATAGTTGAAGTGCTAAAATTCGATGAGCCTGATGGAGACTGGCTGGATTTTGTTTTTTCTAATAGACAGGGTATGTATAGCGGAAAACAGTATGATGTGATAATTGGAGCAGTAGCTGATGATACTATATATAGGGTTTTCAGTTTGTATGAAGCAGGACTCTTGGATAGAGAAGAAACTCTCAAGAGATTGAAGATTAAAAAATTATATGATCAAGTTACCTTTTGTACAGAGAAGGCATTGACATATTTGCATTATATTGGTCAGTTAAATACTGATATAGAGGAGGATATATGATGAGTGAATCGAAAGAATTTCAAGCTATTTTACAAGTGATCGTATCTCGCTTGGTACAAATAATTGCCAAAGAGATGAATATTTCTGATAAGGATGCATTAAATAATTTTTATTCATCAAAGCTTTATGAAAAGCTGGAGCAAGAGGAGACGAAAGTTTGGCATTTAAGTGTGCCTACCCTTTATAGTCTCTATGTTGAAGAAATAAAAACAGGTAAAATTATTTTTCCAGAGGAGGCATAAAATGGAACAAAAATTAGACTTTTTAGTATATTGTATAGAAAATTATAAAAATGAAAAAGGTTTAAAAGGCAAGGAAGCTTTAGAGTTTTTTAACAGATATCGTGTTTTTGATTATATTGATGCGAGCTATGAAGCTTTGCATACCACTGGAAGAGAATATATTATAGAAGACCTTAGTATTTACATTAATTCAAAGCAAAAGGTTGATTCAGGGATTGCACATTAATAATTTAAAAATTTCAGAGCCTTAGAGAATGCTATAACAAAAAGTATATATTGCTGAAATGCGCTCACGTCGCTAAGTGTTCGAACGCATTCTACGCAATATATACTTTTGTTAGCATTCTCTAAGAAAAAGAATTAAGTCTAAAAATCCACATTATGCTCTTTCCATTTTTAATTTTAGTGGGTACAGTTACTTTTGAGTAATTATTACCATGAAGAGAGTAAGAGAAAAACGGTATTAGCGAAGAGTAATTATATTAACAAACAGTCGCTTTTAGGTTGCTATAGTAATTGCAACCGTAAGTTGACAAGAAAGCAAATGGAAATTGCTAGTATGCTAGCTGATGTTAGGGTATTATTTAGGTGGGGTGATGAAGTTGAGTTTTTCAGAAAAATTGCAAACGTTAAGAAAAGAAAAAGGTTTGTCACAAGAACAACTAGCAGGGTTATTAAAGGTATCTCGTCAGTCAATTTCGAAATGGGAATCTGGGCAAACATATCCAGAGATAAATAAACTGATAATATTGAGTGATTTATTTGAAATAACGTTAGATGATCTAGTAAAGGATAAAAATATAGGGTGCACTGATAGTGTAGATGATTAAGATGAAGGTGAAGAATATGATAGGCTAATGATTGGTTGTATGATGTTAGGAACAGCCATTGGATGTGTTACAGGGAATTTTATGTGGGCAACAGCAGGTGGGTTTCTGGGGCTTGGAGTTTCTCATATCCTTAAAGAATTCAAAAGAAAAATTTAAGATAATAAGAAACTGCACTAATTTTTTTGATGCTTATTAAAAAAGACAATAATTTTTTTTATCCTCTTGGAGCATACATAATGATAATAACCCCAATTAGTGCAATGCCTCCGCCAATTAAATCAAATCTGTCTGGGAGTACGTTATCAACTTTCCATCCCCACAAGATTGAAAGGACAATAAATATTCCCCCATAAGTTGCATATACCCTGCCAAAGTTAGCATTTTGAGGCTGTAGTGTAGGAATAATGCCATATAATATCAATAATATCGAGCCTACAATTCCATACCAAAGACTTTTACCCTCGCGTAAAAATAACCAAACAAGATATCCTCCGCCTATTTCAAATATACCTGCTAGCACAAAATAGAAAACTGACTTTATAATTTCCAAATGTATATCTCCTTACCCATTTATGATTTTAAGACACATTTAGATATTATATCATATACATGTTTAATGATAATGATATTGGAAATGTTTATTGAAATTCGATATAATGAAACAAAGACGTAATAGTATATTAAGAAAAATTAAGGAAGACGGAGGGGAGTATATGTCTAAACAAGTAATAATTGTTTTAATTCTTACGGTTATCATTTCCATAATTTCAACACTGGCCTATTCTGTAAGAATTGTTGGTGTACGAACGGGAAGAATAGCGGTATCTTTTGCGGTATTTAATATTTTTTCGTTAATTTCTAGAACTGCAAATACAGTACAAGCACCATTACTAGCTAAAAGGATTGAAGAGACTATAAAAGCCGGTGACCCTCAAAGTTTATTATCTACATTTAGATGGATTCTATTTTCTACAACAATAGCAACAATTATTGGCGCAGCACTCATGCCAACATTTATAAAAATTTTTGGAAAACTTGTAGAATCATTTAGTTATAATCGTTCTATAGCTAAATTGTTATTACACTCGTTTTCAAAATCAGGAATAGAGCAGTTTAAAAGTAGTGTTACAAAACCTAGAAAAGAAAATTTGGGACAATTTAAAAGTTTTAAAATGATACCTAAGAAAATAGTTTTAATTAACACCATAGCCTTTTCAATAGCAACTGTTGGTGTTTTAGCATCATTGTATGCAGGATGTTTAAATCCAGAACTAAGAAGTACATGCAGTACATTATCAGGTGTGATAACGGGCATGGCAGCAATACTTATGGTTATATTCGTAGATCCATATATATCGATTCTGACAGACGATGTACTAAAAGGAGAATGTAGTCAATTGCAATTTGATAGATGTATAATATTTATTGTTGGAGGATTAATAGTGGGTACTATTTTAGCCCAGCTTTTATTAGTTCCAGCAGCACATATAATATCTTTTATAGCCAAAGCAATTTAAAATAAAATTTAAAAACACGAATCAACAATTTTTATTTATAAAAAAATGACAAGTGTGTTGTTTTGATGAGGGAAGAGTATGTATGATATAAAGGCATACTTTATGTTATAATTAAAACTCAATTGTAACTTAATATATCATAATATTAAAAAAAATTCTTTGTTTAGATTCTAAAATATAAAATATAATTTGTATGAAAGGTGAAATTCTAATGAAGAAAAAGCATCTATTAATAATAGCTTTAATAATTAGTTTGATATTTGGGGCTTATAATTTTCTTAGTTTAAAGCAGCAAGAAAAAACTGCGACTGAATCATTTATATTCAGTTTATCTGACGCCCAATATTGTTTTGCACAGGACTATAGTAAACTAAACGAGAATGAAAAAAATTATTATTATATAATGGCATCATCTAACCTACATACAGCTTTGAATTTATTAAATTCGACTTCGTATGCTAATGTTGAGAATAGTAATGAATTATTTAACGCGATAAATGAACTTAATTCCTGTATATCAGAAAATAATACAACTAATAGTAGGTGGAAAGCTGTTACTGAAAAGAGGGAACTTATATATAATTATTTACATTATATAGTTATAAATCCTAATGACAAAAGTAATTGCAAAGCACTTTCTAGACTTGCAAGTAATTTACGTTTAGACATTGAAGATGTTTTAATTAAGTATGAAGGTAAGAGTCCAAATTGGGCTGTAGGGTATAAAATCGATGGTAATGAAAACTCACATGACACATATTATACATTTAAGTACACTGGGATAGATGGTAATTTGGTAAAAGATGTTAAGTACTCTATAGATACGTATAATGAAGGAGAAAGTGGCGAATTTAAAAATCATAATAGTAAGGTGCATGCTGGCAAATTGAAACTGACGGCAGGACTTCCAAAAGCTACTGATAGGGATATGTTAGTTAAGATAGAGTGGAATGGGAAAAAAGAGTCGTTAATATTAAAAAAGTCTAAATAAGGGTTGAGCTATATAATAAAAAAGAAATATAGAAAGGAAGTGAATATTTAGTGGGCTTGGATACTTAATGGATACTTTCTCACTAATGATAAATTATGTCAAATGAAATGGATAGACAATATATTAAAATGGCAGAGAAAATTATTAAAAAAGGATATTATGACCAAAATCGTACTGGGGTTGCAACTTTAAAACTTCCTCACCAAATTATGCAATTTGATTTAGAAGAAGAATTTCCAATATTAACGACTAAATTTGTTGCATTTAAAACTGCAGTAAAAGAATTGCTTTGGATTTTCAAAGACCAATCTAATGATGTTAAAAAACTTCAAGAACAAAATGTACATATATGGGATGAATGGGCTTTGGAAGATGGCACAATAGGGAAGGCGTATGGGTTTCAAATAGCTAAGTATCACCAAATTGATACACTTATTGAGGCTTTAAAAAAGAATCCTCAAGACCGAAGAATGATGATGAACTTATGGAATATAGAAGATCTTCCTGAAATGGCGCTTCAACCTTGCTGTTTTTTAACTATGTGGGATGTAACTGATGGAAGGCTGAATTGTATGTTAATACAAAGGTCTGGAGATACGGCCCTCGGAATTCCATTTAACACAAGTCAATATGCATCATTAGTTCATATGATAGCACATGTTACAGGACTCAAAGCAGGATTATTTACTCATGTTATAAATAATGCACATGTATATGAAAATCATATTGAAGGTTTAAAATTACAGATTTCAAGAAAAGAAGAAGCTTTAGAAGCACCTAAGATTTGGATTAATCCAGAAATTAAAAGCTTTTATGACTTTACACCTGAAGATGTTAAACTAATAGATTATAAACACCTTGGGAAAATAAATATGGGGAGTGTGGCTGTATAATGCTTACGTGTATTGTTGCTATTGGAGAAAATTTTGCTATAGGGAAAAATAATAAATTACTTTGGCATTTTTCAAAAGATTTAAAAAGATTCAAGCAGATTACAAGTGGAAATACTATTATAATGGGAAGAAAGACATTTGAGTCTCTTCCGGGTATTCTTCCTCAAAGACACCATATAGTTATTACTCAAAATAAGAATTTTGTAGTAAATGATGAACGAGTTACTGTTTTAAATTCTAAGGAAGAATTATTAGAGGCTTTAGAAGACAGTAAAGAATATTTTGTTATAGGTGGAGGAGAGATTTATAAGTTATTATTGCCCCATTGTAGTAAAATACATT
This sequence comes from Clostridium sp. CM041, assembly GCF_055081035.1. NCBI lineage: Bacteria > Bacillati > Bacillota > Clostridia > Eubacteriales > Clostridiaceae > Clostridium > Clostridium sp. CM041. The sequence continues at coordinate 2,930,378 of NZ_CM143648.1, forward strand.
TAACAAAAGTGCATAAGGAATATGATGCTGAGGTATTCTTCCCAGAGCTGAATTATTTGGAGTGGAATATTAGAGAAGAAGAAACTGGTTATATTGATGATGATAAAACAACACCATACAGTTTTTTAACACTGGAACGTATTACTTTAGTAAAATAATAGTTTATAAAATAACAAAATGACTTAGAGAAATCTAAGGTATTTTGTTATAATGTTTTCAATTACATTATATATTAGATACATAGCCATTAATAGGTAATCACATAAATGAGTATAAAAGGAAGAAAGTGAATATATGGAGATAAAAGAAATAAAGGGAAATACATTTTGTATTGATACTGGAATGACATACATACCTTTTTATAAAATTAATCATGAAGAAATTATTATGTTGGATTCAGGATGGGCACAAGGAGAAAGAAAAGGAATAGATGAGCTTCTTTTAAAAAACAACTTTAAGGTAGTCGCCATAATTTGCAGTCATGCTCATATAGACCATGTAGGAAATAATGCATATTTGAAGGAAAAATATAACTGTATTATTGCTATGCCATCCTATGAAGCTCTTATTTGCAGTTCAACGGTTAATCTAAAGCTCTATTACAGTAGCCAAACATTATCCGATGTTCTAGAGCATTTTGGAGATATGGTTTGTGAAACAGATATTATGATTTTGGATAACCAAGATAGCGTAACTGTGTGTGGTGTTAAATTTAAAATTATTCATACACCAGGGCACAGTCCTGCACATATATGCATTACTACTCCTGATGATGTTGCGTATTTGGGAGATTCACTCATAAGCTATGAAGTCATGAGGGGGGCTAAAATGCCTTACGCTTATATACTGAGTGTGGATTTGTTAAGTAAATTAAAACTTTATGATCTAAAATATAGCAAATATGTAGTGGCACACAAAGGTATATTTGATGATATTACAGGACTTATAGCTGACAATATAAGTTTTTATAAGGATAGAGCATTAAGAATATATAATGTCATAGATGGTACTATGACAATGGAGGATATCCTAAATGCTGTTATTATAAGCTTTAATATTAATGTAAAAAGCAAATATAGATATACAACAATAGTAAGAATGCTTAGGTCATATGTTGAATATTTGAATGAAACAGGAATGATAGTTTTAAATATGGATGAGGGGTTTCTTAAATATTCAAAAGCGGTGATTTTAGATAAATAAATTTTAAAAATTTTTTATTAAATAAATCCCTGTAACATAACTACAATTCATTATGGGAACATTAATAAATGGGTGATGTTTATGATTAAAAAAATACTGTCAGTTATGTTCTTCTTTATTATGTTGTTTAATTCAACAGTGGTTCGTGCTGAAGGATTAAAATATGTTGAAATTTTTGATCCAAAGCAAGAAAAGGTGGTGAAAGTAGTCCAGTTAAATCCAGAAATTCATAATATGGTTGCAAGCTCTATAAAGAATGTTGATAATATCTATGCTAAAAGTGATCCTCTTACAGATGATGGTTATGCAATTAAAATTCCGCTTGACCCCGTTGTCAAGGTACAAAGAAAATGTTTAAACGCACTTATAAATGAAGTTTATATAATTATACCCGAAAATGACACGCCATTTTTTATGGTTTTTGAAAATGAAACCAAAGTACTTTATTTCCCATTTAAAGGAGACATAAATTCGTTGTCAAAAGTTTTAGATTTTAATCTTAAAGGCAAATGAGGGTTCTAGTCAGGATTACTGTAAAAGCAGAATAATAAAATCTATAAAGGAGGTAACTTAAAGTTATCTCCTTTATAGATTTTTGGCTTGTAATTTCACTTGTATAAATTATAAGTTTAGGAATTTTGAAATTTGAATCTAGTTTAATGTCAACATCCAAAACAGTCACCTCTTCAACTTTATATTGTATTTAATGTATGAATATAGTATATTTGTTTAAATATTAAATACCCTTGGCAAGCTCCTTTTCTATTATATAGGAAACAACTTGTGGTAAATAATGTGGATAACTTTTTTTTCTGCCCTTGGATTTCATCCAACCTGTGGATATAGATATGCATAATAGTATGAACTTTCTCCGGAGGTGATTCCAAATAAGAGAAGCAGAAACATTGAAATTTCATTTAGAAATTCTTCTTTTCCAATGTAAAATTCTCGTGAGTCTGACAGGAAGTCAGGCTAGCGAACCTGAGGCAGGATGCCGAATGTGAGCGCCAGGGAATTTTATATTCGAAAAGATTAGAATTCCTTAATGGAATTTCACGTTTCAACCTCTTATTTGGAGTCACGCAGGAGAAAGTTCATATTGAGTGGATTTTTAAAGTAAACTATGTAACACCCTAGTGTGGTATAGGTGTAATTGCTTCAGTATAATTTTATCGGCTTGAGCTTGAGTTATAGTCCCATTACTTACAAGTGATGTTAGAGGATTTATATGAGTTATCTTGTTACTATCCATATATAGTTTACTTCCTTGAGTAGTAATAGCTTTAGTTTTTTCGGAACCTTCAGATCTATTTAGTACAGCTTTAATTTTATTGGCATCAGTTTGAGTTATAGTATTAGCAGTTACAAGGTTTTCAACATTTGCGCCTAAACCCTGTTTTATTTTAGTATCTATTTTTTTACATTCAGTTGTTAAAGAAGCTTTTCTATCAATGTTTAATGGGTTAGAAGTCGCTGCGAAAGCTGTACTGGCAGATGATAAAAGTATTCCAACTGTTAGTGAGCCAGATAGAATTTTGTTTTTTATAGATATAATTTTCATTTTAATATCTCCTCATTAATTTATTTTTATCGATTCTATCTTTTAATCATAGCAATTGAGGGTGTCAACGAGGTGTCAATATAATGTCTATTTTGTTTGTTTTGTGTATTTTCTATAAATTTTGTATTAACTCATCTCCTGCGGAGCTGAAATGTCGTTAAATTCCTTCACAAGATAATCCCAACCTACCAGGCTTATAACAAATATTTTTGTGCGAAAAAGTATATATTACTTATACTGTATTAATAAATAATATATACTTTTCTCTTTTTTATTATATATGAAACAGCTTGAGAAAAACAATGTGGATATAGATATGCATAATAGTATGAACTTTCTCCGGAAGTGACTCCAAATAAGAGAAGCAGAAACATTGAAATTCCATTTAGAAATTCTTCTTTTCCAATATAAAATTCTCGTGAGCCTGACAGGAAGTCAGGCTAGCGAACCTGAGACAGGACGCCGAATGTGAGCGCCAGGGAATTTTATATTCGAAAAGATTAGAATTACTTAATGGAATTTCACGTTTCAACCTCTTATTTGGAATCACGCAGGAGAAAGTTCATACGGACTACACTATTAACCTTTTGATAATTCATCATTTCCTTTTTCATTAAAAGTTTCCTTCCACTCTTTATCGGCATAAGGTGTAAAAGCATTTGCAACCTTGTCAATATTTTCATGGAATTCTTTGTAATTAAGCATAACATCTCCAGCAGCATCAGTTGGTTTAGCGCCAACCTTTTGACATACATCTCTTATTACATTGGTATTATCTATCATCATACATGGCCTTAACATATTTTTGTTATAGGGCTGTCTATGTCTTAATTCTTTAAAGAAAGGATCCCTAAAAGCGTCAATTAATGGTCTTCCCTTTAAATTAACTGTTGAGAAATGTGCAAATATACATGGTTCTGCATCCTCTTTCGAATTGATATGAAAGAAGTATTTGCCGGCTATACATCCCCCTACTAGTGGAGCATCATTAAAGAAATCAATTGTAAAATATGGTTTTGTTGTTCTTATTTCATTAGTTCTTCTTCCAAGTCTTATTCTCTGCTCTGGTGTAAGCATCATACCAAACTGTGGATGTGAACTTACCGGCATAAACAAGAAATACCAACTTAATTTAGAACCTTTTTCAATTAGCATATCAGTAAATTTGTCAGATAATACATCATCTATGTTAGTTCTTGTAACACATGTTGAAACTCCGAATAAAACTCCTCTTTCTTTAAGCATATCCATAGCATGTATAACTTTTGCGAATGTACCCTTTCCTCTTCTTGCTTCTGTATCTTCTTCAAAGCCTTCAATCGAGAGCATTGGGAATACATTTGAACATTTTTGTATCCTATTGGCAATTTCGTCAGTTATAAGAATGCCACTAGTAAACGGGGAGAACATCATGTCATCAAATTTTTCATATATATCGAGCAGATAGTCATTATAGAAAGGTTCACCCCCAAGTATTATTATCCAGTATATCCCCAAATCTCTTGCTTCTTTAATTAATCTCTCTACTTCTACAGGTGGAATATCAGTATCCTTACTATAATTAGATGCATAGCATCCAACGCAGTGCAAAGGACATCTCATAGATGGACTTATTAGCAAAACAAATGGTATTTTTGTATCTTCATCAGTTAAAAATTTGCTGCGTTTTGCACCAGCATACCAATTTGCATTTGCAAAGAAATTAGTAACCAATTTCTTAAGACACTTTGTGTCTGTATTAGTTAATATATTTTGTATATATTCATGTGTTGGTGGGTTACTCTTGTAATAACTATAGACAAAATCTATTTGTTTTAGTTGAGACTCATCTTTTATTAGTTTTTTTATAGTATCAAAAATTTTGTCAACATTTCTTTCTGGGTTCTTTTCTAGATAATTAATTAAAGTCTCCATGATTTTAGATTTTACACCTTTTTCTACAGAATTCATAATACTCACAACAATTCCTCCATTTAAAATATTTTTTTTATGCAGTATATTATTATTTAATGAGAATCAACTAATATTAATTGTTAATTTTGTCTATATGCAAATAGGTGATTATATATATATATAGTATCTATATTTATAATTTAGAATAAAATGCAACTAATGAAAATTTTTAATGGTAAATTAGCAAGAAGTATTGTTGGAAGAACTATGAATGGTGTTAATTATAATCTTTAGATTTTTTTAATTTATAGTAGTTGAATAGTTTTTGTGAATTAGTATAGGATATATTGACATATGAAAAATTTATAGTTAAAATGGAGGTAACGAACAAATGTTCAGAAAAAGGAATACAAGGCGGTGATTTTATGCATGAGTTTAAGTTACATTCAAAGTTTGAACCTACTGGAGATCAACCACGGGCAATTGATAGCCTTGTGCGTGGAATTGAAGAAGGTAAAAAGTTTCAAACTCTTAAAGGAGTAACGGGGTCAGGAAAGACCTTTACCATGGCTAATATTGTTGAAAGGGTTCAAAAGCCTACATTGGTGCTTGCTCATAATAAGATCTTAGCAGCACAGCTTTGCTCAGAGTTTAGAGAATTTTTTCCTGATAACTGTGTTGAGTATTTTGTTTCATATTATGATTATTATCAGCCTGAGGCTTATATTGCACAGACGGATACATTTATAGAAAAAGATTCATCTGTTAACGATGATATTGATAAATTAAGACATTCAGCTACATCGGCATTACTAGAGCGTAACGATGTTATTGTGGTGGCTTCGGTTTCATGTATATATGGACTTGGTAACCCCGAGGAGTATAAAAAACTTACAGTGTCATTAAGGGTTGGCATGGAAAAGGATAGAAATGAAGTAATAAGACATTTAGTAGATATACAGTATGAAAGAAATGATATTAATTTTATTCGCGGAACCTTTAGAGTGAGAGGTGACACTATAGATATATTCCCTGCTTCGTCGTCAAGTGAAGGAATTAGGGTAGAGTTTTTTGGAGATGAGATAGAAAGGATTAGATCATTTGATTCTCTTACAGGAGAGATTATTGGAACCCTAAAACATGTATCTATTTTCCCCGCTTCCCATTTTGCTACATCCAAGGATAAATTAGAACTTGGCATAGCTCAAATAGAGCAGGAGCTTGAGGAGAGGTTGAAGGAGCTTACTTCAGAGGATAAAGCTTTAGAGGCACAAAGACTTAAGCAAAGAACAAACTATGATATTGAAATGATGAGAGAGGTTGGTTACTGTACTGGTATAGAGAACTATTCTAGAATTTTAGATGGTAGGGCTGCTGGAACAGCACCTCAAACATTGATGCATTATTTCCCTAAGGATTTCTTAATGTTTATAGATGAGAGCCATGTAACTCTTCCGCAGGTTAGAGCTATGTTTGGTGGGGATAAATCAAGAAAGACTAATTTAATTGAATATGGATTTAGACTTAAGTCAGCCTATGATAATAGACCGCTAACTTTTCAGGAGTTTGAGGGTACAATGAATGAAACGATTTTTGTAAGTGCAACTCCAAACGTTTATGAAGCAGAGCATAGTGAGAATGTGGCAGAACAAGTAATAAGACCTACGGGGTTATTGGATCCTGAAATAGTTATAAGACCTGTTAAGGGGCAAATAGATGATTTATATGCGAGTATTCAGGAAACAATAAAAAGAGGCTTTAGGATTTTAGTTACGACCCTTACAAAAAAAATGTCAGAAGATTTGACTAAATACTTTAAAGAAATGAATATGAAAATTACATATTTACATTCAGATATTGATACCATAGAAAGAATGAAAATTATCCAAGATCTTAGGCTAGGTACTTTTGATGTGCTAGTAGGTATAAATCTTTTGAGAGAAGGATTAGATATTCCAGAAGTAGCTCTTGTTGCAATACTCGATGCAGATAAAGAAGGGTTTTTACGTTCTGAAACCTCATTAATTCAAACAATAGGAAGAGCTGCAAGAAATTCAGAGAGCAAGGTAATAATGTATGCAGACAAAATTACAAAGTCTATGAAAAAGGCTATGGATGAAACTACAAGGCGTAGAGCAATTCAGATGGAATATAATGAAGAGCATGATATAGTGCCAACCACTATTGTAAAAGATATTAGGGAAGTAATCGGATCTATAACAGTTGCGGAAGATAAAGAGGTATATGAAACCCTTGAAGCTGCAATGGATGCGAATTACGATGAAACTAAAAAGTTAATGGATAAGTATGAAAATGAGATGAAGCAAGCAGCTAAGGATTTACATTTTGAAAGAGCGGCGCAGCTTCGCGATATAATTTATAAACTCAAAAAGCAGATTAAAAATATATAATTGTGTTGTAACAGAGGAGGAAAATATGAGGGATAAAATTTTTATAAAGGGTGCTAAGGTTCACAATTTAAAAAATGTTGATTTGGAGATACCGAGAGATAAATTTGTAGTGTTTACTGGACTTTCAGGGTCTGGTAAATCTTCACTTGCTTTTGATACATTATATGCAGAGGGGCAAAGAAGGTATGTGGAGTCATTATCTGCATATGCAAGGCAGTTTTTAGGTAATATGGATAAGCCGGATGTTGAGTACATAGAGGGGTTATCTCCTGCTATTTCTATAGATCAGAAAACTACTAACAGAAATCCACGTTCCACAGTGGGCACTGTAACTGAAATTTATGATTATTTGAGACTTCTTTATGCTAAAGTAGGAACGCCTCATTGTCCTAAATGTGGTAAGGAGATTTCTCAGCAAACTGTAGACCAGATGGTGGATAGAATAATGGATATGCCAGAGAAAACTAAGATTTCAATTTTATCTCCTGTGATAAGGGGAAAAAAAGGTGAACATGTCAAGTTAATAGAAAATATTAAAAAAAATGGTTTCGTTCGCGCTAGGATAGATGGTACTACTGTAGAGCTTCTGGAAGAGGAAATAAAGCTCGCAAAGACTAAAAAACATAATATAGAGATAGTAATAGACAGAATTTCTGTAAAAGAAGAAGTTCGAGGGAGGCTTTCTGAATCTTTAGAGAGTGCATTAAAACTAGCAGAAGGGACTGCAATTGCTAGCATTTCTGGTGGTGAAGATATTCTTTTTAGTGAGCATTTTGCCTGCATTGATTGCGGCATTAGCCTTGGAGAATTGGCTCCGAGGATGTTTTCGTTTAATTCTCCATATGGGAAGTGCGACACTTGCGACGGCCTTGGTACTCTTATGGAAATTGAAGAGGATTTAATAATACCAGATAAAAGTAAGAGTATTAAAGGTGGCGCCATTTTGTCTTTTGGAGAAGGTAGTCTTAAGGAGGATTCCTGGACTTTTTCGGTGCTTCGGGCAATAAGTGAAAAATACAAGTTTAGCTTAGATACACCTATAGAAGACTATGAACCAGAAATTCTTAAAATATTACTGTACGGAACTAATGGAGAGAAAGTTAAGGTGGAGTATGTTAAGGAGTTTAGATCAGGTACTTTTAATCATTCTTATGAAGGAATTATAAATAATTTAAAAAGACGATATTTTGAAACCTCGTCAGATTATATAAAAAGAGAAATTGAACAATATATGGGTGATAATGCATGCCCTAAGTGCAAGGGAGCAAGGCTAAGCCCAGAGGCACTAGCCGTAACTGTTGGGGATAAGAATATAAGCGAGTTTTGTCAATTGTCTATTGTAGATGAAGTTATATTTTTAAAAGATATCAAATTATCAGAGAAAAATAAGATTATATCTAATCAAATTTTTAAGGAAATAAATGATAGACTTAATTTTTTAAAGGATGTAGGACTTGATTATTTGAATTTAGCTAGGGCGGCAGGTACATTGTCTGGTGGAGAAGCGCAGAGAATAAGGCTAGCGACTCAGATAGGATCAAGCCTAATGGGAGTTTTATATATTTTAGATGAACCTAGTATTGGTCTTCATCAAAGGGATAATGATAAACTTATAAAGACGTTAAAGCATTTAAGAGATATAGGTAACACATTAATTGTGGTGGAGCATGATGAAGATACCATGAAGGCAGCAGATTTTATTGTAGATGTTGGGCCAGCAGCTGGCGAACATGGTGGAGAAATTGTGGCTACTGGATCAATTGAGGATATAAAAAACTGTGAAAGGTCAATTACAGGTCAATATTTAAGTGGTAAAAAGAAGATAGATGTTCCGAAGGTGACGAGAGTATCTAATGGAAATAGTATAAAAATACTTAATGCAAGGCAAAATAATCTTAAAAATGTTAGCGTGGACTTTCCCCTAGGTGTATTCACTGCAGTCACTGGTGTTTCAGGTTCTGGAAAGAGTACTCTAGTTAATGAAATTCTATACAAAGGTCTTAATAAAAAGGTGAATAAATCTAAGAAAAATCCTGGGCTACATAAAGATATTTTAGGATATGAGAATATAGATAAAATCATAAATATTGACCAAGGTCCTATAGGGCGTACTCCAAGATCTAATCCAGCTACATATACAGGAGTATTTGATATCATTCGAGATGTTTTCTCAATGAGTCCAGAAGCTAAGATGCGGGGTTATAAGCCAGGTAGATTTAGCTTTAATGTAAAGGGCGGAAGATGTGAGGCTTGCAAGGGCGATGGAATAATTAAAATAGAAATGCAATTTTTATCCGATGTGTATGTGCCTTGTGAGGTTTGCAAAGGAAAAAGATATAATAGAGAAACTTTAGAGGTTAAGTATAAAGGGAAAAATATTGATGAAATTTTAAATATGACTGTTGAGGAAGCTGTAAAGTTCTTTGAAAATATTCCTAGAATTTCTAGTAAGTTTAAAACACTGATGGATGTTGGACTCGGATATGTAAGGCTAGGTCAACCATCAACACAATTGTCTGGTGGCGAGGCTCAAAGAATTAAACTTGCTTCTGAATTATCTAAGAGAAGCACTGGCAAGACCTTTTATATTTTAGATGAGCCTACTACAGGACTTCATATTGATGATGTTAGTAAACTTATTAAAATACTTCAAAGACTTGTAGATTCAGGAAATACAGTAGTCGTAATTGAGCATAATTTAGATGTTATAAAGTGCGCGGACTATGTTATAGACTTAGGTCCGGAGGGTGGAGATAAGGGAGGTAGCATTTTATGTAGTGGTACCCCAAAAGAAATATCCTTAAATGTGAATTCATATACAGGACAATATCTTAAAAAAATGTTATAATTCATATTAAGCTAGCATACTAATTTAACGAAACTTCAGAAGGAACTCCCCAACTTCTATAAGTGGGGGGATAACGATTAATAATTGTTATCCGCTCAAGAGGTCTACAAAGGGGTAAATCTCCTTCTGAAGTCGTCAATTTATCTTCTGCTAAGATGTGCGGCTCCGCAGGGATGATTTAATGCTAGTCTTTGATTATGATTTAAAGAGGAGAAAGTGAGTTATGGCTAATATAAGCTTGTTTTTGAGATATGCAATTATAGCGATTATTTACATTATAATAATATTTGCTTTGAGAATAATGTATAAGGACATAAAAGGTGGTGCAAAGAAGAAACCAATTATTAAGAAAACTATGGGGCTTGAGGTTATAGAAAGAGGAGAAAATTTTAATTTGAGAATTGGTGCGGTTATTCCTCTAAACGATGTGCTTACCATAGGCAGAAAGGGAGATAATCTTTTAATTTTGGGGGACAAATACGTGTCATCTCAGCATGCAAGAATATATCTTAAAAATACAGATTATATTTTGCAAGATTTGAGAAGTACTAATGGAACCCTTAAAAACAACAAAAAAGTAACGGACAAGGTAATTATAAAAAAGGGCGATGAAATTAAAATAGGGACTTCAGTTTTTAAAGTTATAGGGTAAATTATGAGTGCGAGGGAGGTGATAGTATGGAAAAGATAAAGGAAGAGCGGAAGCTTCTAAGGTATACTTATCTTCTATGCATAGTTTTATTTATTAATATGTTTCTTATTGGTAAAGATGGATTTGATAAAGGCGCAATAATAATGAGCGCAATAATATGCTTGATGTTTGCGTATTCTCATTTTATAATAAGAAGATTTTTCCCGGATGGTGACAAATATATTTTACTGTTTTCAAATGTTTTAGCGGTTATAGGCATGGCCATGTTATATAGGTTAGACTCATCTCTTGCACTTAAACAACTTATTTTTTATGCAGTTGGAATTGCCATATTCATTTTAATAGTAGTACTTTTCCCTAGCTTATCTAAGTTTGGAAAGTACAAATATTTTTATTTGATATGCACTATTATACTAATGTCATTGGGAAGTATATTTGGAAAAGAAGTTTATGGAGCTAAAAATTGGATATCTATTGGTGGATTTACTTTTCAACCATCAGAATTTGCTAAATTATCTTTGGTAGCATATTTAGCAGCATCATTACAGAATTATGGAGAAAATCTTAAGGGAAAGTCAGAGCTTATGAAAATTAAGGGCTTAATTGAGCCTGGAATTGTAGTTATGATATCCCTTGGTTTCATGGTAAAGCAAACGGATTTAGGATCAGCACTTTTATTTTTTGCTATTTCAGTAACCATGTTATATATTGCTACTTCAAATTTTAAATATGTTCTAGTATGTTTAGGACTTTTTATTGTAGGCGGATTTATAAGCTATAAACTTTTTGGACATGTTCGTGTAAGGGTTATGATCTGGGATGACCCATGGAAATATGGTAACAATGAAGGCCATCAGGTGGTACAATCTTTAATTTCTATAGCTTCCGGTGGTCTTTTCGGAATGGGTTTTGGGCTTGGGCACCCTGGAATGGTTCCTGTAGTCACTACAGATTTTATTTTTTCCGCTATTGCTGAGGAGATGGGCCTTCTTACTGGCTTTGCTATCCTTATTTTATATTTTTTACTGTTTTATAGATGCATGAGGGTACCTGTTTATAGTAAAGATAAATTTACAAGACTACTTGCAGTGGGTTATAGCACAATGATAGCTGCCCAAGTATTGGTTATAGTAGGCGGCGTAGTTGGAGCTATTCCACTAACAGGTATAACGCTACCATTAGTTAGTTCCGGTGGTAGTTCTATGTTAATAACTTTCTTTGCACTAGGTATACTTCAAAAAATTTCGGAGGACGGTCAAAGTTATGAATGATTTTGTGGATAACATAAAAAAAGTCATGTTGGTGTTTTTAATACTTTTTATTGCTTTAATTTCCTACATAACTTATTCATATATGTTTAGGAGTGAAAAGACTTTAGATAGCGCATTTAATAGGAGAACTTCGGCTGAGAGAAATAAGGTATTAAGGGGAACAATTTACGATAAAGATATGGAAGCTTTAACAAAAAGTACAAAAACAAGTGAAACTTCTCAAAAACTAGAATATTTAAAGGGTCCAGTTTTTGCCCATGCTATAGGGTATATGGATACCGTATATAATCTTGCTGGTCTTGAAAAAAAATACGATAAAGAACTTATGGGGGCTGGAGAGACAGCAATTCCAAAGTTCGTTTTCTTTAGTAAAGATACTGAAGAGAAAGTTGGAAATGGATTAAGAACTACTCTTGATTCAAAGCTTCAAAATAAAGCTTATGAGCTTTTAAAGGATACAGGATGTAAAGGTGCGATAGTGGCGATGAATCCTAAAACTGGAGAAGTTTTAGCTATGGTATCCAATCCATCTTATGACCCCAATAATTTAGAAAGAGATATGAAAGATTTAAATGCAGATAAAGAAGGTACACCACTACTTAATAGGGCGACATCTGGGTTATATCCGCCAGGGTCTGTATTTAAAACTATTCCGGCGATAAGCGCTTTAGAAAATATCACTAATGTTTATAATAAGGGATATCAGGATAATGGTAAATTAGTTGTAAATGGAGCACAACTATTGACAAATTATAATGGCGAGGTCTTAGGGAATTTAAATCTTAAATCTGCTTATGTGCATTCTAGTAATGTGTTTTTTGGGTCTTTAGGTATTGATTTAGGAAATAAAGCATTAAATGAAACCGCAGAAAAATTTTATTTTAACAAGAATATCCCATCTGAAGGGTTAACTATAGAGAACAGTAGGTTTCCAAGCTATAAAAGCTATGAAAAAGGTAATATTGCTCAAAGTGCTATAGGGCAGGCGGGGGTTTTAGTTACTCCTATGCAAATGGCATTAGTTGCAAGCGCTGTTGCTAATGATGGGATTATGATGCAACCAATGCTTGTTAAAGAAATATTGGATAGCAAGGGTAAATCTTTAAAAAAAATAGAACCGAAGCAACTAGGAGAAGTGACGTCAAAGGAAAATGCTAGTATCATGAAGGATTTAATGAGAAGCGTTGTAACTGAAGGTACAGGAGGTAATGCAGCTGTGTCAGGCATTGAGGTTAGTGGGAAAACGGGTACTGCAGACCATAAAGATGATGCTAGTGCACAAAGGGGGGCTCATTCCTGGTTTACTGGATTTGCACCCTATGATAATCCTGAAATTGTAATATCGGTAATTGTAGAAGAGGGTGGAGTTGGTGGTAAAAAAGCTGCCCAAGTAACTAGAGATCTTATTGAAAGTTATTTAAAATAAAGCATAAAAATATATGAATATAATAGTAAAGAAAGTCAGATATTGAAATAATATCTGGCTTTCTTATTAGAAATAAGATAGCTACATGATATATGGAGCAATTTGTAGTATATTGCCCAGGAAATTTAACAACATTTTTAAAGGGGGTGCTAATGTGTTCGATTTTGAATATCAACTAAAGATTCTTCCAGATGCACCAGGAGTGTATCTTATGAGTAATCATCTTGGTGAAATAATATATGTGGGTAAGGCTAAAATATTAAAAAATAGAGTAAGGCAATATTTTAAGGGCTCAAAAAATCATTCTGTAAAAGTAAAGGCTATGGTGAAAAATATATCTGAGTTTGAATATATAGTAACGGATTCGGAAATGGAGGCACTTATTTTAGAGTGTAATCTTATTAAAAGATATAGCCCAAGATATAATATTTTGCTTAAGGATGATAAACACTATCCCTTTATAAAGATAACTATAAATGAGGAATTTCCACGGGTTTTTGTAACTAGAAACATTGCAAATGATGGTGGAAAATATTTTGGGCCGTATACAGATTCAGCAGCTGTATATAGCATTATTGAACTTATAAAACAAATATACCCACTTAGGACGTGTAGGCGGACTATTAAAGAGGGACTGCCCCCTACTAGGCCTTGCCTTAACTATCATATTGGGCTGTGCAAAGCCCCTTGTGCAGGGCTTATTAGTAAAGAAGCTTATGGGGAAATAATAAAAGGTACAATGGAGCTACTTACAGGGAAAGACAAAAATATAAAAGATGAGCTAAAGCGAAAAATGGAAAGTGCATCGGAAGATTTAGAATTTGAAAAAGCGGTGGTGTTTCGCGATAAAATCATGGCCATAGATAAAATAAATGAGAAGCAAAAAATTATAATAGGAAATTGCGAGAATGAAGACTTTATTAATCTATATGTTGATGAAAAAGATGTTTGCCTTCAGGTGTTTTTTCTTCGAGATGGGAAGATAGTAGGGCGTGAACATTTTATTTTAAATGATGAAGCGGACCAGGTAGCATATGAGCTTATAGAAGAATTTATAAAGAGATTTTATGGAGGGGCAGCCTTTATTCCTAAAACAATATATGTGCCTTTCATAAATGATGGAGAGATTCTAGAGCAGTGGCTCAGCTCCAAAAAAGAATCAAAAGTTATGATTAAAGTTCCTCAAAAGGGAGAAAAGAAAAAGACTTTAGAGATGGTAGAAAATAATGCTAAGATAACCCTTGAACAATTTAAATTAAAGGATATGCAGGATAAGGAAATTCACAAAATTGCACTGGAGGAGCTTACAGACTTATTGGAACTGGATGAAGTACCTGAAAGAATTGAATCCTATGATATCTCAAATATAATGGGTGTGGATTCTGTAGGTAGTATGGTAGTTTTTGAAGATGGAAAGCCTAAAAGTAGTGATTATAGAAGGTTTAAAATAAAATCAGTAATAGGCGCTAACGATTATGATAGTATGCGAGAAATACTAGAGAGAAGGTTTATTCGCGGCCTAGATGAAGTGAAAAAGATAAAAGAAAGAAATTTAGAATTAAGTAAAGGAAAATTTTGCATATTTCCTGATTTAATTCTTATGGATGGTGGAAAAGGTCAGGTCAATGTGGCCCTTGAGGTTTTAAATAGTCTTAATATTAATATACCTGTATGTGGAATGGTTAAGGATGATAAGCACAAAACTAGAGGTTTAATATATAATAATGTAGAACGAGTTATGAGAGGTAATTCTCAAAGCATGCACTTGATTACTAGAATACAGGATGAGGTGCATAGATTCGCTATTACTTATCACAGAACTTTAAGAGATAAAAGAACGCTCTATTCTATATTAGATAATATACCTAATATAGGGGAAAAGAGAAGACGAGAACTACTAAAAAAATTTGGTAGTATTGATAAGATAAAAAGCGCAAGTATTAAGGAACTAATGGAGACTCCCTCCATGGACAGTAAGGCCTCGGAATGCGTTTTAGAATATTTTAGAAAGAGTAAATAGTGAATATTGAAATAATAATCAAATATGTCAGAGAAATTAACAATGAATAATGATTAGTTAAATTGTTGAAATATCTTAATAAAAAGGGTAAAATAAAGTCACTATATAATTCCAGAGCATAAATTACATGATTTATAGCCTGGAAGTACATAAATATATTAATATTTTCAAGGAGTAGAATATGAAAAAATATGAGGAACTAATTAAACAAATAGATAAAGTTACTAAAAGATCAAACATAAAGATAGATGAGCCTATGAAAAGCCATACTTCTTTCAAAGTAGGGGGACCGGCTGATATTCTAGTGACTCCAGAAGATGTGATGGAAGCTCAGTCAATAATAAAAATTTGTAAAGATAATAAAGTGGATTATTATTTAATAGGAAATGGTTCTAATTTACTTGTACGTGATGGTGGAATTCGCGGAGTAGTTATAAAGTTATGTAAGTTTAATAAAATTGAGGCAAAAGGAAATAAAGTAATTGCTCAAAGTGGAGCAAGTTTATATGACGTTACCATGGTGGCACTGGGTGAAGGACTTAAAGGTATGGAATTTGCAAATGGAATTCCAGGTAGCATTGGTGGTGCGGCAGCTATGAATGCAGGAGCATATAATGGTGAAATGTCTATGGTTATGGAGAGTATATTAGCTCTTGATAATAATGGAGAATTATTAACTTTAACAAAAGGCGAAATGGAGCTTTCTTATAGGAGTAGCGCTATTCTAAAACACGGGTATACGGTAATAAGTGTTACTCTTAGTCTCCAAGAAGGAGATAAGGAGATTATAAAAGCAAGGATGGACGACCTTGCGAAAAAAAGAAGTGATAAACAACCTTTAGAATACCCATCAGCGGGTAGTACATTTAAAAGACCAGAGGGCCATTATGCAAGTGTTCTTATACAAGATTGCGATTTAAAGGGGACTTGCGTTGGGGATGCTCAAGTGTCTGAGAAACATTCTGGTTTTATTATTAATAAAAAAGATGCTAGTGCTAAGGATATTTTGGATTTGATAAAGCTTGTGCAGCATGTAGTTTATGAGAAGTTTGGGGTAAAGCTTACTACTGAAGTAAAGATATGGGGAGAAGACGAACGGGCTTCCAAGGAGGAGTAAGTATAATCATATAGAGGGAAATTATGGAATGAATGGTACGTAAAGAAATTTTGGGTTTAAGGAGTTATAAGGCAGGCAAGCCTATAAGTGAAGTTAAGAGAGAATTAGTAGAGGAAACTCATATGTACCCAGATGCATCAAATCATGAATTGAAGGATGTAATAAGCGCAACTGGAAAAAAGTATTTTTATGCGCAAAAAAAAGTATATATTACGTATAATGCATTGAAGTGAATGCACTAATAGTAATATATACTTTTTTTCTTTTTTATGTTTACCTTTCTATAAACGCTCCATGTGTTATAATAAAAAGTGAAACTATGCTAGTACAATGCAGTAAATGAGCCTTCAAAGCGAATTTATTATTAATATTAAAATATTAACAGTTGTAGTAATTATTATTTTTTTATATAGGGGGGTTTTTAAATGAGATTTGTTATATTGACAGGGTTATCAGGAGCTGGAAAAACACAAACAATACGAAATCTTGAGGATTTAGGATTTTTTTGCGTAGATAATTTGCCACCTATATTAATTCCGAAATTTGCGGAGGCATGTTATCAATCTAACGGGAATATAGATAGAATTGCTTTAGTTATAGATATTCGCGGTGGAAAGTTTTTTGATGATTTATTTGAAAGCTTAACCTTTTTAAAAGAACAAGATTATAAATATGAAATTTTGTTTTTAGAGGCAACAGATGAAGTACTCGTTAAAAGATATAAAGAGACAAGGAGAAAACATCCGCTAGCGCCAGAGGGAAGGGTTTTAAATGGAATTGCTTCTGAGCGAAAAACACTTAAGGATATACGTGAGCGTGCTGACCATATAATCAATACTACGAAAATTTCAGCAAGAGAGCTTACAGAAGAAATAAATAATATTTATGCAGAGGAAGGTCAGATAGAAACTAAACTTATTATAACTGTGCTTTCGTTTGGATTTAAATATGGAATACCTGTGGATTCAGATTTAGTATTTGATGTTAGATTTTTGCCAAATCCATATTATATTCCAGAACTTAAGCAGTATTCAGGTAATGACCAACCTGTTAGAGATTATGTATTACAGTGCCAGGGAACTAAAGTATTTATAGAGAAGCTTCAAGATATGCTACAATTTCTTATTCCGAATTATAAAAAAGAGGGAAAAAGACAACTCATAGTGTCTATAGGATGCACTGGGGGAAGACACAGATCGGTAGCTATAGCAAATAAAATCCATGAAATGTTAGAGCGAGATGGATATAACGCTAATATAGATCACAGGGATATAAATGAAGACGTGAGTAGAGGCGGCAACAAGCTATGATGTTGAGTGATTTTCTGAAGCCTGGAATCAACTTAAAAAGATGGATTTTTATAGGGATTATAGGTGTCTTGTTATTAGTGTTTGGTGTTGTTGAACTTATAAATGAAGGGCATTCTTCTGTGGGAAGTATAGGTTTTCCGATACTTTTCATAGTGATTGGGTCTTTGATGATATATGTAGCTATAATACAAATTGTTAAATATTTTATTATACTAGTAAATACAGGAAAGCTAGATGTAGCTATAAGTTCAAAAGGCTTAGGGGATTTAATATTTGAAAAGAGGGTGCTTATAAAAGGACCTAAAATTGTAGTAATCGGAGGAGGTACTGGTTTATCAACTATGCTCCGAGGATTAAAGAAATATACCAATAATGTAACTGCAATAGTTACAGTAGCAGATGATGGTGGGGGATCAGGGGTTTTAAGAGAAGATTTAGGGATTCTTCCCCCAGGGGATATTAGGAATTGTATATTAGCATTAGCAGATACGGAACCACTAATGGATGAATTATTGCGCTATAGATTTAAAGATGGAAGATTAAAGGACCAAAACTTTGGTAATTTATTTTTAGCAGCGATGGACGGAATTTCAAATAATTTCGAAGAAGCTGTGCAGAAAATGAGTTCAGTCCTGGCTGTAACTGGAAGGGTTATCCCAGTTACTTTAGATAATATGATTTTAAAAGCAAAACTTAAGAACGGAATGATAATTGATGGAGAATCAAATATACCAAAAGGCGTTCTTGAAAATAATAGTGCTATTGAAGAGGTTTTTATAGAACCTAAAGACGCGAAAGCAATTAAAGAAGCATTAGTTGCTATAAATGAGGCGGATGCGGTAATACTGGGACCGGGAAGCCTATATACTAGCATTATTCCCAATCTATTAGTAGGGGAAATAAGAAACGCATTAGATAAAACGAGAGCCATAAGAATTTATGTGGCAAATATCATGACTCAGCCAGGGGAAAGTGATAACTTTGGTGTGGAAGACCATATAAATGCTATACATCAACATGCTAAATGCAAGGTTATTGATTGCGTTTTAGTAAATACAGGGAAAATAGGTAGCGATTTAGAACAAAAATATCTTAACGATAATTCTAATATGGTTAAGATAAATGAAGATGAAGTTACAAAGCAAGGCATAGAGGTAATTAAGAGTGATTTTGTTAAAATTGGAAAAGGGTATATAAGACATGATGAAGATAAGCTTGCAACCATTTTGGTAGAAACAATTATGGAGAAAAAGCTATTTAATGATAAAAAGAAAATAGTAGAGTATGTTTATTTATCACAAAGGCTTAAAGAAAATAAACGCAGTAAGGGGTAGTATAATGTCATTTTCGTCTAAGGTTAAAAATGAAATTTGTAGATTTACAGAAATGAGCAAGAAAGAAGCGGTGTCTGAGCTGGCTGCTATAATGAAGGTTAGTGGAACTATTGGACTTGGTTCAAATAAACAAGTTAATTTCCAAATAACTACCGAGAATCCAGCAATAGCAAGACTTATATTTAAGTTATTAAAGGAACATTTTAATATTCATCCTAGATTACTAGTTAAGAGAAGTAATTCACTTAAGAAAAAGAATGTTTATGTGGTTATAATTACAGAAGAAATGGGTGTTAAAAATTTATTAAAGCAAGTGGCAGTCCTTGAGGATGAGAACTTTTTTTCAATAGATTATACTATACCTGAAAGACTAGTTGATGCTGAAGAGTGCAAGCGTAAATATATAAGAGGAGCTTTTCTAGGTGGTGGAAGTATTAGTAATCCAGAGAAAAACTACCATGTTGAGTTTGTTACGCATGATAATGACTATGCAGAGGAACTATGCACTCTTATTAATAGCTACGGACTATTATCAAAAATAATACAAAGAAAGAGCAGTTACGTAATTTATATTAAAGAGGGTGAGCAGATTGTAGACCTCCTCAATATAATTGGTGCACATAACTCATTATTGTTTCTAGAAAATGTAAGGATAATGAAGGAAATGAGAAACAATGTAAATAGGCTTGTGAACTGCGAAACGGCAAATCTTAGTAAAACAGTAAATGCGTCAGTAAGACAAGTGGAAAGTATTAAATTAATACAATTGGAAATAGGGCTTCAAAGATTACCTAAAAATTTAAGGGAAATTGCTGAGTTAAGACTAGAATACCCAGATGAATCATTAAAGGAACTTGGCGCAATACTTGAGCCGCCAGTAGGTAAATCTGGGATTAATCATAGATTAAGAAGAATAGAGAAAATTGCTGAAGAACTAAGGAAAGAAGGAAGGTAAATTATATAATGTCAAAGCATGAAGAAGTTATTAACTATATTCTTTCCCTTTCGATTGGAACTAAAATCTCAGTAAGGGGTCTCGGTTGTAAATTGGGGCTTAGCGAGGGTACAGCTTATAGAGCTATAAAAGAAGCTGAAAACCTAGGCATTGTTAATACCGTGCCAAGGGTTGGAACCGTAAGAGTTGAAAAGGTAAATAAAAAAAATATTGAAAGGTTGACTTATGCTGAGGTTATAAGTATCCTTGATGCAACGATTTTAGGTGGAAAAGAAGGCATAAATAGAAGTTTAAATAAATTTATAATAGGGGCAATGGATGTTGAGTCAATAAGCAAATATATAAGACCAGGTTACTTGCTTATTGTTGGAAACCGCGAAGAAGCACAACAGCTTGCACTTGAAAATGAGTCAGCGGTACTAATTACTGGAGGGTTTGATTGTAGTGAAAAAGTAAAGGCCTTGGCAAATAAAAAAGGTATTCCTGTATTATCTTCAACATATGATACCTTTACAGTAGCAAGCATGATAAATAAAGCTATTTATGAAAGTATGATTAAGAAGGAAATTATTTTAGCTGAAGATGTAATGGAAGTTAATGTTAAATATTTAAAAGGGACCGATACTATTGCTACTTGGAGAAAATTAATGTTTGAAACTAATCATGAGAGATATCCCGTGGTGGACGAGAATATGAAGCTTATTGGCATAGTTACTTTAAGAGATTTGCAAGGGCATGATGATGAAAATGAACTAATACATAAGGTTATGAATAAAAATACTATAAGTGTAACACCGAAAACAACTGTAGCTTATGCTGCTCATATTATGGGGTGGGATGGTATAAAGATTTGCCCTGTACTTAATAAGAAAAAACTAGTAGGAGTGCTAAGTATAGAAGATGTTATAAAGGCGATGGAGTTTGCATTAAGGCAGCCACAAGTTGCGGAAACTATAGAAGATCTTATTTTAAGAAATTTCATATGTATACATGATGGCGATGATTTACACTTTAATGGCCAAATTATTCCTCAAATGCTAGACCATTTTGGTACTGCTTCTTGGAGTTCACTTAATATGCTATT
The DNA here is from genome assembly GCF_055081035.1 of Clostridium sp. CM041. Taxonomy (NCBI): domain Bacteria; kingdom Bacillati; phylum Bacillota; class Clostridia; order Eubacteriales; family Clostridiaceae; genus Clostridium; species Clostridium sp. CM041. Next base: position 2,951,463 of record NZ_CM143648.1, read on the forward strand.
ATCAACAATGGGTATAATGGCATTAAGACAGAATAATAATATTAATATCTCAGTAGATAGTATTATGGCATACTTTATGAAGCCTGTACAAATGGGTAGTGATATTGATATATATGCACAAATTGTGGATAAAGGAAGACACTTTTCTAAGGTTGAAATTAGTATGTACAATGCATTTAAGGAACCTGTGGCAAAGGCTATGATTTCTGCAAGGGTATTTTGTAAATAATTCTAAAGTTGAAGGGAAGTGAAAATGTGAACCATGAACTAGCTATAAAAGAAAAAGAGGACTTAGGAAGTTTCGTGCATCTTCATGTGCATACAGAATATAGCCTGCTGGATGGTTCGGGAAAGATTAAAGACCTTATTTCTAAAACCAAGAAGCTTGGCATGAAGAGTATCGCTATAACAGACCATGGTGTAATGTATGGATGTGTGGAATTTTATAAGCAGGCAAAAGAGCAGGGGATTAAGCCTATTATTGGTTGCGAAATATATGTAGCGGCTAAATCTATGAATATAAAAGAAGCTGATAGGGAAAATAGTACTCATCATTTAGTGCTTTTAGTCAAGAATTTATTGGGGTATGAGAATTTGATGCAGATAGTATCGGCTGCCTCAATTAAGGGTTTTTATTATAAACCAAGAGTTGATTATGAATTTTTATCAAAGCATAGTGAAGGATTAATTGCAAGTAGCGCTTGTCTTGGTGGTGAGATTCAGAGCCTTCTTCTAAAAGATAATTATGAAAAAGCAAAGGTTATAGCGTTAAAATATAGTGAAATATTCAAAGATGGTTTCTACTTAGAATTGCAATATCATGGTATGCAGGAACAGTTTAAGGTAAATGAGCTTTTAGTTAAGTTGTCAAAAGACACAGGGATTCCATTAATTTGTACTAATGATACTCACTATATTGAGCAAGAGGATTCTAAGGCTCATGATGTGCTACTCTGCATCCAAACAGCGAAAACTGTTGATGAAGAAAACAGAATGAGATACCCTTCAGATCAATTTTATTTAAAAGCTCCAGGGGAAATGAAAAAGAATTTTGCATATGTCCCAGAAGCGCTTAGCAATACAGTCAAAATTGCAGAGCAGTGTAACTTTGATTATGAATTTCATGTGTCAAAGCTTCCAAAGTTTCCATTACCTCCTGGGGTAGAACCATACGAATACCTAAGAGAAAACTGCTACAAAGGTATGGTAACGCGGTATGATGTATTTAGTGACGTAATGATTAATGGCTTTTCTATAGAATACATAAATGAAATAGCGAATGGAAATGCAGTCGCTAAGTTGTACGTAGATAGACTTGAATATGAACTTAATATAATAAAACAAATGGGGTACGTAGATTATTTTCTTATAGTATGGGATTTTATAAAGTTTGCAGTAGAACATGATATTCCGACAGGCCCTGGAAGGGGCTCTGCGGCAGGTTCAATAGTTGCTTTTACCTTGGACATAACCAAGATAGACCCTATTAAATATAGTCTTATTTTTGAAAGATTTTTAAATCCTGAAAGAGTTTCAATGCCAGATATAGATTCTGATTTCTGTTATGAGGGACGCCAAGCAGTAATTGACTATGTAGTGCAAAAATATGGATCAGATAACGTATCACAAATTATAACATTTGGAACAATGGCTCCTAGAGCATGCATAAGAGATGTAGGAAGGGCTATGAGCTATTCCTATGCAGAGGTAGATAGAATTGCTAAGATGATACCAACTGTAATTGGTATAACTATAAATAAGGCTATTGAAATGAATGCAGAGCTCAGAGTATTATATGAAGATGATAATCGAGTTGAAGCGCTTATAGATGTAGCAAAAGCATTAGAGGGACTTCCAAGGCATAGTTCCACTCACGCAGCAGGAGTAGTTATTGCGTCAAAACCTCTAGTAAGTTATGTTCCTCTACAGAAAAATGATGAAATGATAGTAACACAATTTCCTATGGGAACCCTTGAGGAACTTGGTCTTTTAAAAATGGATTTTCTGGGACTTCGTACACTTACAGTTATGAGGGATTGTGTAGACTTCGTTAAAGAAAATAGGAATGTATCTATAGATATAGACAATTTGGACATTGAGGACCACAAGGTCTACAAGATGATTGGAGAAGGAAAGACTGTAGGGATATTTCAACTTGAATCTGCAGGAATGACTAGCTTTATGAAGGAACTAAAGCCAGATAATTTAGAAGATATTATTGCAGGTATAAGTTTATACAGGCCGGGCCCAATGGCTGAAATTCCACGTTATATAAGAAATAAAAATAGCATGGATAAGGTGGAATATGAAACTCCACAACTCGAAGAAATTTTAGGCGTTACATATGGCGTAATGGTATATCAAGAACAAGTTATGGAAATTGTTAGAAAGCTTGCTGGGTATTCAATGGGAAGATCTGATCTTGTCCGTCGTGCAATGTCTAAAAAGAAGCATAAAGTTATGGAAGAGGAAAGATATAATTTCATCCATGGGATAGTGGACGAGGCTGGCAATATAGAAGTTGAAGGTTGTCTTCGAAATGGTATTACAGAGTTGGCAGCAAACCGCATATTTGATCAAATGATGGATTTTGCGTCATACGCTTTTAATAAATCTCATGCGGCAGCCTATGCGGTTGTGGGATATGAAACAGCATATTTAATGTGTTATTATCCAACAGAATTTATAGCTGCTATGCTGAATAGTGTAAAGGGTAGTAGTGAGAAAATAGCCTTCTATACTAGATATGCAGTGCAAATTAACATTGGAGTGCTGCCTCCTAGTATAAATGAAAGCTTTGCGGGGTTTACTGTAAAAGGTGATACTATAAGATTTGGTCTTACAGCTTTAAAAAATGTAGGAGTAAATGTGATAGATAGCATTGTACGAAACAGAGAAGAAAAAGGTGAGTTCACCGGTTTTATGGATTTTTGTAATAAAATAGATACTTCCTGTGTAAGTAAAAGAGCAGTAGAAAGTCTTATAAAGGCAGGAGCATTTGATGATTTCAAAATTCACAGGTCACAACTACTAGCAATCTATGAAAAAGTATTAGATGGAGTAAATAATGATAGAAAGAGAAATATTGAGGGGCAAATAAATTTATTTTTAGATTTCGAAAATACTTATAATAATTTTGAAATAGAGTATCCTAATATTAAAGAATTCAAAAAGAAACATCTTTTAGCTATGGAAAAAGAGATGACGGGGATATATTTATCTGGTCATCCACTGGATGAATATGAAGAGACACTTAAAATACAAACTAATACAAGAATTTCTGATATTGTAGCTGAGGAAAGCCTTGAAGAAGGCGATGACATGTTAGGTGAAAGCTTTAAACTTAAAGATGGGGATAAAGTTATTATTGGTGGTATAATATCATTTGTTAATAAGAAGGTTACAAAGAATAATGATATGATGGCTTTTATTAATTTGGAGGATTTATACGCAAGTGTGGAAGTAATAGTTTTTCCGAGGACATTTGAAAAGTATAAATCATTAATGGAAGAGGATGAAATAGTAATACTAAAGGGTAGAGTTAGCATTAGGGAAGAAGAGCAACCAAAGATATTATGTGAAGATATTAAACCACTCCTAAAGATTAACAGTGAAAAAATTTATATTCTAATAGAAAATGAACTTATGATGAAGGATGCACTAAAAAAATTAAAACAGAATTTAGCTATTTACAGAGGTAATACTCCTGTATATCTTTGTACAAAAGAGCCAAGAAAAATGTACGCTGTAGATAAAGGGTTGTGGTTAAGTGAAGAAACAGATACTATGCAACTTCTAAGAAGTATATTTGGAGAAAACAACATAAAAGTGCAATAAATAAAACCAATAATGGTAAAATAATGGGAGCAATGTTTTTTTTCTCCCGTTTTTATTCAATAAAAGGTTTACAAAGTGTTAATACTATACCATTTAATAAAAAAATATTTTTTTTCATATAAAATGTTGAATATTTCGAGAAATTTGTATAATATTAGACTATAAAGGTATTTTAAAATTAGTAGTAATGTTTTGTTTGGAAACATAAATATATTATAATTACAGTGGGACTATACTTGTCCCGCTGGTACAATAAGGTAACAATCAATAGTTGATATCTTAGACAGAGAACAACAAGGAGGTTATTTTTATGAAAACAATTGCGGTATTAACAAGTGGAGGCGACGCACCGGGAATGAATGCAGCCATTAGAGCAGTAGTTAGAATGGGTATATTTAAAGGCATAAGAGTCATGGGCGTAAAAAGAGGATATAGTGGCCTTATAAACGGTGAAATTTTTGATATGGATAGACATTCTGTTTCGGATATAATACATAGAGGTGGAACTATTCTTAGAACTGCCCGTTGTGAAGAATTTAAAACAGAAGCTGGAAGAGCAAAGGCAGTTAATGTATTAAGGGTATTTGGGATTGATGGACTAGTAGTAATTGGAGGAGATGGTTCTTTCAAAGGGGCACAACTTTTATCAGACTTGGGTATTGCAACGGTTGGTATACCTGGAACTATTGATAATGATCTGCCTTATAGTGAATATTCTATAGGATTTGATACAGCACTAAATACAGTACTAGATGCTATAAATAAAATAAGAGATACATCAAGTTCTCATGAAAGAGTTAGTGTAGTTGAAGTAATGGGAAGAAATTGTGGAGATATAGCCTTATACGCTGGTATTGGCGGAGGGGCTGAAGAAGTTATTATTCCTGAAAAAGGGTATGAAATAGATGGTTTATGCAAAACTATATTTGAAGGTAAACTAAGAGGCAAAATGCACAATCTGATAATTCTTGCTGAAGGTGTAGGCGGAGCAAATGAACTTGCAAAGCAAGTAGAAGAAACAACAGGAATTGAATCAAGAGCTACAATACTCGGCCATATTCAAAGAGGTGGAAGCCCAAGTGCCTTTGATAGAATGCTTGCTTCAAGAATGGGAGTAGCGGCTGTAGAAGTTCTTATGGAAGGTAAATCAGGAAGAGTAATTGGTATGAAAGATGGCAAAATAATGGATGAAGACATTAATGAAGCATTAAAAATACCAAGAAAATTTAATGAAAGACTTTATCATATTTCAAAAATTCTTTCTTACTAATCATCTCTTTCAGAGCTGTTAATCATCTCTTTTAGAGCTGTTAATCATCTCTTTCAGAGTTGCGCATCTGCTAAGGGATTTAAATATAAGACAATGTAATAATGTATTAAATAAAAAAAATTAACAATAAGAGGAGTAATTTATGAAAAAAACTAAAATTATCTGTACAGTAGGGCCAGCAAGTGACAATAGTGAAACTATAAAAAGCTTAATTGATGCGGGAATGGATGCTTCAAGGCATAATTTTTCTCACGGAGATCATGCAGAACATAAGATAAGAATGGACTTAGTAAAAGAGCTACGATCAGAGCTTAATAAACATATTGCTATAATACTAGACACTAAGGGTCCAGAAATCAGAACAGGAAATTTTGCAGCTGGTAAAGTTGAATTAAAGGAAGGTGCAAAATTCACTGTTGTTTGTGGTGAAGAAGTTGTTGGAGATGAAACTATTTGTTCAGTAACATACAATAAATTATATGAGGATGTTAAACCGAATGATACTATACTAATAGATGATGGTTTAGTGGGACTTATTGTACAACAAGTAGAAGGTAAAAGAATACATTGCAAAGTTGCAAATACTGGTATGATAGGTAACCATAAAGGAGTTAATGTGCCTGGTGTTTCAATAAACTTACCTGCACTTACAGAGCAAGATGTCAGTGATTTAAAATTTGGAGCTGAGCAAGGCGTTGATTTTGTTGCAGCATCTTTTATAAGAAAAGCATCAGATGTACTTGATATAAGATGTGTACTTAACGAAAATGGTGGCGGAGATATACAAATTTTCTCTAAGATCGAAAATAGAGAAGGGGTTAATAATATTGATGATATTATTAAATTCTCTGATGGTATTATGGTTGCAAGAGGAGATTTAGGAGTTGAAATCCCTACTGAAGAAGTTCCAATAGTTCAAAAAATGATTATCCAAAAGTGTAATGCTGCTGGAAAGGCAGTTATAACAGCTACTCAAATGTTAGATTCTATGATGAGAAATCCAAGACCAACTAGAGCCGAGTCATCAGATGTTGCAAATGCAATATTCGATGGTACAGATGCTATAATGCTCAGTGGTGAAACTGCTAATGGTAAATACCCTGTAGAGGCAGTAACTATAATGTCTAAAATAGCAAAAGCTGCTGAAAATGCTCTTAATTATGAAGAGAATTTAAAGAATAAGGGCAAATATCACATTCCTAATGTACCAAATGCCATTAGTTTAGCTACTTGCAATACAGCTATGGAACTTAAGGCTTCAGCTATTATTACTGCAACTCAAAGTGGTAGTACGGCTAAAAAAGTTTCAGCTTACAGACCAGAATGCCCTGTTATAGCTGTTACTCCTTATGAAAAGATAGCTAGAAGTCTCGCATTAAACTGGGGTGTAGTTGCAATATGTGAAGAGAAGGTAGAATCTACAGATGAACTTATAGATAAATCTGTAAATATTGCTTTAAAAGAAGGCTATGTAGAAAAGGGAGATTTAGTAGTTATTGCTGCTGGAATTCCAGCAAATTATGTAGGTAGTACAAATATGATGAAAGTTCATATTGTTGGTGATATATTACTTCAAGGTAAGGGAAATATAAGTGCTTCAGCTTGTGGTACAGCTTATTATGTAAAAAGTGCAAAAGAAGCTAAAGATACTATGAGAGATGGAGACATTTTAGTAATGAAAACATTAAATAGAGAATATATTGACATATTAGATAGAGTTTCAGGAATTATTGTAGAAGAAGATGAATTAAGTTCAAGTGTTGTTATTGAATGTACATCAAGAGAAATTCCAATAATATATAGTGCAATAGGAGCAGAAGAAGTTATTAAAACTGGTTCATTTATAACAATGGATGCAGCTAGAGGCATTGTGTATAGTGGTAGGGCTAATGTAAAAAACTAAAATAATGAGTTTATAGCTCAAGAGATTGTCAGTTAACTGGCAATCTTTTTTTAAAATTTCAATAGACATGTATATTGAAAACAAATATGGATATAGTTATAAGTGTAAACAAAACAACATGGCAACTGATTTTTTTTAGCACCTACATGGTGCTTTTTTTATTATATAAGAAACAGCTTTAGCAAAATAATAATTATTATACTTATTTTTCATTTTTATAGTATAATAAAAGCTAAAGCTACAGATTATAATAAGAAATAAGTAGTGGGAGTGATAAATATGAGCGGAACTCTAAGTTGCAGCGCAACAAATTGCGTCAATAATATGTCAGGAATTTGCTCAGCTAGTACTATCAATGTCTCGGGGTCAAATGCTCATAGTAGTGAGGCAACGAAGTGTGAAACATTTGCTGAAAAAGGATTAAAGAATTCATTAACTAATGTACTTAATATGAATGTAGTTGGTGAATTTAAGCAAGTATTTAATAGTGACTCTATAGAGATGAGTCCGAATATTAGATGCATTGCTAAAAATTGTATACACAATCGTGAAAATTTATGTGCTGCAGATAATATTATGGTTAATGGTACAGGTGCTTTAACTACTGAAAAAACACAATGTGAGACTTTTAAAGAATAATAGGATTTTTTAAAATTGTGATGTAGGCATATTTAGGTATTATAAAATCAAAATTTATAAGCACGTGGGAGTAAATATACGAGCATAGCTTGCTTGCTATTTATTTTCATGTGCTTTAGTAAAGAGGATAAAGGTAGAATTAGGGAGGAAAAACAATGAAAAGTAAGAGAAAGTTTGATGATTATATAATTCCAGTTAAAAAAAATGAAGATTATATAATGACGATAGATAATATGGGATATGAGGGCGAAGGAGTAGGTAAAATAGATAATTTTACCGTTTTTGTAGCTGGTGCAATTATAGGTGAAGTGGTAAAAATAAAAATTGTTAAGGTTTCTAAAAACTTTGCTTTTGGTAAACTATTGGAGATAATTGAGGAATCAGCAAGTAGAATAGATCCAGTTTGCAGTATATACAAGAACTGTGGCGGTTGTAACCTGCAACATATAGACTATAAAGCTCAATTGGATTTTAAAACTAATAGAGTAGTACAGGTTATAAATAGAATAGGGAAATTAGAAGAGGTGATAGTTCATTCTACAATAGGCATGGAGCATCCTTATAATTATAGAAATAAGGTTCAACTACCTACTAGCAATATAAATTCTATAGTGAATATTGGGTTTTATGCGCAAAGAAGTCATGACATAATAAATATGGAAAATTGCCATATTCAAGATACAGTTGCAGATCTTGTGGTAAAGCTAACAAGACAATGGATAAAAGAGTTTAATATCGAGTGTTATAATGAGGAAAATCACCAAGGCAATCTTCGACATATTATGATTAGAAAAGGGATTGAAACTGGAGAAGTAATGGTGGTATTAGTTACTAATGGTAAAACACTTCTTTACAAAGAAGAATTTATAGCCTTAATGACTAAAAAAATCAAAGGATTAGTGAGTGTAATCCAAAATATTAATAGTGAAAAAACAAATGTAATATTAGGAGCGAAATGCGTAACTCTATGGGGAAAAGATACTATAACAGATTACATAGGAGAATTTAAATTTGAAGTTTCTCCACTATCCTTTTTTCAAGTTAATTCAATACAAACAAAAGTGCTGTACAGTAAAGCACTAGAGTATGCAAATTTAAGTGGTGGAGAAGTGGTGCTTGATGCTTATTGTGGTACAGGCACTATATCCTTATTTTTATCTCAGAAGGCTAAAAAAGTATATGGAGTAGAGATAATACCCGAGGCTATTGAAAATGCTAAAATAAATGCAAAAGAAAACAATATATCTAATACAGAATTTATAGTAGGCGAGGCAGAAAAAATTATTCCAGAGATTCTTCATCAGGGAGTAAAAGCTGATGTTGTGGTAGTTGACCCGCCAAGAAAGGGTTGTGACAAAACTCTTTTAGAAGCAATTAGTAGCATGAAGCCTAAAACTATAGTATATGTATCTTGTGATCCAGGCACTTTAGCTCGAGATCTTGGGATTTTAGATGAACTTGGATATAAAACTTTAGAAATTCAACCTGTGGATATGTTCCCACAGACGGCTCATGTAGAGTGCGTTGCGAGGATAGAGAGAAAATAGGCTAATTGCAAAGGGTAAATTAGCAAGAGATTATTATTATTAGAGTATAAAAATAAAATGAGATAGCTTAGTATTTAAGTTATCTCATTTTATAGTTTTTTTGCTTATACTTTAAGCACACCAACATTAGGAAGCTTAGCTAATTTGCTTGGTACGCCATGGTAGCTTTCAAACTGAGAGCTTAAATCTTTACCAGCAGATAAGCCATAGTGTGTAGCACCGCTCCATTTTGAATTAGCGCTTAAATCATATACAATTCCGTTAACTGCTATATAAGCAGGATTTCCCATAGTACCATCATACTGAGCAAGTTCACTTAAGGTAAATTCCTTGTTTTGCCTAAGAGCTCTTTGTCCCTTTTGATATATGTGGTCGTGGTTCTCTTCAGCAGCTTCTGCATCTGCTTTAGTCTCATGAACTGTACCATGTGGATGTTGAGGTGGTGCATAAATAGAGTACATTTTAAGTGGCATGTCACCTGTATTGATTAAATTGTGCCATTTACCAGCAGGTATGATGAATGCAAAATCATCGTAGACGTTTTTTTGAAAATCCAAGTTATATTTACTATCACCCATTTTAACAAGCCCTTGCCCTTCTTCAACACGTATAAATTGATCAAGATCTGGGTGAACCTCTAAACCTATATCTTCCCCAACCTTGATGCTCATCAATGTAAGTTGCAAATGGGTTCCTGTCCACAAAGCGGTACGATAAGTATTGTTTTGCTTAGTAGCCTCATTAATATTAACTACAAACGGTTCTGATCCATAATCCTTTAACTGAATTGAATCATACTCTATTTCATCAGTTGAGGTATACATTGATGGGTTAATGTAATAAGGATATGGATAGGTTCTATAAAGATTATACATATTGTATGGGTTATACATAGGTGTATTAACACCATAAGGATATGGGTCATAAACATTATACATATTGCTAATCCTTTCATAGTATTACAAAATCATTATATGACCTCTGTTTAGAAAATGTGCTTCGATTAACAGGAAGCAGAAGTCCCTGAGGTCATAACACTTAAATTGAAAATCCATGAATTTCACGACTACCTTTATTTTTGCAAGAAAAAAAGCAATATATAATAAATAATGTCTAATTAAAATATAATTTGGACAAAGAAAAATGTAGTATTTAGTCTGAAATGCTATTTGTGATTTTATGGGTTAGTTATGGTATAATATACAATAAAGAAATATTTTACCATGAAGTTTTTATAAAAGGGAGTGATTAAATGCCGAACGTCAAAGAGATTAAAGTCGGAATAGGATTTGCGACGGGAAGAAAGAGTTTTCAAAAGGTGCTGAGAACTAACATAAGCAATTGGAATGAATCTGGTTTGGTAGCAGATAAAAGATTAAGTTTAAACCTTTTTGTTGCCTATGATCTTCATTATAATAAAACTGAAATAACTGATTACACAAATGTACATCCCGATTTGGTAAAGCAAATTGATAGTAGTAAATTTATTGGAAGCGTTGCTATAAAAGAAGAAACTGATTATTTAATTAGAGAAAACGTCATTAGTTTTGAAGAGACTCAAATGATTTTTGGCAAAGGATATGCAGCCAAGCGTAACGCTGTGCTATATAATGCTATAAAAAACAAAATGGATTATCTTGTTTTTTTGGATGATGACGAATACCCAATGGCAGTCACTAATACACTTGATACTGCAATTTGGGGAGGTCAGTTTGTTTTGGCAGAACATCTTAATAATATCACTGAAGCAGACATCACTCACGGACATCACTGTGGTTATATATCTCCAATTCCATATATGGAATTCAATGACACTATGACCGAAGGTGATTTTAGGTCTTTTATTGAGGCTATTAGTAATGATATTATTAAGTGGGATAAATTAAAATCTGTTATGAAAAATGGTGGGATAACATATGCAGATACAAAGACATTGACTAGCCATGAGGCCAGAGAGGTAGAAGAAATAAATCATTCTAAATTCATATCAGGTGCTAATCTTTGTATTAACCTAACTGAGCCTAAGCGTATTTTCCCTTTTTACAATCCACCAGGAGCTAGAGGGGAGGATACTTTTTTAAGCACATGCCTAAGTGAGAGAAAAGTTTTGAGTGTGCCGTGTTACACATTTCATGACGGATTTTCTACATATAATCATCTTTTAGAAGGCGTTCTCCCAATTCGATTAAAATTTATCAAAGCTGATACGGACAAGGTTAAAACTCGCTTTTATAATGCGTGTATAGGTTGGATTCGTTATAAGCCATTACTGCTCTATATAACTCAGCCAGATCACTACACGGATAAGATTAGAGAGATAAAAGAGCAGCTGAGAGTAACATTGCCTAAAATCAGTGCTTATTTTGGAAAGCCTGAGTTTATTAATGTCTTGGCAGAACTCGAGAAATACAATAGAAATGTGGAAAAACATTATGCTGAATTCATCGAAACACAACGTATTTGGGCAAAAATCATGGAACATTTTGCGCATCGCATGGAATAGTACATACAGTAATTTTATATAATCCGTCAAATTTGGAGAAGTGACTTTTAATAAGTCAGCTTCTCCTTTCACCTTTACATACCAAATTATGTTGCAGCTCCGCAGGATATTATTTAACAAGAAAATAAATTTTAATTACTGATATATTGTAAATATTGTGATAAGATATTAATGTGTTAGATTTCGGAGGAGATAATTATGGACTTTATTAAAAAAATATTTCAAGATTGGATAGTACCTATAGTAGTAGCCGTTATAATAGCATTTGTAATACGCAAGGTTGTTTTCTTTAATGTAACTGTTCCGACTGGATCTATGCTACCAACAATACATCTGAATGATAAGATTTTAGTAACAATAGTTCATAACAAAAATAATCTTAAACATGGAGATATAGTAGTATTTCATTCTGATGAATTGGGTGAAGATTTAATAAAGAGGCTTATTGGACTTCCGAATGATATAGTAGAAGTTAAAGAAGATGGAACTGTATATATAAATAATAAAAAAGTAAATGAAAGTTATGTTATACATCCAGGTGGTAAAACAGGGAAATATAAAGTGCCGGCAGATAGTTATTTCTTTATGGGTGATAATAGAGTAGATTCTCTAGATGCAAGATATTGGGATAAACCTTTTATACCTAAAAAAGATATAATGGGTAAGGCAGGAATTATAATTAGTCCGTTTAGTAGATTTGGAAAATTAAAATAATAAAATAGCAGGATATAAATGCAAGTTTATATATCTGCTATTTTCATTTTTTGAAAATTAATTAGTTAGGAATTTATAATATAGTCTAATAATTGAATTTAGTATCCCTTTAGCTAAAGGGTTTTGCAATAAAAAAACCATGGTAAAGCTTTACATTTCCTAGCAATATATTTGATAAAAAAACACCAATATTCTTTTGTACCTTAAGAAGTAATATAAATCTATATTAACTAAATATTTGAAAATGAATAAAAAAATTTGTACAGTTTCAAAAGCAATATTAAATATAAAATTATAGTGATATGTTAAGCTAAAACGAGCATTTTGTAGGGATTTAACTAAAAAATTATTAAAATGTGAAAATTTGGTTAAATACGATAGATTTTCATATTAGTTATTATTACAACATATGGTATTATGAATTATATTAATATATGATTAACATTTATAATCAAAAGGGGGATATATCATGGCGGAATCAAAAAAACTATCTCATACAGCTTACGGTGGTATTAAAGGTGAGGATTATTTACCGTTTGTACCAGCAAGCCAAGCAATGCCAGAGCTTACGGCAATATCCATAATAATGGGTATGTTATTTGCAATGATATTTGCGGCTGCAAACACTTACTTAGGACTTAAAGTAGGTATGACAATTTCAGCAGGTATTCCAGGAGCAATTTTGGCTACAGGAATACTTAAAGGTTTATTTAAAAGAAATAACATATTAGAGGCTAATATGATATCTTCGATCGCCGCTATGGGAGAATCGCTAGCAGGCGGAATTATATTTATACTTCCAGCAATTATACTTTGGGGTATGGAATTAAAACTTTCTACCATAATTGTTGTAACATTACTTGGAGGACTTTTAGGAGTGCTATTTGTTACACCTCTACGACGCTTCTTAATAGTAGAAGAACATGGCACCCTTATATATCCAGAAAGTATGGCTGCGGCTGAGGTTCTTGTAACTGGTAGTGAAGGTGGTTCAGGATTTAAGGCAGTATTGACAGGACTTATAGGAGGAGCAGTTTTCAAATTATTCTCTGGTGGATTTAAATTTTGGGTTGAAGAAGCTGAATGGACTGTAAAGCCTATGCAATCAACATTATTTGGTGTTGATACATTAGCATCTCTTATGGGTGTTGGTTATATAGTTGGAGTTCAAGCATCACTTTATATGTTTGGAGGTTCTTTAATAGCATGGTTTGGGCTTATGCCGCTAATAATGTATGTTGGTCATGGTTTACAAGCACCATTATTTCCATCCGTAACAGTTATTAGTCAAATGGGAGCATGGGATATTTGGAAAAATTATATAAGATATATAGGCGCTGGTGCGGTTGCAGCTGGTGGATTTATAAGTCTTGGAAAATCAGCCCCAACAATCATTAAATCTTTTAAATCAGCTATGTCTGGCATTGGAGCAGGTGGGGCGAATACCCAAAAAAGATCTGACATTGAGGCACCAATAAGCTGGGTTGTAGGCGCGGCAGTATTAGTATTCTTACTTTCATGGTTATTACCAATAATTAATGTTGGTATAGTTGGTGGAATACTTGCGGTTGTATTCTCATTCTTCTTTGCGGTTGTATCAGCTAGAATGGTTGGTTTAATTGGATGTTCAAATAATCCAGCTTCAGGTATGACTATAGCTACATTGTTATTTGTAACATCAATATTAAAGATTACAGGTAACGTTGGTGATAAAGGAATGATTGCAGCTGTTATTGTAGGTGGTATAGTTTGTGTTGCTATCTGTGTTTCTGGTGGTACTGCACAAAGTTTAAAGACAACTTATGTAATCGGTGGAACACCAAAGAGTGTTCAGATCGGTATGTATTTAGGAATAGTTGCAGCAGCGGCAGTTGCTGGTGCAGTATTATTAATGCTTAATAGCACATACGGTATAGGTAGTAAAGATGTTGCTGCACCTCAAGCAACATTAATGTCAATGGTTATCAAAGGTGTAATGACTGGTGAACTTCCATGGGCTCTAGTATTTGTTGGAGTTACAATTGCGGTATTCTGTGAAATGGCAGGAATTCCAATACTTCCAGTTGCACTTGGAATATATTTACCAATACATTTAAACTCAGCTATTCTTTGTGGTGGTATTATTAGAATATTAGTTGAAAAGAAATTTAAGAAAGACGAAGAAAAGAAAAAAGTACAAGTGGAAAAAGGTATACTTCTTGCATCAGGACTTGTTGCAGGAGATGCTTTAATGGGTATAGTTGTGGCGGGAGTTGCAACAGCTAAGCTTGACATAGGTTTTGGAGCGAAATTATTCCCAACTTTAGCTGCAAGTCCAGCATTTGCTACAATAATGTTCCTGGGATTAGGATTATGGATCTACATGTTTGCTACAAAAGTGGACAAAACCACCGTTTAATGTTAAAATTATACAAGTAAAACAAAATTTAACTTAATGAAAAATAAAGAAAAATATAGTTAAGAGCCACTATGGCTCTTAACTTCTTTATAGGAGAAATGTATGTTTAATAAAAAAAACAAAGAAAAATCACAAGAAAATTTTATGATTTACAGACCATTAAGAAAGATTGAACAGTGGTCTGTAAGTGATGAAAAAGTAAAACTGTTTTTTAACCATAATAAACCAGTAGAAAAGTTTGTGAGATGGCTCATAAAAAAATCAAAAGTTAATGATATAGAGCTCGATGAAATGGGTTCTATGGTTTGGCAACTTTGTGATGGCACTAAAACTGTTTATGATATAGCTTTAGCTTTGGCTCAAAAATTTGATGATACTGAGCAGAATGCTATTAATAGGTTAATTATGTTTCTAAGGTATTTATCTCAAAAAGGATGGATTACCTTTGAAAAATAATAATAAATAATATGATATCTTAACAAAGCTACGAATGTAGACAAAGCTACGAATGTAGATAAAGCTACGAATGTAGACAAAGCTGCGTACGTAGACTATAAGTGGGGGGGAACGAATATGGAATTAAATAAATTAATTGACGTTATGAAAGAGGATATTGTTAAGTCTACTCAAGAAATAATAAGAATTAAGAGTGTAGAAGGTGAAGCTAGGCCAGGAATGCCTTTTGGCGATGGAGTAGCTAAATCACTAGAATGTGCTTTAAACACTGCAAAGAATTTAGGCTTTCATACAGTTAACTTAGATGGTTATGTTGGATATGCAGAATATGGACAAGGTGAAGATTATGTTGTAGCGTTAGGTCACTTAGATGTAGTTCCTGAAGGTGAAGGATGGATTCATCCACCCTATGCTGCAGAAATTCATGATGGAAAAATGTACGGACGTGGAACTACAGATGATAAAGGACCAATAATGGCAACACTTTATGGATTAAAAGCTATTAAAGATGCGAAATTGCCTATATCTAAAAGAATTAGAGTTCTATTTGGAACTAATGAAGAAACCGGAAGCAAGGAACTTGAATATTACTTAGAAAAAGAAAAAGCACCAGTTGCTGGGTTTACTCCAGATGCAGAGTATCCAATAATCAATGGAGAAAAAGGTATAACTATTTTTAACATTGTAAAAGATTTTAAGAGCAAGAATAAGGGTGAAAACTTTATAAAATATATTAAGGGTGGTCAAGTATCTAACATAGTACCTGATTATTGTGAGGCAGGAATCGTGGCTACTAACGCACAAAGCATTGTTAAAGCATTGGAAGGTTTTATAAAAGATAATAATTACAAGCTTTCTGCAGTAGTTAATAAAGATATGGTAATAATTAAATCTATAGGCGAAGCAGCTCATGGAAGTTTACCGGAACTTGGTAAAAATGCTATAATGCAATTATTTGCTTTCGTTGGAACATTAGACCTTGGATCGAATGATGCGTCAGAATTTGTAGGATTTTTAAATGAAAACATAGGTATGGAAACACACGGAGAGTCTTTTGGTGTTTGCATTGAAGATGAGAATTCAGGTAAGTTATCATTTAATGTTGGAGTTGTAGATATGAATGAAAATTCAGCTACGATGACTTTAAATTTAAGATATCCTGTAACAAAGAAATTAGAGGATATGATGACTCCATTTAATAGTAAAATTGATGGAACTGGAATAAGGGTAGAAAAGTTTGAACATCAAGAACCATTATATTTTTCACCAAATAGTCCAATTATTAAGGCACTTCAAAAGGTTTATGCAGAGCAGACTGGAAAAGAAGCTAAATTACTATCCATAGGTGGAGGCACTTATGCTAAAGAAATGCCTAATACCGTAGCCTTTGGACCAATGTTCCCAGGAGAACCAGATACTATTCATAAAAAGAATGAATATATCACAATAGACAATTTAATTACGAATGCTAAGATATATGCTCATGCATTATATGAACTTGCAAAGTAAATAAAAATAGAATAACCTTAAGGTCTATATCTTATTATAAGATATAGACCTTAGTTTTTTTTAGGGTTAAATTTTATAAAAATAATTAGTAAAGAATTTTATAAAAGTAATAGAATTAAAGTAGATATAGAGGTATAATGAAATATTGTACTGTTAAGAATTTACTCCTTATTGTATAAATAGGTTAAGTAAGTAAAATACTATAAAAATATTAAACTTTTAGTGGGGGATAATTATGAAAATACAAGATATTAGGATAGGTAAAATTAATACTCCTTTGAGACAATCATATAAAGTAGGGAAGAGACTTCTTAATTTTTCTGATGAAATAGTTATAAAAATGGTTACAGATACAGGAGAAATAGGATATGGTAGTGCAGCCCCAACACCTTTAATAACTGGGGAAACCCAGAGTTCAATTATTGGAGCAATAGAGTATATTAAACCTGAAATTATAGGGTTAGATATTGATAATATTGAAGAAATTATGAAAGTAATTCATAGTTCTATGCACGGAAATAATAGTGCTAAGGCAGCTATTGATGTTGCTATATATGATTTGCTTTGCAAAAAATATGGAGTGCCACTTTACAAATTTTTGGGTGGATATAAAAATTCATTAACTACAGATATTACAATAGCAAATGATACAGTGGAACAAATGGTGACAAAATCATTAGAAGCTGTAATGAATGGTTATACATATTTAAAAGTGAAAATTGGAAATGATATGGCTCGTGATATAGAGAGAGTAAAAGCAGTAAGAAAAGCGGTAAGGCGTGGAATAAAAATAAGAGTAGATGCTAACCAAGGGTGGAGGCCAAAGGAAGCTGTAAGTACTATTAGAAAGTTCGAAGATATGGGGTTAGATATTGAGTTTGTTGAGCAACCAGTTAATGCTTGGGATATAGATGGACTAAAATATGTAACAGACAATGTGGAAACAAAAATTCTTGCAGATGAAGCAGTTTTTGGTCCATCAGATGCCTTTAAGATCATTGAAAAAAGAGCAGCAGACCTCATAAGCATAAAGCTTATGAAATGCGGTGGTATAAATAATGCAATAAAGATGTATAATATGGCAGAAAATATGGGTATAAGATGTATGATGGGATGTATGCTAGAAAGTAGAATAGGCATTACAGCAGCAACGAGTTTTGCAGCATCAAAATCTAATATGATTAAAGCTGATCTAGATACTATGTTGCTATTTGAGCATGATTCAATAGTTGGTGGTGCATGTATTGCAGGGAATACGATAACTATTAATGATTCTCCAGGTCTTGGGATTATAGATATAATTGGATGGAATGAAATTTTTTAAATTACCAATGCGAATTGTACGAAAAAATATAATTGTTAAATGGGGTGGTAGTTTTGAATAATAATAAATATGATATGGATGCTAGTTTAATAGAAGTTGAATTAAAGAAACAATTAGAATTTAATATAGAAGAAGAAAAATTAAATGGAATTATTAAAATCATTAGTGAAGAAATTCTAAAATATATTCAAAAGAGAATGGAAATTACAAAATATATTTTAGAATATAGGAAAAAAGTAATTGAAGATTATAGAGATGATGAAGATATGGTAATAGAATATTTTGATCATGAGGTATATGTAAAGGAAGAAGCATTTAAAACTATTGATAGAAGAGTAATGGAGTTAACTGAGCTTAAGAGCTCTCCTTATTTTGGAAGAGTTGATTTTTCTGAAGAAGACTATGGTATTAGTAAAATGTATGTAGGAAGGTTTGGAGTTACTCCAGAAAATACTTATGAACCTTTAGTAGTAGACTGGAGAGCCCCCGTTGCATCTTTATTTTACACCGGGGCTTTAGGGGAAGCTTTTTATGATGCTCCTAAGGAAAAGATACGCGTAAACATTTTAGCTAAGAGGCAATTTATTATTAAAAAAGAAAAGCTTAAAGGCATGTTCGACTCAGCGCTAGATGTAAAAGATGAGATACTTCAAATGGTTCTTAGTAGCAATGCGTCAGAAAAGCTGAAAGATATAATAATGACAATACAAAAGGAACAGGATGATTTAATAAGGCAACCAAGAACCAAAACTATTGTAGTGGATGGCGTTGCTGGTAGTGGAAAAACTACTATCGCTCTTCATAGGGTAGCATATTTGCTTTATAATTATAGAAAA
The DNA here is from genome assembly GCF_055081035.1 of Clostridium sp. CM041. Classification (NCBI taxonomy): domain Bacteria; kingdom Bacillati; phylum Bacillota; class Clostridia; order Eubacteriales; family Clostridiaceae; genus Clostridium; species Clostridium sp. CM041. Next base: position 2,970,399 of record NZ_CM143648.1, read on the forward strand.
ATACTCCAAGACAAGGTTCTAATATTAGGGCCCAATAATGTATTTATGGAATATATATCTTTAGTGCTACCAAGCCTTGGAGAATCGGGAGTTAAGCAAACAACATTTAAAGACTTTGCCTTTGACATTTTAGGGCCTATGGAAGTAATGAGTCTAAAAGAGTACATGGAAAAAGTGCTTAGTGGAGAAAAAGAATTTGCTAGAGATATTATGTATAAAAATTCTACAGAGTATAAAAACTTTCTTGATGCCTCAGTAGAAAAATTAGATAACGAATACTTTAAAATAGAAGATTTATTATTTATGAATGAGATAGTATTATCTAAACAAGAAATAATGGAAATGTTTTATAATCACTATAAAACTATGCCTTTATTCAGAAGAAGTAAAAAAATCAAAAGAATTATTTATTCTAAGATTAGAGATGCTAGAGATGAAAAAGTTAGATTTATACAAAAAGAATATGAAAAAAGTGTGGTAGAGTTGGCTGAGGAAGAAAAGGATTTTAAAATAAATGATTTAGATTTTAATAGAAGACTTAAAATTAGAGAAGTAATTAAAGAGATATTAGCAGTAAAAAGAAGTCTTACTTGGATTGAAAATGGAAACTGCGTTGATTTATACAACAAAATAAATGGGCATAAAGCATTAACAGAAAATGATTTAGGTGGTATCTTATATTTTAAAATTAAGCTAGAAGGGATCAAGATTTCTGAGGAAATAAAACATGTAGTAATAGATGAAGCTCAGGATTATAATGAACTTCAATTCATGGTAATAAAGGAATTAACAAAGTGTTCTTCTTTAACGATAGTTGGAGATAGCAATCAGAGACTGATTCCATATGACGGGAAGCTACCTATGCATGATATAAAGAATATACTTCCAGGGTGTAATACTCAGGAGTTTAGACTAAGTACCAGCTATAGATCTACAGTGGAAATTATGGAGTACGCTAATAAATATTTGCATGCAGATCCTATTGTTCCCGTAGTACGTAATGGTGAAGTGGTAAAAGAGAAATTAATTTCTAATAAGGATGAACTTAAAAGTTTTATGACCCAAAAAATTTCTGAGTTCAAAAGTAAGACTTATGAAAATATTGCGATTATCTGTAAAGATATAAGTGAAACAGAAAAAATCTTTGATTTAATTAACAAGGATGCTAATGTTAGGATTATAAATAAAGAAAACGCAGTGTATCATAGCGGAATTGTTGTGATTCCATCATATTTTGCTAAGGGACTTGAGTTTGATGCAGTTATCATGATATTAGATGAGCCTTGTGGACTTAAAACAGAGGGTTTGCAGGGGGAATATAAGCAAGAGGATAAACTTAGGTATGTAATGGCAACTAGAGCATTACACGAACTTCATGTGGTTTTAAAAAGTTTATTCTAAATTTCAAAAAGAAAAAAATAATAAACTAACAAAAATAATACCTAGATCACTAGGTATTATTTTGTTAGTTCATCCCAATTTTCAATAATTTGATTTAATTCAATTAAGGTACTAGCTTTATCCTCACTGGCTATTGAACCGCGAAGACTGGCGATGTTTAAACTTATGTTATATAGTTCATCTCGTTCAACGCTAAATTGAATGCGAGGTATGATTTTTTTCCAGGCAGTATCAATGCTCACGATATCTTGCTCAAGCATATCCCACTTTTCAGATTTTGCATGTTCTATAGATAGCTCTACAAAGGAAACTACGTCTTCTGAAGGAGTGCGAGGCTTTTTCAAATAATTACCTCCTAACATTATTAGTACGAAAATTGTTAAAGTAACTATTGGTATAGCATATGATATAAATTTTTTCATAGTTTAAGCCCCTTTATCTGCTATTTGTTATTTTCTTCTATATCATCTTTATAAAGATCTATATGTAAACCGGTTGCTCCGTTATAGATAGCTAAAAATACTTCGGAAGCATCATTAATACCTTTCTTTTTTAGTTTAGTCATTAGCCATTTTTCATTTCTATTAATTTTATCTAAGTTATCTTGCAAAATAGATCCATCGTAAATTATTTCAAAATCAATACTAGCAGGGGTAGTTTTAACTTTTAAATCATTCGCTGTAACAGTATCACATTGAGTTTTTTTTAAGATAGACAATTGTCCATCTTTTTCTAGTATTGCATAAGCTACGTCGCTTAAGTCAAAAACACCTTTATCTCTTAACTGTGATAAAAGGTCACCTATGGTGTAGCGAAATTTTTTCATGGATTTCTCAAGTACTTTTCCGTTTATAATAATAATGGTAGGTTCACCATCTAGGTATTTTTCAGCAGTCTTTGAGTTAACAGTTATTAATTGCAAAACAAGACATAACACAGTCCAAGTAAGTAAGCCTACCCAATGAGGCCATGCCCTACTAGTTAAATCTGTAGTTAGAGTGGAGGCAGTGGAGCCTATAGTTATACCTACAACATAATCAAAAAAAGTTAGTTGACTAATCTGCTGCTTTCCAAGAACACGAGTAAATATTAATAAGGTGAAAAATCCGATGATTCCTCTCGCTAGTACTATTAGACCTTCATTCATTAATACCATCTCCTTTCGATGATAGTATATCCATATTTTATATTTATATTTATATGTATTTTATTGAAACTTATATTTAGATTAGAGTAGGTTTGTGGTATTTTGAATTATATGTAGAAAATTGACATAATTTAAAATATGAAAATTGATGCTAAAATGATTGGAGAAAGTTATAATTATATTAGAAATAAAGTGAATTTAGGCGATATATGTATTAAAATGTAAAAGCTGAAGAACCAAAATGCCTTAGGGAAAAATAAGAACTTAAAAAGGTTATAAGGATCAGTGATGATCCTTATATTGCCGTTAAATATAAATGCTTTAATTGGATGTGAAAAAAATGAGTACTATTGACGGAGGCAGAAAAAAAGAAATAAATGATATTATATCTATTGTTAAATTAATTTCCTTATTATTTTGTGGAATTGTAATATACAATGAACTTCTTATATCAAATAATGGGATTCTTCAAAACTCAAGTGGGTATATTAATATAATTCCAACGGCACTACTATCAGTAAGTAGTATATGTATTTATTGGTTATGGTCATTTTTTTCTATAAGAAGATTTAAATGTAAACATGTAAAGTTAATACAAATTATTGAGAACTTAGTTTTTATTATGATTTTTTCAATTACAATTATTTTATCAAATAATTGTACTAGTCAATATAAATTATTGTTCCTATTTATAATTGTTACTTCCACATTAGAATTAGGTATGAAAAATGGTGTTACTACGGCTGTTATTTCATCAGGGATAATACTAGTTATAGATTTGATTTATGCACCATATACTAGTGTTAATTTATATTTTCAGAATGATTTAATTATGGCAGCAGTATTTATTTTAACTGCATGGCCATTAGGTCATTACGTAGAAATTGAAAAAGAAAATATATATAGAAAAAATTTACAACTTCAAGCGCTTAATGATGAATTAAAGGACACTGATAATCAACGTATATATATAGAAAAAATATTATTGAAAAATGAAGATTGCCATAGTTTACTTATTGAAAATTCAAGAGAAGCTATATTTGTTCATAGAAATGATAAAGTGATTTTTGTGAATGAAAGTGCTATAAAATTAGTGGGGTTAAATACCCAAGATGAATTAATAGGGAGACTTATCTTAGACTTTATGGATATAGATGATAGTGAAAATATTAAAGAGAAGTTTGATGAAATATACAATAAGCAAAGCACACTTGTAAATTTTGAAGGAAAAATATTTAAGCAGGATGGTAAAGTTGCTAATGTGCAAAATACCTCTACTTATTTTACATATGCAGGACAACCCGCGATATTAAGTATAATACGTGATATTACTCCTGAAAAGCAGGTTGAAAAACTGCAATTGGACATAGAAAAAAATCTTCAATTATTAAATGAAACTATTAAATTGAATAAATTGATTACAGAGGTATTTACAAATATCTCTCATGAATTAAAGACTCCCTTAAATGTTATATATTCGGCTATTCAGGTATTAAGTATATATAACAATACAGAAGAATTTTGGGAGAAAAAAGATGAATATCTAGTTGTAATGAAACAAAATTGTTTCAGGCTTATGAGGTTAATTAATAATTTTTTAGATATTACGAAAGTAGATTCAGGGTTACTTAAACCAAACATGGTAGAGGTTAACATCGTAAGCGTGATTGAAAATATAGCTTTATCTGCTGCATCCTACGTGGAAAGTAAGCAAATTCAACTTACTTTTGATACAGATGTAGAAGAAAAGATAATGACTTTCGATCCAGATAAAATAGAGAAGATTATGCTTAATGTACTATCTAACTCCATTAAATATACTGATTGTGGTGGTAAAATTTTAGTGGCATTGACTGATAAGGAAGATAGTATTCTTATTTCTGTAAAGGATACTGGTATAGGTATACCAGAAGACAAGTTAAAATTTGTATTTGAGAGGTTTGCACAAATAGATAAAACATTAAAACGTCCTTGTGAAGGGGCAGGTATAGGATTGTTCCTTGTAAGATCTTTTGTAAAAATGCATGAAGGAAGCATTGAAATAAAAAGTGAGATTAACATAGGAAGTGAGGCTATAATTAAACTTCCAACAAAAACATTAACAAAGCATTATGTAGATGATGAATTTCAGTATAAAACTAGTACAGAAAGAATTAATATAGAATTTTCTGATATATATTCAGATGTTTAACGACATTTCAGCGACCCAGGATATTATTTAACTATGGTATAATAAATTCAGATTTATGTAAAAAATTAAAAGGATGATAAGTATGGATTTGATAAAAATAGTTTCAAATGTTCAGAAGATTTCTGAGGCGATATCAAGCGTTATAGGAGTAGATGTGACGGTTGTAGATAATAATTATAATAGAATAGCAGGGACAGGAAGGTATAGAAATTGTATCGGAGAAAAAGTAAATGAAAAATCTGTTTTTGGATTTGCGCTGACGCAGGGAGAAAGCTTCGTTATTGAAAATCCTAGAAAACATTTTGCATGCTTAAAGTGTGATAATGCTTACAGTTGCAAGGAGTTTGCCGAGGTTTGTTGTCCAATTCATGTTGGTAATGATACTATTGGAGTTATTGGGCTTATTGCTTTTGAAGAAGAACAAAGGGATGCTATTATAAATAATCAAGTAAACCTAATGAATTTTTTAAATAGAATGGCGGATTTAATATCCTCAAAGCTATTAGAACAGGAAAATACAGAGAAAATAAAGCTTTTGGCAGGGGAACTTGAGATAGTCCTTGACGCTGTAGATAAAGGAATTATAGCAGCGGACCACGAAGGAAATATTCTTCATTATAACACCAAAGCATTACAGCTATTTAGACTTCATGGAAACCAAATTTTAAATACAAATATAAAAAATCTCATTGGTGACTTAGATTTCAATAAACTTATCGAAAAACATAAGAATTTAAAGAATAAAGACTTTAGTTATAATGGTAGTAGTCATCATTTCAGAGGAGTACTTGATGCGAAACCTATTAGTATTGGTGATAAAAACTTTGGTATAGTATGCTCCTTTAGTAATATTTCCGATTTATTAAAAACAGTAAATAATATTACCACAGGGACTATGGTTACGTCTTTTGACAGCATTATAGGTGGTAGTTACTGCTTAGAACAAGTTAAATTAGAAGCGGAAAAAGCAGCGAAATCTACCTCTACAGTACTTATTCAGGGAGAAAGTGGAACTGGAAAAGAGCTATTTGCACGGGCTGTTCATTTTTATAGTTATAGAGCGAAAGGACCATTTATTACTATAAATTGCGCGGCTATTCCAGAACAATTGCTAGAAAGTGAGCTTTTTGGGTATGAAGATGGTGCTTTTACAGGAGCGCGAAGGGGTGGCAAGGCAGGGAAATTTGAATTAGCAAATAAGGGAACAATATTTTTGGACGAAATTGGAGACATGGCTATTCATCTTCAAACTAAACTTTTAAGGGTAGTACAGGAATACGTTATCGAAAAAATTGGTGGAAAAGAATCCATTCCCATAGATGTAAGAATAATTGCAGCTACCAATAAAGATTTAGAAAAAAAAGTACTAGAGGGAGAGTTCAGGCAAGATTTATTTTATAGATTAAATGTAATTCCACTTAATATACCTCCTTTAAGAGATAGAAAAGATGATATAATAGTTCTTGTGGATTATCTTTTAGACAAATGTAATTCTAAGCTAGAAAAGCATATAAATAAAATAGATGATGATTCTTTAGAAATTTTTATGAATTATAAGTGGCCTGGCAATGTACGTGAACTTGAAAATACCATAGAATATGCTGTAAATATGTGCAGTGGTAGTGTTATAAAATGTACGGATCTGCCGAAGAGGTTGAAAGGTTGCGAGAGCACTTTAAAGTCGAATAAGAATGTAGAGATTATACCTATTAAGGAATTAGAAAAAAAAGAAATTGAAAAAGCTCTAGAGTATTTTGGACATAGTAAACAGTCAATTACAAAGTCTGCTGAGGCTTTAGAATTAAGTAGAGCGACTTTATATAGAAAAATAAAAGAATATGGGATCAAATCATCTTCTTCGAAGCTATAAATCATCTTTTTCAAAGCTGTAAATCATTAATCAGTATCAAAATGAGAATTAATTCTCATTTTGATACTGGTTTTTTTATCGTTTTGAGAATAAACACCACTGAAAGCTTTATTCTCAGGTTAATTTTATTGGCATGAGTATTGCTATTATATGTATAAGGTATATTTAAAAAAATATTAATAAAAGCTACATAAGTTTTTAATGTATTTAATTTTATAGGTATGTCTTAGAATAATTCGTTGGGGGAGTGTTTTCATGAAATTAAGAAATCTTATAGTTCAAACACTTAAAGAAGAAGTTGTCCCTGCCATGGGATGTACTGAGCCAGTAGCTGTTGCTCTTGCATGTGCAAAGGCTAAAGAACTAATAACTTTTAATAATATAGTAAGTGCAGAAGTTTTTGTTAGTCCTAACATATATAAAAATGGATTGTCAGTTGGTATACCAAATACGCAGGAGGTTGGGCTTTCGATTGCAGCTTCACTGGGTTTTGTTGGTGGAGAAAGTAAAAAGGATTTTAGGGTACTTGAAGGAATTAACAAAATGCAAGTGCAACTTGCAAAAGAGTTTTTATATAGTGGGAAATTAAAACTAGACATTAAAGACACTGGAGATAAAATCTATGTAGAAGTAAATCTTGTAACAGATAAAGGTAATTGTAGTGTAATTATAAGCGGAAAACATAATAGATTTATTTATATTGAAAGATTAGGCGAAGTTCTAATAGATCTAACAAATGAGGATGAGAGTAGCAATAAGGGAAAGAATATTTTATATAATTTGAGAATAAGAGACATTATAAAAGAAATTGAGAAAATTCCTCATGAGGATATTGCTTTTATGTTAGAGGGAATAGTGATGAATGAAAATATAGCCAAGGTAGGACTTAAAAAGAAAATGGGCATGGGAGTTGGATTTAGTCTTAAGAAAAGCATAGAGAAAGGGATTCTGTCAGAAGACTTAATGACCTCTTCAATGATGCTCACAGCAGCAGCTAGTGATGCGAGAATGTCAGGGATGAATTTATCTGTTATGAGTAGTAGCGGAAGCGGAAACAATGGGCTTACAGCAATTTTGCCATTGGTTGCATATAAAAATAAATTTAATGTAAGTGATGATAGATTGGCTAAGGCAGTGGCAATAAGTCATATTACGAACAGCTATATAAAACATTATATAGGGAGATTATCAGCACTGTGTGCTTGTGGTGTTGCAGCTGGAACTGGGGCTGGTATTGCTATAGCGTGGTTAATGGGTGCTAGTTATGACCAAATAGATGGTGTTATAAAGAATACCATTGCAAACACCAGTGGGATGATATGTGATGGGGCAAAGGAAGGCTGTGCATTAAAGCTTTCAACTTCTGCATCAGTCGCTGTGCAATCAGCGATTTTGGCTATAAATAATTCTATTATACCTGCAAGAAATGGAATTGTTGCAGAAACTGCAGAAGATACAATTAAAAATTTGGCAGTTTTATCAATAGACGGTATGAGTACAGCAGATGCTGTTATATTAAAGACCATGAAAAAAATGCAAAGAGAATATACCTCTGCACAAGCAGATAAAAACTCAAAAGTGTATTTAAAAAAACAAGGCATTATTGCATAAAAAAAATTTTAAAGAAACCATAAATTACTATTGAATTTTATTTATAATCTGATATAATAAATTTAATAAGAAATACTTAAACGTATTCATTGATTTTATAAGTTTGTATTTCTGAGGTATTCGTGAAGCTCTTATTTTCAACCTACAGTATTAATACGGGAGTTCGAGATCTAGGTGTGGATTTGGCCTATAAGACCAATATTTTAAGTGGCAAGGACTATTAAACATCTCTGAGGACACCCACCTATCGAAAAGATAGGTGTAAAAATTGGGGCAACGGTATTTTGGAATATAAAATATAAAATTTTAGATCGTTTATGAAAGAGATAGAAATATCTCTTTTTTTTATTTCCAAGAAATAATAAATTCATTTTTCATGTTATAATTAATTTAAATTAATAAGTATCGAGGTGCAATTTTATGATAGAAAATAAAGTCATTGCGATGATAGAGAGTAATCCAATTGTTATAAGAAATATTGAAAATCCTAGTGATCAAATGAAGATAATGGCTATAAAGAAAGATGGGGTAATGCTACGTTATATAAGAAACCCTACAAAAGAAATGAAGGAGCTAGCAATAAGAAGTAATCCACGGTCAATTGAGTTTGTAGAAAATCCAAGTTATGATATGAAAAAATATGTTGTGTCAAAGCTATGGAATACTTTGGAATTTATTGAAAATCCCTGCGAAGAATTGATAAAAATAGGCATTGATCAAAAAGGCTATGCAATAAAATATGCAAAAGAACCAAGCAATTTATTGCAAAAACTAGCTATAGAAAAAGATTATGACTCTATAAAATATATAGACAACCCAAATGAAGAAATACAAATTTTGGCTATAAAAATAAATTATAATGCGTTAAGGTATATAAAAAATGCAACCTTAAATGCAGAAATTTTGGCTGTTTGCGAAAATGAAGCTGCAATAAAGTTCATTTCAAACATAGATGAAAATAAAAAAATATCATTTTTAAAGCGCAATGCCTTGGTAATGAAATATTTCATTAATGACCTACCAATGGATGCTACGGAGCTGGCTTTCAAAGATGTATTATCTAAAGAAACTATATCAGAAAAATACGTAAGAGATTTTATAAACTGCGATAGTATAAATAAAAAATATGGAAATATATCTATGGATAAAATAATTTTTATTTATAAATATGGTAGTAAAGTCTGCAAAAAAATAGCAGTTGATGAAAAACTGAATATGATGTAAGAAGGGTGAATGATGAATTTTAAAGATACAATGCAAAGTGTAGATCTTGTTATACAAACGGATGAAGTACCTTTAGTTATAGGTGAAAGTGGTATAGGTAAAACTGCCTTAGCGAAGACGCTTTCAAAAATTAAAGGCTGGAGCCTAGTTATTATAGATGGAAACCTTTTGAAAGAAGGAGAAATAGGTGGTCTTCCAACAGTTGAGGATTATAGTTTTAAAGATGATAGAGGAAAGACTGTTAGTAAGAAAAATACTGTTTACGCGGTTCACACAAAGCTACAAGAAATAGATAATTTGATATCTAGCGGTAAAGAGGTGTTCTTATTTATTGATGAAATAAATCGTTGTGAACATACGGTGCAGCAGGAGCTTATGAATCTTATACTAAATAGGGAGATAAATGGGTACAAGCTAAATGAAAAAGTTAAAATATTAGCTGCAATGAATCCTTCTAGTAAATACGGGGAAGATTTTGATTATCAAGTAGTTGATATGGATGCAGCGCAAGAAAATAGATTTGTTTTGCTACAAATGGAATGTGATTCATTAGCTTGGATTTCATGGGCTATTGAGAATAAAATAGAGCAAAAGGTTATAGAATTTATATCTACTTTTCCAGAATATTTACTTAATAACCAAAAGGATGAGCAAATAAGAGCAACCCCTAGAAGTTATGAACGGGTTTCTAAAAGCTATAGGATTTACAAGGAAAATAAAGAGACAATCCATAAAAGAATATTTTTAAATATATTAAAAGGGAATTTAGGCAATAGAATAGCTCATGAGTTTATGGCATTTTCACAGGAAGATAATAAACCTCTAATTTCTTATGAGGAGGTATTTAATGGCACGCAATTATCACAAGATGTAATAGCAAAGGTGAAAGAAGAAAGTCATACTAGATTATATTTGATTGCAAATAATATTTTATGTATCTTAGATAAAAAAGAAATTTTAAATAGTGATATACAAAGACTTGTAGAATTCCTAGAGATTTACCCTGTGGACCTAGGGGTAGGAATTATGCAGGATATTAAAGAAAGTCATAATAGTGTTTATAAATTATGTTTGGAAAATGAGGATTTCATTGAAATGTATTTTAAGGCCTACAATGAAATAAAAGGCTAGGTGAAATTATGGTGAAAAACTTTGAAAGTCTTAAAAATGAGCTTTATTATGAAATTTCTAATGTGAAAAGCATTGAAGAAATGCCAAAGGATTTTGCGGAAAACTTTTTGAAGCTTGTGCAAAAGGTTAATTTTATGCTCATAGAAGATAACGAAAACTTTTATGGGTATTTTCTGCTTCAAATGTCTAGGGAGATAAAATATGACATAACCTCGCCCACGGCTGTAAACTTTAAATTATCTAGGTACGTTATTTATTTTAATCCCTATATCTTTTTAAATCTTACACCGAGGCAGATGATGGGCTCTATTAAACACGAGATTTATCACATATTATCCTCCCATTTGAATCGTGCAAGGAGTCTTAAAACAAAATATAGTACCCTTTCTATTAATATGGCAATGGATATAGTAGTGAACCAGTATATAGATTATTTGCCGCCCTATGCCACGACAATAGACAGTATAAATTTTAAGTATAGTTTAAAGATGCAACATTATATGACTATGGAGTATTATGCGCATACAATTCAAGAAGCCTTAAATCTATTAGAACAAGAAGATGAGAGAGAAAAAGATGACTCTAAGGATAAGCACATAGAAAAAGAATTTAATACATCTAAAACTCATGATTTATGGGAAGAATCTATAGAGACAGATGAGGAGACCCTTAAAGATTTTACGCGAAAATTTGCGAAACTTGCAGAAAAGGGCAAGGTTCCTCTTTATTTAGAGGGAATTCTCAAAGGATTAAAAGCGAGTAAAGGTGAAATTCCTTGGAATTTATATCTGAAAAAAATAATGGGAACCTTAGAAAGTGATAAAAAAAAGACTGTGTCAAGAAGGAACAGACGTCAACCTAATAGATTAGATTTAAGGGGAGAACTAAGAGGACATACAGCTAAAATTACCTTGGCTATAGATATAAGCGGTAGCATAAGTGATGAGGAGTTTCATGGAGCAATAAAGGAAGTTTTTAATATTGTAAAAACTTATAAGCATGAAATAACCTTGATTGAATGTGATTCGCAAATAAGGCAAGTATACAAGGCTAAGTCTATTAGTAGTATAAGAAAGCGTTGTAGTTCGCGCGGTGGTACAAAATTTACACCGGTAGTTAAGTATGTAAATAATACGGATACCAATATACTAATATATTTTACAGATGGAAAGGGTGAAGAAAAACTGGATGTAATGCCAAAAGGGTATAAAATTTTGTGGGTTATATCAGGACGCACCGATAAACTTTCATTAAACGAGCCTCTTGGAATTGTGAAAAAACTAAAACCAGTAGAGATAAAAGAGGATACTTCAGAGAGGTTAGATGTAATGGTTGATGGTTTTTCTATGAATCATCATGAACCAATATATTAGGATCTTTTTTCTTATATTATGCTATAACGAAAAGTATATATTAAAAAAGGGGCACGCCTTTTATCAACGACTGCCCCGCTTTCTTATTTCCTATAACTTTAATATTTTGAATTCCATAGGGTCTAATATTAATCCATTGTTTAATTTTGTTTCCTGTGAAGTGAAAATATCTATAGCGGTGTTATCTAAAGATAGCTTAACATTATACTCTTTATCACTATTGTTAATAGCAATTAGTAGAGAGTCACCTTCATAACTTCTTTCAAAAACTAATACATTGTCCTTGCAATAGAGTTTTTTGTAGCCACCATAAATTAAAGCACTATTATTTTTTCGAAGAGATATCATAGTCTTATAGTGGTTAAATAATTCTATATTTTGCTTTTCTACATCCCAAATCATACATTTTCTGCACTGAGGATCCTCAGCACCATTAAGACCTATTTCATCTCCATAATAAATATATGGAACTCCTTGGTAGCAAAATTGGAAGGCGATTGCAAGCTTCATTCTGTCTACATTATCCTCACATTCAGTTAAAAATCTCTTAGTATCATGACTGCCTATTAGATTCCAGAGTTGCCTTGTGATGCTACTCATATAAAGAGTTCTATTAGAAGATAATATATTGTCGAATTCTTCTGCAGCTATGCTTCTATTAGCGAAAAAATCAACTAAAGCAGATTTAAAAGGATAGTTCATTATACTGTCCAGTTGATCTCCTTTTAAGAAGGAGTTTGCTTCATGCATTATTTCACCAACAATAACCGCATCTTTATTAGCTGCTTTAACTACTTTACTAAAAGCTCTCCAAAAATCATGGTCAACTTCATCGCAAACATCCAGTCTCCAACCATCAATTCCTATTTCTTTTATCCAATATTCTCCCACCTTTAATAAATACTCTCTTACTTCACTATTATGAGTATTTAATTTCGGCATTGTGCTTACGTCATCAGCAAAAGTATAGTAGTTCACAGTATCAGTACTAACTGGGTAACTGTCGATAAAATACCAGTCCTTATACTTTGAAGCTTCTTGTTTGTCTAGTAAATCCTCAAAGGCAAAGAAGTTACTTCCTGAATGATTGAATACAGCATCAAAAATAATTTTCATTCCTTTTTCATGACATTTTTTTATTAACTCTTTTGCTGTGTCTAAGGTCCCAAACTGAGGGTCTATGCCATAATAATCTGCTGTATTATATTTGTGGTTTGAAGTGGATTTAAATATTGGAGTTAAGTAAACTAAATTAACGCCTAATTCCTCTAGATAGTCTAACTTATCAATAACTCCCTTAATAGTTCCACCAAACATAGATTCAGTGTTTACTACACTGCCCCATTTGGAAGTATTCTCTTGGTCGTTACTTTTATCTCCATTATAAAAACGATCCGGAAAAATTTGATATACAACTGATTCTTGTAACCAAGGAGCTTCTTCATATAAATCGCCCTCTGCCAAATAGGCAAATTGAAAAGCTGTGATTTCTTTTAGATCTGTTGTCTTATCTCTAAAGCCTCTTTCATCAAAACATATTATATTATTATCCCAATCAATTAGCTCAAAGTAATATCTATATCTGTTTCTCTCAACGGATACTTCTGTTTCAAAATAATCAAATAAGTCAGCTTGAGCTGTAATTTTCATTTCTTTAACATCGTATGGATCATCCCAGTTATATCTATCTTTATAATATAAATTGCACTTTTTAACATCATCTTTTGCTGTTCTTAAACGCAGCACTAGAGTGTTTAAATCTCTTCCATAGGCATAGGGTGTTTCAGTAATATGATATATTGCATGCTTATTCATTTTAATCTACCTCACTTTTATGTTTATTCTAGGCATATGAAAAAAGTAAATAGTGGAAGTTGTCATGGATATTTCCTGTATGCCCTAGTATATTTATGGGTGCAATTATATCATAAGCATTTAGTGATGATTGTATATACTTAATAAAATATGTATATACACTATGTTAATTTATTTGTACTTATTGAATTGTAATATAAAATTGTGCATTTGCTTATACGTTTGTACAAAATTTCCTTAGAATATTGTTGTAATAAAGTAAAGCAGTATTGTTATTGAGAGAATCTAAACTAGAGATTATAAGGGCTCAAAGTGATTTTGAAATTGATTTCATAATAATATTACATAGTATTTTATTATAGTTAATTAAACAAAATTCAGTAAAAAGATTATTTGACAGTTCTGAAAATTCGGTTTACAATAAAAATATGCAAACGCTTGCAGAGATGTTATAAAAATACTATTTTGGGGGGATTAAATATGAAAAGGAAAGTATTAAGTCTATTATTAGCTTTATCATGCACTGTATCGTTAGCAGCATGTGGTACTAAAAAAGTAGCAGTAGAAGCAACAGCAGCTAAAGAAGGAGTTGCAACTGAAGTGAAACCTGAATCAGGAGCTAAACTAGTAGTTTGGACGGCTAAAGGCGTTGAAACAGATTATATGAAGCTTATTGGTACTGAGTTTGAAAAGAAATACGGAGTAAAAGTTACATACGAAGAAGTTGGAGCTATTGATACTAAAGCCAAAATGGCTACAGATGGACCAGCTGGAGTAGGAGCGGATGTATTTGATGCACCACATGATCACACTGGAGAACTTGTATCATCAGGTTTAGTTTTAGAAAATAACCTATTTGCAGAAAGAGTTAAGAAGGACTATTTAAAATCAGCTTTAGATGCAGTATCATATGAGGGTAAAGTTTACGGATATCCAACAGCAGTAGATACTTACGGATTATTTTACAATAAAGATGTATTCAAAACAGCACCAAAAACTTATGAAGAGATAATTGCAAAAGCCAAAACATTTAATGATGCAAAAACAAACAAATATGCATTTATGTGGGATATTGGAAATGCTTACTTCTCTCATAGTTTTATAGCAGGAAGCGGCGGTTATATTTTTAAAAATGGAACTGATAAAACAGACGTTGGTATTGATTCAGCTGGAGCAATTGACGGAGCAAAATCTTTAATGGATTTGAAAAAAGTTTTACCAATCAATGCAGCAGATTCAACTAATGCAATTGTGGAAGGTTTATTTGATGAAGGAAAAATAGGAGCTATGATAGATGGACCATGGGCAGTATCAGGTAGAGAAAAGGCTGGTGTTAATTTTGGTGTAGCACCATTACCTAAATTAACTAATGGAAAGCAACAATCAAGTTTATCAGGAATAAGAACATTATTTGTTAGTTCTTATTCAAAATATCCAATAGCAGCTCAAATGTTCGCTAGTTTAGCAACATCTGATGAAATGTTATTAAAAAGATATGAATTGACTAAACAAATACCACCAGTAACAAAACTAATGGGAAACGCTAAAATTAAAGATGATCCAATGGTTGCACCATTTTTAGAGCAAATAAAATATTCTGTACCAATGCCATCAAATCCTCAAATAGGACTTGTTTGGACTCCATACGGAGCAGCATTTTCATCAATGTGGAACGATGGAGTTGCTCCTGAAAAAGCACTTAAAACTGCAGCTAAAACTATAAGAGACGCAATAGCTGCTCAAAAATAATTAGTTGTAAATAGAAGTTAGTCATTTGCTATATAGCAAATGACTAATTTTAAATAAAATTTTATCTGATTTAGGAGGTATGAAATGAAAAAATCAAAAAAAGCAACTCTTTTCTCTGTGCTCTTTATGGGTCTAGGACAAATATATAACAAAGAAATATTCAAAGGAATTATGCTTGCAATTATAGAAATAGTAGCATTATTTAATATAAGATATTTTTCAACATCAATAAAGGGTCTAATTTCACTAGGAGATTCTGGTGTGAAATTTGTGAATGGGAAAGCAACAGGAGATCATTCTATTTTCTTAATGATTGAAGGTCTTATAGCTGTTATAATTTTATTTCTTGTAATTTCAGTATACATACTTAATATCTATGATGCAAAACGAGGGGGCGAAAGTATAGAAAAAGGTAATAAACCACTAAATACAAAAGAATTCTTAAGTTATGTGTGGGAAAAATATTTTCCTCATATCATGATAACACCTGGATTCTTGTTTACTGTATTTTTTATTATGCTTCCTATTATGTTCACCGTAGTAGTTGCCTTTACTAACTATTCAAGTCCTAATCATTTGCCACCAAGGAACTTAGTTGACTGGGTTGGACTTGATAACTTTAAACAATTAGTAAATTTAAAAATGTGGAATAATACTTTTCTAAAAGTAGGAGTTTGGACACTTATATTTGCTGTAGTAAGCACTACTTGTAACTTTTTTGTTGGTTTATTCTTAGCACTAATAACTAATGCTAAGGGAATAAGATTCAAAAAGTTTTTTAGAACAATTTTTCTTTTGCCTTATGCTATACCAGCATTTATATCCTTACTTATAATGAGATTAGCATTTAGTGGACCAGGTCCAGTAAATAATATGCTAGCTTCCTTTGGAATGGGAAAAATACCTTTTTTTACAGATCCTACTATTGCGAAAATAATGATTTTAATAATAACGGTTTGGTTAGGATCACCTTATTTTATGGCACTTATGTCAGGAATACTTACTAATATAGACAAGTCTTTATATGAAGCTTCTGAAATTGATGGTGCAACCAAGTGGCAACAATTTTATAAAATAACTTTGCCACTAGTGCTTTTTCAAACAATGCCACTATTAACAATGAGTTTTGCTTATAATTTTAATAACTTTGGGATGATTTATTTGTTAACAGACGGTAATCCAGTTAATGGAAGTTTACAATATGCAGGAGATACTGATATCTTAATTTCATGGATCTATAAGATGACAAAGGATCAGAATCAATACCATATGGCATCTGTAATTACCATTATATTATTTATTTTTGTTGCAAGTATTTCAGCATATAGCTTTAGTAAAACCAAAGCCTTCAAAGAGGAGGACATGATGTAATGAATAAAAAAATAGTAAAAAATAAAAAGGTAAATTTATCCGATGTAATTCAAAAAATAATTATATATGCTATATTGGTGCTATTATGTATAGTAATATTGACACCGGTAATTTGGATTGTTTTATCCTCATTCAATAGTGGTACAAGTTTATTTAGTTCATCTATAATTCCTAAAAATCCAACATTAATCCACTATAAAGAGTTGTTTACACAAACTGATTTTCCGAAATGGTATATGAATACATTTAAAATTGCTATAATTAATATGGTTTTGTCAGTTATACTAACAACACTTTCTGCTTATGCATTTTCTAGATTTAAATTTAAGGGTAGAAAACAAGGGCTTATGACAATGATGATTTTACAAATGTTCCCCGGTTTCTTAGCTATGACTGCTGTATTTATTCTAATAAGTAAGTTAGGATTATTAAATAGTCATTGGGGTTTAATTCTTGTGTATGCAGGTGGACAAATACCATATAATACATGGTTATGTAAAGGCTTTTTCGATGGTATTCCAAGAAGCTTAGATGAAGCTGCAAAAATAGATGGGGCTTCAAATATGACTATTTTCGTAAAGGTAATATTACCTTTGGCAAGGCCTATAATTACATTAGTTGCACTTACAAACTTTATGGGACCTTGGTTTGATTTTATATTTCCTCAAATAATATTAAAAAGCAGTGAGAAGAAAACACTTGCTATGGGATTATTTGAATGGGTTCAAAAACAACAAAACACCCAATTTACCATGTTCGCTGCAGGTGCAATTCTAGTTGCTATTCCAATTACATTGCTGTTTGTATATTTACAAAAGCATATTGTAGAAGGACTATCATCTGGTGCTACTAAAGGTTAGTTTTTATAATTAGACATTATCTAAAATAACATACTAATTAGTTATTTTAGATGATGTCTAAAACTTTAACGGCATTTCAGAAATCAAGTTTTATAATATAACTCGTATAAATATTTTTAGAAAGTAGGAAGTGAAGTTTTCATGTCGATAACTATAAGGGAAGTAGCAAAGCTAGCAAATGTATCACCTTCAACAGTTTCAAGAGTTATTGCGGATAATTCTACAATTAGTGATGCAACAAAGAAAAATGTTTTTAAAGTAATGAAGGAAATCAATTATCATCCTAATGCAATAGCTAGGAGCTTAGTTAGTAAAACAACTAAAACTATAGGACTTATTTTACCTAGTACTGATGAAGATTTATTTTCTAATCCATTTTTCATTCAAATTATGAGGGGAATGAGCCATTATGCTCAAAAAAAGGGATATTATATTATGTATGCTTACAGCAGCAATGAAGATCAAGAAGTAAAGTATATAGCAAATTTAATAAATAGTGGAAGAGTTGACGGAATTATTTTGCCATTTGTAAAAAAGGATGACAAATGCATCACTTATTTAAAAAAAGTAGATTATCCTTTCGTAGTAATAGGAAAACCAGAGGATACAGAAGGACTTTTATGGGTTGATAATGATAACTTTCACGCCATGTATAGTGTTGTTAATTATCTTATACAAAAGGGTGAGAGAAAAATTGCATTTATAGGAGGACCAGCTACACTTAATGTAACTATAAATAGGTTAGAAGGTTACAGAAAGTCCATGGGAAATATTGGGATGAAAATAGATGAAAATATGGTACAAGTAGCAGAGTTTACAGAAAGTAGTGGTTATGATGCTATGAAAAGAATTTTAGAAAAATCCAGCCCTACAGCTGTTGTAACCACTGACGATTTAATTGCCTTTGGTGCATCAAAAGCAATAAGCGAAATGTCCAAAACCCATATTTCAATAGTTGGGTTTAATAACACACCATTAACTGCATACAGAGAGCCTACACTTTCTTCAGTTGATATTAATTCTGAAGAATTAGGTTATTTTGCAGTTAAGCTATTAATAAATAAATTGGAAGATGAGAAAGAATATATAACCAATTATATTATTGATACAAAATTAGTTGAGAGAGAGTCAACTAAATAACTCAAGGTGGTAAATCCCCTTCGGAAGTCTTTAATATTACAGCACCGCAGGTGATTATTAAAATAAAGAGGTGAAAATATGCTGGAGACCTTTGAATCAGATATTTATATTTTTAATAATGATATATCATTTTTCATCGAATCAAAAAATATACCAAAAGTATTAAGCACCCTAAAAGAAAAACATCTACAGGAAAAAGAAAATGGACAGTCCGCTCGCAATAAAAAAAATGATTTAATTATTTGGAATGCTATATACACAAAGGAAATTATAAAAAATGGTGTATCAAAAAGTGCACTACATCCTCTATATAATAATTTCTATGATAAAGTTCAAGGTATTACTGATTTAATTGAGTTACAAGCTTTAGAAATAAGCATGGTCACAGCATATTTTAATATTTTAATAAATGATATTGAAGTCACTGATAATTTTATGATTAATAAAATGCTTCAATACATACATATTAATATTGAAAATCACTCTTCGCTTGATAAGTTAGCTAGAGATTTAAACATTTCAGTGGGTTATGCAAGCGATTGCTTTAAAAAGAAGATGGGTATTTCAGTAATGAAATATGTGCAAAAAATAAAAATAGACAGGGCAAAAAATCTACTGCTCAGTACAGATGAAAGCATTTTATATATTGGGATTTTATTGGGTTTTTATGACCAAAGCCATTTCAGTAGAACTTTCAAAGTTATAGTGGGGGTTTCTCCAACCATTTATAGAAATAGCAATTACGCATAAGTCTTAAAACTAAAAATTGAAGAGGGGGATAAACATGGATAAAAAATGGTGGAAGGAAGCAGTGGCATATCAGGCATATGTTAGAAGTTTTAAGGATTCAGATGGCGATGGAATAGGTGACTTAAAAGGGATAATAGAAAAACTGGATTATTTGAAAGACTTAGGAGTAGGCATATTGTATTTAAATCCTATAAATAAATCACCTAATGACGATAATGGATATGATATCAGTGACTTTAGAGAGATAATGGATGAATTTGGGACGCTTGCAGATTTTCATGAGTTAGTTAAAGAACTTCATTTTAGAAAAATGAAGTTAGTGATGGATTTGGTAATAAATCACACTTCTGATGAGCATCCTTGGTTTCAAATGAGTAGGAAGAGCAAAAATAATGCGTATAGAGATTATTACATTTGGAATAAAGGTACAAAGGGTAACCCTCCAAATAATTGGGGGTCTTTTTTTGGAGGCAGCGCTTGGGAATATGACGAGATATCAGAAGAATATTATCTTCATATTTTCTCTAAGAAACAGCCAGATTTAAATTGGGAAAATGAAAAATTAAGAGAAGAAATAAAGAACATGATAAAGTACTGGATGGAAAAAGGGGTAGATGGATTTAGAATGGATGCTATTAATCATCTCGGAAAAGATCATTCCTTTCCAGATGGAATAATAGAAGAAGGCAATGTATATGGTGATTTTATAAAATATGTACAAAATCTACCTGAAGTTCATAATTATTTAAAAGAATTAAGAAAAGAGGTATTTAACACTGGGTATCATGTAGTAATTGGTGAAACGGGTGGAGTAAACTATAAAAATGCCTATGTTTATACAGGAAAAGATAAAGGTGAATTAGACTTTACCTTCCATTTTGATATGCATAGTGTGGGTAGAGGGGAAACTGATTGGGAAAGGAAACCTATAAACTTAATAAAAGATATAAAGGAAAATATGAGTGGATGGCAAGGAAGGCCTGAAGAAGAAGGTTGGTGCCCCTTGTTTTACTCGAACCATGACACTACGAGAACTATATCAAGACTAGGAGAAGAGAAGAATTATTTAAAAGAATCTGCAAAAATGTTAGCTTGTCTTCAATTAACTCAAAAGGGAACTCCTTTTATTTATTATGGAGATGAAATAGGAATGACCAATGCTTGGGACTTTAAATTAGAAGATTATAGAGATGTGGCTGTTTTTAATAAACACAAAGATTTAGTTAAGGGCGGGTTAGTGAGTGAAGAAAACTATCTAAAGGGACTACGCTATATGTCACGGGATAACTCAAGAACACCAATGCAGTGGAATAATAGTGAAAATGCAGGGTTTACTACTGGCACACCTTGGATAAAAGTTAATTCAAATTATAGAAAAATTAATGTGGATGAACAAATAGAAGACTCAAATTCAATACTAAATTATTATAAAAAATTGATAGCTTTAAGAAAAAACAAGGCTGTATTGGTATATGGAAGCTTTGAGGAAATTAATAGAGAAGATGAGGAAATATATGCATATCTAAGACAATTAGAGGGGGAGATGATCCTAATCATAGTTAATTTCTTTGGAAATGAACCAATATTTGAGTTTCCAAAGCATATCCATTATGAAAAGGCTAAACTATTGCTATCAAATTATGTGGTGGAAGGTTATGCCGCTAGTGTGAATATAAAATTAAGACCTTATGAAACTAGGGTATATGAAATTAAATAATGATAAATATATTAGCTTTATTTTAATAGAAAAGCTATAATTAAAATGTTCATTGGGTAAAATTAAAACATGAATAATCAAAAAAGTTAAAGGCGGATATATATGAGAAATTTAAAAATGATATTAGAATATGATGGAAGTAGATATAAAGGATGGCAAAAACAATCAGATAACGATTTAACGGTTCAAGGTAAACTAGAAGGTGCATTATCTAAAATGGCAGGAGAACCTATAGAGGTTACAGGCTGCGTGCGAGCTGATGTAGGTGTACATGCTGAAAATTATATGGCAAACTTTCATACTAATTGTGAGTTAAGCATAGATGAGATGAGAGAATGTTTATATGAATTTTTACCAGAGGACATAGTAGTGAAATCCATGGTGGATGCAAGTGAAAAATTTCATGCAGGGTATAATATAAAATCAATTACTTATGTGTATAAAATAAATAATAATGAACTAAGAAATGTATTTAATAGAAAATATGTTTATCACTCTGAGATGAATCTTAATTTAGAAGAAATGAGAATTACGGCAGAGTCTTTAGTTGGATCTCATGATTTTAAGTATTTAGCGACAGTATCTACAAATACTAAATCAACTACTAAGACTATCAATTATATAAATATAACAGAAAAAGAAGGCATTATTGAAATAGAAATTAATGCAGATGAATTCTTATGGAATATGGTAAGAATTATTATAGGAAGCCTTTTAGAAGTGGGTAAAGGAAAAATTAAGGCAATGGATATAGAAAAATTACTAAATGAAGAAACAGCATCAGAGTATATACCGATGGCAAAAGCAAAAGGATTATCTCTAAGAAATGTTGAATATTAAATAAAAGTATGCGAGTTTTCCTTCCAGGAAGTCTCACGAGAATTTTATATTAGCAAAACAAGAATTTCTAAATGGAAATTCAATGTTTTTTCGTTTCTTGTTGCAAAGCACTCGGTGCAAGGTTACTTCGGAAAAATATTATGTTATTTAACAGAACCAACTCCTATGAAGATATAGGTTAAGCGTTAGAAGTATTAATGAACTGCCCCCTGTCTACTTGACAGGGGGCAGTTCACTTTTTTTTAATGTCTACTCTATAGGATACATTATATTATTTCAGAGGGGTCTTTATTTTGGCTCAATACAAGACTTATTTGCAGAAATAAAGAAGCAAGGTGTAGATATAACAAATCGAAATGGTTCTGAATAATGGAGTTAATAAAAAGTAGCCTAAGGCGGTCTGTATCAAAGCGCTGAAACATCAGCGTATGATACAGCTCCCTTTATTATTGACAAGGAAACAATAAAGTGATAGAATATTTATGTTGCCGAGGAAACATAAATATTCTTTTGCGAGAGGTGAATTTTAAATGTGTAAATTTAAAATCAATACACAATATACAGAACAAACCGTTGATAAGAAATAAAAAATTTACACTACCGAGAATTTAAGGAGGATCATTATATGGAAAATACAGAAAATTATTATTTTGAACAAGCAACTATACCAAAAGCGATTGCACACATGGCAGTGCCTATGATGTTGGGGATGTCCGTTATTATGATTTATAATGTTATTAACGCTTTTTTTATTGGAATGCTAAATAACACATCGATGATGACAGCTGTCACCTTAGCGTTACCTTTTACAATCATATTATCGGGAATTGGAAATATTTTTGGTGTAGGTGGTGGAACCTATATATCTAGGTTACTTGGGGAAACAAAATTAGAAGATGCAAAAAAAGTTTCATCAGTTACTTTTTTCTTAAGTATATTAGCTGGATTTATTTTTATGTTATTCGCGATACCTTTAATTCATCCTATTCTAAAAGTATTAGGGG
The DNA here is from genome assembly GCF_055081035.1 of Clostridium sp. CM041. NCBI lineage: Bacteria > Bacillati > Bacillota > Clostridia > Eubacteriales > Clostridiaceae > Clostridium > Clostridium sp. CM041. The sequence goes on from NZ_CM143648.1 coordinate 2,993,593, forward strand.
CAAAAGGTGATACGGTTTTGTTCACCAAAGATTTTATTATGGTTCTTATCTTAGGAAGTCCATTTGTAATTTCTAACTTTGCATTAGGACAAGTAGTACGAGCGGAGGGATCATCAAAAGTCTCGATGAATGGTATGTTTATAAGTGTTATCATAAATATTGTTTTGGACCCCATATTAATTTTTACATGTCATTTAAATATTGTAGGAGCAGCAATTGGAACAGTTGTTGCGAATACATGTGCAGTATTGTACTATGTTTATTACCTTAAAAACAAAAGTTCTACTTTGACAGTTTCCATAAGTACATTCAAACCAACGCTTAGCATGTTGAAAGATATTTTTAAGATAGGAATATCCTCTTTCCTATTAGATGCATTTTTGATTGTTTCCGTTTTATTGTTAAATAATTTTTCAGCATACTATGGCGACTATGCTGTTGCTGCATTTGGAATATCTCTGCGAATTGCCCAACTTGCTCAATTTGCTGCTAAAGGGTTATATATTGGAGTTATTCCCTTAATTGCTTATGCGTATGCAGCTAACAATATAAAACGAATGAAGAGTATTATAAATATTACTGCAGCCTATATTGCAATCCTAACTATGGCCTTTTCATTGATAATATTTATCTTCAGAAAACCAATATTACATTTATTTAGCCATAATACTTACGTAATAAACACTGGGATATACATTTTGCTAGCTATGCTTATTTCAGCTTTGTTTGCTGGCATTACTGGTCTTTTTATAGCAATATTCCAAGGAGCTGGAAGAGGTAAAGATGCAACCATAATGTCTGTAGTGCAGGGAACATTATTAATTCCTATTATGATTTTAGGAAAATATACGTTTGGTTTACATGGGGTTATATGGTCGATGACTATAACAGAAATATTAACTTGCATAATAGGATTATATTTATGGATTCAACTTCAACGAGATATTTCTATGAAGGAGTAAAAATAGATATATTCAACTAAAAATATAACAATTATTATATGTTTATGAATCTATATGGTGAAAATTCTTTATTTTATAAAAGTTCACGTAAAATAGTTTCTGTGGCCATATTTATATTGTTTTTTATTCATATATTTAATTCCTACAATGGTATAGATGATAAATCTCTATTGAATTTAGTAATGGTTTGTGTTGGTATCGATACTTTACTTTATAGTATTTTGCAACTTAAAAAACAAAATATAATCGGTTTTATATTATTATTGTTAATTGGAGTTTGTACAACAGTATTAGGGATTACTTTCTTGTGTAAATAAGTATGTCTATTATTACTTTAGCCTTTTGTAAACATTATAAATACTTATAAAATAACGTGAAATTTTGGTTTCACGTTATTTGTTCTTTTTCCATCCATATTATATTGTATTCCCTAGGGGAATTAAAGTTTAGCTATTTATAATGTTATGATATTATTAGGTAAGGATTACATAGGAGGGGGGAGGATAACATTAATGTGGAATATTTCAATAAAAAAGAAACTATTAATAATTGAAGATTGCTCTATAGATATGAATAATATTCCTAAACATATTGGGAATTATGCTTACTCTTGGATAAGGCAATAGTGGTATAAGTGAATAAATATTTATGAGGAACTTGTAAAAATAGACGACACAATAATATTACTTATATTTTGTAAGGAAAGTGAGGCAAATAAAATGATACAATCTATTGTACACATTGCGTTAGTAGTCAAAGACTATGATGAAGCCATTGAATTTTACACAAAGAAACTTCATTTTACATTAATAGAAGACACATATCAAGAAGACCAAGATAAACGTTGGGTGGTAGTGTCTCCACCAAGTTCGTCAGGAACTACAATATTACTTGCAAGAGCTTCTAAACCTGAACAACTATCGTTTATTGGAAATCAGGCAGGAGGACGGGTTTTCCTATTCCTTGGAACAGATGATTTTTGGAGAGATTATAACGAAATGATAGCAAAAGGTATAGAATTTGTTAGAGAACCTAAAGAACAATCATATGGTACAGTTGCAGTATTCAAAGATTTATACGGAAACTTATGGGATTTAGTTCAATTTAAAGAGAACCATCCAATTGCTCAAAGAGTAAAATAAGCATACTCTATAGTAAATGTAATACAATGCCAATCGAGTTACATTCACATTGAGTCTATTGCTCATTTCAAAAAAATATTATTTTAGAAGATGAGTTTAAAAAGAAAATACTATTATTAAAGCATTTGTATAAACAAATATAGACTGAGGGGTGTTTTTATGGCAGCTTTGATTTTGATCGTTATTTTACTTATTCCAATACTTTTAACTATAGTTATTTTAGATAAACATACAAAGAATAAGACTCCAATACAAATAATGTTAATAGGTATAGAAGTTACTATTGTTGGAGTAGCAATCATAGCAATCGGTGGGGGTGGATTTTCGTCTAATGAGATCTTTTACTCTAATCTAATAGGCTTCACTATTGTTGTAATTGGTCTTACCTCAAGTATATATGGGTTTAAGAAATGATTTTTTCAAATGATTATTTTTTCTAAAAAAGCTTAAAAAATGCATTAAAATAAAGTGAATCATTGCTTTACAATCTTCTTTATATTTCGTCGCAGGTAACTCCATATCTAATGATATGGGGTTACTTGCTTTAAGTGGATATTGGATCTAAAAGCAAAATAAAGATGTTACACTACTTTAACAAATATTTAATTTGTTAACATACTAATAACAAGATTTATAACTTCGTCTGTCATAATCATATAATCCATAGACTCGTGTTTATGGTACACCCTTTCATGGCAAAGGTTTTCAATTAGCCCAATAGAAATATGAACTTTCTCTCTAGGGTTTGTTGGTGTAATACCTTTTTGTTTCATTAACTCAATAAGGGTGTTTGTAGTATCAATTTCAAACTGGTAAAACAACTTAGCTACATCTTTATCAGAATGAGCCATAGCCATCATTTCTTCGTGAGCAGACTTTGAAATATAGTGTGACTGTATAAAAATATCAATAAATTGCTTTAATAGGTCTGTCAAATCAATAGGTTCTTTAAGTGTACTTATTTTTTCAAACATTGGTGCTGTTAGACTGTTAGCATAATCTTGAATAGCGCTAATAAAAATATCCTTTTTGTCTGTAAAGTAGTTATATATAATACCAGTTGATACTCCAGCAGCTTTACCAATCTCCACTGAGTTTGTATTGTGGTAGCCCTTTTCGCACATTAGTTTAAATCCAACTTCAATTATCTTTTTTTTCTTTTCAATAGAACGTTTTTGTTTAGGTTCTCTAATTGAGTTATTACTCATGGTGTCCTCCCTTAGACTAAGATTTTAATTTAATTATAACTAGTTTAAGTGAAGCAGTCAACAAAACTGAAATATATTTCAGGTTAATATTGACAACAAAGGGACGGGTTGGTATAATATAATCTGAAACATGTTTCAGATTATAGGGGGGGACTATGAAAAATACAATTGAATTTAAAAATGTTACAAAAGCTTATAATTTAGGCGAAAAGACGCTACTTGCTGCAGATAATATCAGTTTTACTATTAATGATAGTGAATTTGTTGTTATATTAGGTCCGAGTGGCGCCGGCAAATCTACAGTTCTTAATTTGCTTGGTGGTATGGACTTTGCTACAAATGGAGAAATCATTATTAATGGTAAAAATATAGCGAATTACAAAGATGATGCATTGACGGAATATCGAGCAGAAAATGTGGGCTTTGTATTTCAGTTCTACAACCTCATTCCAACATTAACTGCCCTTGAAAATGTGGCACTTACAAAGGATGTAGTGAAAGGGGCATTGGATGCTGCCGAAATACTGACCTCAGTTGGACTAGGTGATCACTTAAATAAATTTCCATCACAGCTATCAGGTGGGGAACAACAGCGAGTGTCTATAGCAAGGGCCATATGCAAAAATCCAACCATGCTTCTTTGCGATGAGCCAACAGGTGCACTAGATAGTGAAACAGGTATTGTTATTCTTTCCTTACTACAGAAAATGAGCAGAGAGAAAAATAAGTCAGTTATTATTGTTACACACAATTCAGCACTGGCTCAGGCTGCAGATAAGGTTATCCGAATTAAAAACGGCAAAGTGAGGGATATAAGTATTAATGCTGCACCCGTTGATGTAAAGGAGGTGAACTGGTAATGCTTTTTCTCAAAATGATTCGAGATATGAAGCTAAACAAAACTCAATTCATTTCAATTTTTATAATGTCTATTTTAGGCGTTTTTATATACGTAGGTATAAACAGTGAATGGTATGGATTGCAAACTGCATCAAATGAGTATTACCGGGATACTAATTTTGCTAATGTCTGGATTTATGGCAGTGGGTTTACGAAATCGGATGCTGATAAGGTTTTATCAGTTAATGGTGTTACCTCCGTACAAAGAAGGCTCACAATAGACAGTGTTGCGAGATTTGAAAACAAACCAAAGATAACACTACATTTTACAAATGAAAACAAGATTTCAAAGTGCCAGCTTATTGATGGGCAGGAATTTTCTGTTGATAAAGATGGTGTATGGCTGGACGACGCATTCGCTAAAGCAAAGGGACTCACCCTTGGAGATACTATATCCACAACATTCAATGGTATTACTATGAAAAAAGAAATACTAGGAACAGTTTTAAATCCTGAATATGTGTATGCAACAGGCGATAATGACATTGTTCCAAACCATGAAAACTTTGGATTTGCTTATCTCTCCGACAAGTCTTTACCAAAATCAATACCAATATTCTACACAGACCTTTTGGTTACTACCGATGGGACAGATTACTCAAAGTTAGAAAAAAAAATTGATACCGCTTTAGACGGTAAGTACAGTGTATTTTTAACAAGAAATAATTTTGGAAGTTATGCAATGTTTCAGGAAGAAATCGAGCAGCATAAAGCGATAGGGCAGGTCTTCCCAATTGTATTTCTTGCAATTGCCTTACTTACAATAATTACAACTATGACGCGTTTAGTCAATAATCAACGTACGCAAATCGGCACATTAAAAGCGATAGGTTTCAAGAAGAAACACATATTATTCCACTATGTTTCTTATGGCTTATGGATTTCCATTGCTGGTGCTGTTATTGGATTAGTAGCAGGCCCACTTATTCTGCCACATCTTTTCTACGATTCATTAAAAACAGCATACACCTTACCTGTTTGGAAACCGGAAGTTTCAGTCTCTTCATTTATAATGGCTCTAGTTTCTGTAATTGCATGTACTTTGGCAACTTACCTTACTTGCCGTAAAGTTCTAAAAGATATACCATCTCAATTGCTTTTGCCTAAGGCTCCAAGGATTATGAAACAAGGCTTTTTTGAAAAAACAAAGTTATGGGCAAAGATTGGGTTCAATACACAGTGGAATTTACGGGATATGTTTCGAAGTAAAGTTCGTTCCATTATGGCTATAATCGGTGTAATGGGATGTACATCACTGCTTGTATGTGCTTTTGGTATGAAAGATAGCGTAAAGGATGTTATTAGTTGGCAGTATTCGGATATTAACCACTATGAAACAAAGTTGACACTTTCTGAAAAAGTATCCAAAAAAGAAATTTCATCAATTAAAAATAGCTATGCTGGAGAATCAATAATGGAAGGTACTATCGAAATTAAAGCAAAGGATAAAAAGAAAACTGCGCAGCTACTTGTAACTGAAAATGTAACACTTATTAACCCTCAAAATGCCAAGCGTGAGGCTATTCAATTACCACAAGACAAAGTATCAATAAGCTATAAAATGGCTAATCTTTTAGGAGTTAAAGTAGGCGATGAAATTTCCTTTCACATTTATGGTGATGAACGTTACGTTACATCAACAATCGGGGCCATTTACCGTACACCCATATCCCAAGGCATCACATTGACAAAAAATAATTTTGAAAGGCTGGGATACAACTTTAAAGCTACCTCTATCATAACTTCTAAAAAAATAAATTCTAATGTTACTGGTGTAACGCGCATCTGGTCAAGGGTAGATTTAACTAAAAGTTATGAAACCATGACAGAAGCCATGAACATTATGGTATATATACTTATTTTAGGAGCAGCTATTTTGGGCATAGTAGTGCTTTACAATCTCGGCATATTATCCTTTACAGAGCGACAAAGAGAACTTGCCACGCTAAAGGTATTAGGATTTAAAACAAAGAGAATTAGGTGGCTACTTCTTACACAAACCATTTGGATTACAACCCTTGGAATTATAATTGGGATACCTTGCGGAAAATGGCTTATTAGCTATATGATTTCATTCATGGGTGATACCTTTGATATGATGACCATAATATCTGTTCAATCATTGTTTTACAGTATTTTCGGAACAATTTTGATATCTATTCTTGTTAACCTTATGTTTTCAAAGAAAGTTAAAGATATTGATATGGTTAGTTCTCTTAAAAGTGTAGAATAAGCCTCTTTGTAACGATTTTGGAGATATAAAAATTAATACAACACAAAACAAGCGAGTCTCAACTTACGAGGTTTGCTAACAAATATTTGATGCACAAAAAAAGTATATATTACGTATAATGCATTGATTAAATAGTAATATATACCTTTTTATTTTTTATTTAACTGTTACTAGTTCATATTCGTCAGTTCCAATTCCGATAGCTTTTGCATGGTCGAGTCCAACTTTCCAATTTGTATCAGGATGTATAGTAGAAAATTTATCGTCTCCATCATGATAGTGGTTATCTGAAAGTTCAGTTGCATTTAATGCAATTGCACTATTAACCATATCAACACAGGCTTGATCTAAGGCTACTGGATCAAAGGATGCAGCTATTCCTATATCTGGAACAATTGCAACGTCATTTTCCGGTGAACAGTCACAATTAGGGGAAACATTCATAATGAAACTAATATGAAAATGTGGCTTATCTTTAATAACTGCATAGGTGTATTCTGCAATTTTTTCATTAGCGCTATCAGCAGATTCATTCCACTTTACTGTTGCGCAGCCATAGCGACATACGGCAACACATTGACCACAGCCTACGCATTTATCATAATCTATAGTTGCCTTTTTATCTTCATTAAAGGTAATTGCTTCATGTAGGCAATTTTTAACGCACTGACCACAGCTTACACATTTACGATGTTTCATAAATGGCTTTGATGCAGAATGCATTTCAAGCTTGCCGCCAACAGAGCCTGAGCCCATACCTAAATTTTTTAATGCTCCACCAAACCCAGTCATTTCATGGCCTTTAAAATGAGTCATAGAAATAACTATATCTGAATCAGCGATGGCTGAACCTATTTTAGCAGTTTTGCAATGTTTTTGGTTAATTGGGATTTCTCTATAATCCCCACCCTTTAATCCATCAGCTATAATTAAGTTACATCCAACTGAAATCGGATTAAAACCATTTTCCATAGCGGCTTCAATATGGTCTACAGCATTAGATCTTCTTCCTGTGTATAGTGTATTGCAATCAGTAAGGAAAGGTTTACCGCCTAGTCCTTTCACAAGCTTAACAATACTTGCAGCATAATTTGGCCTAATGTAAGAAAGATTTCCTGGCTCTCCAAAATGAATTTTTATAGCTACAAATTTATCTTTGAAATCAATATTTTTTATACCTGTTTCTACCACAAGTTTTTGAAGTTTATCTAATAGATTGCATCCTGGTTTTGTTCTTAAGTTTGTAAAGTATACTTTTGATTTATCCATTTATTTACCTCCTATGATTTCTATCATAATGTTATTGGGTTGGTTCATTTGATTATAATATTATATCATATTGCAGTATGCGTTTGTTTTTTTTATGTATAGAGCGAAACATACTTTATTTAAAATAATTGCAATAAATTAGATATAATTAAATATTAATTTTCATATTATCAATAAAGAATACAATATTTGTGATATTATTATAGTATGAAAAGTTTTTATTTAAGAGGAGGAGTTTTAATGGATTCAGACCCTGACCCTGCGCCCAATAATATAATGGCGCAATTTATAACAATTGGTATTTTAACACTGATAAATGCATTCTTTGCATCGGCGGAAATGGCAATAGCGTCACTTAGCAAAAATAAAATTAAGCATCTTGCGCAAGAGGATAACAAAAAAGCACAGCTATTAGTAAAACTTATTGAGGAGCCAACAAAGTTTTTATCGGCTGTTCAAATTGGAATTATGCTCGCTGGATTTTTTTCTATTGCAACTGCGGCTACTGGAATATCTAATCATTTTTCAGGATATTTAAACAATTTGAATGTACCTTATAGTAAGCAAATTGCTTTAGCTAGCATAACAATTGGTCTATGTTATATAACACTTGTGTTTGGTGAATTGTTTCCAAAGCGAGTAGCACTACAAAAATCAGAAGCTATTGCAATGTTTTGCGTAGTGCCTGTTTTCTATGTATCTAAGCTGCTGGTTCCTTTTGCAATGCTACTTTCAGCATCCACTGATGTTTTAGTTAAGATTACTGGTCTTAATAGTGAAAAATTAGAGGAGAAGTTATCAAAAGAGGAAATGAAATCACTTATAGAAGTTGGACGACAACGCGGCGCTATAAACGAAACTGCCAAAAAGATGATAAATAACATTATCGAATTCGATGATAAATCAGCTAGAGAAGTTATGACTCCAAGAACTGAAGTGTTCTTGATTGATATAAATGATCATGTTACACAGTTCTTAGATGAGTTATTAGAGAAAAAGTATTCAAGAGTGCCAGTATATGACGGTGATGTTGATAATATCATAGGAATACTTCACATGAAAGATTTTATAATGGAGGCTCGCATTAAGGGCTTTGAAAATGTAAACATTAAGAATATATTACATTCTCCTTACCTTGTTTATCAAAGTAAAAATATAGATGAATTATTTAGAGAATTAAAAATATCTAAAAATCATATGGCAGTACTTATAGACGAATATGGAGGATTTTCAGGGGTAGTTACTATTAAAGACCTTATAGAAGAAGTTATGGGAAATATTGAAGATGAATATGATGATGACGAACCTGATATAAGAAAAGTTGATAATAATACTTATATAGTGAATGGATTACTTTCTTTAGACGAATTGAATGATCATCTTGATTTAAATTTAATGTCGAAGAATTACAATACTATAGGAGGTTTTTTAATTAGCCTTATAGGATGTATTCCAAAGAAAAATGAAACCCAAACTATTGAATATGGGAATGTAATATTTAAAATAGAGCAAGTTAAACAAAGAAGAATAGAAAAAATTAAAATATATATATAAAAGATGCTCTACTTTCAAAAAAAGTAGAGCATCTTTTTTCATATAGGGAAGTTATATAAAGGTGATTATTTTCATAAATATCCTTTTTACTTGTATTTATGAGGATTATGAATTTATAATATACGATTTAACTAAAAATCTGTATACGGATCATTTAAATAATCTTCTTCATACTCGTTTATCTTTTTAATGATCTTTGTGAATACTGCATCCACTTTAGAAAAATCCATATTTGGTATAAAGTAAGTTTCAAGCTCGTCATGTAGACATTTAGCTTCTTTTATTGTAGCTAAACCCTTATCTAATAGCGTGTAAAACTCAGTTGCATCATATTCTATTTCATCTTTGTTATTTTCAAGTGTACTTAGATTTAAACAATCCTCCATATCAATTACAATACCTGGAAGATCTGAATTATTTATTTCATTAGAGGTCAAAATGGCAACATTTAAGTCAGGAATCAATATATGCTCAATTTTTTCAGGGATAAGTGGGGTATGAAAAATTTCTACATTGTAGCCACGCCTTAAGGCTTCGGTGGATAGAAATTCTAGTACATCTGATTTTCCAGTACCAGGTCCGCCTTTTAATACATAAATATTTTTATAACCTGCGCTTAAGTTTTCAATATAAGTGACAATACCGTTAGGTGTAAAGGCTGTAGCAAATAAATGTCTATCATAGCCTATAGTAGATGGTGGGGTGGTGAATAAAGATTCTTTTAGATTTTCTTTTAGTATGTTTAATTTATTAATATTCAAGGCTTCATCATTATAGTTTTGCCAATCATCATAAACTAATTTAGCTGCTCCAAAGAATCGATAGGCCCTTTTAAAAGTTTTGCCAACTTTTTTATTTATGCCAATTATTTTATGCCTATATTTCTTAAAGCCTTCTTCATTCCAACAATCTCCCATGTTTAGAACTTCATCTACGGCTCCTGGATTTATCGGATCCACTATATGAGGTGCTGTTGCATCAAGTATTGCAACGTTAAGTTTTTTAATAACTACTCCGTCTAGTGAATTATTATCGGAAGAACAGTGATGTTGTTCTATATCGTAGCCTTTTTCATTGAAGTATTTAGAAACTTTCTTCATTAAGGATGATTTACCTGTTCCAGGGCCTCCTTTTATGCATATTATTCTTCTTGCTTCATCTTGACCTAGTATATACCTATAGTAGGAATAGAATCCTCTTGAAGTATTGCCACCGGGGAAGTAATTTTTAATAGTACCTTGCATAATATCACACTCCATTTCATCATATCAATACATACTATTCATAGATGTTGATATTGATTATAATTATTTTATATTTTTGTTGAAAATATTTTGTATATATTCTGAATAATAGTAAATTATTATTTTTAAATTGAGGTTGACAAAAATAAAATATGGCATATAATAAAAATATAACCATTCCAATATGAATACTAGGAAATTCAATGAAAAAGGAAAGTAGTATATTGCATGGGTACAGAGAGGAAGCGATGCTGAGAAGCTTTTACGTAAATATATATGAAGTGCCCTTTGGAGCATGGACCTGAAATTATAGTAGGGTACTACGGGTTCGCCCGTTAAATCGATAAAGCATTTTGTGCTTGGATTTAAGTGAGATTCTATATCTAATTAGAGTGGACCGCGGAGTGTAATAACACCGCCTCTATAAAATGAGACGGTGTTTTTTGACACCAAAAATATTTCAATTTAAAAAAAACTTGGCCTTAACACTATTTTTTAAGTATAAAATGTAAAATTTAAACTTTAAAAAAATAAATGGAGGTAATATTATGAGTTCATTAGATTATTTTAACGAAATAGCTAAAAGTTGGAACGTAATAAGAAGTGAGTATTTTGATGAAAGGTTAAAGTACAAGGTATTATCCAAAGTAAGTATAAAAGATAAGGTAGTGGCTGATCTTGGATGCGGCTCTGGATTTTTATCCTTAGCGCTGGCCTTAGATGCAAGCATTGTGTTTTCTATAGATCAATCAGTAAATATGCTTAAAGAATCCAAAAAATTAATGGAAACTAAAAAATTCGATAATGTATATCCAATAAAATCCTCCATAGACAACTTGGTTTTGTTTGATGAATCTGTAGATGTGGTCTTCATTAATATGGCTCTTCATCATGTGAGCGATGCTAAAAAGGCTATTGAAGAGATGCACAGAATAATTAAAAAAGGTGGGACTTTAATAATATCGGATGTAGAAGAGCATAATGGGCAGTGGGCAAGGACTGAAATGTTTGATGAATGGCTTGGTTTTTCAAATAATCAGATGGAAGAGTGGTTAACTGGCGCAGGGTTTAATGCAGGGTTTAATATAGTAAACATTGAGAATACAGATTTAAGATGCAAAGGTTATTCTAGCAAAGGCGAATATACTGAAACTGGCATTTTCATTGCAGTAGCAAATAAGGAGGTAAGGGTAAATGATTAAAGTTGAAAGTTTCTCATTAGATCACACAAAGGTTGTGGCACCTTTTGTACGAAAATGTGAGGTAAAGATAGGCGAAAAGGGTGATAAAGTAACAAAGTTTGACTTAAGGTTTATGCAACCAAACAAGGAGTTTATGAATATATCAGCTATCCATACTTTAGAGCATTTGCTTGCTGGATATATGAGAGAAGTAATGGACGGAATTATAGACATTTCACCTATGGGATGTAGAACAGGTTTTTACATGATCGTATGGAATGATGTCAGTGTAGATAGGGTTATAAAAGCCCTAAATTATGGATTAAAAAAGGTAATAGAAACAGAGGAAATCCCGGCAGCCAATGAAGTTCAATGTGGAAATTATAGAGATCATTCCTTAGATGGTGCAAAAGAATATGCAAAATTAGTCCTTAGTAGAGGTATTAGCAGTGAGATATATAAATAGTATATTAAATATTATAGGAAATACACCACTTATTAAGCTAAATAATTTGGGTGTAAAAGAAGGTGTAAATACCTTCGCAAAACTGCAGCTATCAATTAAGGATACAATGTAAAGAGGGGCTATTTGTAGGCAGTTCTTTAGGGACTGCCATAGTATCTGCAATAAAACTTGGAGAAACCATTGAAGGTGGGAACATTGTTGCAATACTGCCTGAGAGGGGAGATAGACATTTTAGTAAGAACATCTGTAATTAATGCTTGTACTTATAAACATACTGTGATAATATAATAACTAATTTAATAAGTAAACTACCTAGGGTAGAGGTGCTGTATCTAAGAGTACTTGTTCGGAGCTGACAGGCTAAGATGAATAAGAAAAGGAGCTATGGCCGAAGAAAATGTATTTGGTGAAATTATTTTCTGAGATTGCATATAATATATGTAAAATTGTCACTGATTTTTCAGTGGTGAGCTACAAGGTACACGAAGTTTGTATAAAAACATGTATTTTATGCAGCAAAGGTGTTCCTTTGCTGTATTTATTTTTTTTGGAAGCAATATATAAAGTTCTAAATTTCACCGAAGGTGATAATAGCACCGAAGGTGATAAATAATAGGAGTGATTTAATTATGGCAGTAGTTGTTCAAAAATATGGAGGTTCATCTGTAGGAACTACAGAGAAAATTAAAGGAATTGCACAAAGTATAGTAAAGAGGAAAAATGAAGATACAGATTTAGTTATAGTAGTATCTGCTATGGGGGACACTACAGATGATTTATTATCTCTATCAAAAGGTATAGGAGAAAAACCAGATAAGAGAGAATTGGATGTTCTATTATCAACAGGTGAAATAATTTCAAGTGCACTACTCGCCATGGCAATTAAGGGACTTGGATATGATGCCATAAGTTATACTGCATACCAAATTGGGATTAAGACTAGTGGACAATATGGTAAAGCGTTAATTGAAGATATACACGGTGGCAGGATTAAAAAAAGCTTAAAAGAAGGCAAAATCGTAATAGTTGCTGGATTCCAAGGAATAAATGGGGAAGGTGATATTACAACACTCGGCAGAGGTGGATCTGATACTACTGCAGTTGCTTTAGCTGTGAAGCTTAATGGCAGATGTGAAATATATACGGACGTTTCTGGAATATATAGTGTAGATCCTAGAGCATACAGCGCAGCTAAAAAATTAGATGAAATAGAATATGAGGAGATGCTCGAGCTAGCAAGTTTGGGAGCTCAAATAATGCATTCAAGGTCTATAGAACTTGCTCAAAAATATAGCATACCTATATATGTAGGGCTTAGTAATAGTGATATTAAAGGAACTGTAATTAAGGAGGTAAAAAATATGAATATGGAAAATAAGCCAGTAACAGGAATAGCAACTAGTGATGAGGATGTTGCAGTAACACTTCAGCGTATACCTAAAGATGTGAATATATTGTCTACTATATTTGAAGCTATAGGAAGTAAAGGAATCAATATAGATATGATAAGTCAAACATCACCTATAGATGGAAAGGTAAGTGTATCATTTACTATACCTAAAGAAGGCTTAAAGGATAGTTTAGAAATTATAGATAACTTAATAGCAGATAATAAAGTTATAGTTGATGAAGAGATAACTAAATTTTCAGTGGTGGGGCTAGGCATGAAGACAACCTCTGGAGTAGCGGCTAGAATGTTTAGAGTTTTTAACAAAAACAATATTGAAATTAAAATGATTACTACATCAGAAATAAGAATTACTTGTGCTATTAAAACTGGAGATAAATTAAAGGCTATAAAGGTTGTTGCAGAGGAATTTAATCTATAAATATAACATGTTAGACGATAGTTAAGTATTAAACATAATTTACCTAAAGGCTCTTTAAAGTACGACCCTGATAATAATTTTTAAGAGAAGCCATTTTGGACTTCTCTTAAAAATTGTAATATTTTATAAATATTATCTGATTGGAAAGATTATTTATTCTTTTTTTTAGAACCCTAAGTTTCACTCCATATTGATATTAATGCACCTAGAATGAGAGCTCTATCTACAATAATCATTAATTTGAGATTCGCATATATCAATCACCTTTTCATCCTTATATTTCCTATACCACTCTACAGTCTTTTCTATTGTCTCATCTATGCCCCACCTAGGCTTAAAATTTAAACAGAATCTAGCCTTGCTAATGTCAAGACTTAGTAAGCTTGCTTCATGGAATGAATCTCCCTTAAGGATTAAAGGTTTCCAGCTTCCATTGCCCCACTCTTTGACAAGTCTTCTGACAACCTCCTGAACCGTAATGACATTTTGAGCTTCAGGTCCGAAGTTCCAAGCTCCAGAAAACTCCACATCTTTTTTTAATATTTTTGTTCCTAAAAGTAAATATCCGTATAATGGTTCAAGGACATGCTGCCAGGGTCTTACAGCACCTGGATTCCTAAGCAAAATCTCTTCATCATTTTCTAGTGCCCTGATGCAGTCTGGTATAATTCTATCGATGGCCCAATCTCCACCTCCAATTACATTACCTGCCCGTGCTGTTACAATTATTTTTTCATGATTTTTATACTCAGCTGTATTAAAAAAAGAATTTCTATATGAGGAAACCAAAAGTTCAACGCAACCCTTACTAGAACTGTACGGATCATAACCACCCATGGGATCTATTTCCCTGTAGCTGTACATCCATTCATTATTTTCGTAACATTTATCACTAGTGATAATAACTAAAGCTTTTGTTTCTTTACTGGCCCTCACCGCTTCCAATACATTTACAGTGCCCATAAAATTCACCTCATAGGTCTCTTTAGGGTTTTCATAGGAGTACCTAACGAGTGGTTGTGCTGCAAGATGAAAAACTATCTCTGGTTCATAGGTCATAAAAACTTCATTAAGATGTTTGCTATCTCTTATATCTCCTCTTATATCAACAATATCATTGCTAATTTCAGATAAAACGAAATTGCTTTTGACACTGACGGGATCTAGTGCATAACCAATAACATTTGCTCCTAATTTTTTTAACCAAATAGCTAGCCATGATCCTTTAAAACCTGTATGACCAGTTATTAAAACATTTTTATTTTTATAATTATTTTCAAGGTCTTTTAACATTTTTTTCACATCCTATGGTAAATGCTTAATCCACATATCTTTATTTTCTTCATACCACCTTATTGTTTTAACAATTCCATCCTCAAGGCTTATTCTAGGGCTCCAGCCTAATTCAGTATGGATCTTACTTATATCCGCACCAGGTGACCACATTTCATTTTTTCTGTATTTTATTGTCCCATATAAGGGGACCCTATCTGTTTTAATATTTTTAAATATAAGATCTATATAGTATTTTAAAGGGAAAAGACTTCCATTTGCTATATTGAAAATATTGCTCTTTAAATTGCTTTTAGCAGACATAACCAATCCGTCAATTATGTTTTCAATGTAGCAGTAATCACGTAATTGTTCACCAGATGTTAGTCTTACCTCCTTATCTTCCAGTATTGACAGTATTATATGACAAAAAATCTTATGTCTCTCTTCTCCCTCCCCAAAAATACCAAAGGGCCTTAAGGTTATAATATCTATATTATTTTCTCTGGCAATCTGATGAGCGATTATAGTTGCACTAGCTTTAGAACTTCCATAGATGCTCACAGGTTCTGGATACATATCTTCCTTCATAAGATCTTTCCTATCTCCATATTCAGCACAGCTACCCATATTAATGAATTTTTTGCAGTCGGTGTCCTTCAATGAATTTAAAATATTAATCATTCCTAAAATATTAATGTTTGCAGCTTTAATATATTCTTTTTGTGCTGAGTTTACGCCATAAGCTGCTAAATGAAATACTATTTCAGGGCATATATCCTTGATGCAAATTTCAATTTTTTTACTGTCAGTTATATCAATCTCATAGATTGATATATTTTTTAACTGCTCTTCCAGTCTCCAGGTTTGGCTGCTCTGTCTTCCTATAATAGATACCTCTGCGCCTTCATTCAATAACCTCTTAACTAGGTGAGAGCCTATAAATCCAAATCCACCAGTTACCAATATCCTCTTACCGGTAAGACTAACCTCTTCCATATACTATACCTCCAGGTTGAAAGGTTTACATTTACGATTGAAATCTATACAGGTTCTTAGCGTTAGTGACCTCTTCTTTACTAAATAATTCTTTAAGATCCACAAGGCCTGATGACTTTAATATTTCCATTGATTTGCATAAAGCATCTAAATATGGAATATATATATAATCAATTATTTCTTTGCTAAAAATCAAAGGATCTAGCTTCCATAAGTCAAAGACAGATTCATCAAATATTTTCATACTGCCAAAGTGATAAACCATAAGTTCTCGATCATCAATTAAAACAGTATTATTATCCTTGTAAACTTTGTAATCATTGTTAATAATTAGATTCCATGGAGCTGCATCTATACCTAGGTCATCTAATATTTTTATGCTATAAAATAAATTTGGAACCTTATCTAGATATTTCTGATCTCCCCATCTCTCCATTATGATATCAGGTTTATCTGAGCACCACTCTATACATTTTTTCTTCCACCAATTTAAAATAGCTAGACTACTTTTCCTGTTTCTAAAACCTAAAAAGCCTGCCTGAAAATGTCCATGTACCTTTTCAAATTCCGGACAATCCCTCTGAGGACAAATTAGTGTATCATAATCCTTCCATTGCTTGAAGATCGCCATCGGATCAGAAAAAAAGAATATATCTGCATCACAATAAATAACTGAATCTATAGCATATTTATCTAAAATATAAAGGACCAACGGTGCTTTAAGCGACCAACAATATTCCTGCATATTTCTGGTTTCTTTAACATGAAGTAATTCCATATCCTCTACTTCGCTAACATTAATAATAATCGTATTTTCAAGCTTCAGATTACTTAATACAGAAAAAGAAATTTCATCCATACAGCAGATGAATAAATTAAAATTATCGATTTTATCCTTCAGCGAAGAATAAAGTGACATACTTTGCAATAAATATGCCTTACTAGTTATAGTACAAAAGCTATAAAAATCGTTATAGCGGGCCATGGCTAACGTCAGATCTGAGTATTTAAATAATGTCTGGGCTTCTTTAGAATCAGATTTATTAAATAAACCCTCTACTTTTTCATTAAGATTGTTTCTTATAACATTGATTGTATTCCTTAGACTTTCAATATATGGGATATAAATATTGGACTTAATTGCAGAACTTATTTCTAAATAATTAAAAGTCCATAAGTCATAGTCATTTTCGTTAAATATTGAAAGACATGCAAAGTGATATGCTATTAACTTATCACCTTCAATAAAGACTTCATTATCCTTTGAGGTAATATTGAAATTATTATTATAAATTGTATTCCATGGTGCAGCATCTATTCCAAGATTTCTTGAAATTTTTACATTTGAAAACATTTCTGTGATTTTATCAAGATATTTCTGATCTCCCCATCGTCCCGTTTCAGAGTCAGGTTCCCCGGAACACCATTCAATGCATTTTTGATTCCACCAATTAAGACAATTCAATCCTTGTATATCCTTTTTAAAACCTATGAATCCTGCTTGAAATTTTCCATATATTTTGTGAACCCATTCAAGATCCCTTTGGGGACATAAAAACACTGAAGCTTCACCCCATTCATCAAATACCATCTGTGGATCTGAGAAGAAAAATATATCACTGTCACAGTATATTATTGAGTTTACGCTGTAATTCATAAGCACGTAGCGAATAACAGCTGCTTTCAATGTCCAGCAATATTCATTTGTTTTTCTCGTGTTTTTTACAGCGAGCAGTTGCTGGTCCTCTACTGTATTCAAATGAATAAGAGAAGCATTTTTGAGATTCATCTTTGAAAGGGTTGAATAGATAATATCATCAATACAGCAAATCCATAGATGAAAATTTTCACTATTCCTCTCAAGTGAATAGTAAAAAGTTAAGGTCTTTATTAAATAATCCTTGCTAACTATTGTACAAAAGGAACATTTTTGTTTGTATTCTTCTGTATCTGATTCTCTATAGTCTTCAATATCTTCTTCTTTATTTTCTTCTTCATATTCTTCTTTATATTTTTTACTATCTTTGTCTTTGCTTTTTTCATCCTTTTTATTATCTTTTTTTATATCATGATTTTCATTTTCATGTTTATTAAACCGAGATTTACCCTTAGAAAAAAATGCATAAATTGCGTCCATATCCTCCTTATTTATTTTACTCACTTCCATGTCTCATTTGCATAAATTAGATCTTTATTAGTATCAATTGCTGTCCAATAACCTTTGAAACTATAAACCGCCAATTCGCCACTTTCTACAAGGTTTCTCAATGGACCCTGTTCAAAAATGCATTTATCGTCATCTTCTATATAATTAAAAACTTTTTTATTCATTACAAAAAAACCTCCGTTTATTATGCCATCCAATTTTGATTTTTCGTCAAAGGTTGTTGCAATACCATCCTTTTCAGTTAGAATTCCATATTGGCTCTTTCTTTCTACTCCAGTAACTGTTACCGCTTGTCCTTTTTCATTATGGAACTTTAGTAAATTATTTATATTAATATCAGATAATCCATCACCATAGGTCAACATAAAAGTATCTTCATTAATGAATTTTTCAATTTTTTTAATTCTTCCACCAGTCATTGTATCAGTTCCTGTATCAACAAAAGTCACCTTCCAGTTAGCAGGCTTATTAAAAAAAGAAATATTATTACTGCCTAGTTCTTTGGTGAAATCAGAGTTTTTCCACTCATAATTCCAAAAATATTCTTTTATTTTATCACCACCAAAACCTAATGGAAGAATAAAGTCATTAAAGCCATAGCTTGAATAAATATTCATAATATGCCATATAATTGGTTTCCCAGAAACTAAAGCTAATGTTTTCGGAATAGTTTCTGTAGATGACCCTAATCTGGTCCCTTTACCTCCACATAATATAACTACTTTCATATTTACCGCTCCTCATTTTTATCACTTCTTCAATATCTCCGAAGTATTGAATATTTCAAGCGAAAATCACTCCTTGATCTAATAATAGTTGCATAAGTAAACTACATCTTCATCATCTAAACGCTTATCTTTATATTACTAATAACTCGATATTTGAAATTATAATATATTTTGTACTATGTTATTCATTAGGATTTAAGTTGTTACAATATATTTAGTACTACTTAATCCGTCACATATATATTTATAAAGTTTGTTAAATAGATGGTTGATTTAAAAGTAGTTAATATTTAAAGCACTAGATAATAATTGCATTGAGCAAATTTCATGTAGTCTAATACTGGTAACTATTATTTCTATTTTTCACCGGGTAGTAGTATAAGTATTCTTCCATTAACACTAAAAGTTCCTCTGGTAGCTAATAACTCACAACTAGCAAATTATATCGGAAATGAAATTCCAAATATTAATGTGGGGATCTTATGGATGCTCTCATATAAAAAATAAGACTTAAAATGGAAAATCCATTTTAAGTCTTAATACTGTTATTAAAATTTAGTTTTTCAGTGGGCACCATTACGATGTTCTTTTTTATATATATTTTTTATTTTCTTGGATTTTCAAAACTTGGTGCTGTTGGATTAGGTGCATCAAAATATTTACCTGGCGTTGATAAATCGAAGTACAATCTAGAATCTTCAGTTATACCAAAGTCCTTGTTAGAACCCGTATCCTTTACTTTATTTAGTGCTTCTCTAAATAAAGCATTATGGGCCTCTTCACGATTTAACAAAAAATCTATTGTTTCTCTTACAAATTTATCATTTATTTGACGATACAAGTATTCATATACAACTTTTGCTCTCTGCTCAGAAGCTATGTTTGAAAGTAGGTCTGCAACTAGATCTCCAGTAACGGTTACATAATCTGCAGTCCATGGGACACCAGATGAATTTACTAAAACTGGTGCTAAACCACATTGAACTTGAGTTTGAATTTCTCCAGCTTCAACTTTCTCATAATTTACATCATGTCCGTTTAATAAGTTTATAGTTTCTGCCACCATCTCCATATGACTTAGCTCTTCCGAACCTATATCAAGAAATAAATCTTTAATGGTTTGATCTTTTACCCTAAAACTTTGAGATAAGTATTGCATAGCTGCCTTTAATTCTCCATTACCTCCTCCTATTTGCTCCTGCATTAATACAGCATATTGAGGATTAGGTTTTTCTACTTTTACTTCTCTTAATAGTTGTTTCTCGTGTTTAAACATTTTAACCTCCAAGTTTACGCTCAATTCTTGTTTTGGAACGGTTTTATTTACTAGCCTTAACTGTAGTTTCAGATTTACTAAAGGACGTAGCTAGTTGTTGCGCAGGCGCATCATAAGGTGAAGCCCACTTGCGGTTTACAGCAAGCTCTGTTAATGCTGAATGCCCGCCTATTATTTGATTTAAACTAGAGGAGTATATAGCTTTTAATTCAGGGGTAGCGCTGGTCATAGTTGCGTTTAGATACGCATCTGCTGCACTTTTTGCTGAACTAATCATAGTTCCAACTATTACTTCGTCATTAATATCTGTGTTGTTTTTTACAATATTATCCGTTATTATTCCCATATTATTTTACACCGCCTATAGTTACTTGATTTTCATTGATAAATTGTTGTACTCCTTTTATTCTTCCTTCTGCTGCTAAAACACCAGTCTCAGCTTGTCTTTTTAAATCTTCATCACTAATTAGATTTTTCATAACTTTTGCCACGGCTAACCCATCTTTTTCCATAGTTAACAAGGTTGTTAAGGATAATAGTTCACCCTCTGAAAGTTTTCTCATATTAATACCTCCAAATTTATAATTTTTACGATTTATTATGTGCATTTAATAAACAATTAAACCTTGGAATAATTTGTAAATTTAAATATTGGAGCTTTGTATTACAATAACTTGTCTACATAAGAAAACCAAAATAAAAAAAGCATGCTAAAATAGTAAAATTTGCAAACTTTTTTATCTTCTATTCTGACATATCTATTGTTATAAATTTAATATATTTTAATTAAATTTATAACAATAAATACTGAAGAATTAGCTCATGGAAATGGTTGCTAGTATGGTTAGGCAGCTAATGAAATGCTCAAGCCTTGAAGAAATTGAAAAAGAAGGCAAGGGCTACTTATGAATACTAATTAATATGGCTGATGATCCAGATGTAATAGAGCCGTTAAAATTTCTAAGAGAAAGAGAAGTTGTTCATTATCAAAGATTCGGTGAAGTTCTAAGAATTGTACAGGATCATCTACAACAACCACATTTATTTATAATGCATTAATTATGATCCTATTTAATTAAGAAATTAATTGTTTTCATTAAGTGTTTTTACTGCACTCTCCAATTTACCCACAGATACGCTAATTAAAATAAAATCGTAATTACTGTTGGGCTGTGAAAGAGTAACATTATATGTGTCTTTCTTATTTTCGCCCTTATTGTTATATCTGCCATCGAGCATTTTTATGTCAAGAATTTTTGGTGCATTGTCTCTTTTAATTTCTCTTATAAAGTGTTCAACCTGATGACCTGATTTTTGAAAAGCATAGCCATAGGTTGTACCGATAACACCAAGTCCAAATATCATTATTTTCATATAATTGCCTCACATTCATAATTATTATTAATTAACATTATTTATTTTAAATTATATTAAATACTAACATAAATTTCAAATATTTAGCACAATTATATATATCTTACTCTGAATATTTTAAAGTAAGATATATATGACTAAGCTAACGAATGTGACATTTTCATTATGTTGTAGGCTTTCATTTCAAGTTTTTACAAACAAATTTTTCTATTAATATTTCTACTACTTACTATATGATTTAATAGATGCCTTGCCTCATTTTCCGCTTAGTAATAATACTTCCTAAGAGCCAGAGTGCAACAATCCAAATAAGTAAATATATAAGTTGTCCTTTAAATTCTAACATTCCATTCCCGTTTTCTATCCCTTGAATCAGTGTCATATATGATTTTTGCGGGATGATACTGCAAATGGTATCAAGAACTTTATTGTTCCCCGTAAAGGAATAAAAACAGCCTGATAATATGCAAGTTATTACATATATAGCGCTGGCCACTAAAGAGATGTTTCTCTCTAGCACTGATGAAATAAATAAAGCAAGTGATGTCGAGAGGGCAGTAAGAATTCCAATTAACATTGCTAGCATTAAAAGGCCAAATCCAATCTTTATATTAAAACACACCTTTGTGATAACAATTACTAGATAGGTGGGTATATAAAGACATAAAAATGTAAAAATTCCCTGTGCAAAAATATATTGCTTTTCGCTTACGGGTGTCGTTAATATCCGCCTAAATGTTTTAAGGGTTCTATCTTCTGGATAAAGGATTGTCAAAGCAACCCCCTGCATTAAAACAATCATTAGAATAAATCCTAAAATGTTTGTTCCAACACCTCTTTTCACTTGTCCACTTTGATCGCTTTTGGGAATTTTACCGAAGTTAAAAAAGTTTTCTATGAGTTCCTTATCAGCTTTGCTTTTTATACCTGTTACCTCATAGGTTCCATCGTTTTTTTCTTCCACAACGGCAGCATATTTACCCAAAAGGAGATTCGAAGTAGGAGGTTTTTCATTCATTACATCAATTTTAATCCTATCATTTTTGGGAATGCTCTGTGCATGATTTGTTACCAAAGCAATGTGCTGCCTCATCTCCATTTTTCCAGAAAAAAATACAGCAACTCCAATCATAAGTGGTACAATGACCACTGCAATTATAACTATCTCTTTTTTTGCTGAAATCCTGTTTAAACTATTTTTAAATAGATTGAGCACATTCATTATACATATTCCTCCGGTTTAAAAGTGATTTGACATATTATTATACAGATGATACTGCTAAACAACACAATAAGAAGAGTAGGGAGGTATATGCTGAAGTCATTATCATAAATGACCTTAAATGTACATTCGGTAATCCACTTGACTGGCGATAAATAAGATATTTTCTCCACTATAGTTCCAAGACTAGCTACAGAAAAAAACAAGCCACCCAAAAATATAAACAAAAACAAAAATATTTGCATTACAGAATTTGCTCCTTCTTCACTTTTGAAAATACAGCAGAACATGGTGCCGAGAGAGCAGCCAAATAACGAAAATATATTGATTAACAACATAATATACAGAATGTTTTTTCCTCCAAAGTTAATGTGAAAAATATATTGTCCTACAAGCAATAAAACACTGTATGAAACCGTACCCAAAATATAAGTAGCAATCAATTTAGATAGATATATCTCTGTTTTTGAAACCGGAGCATATACTATGCGAGTATTACCTTCCTTTACCCTTTCTTCCATAAATGTATTGGAAGCTGTCATGGCAATGAATAACGCTGTAAAAATCATCATTGTGACTCCATAATAATCATAGGAACTTACATGCCCTGAACCATAGTTACCTTTTGTTACAAAACCCATAACCGCAATCATTATTATTGGAAATATAGTGTTAAACATTAGCAGAGTTGGGTTTCTAATAATATTCATAAAATCAAATTTGACTATTTTTATAAAGTTCATGTATTTCCTCCTAATCCCTTAGATTCTTTCCGGTAAGTTCTAGAAATACAGTTTCTAGAGATGCCTCTTTACTGCTCATACTTTCAATCTTACAGCCCTTTGCTATGATTATAGATATGATTTCATTGAGATTATCCTTTGACTTTTTGGCAGTTATTTTAATCACATTTTCAGTGATTTT
The DNA here is from genome assembly GCF_055081035.1 of Clostridium sp. CM041. Taxonomy (NCBI): domain Bacteria; kingdom Bacillati; phylum Bacillota; class Clostridia; order Eubacteriales; family Clostridiaceae; genus Clostridium; species Clostridium sp. CM041. The sequence goes on from NZ_CM143648.1 coordinate 3,017,543, forward strand.
AATTTTTGTTATGCCATCAATTCCAGAAAAATGATTATTGCTTAATTCATTTAAATTGTTTACATGAAAGGAGTATGTGATTTTATCATTCACTTCCTGTTTTAATTCTTCTTTTGTACCTTCAGAAATAATCTTTCCTTCGTTCATAATAATGATTCTATCAGAAATCGCTTCCACTTCTTCCATGTAATGCGTGGAATAGATAACTGTTGCACCTTCATTTTTCAGGATTTTAATTGATTCCAATATATGATTTCTTGATTGGGGGTCGATACCAACTGTGGGTTCATCCATGATAATAAGTTTTGGCTTATGGGCAATGGCACAAGCAATATTTAATCTTCTTTTCATGCCGCCTGAAAAGGTTTTTGGCTTATCATCCTTTCTATCGTAAAGACCTACGAGTTCAAGGGCCTCCTTGACCTGTTTTTCCAGCAGATTTCCTTTGAGTTTATATAGACTTGCAAAAAAACGTACATTTTTCTCGGCAGTAATTTCTTCATAAATGGCCAGGTCCTGAGGAACTATTCCAATTCCCAGTTTGATGGCTTTTACATCTTTTTTTAAGTCATGCCCCAAAATAGTTATTTCGCCATTATCAGGCGATAATATGGTGGCCAGGATATTGATAATTGTACTCTTGCCCGCCCCATTAGGACCTAAGAGTCCAAGAATTTCACCTCTATTTACTACAAAATTTATTCCATCAACAGCTTTTTTCTTATTATAACTTTTTTCTAAATTTTTAACTGTAACAATATTATTCATTTTCATCGCTCCTCTCATTTCGAGAATGATTTCTTCGTCTTTCAAATTCCTTTAATGCCCTCGCTTGAGCTTCCTTTAATACTCTCGTTTGAGCGTCATTTACTTCTTCTTCCGCGTTTAAACTAGCATCTTCTTCAAAACCATCCTGCTCTTCACCGTCAAAACGATACAGTTTCTTTAATAGGCTCCACAATATTTCCATTTCTTCCGTGGTAAAGTCTTTAAAAACATCTGCGAAAAAGTTTATTCCTTTTTCACCGCATTCCATCATGATCTGTTTTCCGGATTCCGTAATTTTAACGTTCACTGCACGCTTATCCTTCTGGCTCGGCATCGTGATAATGTAACCTTTATTTTCGATAATAGTTATCATTTGTTTAACACTCTGTTTGGTGGTACCTAACTTTCTCGCAATATTGTTGATTGTTGTTTCATCTTCCGCCAAATGAATAATTGCAATCATTGCCATAAACTGTCTTGACGTTAAGCTCTCAAAGTATTTATCGCCTTGTACCTGAAGCTTATTGTTAAGAGAAAAAAGTGTAGCGTAAGTTTGCTGCATTAAAAATAGATCTCTGTAATTATCCATAAATATGCCCCTTTCCTTTAAGACATTATACTGTCTAAAATAATAATAGCAGAACATGTAAAACTTGTCAATATACTGTCTATTTTTAAAAAAGAATTATTATCATGACTACTAAAGTTTCTAAAATATCTTTAAATATGTTTATAGCAAAACGAATGTAATAATAATTGTGAAATAAACATTACACCAAAAATGTCAAGGGCAGATGAACCAAATCATCGGGGCAAGTTAATGCAAGTGAAAATATACCATTACATGCACGGTGGAGAGGAATGGGAAAGCCATTACATCAAAAGAGCATATAAGAATATTCTGCGATGAAACGATTAAAAGCGTAGATGTAGTAGAAAAGAATCTATTGGCACGATATTTTACTTCAAAAAACAATATGAAGAGGCCAGCAGTAATTGTTGTAAGTGGAAGCGACGGAAGAATAGAAAAAGCACAGGCAATTGCTGAAATCTTAGCTATGAAGGGATATTCTGCATTAGCAGTTTGTTATTTTGGACTTGAAGGAACACCCAAAAATCTTAATTGTGTACCACTTGAATATATTGAAAATGCTATAACATGGCTAAAAAAACAAGATACTGTTAATAAAGACAAAATAGCAATGTATGGAAGGTATAAGGGTGGAGAAATGGTTCTTTTGGCAGCCTCTTTATTCAAGGATATTACTTGTGTTATTGCCAATATGCCAAGCTGCTATGCATATGAAGGGATAAAAATGTGTGGACTGCCAGCACACCATTCTTCATGGATGTATAAAGGTGAAGAAATTTCTTGTCTGAAATTCAGTTGTTCTATTATATTGCAATTAGTAATAAAAATGTTGCAAAATAAAGAGGGTGCGTTGTCATGGATGTACAAAAAGCTGATTGATGAAGGAAATACTGACGAAGCCACAATTGCCGTTAATAAAATAAATGGACCTATACTAATGATATCCTCTGAATCAGATTCCATATGGCCTTCAAAAATGCATTCAGAAATGGCAATGAAGTTGCTTGAAAAATCAAATTTTAAATATGAATATAAACATATCACCTATGAAAAGTGAGGTCATATGCTAACAGTACCATTTCAGTCTATGCCATCATTAAAAGGATCCAGAGTCGATATAGACAGTTGGGCAAAAGCAAATATTGATTCATGGAATGAGACAATTAATTTTTTAGAGAATTGGGCAATTAATAATTAGCATTAAATTTTAAAGTTTCACGATAATTTACTGCTATTAGTTAGAAATATTGTATGCTATCTTTCTTATAAGTTTTAATAAATTTTCTCTATCCTCATAAGTATCTAAAGAAATCATTATCTTTGCGTAAAACTCTTCTTCAAATTTAAGATGTTCATCTTGTGCCATGTGACCTTCTTCAGTAAGTTCTAGCTTATAGGATCTTCTATCCTTATTACTAATAGCTCTAACAATAAGATCGCGTTTTTCTAATCTATCAATTATGCTAGTTAATGTACTTTTAGGTACATTTAATATTTCTAATATATCTTTTATAATAACATCTTCTTTTTCAGAAATAATTCTAAGTATTGAAAGCTCATTAGTGCTCAATCCTCGTATCCTTAAAAACTTTGATTCTATATCCTTATAATTAGATTCAGCTAGCATAGAATGCGATAACTTATTTAATTCATCTACTTGTCGTTTATATTCTTTATCCATAGTTTCACCCCAAAATTTATTTTCTATCTATTGCTTATTTTTCTATATTAGCATTAATAGCAAAAGTCTTATAGTTTATTTTTTTAAAATTAAATGGCTTAAATCCAGTCTTTATTAAAAGGTCCTCAATTTCTTTCTTAGAATATATTTTATAATCACCAGTATCACTTTTTTTGTAATATAAGTTTAATACTTGTCTAATAACTACTGGTGCGGTTGGATCTCCAATAATTAATGTTCCATTAGATGTTAATATTCTCTTCATCTCCAATAATGTTTTATCTGGGTTTGGATAATGGTGAAATGATGCATTACATACAATCACATCAAAAGTGTTATTTTTCCAAGGCATATATTCTGAATCGCTAACTTTTAAATCTGCTCTATTACCAAGATTCTTTTTAGCCATATCAATCATTTTTTCTGAAATATCTAAGCCATATAATTCTATATTACTATTTTCAACTAATTTCATAAATACATTTCCTGTACCACATCCAACATCTAGTAATTTTTTAGGCTTAATAAGCATTATTCTGTTAATAATTTCATTATACATCGGAGCTACGAATTTACCATTAGCACTTTTATCGTAAGACCCAGCTTGTTTATTAAAATTTATTTTTGAATTCTCCTTAAAAACATTTTTATTGCTTTTCATATAAGTTCCTCCTTAAAGTATAGTACCATATTGGTATAGTTCTAGTTTCGTACTATATTTATATAGTACCACTTTATTAATTAGAAGTAAACATTAATATAAAATAGTGATGCTTCAATTTAAGAAAAAATGATTTTTTATAAATTACTGTGACTCATGTTGATAAAAAAAAGAGCATTATCCTCAGTAAAATAGATATAATTCGCATTAGTTCTGATTAATCAATTAAATTTGATTGATTTTAAATGCATAGTATGTAAATAGATACTATGCTACTAATAGGTGTATACTTGTAAACAAAGATGTTATCATGTAATATTATACCGTTAGAAGTACATTATGAAAATTATGAATATACAAAATAGGGGTGAACACCAATGGAATTAATTAAAGTAAACCAAGCAAAGTGTATTAAATGTGGAATTTGTACGAAAGTATGCCCACCAAAAGTTTTGGGTATGGGAGAAAATGGTCCTGTAGCAATTGAGCCACAAGCATGTATAGCCTGTGGGCAGTGTGTTGCCATATGCCCTCACAGTGCAATTGACAATATCAAAACACCTTTAAATAACCAGACCGATCTAAAAAAGTTCCCGGTTGTAAATGAAGAAACTGCTAAACAGTTTCTTAGGTCTCGTCGATCAATCCGCTGTTACAAAGACATGGCCGTGCAACGAGAACAATTAATTAAATTAGTTAATATTGCACGGTTTGCACCTACTGCCAGTAACCAGCAAGGAATATCATATATAATTGTAGAAGATAAAAAAATACTGAAAAAAGCTACTGAGGTTGTCATAGAATGGATGGAAGCACAAATTGAAAATCCTTTGCACCACTGGAGTTTTCCTTATCATGTTCGTGATTACAGAGAAACTGGGATAGATAAAGTATTACGTGATGCTCCAAATCTAATTTTAGCAATGGCCCCAAAAGAAATTAGAAATGGTAGAGAAAATACGATTTTTTCCTTTGCCTACATGGAACTGTTTGCAACTACCCTTGGGTTAGGCAGTTGTTAGGCTGGACTCTTTGAAATGTGTGCGTTTGATAATTATTATCAGTTGCTGGAATTGTTTAACATTCCAACAAATAAAGTATTAACAGGTGCAGTTATGGTTGGGTATCCCCAATATGGTTATAAGCGACTGGTAGATCGTAACCCATTAGATGTTACTTGGATTTAACGACGGTTTTCATAGTTAGGTCATAATCGTATAATAAGGTTGATTAAAAATAGTTTTTAGGAGGGGAATATTAATGTTTATTTTAGTATTGAAGTATATAAAGCCACTTGAGGAAGTTGAAAAAGAATTAAAACAACATATAAAACATTTAGAGAAATATTATTCATTACAAAAGTTTATTTGTTCAGGCAGAAGAAATCCGAGGGTAGGTGGAGTAATTCTTTGTAATGCAAAGAATAGGGAAGAAGTTAAAATGATAATTAAAGAAGATCCATTTTATATTAATAAAATTGCCGAATACGAAATAATTGAGTTTTCGCCTACAAAATATGCTGAGGGGTTTGAACATTTCATAAGTGAATAATCTTCTTATTATGCAAATCAAAAAATATTATAACATATCCATTTAATATCATGGGTAATATTGGGAAAAAGCTACGCCTAGTCTTGAAGATATGACTCTAAAAGGTGATACTGTAGTTGGTAATGATGTATAGATTGGACAAAATGTTACTGTAATGTTATGTGTACATATAGGAGATGGTGCCATTATTGCAGCTAGTACTATTTGTATATTTTAGGGACTTCACCAACCAGACATATAATCACGTGTCTTTCTATGTATAAATTATCATTAGCTCTTGTAACTGTAAACACAATTGGAATAAAAGATAAGCATAAGGCTGTGTTTAAGCCTTATGCTTCCTCTATTAGTAAAATACACAATATTCGGTCAATTATTCGCAATTCTTCTGATAAGGTTCCTTTTAAAGTTTTTTAATTTACTTATATCATGATTTAAAGCATATAAACCAATGGTAGAGAATGCTATGCAAGCACCTAAGCAGAAACCCACAATAATACAGGGCAAATGAATGAAATGTCCTATGAAACATATGATGAAACCAAAAAAGCTAGCAATGATTAAATACTTATTATAATTTCCTCTCTTCATACTGAATCTACCTCCTAAAATTTATTTCTGTAATATACTTTTAAGAATCCTTTTACGAGTGACATAAAAATTAGAACACCAAGTAAAGTGACAAAAACCATTTGATTAAAGAATCCAGCCATAATTGCGGTAGTTGCAATTACGCCTAAGGAAAAGTTAAAACCTACGCCACCAATTTTATTTCTAATAAGTGTCGTTCTTTCATCATGTTCAACTATATACAGTTTCTTTAATTTATCTTCGTTTTTCAATGATTTTCCATATTTCATAATGTACATTACCATGACAAATTGCAAAAATATGAAGATACCTAATTGGAACCCATGTATAAAATCAGTAATAGGTTCATTAATTATTGCTGTCATATTTCCCGAGATTCCAATTAATGTGATAAAGGCAGCTGCCAACACATTAAATCCTAACATAAGTCCTATTTTTTTCTTTATTACTTTTCGATATTCTTCCATTTTATAATTCCCCCACTTCTGAAAAATTAAAAACTTCTTCAATTTTCAAATTGAAATATTTTGATATTTTGTATGCAAGGACAAGTGATGCTGTATATTTTTCGCACTCTAGGGATGTGATTGTCTGCCTTGTAACACCAACTGCTAATGCTAGTTCTTCTTGAGATAATTTATGTTTTTTTCGTAGTTCCTGAATACATGTTTTCATCTCATCTCTCCTTTGCAATGTTAGCTTTGCATTTTAAGCATAGTGTACTTTGCATTGAATGTCAAGCATGCTTTGCAAAAAAAAGCAAAAAATGTTTTCAACAAAAGAAAGCGACGTGAGAATATATATTACTAATAAAAGTCTTTTAAAGGAAAATCCAATTCCTTGAAAAACAGTAGGGAAAAGTTATGTATTAGTAAAAAGACTGGTTATAAAACGGCGGGAACTTCATATAGTTTTAAATAGTAAGAATAGAATATTCCTTAGGAACACATAACAAGTAATAACTATTATGCGTTCCTAAGTTATTTGAGAAATTTTTTTTACATAAGCTAGGGTTCTATAGAACTCAATGGTTAGTGCTACAATTAGTGAGGAGGAATTATATTGAAAAATTTACTACAGCAGAAGCAAGTTATAAATAAAGACTCAGTTTCGCTTAATGCTTATGAAGAAATGGCTGAACATTATTTTAAATATGTAGATACAAAACCATTTAATGCCTACTATGAAAGACCTGCAACCGTATCAATGCTTCCAGATGTAAAAGGAAAGAAAGTTCTAGACGCAGGTTGTGCTGCGGGGTGGTATACCAAGTTGTTATTAGATAAGGGTGCAAGTGTAATTGCATTAGATTTCAGTCCAAACATGATAGAAATGACTAAAAGAAGAGTTGGGAATAAAGCTAAAATCATAAGGGCAGATCTGAATGAGCCATTAGATTTTATTGATGATGAATCTATAGATGTTATTTTATCATCATTGACACTTCACTATATTAAAAATTGGGAGGTGGTAATGAGTGAATTTATTAGAATTCTAAAGAAAGGAGGGCAACTGGTTTTTTCCGTCCATCATCCGTTTATGGATTTTAAGTTATCTAGTAAGGAAAATTACTTTTTGACAGAATTATTAGATGATGAGTGGACCACAAACAAGGGAAAAGTAAAAGTTCAATTTTATAGGAGGCCTTTAAGCAAAATTATAGCATCAGTAATTAAGTCGGGTTTTACAATAGAAAAACTATTGGAACCTATGCCGGTAGAACAATTTAAAACTGAAGAGCCTAATATATATGATAAATTAACTAAAAACCCCCAGTTTTTATTTATAAAGGCAAAAAAATTAACTGATTAAGTTAACATCATATTCTTAATATCCTGTAAGAAAAGAATATATGTTTTGTGTCGATATTGTAATTTTATTGTGCAATAAAATTCATTTATATAATCGGAGGGGTTAATAGACATGGATATAAGATGTAGTGATCCATCAGCGATAGAATACTCTAATGAGCAAAAAAAGTATATATTACGTAAAATGCATTGAAGTAGTTCTTAGCGAAGAGAATGCATCTGTAGTAATATATACTTTTTTAATTTTATTGGACTCCTAAATAATCTCTATCTAAGGTCATTATGGCATTATAATTTGGGTAGCATTTTTTTAGTTCTTTATTGATTTCATCTTCTAGGTTAAGTCCATCAACATCTGTAAAGCTTGGGTTAAAATCAATTACAGCATCAAAAATAAGATTTTTATGTTCGCCCTCGCCTACAATTCTAAAGTCATGAATTGATTTTATTATAGAAAAAGACTTTAATACATCTAAAAGTTCCAAACGAGAGGCATTAACATCTTCATCATCTGTATTTATAGGGTCCATGTGAATAACTAGATAAATGTTAAATTCTTCAGAAATTTCTTTTTCAGCTGTGTCGATAATTTCGTGAATTTTAACTATAGAAATATCACAAGGAACTTCAGCGTGAATAGAACCCATACATCTACCTGGACCATAGTTATGGATAACTAAATCATGGGCACCGGTAATATGATCATAGGTAAGCAGTTTTTCCTTAAGGCCGTTTACTAAATCCTTATCAGGAGCTTCACCAAGAAGCGGGTTCATAGTTTCGCGAATAAGCTTGTAGCCAGCATATATTATGATAAAGGATACAAGGATTCCTATGTATCCATCTATGGGAAGGTCGATCCAAATAGACAGAAGTAGTGATAGTGCAACGCAGCTTGAACTAACAACATCACTTAATGCATCAGTTGAAGAAGCTTCAAGGGCTGAAGATTTTATAGCCTTGCCCATGGTCTTATTAAATCCACTAATCCAAAGTTTAAATCCTATAGAGGCTAATATTAATACAAAGGGTATAAGTTTGAATATTACTTTTGAGGGATGAATTACTCTATCAAAAGAGGTTTTAATAAATTCAAAACCTACTAGTATTACTAAAAAGGAAACTATAAGTCCGGAAATATATTCAAGCCTTCCGTGACCAAATGGATGCTCCTTGTCTGGTGGCTTACTAGCTAGTTTAAAACCTAGAATTGTAATAACAGAAGAAGCAACGTCTGAAAGATTATTAAAGGCATCTGCAGTAATTGCTATACTATTTGATATTATTCCTATAATTAGTTTTGTAGTAAAAAGAACTAAGTTCACTATAATTCCAACTAAGCCGCCTAGGTAACCATAAGCTTCTCTTACTTTTTTATTATTAACATCCTCCGAATTTTTTACGAATTTTGAAATTAAAAATTTTGATAACATATTTTTCACCTCTGATTATATAGTGTGCACTCTCGGAAACTCTTAAGGCACTGCTAACTCTTGATTCATTTTGCTCAAAAATCAACTTCACCTCAAAAATTCGTGGTGCCTCATATTGTACGAATAACCTAGAAAATTTAAGCTATTCGTATTATTTTTTATTTTTTTTACTTAAACATTGTGAAATAAGACTTGACAGCTAGTAAAAATTCGCAAAATTAAATATGTATATTTTTTACATTATTTCATTTGCGAGGAGTGTTTTTATGTTAACTGTTAAGGTTTCTCATTCCCAATATCAATATTTTCTTGAAACATTTTTAGAAAAATTCTATATTCAAACCAATCAACAAATCACTTTGTTTGAGCGTAGTTCACAAATAACTAAAATATGGTCTACCGACCTAACCGGAATTGTCCCTCTAATAGAAAGTACTTATTCTAAATCTAATCAAGGAGCTCCGCCAAAAGATGCGGCAGCATTACTCAGGTCACTTATTATCATGGCTTATTGTAAAGAAACTAGTATATCCTCTTGGGTAAAAACATTACGTTCAGACCCTTTCTATTCAATTTTATCTGGTTTTATACCCGCTTGCTATTCAGACTCTAAAGCCGAAGGCATACATGTTGACCGACTTCCTGGTGTAGGTACTTTTTATGATTTTATGGATAGGCTGATTCATAAGGATAAGATCCTTAATAAATCCAAACTGCGTAAAATTAAACGTAAACCACGTAAAAAGCAAAAGAAAAACCAAAAGATGAATAACTCCAAATCTGGTGTAGTTGACCGTTTAGTTAAAAGAATCTTAAAATTTGATAATTTAAAGCTCCTTGACAGAAGCGAATCCAAAATGAACAACATACTTAAAGAATTATTTGTTATTCCTTCTTTATCAATGGGTATTTTGGGCGATCCTTCTAAACTAAATATTGCTGGCGACGGAACCTGTATGCCAACACAGGCTTCGCCTTACGGTAAAAAAGTTTGTGATTGCAAACTTAAACCAGGAGAACATTGTGACTGTTATCGAAAGTTTACCGACCCCAGTGCTAGCTGGGGTTGGGATAGCTTTAATGAACATTATTACTATGGTCATACCTATCATGGATTTACTGCCTGTGATAGCTTTTACAGCCTACCTATCCATATTAAATTTGTTAGCGCGGCACGCCATGATGCTGTTACTGGAGTTTATGCACTTAAAGAACTTGTAGATTTATATCCTGAAATTAAATTTCATTCTGTAGCCTTAGATTCTGCTTATGATGCTAATGCTTTTTATCTTTTATGCATGCATTATGGAATAAATCCTATTATTGATTTAAATTCACGTTCTTCAAAACCATCATCAAATAGTGAATTTGTTAAACTTGATAAGAATGCTATTCCACACGGAACTGTTTGTGGACATCAGCTTCGTAATTGGGGAATTATTACTAAACAATATAGACATAAATGGTTATTCCCAGTTCAATGTGAAAACTGTGAAAAATGTCCTATGAAAAGCAATAAATCTTATTACACTAAAACATTAGATAACCCAAGGTATTTTACTCCAATATTAAGAGGTTCAAAACAATGGAAATCTCTTTATAAAAGACGTTCAACTACTGAAAGGTGTTGGGATAGAATAAATAATAATTTTCATGCTGAAGATGCAATTATTTATTCTGTTGGGTATAGAATAACAAGGGTATTTCTTGGTGCATTTTGCTGTTTCATAGATGCTTGGGCATCAGAAAAATTAATAGCCCTTGCTGATATTTTCCCAACTCTTAAAAATATAGCTGCGTAATTTAAAATAAATTTCAATTCAATAACCAGCCTACGGCTTTTTTTAATAGTGTATAAAAAAGTCTTTTTGTCATGCCCGTAATTAATTCAAATATAACTTTTCATTCAAATAAGCACTTTTAATACTTAAATATGGAAATTGTTAATTATTGTTTTCCGACTATACTATATAGTATAATTTAAAAAGTTAATTTTAAACATATATTCGATAATTAATTATAGCATTTATTTGGATTTTATAGAAATTTTATTAAAAAAATTGTTATAATAGAGAAGGGGATAAGCAAAGTAATTATGTGCTTTAACACTCATTGGAGGAATATATATGAATAAGGAATTAGAATTTGCCCAAAATCTTATTGATTTTATTTATGATAGTCCAACATCTTATCATGCTGTAGCAAAGGTTAAAGAAGATTTATGTAAAGAAGGCTTTGTGGAAATTAAAGAAGAAGAAAAGTGGAACCTTAAAAAAAGCGGGAAATATTTTGTGACTAAAAATGACTCCGCACTAATTGCGTTTGTAGTTGGAAAGGGAGAAATCGAAGAAAATGGCTTTAAAATTATTGGCGCTCATACAGATTCGCCTACATTTAGAATTAAACCAGCACCAGAAATGGTAGTAGATAATACGTATGTAAGATTAAACACAGAGGTTTATGGCGGACCTATATTAAATACTTGGATGGATAGGCCTCTTGCAATAGCTGGACGGGTAACTTTGCGAGACAAAAATATTCTATATCCAGAAACTAAGTTAGTAAATATTAAAAAGCCTATAATGATAATTCCTAATTTAGCTATTCATATGAATAGAGAAATAAACACTGGAATTGAACTAAATAAGCAAAAGGATACATTGCCACTACTTTCAATGGTGAGCAACGAATTAGAAAAAGATAATTATCTTATGAGTGCCATTGCAAAGGAATTATCTGTAGATCATAAACAAATTATAGATTTTGATTTATTCCTTTATGAATACGAAAAGGGTTCAATTATCGGGTTAAACAATGAATTTATATCAAGCTCAAGATTAGATGATTTAGCAATGGTACATGCAGGAATAAGAGCACTAGCTATAGCGCCAGCCGCAGAGGCAACAAATGTAATGGTTTGTTTTGATAATGAAGAAGTAGGAAGCTCAACAAAGCAAGGTGCGGACTCAAATATGCTAGTTAATATATTAGAGCGTATTACAATATCTTTAGATAAAAATCGTGAGGATTTTTTAAGATCAATTTCTAAATCTTTTATGATATCAGCGGATAATGCACATGCTGTTCATCCTAATAGTCCAGAAAAGAATGACCCAACAAATAAGCCTTATATGAACAAAGGCCCAGTTATAAAAATTAATGCTAATCAAAACTACACAACTGATAGTAACTCTGATGCAGTTTATGAATTAGTTTGTGAAAAAGCAGGGGTGCCGGTGCAAAAATTTGTTAATCGTTCTGATGCACGTGGTGGGTCAACTATAGGACCAATATCTTCAACTCATTTAAATATACGCTCGGTAGATATAGGAAGCCCAACTCTAGCTATGCATTCTATAAGAGAACTAGGCGGAGTAATAGACCATACTTATGTTACGAAATCATTTGAAGAATTTTATAAAATTTAATAAAAAGATAACTTAAGCACATTTAAAAAGAACTCACAATGTTTCATTGTGAGTTTTTTTTGTTGTTTTTGCTAATAATTAAACAATTAGTTGGAGATAATAATTTCAACTAGGTCTAAAACTTTACAAATATTATTAACAAAAAGTGTTGAAAGGGTGTTTATAATGCCATATGCTACATTAGGGGCAATAGCCGTAATAAGTATTTTAATCTACATAGTGATAAGAAAAAATCTGAATTATTATGAAGAGGAAAATTTACTAAAAGATGTTCCAACCATAAATGTGAATAGAGAAGATTTAGAGAAACATGCTTTCGAAATGGCACGTCATTATGCTGATGTGAAAAAAACTAATTGTAAGAAAAAGCTTATTAGTAATTTAGATAGAAGTTATGAAAAGATTTTAAATGGCTATGATAGCATGGATAAAGAAGAAAAAAATAAAAAAGATGTATTGCCTGCTTCTGAATGGCTTTTGGATAATCTTTACTTGGTAGAGAAGGAGTATAAGAGTATAAAATATAACATGCCACAAAATTATTATAAAGACTTACCGGTGATATACAAAGGTTTCATGAAGGGCTATCCAAGAGTTTATCATATTGCTATAGAAATAGCATCTCACACCGATGGTAGGATGGATGAAACAGTTATTGAAAATTTTATTAGGGCCTATCAAAGGAGTGCTGTACTGACGTCTGGTGAACTTTGGGCTATTCCTATAATGTTAAGAATAGCATTAATTCAAAATATTAGTAGGATAACTGAAAAAATTGTTAAAGCGAAGCAAGATAAAAAAGAAGCAGAAAAAGTTGCAGAGCGTTTAATCAATGCTTTTAATGAAGATAAAATTGTCAAAGAGATATATTTATTAGAAAATGAGAAATTTACATTCAATTCTCATTTTACAGAAAGATTATTGAAATTGTTAAGGGATAATGGTATTGATTCTAAAGAGGTTTATGATTATATAGATGAAAGGCTTGGAGCGCAGGAAACAAGCCTAGAAGAAATTATAGTATTAGAGCATCAAATGGAAGCTAATTTTGAAATATCTATGGCAAATTCAATTAATAGTATAAGGGTTATTGAAGGTTTAAATTGGGAAAATTATTTTGAAAAGCTAAGTGCTGTAGAGGGTATTTTGAGAGAAGATCCTTCACATATTTATAGAGAAATGGATTTTCAATCTAGAGATAAGTATAGACACGAAATAGAAAAAATATCTAAAAATATAAAGCTTCCAGAATCATATATAGCAAAAAAAGCTATTGAATGTTGCGAAGAAAGTGAATTTTCAGAAAATAATACCTATGAACAACATGTTGGATATTATTTGATAGATAAGGGACTAAATAAATTAAAGCGAAAAATAGGATATGAGAATACTGGTATAGAGAGGCTCAAAAACAGCATAAAGAAGAATGTAGAGAATTTTTATATAGGCACTATTATTATATTTACAACGATAATCATATGTCTAATTATTGCGAGTAGCCTATTAAATGATAGTAATAAAGATTTATGGAGATATTGTCTTGCCATAATTGTTATATTAGTACCCTGTAGCGAAATAGTAATATCGATTTTCAACTGGAGTGTAAGTGTTCTGAGTACTCCTTCTTTTATTCCTAAAATGGATTTTAAAGAAGTAATACCAGAAAAATATAGTACGGTTGTAGTAATTCCAACACTATTAAATAATCCTAGTAGGGTAGTCGAATTAATAAATGATTTAGAAGTATACTATTTAGCCAATGCTCAGGAAAATTTGTTTTTTGCATTACTGGGTGACTTTAAAGATAGTGATACTGAGGAGGAAGTAGAAGATAAGTCAATAGTTAATGTTGGGCTTTTAGCCATAGAAAGTTTAAATAAAAAGTATTGCAAGCCTGATAAAAAGATATTTTTCTTTCTAAATAGACATAGACAGTACAATGAAAAAGAAAACAAGTGGATTGGATTTGAACGAAAACGCGGAAAGCTTATGGAGTTTAATGAGTTTTTAAGAGGTAACGAGAATACTAGTTACGATGTAATAAGCAGCAATCCTCTGAATCTTAGAAAGGTTAAATATGTTATTACATTAGATGCGGACACGAAGCTTCCAAGGGACTCTGCAAAAAAACTTATAGGTGCTATGGCTCATCCACTAAACAATGCTGTCATAAATAATAGTAAAAAGAAAGTGGATAGAGGTTACGGTTTAATGCAACCGAGAGTAGGAGTGTCTATTCTTAGCGCAAACAAAACTCTATTTTCAAAGATATTTTCTGGGGAAACGGGTATAGATATTTATACTACTGCTGTATCTGATGTATACCAGGATTTATTTGGGGAAGGGATTTTTACTGGAAAAGGAATTTATAATGTAGATGTATTTAATTATATGTTAAAAGATGAAATACCTGAAAATACTGTATTAAGCCATGACTTGTTAGAGGGCTGCTATGTTAGGACTGCATTAGTTACTGATGTGGAATTCATAGATGGATACCCAGCTTATTACAATTCTAGTTGTATGAGATTACACAGGTGGACTAGAGGTGATTGGCAATTATTACCTTGGATTACAAAACATTCGCCAATAAATAAAATATCTAAATGGAAAATATTTGATAATTTAAGGAGGAGCTTACTCGCACCCTCCATTACAATTTTGCTCATACTTGCATTAGGTGGAATATTGCCTGATGGGACGGATAAATGGGTTATTGCAGCATTTGTTGCGGTTTTAGCACCTATACTTTTTGATGTATCCGAAGCTGTAGTTTCTCCTGCTGCAGGTATAAGTTTATCGGGTAAAATTCAAAATGGGTCTATGGCTATAGAACAAATATTTTTGATTATTTGTTTTATACCTTTTCAAGCGTATATGATGTTGGATGCCATAATTAGAACATTATATAGAATAATGGTAAGCAAGAAAAATTTATTAGAGTGGCAGACAGCGGCAGACGTAGAGGTGAAACTAGGGAAAAAACTTAAAAATTTCATAGCTTTTATGTGGATTGAAAGTGCAATTTCACTTTTGATTTTATTTTTAGCATTTAATTCAAGTTTGAGTATTGGGTTTCTTAGTATACCGTCCTGTGTGCTTTGGTTTTTAAGCCCTGTAATTGCATATGTTATAAGTCGCGATAGAAGTTTAGAAACTTTTAAAATGATGGTTGAAGAAAAGATCTTTTTAAGGAAATTAAGTAGGAAAACTTGGGCGTATTTTGAGGATTTTGTCAATGACGAAAATAATTGGCTTGGACCAGATAATTATCAAGAAGATCCGCCTAATGGATTAGCCCAGAGAACTTCACCCACTAATATGGGTATGGAATTAACGTCAAATATAGTTGCCTATGATCTAGGGTATATAGGCATAATGGAAGTAACACAAAGAATAGAGAAAATTATGACTTCAATTGAGGACATGGTTACGTATAAAGGTCATTTTTATAATTGGTATGATACTAAAACTAAAACTCCACTTTATCCTAGATATGTGTCCACTGTGGATAGCGGGAACTTAGTTGGTTATCTCTGGTTGGTTTCTCAATCACTAGAAGAATATTTGTGTAATCCAATATTTAATCTTGTGCAAGTGGAGGGTTTGCAAGACACAATAAGGCTTGCTAGTGAAGAAATAGAAGAATCCAAAGAAATGAAAGAATTATATCATCAAGTGATTGTCACCTTAGGCAATGACAAAACAGATTTTTATTCTTGGAGAACTGTGCTTGTAGATTTAGCATCAAGGGTTACGGAAGTACAAAAAGGCAAGGAGCCATATTGGAATAAAAAACTCAAAGGTGATGTGGATAAGTTCTTAGAGGAAATAAATGAATTTTTCCCTTGGTTTGAGTTTATCCATGAAAAAAACTTTGATATAGACATTAGTAATTCTTTAAAAAGCTTAATCGAAAACACAGCAATAAATTGTATTCCAGAAAAAACCACCAACATATTAAATATGTTAAATGGCATGTCAAAAAGTGATGAATCTTTAGAGAAATTAAAAGATTTACTGCAAAATACAAAAGAAAAAGCTCAAGTGGTTATTAGTAGCATTGAGAGCTTAAAAGAAAGACTAAATTCAATGGCAGAAGCTACTGATTTTAAAATGTTGTATGATGAAGAAAGAGAACTGTTTAGAATTGGATATGACGTTGAGAATGATAGTCTAGGTAAGAGCTATTACGATTTACTTGCGTCTGAGTCAAGGCAGGCTAGCTTTGTTGCCATAGCAAAAGGAGATGTTCCTAATAAACACTGGTTTAAGCTTGGTAGGTCTATGACTCTTATGGGTAAAAGTAAGGGATTAGTTTCTTGGAGTGGGACCATGTTTGAATATATGATGCCCCTACTTATAATGAAAAATTATCCGGAAACAATGCTAGATGAAACTTATAAAGCTGTAATTGGGGCACAAAAGAAATATTGTAATGAAAGAGGGGTGCCTTTTGGAATATCTGAATCTGCATTTTATAATTTCGACATAAATTCAAATTACCAATACAAGGCATTTGGGGTAGCAGGAGTAGGACTCAAGTCAGGACTCGAAGATGAATTGGTTATTGCGCCATACGCTACTGTTATGGCACTGCAAACTGATTTTAGAGGATCTTATGATAATCTTAAGAGCCTTGCTTTGGAAGGATTAGAAGGAACTTATGGTTTTTATGAAGCGGTAGATTACACTAAAAACAGAATGTTAAAAGAGGAACCTAAGGCTATTATTAAGTGCTTCATGATTCATCATGAAGGTATGAGCTTAATGGCAATAGACAATGTATTATTAAATAATATTCTTCAAAAAAGATTTCATACTTTGCCAAAGGTCAAAGCTACAGAGCTATTGCTTCAAGAGAAAATTTCTAAGAGAGTGGTATATGATAGAAAATATAAATTTAATATATCAGGAACTACTATAGGAAAACAAAAGATTATAGTTAGAAAATATATTACAGCTAAAACGGAAACTCCAGAAACACATTTAATTTCTAATGGAAGTTATTCGCTAATGATTTCTAATAGTGGGTCAGGGTATGCTATGCGAGATAGAACTATGATTTATAGATGGAGGGAAGATGTCACTAAGGACAATACAGGCATGTTCGTGTATATCAAAGATATGGATGAACATGAATACTTCAGTGCAGCTTATGAACCTTGTAAAAAGGTAGGGAATAGTTATGAGGTAACATTCGCCTTAGACAAAGCTGAATTTACAAGGGACGATGGTGATATTACTACTCGCACGGAAATCACTGTGTCTACAGAGGATGACTCAGAGGTAAGAAGATTATCCATTACAAATCATGGTACCGTAAGTAAAAGTTTAGAAATAACAAGCTATTTAGAAGTAACTCTAGCTCATTATGATGCAGACATAGTCCATCCAGCTTTTGGGAATCTATTTGTAAAAACAGAGTATATAGATAATCCTAGCTGCATCCTGGCAACGAGAAGACCTAGGGCTAAGGGTAAAAATCAACCTTGGATTATGCAAACTGTTGCAACGGAGGGAACTACCGTAGGAACTGTTCAATATGAGACTAGCAGAGAGAGTTTCATAGGGCGTGGTGAAAATACAATACACCCTATAGCAATGAAGCAAGACTCAATTTTATCCAATACTGTAGGGGCGGTGCTTGACCCTATAGTAAGTATGAGGAGAAGAGTAAATATAAAACCTGGTGAAACGTGCATTATAGCTTTCACTACTTCGATAGCTGATAGTAAAGTGGAAGTAATAAGTTTAGCTAAGAAATATAGTGAACTTCACAATGTAAATGCGGTGTTTGAACTGGCGTGGAGCCAAACTCAGGTAGACATGAAATATCTAGGTATAAAATCTAGCCAAGCAAATTTATACCAAGTAATGGCTTCTAAAATATTATTTTTAAATTCCACTTTTAAACAAAGAGAAGAAAATATAAAAAATGTAAAGAAGGGACAATTTACGCTTTGGGGATATGGTATTTCAGGAGATTTACCTATAATTCTACTTATAGTTCGTGAGAGCAAAGATAAAGATCTCGTTCGTCAACTTTTAAATGCCCATGAATACTTAAGCCTTAAAGGGTTAAGAGTTGATTTGGTAATAATAAATCTTCAAAAAGCCTCATATGATCAGCCTTTACAAACTGATATTAAGGATTTTGTGTGCAGTAGTCATTTAAGAGATAAAGAAAATAAACCTGGAGGGCTCTTTATACTTAATAAGGCTACTATTATGGAGGAGGATATAGAGCTTTTAATAGCTATAGCTAGAATAGTTATAGATTCCCGCAAGGGAATGTTAGTATCTCAAATTCAGAACAATTTAAAGAAAATAGAAAAACAACCATTATTACAGATTGTAGAAAATCAATTTAAATGGAAAGAGCACAAGTTTAATATGAAACCGTTAGAGTACTTTAATGACTTAGGAGGCTTTAATGTAGAAAGTGAAAACTATACTATTCTACTTAAGGATTTTAATAATACACCAGCACCTTGGATAAATGTAATTTCAAATGGTGATTTTGGATTCCATGTATCAGAATGTGGATCAGCTTATACATGGTACCTTAATAGCCGCGAAAATAAAATTACTAATTGGTCTAATGATTGGGTAAGCGATGAATGCTCAGAAGCTATATATTTGCGAGATGATGCTTATGGCAATGTGTGGAGCATTACACCTAAACCAATAAGGGATGGTGGAGAATACTTAATTGAGCATGGCTTTGGATATTCAAATTTCAAGCATGAAGCTTTTGGAATTATGGGTGAAGTAACCATGTTTGTGCCTAGGTCGCATAACGTTAAGCTATGCAAAATAAAACTTAGAAATAATAGTGATATAGCAAGAGATATAAGTATAACCTACTACGCAGAACTTGTGATGGGGGTTGTACGAGAGCATACTGCTCAGCATATTGTTACTCATTTGAATGAAGAGAAGGAATATATATATGCTACAAATTGTTATAGTCAGCATTTTGGGAAAATAAATGCTTTCTTAAGATTATTTGGAGGCGGGCAACAAAGCTTTACTGGCAATAGAAGTGAATTTTTAGGCAGAGGAGGAAGTGTAGAGGAACCTGAGGTACTAAAGAGAGTAAGACTTTCAAACAATGTAGGAGCAGGACTCGATCCATGTCTTGCAGTCACTTCAAAAATTCATATAGAACCTAATATGGAGATTGAATTAGTAGCGATGCTTGGTGAAAATGAGAATTTAGAAAATATTTCTAAAACTATTGGCGAATTTGAAGATTTTAAGAGAGTGGATACTGAACTCGAAAATGTAAAGAACTATTGGGACAAATTACTTCATACGTTGCAAGTTAAGACTCCGGATAAGAGTATGGACTTAATGCTTAATGGATGGCTAATGTACCAAACTATAGTGTGCAGGTTATGGTCGAGAACTGCTTTTTACCAATCTGGTGGAGCTTATGGCTTTAGAGATCAGCTTCAGGATGTTATGTCACTAGGCATGATTGAGCCAAGTATGACTAAAAAACAGATTCTATACAGTGCTTCAAGGCAATTTGTTGATGGTGATGTGCAACATTGGTGGCATCCGGTTGTAGATAGTGGTATAAGAACAAGGTTCTCCGATGACTTATTATGGCTACCTTATGTCACTATGGATTATATAAAAAACACAGGGGATTTTTCTATTCTTGATCAGCAAGCTCAGTATTTAATGGATACGCCACTAACAGACGGTGAAGATGAAAGATATAATATTTCTGGAAGGGCAGATTTTACAGGTAGTATATATGAACATTGCATAAAAGCTATAGATAAAAGCCTTAAATTTGGTCCTCATAACATTCCACTAATGGGTAGTGGAGATTG
Source organism: Clostridium sp. CM041 (assembly GCF_055081035.1). Classification (NCBI taxonomy): domain Bacteria; kingdom Bacillati; phylum Bacillota; class Clostridia; order Eubacteriales; family Clostridiaceae; genus Clostridium; species Clostridium sp. CM041. Next base: position 3,037,909 of record NZ_CM143648.1, read on the forward strand.
GAATGATGGAATGAGTACCGTTGGGAATAAGGGCAAAGGTGAAAGCGTATGGCTTGGTTGGTTCTTATATGATATACTAGGAAATTTCTTTGAAGCTTGCACATATAAAAACGATGATGAAAGAATACAGAAATACAAGGAGATGCAAGAATATATAAGGATAAATCTAGAGGAAAACGCATGGGATGGTAATTGGTATAGGAGAGCATATTTTGATGACGGCACGCCACTAGGATCATCTCAAAATGAGGAGTGTAAGATAGATTCCCTATCTCAATCATGGGCAGTTATATCAGGAGCTGCAGATAAAGAAAGGGCAGAGGAGGCTATGAAGTCATTAGAGCATTATTTAATAAAAGAAGATAATGGAATGATTTTGCTTTTAACTCCTCCTTTTAGTAAATCTACTTTGGAGCCAGGTTATATAAAAGGCTATGTGCCGGGAGTTAGAGAGAATGGTGGACAATATACACACGCTGCAACTTGGGTAATTCTTGCCTTTGCTAAACTTTACAAAGGTGACATGGCGGCAAAGCTCTATAATATGATAAACCCTATTAATCATACAAAAACACTGCCTCAGTGTGAAAGATATAAAACTGAGCCTTACGTAATGACTGCTGATGTTTATGGGAAAGAACCTCATGTAGGACGCGGAGGGTGGAGTTGGTATACTGGAACCTCAGGGTGGATGTATAGAACGGGAATAGAGGCAATTTTAGGGTTTAAACTAAAGGCGGGAAAAGGGTTTACCATTGAACCTTGTGTGCCAGAGGAATGGCCACAGTATGAGATTATATATAAAAAAGATAAATTCGAATATGTGATTGAGGTTAAGCGCCAGGGAGACAAAGGAATTTGGCTTGATGGTAATTTATGCGAAGATGGATTGGTTCCATTTATTGATGGAGTGCATAAAGTTGAAGTTATAATCTAAAAAAAACAGGTGACTTCTAATAAGAAGTCATCTGTTTTTATAGCTTTAAAACAAGTTAGTCTTCTGTGTCTGGAATTTCTTGGCCACCATTATAGGTATAGTCAAATTCAACATTGGATATATTCATAGAAACTATAGGATCAGTTACTGGGTTTGGTAGCATAGTAGAATCATTTTCGGAGTAAGATCTTATCTCCTTATTTTCTAATTCATAAAAATTTCTTTCGTAGGGTGCATACACTTTTGTTTGCTTCTTAAGGTCCTTAGCCATGTTCATACCTCCTCTTATATTATATTGTATTATATAGCATTCCACGAAAGAGAGAAAAAAATGAAGGTAATATTAGTTAAATCATCTCCTGCGGAGCTGCAACAGCTTCGTAGAAGATGCATAGCTTCTAAGAAGATAAATTGACGACTTCAGAAGGCGAATTATACTCCCACTTATAGAAATGGGAGACTTTTCTTCTGAAATGTCGTTAAATCATATTGGTGCATATAATGAATTGAATTAGCATAAAATACATATGAAAATAAAATTCAAAAAAAAGAGGTAATTTTCAAACAAATGTAGAATAATATATATCTAATTACTATCAATAGATAACGGTTATAAATTGAAAAAATATAATAAGTATTTTATAGATTTTCAAATTTAAAGGAGGAATAAAAATGACTGAATTAAGACAAATTTACAAATGCGATGTATGTGGAAATATAGTTGAAGTTGTTCACAATGCTGGCGGAACTTTAGTATGTTGTGGAAAACCAATGACACTTAAAGTAGAAAATACTCAGGATGCAGCAGCTGAAAAACATGTTCCCGTAATTGAAAAAATAGAAGGTGGAATTAGGGTTAAGGTTGGAGCAGTTGAGCACCCAATGCTTGAAGAACATCATATTGAATTTATTGAAGTACACACAGAAAATAAGGTGTACAGAAAATACTTAAAACCGGGCGAAAAACCAGAAGCAGAATTTAAATTAGAAGAAAAAGTGGTATTCGTAAGAGAATACTGTAATTTACATGGACTTTGGAAAGCATAAAATTTAAAATTATTATTGACAATTTAAGTGAATAGGCATAATATAATTTAAATAGCCTATAATGTTATAGTCTTTGATGAGAAGTAAGTAAATTTAAAAACAGATTTACAGAGAGTCGTTGATGGTGGAATTACGATAACTATGTTTAAATTGAATGGATCTCTAAGACTCGGGATGAAATGCAGTAGTCCTTGACGTAAGCCTTACGTTATAAAGGTAGGATATCCAAGTGTATCTGTTTAAGTAGAAGCTTTAATGTAGCTTGTAAGTGTTAGGTGGTACCGTGTATATACGCCCTATGGATTTATCCATAGGGCTTTTTTTGTATTTAGCATATTTAGAATAATGAAAAATAAGATGTTGAGTAGAAAGCATATGAACAAGAATTAGCATTCGGATCAATATATGATTTTCATTTATTATTATTATTATTATTATTATTATTATTATTATTATTATTATTATTATTATTATTATTATTATTATTATAGGAGATGATTATTTTGGAAGAAAATAAAAAGGTAATATTTAGCGGGATTCAACCTTCGGGCGACTTAACACTAGGAAATTATTTAGGAGCTATAAAAAACTGGGTTAAATTACAAGAAGAATATGAATGCTATTTTTGTGTGGTGGATTTACACGCGATTACAGTAAAGCAAGAACCAAAGGACTTGAGAAGAAGAACCTTAGAAATGTTGGCTATTTACATAGCTTCAGGTATTGATCCTGAGAAAAATACTATGTTTATTCAATCACATGTATCCGCACATAGTGAAGCTGCTTGGCTTTTAACTTGTTCTACTTACATGGGAGAATTAAGCAGAATGACTCAATACAAAGAAAAATCTAAAAACAGTGAGAGTGTAGGAGCAGGATTATTGACATATCCGGTGCTAATGGCATCAGATATTTTATTATATCAAACTAATTTAGTGCCTGTAGGAAAAGATCAAACTCAGCATCTTGAAATTGCCAGGGATATAGCTGAAAGATTCAATAAAACCTATAGTGATACCTTTGTAATACCTGAACCATATATAGGTAAATCAGGGGCTAAGGTAATGGATCTACAAGAACCAACTAAGAAAATGTCTAAATCAGGAGAGAATGTTAATGGATTCATTTTAATAATGGACCCACCGGAAGTTATAAGAAAGAAAGTAAACAGATCAGTTACAGATAGCTTAGGGGTTGTTAAGTATAACGACGAACAATTAGGCGTTAAGAACTTAATGACTATATTAATGGCTATAACTGGTATTTCTATAGGGGAAATAGAAGAAAAATATGAAGGATTAGGTTATGCTCAATTTAAAAAAGATGTAGCGGAAGCAATAGTTGCGGAACTTGAACCTATACAGATAAAGATTAAGGAATACATAGGGAAAAAAGCTTATTTAGAAGAAATTTATAAAAAGGGTTCGGAAAAAGCTAACTATGTGGCTAATAAGACACTAAGGAAAATGCAAAAGAAAATAGGATTTATACCAAGATAATAGAGGATAAAATTCTCTTATTGCAAGCTACTTGGAGGAAATTTTATACTATAATACATAGTTCCTAGCGGTAGTACAACCTTAGTTGACAGATTTCTTGATTAAAGCTAGAATTGATAGGTAGAGAAATGAAAAGTGAAATTTAGAATCACTAGTAGTTCAGAGAGTGGTTGTAAGAATATATATGTGCATGTGAAAAATAAAAGGAGCGTGATGACCTTGGCGGATTACATAAAAGAGATTGAGAAAAGAAGAACATTTGCTATAATTTCCCATCCGGATGCTGGTAAAACTACACTGACGGAAAAATTATTATTATATGGGGGCGCAATAAGGCTTGCAGGTTCAGTTAAAGCTAGAAAAGCGTCTAAACATGCAGTTTCTGACTGGATGGAAATAGAGAAACAAAGAGGTATTTCTGTTACGTCTTCAGTTATGCAATTTAATTATAATGATTTTTGTATAAATATACTTGATACACCAGGTCACCAAGACTTTAGTGAAGATACTTACAGGACCCTTATGGCAGCGGATAGTGCTGTAATGATTATTGATGGTGCAAAAGGGGTCGAGGAACAAACAAGAAAGCTATTTCATGTTTGTAGCATTAGAGAAATACCTATTTTTACATTTATTAATAAGATGGATAGAGAAACTAGAGATATATTTGAACTTATGGAAGAAATAGAAAATGAATTTGGAATTAGATCTTACCCAATAAATTGGCCTATAGGTTGTGGGGTAGATTTCAAAGGGGTTTATGACCGACGTACAAAGGAAATCATTGTTTTTGATGATGGAAAGCATGGCCAAATAGAAGCTAAAGAGACAAAAATAAGTATTAACGATGAAAAGGCAATTGAACTTATTGGCGAAACATTATATGAAAAGCTTATGGAAGATATGGAGCTTTTAGATGTAGCAGGGGATGAATTTGATTTGGAAAAGGTTGCTAAAGGAGAGCTTACTCCGGTGTTCTTTGGAAGTGCTTCAACTAATTTTGGAGTTGAGCCTTTTTTAGATAACTTTTTACAATTAACTTCAGCGCCGTTACCAAGAAATTCAAGCATAGGGAAAATCGATGTTTTTAGTAAGGGTTTTTCTGCCTTTGTATTTAAAATTCAGGCTAATATGAATAAAGCTCACCGGGATAGGATGGCTTTTATGAGAATTTGTTCTGGAGAGTTCCAAAAGGGCATGGATGTTTATCATGTACAAGGCGGTAATAAAATAAAATTAGCACAACCTCAACAATTTTTAGCACAAGAGAGAGAGATAGTGGACACGGCTTATGCAGGAGATATTATTGGAGTTTTTGATCCAGGTATATTTAGCATAGGAGACACTATATGTTCTTCTTCAAATAAATTTGAGTTCGAAGGAATACCAACTTTTGCGCCAGAACATTTTGCAAGGGTGAGAACTGTTGATACCATGAAGAGAAAGCAATTTATAAAGGGCGTTACACAAATAGCTCAAGAAGGTGCAATCCAAGTATTTAAGGAACTTCATATAGGGATTGAACAAATCATAGTTGGGGTTGTAGGAGTACTTCAGTTTGAAGTATTAGAGTTCAGACTTAAAAATGAATATAATGTAGATATTAAGATGGAAAGATTAGCATTTAAACATATAAGATGGATTGAAAAGTGTAATATAGATATAGATAAAGAAAAACTCAACTTGACTAGTGATGCTAGGATAGTTAAAGACCTTAAGGACAGAAACTTATTAGTATTCCAAAATGAGTGGGGTATTAGCTGGGCAACAGAGCATAATAAAGGCTTGATTTTATCAGACATTGGTAAAGATAAGGACTAAATAAAAAATAAAAGAAAAATCTCTTGAATTAATTTTCAAGAGATTTTTTCGCGTTTAGAAGGTTTTTACATGTTTCTTTTTCTGCTAGATAGAACATCAATTACAAATACAATCGCAGCAACTACTAGCAGGATATTAATTAAACTTCCACCTATGCTGAAAAGAACTCCCATTAACCAAAATAACACTATAAATCCACCTAACCAACGTAAAAAGGTCATATTTCCACCTCCACTTATTAAAATTACAATTTATATAGAAAATTAAAAATCGATAAGAGGTTATCTACTAAGGGTAGCATTATCTACTAAGAGTAGTTTATATATAGTATTTATTACTTTAGCGAAGTATATGCAATATATTTGTGAAAAAGTGTATGCATACATTTGAAAAAATGATAAATGTTGTATATAATGATGTTAGATAGACGCTTAAGGAAATATTAAAGATTTAATTTTAGGGGGGATAAAGATGGAAAATAGAATATCATCAATTAAAACCATTGACATAGTACAAATTAGTCTAATGGCGGCGATTACGTTTATAGCTGCTTCGGTTATACATATACCTACGTTTATGGGTGTACTTCATTTAGGAGATAGTATGATTTTTTTATCAGCTATATTATTTGGAAGAAAAAAAGCAGCCATATCTTCTGCTGTTGGTATGTGTTTATTTGATCTATTAAATGGATATACCATGTGGGCACCATTTACACTCATTATTAAAGGTGCGATGGGGTATATTGCTGGAACAATAGCCTACAGAAAAAATTATAATGGAAATAAATTTTCAAATAATATCTTCGCTTTTGTTGTAGCAGGGATTTGGATGATTGCAGCGTATTATTTAGGGGGAGCTGTCATACTAACATTTATTTCTAAAGAATTTGCACTTAAACAAGCCTTAATTATTTCTTTAAAGGATATACCTACTAATATTTTTCAAGTAGTAGGAGGTATTGCTTTAGCATTACCTTTAATAACAGCTTTAAAAAGCAAAATTAGTAGATAATATGATATATTTTATGTTCAAAAAAAAGTATATATTACGTATAATGTATTGAAGCAAGCTTTAGAACTTCTTATTTTATTTTTAATTAAGATGCGTTAAGAAAAACATAAACTCGCTAGCGAATTTATATCTTGCGCTAGCGAGTTTATGTTTTGCAGCAGATTAATTAAAAATAAAATTAGTGGTTCTTAGCGAAGTGAATGCATTAATAGTAATATATACTTTTTTTAGTTTCTAGCTCTTTTTTTACTTTTAAAGTAAAAAACAGTGAAAATTATTGTTGGTATTAACATAAAGCTTATTACAGAAAAATAAACGTAAAGATTTAAAAATTTATATAATAATACTACTTTAGCGGAAATGAAATAGGAGATTATGAATACAAATAAAGTAATAATGTATATCCAATATTTATTAGAGAAGGAAAGCTTTTTTAATAAAATCATGGTAGCAGTTAGCTCTAATACATATTTTATAAACCAACCGCCTACCATTTGAAGCATTACATAAAACTCCCCTCCTTCTATAAACCCAAAATAATCAACTAACTGAGTTTGTATGAGTTTAGGATAGTTAATCTCCAAGGCTCTAACTACGCCAAAGGTACTTAAAACGCCTATGTTTGCGAAAATCTCCATTTGTATTACTATTAATATTGCAATAACGCAATGTTTTGTGATTTTTGACTTATTAGTTACCCTAGACAAAAATGGGATACAAACAGCTATACTACCGTAACATCCAAGGGCCTTTATTATAGATAAAATAAAAGAGGGAGTGACGCCACCCGCCATTATAGGAAGTAGGTGACTAAACTTTTTATATTTAGCTGTAAGAATTGATAGGTTTATCCCGGCTATCATAGTAAGACAAATAACTAAAATAGTAACTATAGTTATAGCCCTAGTACCCTTCTTTGTAATATAAACGGCAGGTATTATTATAAACAAGAGAAAAAACCAAGGAGGAGTATCTGAAAGCAGATTTAGGTGCAAGGCATTTGATTCTACAGAGCAACTTTCAATTAAGCTAACTATTAAAGTTATGATAAATAAAATTAGAAAGATGTCTCCCATGGTTTTACCTAAGGCTTTATGGTATATTTTGTCCATATCATAGCAATTGCTTTTTTTACAAACAAAAAGCAAGTAAATAAAATAAAATAATAAAATAATAGAGGCAATAGTGACGGAAATCCAGGAATCTCTACCTCCATTTATAATGAATACATTGGGGTAAGTTTTCATTGCTACAATGGAGGTTCCCCAAATTATGAATATTAAATGTTTTGTATTTAGCTTATCCATTTTGTTTTCTTGTCTCCTCATTGTTTTGATTCTAAATTGCATTGTAATAAAATTTGCAATATAGTTGTATTATTTCCCAATTTGAGAATATTAAACTTAAATATTACAAATAATAAGTTGGGTGATTAAAATGGAAAAAATAAATATAGATTATATTAAAGAAAAATTAAAAAATAGCTACGATGTCAAATATAGAGAGATAGAGACTGATATAGGAATAATATTCGGCGTATTTATTGATGATCTATGTGATTCTAACTTTATTAGTGAATATATATTTAACCCTCTAATACAACATAAAATTACAACTGTAGATTTAGAGTATATAAAAAAAGAAGTATTACCAGCTAATAGCATTGGAGATATTAATAGTAATGAGGAGGCTATAGATCACATTTTATCTGGAGACTTAGTGCTTATATTTTCTTTTGCAAATAAATCAATTTATTGTGAGGCCAAGGGATATGTGAGGCGGAGTGTGGGAGAGCCTTCTACAGAAAATGTAGTTAAAGGACCAAGGGAAGGATTCACGGAGGCTTTTGTAGATAATGTATCAATGATTAGGCGGAAAATAAAAAATTCGGATTTGAAATTTGAACCGATAATTTTAGGGAGTAAATCTAATACGGTAGCCGTAATATGCTACATAGAAGGTGTGGCCCCGAAGAAACTTGTTGATTATATAAGGAAAAAGGTGACCAATATAAAATTAGAGTTTATCTTAGACACAAATTACATTGAGGAAGAATTAAAAAATAAGAACACAGCTTTTGACACAATAGGCACTACCGAAAAACCAGATGTGGCAGCGTCAAAGCTTTTAGAAGGGAAAGTGGCAATAATCGTAGATGGAACCCCCTTTGTAATTACTGCACCGTATTTTTTTGTGGATAATTTTCAAACGCCAGATGATTATTATTCTAATAGGTATTTTACTAATATATCAAGACTTATAAGGGTGTTTAGTTTTTTCTCAGCTACCTTATTGTCAGGGGTATATTTGGCGATTACTACTTTTCACTTTTCGCTTATTCCAGAGGTATTTGCTGTAAAACTCTCAGTCGCTAGAGCAGGAGTACCTTTGCCTACTGTTATAGAACTACTACTAATGACTTTTTTCTTTGAATTACTTAGAGAGGCAGGAATAAGATTGCCACAACTCATAGGCCAGGCAATGAGCATTGTTGGAGCTTTAATTTTAGGCGATGCTGCAGTGGGAGCAGGTTTAGCGTCGCAAAGCACTATAGTAATTGTGGCAATTTCATCTATTTCTTCTTTTTTAGTGCCTAAGCTTTATGGTGCTCTATCCATATGGAATATAATTATAATTGTGTTTTCCTCAGTGCTTGGGTTGCCAGGATTTTACATTAGTTTTTTTATTTTTATCTCACATATGGCGGGACTAGAGAGTTGTGGATATCCATATTTATTCCCTTTAGGTACATTAGAAAGCTTTAAATTTAAGGATATATTATATAGAAAAGATCTTAGCAAGATATCAAATAGTATTTTTGATAGGGATGATTACAATGAATAAGTATAAAAGAACATTAGTTATAATATGCATAATAATGAATTGTTTTACTATGACATCATGTTTTAGTTATAAGGATATTAATAAGGTTTTATTTATTTCTGCATTAGTAATAGATGCAGATAATGCCGGTAATCCTATATTATATGCTGAAGCTTTTAAGGGAGTAAGAGGAACATCACCTGAAGGAGCGGATCAAAGGATCTTATTTAAAGCAACAGGAAAAACAATATTCGAGGCTGTGAGAAATATGAATGCTACTTCTAGTTATAAATTAAACTATACACAGAATAGTGCCATAATATTTACTCAAAAGGCTGCGGAATTCGGTGTTGATAATTTCATAGATTTTATGAGTCGTGATCAAGAATTGCTTATAAGACCGCATATTACAGTATATCAAGGAGATCCAGAGGAACTTATGAAGCTAAACATGCCTGAAGAAAAATACATTGGATCATTTATAGTGCAACTTATAGAAAATATTGGAGCATCTTCAAGAGCTGTAAAACTAAGTTTAAATGAGTTTTACAATCAAAGAAAAATTGGAGATAAAGTAAATGTAGTACCCATAATAGATATCCCAAAAGATAGTTTAGAGGGAACTTTAGAAGTAAATGGCGGAGCTGTAATTAAAGACGATAAAATGGTTGGCGTATTACAAAGAGATGAAGGGTTAGGATTTAACTTTTTAATGAACACTATTTTAGGTGGTACTTTAGAAGTAACTAATCCCTGTGATACTAATAAATTTGTAACATTAGAAATATTAAAAAGTAAAACTAAGACAGAAATCAGTTATGATGATAATATTGTTCATTTAAAAAAGAAAATTAAAGTTAAGGTGGATTTAGCAGAAGCTCAAAAAGAAATTACACTTACAAAAGAAAATATCAGTAAAATTGAGGAGCAGTCAGAAGAAAATATTTTGAAAGCCTGCAATAATCTATTTGCAAAATATAAGGCATTAAATATGGATATTTTTGATATTACGGAGCAATTTCATGCGAAATATCCAAAGATAAAAAATGATGATATTATTAAAAAAACTGAGCTAAAAGTTGAAGTTGAAGTGAAAATAATGAACACAGGGGTTGTTAAAAACTTTTAATGACATTTCAGAAGGAAAGTCTCCCACTTCTATATTCCATCGTCTTTTGTTGTAAGGTATAATACTTTGGAAACATTGCGCTACTATAAGCATAATATATTATTATAGCGCGGTTGGAGTGAAATATATGGATAGCAAAAAAATTAGCATATTGTTAAAGAGGGATGAGGGTACAAAATTAGATTACAAGCAAAGAATTGATATATTAATAGAAAGTGGGAAAAGAGAATTAGCTAAAGATATATGTGCTATAGCCAACTCCCGTGGAGGAAGAGGATACCTTGTTATTGGAGTAGAGGATAAAACGAAAAAAATCATAGGTATTAAGGTATGTGACTTTAAAGAAGAACAGTTACAACAAATTATAAGTTCAAGATGTGAACCGCCTATTCCAGTATCGCTAGATTTCGTAACATTTCAAAGCAAAAATTTGGCGATTATAACTATATATGATGGTGGTCAAAGGCCCTATCAATTAAGGGAGAATGGTGCATTTTACATTAGGAGAGGTTCCACAACAGATACTATGAGAAAAGAAGAATTAATTTCTTGTTTACAAGAAAATCTAAGTCTCAATATCGAAACTATACCTATTGTAAATAGTGGTATTAATAGTTTAGATTTTAATATAATTAATAAATACTTTTTAAATAAGGGCATTTTAGTAAATGATAACAGTAGATTAGGATTTATGGACAATGCAGGAATAACTTTTATTGAAAGAGATTATAATAAGAGGGTAGTAACACTAGGAGGATTATTGGTATTTTCTTCAATTAACAGTATTTATTTACCGCATAATATGATAAAGATAGTAAATAAGGTAAACGATAGCTTTGATGAGGTTATAATTGTGCAAGGAAATTTATTAGATATGCTAGATAGGACAGAAGAATTATTTAAAAATATATTTCCAGTAAATTATCCTATTGCTGCAGTGTATGAGGCTCTAAAAAACGCAATACTTTATAGAGATTATACTATGTTTTACAAGGAAATTGAAATAGTGGTAAGCTATAACAGTGTAAGTGTATTTAGTCCTGGCAACCTACTATTTTCAACTGAAATTAATACCCATAATTATTTAAAAAGAAATATGTGGATATATGATAAGTTAATAGCATTAGATGATAGAAAAAGGTTTATAAAATCAGGAAGAGGATTTGCACGAATGAAAAAGGATTTTTCAAAATATGGTAAGGTAATATTTGTGGATTCAAAAGATGATAATACTTTTAAGGTGATTTTCCCAGGGATTAAGAACTTTATATAACAGCTATAATATTGTAAAGATATTACGAATAATATATAAATGTATAAAAATATTGTGTACGGTGTAGACCTATTTAATAATTATCTGGTTATATTAGATAAAATAGGAGGCGTTTAACATGATTCGTGTATTTTGTGGTAGAAAGGGTTCAGGTAAAACTAAAGCTCTGATTAAATTAGCCAACGAGTCCGTTGATAAAGTTAAAGGGAACATAGTATATATTGATGATGATGCTAAAGCTGCGTTGCAATTAAGTACAAAAATGAGATTTGTAGCAATAAATGAGTTCAATTTAGAAAGTCATGATGATTTTTATGGATTTTTGTGCGGTATGCTTTCTAGGGATTATGATATTGATACCATCTTTGTTGATGGTGTATTTAATATTATTGATGATAAACTTGAGCATACGGCACAATTGTTTTCTAGAATGGATATTTTAGCTAATAAGTATAACTTGGAATTTTATGTAAATGTAGGTTGCGAATGTTTAAATCCACCAGAATTTTTAAGAATTATATCGCATAAAGAGATAGATTAGTATTTATTTGAATGAGAGGCAGGGTTTTTAGCCCTGCTTTTATTGTATATGGAGAAAAAAGTTGAAAATAAACGTAAATAGTATAAATAGAGATTTAATCACTTATAACGAGCCAATATATCATTTGATATATTATAAATACACATATATAATTATAAGATGAATAATTATATCTAAAAGGCTATGAAAGAAAAAAGTAACTGTAGGAATTATTAAGAGAGCTAGTGGTAGGTGTGAACTAGTTAAGGAATATAGTGAAATACATTCTGGAGCTTTAAGCTGAAATAAAACTTTTAAAAAGTAAGCTGAGACGGGTTGACCTTACGTTATAAGGAATGAGCGGATTGTTAAATCAATTTGGGTGGTACCACGGAATTTTTTCGTCCCTTTCTTAGGGGGCGTTTTTTTTATTTCAAAAAATAACACAGGATTAAATCATCACCTGCGGTGCTCACAGCTTCGCAGAAGATAAGTATATCGACTTCAAAAGGAGACTTAGGTTTCGACTGAACTTTTCTCTTTGTTATACTATGGGATGCCATAGTATAGAAGGGAAGACTTTCATTTTGAAATGTCGTTAAAATAAGGAGGAATAAATTATGGAAAATGTATATGATACGCTTTTAGAGAGAGGGTATATAAAACAACTTACTCACGAGGATGAAATGAAGAAAATATTAGGACAGGAAAAGGTAACATTTTATATAGGATATGACCCAACAGCGGATAGCCTACATATTGGACATTTTATTACTATGATGTTTATGGCACATATGCAAAGAGCAGGGCATAGACCCATAGCCTTAGTTGGTGGTGGAACTACAATGATTGGTGATCCATCTGGTAAAACAGATATGAGGAAAATGCTTTCAAAAGAAGAAATTGATCATAATATATCTTGCATAAAATCACAGCTTTCAAAACTTATAGATTTTAGTGATGGTAAAGCAATCCTTGAAAACAATGCAAACTGGCTTTTAAATTTAAATTACGTAGATTTTATAAGAGATATAGGAGTACATTTTTCAGTAAATAAGATGTTAGCTGCCGAGTGTTTTAAACAGAGATTAGAAAAAGGTTTATCTTTTTTTGAATTTAACTATATGCTTATGCAAGGATATGACTTTTTAATGTTAAATAAAAAATATGGATGTACTATGGAATTAGGTGGAGATGACCAATGGTCTAACATAATTGCTGGTATAGAACTAATAAGAAAAAAAGAGAGTAAGGCTTCTTATGGAATGACTTGCACATTACTTACAAATAGCGAAGGAATTAAAATGGGTAAAACTGTAAATGGAGCTCTGTGGCTTGATGCAGATAAAACATCTCCTTATGATTTTTACCAATATTTTAGAAATATTGGAGATTTAGATGTAGAAAAATGCTTATCGTTACTTACTTTTGTACCAATGGATGAAGTTAGGCGTTTAAGTGCTTTAAAAGATGAAAAAATCAATGAAGCTAAAAAAGTTTTAGCTTTCGAGGTTACAAAACTTATTCATGGAGAAGAAGAAGCTGTAAAAGCTCAGACCGCAGCAGAAGCATTGTTTGGTGGTGGAACTAATATGAGTAGCGTACCTAAAGTATCTATACCGTGCGACATGAAGAATGCGGGATTGATGGATATATTGGTGTACACTAAAGTGGTGCCATCAAAAGCAGAAGCTAGAAGATTAATTGAGCAGGGCGGATTAACTATTAACGATAAAAGGATCGAAGATAAGAATGCAACACTTTTAGAAGAAAATTTTAAAGATGGTTGTGTACTTATTAAAAAAGGAAAGAAAAAATACTATTCTTTAACTATAGAATAGCAATTTTTTAAAATGGGCGAAGTTGAAATTAATATTTTAACTTTGCTTTTTTCTTTTAGTAGAGATAGTGGGGGATAGTTAATAACTAATATATAATTATTAACCGTACCCTTTAAAAAAAAATGTTTTATACGATAATAAAGTAGTGATAAATTTTAAAAAAGTTATAAGGTATATGAATTTGAAGATACTTTATCCCTAAAAAATGGGAGGTGGCCTATGTCTTTAATTAGCAATATTTCAATTTTACAGAGTCCACAAGCTAAAAAAACTTTTAGTAAAATATCTTTTGAGGCCGGAGAAGAGTTCAATGCTAGAATTGTAAGTACAGATCAGCAAAAGGGAGAAGTTAATTTAAAATTATTAGATGGATGGCAATTCTCAGCAAAGATTAATAAGTCACTAGAACAAGCCCCGGATGGCAGTGTGGTTAGGTTTGTTGTAGAAGGTTTTGAAGATGGTATGCTTAAAATAAAATTATTATATGAAGATAAAGAGGGGAAAACCATAGAAAATGATATTTTAGAAGAGTTTTCTAAGGGGAACCCATTAAGTACTGGAGAGACAGATACTTTGCTTTTTGAAAAAATGATAAAACATGACATGCCTTTAACTAAAGACAATATAAGTGATATAAAAAGTTTAGTTGATTTCAGAGAAAAAATATCTTTAAATCCGGATAAAGAGGAGATCTTTATTGGTAAATATCTTAATAGTAGAGATATTGACATTAATAGTGAAAAGGCAAATGAAATAACAATAATATTAAAGGGTTTTTTTCAAGCATTAAAGAGTTTAGATGTTGATGAGATATTATTATTTAAAGAAAACAATATAGAAATTACTAAAGGAAATCTGGAGAGCTTTATAAAGTTATTTAAAGGAGAGTCAGCTGTATATAACAATTTAAAAGATATGAATACTTATCTTTTAAATTGTTATAAAACTGATGTTAATTTGATAAATAAAGAGTTAAAAGATTTAAATATAACACCGTTTGAACCTGACAGTAATTTGGAAAATATAAAGTCAAATGAAGGACTGCCATTAGATAAACTACAAAAGGATACTGTTAATAATGTGGGAATGGATGCTAAAACTTCTGTCAATACTAAAGTTAATGGTTATGGTAAAAACAATCTACTTTCTGAAATTATAAATATGATAAAAAAGGAACTAAATATTTCAGAGATAGATAGGGGGGGTATAGATAACGCCCCAAAAGAGATAGCAAAAACAAATACCGATGTTCTCATTAAAGAGCAAATCAAATTAAAGACTGAAGAGATTAAAAATACAATTAAAGCTGTTATTGAAAATAAGCTTAATCTTAAGCCACAGGCTTATTCGAAAATTATGAATGTATTTGATCAAAAACTTAATGATATAAAAATATTCAATTCTATTTCTCAGCAGTATTATTATTTGGACTTGCCTATAAATGTTAAAGAAAGCGAATATCAATTTAAATTGATTATTAAAGATGATAGAAAAAAAGGTAAAAACATTGATAGCAAAGATGTAAAAATTGCAACAAGTGTTAAAACAATAAATATGGGTATTGTAGATGTATATATTAAAATTAAATATAATAGTATGAATATTGATATTAATTGTGATAAATTCTATGTTAAAGTTTTGGATATTGGTAAAGAAAAATTAATTAACGAATTATCTAGTATAAATTATAAGGTTAGTATTAAAGTGAGTAACAGGGATAACGAGTTTACACTGTCAAGTTGTGGAGAATTTTTTAATGATAGAAGTTTTAATACAATCAATATAAAGGTATAATAGCATGGAGACATTTAAAAAAAATGACTAAGGTTATAACTTTGAGCACTAATGAGGTGTGTTGAAATGAAAAAGGTAAAAAAAGCTACTGCAATAAAATATGAACAAGGATATGATGTGCCTATAGTAACGGCAGCTGGAATGGGATATATTGCGGATGAAATTCTTAAGACGGCGAAAGAGAATAAGGTAGCTATAGTGAAAAATGAAGAATTAGCTAATTTACTTTCAAATGTTGATATAGGATCAGAAATACCATTAGAATTGTATGATGCAATAGCTAAGGTTATTGCTTATGTAATGGATATAGATGAATTAATGAAGAAGAACTAAATAATTAACAAGGAGGTATATTATGGCGTTGTGGGCAATATCTGACCTTCATTTATCTATAAATTC
The DNA here is from genome assembly GCF_055081035.1 of Clostridium sp. CM041. Lineage (NCBI taxonomy): Bacteria > Bacillati > Bacillota > Clostridia > Eubacteriales > Clostridiaceae > Clostridium > Clostridium sp. CM041. Next base: position 3,054,006 of record NZ_CM143648.1, read on the forward strand.
AGATAAACCCATGGATATATTTGGAGATAAATGGAGTAATCATAATGAAAAAATTAAAGAAAATTGGCTTAGCAAAGTTTCGGCGGATGACACTGTACTAATTGCAGGGGATATTTCATGGTCCATGAATATTTCTGAGGGTGTGGAAGATTTAGAATGGATTCATGAGCTTCCAGGTAAAAAAATACTTATAAAAGGAAATCATGACTATTGGTGGAGTGGTATCACGAAGCTTAATTCTCTCTACGCGGATATGGATTTTATCCAAAACAACTTTTTTAACTACAAAGATTTTGCTATATGCGGAACACGGGGATGGAATTGCCCAGGAAATACAAGGTTTACAACTCATGATGAAAAAATTTATAATAGAGAGTTAATAAGGCTTCGAATTTCACTCGATGAGGCAGTGAAAAAGGGTTATAATAAATTTATTGTAATGCTTCATTATCCACCTACTAATGATAAGTTTGAGGAAACTGAACTTATAAGAATAGTAAAAGAGTATAATGTATGCAAGGTCATATATGGTCATTTACATGGACCATCTTTAAATAGGCTATATGAAGGAAATATAGAAGGCATAGAATATATAGTTACTTCTTGTGATTATTTAAACTTCGATCCTTTAAAAATATTAGAATAGTATCAAAAGTTAATACAATGTGGATATGAAATTTTATGTAAAGGACTGAGTATATGGCAATAAGAGAGTGGAAAAGATTTTTAATTCCTTATGAACAGGGTGTAGAAGAGTTAAAAGTAAAATTTAAAAGTATAAGAAGAGAATATAGACGAAAAAATGAGTATTCACCTATAGAGTTTGTTACCGGGAGGGTTAAAGAAATATCTAGTATTCTTGAGAAAGCTAATAAATTCGGTATCCCTCTGGATAGAATTGAATATGAAATGGAAGATATTGCTGGAATAAGGATAATGTGTCAGTTTGTAGATGATATTGATAAAGTGGTAAATCTAATTCGTGAAAGACGTGACATGCAGATGGTTTATGAAAAAGACTATGTTGCAAATGTAAAAGGGAGTGGATATAGAAGCTATCATATGATTATAAAGTATCCTGTAAACTTAGCTGATGGTCAAACCGAAATACTCGCGGAATTTCAAATTAGAACCTTGGCAATGAATTTTTGGGCTACAGTAGAGCATTCTCTAAATTATAAATATAAGCATGATATACCAGAGAATATAAGGGCAAAACTTAAAAATGCTGCAGATGCTGCTTTTCAATTAGATGAACAGATGCTAGAAATTAAAGACGAAATTAAAGATGCACAAAAATTGTTTGAGGTAAAATCTAATTTGGTGTCGGATATAATGAATAATATACTTGTGCTTTCGTCGATTGGAAAGTCAACGGATGCAGCTAGGTATAGAGAACAATTAAATAAGCTAATAGAAGAAGGAGAAGTTTATGAAATTAGTAGCTTACTTCGCGCAACCCAAAAAACATTAGATATGTATGGAGTTTAAATTGAAAAGGAGAGTAGAAATTAAAAATTTCTACTCTCCTTTTATAATAATTCAAATTTAAACTGTAAAAACTATATGTGGTTCTTACTAAGAAGCTACTATATTAACTAGTCGTCCTTTAATTATAATAACCTTACGCACAGTTTTACCTTCTAGGGTAGCGATTACTGTTTCATCTTTAAGAGAAATTTCCTTGATACTTTCTTCATCTAAATTTTGAGATACAGTTATTCTGGATTTAATTTTACCATTGATTTGAATAGCTAGCTCTACTTCATCTTTTATAAGAGCAAACTCATCAAATTTAGGCCAAATTTGATTAAATACAGAGTAACCCATACCTAAGTTCTCCCACTTCTCTTCTGCAAAGTGAGGAGCAAAGGGAGCTAAAATCTTAAGGTAATCCACAAGCACTTCTTTTAAAAATTTACTATTTATATTGTCTACATTAAAATATTTTAATATAGCATTTGTAAGCTCCATAAGTCTTGCAATAGCGGTATTAAATTGAAGTTTTTCTGTATCTTCGGTAACTCCTTTTATTGCGAAATGTCTCCAGTAGTTTAATTCTTTTTCCTCTATGCCTAGAGAGTCTTTGTTATTAAGGTCTTTTGACATAATGCAGATTCCAGTGTCGATTGCTCTTTCAATTCTATCAACAAATTTTCCAATGGCTTTTATACCATCATCACTCCAAGCTCCACCATCAATATAACCGAAACCAAACATTAGGTACATTCTAAATACATCTGCGCCAAACTCTTTTATGTACTTGTCTGGAGAAATAGTATTTCCTTTCGATTTACTCATTTTCACTCCGTCTGGTCCTAAAATTAAACCTTGGTGAGTAAGAGATAAGAATGGTTCATCAAAATCTAAATACCCCATATCACGAAGAGCCTTGGTTATAAATCTTGAATATAATAAGTGACCACATGCATGTTCAGGTCCGCCTACATATTTGTCTACAGGAAGCATTTTGTTTACCAACTCTTTATCAAAAGCTTTTTCACTGTTTTTGTTATCTACATACCTAAATTGGTAGAAAGAAGAACAAACGAATGTATCCAAAGTATCAGCTTCTCTATGAGCTGCGCCGCCACAAACTGGGCAAGGGACATTCATAAAATCCTCGCATTTAGCAAGTGGTGATACTCCGTCTGGTGCAAATTCTACGTTGTATGGCAGTTCTACAGGAAGTTGATCCTCAGGTACAGGAACAGCCCCACATTTTTCGCAGTGAATTATTGGAATAGGAGCGCCCCAATATCTTTGTCTTGAAACTAACCAATCACGAAGTCTAAAGTTTACTTTTTCACAGCCGAGACTTATACTTTCTAATTTTTTTACAATTGCTTTTTTTCCGTCGATGGTAGATAAACCATCAAATTCTTGACTGTTTACCATTTTTCCATGTTCAGTATAAGGGAGATTTTCGCCCTCTCCATTTACACTTTTAAAACCAATAATTACCCTTTCAATAGGCAATTTGTATTTAGTAGCAAATGCGAAGTCTCTATCATCATGAGCAGGAACAGCCATTACTGCACCAGTTCCATAAGTGTTTAGAACATAGTCAGCTACCCAAATTGGAACCTCGCGTCCATTAATAGGATTAATAGCATAAGAACCAGTAAATACACCTGTTTTATCTCTTGTAATAGATTGTCTTTCTATATCAGTTTGTTTTCTAGCATCATATTTATAAGATTCTACAGCATCTTTATATTCACTTTTAGTGAGTGAATCTACAAGTTCATTTTCAGGGGCTATGACTACATATGAAACACCGAATAAAGTATCTACTCTTGTAGTAAATACACTAAAGTCTACATCAGAATCAGCTACTTTAAAAGTAACATCAGCACCAGTAGATTTGCCTATCCAATGTTTTTGCATGGATTTGGTTTTTTCAGGCCAATCCAAGGTATCAAGCTTTTCTAGTAGTTCATCAGCATAGTCAGTTATTTTTAAGAACCATTGTGTTAAATTCTTTTTAGTAACCTCAGTGTTACATCTTTCGCAAAAACCATCTACTACTTGCTCATTTGCAAGTACTGTACTACAGCTAGGACACCAATTTACTGGTGCTTTTTTCCTGTAAGCAAGGCCTTTTTCAAATAGTTTTAAGAATAACCATTGAGTCCATTTATAATAATCAGGGCGACATGTAACAACTTCATGATCCCAATTAAACATTGCTCCCATAGCTTTTAATTGCTTTTCCATATTAATAATGTTTTGCTTCGTAGAATCCTTTGGATGCACTCCTGTTTTTATTGCGTAGTTTTCAGCAGGTAGACCAAAAGCATCAAAGCCCATTGGCTGAAATACATTGTATCCTTGCATTTTCTTCATTCTAGCCCAAGAATCTACAGGGCCATAGTTAAACCAATGCCCCGCATGTAATTGGCTTCCAGACGGATAAGAGAACATTTCAAGTACATATAACTTCTTATCAATTTTATTTTCATCAAATTCATAAAGGTTAGATTCTTCCCATTTTTGTTGCCATTTTTCATCGATAGTTGTAGTATATTTTGCCATTAGTATTCCTCCTTATTATGATCTATAGGTTAAAAACAATTATTAATCTTTTCCACTTAGTTTTAAATTAGAAAATAAAAAAAACCCTCATCTCAACAAAGAGACGAAAGTAATATTCCGCGGTACCACTCTAATTAGGCATTACGCCTCACTTAAGAATATAACGGTTTTAACCGTACTTGTTTTCACAAGTAAGCTTTTACTTACAAGTAAGATTTTACTTAAAAGTAAGCTCATAGGCAAGTTCATATTATATCATTACTGCTTCACACCTAACAGCAGCTCTCTTTAAAATGCTATAAATACTACTACTCCTAATAAAAGCAATTTATTATAGTATCATTTGTTTAAGATTGTATTATTATTCATTATAATTTAAATAGAATTTTGTGTCAAGGCCATGTGATTTACTTAAATTTCATAACAAGATTTTTATTTGCATAGGATATAAATGCAGTAAGCGCATAGTCATATACTATGAAGGCAAACTCCATAACAATTATTATTAAATAAATATTTATATTAGGGAGTTTTGACAATATAAATAATTTATAAATAAATATAAGTATAGCGGAGGCTATATTAAAATACAATAACTTAAGCACAATTTCTAGAATCATACTTCTTAATTTTTCTATAAAATATTTCACAAAGCCATAGGAACCAAAAATTAGTATATATGCAATGCTTATAAGCTTTGAAGGTATAATAAATAAACTAAGCAAGGAGACAGCACTATATACTACAATGGTATTCTTTATTCCGGTAGTTAAAATTGAAAGGGGAATAATACAGGAAGCAATGCCTAACATAAAAAACTTATTTGTAGGGAAAATAGAAGAAAGATATAGTAATATTAAACTAAGTGCTGCGAATATTCCACCCTTAGCAATATTATTAGATTTCATAAAAATCATCTCCTAAATTAATAGAATTAGCAACAGGATATAAGATCTCCGCCTAAACATTCGCAAATACTGTCTGCACACCACAAGTTAAGACATAGATTACCCATGCCAAAATCATTGTTACGCTTGCCATAATAGTTATCTCTATAATTTGAAGTACGCGAATTTAGTTCATTAAAACTTCGTCTATATTCAATATTATTAGGATCTTGCGTGCAAGCGCGGCTTATAAAATTATAAGCACTATCATGCCAACCTTTTTTGAGGTGAAGCACTCCCGTTAAATAATTCCACTCGGCAGTTTTTGTATTCATGGAATTTAATTTCTGCTCAGCGGAAGGGATATTTCCGTTATTTAAATCCATTCTTATAGATTGATATATATTGTTATTAGTATAGTCATCATTTGAATTAGAACCATAATTATTAGAGGAATTGTAACTGTTAGAAGAACCATTGCTACTTGAAGAACTAGTGTTTTTCATAAGTGAATCATAGGCTTCATTTAGTTCCTGCATTTTTTCTTCTGCTAAATCTTTTAAAGGATTATCACCATACTGATCAGGGTGATATTTTTTTGCTAACTCTCTATAGGCTTTTTTAATATCTTCTTTAGATGAGCCTTGTCTTACACCAAGTACTTCATAGGGATTTATCATCTTTATATTCCACTCCTTTTAAATTATTAATGTTACATTCTTTATTAAATCATCACCTGCGGTGATGTAATATTAACGACTTCAGAAGGAGATTTATACCCCCACTGAAGTTTTCTACTTGTTAGGGTATGTTACTCCCACTTATAGAAGTGGGAGACTTTCATTCTGAAATGTCGTTAAAAACCTTATCCATTTTTTCCATGAGTCCGAGTTCTAGTATATTACATAATATAGCTTCATTTTTTATTAAAGGTAATCTATTTAGATAGTTTAAACATTGCTGCGCACAGGTAGATAATAAAAAATCAATTCGGGGTGCTATCGATATACTAAAACTTTTGAAATCTAATTTATCCGTATTAAACAATGAATTTATAGCATTAAAAGAATCACTTTTTATATCCTTTTCTAAATCATCATAAGCATCTATAATATATATCCATTTACCTAAATTATACCCAAGCCAATATAAATCATCCTTAAAGGAAGCAGTCTTATAATAAAATGATATTATAAAGCCTGTAAGGTCAGCAAAAACATGAGAAAGCTCATCTATAGATAGCTGCTCATCAATGCATAGATCCTTATGGTCCGCTTCGAGGGTATTTAGTAATAAAAGCTTTTCTTTTGTATAATTCATTACATCATTATATGCTATATCTGATTTTGATAAATAGTTTTTTAAAAACACTGAAAAAACTTTACTTTTCATTGTTTTATTATCGTAAACATCATCCATTATCTTATAATAGGCTAAAGTAATATTACAAAAAGCGGCATAATCTATTGCCTGGTTATTATCAATCATAATCCTTTTTTTTAGTGGATGCATCATACATTTGAATTTAATAAAATTATATTTATTCTCTGAAAGTGCATCCAAAAGTACTGCCAAGAAAGTCATATCATAATTTAAAGTAAGCCTTGGTAGGTTTCCAAAATTATTTTTAATAGAGTTACATAGGCCACAATAATAAGCTTTGAATTTCTCGTAGTCTTTTATCTTCATTTCCATTTTACATGGAGTTACATATCCAAACATTATAGTTCCTTTGGTGATTTTTTTGATTTTAATATTTCATAAATGCTTTTAGCCGTAGTATCCTCTAATCGGTAACCGAGCAAAGTCACAACTTCCTCAATTTCGAATTCATCCTCGCTTTCAATTTCTATGTAAGGAAAAGGACAGAATGTCTTCTCATTTATATCTATTTCAATAAGGGTATTTTTGTATTTATAGCTTTCTCTATATTTTTTAATAGATTGGATAAGCTCTAGACCTAAGGATTCGAATATACCCTTGGCAGCAGCTGCATCTTTAATTTCTGATTCGTGTTCATCCATAATTTTATATTTTTCTTGGCTTATGAGTTTTTTCGTGGTTATGTAATGAACTGTGGAATTTGTTAGTTCATCATGCACTGTTCGTATTCTTGCATAGCCTTTGCCGTTTAGTAACCTTTTATCCGAGAAATCATAAATATTATTTATTTGATTTTCTTGTTTTACTTTTATAGCATTTATGTTTAATAGTTTTTTGCGGATTTCTTGTACATCAATATCTATAATTCTAAGTTCTATTTCTCTCAAAGTAGTTCCTCCTTGTCACTCTTAGGAACATAACAGTTATTAATTGTTATGCTTCTATTTTTATATATCTAATCATTAATTCTTTATTATACCATTAATTGTGATTATATCATAACTTAAGTAAAGTAACATTAATATTGCGTTAAAATTACAAATTCCTATACAGGAAAATAGGTAGTCACAATAATATTGTGTTAAGAACTAAGGATAATAGCAATATATGACTTTGTTATAAGTGACGATACATAGTATAATAATTGGGCACGTTTAAATAAATGGACTAGCATTATTGACTTGTTATTTGTTTAAATGCGCCTTAGATAAATATTAAGGTGGTGTTTTTTTGGAGTACATAAAAGAAGTTAATATAAATGAGGCTATTATTCATGTTTTAGATAACAATGCAGATGAACCTATCTTGAATGAATATGCATTAGACTTAGATGAAGAAAAATATAACTATTTACTGAAACATATCCAGAAGTGCCTAAAGGATGAAGAATTAAAATATGGAGTCTTTAATCCCGATCGAAATATAGTAAAAGATATATCACAGGAATACTTAAATGGTGAGAATAATTTACTGGCGGTATCTAAGGAACTAGCAAGGCAGATGTTTATTTTAATGAGATCTATTGGGAACGTTCCTTCCTGTGATTTGGTAATAGTATCTTTTACCACAGAGTTTGGACCAATGCTTGGGATATTTAAAATGGATTATATTAAAAACTATGTGCACACTATCGAATTTGTGGATAATAAGTTAGGCATTGATATAGTATCGCAGGTTACAGGGTTACCTGGTAGTTCTCAAAGAATACAAAAATGTACGTTTTTAAAACCAATTAGAGATGAAAATAATTTTGATTTAATGGTCATCGATAAAAAAAGCAAGAATAAAGAAGATGAGGAATATGGCTCAAACTACTTTATAAGTGATTTCTTAGGTTGCACAATTATTGATAATGAAAGAGATGTTACTAAAAACTTCGTGAAGGCAGCTGAAAAATTCACCCAAAACAACTTTGCAGAAAATGCAGATGAAGCAGAAGTTGTTAGAAGTACTATAAAAAGAAAGCTTAGAGAAGAAGATAATATTGATCTTAAAGAATTGTCTGAGGAAATGTTTTCTGAAAATAATGATACTAAAGAAAAATTTGTTGAGTTTATAACAGAACAAGGAGTTTCAGAAAATATTAGTCTTGATAAAGAGTGGATAGACAAAAAGCTAAAAAGAGTAAGACTAAAAATTGATAAAGATATAGATTTATACGTAAATGAAGAAACGTATCATGATAATAGTCGCTTTGAAATACAAAGAAACGGTGATGGCACAATTAATATGGTTATTAAACATGTAAGCAATTATGTTGAAAAATAGATAAGAAAAAAGTATAAAAACATTATAGTTTCCTATATAATAAAAAATAAAACAAAAATACCCATAGTAGAATATACTGTGGGTATTTTTGTTTTAATAATTTAGATTTAAAATAATTTAATCTAAATTATTTTAAAGAATTAGAAGAACCTAAAACGTTAGTGATTTTGCTTTCAACTAATTTAGTTATGTTAGTTCTTGCTTCGCCTAAATATTTTCTAGGATCTATTTCGCCAAGATTTTTTGTAAGAACTTTTCTTATTGAACCAGTCATAGCAAGTCTTAAATCAGTATCCATATTTATTTTACAAACAGCCATAGATGCTGCTTTTCTAAGCATATCTAGTGGAATTCCTTTTGCGCCTTTCATTTCGCCACCAAATTCATTGATCATAGTAACGTAATCTTGATCAACTGCAGATGCTCCGTGAAGAACTATTGGGAAATTGTGCTTTCCAGCTTCTTCTAATTTTTCTGTGATTTTTGCTAATCTTTCAAAATCAAGTTTAGCTTCGCCTTTGAATTTATATGCACCGTGGCTTGTTCCTATAGCTACAGCCAAAGAATCAATACCAGTTCTTGTTACATAATCTACAGCTTGTTCTGGATCAGTAAAAGTTGCGTCTGCTGCGGAAACATTAACATCATCTTCAATTCCAGCAAGCTTTCCAAGTTCTGCTTCAACTACAACACCTTTAGAATGAGCATATTCAACTACTTCTTTAGTTGTTCTTACATTTTCTTCATAATCAAGATGAGAACCATCATACATTACTGAAGTAAATCCAGAAGCTATTGCAAGTTTACATTGTGCTAAATCTGAACCGTGATCTAAATGAAGAGCAATTTCAAGACCAGTGTCTTCTACAGCTGCCTCTACCATTTTTCTAAGGTAAGTAGGTCTAGCATATTTCATAGCGCCGCCTGATACTTGAAGTATAACAGCTGACTTGTGAGTAGCACAAGCATCGACAACTCCTTGAATTATTTCCATATTATTGATGTTGAAAGCTCCAATAGCGTAATTGCCTTCTAAAGCTTTTTTAAACATATTAGTAGTAGTAACTAAAGCCATGTTAATTCCACCTTTCAAATTTTGTAATAGGGACATATATTGTCCCTGCGGGACTTTTATGATATGTTATAATTATAAGCTATAATTGGACTATTTTCTACCCCTTTACTATAAATTGTACCCATAAATTTAAAAAATCAAAAAATATTACTTATAGATACTTTTTCATGAGACATTATATGATCTATAAGATATTTCATACTATGTACAGTGGCTAAGCATTCAGACTTATCTTTTATTTTTATATATTGAGTTAATTTTAAAAGCTCGTTGTCCATATGATCTGTATCTTCATGATGTATATATATAGTTAAGAATTTAGAAGCTTTATTCCAATCAGCTACATAATCTAGTGATAAATTGTATGCATCTTCGTAGTTCTCTTTAAGTATATAGCTTTCTAGGGAAGAATTCAAATTTTGTAAATGAGCGCAATTATGATTTATAAGATTTATAGATACAAATATGCCTATAATCATTGTGAAAAATAAGCCGAAGGCTACAATAACATTTTTCATATTTTCTTATCTTTCCCTTCTTTAAGTTGATAATAGAACTTATTTTTAGAGTCAATCATTCCTATGAAAACATCTTTTGCACATAAAATATTATTTTTTCTTAATACATTATTTAACCAAGTTATGTCTTTTTTTAAAAGATCTAAATTTTTATAATTTATATTGCCATCCATAATCAAAGGTATAGGCAAGGACTCTTGAGTTATGGAGATATTTAAATCATCCTTAGTTGCATTAGAAACACTAGTTTTAGGCAATATGGATAGCTCACCACTAGTCTCCAAAATAGCATATTGGATATCAGATAAATTAAAATACCCTTTTAATCTAAGTTCTTCGAATAAATCATTAATATTAAATCTTTGACATCTGAGCTCTGCAATATCAATTTTGCCATTTTTTATTAATATACTCGGAGTGCCTGTTAAAATTTTTCTAGCCTTTTCGCTTTTGAGTTCAATATACGAAGTTGCTATTTGGAGAAATAGCAAAGTGAATATTGGTATAACTGCATGTATAATTGGTATTCTTATATCTTCCATAGGGAAGGTTGCAAGATTAGAAATCATCAATGCAATCACAAGTTCAAAAGGCTCAAGCTCACCTATTTGTTTTTTACCCATCATTCTCATAATAAATATTACTGTAAAGTATAAGACAAAAGTTCTGATTACTAGAATAAGCATAATAACACCTCTTTAACATATGATGTATATGTTTCCTTTAAACTCAAAAATTATAAGGGGGAAAGGATACATTTTCTAAAAACTAAAGTATAATAGTACTAACCACTAAAAATAGGGGATGATTGTATGAGTAGTTTCAATATAGGACTTAAGGATGGTAGAAACATTTCAGTTCCAGAGGGAACTATATTAAATGATATTATTAAAAAAAATAGTTTAGTGAGCGATTTTCCAGTAGTTTTAGGTAAAATCAACAATAAATTTTATGAGCTAGGAAGTACTATCACGCATGGGGGTGATTTTGAACTCGTAGATATTACAAGTAGAATCGGAACGATGGCGTACGTTAGAACCCTTCAATTTGTACTAATAAAAGCAATTTCTGAATTATTCCCTGAAGCTAAAATTTCTATCGAACATTCTTTAAGTAAGGGATTATTTGGTGAGATTCATAAGACTCTTGCACTAGATATTGATGACATATATGATATAAAAAGCAGAATGAGCGAAATAATAAAAGCGAATATTCCTATAAGAAAGATAGCATTTTCAAAAGAAAGGGCAGTGGAAATTTTTACGCAGTACGATATGCAAGATAAAGTTAAGCTTTTAAAATATGTAACAGGAAAAGAGATAAAGCTTTATGAACTAGATGGGAGATATGATTATTTCTATGGCCCTATGGCTTATTCAACAGGAATATTAAAAACATTTGATTTAATGTACTATGAGCCGGGGTTTATATTAAGATATCCAACAAATGATGAACCAGATAGAATCCCTAAATTTTATAAACACGAAAAACTAGCTAAAGTATTTTATGAAGCAGCGCAATGGGGAGAAATACTAAGTGTTGGAAGTGTTGGTGCACTAAACAATGAAGTGGTAAATGGTGATATTGTTAATTTAATTAGAGTAGCAGAAGCACTTCATGAAAAGAAAATTGCATATATTGCGGATATGATTTATAAGCGGGAAAAGGTGAAATTGGTTCTTATTGCTGGACCGTCATCTTCAGGAAAAACTACTTTTTCAAAAAGATTAGGGATTCAATTGAGAGTAAACGGCTTAATACCAATATTTATTTCATTAGATGATTATTTTGTTAATAGGGAAATCACTCCAAGAGATGAAAGTGGAGAATATGATTTTGAGTCTATATATGCTTTAGATTTAGAGCTTATAAACAAGGATTTAAAATTATTACTGGAAGGCAAAGAGACTGAAGTACCAAGTTTTAATTTTAAAACAGGGAAAAGGGAATGGCATGGTAATAAGATTAAAATGCCCGAAAATGGAGTTATGATTGTAGAAGGAATACATGGATTAAATGAAATTTTAACTTCATCTATATCTAAGGACAGTAAATTTAAAATATATATAAGTCCTTTAACACAGCTTAATTTAGATGATCACAACAGGATTTCTACAACAGACGTAAGAATGACAAGGAGAATAGTTAGAGATTATTTATCAAGAGGATACGGCGTTGAAGATACACTGAAAATGTGGCCTTCTATAAAACGTGGAGAGGAAAAAAATATTTTTGTATTTCAAGAGCAGGCAGATGCAATGTTTAATTCTAGCGTAGTATATGAACTTTGTGTGCTTAAGAAATTTGCATTAGCTGAGCTTAATAAAGTTCAGGAAGAAAGTCCAGTATATTACGAGGCAAGCAGATTAAGAAGTTTTCTTAATTTTTTTAAAGATGTAGATAAAGATTTAGTACCAGATAATTCAATAATAAGAGAATTTACTGGCGGAAGTTGCTTTTATAAATACTAAAGCACATGAGAATAAAATAATTATGCTATACTGTGCATATGCTGACAAGGAGGAAAACGAATGAAAAACTATAGTATTTTTGACATATTGGGTCCAATTATGGTAGGGCCATCAAGTTCACATACAGCGGGGGCTGCAAGGCTTGGTAAAATTGCCGCTATAATTTCAGGGAAAAATATAATATCAGTAAAATTTGTTTTACATGGTTCTTTTGCTAAAACTTATAAAGGCCACGGAACGGATAGAGCATTAGTAGCAGGGATTTTAGGAATGGATCCTTGGGATGATAGACTTAAAGACTCATTAGCTATAGCTAAAAAGCAAGGGCTCCAAACAGAGTTTGCTGAGGACGATTTGGGAGATGTTCATCCTAATACAGTAAAGTTTATTATAACAAAAAAAAATGAGAAAATAGTTGAAGTTGTTGGGTCATCTGTTGGAGGAGGAAATATTTCGATATTTGAAGTTGATGGGCAACCAGTTAAATTTACAGGTAACTATCCAACAATTATAATTAGCCATAAAGATATTCCAGGGATGATTTCAAAAGTAAGTACCTTGTTATATGATGGAAATGTTAACATAGCATTTATGAATGTGTATAGAAATAGTAGAGGACTAAAAGCAGCCATGGTGTTTGAGACAGATACCATAGTAACTGAAAACGTATTAAGTAAGATTAAGTCTATGGAGGATATTTACAGTATAAGAGAAATATCACCAGTGCAACGGTCGTAATACAGCGAGGAGGAAATAATATGTTCGTAAACAAAGGGATAGAACTTTTAAGTGTATGTGAAGAGAAAAATATACCAATTTGGGAATATACAATAAGGTGTGAACAAGAAGAAAGTGGATTTACGCGCAGTGAAATTGTTGAAAAAATGAGGAAAAATCTAATTATAATGAGGGAAGCTGCGGAATATGGGCTTACAAATGAAACTAGATCTATAAGTGGATTAATAGGTGGGGATGCAATTAGACTGAATAGGTATGCGCAAGGGGGGAATACACTGACAGGTGAATTTATGATAAAAGCAATGGCGAGAGCTCTTTCTTGCTCAGAAGTTAATGCAGCCATGGGAAAAATAGTCGCTGCGCCGACAGCGGGGTCTTGTGGAATACTTCCTGCAGTAATTATTACAGCAGGAGAGAAGTTAAATAAAACTGAAGATGAGCTGATTAATGCGTTATTTACAGCTTCTGGAGTAGGAATTATAATAGCTAAAAATGCTACAATGTCAGGAGCTGAAGGTGGATGTCAGGCTGAATGTGGTTCTGCAGCTGCCATGGGAGCCGCGGCTGTAGTGGAAATGATGGGTGGTACTCCCGCTATGGCACTAAATGCAGCTGCTATTGTTATAAAAAACATATTAGGACTAGTATGCGACCCTGTCGCAGGTTTGGTTGAGGTACCGTGTGCTAAACGAAATATAGCTGGTGCAGTAAGTGCATTGACTACTGCAGATTTGGCTATGAGTGGGGTTACAAGTCGAATACCTTTTGATGATACAGTAATTGCCATGTATAAGGTGGGAAAACAATTACCTTGTGAATTAAGAGAAACAGCTATGGGCGGGCTTGCAACTACTCCTACAGGACTCGAACTTGCAAAAAAAATATTATTAAAACAAGGTGAGCTTAAATAAATATATTGATGGAAGTTAAGAGAGGGATATCCTAAACGGGATGTCCCTCTTTTTTTGTATATCACATCACTTAGTAAAGTAACCTTTAAAATCATAATGAATAGAATAATAAAGGAGATAACTAATTAAAGGGAGGGATAGAAATGCAGTGGCGCAATACAGATGAAAATGAAGTGTATAACACATACAGAAATATTAATGAAGATATTTTTGAGGGGATTAATGAAGAATACGTAAATGAAAGTACAAAATAATGATAGTTTGGTGTTGTGAATGAAAAAAACCTATATTTTTATAATCGGTGTAATTGCATTAATGTTTATAAGCACTTCTTCAAGTTTAGTAAATACAATAATATATTCTATAGCTATAGTTCCGTTAGCTATTCTACTAGGAGACCAAACCACTAGCATTTCAGATTATATAGGACAAAAAAAAGGGGGGCTTTTAGCTGCTACAGTAGGCAATGTTCCAGAGCTTATGATGGGAATATGGTCAATAAAGTATGGAATGATACCTATGGTTCAAGCTTCTTTAATTGGGTCAATTGTAAACAATATGCTTTTGGGTCTTGGAATTGCGGTAGTGTTTGGAGGATTTAAGTTCAGGCAGCAGAATTTCAATAGGATAATAGCACGAACAAATTTCAATATGTTACTATTGGCATTGTCATCCATGGTAGTTATAGCAACATTAAATAGATACTCTGTAGTTAAGGATCCGGTACTAATATCCATAAGTGTGAAAATTGCTTTTTTACTGATAGGTATTTATATCTTAGGACTAATATTCTCATTGTATACTCATAACAATTTGTTTGTTATAAGCGTGGATAAAGAAGAAAAAAAAGTTGTCGTGAATAAAAAAGTTATTGAAAGTGTAATGATTTTAATTTGTATATCTGTATTACTTTATTTTATAAGTGATAAGCTAATTTATAATATTAGAGAGTTTACTAAAAACTATAATATATCCCAAGAGTTCATAGGCATAATATTAATTCCACTTTTGGGAAATATAGGAGAAAATGTTTCTACAATAATGTGTGCAATGCAAAATAAGGTAGATATGAGCTTAGAAACAGCTATAGGATCAAGCATCCAAATTTCACTTTTTGTTACCCCTGTGCTTGTAATATTCTCTTGTTTTATGGGTTTAAATATGACACTTCTATTTCCAACCTTTCACATAATAATGTGTAGTATAGCTGTAGGTATGTCTTTTTTAGTCTTTCAAGATGGAAAAACCTATTGGCTAGAAGGAAGTATTCTAATTACTACCTATATAATAATTACTTTAGCATATTATTATATTGTTTAGGTAAATTTAGATAAATAACAAGTCACACCTTTGACTTGTTATTTATTTTAATGCACCTAAGCATAAATAGATATATATAATAATATAATTAAACTAAAAGGTGATTATTTGGCACATAGAAGAGTAATTCAGAATTATTATGATGATGTAAATAATTTAGCAGATATTTTAACTAAACTAGTTAGTTCTTATAGGCTATTAATAGGTGGAGCAGATGAATTAAATAAAATTGCACTATCTAAAAAAAGTGAGGTTAAGGATGCATTAAAAAGAGCTGATAATTTGGGGGACATTATAGATGAAACAATAAAGGTGTTAGACGATGCGAGTTATAGTTATATGTCTTATTGCAAAATTAAGACCGAAGTTATGAACTGCAAGATTCAAACTGAGTATATAGAAACAGAGATTGACGAGGAGCTAAGGTTAAAGGATTAATTATCTCCTGCGGAGCTATTAAGTATCTCTTGTTATAAAATTGTGGAATTTCCTTCTGAGATGTCGTTGAAAAAGTGTGAGAAATATTATATTTCTTACACTTTTTTTATTTGAAATTTACTTACCATAAGATAAGAGAGTATAAATATTATAATAATAGTAAGAGGGAATTTGTGTGGAGAATTTAAAGTCACGAAAGCATAGAGTGCTAAAAGCATTCCAGAAATTGTAATAGGGATACCAGTATAAACATTATTAAATTTAGAATTATTATATCGTGCTAGTCTATATGCACCAGCTACAGGGAAAACTAAAAAACAAACATAACCCAAATAGCCTAAGGAAATGAAATTATATAAATTATATATAAGCAAAGAAGGTGCAACGCCAAAAGATACTAGATCAGCTAATGAATCCAATTCTTTTCCTAAAGCGCTTGATACTTGTAAAAAGCGTGCTACTTGGCCATCATATCTATCCATAAAACCAGCTAATAATATAAAAATTACAGACAATTTGTAATTAGCTTGAAAAGTCATTAGCAAGGATAATAAACCAAAAATTAAATTTCCAAAAGTAAGAATATTGGGTATAGAGGATTTCTTCACTAAATATCACTCCTAAAATAATAAAATTTCACTAATATATTAATATAAAATCATACTTTAAATTATACATCATATTATAGAAACATTTAAGTATGAAAATCATAAATTTTATTTTTCGGTTCTCAAGGAAAAATATAATAAAAAAATATTAATATTAACATTTATTTATGGTTAAAATAAAAATATTAGTAATTTTTATCTAACATAAAAAATTAAGAAGGAGGAATACAAAATGAAAGTTTCTGAAATAATGACTAAAGACGTTTTAAGTTTATCTGTAGATGATACTGCAAAGCATGCAGCCGAGCTTATGAAAGAACATAATATAGGATCAATTCCTGTAAAAACAAAGGAGAAAGTGATTGGTATTGTAACGGATAGGGATATAATACTTAGATGCGTGGCAGAAGGCAAGGATGTAAAAACGCAAAAAGTTCGAGATATTATGACTTCTAACCCAGTAGTAGGAGATCAAAATATGAATGTGGATGATGCTATTAGGATTATGAGTGAAAGGCAAATAAGAAGGCTACCAATAACGGCAAAGGATCAATTAGTTGGGATGGTTTCGCTAGGGGATGTGGCATTAGAACCAAAGCTTCATGAAGAGGCTAGGGACGTACTCAGTGATATTTCTATCCCATGCACACAGAATATTTAATGAGAATGTTAAAAAATAAATAAAAAATGTAATTTATTAGCGCAATTATATGTTAAATTACTATTGACTTTTATTTTATTAACTAAAAATCCACAGGAAAGGTAAATCTTGTGGATTCATTTTTAAAGAGGTATAATGTTTATAAATAACATATTAAATTTAAACGGAAATAGGGGAGAATGTAATGAACAAGGTAAAATTTATTTATAATCCATATTCTGGAGAAAATACTATAGCATCAGATTTAGATAAGATAATAATGATTCATCAAAAATATAAGCACACGATAGTGCCATATAGAATATGCAATGAAAATCCTATATCAGATGCTTTTTTTGATATAGACAAAAATTACAAATACATTTTAATAGCAGGTGGAGATGGAACTTTAGATACTGTAGTAAATGAGATGAAAAAAAAGAATATTGATTTACCTATAGCAATTCTTCCCGCAGGTACTGCAAATGATTTTGCATATTATATAGGAATGCCTCAAGATGTTGAAAAGGCATGCAATCAAATATTAACAAGCGATGCAAAAAAAATAGATATAGGGAAAATAAATGATAAATATTTTCTGAATGTAGCGAGTGCAGGTTTATTTACAGATATATCACAAAAAATGGATATGGATCTAAAAAACACTATAGGAAAACTTGCATATTATATAAAAGGAATTGAACAGTTACCTAATTTTAGAAAACTAAAAATAAAAGTTAGTTCAGATGAAGTCTCTTTTGATGGAAATATGTATTTAATGTTAGTGTTCAATGGACAAACTGCAGGAAATTTAAAATTTGCATATAAAGCTAAGGTGGACGATGGACTTTTAGATGTAATTATAATAAAGGCTGGAAACATGAAGAATATCTTAAATATTTTTATTAAAATGATTCGAAATGAGCATTTAGAAAATATAGAAGGAATTGTTTATTTTAAAACTGATAGATTAGAAATAGAATGCTTCGAAGGTATTGGTACAGATATAGATGGAGAAAGAGGACCCGATTTCCCACTCCTTATAGAATGTGAAAAAGGTGGAATATCTATATTAGGTACTAAAATAAAGTAAATTAAGCATAATATCAAACATAAATTAATAAATATTAATAGTAGCAATTTTAGGAGAGTATATGAATGAGTATATATTTTTTACTGCTGTTGATAGTGTTTTTTTTATTGTATGAAGGTATAATATCTAGTTTGATTTATGCACCTAAAAAAATTAAAATAATTAGTCTTATTGCTTTAATTTTAATGACGTTTAGATACATAGCTTTAATAATCCTTTCCGTTATAAAAAATCAAAATTATTTATATTTATTAAAACCTTTGGTATTCACAAATTTACTTAGCATACCAATATGTGGCGTTATTTCAGTGTTTATATTTGCAAGAAACAATAAAATTAAACTTAAAAAGATTTTATTTATCTGCTTAATGTTGTCTGTAGTATACTGCATTATGATATATAAATCTGCTTCAGATATTAATGTATCAATCCTTTGTGGATACATTATAGAATTACAACTAGAAGGTTATTGTTATATTGGACTACTTATAATAAATTCAGTTTTTATTATTAAAGGTATAGAACTTTTTAACAAAACATATTCGAATAAACTAGGATCAGCAATAATAATAATATCTTCTATTGTTACAATTATTTCAGTAGTTCTAACTTCAATAAATGGAAATCTCCCATGGTTATTGCTAGGCGATATTTCTTGGATTATAACCATAGATTATGGATTAATAAAGTTTAAAAAGAAAAGGCAAAATGGTTAATGTTATAGCACCACAGGTGAAAATTTTAAAAGCATATATGACTACAAAAAAATGTAGTCATATATGCTTTTTTATTTTCTAGTTCTAGCTTTTTTGCTAGGACTAATTTTTGAGTCAGTTTTTGAAACGGTTGTTGAAATAGTATTTGAAACGGGTTTTGACCCGGTCTTTAAAGGATTTACTTTAGAATTTTTATTCCCTTTAAATTTGGCATTAGTATTTGCCTTCATAGGTCTTGGCGGTATTAATGATTTTTTATCAAAACCAATTAAATCTTCCCTATGAGCTTTTATTAGTGCTTCTTTTACAATATTATAGTTATCTGGATTTTTAAATTGCATCAGAGCCCTTTGCATATTTTTTTCTTTTTGCTCAGTTGGAACATAAACCTTCTCATTCGTGAAAGGATTAATTCCGGTGTAAAATATTGTGGTAGATAAACTCCCGGGTGTTGGGTAAAAGTCTTGGACCTGTTCGGGAGTATATCCCATTTCTTTTATATATTCTGATAATTTAATTGATTCATTTAAGTCACAACCAGGGTGGCTTGACATAAAGTATGGAACTAAAAATTGATTTTTATCCAATTGTTTATTTGTCTGCGAATATTTTTTAACAAAACGGTCAAATACTTCTTGCTTTGATTTTCCCATTTGGTCTAGTACCTTGTCGCTTATGTGTTCAGGTGCTACTTTTAATTGTCCACTAATATGATGTTCACACAATTCTTCAAAAAACTTAGGGTTTTTATCAAAAATTAAATAGTCATATCTTATTCCAGAACGAATAAAAACTTTTTTAATGTTTGGAATTACTCTAACTTTTCTTAATAAATCCAAATATTCAGTGTGGTCGATAATAAGATTTTTACATGGAGTTGGGAACATACATTGTTTATCTCGGCATACACCTACTTTTTCTTGGAGTTTGCAAGCTCTATGCCTAAAATTTGCAGTAGGCCCACCAATATCATGAATGTATCCTTTGAAATTTTTTAAGGTTGTTAAAAGCTTCGCTTCATCTATAATAGAGTGTTGGCTTCTATTTTGAATAACTCTACCTTGATGAAAGGTTAAAGCGCAAAATGAGCAGCTACCAAAACAACCTCTATGGCTGGTTATAGAAAATTCAACTTCAATTATTGCAGGAATACCGCCCTTATCTTCATATATAGGATGATATGTTCTAGTGTACGGCAGACCATAAGTTACATCCATTTCTTTTTGCGTTAAAGAAATTTGAGGAGCATTTTGTACTACATATCGATCAGTATGTTTTTGTATTACTACTTTTCCTCTTATGTCATCTTGTTCCAAAGACTGTAATTTATAGCTTTCTGCATAAGCATTTTTATCAGTGGAAACAGTTTCGAAAGAAGGTACCTCTATAAAGTCTTTAAGTTCACTAATATCTTTTGAAGCGTAGACAGTTCCACGAAGGGTAGTCATTTTATCAATACTCATGCCATACTTGAAAAGATTAGCCATTTCAACTATAGTTTTTTCTCCCATACCATAGATTAGTAAATCTGCTTTAGCATCAATTAATAAGCTTCGTCTTACTTTATTAGCCCAATAATCGTAATGGGCAAACCGCCTAAGGCTGGCCTCTATTCCACCAATTATAATTGGAACATTTTTAAAAGCTTCGCGAGCGCGATTACAATACACAATTACTGCTCTATCTGGTCTATGACCTGACTTGCCACCTGGTGAATAAAGATCAGTGTGTCTTTTTTTCTTTGCTGCAGTATAGTGATTAACCATAGAATCTATATTACCTGAATTTATAATAAATGCATATTTAGGTTTTCCAAGTTTTCTAAAATCATCAACGCTTTCCCAATTAGGCTGGGCGATAATACCTACGGTAAAGCCTTCTCTTTCTAAGGTTCTTCCGATTATAGCAGTTCCAAAGGAGGGATGATCAATATATGCATCCCCTGTAATTATTATAAAATCTAATTGAGATATATTTCTTTCTTTCAAATCATTCATGCTAATAGGTAAAAATTGTTTATTTGATATCATTTAATCCTCCTAATAGACTAGTTGAGAATTGATAGTGGAAAGTTGCGAGTTTAAAATATAGTTTAATAGTTTTCAGGTTTTCATAAAAACCAACCATAACCCTCAATTTTCAACTCTCAAATTAAAGCTAGTTGTCTTGTATTAACTGTATTTAATAATATTAACATAACTATTGAAAAATATGAACTGTAAAAGTTTATAAATGTTAGATTGTGATTATAAAATGTCGAATTTTAAGAGAAAATAAGCATTTTAAGGTAATAATAAAAGATAACTCACTAGAGTATTTTAAATATTATAATGCGGAAATTTAATTCTAAAAATATACTGTGTTACTTAATTAGATTATAGTAGCATAGTGTATTTTTTTTGGAATTTAGAACAAACTATTAATGTTAATGAAATTTATAGATTGTTTTCTAAGGAGGAATTAATTTGAAGAGTAAAAAGCAATTATTTAAAAGATGTAGTGCTGTGGTTATGATAGTTTTAATTACATATTTTGCAAATGAAATTTACCTTAATATTTCTAGTATGAAAGTTATGGCACAGGTTTACAAATATGGCGCGCGTGGTGAACAAGTTAAACAAATTCAAACTAAATTAAAACAATGGGGATACCATAAGGATAGTGTTGATGGAATATATGGTTACAATACCTATCTTTCTGTTAAAGCATTTCAAGGTAGTAATGGATTAGATGCAGATGGAATTGCAGGAAAACAAACACTTGCGGCCATGGGTATTTCGGTTAGTACATCAACTCCTGGTGGATCAGCTTCCGGCCAAAACGTAACAAATAATAAGGATGTGGATTTAATAGCTATGCTCATAAATGGGGAGGCTAGAGGAGAACCTTATGAAGGTCAGGTGGCTGTTGGAGCAACAATTTTAAACAGAACAAGAGATGCAAGATTCCCGGCTACAATAGCGGGAGTAATTTATCAACCAGGGGCATTCACAGCTATAGTCGATGGACAAATAAATGCAAAACTTGAAGAAAGTTCCGTAAGGGCTGCAAGGGATGCAATAAATGGATGGGACCCATCAGATGGAGCAGTATTCTATTTTAATCCTGCAACGGCTACTAATAAGTGGATATGGTCACGCACACTTATAAAAGTAATTGGTAAACATAGATTTTGTAGCTAGAATAATCATAAAATAGTAGTAGAAAATTTCTACTACTATTTTATATGCATTATTCTTGCGTGCAATATTTAATTATTAGATCTAGAGTACATAATATGGAATCCATATGAGTCCTTTCATATCCATGTGAAGCGAAAATTCCAGCACCAATTAAAGCTGTTTTAATATCCCATCCAGCTATTAGAGCAGCAGAAGCATCAGAACCATAGTGTGGATAAATATCTATTTTATAATCTATGTTTTCTTTTTTGCATATGTTTGTTAACTTTTTCCTTAAATCTAAATCATAAGGGCCTGTTGAGTCTTTAGCGCAAATACAAACACTATACTCAGATGAATTTTGATCAAGACCGGGGCAACCCATATCTACTGATACAAACTCTTTAGTATTTTCTGGAATTGACGCAGAAGCTCCATGTCCAACTTCTTCATAATTACTAATAAATATATTAGTTGTATATGGAAGTTCAATGTTATTTTCTACTATGTGTTTTATAGCATAAAGGAGAATTGCAACTGAAGCCTTATCATCTAGGTGCCTAGATTTTATAAAACCTTTTTCGGTAAAGAGTGTTCTCGTATCAAAGCAAATGAAATCACCGACGCTTAAGCCTAATTCCTCCACTTCTTTTTTTGAAGAAATTTTTTCATCAAGAATTACTTCCATGTTTTCAGGGGTTCTTTTAAGCTCACGAGCATCATTACCACTAATATGCACTGAAGGTTTTGTGCAATGGATAGTTCCTGTGAAGGTTTTACCATCAATAGTCTCTATGGTGCAGTTTTCGCCCTCTATTGAATTCATCATGTATCCACCTATAGGATCTAATGCTAAAGAACCACTGGAATTAATTTTTTTAACCATTGCACCAAGTGTATCCACATGAGCAGAAAGTGTTCTTTGATAATCGTTATTTTTGCCTTTTAAGGTGATTACAATTGCACCTTTATTAGTAATGAAATGTGCTGCGTTCAGAATATTAAGCTCATCATTTATATAGTCCATAATTTTTTGTGTATAACCTGAAGGACTAGATATTGATAAAATGTTCTTTAAATAGTATTTAAGTTTATCTTCATTATAATTCATATTATCACTCCTTAAAATGGAATTATTATAAGTTTAATTTTACCATAAAAGGTACTTAATTGGAACTTAAATATTAAGCTAAGTTAACAAATAAGCAAGAGTGAATAGGGGGAAAGTATAGGAATATTAGATTCTTTGTAGTATAATATGCTTGAGTAGAAAAGGAGATTACATATGAAGAAAAAAGCAATTATAGTATTAGGAATTTTAGTTTTGTTAGGTGCAATTATATTTACTAGCTACTCTTATTTTAAAGTAAAACAATGGGATTCTTTGATTTTACCTAAAGTAAAAATAGAAAATGAGGATTTAACAGGTAAAACTGAGGAACAAGCAAAAATAATAATGAAGGAAAAGTACTCAAGTAAGGTGATTAAGAAAAAAATTACAATAGTAAACGAAGATAAAAAATATACCTTGGACTATTCAATGCTAGACGCAAAATATAATATTGATGAAGCTATAAAGCAGGCAATGAGATATGGAAGTGACATGAATATGTTACAAAGATATAAAGCTATTAAAAATCCTGGCGATAAGCAAATAAAGCTTACCTTTGAATATAATGATAAGGCTGTTGATAAAATATTAGCGGAAATGACAAAAGATATAAATAAAGATCCAGTAAATGCAACTATAACTATGGTTAGTAGTGGAAACTTTAGTGTTACAAGTGACGCTTATGGAAAGCAGTTAGAATCAGAAAAATTGAAAAAAGATATTAAAAGTAAAATAAATGGTCTTCTCTCGGGAGATGATATAAGTATCACGGCTCCAGTAAAGAAATTAAATCCTAAAGTTACGGCAGCTTCCTTAAATGCGATAAATACAAAAATTTCAAGCTATAGTACGAACTTTGCAAGTTCACAAGAAGGCAGAGCTACAAATATAGAGTTGTCTACTAGAAGTATAAATGGGACGCTACTCATGCCAGGAGATGTCTTTAGCTTTAATGGAATTGTAGGAGAGAGAACTGCGGCAAGAGGATATAAAACTGCAGGGGTAATTGTTGGAGATAGATTAGAACAAGGGTTAGGTGGGGGAATATGCCAGGTTTCATCTACTCTGTATAATGCAATGCTTACAACTGAAATTCTTTCAGTAGAAAGAATTCATCATACAATTTCTTCGGGTTATATCCCAAAAGGACAAGATGCTACAGTTGATTATGGCAATCTAGATTATAAGTTTAAAAACACATTTAAGTATCCAATATACATTGAAGGTGTTATATCAAACAGAAATCTCTCATTTAACATTTATTCTAATTCCACATTAACTAAAAGAACTTATGAAATTGTAAGTGAAGTATTGGAAGTTACTCAGCCAAAGACCGAAACAATACAAGATCCAACTAGGTACGAGGGTGAAAAAGAAATTGTTAAGACGGGTTATGCAGGATTTAAAGTCAAAGTGTGTAGAAAAACGTATGAAAATGGTAAGCTAATTGGTACACAGGTTATAAATAATGATACATTCAACGTTATTAATGGAATTATAAAAGTTGGTACTAAGAAGAGAGCATAACGTTTAATTAACGTTATGTTCTCTTCTTAATGACATTTCAGAAGATGATTTAATAAAAAAAACTTAAGAAGGAGAATAAAAAATATGGATTACAAATTGATATGTATAGATATGGATGGTACGCTTCTAAATGATAAAAAAACTATTAGTGAAAGGAATCTTAGCGCTATAAGGCTAGCTAATAAAAAGGGCGTAAAGATTGCAGTATGTACGGGAAGAATTTTTGCCTCTGCTGATTTTTTCTCGGATCTCTTGGGAGTTAAATCACCGGTAATAGCTGCGAATGGTGCTTATATCAGAGAAAAAGATAGAGATGAAGTAGTTTACAATGAAGCGTTAGGTGTGGAAAAATGCAAAAAACTGCTATCTGTGTTTAGAAAGTATGAGATTTATCCGCATTTTTATACCAAAGACATGATTTTTACGGAAAATTTAACATATTCTACATCTTTTTATGCGGGAGTTAATAAAACACTACCAAAGGATAAGCAGATCAAAGTAGTGCTCGTGAAGGAGTGGAATGAGATATTTAAGAAATATGAAACTGAAATTTTTAAAGGTATAGGGGTAGATGAGGATACAGAAAAAATCCGAAAAGCAAAAATATCATTAAGAGATATGGATAATTTTGAAGTGGTAAGCTCTCATTTCGATAATTTTGAAGTAACGAATAAGGGAGTATCAAAGGGAAATGCGGTTAAGATTTTAGCTGATTATTATGGAATAAATCGTGAACAGGTTATTTGTATAGGAGATAGTGAAAATGACTTATCTATGATTAAAATTGCAGGACTTGGAGTTGCTATGGGAAATGGAGATGGGTTCGTGAAAGAAGCTGCAAAATATATTACTGATACTAATAATAACGATGGAGTAGCGAAGGTTATTGAGAAATTTGTGCTAGAAGTGTAATGGTAAGCCTTTCATTCCATCCTTGAAAGAGTGGAATGAAAGGCTAATTTTGAGTTGTAGGAAGTTATTCCAGTCAACTTCAATGAATTGTAATCAAGCGCTAGGGAGTTTAAAAACTGCACTTTATATTAATCCATACAACGGCAAGATATATGGATTAATAGGGGAGTGTAACCAGTGTGAGAAAAATTATAAAGAGGCTGAAAGATTTGCTGCTATAGCAAAATTATTTTAATACTTCTAACTATATAGGATTAGGTGTATATGAAAGTTATGAAACTCTTTATTATCAAGGGTTCAGAACTCATTTATTTATAATAAACATTGGAAATATGTATCGGATTTTGCTATAATGTAGTAAAGATGAAATAGTTTAAAAAAACTAAAGGAGTATTTTACTATGAGTAATAGGTATTTACATTCAATAAGAAGTGATTATAAGGGAGATATGGACAAGAAAAGAGATTTTGAGAAGATTAAGAAGTTTTTTAGTATACATAAAAAAGATGAATATACCTTAGATAATCAAACATGGGACGATTTAGATATGAATAAGGTATACGAAAAATTGGATAGAGCATATAGTAGCCCTGGAGAAGCCGCTTTATACACAATGCTTAGAAATCCTTTAATGAAGGAAGAAAAATTGAAAAAAAGGGGGAAATTAATTCAGTCATTTAAAGAAAATGACAGATTAAGAGAAAGCCTTCAGTGCATTTTCCTTGAATTAGGTAGCGATATAAAAAATAGTTTTTTAGATATGATTGAAACTGACCTTATAATAAATAAAACTAAATATTATATTTATACTTTTATTGGAAAGATATTACCATTAATAGCGATCTTGCTTGCGATATTTGTGAATATTAAATTTATGATAGTTTTGTTTGGAATCGCGTCTATTAATATGCTAATAAACTCTTCGGAAGTAAGGCAAATTAAATCTAATGGCATTTTTTATTTGCAAAAAAATATTAAGGCAGCTAAAAAAATTGTAAGCATAAATAATAAAGATATTGTTTATTATAAAGAAAAGATAAAAATAATGCTTAAATCCGTAAAGGATATAGATAGAAACATAAGATTAATAGGATTTATAAATATGTGGCAAGGATTGTTTGAATTTATATCTGTGATATTTCTCCTTGAAGAAACTGCTTATTATTCTATATCTCATAGGATAAAAGAAGAAAAAGAAGTTTTAATGGACCTTTACGGTACAGTTGGTGAAGTAGAAGCCTTAATTTCTATCGCGGGTTATAAGCAAAATTTAGGTGAGCAGTATGTAAAACCTAAGTTTATAAAGCAGGTTGAGTTAACTATAAAAGAGGGAATACATCCTCTTATAGACAAGGCTGTTGCAAACTCAATTAGCATAGAAAGTGGAGGTATTGTACTTACGGGCACAAATATGGCAGGAAAGTCTACTTTTTTAAGAATGCTAGGGGTAAATATAATTTTGGCTCAATGCTTTGATTTTGTTTTGGCTAAGAGTTACGAAGCTCCTTTTTTTAACATAGTTACATCAATTAGCCCTAATGATGATTTAACAAAGGGAAAAAGTTTCTATATGGCAGAGGCGGAAGCAATTCTTAGAATAATCAAAGCGCTAGAAAAGGATGCAGCTGTATTTTGCCCAATAGATGAGATATTTAGAGGTACAAATCCAATAGAAAGAATTTCAATGTCGGCGGAAATATTAACATACATAAACAATGGAAAATCTGTTTCTATTGTAGCGACTCATGATAGAGAATTAGTGAACATTCTAAAAGAAAATTATGAGTTTTATTATTTTAGTGAAAAGGTTGATACGAGTAAAGGATTAAGTTTTGATTATAAGATAAAAAAAGGAGTTTCTCAAACAAGAAATGCTATAAAACTTTTAGAGTACATGGGTTATCCAAAGAAAATAATATCTAGATCGTTTAAAAGAGCTGAGACCATAGAAAAGTTATTATAGTAGCAGCACAGGTGATGATATAACCCAGAGAATGTAGATTAGCTGCATCTTTACTATTAGTTATACTTAGGGTAATATGGTTTTAGATATTTATATGTTTTATATTGAAAAAGAAGGGCAAGGAGGATTTATTGTGAATTTAAATATAGTTTTATTTCAACCGGAAATTCCACAAAATACTGGTAATATAGGAAGAACTTGTGTGCTAACTGATTGCAAACTTCATCTTATAAAACCTTTAGGATTTAGTTTAGAGGAGAAGCAACTTAAAAGGGCGGGACTCGATTACTGGCCTTATTTGAATTTAGAGATACATGATACATATGAAGCTCTTAGAGAAAAATATAAAGAGTCAACTTTCTACTATTCTACAACAAGAGCTTCAAAATTATATTCAGATGTAAAATATAAAGACGGCGATTTTATAATTTTTGGCCGAGAGTCATCAGGGCTTCCAGATAATGTTCGTGGTAGCGATCCTGAAAGGTGTATAAAAGTGCCTATGATAAATAGTACAACTAGGTCCCTTAATCTTTCCAATACAGTAGCTATTGTGACATATGAAGCACTTAGGCAAATAGGATTTAAGAATATGAAATAAGGTGCATAGCAATTAACAACTGTTATATCCCCAAGAGACGAACAAGGAGATAGGAATGGAAAAGATTAAAATCATAACAGATAGCACGTGCGATTTAAATAAAGACATTATTGATAAGTATAATATAGAAGTTTTACCACTACTCGTGAACATAGAAAACAAAACTTACAGGGATGGCGAGGATATTAATTTACAAGAATATTTATATAAAATGAATAATTCTGAGCAGTTCCCTGTGACCACTCAGGTAAACCCACATAGATTCTATGAATGCTATAAAAAATATTTAGATGAGGGATATAAGATAGTTTCTATTCATTTATCTTCAAAAATGAGTGGGACTTATCAATCTTCATGTATGGCTAAAAGCATGTTATCATCAGAAGATATTATCACAATTGATAGTTATAATGTTACATCGGGTCTTGGAATTTTGGTTTTAAAAGCCTGTAAATTAAAAGAAGAGGGATGTAATATATTTGAAATAGAAGAAAAAGTTAAACAAACAATACCTCATGTGAAAAGTGCGCTTGCTTTTGATTCATTAAATAATTTAGTTAAAGGTGGTCGATTGTCTAAAACTGCTGGAACGATAGGCGGGCTACTCGGGATAAAATTAATTTTAACTGTAAAAGATGGTGAAATGGCCGTAATAGATAAAGTTCGTGGAAGCAAAAAAGCAATAAAAACTATTTTGAAAAATTTAGAGGAAACAGGGACTAGAAGTGGGGAGACAAGTATTCTATTGCAAGCTAGTGACCGAGATATTCTAGGGAGTTTGAGGTCTCATATGAGTGAACGTGAAATGGACTTTATAGAATGCTCGGTTGGATGCGTTGTGGGGACACATGCAGGTGAAGGTGCCTGTGGCATTTTTTACGTTGAAGAATATTAAAATTTTTACTGAGTGAATAAAAAAGTGAGGAGGTTAAGCGTATGGTACATATTTATGATACTATAATTATTGGCGGTGGACCTGCAGGATTATCTGCTGGCATTTATGCATCAAGATCAAAAATGGACACTTTAATTATTGAAAGAGGAGAGTTTGGTGGACAGGTTGCTACAACTAATGAAATAGATAATTACCCAGGCTCCATTGAAGATTGTACAGGAGCATCATTAAGCAAGCGAATGAAACAGCAAGCGAAGGAATTTGGAACACAATTTGTTAAAGAAGAGGTTATGCAAGTTGAGATCGAAGGTGACATTAAAGTAATCAAATGTATGAAAGAAACTTACAAGGCTAAAACAATTATAATTTCCTCAGGAGCGAGCCCAAGACTTGGTGGATTTAAAAATGAAATAGAATTAAGAGGGAAAGGAGTTTCTTATTGTGCAACTTGTGATGCTGACTTCTTTGAAGATTTAGACATTGCAGTACTAGGAGGCGGAGATTCAGCTATATCTGAAGCTATATACTTAACTAAATTTGGGAAAAGTGTTACAGTAATACATAGAAGAGCAGAGCTCAGAGCTGCTAAGTCACTTCAAGAAAAAGCTTTTAATAATCCGAAAATAAAGTTTGTTTGGAATACAGTAGTTACGGAGGCTAAAGGCGAAGAAAGCTTGGAGGGATTAGTACTTAAAAATATTAAAACTGGTAAAACTCACGATTTAAAAGCAGATGGATGTTTTGTATTTGTAGGATACCTTCCAATTTCGGAATTGTTTAAAGGGAAGACTACCATGAATGAGCGAGGCGAAATTATCACTGATGAAGAAATGAGAACTAATATACCTGGAGTATACGCTGCAGGAGATATAAGAGCAAAATTACTAAGACAAATAATTACAGCAGCAGCAGATGGGGCAATAGCATCTACCCATGCTGAATATTACA
Organism: Clostridium sp. CM041; assembly: GCF_055081035.1. Lineage (NCBI taxonomy): Bacteria > Bacillati > Bacillota > Clostridia > Eubacteriales > Clostridiaceae > Clostridium > Clostridium sp. CM041. The sequence goes on from NZ_CM143648.1 coordinate 3,084,228, forward strand.
TTGAAAATATGATTTAATTAGTTTATAAATTCAGAAAGAATACCCATAATTTCAATTATGAGTGTCCTTTCTGAAAAATTGTAATAATTAGCTTGAAATAAAAACATAATCAAGGAATCAAAAATCTATATACAGCATATAATATTATTTTATCATCATATAAAGATTACAAAAAAACATTCTAAAATAAAAAGGATTTTTTTAATGTTTATAGAATACATACTGCTAAGCAATAATATTGCTTAATTACTTAGTTAATTACTTAGGGAGGAATTTATTATGAATAAAAGAAAGATAGTTGCAGTACTTACATCAATGGCAATAGTTACAACATTGTTTGCTGGCTGTGGAACTAAGAAGGAAGCTGTAAAAAATACACCAAAAAGTACTGCCGTTATAGGACTTTCTACTGATGAAGGTGGATTAAACGACAAGGCATTTAACCAATCAGCAGATGAAGGGGTTAAAAAGGCACAATCTGAAGACGGTTTCACGTACCATGCCCTTGAATCTCAAAAGAAAGAGGATTATGCATCAAATTTAGAGTCATTAGTTGAAGAGGGCTCAAATCTAACTTTTGCTATTGGATATCAAATTGCAGATGCAATGACAGAGGTTGCTAAAACTCATACTGATAAAAACTTTACAATTATAGACTCAGTTGTTAATCTTCCAAACGTAGCATCAATTACTTTTAAAGAGCAAGAAGGATCTTTTTTAATGGGGATTATTGCTGGGAAAATGACTAAAACTAATAAAATTGGATTTATTGGTGGAAAAGATAATGAATTAATAAACAGATTCGAAGTTGGGTTTGCAGCTGGCGTTAAAGCAGTTAATCCAGAAGCTGCAAAAGGATTATTGAGCATTGATGGTAAGAGTGCAGGAACAACTGTAAAATATGCAGATAGTTACAATGATTCAGCAAAAGGTTATGAATTATCTAAATCATTATATCAAGGAGGTTGTGACGTAATTTATCATGCGGCAGCCGGAGTTGGTCTTGGTTTATTTAAAGCAGCTAAAGAATTAAAAGATGGAGGAAAAACAGTTTGGGCTATAGGAGTTGATATGGATCAATCTTTAACAGTTCCACAGTATTCTGATATAATACTTTCAAGTATGATAAAAAGAGTTGATACAGCAACTTACAATCAAGCTAAAGCTCAAATTAAAAACGAATTTAAAGGTGGTACAGTTACTAATCTTGGGTTAAAAGAAAAAGGCGTAGGAATAGCTGATACATCTAATAAAAACGTACCAAAAGATGTTTTAGATGAAGTTAAAAAATATGAAGATAAAGTTATAGCGGGAAAAACAGTTGTTCCAGTAGATAGACAAGGAGCAATGGATTTTAAATAAAAATCAATAAATAAAAATTTTCATTTACTGATTTATGGTTTTTAGTATACAATAAGAGCTAGATGTGTTACATCTAGCTCTTTCTAATAATGAAAATTTTGGGCGAAGGTAATGTCAGCACCACAGGTGATGTCAGCACCACAGGTGATGAATAATCTTTTTAAGGAGGAAATCCAATGGAAAAGGTAATTGAAATGAAGGGCATAACAAAGATTTTTCCAGGAACCATTGCCAATGACAACATAAATTTTGAACTATTAAGAGGCGAAACACACGTTCTTCTTGGTGAAAATGGCGCAGGAAAAACAACCCTTATGAATATTCTCTATGGTCTATATAAACAAGAAGAAGGCGAGATTTATGTAAGCGGTAACCTAGTGAATATATCTACTCCAAATGATGCTATCAAGTTAGGTATAGGAATGGTTCATCAACATTTTATGCTTGTACATAATTTTACTGTTGCGGAAAATATTGTGTTGGGTATTGAACCTAAAAAAGGATTCAAAATTGATATGGGCAAAGCGATACATGATGTTAAAGAAATTTCAGAAAGGTACGGTTTTGCAATAGACCCAAGCGCGGTTATAGAAGATATTTCTGTAGGGCAACAACAAAAGGTAGAGATACTAAAGGCGCTATATAGAGGTGCACAAATTTTAATATTAGATGAGCCTACAGCAGTTTTAACACCAAAGGAAATTGAGGAACTCGGAATCATAATTGAAAATCTTGAAAAAGAAGGAAAATCCGTAATACTGATAACTCATAAATTAAAAGAGGTTATGAGTATGAGTGATAGAGTTACTATAATTAGGCGAGGTGCAGTAACTGGAACAGTAAAGACTAAAGAAACAAGTATAGACGAATTAGCGCAGCTTATGGTAGGCAGAAAAGTTAATCTAACTGTAGAGAAAAATCCTGCTCAAATTCGCGGCGAAATATTGAAAATTGAAAATCTTTGTGCAAGTGATCACAGAGGATTACCTGCAGTACAAAATTTAAACTTAGCAGTATATGGTGGAGAAATTCTTGGGATAGCTGGTGTTGATGGAAATGGTCAATCTCAATTGTTAGAAGTTTTAACTGGACTTCAAAAGCCTAAGAGTGGAAGCATTATAATAAACGGTAAAAATACATATGGTAAGTCACCAAGAGATATTATGTCAGTAGGTGTTGGCCATATACCAGAAGATAGGCATAAAAGAGGGCTTATATTAGATTATTCTCTATTTGAAAACTCAGTGCTTGGAATTCATAAAAATGCACCCTTCAGTAAAGGCATAGTTATGAATTACAAAGAAATTAGAAAACACTGTGATGAACTTATTAGCGAATTTGATATTAGAACTCCAAATGCAGATGTAAATGCGGAATCATTATCAGGTGGTAATCAACAAAAACTTATAGCAGCTAGAGAAATTTCAAAAGATCCGGAATTATTAATAGCAGCACAACCTACGAGAGGTCTTGACGTTGGTGCAATTGAATATATTCACAAAAGATTAGTTGTAGAACGTGATAAGGGTAAGGCGATTTTATTAGTATCATTAGAACTTGATGAAATAATGGCATTATCAGATAGAATTGCCGTAATGTATGATGGCAGAATAGTAGATATACTCGATAGATGTGATGCAACAGAGAAAAAACTTGGTATACTTATGGCTGGTGGTAATCTAAATAAAACACCGGAAGGAGCTAAAGATAATGAATAAAGTAGAAAGTGAAAATAGTAATTTTGTAAGTATAGCAAAAAATATCATTAAAACACTTGCTTTCCCTTTCTTTTCTATAATCGTTTCTATATTTGTTGCTGTATTCTTTGTAATGTGGGCAAAAGGATATTCTATATTACAATACTTTTCAGCTTTAGGTGATTTATTTGGACTTATATATAAAGGTGGGTTTGGTAATACTAGAGTAACCTTCGTTACCCTTTCAGAAGTTACTCCATTAATATTTACAGGAGTTGCAAATGCTGTAGCATTTAAATGTGGATTATTTAATATAGGTGTTGCTGGTCAATTTATACTTGGAATGATGGCAGCTGCTGTTGTTGGAACATTGCCAGGACTAAATCCAGTAATTCATATAGTTTTAGTTATTTTAGCAGGACTTTTAGCCGGAGGAGTATGGGGAGCAATCCCGGGATATTTAAAGGCTAAAGTAGGCACTCATGAAGTTATTAACACAATTATGATGAATTATATATCTATGGCTTTAGCCAATTTTATTATTTTAAGAACTAGTTTTGGAGTGGAAGGTAAAGCAAGTACTCCTAATATACAAGAGAGTGCAGAAATTCATAGGTTTGTTAGCGGTAGTGGAGCTAATATTAGTATATTCCTTGCCATAGCAGTAGCTATCTTTATATTCTGGTTATTATGGAAAACCACTGTTGGTTACGAAATAAGAGCAGTTGGTATAAATCCACATGCTGCAGAATATGGTGGGATTAATGTAGCGAAAAATACTGTTTTGGCTATGGTGATTTCTGGTGCAATAGCCGGAGTTGGTGGGGCAACGCATGTTGCAGGCGTGCTTCATAATGCAAAAGATTTCATGGCACTTCCCTCTTATGGGTTTGATGGAATTGCAGTTGCTTTACTTGCAAAGAGCAATCCTATTGGATGTATAGCATCTGCTTTATTATTTGGAACATTAAATAGTAGTTCTAGAACCCTTCAATTAAACGGAATACCAAAAGAAATAGTTTATTTAATTCAAGCTATAATTATTATATTTGTAGCAACAGATTATATTGTTAAATACTTCTCTGAGAAGAAAAAGAAGGGGGCGATTACAAATGAGTAGTGTTATTTTAATTAATTTGTTTGCGCAAACTTTAAGAATAGCTACGCCTCTAATTTTTGCAGCACTGGGTGGTATATTTTCAGAAAAATCAGGTGTGGTTAATATAGGCCTTGAAGGTATGATGGTAATAGGCGCTTTCTTTGCGGTATATGGAAGTTACACCACTGGAAGTCCAGCAATGGGAATACTTTTTGGAGTGATAGCAGGGGGTGTTTTGGGATTAATACACGCTGTGCTAAGCATACATTTGCGTGCAGATCAAGTAATTTCAGGTACTGCTATAAATCTTTTTTCGACGGCCCTTGCGAGTTTCTTAATATTTAAGTTATTTGGTGGTAAAGGTGGCCAAACAGATATAGTAACAGGACTTTCATATAACATACCGGATTGGATTAAAAATATACCAATAATAGGGAATTTGATATCGCAGCTAAACTGGTTTGTAATACTCGCGATTATTTTAGTATTTGTTTCGCATTATATACTATATAAAACACCTTTAGGACTTAGAATTAGAGCTGTAGGAGAACATCCAAAGGCGGCTGATACTTTAGGAATAAATGTTTATAAGATAAGATATTTATGTGTTATTTTATCAGGAATGCTAGCAGGGCTCGGTGGAGCAGCATTATCCCTGGGAATAACACCACTTTACAGAGAAGGAATGGTTGCAGGACGTGGATTTATTGCCTTAGCGGCTGTTATTTTCGGTAATTGGAAACCTTTCGGAGCGCTTGGGGCTAGTTTGTTATTTGCCTTTGGTAGTGCATTTAATATTTTTGCACAGGGACTTAGCTGGAATTTACCTACAGAAGTATATGATGTTATTCCATATGTACTTACCATGATTGCACTTGCAGGATTTGTTGGAAAAACAACAGGCCCCCTTGCGAGTGGTAAACCATATGTTAAAGGATCTAGATAATATTTTAAAAATAAAAAATCTTAGCTTACGTTTTCTGCTGTTGTAGAAATTTGTGCTGAGATTTTTTATTTTTATTTCTAGCTTAATGCATAATCTAGGTTTATATCATTAGCTATGTTATAATATTTATAATATGAGAGGTACATGAAAATAAATAGCAACCAAAGATGAGGTGATAATAAAATGAACATTAATTTTGGTTTAAATTTGATTCAAGAACAAAAATTAATAATGACTCAAGAAATGCAAATGTCTGTTAAACTTCTTCAAATGTCAGCGTATGAGCTAGGACAATATGTAAATAAAGAGATGCAAGAGAATCCAGTGCTGGAGGAAAAAGACTTGCAAAACCACAAAAGTAATAACAATAATGAATTTGATTATAAAGAAATAATTAAATATCTTGGCAAGGATGATTATAAAGTAAAGAGCTATGCTGCAAAGAATGAAAATGAGGAAATTTCGCCATTTTATTATATTGCAGAGGAAAAATCTCTTAAAGATTATCTTAAAGAGCAAATAGGAGAACTAACGGAGCAGTATGAAATTTTAGAAATATGCAAATATATGGTGGAGAACTTAGATACCAAAGGTTATTTATCGGAAGATTTATCTGATATATGTAGGGAGCTCGGAATAACAAACGAGAATGCTGAAATTGCACTTGAAATTTTCCAATCTTTAGAGCCACAAGGAATTGGAGCTAGGAACCTAAGGGAATGTTTAAGGATTCAATTACATAATCTGGGGATAGATGATGAAAATATTTATATAATCATTGATAAGTATTTAGAATTATTGGGAGAAAATAAATACAATGATATAGCTAAGGAACTAAATGTTAAAATTTCTGAGGTTCAAAAATATGGAGATATAATAAAAACTTTAGAGCCTAAGCCGTCAAGAGGATTTTATACTGGTGAGACGGTTAAGTATATTGTGCCTGATGCTTATATTAATAAAATTGATGACCAATATTTTATTTCTATGAATGAAGATGTACTTCCTAAATTGAATATAAATAGTTTGTATAAAGAAATTATTAAAAATGAAAATGATATAGAAGCTGTAGAATATGTAAAAGATAAAATTAATAGCGCAGTGTTTCTTATTAAAAGTATTGAACAAAGGAAAAACACTGTATATAGAGTTTTGGAAGATATTTTGGCAGTTCAAAAGGAATATTTCGATAAAGGCGCTGAATATTTAAAACCAATGACGCTTAAAAAGATTGCTAACAATTTAGAAATGCATGAATCTACTATAAGCCGTGCAATTAGGGAGAAATATGTTAGTATAAATAACGGGAAAGTCATTAAAATAAAAGACTTGTTTACTAATGGCATTGCGTCAATTGTAGGTGGTGAGGATGTATCCACAACTAATATTAAGAAAACTATTAAAGAAATGGTGCATAATGAGGACCAAAAGAAGCCCTTATCAGACCAAATTATTTGTAATCGATTAAATGTAGAAGGAATGAATATTTCAAGAAGAACTGTAGCAAAATATAGGGAAGAACTTGAAATTAAAAGTTCTTGTAAGCGGAAAAGATTTTAATGTTTTAGCGACCCCGGAGATGATTTAATCATGCCGTTAACAAAATGTTAACATATTTTTTGCAAATACTAATTTAAAAAAGTTAGAATTTCATCTATAATGTTTGTGGGAGCAAAAAATATAAGCTGGGACTTAAAAAGTCCAGAAAGGTGTTCAAGTGGAGAGTATATTGAAATTACAACAAAAGATAGTGCCTGAATTAATAGAACTTCTTGAAAAACGACATGATATATTAAGGACGATATGTTATAATCAACCTATAGGACGAAGAATTTTAGCAGATCAGATGTGTATAAGCGAGAGAATAGTAAGAAATGAAATAAACTTTCTAAAGTCCCAAAACTTGATTGAGGTTAATGCACTGGGTATGTTTATAACAACTGATGGTGAAGAAATTTTAGATCAGTTAAAAGGCTTTATTCATGAGATTAAAGGGTTGTCTAAAATCGAGAATTTTATTGAGAAACATTTGAAGCTACAGCAAGTTATAGTTGTTCCCGGGAACGTTGAAATTGATAAAAGTGTCCTTAAAGAAGTTGGGAAGGTAGCTGCAATTTATGTTATGGATATTATTAAAGATAACAGTATAATTGCAATAACAGGTGGATCAACAGTTAAGGAAGTTATAGATAATTTCTCTAAAAATAACAAATATACCGATGTTTTAGTGCTTCCGGCCAGGGGTGGTATGGCCAGGAATGTAGAAATTCAAGCTAATACTTTAGTGGCTAGGCTAGCAGATAAAATTGGTGGAAATTACGAATTACTACATGTACCTGATAATTTGAGCAATGATGCTTTAAAAACTATAGTAAATGAAAAAAGTATAAAAAGTATAATTGATAAGATTCGAAGTGCTGATATTCTTATTTATGGAATAGGTATCGCCAGTGATATGGCTATGAAAAGAGAAGTACCTGAAAAAGAGATAAAGGAACTTGAAGAATTAGGTGCAGTAGGAGAAGCATTTGGTCAATACTATAATGAATTAGGAGAAATAGTTCATTCTACACCTACTATTGGGGTGAAAAATGAAGATGTTACAGACAGCAAAACACTAATCGCAGTAGCGGCTGGAAAAAATAAAGCTAGAGCCATCATCGCTACTGAAATCAACCGCTTAAGCACTGTTTTAATAATTGATCAAGCGGCTGCGGAAGAAATAGTAAATATTATAGAGAAAAGAGAGTAAACTATATAATGATTTGATTAATGAAAAAATTATATATTTACATATAATTAGGTTAATAAAATTTAGGAGGTTTTGCCAAGATGGTAAAAGTAGGAATTAATGGATTTGGAAGAATAGGAAGAAATGTATTTAATGCACTAGTAAAAAATTATTCAACAGAATTAGAAGTAGTAGGAATTAATGATTTAACAGATGCTGCGACACTCGCACATCTTTTAAAATATGATTCACTTTACGGAAAATTTGACGGAACTGTAGAAGCTAAAGAAAGTGCAATAGTAGTTAACGGAAAAGAAATTAAAATATTTGCAGAAAGAGAACCAAAGAATATTGACTGGAGTTCACTTGGAGTAGAAATAGTATTAGAATCAACAGGATTCTTTACAGATGCTACTAAAGCAAGCGATCATTTATGTGTAAGTGTTAAAAAAGTTCTTATATCTGCACCAGCAAAAAATGAAGATATTACAATAGTTATGGGAGTTAACGAAGAAAAATATGATTCAGCAAAACATAACGTAATATCAAATGCATCATGTACAACAAACTGTTTAGCACCATTTGCTAAAGTTTTAGATAGAGAATTTGGAATAGTTAAAGGCTTAATGACTACAATTCATTCATATACTGGAGATCAAAGATTATTAGATGCTCCACATAGTGATATGAGACGTGCAAGAGCAGCTAACCTATCAATGATTCCAACTACAACAGGAGCAGCAAAAGCAGTAGCATTAGTTTTACCACAATTAAAAGGAAAATTAAACGGATTCTCATTAAGAGTTCCAACTCCAACAGTTTCATGTACAGATTTAGTTTGCGAAGTTTCAAAGAATGTTACTGTAGAAGAAGTAAATGCAGCATTTAAGAAAGCAGCTGAAACTGAAATGAAAGGAATACTTGGTTGTTGTGAAGAACCTTTAGTTTCAATTGATTTTAAAGGAGACGAAAGATCTTCTATAGTTGATGCTATGTCAACTATGGTTATCGAAGGAAATATGGTTAAAGTTGTTTCATGGTACGATAATGAAGCAGGTTATTCAAACAGATTAGCAGATTTAACTAAATATGTTGCAGACAGACTATAAAATTTAATTTTATTATAAAACTGTAGGAAACTGTAAGTATAGTATTAAGGTCTGGTTTTATAGTTAGTCTATGGAACCGGACCTTTTTATATTTTATTAATACAAGGTACATTCAAATAAATAGTAAGATAGTAGTAAATAGTAAGATAGTAGGGTAGTCTATTTATATGAATGTGATTAAATTATAAGAAACTTGTATTATAAACCATATGGGAGGAGAATGTGTATGCAATTCAATAAAAAAACAATCGAGGATATTGAGGTTAAAGGTAAAAAAGTTTTAGTAAGATGCGATTTTAATGTACCATTAAAAGATGGGGTAATTACAGATGTAAATAGATTAGTAGGTGCAATGCCAACAATAAACTATTTGATAGAAAAAGGTGCAAAAGTTATTTTATGTTCACATCTTGGAAAACCAAGTGGAGAACCAAAACCTGAGCTTTCTTTAGCGCCAGTTGCTAAGAAATTAAGCGAAATGTTAAAAAAAGAAGTAGTCTTTGCAGCAGACCCAAATGTAGTTAGTGATAATGTAAAATCTGCCGTATCAAAAATGAAAGACGGAGATGTTCTATTATTAGAAAACACAAGATATAGAAAAGAAGAAACTAAAAATACAGAAAACTTTTCAAAGGAATTAGCGTCCCTTGCAGATGTATTTGTAAATGATGCCTTTGGAACTGCTCATAGGGCTCATTGCTCTACAGTTGGAGTAACACAATTTATTGAGACTTCAGTATGTGGGTATTTAATTCAAAAGGAATTAAAATTTTTAGGGGATACAATAGAGAACCCTGTTAGACCTTTCGTAGCAATTTTAGGTGGAGCTAAGGTTTCTGATAAAATAAATGTTATCGAAAATTTGCTTGAAAAAGTTGATACTTTAATAATTGGTGGAGGAATGGCTTATACATTCTTAAAAGCTGGTGGATATTCTATCGGAAGTTCACTAGTTGAAGAAGATAAAGTACAATATGCTAAAGTTATGATGCAAAAAGCTGAGTCAAAAGGAGTTAAATTTTTAATACCTGTAGATAATATTGTTGCAGATAGATTTTCAGCTGAAGCAGAGCCAGTAGTTACTGAAAGTCAAAATATTGCTGATGGGTTTATGGGACTTGATATTGGACCTAAGACTTGTGAGATGTATAAAGGCGCTATTAGCATGGCTAAAACTATTGTTTGGAACGGACCAATGGGAGTATTTGAATTTGCGAATTTTGCAAAGGGAACAATAGCAGTAGCTGAGGCTATGTCAAAAGTTGATGGAACTACTATAATAGGTGGTGGAGATAGTGCAGCAGCTGTTAATCAATTAGGATTTGGAGATAAAATGACTCATATATCTACAGGTGGTGGAGCATCTCTTGAATTCTTAGAAGGTAAGCTACTTCCAGGAATTGAAGCTCTTACAAATAAATAGTTAAAGTTAAATAAGACATTTTAAATATTTTAATATACATTAATTGTTGTCCAGATAACAATACTAATAATTATTACTTACAATAAAAGAATACTTGGGGGTTTTTTGATGAGAAAAGGTATAATTGCAGGAAATTGGAAGATGAATAAAACTGTAGCTGAGGCTGTAACTTTAATTGAGGAAATGAAACCGTTAGTTAAAGATGCAAAATGTGATGTTGTAGTTTGTCCTACATTTTTATGTTTAGACGCAGTAATAAAGGCAAGTAAGGGTACAAATATAAAGGTAGGAGCTCAAAACATGCATTTTGAAGAAAATGGTGCTTTTACAGGTGAAATTGCACCAGGAATGCTAAAAGATATGGGCGTTGAATATGTTATAATTGGTCATAGTGAAAGAAGACAATATTTCAATGAAACTGATGAAACTGTAAACAAAAAGATTAAAGCTGCTTATAGCCATAGTATTATTCCTATACTTTGCGTAGGGGAAACTCTTAGTGATAGAGAAGGAAATATTACAGAAAAAGTCTTAGCTAGTCAAGTAAAATTAGATTTAGAAGGACTTACAAAAGAACAAGTGGAAAAATTGGTTATTGCTTATGAACCAATTTGGGCAATAGGTACAGGTAAAACTGCAACTGCTGATCAGGCTAATGATACAATTGCATTTATAAGAGCAACTGTTGGAGCTATGTTCGGAGCAGAAGTAGCAGAAAAAGTTAGAATTCAATATGGTGGATCTGTTAAACCAACAACTATAAAAGAACAAATGGGTAAATCAGATATAGATGGTGGATTAATCGGAGGAGCTAGCCTTAAGGCACAAGACTTCGCAGGAATAGTAAATTATTAAGATGTTATAGTAAATGAATCCACTAATGTGGCTAGACTACTTTAGTAGATGCAGCCACTTTAGTGGATTTAGCTACTTTAGTAGATTAATCTACTTTAGTTAGTTAATTATAACTGTGAACTATTGATACATATACATGTATTTTGATTTTAGAAATAACGGATGGGGGAACAAAAATGTCAAAAAAACCAGTAATGCTAATGATTTTAGATGGATTCGGATTATCAAGTAACGTAGATGGAAATGCAGTAGTTGCGGCCAGTAAGCCAAACTATGACAGAATAATAAAGAAATATCCAAGTACGAAATTAAATGCAAGTGGCCTAGAGGTAGGACTACCAGCGGGTCAAATGGGAAATTCAGAAGTTGGCCACTTAAACATAGGTGCTGGTAGAATTATATATCAAGCACTTACGAAAATAACAAAAGAAATTGAAGAAGGAAACTTTTTTGAAAACCTTGCTTTTAATAAAGCTATAGATAAAGCTATTAAGGCAAATTCTTCGGTGCATCTTTTAGGATTATTGTCAGATGGAGGAGTTCACTCTCATATTGATCATTTAAAAGCTTTAATAAAGCTTGCTAAGGATAAAGGTGCTAAAAATGTTTATGTTCATGCATTGTTAGACGGTAGGGATGTGCAACCAGGTTCAGCACTACAATACATAGCAGAACTCGAAGAATATATGAATACAATAGGCGTGGGTAAAATTGCTACTGTATGTGGTAGATATTATGCTATGGATAGAGATAAGAGATGGGAAAGAGTTGAACTTGCATATAATGCTATGGTTTTATCTAAGGGTGAGGAAAATACCTCGGCAATAGAGGCAGTTAAAAAAGCTATCCATGATAATAAGACAGATGAATTTGTTCTTCCGACTGTTATAATGGAAAATAATAAGCCTGTTTCAGCTATAAGTAATAACGATAGTGTAATATTCTTTAACTTTAGACCGGACAGAGCTCGCGAACTTACTAGGGCATTAAATGATAAAGTATTTAATGGTTTTAAAAGAGAAACTTTAAATTTGAACTTTGTATGTACTACGCAATATGATATAACTATAGAAAACGTTGATGTAGCGTATACACCAGAAAGTTACACTAATACGCTTGGAGAATATGTTAGTAAAATGGGTAAAAAACAGCTCCGAATAGCTGAAACTGAAAAATACGCCCATGTTACATTCTTCTTTAATGGAGGTGTTGAGGCTCCGAATGTAAATGAAGATAGAGCATTAATTCCATCACCTAAAGTAGCAACATATGATTTATTGCCAGAAATGAGTGCGCAAGAGGTTACAGAAGAATTATTAAAGAGACTAGAAACAGATGAATACGACATGATTATACTTAACTATGCTAACCCAGATATGGTAGGTCATACAGGCGTTTTTGAAGCTGCTAAAAAAGCTATAGAAACAGTGGATGAATGCCTTGGAAAAATTGTTGAGTGCGTTCTAGGCAAGGACGGTAGCGTATTTATAACTGCAGATCATGGAAACTCTGAACAAATGCTTGATTATTCGTCTGGAAAGCCTATGACAGCACATACTACAAATTTAGTTCCATTCACATACGTTTCAAATCACAGTAATGGTCTAAAAGATAGTGGAATATTGGCGGATATTGCACCAACTATGCTCCAAGCTATGGGACTCAGTATACCAAGTGAAATGACAGGAAAATCTTTAATTAAATAGGTTAAAAAAAACTAAATTGAATAATGTATTATCTAAGATTAACTTAAGTTTCCGTAAAGTATAGGATTAACTTAAGTTAACTTAGGATATAATAACATAGAGAAAAAATTTGGAGGTTAGATAACATGAAAAACTTTATTGAAATAATTGATATTTATGCAAGACAGATTCTGGACTCAAGAGCATTTCCAACTGTTGAAGTTGAAGTAACACTCGAAGATGGAACAATAGCAAGAGCATCAGTACCATCAGGCGCTTCTACTGGCATATTTGAAGCGGTAGAGTTAAGAGATGGAGACAAGGATACATATAACGGTAAAGGAGTTTTAAAAGCCGTTGATAATGTAAACAATCTAATAGCTGAAGAGATAGTTGGAATGAATGTATATGATCAAATAGCAATTGACAAAGCAATGATAGATCTTGATGGTACACCTAATAAGGCTAAACTAGGTGCTAATGCAATTCTTGGAGTATCTCTTGCATGTGCTAGAGCAGCTGCTGAGTCATTAGGACTCGGACTATATCAATATATTGGTGGAGTAAATGCTAAGGTTTTACCAGTTCCAATGATGAACATTATAAATGGTGGAAGCCATGCTGACAATAATGTAGACTTACAAGAGTTTATGGTTATGCCAGTTGGAGCAACTTCTTTTAAGGACGCTTTAAGAATGAGTGCAGAAGTTTACCATTCATTAAAAGCATTATTAAAAACTAAAGGACTAGCGACTGGTGTTGGTGATGAAGGTGGATTTGCTCCAGATTTATCATCAAACGAAGAAGCTATAAAAATTATAATAGAAGCTATAGAAAAAGCTGGATATGTTCCTGGAAAAGATATTTATATTGCTCTTGATCCAGCAGCTTCTGAATTCTTTGAAGATGGAAAATACAACTTAGCTTCAGAAGGAAGAATATTAACTCCAGAGCAAATGGCTGACTACTATGTAGAACTTGTAAACAAATATCCAATTATATCTATTGAAGATGGAATGGCTGAAGAAGATTGGGAAGGCTGGAAGTACTTAACTGATAAAATAGGAGATAGAGTTCAATTAGTTGGAGATGATTTATTTGTAACCAACACTGACAGATTAAAAATGGGAATTGAAAGAAAAACTGCAAATTCAATTCTTATAAAATTAAACCAAATAGGAACACTCACTGAAACACTAAATGCTATAGAAATGGCTGAAAGGGCAGGATATACTGCAGTAGTTTCTCATAGATCAGGAGAAACAGAAGATACTTCAATAGCTGACTTAGTTGTAGCTATGAATGCAGGACAAATTAAAACTGGTGCCCCAGCTAGAAGCGAAAGAGTTTCTAAATACAATCAATTATTAAGAATAGAAGAAGAATTAGAAGAAATGGCTGAGTACAGAGGATTAAAAGCATTCTATAACATAAATAGATAATTAATTAAGGGTATAGTCTTTATAGGCTATACTCTTAAATTTTACAATTCATTGTAAACTGTCTTAGAGTATGCTAAAATAATTATGTATTCGATGAATTGGAGGTGTACACATGCATAGTTTTCTAGTAGTTTTACAGGTTATAACTTCAATTGCTATAATTGTATCCGTTATGATGCAACCTAGTAAATCAGATGGATTAAGTGGCCTTATAGGAGGAACTTCTGAAACTTTTTTTGCGAAAAATAAAACAAAAACAGCAGAATCAGTACTAGTAAGAATTACAGTAGTTTCAGCAATTTTCTTTGCTATAACTACAGTGATGTTAAATTTAGTTAAATAATATACTTATCTAAGTAATAATTTAGGTACAATCAAATAAATATTTTATACTTCACAGCAGTTTATTTAAAAAAATTTAATAAGCTGCATTTTTTTATATGATTTTTAAGTGTTCAGGTGATGAGTAGAGACCCAGTAGATGATTTAATAGTATATATGAATCTATGATTATTAGAGGTGAAGGATGATGAGTGAATACAGTTCTAAATTAGAAAGTAATGATATGGATTTCCTTTTTGATGGCATTTTAAGCCTTCAAACAAAGGAAGAATGCTATAGATTTTTTGAAGATTTATGCACTATAAATGAAATTAAAGCATTTGAGCAAAGGATTCAAGTAGCAAGAATGTTAGCAGATAAAAGGACCTATTTGGATATAGCGGGTGTAACAGGGGCAAGTACTGCTACAATAAGTAGAATCGGCAGAGCATTAAATTATGGTAGTGATGGGTATAAACTTATAT
The DNA here is from genome assembly GCF_055081035.1 of Clostridium sp. CM041. Taxonomy (NCBI): domain Bacteria; kingdom Bacillati; phylum Bacillota; class Clostridia; order Eubacteriales; family Clostridiaceae; genus Clostridium; species Clostridium sp. CM041. The sequence goes on from NZ_CM143648.1 coordinate 3,099,383, forward strand.
TAGAGCGTTTGGAATTTGCGAAATAAGTGTATTCATTTTTAACGACATTTTAGATGCGGATAGAGAGGGACGGTTAATATAATATATAAGGAGTGGTTTCATGGATTTGAAAAGTTTGTTAAACAAAGAGCAGTGCGAGGCTGCAATAACAGTTGATGGCCCATTGTTAATATTAGCTGGAGCGGGATCTGGAAAAACTAGGGTTTTGACCTACAGAATTGCGCATATGATTCAGGATTTAGCTATTTATCCTTCTCAAATTTTATCCATAACTTTTACTAATAAAGCGGCTGGTGAAATGAAGGACAGAGTGCGTTCTTTAGTAGGCAATATAGCGGATAATATGTGGATTTCTACCTTTCACTCTAGTTGTGTTAGGATTTTAAGGCGAGAGATAGATAGGCTGGGATATAATAAGAATTTCACTATTTATGATAGCTATGATCAAAAAAGTTTGATTAAACAGTGTATGAAGGAACTTCAAATAAATGAAAAAGATCTAACAGATTCAGAAATTTTAGGTAAAATATCGAGTGCTAAAAACGAACTTATTAGTCCACAAAAATTTAAAAAAGAAAATGAAAGTGATTATAGAAAAAACAAAATCGCTGATGTGTATGTTCTTTATCAAAAAAGACTAAAAGGTAACAATGCACTAGATTTTGATGATTTAATTTTTAAAGCAGTTGAACTCTTAAAAAATAATAAGGAAGTTTTGGATTTCTATCATTCAAAATTCAAGTACATTATGGTTGATGAGTATCAAGACACAAATAAAGCACAGTATGAGCTTATAAAGCTTTTAGTAGATGAGCGTGAAAATATATGCGTAGTTGGAGATGATGACCAATGTATTTATGCTTGGAGAGGTGCGGATGTCACCAACATCTTAGATTTTGAAAAAGATTATCCAAAGGCAAAGGTTGTTAAGCTCGAGCAAAATTATAGATCTTGCGGAAATATACTTATGGCAGCTAATGAAGTTATAAGAAATAATTCTCAAAGAAAAGATAAGGCTCTAAGGACTGAAAAAGATTGTGGAGAGAAAATTAATTTATATAGAGCGTTTACAGATAGAGACGAGTCAAATTTTGTAGCAAGCCAAATTAAGAGAATTATGACTGAGGAAAATAGAAGCTATAAGGACTTTGCAATTTTATATAGGATGAATTCTCAATCACGTATTTTTGAGGAGAGTTTTAGAAAAAATTTAATTCCATATAAAATAGTAGGGGGATTAAAATTCTATGATAGAAAAGAAATAAAGGATATAATGGCGTATTTAAAGCTTATTAATAACCCGCTTGACGATATCGCTTTAAAAAGAATTATAAATGTGCCTAAAAGAAGTATAGGAGATGCAACTATTCAAAAGATTCAAGAATTTGCAACAGGTATAGATCAATGCTTGTATAGTGCTATTCTAGATGTAGATTTTATACCTACATTGACAACTAGAAATAAAGCATCTATAAGTAAGTTTGTAAGTCTTATGAATAGCTTTATGGCCAAAAATGAAACAGGAACAGTCTCTGAGTTAATTAAATCTATAATAAGTGATACAGGGTATTTAAAGCAATTAGAACTTTCTAAGGAACCAGAGGATGAGAGCAGGGTAGAAAATATAAAAGAATTAGTATCAGATGCTGTAGAATTTGAAAGAACTTCAGAAGATAAGTCACTTTTAACATTCTTAGAAGGAGTAAGTTTAGGTTCGAGCACCGAGGACCCCGATGAAACAGTAGAGACTGCGGCAATGATGACTGTTCATAGTGCAAAGGGGTTAGAATTTCCAGTAGTATTTATGGTTGGTATGGAAAATGGGATATTCCCCGGCATGTCTTCGCTTAACAACTTTACTGAAATGGAAGAATCAAGGCGCCTGTGCTATGTTGCTATAACAAGGGCGGAGGAGAAGCTCTACATAACATCTGCCGAGAGTAGAATGGTATTTGGAAGAAATGTTGGGTATCAGCCTTCTGATTTTATCAGTGAAATTTCTCCGGATTTAAAAGAAGTTATCGGGGGAGCTAAGAATAGGACTGTGCAGGTATTAAAGAGAAAAAACACTGGAAATTCACAAAATTATAATCCGCATGGACTACTAAGTAAAACTTCGCCTCAAGATTATGCATCAGCTACAGCGAAAGGAAATGATCCAGGGCAGCGAAGTGTCAATAGTGAGAATGCTATGAATAGAGAAGCTACGGTAGGTAGGAAAGTTAGACATACTAAATTTGGAATAGGTACCATAGTGTCAAAATCGAGTTCTGATAATGATACAATGATTTCAATAGCGTTTGATAACATGGGAATAAAAAAGCTGATATTAGATAAAGCGCCTTTAGAAATGTTATAAGGCACATGAAAATAGGGCTAGCATACTGATTTGCTATTTATTTGAATGCGCTAAGGCATTTTGGATAAAATAGCTAGTGAGTGTGCTAGTTATTTTATTTCATATACCTAGCAGATGAACGTTGATTTCGTGGGAAAGGGTGTAGTTTATGAAAATTAGTGTAAAAGATGAAATTGAAGAATTAAAAAAGACAATTAAATATCACAGTGATAGATATTACAACCAAGATAATCCGGAAATATCAGATTATGAATATGATCAATTGATGCTTGCGCTTAAAGCAATAGAGAAAGAATATCCAGAACTTATCACATTAGAGTCCCCGACTCAAAACATAGGTGGAAACGCTAAAAGAAAAGCTGGGGTATTAGTAAAACATAATGTACCAATGCTCAGTTTGCAAGACGTATTTACAAAAGAAGAAGTCTATGCTTATGTAAATAAAATGATTGAAGAACTTAGTGATCCAACATTTGTTGTTGAACTTAAAATTGATGGTTTGTCAATGTCACTACGTTATGTAGAAGGTAAATTAACAGTAGCTGTAACTCGCGGTGATGGAATCATTCAAGGTGAGGATGTCACTGAAAATGCTAAAGTAATTGGGGATGTCGTGCGGAAACTGAAAGAGCAAGTGCCATACCTCGAGATTCGTGGTGAGGTATATATGGCAAATGCTGCGTTTGATAAGGTTAATGAGGGGCAAGAACTATTAGGGAAAAAGATATTTGCAAATCCTAGAAACTGTGCTGCTGGTACATTAAGGCAGTTAGATAGTAAAATAACAAAGGAAAGACAATTATCTCTGTTTATTTTTAATATTCAAGATGCCAAAGGAATTGAATTTAAAACACATACAGAAGGTTATGAATGGTTAAAAAAACAGGGTGTAAAAGTTATTGAGAATTATGTGAAATGTAAAACAGCTGATGAAGTGTGGAATACTATCCAAGCTATAGGAGAAGATAGAGGTAATTTAGCATACGACATTGACGGAGTTGTTATTAAAATTGATAACTTGGAAGATAGAAAAAAACTTGGTAATACTTCAAAAGTTCCCAAATGGGCTATAGCATATAAGTTCCCTCCAGAAGAAAAAGAAACAAAATTGATTGATATTGAACTATCAGTAGGAAGAACCGGAAGAATTACTCCTACAGCAATTTTTGAGCCAATTCGTTTATGCGGAACTTCTGTATCTAGAGCAATTCTTCACAACCAAGATTTTATCAATGATTTAGATATTAGGATTGGAGATAAAATTGTTGTATACAAATCAGGAGAGATTATCCCGAAAATTAAGGCTGTAGTAAAAGAAAAACGTTCTGAGAAGTTAAATAGATTCCAAATTCCAGACCGATGCCCGGTATGTGGAACACCTACTGTCCGTGAAAAAGATACGGCTGATATCAAATGTACAAACCCTAACTGTATGGCGCAATTAGAAAGACACATAATTAATTTTGTTGGTCGGAATGCTATGGATATAAAAGGGTTTGGTACGGCTTATATTAAGGAGCTTATCCGTTTGGAATATATTAAAGATGTAGCGGATGTATATTCACTGTTTAATTACCGCGCGGAGCTTATAGATAAAGGTATAATTGGAAAAGAAAAGAATACAGATAAGTTACTAGATGCTATAGACAAATCAAGGGGAAATGAAGCACAAAGGTTGCTGACGGGACTCGGAATTCCTAATATTGGAAAGATAGCAGCGAAATCCATAATGAAGCATTATAAATCTATTGAATGTTTGCAAAATACAACATTGGATGAACTAATAGAGGTTTCTGATATAGGTGAAATAAGTGCTTTGTGTGTACTAAGATTTTTTGAAGATAATAAAAACAGAGAAATAATTGATAGGTTAAAAGAGTATGGCGTAAATATGGCTGTAGAAGACTCAAATCAGGTCGATAATCTATTTAACGGGTTAACATTCGTTGTAACTGGAACCCTTACGTCAATGGGGCGTAGTGATGCCACATTGATAATAGAAAATCATGGAGGAAAAGTATCAGGTTCTGTTTCTAATAAAACTAGTTACGTTTTAGCAGGCGAGAATGCCGGAAGTAAGCTTACCAAAGCTCAAGAGCTTGGAATTACAGTTATATCTGAAGAAGAACTAGTAAATATGTTAAAATAGTGTGGGAAATGTAAGAAAGACGTCAAATGACGTCTTTCTTTATGTTGCGCTACTAATATTTATTTTTCACCTGGACTAGAAATATCTTCGACTTTAAAATCATCTTTAGGATATTCCTTGTGTCTCTGTTTTGAAGATGAGCTAGAGGTATTTTGTAGAAGTTTTTCAAGTAAATAATTTTTATATCTTAACTGATTAAATATTTTAATTAATAAAATAAAGCCCCATATCGAGGTAAGCATAAAAATTAACATGGAAAATATAAAAAAAATTTGTATAGTCAGGATTAACATGGGAAAAGCCTCCTAAATACTTACATATATAAAAACTGTAAGTACATATTAATATAATAATGTACATTAGGATAAATAACAAGTCAATTTTACACAGTATAATGATTATATGCATTCATCTATATAATATATATTCAACTATATATTATATAGTTAAAATAAATATATTACAGAATTAAGCGCAAAAATAAGTGTATATTACGTATAATGCATTGAAACAAGCTTTAGAACTTCTTATTTTATTTTTAATTAAGATACGTTAAGAAAAACATATGTTTGAGCGACAGCGAGTTTATGCTTTTCAGCAGATTAATTGAAAATAAAATTAGTAGTTCTTAGCGAAGTGAATGCATTAATAGTAATATATACTTTTTTATTTTTTATTGTATATTTGATTATTTCATATATGAAAAGTTAATACTCTTAATAATACTATATTGGGGGTAATTATGAAAAAGTTATTATGTATAATGTTGATTTTTATGACGATGCTAACCAGTGGATGCATTCAAAAGAAAGTAAAACCAACAACATCTAGGAAATATTTAGTTTATAACTTGGGAGAATTGCCAGCAGACTTGCTTATGACAAATAATGATAGTGTTCGCGAAAAAGACTTGTTATTAGTTTTATTTGAAGGATTAGTAAGAGAAGATAAAGATGGCAAAATAGTACCGGCCATGGCAGAAAAAATTGAGGTTAGTAAGGACAAAATAGGGTATACCTTTAAATTAAGAAAAGATCTACATTATAACGATGGAACGTCTATAAAAGCTGATGATTTTAAGAGGTTCTTCCAAAATATTTTATTGGAAAAAGAAAATATTTTTGCTAAGCAATTATATTGCATATTTGGAGCTAAGGATTTTAGTGTAGGAAAAGTAGAATTTGAAAATGTTGGTATTGTTGCAAAGGACGATTCAACATTAGAGATAAGGCTAAATAATCCTAATGAGAACTTTATAAATATCCTTAGTAATCCAGTTTTCACTTTAAGGGGAAATAATATGGATACAAAGAACTGGAAAGATAGTTATAGTAAAATTAAATATAGTGGTCCATTTATTATAAAAGAGGTAAACAAAGATGGAGAAATAAAATTAGTAAAGAACGAAAAGTATTGGAGAGCCAATGAAATTGTTAGTAATGAAATGCTATTTACTTCTATAAAGGATGAAGAGAAAGCTTTAGCAAATTTTGAAACTTCACAGTATAGTGATACCTCAAAAATTGATGTACTTGTAAGTCCACCAATAAGTGAAGTAAGTGCCCTTAGCACGGAAAATAAAACTGAAGTTAAACTATCGCAGAGCATGTATTATATGAATTTCAATCTAAAAACTAAAAATATACTAGAAAAAAGGAATTCGGTAGATATAAATTTTAGAAATGCAATTGGTTCTATTATAGATCGGGAATTAATTATAGAAACTATATCAGAAGATGTAGCAGTTCCAACAATAAATTATACACCTTTTACTAGGTCTAATGACAATAGTGGTAAAGTGATTTTTAATGCATCCCAGAATAAAATTAAAGGCTTAGAATATTTAAAAAAAAGTAGTAATTATGAAGAAAAACAAGAATTAGTTATGGTATATGAAAATAAAAATTTTGACACTAAAATAAGCAAGGAAATAGCTAAAAATATTAAAGAATATTTAGGTATAAAGGTAGTGTGCACTGGATACACAAAAGATGAAATCGAAAAAGTACTTAAGGAGGGAAATTATGATATAGTATTTTCAAAAAATGATGAAGAATATGGAGACATTTATAAATTCTTTACTAAATGGACATCGTATTCAAAAGATAATATTTATGGATATAAGAGTTCGGATTATGATAAAACTATAGAAAAAGCATTGATGGAGAAAACCAATAAAAATAAAGTAACGATTTATAATCATGCGCAATCTATATTGGCAAAAGACTTACCATGTATACCTATATATATTGGCAATACAGTTATATGTAAAAGAGAAAATATTAAAGATATCTATTTAACTAAAAGTGGAAATTTAGTATTTGATTATGCTTATAAAGAGGCTAAGGCTGATTCCAAATAAAACTAAGTTTTTTTCTTATATTATGCTAACAAAAGTATATATTGCGTAGAATGCATTTTAGCCATATATACTTTTTGTTATAGCATAATATGAGGAGAAAACATTAAATTATAATATTAGTGAGTGTGGAAAAATATTGTTAAGAAGAATATAAACATATTTTTGCTGCTATCAAAAGATAACTTACTTTGTTTAAAGCTCTCCTTTCGTTTATTATATACCACATTTTTAATGAATATAGAAGCTAATTCATTGGTTTCAGGTGTGGGGATTTCAGGCATTCTAAAATCATCCTCTTGTATCAAATCCTCTGATTTTAGTGAAAAATCCCGGTAATGTTCAGCGTTATCTAAAGCAGGAGACTCAGGCCAGCTTAAAACTATACCAGAATCCAAAATTTGATGTTTGAAAATATCCTGAAGCATCAAGGAATTATCTTCAATATTGTTAAAATCAGAATATATGATTTGGCTGTAAATGTATAATAAGAGCTCATCACAAGTATAAGTTGTCTCTTTATCAGCGCTTTCCTTTAGCAAGATACCTTTATCGGAATCGTATAAGTTTGTAAGCTTTTCATATAAATCCTCGCTAGTATCTTTAAATTTAAGAATTAATGTATTATTATACATAAGCGTACAGTTTATAAAAAGCATACAGGAATGATCTAATTTAGCATTAACAATTAAAGATGGCTTAGCATTATATTGATCTATAAGCAAATCTAAAAAATCTAGCAGTAGGGTTTCGCATAGTTCTAAGCCAGAGTACTTATAAAAAATATTTAATGCTAAGCATATCTTATTGAGCTCCTCAAAAGAAACATTGTAAATTTCATCCTTATACTGAGCAAACATATCTAGGATATCTAGAGCAAACTGTTTATATTCATGCTCTTGTTTTACGTTATTATAAGTAGAATATTTGTAGTAAGCAGACATCATAAAGGCTTGATCAGAAAATTTGAATTTATTGTTTTTATTTTCGAAATTAAATTCTTGGTTCAGAGGATTAGTTAAATCTTTTTTGTCAACAAAGAGCCCATCTTTATTTCGAAAATAAGAAGCATAAAATTCTAACTGTTCTTTGCAAAGTTTAAGGTAAATAGAGCTTAGATCATATTTTGTATCATCGACGTCCTTAAAGTTATTATAATAGTCTACGAGTTCCAGTAGGGATAAAGTCATAAATGCATTACTATTAACAGTTATTTCTTTCTTTACTTTGTTTTCATTCCAATTTAACATGCCCTCTTTCGATTTTAATTTAGCATCTGCTTTTTTGTAAACACATAAAAGTGGAGAATTTAAATTAATTGTGTTAATATCAATCTTAGAAAAGGATTTAGATTTTAAATCGCGTGAGGGAATATATATACCACATTTAGAATCGAAAACTATATCCTTTAATGATTCTTTTGATAAGTAGAAAAATTGATTTTTTATGTTAGTTTTGTTTAATGTATTGGTTTTTAAAAAAGGTCCTAGAAAATTCAACATATCACCACCATATAATTAGTACTTATATAGATGATATGATTAGAATTGTTAAAATGTGCTACATTTATGAAATTAGAAAGGAAGAATTTAAATGAAAGTTGGAAAATTAAATTGGGATGACTTAAAACAAATAATTGACAACAATAAAAGTGTTGTCCGGGGCGATGTGAGAATTAGAAGTGGAATAGGCGAAGACTGCAGTGTAATAAATTTTGGCGAATATGAGTGCGTAGTATCTACAGATCCAATAACCGGAGCTGATAAAAATATGGGCAAATTAGCAGTTCATATAAATTGCAATGATATAGCTTCTTGTGGAGTTGAGCCTGTAGGCATTTTAGTTACAATTCTTGTACCGCCAACAGCGACGATAGAAGATATAAAAAATATTATGAGTGAAATTGATGAAGAGACAAAAAAACTGAATGTGGAGATATTAGGTGGACATACTGAGGTTACAGACGCTGTAAATAAAATAATAGTTTCATGTACTGCTATAGGAAAAGGAAAAGCACAAGGTGCTGTGGCAACTTCAGGTGCAAAAATCGGAGATGAAATTGTCGTTACCAAACTGCTTTGTATGGAAGGAACTTCAATTATAGTAAATGACCATTTAGACAGGATACAAGGCGTTTTAACTCCTAAAGAAATAGAAGAAGCTAAAGACTATATTAGTGGTATTAGTGTGGTTAATGAAGGACGTATAGCAGGAGAGTTCGGGGTTAATTCTATGCATGATATAACTGAAGGTGGTGTTCTAGGAGCATTATGGGAAGTTGCGGAGGCTAGCAATTTAGGATTTAAGGCATATAGTGATAAAATGCCAATTAGTGATATTACATATAAAATATGTGAAAGACTTAATATTGACCCTTTGAAATTTATATCTTCGGGAAGCATGCTAATAACGGTGGCATCTGGGAAAGAATTGGTGGATAAATTAAATAGCAATGGAGTACAAGCTACGGTAATAGGAAAAATGACTGCGTCTAGAGGGATATTAGTAAAAGATGAAACTTGCAAAGATGTTTTGCCCCCTACTAGAGATGAGTTATTTAGTATATAATTTTTAAAATAGATTACTTTTAGAGTAGATAATGATTACTAATTATTATCTACCCTAGAGAGTTGTGAGGAGTATACAATGAGAAGATTAATAGTTGCTAGTAATAATGACCATAAAATTAAGGAAATAAAAGAAATATTATCACGGTTTCCTTTTGAAGTACTATCTTTAAAAGAAGCCAATATTAACATTGATGTAGAGGAAACAGGAAGCACTTTCATGGAGAATGCAGATATAAAGGCAAGTGAAATTTTCAAAATAGCCCATGGGAATATGGTACTTGCCGATGATTCGGGATTAGCAGTAGAATCATTAAATGGAGCTCCAGGCATTTTTTCAGCGAGGTTTGCGGGGGAACACGGAAATACTAAAGCGAATAATGAAAAATTATTGCAGCTTTTAGATGGCAAAACAGAAGAACAGCGAAAAGCTAAATTCATTTGCGCAATGGTACTTATAATTAATAAAGATGAAATAGTAAAAGTACAAGGAGAGTCAGAAGGGATAATCACAGCAGATTTTAGAGGTGAAGAAGGTTTCGGATATGACCCGCTATTTTTTGTGGAAAAATTCAATAAAACTTTTGCACAGATGGAAAGTAATGAAAAAAATGCTATTAGTCATAGGGGAAGGGCACTAGATAAACTAAAAGGTGAGCTTGAAAAATTAATTTATGATGTTTAATTATTATGCATCTCAAAAAAAGTCTGAGATGCATACGTTATATTAATGAAGAGGGTGATTTTAAATGAGAATAGGTGTTATAAGTGATACACATGGCATCATTAGCAGCATAGAACGGCTAGGATGCGAAATAAAGGGATTAGATGTGTTGATTCACTTAGGCGATAATGTAGACGACATATCCATTATAAGAAAGCATTATAAGGGAGAAATAATTAATGTTAAAGGCAATTGTGATTTTTCTACAAGTGCACCTAATGACAGGGTAAAAGAAATTTGCTTAAAAAAAATTTTTTTAACTCATGGACATAGATATAGTGTAAAAGAGAACTTGGCTAAATTAAGATATAAGGCTTTAGAAACGGGGGCTGACATAGTCTTGTATGGACATACACATATTGGAAAAATAGATTTTGAAGAAGGAATATGGTATATAAATCCTGGAAGTGCGTCACTACCAAGAGATGGAGCTAGGAGCTTTGCTATTATAAGTATCAACCAGGGATGCATAGAGCCAAATTTGATAAGATTCTAGTTGTTTATAGCTAGGTATTTTAAATGTGAACTTCTAAAATTTTAGTTTTTTTTAATCAGACTAAAATAAGTTAAAATAAAAAATAACATGTTGATAGGATTTATTTTAATATTAAAATGAGAAAGTTTTAAAAAAAGTATTGACGTATTAAAACATATGGTGTAGAATAATCCATGTCGTCAGAAAAAATCATTTAATTTAAATGGTTATGAGGTCAGGATTAATTTAGGACATTAAATGGTTTTAAAGTTTAATGGGTAGCGGGGTGTAGCGCAGCTGGGAGCGCGCGTGGTTTGGGACCATGAGGTCGCAGGTTCAATCCCTGTCACCCCGACCACTATATGCGGGTATAACTCAATGGTAGAGTGTTAGCCTTCCAAGCTAATTACGAGGGTTCGATTCCCTCTACCCGCTCCAAATATATTAATGTTTATTTAAACACTAATATATAAGCATCTTTAGCTCAGTTGGATAGAGCAACGCCCTTCTAAGGCGTGGGCCAGGGGTTCGAATCCCTTAAGATGCACCATACGGTGGACGTAGTTCAGTTGGTAGAGCGCCAGTTTGTGGTACTGGTTGTCGTGGGTTCGAGTCCCATCGTCCACCCCATTTAATGCTGGGGTATCGCCAAGCGGTAAGGCACCACACTTTGACTGTGGCATCCGTAGGTTCAAATCCTGCTATCCCAGCCAATAAGGTTTACTAGCTCAGTTGGTAGAGCACATGACTTTTAATCATGGTGTCCGGGGTTCGATTCCCCGGTAAGCCACCAAAATAGTAATAATATGCAGGTGTGGCGGAATTGGCAGACGCACTAGACTTAGGATCTAGCGCCTTCGGGTGTATGGGTTCAACTCCCTTCACCTGCACCATTACTATTTACAAATTAATTACTGTATATAAAAACAATAATATGCGGGGGTGGCTCAGTGGTAGAGCGTCACCTTGCCAAGGTGAACGTCGCGAGTTCGAATCTCGTCTCCCGCTCCAAATATGTTTATACATATTAGTTTAAGTATACAAGCATCTTTAGCTCAGTTGGATAGAGCAACGCCCTTCTAAGGCGTGGGCCAGGGGTTCGAATCCCTTAAGATGCACCAATATGCGTCATTAGCTCAGTTGGTAGAGCACCTGACTCTTAATCAGGGTGTCCGGGGTTCAAGCCCCCGATGTCGCACCATTTTTTAATATATGCCGGGGTGTAGCGCAGCTGGGAGCGCGCGTGGTTTGGGACCATGAGGTCGCAGGTTCAATCCCTGTCACCCCGACCATTAAAATATAATATGCGGGTATAACTCAATGGTAGAGTGTTAGCCTTCCAAGCTAATTACGAGGGTTCGATTCCCTCTACCCGCTCCAAATATGTTAACGTTCAACTGAGCATTAACATATAAGCGTTTTTAGCTCAGTTGGATAGAGCAACGCCCTTCTAAGGCGTGGGCCAGGGGTTCGAATCCCTTAAGACGCACCATATGGTGGACGTAGTTCAGTTGGTAGAGCGCCAGTTTGTGGTACTGGTTGTCGTGGGTTCGAGTCCCATCGTCCACCCCATTTAAAAATAAAGTTATAAATAAAAGGTATTGTATTAGAAAATAATATAACCTTAATAAATTTTAAATTCCCAATACGGTGGACGTAGTTCAGTTGGTAGAGCGCCAGTTTGTGGTACTGGTTGTCGTGGGTTCGAGTCCCATCGTCCACCCCATTTAAAATTGGGATGCCTTTCAAAACCGTAAGGCATCGGACTCTTTACTTAGATGTATAGGTTTGAATTTAACTAATAAGGTTTACTAGCTCAGTTGGTAGAGCACATGACTTTTAATCATGGTGTCCGGGGTTCGATTCCCCGGTAAGCCACCAAAATAGTAATAATATGCAGGTGTGGCGGAATTGGCAGACGCACTAGACTTAGGATCTAGCGCCTTCGGGTGTATGGGTTCAACTCCCTTCACCTGCACCAATTACTATTTATAAAAACAATAATATGCGGGGGTGGCTCAGTGGTAGAGCGTCACCTTGCCAAGGTGAACGTCGCGAGTTCGAATCTCGTCTCCCGCTCCAAACATGCGGGTATAACTCAATGGTAGAGTGTTAGCCTTCCAAGCTAATTACGAGGGTTCGATTCCCTCTACCCGCTCCAATAAAAGTCTTTAGTATTTATACTAAAGACTTTTTAAAAATTATTTTATTATGCGCCCATAGCTCAGTTGGATAGAGTGGCAGACTTCGAATCTGAAGGCCGTGGGTTCGACTCCCTCTGGGCGCACCATCAAAGCCTTACAAACTTAGTGTTTGTAAGGCTTTAACTTTGCCTTTTAATATTAATTTAAAGACAGTTCAGAAGAAAGTATCCCACTTCTATAAGTGGGAGTTACATACCCTAACAAATAGAAAACCTCAGTAGGAGATTATTTAAGTTCTCTGGTTGGGATGTAAGTGTCCGTTGGAACTTCATATCTGTTTTATTTATACAAAGTTACATTTTACTATAGATTCTACTTTGCTCTTACTTTGAGAAAGTTGAATCTACAGAAAAAGTAGACAGTTTTTATTATACTAGCCATCGTTATAGCAGTGTTATTTATAAGAGTACTAAAATATTGGGTGCTTTATGCTCTAAACTAAAATATTATGAGATAGTACTTTATATTTCCTAATTATATATGTTAGAATAAATATAAGGACATCCTTTATTTTTGAGTACGAGACAAAGGGATGGAATTTTTTATTCCATTGTTTTAGGAATGTTTTATGAAGTAAACCGATGTTAGTAACGAAGAGAATAAACAAAATATGAATTTTAATATAAAGTAAGGTGAGTATGAATGTTTAAAATTATGGTTGTTGAGGATGATAAAAGCATCCGGGATGAATTGATAGTACTATTACGTAATGCGATGTATGAAGTTGTTATTGTAACTGATTTCACAAATGTTGTAAATACATTTAAATATGAGAAGGCAGATTTAATTTTATTAGATGTTAACCTGCCTGAAATTAGTGGACTAAAAATCTGTGTGCAAATCCGCACCTTTTCTGAAGTGCCAATTATATTTGTTACTAGCTGTAACACGTCAATGAATGAACTTGATTGTATTAATATGGGTGGAGATGACTATGTTACAAAGCCATATAATTCAGCTGTATTATTGGCTAGAATTTCTACAATGCTAAAAAGAGTTTATGGAAATTCAAATAAAGAAAGCCACTTATTAGTATATAAAAATGTTGAATTAAATATAGCAACAGGGATGGCTCTATATAATGGGAAATCTGTAGAATTAACGAGAAATGAATTGAAAATGATGTATTATTTGTTTCAGAATACAGGCAAAATTATACCAAGGGTGGAGATTATAGAATATCTTTGGAATAACCAAATGTATATTGATGATAATAATTTGAGTGTTAATATAAAAAGAATAAGGATTAAATTGGAAGAAATTGGTTTGGTTGATTTTATAGAAACAAAAAGAGGATTAGGATATAAAGTATGAGAAAAAAATTTGTATAGTTACATGACGGACTTATTAGTTATTATCTAGACTTGGAGGAATTATGAACTTTGGAGATTATTTAAAAGATAAAATTGGAATGATTTTACTGAACATATCATGTGCCCTTGCATTATCGGTATTTTTATATGCAATAGGAAATAATCTAGAGGTAATTTATCTTATTTTAGTAGCGTGGGCATTTGTGTTCATTGGATATACTGTTATCAATTATATAAGTAGGAAAAAATATTTTAATCGAATTAAGAGCATGTTAGATATATTAGAGCAGAAGTACCTAATTTCTGAGATGATTAGAAAACCACATCGATTAGAAGATAAAGAGTATGTTTCAATCTTAAGAAGAGCTTTGAAGTCTATGACAGAGCAGGTCAATAGTGTTAAGAATGATAGTCAAGAATATAAAGAATACATTGAAATCTGGATTCACGAGGTAAAGTTGCCAATAACATCAATTCAGTTAATGTGTGAAAATAATAAGACTGAAGTGACTCGTAAGATTCTTTTAGAACTTAGAAAAATCGAGAATGATGTGGAGAAAGCTCTTTATTATGCCAGATCTAATGAAGTTTGGAAAGATTATATGATACAGAAAACAAATATAGATCAGGTTGTAGTATACACAATTAGTAAAAATATACAGTTTTTTATTCAAAATAGCATTCAAATAGAAAGAAGATGTCAAAACACTTATGTCTACACAGATGGGAAATGGCTGGAATTTATAGTCAATCAGTTATTAGTTAATTCAGTGAAGTATAAGATATCCGAAAATTCTAGGATAAAGATATATACACAAGAGATGAACAATGCTGTAGCATTGGTTATTGAAGACAATGGAATAGGAATAAAAGAGAGTGAGATTAATAGAATCTTTAATAAAAATTTTGTTGGGAGTAATGGAAGGAAAACAGAGAAGTCAACGGGGATGGGATTATTTCTTTGTAAAAAACTATGCGATAAACTTGGCTTAGAAATTTATGCAGAATCTGAAATAGATAACTATACGAAGATTACAATAAGTTTTCCAAAAGGAGAGTTTATCTTACAAAACTGAAAGATAAATGTAAGGTTGTTAGATACAATAATTCTGAATTTTGTTTTATAATAAGATAAGCTTATGTTTTGCAGAAGAAATTAACGACATTTCAGAGGAGAAATTACATTCTGAAGTCGTTGATATTACAGCACCACATGTGATAATTTAACAGTAAAAATTGATAGGGTAGCTTATATTATTTAAAAGGAAGAGATGAATGAAGATGAATGAAATTCTTAAAATTAGTAATATTGAAAAATACTATGGGAAAGAGGGAAATATCACTAAAGTATTAGAAAACATTAATTTTGGTGTAGAAAAAGGGGAATTTGTAGGAATCATGGGGGCTTCTGGTTCTGGGAAGACCACTTTATTAAATCTAATATCAACCATTGACACAGTAACTGCTGGACATATTTACTATGATGATACTGATATTACAGAAATCGCAGATTCAAAACTTGCAAGCTTTAGAAGAAAGAACTTAGGATTTATATTTCAAGATTTTAATTTGCTAGATACACTTACCATTGAAGAAAATATTTCTTTGGCTTTATTAATAAACAATGTAAAAGCAAATGAAATTGACAGTAAGATAGAAAAAATTGCAAAGAAATTGGGTATATTTAAGATATTGAAGAAATTCCCATATGAAGTATCTGGTGGAGAGAAACAAAGATGTGCATGTGCAAGGGCATTGATTAATAACCCAAAACTTATATTGGCAGATGAGCCAACTGGTGCTCTTGATTCAAAATCTGCACAAATGTTATTGGAATCTATGAGTACTTTAAACCAAAACCTAATGGCAACCATTTTGATGGTTACGCATGATCCTTTTTCTGCTAGCTATTGCACCCGTATTCTGTTTCTGAAAGATGGAAGAATATTCAATGAATTAGTGCGAGGAGAGGAAACCAGACACCAATTTTATAGTGAAATTTTAGATGTTTTATCTTTGCTGGGAGGTAACTCTAACAATGTTAACTAAATTGGCATATCGTAATGTAAAAAGATCTATTAAAGATTATCTTATCTATATTATAACTATTACAATCGTTATATCGTTAATGTTTGCATTTAATTCCATGATGTTTTCTGATATGATTCATGGAATGAATAGTCATATGACAGACTATATGTTTTTACTTGTCTTTTTTTCCATAATCGTCGTCATTATTGTTGCTTGGCTTATTAATTATATGACCAAGTTCATGCTTGATAAACGAAGCAAGGAGTTTGGAACGTACTTATTGCTTGGTATGGAAAATGAAAAAATATCCAAATTATTTCTTTGTGAAAATACTTTGCTTGGAATCATTTCTTTTATTTTTGGCGTTATTTTGGGAAGTTTTATATTCCAGTTACTGACCGCTGTTGTTACGGTGTTCTTTGGGAAAGAATATAATATTGTGATAGGATTTGATATTAAGGCATTATTGCTTACAATTGCTTACTATGGTGCAATCATGTTCCTAGTTGTATTAAAAAACAATAAAAGACTGAAGAAAATGAAAATATATGAATTGCTTTACGCAGATAAAAAGAATGAAGTAATTAAAATCAAAAACATAAAGAAAAGTTGTTTCATTTTTGTACTATCTTTGATTGCAGGAAGTGTGGCACTGAAGGGTGCACCTGTCATTGTTACTTTGATTTGTGTCATATTTTTTATCTATGGTTTTTATATCGGAATAACAGGTGTTATTGTTTTGATATTTTTAAAATCTAAACGTCTTAAATATAAGAAAACTAATTTGTTTGTATTCCGTGAATTATCATCTAAGCTTAATACAAGGGGATTTACTATGGGAACTTTAGCAGTACTATTTACCCTAACATTACTAAGCAGCAATTATGCAGTTGGAGTAAGTAGATTTAAGGGTGAAATAGAGCAGAGTGTTCCGTTTGATACTTGTATTTCAGTGCTTAATAAGGATGAAAATTTTGAAAAAGTATCTGCTTATATGGATAAAAATGATTGGGTAAAGGAAAGTATTGTATATCGTATTTATAAGGGGAAAAATAGTACGTTTACAAATGTACTATCTCAGAATAAGATTTTAGGTGGTTATTTTAAGCATGATATCTATTTGAAAGTAAGTGATTATAATGTTTTAAGAAGACTTTTAGGCTTAAATGAAATAACGATTAGCGATAATGAGTTTTTAATTCATACGGTTTCTTCCGTAGCGGATTGTTATACTCAATATATTAAAAAAAATCCAACAGTGGATATAAATAATAAAAAGTATTCATGCAAGAAGGTTTATTCAGAGGATTTTTCGCAAAATGGACAAAATGGAGCTGGCTTTATATTGGTAGTACCAGATGAAGCTGTAAGTCAAATGGAAGTATATTATTCACAGTATGCGGCAAGTACGAAAAAGCAAACAAATGAAAAACTCTATAGTGATCTAAAAAAAAATGTAACACAGGATGCAGATAAGTGGGCAAGTTCTGCTCATAGAGCTAACGAAATCGATCATGGTGTGGGAGTAGATAGTGTCTATATGATTTTTGACAATATTATGGTTAAAGATGGAGGACTTGATTATGAGGTTAAGGCCGCGATTATAACAGTGGTTTCATCTATTTTCTATGTTTCATTGGTATTTGTAAGTGTGGCATTAACAGTGCTCGCTGTTCAACAGTTAAGCGATTCTGCAAAGTACAAGCATAGATATAAGATATTAAATCAATTAGGACTTGACGAGAAGCAGCGAAATCGATTGGTGTTTAAGCAACTGTTAATTTACTTTATGTGGCCGATAGTAATTCCGATTATAGTTAGTTTTACTATTTCAATGAAGCTAAATCAGCTGATGTTAAGAGGAACGCAGATTGCAGCAACTACATTTACCTTCTATGGAGCAACATTGATTCTATTCTTAATAGTTTACTGTATTTATTTTGTGGCTACATACGTCGGATTTAAAAGAAACATTAGTGAAGATTAGTCTATAGAGTGGTTTTTATTTTTGTGGTAAATTATGTTGACAGGGATTAAAATGTATAGTATTATAGGTAAAAGAATAAAGAACCTTTAATTTTGCCCGAGAGGCTGAGAAGGAAGTAGATGTTTTACAGCGATATTACTACGCCTTCTCATAAAAGAGATGGCGTTTTTTGTTTAGAAGTAAATGTAATATTAAAAGTACTTATAGTACCTTTAAATTTAGCTCAGAGAGGCTGAGAAGGAGTGGATGTAATATGCTAAAAGGAAGACACTTAATTGAACCAATGGATTTTACAATATTAGAGCTTGAGGAGATTTTTGATTATGCAGATGAAATAATTAAAAAACCTGAAAATTTTTCTCATATCTGTGATGGGAAAGTTTTGGCAACATTATTTTATGAACCAAGCACACGAACAAGATTAAGCTTTGAAGCGGCAATGTTAAGACTTGGAGGTCAGGTTTTAGGTTTTTCTGAGGCGAAATCAAGTTCGGCAGCAAAAGGGGAAAGTGTAGCAGATACTATAAGGACAGTAGAATGTTATGCAGATATTGCAGCCATGAGACATCCCAAAGAAGGAGCTCCTAAAGTTGCATCTATGCACTCTCAAATGCCAGTAATAAATGCCGGTGATGGTGGGCATCAACATCCAACTCAAACATTAACAGATCTTTTAACCATAAGAAATATTAAAGGGTCATTATCAAACTTAACCATAGGAATTTGTGGTGATTTAAAGTTTGGTAGAACAGTTCACTCATTAATAAAAGCCATGTCAAGATATGAAAACATTAAATTTATACTAATTTCACCAAATGAATTAACAATTCCTAAATACATTAAATCGGAAGTATTGGAAAAAAATAATATGGAGTTCCTTGAAGTTGAAAAATTAGAGGATGTTATTGGAGATTTAGATATTTTATATATGACTAGAGTTCAAAAAGAAAGATTTTTTAACGAGGAAGATTATATAAGACTTAAAGATATTTATATACTGGATAAAGAAAAAATGCTAAAAGCTAAGAAAGATATGATAATTCTTCATCCACTACCTAGAGTTAATGAAATAGCTGTGGAAATCGACGCTGATCCAAGGGCATGTTACTTTAGACAAGCAAAATATGGTATGTATGCAAGAATGGCACTTATTGCTAAACTTTTGGGGGTGGATAAGTAATGGTAACAATAAATAGCATAAAAAGAGGAATAGTAATAGATCATATTAAAGCGGGTGTAGGACTCAAAATATTCAACTATTTAGGTCTTGATAATGCTGAATTTACAGTTGCGCTTATTATGAATGCACATAGCGGGAAGCTCGGAAAAAAGGATATAATTAAAATAGAAAACGAGATTGATATAGATTTTACAGTGTTGGGGTTTATAGACCCTAACATAACAATAAATATAATAACTGGAGAAAAAATCGAAAATAAAGTTAAACTAAAGCTGCCAGATAAAATTGATAATGTTATAAGATGCAATAATCCAAGATGCATAACATCTGTAGAGCAAGAAATTTTGAATAGTTTCTACCTAGCAAATAGTGAAAAGGGCGAGTATAGATGTATATATTGTGATGAGATTAATAACCATACTACTGTATCGTAATAAAACACATAATTATTAATATAAAGTGTACGGTTTAAATTGTGACTTAGACCGTACAAAAAAATCGTAATGCAGTGTGAAGGGATGGTAGAACTATGGAATTGTTAATTAAGAACGCAAGGGTAGTTGATTCATCACAGGATTTTATTGGCGATGTTTATATAAATAAAGGAACAATATATGAAATAGGAAAAAAACTAGAAAAAGACTGTGAGGTAATAAATGGAGAGGGATATATTTTAGCCCCTTCTTTTATAGATCTTCACAGTCATTTTAGAGAACCGGGGTATACATATAAAGAAGATATACTGTCGGGAAGCCAGGCAGCAGTGCGGGGTGGATATACTGCGGTAAACCTTATGGCAAATACAAAACCAGTATGTAACTCAATGGATACAATAGATAAGGTGCTCAAAAAATCTAGGGAAATAAATCTCTTAGACATTCATCAATGTGCATCTATTACAGAGGATCTATTGGGGAAATCTATAGATCACCTAGGTCAGTTAACCAATGAAGTAAGATTTATATCGGATGATGGTAAAGGGGTTTATGATAGTCGTATAATGCTTGAGGCAATGGTTAAAGCTAAAGAAAAGGATTTAACAGTAATATCTCATGCTGAAAATGAAGAGTTAGTAGAAGTTGATACAAGGCTTGCTGAAAATATGATGACATGGAGAGATATAGCCCTTTCAAAATTCACAGGTTGTAAACTTCACTTAGCTCATGTTAGTACAAAAGAAGCTATGCAAGATATTATAAAAGGAAAACAGCAGGGGGGACGAATAACCTGTGAAGTTACGCCGCATCATCTAGCATTAACAGAAGAAACAAACTATAGGGTAAATCCACCTATGAGGAAAGTTGAGGATGTAAGCTTCTTAATACAAGCTATAAAAGATGGCTTTGTGGATGTTATAGCTACTGACCATGCGCCACATAGTGTTGAGGATAAAATAAAGGGCGCTCCTGGTATATCAGGACTAGAAAGTTCATTTCCTGTATGCTACACTAAATTGGTAGGAGAAGGTCATATTACTTTAAATAAACTTTCTGAATTGATGTCAAAAAACCCAGCTAAAATTATGGGATTTAACAAGGGCGAAATAAAAATAGGTTATGATGGAGACTTGGTACTGTTAGATACTAAATCTAAATATAACATTGATCCTTCGCAGTTTTTATCTAAAGGACACAATTCCCCATTTGAGGGTAAGGCTGTAGTAGGTAGGGTAATGTGTACTATTAAGGCAGGGAGAATAATTTATAAAGATAAGTAGAAACAAACAAAGTGTGATTTGTAAATAAAATGGTAAAGGCGGAATAATCTTTGATTATAGATAAATTATTTAAAAGTGTAGAAAAAAACGGTCATGTATGCGTTGGGCTTGATACGGATATAGAATATTTACCAGTAGAGTTTAGGAATAAGTTTATGCATGAGGAGCACGCGTTATACAGATTTAATCAAATGATAATTGATGCTACTTTTGATGTATCAGCTTGCTATAAGGTGCAAATAGCATATTATGAAGCTCTTGGATTAAAAGGTTTAAAAGTATACAAAGACACCTTGAGTTATATAAAAAGCAAAGGTGGCATAGTGATTGCAGATATTAAAAGAGGAGACATTGCAAAAACTGCACAAATGTATGCTAAAGCTCATTTTGAAGGGGATTTTGAAAGTGACTTTATAACTATAAATCCGTACATGGGGATGGATAGTATTGAACCATATCTTCCTTATTTGAAAAATAAGGAAAAGGGATTATTCTCACTAGTAAGAACCTCTAATAAAGGCGCAGAAGATATAGAGTACATAGAGAATAAAGAAAATAAAAAGGTTTATGATATTGTGGGGGAAAAGTTATTAAAAATCGGAAGTGAATTTATTGGAGAATGTGGATATAGCTCCATAGGTGGAGTAGTTGGGTGCACGCATATAGATGAAGGATTAAAGATGAGAAATGATCTTCAAAAAATGTTTTTCTTAATACCAGGGTATGGAGCGCAAGGTGGAGCAGCGAAAGATGTAGCCATATATTTGAAAAATGGGAATGGTGGAGTAGTAAATGCATCTAGAAGTATTTTGCTTGCATACAAGAAAGCAGAAAATGGTCAAATTCGTTTTGAACAGTGTGCTCGCGAAGAAGCTATAAAAATGAGAGACGAAATAAGAAAAGCCGCAAACAAAAAATAAGATATATTCTTTATTAAAATGCTGGAGGGGTTTATTTGATATGTTCAGTAGAAAAGACATATGAAAATGTTGAAATAAGTGATGGCGTGTATAAGCTTTCTATAAAGGGGAAGTTTAACGTAAAACCAGGACAATTTTTTATGTTAAAGGTAAAAGAAATGGAGCCATTATTACCAAGACCTATAAGTGTGTATGATGTGGATGATGAGAAAATAAGTTTTTTATACCAAGTAGTAGGTCAAGGTACAAAATATCTTAGTAAACTTTGCGCAAATGATGAACTTCAGATAATGGGACCACTCGGAAATGGATTTGATGTGGAAAAAATAAAAGGGAAAATTGCTGTTGTATCTGGAGGAATTGGAATAGCACCACTTGTTTATCTGATAAAAAAACTTAGGTCGTGTGAAATAGATTTGTATGCAGGGTTTAGGACTGTGGATTATTCTGTGGATTCTGTGGAAAAATATGTAAATAAAATTAACTTATCCACAGAAAGTGGTAAAATTGGTCATAAGGGATACGTAACAGACATAATAAATGTAAAAGAATATGAAACTGTTATTTGCTGTGGACCAGAAATTATGATGAAAAAGGTTGTAAATATGTGCTGTGATGAAAAAGTGCCAGTATATGTGTCTATGGAAAACCATATGGCTTGCGGAATAGGTGCATGTCTTGTATGTACTTGTAAAACCGTGGGTGGAAATAAGAGAACCTGCAAGGATGGTCCAGTCTTTGAAGGAAAGGATTTGATTTTTAATGACTAAAGTAGAATTATGCGGTGTGCATTTAAAAAATCCAGTCATAGCTGCATCTGGAACTTTTGGATTTGGCGAGGAGTATAGTAAGTATTACGATATTGGAAGACTTGGCGGCATATCAAGTAAAGGTCTTACGATAAATGAAAAGCAAGGTAATGATGGAATACGAATTTATGAAACCCGTGGGGGAATGCTAAATAGTGTAGGACTTCAAAATCCAGGTATTGAAAATTTTATAAATACACAACTTCCGCAAATGCAACAATATAACACAGCTATAATTGCAAATGTTGGTGGAGGTAGTATAGAAGAATACATAATGGCAATAGAAAAATTAAATAATGAGGCTATAGATATAGTTGAATTAAACATATCCTGTCCTAATGTAAAATGTGGGGGTATGGCTTTTGGAATTAAATCAAAGGTAGCATATGAAGCAGTGAAAGAAATTAAGAGTATTTGCAAGAAACCTCTTATGGTTAAACTTTCACCGAATGCAGAGGACATAGTAGATATGGCATATAAATGCTGTGAAGCTGGAGCAGATGCATTATCTTTAGTAAATACGTTTAAAGGTATGGCAGTTGATATACATAAACGAAAAGCGATTTTTAATAATATATATGCAGGGGTATCAGGACCAGCTATAAAACCTATGGCACTCAGAATGGTACATGAAGTATGTAAAGCTGTAAATATACCAGTTGTAGGTATGGGTGGTATAACTAGCTTTGAGGATGCTATAGAATTTATAATGGTGGGAGCAGAGGCGGTTCAAGTTGGAACTGCCAATTTCATAAAACCGGATATTTGCAATGATATAATCGACGGAATTGAGAAGTATATGATAAAAGAAGGTATTAAAGATCTAAGTGAAATTAGAGGGATTATATAGGAGGAGATACTATGAATATTAATGTTTTAGATATATTAAAAGAATCAGGTGCGCTACTTGAGGGACATTTTCTGTTATCTTCAGGAAGACACAGCAATAGGTATTGCCAATGTGCAAAATTGCTTCAGTATCCAGACAAGGCTGAAAAGGTACTAAGTGTAGTAGTAGAAAAGATTAAAGATATAGATTTTGATGTGGTAGTAGGCCCGGCGATGGGTGGTATAATAGTAGCTTATGAAGTAGGTAGACAAACAGGAAAGCCTGCTATATTTACTGAAAGAGTAAACGGCACCTTCGAACTTAGACGTGGATTTGAAATTAAAAAGGGACAAAAGGTTTTAATTACAGAGGATGTAGTAACTACTGGCAAGTCTTCTTTAGAAACAATAAAAGTCTTAAAAGAACTTGGTGCAGAAGTAGTTGGGATATGTTGCATAGTAGATAGAGGAAGTAGCACTATTGATTATCCTATCTATAGTTCAATAAAACTAGATATTGAAAGTTACGATCCATCAGAGTGCCCACTTTGTAAAGCTGGAACGGCTTACATAAAACCTGGTAGTAGAAATATAAAATAAATGTAATCTTTTTTTCTCAGAGAATGCTGTAATGAAGAGTATATATTGCTGAAATGCGCTCACTTTGCCAAGGAATTCTAAAATTAATATTATTTTAAGAATTACTAAGGCTCGCTCGAACGCATTCTACGCAATATGTACTTTTATTAGCATTCTCTAAGAAAAAAGATATAATTAGTTCGCTAATGGTATCTTTCAAATATTATGTATTAATTAGTCTCGAAGTTAGTAAATACATTAAGAAAGTAAAAAAACAAGAAAAGCAGAAGAGTAAATCTTCTGCTTTTCTTGTTATATAGGAAACAGTTTAGGGAAGTGACTGTAGATAACATACTAGAAAAAATCTACGTGGAAAAATGAGATTACGATAAAAAATATTTGAGAATATTTTTTATATCCTCATTAATTCCAATATATATTAAATTAACGATAGGTGAGGAATAATTAAATATTTTTGAGGTAGAGCAACATCTTTATTTTGTTTGTAGCTTAATATTATAAAAATTCTTAAAGATTTCCAAATATAGTACGATATAGGTAGTGATATAAAAAAATGAGGGGGTAATATGATGAAAAACAATAGACATTATTTTAAAAAAGTTTTAGGTTTTCTTTGTATAGTCTTATTTTTAGGAGGAGCCATTTCTGTTAAGGCAACAACAAATAAAAAAAATGTTGATTTTAATTTAAAAAGTTTGAACACAAAAAATGAAGATGTACGCGAAGTTAATAATCTAGGACAAATTAATAATAAAACTATAAAGATTAAAGAAAAATTAATAAAAAATAAAAAATTAAAATCACAATCGATGGTAGATGTTCCATTAATAAGTTTAGATGAGTCATTAACGGCAGAAGATAATACGGATTTTTATTTTTTTAATGTTGATAGCACTAAAACTATGCTAATGAATATGGTATCAAGTAATTCAAATTATGTAGCACAATTAGGAATAGTTAATTGGCAAGATGGAACGTTTAATCCAACAGATATATATGTATTTGCTGGTAATCAAATTAAATTAGCTAATTTACCAACAGGTAGTTATGGTATTAGGGTATTTTCAAATAATAACACTGTTGGTGATAAATATACTCTTAGAATGAATGCATTAAATCCAGGTGGTGATAATTCTATAATTTTACGAAAGTCCGATTCATTAAAATATTTAACATTACAATATATTAATAAAGATATATATTCGAACGGAAAATATGTTTGTAATCCAGACAAGGACAATTCCCAATTAAATTGGGATCGTGAATTTTATTTTCCCAATAGCGGAGGGTATACAAGTCGTAAGCATAGTATTTCTGATATGAAAATTAAGTCTGTATCAGGACCTGTAAGCTATAAATCATCGTATGCAAGTTCAGATAACGCAATGTTAATTTATCTAGACAAAGGAACTTTGTTTACATATTTTGAATCAGCATTTCAATCTGGTGTAAATACATCGTATCACAATTCGTTTGTTGATACTACTGGGAAAACAACACCTAGAAGGATTGATGCTGAGGATATGATAACTTACGGAGATCATATATTAGTAGTAGATTTAAATACAGGTAAGTCAATTGACTTTTTTAGCGTACTAAATTTTTATTATGCAAGTGGAATTGAACCTATACCAACAATAAACTTTTTGAATTAAGTAATAAGTTCATTTAAATAAATAATAAGTCAGGTCAGTATATTAATGCATTTGATTTGTTATTTATTTAAATGTAACTAAGTAAGTAATTAGGGAGAGGGGAATTTAACAATGAAAATTGATATTTCACATATAGTAAAGAGTTCTGGGATTACACCTATTAGTGATGAATTTAAAAATATGAAAGTTAAAACTTGTGAATATAACCCACTAAAACCAATTACCTATGATGAAGCACAAAATAGGGCATATTTTAATACAGATGTAAGTGAAATAACTAAAGATGAATTTATAAAACAAATACAAAACAGGGGACTTGATAAAGAGATAAATTGGGATTCATTAAATCTGAATTTAGTGAATGTTAGTGGAAATATTTTGGATAATAATAATTTTAGTGACAGTTTAGACTATCTATCATCTCAGTATTCAGTTTTAAAGAATCAGATTCAAGAGGATTTTCAAGGAGAAGACTTAAAGAAGCAAATAAGTTTACTTGATGATATGTTTGATAGTACAATAGATAGGTTTTCACATGAATTTTCAAATATGGTTGGTGGTTTTTTAGATAATAATGGATTAAGTGGAGAAAAAGATGAAGTTTATAATAGTGTAAAAAACATATATTCAGAACAAGTTAAGAATTACTCTAAATATATAGGTCAAAATGATAATTATGCAAATATTAAAAGTCCTAAGAATAAATGGTTAGAGAAAGATAATTATTATATGTCATCTAAGTTAAGGGAGGTTTGCAAATCAGGAGATTATAAGGATTTAGATAAAATGTATAGTAAAGATGAACTTTATGCAATGTCAATTTTTGTTAATAATATTAAAAAACCTATATATTGTGAATGGGAGTTTGACCAAAATGAAGAAGCTGTAGGACTTAATTTGGGTATAGTAGAACTAAAAACCAATATATTATTGGAAAGTTTTAACTTGAGAGACGATATTGTAGATAAAATTAATATTGCAAAGAAAAATTATTTTGATAATACTATAGAGAATTATGATAAAAAATATGCGAATTCTCAAAAAATTGTACAAGATACAAGAGGATATGCAATGATGGACAAACAAGCTATTAATGATGTATTTAAATTTGTAATAAATAAATACAATAATAGTAATAATATTTCAGATACAATTAATGAAAGTATAGATTATGCAAAAAATAAATATGAGGAAAAACGGAAAGATATTAAATATAGCGACATTTATAGATATAGCAATAATTCAGAGTTTTTTTTAAATATGGATAACATAAAACATGAAAACTATTATGGCAAAAATAAAACAATTAAGAGCACTATAATAGACAATTGGAATAAGTTCATAAATGAAGCTACTACTAAAAATAAGGATAGTTTTATAATTAAAGATAATACTTATTATAATTTTGCATAGCTAAAATTATAATAAAAAATGTTCGATGATCTACATTCAAGAGGATTATATAGGAAACAGTTTGGGGAAAATAATGTGGATAATTTTTTTATTCGTAATCTCACTAGCATTTACTTATAGGAATTCATGGTTTTTCGCCAGACCATTTCGGTCTAAGGCCGCGCAAAAGTCCCAATCTTAAATATAGATATACATAATAGCATGAACCTTCTCCGGAAGTGACTTAAAATAAGAAGAGTAGAAACATTGAAATTGAATTTAGAAATTCACGTTTCAAGCTCTTATTTCTAGTCATATAGGAGAAAGTCTATATGGATGAACTCCTATTATTTGATATTAAGTAAATTATTTATTAGTGTTTGGAGTTCTTTAGTTTTATCTTTATCCATTGGTTCTACACCTTTTAATTTATAAGGGATAGATAAAGCTTCGTATTTATTTACTCCAAGAACGTGATAAGAGAGGAGCTCTACTTTATCAACATGCGGAACTTCTTCACTAATAATTTTGGCAAGTTTAGTTATATGTTCCACAGAATCTGTAATTCCGGGTACAACAACATGTCTTACCCAAACTCTAGATTTAGAGTGTCTTAACGCTTCTAAAAATGTATTAACATCAGTTGAATCTCTGCCAGTTAAATTAACATAACCTTGACCAGTTGTATGCTTTATATCCAAAAGAACTAAATCTGTATGCTTTAATATCTCAGAATAGTCACCATCACCAAAACCAGCTGTGTCTATGGCAGTATGGATACCATTTTGTTTACATAATTTTAAACACTCAAGTAGAAATTGTGGTTGAACTAACGGGTCGCCGCCAGAGAAAGTAACTCCACCGGAAGATCTATTAAAATATGGTTTGAATCTAATGATTTTTTGAACAATTTCTTCCGCAGTCATTTCAATGCCACCGCTTAGCTTCCAAGTATCGGGGTTGTGGCAATAGGCACATCTTAGTTTGCAGCCTTGAAAAAAAACTACTACTCTTATTCCAGGACCATCAACCAGGCCCATGCTCTCTATAGAATGAATTTTACCTTTTACCATATATACTCCTCCTTCAGATTTGTTACAAGAAATTTCAATGTCAAAACTAGATTATATTCATTTCATATTAAAATAAAAACAATATTTTTGCTTTAATATAAAATGAAACCCACAATTAGTTTTATATAAATTGAGAAGTGCTTATAATAAGCACCTCTCATAATATAATGTGCACTCTCGGAAACTCTTAAGGCACTGCTAACTCTTGATTCATTTTGCTCAAAAATCAACTTCACCTCAAAAATTCGTGGTGCCTCATATTGTACGAATAACCTAGAAAATTTAAGCTATTCGTATTATTTTTTATTTTTTTTACTTAAACATTGTGAAATAAGACTTGACAGCTAGTAAAAATTCGCAAAATTAAATATGTATATTTTTTACATTATTTCATTTGCGAGGAGTGTTTTTATGTTAACTGTTAAGGTTTCTCATTCCCAATATCAATATTTTCTTGAAACATTTTTAGAAAAATTCTATATTCAAACCAATCAACAAATCACTTTGTTTGAGCGTAGTTCACAAATAACTAAAATATGGTCTACCGACCTAACCGGAATTGTCCCTCTAATAGAAAGTACTTATTCTAAATCTAATCAAGGAGCTCCGCCAAAAGATGCGGCAGCATTACTCAGGTCACTTATTATCATGGCTTATTGTAAAGAAACTAGTATATCCTCTTGGGTAAAAACATTACGTTCAGACCCTTTCTATTCAATTTTATCTGGTTTTATACCCGCTTGCTATTCAGACTCTAAAGCCGAAGGCATACATGTTGACCGACTTCCTGGTGTAGGTACTTTTTATGATTTTATGGATAGGCTGATTCATAAGGATAAGATCCTTAATAAATCCAAACTGCGTAAAATTAAACGTAAACCACGTAAAAAGCAAAAGAAAAACCAAAAGATGAATAACTCCAAATCTGGTGTAGTTGACCGTTTAGTTAAAAGAATCTTAAAATTTGATAATTTAAAGCTCCTTGACAGA
Source organism: Clostridium sp. CM041 (assembly GCF_055081035.1). Classification (NCBI taxonomy): domain Bacteria; kingdom Bacillati; phylum Bacillota; class Clostridia; order Eubacteriales; family Clostridiaceae; genus Clostridium; species Clostridium sp. CM041. The sequence continues at coordinate 3,128,715 of NZ_CM143648.1, forward strand.
AGCGAATCCAAAATGAACAACATACTTAAAGAATTATTTGTTATTCCTTCTTTATCAATGGGTATTTTGGGCGATCCTTCTAAACTAAATATTGCTGGCGACGGAACCTGTATGCCAACACAGGCTTCGCCTTACGGTAAAAAAGTTTGTGATTGCAAACTTAAACCAGGAGAACATTGTGACTGTTATCGAAAGTTTACCGACCCCAGTGCTAGCTGGGGTTGGGATAGCTTTAATGAACATTATTACTATGGTCATACCTATCATGGATTTACTGCCTGTGATAGCTTTTACAGCCTACCTATCCATATTAAATTTGTTAGCGCGGCACGCCATGATGCTGTTACTGGAGTTTATGCACTTAAAGAACTTGTAGATTTATATCCTGAAATTAAATTTCATTCTGTAGCCTTAGATTCTGCTTATGATGCTAATGCTTTTTATCTTTTATGCATGCATTATGGAATAAATCCTATTATTGATTTAAATTCACGTTCTTCAAAACCATCATCAAATAGTGAATTTGTTAAACTTGATAAGAATGCTATTCCACACGGAACTGTTTGTGGACATCAGCTTCGTAATTGGGGAATTATTACTAAACAATATAGACATAAATGGTTATTCCCAGTTCAATGTGAAAACTGTGAAAAATGTCCTATGAAAAGCAATAAATCTTATTACACTAAAACATTAGATAACCCAAGGTATTTTACTCCAATATTAAGAGGTTCAAAACAATGGAAATCTCTTTATAAAAGACGTTCAACTACTGAAAGGTGTTGGGATAGAATAAATAATAATTTTCATGCTGAAGATGCAATTATTTATTCTGTTGGGTATAGAATAACAAGGGTATTTCTTGGTGCATTTTGCTGTTTCATAGATGCTTGGGCATCAGAAAAATTAATAGCCCTTGCTGATATTTTCCCAACTCTTAAAAATATAGCTGCGTAATTTAAAATAAATTTCAATTCAATAACCAGCCTACGGCTTTTTTTAATAGTGTATAAAAAAGTCTTTTTGTCATGCCCGTAATTAATTCAAATATAACTTTTCATTCAAATAAGCACTTTTAATACTTAAATATGGAAATTGTTAATTATTGTTTTCCGACTATACTATATAATAAAATTATTTAGATTTTATCATGGAAAGTTCTGCTAATAACTTCAAGTTGTTGTTCTTTTGATAATCTATTAAAATGAACAGCATATCCTGATACTCTTATTGTGAGTGTTGGATATTTGTCTGGATTCTCATAAGCATCAACTAAAACTTCTCTATTTAGTACATTTACATTTAAATGGTGTGCACTTTGTGCAAAATAACCATCTAAAAGGAAAACTAGATTATTTATTCTTGTAGATTCATCTATTCCAAGTGCAGCTGGTACTATTGAAAAAGTATTTGAAACTCCGTCTTGGCAATAATTTCTATAAGGAATCTTAGCAACTGAATTTAATGATGCTAATGCTCCATTTTCATCGTTACATTGTGTTGGGTTTGCCCCTGGAGCAAGTGCTATACCTTGTTTTCTTCCATCAGGAGTTGCTCCTGTCTTCTTACCATAAACTACATTTGATGTAATAGTAAGTGCTGATAAAGTATGTTCTGCTTCCTTATATGTAGGGTGTGTTTTAAGATTATCGCTGAATTCCTTTATAAGATTAACAGCTAAATCATCAACTCTATCATCATCATTTCCGTATTTAGGGAAATCTCCTTCAATTTCAAAATCAACGGTTATGCCATTCTCATTTCTTATTGGAGATACCTTAGCAAATTTTATAGCACTTAAGGAGTCGGCTGCAACAGAAAGCCCTGCTACTCCAAATGCCATGAAGTATTTAAGATCACTATCATGAAGAGAAAGTTGACCAGCTTCATAAGCATATTTATCATGCATATAATGTATGGTATTCATTGTATCCACATACATTTGCGCAACATATTTTAAAACTTTTGAATACATTTTTCTAACTGTTTTGTAGTCAAGAATTTCATCAGTTGTCTTTTCAATTCCAGGTACCACGAGTTTGCCTTTTAATTCGTCGACTCCGCCATTAAGCGATAGTAATAAAGATTTTGCAAGGTTAGCTCTTGCTCCAAAGAATTGCATTCTCTTACCAATTTCCATAGCAGATACACAACAAGCTATACCATAATCCTCACCATATATTGGTCTCATTATATCATCATTTTCATATTGTACGGCATCAGTTTCGATAGACATTTTAGCGCAATACTTTTTGAAAGTTTCTGGTAATTTTTCTGACCAAAGTACAGTCATGTTAGGTTCTGGTGCAGATCCTAGGTTTGTTAATGTATGAAGGAATCTAAAAGAATTCTTTGTTACCATTGCTTTGCCATTAAGAGCAACGCCACCTATTGATTCTGTTACCCAATTTGGATCTCCACCAAATAAATCATTATATTCAGGAGTTCTAAGATGTCTTGCCATTCTAAGTTTAATTACGAATTGATCAATAATCTCCTGAGCTTCATCTTCAGTTATTAAACCTTTCGCCAAATCTCTTTCAAAATAAATATCTAAGAAAGTAGTAGTTCGTCCAAGTGACATTGCAGCGCCGTTGTTTTCTTTTATTCCTGCAAGGTATCCTAAATAAACTGCTTGTACAGCTTCTTGTGCAGTGGTAGCCGGTTTTGAAATATCAACGCCGTATTTTGAAGCCATGCTTTTTATTTGACCAAGTGCTTTAATTTGCATGCTTAGTTCTTCTCTATGTCTTATTAAATCATCTGATGCACGTCCTGTTAATTCTTTTAAATCTTTTTTCTTCTGCTCTACTAAATAATCTAATCCATAAAGAGCTATTCTTCTGTAATCTCCTATTATTCTTCCTCTACCATATGCATCTGGAAGTCCAGTTAATAATCCTACATTTCTTGCAACTTTAGTAGCATCAGAATATGCATCGAAAACTCCTTCATTATGAGTTTTTCTATACTTAGGGAAATATTTTTTTATATCCTTGTTTAATTCGTAACCATACTCTTCAAGTGATTGCTCTACCATTCTAAAGCCGCCAAATGGGTTTACTATTCTTTTGAGTGGTGCATCTGTTTGTAATCCAACAATTACTTCATTTTCTTTATCTATATATCCAGGTGCAAAATTATCTATGCCTGAAACCTCATTAGTTTCTACATCTATAATACCTTTGTTTATTTCTTCTATAATAAGCGAATTAGCTTTATCCCAAACTTTATTAGTTTTATCAGTTGTTCCTACTAAGAAACTATCATCACCTTCATATAAGGTATAATTTTTTTGTATAAAGTCTCTTACATTAATTTCATCTTTCCACTGGTCGCCTTTAAAGCCGGTCCATTGTTTAAACATTTGTTTTCCTCCTTATAATACATTAATGTTATAATATTTTTTAAAGTGATTGGTTTTACGTAAAATCACAACAAATTCATCATAAAATAATCGATATATAGTAGTGGTAATTCAAATTGATTATGTCGATATATACATTGTAATATTAAAAATGAAACAGTTCAAGTGTTTTATAAAAGTTGCAAAATTGAGAATATTCAAATAGTTGCTCAAACGTTGAAATACAACGTTTTGAATGTGTTAAACATTTAACGTAAAAAAACAACAGGACATTTTTAAAATGAAACAAGGCCATACTAGATTGGGTTATAATAGAAAAATATGCTTAATTATTTGAAATTTTAACAAATTATATCAATGCAGACTATTAATCAAATTTGATGTTGCAGTTTTGCAGAAGATGAGTTAATATAGACTACTTGGAAAATATATATCGCTAAAGGGGTAGATGATATGGGATAAACAAAGAGACATGTATGTCATCTTTAAAAAACCATATTATTTTCATTTACAATGATGTATAATTAATAATACTGCATCAATTATAATGGAGGTAAATTATATGAAGAAGCCTAGCATGTTTAGTAAGGATTATGAGAAAGAAGTGAAAAAACGAAGAAAAACAATATTATTATTGATTATTGTACCTATAATAGGGTTGAGCATATTTTTAGCTACAGATTTTGATTTTTTATTAAGTAAACCAAAAATCAATACAGAGGATAAGGAAAGTAAGGCAGCGGAATCACAAAAAAAATCAGAAGAAGCTGTTAAAAAACAGGCAGATGCTGAAAAGTCGAAAGCGGCAGAGGATTCAGCAAAAGCAGAGGCTGCTTTAAAAGCGGAAGCGGTTGAAAAAAATGAGATCTTTATTGCCTCATTTTCGGATGGGCAGAAAATTAGCGTTGAATATAATGTAAAATCAGGCGAAAAAAATATAAAAGGTGTATCAAACACTAAAGATATATCATATGACATAAGTCCAAGTAAAAAAGCAATAGTAGTGCAGAGTACGAAAAGCCAGGATATGCTATACATTGATGTGAATAAAATCACTAAAGATATCACAAAAAAAGAATATAAATCTAGTAAAGGTGAAGTTTTTCCTAAAGTAAATAAACTTAAAGAGAAACCAACATATATTTGGTCAATTACACCTAAGTTTATTGATGAAGATAATATTGCATACGTTAGTGAATTACCTTGGATGAAGGAAAAGCAAGTTCAATATATATGGAAGGTGAATTTAAAAAATAATGAGCATACGCAGGTAATGTCATTATCTGGTAAAAAAATTACTTTTAAAAACATAACGGCAAAGGGGCTTGAAACAATTGTAGATGGTCAGGTAGTGCATGTAAATTCATTAGGTGAAGTAACGCAGTAGAGAAAAGAGGTTAAGCATGGATATAGGATTATCTTCGGCATGTTTTTATCCTAATTTGAGTACGGAAAGCAGTATAAAAAAGATGAAAGAGTTAGGGTTTAATCATGGTGAAATATTTTTTAATACACAGGGTGAGTACGAGGAAGATTTTTTAAAGATGTTACTTGAAAAAAAAGAAACCTATGAATTCAACGTAAATTCGGTTCATGCATTTTCAAGTTCATTTGAGCCGTATCTTTTTGATGAATATGACAGAAGACGCCTGGATATGTTAAAACATTTTAAAAAAGTTTGTAGGGCAGCAAAGATATTAGGTGCAAGCTGTTATACATTTCATGGTATGCGCAGTGCAGATTTTAATGAACTTGATACTAAATTTGTTATAGATACATATAATGAACTTTCCTATATTGCAATGGAAATGGGTATTAAATTGGCACAGGAAAATGTATCTTGGTGTATGTCGGGGAATTTAAAGTTTTTAACATTTTTGTCTTCTAAGTGTAAGTACCCAATATATTTTACTTTAGATTTTAAACAAGCGTATAAAGCCAATGTTTCTATAGAAAAGTATATTGAGGTTATGGGTGAAAATATAGTGAACCTTCATATTAATGATAGAGATGAAAATTCCCCTTGTCTTTTACCTGGAAAAGGTAATTTGGATTATGAATATATATATAACAAACTTAAGAGCGTTAAGTATAGTGGAAAAGGAACTATAGAAGTTTATAGCAGCAATTATTTAAGTTGCGAGGAACTGACAGAAGCAAAGGATTTTGTTATTGAAAAATTTAACAAAAGTTCAGAAGGAAAGTCTCGCACTTCTATAATAGGCAGTTCTATACTATAACAAGGAGAAAAGCTTGGCAAAAATAACTTGTAAATTATAAGCAATTTGGTTATAATTATAGCATTAGACTATTTGAGCAAATATGCTTAAGAATATTTGTAAATACATGAAAAGTTATGTTATAATATTTAAAGTAATAAGCATTTGTGGCGATTAGGAGGAGTAATATAATGAACATTAAAATGGAAAAATTAGAAAAAAATATTATTAAATTAGAAATAACGGTGGAAGCAACAAGATTTAATGAATCTTTGAAAAAATCTTGTGCAAAAAACTCAAAGACTATTAATATACCTGGGTTTAGAAAAGGTAAAGCTCCAATGAATATAATAAAGAAAATGTATGGTGAAGGTGTTTTCTTTGAAGATGCTATAAACTTCTGCTGTGATGATACATATCCAGAAGCTTTAAAAGAGTATGATATAAAGCCATTGGATTATCCTCAAATTGATATTGTTGAAATAGGGGAAGGAAAAGACTTTGTATACACTGCATCAATTGCAGTAGCACCCGAAGTTCAAATTGGAGAATACAAAGGATTAGAAGTTAAGAAAACTGAATATAAGGTAACAGATGATGAAATTGAAAATCAGTTAAAAGGCATGCAAGAAAAAAATGCTAGAGTTGAAGAGAAGCTTGATGGCGCTGTTGCAATGGGCAACATAGCAATTATAGACTTCGAAGGATTTGTTGAAGATGTAGCTTTCGAAGGCGGACAAGGAACAGATTTTGAACTTGAAATTGGTTCAGGATCATTTATTGATACCTTTGAAGAACAATTAATAGGCTTAAAAGCTGGAGAAACTAAAGAAGTTAAAGTTAATTTTCCAGAAGCATATGGAAGAGAAGACTTAAATGGAAAACTTGCAACTTTTAATGTAACTATTAAAAGCATGAAAGAAAAAGAATTACCAGCTATTGATGATGAATTTGCTAAAGAAGTGTCAGAATTCGATACTTTAGAAGAATTAAGAAATAACATTAAAAAATCACTTGAGGTATCAAGTGCAGATAGAGAAAAGAAAGAATTTGAAGAAGCTGTAATAGATGCAGTTTGTTCTAACGTAGCAATGGATATTCCAGAAATTATGGTGAAAAGAGAAACTGATATAATGCTCAAAGATTTAGAAATGAAATTAAAACAACAAGGGTTAGATCTTGAATCGTACTATCAGTACACTAACAACACTGAAGAAAAGGTTAGGGAGTTCATGAAAGAAGCAGCTGAAAAGAGAGTTAAAACTGATTTAGTAATAACAGAGATAGCGAAAATAGAAAAATTTGAAGCTAGTGATGAAGAACTGTTAGAAAAAGCTAAACAAGTTGCGGCGCAATATGGAGACAAAGAAATAGATAAAACAGCAGACTTAATTATGAAAGCGCAAAAACAATATCTACAAATTGATGTTGTAAATGAAAAAGTAATAGATATGTTAGTTGATAGTGCAAAAGTTACTGCATAATTTATACTAGAATTAATTGCCAGATATTTCTCTGGCAATTAATTTTAAATACAGGATAAAATTAATTGATTAAAAAATAATTACTTGGGATAGAATTAAGGAATAGATTACCTAGTTAAACAGTACTATTATTAGAGTAAAGGAGTGAATTATATGAGTTTAGTGCCAATGGTTGTTGAACAAACTAATAGGGGCGAAAGATCCTATGATATTTATTCGAGATTATTAAATGATAGAATAATTTTCCTAGGAGAAGAGGTAAATGATGTCACTGCTAGTTTAGTTGTTGCTCAGTTATTGTATTTAGAGTCGGAAGACCCTGATAAAGACATTTATTTATATATAAATAGTCCAGGTGGATCAATTACAGCAGGGATGGCTATTTATGACACAATGCAATATATAAAACCACAAGTTTCAACTATTTGCATTGGTATGGCAGCATCCATGGGATCGTTCTTATTAAATGCTGGTGAAAAGGGAAAAAGATTTGCATTACCTAATAGCGAAATACTTATACATCAGCCTTTAGGTGGGTTCCAAGGTCAGGCAACTGATATTGATATTCACGCAAAAAGAATTATGAAAACTAAAGCTACACTAAATAAAATCTATAGTGAAAGAACTGGACAATCAATTGAAAAAATTCAACATGATGTTGAAAGAGATTACTTCATGAGTGCACAAGAAGCTATGGAGTATGGATTAATAGATGAAGTTATATCTAAAAAGAAATAACATTAAACGAAATAAGGTTAGTTGAGGTGAAAATATGACAAAGTTTGATGAAAAAAAACAACTTAAATGTTCTTTTTGTGGTAAAACCCAAGAACAAGTTAGAAGATTAATTGCAGGACCAGGAGTGTATATTTGTGATGAGTGTATAGAATTATGTTCTGAAATAATTGTAGATGAATTCCAGGGGGATGTTGAACTAGACCTAGGGTCATTACCAAAACCTGCAGAAATAAAAAAATATATAGATGAGTACGTAGTTGGGCAAAATACCGCTAAAAAATCTTTGGCTGTAGCAGTATATAATCATTACAAAAGAATAAATTCAAATGTTAATGAAGGTGATGTTGAACTTCAAAAAAGTAATATATTATTACTTGGACCTACAGGAAGTGGTAAGACTTTACTAGCTCAAACATTAGCAAAATATTTAAATGTACCTTTTGCAATAGCCGATGCAACTACACTTACTGAAGCAGGATATGTAGGAGAAGATGTAGAAAACATCTTACTTAAATTAATACAAAATGCTGATTATGATGTAGAAAAAGCAGAAAAAGGTATTATCTATATAGATGAAATAGATAAGGTAGCTAGAAAATCTGAAAATCCTTCTATAACTAGGGATGTATCTGGAGAAGGCGTTCAACAGGCGTTACTTAAAATATTAGAAGGCACTACAGCATCAGTTCCACCACAAGGTGGAAGAAAGCATCCTCATCAAGAGTTTATTCAGATAAATACATCAAATATTTTATTTATCTGTGGAGGAGCATTTGATGGACTTGATAAAATTATAGAAAAAAGAACTAGAACTACATCTGTTGGTTTCGGAGCTGAAATAAGATCAAAAGAAGAAGCAAATGTAGGAGAAATGTTGAAATTTATAATGCCAGGAGATTTATTGAAATTTGGATTAATTCCAGAGTTTGTAGGAAGGCTTCCGATAGTAGTTACTCTTGAAGCTTTAGATGAAGAAGCATTAGTTAAAATTCTTAGTGAACCTAAAAATGCGCTCATTAAACAATATAAGAAATTGTTTGAGATGGATAACGTAGAATTAGAGTTTGAAGAAGAGGCGTTAAAAGCTATAGCTAAAGAAGCTATCAAAAGAAAAACTGGAGCTCGTGGACTTAGATCTATTATAGAAGATACAATGAAGGAAATTATGTTTGATATTCCATCTAATGAACAAGTATCTAAAGTAATAGTTAATGAGGATACTATTAGAACTAGAAACCCACAATTAGTCTTAGCTGAAAGTGGAAAAAGAGAAAAATTAAAGATTGCAAAGAAAATTAAAACTAAAAAAGGCCCAGAAACAGCATAGTAAACTAAGACTAAATCATCACCTACGCAGGTGTAATATTAATGTAGAAAAAAGACGGATTATATATCTGTCTTTTTTTATTGTGATGAAATTATAAAATTTAAAAATTTGAATAATATATGGAATAAGAAGAATATATTATTCCTTTCTTGACCATAATATAAATGATGCAATATTTACTAAAATATGCAAATTTAATATGAGAAAGGAGGATTAGTTTAATATATTAAATATTAAACTTTAAATAATATGACAATGAAACTTCTTATGGCAATACAACTTTTTTTTACAATAGTTATTGGATTATATTTTTTTAATGCATTAAAAAGTCAGCAAAGTAGTAAGGTGGTTGTTAATAAAGGAAACAAAAAAGAAATGGAAAATTTAAGAAAAATGAAAAGCATAAGCCTTACAGAACCACTTACTGAAAAAAGCAGACCGACAAGATTCGAGGAGGTTATAGGACAAGAAAAAGGAATTAAGGCACTGCAAGCAGCAATATGCGGACCTAATCCTCAACATGTCATAATTTATGGGCCACCTGGAGTAGGAAAAACAGCGGCCGCTAGATTAGTACTTGAAGACGCTAAAAAAAGAGAACGATCTCCATTTAATGAATGTTCTAAGTTTGTAGAAATAGATGGAACAACTGTTAGATTTGATGAAAGGGGGATTGCAGATCCGCTTATTGGATCCGTTCACGATCCCATTTACCAAGGAGCCGGACCACTCGGAGCGGCTGGAGTACCTCAACCAAAGCCTGGAGCGGTTACAAAAGCACATGGCGGAATTCTATTTGTTGATGAAATTGGAGAGCTACATCCTATAGAAATGAATAAACTCCTTAAAGTATTAGAAGATAGAAAAGTGTTTTTAGATAGTGCTTATTATAATGGAGAAGATCCTAACATGCCGCTTTATATAAAAGAAGTATTCGATGAAGGGCTTCCAGCTGATTTTAGACTTATAGGTGCAACTACACGTAATCCAGAAGAAATAATGCCTGCAATAAGGTCAAGGTGTATAGAGATATTTTTTAGGGCATTACTTCCAGAAGAATTACAAACAATTGCTGAAAATTCAATAAATAAAATAGGTCTTAAAATATGTGAAAAAGCATTAAAGCTTGTTGGTAAATACTCTAGCAATGGACGTGATACTGTTAATTTAATTCAGTTAGCTAGTGGTATGGCTATTAACGATAATAGAGATGAAGTAAGTGTTGAGGATGTTGAGTGGGTTATAGAAAATGGTCAGTACTCCCCAAGGTTCGAAAATATGATATCAGATAAACCACAAATTGGATATGTAAACGGGCTTGCGGTTTACGGATCTAATATAGGAGCGGTAATGGAAATTGAAGCTAGTGCAAAAAAAATAAAGCTTAGAAAAGGTGTTCTTAAAATTACAGGAATTATTGAAGAAGAAGAAATAAGTAGTAGCAATAAAAAATTGAAAAGAAAAAGTACTGCGAGATCATCAGTAGAAAATGTGGTTACAGTACTCGAAAAATATTTTGATATAGATTGTGATGATTATGATATTCATGTAAACTTTCCAGGTGGATCACCTGTAGATGGCCCATCAGCAGGGGTTAGCATAACAACTGCAATATATAGTGCAATAAAAGGTGTACCAGTTGATAATATGGTTGCAATGACAGGAGAAATATCAATTCATGGTAATGTAAAGCCGATAGGCGGTGTCAATGCTAAAATTGATGCTGCAAAAAAAGCAGGTGCCACAAGAGTTATTATTCCGAGGGATAATTGGCAAGATAGTTTTAAAAGTATCGAAAATATTAAGATTATACCAGTGAGTAATATTAGTGAGGTAATTCGTGAGGCGTTACTTCAGGAGACTCCTAAAAATATTTCAATTGCATTTGAGAAAGATGTGGATGTTATAGCAGCTGAATCATTAAAAGGATAAATCATATTTAAAAAAAAGGTGATCACTATTTAATTATAGTAGGTTACCTTTTTTATTTTAAACTTTGTAGTATTGAAAAATAATTGTATTATAGGTATACTATAGTAGTCGAAATATAAAAACATAAAAATATAATGAGCAAATATTTATAGTTTGTGATATCTATTATTTGTAAAGTAGAAATTTGATTTTACATTAATAGAGAAAAATTAATATAATATAGAAAAGAGGGAGAAAAATGGACAAAATTACAAAACTTCTTCCGTTAATTCCGTTAAGAGGCATGAATATATTTCCATATATGGTATTGCATTTTGATGTTGGTAGAGAAAAATCTATACTTGCATTAGAGGATGCTATGCTAAATAATCAAGAGATTTTTCTGGGTTCACAGAAGGTATTAAAAATTGAAGAACCAGAAGAGAAGGATATATATAATATTGGTACTATTTGTAATGTAAAACAAATATTAAAGTTACCAGGAGATGCAATTAGGGTACTAGTTGAGGGAATAAAGAGAGGTAAGATTCTTGAGTACAAAGAGAAGGAACCTTTTCTACGGGTGGAAGTAGAAATTATTGAGGATGAATTGTATGAAGATAATAAGGAATGTAAGGCATACATTAGAAGTATAGATAAAGCCTTTGAAGAATACATAAATCTATCAGTTAACAACTTCCCAGATGCTTTATTCAGTTTAGAAGAGACGGAAGAACCAGGAAGATATTGTGATATGGTAAGCTCATATTTAATACTAAAGCCAGAGACAAAACAAGAATTGCTTGAAACAGTACAAGTTATTAAAAGATTAGAAAAATTGTTACTTATATTAAAAAATGAGGTTGAAGTATTAAAAATAGAAAAGAAGATTGGAAACAAGGTTAAAGGTAGAATTGATAAAATCCAAAAGGAATATTATCTAAGAGAACAAATGAAAGCTATACAAGAAGAATTAGGAGAAGATGACGAAGATAAGAGAGAAATCGTAGAATATGAAAATAAAATAAAAAAGGCAAAGCTTCCTAAAGAGGCAAAAGAAAAAGCAATTTATGAACTAAATAGATTGAAAAGTTCAGGGAATTATTCTTCAGAAAATGGAGTAACAAAAGCCTATTTAGATTGGATATTAGCACTACCCTTTAATAAAGTTACTAAAGATACCATTGATATTAACAAGGCTAGAGAGGTTTTTAAAGCGGAACATTATGGGCTCGAGGATGTTAAGGAAAGAATAATAGAATATTTAGCAGTTAAAAAAATCAGCAATACGCTTAAGGGACCTATACTTTGTTTGGTAGGTCCACCAGGAGTTGGAAAAACATCTATAGCGAAGTCTGTTGCTAATGCATTAAATAGAAATTTTGTTAGAATGTCACTTGGGGGAGTAAAAGATGAGGCTGAAATAAGAGGACATAGAAAAACTTACGTGGGAGCAATTCCAGGTAGAATTATATATGCCATGAAACAAGCCGGATATAGAAATCCATTATTCTTATTAGATGAAATTGATAAAATGAGCGGTGATTCTAAGGGTGACCCCGCAGATGCGCTTTTAGAAGTTTTGGATAGTGAACAAAATGCAACTTTTAGGGATCATTACCTAGAATTAGACTTTGATTTATCGAAAGTTTTATTTATAACTACTGCAAATAAATTAGATACCATTCCAAGACCATTACTAGATAGAATGGAAGTTATTGAGGTGTCAGGCTATACTTCAGAAGAAAAATTCCATATCGCTAAAAATCACATTATTCCAAAGATGTTAAAAGAACATAATATGGATGATGATAAAATAACTTTTTCCGATTCTTCGGTGAATTGTATTATCGAAAATTATACTAGGGAATCAGGGGTTAGAAATCTTGAAAGAAAAATTGCCTCAGTTATAAGAAAGGCAATAACTGAAACGGTAGAAAAGGGCAAAGAAAATGTTAATGTTACAACTTCACATGTTAAACGATATTTAGGTCCAGTTTTATATACCTATGATAAAGCTGACGAGGAAGATGGAGTAGGAGTTGTAACAGGCCTTGCGTGGACAGAGGTTGGTGGGGTTATCTTGCCTGTAGAGGCAAGTGCTATGGATGGAACTGGTAAGCTTCAACTTACCGGTCAATTAGGAGATGTAATGAAAGAATCTGCTAAAGCTGGATACAGCTATGTTAGAGCTAATGCAGCCAAATATAATATTGATAAAGATTTTTATAAAAATAAAGATATTCATATTCATGTACCAGAGGGGTCGGTGCCTAAAGATGGACCATCGGCGGGGGTAACTATGATAACTGCAATGGTATCTGCCTTAACTAACAAAAAAGTAAGACATAATGTAGCGATGACAGGGGAGATTACACTTACAGGAAGAGTGCTGCCTATTGGTGGACTTAAGGAAAAATCGTTAGCTGCATATAGGGCAGGAATTGATACAATTATAATACCTAAAAATAATGAAAAAGACATACAAAAAATACCAAATAGTATTAAAAATAAACTAAAATTTATAATTGCAAGTAAAGTAGAACATGTGCTTGAAAATGCATTAATTGGAGAGATATATAATGGAGATAAAACAATCTGAATTCATAATTTCAGCAGTAAAACCTAACCAGTATCCTACAGATAATATGGTAGAGTATGCTTTCGTTGGTAGGTCCAACGTAGGAAAGTCTTCTTTAATAAATACTTTAACCAATAGACGAAAGCTGGTTAAAGTTAGTGGAACACCTGGAAAAACTAGACTTATAAACTTTTTTTTAATAAACAATAGCTTTTATTTTGTTGATTTACCAGGTTACGGATATGCAAAAGTATCAAAAACTGAACAAGCTAAATGGGGTAAGATGATGGAGGACTACCTAATTCGTAGACCACAACTTCAAAAGGTAGCATTACTTGTGGATTGTAGACGTAAGCCAACTAAAGATGATCTTCTAATGTACGGATGGATTAAACATTTTGGTTATGAAGTTGTAATAGTGGCAACAAAAAAAGATAAGTTAAATAGAGCAGAACTTGTAAAAAATAATAAGCTGATAAGGGAAACATTTGCTCTTGAGGCGAATGAGGAAATTATTAATATTTCCTCACTAAAGAAAATAGGTGTAAAAGAGTTACTAGGAAACATGTTTAAAGATGATCACATAGAAGAATAAAAAATAAAATAGACCTACATTACGGCGTGCAAACTAGTACTTTGTGCATAAAGTAATGAGGTCTATTTTTTTTTGCCTTTAGCATGTGTAAAAAATATACAGCGCCGCAGGTAATGATTTAAGCACATGGAAAAAGATGATTTAATTTGAAAATCTGTGTCAATTTATTTCTACAAGAATAGTATATATTAGAACCAAAGAAAAAGATTTTAAAAGGTAAAACAACAATAAGGAGGCAAGTAAATGGATATGAATAGCTTATTAAGTGGCTTGAGTAGTGGCAAAGGAAATTTAGGCGGTGGCAACTGTGGCATCGGAGGTGGCAACTGTAACAACAGAGGCGATTGTGACTGTGGACGCGGCTGTGGTGGCTTTGGAGGCGGAAGAAGCTCAATAATTTGGATCATTATTCTATTATGCTTATGCGGAGGATGGGGTCAAGGACAAGAGAGTGGAACTGTCTGCGGATGCGATCCTAAACACTGCAAGGAACTTTGCAGATGTGGCTCAAGTAGTAGAGGTGGATTTGGCGGATTTGGTGGATTTGGTGGCGGATGTGGCGGATTCGGCGGCGGCGGTGCATGTTGCTGGATAATAATCTTAATTCTTATATTCGCATGTGGTGGCAATAATGGTAGACAAGGCAGAGGATGCACAAATAATTTTATAAATCTAGATAACTGTGATGAAGATTGTTAGATAAATAATTGTAATTGCACAAATAGATAAATTAAAATATTAATTAACTTGAGTTAAAATAAATAGTGCATTAAAACATGGCCCAGGAAGGGGAGTTTTATATGTCAAAAAGAAGATGTCGTGAAAGAAGATGTTGTGATAGAACATCAGAGTGTGGATGTAGAAATGGAAATCAGTTTTCAAGTATATGTACAAATCCATGTTGTGCGTTAATACTCTTAATTATACTTCAAAGAACATGTCTACTTGAAAACAAAAATGCTTTCTTGCTAATATTGATATTCATAGTTTGTTGTTGTTGTAAAGGTAGAAATGTTGAAACACCAGCGAGAGGATGTTGTTGTTAATTCTAAAAATCAGGGAGAGCTTATGCTCTCCCATTTATAAATGAGGTGATAAATATGTCAAAACATCATAAACACGATAGAAATAATATGAATAATGAAAATAATAACAATAATGCAAATAATAACAATGACAGTAATAATAACGGCAACAATAATAACAATAACAATTCTGGCAATAACCCATTAGCACAAATGATTAATGGAAATTCTGCAAATCCTTTGATGGGATTATTAACTAGCTTTCTTGGAGGAAATAATGGTGGGGGCAATAATATGCTTGAAGGGTTAATTTCTGGGTTAGGTGGCCAAGACAATAATATGCTAGGAAATTTAATTGGCAGTTTAGGCGGACAAGACAATAATATGTTAGGAAATTTGATGGACAGTTTAGGAGGGCAAGGTAATAACATGCGAGGCAACTCAACGGATAGTTATTCAGGAAATGTAAATTCAACATCGAATTCAGCAAAAAATAATAATAATAATCAAAATAATAATAATGGCAATAATAATCAAAACAATCAAAATAAAAATAATAGTAATAGTAGTAATAATAGTAATCGTAATAATGGTAATAGTAATCGTAATAGTAATAGTAATGAAAAAAACAATGATCTTAATGAGAATAATGATTTAGTAAATTCAAATGAAGATGGGCAAGATAATATGTTATCAAATATATTTTCAGGTATGGGTAATATAGATTTAAGCGAAATTTCAAATATGCTGTCTGGAATAGATTTAAATAATCTAGACTTAAACAATCCAAATCTTAATGATATTATGAATTCCATATCGAATAATGATTCTTTTGAAAGCAACGATGTTGAATTTAAACATACGAGTCCTAAAGAAAGTACACATAGCATTTTACAATTCTTAGAGGATGAGGATAAGGAACAGCTTATTTTTATATTAGCTCATCTAGTAGATGATAAAAAAATTGAAGTGCTCAATAAAATCGTAGAGGAAAATGATACCTCAAGACATTAGAATTGCTACAAATAAATGTGTGTTTTATATAAAAAATTTAAATATATTTTATAATGAATAAAACTCCGTAAAAAGGGTAATATTATAAATGTAATCGGAGTTGAAATCTCCATTAGCATAAAATAATTATTTTATGCGTAACCCCCCATCCCCCTTGGGACCGATAATACGGTCCCTTTTATAATTGTGTATATCTTAATAATATCGCTTTATTACTTAAGAGTTATAGAGCTAATCTTGAAGATAGAAACTTTATTCTCATTAGGCATAAGCTTTACAATTAGTTCTATAGTATAGTTTTTTGTTTCTTTTAAATCATTTGTATTGGTTCCTTTAAAATTTAATGTCCATAGAATTTCACTGGCATTACCGTCTTTGTCCCAATTATAATCTTTGAAAACGGCATCTTGAAAAGTAAAATGTATTTTTTGGCTTGATAAATCGCCTAATAGTGAAATATCATTACCATTTAAATAAGGTGCGAAAAGTTCTTTTGACATATTTAATTCTGATAATGGAAAGCTTTCCATCAGATTTACAAAACCTAACATGGTGTTTTTACCCATATAATTATCGGCATAATTATAGTTAAAAGACTTTAAATTATTTTTAATGAAAATATAACTGACTAAGTTCATTTCACCATCTTTAATATTTCCAGATATAACTTTAGGGGTTTTATTATTCTTACTATCTATAAAACCTAAAATATTGTTTGTGCTGCAAAATATATCATCAAATTTTTCTCCAGTCCAAAGAAATACATGCTGAATAGCCTTATCCTTTACTGATGCTTGAGTAAATATTTCAGGTATATTGTTTCTAGATATGTCCATTAAAGTAAGTCGCATTGGCCACTGCGAATAATAATTTCCCACAGTGTTACTTTTTTTAGAAGGCTCTAGATAATAACTCTTAGATTCTGAATTTATTTGGATATAATATTTATCTGCATCTGTTTTTATGTAGAGAATATCCTTAGTTCCATCCGCTGTTAGATCAGCTTGCATCATTTTGTTTTCATTAACGACATTAAACGTACTTATTGAACTTTTTCTGAAAAACAAAAAAAATGTAAGTGTTATGGTAAAGATAATAATTGCTAAAGTATAATAGACAATCTTCTTCTTAAAAAATAGTATCTGTAATTTCATATATTACACCCCCCTCTAAATTATATGTAACAATTGTATGTTTAATTAATTTATATTAAATAAATTTAAAAAAGATTCATATTTATTAATAGTATAGTCGGAAAACAATAATTAACAATTTCCATATTTAAGTATTAAAAGTGCTTATTTGAATGAAAAGTTATATTTGAATTAATTACGGGCATGACAAAAAGACTTTTTTATACACTATTAAAAAAAGCCGTAGGCTGGTTATTGAATTGAAATTTATTTTAAATTACGCAGCTATATTTTTAAGAGTTGGGAAAATATCAGCAAGGGCTATTAATTTTTCTGATGCCCAAGCATCTATGAAACAGCAAAATGCACCAAGAAATACCCTTGTTATTCTATACCCAACAGAATAAATAATTGCATCTTCAGCATGAAAATTATTATTTATTCTATCCCAACACCTTTCAGTAGTTGAACGTCTTTTATAAAGAGATTTCCATTGTTTTGAACCTCTTAATATTGGAGTAAAATACCTTGGGTTATCTAATGTTTTAGTGTAATAAGATTTATTGCTTTTCATAGGACATTTTTCACAGTTTTCACATTGAACTGGGAATAACCATTTATGTCTATATTGTTTAGTAATAATTCCCCAATTACGAAGCTGATGTCCACAAACAGTTCCGTGTGGAATAGCATTCTTATCAAGTTTAACAAATTCACTATTTGATGATGGTTTTGAAGAACGTGAATTTAAATCAATAATAGGATTTATTCCATAATGCATGCATAAAAGATAAAAAGCATTAGCATCATAAGCAGAATCTAAGGCTACAGAATGAAATTTAATTTCAGGATATAAATCTACAAGTTCTTTAAGTGCATAAACTCCAGTAACAGCATCATGGCGTGCCGCGCTAACAAATTTAATATGGATAGGTAGGCTGTAAAAGCTATCACAGGCAGTAAATCCATGATAGGTATGACCATAGTAATAATGTTCATTAAAGCTATCCCAACCCCAGCTAGCACTGGGGTCGGTAAACTTTCGATAACAGTCACAATGTTCTCCTGGTTTAAGTTTGCAATCACAAACTTTTTTACCGTAAGGCGAAGCCTGTGTTGGCATACAGGTTCCGTCGCCAGCAATATTTAGTTTAGAAGGATCGCCCAAAATACCCATTGATAAAGAAGGAATAACAAATAATTCTTTAAGTATGTTGTTCATTTTGGATTCGCTTCTGTCAAGGAGCTTTAAATTATCAAATTTTAAGATTCTTTTAACTAAACGGTCAACTACACCAGATTTGGAGTTATTCATCTTTTGGTTTTTCTTTTGCTTTTTACGTGGTTTACGTTTAATTTTACGCAGTTTGGATTTATTAAGGATCTTATCCTTATGAATCAGCCTATCCATAAAATCATAAAAAGTACCTACACCAGGAAGTCGGTCAACATGTATGCCTTCGGCTTTAGAGTCTGAATAGCAAGCGGGTATAAAACCAGATAAAATTGAATAGAAAGGGTCTGAACGTAATGTTTTTACCCAAGAGGATATACTAGTTTCTTTACAATAAGCCATGATAATAAGTGACCTGAGTAATGCTGCCGCATCTTTTGGCGGAGCTCCTTGATTAGATTTAGAATAAGTACTTTCTATTAGAGGGACAATTCCGGTTAGGTCGGTAGACCATATTTTAGTTATTTGTGAACTACGCTCAAACAAAGTGATTTGTTGATTGGTTTGAATATAGAATTTTTCTAAAAATGTTTCAAGAAAATATTGATATTGGGAATGAGAAACCTTAACAGTTAACATAAAAACACTCCTCGCAAATGAAATAATGTAAAAAATATACATATTTAATTTTGCGAATTTTTACTAGCTGTCAAGTCTTATTTCACAATGTTTAAGTAAAAAAAATAAAAAATAATACGAATAGCTTAAATTTTCTAGGTTATTCGTACAATATGAGGCACCACGAATTTTTGAGGTGAAGTTGATTTTTGAGCAAAATGAATCAAGAGTTAGCAGTGCCTTAAGAGTTTCCGAGAGTGCACTTATTAATAAAGTGAGGTGAACTTATGAAAAAATCATTAAAAAATTTATGTTGCGTTCTTATAGTTTTAACTATGGTGTTTAGCTTTTCATCATGCAAAATGGATGAAAAAGAAAAAAAATTAAATATATTTTTAGATACAACTGATGAGTCTTCTTCAAAAGTAATTAAGCTTTTAATTGATGATTTTAAAAAGAACAACCCTGATGTTGAAGTAAAACTAAATGATGCACTAGGTGATAAAAGTGATATCATGGAGACCATTAATTTAGGAACAGAAATTGATGTGATTTTTACTAATAGGAATAAACTTATTGAACTTAGTAAAAATGGAGTTTTGAGTGATATGAAAGATTCTTATGATGATAATACTATAAATAATAGATACTATAATATTATGAGTTCTTATGGTAGAGTAGGAGATAAATACTATGGAATAGGGGTTGTGCCATATTCTATTGAGCTACTATATAATAAAGCGCATCTTGAGAAACTAAAAATATCTAACCCTAATAATTTAGAACAATGGTTAAATGTGCTAAAGAAAACTAATGGTAAGGGTATGAAAACTCCAGTAGTGTTAACGGGAGATGTAGATGCGAATGGATTTCTATTTTCATTAATAGCTAGCAAGAGCATAAGTATTCATGACGTTGAGGAAAAATATGATAGTGGTGAAGAATCTTATAAAGAATTGAAAGATGTACAGGGAATATTTAAAGAATTTGATTCTTTAACAAAAAATAATGGAATTACTAAGGACTCTTTTGAATTAGGTAATGAACAAAATATTACGAATTTTAATAATGGTGATTCTCCATTATTAGTATGTATTTCTTATTATAATTCTAAACTTAATGGAAGTAACATAGGCATAATAGAAGATTACGAGAATAATTCAAAGTATGGTTCTAATGGACCTATTATAATTAATTCTTTATTAAGTGTTCCTGTAAATGCAAAGAATGGCGATAATGCCGATGCGTTTATTAAATATATTTATAGTGATGAGGTTCAAGCAAGAATTGTGCAGAAAGGAATTATAAGTGGAAATAAAATCGCAAATAATAAAGTCTCAGGTATTGGTAAAATAATGGTTCAACATATATATAAAGCTAATGATAATAATGTACCTATATTATATAATTTACCTGATAAACTCAAAAACAATGTACTTTTGGCTTTGAAAAAGATTTTAGGTGGTGATTATAGCTCTAAAGAATGGGAGGAGTTATTAAAAGAAAGTTATAAATGATTTGGTAAATAAAGAAAGAAGTATGAATTGAATTTCATACTTCTTTCTTTATTTAATTATTTTTTGCAATTTTCACATAAACCATAAAAATATACTTTACTCTCTAAAACTTCATAGCTAGTATGCTGTTTTACATCTTCGCGTATATTTGAAAAACGTATGCCTTCTATGTCATCAACCCTGCCACAACTTATGCAATGTATATGAGGATGTGAAGACACATTGCCATCATATCTAAAGTTACCTTCACCTACATTAAGTTCAATTATTAATTTAACTTCTATAAGAGTTTTTAATGCTTTATAAACCGTAGCTAAACTCATAGTAGGATACGTTGGTTGCAGAGCTTTGTAAATTAATTCTGCAGAAGGGTGTTCTTTTGTTGATTGCAAATATTTATAAACAGCAATCCGTTGAGGTGTAAGTTTTAATTTCTTCTCTTTAAAAATTGTTGTAATGTTATCCATATACACCATCCTATAATGTTATCAAAACTGTTGTAGGTTTTATTATATAATAAAACCTATTACTTGTCAAAAAAATATATTTAGAATTAATAGGAATTTTAAATTTTATTTTATTTTTAATTCATTTATAGGATAAGTAACATATATTAGTAATAGAGAAAGGGGGAGCTGACATTTTGAAAAAAACCTATGTACTAGATACAAATGTTATTTTGTATTCACCAAGCGCCATATTATCTTTTGGAGATAATGATGTAATAATACCTGAAGTGGTACTCGAGGAATTAGATAGTTTTAAGAAAGATAAAAGTGATTTAGGGGCTAATGCTAGATATGCGGCTAGACTTATTGATAAACTTAGGAAGCAGGGGAAACTAAATGAGGGTATTGATTTAACAAGTGGAGGAAGACTAAGAGTAGAAATGAATCATTATGATACCAAAATTCCTGATTCTTGGAATAAAGATAAAGCTGACAATAGAATATTGCAGGTATGTAAAGGGCTTAAAGAGCAAGGCGAGGATGTATGGTTAATAACCAAAGACATTTTCCAACGAATAAAGGCAGATGCCGTAGATATTAATGTAGAAGATTTTTATGAAAAATTTGTACCGGAATATGACAATCAGTATACAGGAAGAATGGAGGTATTTGTATCTCCAGAAAAGCTTCAGGAGTTTTTTAGTAAAAAAAATCTGGAAGTTGGTGCCTTACTTAAATATGATGAGGAAACAGAAGAATATACCACTCCACTTTTATACACAAATCAATTTTTAATAATTCATTCAATGGAAAATCCTAAACAAACGGCACTCGCTAGATATGATGGTAAAAATGTAGTACCGCTTTATAATAAGGAAAGTAAACCTTCAGGAGTTTCGCCAAGAAATGTAGGTCAGAAATTTATGCTGGAAGCTTTAAGCGCTGACTCAGTAAAAGCACCACTCGTAATTATAAAAGGACCTGCAGGAACAGCTAAAACATTATTTTCATTAGCGGTAGGTCTTCAAAAAATATTACAGGATAGTAATGAACATTACAGAAGAATTTTAATTTGCAGACCCAATGTTACTATGGATGAGGAAATAGGGTTTTTACCTGGTACAGAACAAGAAAAAATATCACCATTCATGAGGCCAATATTTGATAATTTAGAGATACTTGTGGAATCTGATGAAAAAGAACGTTACAAAAATGAAAAGCAACTATTAGATAAAATAAATGACTTGTTTGATAGGAGAATTATAACTACTGAAGCTGTTGCTTATCTTAGAGGAAGGTCCATAGTTAAAAATTGGGTAATTATAGATGAGGCACAAAATTTGTCGCCGAAACAAGTTAAAGCAATAATAACTAGAGTTGGAGAGGGAACTAAGTTGATTCTTATAGGTGACCCAGAACAAATAGATCATCCTTTCCTTGATTCAAGGTCAAATGGTTTGTGTTATGCCTCTGAAAAAATGAAGGGTAGTGACTTGTGTTATCAAGTAACTTTGAAATATGATGAATGTGAGAGGTCGCCCCTAGCATACGAAGGCTCTAAAAAATTATAAAAATCTAATTCTATAGAAGAGAGTATAAAAATTTATACTCTCTTTTTGTATTAATTTATCATATGATATTTATATTCACAAAAATTACATTTAAAAGATGTGTTAAAATATATAGTTTTATTGTATAATATGATAGTACATAATAAAGAAAAGGATGGGAAAGATGAAAAAAATAGAAAAATGTGGGAAGAGAAAAAAAAGAAGTCAAAGCACGCTTGTTTTATTTTTTATAATATTTGAATTAACTTTTACAGCTATTACAGGCCCATTTATGATTTATTATGGTCCGTTTAAAAATGTAAAGACTACAGTGGTAGGCGCAGCAATGACCACCCTTACCTTACAGTGGCTAGCAACATCATTTTTATCCGATGAAAAAATAAAAGAAATTATGAAGGACCAAGTAGTGGAAACTATAGCTCAAAATAACTCGGCTGGCGTAAATATAGAAAATAAAGATGATAATAGTATTGAAAGATATAATATTAAAGGGACAAAATATAAAGGTCATGTGTTAGTAATCAGTGACGCGACTAGATTAAAAGTAGGGTATAGTAGTAAGCTCAACCAGGAAGGTCAATTAAGGGAAGGTCAATTAACTAGTGATATTGCAAAAGATAATAATGCAATTGCAGCAGTTAATGGTGGCGCGTTTACAGATAAAGCTGGTGACACACTTTGGGCAGGAACGGGAGCAAATCCAACAGGAATTATAATGTCTAATGGTAAAGAAATTTTTAATGATATAAAAGATGAAAATGAAAAAACAGAGGTTGTAGCATTTACTAAATCGGGAAATTTATTAGTTGGAGCTCATTCAATTAAAGAAATGAAAGAGCTTGAAGTGATGGAAGCGGTATCCTTTGGTCCGGCACTTATAGTTAATGGACATAAAACTATAAATACGGGTGACGGACGTCAGGGGATAGCACCTAGAACAGCTATTGGACAAAGGAAAGATGGTGCAATAATATTATTAGTTATTGATGGTAGACAGATAGGTAGTTTAGGTGCTAATTTAAGAGAGGTGCAAGATATATTGTATGATTATGGGGCTTATAATGCTACTAACTTAGATGGAGGTTCTTCTTCTACATTGTTTTATGATGATGAAATTATAAACAATCCTAGTGATAGTTTAGGAGAAAGATCTATACCTTCAATTATTTATGTGGAGAGTAGGTAATGAAGTGAAATTTGAGCATAGTACATTTTAAATTAAAGGAGAAGAAACTATGAGCTGGAAGAAAAGAATAAGTATATGGATAATATTTTCATTATCCATGCAATGTTTAGGTTTATTTTATATAGATCATTATTTTTTAGCTACTGATTCAAAAATGGTTACGGAAAAAATTGTTGAAAATAAAAGCGATAAATTAAAAAATATTGATATTACATTGCCAGCAAACGTAGAAAATATATTAGCATCCTATGATGCTAAATATTTATGCTATTATGAGAATGAAGAATTAAAAATTGCTAACTGTAAGGATGGAAGCGTTAAAAATATAGAGGCGGAAGATGGAAGTAAAATTTCTTTTTATAAATGGCTTCCAGATAGAAATAGAATGCTTTTAGTAGAGAAAAGTGATGATGAGTCTAGTAATTTAGTATTGTATTCTTATGACGTAGCAAAAGGTGAAAAAGCGAAGATTAAAGATTTAGCCTGGACTGATACAAATGCTGAAGTAGAAGATACTCAACTATCAATTTTAACAGGGTTTATTTACGTAAAAGTTTCAAGTAGTGGTGAGGGAAGCAGTATATATAGAATTACAAGAATGAAAGATATGACAAAAATTGATACAATACCAAAGAGTGTGAGTAATATGGCATTAGCGCGCCATGAAGATAATTTGGTGTACGAGGGATTAGTCTATAATAAAATGTATTCTACCACCCTTGAGGAACCTATAAATATTAAAGGTGTAGAAAAACTTACTTTAATTGGCACTGATGATGATGACAATGTGTATCTTGGAGAATTAAAAGATAATTTGGTAAGCAAAGTTTATTATGGTAAAACATCAGAAAACACTGAAAATTGGAAAGTGATTGATTTACAAAAACCTTGTAAAAAAAATGATCTATTCGTTACATCTCTTGGTAAGGTCTATCAAAATGATGCAATGAAGGGTGTAATAAAAGATGTTAGTTCTGGAACTGAAACTAGCTATAAAGGAGAATTATTGCAATTGTATACTAAGGGAATAGTATCATTAGTTAATAATAAAGAAGTATCTTTTGTTCTTTTTAAGTAGTCGATACTATGATGTTTTATTTAAGACCTTATCTTTTTAAGATAAGGTTTTTTCTATAACCTGAAAATATAAGTTAATTCATAAGGATATAGTTGTGGTAATATATTATTTTATTTTAAGAATATTCAATTCAAAATAACAATAAACTTTGTTATAATAGATATATTAGACATCTTAAAAAATAACAAGTCAAAGATGCATTAACAAGGTGAGTAGCGATTAACATTGCCTACCATGTAGGAATATAAGGAGGAATAAATTTGGATACACAACAAATATTAAATAAGATTTTGATGATACCGGCAATTTTATTAGCATTTACTTTTCATGAGTATGCGCATGCTATCGTAGCGGATAGGTTAGGAGACAAAACTCCACGATTTCAAGGGAGACTTACGCTGAATCCAATCGCACATATAGATCCAATGGGATTTCTTATGATTATATTAGTAGGGTTTGGTTGGGCAAAGCCTGTTCAGACAAATCCTAGTGCATTTAAAAATTATTATAAGGATGATTTGAAAGTTTCAGTTGCAGGCCCAATTGCTAATCTGATTCTAGGGTTTGTATTTGCAATTCTGACTGTGTTATTTTCGAAACTTCCACCAATTCATGGTGGATTATATACTATTATTAGCCAAATTTTAATAATTACAGGGTACCTAAATTGTATTTTGTTTTTTCTTAATTTAGTGCCAATACCGGGATTTGATGGATCTCATATAGTTAGAGATTTGTTCCCAAAGTTTTTTTACAATTTACCAGATGCAATTTATAGGTATCAATTCTTAATATTTATGGTGTTAATATTGCCTATATTGCCTGGTGGACAATCAGTTTTTACTTATATCGTGCAAGCGCCAGGGTTATGGTTATTTAAACAGTTTTTAAATATTGCAGGGATGTTTTAAATAAAAAGTAAATTTCATAAAAATTATAAATGTAGGGAGAAAAACATATGCGCTTAAGAAAAAAATATTGGGCTAGGCCAGAGCTGGAAACTAGTCATATTGTAATAACTGACCAATATGATCACAAAGGAAAATGGAATGAAGAATTTAAAAATAACAATGCAATTCATCTAGAACTAGGTTGCGGTAAAGGTAGATTTATATCAGAAAAGTCCAGGAGAGATCTTGATATCAATTTTGTAGGCATTGATTTAAAAGATGAGGTTCTGGTATTTGCCCTTAGAAAAGTAATAGAAGTAAGAGAAGTTGAAGGGGAACAAGACATAAATGTACGTCTTATGCCAATGAACATTATGCTTATTGATGATGTGTTTGCAAAAGATGAGATAAGCAGAATTTATATAAATTTTTGTAATCCTTGGCCAAAAGACAGACATAATAAAAGAAGATTAACTCATACTAAGTTCTTGACGAGCTATAAGAAATTCTTAAAACCGGGATCTGAAGTTTGGTTCAAAACAGATGATACAGAGCTATTCGAAGAATCAGTAGACTATTTCAAAGAGTGCGGGTTTGAAATATTATTTTCAACCTATGATTTGCATAAGAGTGATTTTAAAGATAATGTAGTTACAGAATATGAAGCTAAATTCACAGAAATAGGGAAACAAGCTATGTTTCTACAAGCAAAATTAATTTAGCGAATTTAACCATATGAGACTTAAGCATTTTAGATTCTTATTTATTGACAGGATTAACATAATGCTATAAACTTAATTACATAGAAATGTATTAAATTGAAAATTTTAATAATGAAACTTATGAATTATATTAGTTAAAAATGAATAGATTTGTTTAGGTGCCTTTTATTAATCAGCCAATAAAGTGGATGAAGTTACTTTAGTAGATGATTAGTAAGGTGAAAAGGGAATGTGGTGTAATTCCACAGCAGCCCCCGCTACTGTAATTGAGAGAAAATCTTTAATAACTACCTGAAAGGGAAAGTGATAAGAGAAAGTGTATCAAGAGCCAGGAGACCTGCCTAAATTAGTAATATTAAGCTTTCGGCGGGAAAGAACTGTAGAATTCAAGTTAGTGCAATGAAATATTTGTACATAACAGCAGGTGCGCAAGCTTGCTGTTTTTTTGTTGTGTGCCAAGTACGAATACAAGCAGGAAGAAAGGAGAAATAATAATGGCTAAAGTAATGGTTCAAGGAACCGCTTCATCAGTAGGAAAAAGCATATTAGTAACAGCACTTTGCAGAATTTTTGTGCAAGATGGGTTTTCAGTATGTCCTTTTAAGTCACAGAATATGTCATTGAATTCTTATATTACATTGGATGGAAAAGAAATGGGACGTGCGCAGGTGCTTCAAGCCTATGCGGCAGGATTGGAGCCAGAGGTATATATGAATCCGATTTTATTAAAACCTACCTCGGATAAAAAGTGCCAAATTATCGTTAATGGAAAGGTTTTTGGGAATAGTACAGCTATGGAATATCATAATATGAAATTGGAATTCAAAGACATGCTAAAAAAGCAGTTTGAAGAATTAGAGAAGAAGTTTGATATTATAGTAATGGAAGGAGCAGGTAGCCCAGCAGAAATTAATTTAAGAGATAGAGATATAGTGAATATGGGAATGGCGGAACTTATAGATGCACCTGTGATACTCGCAGGAGATATAGATAAGGGTGGAGTATTTGCGTCATTAGCAGGGACTTTGCTTTTGCTTAATCAGGCAGAGAAAAAAAGGGTTAAAGCCACTATTATTAATAAATTTAGAGGAGATTTAGAAATCTTAAAGCCAGGACTTACAATGCTTGAGGATATTATACATATTCCATGTGCAGGGGTAGTTCCTTATTTTAGATTGGAACTCGAAGATGAAGATGGTGCAGTAGAATTTAACAAAAAAATTACTGCAGCTATTGATATTGCTGTAATAAAGCTTCCACATATATCGAATTTTACGGATTTAGACGCATTAAAGGCTGAAGAAGATGTATCAGTTAGATTTGTTACAACTAAAGGAGAATTGGGCACGCCAGACCTCCTTATCATACCGGGAACAAAAAATACTATTGATGATTTAATTTCTTTAAGAAATTCAGGACTTGCAGAAGCGGTTCAGCAATATAGTGTAGAAGGTAACGTATTAGGTATTTGTGGGGGCTATCAAATGCTAGGAAATAGCTTAAGTGACCCTAATTGCTTAGAGGGAAATTCAAAAGAAACAGAGGGTATGAAGCTTTTAGACATAGACACAATATTTGAAGATGAGAAAATAACTACAAGAGTAAAGGCTCGTAGCATTAACATTAGGGATACTAGTATAGAAACTTATGGTTACGAAATACATATGGGAATTTGTAAATATGGTCATAATGCAAAACCACTTTTTGAAATCTATGATAAGAATGGTTCTGATACGTCATCCTTCGATGGAGCAATAAATGCAGGTGGAAATGTTATGGGTACATATATTCATGGAGTTTTTGATGGAGTAGAATTTAGAGAACATATGATTAATACTTTAAGGGTAAAAAAAGCTATGGAACCTAAAAAATCTAAGGTTTATGAAAATCTAAGAGAAAAAGAATTAGACAAGCTAGCAGATATAGTTAGAGATAATGTAGATATGGATTCAATCTATAAAATCATAGGAATAAAAAGAAAAAGTTAGGGACAGTTAACAACTATTTAAAAAATTATAACAGTATAAGATAGTGAGGAATTAAAATGGCAATACTATTTCAGACGAACATAATAGATTTAATTTTAGCGGTAATGTTAGACTTATTAATTGGAGATCCATATTGGTTTAAACATCCGGTGATTTATATAGGAAAACTTATTTCTAAATTAGATAAGTTAGGCAGAAGGATATGTAAAACTAATGGTCAAATTAAAATTTTTGGCGGAATTATTGTAGTTATAGTAGCACTTTCTAGTTTTTTAGTGCCTTTTATAATTTTGAGAATTTCTAATAAGTTTTTTTGGTTGTACCATATTCTCAATATAATATTGCTTTGGACAACAATAGCTGCTAGATGCCTTCATAAAGAAGGTAAAAAGGTTTATGATTCTTTAGTTAATGATGATATTTATGACGCAAGAGTTAAATTATCGTACCTTGTAGGGCGAGATACAAAAACCCTTACTGAGTATGAAATAGTAAGGGCTGATGTGGAGACCATTGCAGAGAATACAGCAGATGGTGTTATAGCCCCTATTCTCTATGCAATATTAGGGGGAGCACCTTTAGCTATGATGTATAAGGGCATAAATACCATGGATTCAATGCTTGGATATATGAATGAAAAATATAAATATATTGGGTTCTTTCCAGCTAAAACAGACGATGTATTTAATTTTATACCAGCAAGAATAACAGGGTTTTTAATCTGTTTGGCATCACCACTTGTTCGAGGAAATATTGCTTGCAGTATAAAAGTGATGATAAGAGATAGAAAAAATCATAAAAGTCCTAATTGTGCTTATCCAGAAGGAGCAGCAGCGGGGGCTATGGGAGTTAGACTAGGTGGTACGAATGAATATTTTGGAGAAAAAATGTATAAACCAACAATAGGAAACAAAATAAACGATTTGGGGAAAGAACATATAATAGATACAATAAAATTAATGTATGGGGCAATGTTTTATTTAATAATAATATGCATGTTATATGAAATATGCGTATATATGAAGTATTAGTAATAGTGATGTATTTTTGGAGATGATATAATGATACAACTTATAGGGCTAAAGCATGATGTGAAAATAGAAATTAGAGAAAAACTCTCAATTATACCAAAACGCCAAGGAAAGTGCTTAGAGGAACTTTTAAAAATTTGCGAAGAGGCAGTTATTTTAAGTACCTGCAACAGGACAGAGATATATTTTAAATCTAAGGATGAAGAGATTGTTGATAAGATTTTTAAGGCATTAAATTGGGATAGATCTTTAATAAAGTGTGTAGAAAATTATAAGGAAGAAAAAGCAATACAACATTTAATGGATGTGGTCTGTGGGTTTGATTCATTATTACTTGGAGAGGACCAAATTTTAGGGCAAGTTAGGGATGCTTATGAAGCTGCAAAAGGTTCAAAATCAACTAAAAAGGAACTTCAAAGACTTTTTGAAAATGCTATCGCTTGTGGCAAGAAGTTTAGAAATAAATCTAAAATAAGTGAGATACCGGTTTCTTCATCTTCTATGGTAGTTAAAGAAGCAATAGATAGGGGACACAAAAATTTTATGATTTTAGGCTATGGAGCGGTAGGAGAATTAACTTCAAAATATATACTAGAGGGAAAAATAAATTTACTATATATTGCAGTTAGGGATATTCATAAGGCTAATATAGAAGATCCGAGGGTGAAAATGATACCGTTTAACGACATACATAAATATTATGAAAAGGTGGATTGTGTTATATCTTGTACAACGGCCCCTCATACTGTGGTTCACTTAAAGGAGTTACCGAGCAAACACTTATTATTATTTGATTTAGCTGTACCAAGGGACATTGAAGAAATAGTAAGTGAAAACCCCTTATATGAAGTGTATGACATAGATATGTTAGGCGATATCCATGATGCCAACTACAAAAGACGTGAAGCCTCTATGAGGGATAATAGATACATTGTGGATGAAGCTATAAAAGAGTATATAGAGTGGAAAACCATGGAAGAGTTATCGCCTTTTATAAAAAAGTTAAAACACAATGGTGAAGGTGTTTACAAAGAAAGACTAGAGACTTTTAAGCACAAGAAAGAGACTAAGGATAATGAAAAATTAGCAGAGATACTTTTGAAGAGTACTTCAAATGCCTATGTAAACAAAGCTATAGAGGTGTTAAAGGAGGAACATTTGAAGGGGAGGTCTAAGGAATGCGTGGACATAATAAGCAGGATTTTTCAGGTTTAAATTATACCATGATTTCACTGCTATCAGATAAGATTAATATACTTATAGTTGGTGGGGGAGAGGCAGCTCTTATAAAATGTAAAACTTTCTCAAAGGAAGGTTGTAATATTACAGTAGTATCAAAAGAGTTTTGCCTAGAATTTTACACACTACAAAATATTTATAACCTAAAATTAATAAAGGGTGAATATGATGAAAGATATGTGGATCAGAATCATATTGTAATTATCGCTACAGATAATATAGAGACAAATGATGGTATAAAAGGATACTGCGATAGAAAAAGTAAACTATATGTACACTGCGGGGATTATAAACAAGGGTTATTTGTAACACCAGTTCAAAGAAGTACACCCAATATGAAATTTGCATTACATACTAAAAACGGTAGCCCTAAAACAACACTTTTCATGTCGAAAGTCATAGAAGATAAAATTTGTGAGTATGAAGGTTTTATAAATTATACATGTAGCATGAGAAATATGGTAAAGAAGAGTGAAGTCAAAAAGGAAATTATGAATTTTGTATGTAGTGAAGATTTCTACTTTTTCTATAATAAGGGAGTGCAAAATACTATTTTAGAAATGTTTTATGGAGCTGAATTTGGGATAGTTGAGAATTGAAAGTTGAAGTTAAAGGAGGAATAAATTTTGAAAATTAATATAGGAACTAGGAGAAGTGAACTTGCACAAGTACAAGCTAATACAGTTATGGCTATGATTAAAGAAAAATTTAATATTGACTCTGGAAAGGTACTTATTGAGACTAAGGGAGATAGAATTTTAAATGTAACTTTAGATAAAATAGGAGGTAAGGGTCTTTTTGTAAAGGAAATAGAGGTTGCAATGCTGGAGCAAAAAGTTGATATAGCAGTACATAGTATGAAGGATGTACCCTACGACATACCAGAGGAGTTTGAAATAGTGGCTATTCCAGTTAGAGAAGATGTTAGGGATGCATTTGTTGCCTTTAACAACATTAGTTTTTATGACTTGCCTAAGGGCGCAAGAATAGGAACTAGTAGTATTAGACGCGGCACTCAAATTAAGATACTAAGACCAGATGTGGAGATTGTACCTATAAGAGGTAATGTACAGACTAGAATAGCAAAAATAGAAAAGGAAAACCTAGATGGCATAATCCTAGCGGCTGCAGGACTAAAAAGACTAGGTATGGAAAAGATAATTACTAACTATTTTGAACCAACGGAAGTTGTACCAGCAATAGCCCAAGGTGCATTAGGTATTGAAATGGTTAAAAGCCATCCACAAGTATCTATGATTAGAAAATTAGATTGCTACGATGCTAGAATTTGCGTAGACGCAGAAAGAAGCTTTATGGCGACACTTAATGGGGATTGCCATGGTTGTATAGGAGCATATGCTTATTTTGAAGGAGAAACTATGCACATGCTTGGCGTGTTTGAAGTTGATGGGAAAATAGTGAAAAAACAACTTTCAGGAGATAAAAATGATTATATAAAGCTAGGTGCTGATCTAGCTAAAAAAATATTAGAAGATAATTAATCATATTAAAAAGTAGAAAGGGGATACTAATGGGAAAGGTTTATTTAATGGGAGTCGGTCCAGGAGATGAGGAACTAATAACCCTAAAAGCAATAAGAATGCTAGAAAAATGTACTGCAGTTATGTATGATAGGTTAGCAAGTACTAGTATACTTAAATATTTAAAAGCGGAATGTGAAATATACTATTGTGGAAAAGAGCCGGGCTGTCATTATAAAACTCAGGAAGAGATAAATGAAATGCTAGTAATGCTCGCTAAAAAAGGACATGTAGTTGGAAGAATTAAGGGCGGAGATCCATTTGTATTTGGACGTGGCGGAGAGGAAGCTTTAGCACTTCTTGAAGAGAACATTGAATTTGAAGTTATACCAGGAATAACTTCACCAATAGCAGTGCTCAATTATGCTGGGATACCTATCACTCATAGAGGGATAGCTCAAAGTTTCCATATATTCACTGCAATGACCGCAGAAAAACTTAATATTGATTGGAATGCGGTAGCAAGGCTTGGCGGAACTTTGGTTTTTATGATGGGTTTTAAAAATCTAGAAAAGATTGCAGGAAATCTTATATCCAATGGAAAAAGTAAAGATACTCTTTGCGCGGTAATAATGAGAGGAACTACATCAAAGCAGAAGAAGGTAGTGGGAACGCTAGAAGATATTTTATGTAAGGTGCAAAAATCAGAAATATCATCTCCTTGCATTATCGTAGTGGGGGAAGTAATTAAATTTAATGATGAATTCAATTGGTACGAGAAGAAACCTTTATTCGGGAAGAACATCTGTATAACTCGTTCAAAAGAGCAATCAAAGGAATTAAGAGAAAAATTAATAGATTTAGGTGCAGAAGTACTTGAGATAAATTCCATTGAATTTAAAAACACTTCATATAATTTAGATGATTATAAAACAAAGCTTGCGGGCTATGATTTTTTAACTTTAACCAGTGTAAATGGAGTGAATATCTTTTTCGATTACTTAAAGGATATTGAATTTGATATTAGGAAGCTCAAAGCTAAAATTGCAGCCATAGGGCCAGCCACTGCAAGCGCTCTTAAAAATAGAGGGATTATGCCAGAAATAGTTGCAGATCATTTTGTTGCTGAAAGTTTGTTTGAGAAAATGAATACATACGTAAAGGCGAAAGATAAAATATTAGTTCCTCGATCTAAAGATGCAAGACCTTATTTGGTAGAAGAATTAAGAAGTATTGGCTGCAGCGTGGATGAAGTTTTCACATATGAAACGGTTTGTGGTAAATTAAGATATGAAAATGAAATAAAAGATGTAGATTTGATAGTATTTACTTCGCCGTCGACTGTTAAAAATATGATTACAATGGTAGGTATTGAAGTTATAAAATCGAAAACGGCACTGGCTATAGGACCTATAACTGCAAAGGAACTTTCAGATAATGGTATAGAATCTATTATATGTGATGAATATAGTGCAGAAGGGGTTATAAGCAAGCTTGTAAAAATGTAATGTTAATTTAGAGATGATTTACAGCACCGCAGGTGATGAATTAATAACAATTTGTGGATAAAATGATAATTTATTTAATTAGGAGTGGATAACTGTGTTCAAAAGGAATAGAAGATTAAGAGAAACAAGTAATATAAGAGATTTAGTAAGAGAAACGATATTAACACCATCAGATTTTATATTTCCTATTTTTGTAGTAGAAGGTGAAAATATTAAAGAAGAAATATCTTCAATGCCAGGGAATTATCATTTTTCATTAGATAGACTTCATGAAATTATTGAAGAAGTTGAAGAAGTGGGCGTACGTGGAGTAATTTTATTCGGATTACCAGATCATAAAGATGAAGTAGGTTGTGGGGCCTTTGATAAAAATGGTATTGTTCAAAGAGCAGTTAAAAAGGTACGAGAG
Source organism: Clostridium sp. CM041 (assembly GCF_055081035.1). Classification (NCBI taxonomy): domain Bacteria; kingdom Bacillati; phylum Bacillota; class Clostridia; order Eubacteriales; family Clostridiaceae; genus Clostridium; species Clostridium sp. CM041. Next base: position 3,162,970 of record NZ_CM143648.1, read on the forward strand.
ATATCAAAAAAATTAGTTATAATAACGGATGTATGTATGTGTCAATATACTAGTCATGGACACTGTGGAATATTAGAAAACGAGAAAGTAGATAACGATAAGAGTTTAAAATATATGGCAGAAATAGCATTATCTCATGCTGCAGCTGGAGCGGACATGATAGCACCATCTGACATGATGGATGGTCACGTAGCTGCAATAAGAGAAATTTTAGACGGAAATGGATTTAAAGATGTATCAATAATGGCTTATAGTGCAAAATACTCGTCAGCGTTTTATGGCCCTTTTAGAGAAGCGGCTAACTCAACGCCACAGTCTGGGGATAGAAAAACTTATCAAATGGATCCAGCAAATATCAGAGAAGCTATGAGAGAAATAGAATGCGATATTGAAGAGGGCGCAGATATTGTAATGGTAAAACCAGCATTATCATATTTAGATGTAATAAGATGGGCTCGTGATAGACATGATGTGCCAATAGCAGCTTATAGTGTTAGTGGAGAATTTGCTATGGTAAAATCAGCTGCAAAAATGGGATTAATTGATGAAAAAGCTGTAGCTATGGAAATGCATATGTCTATGAAAAGAGCAGGAGCGGATATGATAATCACTTATTATGCACTTGATTTATGTAGATGGATTAAGGGATAATTAGAAATTAAATATTTAGAAAAGAGGAAATTACGATGAGAAATTTAGATATATTTAATGAATCAAAGCAATATATGCCTGGTGGAGTTAATAGCCCAGTTAGAGCGTTTAAAGATGTAAGTGTAACTCCCCCAATTATTAAAAGTGGTAAGGGGGCATATATTTATGATGAAGATGGAAATAAATATATAGATTTTGTATGCGCTTGGGGACCTATGATACTTGGGCATAGTGATGATGATGTAGTAAAAGCTATACAAAATACTTGCACCAGTGCTATTGCATTTGGTGCACCTACAGAATTAGAACTAAAACTCGCAAGGCACATTTGTAGCACTGTAGATAGTGTAGACATGATTAGAATGGTCAACTCAGGTACAGAAGCCACAATGAGTGCAGTTAAGCTTGCAAGGGGATATACAAGAAAGAATAAAATAATAAAATTTGCAGGTTGCTACCATGGACATTTTGAAGGCTTTCTAGTTGAAGCCGGTTCAGGAGTAATGACCGCGGGAATACCAGGTTCAGCAGGCGTTCCTGAGGAAAGTATTATACATACATTAATTGCAAATTACAATGACATTAGCAGCGTTAAAGCATTGTTTGATAAATATAGTGATGATATTGCCTGTATAATAATTGAGCCAGTAGCAGGAAATATGGGAGTTATACCAGCTGAAAAAGAATTTTTATTAGAGCTTAGAAATTTATGTGATGAATACAAGAGTCTACTTATTTTTGATGAAGTAATGAGTGGATTTAGAGTAGCATATAAAGGAGCACAAAGTATTTATGGAATAGTTCCTGATTTAGTAACTTATGCAAAAATCATGGGAGGGGGACTTCCTTGTGGTGCATATGGTGGGAAAAAAGAAATAATGGAGTTATTATCTCCTATGGGACCAGTTTATCAAGCGGGAACTATGTCTGGGAATCCAGTGGTAATGGCAGCAGGATATGAAACATTAACTAAGCTTTATAATAACCCTAGTCAATACGCGTACATGGAGAAAATTTCAGAAAAACTTCAAAAGGGGCTACTAGAAATTGCAAAAGAAAAGGGTATACCTATGGTAGTTAATAGATGTGGTTCAATGCTCACAGCATTCTTTACAAAGAAGAGTGAAGTTAAAACTTTTGAAGATGCTAAAACCTGTGATCCATCGCTATTTGCAAAATACTTTGAACATATGATAAAAAGTGGAATAAATATTGCACCTTCTCAATTTGAGGCAATATTCTTATGCGTTAAGCATACTGATAATGATATTGAAAAATTCTTAGAGGCGTTTAATAGTTTTAAAATATAAGAGTTCAGTGAATAACAGGCACAATATGTGAAGTAACAATTTATTCTTGCTGTATGCTATAACGAAAAGTATATATCGCTACAGATGCGTTCGCTTTGCCAAGTAATTCTAAAATTTATTTTATTTACAGTTGCTAAAAAACACAAACTCGCTAGCGCTCAAACATGTGTTTTTCTTAACGCATCTGAAACTAAAACAAATTAAGAATAACTAAGGCTCGCTCAAACGCATTTTACGCGATATATACTTTTGTTAGTATCTATTAAGAAAAAATACTTAATTTCTAAAATTGAAGGAAGTGTAAAACATGAGATTTATTAAAGACAATGAATTTATAAGGGGCAATTGCCCAATGACTAAGGAAGAAGTAAGAATATTAAGTGTGGTAAAACTTGAGCTTCAAGAGGATTATAGGGTATTAGACATCGGTGCTGGAACAGGATCGGTAAGTGTTCAGATTGCTCAGATATGCAGTAGCGGCGAAGTAATCGCTATAGAAAAAGATGTTGATGCATTAGAGGTTATAAAACAAAATAAAGAAAAATTTAAAACGAGTAACCTGGAAATACAAAGTTCAGAAGCTATGGAGATCCAGCCTAATATAACAGGAGAATTTGATGCTATATTTGTAGGTGGAAGTGGTGGAAATATAGCTGATATTATCGAGAAGTATGGAAGTAAGCTTAAGAAAAACAGAAATATCGTTTTAAATTTTATAACAATAAATAATGTGTACAAGGCTATGGAAGCTTTAAAAACATTAAATTATGAAGTAGAATGTGTACAAATTCAAGTAAGTAAGACAAAAGGAAAGAGCTATATGTTAATGGCAAATAATCCTATATTTGTTGTTAGTGGAAAAAAAATATAAAAAGTATATATTACTATTAATGCATTCACTTCGCTAAGAAGTTCTAAAGCTCGCTTCAATGCATTATAGGTAATATATACTTTTTTTGCGCATAAATCGGTAGGATTTCTAAATGAAATTTCAATTGTTTCTGCTCCTCTTATTTGAAGTCGCTTCCGGAGAAAATCATACTATTATGCAGGTAGCCTAGTATAAATCTTAATAATTCCCACTAAAAAGTCTTTTAGCCTGTAGGATGAAGCGATTAGGAGTAACAAGTTTTGAACTTTCATATATGCTTGCTGAAAAATTATGTCAAACTGGTAAGGCTTTTATTGTTGAAGGTAATTTTGAAGATAAATTCGCAACAAAAATTTTCTCTGACTTAAAAACAAAATATAACTACAAAATATTACAATTATATTGTCATGCACCAGAAGAAATATTATATAAAAGATATATTGAACGTGATAATTCAGGGAAAAGACATCCAGGGCATATTATTCAGATAAGTGGACTTGATGAATTTAAGAAAAGAGTTACAAATAAGAACTTTAAGTTAAAAATAGATAATTGTATAAATATAGATGTAGATACAACAAAATTTGAAGATATTAGATTACAAAATATTTATGATGAAATAATAGAAAATATTAACTTATAAATAATGTTACAACCTTGTTAAATTTCACGTCACAAACAATAAAAGGTTGTGGCGTTTTTACTTGTGACGACTTATTTATTAATGATACATGTATCATTGTAATTTACTGCGAAGCAAATATTAGTTGAAGTATTATGATTTTTAAGATCGTTATATAATATATAGGGTTGTTTCATTTTGTCTTTGTTGGAGTATATCAATCTCAATTCAATTTGTGATTTATTGTTGCATTATTAATATTATATATTGGGGGCGTTAAATTGGAAACTGGAAAATCTAATAGAATACTGAATTATATAATGGCTAGTGTTTTATTTGTTTTATGGGGGAGTATCTTTCTTATTCATGGAATAGCAGGTGCTGTGGCATGGCCACTATCAATGTTATTTTTTGCACCAATTGGTGTTATATTGGTATTTATTAATATGATACTGCTCATTATCTGCTTAGTAAGAAAGAAAAATATTATTCATAAAGTAATTGCATTGCTATTATCTATTTTTCTTGCATTTCCTATTCTTATGTTATTCGATGTTTTACAGCTTAAATATCCTGCGAACATTGATAAAGTAAAGCCTTCAATTACAGTAAGATGGCCATTAAAGGAGAGGACAATTGTTGGATGGGGTGGAGATACCATAGAAACTAATTCGCCACATGTTAGATGGTCAGCTGAAAGGTGGGCATATGATTTGGTTATGGAACCAGAAAATATAGGTAGTAAAAATCTTAGGGACTATGGAATTTACGATAAAGAGGTTGTTGCACCAATTTCAGGAACAATTATTGCCGCTTATGATAAGGAAAATGATATACTACCCAATACAGAGAAATTTCTATCTATGGAAGGTAATCATGTTTACATAAAGATAGATAAAACGGGGACATTTTTACTGCTGAATCACTTGAAAAAAGGTAGCGTCCTTGTGAAAGCTGGAGAACATGTAAGTGATGGAGATATCATTGGAAGTGTTGGAAACTCAGGTTCCACATCTGAACCTCATTTGCATATTCATCATCAACGGCAAGATCCAACAAAAACTATTTATTCAATCTTTGCAGAAGGTTTGCCACTTTATTTTAAAACTATCGATGGCAAACCTATGCCGGAGAAGGGTTCAATTATAACACCTAAGAAATTCGCTTTGGAATGTTCATAAATGGTACATCAATCATGATTCTATGATATATGGAGAATTGTAAAATATTGTGAACCTTAATCTATATTAGAGTAATAAAAAAAATGCTTGATTATATTTAACGTGGTACATTTTGTTTAACAATATTTCAGAAGGGAAGTCTCCCACTTCTATAAGTGGGAGTATAAATTTCATTTAAAGCTCGCTTCAATGCATTATACGTAATATATACTTTTTTTTGCACATAAATAGGAAATATTGCAGCTTCGCAGGTTATGATTTAACTATTATTCTATGGTTGCTTAAAAATCCATAAATTATTTTTTGTATCTGAAAATAACATCACATAAAAAATATGTTTAATATATGAATATATAAAGGGGGGTTCACTGCAAAAACTGCTGACACAAAGAGGCGAGTTTGATAATGATTAGCCTCAGTTTTCAAAATGGTATGATTTATTTCTTGAAAAAGAAATTGTTACTGAACGTATTGTGAATTTTAGGGTGTTAGTCATGGTTTTGTAAATGAATTTTTATATACTTATAGTATGTAATTTTTGATTCCTAAAGCTATGCCATCATTATTTACGGTATCAGTCACTTTTTTTGCATAGTTTTTAACTTCATCACTAGCATTTCCCATAGCTATTCCGCATCCAACTGTAGATAACATTTCTATATCATTTTTTCCATCACCAAAAGCATAGCTATTTTCTATTGAAATATTTAAATAAGCTAATGCTTTTAAGATTCCTGTAGCTTTTGTATTTCTTTTTGAATAAAGCTCAAAAGAGTTTTCTTTTACATTATGAATATAATCATAATTATCATTTCCTAAGGATAAACAATAATCTGCACCTTTCTTATCTTTGCAGAGCATTTCAATTTTATAGGTATCTACATTTTCAATATCATAATTAATTTTTAAGTACTTTCTAGAAATACTAAAACTATCATAAATTGAATAAAATTCTTTGTAATTTTCTTTCATATATGAATATACCTCTCCTTGTAACATGTATTGAATGTTAAGTCTTTCAAAATTATTAGTTATTTTCTTTATAAAATCTTTATCAAGTGGGTCGTTATAAATAAGATTATCTTTGATTTTTACTTGTGCTCCATTTGTAAGAATAAAACCATCAAATCCAAAATTCAACAAAGATTCACTTAAAAATGCATAAGGTCTACCTGTTGCAATGAATGCATAATATCCATTGGTTTGCAAAATACGAATTGCTTGTTTCACTTTATGAGTAATATCTGTTAACCCATTTAAACAATCTATTAATGTTCCATCTATGTCAAAAAACACTGCTTTTTTCATAAATATATACTACCTCCTCACTGTCATTTTAATAATTTATTGAGTCTTTGACTAAAAGAATAGGATAATTACAATTTCTCATAAAACTCTATTTTTTCTTCCGATGGCCCTTTTAATATAAAAAAACTAACTTTATTCTCTCCAAAAAAAATATATTGCACTTCATCTTCTATAATATTATATCCTCTACATTTACAAATTTTAAATGCTTTTTCAATATCAGAAAGTTTATTGATATATTAGCTATTGCGCCTACTTTTCCTTTGGTATTTAAAGTTTCATTAGTTTCAATTACTATATCTTTAAATTGAAGAAATGGCACCTGCTCATTTGCTTCTTTATTAAAAGTTCTTAAAATAGTTTTAAATCCTAAATCTATATAAAATTTCATGGTTTTTTGTAAATTAATAGTTGAAATTTTTATATGTTTAATTTCTGTAGAAAGGGAAATTCAAAATTTGGAGATTCTTTTAAAGGTTGTAAAATATAAAAGATAATAAAAAATAACATGCTAATTAATTTTATAATTAGCATGTTATTTTTATTGACAATGCTTTTTATTAAATAATTCTTTCAATATAATATTAAAAATATGTTATGATTATATTATAGGTTATATATATCATAAAAGAATTATATATACATCATTGTAAAAAGAATGAAAAGTAAGGATTAGCTATATAATGGGAGGTGACACCAATTGAATCCAGCACTTTGGATTTGCATATTTATGCCGATAGTTACATGGTATATTATAAGCTTATGCTTATATGCTGTTGTGAAACTGTATAAAAATACGAATTAAATTTAAGAGGTGATAATAATCGAAAATGAAATTCAGATAATTACAGACATAGATAAAAAGATAGGAGCAATATTAGATACATTGACGATGGATTATGGAATGAGCACAGAATGTCTATCACATTTGTTGGGCGTAAAAAGTGATGGACACAAGGTTGAAGTACCGACAGGGTTTGCAGAGCGTTCTTCCTTTGGTAATTTAATAGCAATGTTAGACATTATTCCAAAGGAGGAACCAGATTTTAAGTTTAAAGCATTTTTAGGAGTTCTAATTGAAGTACATAAGATTAGTGCTGATACTATTGCCAAATTTGCAAAAATTCCAACACAGTATGTTTTAGATTTCATGATTGAGAGTAGCACAGTGCCAATTGAGATAAAATATAAGCTTGCATCAGTAATAATGACATTAGGACTTATATTTAAAACTGTTGAGCCTAAAATATAATATATGTTATATTAAGCGATTTCGGACATAATGAATATTATTCTTATATTGTTAACTAACTAGTGTAAAAAACACTCTAGTTTTATTTTATTTGAGAGTTTTAATATAACCTTTATGATATTTATTTTAGATATTATTTGATTAACGTAGGCAATTGATTTTAATGTTGTTTCTATATAAAAGAATTGATGGGATATTAAGAAAATAACTCTTTGGCTAAAAATAAATTGTGCTAAATAGCATATATTAAGAAAAGTTACTCTAAGCCTGAGGCTTTTCCAATACTAATTGTTATGTCCCCCCAGAGAACTGCCCAGAGGCAGGGTCTTAAATTAAAGAAAAAACAAAAATACTATTATGGGTATTTAATACATAAGCATTCATAAAGTTCTTGGATATCCAGAAGTTTGTTATTATTCTATTTGTTATGGCGATAAAGTGGGTATGTGATATGAGATTCATTAGGCAAAAACAATCATTATAGGTATGTAAACTATGTAAAATTACTTAATTTTAACAATGGAGGTTACAATGTATAATTATGTTATATTTGATATTGATGGTACGATTTTAGATACCGAATTTGCAGTTCTTTCATCACTCCAAAAATTAATGTTTGAAGAACTTAATAAAAATTTTAGCTTTGAAGAATTAAGATTCGCTTTAGGTATTCCAGGAGAGGTAACATTAAATAAACTTGGAATAACTAATCTTCATGAGTCTAATGAGAAATGGAATAGATATTTAAAAGAATATCTTTCTCATGTGAAAGTTTTCGATGACATTAAGGATACATTAGTTAAATTAAATGAAATGGGAATTTCAGTAGGTATAGTTACTTCAAAGACTAAAAAAGAGTACATAAATGACTTTGTACCTTTTGGGTTAACCAATTACTTTAAATTAGTAGTTTGCGCAGACGATACAGAAAAACATAAGCCTAATCCAGAACCTATTTTAAAATTTATTGAATTATCAGGAGCAGATAAATCAAAGACAATTTACATTGGTGACACTAAATATGATATGGACTGTGCATTCAGTGCTGGTATAGATTTTGCATTAGCGTTATGGGGTGCTAAATCCTCAAGTGGGATTAATGCAAATTATATTTTTCAAAAACCTAAACAAATATTGGAATTTATAGAGGTTTAATCCGGATTAAGGGAAACTCAAAATTTGGGGATTCTCTTAAAGGTTGTAAAATATAAAAGATAAACAGAAGGATGTGCTAGCGAACCTGAGGCAGGATGTCGAGTGTGGTCACATAATAATTAATAATTGTTATGTACCTAAGAGAACTACCCAGAGGCAGAGAATTTTATATTCGCAAAACACTGATTTTTAGGCGCAAAAAAAGTATATATTACGTATAATGCATTGAAGCAAGCTTTAGAACTTCTTATTTTATTTTTAATTAAGATGCGTTTCGAAAAACATATGTTTGAGCGACAGCGAGTTTATGTTTTCTAGCAGATTAATTAAAAATAAAATTAGTAGTTCTTAGTCAAGTGAATGCATTAATCGTATTGCAATACGCGTAATATATACTTTTTTTCTCTTTATTTTGAAGTTAAATAACCTTCTTTCATTAAAAGTTCAGCAGAAAGCACTGCGCCACCGGCTGCACCACGTAAAGTGTTATGAGATAGGCAAACAAATTTATAGTCAAACAATTTATCTTCCCTAAGTCTTCCAAGTGATATGCCCATTCCTTTTTCAATATCTCTATCTAGTCTAGCTTGAGGTCTATCATTTTCCTCAAAATAAGTTAGGAATTGCTCTGGGGCATTTGGTAGTTCTAAAAGCTGTGGTTTGCCTTCGTAACTTGCCCAATGCTTTAAAATAGTTTCTTTTGATGGTTTATTTTCAAAAGAAACAAAAACTGCAGCTAAGTGACCATCTGCCACAGGAACACGAATGCATTGAGTTGAAATTATAGGTTCCGCAGCATTAACTATCTTATTATCCTCCATATGGCCCCAAATTTTTAGGGGTTCCTGCTCGCTCTTTTCTTCTTCTCCACCTATATAGGGTATAACGTTGTCAATGATTTCCGGCCAGTCTGAAAATATTTTTCCAGAACCTGATATAGCCTGATAGGTGCAAACTAATATTTTTGTGGGTTTATATTCCATAAGGGCGCTTATAGCAGGAACATAACTTTGAATTGAGCAGTTGGGTTTCGCAACGATAAAGCCTCTTTTAGTGCCTAAACGCTTACGTTGTGCGTTAATTAATTCAAAATGGTCAGCATTTATTTCTGGAATAACCATCGGAACATCAGGTGTACCTCGGTGTGCAGAGTTATTTGAAACTACAGGAGTCTCAGCTTTTGCATATTTCTCTTCAATTTCTCTTATTTCATTAGCTTTCATATTAACAGCACAGAAGACAAAATCTACCTCACTGCTTATTACATCTACTTCATTTATATTTTTAATTACAATATTCTTAACGCTTTCAGGCATAGGTACGTCTAGTTTCCATCTGTTATTTACTGCGTCATAATAAGTTTTACCCACAGAGTTCTCACTAGCAGCAATAACAGCTATTTCAAAATAAGGGTGATTTTCAAGTAGTGTAACAAGACGTTGACCAACAAATCCAGTTCCACCTAATAATCCAACTTTTAATTTTTTATACATTGTATTAATACCTCCGATTCTAATGATATACATTTGTAGAAAAATATAAATATTACACTTAAATATATTAATATCCATGATATAAAGGGAATAGTATGATAAACATAAAAACATATATACTACTATTATATATATTACTATTATAAATAATTATAATGTTAAAAAGTATATACTTCAAGCAATTTATTATATAGAATGGAAAGAAACGATAAATTTATATCTTGACAATGAAGTCATAAGTTATATAATTTTCTTTAGAAGAAGTCTAATAGAAATGGGGAATAAAGTTGGCTAAAAATGAGAAAAATAAAATAAAGCTATATGGATTTAACAACTTAACAAAATCATTAAGTTTTAATATTTATGATATTTGCTATACGAAAACAGAAGAAGATCGCAAAAGATATATAGAGTATATTGATGAACAATATAACGCTGAGAGGTTAACGAAAATTCTTACCGATGTTACTGAGACGATAGGCGCAAGTGTACTAAATATTGCAAAGCAGAACTATGATCCCCAAGGAGCAAGCGTAACATTACTTATTTCAGAGGAAGAAATTCCATTATATGTAGTGGATCCTTCCTGTAATAGAGGAATTTTAACTCCGGTACGCGCGAATATCGTGGGACATTTAGATAAAAGTCATGTAACAGTACATACTTATCCTGAAAGCCATCCTCAAAATGATATAAGCACTTTTAGAGTAGATATAGATGTAGCCACTTGTGGTACTATTTCGCCATTAAAAGCTCTAAATTACTTAATAGATAGTTTTGATTCGGATATTATTACTATTGATTATAGAGTTCGTGGCTTCACTAGAGATATGGATGGTCAAAAACATTTTATAGATCATGAAATTAATTCTATACAAGATTATATTTCAAAAGAAACTATAAATAAATACAACTTAATTGATATGAATATATATCAATCTAATATATTTCATACTAAAATGATATTAAACGATTTTGAGCTAGATAATTATTTATTTGAAATTAAACAAGAAGATTTAAATGAAGATGAAAAATGTGATATTATACAAAAATTAAAAAAGGAAATGGGCGAAATATTTTATGGTATGGATATTTCTAATGAGTAAATTTCTATGAAATTTTATCTAAGGCACATTAAAATGAATAATTATTCATTTTAATGTGCCTTAATAATTATTAAGGCTTTATCATAAAGCATGATTAGAGTTATAGATTTTTAGCTATCTTAATAAAAACTGAGCCAAAAAAATAATTGTAAATATTTAACATAATATTGGCGGGTAATATAGTTATAAATGTAACACTTATTCCCAAAATAATTTTATTGAGATAAAAAAAATGTAATTATCTTTAAATATTTATATATTTTTATTATGAAACTTAAAACAGTGTAATAATATTCTAATCCTAAAAGAAACTTTAGTAAACTTGTAGATAAATAATTATTATAAGGAGCAAAATCCACCAATATTTTCCCTATTCTTATGATACAATTATAAAAACATTATAAAAATATTATTAAAAATATTCAAATAAATGCAGTTGAATAAGGCTTTGCTTTCATTTTAATAAATTTAACAATTCAAAATTTATTATTACTAAATTATAATTTTTATATGTTTAAAGTGGAGGGTGTATTCCTAATTTTTAAAGCAAAATTGTGGATGAGCTTCTTGGGGATAGCAAACCATCAGATATTTTTCTTTGATTAGTCTTTTGAAAATCCCTAAAGATTATATGCGCCTTGTTAGATAAATTTTATGAAACGTATTTGTTATCATTAATATGAATTTTCTAAAGATTTTTTTGTGTTTTTATATTATGAAGTAAGTACATGTAAAAATGTGTAAAAATCAATTAAGTAAGATGTTAGCTTTAGTAAAAGTTAGTATGTAGCTCCGCAGGAGATGATTTAATTAGTAAAGGTTTAGAAAGGAGAGAACTAGCATGATAAAAAAAGAAATGATAGCTATGATATTGGCAGGAGGCCAAGGGTCAAGACTAAAACAATTAACTAAAATCACAGCAAAGCCTGCGGTTCCATTTGGAGGAAAGTATAGAATTATAGATTTTTCTTTAAGTAATTGTTCTAATTCGGATATAGACACTGTAGGGGTTCTTACTCAATACCAACCTTTAGCTTTAAACTCTCATATAGGTATAGGCGCACCTTGGGATTTAGATAGGAAAAATGGAGGGGTGAGTCTACTTCCACCTTACCAAAGTCAAGATGGCGGAAATTGGTATAATGGCACAGCAGATGCTATATATCAAAACACAAATTACATCGATAGCTTTGAACCAGAGTATGTTCTTATTTTATCAGGAGACCATATTTATAAAATGGATTATTCCAAAATGTTAGATTATCACAAAGAAAAAGGCGCAGATGTTACCATTGCAGTATTAGAAGTAACGAAGGCCGAGGCAAGTAGATTTGGAATAATGAACACACGAGAGGATCACAGCATCTTTGAATTTGATGAAAAACCAGAAGAGCCTAAAAGCAATTTAGCATCTATGGGAGTTTATATTTTTAAATGGTCTGTTCTTAAACAGCTTTTAAAAGATGATAACCTTGATAAAGATTCCAGTAACGATTTTGGGAAGAATATAATACCGAAAATGTTAATAAATAATCAAAAATTATATGCATATCCATTCAAGGGATATTGGAGAGATGTTGGTACTATTGAAAGTTTATGGGAAGCTAATATGGATTTGCTATCTGACGATAACGAACTTGATATACATGATAATCAATGGAAAATATATACGGTGAATCCTATGATGCCGCCACAATATATCGGACCTAGCGCAAGCATTGACAATGCAATGCTCAATGAGGGATGTACTGTTTTTGGAGAAATAAGCAATTGTGTGCTTTTTCATGGAGTACATGTAGGAAAAAACACTAAAATAACTAATTCCGTAATTCTACCTAATACTAAAATAGGCAATAATGTGGTAATAGATAAAGCTATTATAGGAAGTAATGTTACCGTAAGACGTAATGTGCATATTGGCAATGGAGAAGACATTATTGTTATAGAACAAGGAAGAGAAATTAAGGTTGATTCAAAGAAAGTAACTAAATTATAAAACTTGCGAGGTGAGAACATGCTTAAAAATTATATAGGAATATTAATGTTAAATGAGCAAGAAGATAATATTAAAAGTCTTACAAAATCGAGACCTATAGCGTCGATTCCTATAGGTGGAAGATATAGAATTATTGATTTTGTGCTTTCAAATATGATTAATTCGGGTATTCATAATATAGGTATGTTTACTAACACAAAATCGAGGTCCTTAGTTGATCATTTAGGTTCAGGGAAATCGTGGGATTTAGATAGAAAAATAAATGGACTATTTTTGTTTAATATTACCTCAGAAACATCACAATTAAAAGATATAGATGCAATAAGTGAAAATATGGAATACATTTACAGAACTAAGCAAGAGTATGTAATAATATCTTCCTCTTATATGTTATGTAATATGGATTACAATGAAGCTGCTAAGTATCACGAAGAATCTGGTAGCGATATAACGGTAGTTTACAAAAAAACAAATAATGGAAAGAAGCATTATGTAAGTTGTAGTACTTTATATATTGATGAAGAAAATAAAGTTTTGAACATTGGAAAAAACATAGGAGCAGAGGACGAACTAAATATATCAATGGAAATGTATATAATGAAAAAAAGCACTCTTATATCTATTGTAAACAAGTGCATTCAGACTGGATATCATAGTTCGATGAAAGAAGTTATTTGTAGTGAAATTACTGAACTTAATGTAAATGCATATGAGTTTAAAGGATACCTCCAATGTGTAAATTCTATAAAAAATTACTATAAAACTAGTATGGATATGCTAAATGGTAAAGTAACCAAGGAATTATTCTTTAACAAAGGATTAATCTATACAAAGAGTAAAGATGAAGCTCCTACTAAATACTTTAATGGATCAAAGGTTAGTAATGCTTTGATTTCCAATGGATGTATTTTGAAAGGAAGTATAGAGAAAAGTATAATTTCAAGAAGGGTAACGGTACACGAAGGAGCAGAAATCAAAAATTGTATAATATTTCAGAATTGCGAAATTAAAAAAGGTTGTAAACTGACTAATGTTATAATTGATAAAAATGCAATTATAAGTGAAAATACAGTACTAAATGGGGATGAAGATTTTCCGGTGGTTATTGAAAAAAAATTTCGGCCATAACAATTTTAAAAAATAAGGTATATGAAAATAAATAACAAGTATATTTACTTGTTCAGCTTGTTAACAAACCAACAAGTAAGTATGCTTGTTTACAAAATAACAAGTATACTTACTTGTTATTTATTTTCATATATTTAATGGGGGGTTTAGTATGAAAGTATTATTTGTGGCTTCTGAAGCATATCCTTTTATAAAAACTGGAGGCCTTGGGGATGTTGCATATGCACTGCCTAAAGCTTTAAGAAAGCTCGGCATTGACGCAAGAGTAATTATACCTAAATATAGTAAAATTCCTTTGTCATTTAAAAATTGCATGGAAACTACAGCTAGTTTTAAGGTTAAAGTTGGTTGGAGAGATAAGTATTGTGGACTACAACGGTTGACTTATGATGAGGTGCCTTATTATTTTGTAGATAATGAAGATTATTTTAAAAGACCTGAGATATATGGATATTATGATGATGGAGAGAGATTCTCTTACTTTTCAAAAGCAATCTTAGAATCTATAAAATACATGGGGGATTTCGTTCCAGATATAATTCATTGTAATGATTGGCACTCTGGAATAGTACCAGCTTTACTTAAAGAAAATTATAGTGAAGACGAGCGATATAATGAAATAAAAAGTGTATTCACTATACACAATTTGAAATATCAAGGAGTATTCAACAAAGAGATACTAGGTGATTTAATAGATTTAGATTGGAAATATTTTAATGATGAAGCATTAAAATTTTATGACAATGTATCATTTATGAAGGGCGGGATCGTTTTCTCAGATGCAGTAACTACTGTAAGCAACACTTATGCAAGAGAAATACAAACTCCTTTTTATGGGGAATCGCTAGATGGATTATTAGCGTCAAAGGCTGAAAATATATATGGCATAGTAAATGGTATAGATTATGATCTCTATGATCCTAGGGTGGATAAAAAAATATTTTGCAATTATGATGAAAAAAGTATAAAACAGAAAGTGAAAAACAAATTAAAGCTACAAGAAAAACTAGGGTTTACGGTAGATGAAGAAATGCCAATGATAGGAATTACAACTAGACTAGTGAAACAAAAAGGCTTAGATTTAATTGTGGATAAACTTCAGGAATTACTTATTCTTCCTATACAAATAGTACTGCTTGGTAATGGTGAAGGATATTATGAAGATATATTTCAATACTTTGCGTCTATTTACCCAAGTAGGATATCGACAAATATTATTTTCGATGAGGAGCTAGCACAGCAAATATACGCTGCCTCAGATATGTTTTTGATGCCATCTTTATTTGAACCTTGTGGCATAGGTCAGCTTATAGCCTTAAAATATGGAAGTATTCCAATTGTCAGGGAAACAGGAGGGCTCAAAGACACCGTTATCCCTTATAATAAATATACTAGTATTGGCAATGGTTTTTCTTTTGAAAATTATAGTAGTCAAGAATTGTTAGATGCTATAAAGAGGGCTCTGGATTTATACAAAGACAAAGATTCTTGGAATAAATTAGTTCAAAATGCCATGCTTTCAAACAATAGTTGGGAAAATTCGGCTAAAAACTATATGAAATTATATAATAATCTGAAAAGTAAATTTTAAAATTGCTAGGTGGTGAATGTTATAGTAATAGATAAAGAAATATTTAAATTGGATTATGTAGAGAAATTACAAACAATGTTTGCAGAAGATGAAATTGATGCATCGCCTCTGCATCAATATTATGCTTTAGGAGCATTAGTAAAAGACTATTGCTCTAAACCATGGATAGAAAGTAATAAAGAGTATGGAAAAAATAGAGGAAAACAAGTGTATTATTTTTCTATGGAATTTTTAATTGGTAGATTACTAGATAGTAATCTAGTTAATCTAGGTATAAAGGATATTTGTGAGGATGCTCTTAATGATTTAGGAATTAGTTTAAAAAAGATAGAGGATATAGAATCGGATGCAGGGCTCGGTAATGGTGGGCTTGGAAGATTGGCAGCATGTTTCTTAGATTCTATGGCATCTACTCATATACCGGGCCATGGTTGCGGCATAAGATATAAATATGGATTATTTAAACAGAAAATAGAAAATGGTTATCAAGTAGAAGTTCCTGATAATTGGTTAAAAAATGGAAATTCATGGGAGATAAGAAAAGAAAGCAAGTCTGTAGAAGTAAGATTCGGTGGAGATGTAAATTTAAATAAAGAGAATGGATTAACAAAAGTTAGCCATGAAAATTATGAGTGTGTAAGGGCGGTACCCTACGATACTCCAATAAAAGGATATGAGAATAATACTGTAAATACATTAAGGCTTTGGAGCGCAGAAACTATGGAGGAAGATTTTGATTTTTCATCCTTTAGTCAAGGAAATTATGCAAAAGCTGGCGAAAATAAATATTCAGCGGAGGCTATTTCACAAATTTTATATCCGGATGATAGCTATGAAAAGGGTAAATTACTAAGGCTTAAGCAAGAGTATTTTTTTGTGAGTGCTGGATTACAAAGTATTTTAAGAAATTATAAAAAGAAGAAACTTTCATTTAGTGAGTTTCATAAACACGTGGCGGTGCAGATAAATGATACCCATCCGGCTGTAGCTGTGGCTGAACTAATGAGGCTATTAATTGATGAAGAAGGTTTATCTTGGGACGCTGCAATGAATATTACAACGCGAACTATGGCATATACTAACCATACAATTATGGCAGAGGCACTAGAAAAATGGCCTGTTGATATGTTTAAAAAATTACTTCCACGTATTTATATGATTGTGGAAGAAATAAACAGGCGTTTTTGTAATGAAGTGTATCATAGGTACAATGGAGATTGGAACAAAGTCAATAAAATGTCTATTATTTATGATGGATATATAAGGATGGCGTATCTCGCTATTGTAGGGAGCCATTCTGTTAATGGAGTTGCAAAATTGCATACAGAATTATTAAAGCATCAAGAATTGGCTGATTTTTATGAGTTTTTCCCAGAAAAATTTAACAACCAAACTAATGGCATAACTCATAGAAGATGGCTATTAAATTCTAACCAAAAGCTTGCAGAACTTATAACGGAAACTATAGGTTACGGGTGGGTAAAGTCTCCAAATGAGCTCCATAAATTAATGGATTATTCAAAGGATACCGCTTTTCAAGAAAAAACACATATCATAAAAACGAATAATAAAATAAAATTTTCAAACTATATATTAACCAACTATGGAACTGAAATTGATCCGAATTCCATATTTGATGTTCAGGTAAAAAGACTGCATTCCTATAAAAGACAAACTTTAAATGTACTCCATATAATGCATTTATATAACCAACTTCTTGAAAACCCTAATTTAGATATGGTTCCAAGAACTTTTATATTTGGAGCGAAAGCTTCTCCAAGTTACTATATAGCAAAACAAACTATTAAACTCATTAATACAATTGCTTCTAAGATAAATAATGATCCCATAGCACGCGGTAAAATAAAGATAGTATTCCTTGAAAATTATGGTGTGTCACTAGCTGAGAAAATTATTCCTTGTGCTGATGTTAGTGAACAGATTTCTACAGCGTCTAAGGAGGCTTCTGGAACTGGTAACATGAAATTTATGATGAATGGGGCTATAACACTAGCCACTTTAGACGGCGCAAACGTAGAAATATTTGAAGCAGTTGGAAAAGAAAATATTATATTATTCGGGCTAACATCAGAAGAAGTATTAGAATATTACAAGAATAAAAGTTATAACCCTTATGATATATATAATAGCGATCAAAGAGTAAATACTATAGTGAATCAATTGGTAAATGGATTTTTAGAAACTCCTAAAATGGAATTTATGAGCATATATGATAGTTTACTATTACACAATGATGAGTATTTTGTGCTTAAAGATTTTGATGCTTATGTAAAGGCACATAGAGAAATTGACAGGTTATATAGACAAAAATCCATTTGGCAACAAATGGCCATTACAAATATTGCTAAGTCGGGTATCTTTTCAAGTGATAATACTGTAAAGAAATATGCAAAAGAAATTTGGGGAATTCCTGAGGTTAATATTAAATTATAATTGTATAAGAATGCTGTACTATATTATCATCTAGTACAGCATTTTTTTAAATACATATTGATTTAACGAAAAAAATGTTGTAGTATTGATATACAACTATAAATACGAACAATTAATAAGAAACAAAACTTAATATTCGCAAACTCATATATGCTTAGAAATATGGACTAAGCGTTTCTACCAAGTAGCCGTAAAATACTTGACTATGGGTGTTTTAATAAAAATAGTTAAATAATTCTAAAATGAATTTTTTTATTATAAACTCCCTAGCTAACGCGTTAAGTCGTTAACAGGGGAGTTTTTTGTTTTGCAATGAATCGTATGTTGAAAATATAGTTAATAAAGGAGAAGATTATGGAAATATTAAAGGATAAAATATTAACGCAAGGGTCAGTAATAGGTAGTGGAATTTTAAAGGTTGATAGTTTTTTGAATCATCAAATTGATATAGTGCTCTTAAATGAAATTGGAAAAGAATTTAAAAAAAGGTTTGCACAACATGAAATCACAAAAATATTAACAGTTGAAGCATCAGGTATAGGAATAGCATGTATTGTGGCACAATACTTTGGTAACATTCCTGTAGTTTTTGCAAAAAAACATGAAGCCACTAATTTGGATAGCAATACATATGAAGCAGATGTGTTCTCTTTCACAAAAAATAAGAATTATAAAATTAGAACTAGTAAAAAATATATAAAAAAAGAAGATAAGATTTTAATAATTGATGACTTTTTAGCTAATGGGAACGCTGCACTAGGACTTATAAAAATTGTACGTCAAGCTGAAGCCGAAGTGGTTGGAGTGGGAATTGTAATCGAAAAAGCATTTCAAAATGGAAGAATATGCATAGAAAAGGAGGGTGTTAAAGTAGAATCATTAGCCATAATAAAATCTTTACAAGATAACAAGATAGTTTTTAGCTAAGACTTATTATTTATTATAGGGGAGGAATTAACAATGAAGAAAAAATTAGGAAGTTTATTAATAGTACTTACATTAGTTATGCCTTTAATGATTGCAGGATGTGGCACTGATAAGAAAACTGAGACAAAAGGTACGCAAAAAAAGGAAATAAACGTAGGGTTTATATATGTAGGACCTGTAGGTGACGAAGGCTGGACTTACTCTCATGATGTTGCAAGAAAAGAGATTGAAAAACAGCTAGCTGTAAAAACTTTGTATAAAGAATCAGTAAAAGAGGATTTAGCAGAAGTTGAAAAAGTATGTGAAGAAATGATTAATCAAGGAGCTAACGTTATTGTAGGAACAAGTTTTGGATTTATGGATGGAATGGAAGCATCAGCTGCGAAACATCCTGAAGTTAAATATCTACATGCATCTGGGTACAAAACTTCAGAAAATATGTCAAACTATTTTGGACGTATCTATCAAGCAAGGTATCTTTCAGGGATAGTTGCTGGAATGAAGACTAAAACTAATAAAATAGGATATGCAGCAGCACACCCAATTCCAGAAGTAATAAGAGGAATAAATGCTTTTGCTCTAGGGGTACAATCAGTGAATCCGAAAGCTGTAGTAAAAGTAAAATGGACTAATACTTGGTATGACCCAGCTAGAGAAAAAGAAGCAGGAAAGGCACTTATTGCAGAAGGTGTAGACGTAATTACCCAGCATCAAGATACTGCAGGACCATTACAAGCTGCAGAAGAAGCAGGAATATCCGCTATTGGATATAATACAGATATGAAAGCTAAAGCACCTAAAGCATATATGACATCGCCAGTTTGGAATTGGACACCATATTATGTTGAGCAAATAAAAGCTATTAAAGCCGGTACGTGGAAATCAGGAAGTTATTGGAAAGGTTTAGAATCTGGAGTAGTGAGTCTTGCGCCGCTCACAGAAAATGCACCAACTGGAGCAAAAGAGGCTGTAGAAAAGGCTAAAACAGAGATTCTTTCAGGTGAAAACAAAATATTTGTAGGACCTTTAAAGGACCAAACGGGAACTACTAAAATTGAAAAAGGTAAAGTCATGACAGATGAGGAATTACTACAATTTAATTGGTTTGTTAAAGGCGTAGAAGGAAAAATAGAGAAATAATATATGATTTTAAAATATGCAGGAGATGATTTAATATGAATGAAATCCCTTATGTATCTATAGAGAATATTAGTAAGACCTTCGGAAAGGTA
Organism: Clostridium sp. CM041; assembly: GCF_055081035.1. Taxonomy (NCBI): domain Bacteria; kingdom Bacillati; phylum Bacillota; class Clostridia; order Eubacteriales; family Clostridiaceae; genus Clostridium; species Clostridium sp. CM041. The sequence continues at coordinate 3,183,247 of NZ_CM143648.1, forward strand.
ATAGCTAATAAGAATATGAATTTAACGGTGCATGGTGGGGAAATTCATGCGCTACTAGGTGAAAATGGGGCAGGTAAAAGCACTCTCATGAATATGCTATCAGGGGTATATACTCCTGATAGTGGCTCTATTTTTATTCATGGGAAAAATATGAATTTTACTTCTCCAAAGGATGCTATTAAAGCTGGTATAGGAATGATTTATCAGCATTTTAAATTAGTTGAGGAAATGACTGCGAAGCAAAATATATTACTGGGTCAAAATAGAGGCTTATTTTTTAATGACAAGTTAGAAATTAAAAAGATTAATGATATATGTGAAAAATTTCATTTAGAGATGGATGTAAACAAATATGTTTGCGATATGGCAGTAGGAGAGAGGCAAAATCTTGAAATACTTAAGGTACTTTATAGAGGTGCTGATGTCTTGGTATTAGATGAACCTACTACGGTGTTTACTCAAGGTGAAACTGAAAAATTATTTAAAATAATGAGAAAGATGAAAGAACAAGGCTGTGCAATTATATTTATAAGTCATAAAATGGATGAAGTAATGGAGATCTGTGACAAAATTACTGTATTAAGAAAAGGTGAAGCTATAAAAACAGTTGAAAAAGAAAATACCACTCCAAAGCAATTAACAGAACTTATGATGGGCCGCAAAGCGGATTTATCTATAAATAAGGTAAATAAAGAGCCAGGAGATATAATGCTTAAGGTAAAGGAATTAAAAGTGTTAAATGCTGAAAAGGCAGAGATAATTAAAAATATTAGTTTCAGCCTAAGAAGTTCTGAAATTCTTGGCGTGGCTGGAATTGCTGGTAGTGGCCAAAGGGAATTATGTGAGGCCATTGCAGGAATTGAGAAGGTAGCAAGTGGTGAAATAGTTCTTGAGGGCGAGAATCTAGTAGGGAAATCTCCTAGAGATATTATTAATAAAGGTATAAGTATGAGCTTTATACCAGAAGATAGATTAGGAATGGGACTTGTTGCTTCTATGGGAATGGTGGATAACCTTTTGCTAAAGGATTACCACACGCAAAAGGGGATATTTATAGATAGAAAACCAGTCGTAATTAAAGCAAAAAAAATGGTTGAGAAGTTTGAAATTAAAACACCGGACATACATCATCCCATAAAATATTTATCAGGTGGGAATATTCAAAAAATATTAGTTGGAAGAGAATTAAGCATGTATCCGAAGATTCTTGTTATGGCATATGCCGTAAGGGGCCTGGATATTAATACATGTTATACGATTTACGACTTAATAAGTCAAGAGAAGGAAAAAGGAACGGCAGTATTATTCATTGGAGAAGATTTGGATGTATTAATTAAGTTGTGCGATAGGATTATGGTGCTTTGTGATGGTGAGGTTACTGGCATTGTTGATGCAAAAAAAGCTTCAAGAGAAGAAATTGGTATGATGATGGTGGGAAATACTGCCCAGATGGAGGAGAATTAGATGATGAAGATTGTTAAAAGAGCTGAAACTCGCAAAACTGATAATTTTAAAATTAGAAGCATTGCAATCCTCCTATCATTATTGGTACTAGGTATGTTTTTGTTAGTAATTAAACTTAATCCAATAGACGTATATGCGTCTCTTATAAAGGGGAGCTTTGGCTCGAGTTATAGTATTAAGCAAACACTTATTAAGGCAATACTACTAATTGTAGCTTCTCTTGGAATATCGATAGCCTTCAAAATGCAATTTTGGAATATTGGTGGAGAGGGACAAATAGTAATGGGAGCCTTTGCTGCTACTTTTTTTGCATTGAAGTTTCCCTATATGGATAAATTACCATTGTTATTAATAATGTTTTGTGCAGGTATTTTAGGCGGAGGATTATGGGCATTAATTGCAGCCTTACTTAAGGGGAAATGGAATACTAATGAAACAATTGTAACATTAATGCTAAATTACATAGCCTTAAAATTTATTACATACCTACAATATGGACCTTGGAAGGATAAGAGAGCAATGGGTTTCCCTAAAATACCTAATTTATCGCCAAATGCAACGCTTCCAGATGTTTTTGGTATACATATGGGATGGATAATCGCAATTATACTTGTGATTATAGTGTATATTTTCATGAAATATACTAAGAAGGGTTATGAAATTTCGGTGCTTGGAGAAAGTGAAAAAACAGCATTGTATGCAGGCATTAAAATCAGAAAAACCATGTACATAGCTATATTTTTAAGTGGAGCACTATGTGGAATTGCAGGTGTAATTCAAGTATCAGCTGTAAGTAGGACACTGTCTGCACAAGTTGCAGGTGGGGCAGGATTTACAGCTATAATTATAGCTTGGCTTTCAGGATTAAGTGCACCCATTATAGTAATAGTATCTATACTATTTGCGGCTCTATTACAAGGAGCGTCATTTATTCAAACAGCATTTGGAATACCTGAAGCGGCTGCACAATTAATACAAGCAATTATACTGTTTTTTGTATTAGGCAGTGAATTCTTCATTAAATATAAAATAAATTTTAACTATCAAGGCATACTAAAGGAGGAAAATAGAAATGAATAGTATAACAACATTTTTAGCCGCTGCGGTTGTAGCAGGTACACCTCTACTTTTTGCCACATTAGGTGAATTATTAACTGAAAAGGTAGGTAACCTTAATTTAGGTGTAGAAGGCATGATGCTTATGGGATCTGTCATTGGATTTATGGCAGGCTTAAGTACGGGAAATCCTGTTATAGCAATGATAGCTGCAGCGATTTCAGGAGCCTTTGGAGCGTTAATTTATGCGTTTTTAACTATAACACTTCGGGCAAATCAAGTTGTATGTGGTCTTACGCTAACTATATTTGGAACAGGGTTCTCAAGTATGATAGGTAAAAAATTGATTGGGCAAGTTACCCCGGATAAGGTTAAATCATTTTTCGTACCTAAAAGAATTCCATTAATTGGAGATATACCTTTTATAGGAGATATATTTTTTAATCAAGATGTGTTTGTATATTTGGGATATATTATAACTTTGCTTTTGTTTATATATTTATATAAAACTACTAAGGGCTTAAACACCATGGCAGTTGGCGAAAATCCTGCAGCTGCCGATGCAGCTAGTATAAACGTTAATTTGTATAAATATGTGAATACATTAGTAGGCGGAGCTCTTTGTGGTCTTGGAGGAGCATATCTATCTCTTGTTTATGTTCCAGCATGGCAGGAGAATGTAACATCTGGCAGAGGATGGATAGCAGTGGCCTTAGTAATTTTTGCAACTTGGAGACCTCATAGAGCGATTATAGGAGCATACCTTTTTGGAGGGCTTGACATAGTAGGTTTTAGACTTCAAGGATTACCTAATTTTTCAGTATCTCAATATCTTATTGATTTGCTACCATATTTAGTTACAATAATTATTTTAGTAATAGTATCAATGAAAAAATCTAGTAAAAACTCACCACCGGCTGGACTCGGAAACCCCTATTTTAGAGAAGAAAGATAGTTAATTTCTCGAATTTTTTTACATGATACATAATAGGGGACATTTAATAATTATTCAAATGCAAATAGTTGTTAACTGTCCCCAATTATTTTATGTTTTGTGTATAATAATAGTATGATATATAATAGGAATGGTGACAAAATGAAATATGCAGTTATTACATTTACAGAAAAGGGAGATCAAATAGCTAATATTTTAGCTTCAAGCCTTAACATTGATTTGTATTCAAAGAAAAAGCAAAGTGATTTTAATTTTAAGGAAGTTAGTAGAAATGCAATGGAAAACTATAGAGGTGTAATATTTATAAGTTCTACGGGTATTGCAGTTAGAGCTATAGCACCATACATAAAAAGTAAGGATGTGGACCCTGCAGTATTAGTTATAGATAATTCTTGTAATTATGTTATAAGTCTTTTAAGTGGTCATTTAGGAGGGGCAAATGAGCTTACATTAAAGGTTAGTAAGCTTCTCGGATCACAAGCTATAATAACTACTGCTACAGATAATTTAGGGATTTATGCTCCAGATATGATAGCAAAAGATAATGGACTTATAATTGAAGATTTGAAAAAAGCAAAAGACATAGCGGCCCTTTTAGTAGAAGGAAGAAAAATTGGATTTTTTGATGAAAGAGGAATAGTACAAACGCCCGCTGGATATAGTAGTAATTTAGAGGATATTAGTGGGTTACTATACATTTGCAGCTCAGAGAGTACTAATAATCATAATATAGTGCCTACGCTTAAATTAATAAGAAGAAATATCGTACTAGGGATAGGATGTAGAAAAGATTTTTCAACCCAGAAAATGAAACAAACTGTATTAGGGGTTCTTAAAGAATATAATATAGATATTAGGTCTATAAAGTCTATAACCACGATTTTGATAAAAAAAGATGAGGTAGCAATAAATGCGCTAGTAGATTATTTTAAATGCCAACTTAAAATATTTACGGCAGAAGATATAAAGCAAGTACAACATAAATTTTACGGAAGTGATTTCGTTGAAAAAACTATTGGAGTTAGAGCTGTTTGTGAGCCTTGTGTAGAACTTAGTGGTGCAAGGATTATAAAAAATAAGATGAAATTAGATGGTATGACGTTATGTATAGGTGAAGTATGATATAATAAAGAAGATATTTTTAGTAACAATTATGCAATAAGAGGAGTGTATTTATATGACAACAGATAATAAAGAAGAAGTTATAATGAAAGATATGACACTAGATAGTAGTGAAGAAATTACAATGAAAGATGCGATGGATAATACTGATGACGTTCTTTTAGCTAAAAAAAGAGAAGATAGCGTTAAAGTATGGGAAAAATTCCAGGAAATCGTAGATGAAAATAAAACGTTAGAAGTAACAGTTAGCGATATAGTAAAAGGCGGAGTTACGGCTTATATTGATGGAGTTAGAGCATTTATACCTGCGTCACAAATCTCAGATTCATATATAGAAAACTTAGAAGACTTTAAAGGTAAAACTTTAGAAGTTAAAATAATAGAACTTGATAAAGAAAATAAAAACATAGTTCTATCAAGAAGAGTAATAGAAAAAGAAGAAAATGAAGGTAAGAAAGATATAATTTGGAATGAACTTAAAAAGGGCGATAAGAGAAATGGTGTTATAACTAGACTTGCTAAATTTGGTGCTTTTGTAGATTTAGGTGGCATTGATGGTCTTATTCACGTTTCACAATTATCATGGAAAAGAGTTCAAGATCCAGCAGAGGTAGTGGCAGTTGGAGATGAAGTCGAAGTTACTATTTTAGATTTTGATAAAGAAAAAGGAAGAATATCTTTAGGACTTAAATCAGAAGCAGGAAACCCATGGAAGAATATAGTAAGCAACTACAAGCCTGGTGCTATAGTAGAAGGAACTGTTGTAAAATTAATGGATTTCGGTGCTTTTGTACAACTTGAATCAGGAGTAGAAGGACTAGTTCATTTATCAGAAATATCAGAAGAACGTATAGCAAAAGTTTCTGACGTATTAAAAGTTGGAGAAGTTGTAAAAGTTAAAATCGGTGAAATAAACGAAAAAGATAGAAGAATAAGCCTAAGTATTAGAGAAGCAGCAAGAGGAAATGAAGATTTTTCACAATATAAGCAAGAAGAAGAAGCTGGATTAACTTTAGCTGATATATTAGGAGATAAATTCAAAAACTTTAAATTTGAATAAAATTATAAGTAAAAATAATTAATAATAGTTTTACTTAATAGAGCTACAAGAAGCATAGATTTTTAAAAAAGTATATGCTGAATTAAGAAGATGATTTCTGTATTGTAAACAGGAATCATCTTTTTTAGGTTCCATTGATATCTAAATTTAATATCTACTTTTAATAGATTTTTTTAGAAACATATGGTAATATATTTATAAAATGTAATTTAATGATATGAAAGAAGGGGATTTTAGTGAGTGAAGTTAAAAAACTTAAAACAAGAGATGAAATTGACAGCATGTACAAGTGGAACGTACAAAAGATGTATAAGAGTTCTGCGGCGTGGGAAGAAGATTTTGAAATACTAAGATCTAAAGCATCAGAAATGCAAAGATTTTCAGGGAAACTGGGCACTGCTGAGGAGTTATTATCATTTTTAGAAAGCAATGTAGAGATTCAAAGACTTCTAGAAAAATTGCTTGTATATGCACATTTAAGAGGGGATGAGGATACAGCTAAGGCAGAGTTTCAAGTGCTTAAAAATAAGATTGATTCATATGCCGCAGAAGTTTCGAGTGCCACTGCATTTTTTGTCCCTGAACTATTATCATTAAAAGAGGGCTTTATAGATGAGGCAATTTGTAAGATTCCAAAACTTAAAATATATGAATTCTACTTACTAGATATTTTAAGTCAAAAGCCTCATACATTAAGTGTAGAGGGAGAAAAGCTATTAGCCTCTGTAAGCGACTGCTTAAATGCCCCGGGAAATATATTTGAAATGCTTACAAATGCAGATATGACGTTTCCAAGTATAAAAGATGAAAAAGGTAATGAAATTGAATTAACAGAAGGAAACTACAGTATTTTTATAAAATCGAAGGATAGAAGGGTAAGAAAAGATGCCTTTGAAACATTATTTGGAACATATAAGGGGTTTAGAAATACGTTAACAACATCTTTAACATCATCAATAAAAAACTTTGTATTTAATGCAAAAACAAGAAATTATGCATCAGCATTAGAAAGCTCATTAAAGCCTAATAATATTCCAGTAGAGGTTTATCATAATGTGGTGGATACTATAAACAACAATCTAGACTCCCTCCATAAATATGTAAGACTTAAAAAGAAACTTTTAGGACTTGATGAAATTCATATGTATGATTTATATGTGCCAATAGTTGATGCGGTGCAAGATAGTATTGAGTACGAAGATGCTGTTAAGATAGCATTAGATGGTATTAAACCTTTGGGTCAAGAATATTTAAATATATTTAAGGAAGGAATTAGTGAAGGCTGGGTAGATGTATTTGAAAATAAGGGTAAACGTTCTGGGGCATATTCATCGGGATGCTATGACAGTATGCCATATGTACTCTTGAATTATAACCACCAATTAAATGATGTATCTACGCTTGCTCATGAAATGGGGCACTCTATTCATTCTTATTATTCAAGGAAGAATCAACCATATATATATTCAGAGTATGAGTTATTCTGTGCGGAAGTAGCATCTACAACTAATGAATGTTTACTAATAGATTATTTAATTAAAAATGAGACAGATAAGAAGAAAAGACTATTCTTAATAAATCAGCAATTGGAAGGAATAAGAACTACAGTATTTAGACAATGTATGTTTGCAGAGTTTGAAAAAACAACCCATGAAAATATTGAACAGGGTAACCCATTATCTCCAGAGGACTTATGTAAAATTTATCATGATTTAAACCAAAAATATTTTGGAACTGAAATGGTGGTAGATGAGGGTATTGATATGGAATGGGCAAGAATTCCCCACTTTTACAGCGACTTCTATGTATATCAATATACTACAGGTTTTGCAGCAGCTAATTCTTTCAGTAAAATGATAGTTGAAGAGGGCGAAAGTGCTGTAGAAAGATATAAAGGATTCTTAAAGAGCGGTGGAAGTGACTATCCAATAAATATACTTAAAAAAGCAGGGGTAGATATGTCATCACCAAAACCTTTAGAGGATACTATAAGAAGATTTGATGAATTATTAGAAATGCTCGAAAAAGAGATATAAAAAAAGTATGAAGTTTCTCCTGGGGGACTTGCAATAAGAGCTTGGGACTGGAAATTCCATTAAGGAATTCTAATCTTTTGCAAATATAAAATTCTCTAACATTCACACTCGACGTCCTGTCTCGGGTTCACTAGCTTGCACTTCCTGTGCAAGCTTACGAGAATTTTATATTGGCAAAAGAAGAATTCCTAAATGGAATTTCAATAGCCCTGCACTTCTTATTGCAAGTCACTTCGGAGAAACTTCATACTTACTATTAAGCTCTTATTTTAAGCACACCTCTGATATAACAGAGATAATGACTACAGAATTAAATATATTAATATTTAATACACAGTTGTAAAAAAACAGCGAAGTAAAGATTATTTATAGTGCGCCCTATCAGGAGGATAAGAAAGATGAAATATACAAGTACATTGATTGTGGTGAAAGATATGGAAAGAGCCAAGCAATTTTATCATGATGTATTAGGCTTAGATGTTATTGCCGACTTCGGAGCAAATGTGACTTTGACAGATGGTATTGGATTACAGACTATTGACACTTGGAATGACTTTATCCATAAACAGGACAGTGAAATTGTTTTCTGTAACAATGCGAGTGAACTGTATTTTGAAGAAGATGATATGGATGTTTTTTTCGAAAAGCTGAATGATATAAAAAATATTGACTATGTACATCCGCTGATTGAACATTCATGGGGACAGAGAGTGGTTCGTTTCTATGATTTGGATAAGCACATCATTGAAGTTGGTGAAAATATTATTACGGTCGTTAAACAATTTTTGAATAGTGGTCTCTCTATTGAAGAAACTGCTGTCCGTATGGATGTACCTGTTGATTATGTGAAATCATGTTTAGCGTAGGGAATGAGTATAATGTGTAATTGAGTTAATTCGTTTTCTGAATAGGTTTGGATTCAGATGTTGAGCCGCTAAAAACTATCACCATAAGTATATGCTTAAATGATGATAGCCACTAAAGTTGCTCAATTTCTGAAACAAGCTAAAGAACGATGCCGCGTTTCCACTACTATGGAGATTCAATCTTTTCCCTCTTTCTGAAATTTTCTTTAACACTAAGAGTATTAACTTTAATTTCCACAAATGCATCTTAAATCATTCTAAGCCTTGATTATTTTCTAAAAATAGACGTAATTTCCCCCTCCCCTAAATAAAAACTTTATGCTATTTTATTTATTCCTCCTGGTGGCGAATAATTTTGGCGATTTAATTTCTCTTTTGTAATCATTTTACCTTTACCACAGCAAGAACAGATATTTATATCTATCCCTGTCAGCTTTAAAAGAAGCTCCGCTGCACTTAACTTAACTTCTAAATTTTTATTTTCTATTGTTCCTGTAAGTTCTTTGCATTTTTGAAGCTTAGTTGACCTATTTCTATTGCTTAATATTCCATAATGTCTAATTTTAACAAACTTTCTTGGTAAAACATGCATGAGAAATCTTCTAATAAATTCATCTACTGTAAGTGTCATAAACTTTTCTTTATTATGGTCTTTATAATCTCTCCATTTAAATGTTACATATCCATTTTCTAAATTTACAATTCGATGATTAGATATCGCTACTCTATGAGTATATCTACCAAGGTATTCAAGTACGTACTCCGCACTCCCAAAAGGAGGTCTACAATATACAATCCATTCTTTTTTATATAACTTATCTATGAAGCTCTGAAATATATGTTTCTTTGTTAATTCCTCAATTCCTGTAGTATATTTAAGTGCATTACTATAATAAGCTCTTTTAAGGTAAAATAAAAATTTACCTCTAAATTTTCTTGAAAGCACTTTCACTGGGATAAAGAAATCTTTTTTTGAATTTATCCATCGGTTACCATCTAAAGTTAATCCGCCACTAGGAACTATGCAATGTACGTGTGGATGATTCATTAAATTTTGACCCCACGTATGCAAAATTGCCATAAATCCAATTTCTGCTCCTAAATGTTTTTTATCACTTGAAAGTTCAAGTAGTGTTTCAGAAACAGATTTAAATAGAATAGAATACATTTCCTTTTGATTTGTTAATGTTATATAGTTAAGCTCTTCAGGAATAGTGAAAACTACATGAAAATACCCTACGGATAATAAATCCTCTTTTCTTTTTTCAAGCCATCTTTCCTTGGCTAAAGTTTGGCATTTAGGACAATGCCTGTTTCGGCAGGAATTATAAGAAACCCTAACATGCCCACATTCATCACATTCGTCTACATGACCACCAAGCTCTGCTGTTCTACAAGCTTCAATATCTATCATAGTTTTTAAAATATTCAGCGGAAGCTGATGAGTTCTCCTATATTCATCACCATGTTGATTGAATATATCTTGAATCTCAATCATCGTTCTCTCCTAAGAGGATATCCAACGGACTCTTTATATTAAGTAAATCCATCCTTCTAAGATGTAAATAGATAGTGGTAGTAGTAATTCGGGTATGTCCTAAAAGTCTTTGAATATAGCAGATATCCGTGCCAGCATCCAATAAGTGAGTTGCAAAGCTATGGCGAAGCGTATGGACAGTTGCATGCTTAGTGATTTTAGTTTTTTTTATAGATTTCTCGAGCATTTTCTGAACACTACGTGGACTTATAGAATCTGTACGACACTTTCCAGAAAATAAATATTCCGTAGGATGATATCTGCTCCAATACTCTCTGAGGATTTCTAAATTTGCTTTAGATAACAATGAATATCTATCTTTTTTACCTTTGCCCTCTCTAATTAATATTTGCATGTTTTTACTATCAATATCTGTTATTTTTAGGTTACAAACTTCACTAACTCTTAATCCTGCGGAGTAGACCGTCATGAGAATTGCTTTATGCTTAAGGTTTTCAGTAACATCAAAGATAGATTTAACCTCATCTGGAGATAATACAGAAGGTAATTTTGATGGTTCTTTCATCCTTGCGATTTTGTCCGAATTCCAATATCTATTTAGAGTTTTAGTATAAAAAAATTTAAGACTTGAATTAATATAATTAACTGTTCCTTCACTTAATTTTTTTTTAATGATACAATAATGTAGATAGTCACAAATTTCTTTTTCACCTAAATACTTTGGTGATTTGTTGTAAAATTTAGCAAAGTTACTAACGTGATTGATATAGCTTTTTATAGTCATTGGACTATAACCCCTTAGTTCCATATTCATTTTCATTTTTTCTCTTAATTCTGACATAAATAATAACACTTCCTTATTTTTTATTTCGACAATAAAAGTTTATAGGAAGTGTGTATTATAATAAAGAAGTATCTTAGTCAAATAGGATACTTCTTTCTATTTTATTTAAGTAAAAATTAAATTAATATGATTAGCACTTGTCTGCCACCGTTTTTAGCGGTTTAGTTCTATTCTTATATCACGTCACAATAGTATAAAAAATGCGACTTATGAACGATGTAAACAAGTCAATAAATAGGAATCTGGAAGGAAGTTTCATAATGGGAGAATTATCAAAACTACCGAATATCGGAAAAGAAGTTGAAAGTCAATTGAATAAAGCAGGTATATTTACTCATGATGAATTAAAAGATATTGGTGCAGAACAAGCGTGGCTGAAAATACAAGAAATTGATGCTTCTGCATGTATTCATAGATTGTTAGTACTGGAAGGTGCAATTCATGGTGTTAAGAAAACAGCGTTGCCACAGGAACGTAAAGCAGAACTAAAAGATTTTTATAATTGGCATAAAGATAAATAGTAAATTTGTATAAAGAGTAGTATAAGTATGTACATAAAAAAAATGGATGAAAATGATGAATTATTATTGAAACAAAGAAGAGAAAAAATAAAAAGATTCCAAATTAAGTTTAAATGAAATAGTGGATATAATCTATCAAGATGTTATAAAGTAAGTAATAATTCCAAATCTGAAGAGGTGTTAAAATGAGAAGAGAATTAGGCATTGCACGTTGTGGACTTGCTTGTTGTCTGTGTTCAGAGAATACAAAATGTTCTGGTTGTAATTCAGGTGAATGTCCAGATAAAGAATGGTGTGAAAATCGTAAATGTTCTATTAAAAAAAATATAACTGCTTGTTATTTATGCAAAGAAGAATGTCGTAAGGGGCTATTAAACAAAATAAAACCTTATGGATTTACTTTGTTTATTAAGAAATATGGAATTGAAGAGCTCCTTGATTGTTTAGAGAGAAATGAAAAAAAGGGAGTAGTATATCATAGAGAAGGAACAAATGGAGATTATGATGATTTTGATAATGTTGAGGATTTAATATCTTTTATTAAATCTGGAATTCGATAAATTCCAATTTGTTGAGTTGAAGTAACGTAATTTTAGCTTCAGTTATGTCGTATCTTTCTAAAATAGTGCATCAATTGTATAGCTACGATTGATGCGCTATTTTTAAGACTTCGAAGATTGATTAGTTATATGATTTTTAACGGACAAGATGTAATTGTGGCACATGCTGTAAAACATTTAACATAAGTGTATAATATTGAAAAGTATGAATATATTGGTATGAAGCTATGAAATAATATGAAAAATGAGGCGATTTTATATGTCAAAAAAATGTGCTATTTGTGGGGTAGAAATTGGTTTTTCCTTAGGTAAGTTTATTTCAGATAAATATGTGTGTAATACTTGTTATGAGTTGAATGAAAAAAAGAAATTAAGCGAACAAAAAGAAGAGAATAAAGATATAGGGTCCAATATGGGTAAGGGTTTAAGTTATATGGCTGGCGCATTTAAAGATGATGAGGTCTTCACTTCGTCGGTAAACAAAAAATAAAACAGCTTGCGGAAAACAATGTGGATAACTTTTTTAAAAGTTGAGAATTAATGTTGAGTTTCCGGTTGACAGAGAAAAATTTTAAAATCTCATTTGGAAATTCTTGTTTTGTAAATATTAAATTTAAAGGATATGTACCAAATCTGCAGCCTACCGGCCAAAAGACTTTTGGTGGGAATTATTGCGATTTGATCTTTTTTTATCTGCTATCCATAGTAGATACATCTTAGTGTAAATATGATATAGTATGAAGTCTTTCCGGAAGTGGACCAAATAAGAAGAGCAGAAACATTGAAATTCCATTTAAAATTCTTCTTTTGCAAATATAAAATTCTCGTGAGACTGACTTGGAAGGAAGGCTAGCGAACCGGCTGTAAGCCGAATGTGAACGTTAGAGAATTTTATATTTGCAAAAGATTAGAATTTCTTAATGGAATTTCACGTTTCAAACTCTTAGTTGGTGCCATGCAGGAGAAACTTCATACGAATCGTATTATTTCTTTTTAGTAATATACCAATATACAGGCAATCCAATTAAGGTTATTGCAAGTCCTATAAGTGCTTTTGAAGTATCAGTTAAAAGTGTACTTACTAGGATATAGATACCTCCAGTAATTCCGATGAGTGGAACTATTGGGTAGAAGGGTACTTTATAAGGTCTCTCTAAATCTTTATGTTTTGTTCTTAATATAAAGATACCAGCTACTGCCATTGTGAAGAAAATCCATAAAACAAATATAACAAGATCAGTTAAGGTATCAAAAGAACCGCTAAATACATATAAAGAGGCGAGTACTGCCTCGAAAATAAAAGCGTTTAATGGAGTTTGATATTTTTGATTAACTTTTCCGAGGATCTTATCAAAAGGTAAAAGTTTATCTCGAGCCATGGCAAAGGGTATTCTAACTCCTGTCATTAGGTAACCATTTAATGTTCCAAAGATTGAAATTAATATGCCAGCAGTTATAAACAATGAACCAAATTTTCCAAATAAAACTGTTGCAACATCAGAAGCCACTTTATTAGAACTAATAACAGCTGTTATAGGAATTATGTTTATAATTGCTAAATTAAATAAAACATACACTGTTATAATAACGATTAGCCCTAAAATTATGGACTTTGGTATGTCTTTTTTAGGATTTTTAAGTTCACCTGCTATATTACCTACGCCTACCCAGCCATCATAAGCCCAAAGTGTTCCAAGCATAGCAGCTCCAAAACCAGCTCCGGCTGCAGTAGTCCCTAGTGGCAAGGAAAAACTGTGAGCTGTTCCTTTTATAAGGCCTAAGGCAATAATAATAAAAATTGGAATTAGTTTTGCAACAGTTGCAATGAACTGAATTTTACTAGCAAGTTTTGTTGATAACACGTTTGCAGTGGTGATAACAAATATCATTAATATTGCAAATAGTTTTTGCTGGATTGGACTCATAGGTACAAAATTAGTAGCTTGAGTTGCTAAAACTATTGCGAGTGCTGCGGCGGCACCAGGTACATAAATAACCGTCTGTACCCAACCAAATAGAAATGCCCATTTTTCTCCATAAAGTTCTTTAAGATATATAAATATACCACCAGTTTTTGGAATAGCTGCTGCTATTTCAGCTATAGTAAGACCAGAAGCCATAGTTATAATGCCACCGGCGATCCAAGCAAGTATTCCCATGGTTGGAGATCCTGCGTTTTTAAATACAATAGAAGGTTTAAAGAAAATCCCTGAACCTATAACCATACCTATAACTAGGGTAATGGATTCTAGTAAGCCGATTTCTTTCTTTAGTGTTTTTGGTGAATTATTGATAGAATCTAATTCTTTTGATGCTTCCAGAATAAATCATCCTCTCTTTTGTTAGTCTTAAAATAATAGAAAACTCATTTAAGTGGGTCAAATCATCTCCTGCGGAGCTGAAATGTCGCTAAAATATATAAAGACATGAAGTAAAAAAGCGGCAAAAGCACTGCATTTTTACTACATGTCCTCTTATCTGAAAGTTTCATTAGATAATAATCTAAGTTGCTCCAATAAAAATATTTTAAAAAATTATAATCCCAAATGTAAATTTTATTATTTCTTTATATTTTATTAGCAAATTCAAATATAGTCAAGAAGAATTTTTTAAAACATACAACTTAAAATATCTTCTATATTTGCATTTGAAAAATAATCAGATATATTAAAGGCTGAAAGCGCTTTTTTTACATCAGATTCCACATGATTTACGCCTATAAGGGCAGCATCTATGTCCGAGATATCAAGTTTGCTAAAGAAATCACCATATATCGTAATATCTTTTATTATTCCATGTTGTACTTCCATATTACATTCAACAGTTCCAAATGAAAATTTCTTTTCATTTGTGAAATTATATTTTGGTGAATGGCCAAAATTCCATTCCCAAGTAGAATATTTTTCAGTGGCAAGCTTATTTATACTATTTAAATCATATGGAGTAAATTCATACAAAGAATCTGAATTATCTTTTGTAATAATATAGTTCATAATCAACTCTTTAAATTCCATGATAGGTATAGGCTGCTTTAAGTGAGAACTTATATTGGTTACCCTGCTTAATACGGATTTAATACTTTTGTCTTGAAATTTTAAAGGTTTAGCTTGTAATGCTTTTGATAAATCCGAAATATTTGATGAAAAAAGCAAGGTGCCATGATGAAGAACTCTGTTTTTGTAATTATATTGTGCATTGCCTGAGAATTTTTTACCTTCAATGGTTAGATCATTTCTTCCACTAAATTCAGCATTTATTTTAAGTGAATTTAAAACATTTAAAATTGGCAAGGTAAATTTTCTGAAATTATTAAAATTTTCTTCACTACTATTTTTGATAAAAGTGAAATTCAAATTGCCTAAATCGTGAAAAACAGTGCCTCCACCAGACAATCTCCTTACCACAGGAATATTATTTGTTCTTATATAGTCTAGGTTAATTTCTGATAAGGTATTTTGGTTTTTTCCGACGATGATACAAGGCTCATCCCTCCAGAGCATAAAACAGTCTTCTTTAAATTTTTTTAGTAAATATTCTTCCGCTGCTAAGTTAAAATAGGGACTTGTATTTGTGTTATTTATATAAATCATATTATTTCCTCCTTGCATTAACTTTAGATTTGAATCTTTAAACCAAAATATATATTTAATTGAATTATATACCAAAAGGCAGTATAATGAAACATGAAAGAGAATAAAAAAACAATCATTTTTTTTTATATTTTAATGAATATATTTTACAAAAATGGGGGGATTAGTTTGAAAAATTTAAAAAAAACGCCATTATACAGTGTTTATAAAGAATATGGTGGGAAAATAGTTGATTTTGCTGGGTGGCAAATGCCAATACAGTTTGAAGGGATAATTTCTGAACATGAGGCTGTAAGGTCCGCTGCTGGACTTTTCGATGTGTCACACATGGGAGAAGTGGAAGTAAAAGGAGCCGAGGCTTTCGAATTTGTACAAAATTTAGTTACAAATGATGTAGCAGTACTTGAAGATAATCAAATACTATATACTTTTATGTGCTATGAAAACGGAGGAGTAGTTGATGATCTTTTAATATATAAATTTGGTAAGGAACATTTCTATCTTGTTATAAATGCAGGGAACATAGAGAAAGATTTTCAATGGATGATTGACAATAAGGGCACCTATGATATGGAACTCACTAATATCTCGAATGAAATAGCAGAGGTTGCGATTCAAGGACCAAAGGCACAAAAGATACTTCAAAAAATAACTGATATAGATTTAGATGAAATTAAATTTTTCTATTGTAAACGATATGTTCTTGTAGATGGTGTAAAATGTCTTATTTCAAGAACAGGATATACAGGTGAGGATGGGTTTGAAATATACACTTCCCCAGAGGAAATAGAAAAATTATGGCATAAACTACTTAATATAGGTGAGGAAGAAGGACTTAAGCCCACAGGGCTAGGCTGCAGAGACACTTTAAGATTCGAAGCTTGCCTCCCTTTATATGGAAACGAATTATCTCAAGATATTACACCGCTTGAAGCAGGACTTGGATTTTTTGTAAAGCTTAAAAAAACTGGATTTATAGGAAAAGAAGCTCTTTTAAAGCAAAAAGAACAAGGTCTTAAGAGGAAATCAGTAGGCTTTGAAATGAAGGATAGAGGGATTCCAAGACATGGTTATGAAGTTACTGCATTCGGAGAAAAAATCGGGGTGGTAACAACGGGATATTTCTCGCCTACATTAAAGAAAAATATAGGTCTTGCTTTAATAGATTCTAAATACTCAGAATTAGGTACAGAAATTGGAATTGGGATTAGAGGTAAAGCATTAAAAGCTGAAGTAATAAGTAAAAAATTCTATAAGAAAAATTATAACAAATAAAATTTAGGAGGATTTTAAATGAAAACATTAAAGGGATTATTTTATAGTAAAGATCATGAATGGATAAAAATTAAAGGTAATATTGCATACGTTGGAATTTCTGATTATGCACAACATGCTTTAGGAGATATTGTTTTTGTTGAGCTACCAGAGGTAGATGCAGAAATTACTAGTGGGGATGTTTTTGGGGTCATTGAGTCTGTTAAAGCAGCTTCTGATATGTATACTCCATTTAGTGGAAAGATTTTAGAGGTAAATGATGATGTAGTAGATAACCCAGTATTAGTAAACGAAGACTGCTATGAAAATTGGATGTTTCTTATAGAAATTGCAAATAAGGAAGAATTAAAAGAGCTTATGAACGAAGAGCAATATAATGAATATTGCAGTAAGGAGAAATAAGATGTTTCCTTATATACCTAATACTTTAGAAGACGAAAAGGTAATGTTAAAAAGTGTGGGTGCGGAGTCTGTACAGGAATTGTTTAAGGACATACCAGAGGACCTTAAATTAAATAGAGATCTAAATATAAATTCACCCATGTCAGAACTGGAAGTACAAAAACACGTAAAATCACTTTGTAATAAAAATAAAAGCGCTGAAGAGTTAGTTTGTTTTTTAGGAGCTGGAGTTTACGATCATTATATACCTTCTATAATAAAGCATATAGTTTCAAGATCAGAATTTTATACATCATATACACCTTATCAACCAGAGATAAGCCAAGGTACTCTTCAGGCTATTTTTGAATATCAAACATTGATATGCAGTTTGACCGGACTAGACGTTGCGAATGCATCTATGTATGATGGTGCTACGAGTTGCGCTGAAGCTGCTTTTATGGCTGCTGAGCATACAAAAAGAAAATCTATAATTGTATCTAAAACAGTACATCCAGAAATTAGAAAAGTCATTCATACCTATGCAAAATTTAAGGGATTAGAACTAATAGAAGTAGATGAGAAGGAAGGAGTTACTGATACTCTAAAATTAAAAGAACTTGTAGATAGCAGTGTGGCAGGAGTTATAGTTCAAAACCCTAATTTCTTTGGAATAATTGAAGATATGAGGTCGGTTGAAAAAATTACTCATGATAATAAAGCTATTCTAATAATGAGTGTAGATCCTATATCTCTTGCCATATTAAAAACTCCAGGAGAAATAGGAGCAGATATTGTGGTAGGGGAAGGCCAATCACTTGGAAATGCAATGAATTTTGGAGGACCTTATTTGGGATTCATGGCAACGACGAAAAAACTTATGAGAAAAATGCCAGGAAGGATTGTAGGTCAGACCATCGACGTAGATGGAAAAAGAGCCTTTGTATTAACGCTTCAAGCTAGGGAACAACATATAAGACGCGAAAAAGCGACTTCTAATATATGTTCAAATCAAGCTTTAAATGCATTAACTGCTGCAATTTATCTTACAACTATGGGAAAACAGGGATTAAAAGAAGTGGCATATCAAAGCACTCAAAAGGCGCACTATGCTTTTAATGAAATAATTAAATTAGAAAAATACGAGCCAGTATTTAATAAACCTTTCTTTAAGGAGTTCGTAATTCAGGGACAGGAAAGGGCTAGTATTATTAACGATAAATTATTAGAAAATAATATAATTGGTGGATATGATATAGAGAAAAATTACCCTGACCATAAAAATGCTCTACTATTCTGTGTAACAGAAAAAAGAACAAAACCAGAAATTTGTGAGCTAATAACTGCAATGGAGGGGATAAAATGAAACAGTATAATAAATTAATATTTGAAATCTCAAAAGAAGGAAGACGAGGATATACGTTACCTTGTTGTGATGTAGAGAGTATCGATATTAGCGAAATGATACCTGAGCATTTGCTAAGCAAAAAAGACATATCCCTTCCGGAAGTAAGTGAAGTAGATGTTATAAGACATTTCACTCTATTGTCTAATAAGAATTACGGGGTAGATACTGGCTTTTATCCTTTAGGTTCGTGTACTATGAAATATAATCCGAAAATTAACGAAGATATGGCGTCTATGACCTCATTTACTCAGATCCATCCATATCAAAGTGTAAAAACGGTACAAGGTTCCTTACAATTAATGTATGAACTTAGTGAAAAATTAGCTGAGATATCCGGAATGGATCAGGTTTCACTTCAACCTGCAGCAGGGGCCCATGGAGAGCTTACTGGACTTATGATTATAAAAGCCTTCCATGAAAATAAAGGGGATTTTAAAAGAAAAAAGATTATAGTTCCAGATTCAGCTCACGGAACTAACCCAGCCAGTGCAAGTGTGGCAGGCTTTGAAATTGTAGAAGTTAAATCTAATGAAAAAGGTAGTGTAGACTTAGATAGTTTGAAATCTGTATTAAACGATGAAATAGCGGGATTAATGCTAACAAATCCAAACACTTTAGGTTTATTTGATGAGAATATTAAAGAAATAACAAATCTAGTACATGAAGCTGGTGGGCTCGTATATTATGATGGAGCAAATTTAAATGCCATTATGGGTATAGCAAGACCAGGAGATATGGGATTTGACGTTGTCCATATGAATCTTCATAAAACATTTTCTACCCCACATGGTGGTGGTGGACCGGGAAGCGGACCAGTAGGAGTTAAAAAAGAACTTATACAATATTTGCCTGTCCCAATAATAGAAAAAATAGAAGAAAAATTTGTTCTTAATTATGATAAACCACTATCTATTGGAAAGGTAAAGAGTTTCTATGGGAACTTCGGAGTACTTGTTAAAGCATATTCTTATATACTTTCAATGGGCGCTGAGGGACTAAAGAAGGCAAGTGAAATGGCAGTGCTTAATGCAAATTATATGAAAAGCAAACTAAAGAACTATTATTATTTACCAATTGATAGAGTTTGCAAGCATGAATTTGTTTTAGGAGGTTTAAAGCAGGGACCAAGTGAGGTAACTACATTAGATATTGCCAAGAGACTTCTAGATTATGGATATCATCCGCCTACAATATATTTTCCAACAATTGTAGAAAATGCAATTATGATAGAACCTACGGAAACGGAAAGTCTTGAAACTATGGATGATTTTATTGAAGCTATGATAAATATTTCAGAAGAAGCAATAGAAGATCCACAGCTACTAAAGGATGCTCCATATGATACTCTTGTTAGAAGGCTTGATGAAGTTCGAGCTGCTAGATATCCAGTTTTAAAATATACTAATTAATATAACTTCGGGATAGTTAAATCATCTCCTGCGGAGCTGTAACATCTTCGTAGAAGATGTATTAACGACTTCAGAAGGAGATTTATACTCCCGCTGAAGTTTTCTATTTGTTGGGGCAAGTAACCCCACTTATAGAAGTGGGAGACTTTCCTTCTGAAATGTCGTTAAGATATTCCGAAGTTATACTGATTTATAGGAGGAGGAGCAGTGATGGAGAAGGATATAGTTATAATTGGGGGAGGCCCTGGGGGATATGTTGCTGCTATTCGTGCAGCTCAGCTGGGTGCTAAGGTTTGTATTGTAGAAAAAGGTGAGCTTGGTGGAACATGTTTAAATAGAGGATGTATTCCTACAAAGGCGCTATATAGAAATGCTGAAATTTTAAATACTTTAAAGAATATTAATGAATTTGGAATCGTGGTAGATAGTTACAGTTTTAGCGTAGAAGAAATTCAAAATAGAAAAGACAAAATAGTTAATCAACTAGTGAACGGGGTAGAACAATTATTAAAGTCAAATAATATAGATGTAATTTTAGGGACAGCTTGTTTGAAAGATAAAAATACAGTTTCTATCTCTCTTAAGAATGGAGAATTAAGAGAAATAATAACGAAAAATATAATTATAGCAACTGGGTCTATTCCATTAATACCTAATATACCGGGTATAGATCTACCAGGAGTATTTACTAGTGAAAATATATTAGAATTTAAAGAAGTGCCTAATAAATTAGCAATTATAGGCGGCGGTGTTATAGGTGTGGAGTTTGCAGGTATATTTAATGCATTAGGATCAAAGGTAACTGTTATAGAGTTCTTGCCAAGTATTCTTGCTCAAGTGGATACTGATTTAACAAAGAGATTGAGTGTTTCACTTAAAAGAAAAGGTATAGATATGAGTATCAACACAAAGGTAATTAGTATTGAAAAATCTAATGAACAGCTAATTGTAACTGCCGATGGGAAAAAAGGAGAAATTGTGTTTACGGCAGATAATGTATTGGTATCCGTTGGTAGAACGCCTATGACTGAAGGGCTTAATATTGAGAATTTGGGTATATCGCTTAATAGAAGAGCTATTGTGGTAGATGAAAATTATGAAACTAACATTCCAGGTATTTATGCTATTGGTGATGTGAATGGAATAAGTATGCTTGCTCATGCAGCAACGCATCAAGGTAAAAAAGTGGTTGAGAGAATTATGGGTTATATTGCTCCTTATTCTAGTGAAATAATACCAAGTTGTATTTTTGCATTTCCAGAGATAGCTTGCGTAGGCATAACAGAAAACGAAGCCAAAAAAAAGGGAATGGAGTATAAAACAAGTAAATTTTTATTTGGAGCTAATGGCAAGGCATTAGCACTAGGTGAAGGAGAAGGATTAGTAAAGGTTATAGCAACGCTTGAGGATATAATCATTGGAGTGCATATAATGGGACCTCATGCATCGGATTTAATTCATGAAGGGGCTATGGCTATAAATAATAATATGAATGTTTCAAACATCGCTAGCATGATACATGCTCATCCAACACTATCTGAAGCTTTTGAAGAAGCAGTGTTAGGGTTAAAAGGTGAAGCTATTCATATGGTACCTGCTAAAAAAAGATAGAAGAAACATAAAGATAGTTCAAGAGAGTAATTTTAATTACTCCCTTGGACTATCTTTGTATTTTAAAGCTTTCTTACAAATAATATTTAAATGCTATGCAATTAGAATTATATTTGGACGGTTTGTATCCTGTTGAACCATATTTTGCTATAATATATATACATATACTATTTGAAATTTTAAAATAGTGAATAATGGGAGGGATGAAAATGAGATTATTGCTTACAAACGATGATGGTATAAATGCAAAGGGGTTATATGCTTTAGCTAAAGAACTCGAAAAAAATCATGAAGTAATTATTGTAGCACCATATAATGAAAAAAGCGCTTGCGGACATTCCATAACCCTTACAAGGCCACTTATTGTTAGAGAAACAAAAATTGAAGGGTTAAAATCAAAAGCTTATAGCGTAGATGGAACACCAGCAGATTGTGTAAAAATAGCAATTAATAAGCTCATTGATAGTAAAAGTGATTGTAAAATAGATATGGTAGTATCCGGAATCAATAAAGGATTAAATTTAGGTACTGATGTCTTATATTCCGGTACAGTTTCTGCAGCTATAGAAGCAACTATTTATAAAATACCAGCTATGGCGGTTTCTATGGAAATTAAGCGAAATATTGAAAATTATGAAATGGCAGCTAAATATGCTGGAAAGATATTGCTTAAGGCTATTGAGAATAACATTAAGAATGATATTGTATTAAATGTGAATATTCCTATACTAAGGGATAATGAAATAAAAGGAATTAAAGTATGTAAAATTGGAAGTAGATTGTATAACAACCGTTATATAGAAACTATTGGAGAAAATAATGAAACTCAATATGAAATTAAGGGTGAGGTAATAGATATTCATGAGGATGATTCTGACACAATATATTTTAAAGAGGGGTATGTTACTGTAACTCCACTTCATTATGATTTAACTAATTTTAAAATGTTAGATGAAACACGCAAATGGTTTTAACGACATTTCAGAAGGAAAGTCTCCAACTTATATAAGTGAGAGTTCTATACTGTAACAAAGAGAAAACTTCAGTGGGGGAATTTATGAATATTAAAGAAAAACCATTAATTTTTGATGGCGCAATGGGGACATATTACGCAAGCGTTTGTGAAAATCCATTATCCAAATGTGAACTTGCAAATATTTATGATAAAAATACCATACTAAATATACATAAGGAATATATAAATGCTGGTTGCAAGGCAATTAAAACCAATACATTTGGAGCAAATAAAATTAGCCTTGAAAGTAATTTCGATACGGTTAAAGAGGTTATTGTAAAAGGTTATGAGATAGCAAGGGAAGCCACAAAGGGTACTGAGGTTTTAGTTTTTGCCGATATTGGGCCAATACCATTTTTAGAAATGATGGATTTATGGGAGGCATACAAAGAAATAGTAGATTTGTTTTTAGATCTCGGTGCAACATATTTTATATTTGAAACTTTTAGCAGTGATGAATATCTTGCTGAGATTTCAAGGTATATTAAGGAGAAAAATCCAAATACATATATTTTGATGGAACTTGCGGTTTCACCAGAAGGGTTTACAAGACTTGGAATAAATGGTGAAAAATTTATAGAGAAAGTTTCGCAAATACCAACTATTGATGCCTGTGGATTCAACTGCTTTTCTGGGCCATATCACTTACTTCAATATATTAAAACTCTTAATATAGAAAATAAAACTATTTCTGTTATGCCAAACTCAGGGTATCCAACAATAATAAATAATCGTACGTTTTTTAATAATACTAAAGAATATTTTGCTGTGCAAATGCTAGAAATAGCAAAGCAAGGTGTGGCTATTATTGGTGGTTGTTGCGGTACAACTCCAGAATTTATAAGGGAAACTGTTGCAAAAATAAAAGGTTTATCAACACGCGAAATTGTTCCGAGTAAAACTGGAAAAGTTAAAATTGAGAAATTAATTGTTAAAAACCTTCTCCTGGAAAAAATCAGAATTGGGAAAAAAATTATTGCGGTAGAATTAGACCCACCACTTGATACAGGAATTGAATTTTTTATGAATAGTGCTAAGAGTCTTAAAGAGAATGGAGTTGATGCAATAACCATTGCAGATTGTCCTATTGCAAGAGTAAGGGTAGATAGTAGTCTACTCGCTTGTAAGTTGAAAAGAGAACTCGACATCACAACAATTCCACATATGACATGTCGCGATAGAAATATTAATGCTACAAAGGCATTACTTCTAGGCTTAAATATTGAGGGGGTAAATAACGTTTTAGTGGTAACAGGTGACCCTATACCCTCAGCCCAGCGTGACGAGGTTAAGGGGATGTTTAGTTTTAATTCTGCAATACTTGCTAACTATATAACCAATCTAAATGATATAACATTTTCATCACCTTTTAATATTTGTGGTGCTTTAAACGTAAATGCTATTAATTTTAGTAGCCAACTATTACACGCAAAAAAGAAAATTGAAAGTGGAGTAACTATGTTTTTAACACAGCCAATTTTAACAAAGCAGGCTGTAGAAAATTTAAAACGGGCACGTAGTGAATTACCTGCTAAGATATTAGGTGGAATTATTCCGATTGTAAGCTATAAGAATGCTTGCTTTATGAACAATGAAATTTCTGGAATAAGCGTTTCTGAGGAAATTATAGAACTATATAAGGACATTTCAAAAGAAGAAGCTAGGGTTCTTGCAATTAAAATATCTACTGAAATAGCGGAAGAAATCTACCCTTATGTAGATGGATATTATCTTATTACACCGTTTAAAAGAATTGATATTATTACTGATATTATTAAGAATATAAGCACTATTAATAATTAATAAATTAAAACTCCAATCATGAATAAATACATGATTAGGGTTTTAATTTTTTGATTACAAATTTTATAAAACTAATGAACTATTATTTCCCAGGAATGTTGACAAGTATTAATTGGTAACATATAATGAACATATGAACAATGATTCATGTGTTCATATGAAAGGGGTGGAATAAATGGGAAAAAACATAGAGGTTTGTACATGTTCTAATATACATGAAGATGTAGTAGAAAAAGTAAGAAAATCAATACCACGTGAGGAAACGTTATATGACTTAGCAGAGCTTTTCAAAGTTTTTGGAGATGGTACGAGAATTAAAATTCTTTGTGTGTTATTTGAAACTGAAATGTGTGTTTGTGATATAGCTGCTCTTCTTAATATGACTCAATCAGCTATTTCTCATCAACTTCGTGTGCTTAAAAATGCTAGACTTGTTAAGTATAGACGTGAGGGAAAGGTTGTCTACTATTCTTTAGATGATCAGCATGTTAAACAAATTTTTGACCAAGGACTTATACACATAAAGGAACTTAGATAATACTCTATTACATAAAGAAAAATTTATAATATAAAAGCAAATAAAAACTTTGAAAGTGGGGGAGAAAATGAGTACTATAATAAAAAGAGAATTCATTTTAGAAGGTCTAGGTTGTGCTAATTGTGCAAACAAAATTGAAGCTCAATGTAAAAAAATAGATGGAGTATTAGATGCAAATATAAATTTTGTCACTAAAAGCTTAGTAATTCAATTTCAAAGTGAAGAAAAAATAACAAGTGTTATAGATGATGCAAAAAAAATAGTTGAAAGAATAGAACCTGGTGTTAAATTTATAGTAAAACAAGTAAAAACATTTAAACATGAGGAAAATGGTCATAGCCATAACCATGATCATAACCATGATCACGCACATGAACACGGTGAAGAAGGAACTAATAAAAATAAAATTATACGTTTCTCTGTAGGTGTAGTAATTTTCATCGTAGCAGTTTTGTTTAAATTAGATTATTTAATTGAATTTGCGTTATTCCTCATAAGTTATTTATTAATTGGTGGAGACGTCCTAATAGTTGCAGTGAAAAATATATTAAGAGGACAATTGTTTGATGAGAATTTCTTAATGGCACTCGCTACAGTAGGAGCATTTTCTATTGGACAATTTTCAGAAGGCGTTGGGGTTATGCTTTTTTATCAAGTAGGAGAATTTTTCCAAGATGTCGCTGTAAATAAATCAAGGAAATCTATATCTGCGCTTATGGATATAAGGCCAGATTATGCAAATAAAAAAATTAAAGATGAAATTATAAAGGTAGATCCAGAGGAAGTACACATTGGGGATATTATAATAGTAAAACCAGGAGAAAAAGTACCATTAGATGGTATTGTCATAGAAGGAAAATCATTAGTAGATACAGCGGCATTAACTGGTGAATCAGTTCCAAGAGAAGTTAAAAGCGGCGATGAAATTTTGGCAGGGTGCATAAATAAAAATGGATTATTAACTATAGAGGTTGCGAAAGAATTTGGAGAATCAACCCTTGCAAAAATTTTGAATTTAGTGCAAAATGCTAGCAGCAAAAAAGCACCAACTGAAAATTTTATAACTAAATTTGCAAGATATTACACACCGATTGTAGTTATAAGTGCAACAGCACTAGCAATACTTCCACCCCTTTTAATACCTGGTGCTACTTTCTCACAATGGATATATAAAGCATTGGTATTTTTAGTAGTATCTTGCCCTTGTGCACTCGTAATATCTATTCCACTTGGATTTTTTGGAGGAATAGGTGGTGCATCTAAAAATGGTATTTTGGTTAAAGGTGGAAATTACTTGGAGGCATTAAATAGCGTTGAAGTAGTGATTTTTGACAAGACAGGAACACTAACTAAAGGAGTATTTGTGGTTACGCAGATGCATACAGAAGGTGAGATAAGTAGGGATGAATTATTAGAGTATGCAGCTCATGCAGAAAGCAATTCTAATCATCCTATTGCTACATCTATAATAAAAGCTTATGGCAAAGATATACGTAGTGAAGATATTGAAGGCGTCGAAGAAATAGCTGGAAAAGGTATTAGGGCTAAAGTTAAAGGGAAACATGTGTTAGCTGGTAATTCAAAGTTAATGGATAGTGAGAAAATTTCCTATAATAAAGCTGGAAATGTAGGCACAATAATATATGTAGCTATAGACAAGAAATATGCAGGTAGTATTATAATTTCAGATGAGATAAAAGAAGACTCTATTCAAGCAATAGTCGATTTGAAATCTATGGGTGTTAAAAAAATAGTAATGCTTACTGGTGACAATAAAGATATAGCGACGAGTATTGGAAAAATACTTGGTGTAGATGAAGTTTATTCAGAACTTCTTCCACACGAGAAGGTAGAAAAGTTAGAATTGCTTCAAAAAGAAAAATCGCCTAAAGGGAAGATAGTATTTGTAGGAGATGGAATTAATGATGCACCGGTGCTCGCAAGAGCAGATATTGGGATTGCAATGGGTGGTGTAGGTTCTGATGCTGCAATAGAGGCGGCAGATATAGTAATAATGACAGATGAACCATCAAAAATTGCTGAAGCTATAAAAATTGCTAAAAGAACAAAAACAATTGTTCTGCAAAATATTATCTTTGCACTAAGTGTAAAAGCAGTTATTTTAACATTGGCAGTTTTCGGAATTTCAACTATGTGGGAAGCTGTTTTTGGTGATGTAGGAGTCGCTTTAATTGCAGTGTTAAATTCAATGAGAGCAATGAAGATTAATAGCTAAAAATAGTAAAAGGTTAACAAGAACGAAAAGTTCTTGTTAACCTTTTTTATGTAATTAAGGACTATCGTGTCATAGCAATTTTCATTTGAGTTACTAGTGGATCAGCAATGGTACCAACAATAATCTGGTAATTATTGTTTCCGATTTTCATAACAGCAGTAGCCCCAAGCTGCTTTAATCTAGCTTCATCAATAAGAGAATTGTCTTTAATAGATAACCTTACTCTTGTAATACAAGCATCTATAGTCTTTATATTTGCTTTGCCTCCAATAGCCTCTAACATACTAATAGCTCTAAGACCTAACTCAGAAGTATTTAGTTTAGCAAGTGCAGGAGAGGTTTCATCATCTCCTCTACCTGGAGTCTTTAAGTCGAACTTCTTAATAGAGAAGAAGAAAACAAAGAAATAAATAACACCGAATATTAAACCTATTATTATTAAAAGTATTGGCTTGCTTGCGATTCCAAAGCTTAGAACATAATCAAGTATACCTGCAGAGAAAGTGAAACCAGATTTAATTCCTAAAGCAGAAGTTATGGCAAAAGCTGCTCCCGTTAATATAGCATGAATTAAATATAGTGCTGGTGCAATGAACATGAATAAGAATTCAATTGGTTCTGTAATACCAGTTAGGAAAGCAGTAAAAGCAATACCAAGAAGCATTCCAGTTACAGCTTTTCTATTTTCTTTTTTAGCTGTAGCTATCATTGCAAGACATGCAGCAGGAAGACCAAACATCATAATTGGGAAAAAGCCTGTCATAAATGTTCCAGCAGTTGGGTCCAGTGCGAAAAATCTAGTCATATCTCCTGTAATAAGTTTACCAGCAGCATCCGTAAAGGTACCAAACTGTACCCAAACAAGTGTGTTCATAACATGGTGTAATCCAAAAGGAATAAGCAATCTATTTAGGACTCCATAAAAGAAGGCGCCTATAGAACCAGAGTGAGCAATAACATTCCCTGCATTATTAATAATATCTTGAATATGAGGCCAAATATAGCCAGCGCCCACACCTATAATTAAAGTGTAAAAGGATGTTATAATTGGAACAAAACGTTTACCACCGAAGAAACCTAAGAAATCTGGAACCCTTATACTCTTATACTTGTTGTATAGGTAACCAGATAATATACCAACGATAATACCTGCTAGTACACCCATATCTATCTTAGCATTAAAAGTGACAGCAACTTCAGTTAATACAAAATAACCAACTGCAGCTGCAAGACCTGCAACTCCATTGTTATCATCTGCAAGACCTATAGCTATACCAATTGCAAAAATTATAGGAAGATGGCCAAAAATAGCATTTCCGGCAGCGAACATCCATGCAATATTAAATATATCTGGAGCTCCCAATCTTAATAGTAGTCCGGCTGCAGGCATAACTGCAATTGGCGTCATCATAGCTTTTCCAAGTTTTTGAAGATTTGATGAAAATTTGTTGTTTTTAGACATTTTAGTACCTCCTCGTTTTTGGATTAGATAAAAATTATTAATTTTTATCTACCCTGTGGTTTTCATGGCATGTTACATGATTAAATTATAGGGATAAATGCAGTGATATTTATTAATATAGGTGAAAAGATATTATTAAGTATTACTCAGTACTAAGAATATTTAAGAAATCTAACACCATGATATACATGATAAAAAAATCGTTAAAGGTTTACAATAGATGAATAAAAGAGCATATGCCTTATAAATCTAAACTATTTTCTATGGACTCTATAATCGAATCAGATAGCTATTAATACTAAATTGTAATTTGTTGTTTCAAATAGGTTGTAAAAAAAACAAATTTGAAATATAATTGGTATATACAACATAACAACATAACAATATAATAACATATAAATTGCATATGTGCACTAATTTACCAAAAAAAATATTATTAATCAAGGAGGGAAAAATTTGAGAAAAATTTCGAAGGATAACCCTATACCACTTCATTATCAAATAAAAGAAATATTACAGGAAATGATAGAAAATGAAGTTTTAAAGCCAGGGGAATCAATTCCAACAGAAAGAGAACTGTGTGAAATTCAAGGGGTCAGCAGAATGACCGTAAATAAGGCTATTATGTCCTTAGTAAATGAGGGGTTAATTTATAGAGAACAGGGAAAAGGGACTTTTGTGTCTACTGCAAAGGTTAATAGTGAAATATCACGGCTCAAAGGATTTACTGAGCAAATGCAAGAAAATGGAGTGGTATCAAAAACTAAAATATTATCTTTTAAGGTAATAGACGCAACAAAGAAATGCAAGCTTGAACTGAAAATGCCTGAAGATGAAAATAAAATTATTGAAATTAAAAGACTGAGATTTAGTGATCAGCAACCAGTAGCAATTGAAACAGCGTGGCTTCCATATTTTTTATTTAATGGAATGACTAAAGAAATTATTGAAGATAAATCACTGTATGAAATTTTTCGTCAAAAGTATGGTCATCATCCGGATAAAGCGAAACAAACAATTGAACCTACAATGTTAAATCAATATGAAAGTAACCTTCTTAACCAAGAAAATGATGCTTTGGCATTAATATTTAGGCGAACCACCTATTTAGAAAATGAAACTCCAATTGAATATACCAAAGCCATATATAGAAGTGATAAGTATAAATATCAAATAAACTTAAAATAATAGGAAAACAATCCAGAATTGTCATATACCCCATAGATAAATAAGGAGGTTTTTTATGAAGGGAAATAATGAAAATAAATTTAATTTAGATACAATGAACACCTTTGAAATTCTTAAGAAAGTGAATGATGAGGATAAAAAAGTAGCTATAGCTATTGAAAATGAGCTAAGTAATATAGAGAAAGCTGTGGAACTAATAGTTGAAAGCTTTGAAGATGGTGGGAGGCTTTTTTATATTGGCAGTGGCACAAGTGGAAAATTAGGAGTAATGGATGCATCAGAATGTCCTCCTACATTTGGTACCGCGGATTCTATGGTTCAAGGAATTATCTCTGGTGGAAAAGAGGCAATAAGTGGATGGCTTGAACATACGGAGGATGATCCAGAACTGGCGATTCTAGATTTAGAAAAGGTAAATATAAATAAAAAAGATGTAATAGTCGGCGTAACAGCTAGTGGTAATACCCCTTATGTTGTACGCGCTATGGAATACGCTAAAGAAATGGGTTGCAAAACTATAGCACTTATATGTAATTCAAAGGGCAAAATCAAAGATATTTGCGAAGTTACTATAGCTATAGAGGTTGGATCAGAATTAATACTAGGATCAACTAGAATGAAAGCAGGTACTGCACAAAAAATGGTTTTAAATATGTTAAGCACTGTGGCAATGATAAAACTTGGCAAAACTTATACTAACTTGATGGTTAATGTACGACCTATTAATAAGAAGTTACAACAACGTGTACGCGAAATAGTAAAGCTTTCCACAGGTGTGGATGATGCCCTAGTGAATAAAAATCTAGAAATCTGCGAATATGACCCTAAAGTGTGTATTGTTAAAATTAAAAAAGATGTAACCCTTAAAAAAGCAAAAGAAGCCTTGGAAAAGACCAAGGGAAATGTAGCTAAGGCATTAGCAACATTATAATAATTATATTCAAATATTTGATGAGGTGATTAATATTAAAGCTATAGTTAATGGAAAACTTATTATGAGAGATAGAATAATTTATGATAGTGTAATAATTTTCGATACAAAAATTATAGACATTATAAATAATGATAACTTCCTTCAGTATAAAAAAGAGTATAAGGAAGAAATACTAGTGATAGATGCTAAGGGTAAATATGTATCACCTGGCTTTATTGATATTCATATTCACGGCTCCGGAGGCTATGATACCATGGATGCAACGGCTACGGCATTGAGGGTTATAAGTACTACAATAGCTGAAAATGGAGTAACATCTTATCTACCTACTACAATGACTATGGACTCAATTAGTATATATAGTGCGTTAGATGCTATTAGACAGGCAATGTCATTAGAAAATGAAGGGGCAAAGATTCTAGGGGCACATATGGAGGGACCTTTCATAAATGAGAAGTACAAAGGGGCTCAGAAGGCGGATAATATTATAAAGCCCAATTATGATATTATAAAGGATTATTTAGATATTATTAAAATTATAACCCTTGCGCCAGAAAAGGATGAAAATCATAGTTTTATAAAAAAAGTAAAAAGTAATTCTAAAATTACATTATCAGTAGGTCATTCAGATGCAAGTTATGAAGAGGCTGTACGTGCTATTGAGGATGGCATAACACATGCGACTCATACATTCAATGCTATGACTCCCTTAAATCATAGAAAACCAGGAATTGTAGGTGCAATTTTCACAAATGATATAACATGCGAGCTAATAGCGGATCTAATACATGTTCATCCAGCAATTTTTAAGATGCTCATAAATATCAAACATAAAGATAAAATGGTACTTATAACAGATTCTATGAGAGCTGGATGTATGAAGAGTGGCAATTATGAGCTTGGTGGACAGAAGGTAACAGTTGAAAATGGAGCTGCAAGACTTCAGGATGGAACACTCGCAGGTAGTGTTTTAACCTTAAATAAGGCTGTTAAAAACATGTTAAATCATAGTGATTTAGAAATCTATGAGGTAGTGGCAATGGCATCGCATGTTCCGGCAAAGGTTATTAATATGGATAATAAAAAGGGCAGGTTAGAGGCTGGATTCGATGCAGATATAGTTGTTTTTGATAATGATATAGATGTATTTTTAACAATAGTAGAAGGCAAAATAGTTTACGAAACTCAAAAGTAAAATTTTGAGTATTATTATAAGGTGGTGCGAATATGAGAATATTAGTTTTAGATAATTATGAAGAAATGAGTAAAAAAGCTGCTTTGATGATTGCAAGCCAAGTTATGTTAAAGCCTGATAGTGTATTGGGCCTAGCTACTGGAGATACTCCACTTGGCATGTATAAGGAATTAATTGCGTTGTATAACAAAAAAGAAGTAGATTTTAATGAGGTCAGAACTTTTAACCTGGACGAATATTATGGAATTAATAGAGAAGATCCTCAAAGCTACTATAATTATATGATTAATAATTTGTTTAATAGTATAAATGTAAACGTAAAAAATATTAACGTGCCTGATGGTATGGCAATGGATATTGAGGCTTCATGCAGAGGCTATGAAAATAAAATAAAAGAAGTTGGCGGCATAGATATGCAGATCCTTGGTATAGGTGGAAATGGGCATATTGGATTCAATGAACCAGATGTAACCTTTGAGGCAGAAACGCATTTAGTTAATCTTAATGAACAAACAATAGAAGCTAATTCTAGGTTTTTTAAGTCAAGAAAGGATGTACCAGTAAAAGCGATAAGTATGGGAATAAAGACAATAATGAACTCTAAGAAAATTATTTTACTTGCTAACGGCTTAAATAAGGCTGAAGCTATAGAAAGAGCTGTTAAAGGTAAAATAAATCCTAATATGCCTGCTTCAATTCTGCAGCTTCATAATGATGTAACAATAATTTTAGATAAAAAGGCTGCTAGTAATTTATAAAAGTAAAACACCTATACTAGATATTAAGCTAGTATAGGTGTTTTATTTAAATTATATATTTATTCTAGTATGCTTATGCTTTAATTAAATTAAAGCTTTCAATTCATTATGTTCGTATAATAAATTATAACAATAAGTTATTATATCACTTCTTTTAATTATTCCTATAAAAACACCATTATCATCTACAACGGGGACAAAGTTTTGATCCTTCGCTAGTGATATTAAGCTCTCTATATCTGCACTAATTAATACTGCTTTGTTAGAGATATGCCTTGGGATATCTTCAATTAAAATTTTATTTGTATCATTAAAACTTAAATTTGGAGTATTCTTTAGTTTCCATAATAAATCACCTTCTGTTAAAGTACCTACATAATTACCTGTTTCATTTATTAAGGGCACAGATGTGTATCTGTGGTACTCCATCCGTTCTAATGCTTGCCTCATTGTAGAGCTTGGTTTTTCATAAACAAGTTCACTTTTAGGTGTAAGAAAAAATGCTATGTTCATACTTTACCATCCTTTAAAGATTTATATTTTGGGTTGTTAGATATCTTACAATATTATTATAACATGTTTAATAGAGTTATTTATTAATAATCTATTAAACATATCAGTATCTATCAAAATGTTGTTAAATACATTTTGGTATATTATAATATATAAAAGAATATTTACCATAATAGGCTGTTGTGGTAATGGTATGGATAGCTGGAAAAATTAAGGAGTGAGTGTATGATCAGTTTTTCATCTGTTGAAGAATATAAAAAGGCTAGCAAATTGGCTAAAGTTAAATATCACATGGACATATCAAGAGGGGCTTCTGGCCATATATTATCCTTAGATAGTATTTTAAAAAAAATAGATATAGTAGCGGAAGTCCCTTTAGGAATAAAAAGCATTCCATTAAAAAAAATAATAGGATCCTATTTTTATACAAGGAGTAGGGATTTTGCAACGAACTTTCTTCCTCTAGCTAGTATTGATAGCGAATTCTCTATGAAATGGCAAGCGGTCTATGCTCATCACATTAAAGATGGAATAATTGACCCTGTAAAAATTTATGAGTATATGAATGAATTTTATGTTATGGAGGGAAATAAGCGTGTAAGTGTATTAAAATACGTGGATGCCTATGCGATAGAGGGCGATGTTACTAGGCTAGTTCCTAAAAAGGATGAGAATGATTTAAATAACATAATATATTATGAATTTTTGAACTTTAATAATGAGACTGGGATAAATGCTATTTGGTTTTCCAGGGAGGGTAGCTTTACCGAGCTTTTGAAGTATTTGGATGGATATAATCCGAAGCTTAACTTATTTTCAAATAAATACGAGCATTTTTTAAAAAATGTTTATTCACCTTTTAGAAATACCTTTTACGAATTAGGTGGAGATAAATTAAATATTACCACTGGAGATGCGTTTTTAAAATATATAAAAATTTATGGAATCTCAGACGAATTCATAGAAACAAAGAGAAAATCAAGGGTTCGTAAGTTCTTAGGAGAACTTAAAATACTTTCAAGAAACAATGCAGTAGAAATCCAAACGGAACCTTTTGATGTGCGCAGGAAAAATGTTATTACTTCATTTACAAATTTAGTAGGCCCACATAAAAAATTAAGAGTAGCTTTTATTTTTGAAAAGACTATTGATACATCAGGTTGGAGTTATGTTCATAATCTAGGAAGACTGTATGC
Source organism: Clostridium sp. CM041 (assembly GCF_055081035.1). Taxonomy (NCBI): domain Bacteria; kingdom Bacillati; phylum Bacillota; class Clostridia; order Eubacteriales; family Clostridiaceae; genus Clostridium; species Clostridium sp. CM041. The sequence continues at coordinate 3,217,741 of NZ_CM143648.1, forward strand.
ACAAAATGAATTAGAAGGTGAAATAGAAACTTTTGTTATAGATAATTTTCAAACTGAGGGTGATAGTTATGAAAGATTAAGGGAGTTATGTGAAAAAGATTATGACATTATATTTACTACATGTCCATCTTATCTTAATATAACTTTGAGGGCGGCTTTAAAGTATGACAATATTAAATTTTTTAACTGCTCTCCCGTAAAGGCTTTTAGAAATGTAAGTACTTATTTTGGGCGTTCTCATGAACCAAGGTTTTTACTAGGGCTTATTGCCGGGGCTATTACAAAATCAAATATTATAGGATATATAGATATTTATAATGAAACAGAAGTTATAACGGGGATTAATGCTTTTTCATTAGGTGTTAAAACTGTAAATCCGAATGCGAAAGTTATGATTTCTTGGCTTAATGAAACAGGGGATATCAATCATTCAAAGGAATTAATTCAAGGGCTTCAAAGGCTCGGTGCAGATCTCATAATGCAAAATGACCTAACAGCTTTAGGTAAGGGGTCAAGAGATTTTGGACTATATTCACTAAAGTATAGTGAAAAAGAGGGTAAATGGATACCGGAAGTGAACTATGCTTTAATTACATGGGATTGGGGACAGTTTTATGAGAAAATACTTAGAAATATAGTAAATGGTAGTTTTAAAGGTATTTTTAGTACTGAATCTAAACGAGTAAGTTTTTGGTGGGGGATGGACTCGGGACTTGTGGATATTATATATTCAAAACATAATGTACCAATTCAAACTCAAAAATTAGTAGTTATAATGCGCGAATTAATTATTGAAAACAGATTCCACACTTTTACTGGTCCGGTGCACGATACAAAAGGTCAACTTAGGATAAATGATGGTGATATAGGAAACTACGAGGATATGTTATATATGGACTGGTTTGTAGACAATGTTGTAGGAAAACTTCCGGTGGAGGAGTAAATAATCAGAAGATAAGTAGGTGATTAAAGTTAAAGTTCTATTAGTTTCAGATATAGAAGATAGTTACATTTGGGATCATTTTGATTGTGAAAGGTTTAAAGAAATTCAGATGGTAATTTCATGTGGAGATTTAAAAGCAGATTATTTAGAATATCTAGCGAATATGATTAAAGCACCTGTATTTTATGTTAACGGTAATCATGATATAGCATATTTAGAAAAGCCGCCAGCTGGATGTATCCCTATTGATGATAAGATAATAGTATATAAAAATATTAGAATACTAGGCCTTGGAGGATCTATTGACTATAATAAAGGCCCTTTTCAATATTCTCAAAAGGAAATGCAAAAAAGAGTTTCGAAATTAAAATTGTGTTTATGGAAGAATAAGGGGTTTGATATATTAGTCACACATTCACCTGCAAAAGGTATGGGGGATGGAAAGGATCTTTGTCATCAGGGATTTGAAGTATTTATCGATATTTTAAATAAATACTCTCCGAAATATTTTTTTTACGCTCATCAGCATTTGGACTATGGGAAAGGTGATAGAAAAATGATTTATAACACCACCACTCTTATAAATGCATTTAAATATCATATTATTGAAATATAAAGAACTCATGGGCAATGATTTTCCCATGAGTTCTTTATATTTGTTTTATGGAGTAGCGGATATTTTCTTCATTTTTAAGAAATTCAATTTAGTTTCTGTTGTAATAATTGCGATAAATATAGTTAAACATCCTAAAATCATTTTTGATGTAAATATCTCATTAAGCATTACAACAGATAAAATAGAACCGAAAACAGATTCTAAACATAAGATAATAGCAGCATGAGTAGAAGTGGTATATTTCTGTGCTACATTTTGTATGATAAATGAAATCATTGTGCTGAAAATCGCTAAATAACCAATTGCAAATATTGTATCTGAATTTAATGATTGTGGCATTGGTTCATAAATTAAAGCGGCTATAATTGAAAATACTGCAGCGGCACCTAACTGTATTATTACAAGTGATATAGCATCAACTTTTTCAGTGAAAAATCCAACAGAAACTATATGAGCTGCAAAAAATACTGCACATAGTAGAGTTAAACCATCACCTAGCCCAATACGTATACCTCCATCTAAGGTTAGCATTCCTATCCCAACAAAACACAAAAATGCAGATATTAATGAATATGTATCTGGCTTTTTTTTGCTAATTACCCAATAAAGGAAGGGCACAATAACTACATTAGTTCCAGTTAAAAAAGCATTTTTACCAGCAGTTGTATATTTCATACCAATAGTTTGAGCAGCAAAGCCTAAAAACAAGAGAAGTCCAACCAAAGTTCCAACCTTAAGTTCATTTTTAGTAATAAGTTTAACCTTCTTTCTGAAAATTAAAAGCATAATTATTGTGGAAATACTAAAACGCATTGCCATAATATAAAAAGGTGTAAGACTATCTAAAGCACCTTTTACAGCTATAAACCCACCGCCCCAAAAAATTGCAACTAAAAGCAAAGACATATCGGCGAGGATACTCTTTTTTTTGTCAGTATTTTTCATGGTTATCACTCCTTCAATTTGTAGTGTAATACTAAGGTTACGCGATTTAAATTTAGTGAAATTACTCAAATGTCAGTTGATAAATTATATATTCCAATAAATTTATTTTACCATAAAAGTAAGCATTAACCTATATGTTATGTCGCAATATGTGATGATTCAATTTTTTTCTTAAACCATTCTATAATCATCAGCTCCATATCAGGTTCACTCTTTACAGGATATTTTTTTATTTATTGACATTAATAATTAACATATTTATAATTAAATAAAACAGAGTGAAATAGTAAGAATTAATATATACAGTTAGTGGATTCTTTAACGATATTTAGAGGAGAGAGATAAAAACATGGAAATATATTTAGATAACAGTGCAACTACTAAGCCTTATGAAGCAGTTATTGAGGATGTATGTAGTACTATGAGAAATTATTATGGTAATCCATCTTCAGCACATAGTTTGGGGTTTAAGGCAGAGCAAAAACTTAGGGAGATAAGGGTAAATATTGCGAGTAGCATAAATGCTAGCAGTGAGGAAATAATATTTACATCAGGAGGAAGTGAAAGTAATAATTTTCTTATAAAGGGGTTTGCTAAAACATCTTCAAATATAATAACTACCAAAATAGAGCATCCAAGTGTATTAGACACATTTAAGGCGTTAGAAGATTTAGGAATAAAGGTTACTTATATTGATGTAGATGAAAGTGGTAGAATTGATATAGAAAATCTTATAGACAGTATAGATAAGAATACTCAAATTGTTAGCGTAATGCACGTTAATAACGAAGTAGGTGTAGTGCAGGATATTGAGCTTATAGGAAAACGAATTAAAGAGAAAAGTAGTAGGGCTAAATTTCATGTGGATGCAGTACAAAGTTACGGAAAGATTCCTATTGATGTACAAAAGTGTAATATTGATTTACTATCTACTAGTGCACATAAAATACATGGACCACGCGGAATTGGATTTGCATATATACGGAAAGGACTTATACCAGGTAGCTTAATAAATGGTGGAGGACAAGAAAGAAATTTAAGATCTGGTACAGAAAATCTTGCTGGAATTGTGGGATTTGGAACTGCAGTACAGACTAGCTGCAAAAATCAACATGAGAATTTTAACAGTGTTTTAGAGGTAAAGAAATATTTTATAGAAAAACTGTCTAAGTTAGATGATGTTATAATTAATAGCAAACTAGAAGAGTATTTCACACCGTATATATTAAGTGTTTCATTTAAAGGGATTAAAGGAGAAGTATTACTTCATGCATTAGAAGCAAAAGGGATATATGTTTCTACAGGTTCAGCATGTTCTTCTAAAAATCATAAAAGTAGTGAAATATTAAAGGCACTTGGAAGAAGTTTAGAGGAGCAAGGTGGAACTATACGGTTTAGTTTTTCAGAGTGCAATAATAAGGATGAAATAGACTATGTTATAATCGAATTAAATAAATCACTAAAGTTTTTAAGAAAGATGAACAAAAGATAATGAATCACAGAAGGAGTGTCAAAAGATGAGAAAATTAATTTTAGTAAAATTTGCACCAGAAATCTTTTTAAAAGGGCTCAACAGAGGTAAATTCGAAAAAAAACTTAAAGACAATATAAAAAATGCTATAAGAGACTTAAATTACGAATTTGTTGAGGATCAAGGAAGATGGTTTATATACTCAGAAATGATGGAGGGAATTATAGAGAAGGTTAAAAATGTTTTTGGAGTAATGGAGGTTTGCGTAGTTACACAGGTTGAAGCTTCTATGGAGAGTATTGAAAAGCAAGCACTTTTAGACATGATAGAAAGCGCCGCTAAAACTTTTAAAGTAGAAACTAATAGAGCAAACAAAAAATTTAGCCCAGGATCTATGGACGTAAGTCGAAAAGTAGGGGGTTATATATTACAAAATAACGAAGACGTAAGTGTAGATGTACATAATCCGGAGTGTACAATAAATGTTGAAATAAGAAATATGGCATACATTTATGCTAAGAGAATAAAGGCAGTGGGTGGATTACCTTATGGAATGAATGGTAGTACTATGCTTATGTTATCAGGAGGTATAGACTCACCTGTTGCAGGCTACATGATGGCAAGACGTGGGGTAGAACTTCATGCAGTTTATTATCATAGCCATCCGTATACTAGTGAAAGAGCAAAGGATAAGGTAAAGCAATTAACTAGTATTTTAAAAGAATACACCGGTAAATTGACTTTGTATGTTGTACCTTTTACTGAAATCCAAATGCAAATTATAGAAAAGTGTAGAGAAGACGAATTAACAATAATTATGAGAAGATTTATGATGAGGCTTGCGTGTGCTCTAGCCGAAAAATATGGCATAAATTCAGTAACTACAGGAGAAAGCATAGGGCAGGTAGCTAGTCAAACTATGGAGGGACTTGTAGTAAGTGATGATGTTTCTGATAGACCAGTGTTTAGACCACTGATCGCTATGGATAAAATAGATATTATAGATGTGTCAAGAAAAATAGAAACTTATGAAACCTCTATTTTGCCTTATGAGGATTGTTGTACAATTTTTGTTCCTAAACATCCAAAAACAAAACCAAGGTTAATTGAGATAATTAAATCTGAATCAGTTTTAGATATTGATAGTCTAGTTGAGAAGGCTATTTTGGATATGGAAATTTATAAATAAATATATTTATGTTAGTTAATCAATCATGTGTATTAAATTAAATAAAGTGTTAATAATAATATAATAAACACATATTGAAGGGGTGATTAACATAGCTAAAAAAGGTACAGAGAAAAAATCAGGTTCTAAGGATACTAAAGATAAAACTCAGAAAAAGAATCAAAATGGAAACACAGTTAAATAAAATGTAATATAAAAAACTAAAGATGTAATTGCAAAAAATAAGTTAACAAAATGATTTATCACTTTGTTAGCTTATTTTTAGTTTATATAAAATTGTTGTAACTTGATCAGAGGACATTAAAGGACAGTAAAAGCTTATTTTTTCATTAAAATATTAAAAAATGTTGAAAAATGTTGAAAAAATTAATAATGCATGATATCATGTATATATAAGGTAGAATGAGTGTGAATCATCATGTAAAAGTTTACACTGAAAACTAATTTAATAATTAAAATTGCGTGTTACTGATACAATCAGGCATGAGCAAAAGTTGTTATAATATTATAGCTACATTTAGGTGAAGCTATAATATTATAACGACTTTGCTCATGTTTTTTGTTTTTGCTACATGCCACAAAAGAAAGGGGAATATAAATGAAAAAAGCTTTTGGTGTTTTACAAAAGGTAGGAAAAGCTTTAATGCTACCAGTAGCGCTATTACCAGCTGCAGGGTTACTGCTTGGATTTGGTAATATGTTTCAAAGTGAACAATTTTTAGTAAATGCTCCGATATTTAATGCTGGTTGGTTCCAATTAGTAGCTAAAATTATGGAACAGTCTGGCGATGTTATTTTTGGTAATCTTGCATTATTATTTGCAGTAGGGGTTGCAGTAGGTCTAGCCGAGGGTGAAGGAGTTGCAGGACTTGCAGCAATAGTTGGGTTCTTAATAATGAACAAAACTTTAGGTATTGTTGCTGGTGTTACTCCAGAATTAATAGGTAGAGCACATCCAGAGTTTGCAAGCGTATTAGGAATTCCATCACTTTCAACAGGCGTATTTGGCGGTATTATAATAGGTATTGTAGCTGCACAATTATATAAAAAATATTACAACATTGAGTTACCTTCTTATCTCGGATTCTTTGCAGGTAAGAGATTTGTACCTATAGCTACAGCAGTAGCTGCAATTGGAATAGGTATTGCAATGAGTTTTGTATGGCCTCCAATTCAACATGGTTTAAATGTTTTCTCAAAAAGTATGATTGAGGCGAATCCAACAGCAGCAGCGTTAATATTCGGAGTAATAGAAAGATCATTAATTCCATTTGGATTACATCACATTTTCTATAACCCATTTTGGTATCAATTTGGTGAGTATATTAACAAAGCTGGTCAAGTAGTTAACGGAGATCAAGCTATTTTTATGGCTCAGTTAAAAGATGGAGTATCATTTACAGCAGGTACATTTATGGCCGGTAAATTCCCATTTATGATGTTTGGGCTTCCAGCAGCAGCACTTGCAATGATTCATGAAGCAAAACCTGAAAAGAAGGTATTTGTAACTGGTATTATGGTGTCTGCGGCTTTAACTTCTTTCCTAACAGGTATTACAGAACCAATTGAATTCTCATTCTTATTCGTAGCACCAATATTGTTCGGAATCCACTGTGTATTTGCAGGATTATCATTTATGACAATGCAGCTTTTAAATGTTAAAATAGGAATGACATTTTCAGGTGGACTTATAGATTACTTGCTATTTGGTGTAGTTCCAAATAGAACAGCTTGGTGGTTAGTAATCCCAGTAGGATTAGTATTAGCAGCACTTTACTACTTCGGATTCCGTTTTGCTATAAGAAAATGGAATCTTAAAACTCCAGGTCGTGAAGTAGATGAAGAAGAAAAAGCAAGTACTACAAAAACTAATCTTAATGGTCAAGAACATGCAATATTAGTATTAAAAGCATTAGGTGGAAAAGAAAATATAACAAATTTAGATGCTTGCATTACTCGCTTACGTGTAAGTGTTGTAGATGCTAAAAATGTTGATAAGGCAGAACTTAAGAAATTAGGAGCTGCGGGAGTTCTTGAAGTTGGTGACAGCATTCAAGCAATATTTGGACCAAGAGCAGAGCATATAAAAACAGAGGTTAAAGAGGTTATAGCTAAGGGTTTAGATAAATAATATTATAACTTTAATTAAAAATAAATTTTAACATAAAAAACATTGGATAAGTAATATACATTATCTAATGTTTTTTTATGCTTGTTATGAACTGTATTGCTTTTTAGTGTTTATTAATAGATAACATATTAATATTAAGGCTAGTATCATTAAGCTCAAATTAATGGCAAATATAGTTTTATTATAGATTAAGAATTCACCAATAAATATTGAATATAAAACCACATATGAGATCCATGCACTAGAGCCTGCGAGAATACTAATTTAAAGATTTCTATTTATAAAAAATATGGGAAAGTTATACAGAATAATAAAAAATATTTAAAGGTAAAGCCCTAATTATTCAATTATGAATAATTAGGGCTTTATAGTATAGTAAAACTAATTAGATTTTGGTTTATGTTTAAAAATATTAAGTTTAATAGTGAAATGTTTATCTAAATACTCGTTTAGGCCTTTGTTCATACAAAACCTATAAGCTGCAAGACTAATGAAAGACCATAGTATAGCGATAAACCATCCACCAAGCACATCTGTTGGATAGTGAACACCCACATAAACCCTACTAACTCCTACAAGAATTAAATATGCGAATATAAAACAGCTAAGTAGATAGGCAACTTTTTTATTCTTCATTCGATTAAGTATAAAGTAAATAAGAACAATACCAATAGCTGTAGAAATCGAAGAATGGCCGCTAGGAAAACTATAGCCATCAGCTTCAACTAATCTTACTCCCATGGGTCTAGATCGTTGTACAGTGTTTTTAAGCATCAAATTGGTAAAGCCAGTAATTCCAATATTAAATACACAGCAAATGGCTTCCAATTTATTGTTCCAAAGATATAATATAATAAAAACCAATAGGGTTATTAAAATCTGTAATTCAGGGTCAGAAGATTTTGAAACAGCAATATAAAATTGATTCCATCCCAAATTCATAGAAGTTGCTAAATAATAAAGCATGTTAATTTAATCATCCTTTCTATATTACATTGAACATTAATATTCATTCGATAGTTAATGTATAAAATTCCAATTAAGTCATAAGCATCAGCTAATATTATATCAAAATCTACAATTAAAAGCTACATTTATATTATTTGTTAACACAGGAGTAAGATATTATTCATATTTTACAACTCAATTGTAAATCTAAAAGCAACCTGTTCTATTTACAATTGAGGTACTGTTGGATTTATGCTTTTTAGTATAATTCAGTTATGTTTATGTTGGCTATAGTAAAAATTTAACATAATAATTAAAAGAATATTTTAGTAATAAATAGCAGGATAGTTGCTTATATATTTATAAAGCAAGAAAAAATTATATTAGGGGGAATTGTAATGGATAGAGAACATTTACGTAATAGTGGATTTGCAACTAAAGCTATACATGGAGGAAATAAGAAGGATCAATATGGTGCATTGGCTACTCCAATACATCAAACAGCTACTTTTGTTTTTGATTCAGCACAGCAAGGTGGAAATAGATTTGCAGGAACGGAAGATGGCTATATTTATACAAGACTTGGGAACCCTACTAATACTGTTTTAGAAGAAAAATTGGCCATGCTTGAAGGTGGAGAAGCGTGTATGTCTATGGCATCAGGAATAGGAGCTATATCTTCAACTATGTGGACAGCATTAAAGGCTGGAGATCATATAGTTGCAGCACAAACGCTTTATGGCTGTACTCATGCATTTTTGGCTCATGGTATTTCTAGATATGGTGTTGAAGTTACTTTTGTTGATGTTTCAAATCCAGAAAATGTTAGAAATGCTATGAAAGAAAATACAAAAGTTATTTTCTTAGAAACACCTGCAAATCCAACATTGCTTATAACAGATATTGAGGAAATATCAAAGATTGCCCACGCACAAGAAAATTGTATGGTTATAGTGGATAATACATTTAGCACTCCATACATACAAAGACCATTAGAAATAGGTGCAGACGTTGTGGTACACTCTGGAACTAAATTTATAAATGGGCATGGTGACGTAATTTCTGGTTTTGCTGTTGGATCTAAAGAATTTATTGACGGAGTTAGATTATTTGGTGTAAAGGATATGACTGGAGCTAGTTTAAGTCCTTTTGATGCATTTTTGATTATAAGAGGAATGAAAACACTAGAAATAAGAATGGAAAGACATTGCAAAAATGCAATGGCTGTAGCTGAATTTTTAGAAGCCCATCCAGCAGTAGAAAACGTATATTACCCAGGACTTAAAAGTTTTCCTCAATATGAATTAGCAAAAAAACAAATGGATCTGCCAGGCGGGATTATTGCTTTTGTAATAAAGGGTGGAATTGAAGAAGGTAAAAAGGTTATAAATTCCACTAAGCTTTGTAGTATAGCTGTTAGTTTAGGAGATGCTGAAACTTTAATTGAACATCCTGCTTCAATGACTCATTCGCCATATTCACCAGAAGAAAGATTAGAAGCTGGTATAAGTGACGGTTTAATAAGATTGGCAGTAGGCCTTGAAAATGTTGAGGATATTATTGCAGATTTAGACCAAGCCCTTAATTTAATTATTAAATGTTAAGTAGCATAATAAATAAGTGAATGTAGGAATTATTATCTAGAGTGTTAACATGTAGATAATAATTCCTGTTTTTTATTTTCTATTATCTGTTATTGTTAATCCATTCCATATAACATCAGTATCTTCATTTCTATCTTATATTAATTAAACCCTCTAATCATGCTTATATCGGATATTTTGATTGGGTGTTTTTGTTTGTTATTGTGGTTATTAATTTCCTTAAATGTTGATTTTCTTGAAGTTAGGGGGCCATAAAAATTTATTATTCCCCAAGATGCCAAAAATTTATTGTATTTAGATTTAATTGAAATTGTGATCAGTAATGCTCCTTTTTATATATTAATTCTAAATATTATATAATACATGTTAGAAAAATGTGATTTAATAATTAATTGGTTTGTGAATTAAGACATAGAAGCCATGGAAAAAGTGTCATTCCTATAGTTGATTTTTTTATAATTTTTATAAAGGTCTGATTTCATAGCTATGCAAGGTTTAAAAATTGTTTTACCCTGGCATGGTTAGAATTAAAAAATAGTAATTCAGGAGTGGAGTTCGCTAGTATTTCTCCATTTTCCATGAAAATAATTCTATCTGATATTTCTCTTGCAAATTGCATTTCATGGGTAACTACTATGAGTGATATTTTATCAATGGCAAGAGATTTAATGACCTTTAACACTTCGCTGACTAGTTCAGGGTCTAATGCAGAAGTTGGTTCATCAAAAAGAATTAATTCTGGATTCATTGCAAGACATCTAGCAATTGCAATTCTTTGCTTTTGTCCACCAGAGAGAGTACAAGGATAAGAATTTATTTTATCTAATAAATCCACTTTTAAAAGTAATTTTTCTGCAATGTCTATAGCATCTTTCTTATCTATATTATTTACTATAATAGGAGCTTCAATTATATTCTCAAGAACGGTTTTATGAGGGAATAAATTGAAGTTTTGAAAAACCATACCTATTTTTTTAGTAGCATTAACTGATTCAATATTATTAATTTTCTTTTTAGATTCTGCAATAGTTACGCCATTAAATTCAATGAGTCCATTATCCATATGCTCAAGACCACTTATGCACCTAAGCAGAGTGCTTTTCCCAGAGCCAGAAGGACCGATAATTGATATTACCTCGCCTTTTTTCAAACTTAAAGATACATTCTTTAAAACCTGGGTTTTATCATAACTTTTATTTATTTTACATATCTTGAGTAAATCCATAGTAGCACCATCCTTTATTTATCATATTGTTCTTTATTCGTAAATTGAATATTTTTTTTCAAGCTTTTTAAAAGCCAACACAATAAGAGAAGTAAAGATTAAATATATTATTGCGGCAATAAAAAAAGGAGCGATTGTAAAATCTCTAGTTACAATTTCCCTAGCAGCTCTTAGTAAATCTTGTAATCCAATTGCAGCTACTAAAGCGGTATCTTTTATTAGAGTAATCGCCTCATTACAAGTTGGTGGAATTATCCGTTTAAAGGCTTGGGGCAGTATTATTTTTGACATAGTTTGTCTATAATTCATGCCTAAGACTTTAGCGGCCTCGTATTGGCCTTTATCTATAGATTGAATACCGGATCTGAATATTTCTGTAAAATAAGCTCCGTAATTCAAAGAAAAGGTAAGAGCGGCTGCAGTAAAAGGAGAAAATTTAATGCCGATAATAGGTAACCCGAAATATGTAAAAAACAGTTGGAGAAGTAAGGGTGTTCCGCGAAATAACCAAGTATAGAGGTCCACAATCTTACTAAGTATTTTTAAATTTGAGACTTTGATTAGTGCGCCTATTATTCCAAGAGGCAAACAAAAGATTATTGTCGCAAAATACAATTCAATAGTAAAGAGGCTCCCTTTTAAAATATAAGTTGTAATGTCTATAAAATTAGCCAAATCTAACACTCCTTCAGAAAAAATTCATAATTATTATTTGATTATATCTTTGCCGAACCATTTCTTTGATATAGTATTGGCAGTTCCATCATTTTGTATTTCATCTAGTTGTTTATTTATTTCTGCAGTAAGGCTTGTATCAGTTTTTCTTATACCTACCCCATAATCTTCTACTCCTAGATTTTCATTAATAACTTTATAATCACCAGGTTTTTTACTAGCATAGTATCTTCCAACTACCTCATCCACTATAACAGCATCAATACGACCAGCGTTTAAATCGAGTAGCGCTTCTGTATTGTTTGAATATTTCTTGGCCTCCTTTAGTGAGTTAGTAAGTAGTGAATCTTTAGCAAGTGCAGCTTCACTGCTGCTACCCAGTTGCAGGCCTACAATTTTATCAGTTAAATCGCTTTTTTTAGAAATAGTTGACTTGTTCTTTACAATAATTATTTGCTTATTTTGAAGGTATACTTTAGAAAAAGCAATTTGTTCTTTTCTCTTATCTGTTATTGTTAATCCATTCCATATAGCATCAATATCTTTATTGTTTAGACTTAATATAATTCCGTCCCATTCTACTGGTTTAAAGGTTACTTTTACGCCCATTCGCTTGCCTACTTCTTTTGCCATATCAATGTCAAAGCCTACAATTTCACCACTTTTATCTCTAAATCCCATTGGTGGAAAGTTATCATCAAGACCAACTATTAGTTCTTTTTTGTCTTGTATATCTTTTAAAGAATTATCAGCTGTGGGGGTGTTTCCGCAGCCAGATAAAATAGCGGTTGAAAGTATCGCCACAATTAGTAAGTTAAATTTAATTTTCATTATTAACACTCCTTTATGAATTCTATAAATACAATATTACTTTATTACGTTAGTTATGTAAAGTGGTAAATTAAAGATTAATTAACTTATATATAAATATAAAATCATTACAAGATAAAAATTTATAAATTTTTTAGAATAGATGGGAAAATCATAGTAGTATAAATCTCTCTTCCAGTGGAAAATATAAATTAAGAAAGGGGAGTGTTTTAAATGAGTATAAAGCAGAAACTTACTAATGAGCAATTATCTTCAGTAGGAATTAAGAGAACTGATAATGACAAAGATATGCATACGAATGATGTAAATATTAAAAATAATGAAACAAGAAATAAAAAAAATAAATAAATCATCTAAAAGTGTTTATAGCTAATATTTTGATTAATTGTTTATATTTATAGGATTCGCTTGACATTAAAATAACAAAGTGGTATTCTTAAGTTGAAAATTTAATAGATCCTTCAGGGTAGGGTTAAATTCCCAACCGGCGGTATAGCCCGCGAGCCGAAAGGTAGATCTGGTTTAATTCCAGGGCCGACAGTAAAGTCTGGATGAGAGAAGGAGAATAATGATAAATATAGGAGATTTTCATTTATTAACTATGAAAGATAGTTAATACTGCTTTTATATTTTATTGTGAATATATTTAGTGAACAGCACCGATAGGTGATGATTTAACAGCACCGATAGGTGATGATTTGACTAGATATATAATTAGCTTATTAAGCCCTGAAAACTTTGTTTTCAGGGCTTTTATTATTTTAGCCACATATATGATTTTATTTGATCAAAGTTATGCATACTAAGAGAGAAATATTTATGAAGATTGGCACCAGAATTATAGAATTAGGGGTGATAAATTGGATAATTATTATATGAGAAGAGCACTTGAATTATCTAAAAAAGCAGTGGGGCTTGTAAATCCTAATCCATTGGTTGGTGCTGTTATTGTAAAAGATAATAGGATAATCGGTGAGGGGTATCATGAATATTTTGGTGGACCACATGCAGAAGTAAATGCTTTTAAAAATGCCAAAGAAAATGTAGAAGGCGCAACAATGTATGTAACTTTAGAGCCTTGCGCACACTATGGTAAAACGCCACCTTGCGCTGATGCTATAGTGCAAAATAAAATATCTAAAGTGGTAATTGGAATGATAGACCCTAACCCATTAGTTGCAGGGAAGGGAATAGAAATTCTAAGAAGTAGTGGCATAGAAGTAACTACGGGCATAATGGAAACTGAAATAAAGAAAACAAATGAAATATTTATAAAATACATAACTCACAAAAAACCATTTTGCATCATGAAAACTGCTATGACAATAGACGGAAAAATATCAACTTCTATTGGTGAGTCAAAGTGGATAAGTAATGAAAAATCTAGAGCGTATGTGCATGAATTAAGGCATATGGTAACTGGAATTATGGTGGGAATTGGAACTGTCCTAAGTGATGATCCAGAACTTACTACAAGAAGAGAAGGCATAATTAGCAAAAACCCAATAAGGATAATTATAGATAGCACAGCAAAAACACCAATAAATGCAAAGGTGTTAAAATGTGATGAAAAAACAAAAACTATTGTCGTTACTACAAAATTTGCAAAAGAGACTAAAATTGAAGCTATTAAACAAAAAGGTGCACAAGTTATTGTAACGCCAAGTAAAAATAACCGAGTGAATTTAAACTATTTAATGAGAGTACTAGGTGACATGGGGATAGATAGTATTTTGATTGAGGGTGGCAGTACTCTAAATTATGCTGCATTAGAAGAAGGCATCGTTGATAAGGTTATTAATTTTATTTCCCCGAAAATATTCGGTGGAACAACAGGTAAGACTCCAGTAGGAGGACAGGGAATAGAACATGTAAGTGATGCTATATTGCTTACGGATACTGAAGTAACTAGATTTAACGAGGACATTATGATAGAAGGGTACGTGAATAGATGTTTACAGGGTTAATTGAGGAAATTGGAGAAATAAAGTCTATAGAGAAAGGTGCGAGGTCTGCGAGAATTACCATAAAAGCTACAAAGGTTATATGTGGAATAAAGATTGGTGACAGTATTAGCACAAATGGAGTGTGCCTTACCGTAACAGAATTTTATAAAAATAGCTTCAGTGTAGATGTAATGGCGGAGACTATAAGAAGTAGTAATTTAGGGAAATTGAAATCTGGTTCTCATGTCAATTTGGAAAGGGCATTAATGGCTAGTGATAGGTTAGGAGGCCATATAGTAAGTGGACATATTGACGGAATAGGAACTATTGTAGATTTTTGCATCGAAGAAAATGCCACCTGGGTGTCTGTAGAAACTACAGTGGATATATTAAAGTATATTGTACATAAAGGATCGATAGCAATTGACGGTATTAGTTTAACTGTAGCATATGTTGATGAAAACATTTTCAAAGTATCAATTATACCTCATACAAGAGGTGAAACTACTCTAATTAGTAAAAAGGTAGGTGACGAGGTTAACCTTGAAAGTGATATGATGGCGAAGTATATTGAAAAACTGCTTAAATATGGTGAAGCTCCAGAAAAAAAGAAATCTATTGGTATGGATTTTCTCGAAAAAAATGGATTTGTATAAGCAATCAGTTGTAGATACAGCAAATAATATTACATCACCAAAAGTGATGATTACAGCACAGAGTGATAATTAAGGGGTGGAAAAATGTATAAATTTAATACTATTGAAGAAGCTTTAGAAGATATTAAAAATGGAAAAATGGTTGTTGTGGTAGATGATGAAGATAGGGAAAATGAAGGAGATTTAATTATAGCAGCCGAGAAAGCTACTCAGGAAAACATAAATTTTATGGCTAAGTATGCACGTGGACTTATATGCATGCCTATAGTTAAAGATAGATTAGATAAGTTAAATATAAATCAGATGGTGGTAAATAATACTGATGTGCATGGAACAGCATTTTCTGTTTCTATTGATGCTGTAACTACCACTACAGGAATATCAGCTGCAGAGAGGGCAACTACTATATTAAAGGTGATAGATTCGGAGGCTTCATCAAAAGATTTCAATAGACCAGGCCATGTATTTCCTCTAGCAGCAAGAGAGGGTGGCGTACTAAATAGGGGCGGTCATACAGAGGCTGCAGTTGATTTAGCAAGACTTGCAGGGTTATATCCTGCAGGTGTGATTTGTGAAATTATGAATGAAGATGGATCAATGGCTAGGGTGCCAGAGCTTATGGATTATGTGAAAAAACATGCTTTAAAAATGATTACCATAGTAGATTTAATTGCTTATAGGAGAAAAACTGAATGCCTTGTAGAAATGGTTACGGAGGCACAAATGCCAACTAGATATGGTGAATTTACTATCTATGGATTTGTTAATAAGATAAATGGAGAGCATCATGTAGCATTAGTTAAAGGTGATGTAAGAAGTAGTGAATCTGTACTTGTTAGGGTGCACTCTGAGTGTCTTACTGGAGATGCACTAGGATCTATGAGATGTGATTGTGGAGAACAATATGATGCGGCCATGAAAGCTATAGCAAAAGAGAAAAATGGGATTTTGCTTTATATGAGGCAGGAAGGACGTGGAATAGGGTTAATTAATAAGCTAAAGGCATACAATCTTCAAGATAAAGGAATGGATACCGCAGAAGCAAATTTAGCTTTAGGTTTCCCTGTAGACATGAGAGATTATGGCATTGGAGCTCAGATATTGGAACTATTAGGTGCTACAAAAATAAGACTCATGACTAACAATCCTAAAAAAATAACAGGAATTTCAGGCTATGGTATTGACATAGTTGATAGAGTGCCAATAGTTATGAATCACAATGAAAAAGATAAGCTTTATTTGCAAACTAAAAGAGAAAAAATGGGACATTTACTTGACTCTGAACAAGTATAAGTGTTAAGCACATTCAAGTAAACAACAAGATATTAAATTAATAGGAGGAATAGAAATGATAACGTATGAAGGTAAATTAATAGCAGAAGGTTTGAAATTTGGGATTATAGTAGCAAGATTTAATGAATTTATAGGTGGAAAATTATTATCGGGAGCACTAGATGGTTTAAAACGTCACGGAGTTACAGAAGAAAATGTTGAAATTGCATGGGTTCCTGGTGCATTTGAGATACCTCTAGTTGCAAAAAAGATGGCTAAGTCAGGTAAGTATGATGGTGTGATATGTTTAGGAGCAGTAATAAGAGGTGCTACATCTCATTATGAATATGTATCTGGTGAGGTAACTAAGGGAATTGCATCTGTATCACTTGAAACAGGAGTTCCAGTTATTTTTGGAATTCTTACTACTGAGAATATCGAGCAAGCTATTGAAAGAGCGGGTACAAAAGCAGGTAATAAAGGGTATGATGCTGCAGTAACTGCAATAGAAATGGCGAATTTATTAAAAGAAATTTAAAATAATAGAGCAAAAAATTTCTCCTGCGTGCATTGCAAACGAACTTAAAACTGGAAATTCGATTAAGAAATTCTAAATCAAATTTAATAGTTTATACGTTTCTTATTGCAAGTCACTTCGGATAAATACCATACTTAATATTAAGCTGATTTTTAAGTACTACTTTGGGTATTCAGTAGGGGTACATAACAATTATTAACTGTTCTGCACCCCTAGACTTTTTTCGCTTTCATGTATACTTATGATATACTATTCTTAAAGATAAGTAGAATGGGGGTAGTCCAAATGGGTATAGGCGATAGTGTATTTACTATTATATTTATTATGATGGGTGCATCGGCTGTTGTTTCTGGTTTGAATTTTGAGAAGAAGCAGGGGAAAAAATATAAGGGCGAAAATTTAGATGAATATATAAAACTAAATAAGCTTGTTTTAATTTCAATGGGAGGAATGATTCTAATTGGTACTTTCCTCGGACAAGGGTTACCTTTATTAAAAAATATAATAACAAATATAACAATTGGAAGTTTATTTCTCATATGGATTGTTTATTCGGTAGTATCCAAAAAGAAATTTTCAACCAAAAAATAATAAAGAGAATGGAAGGTTACGGACTTCCATTCTCTTTTTGATTTAAAGAAAAAATATTATATTTCAATGTGTTCTGGTCTTAGCTTGTAAACCACATCTTTTCTTTCTAGCATTATATTGATTTTTTCTTTTAAGTCATCATCGTCTAGAATTTTTAGGAGTAGTTCTTTAGTAGGGTTTATTACAGTAGGGTTACTAATTAACTTTAACATAGAGTAATCTCCAGAAGTATCTCCATAAGCATAACTTTGATCCAAATCAATATTATATTTACAAACAAAATGTTCTATGGCGGCCTGCTTACTAACACTATCCCACATAGGAACAATATCACCAGTGTAAATATTGTTTTCATTTAATTTATACTTTGTTCCTATATAATCATCAAACCCGTATTTTATAGACATTTCGCGTACAAGTTCTATTGGACTGCCTGATACAGTGATAATGATGTGACCCTGGCTCTTATGCCATTTAATTCTATCACGGGTGTAGGTATAAACCCTATCGCCTTTTTGCTTTATAGTTTGCCTAGCAATAAACTCAATTTGACACTTATGAAGTCCAATTATTGCCTCGGTATAAATATCAGCCATTTTAAGTAGGTAATTATCATAATTTCCTATTCGCTTATCCCATTTAACATAATAGGGTTTTACTTCTTTGTACCATTTATCATTTTCTATTATTTCGCTTTTAATTAATTTTTTGAATACCTCACTAATTAAACTATCTCTATAGAGAGTACCATCAATATCAAAGAAAGCAGCTATTCTTTTTTTCAAAGTGATCACCTCCAACATCGGTATAATATAATTATTTTAAGAAATTTATAATTAGCTATTCGGAAAATATTATTCTTTTTTCAGTGATTATGAAATCCAATGGCACATCATATTCACCAGTGGGCACTTTATCAACTATTTGATAGTCATAGGCTATGCCTATAGTAGGAGTAAGTTTCGTCTTTTTAGGTAAAAATCTATCATAATAACCAGCACCAAAACCTATCCTATTGCAATGTTTATCAAATACTACGCCGGGAACTATAATTAAATCTATATCCTCAATATCAACTTTATCGAACAAATCATGTTTTGGCTCCATAACTCCAATACTAGATTTATAAAGATCAGTAGTAAGATTATTTATTTTAAAAGGTATTATTTCTCGCTTAGATTGTATGCAATAGGGTGCAATTACTGTTTTACCGTTATCCAAACACCACTTGGCAAGAGGATATGTATCAACTTCTTTATTGAAACTTAGGTATAACATGATATTTTTGCAATTTATAAATTCAGGTAACTCCATAATTGTGCCTATAATTTTATTACTAAAATTACTTACATCTTGAATCTTCATACTTTTTCTTTGATGTAGCATATTTTTTCTTAAAGTATCTTTAAGATTATCTTCCATAAGTACCCTCCCCTAGAAATTATTTAAATATTATACTATAAAATTTAAATTAGTATAACATATGTTTATCATATATGCAATTTATAGAATTATATATAAGTTTATATTATTTTAGATAACCAATCTTAAGCAAAATAACACTTTCATAAGTCTCAAGTAATGCATTAATACATTAAAAATTATAAATTGGGAAGTCTATAATTATAATATTAAAGATGCAGGAGTATTAAAAACTACTAGGTATCTTTAAGAAATATAAGGAGGAATATTCATGGACAATTCAAAAATAAGAGAAGTTAATGGAATAGACCACGTTGGAGATGTGCCAAGTGCAAAGAAAGGAATCGTAGATTTTCTTTCAGGTGAGGACAGATATAAAGACTCTATCCCACAGGATAAACTTAATTCTTACAAAAAAGGTCGTGAAATAGCAGTAGAAATAGAGAATATTTTAAAAGGGGATCAAAGGGATTATTAGAATTAAATATTATTCAAAAATGGGTATAGAGCTTTAATTCTATACCTTTATTCTTTTAAATGCAGTATATATGCTATAATATATATTGTATTTAAAAACAATCTAGGGGTGGTGATGTACCATAAAAGGTTCACGTAAAACATGTCGTATACTGTTATTATTGTCTATTTCAATATTTTTAACATCTTGCAAAGCTAATTCAAAACTTGTTGAAAAAGAGACCTACCTAATGGGCACAATTGTTCAATTAAAGGTATATGGTGGAAACGCAGAAAAAGCAACCGAGAAAGCATTAAAGAGGGTAAGTGATGTAGAAGATAAAATGTCTGTTAATATTGAAACTTCTGAAATTACAAAATTAAATGCTAAATCTGGAATTTCAGGTGAGAAACTTAGCGCCGATACATATCACGTAATAAAAGAAGCTGTTAAATATGGTAAATTAACTGGAGGGGCTCTTGATGTAACTATAGAACCAATTGTAAAGCTATGGGGTATAGGTACTGACAAGGAGAGAGTTCCAACAAAAAATGAAATTGATGAAAAATTAAAGCTAGTTGATTATAATGATATTATTCTAGATGAAAAAAATTCAACTATCAAGTTAAGGCGAGCGAGCCAAGCTATAGATTTGGGCGCTATAGCAAAGGGATATACGGCTGATGAAATAAAGAAGGTTTTAATAGATAATAAGATTAGCAGTGCGCTTATAAATTTAGGTGGTAATGTTTATGCTGTAGGAAGTAAACCAGATGGAACTAGCTGGAATATAGGAATACAAAATCCATTAGATACGCGTGGAGAATACTTAGGAACTGTTAGTTTTACTGATAAATCCGTGGTTACATCAGGTAATTATGAGAGATATTTTATAAAGGATGGTGTGCGGTATCATCATATATTTGATCCTAAAACTGGGTATCCAGCAGATAAAGGTATCATAAGCACAACTATAGTATCGGATAAATCAATTGATGGAGATGCACTATCTACAAGTGCTTATATCATGGGACTTGAAAAAGGGATTAAATTGATAGAGTCTATTGAAGGTGTAGATGCTATTTTTGTTACCTCGGATAAAAAAATATATGTTACATCAGGCCTTAAAGATAGTTTTAACCTAACGAACAAGGAGTTTATTTATGAAAAAGGGCGATAAAATAGTTTTCATAATACTTTTAATTATTGTAGTAATATCTTTTAGTGTAGCTTTAATATACAAAATCGCAATCAAGGGGTCAGAAAATATTGCAGTTATTAAAAGCGCCGGTACAGTGATTAGAACTATTGATTTAAATAAGGTAAAAGAGCCACAAGAGTTTACTATAAAAACAAAAGATGGCCATTATAATACCATACTAGTTACTCATGATGGTGTTAAGGTAAAAGATTCTGATTGTGCACATAAAGAGTGTGTTAAAAGTGGAAGTATATCAGAGCCAGGTGGGATGATTGTATGTTTACCTAATAAACTTATGATTAGTATTGAAGGCGAAGCAAATAAAGGTATTGATGGTGGGACTTTTTAAATTAAAAAAATGTAGGTGAAAATATGGGAAAGACTAAAAGAATGGTTTTACTCAGTATGTTAGTTGCAATAGCATTAGTTATTTATTTAATTGAGGCTCAGATTCCAGTGCTATTTCCAGGAATAAAATTAGGGCTTGCTAATTCTATATCGTTAGTTGCATTAATATTACTAGGGTGGAAAGAAGCATTTTTAATAATGATTTTAAGAACCTTATTAGGTTCTATTTTTGGTGGAAGCATGTCAGCCTTTATGTTTAGCATTGCAGGCGGAGTGCTAAGTAATATAGTAATGGTATTGCTTTACAAGTATCTTAAGAATCACTTAAGTATACCTTCAATAAGTGTTTGTGGATCTGTTTTTCACAATGTAGGTCAGCTACTTGTGGCCGCTTTTATAATTAATGATTTAAGAATATATGTGTATTTACCGGTATTATTAATTTCAGCGATTGTTACAGGGTATTTTATTGGAATTCTATCTAGTATTTTAAAAAGTAGATTAGAAGAAATATTACCACTAAAATAGAAATCGTAGTCCATTTATCAAGTCAAAGGTTTCCAAGTTTGTAAAAAGGAATTGAAATGTTTTTCAGTAAATAAAAAAGATAAGCAGAAGGTTTAAAACCTTCTGCTTATCTTTTTCATTAATTACTTAAGTTTTCACGAGCTTTTAATGGTTTTGAAATAACCTTTGTAGGACACTTAGTTGCACATAGTCCACACTGTGTACATTTTTCAAAGTCTATTACAGGTAAGTTATTAACCATAACAATCGCTTTAGATGGGCAAACTCTCGCACACATTCCGCAAGCAATGCATCCAACACCGCAATTATCTTTTACTGTTTTACCCTTTGATTTTGAGTTACATTCAATAAGTACTTCTTGAGTAGCTGGAACTAATTCTATTAAATTCTTAGGGCATACTGCAATGCATGCGCCACAAGCTACACAATTATCCTTATATACTACAGCTACACCATCAATGACGTGAAGGGCATTGAACTCACAAGCTCTTACACAACTTGCAAAACCCAAACAACCATCAGCGCAAGCTTTAGGACCACCACCAGGAGCAATAACTGCTTGGCGGCAATCTTTGATTCCATCATACTCATATTTTTCTTTAGCAACCGTGCAAGTTCCTTTACATTTAACAAAGGCAACTTGTGGATTAGCGGTTTCAACGGATACGCCCATTATTTCCCCGATTTTTTCAGCGACAGAAGCTCCACCTACGCTGCATGCATTTAGGAGTGCACCGCCCTCAACTACAGCTGCAGCATAAGCATCACAACCAGCGAATCCACATGCACCACAATTTGCACTAGGCAATGCTTCTCTAACTAGTGGTATTTTAGGATCAACAGCTACGTAGAATTTCTTATTAGCATAACCAAGTACTATACCAAATACAAGGCCTATACCACCAATGCTTATTACTGGGTAAATTAAATTATTTATATCCATTTAAATACCCCCCAATTTTAAACCACTAAAGCCTAAAAATGCGATGGCCATGAGTCCGGCTGTAATTAATGAAATAGGTAGACCTCTAAAGGCTAGTGGCATATTATCATTCTCTTCCATTCTTTCTCTTAACCCTGAAAGAAGTACAATGGCAAGCATATAGCCAGCTGATGCTCCAAGGGCATTAACCATGGATTCTACTAGGTTGTATTTTTCACCTATGTTGATAACAGCCATACCAAGCACAGCACAATTAGTTGTTATTAATGGAAGAAATATTCCGAGCGCTTTATAGAGACTTGGCTGAGTTTTTTTGATAACCATCTCAACAAATTGCACGAGTGCTGCAATAACTAGCACGAATGATAGTGTTGATAAATAAGTTATGTTCAAAGGAACTAAAATCCAGTTATAGACTCCATAAGTCATGAATGAGGCTAAGAACATAACAAATACTACTGCTAGTCCCATACCTTTTGCAGTTTCGGTTTTTTTAGAAACTCCAAGAAAAGAACATACTCCAAGGAATTTAACTAATAAGAAGTTATTTACCAAAAATGCACTTATAAAAATTGAAAAAAGTCTCATTTCCATCCACCTTTCTTAAAAAAAATTATTTTTTGCAACTATGAGCACAAGACCCACATCCAGTACACGCGCCAGTCACTGGATCAATTTCATGAAAATGTGCAATTTTATCATTAACTTTATTTGTTTGATTAATTGCTTTTTGGTTTAATAGAGCCATTAAAATTCCTAGAGTAATAAAAGCTCCAGGTGCTAGAACCATAATTATAGCAGGTTGAAAAGAGGCTCCCAATAATTTAAATCCGTATATTGAACCAGCGCCTAGTAATTCCCTTATTGCACCCAGAATTGCTAAAGCTACTGTAAACCCAAGTCCCATTCCGATAGCATCAAAAATTGAAGGAAGTGCTTTGTGTTTTGAAGCATATGATTCAGCTCTTCCAAGAATTACACAGTTAACAACTATAAGTGGAATAAAAATTCCGAGTGACTTATATAGAGATGGAACAAAACCTTGCAATAAAAACTGAATTAATGTTACAAAAGCAGCTATTATTGTAATGTAAGCTGGTATACGAACCTTATCAGGTATTGCATTTCTTAATAATGATATAAAAAGATTAGAAAAAATCAACACTGCTGTAGATGCTAGTCCCATACCTATGCCGTTTTTTACACTTGTGGTAACAGCTAGGGTAGGGCACATAGCGAGAACTTGCACAAATATTGGATTTTCGGTTACAATACCATTTTTTAATCTTTCAGAAAATACGCTCATTATTTTTCAGCTCCTTTCAATGAAGAGTTGTAAAAATCAATAGCATCGCTAACACCAAGAGTTACAGCTTTTGATGTAATAGTTGCACCTGTAATAGCTTGTATTTGGTTGTCCTTTGAAGGAGCTACTTTTACAACTTCTAATTTTTCGTTTATAGGTTTATTCTTAAATTGATCTGAAAACTTAGGTTCTGGAGCATTAGCACCAAGACCAGGAGTTTCAGTGTGGGCTAAAATTTTAATCCCAGTAACTTTTCCCTCGTTTGATATTCCAACCATGATTTCTACTGGGCCAGCGTATCCTTTTGGAGCAACTTTTATAGCATAACCAGCTATTTCATTACCCTTTATGCCAGAGTTAACCTCAGAAATCTTTTCATTGATTTTCACGTCTGTCTTTTCAAATTTATCAGCTGTGGGTAATATTGCTTTCATAGCAGCTTGCTTATCAGCAGCAATCGAATTAGCAATAGGTGCTTTTGTTATTTCATAGGCACCGCCTAGTAAGAAGCCCGCAACTCCAGTAATTAAAAGTAAAATCAAACCTAATTTAATATTTTCTTTCAATTATTTCACCTCCCCAAAAATACGTGGAGCAGTAAACTTATCAATAAATGGAACAAATAAGCTCATTATTAATATAGAGTAGGATACTCCTTCAGCATAACCACCATATAAACGTATAATTGTGGTTAAAACTCCACATCCAAGTCCAAAGATAAGTTGTCCTTTTTTAGTCATTGGCGAAGTTGAATAATCAGTTGCCATAAAGAAAGCACCAATCATTAAGCCTCCAGCACAAATTTCATATAATGCATTTCCAGTCATTAAACCATCTCTACCTAATATAGCAGTTAAAACAAATACAGTACCAATAAATACTACTGGAGTATGCCAGCTTATTATTTTCCTATATAGTAGATAGGCTCCACCGATTAGTAATGCAAGTACAGAAGTTTCACCAATGCAACCACCGACATTACCAATAAAAACGTTCATTAGACTAGGTAAATTGTCACCACCAGTTTTAAGTATTCCAAGTGCCGTAGCAGCGGAAGTACCATCAACGGTAAAATTAGTCATGTGAACTGGCCAAGAAGCAAGTAAAAATGCTCTAGCGGCTAAAGCGGGGTTCATTACATTTTGTCCAATTCCACCAAAAAATTGTTTTACAATAATTATTGCGAAAAATCCTCCAATTGCAGGAAGCCAAAGCGGAACAGCAGCGGGCAAATTAAATGCAAGTAATAAACCAGTTACCACAGCACTAAGATCTCCTATTGTAATTTTTCTATGAGTTAGTTTCTGCCATAAAGCCTCTGCCGCAATACATGATAGCACAGATACCAATGTAACTAAAAATGCTTGCATTCCAAAAAAATATATGCCGGCAAAGGTAGCAGGTAGTAATGCTATTATTACGTCTCTCATTATGCCCTGCACAGAATCATTTGATTTTATGTGTGGGGATGAAGATACTGTATACATATAAGTCACCTCTATCTATTTTTTTCGTCTATTGATATTTACTGTTTGTTTACCTTCACGGCAAGTTTGAGTTAAATGACGTTTTGCTGGGCATACATAAGAGCAACAAGCACACTCAATGCAATCCATACCATGGTATTCTTCAAATTCATCGTACTTACCTCTTAAAACTAAAGAGTTAAGTTTTGTAGGGTTTAAAAACATAGGACAAGCGTTCATGCATTTTCCACATCTTATGCAGCTAGATTCTTGTTCTAATTTAGCTTGCTGTTTTGTTAAACAAAGTATCCCCGAGGTTCCTTTAATAACGGGAGTTTTTAATGAACTTAAAGCCATTCCCATCATAGGTCCACCGGATATTACTTTAACGGGGTCTTCTTTAAATCCACCAGCAGCCTCGATAACTTCTTCTATAGAAGTTCCAAATTTTACTCTTAAATTAAGTGGTTCTTTAACTGCTTCTCCGGTTACGGTTAGTACTCGCTCCATAAGTGGTCTACCGTTTACTACAGCGTTATATATCTCAAACACAGAATCAACATTTTGAACTATGCATCCAACGTCTGCAGGGAGCTTACCAGAAGGTAATTCTCTACCAGTAATTGCATAAATTAATTGTTTTTCTGCACCTTGAGGATATTTTGTAATAAGTGGAGTAACTTGTACATTATCCATGCTTTTGCAAGCTTTTTCCATAGCTTCAATTGCATCAGGCTTATTATCTTCTATTCCAACATATCCCTTTACACCAGGGAACATTTGAAGAATAATTTTTAAGCCGAGAGCTATTTCAGTGGATTTTTCCATCATCATTCTGTAATCGCAAGTTAAATATGGTTCACACTCTGCAGCATTTATTATAATGCTGTCGATAATTTTTCCCTCTGGAGGAGTAAGCTTAATATGTGTAGGAAAACATGCCCCACCCATACCTACTATACCAGCTTCTTTAATGATAGTTACGATTTCATTTTTTGATAGCTTTTCATAATCATTGTGAGGTGTCATAGTTGGCACTTCTTCATAAGTGTTATCGTTTTCGATAATGACAGACAATACCATTGTTCCATTGCTATGTAGCCACGGCGCTACGTCTTTTACAGTTCCAGATACGCTTGAATATATTGGCGCAGATACAAAAGCTTTGGATTCACCTATTTTTTGTCCCACCAATACCTTATCACCTTTTTTTACTAAAGGTTCGCAAGGTGCACCTATATGTTGTTGCATAGGAAATACTAAGTTGCCCTTTGGAAGCAAATCTTGAATTGCTTTGTGCATACTTAAGTCTTTACTACCACTCGGGTGAATACCTTTTTTAAAAGTCAAAAGTCCCATAATAAACCTCCTTGTAGTTCTCTGAGAGGCATAACAATTATCAATTGTTACCCTCTTTAGTGGTTTATAGTGTATATAACAATAATTAACTGTTATACTACTATAAAATTATAGCGAAGATTGTCAAAAATAAAAAAGTGTAAAAGCTTGATGCAGTTACAACTAAAATCCACTATACCATATATATTATACCTTTTGTATGTATAAAAGAATACCTTTTATGAAAAAAAACTTTTGTGAAAAAGTGAGATTATTCCAACAACTCCATTGGTATAAAATGTGATTTTAAGGAATATTGAATGAAAAATATAAGATTATTATGGTATACTTAATATGGATAATAAATTATATTTACGAGAAAATATAATTGAAAAGGTAAGGTGAATATGGAGAATAATAGTTTGAATAATTTGGAGATCCAAAGTGTTAATCTAGACATTAATGAGGATATCGTAAATAGTTTAAAAACAGAGATTTATAAAAGAAGCAAATTTGAACATAATTCTAATGTTGTTACTATTCCCAATTATTTTTATAGGTTTATAGGTATAAAAAACAATGAAAAAGATTACTATGAAAATTTACATAGTTTAGACAGTGAATTAAAGAAAATAGGGTCATGTTACATACGGTTTGGTGAGGGGTTAGATAAAGACATTAGCATAAGACTTCAAAATGTATTAAATGACATTTGGATAAAAGTATTCAAAAGAGAAGTTCTAGATGTATCTTTAATTATAAATTTAATAAGTGATAATGGACTTTTTCCGAATTTATCTAATAAAGTTTTGCTCAGACAAATTAAAAATAATTTAAAGGGACTAATAGAATATTATATTAAGAGCAATGGAATAATTGATAATCATAAAATTAAAGTTATTATCAATTATGTGATTCACTGGATAAATATTTATTCTAAAGAGTTATTCGAAAAGTTTAATTATATGGAAATTAATCCTAAGGTAGTCTTTTATGGAGAAATTTCAAGAGAAGAAGTTTTTTATTTAATATTATTATCAACCTTGGGTTGCGATATTTTATACTTTAATCCGAAAAACGCTGGAGCTTTTCATGAAATTGATAAATATAATGCTTTTTCAAATGAAATTGTTTATAATTGTAACTATGAAATAAAACCGTTCCCTACTAATATTGAGGATAGAATTAAGACCACTGCATACAATGCTAAAGAAGAGCTCAATAAGACATTGTATACGGATGATTCTGGGTTTTATAGACCGTGGCAGTTTTCAGATTATAATGTAGAGGCAGTAACCCTTAATACTACATATGAGGAAATATATATTTGGATTAAGGAAAAGGCATGCATAAGGGAAGGCTTTAAGGTTAAAGACTCAACTGTAGTCGTGCCCAATATGTTCTCAAAAATTTGTGGTACTCATGAAAATATTGATATTTACTGGAAGGAAATTAATGAGGTATCAACTGGGAAATTTACTAAGTTTTACAATGAACTACCTATAATGGATGTAGTACATTTGGAATATGGAAAATTCAATAAAATATACCCGAGTAATGTTTTTTCAGAGTTTAATGTTTCTGAAATGCTTAATTCATCTTGGTGGAAATACAAGGAGCTTAGGTCTGGACTTCAAAAAACTATGGCAGAGAAAATTAAAGACTTATGCCTTAATCCTGTAATAATAAACGTTGAACAGGAAGATTTAAGAGATTTGCAAGTGGATATTTTCTCAGTGTTAATAAATTTAGATACAACATTACTTGAATTACTGCAAGCATATGATTACCCAGAAGAAGTTCCTAAAATTGTAGTTTATAATAATGAAGAAAATGGGAACTTATCTTTCGAAGATTGTATAATGCTTGCTTTTATGAATTCTATGGGAATAGATATAATTATATATAACCCTTCAGGGTATAACGATATAGAAAATTTTATATTTCCTGAGCAATATGACATTCATAGATTAGAAAATGTAAGTTTTAAGTTGCACTTTAAAAAACATGTTGAGAAGAAAAAAGGTTTTTTTGAAAATTTGTTCCGCAGTTAATATTTTGATAGTTGAAAGTTGATTTTTATGCTATAGCACAAAAATCTTAAAAATAAGTTAGAAAAACATAGGCGCACGAGATATTAGGAGGAGAGAAAAACATGGAAAAGAATAATCAAATACTTAAAATTGAAGATGAAAACATTGAAGATAAGGCTATAGAGCAAAAAGCAATAAGCATAAGTCGGCAGCTTAAAGTCTCACCACAAGTGATACAAATTGCAGCCAATATAAATATTAAAGATGCAAATGCAATATTAGAATTTGGAAATGAACCGGCTCAGCAAATATCGAAATTTGCCGATCAAATATTAAATTCTATTAAAAGCAGTAGTGTTGAAGACTCGGGTGTTATGATAAAGGAACTTACAAGCATAATGAAGAAATTCGATAAGCAAGATTTTGAGGAAAATAAAACTGGTTTCCTTGCAAAGCTATTTAGTAAACCAGGTAAGGCAATTGACAAAATGATGGGTAAGTATAAAACCATCGGAGGAGAAATAGACAAAATTTACACGGCGCTTAGTGGTTATAAGGCGGAAATAAATAGTTCTAACTTATCACTTGAAAACTTATATAATCAGAATTTTGAGTATTATGGAGAATTAGAAAAATACATTGCAGCAGGAAATATGGTTGTTGAAAAAAATGAAAATGGAGATATTCCTAGACTTGAGGCGTTAGCTGCGAGTGGTGAACAAATAAATATGATAAATTACGAGAATGCTAAAGCCACTGTTGAAATGTTAAAACAGAGAATTTATGATTTGGAAATGGCTAAGATGGTATCATTACAAACTGCCCCTCAAATTAAAATGATTCAAAGAGGAAATTATAAGTTGATATCTAAAGTTCATTCTGCTTTTATAATAACTATACCTGTATTCAAAAATGGAATAATTCAAGCTATTGCTTTAAAAAAGCAAAAGCTAGTATCAGATTCTTTAGCAGAACTTGACAGAACTACTAATGAATTATTAATGAAAAATGCCGAAAATATAAGAAGTCAAAGTGTTGACATAGCGAAACTCGCTGGAGGAACAAGTGTGAAAATAGAAACTCTAGAGAAAACTTGGAATACTATTATGCAAGGGATAGAGGAAACAAAGAACATTGAAGATGAAAATAAAAAATTAAGAGAAGCCGGAATAGTTAAATTACATGATATGACAGAAAAACTAAAACAAAAATCTTTGAGCTAATTAATTATAATAGAGCAGAATAAACTAAACGAAAGATTTAAAGGTGATTATATGGATCTATTTGAATTACAAGCACAAAAGAACTTACAAAAAGAAGCACCGCTCGCTGAGAGATTAAAACCTGAAAAATTAGAAGACTATGTAGGACAAGAGCATATTTTAAGCAAGGGAAAGCTTTTGAACCGAGCTATAAAAGCAGATAAGATAACTTCGTTACTACTTTATGGTCCACCAGGTACAGGTAAAACTAGCTTGGCTAAAGTTATTGCAAATACAACGAAATCTAATTTTGTTAGACTTAATGCTGTAACAGATGGGCTAAAAGAATTAAGAGAAGTGGTAGCTGACGCTAACAATAATTTAGGCATGTATAATACTAAAACTATATTATTTATAGATGAAATTCATAGATTTAATAAAGCTCAACAGGATGCATTGCTACCTTTTGTAGAAAAAGGCACAATAGTTTTAATTGGAGCAACTACGGAAAATCCGTATTTTGAAGTTAATAATGCATTAATATCTAGATCTATGCTATTTAAATTAGAACCATTAAGGAAAAAACATATTGAAAAAATTATTGCACGTGCGCTTGTTGATAAAGAAGTAGGATTTGGGAACACCAATATTTGTATGGAGAGTGAAGCCATAAGTTATCTTGCAGATATGGCAAATGGCGATGCAAGACGTGCACTTAATGCTTTGGAATTATCAGTACTCACTACGGATAGAGATGAAGATGGTAAAATAAAAATAACACTTGCAGTTACTCAGGAATGTCTCCAAAAAAAGCATATAAAATATGATAAGAATAGAGACGAGCATTATGATGTAATTTCTGCGTTTATTAAAAGTATGCGAGGATCGGACCCTGATGCTACAGTACATTACCTTGCTAGGATGATATACGCTGGGGAGGATCCCAAGTTTATTGCCAGGAGAATTGTAATAGCTGCATCCGAGGATGTGGGAAATGCTGATCCTATTGCGCTACTCGTAGCAAATAATGCAGCACAATCGGTTCAGTTTATAGGCATGCCAGAAGCAAGAATTATTTTAGCACAGGCTGCAATTTATATAGCATCAGCTCCTAAAAGTAATGCATCTTATATAGCTATAAATAATGCACTTAAAGATGTAGAAGAACAAAACATAGGGGAAATACCTGTACATTTAAGGGAGCGAAGTTATAGTGGTGCAAAGAAACTAGGACATGGAGTAGGATATTTGTACCCGCATGATTATGAGGGGAATTATGTAGCGCAGCAATATTTGCCTGATGAGCTAATTGGCAAAGTATATTATGAAGCCCTTGACAATGGATATGAGAAAAAAATTAAAGAACGGCTTAAGGCACATTTAAACAAATGAAGCAGATAACATAAACTTAGGTTTATGTTATCTGCTTCATTTGTTTGAATGCGCAAAAAAAAGTATATATTACGTATAATGCATTGAAGCGAGCTTTGAACTTCTTGTTTTATTTTTAATTAAGATGCGTTAAGAAAAACATATGTTTGAGCGACAGTGAGTTTATGTTTTTTAGCAGATTAACTAAAAATAAAATTATTAGTTCTTAGCGAAGTGAACGCATTAATAGTAATATATACTTTTTTATTTTTTATTTGAAAATATTTTTTTTATAATAGTTAAAATATCTACTATATATACTAAATATTTTTCAAAATATTCTGTTGTACCAATGGCAGAGGCAGTTGTTTGAACTACTACTTCAGTAACATCTTTTATGTTGTCTGTTACCTCATATAAGTTTTTAAATGTTTTTGGTAAAACAGACAATATTTCATCAATATTATCTTCATTTTTTTCGATAATTGAATTTACACTTGATATAGTTTTAATAAGTTTTAATAACCCTATTATAAGTATAATTAAAATGACTATACCAAGAAAAAGCAATAAGCCTTGTCCCAATTTAAAAAAGTTTATATACATTAATAGCACCACTATTCTATAAGATTTTGATTATTTTTTTGTTTCAGTTTCAACTATAACAGGTTGTCCTACAACGGTATCTAGATCTTCATTGTCAGTTATAGTCATATCATCTTTTGTTTCAGAAATTACTTTTGAAGTCTTTTTTTCGTTTAAATATTGTGAAACTTTAACTTTAGCATCTGTTACACTATCTTTGGCATCTGAGACTTTACTGTTAAGAGATTCTTTAAGGGCAGCACTTTTTTGTTTAATTTTAACTTTAGCATCTGTTACACTATCTTTAGCATCAGAAACTTTATTATCAATGTTCCCCTTAAGCTCCTTTGATGAACGAGCAATATCTCCTCTAGTTTCCTTTCCTGATTTTGGCGAAAAAAGTAAGCCACCTAATAATCCACTAAGACTTCCAGCTGCGGTACCAATAAGTATTTTTTTCGCAGTTTTAATTCTTAATTTTCTTTCTTTTTCTTTTTTTTGTTTTTTATACCAATTTGAAAATATCATAAATGTTTCCTCCTCTAAATATAAAAACATTATATGGTTGTATATTATACAATATGTAGACTTTTGTCAATAGATATAGGAAATGTAAAAAACCATACTGACAAGTACAAATTAAAATAAAAAAGATTAGGACTTAGTATTATACTAGGTCCTAATCTTTTTTGTTTTAATTTGATTAATTAGAGCTTACAACCATTTGTGCAATATTATTTGAATGGTCTCCAACTCTTTCAAGATTGGTTAATAGCTCTAGATACACAGAGCTTCCAGCAGGAGTGCATTCAAGGCGACTTAACCTAGATATATGCTCCTTTTTAAGCTGTCTTTCCATGGTATCTATCTTTTTTTCTACGTTCATTGCTTTGCGAGCAGATTCTAAGTCGGAATTTTCTAAAGCGGATATTGCGTTATCAACACAGTATTTTACAGTTTCAAACATATATGTAACATCAGATAGTGATTTTTCTGAAAAAATGAGTTTATTAACCATTCTGCTTTTAGCAAGCTCACCTAAGTTGTCAGCATGATCTCCAATTCTCTCTATATCATTTACAACATTGTAAAGAGAAGTAATAATTTCAGATTGATGTTCGGATAGAGATGTGTTTGAAAGCGACACCATATAACTAGTTATTTCTCTCTCAAGATAGTTAATTGTAACCTCATGATCAATAACTGAGTTCATCATTTTTTCATCACAATTAAGGAAAGCTTGCATAGCATTAGAAAGATTTGCCGAGGCTAATTGACCCATTCTAGTAACTTCTTTAATAAGTTGTCCAACTGCGATAGAAGGAGTTTCGAGTAGTCTTCGATCTAAGTATTCGAGTACTAGAGCAGTTGATTTTTCATCCTCACCAGGTACTAATTTATTAACAATTTTAACTAAAGCATTTATAAACCAAACTTGTATAAATACATTTGATACATTAAATAATGTATGAGCATTTGCAATTTGTCTTTGGACATCTCCACCAAACATAGGAACAATTTTTAATACTAACTTGAAAGCTAGCATAAATATTACTGTGCCTGTAAAGTTAAAAATCAAATGTAACAGTGCAGCTCTTTTAGCATTTTTAGTAGTGCCTATACTTGCAAGTAGTGCGGTAGCACAGGTTCCAATATTATCCCCAAAAAGTATAGGAAGTGCAATAGCAAGCGTTATACTGCTATTTGAAGCAAGTGCCATTAATATTCCAATAGTAGCACTACTACTTTGAATTGTTGCTGTCATACAAAGACCAACAATAACTCCCATGAATGGGTGCTTTCCTAAAACTAAAATAAGATTCTTGAAGCTATCTAGTTCACTTAAAGGACTCATAGCAGTTTCCATCATTGACATACCAACAAATAATATACCGAAACCCAAAACAATCTCGCCAATGTCTTTAGTTTTCTTATTCTTGCAAAATAGAACTAAAGCAGCACCTATTGCAAGAATAAAGGGTGCGACATCTGTAAGTTTAAAGGCTATAAGTTGAGCAGTCATTGTAGTACCAACATTTGCTCCCATAATAACCCCAGCAGCTTGGAATAAATTCATAAGCCCTGCATTTACAAAGCCAATAGTCATTACTGTAGTAGCACTACTGCTTTGAATAATTGCAGTGACTCCTGCACCAACGAGTACAGCAAAAAACCTATTGCTAGTTAGAACCTCTAGCATTTTTTTTAGCTTTTCTCCAGCAGCCTTCTGGAGACCATCGCCCATTAGCTTCATTCCGTATACAAATAGTCCTAAACCACCTAAAAGTTGAAAAATCATTTTATAATCCATATTTTAATAACACTCCTCTAAATAGAATATTCCGATGAAATTTTATCACAACAATGTTAAGTTAGTGTTAAGTTTCGATAATTTATGTTATTTTTTAAAAAATATTGTACATTATTTCAACAAATATTGCAAAATGTTAAAGAAATCTCTATAAGATTCTTCTTTTTGTTAAAATTTCAATTAGTATTAATGCAAAAGCTCCTCCGATGAGTGCAGTTATAAGCTGAGGTGACCCCATAGTAATAACTAGTTTATTAACTATTTTTGGAGGTATATTTAGATTGAATAAGGGGATAAGTTTTGATGCGGAAATTGATAGAAATATATATTTCATAAAAGCCCCAATTATAACTCCTAAATGTTCACCATATTTTCCACGTTTATTTAAAATTACAAAACTAAGAACAAATATTATGTTACCAATAATTATAAAGGGGAGGAAGGGTCCTAAAACGCTGGCAAGTTGTCCAGTTAACCAGGCGAGTAGTGGAGTTAAAGAACCTACTAATACCCCGTAAACACCTCCACAAATTGCAGCTGTAAGTATAAGGATAGCATTAACAGCTGGTCCAACAAAAAATTGACTTATTCCAGGTAAAGTCTTTCCTACTACTTGAAAAACTATAGCTAGAGCAAGAAAAAGACTTGCTTTTACCAGGTTATTTACATTTCTATTTTTCATTTTATTCACTCCTAAATAGTTTTTTAAATACTAATTATACCATAATAATAGATAAATACTGATATTAATGGTATCAGCAATAAGTGCATACTAATAGTAAGCAGTGGAGAATATCATATTTGGTAAATAATAATAAAGAACAGTGAGAAAATATTAATGCTGTAACATTTGTTACCGACTTTCAATCTGTGCGCAACTATAATAAAGGTAGTTCAACAATAAAGGATAGATTACTTATGTTGATGTTAATTATTAAAATACTAAATTTTTATATGGAAGATAATTAGTGCATTCAAATAAATACCAAGTTAATATGTGGCTATTTATTTGAATGCGACATTATAAAACTATTATCTATCCGAAAAAACAGGAGGAATTTACAATGAGTATGTTTTGTTATCAATGTCAAGAAACTTCAAAGGGCACAGGATGCACATCACGAGGAGTTTGTGGTAAAACAGAGGATTTAGCTAATATGCAGGATTTATTAATATATGTTTTAAAAGGAATATCAATTTATAGCACAAGAGCAAGGGAACTAGGGGTAGAAAATCAAGAAGTAAATAAATTTGTAGTAAATGGATTATTCATGACTATAACAAATGCAAATTTTGATAAAGTTAAATTTATTGAAACAATAACAAAAGCATTAGAATTACGTGAAGTAATTAAGGCAGAACTCGTAAATGCCGGTGGAGTAATAGATGATAAACTACCTGAATGTGCAATATGGACAGGTACTTCTGAAGAATTTGAGAGTAAATCTATGAATGTAGGAGTTCTTAAAACAGAAAATGAAGATGTAAGATCTTTAAGAGAACTTGTAACTTATGGTATCAAAGGAATGGCAGCTTATGCTGACCATGCATTTAACTTAGGGTATGGAAGCAATGACCTACATGCATTTATGCAAAAAGGACTTGCACAAACTACTAATGATAACTTATCTGTTGATGAATTAGTTGCATTGGTACTTGAGTGTGGTAAATATGGAGTAGATGCTATGGCACTACTTGATGGAGCTAATACAACTACTTACGGAAATCCAGAAATTACAAAGGTTAATATAGGAACTCGAAATAACCCAGGAATATTAATTAGTGGACATGATTTAAAGGATATGGAAGAATTATTAAAACAAACAGTAGGTACAGGAGTAGATGTATATACTCATAGTGAAATGTTACCAGCAAACTACTATCCAGCTTTTAAAAAATATGATCAACTTGTAGGTAACTACGGAAATGCGTGGTGGAAACAAAATTCAGAGTTTGAAAGCTTTAATGGACCAATACTAATGACAACAAACTGTATTACTCCTCCAAAGGATTCTTATAAAGAGCGAGTTTATACTACTGGAGCATCTGGATTTCCTTCCGTGAACCATATAGCTGATAGGAAAGATGGAACTGCAAAAGATTTTTCAGCTATAATTGAGCATGCAAAAAAATGTAGTGCACCAATTGAAATTGAAAGAGGAGAAATAGTTGGAGGATTTGCTCACAATCAAGTAATAGCATTAGCTGATAAAGTTGTAGAGGCTGTTAAAACAGGAGCAATTAAAAGATTCTTTGTAATGGCTGGTTGTGATGGAAGAATGAAAGGCCGCGAATACTATACTGATTTTGCAAAAGAATTACCAACAGATACAGTTATTTTAACTGCAGGTTGTGCAAAATACAGATACAATAAATTAGAACTTGGAGATATTGGTGGAATTCCTAGAGTCCTAGATGCAGGACAATGTAATGATTCATATTCATTAGTTGTTATTGCAATGAAGCTACAAGAAGTATTTGGACTCGATGATATCAATGAATTACCAATAACATATAATATTGCATGGTATGAGCAAAAAGCTGTAATAGTGTTATTAGCATTACTTCACCTAGGCGTTAAAAATATTCACTTAGGACCAACATTACCAGCATTTTTATCCCCAAATGTTGTCAATGTATTAGTAGAGAACTTTGGAATAGCTGGAATTTCTAGCGTAGAAGAAGATATAAAAATGTTTATGGCTTAAGAATTTGAACAAGCATCCTAAAAAGGGTGCTTGTACTTATTTAATGACATTGCATAATAAGTTTACATTAATTTAAGAATTAAGAGCAAAATAATAATGATTAATCCTTAAATTAAGTGAAATCCGACAATTTAAGTGGCTATATTTAAATTCTCGAGAATATATTTAAAAAAACCCTTGAATAATTCCAAAATGTATTTTAAACTATAGAAGAGGTAATGTTAACATGAATATTGATTATAAGGTATTAAAATCTCTTAGTAGTAATGTTGTTGTTTCAGAGAAAGACGATAATGTATATGTTCTTTTTGGTAAAGGTATAGGATTTGGTAAAAAACCTGGTGAGCTTATAGCTAAAGGGAGTGCCATAGACCAGAAATTTATTAAAATAGATGATAGTGAAAAAGCTAACTATGTGGAAATCGTTCAAAATGTAGAAGGTAAAATATTGGCAGTAGCAGAAGAAATAATTTCTTTTGCGGAAGATAGGTTACAAGAAAAATTAAATTCACATATACATGTTGGTCTAAGTGACCATATTAGTTTTGCAATTAAAAGAGTGGAACTTGGAATTAATATTGTTAATCCATTTCTAAATGAAATACAAACATTATATCCTAATGAATATAGCATAGCAGAAAAAGGAACAAAATTTATCAAAGAAAAATTAAATGTGGCTTTACCAGAAAGTGAAATCGGTTTTATTACTCTTCATATATATTCCGCAAGAGTTAACGAGGAAGTGTCTCAAAGCCTTAAGTATACCAGAATCGTTAAAGAAGTAATGGAATATATTCAAGGATTACTTGGAATAAAAACTAGTGAGAAATCAATGGAATATGGGAGATTAGTATCTCATTTAAGGTATGCTTTAGATAGAATAGATAATGATAAGGTTCTAAAAAATGTAATGCTAGGATCTGTTAAAGCTCAGATGAGTGAAGACTTTGAAATTTCTAAGAAAGTATGTGAATTTATATCAGAAAAACTTTCAAAAGGAGTTTGTGAAGATGAAGCTTCATATATTTGTATGCATATACATAGATTAAAGCAATCAAATTAAAAAACAAAGTTTATAATATTAGGTGTGTTACTGATTAGATCAGGCATGAGCCATATAAAATGCTAATGAGCATCTTATTAGTTTATGTCTTTTTTTAGAACGTTTTAAAAAGAATGTATAAAGATACTAAAGTAGATAAAGCTACTTTAGTGGATTTTAAAATGTATTTGAAATTCGAAAGACTGCATAAACTAATGTTTATATAATTATTTAAGATTTAAAGTGAAATCTCATAATAAAGAAACTTTAGGTAGATAATAATTAATAATTCCTATCTACCTTAGAGAAAGGCGAGGATGATAAAAATGTTTAGTTTTTTAAAAAAGAGCAAAGAAGCAAAGAGTATGATTTTAAAATCTCCAGTTGTGGGAAGATGTTTTGACATATCAGAAATACCTGATGAAGTTTTTTCATCTAAAATGTTAGGTAATGGGATAGGATTTGAATCTACAGAAGGAGTATTATATTCACCAGTTGATGGTGAGATTCTTCAAGTATTCCCTACAAAACATGCCTTTATTTTAAAGAGCAAAGAAGGTATAGAGATATTACTTCACATAGGTATTGATACTGTAGAGATGAAGGGTGAGGGCTTTGAAGCTTTTGCGCAAAAAGGACAACAAGTTAAGGCTGGAGATAAATTATTAACTTTTAATAATGAATTAATAAAAGCTAAAGCTAAAACTAATTTAAGTGTACTGGTTCTTACAGATAATGAAATAATGGAATCTGTAGAATTTAAGTTAGGGACTGTAGATAAAAATGATGAAGTTATAACAATAAAAATAAAAAAATAGGGAGCGTATATTATGATGGAAAAAAAAGCAATAGTTAAAAGTGAAAGTGGAATACATGCAAGACCGGCATTATCAGTAGTTAAAGAGGCTTCTAAGTTTAAATCAGAAGTTCTTATAGTAAAAGAGGGCAATGAGTATAATGCAAAAAGTATAGTAGCTATAATGTGTATGGCAGCTGTTAAAGATGATGAAATAACAATAAAAACTACTGGTGATGATGAAGAAGCCGCTGCAGTAGCTATGGTAAAACTTATAGAAGAAGGACTTGGAAAATAGGAGGAATAAGCTATGTTAAAGGCAATAGGTGCATCACTTGGAATAGCTATAGGCAAAGCATTAGTTATTAGAGAAGAAGTCTTAGAGATAAAGGAAAGTAAGGTAATAGATTCAGAGGTTGAGCTAGCTAGGTTTAATGATGCCTTGCAAGAAGCAATTACTGAACTTGAAAAAATAGTTAAAAATGTTAAAGAAAAGCTAGGTAGTGAGAAGTCAGAAATATTCGAAGCACATTTATGTATGCTTGAGGATCCAGAATTCATAGGATCTATTCAAAAGAAAATAGCAAACGATAAATTCAATGCTGAATACTCATTACAAACTGTAGCAGCGCAAACAGCAGCTATTTTTGAAAATATGGATAATGAATATATGACTGAGAGAGCAGCAGACATTAGAGATGTAAGCAAAAGAGTGTTAAATGTGCTAATGGGTATAAAAGTAGCTTCTATTTCAGAAATTAAAGAAGAGTGCATACTAATAGCAAAGGATCTCACTCCGTCAGATACAGCACAAATTGATAAAGCTAAAGTTTTGGCATTTGTAACTGAAATAGGTGGGAAAACTGCACATACCTCAATTATTGCACGTTCTTTAGAGTTACCAGCAGTCGTAGGTGCAGGCAATGGCATAAGTGAAATTAAAGATGGCGATTTAATTATTGTAGATGGAGAAGAAGGTATAGTTATAATTAATCCTGATGAAGCGACTTTAAACGATTATAAAGAACTCCGAAAAGAATTCATTGAATCTAAACATCAGCTACTTAAATATGCCACTATGAAATCTACTACAATAGATGGCAAAACAGTTGAATTAGCTGCAAATATAGGATCATCGGAAGATTTAGAATCTGTTTTGAAAAATGGTGCAGAAGCTATAGGATTATTTAGAACAGAATTTTTATATATGTCAAAAGATGCACTTCCAACTGAGGAAGAACAATTTGAAGAATACAAGTCAGTTCTTGAAAAGATGGATGGAAAACCTGTTATTATAAGAACCTTAGATATTGGTGGAGACAAGAAATTGAATTATTTACCTATGGATGAGGAAATGAATCCGTTTTTAGGATATAGAGCTATAAGACTTTGTCTTGATAGAACAGATGTATTTACAACTCAATTAAGAGCTTTAGTAAGGGCGTCTGCATATGGCAAGCTTAAAATCATGTTTCCTATGGTATGCAATCTTCAGGAACTTAGAATGGCTAAAAAAGTACTCGCGCAGTGTAAAAATGAGCTTAAGTCAGAAGGCGTAGTATTTGATGAGAATATTGAAGTGGGTATTATGATAGAAATACCATCAGCTGCAATAATGTCAGATGTATTAGCTAAAGAAGTAGACTTCTTTAGTATAGGTACTAATGATTTAATTCAATATACATTGGCAGTTGATAGAATGAATGAGAAAATATCATATTTATATGATTTTTATCATCCAGCTGTTTTAAGACTTATTAAAATCGTAATAGATAATGGTCACAAGGCAGGAATAAAGGTAAACATGTGTGGTGAAATGGCAGGGGATACAAATCTTATTCCTGTACTACTTGGATTTGGATTAGATGAATTCAGTATGAGTGCCTCTTCAATATTAAGAGCGCGTAAAACTGTTACAGATTCTAACTATGAAGAATGCATAAAGCTATCAGAGCCAGTATTATCATTTGGAGATTCAGATGAAATAAAGGAATATATAAAAGCTAATATTAAGGCATAAGGCTTATATTAGTAAATAAGGCTTATACTAACGTATAAGCAATAAAATCAATCGTTTCACTAAAGCAATCTATTCTGAATAAAGGATAGGTTGCTTTTTTGTACTAAAATTCTATATAATATATTTATGTGAAAAATATTTTAAAGATACATTCATAAATGCCCATTATATAAAGGATGAGATTAGATGATTAAATTAAAAGATAAGCTTATGTTTCATATAGATGTTAATTCAGCATTTCTTTCTTGGAGTGCTATGGATAAACTTAGAAAAGGCTCGGATATTGATTTAAGGGATATAGCATCGGTAATAGGCGGAGACGCGGAGTCTAGAAGGGGAGTAGTACTCGCAAAATCTATGATAGCTAAAAAAAGTGGAATAATAACAGGAGAGAGTTTATTTACTGCAAGAAAGAAGTGTAAAAGCATGATAGTTATATCACCTGACTTTAGGTTATATGAAAGTTGTAGTAGAAGTATGAGAGAAATTTTTGAAGACTATACACCTTATGTGGAGAAGTTTTCTATAGATGAGTGCTTTCTAGATATGACAAGTTATAATACTTCAAAAGAAGCAGCACTCAAGATAGCTTGCGAAATTAAGGACAGAATAAAAAAAGAACTTGGATTTACAGTAAATGTGGGCATATCAAATGTTAAGCTTCTAGCTAAGATGGCATCTGATTTTGAAAAACCTGATAAAGTGCATACGCTATATGAAAATGAAATAGAAAAGAAACTGTGGAATCTTCCAGTTGGTGAGCTTTTCATGGTTGGAAAGAGAACCGTACCTAGGCTTAATAATTTAAACATATTTACTATAGGAGATTTAGCTCAGTATGATGTTGAAATTTTGAAATACCACTTTAAAAGTAGTGGACTTATGATGTGGAAATATGCCAATGGTATAGATAATAGAGAGGTAAAGTCAAATAAACATGAGCTAAAAGGAATAAGCAATTCGACTACATTATCAGAAAATGTTAAAAGCAAAGACGAAGCCTATAAAGTATTATTAGCATTAGTAGAGCATACAGCTTCTAGATTAAGAAATATAAAAAAATGCTGTTACTGTATTTGCATAACTATAAGAAACCATGAATTTATTGATTATTCGCGTAGCACGACTTTAAAAAGTGCTACAGATTCAACGCAGGAAATACTAAAAACAGTAAAAAAACTTTTTGATGAATTATGGAAGGGAGAGCCAATAAGACTACTAGGAGTTTCTCTTAATAATTTAAGTGAGGATAATTTCAAACAAATATCAATTTTTGATATTGGTGATGATTCTGATGAAAAGAAAAGGGCGATAGACAAAACGATAGACAGTATTAGACGCAAATATGGTGAAACTTCAGTTATGAAATCAGTATTTCTAAAAAATAAATAGTTTATTAAGTCGCAAAGAGAACAAACATATATTATACACTGTTGTTCTAAATAATAAAAAAATGATATAGACTAGGTAAGAAGTATTATTTGAGAAAATGTAACGGAGGTATATGTAAATATGGATAATCGAGCACTTATACCATTATACCTTAATGAAAATATGATAAATAATTTATATACAATTGTAATACAGGAATTTGCCGAAATCAAAAGTGAAAGTACGAGAAAACAGTTAACTATTAGTACCAATACACCATTATATGAACTTACTTGTGGTAAAATAAGGCAAGGAGATTTAAATGTTCAACTTCTTAATGAATTCTCGTCGCAGAAAATTGAAGAAAGAGTTTCAATTGTAATAACAATACTGTCAAGAATAAAAAGCATACTAAATGATCAAAGTTTGTTAAAGGTTATAAATAATGATAGTGATGTAAAGAATATGAAGGAATTTGATTTTGTTCAGTTTACTAGTGAATTGTATAAAAATCCAGTTATAGAATATATAGAAGATATGATTAGGGTTATGGAAATGCAATTGGCTTTTTCACCGGAAACTGTGGAAAATGGTGCAGAAAGCCAAGAGCAAAGAGTTAAGAAGCAAGTTTTAAAGGTCTTGAAAGATGATATGGAAAATTGTAAAAGAGAAAAATGTTTAAAATTTATTAGTAGTAATATAGGGACGAGCAATACAAAAGTTGTAGTGCCCTTAGAGATAAAAAATATGGCAGACAATTTAGATTATATTGAAGGTGCTAAAATCACTGTCCTTGGTAAGGTGGTAAGAATTCCAAAGGAAAATGAAATTAATAACTATAGTTTACTAAGTGGCACATACTTTGATTATTTGAATGAAGAGTATTTTAAAGAATTTAAAAATAGATTTCTAAAAGATACAAGTTTAATTAGTGATTATGATAAAAAACAAATAGAAATTACCGGATCTGTAATTGAAATTATACCTATAGCAATGTATATTTAGAATTAAGATTACAGTGAAAATAAAGGGTGAGTGGAATGATTAAAGATAATACTATATTTGTAGGCTTTATGTTTATACCAAATGATGTAAAAGTAATTTTAGACACTTTAAAAAATAATGGATATGAATCTTATATAGTGGGAGGAAGTATACGTGATTCCAAAATCGGGACATCCATGCCCAAGGACTATGATGTAACTACCAATGCCCTACCACAAGAGGTTATCAAACTCTTTGACAAAACTGTGCCTACAGGTATAGAACACGGAACTGTTACTGTTATGATAAATGGAGATGGATACGAAGTTACAACTTACAGAATAGATGGTGAATACTTGGACAATAGAAGACCGGATGGTGTTACATTCGTTTTAAATTTAAAAGAAGACTTAGCAAGACGTGATTTCACTATAAATGCTTTAGCTTTTAATGAGGAAGATGGGCTTATAGATTATTTTGGTGGCACCGAAGATTTAGAGAATAAAATAATTAGAGCCGTAGGCGAGCCTAATAAAAGGTTTCAAGAAGATGCGCTAAGAATGCTTAGAGCTATTCGTTTTTCAGCCAGGTTAGATTTTGAAATAGAAGAAAAAACTTTAGAGGCTATAAAAGCAAATTCGTTACTTATATTAAATGTAAGTAATGAAAGGATTAGAGATGAATTATGCAAAATGATGGTATCTAATAATACAACAAAAGCTTTAAGATTACTTGAAGAGACTAAACTATTAGAGGTCATACTACCAGAGATTCAATTAGCTGTAGGGTTTAATCAGCAAAACCCTCATCATGATAAAGATATATTTGAACATACTTTGTCGGTTGTAGAAAAATGCCCACATTCACTTAATGTGAGAATAGCAGCATTATTACATGACATAGCTAAACCTTACTGTTTCACTATTGGCAAAGATGGGATAGGTCATTTTTATGGACATGATAAAAAAGGTGTTATATTATCTGAGCAAATACTAGGGCGTCTTAGATTTGATAATCAAAGTATAAGTGAAATTAGTGTTTTAGTAAAGGAACATATGAATGTGCTTACAAGACCAACAGATGCTTCTGTAAAACGTCTTATTAATAGAGTAGGTGTAGATTTAGTATGTGATCTCTTCGCCTTGCAAAGAGCGGATGCACTAGGTTCACGTTTTCCAGAAGTGAGATTAAAAGAAATTAATAAGGTAGAAGAAAAAACATTGGCTATCTTAGAATCTAAAGTTCCACTATCTATAAAAGAACTTGCAATAAACGGTGGAGATTTAATGAGTGAATTTTCTATTAAACCAGGAGAAAAAATAGGTGATATGCTTAGATTTCTTTTAGATAAAGTATTAGAAAATCCGCAATTGAATAGTAAAGAGAAACTTTTAGCTATAATTTATGATGAATATGTAAAGTGAAAAACTAAAATCGAAGACTACTCTTCTCCTATTTCACTGGAAGTGATTTCAGGTCGCACAGGAGAAAGTTATACGGATGCATTTTTTTTATTCTAGGAGATTTCCTTTTGAGTTATTATGAAAATTTGGTATAAAACATTTACTTAGGCACAAAATAATACATGAGAGAAGGTGTAGTGTTTGAAAGCTAGTGAAATAATTACTGTACTAAATGAAAATGGTGAGAAAGTCGACTTAGAACTGATTGATGCTATTAAAATGGATGGAAATGAATATGTGATAGTTGGTCCTAAAGATTCGGATGAGGCATATGCTTACAAGTCAGTTGTAATTAATGGAGAAACAGAATACTTGTCCATAGGACAGGGCCAAGAGTTTAAAAAAGTATTACAGAAGTTTAGCGAGCAGTAATACTGCGGTGGCAGAGGCAACATATTTAGAAGTATGTAGTAATAATAAGTAATTAGGAGGAGTATATATGAAGAGTCGTGAAGAAGCTAAGAAGGAAAATTTACGTGATTATATTAAGAAAGATACAAAAACACAAAATGGACATTCTAA
The DNA here is from genome assembly GCF_055081035.1 of Clostridium sp. CM041. Classification (NCBI taxonomy): domain Bacteria; kingdom Bacillati; phylum Bacillota; class Clostridia; order Eubacteriales; family Clostridiaceae; genus Clostridium; species Clostridium sp. CM041. Next base: position 3,262,739 of record NZ_CM143648.1, read on the forward strand.
AAATCAAATTATTCAAACCGTTGAAGAAAGCGCATATAACGAAAGTGTTTTTGAAACCAAAAAAAATGGATATTAGGTATCTGAAAAAAAACAACTAATAAAAGATACATTAATAAAAAGAGCAGGTGTTTGTTATCTAAGCTATGATAGTATATAGTTTAAATAAAGGTTAGCTTGCTCTTTTTGTTATAATAACAAAATGTGATGTAAATAAAAAAATATCAATAATAGATAGAAAGGACTTAATATATGATAAAAATGTTTGAAGAATTTGAGAGGCATTTAATGGAAGATGATAAGCCGTCTATATATTTCGATAAAATAATAAATAATAAGATCATCTTTAATGAATATCCATATACATTGTTAAGTCGTTTAGTAGATATTCCCCAATCTCCACAGTATCACCCAGAAGGAAATGTATGGATTCACACAATGTTAGTCGTGGATAATGCAGCAAAAGTAAAGGAGAAAAGTGAATGTCCTAGAGCGTTTATGTGGGGGGCATTATTACATGATTTAGGGAAAGCACCTACTACAAAAATCAGGAAAGGAAAAATAACGTCTTATGACCATGACAAGGTTGGTGAAGATCTTAGCATAAAATTTCTTGAAGCGCTTACAGATGAGGTCGAATTAATTAATCAAGTTTCAGCTTTAGTTAGATGGCATATGCAAACTCTTTTTGTAAACAAAAAATCACCTTTTGGGGATATGAAAAACATGTCTCAAGAAATATCTTTTAAAGAAATTGCCTTATTATCACAGTGTGATAGACTTGGTAGAGGGGAAATCAGTGAGGATAAAGTTAAAGAGGAGAAAGAAAATATTAAATCTTTTATTCGCACTTGTGAAGAGTATTTATTACGCTCCAAATAATTTACATAGATTGATAGCACTAAATTACTTTGTGAGTTTAATGAGTATAGTATAAAAAGGATTTATTTTTATGGAAAAACCTATGATATACTAATAAAGTATGCAACAAATAAAATTCATTGAATTTACGAAGTTTGGAGATGATTATAGTGAGGTATGAAGGAACAGTTTACAGACCACCAAGTGAGGCCTACAGTCTTATACTGCAAGTTACAATCGGATGTTCACATAATGCGTGCAGCTTTTGCAATATGTACAAAGATAAGAAGTTTAGAATACGGGATTTAGTAGATATTATGGCAGATTTACAGCATGCTAAATCAACCTACGGGGTAGTTAAAAAGATATTTTTAGCAGATGGAGATGCTTTAGTTATTGAAACTAATAAATTGAAATTGATTTTATTAAAAATAAGAGAATTGTTTCCTCAGTGTGAAAGAGTGGGAATTTATGCAGCTCCTAGTGATATTTTAAGAAAATCTTTAGATGAGCTTAGACAGCTTAAGGATCTTGGCGTTGGGATTGTGTATCTAGGTGTTGAATCTGGAAGTAATGAAATATTAAAAAGTATAAATAAGGGCGTAACTGCTGAGAAAATGATTATTGCAGGCCGCAAGGTTAAAGAAAGTGGAATAAAGTTATCCACTACATTGATTTCAGGAATAGGTGGCACAGAAAAAATAAGTGAACATGCAATAGAATCGGCTAAACTTATAAGTGATATAAACCCAGATTATGTAGGATTTTTAACTTTAATGTTAGAGAGTGGAACCCCTATATATGAGGATGTACAGAACGGGACTTTTCATATATTAACTCCAGAACAAATAATGTATGAGATGAGAGAGTTCCTTAAAAATGTAGAAGTTACTAACTGTGTTTTCAGAAGCAATCATGCTTCAAATTATATGGCACTTTCTGGTACATTGCCACAAGACAGGAATCAGTTAGTGGGAGACATTGACCTTGTACTGAAAGGCAAATATAGGTATAGGCAAGAGGAATACAGAAGACTATAAAACGATTTTCCTCAGAATTCGGTAAAACAAAAAGGGTGTGGGTGTTATGAAGGAAAAAATCATTAGGCTACTTAAGGAAAGTGGAAATAATTTTGTGTCTGGTCAAAAAATTAGTGAAGATTTAGGCGTTAGCCGTGCAGCTATTTGGAAACATATAAATATAATTAAAGAGGATGGCTACGAAATTGAATCAATTTCAAGAAAGGGTTATAGAATAATTTCGTCACCGGATATACTTACATTTGAGGAAATTAAAAATTTTTTAAGTACAAAATACATAGGTAGAAATATTATTCACTACGATTCTATAGGGTCAACTAACTCTAAAGCTAAAGAGCTTGCGGAGACAAAGCAAGATCACGGCACAGTTATAATAAGTGAAGAACAAACATTAGGACGTGGAAGGCTCGGGCGAAATTGGGTATCTCCAAAGCATAAGGGCATATGGATGTCCATAATACTTAGACCAAATATTAATACACAAAATATATCACAAATAACCCTACTTGGGGCAGCAGCTGTTCAAAAAGCTATTATGAAAATGGGAATTAAAACTAGTATTAAGTGGCCTAACGATATAGTACTTAATGGTAAAAAAGTATGTGGTATATTAACGGAAATGAGTGGGGAAGTAGATCATATTAATTATCTAGTTATGGGAATTGGTATAAATGTAAATTTGGAAAAAGAAGATATACCAATTGATCTAAAAGATGTGGCTACATCTATAAAGCTTGTGAGTGGCAAATATATGGAGAGGAAGCTTTTGCTTGCCAACATATTAAATATTTTTGAGGAGCTATATAGTGATTTTATCCAAAATGGAAATATAGAAGAAACTATACAGATTTGTAGAAGAAATTCCATGCTTATAGGTAAAGAGATCCAATTATTTAATAGAGGAAAAGTAACAACAGCTAGGGCAATAGATATAAGTGATCAAGGAGAATTGGTAATTGAAAATTACAAAGGTATAGTAGAACATATTGTTTCAGGAGAAGTTTCTATAAGAGGAATTTCCGGATATAGTAAATAAACTGATGTTTGATATGTTTAAGGTATAATGTAGGATAATTTCCTTTTGAAATGTTATTAAATCTATATTTTTATATAGACAGTATAGCTAGATTAACGGTATAATGTGGTTATTAAGGTTGAAAGGAGAATAGACATGGAAGAAAATAAAATTATAACAATGCTAGATGAAGATGGAGAAAAGGTTGATTTTGAATTAATCGAAATTATTGAATTAGATGAAAATAAATATGCTTTATTAGCTCCTATAGGAGAAGAAGATGATGCTTTTGTCTATAAAATAGAAATGGTAGATGGTAAAGAGCAATATAATGCAGTAGAAGATGAAGAAGAATTTGAAAGGGTTTTAGAAGAATATGATTCATCTTTTGAGGAATAAATAGTAGACCAATAACCCAATAAATCGGTAAGGTTTATTGGGTTTTTACTATAAATATTATAATTTTTTTAGATATTAAAAATTATTGTAGTAACTGGAGGGGGTGAAATTTTGAATTTAGTAGAAATTAATATGGAGGCACTTATAGAGACAATTTCGCATGTTGATGACAATTTAGGGAAAAGCTTTCTAGACACAACTACTGGTGAGGTTATATATATTCCTACAGAAGTAAGTGTAGCATTAGAAAATGGAACTTTAAAAGAAGATACATTTGATAAGTGGTTAAAAGAATTTGTCATCACCGCTATACTTATTAGCGAAGATGATGTTAATAGATATTTAAGAACTCCTCTAATAGATGAAGACTTTTATATAAGTGCAATGAAAAAATATGTTAATAGTATAATTAGTAATTCAGATTTAAAACTAGAATTAAAAAAGGCACTAATAAGTGAAGAACCTATAAAAAGTTTTAAACATATTCTAATGGATAAACCAAATGCAACTGATGGATGGTATGAATATGAAGATAAATGCATAGAAGATTTTGTTAGAACATGGTTAAAGTCAATTGGTATTGAATTAAAGTATTTAAATTAAACTAAAGTATTTACTTTAAAGAAAAGCAACCTATTTGTTGGAGGTATATACATGTTAGTATATGAAGTAGCAATAAGGCTTGCGCTTGCAGTTTTAGTCGGTGGCTTAATTGGATATGAGAGAGAATATAAGAATAGACCAGCTGGTTTTAGAACTCATATATTAGTATGTCTAGGCGCGGCAGTTACCTCAATGATACAATTATATTCAATTCAAGAAACAACTAATATGATACTGCAGCATCCAGAACTCCAAAATGTCATGAAAGCAGATATTGGAAGACTTGGGGCGCAAGTTATATCGGGAGTAGGATTCTTAGGGGCGGGGACTATTATACATGAGAAGGGATCAGTAAAAGGACTTACTACTGCAGCAAGTTTATGGACTGTGGCATGTATTGGACTTGCAGTTGGTCAAGGTTATTACACTTTAAGCATATTATCAACTATATTTGTTTTTATAGTATTAGTATTTCTTAAGACTTTTGAAGCTAAGTTATTTAAAAACATTAATATTCTTAAAATAGAAATTCAATACGTTAACAAGAAGAACATGGTGGAAAAATTAGAACAGTACTTTGATGGTATGGGCATAAAAGTTAAAAATATAGATTTTTTAATTGATGAGGAAGAGGAAAATCCAGATTACAGCACAACAATGTATACAATTTTAGCTCCCAGACATATAAAGAGCAGTGGGATTGTGCAAAAACTATGTGCTTTTGAAGAAATATACAAAGCAACTATATTATAAGAGAAAAATAAGAAGTGTACTTATTTATAAATCACATATATTAGCGAAATCTCAATTAACAAGATAAAAATCAATGTGTAAATAAGTTTTTTAAATTTATTCATTATTATCACCCCATTTATATTGTATGTTAAAAGAGACGATAAAATAATCAAATCATCGCCTGCGGAGCTGAAATATCTTTAAAAGCAAATAAAAATACGCGAAAAAAGAGCACTTATTAATAAGTGCTCTTTTGATTTAACAAATCTATCTTCTAGATTTAGCTACTTCAATATTTACTTTTCTACTATTTAATTTCTTACCTGAACTATTGTTTAAAATAGAATCTACTAAGTTCGCAGGAACATCTAAGAAAGAAAATTTATCTAAAATATCAATACGGCCAAGTTCATTTTTATTAATGTTAGCAGTCTCGCATAGGAAGGATATAATATCTTTAGTCATAACTTCATCCATTCTTCCTATAGATAAGAATAGTCTAACATTATCTGTAGTTGTAGTTGTAGCATCATCTGCATAGTTATAGTTAACTTCTTTATCAAAAATAATTTTGATTAGGGAAGCAGCTACATCTTCATCACCAAATTCTTTTATAAGATTTTGTCCTAGTGGAAGAAAGTTTTCATATAAATTTTCTTTTAGAACTAATTTTATAGAATCTAAAATAGTTTCTGATTTTGCAGCGAATATATCTGTTATAGTAGGTACAGTTTTTTTAGCGATGATACTTTTAGTATCACGTTCAATTTGTCTTATAGCAGATGCTTCTCGTCTTGTAATAAGACTATAAGCTGTGCCTTCTTTACCAGCTCTACCTGTTCTACCAATTCTATGTATATATGATTCGCTATCTTGTGGTAAATCATAGTTTATTACATGCGTAACATTTTCAACGTCAATTCCTCTTGCAGCTACATCTGTTGCAATTAAGAAATTCAGATTACCATCTTTGAATTTTTTAAGAGTATTCATTCTTTGACTTTGTTTCATGTCTCCGTGCATACCTTCTACTGTATAACCTCTAGGTTGTAATGCATCAACTAATTCATCTACACCCTTCTTAGTTTTACAGAATAGTATACAAGTTTTAGGAGCATCAACGTCAAGAATTCTACATAATGATTCAAATTTATTTTTTGGGTTTACTTCATAATAATATTGTTCAATCTTAGAAACAGTCAAAGATTTCTTTTCTATTGCAATAAGCTTTGTTTCAGGATGCATATATTTTTTTGACAATATTTTAATAGCTCTTGGCATAGTAGCTGAGAAAAGTAAAGTCTGTCTATCTTCACTTAAATTACTTATAATGCTTTCGATATCTTCAATAAAGCCCATGTTTAACATTTCGTCAGCTTCATCTAAAACAAGATACTTAGCATTAGCGAGTTTTAAAGTGCCTTTTCTAATATGATCTAATAATCTGCCTGGAGTTCCAACTACAATATCTACTCCTCTTTTTAAAGCGGATATTTGTCTATCGATAGATTGGCCACCATAGATTGGTAATATTTTAATTCTTTCATGTTTTGCAATACGTGAAAGTTCTTCAGCAACTTGGACAGCAAGTTCTCTTGTTGGAGACATTATTATTGCTTGAACTTTTCCATTTGGTCTTTCCATTAGGCTTAAAATAGGTGCACCAAAGGCTAATGTTTTACCAGTTCCTGTTTGAGCTTGACCTATAATATCAAAGCCATCTAGTACAACTGGAATAGCTTTTGCTTGAATATCAGATGGATATTCAAATTTAAGATCTTGTATAGAGTGGAGTACGGATTCGCTTAGTCCTAGTTCATCAAATTTAAGTTTGTCAATTTTGTTCATTAAAATTCCTCTTTCTTTTCATAAAGTATCAAATACATCTTATTATTACAAAAATATATACAAAATAATAAATATTAAATCAAAAAAGCAAATTCAAATTGCTTTTTTATAATTATTTAAAAAAATTCCTCAAAGTTGAGTTCTTCTCAATAACATAAATAAGAGGCAATCCAATTCCATAACAGCAGACTAATTCTCCCCATGCAACTTGCAGCATACAAACTATAAGGGGCATGTCATTAACATATAAAAGCTTTAACAGTATGCCTATAATAATGGCATTAACTACTACAGCCGGTAATGGAGCAAGTATTCTTTTGAATTTAAGTTTGCTTTTACCAATATAGTAAGTTGAAATCGCAGCTATAAGCGTTGCAAGGGAACCGAAAACCATATCCATAATACCTAGTGGACTTATAATATTAGAAACTATACAACCAATTAGCAGCCCAGGAATAGAAAAGGATGCAAAATAAGGTAAAATAGTAAGTCCTTCAGCGATACGATATTGAATAACTCCAAAGCTGAAAAACGATAAGCTCAGAGTTAAGGCTACATAAATAGCAGCCACCATTGCTGCAAAAACGATCTTTCTTATTTTTACAGACATAGTTCCTTCATTTAATTTAATATTCATTTTTGTGCCTCCGTAGTTTTATTTTAAGACAGGATGGTTACGAACTGTCTATGAGTATTTGACTCGAATCTTTATTTTACTCCATATTTCGCAATTAGTCAATAGGGCTTTCAGATTTTTTGAGGTTGTGTAGATTGCAATATAAAATGTCCGAAATTTTCACGAAAAATATAATGTTAAGTTGTAATGGTTTTCTGTTCCATCATATTGGAAGATAAACCGTTGAAAATCCTTCTTGGATAATTGTTGATCCAGTGCTGTATTTGCATAATTTGTTTTTTAGAGAATGCTGAAATATCCACACCTTTTGGGATAAATCGTCGTATCATTTTATTGATATTTTCGTTTGTGCCTCGCTCCCATGAACTATATGGGTGAGCATAATACACTTTAGTTCTCTTTCGTTTATTTCTTACTGAGTTCTCAATACCCTCGAAATCAAGGTTCTCACAGCCGTTATCACAGGTGATTGTTTTAAATGTTTTTGAGAATAACATTCCCATTTTACGCTCCAATTTGTCCAATTCTTTCACGACAGCCGCCTGTGATTTAGATGGTATTTTAAAGACTAACTCCTTACGAGTTACTCTTTCACTTAACACCATTAAGACAGTTTTTGTACCCTGTTTGCCAACTACAGTGTCCATTTCCCAATGGCCTATCTCATCACGTGCAGCTACCGCTGCAGGTCTCTCCGATATGCTAGTTCCTTTGGTATTGTTATACGCTGATCTTATTTTTTTATAGTTTCTCTTTTTAGCATTCTTTTTAACAGGCAGATCTTTGTTACTTATATTTAAAAACAAATTATTATCCAAATAGTTATACACAGTTTTGAAGCAAATAGTTGTTTCAAATTGTAGATTTTTATTTGTGATATTTTGAATAGCTGCATACGGAGATTCGCCATCTATACCAATAGCTTTTTCTAAGTACCTCACCAATTTGTGATCTTTTCCTATTTTTAATGCAGGACCTTTAGCGGCACCTTGTTTGTCATGCTCTGACTGCCCAATTTCTGCGCTATATTCCATTCGAGTGGTTAAGTCACTATTCAATAGTTCTACAATTCCTTTAGCAATTTCACGCCTTATTGTACGTTCTGAGCGCCCACCTATTTGCTCCGCAATACGAGTTGAATTAAGTCCCATTTTGTGTAAAGCTTCTAACTTTATGCGTTCCTCGTATGTTATGTGTTTACCTTTTCTGCTCTGTGTGATAAAATCTAATTGACTCATTTGAAATCCTCCCGTATATGTTGGTTTAGTCACTTAACATTATACAAGAGTATTTCTCTTGAGTCTTTATTTTTTTGTTACTCTTCGGTCATTTCATTATACAACTTACCGATTTTTTGAGGTTGTAGAGAATTAATTCTAGTTTTAAATACGTTGAAATTATGGTCTAAAATAGTTAAAAGTATGATATAGTTAAAATATATATGAATTTGTTTTTTGAAGTTAGTATTACAGAGTCGCAGGTGATGATTTAATAACATAGTTTTTGGTTAAAGGAGAATATGATGAGTAAAGAAATTTTTAATACAAAACAAACACAATTAAGTAATGGTATTAAACTTATTACTATTAAAAAGGATAGTCAAATTTCAGCAGTTCATGTTGGAGTAAATATAGGTTCTCTTTTTGAAGAAAAAAATGAAAAGGGAATAGCACATTTTATAGAACATATGCTTTTTAAAGGAACTGAGGGTAGAACTAACGAAGAACTAAACAGCAATCTAGAAAATTTAGGTGGGGAATATAATGCATACACGGATTTTAATTGTACAGTATATACTGCGACAATTTTAAATGAAGAATTAGAGAACTCGTTAACACTTCTCGGAGATATGCTATTAAATTCAACCTTTCCAATTGATGAAATTGAAAAGGAAAGGGGTGTAATACTCGCTGAAATTAGAACTATTAATGATGACATTGAAGATTTAAGCTTTAAGAGAATTAATGAAATTGCTTTTAAATATAGTCCACTTAGAGAAGATACTATTGGTAGTGAAAATATTATAAAAAAAGTTACAAGAAAGCAACTTGTTGATTTTTATAACAAATATTATTTGCCTAATAATTGCTTCATATCTATTGTATCGTCGTTTGAACATGAGGATATAATAAACATGGTTAACAAATATTTTGGTGATTGGATAAAGAGGGAATTTGAAAAGAAACAAATAACTTTTGAACATCACAAGTCTATAAAAAAAGTCTCATATAAAAAAGAAATTGAGCAATGCACTATACTGTATTTATATACCTTTAATGGACTATCTAAAGATGAGGAATTAGCACTTAGAATATTAAACTATAAATTTGGAGAAAGTTCTAATTCTATATTATTTAGAGAACTTCGAGAAGAAAGAGGATTGTCATATGATGTTTACACTCATTTAGATACTTCAAATAACGTTAAAATATTATATATTTATACATCGGTGTCAGAAGAAAATGTAGATGAAGCAATCGATGTAATAGATACCGCTATTAAAGATATCAAAAGTGAAAAAATAGTTTTTGACGATAATACGATTGCATTGATGAAAAAAATAATGAAAACTGCTATAGCTTCAACCTTAGAGGACTCAACAGACCTTGGAAGTTATGTAATACATCAAGCTATGGACGATGAAGATATATATCAGTTTACTGATGATATGGATAACATGGAGAATATTAAAAGTGAAGACCTATATAATATTTCAAGAAAAGTATTGCAGGAGCCAACAATTCACATATTTTTACCAGAAAAGAGAGTGTAAAATTGAGTAGTATTATAACAAAAATTGAAATACAAAAAAAAAATAAGCGGAGAGTTAACATCTATATGGATGGCGAATATGCATTTGCTTGTGATGCAGAATTTATATATATCCATAATATTACAAAAGGCAGAGTTATGGACAAACAGAATTTAGAAGATATAGCTAGTGAAGATAATTATATTAAGGGGAAAACCTGCGCACTTCACTTTTTGGAGAGAAGCAATAAATCGGCTAAACAAGTAGTTGATAAATTAACGATAAAGGAATTTGATACTAAAACTATAGATAGAGTACTGGAATTTTTAAAGCAGTATGATTTTATTGATGATAAGCGTTTTGTTGAATTATTTATAAAAGAAAAAATCAAGTCTAGTGGTAAAAATAAAATTAAGTTTGCTTTATTAAAAAAATCTCTTCCAAAAGAATTAATTAAAGAAGAACTTAATAAGATAACTAATGAGCAACAGCTCGAAACAGCTTTGAAATTAGGTGAAAAAAAGATCGTTACAATATCTAAGAGTGAGAAGGATACAAAAAAACTTTATAAAAAAACATCAGACTATTTAGCTCGCAGTGGATATGATTACGAAATAATTAAAGAGGTTTTGGCTAAGATAACTGAAGATGACAAAGGAGAGGAATCATGCGATAATGCGCCCTCCGAAGATAATTATCAAGAAGATTATAATAAATTATACGAGTTAGCTAGTAAAAGATACAGCATATTAATCAAGTCAGAATTGCACAAAATAAAGCTATATAAAAAGCTAGGAGACTACCTTTTAAGAAGAGGATTCCAGTGGGATCAAATTAAAAAAGTATTAAAAGATTTAATTAATGGCACAGAAGATATTGTTAATGAAAGCGGTGATAGGAGTGTTTAAAGAGCCCGTAAGCTTAATTTTACTGTTATTGTTTATATACCCAATAATTAAAGGGTTTATATATAAATTCTCATCGGAGCATTTAAAAGGTGGCATTGAGGGAGTTTTTCAAAGTATATCTTTTTTGCTTTCTTTATGTCTAGGTATTTATTATACGAAAAAAGTGCTTATTCAGCACCATGAAGGTATGTATGAGAAAATATATAAAAGTATACCAATGAATGTTATAGGGTTTATTAATAGCAAACCATTAGTGATTTATATATTAATAATGCCAATAGTGATATTAATAATTTATAGTGTTATAAATTTTGTAATTAGTATTATTTCTCACATTACTTTTTATCCTCTATTTGATAGCATAGAGCGCAAAGTAAGGCAAAAAAGTGTTTTATTTAATAGAATTATAGGTGCAGTATTTCAGTTGCCTAAAGCAATATGTTATGTAATTGTTATTACTTTCATATTTAATTTTTTATCACTTCTTAATATAACTGATACATATAATAAGTATTTGGAAGAATCACAAGTATATAATTATATATCCAAAGAGGTAGTTATTCCATTGACTAATTCAAAGCTTGCAAAAAAGCTTCCGAATGTTGTAGATAACTCTTTTAAAATTGTAGTAAAAGAGGCTTCTACTTTAGAACCTAATTTACAAAACAAGCCAAAAGGTATAATTTATTATAATGGTATTACTCTGGATCAAGGGGTTAAGTCTAATGATGAAATTAATAAGTTTGCAATTACCCTGGCTGAAGGTAAAAGTGGTACAAGGGAGAAAGCAAGGGTTATTTATAAATGGGTAGGTAGTGAAGTAGCTTATAGCGATGAAAAAGCAAATAGAGTATTAAATAACGATTTAGAAGCGAAATCTGGTGCCATCCCAACTTTTAACTCTAAAAGTGGTATATGTTTTGATTATGCATGTCTATATGTAGCTATGTGCAGAGCTAATAATATAAAGGTGAGAATTATAACAGGCCAAGGATTCAACGGAAGTAATTGGGTTAGCCATGCTTGGAATCAAGTATATATAGAGGAAGAAAACACCTGGATTAATGTAGATCCAACATTTTTAATTGGTGGGGATTATTATGATAGTAAAAGATTTGATATAGATCATAAAGGAGAGAATATAGCTGGAGAATGGTAATAGAATAGCTCCCTAAGTTTTAGGGAGCTATTCTATAGCTTTTTAATAATAAATTAATGGCTTTTTCGCAATCTGTATCTTCATTATTTAATGACCAAGCGGTATTGAAATAATATAATGATTTTTGCTTGTTAACACACATAGCATAGCAGTAAGCTAAGTTGAAAAAATATTTACTTTCGCGGCGCAGGCTTATAGCAGCATGCAATAAAGGTATTGCCTTTTCGTATTTTTTTAAGTGAATAAAACATACTGCAGTATTATAAAGTGAACCAGCCTCATTATCTTTCATTTCTGCGGATTTTTTATAGAGAATTATTGCTCTATTATAATCTTTAGTATTGTATACTTCGTTAGCTCTTTGAAAGTATTCCATTATTATCCTCCTTGTAATTCTCCGAAGAATTATAAACTTGTTATTCTAAATACTGTCCAAGGATTTTAAAATGTATTCATTTAAGTGGAATTTTATTTGTTTTTATTAACCACTTTTTTTTCGAAAAGTGCAACCAGTTCATACATAAGATAAGCTAAGATAGAAAGTATTACTATGCTCATCATTACCATATCTAGTTGGGAAACTTGACCACCATAGATTATTAAAAATCCTAAACCTTCTTTAGCCACTAAGAACTCACCCATAATTACTCCCACCCATGAGAGGCCTACATTGATCTTAAGTGCAGAAATAAAAGCTCCAATAGATGCAGGAATAATTAGATTAATCAATATTTGGTATTTAGAAGCTCCGAAGGTTTTTAAAAGTTTAATTTTATCTTCATCCACTTCTCTAAAACCGCTCAGTATACTAATTATGGTTACAATTATTGATATTAAAAGCGCGATTACTATTATTGCCTTTACTCCGTTGCCTACCCAAAAAATAATAATAGGTGCAAGTGCTACTTTAGGTAAAGCATTTAATACTATTAAGTATGGATCCAAAACTTTTGAAACAAAATCGGACCACCACAATAAGACTGCAATTAAGGCCCCTAAGATGGTTCCAAGTAAAAAACCTGTTATTGTTTCAAAACATGTTACTGATATATGAGTTAGCAGTGTACCTTCATTGTATATTTGTATAAAGGAATTAAACATTTTTGACGGTGTGCTTGTTAAAAAGGAATCAATCCATTTAAGTCTGCCAGCTATTTCCCAAAGGCTAAAAAAAACAATTAGTATTATTATTCTTGTGAAAATAATAGTGTATTTCTCTCTTTTTACATTTTTCATATAATTCTTTTGCTCATCACTTTGAATCAGCATTGCTATTCATCTCCTTCCAAATTTCATTGAAGTAAACTCTGAAATTTGGAGCTTCTCGACGCTTGAGAGGACAGGAAAAATCTTCTCCAAATTCAATATTCATCTCTTTAACGATTACAGCAGGTCGATTTGAAAGTATAATAATTTCATCTGACATAGCGATAGCTTCAGAAATATCATGAGTTACCATTATAGTAGTCTTTTTTTCTTTTTTTATAATTTCATAAACTTCATCACTAATGTTTAATCTAGTTTGGTAGTCTAAAGCTGAGAAAGGCTCATCTAAAAGAAGGACTTCGGGGCTTAAAGCTAGGGTGCGAATTAAAGCAACTCTTTGGCGCATGCCTCCGGATAATTCTCTAGGATGATGATTTCTAAATTCCCAGAGACCATAGCTTATTAAAATATTTTTTACCATTTCCTTATTGTCATCTGTAATACGGTGGTTAATTTTGAGACCCAAAAGTACATTGTCCCATATGGTTAACCAGTCGAATAATTGATCCTTTTGAAACATATATCCAATTTTTGAAAGGCTTGAGCTATTATCGTGACTTTTAATTACTATTTCGCCATATGACGGAGTAATTAAGCCTGCTATTATATTTAACAGCGTAGATTTCCCACAGCCAGAAGGCCCTACAATACTTAAAAAGTGACCTTCTTCTACACTAAATGAGATATGCTTTAAAGCAGGAGTTTCTGCAGTTAAAGAGTGATAATTCATGCATATATTATTAATTTCTACTTTAATCACTTTATCATCCCCTTGAGAGTTATAGTTTAGTATATGAGGTTAGATAATGTATTGTTAACGACATTTCAGAAGGGTCACCCACTTACTTAAGTAGGAATATACATACTATAATAAAAATAAGAGTTAAGTAGAAATATAAAACGCCTTCTGAAGTCGTTAATATTGCAGCATCGCAGATGATGATTAACAACATTTCAGAAGGGTCACCCATTTACTTAAGTAGGAATATACATCTATAATAAAAATAAGAGTTAAGTAGAAATATAAAACGCCTTCTGAAGTCGTTAATATTGCAGCATCGCAGATGATGATTAACAATATTTCAGAAGGAAAGCCACCCACTTATATAAATACCATAATAAATAGATAGGGATGTACATACTATAATAAAGAAAAAATAGGTTGAAAATATTATGGTTATTGAGTTATAATTTTATATACTTATGTTTTAATATTATACAAATGCAATTAATAATTACAAATTTTATCAATAATGATATGTAATTAATAGAAAAAATATTATAAGTATCTGTAGCAGAGGGAATAAATTCGGTTTTTGAAGAATAAAGATATATAATAAATAGGCTATTTACTAAAATATTAGGTTATTTTAAAAAAGGGAGATTGAATCCAACTGCATTAACATATATAATAAAATATTAGGGTCAAAAAACACAAATAAATCCAGACTTGCGGGGAAAGAGAAGATAATTATGAAAAAAATATTACATGTTGGATTAGATGTAGGATCTACCACTGTTAAAATAGTAGTGTTAAATAATCAAGAAAAAATAATATATAGTAAGTATCAAAGGCATTTTTCTGATATAAAAAGTACAATAGCCGAGCTTTTATATGAGGCTTATAATGATTTCAGTGAATGCGATATAACTATAGTGGTAACGGGGTCTGGTGGACTAGCCTTATCTAAATGGCTCAATATCACATTTATTCAAGAAGTAGTTGCCAGTACTTATGCTATAGAAAATATTATCCCAAGAACTAATGTGGCTATTGAACTAGGTGGAGAAGATGCAAAGATTATATATTTTGATGGAGGAATAGACCAAAGAATGAATGGTACTTGCGCTGGTGGTACTGGCGCATTTATTGATCAGATGGCATCACTGCTTCAAACGGATGCAGCGGGACTTAATGAACTTGCGAAGAAGTATAAAACTATATACCCAATTGCAGCTAGATGCGGAGTTTTTGCTAAAACTGATATTCAACCCTTATTAAATGAAGGTGCTGCAAAAGAAGATATTGCTGTGTCAGTTTTTCAATCAGTAGTTAATCAAACTATTAGTGGACTTGCTTGCGGTAGACCGATTACGGGAAATGTTGCATTTTTAGGTGGACCATTATATTTCTTGTCTGAACTACGACAAAGGTTTATTGAGACCTTAAAGCTTTCAGATGATCAAGTTATTTTTCCTAAGGATTCTCAGTTATTTGTTGCGCTAGGTGCTGCTATGTCGTCAAAGAATGAGGTCATTATTTCTTTTGAAGAACTAAAGAGGCAGCTTCCAAAGTTAAAGGAAGTATCGAGCCTCGATGTTCGAAGACTTAGACCTTTATTTATAGATGATGCAGAGCTACAAGTATTTAACAAAAGGCAGAGCGAATATAAGGCAGTAAGAAAAGAATTAGCGGATTACGCGGGGAATTGTTTTTTGGGAATAGATGCTGGATCTACAACTACCAAAGTTACACTTATAGATGAGGAAGGCGCAATTTTATACTCTTACTATGGAAGTAATGAAGGCAATCCATTGACTGTAGTTAGTAAAATATTAAAACATATATACACTATTTTACCGAGTGAAGTAATTATCAAAAATTCAGCGGTAACAGGTTATGGTGAAAGGCTAATAATGGCTGCATTAAAAGTGGACGTTGGAGAAATTGAAACTATAGCTCATTACAAGGCAGCAAAATTCTTTTTGCCAGGAGTAGACTTTATATTAGACATTGGCGGGCAAGATATGAAGTGTTTAAAAATAAAAGATGGAGTAATCGATAGTATAATGCTAAATGAAGCATGTTCTTCTGGTTGTGGTTCTTTTATAGAAACTTTTGCTCATTCTTTAGATATGCAAATATCAGATTTTGCAAATGTAGCCTTGTGTGCTAAAAGTCCAGTGGACTTAGGTTCAAGATGTACTGTGTTTATGAATTCAAGGGTTAAACAGGCTCAGAAGGAAGGCGCCTCTATAGGGGATATATCATCAGGACTTTCTTATTCGGTAATAAAAAATGCACTGCTTAAAGTTATTAAGATAAGAGACCCAAAGGACATGGGTAAGAAAATAATAGTTCAAGGCGGAACATTTTATAACGATTCGGTACTTAGGGCTTTTGAAATTATTTCAGGACGAGAGGCGGTTAGACCAGATATTGCAGGACTAATGGGTGCATTTGGTGCCGCACTTATTGCAAAGGAAAGAGCAGTAAAAAGCCAAATTTCTACATTGTTATCACTCGAACAATTGGATAGTTTTAATGTAGAAACTTCAATGGGTAGATGCAAGCAATGCGCAAATCAATGCGTTCTTACAATTAATAAATTCGATAATGAAAGGCAATTTATAACTGGTAATCGCTGTGAAAAAGCATTAGGAAAAAGCAGTAAAAAAGAAGAGGTTCCTAATCTCTATGACTATAAGTATAAAAGAATATTTGATTATACTCCATTAAAGAAGGAAGAGGCATTTAGGGGTGTAATAGGCATTCCAAGAGTACTTAACATATATGAAAATTATCCGTTTTGGTTTACCTTCTTTACCAATTTAGGATTCAGGGTAGAAGTATCCCAAAGATCTTCTAAACAGGTATATGAAATGGGAATTGCAACTATTCCCTCAGAATCTGCTTGTTATCCGGCTAAAATAGCACATGGGCATATAATGAGTCTTATAAATAAGGGGGTAGACACTATATTCTATCCTTGTATTCCATATGAAAAAAAGGAGCAATCAGGCGCGGATAATCATTATAACTGTCCTATAGTAACTTCATATCCTGAGGTAATAAAAAATAATATGGATATTTTGAAGGAACGAGATATTAAGTTCCTGAATCCTTTTATTTCTTTAGATAATAAGAAAAAAATAATTGATAGATTAGCGGGTGAGCTAGCGAGTTTTGGAATTGATAAAAGAGAAGTTGCTATGGCGGTTAAAAAGGCATGGATCGAAAATGAAAAGGTAAAATTAGATATTCAAAGTAAAGGTGCGGAAGTCGTACAATATATTAGGAGGACCGGAAAGAGGGGTATTGTTTTAGCAGGGAGACCTTATCATATAGACCCAGAAATTAATCATGGAATTCCTAGTTTAATTACGGGGTTTGATATGCCCGTGCTTACAGAGGATTCTGTGGCTCATCTAGGTGTTGTTGAAAGACCTTTAAAAATAGTAGATCAATGGGTATATCATTCTAGGTTATACGCAGCGGCGAGTTTTGTAGCAAAAGAGCCCAATATTGAGCTTATTCAGCTAAATTCTTTTGGGTGTGGACTTGATGCAGTTACCACGGACCAAGTTGGAGAAATTTTAGAAAATAGCGGCAAGATATATACAAGCTTAAAAATTGATGAGGGAAATAACTTGGGAGCTGCTAGAATTAGAATTAGATCCTTAAAAGCCGCCCTCGATGAAAGAGACAAGAACGGAACTTTGCCGAGTAAAACTGAGGAAATCAACAGTAGAATTATTTTCACCAAGGAAATGAGAAAAAATCACACGATTTTATGCCCACAAATGTCTCCGGTGCATTTTCAATTTGTACAGGAAGCTTTTAATTCATCAGGATACAATTTAGAAATTTTACCTTCGGTAGATACTAAAGCTGTAGATGAAGGCTTAAAATATGTAAATAATGACGCTTGTTATCCAACAATAATTGTAGTAGGACAAATAATTGCTGCTTTAAAATCAGGTAGATATGAAATAGATAATACCTCCGTTATAATTTCTCAAACCTGTGGAGGATGTAGAGCTACAAATTATATTGGATTCCTTAGGAAAGCCTTGAAGGAAGCGGGGTTTCCAAAGGTTCCAGTAATATCCTTAAATGCTGCTGGTCTTGAGAAAAATCCGGGTTTAAAATTCACATATCCAATGGTTAAAAAATCGATAATGGCTTTAGTGTACGGAGATTTGTTTATGAGGGTGCTATACAAGGTTAGACCTTATGAGAAGATACTAGGCTCAGCTAATTTACTTTATGAAAAATGGGTGAAAATATGCAAAGAAGCCGTGACAAGAGGTAATAGTCGCGAGTTTAATAATAATATATCTTCTATAGTAGCTGACTTTGACAATTTAGAGATCAAAAACATTTCCAAACCTCAGATAGGTCTAGTAGGAGAGATTTTAGTTAAGTTCCATCCTACAGCTAACAATAACATTATAGATGTTATTGAAAATGAAGGTGGGGAGGCAGTTATGCCGGATTTAACGGACTTTTTCTTATACTGTGCATATGATGCTGATTTTAAATATAAGTATTTGGGTAAGAGTAGGACTGATAAAGTACTAAGTAATATTGCAATTCGATATATAGAAGGTTTCAGAAAATGTATGAAATCGGCTTTAGAAAGTAGTAAAAGATTTCACGCACCTAAAACTATACAGGAATTAGCGAAAGGAGCATCACCTATTTTATCACTAGGTAATCAGGCAGGTGAAGGATGGTTTCTTACTGCTGAAATGGTTGAGCTTATTGAAAGTGGAACAAGAAACATAGTGTGTATGCAACCTTTTGCTTGTCTTCCAAATCATGTAACAGGTAAAGGAATGATTAAAGAATTAAAGCGGAGGTATCCAGGCTCTAATATAACCGCTATAGATTATGACCCGGGTGCAAGTGAAGTAAATCAAATTAATAGAATAAAGCTTATGATGTCCATTGCTTTTAAAAACCTTAAGAGTGAGGAAGAAGTTAAAATTGCGCACCAAGAAGTAGCTAGTGATAAAAAAACAGATTAAAAATCTAATGAATTGTTAATTACAAGTTTTTTCTTAAATTATGCTACAACGAAAAGTATATATTGCTAAGTGATTTCACATCGCGAAGTAATTCTAAAATCTATTTTATTTACAGTTGCTAAAAAATACAAACTCGCTTACGCTCAAACATATATTTTTCTTCACCCATCTGTAATTAAAATAAATTAAGAATCACTAAGGCTAGTTCAAATGCATTTTACGCAATATATACTTTTGTTAGCATAATCCAAGAAAAAATATTCAAATCATCATATTCCACACAATGTATTATGATGAAAAAGTATGGAATTTATTGATATAGACACATAAAAGAATATGGAATATAAGAGAGGGGTAATACCTTCTTTTTTTATGGAATGAATTAATTATCTGATTTATAATACATTTTGTGTAGAATTATAATTTATTATTTGGAGGAAAAAATGAAACCAATAAAATTAAATAACTTTGAAGCATATACGCTAAAAGATGACTTTTACGGTGAAATTATTTCCTATATGTTAATTGCAGATTTCAGAAGAAAATGAACATTGGATGATTTTCCAGAATTAAAAAGAATAGAAGAGGAAGAAGAGTTTGAAAGAAGTAATTTTATTAAGGTAATATTTTTGCATAATTCACAAATTGAAAAAGATCTTGAGAATGAACTAGTAAGCATTGCAGGAGGATTTTTAGAAAATAAGGATGAGTGCCATTCAAATAAAACGCAATGATTTTATCATAGCGTTTTGTTATAACTATATCTAAGTGTAGTTATATTGTATTAAATCTTAATTTTAACAAGTATTTTCTCATATAGAAGTGCACCATTAATAAATTTATTTTGTTTATTAGAATTGACATACTCAAATTTTCGTATTATTATATCTTTAAGATATATAACTAAAAGATACATATCTTAAAGATATAATAATGGGGGATCAACTATGAAAAGACAAAATATTAGAAAATTGATTTTAACAAGTGAAATAAAGGGGAGGACATAAGTGAAAAAAACAAGGTATGTATTACTTGGACTTCTTCAGGAAGAAGAGCTAAGCGGATATGAAATGAAAAAAATTATAGATATACGAATGTCATTCTTCTGGCAGGAGAGCTTTGGGCAAATATATCCAGAACTTAGAAAGATGATAGAAGAAGGATTAATTGAGTTTTCTAACAACGAATCAAACGGAAAAATAAAACGTGAAAAAATAAGATATAAAGTGACTCCCGAAGGGGAAAAAGAGATAAGGCAATGGATGGAAGCAGATAATGAAAAAGACACTTCTAGAAGTGAATTCCTTTTAAAAATGTTTTTATCAAATGAGAAAAATGTGGAGGAAATGCGAAAACATATTATTCGGTTTAAAGAACAATCAGAACAAAAGTTGGAATTATTTAATTTGTTTGATGTGCAGTTAAATAGAGACATAGAAATACATAATAATCATAAGCATATACTTTATGTATTAAATCTAGGCATACGTCAGGCAAAGTTATATATTGATTGGAGTAAGGAAATCTTAGAACATTTGGAGAAGGGAGAATAATATGGATAAAGTAATGGAGATTTTACAAAATAACATAGGATTCTCATGGAAAGGGTTAATAGTCTTTATATTACCTATGCTACCGAATATTCTCTTTTTTATATTGAAGGATCCAAATGGTTCGACGGTAGTAACCAATAAACATCTCTTATTAGATATTATTGAGCATGGCAGTCAAACGATATTTTTTGCACTTTTGATATTTGGGGTCAGTAAGAAAGTTTCTCCAATATTATGTGGATATACAATTTTTATGTTAATAATATTATTATCATACTATGGATTTTGGATAGCATATTTTACAATAGGTACTAATTTTATTATGATTATATCAATGGCTGTTTTTCCTGTAATTTATTTCATTTTAGCAGAAATATGGCTTCACAATCTATTTGCTATTGTACCACTAACGATTTTTGGGATAGCACATACTATAATTACTTATATAGATTATTATTCATCATATTAATATAACAATAAAACCTCAGTTATTCAAATCATAGTTTATTATATTGTATACTTATAGATTTATAGTTTATGTGAAAATGATTTATTCAGTTTATATATTTGATTCGCAAAATGAACAGGCTCGGATTCAGATGTTGAGCCGACAAAAGCTATCACCTTAAGTATATACTTAAACGATGATAGCTACGAAAGTTGCTCAATGTCTGAAACGAACTATTGAACGATGTCGCGTTAGCTCTACTATGGAGATTCAATCATTCACCTCTTTCTGAAATTAGCTTTAACATTAAGATTATTGATATAATTTCCACAATTATATCAATAATTCTTAGAATTTTAGATTCTCTTCTAAAAATAGACGTAATTTCCCCCTCCCCTAAATAAAGATTTTATGCTATTTTATTTATTTCTTCTGGTGGAGAATAATTTTGGCGATTCAACTTCTCTTTTGTAACCATTTCACCTTTATCACAGCAAGGACAAATATTTATATCTATTCCTGTCAGCTTAAAAAGAAGTTCTGCTACACTTAACTTAACTTCTAGATCTTGTTTTTTATTTTGTACTGCGCCTGTAAGTTCTTTGCATTTTTGAAGTTTGGTTGATCTATTTCTATTGCTTAATATTCCATAGTGTCTAATTTTAACAAACTTTCTTGGTAAAACATGCATGAAAAATCTTCTCATAAATTCGTCTACTGTAAGAGTCATAAATTTTTCTTTATTATGGTCTCTATAATCTTTCCACTTAAATGTTACATAGCCATTTTCCAAATTTATAATTCTATGATTGGATATAGCTACTCGATGAGAATATCTACCAAGGTACTCAAGCACGTGCTCTGCACTCCCGAAGGGGGGCTTACAGTATACAACCCATTCTTTTTTATATAACTTATCTATGAAACTCTGAAATATATGTTTTTCTGTTAATTCCTGAATCCCGGTAGTATATTTAAGAGCATTATTATAATAAGCTTTTTTAAGATAAAATAAGAATTTACCTCTAAATTTTCTTGATAAAACTTTCACCGGAATAAAAAAATCTTTCTTTGAGTTTATCCATCTTGTACCATCAAAAGTTAATCCACCGCTTGGAACTATACAATGAATATGAGGATGATTCATAAGGTTTTGACCCCACGTATGAAGGATACTCATAAAACCAATTTCCGCTCCTAAATATTTTTTATCTCTTGATAGTTCAAGTAGAGTTTCAGAAACAGAGTTAAATAGTATAGAATACATTTCCTTTTGGTTTGTAAGTGTTATAAAGTTGAGTTCTTGTGGTATAGTAAAAACTATATGAAAATACCCTACGGGTAATAAATCTTCTTTTCTTTTTTGAAGCCATCTTTCTTTGGCTAAAGTTTGGCATTTAGGACAATGCCTATTTCTACAAGAATTATAAGATATTCTTATGTGCCCACATTCATTACACTCATCCACATGACCACCGAGTTCCGCTGTTCTACAAGACTCAATAGCAATCATAGTTTTTAAAATATGTAGCGGCAGCTTATGATTTCTTCTATATTCATCACCAAATTGATTAAATATGTCTTGAATCTCAATCATCTTGTTCACCTTTTTTATCTAGAAGTGAATCCAATGGACTTTTTATATTAAGTAAATCCAGCCTCCTAAGATGTAAATAGATAGTTGTAGTATTTATTTGAGTATGTCCTAACAACCTTTGGATATAACATATATCTGTTCCATCATCTAACAAATGAGTGGCAAAACTATGGCGAAGTGTATGAATAGATGCTTTCTTAGTGATTCTAGTCTTTTTTATAGATTTTTCTAGCATTCTTTGAACACTACGATGACTTATAGCTCCAGTGCCACCACTTCCAGAAAATAAATATTCCGTAGGGTGATATCTTTTCCAATACTCTCTGAGAACTTCAAGATTTACTTTTGATAACAAGGAATACCTATCTTTTTTACCTTTACCCTGTCTTATTAGTATTTGCATATTTTTACTATCAATATCTTTTATTTTTAGATTACAAACTTCACTGACCCTTAATCCTGCGGAGTAAACCGTCATGAGAATTGCCTTATGTTTAAGGTTTTCAGTAACGTCAAAAATAGAGTTAACTTCCTCCGGAGATAAAACAGAAGGTAATCTCTTTGGTTCTTTAAGCCTCACAATTTTATTACTGTTCCAATTCCTATCTAACGTTTTAGTATAAAAAAATTTAAGGCTTGAGTTAATATAATTAACAGTACATTCACTTAATTTTTTTTTCGTGATACAATAGTGTAAATAATCGCGTATTTCTTTTTCACCTAAAAACTTTGGTGATTTATTATAAAATTTAGCAAAGTTACTAACATGATTGGTATAGGCTTTTATGCTTCCAGGGCTATAACCCCTTAGTTCCATATCCATTTTCAATCTTTCTCTTAATTCTGACATAAATAATAACACTCCCTTATTTTTTATTTCGACAATAAAAGTTTATAGGAAGTGTCTATTATAAGAAAGAAGTATCTTAGTAACTAGGATATTTCTTTCTATTTTATTTAAGTGAAAATTAAACTAACCTAATTAGCACTTGTCTGCCACCGCTGTTAGCGGTTTAGTTCAATAAATCTGTAGGTGGTTCAAAAGATATACAAATAACATTTACGGTTAAAAAGATAAATGGTACATTATGGAAAACGAAGAACCGGCCTAAATTTTAAAATAGGCCTTTGAATTTTAGCAAAACAACCGTACTTACCTTATTTGTGGATAACTTTTTTTATGGAATGAATTAATTATCTGATTTATAACCATTTTGTTATAACAGCACCAACCCCAATTAATATATATAATACCATCATATATACGATCAACATACCAGTTTCAATAGAATGAACACCCATTGAATATAGAATAAGTAAAATAGCCCCACTACCCAAAAGAACAACGTAAAGTACAATCATAAGATAACGTTTCAAAAGTAGCAGAGTTCGTTCATCAGCATCTGGAATATTACCATTTCTTTTTTTATTCCACTTATATAAAATCAAAGTTATGATATTTCCGAATGCTAACCCACCTATAATAGGCATAACATATTCAATAGGGTCTTCACCAAAAATATACATACCCCAAAAACCACCTATCATCATACATAACATGATAAACACCCAACCAAAGATTTGCAATTTTTTATTTTTCATAGTTATTCCCCCTTTGATTTTCCTAAATAAAATAATTCCTCAATTGGCACATCAAAATACTGTATTAATTTTAGTGCTAACTCCAAACTGGGATTATATTTATTTTTCTCAATTGCATTTATAGTTTGCCTCGTAACTTGTAAATCTTCTGCCATTTTAACTTGTGTTATCATCTTTTCTTGACGAATTTCACGAATATGATTTATCACCCTCATTTGTAGCCCTCCAATCAATAAGTAAAGATATCTTTACTTATATTATAAAGAAAATATTACTGAGTGTAAAGATATATTTACACTAAATATATCTCTATATCTTAGAAAAATGGTATAATAGGGTATATTAAAATAACAATTCAAGAGGGAAGCCATTTTATTTGGGACTTCCCTTAATTTATATATTAATATTATTCTTTATTTCTTTTCATTAGCTCAATATATAATTTTGGGTCTGCTTCTGATTTGTAAACAAATACCTTCCACTTACCATTTTCGTTTAAAAGCCCTATATATCCTTTTGCTGTATCAGTTCGTTCAGCCTTCCCATTAGTAGAAATAAACTTCAATTTAGCTTCATAATAATATCCAGCTTTATCTTCTTTCTCACCATACAAATTTTTATCTAAGATAAAGTCTAAAAGACTTTTGGGGCGATTGTAGAGAAGTAATAGTTTCTTTATATGACATTCCTCTTAGACACATATTGGGGTAGTTGCATAATAAGGGTATACTAAAATAAATAACAAATATTTTTATGCGCAAAAAAAAGTATATATTACGTATAATGCATTGAAACTAGCTTTAGAACCCCTTATTTTATTTTTAATTAAGAAACGCTCAGAAAAACATATGTTTGAGCGACAGCGAGTTTATGTTTTTTAGCAAATTAATTAAAAATAAAATTAGTAGTTCTTAGCGAAGTGAATGCATTAATAGTAATGTATACTTTTTTACTTTTTATTTTAAGTCTTTTACGGCTTTGTCGCTAAAGGAATTGTTGACGATTTTATTAAAAGATGGTCTTTCGGGAATTAACGCTGCGTTATAAGATTGTATTATATCCATAAGCTTTGTTAAGTCATCTGATTTTAATATTGGGTTCGGCGCAAAAGCATTTATATCTCTATAGTTTTTAATGGATGAAGTAAGAACAGCCTCATCTGCGCCAGGGAAATAAGATTTAATTGAAGTCATTACTTCTTTATCGGAATGACTACTTACCCATTTTTGACCTTTATATATTGCATTAGTGAATTTTTGAACCATTTCTGGATTTTTTTCTATATAAGATTTTGTGGAAAAAAAACATGTATAAGGTATGGTTCCAGCGGACGCTCCGATGGAGGCTACAATATGTCCAGAATTATCTTTTTTCATCATACTAGCACTAGGTTCAAAAAGAGTAACATAATTACCTGCTCCGCCCTTGAAAGCACCGGACGTAGCTGTGAAAGCGAGGTTTGTAACAAGATTTATATCAATAACTGGTTTAATACCATGATTTTTTAAGACATACTCAAAAGCCATTTCAGGTACGCCGCCAGGTCTTCCTCCTATTACAGTTTTACCCTTTAAGGATTCCCATTTGAAATTCGCTTCAGCATTTCTGCCTACTAAGAAAGATCCATCTTTCTGTGTTAATTGTGCAAAAATAACAGGATAGTCTTCTCGGTGTTGATTATAGATGTAAATAACTTGCTCAGGTCCACAGAAACCTATATCTACAGATTTGCTTAATACCTGCTGCATAGTTTTGTCCGCTCCTTGCCCAGTTGAAAGGTTGATTTCCATACCCTCTTCTTTAAAGAAGCCTTGAGAAATAGCTGCATACATAGGGGCATAGAAAATAGAACGAACTACTTCACTTAATTTTACTTTGACTAAAGCATCACTAGGTTTCTTTTTACAGCCGGAAAATAAGGTGGTTATCAAGGCGAAAGAAAGAAACAGGGAAAAAATCGAAATTTTTTTAAGCTTCATAGATACCTCCATATTATATAGTTGCTATAATTATATAATATGAAAGAGCGTGTAGATGTGACATTTTAAATTCAAAAATGAAATACCTTGACATATGTAAATTAAGAGGTATACAATAAATGAAAGACAAGTGAATAATAATTGAACAACTAGATAATAATTTCATAAAACATTCAAAAGCGTAGATGAAGAGGAGTAGGGGAAAATAATATTAAGAGAGGAAGATCCAGAGGCTGTAAGATCTTCTATATGAAAAACCTTGAAGGTAGCTTCGGAGCTTCTTTGCCAATTCATGTAATTATGAGTAGATGGCAAAGACGGTTTTCTTAATCGTTAAATTTTAAAGAGCCTGCAAAATTGTAGGAAAAAAGGTGGTACCGCGAGCTTTTCGTCCTTTTATAGACGAAGGCTCTTTTTTTATTGTTTGAAATTTATTGCTAAAATAAATTGACATACTAATTATTGTTTAGGAGGAGTTAATAATGGAAGAAAATAATAATATTGCTAAGAATTATGATCCAAAAGAGTTTGAAGAACGACTTTACGCATGGTGGGAAGAAAAAGGATTTTTTACTCCAACCGTTGATAAAGATAAAAAACCATTTACAATAGTAATGCCCCCACCAAACATTACAGGAAAATTACATTTAGGGCATGCTCTTGATAATACTCTTCAAGATATTCTAATAAGAACTAAAAGAATGCAAGGGTACAATACCTTGTGGCTTCCTGGTGAGGACCATGCTAGTATTGCAACAGAAGTAAAGGTTGAAAATGAACTTTTAAAAAAAGGGCTTAAGAAAAAAGAAATGGGAAGAGAAGCCTTCCTTGAAAAAGTTTGGGAGTGGACTAATGAATATAGAGAAAAAATAAGAGGACAAATAAAGAAAATGGGATGTTCTGTTGATTTTACTAGGGAAAGCTTTACTATGGATGAAAACTTAAACCATGCAGTAAGAGAAGTTTTCGTTAAATTATATAAGGATGGACTAATATACCAAGGCAATAGGATAACAAATTGGTGCCCAAAATGCATGACGGCAATTTCAGATGCTGAAATAGAGTTTGAAGAACAAGAGGGGCACTTCTGGCATGTTAAATATCCAATAATAGGTAGCGATGAGTTTTTAGAAATAGCTACCACGAGGCCGGAAACTATGCTTGGAGATACGGCGGTAGCTGTAAATCCTAAAGATCCACGGTATACACATTTAGTAGGAAAAAAAATAATGCTACCTCTAGTAAATAGAGAAATACCAATAATTGCAGATGATTATGTTGATATAGAGTTTGGAACAGGCGCAGTTAAAATTACTCCAGCACATGATCCTAATGATTACCAAGTAGGAAAAAGACATAATCTTCCAGAAATAGTGGTTTTGGATGAAAATGCAGCTATATGCGAGGGTTATGGAAAATATTCAGGTCTTGATAAATATGACGCAAGAAAGGTCATGGTAGAAGATTTACATAATGCAGGACTACTTGTTAAAATAAAAGACCACGCTCATAATGTAGGTACTCATGATAGGTGTAAAACCACTGTAGAACCAATGTTATCAAAACAATGGTATGTTAAAATGAAATCACTTGCAAAACCAGCTATAGAGGCTGTACGGGAAAATAAAACTAAATTTGTTCCTGAAAGATTTGAAAAAACATACTTCAATTGGATGGAGAATATTCAAGATTGGTGTATATCAAGACAGTTATGGTGGGGACATAGAATACCAGTATGGTATTGCAAAGATTGTGGGGAAATTATAGTTACAGTTAATGCGCCAACAAGTTGCAGTAAATGTAATAGTACAAATCTTAATCAAGATAAAGATGTGCTTGATACTTGGTTTAGTTCAGCATTGTGGCCTTTCTCAACACTTGGCTTTCCAAATAACACAGAGGATTTAAAACAGTTCTATCCAACAAGTGTTTTAGTAACTGGATATGATATTATATTCTTCTGGGTAGCAAGAATGATTTTTTCAGGGATTTATAATTTAGGGGAAGTGCCATTTGAAACAGTAGTAATACATGGAATGGTTAGAGATGATCAAGGAAGAAAAATGTCTAAGTCACTGGGAAATGGTATTGATCCATTAGACGTAATAGACCAATATGGTTCAGATGCGTTAAGGTTTTCGCTCGCAACAGGAAACTCTCCAGGCAGTGATATAAGGTTCTATGAGTCAAGAGTTGAAGCAGCTAGAAACTTTGCTAATAAAATTTGGAATGCTTCTAGATTTGTTATGATGAACAATAATTGCGAATTAATGGAGAAATATAAAGATAATAAAAATTACACTGTTGCAGACAAATGGATATTATCAAGAATGAACACTGTAATAAAAGAAGTTACAGAAAATATTGAGAAATATGAAATAGGGATAGCGCTTCAAAAGACTCATGATTTCATGTGGACAGAATTCTGTGATTGGTATATTGAACTTGTTAAACCAGTATTATACGCAGAAGATGGAGAGGCTAAAGGCATCGCATTAAATGTATTAAACAATGTATTAAAAACTGGGCTTAAATTACTTCATCCTGTTATGCCATTTATAACAGAAGAAATTTATACTCACTTAGATAATGAGTATGAATCTATAACGATTTCTAAGTGGCCAGAGTATGACGATGCTCTTAAAGATGAAAAAGCTGAAGAAAATATGAATTATATCATAGAAGCGATAAAAGACGTAAGAAATGCTAGATCGGATATGAATGTAGCACCTTCAAGAAAAGCTAAAGTATTTATATATGCTACAGAGGCAAAAGAAGCATTTGAGGAAGGTATGGTTTATTTTCAAAAACTTGCATCAGCTAGTGAGGTTAAGTTTCTAGCTACAAAAGCCGAAGCCCCAGAAAATGTAGTTACAGTAGTAACTAAGGGCGCGCAGGTATATATGCCATTACTTGAGCTTGTAGACTTAGAAAAAGAATTAGAAAGATTAAATAAAGAAAAAGAAAAACTAAAAAAAGAAATAGATAGAGTAGAGAAAAAGCTTTGTAATGAAAGATTCACAGCTAAAGCTCCAATTGAAGTGGTTGATGAGGAAAAAGCTAAGGGCGAAAAATATAAAGAAATGTATGATTTAGTAATTAAAAGTATAGAAAACTTGAAATAATCTTTAAAAAAGCAAGATAAACTATAGAATAGACACTTGAAAAGTCTATTCTATAGTTTTTTTTGTTTTTACCATACAAATAAAAAGTTGGAATATTGAAAAAAATGAATGGTGTGAGTTCAGCATACCAATAATTATGCAAGGTGTATTGATAAAGAACTGGAGAAAAGATTCTCTAATTTGATCTACTATAAGATAAGTGAAAAAAGGTGAATCTAATTTAGAGGTGGCCAACTATTAAAATAAATGAAACATATAAAAATATATTTCATTAGTTTAATTCTATTATTAATTCCTTTTTCATAAATAGAAATATAGATTACTATGAATTTATTTTCATAATGAAACCTGTTATATATACTGATGTATTTTACAAAACATACAAAATATATAAAAAACATGAAGGAATCACAAATAAAATATGGATAATATATGGATTTACTTACAAAAAATACATTGACTTCTGGAAAAATATTATTATACTTAAAATAAGATTAAAGGGGCGGACCTACGATAGTGCAAAATAATACTGTGAATATTTTTCAAATCAGCATTTATAAAGGTTAAGATGGCTATGAAATATGAAGGAATATAAAAGATATATGAATAATATATTTAATTATTTTATTGTTGTAAAATGGACATGTTAAAAAAAATCGGATAAATCAAATGATTTGATAACGGAATAGTTACATGAAAATATTTTAAAATGAAATATTTATCCGGAGCAACTTCAATAGTGTAAGTAATTCGAATCTTTCAACAACGAGACAATCTTGTATTCTTAAAATTAATAAAGGTAAGATAATAAGCTATAATTCAAAAAACAAGATTAGTGTTTATATAAGGGGGAAGAAAAGTACCAATATTATAAGGATAGTGTTAACTAATCTATGAAAAAACAAGATTAAAAATTTTGGAATTTAAATTGCACCTTGAAAAGTGAAAATATACCTTAAAGGAATGAAATATTAGTTTTGTCTTCATCAAAACCTTGTAATTTTTTTGGTAAATAAAAAAAGTCAGCAAAAATATACCTAATCAGATTGTTCCTTTTTTACGGAACCCTGCCGGGTAAGAAAATTCAAACTATATTAAAAGGTAAATTCACTTATACAACCTGTTTTTCTATTATAAGTTGCTGTGAAAGTTCGATTAACTTTTGCCATTTTGCTGGCATAGTAGAAATCTTTTCAAGTTCAGGGATTGAGTTCAATGGTCCCCAATAAGCGTAGCTATGTGGGCGGAGAAAGTTGTAATATGCTACAAACAACGCCAAGTGCGTGTTGGAACCTTCTTCACTACCAAAGCCATTTGTAACCCTATAGGAAAATTTAAATGTTCTGTTGAGACGCTCTATTATTTGTTTAAGCCAACGATATTCGGTTGAAATAGGATCAGAGTTAGTAAGACCAATTACTTGGATTACATCGAAGTCCATGCCGTTAAGTTTAAACTGTTGCTCAGCAAGCTTATATGCAGTATAGCCATCAGCAACGAATTTAAGTGACTTGCCGGGAAACTCTTTGAACTTATCGAAAGCCATACGCATAGTCAAAATGCAAGGGCCAGTATCACGGCTAAAAGACGCTTGGTATCCTAAAATTGATTTCTTGATAGCGTCCATAACAAGCCAAACATATTGATGGACTCCTTTGACTTTAGTATAAGTTTCATCAGCAGCGAGGTAATCAGTAGGCTTATAGTCATAATTATCGACAAAGGGTTTAACTAAAGCGGCAGCTGTGACGGCGTATCTGCTAACCATGACATGAGATATTTTAACTCCATGTATTTCCCAAAGAGCAAGCGCCGTACGGCGTGTAGATAATCCTAAATTAATGTTATATGTTAGACATAGGCCCATTACATGAGACGAAAAATTTCTGAAATTTAGGCTAGTAGCACCTTTTGGCATAGAAGATAAATCTACATCAAAATAATTCGTTGTAAACTCACGATAAATGTAATGCAGTTTAAATCTGTGCTTATCTTTCTTGTATTCTTTAATATCTTCAAGAGAAAGCCTTGAAAGAGAATTCAGGTAATAATTACATTTTTTATTAACACATTTATGGATATAAAAGTTTTTACGGTCCTTCTTCTTACTTAAAGAGTGTCCACAAAATGGGCAAAGGAAGCTCTCAGTTTTAAAATTAACCTTATTTTTGTTGAAATGCAGATCACAAACTTTGCACCAAAGCTGCCCACGGCCTCCAGCGTTATCGTAGATATAGATGTGCGGAGCGCCACATTGAGGGCAGATGGTCTCTGGGGATACTGGATATTTACCACGAGAATTGACAGGTTTTTTATCCTTACCATGAGAGGTTTTATACTCATCTAATAGTTGATTATAATTAAGCTTTTCAAAAGTTTTGATAGTAGGCAATTTGTCTACAGTAAGTTTTTTATATTTAGGACTTGTCATATCGTATTTTGGAACTTTTAGCGGTATATTTTTAGCAATAAAAATAAGTAATTGTTTAATTTGAGAAAGTAATACTTGATTATAGGTAACTAACATTGATATAATTGTACTCACAATGACACCTTCCTTTTGGTATTTTGTTGAGTTCAGATACAACAATTATATCAAATAGAGGGGGGCATTGTTTTTTTATTTTAAAAACAACTTAAATCCTTGCAAATTCAAGGATTTATATAAAAAAAGTAAAGATAGTGTTTACACTATCATTATAAGATGGGGGGGCAAAAGATGTTAAATTTCTTTGTTAAAAGACTATTTTCAACTGTGATTACAATCTTCGTCGTTATCACAATAACTTTTTTCTTAATGCGATTAATGCCTGGCGGACCATTTTCTGGTGAAAAAAAGCTTAATCCACAGGTTTTAGAGAATTTGAACAAGAAATTTGGTTTGGACAAACCTGTATTTAAACAATACACTATGTATCTAAAAAATCTTTCGCATGGGGACCTAGGTCCTTCAATGACATATGAAGGAAGAACAGTTAATGAAATTATAGGATATTCTCTTCCGGTTTCTGCTAGATTAGGTGTGGTTTCTGTAGGGTTTGCTATGGTATTAGGTGTATATCTAGGAATAGTTGCAGCCCTCCATCAAGGAAAATGGCCGGATAAATTATGTATGTTTATTTCAACCATTGGAATTACGGTACCAAGTTTTGTAATTGCGACACTAATGATTTATGTATTCGCAATAAGGATGGGTATATTTCATGCCATAGGGCTTGAATCTCCTATGGATTATGTTCTTCCGTCAATTGCTCTTGGAGCATCTTCGATGGCCTTTGTTGCAAGACTTGGAAGGTCGGCTTTACTTGATGTTATAAGGACGGATTATATTAGAGTTGCAAGGGCTAAGGGACTTTCTAAAAATGCAGTTATATATAAACATGCTTTAAGAAACTCATTAATTCCTATTGTAACTTATATTGGACCACTTCTTGCTGCTGTTTTAACTGGTAGCTTTGTAATTGAAGGGCTGTTTGGTATCCCAGGTATGGGCCGAGAATTCATTACAAGCATAACAAACAGAGATTACACCGTGATAATAGGTTTTGTAACTTTAGATGCTACCTTCTTAGTACTTTCTAATTTTGTTGTTGATATACTTTACGCAGTAATTGACCCAAGAATAAAAATTGAATAATAGGGGGTGCATAAACATGGAGATAAATAGTGAGTTATTTGAAAAAATACCAAATGACAAGAAAAAAATGAATGAGATAGTTAGACCAAGTGAAACTTATCTACAGGATGCTTGGAGAAGATTAAAACAAAACAAGCTTGCGATGGGAGGATTAGTTTTTGTTATATTAATAACTATACTTGCTATAGTTGGCCCAATGTTATCAAAGTATAATTATTATTCTCAGAATTTTAGAATTGCAAACCAAAACCCTAGTGCGACTCATTGGCTCGGTACTGATAAGTTTGGTCGCGACCAATTTGTAAGAATATTATATGGAGCAAGAATTTCACTTATGATTGCATATGTTGCAAGTATATTAAATCTTGTTGTAGGAATTTTGTATGGTAGTATTGCAGGATATGCAGGTGGTATTGTTGATAATTTAATGATGAGGATTGTTGATGTAATTTGGTCAGTACCTAGTATGATTTATGTTATTCTCTTGATGGTTATACTTACTAAACCAAATCATCCATCAGCCGATGGGGGTATGTTAAA
The DNA here is from genome assembly GCF_055081035.1 of Clostridium sp. CM041. Classification (NCBI taxonomy): domain Bacteria; kingdom Bacillati; phylum Bacillota; class Clostridia; order Eubacteriales; family Clostridiaceae; genus Clostridium; species Clostridium sp. CM041. The sequence continues at coordinate 3,296,194 of NZ_CM143648.1, forward strand.
TATTATAATTGCAATGGCAATATCCTTTTGGGTGGTAATGGCAAGAATAGTTCGTTCGCAAGTTATGGCACTAAAGGAACAGGAATTTGTCCTTGCTGCAAAGGTTTCAGGTGCGTCTAGCATGAGAATAATACTAAAACATCTTATTCCAAATAGTATGGGACCGATAATAGTAACAATGACAATGTCTGTACCGGGTGCTATTTTTACAGAAGCTTTTCTTAGTTTTATAGGACTTGGAATTTCTGCACCTCAAGCATCATGGGGAAGCCTTGCGTCAGAAGCATTAGATGGATACCAACTTTACCCATTACAATTGTTTTTCCCGGCGATGGCAATATGTTTAACAATACTTGCATTTAATTTCCTTGGTGACGGCTTAAGAGATGCTCTAGATCCAAAGATGAGAAAATAAGTAAGGGGGAAATTATGGAAAAATTACTTGAAATAAATAATTTAAAAACATCTTTTTTTACACATGTAGGAGAGGTGCAGGCTGTAGGTGGAGTATCCTTTTACTTAAATAAAGGTGAGGCTCTTGGAATAGTTGGAGAATCCGGAAGTGGAAAAAGCGTTACTATGATGTCACTTATGAGACTACTTGCTGATACAGGGAAAATAATAGATGGTGAAATGCTATTCCAAGGAAAAGATTTAGCAAAGATTTCCGAGAAAGAAATGGAAAAAATAAGAGGAAATGAAATTGGAATGATATTTCAGGACCCCATGACTTCCCTAAATCCTGTATTCAACATAGGTAATCAAATAATGGAACCATTACTTAAACATAGAGGATTAAGTAAGCAAGAAGCTTTTGATAAGTCAGTGAAAATGCTTTCATTAGTTGGAATCCCAAGTCCTGAAAAAAGAATGAAACAATACCCTCATGAATTTTCTGGTGGTATGAGACAACGTGCAATGATTGCTATGGCATTATGTTGTGAACCAAAATTGTTAATTGCAGATGAACCTACAACAGCCCTAGATGTTACTATACAGGCACAAATTCTTGAACTTATGAAGGATATTAAAGAAAAATTAAACACTTCTATTATTCTTATAACGCATGATTTAGGCGTGGTTGCAGATGTTTGCGACAGAATAAATGTTATGTACGGTGGATTAATTGCAGAGACGGGGTCTACTAAGGACTTATTTTATAATCCAAGGCATCCATATACTTGGGGGCTTTTAAATAGTATTCCAAATCCCCAAAGTACCATAAGGGAAAAACTGAAACCAATAGAGGGTCAACCGCCAGATTTGTTAAAACCTCCTGTGGGATGTCCATTTGCAGCTAGATGTAATTATTCTATGAAGATTTGTGAAAAGCAAAGACCGCCATTATTTCAAATTAGTCCTGAGCATAATGCAGCTTGCTTTCTAAATCACCCTAGTGCACCTAAGGTAAAAGCACCTGTTGGAAGGGGGAGTTTATAATGAGTGTTGAAAAAGTATTAGTTGAAATAAAAGATTTGAAAAAATATTTTCCTGTTAAAAAGGGATTGTTTGGTACAGCTCATAGTTATGTAAAAGCAGTAGATGGTATTTCTTTTACGATCAATAAAGGTGAGACTTTAGGGCTTGTGGGAGAATCAGGCTGTGGTAAAACAACCTGTGGAAGAACAATAATAAAGCTATATGAACCAACTGGTGGACAAATAATATACGATGGACATGATTTATCAAAGTTAAGTCAAAAGCAGATGCTTCCTTATAGAAAAAAAATTCAAATGATATTCCAAGACCCCTATGCTTCGTTAAATTCAAGAATGACTGTTGGCGACATAGTTGGTGAATCAATTGATATTCATGGTGTTTATAAAGGTAAGGATAGAATGGCAAGAATTCAAGAACTGTTAACAACGGTGGGATTAAACAGTGAACATTCTAGCAGATATCCACATGAATTTTCTGGCGGTCAAAGACAAAGAATTGGTATAGCTAGGTCTCTAGCAGTGCAACCAGAATTTATAATTTGTGATGAACCTATATCTGCACTTGATGTTTCCATACAAGCACAGATTATAAATATGCTCGAAGAGTTGCAAGAAAATATGGGATTAACATATCTTTTTATAGCTCATGATTTATCAATGGTTAAGCATATATCAAATAGAATTGGAGTTATGTATTTAGGTAAAATGGTTGAAATAGGTAAAAGTGATGAGGTATATAGCCTCCCAATGCATCCATATACTCAGGCGCTACTTTCGGCTATTCCAATACCGGACCCTGAAGGTGCAGCACTAAGAAAGAGGATTATGCTTGAGGGAGAAATACCATCACCTATAGATCCTCCACCGGGATGTAGATTTAAAGGTAGATGTAAATATGCTAAGGCAATATGTTCAGAGGTAGACCCAGAGCTTAAAAATTTAGGGGCAGACCACTTTGTGGCTTGTCATTTATTTTAAATGGTATAAAAATTTTGTTTAGCGAATATATTATTGAGTATAATTCGATGCTTTGCAACGAATAGTTATATATATAACAGGGGGGAATAATAAAAATGAATAAATCAACAAAGATTAGTGCAACTTTGATTGCGGTAACCTTAGGGGTATCATTGCTATCGGGCTGTGGCACTAAAGCGGCACCAGAGGCTAATGGCAAGGTGCCGCAGGTAATAACTTTCAATTTAGGTGCAGAACCTAAGACTATCGATCCAGCATTAAGTCAGGCAAGTGACAGTGCAGATGTTATCGGAAATGCTTTTGAGGGTTTGATGAGATTGGATGATAAAGATAAACCAATTCCAGGTATGGCTGATAGGTATGAAATGTCAAAAGATGGTTTGACTTATACGTTTCATATTAGAAGTGGCGCTCAATGGTCAGATGGCAAACCAGTTGTTGCTGGTGATTTCGAATATGCGTGGAAAAGAGTTTTAAAGCCTGCAACTGCTTCTGTATATTCTTATCAACTTTTTTACTTGAAGAATGCCCAAGGGTATAATGAAAGCGAACTTGCAGCTGACAAGAAAACAGCTGGTGTAAAATCAGCAACTGTTGATGAAGTCGGAGTTAAGGCTAAAGATGATTCAACTCTTGTAGTTACCCTCGAGAACCCAACTGCTTACTTCTTATCACTTATGGCTTTCGAAACATATATGCCGATTAGAAAAGATGTAGCAGATAAAGATGCTTCTTGGGCAACCAAACCTGCAACTTATATTACTAATGGTGCATTTAAAATGAAAGAATGGAAACCTAAGGATGTTTTGACTTTTGTAAAAAACGACAAATATTGGGATGTTAAAAATATTAAACTTGATACTCTTAACTATAAAATGTTAGAGGATCAAACAGCAGCACTTTCAGCATATAAAGCCGGTCAAATGGATCTCATTAAAGACCCACCACAATCAGAAATTCCTGCGCTTGTAGCAGATGGTAGTTGCAAAATCACTCCTAATTATGCAACTTACTACTATGTGCTAAATCTTACAGCAGAGGCGGTTAAGATAAATCCAGAGGCTGCTAAGGCTATACAAAACCCTAAAGTAAGAAAAGCATTATCGCTTGCCCTTAACAGAAAAGACATAGTTGATAACGTTAGTAAAGGTGGGCAAACCCCAGCAACGTCATTTGTTCCAAAAGGGAGTCTAGAACCAAATGGTAAGGATTTTGCAAATAAAGCTTACTACCCAGCGGAGGGAGATATAGCTCAAGCTAAAAAATTACTAGCTGAAGCAGGGTATCCAGATGGAAAAGGATTCCCTAAAATAACTTTACTCTATAACACCCTTGCGGGACACCAAAATATAGCTGCTGCAGTTCAAGATATGTGGAAAACAAATCTTGGAGTAAATATAGAACTTAAGAACCAAGAATGGAAGGTATTCATACAAACAAGAAATACTAAGCAATATATTCTTGCAAGAAATGGCTGGAATGCAGACTACACAGATCCAATGACATTCCTTGATTTATTTACAACAAGTTCAGGAAATAATGACGCTGGATACAGTAATCCAGCATATGATGCAAAAATAATAGCTGCAAAAAAGGAATTAGATCCAGCTAAGAGAATGGCTATTTTGCATGAAGCAGAAGACATTATTATGAACAATGATGTTGTAATTCCTATTTATGGGTATACAAATACAATGGTTTCAAAACCAAATATTATGGGAGTTCGTACATCAGCTTTAGGAAAACATTGGTTCCAAAAAGCCTACGTAACTGCTGCTAAATAACATAAAATAGCAAAATAATAAAATGCCCTATAGAGTAGATAAAAGTCTATGCTGTAGGGCATTTTTATGAAAATAAAAGAGGTGGGTTAACAGATCTAATGGGGGAATAGATGTTAACCGTCTCTAATATTTTCTCAGGTATTAGTACGCAGTATCTATACATAAAATAATTCCTAAAAAGAATTACTTAGAATATTTTATTTAAGTAATGATTAAAGTGTTACAAATTTTTTGGATTTTTTATAAAAAAGGTTGTTAACTGCCACTAAGTTGGTATAAAATTTAACCGGACATAGTTATTTATTTTGAAAGGAAGGATAAGCATGAATTATAATGAATCTATAGCTTACATAAAAAATACAGCAAAGTTTGGTAGCAAACTTGGGCTTGAGAGAACTGAAAAAATATTAGAACTTTTAGGAAACCCACATAAAAAATTAAAGTGTATACATATTGCAGGAACTAATGGGAAAGGTTCAACTACTGCTATGGTGACTACGATTTTGGTCGAAGCTGGATATAAGGTAGGCTCATATATTTCGCCATTTATTGAAGAGTTTGAAGAACGAATGCAAATAAATAATAAAAACATCTCTAAAGGAGATTTAAGTGATGTTGTGACAGAGGTTTCTAAAGCGGTAGAAAAGGTAGTGGAACTAGGATATAGTAATCCAACAGAGTTTGAAATCATTACCTGCGCGGGTTTTTTATATTTTTATAAAAACAATATAGATTTTGCAGTGGTTGAAGTAGGGATGGGTGGAAGGCTTGACTCAACAAATGTAATTACACCTATTTTAAGTATTATTGCATCTATTAGTTTGGACCATACGCTAATACTCGGAGATACCATCGCTAAAATTGCTTGTGAAAAGGCAGGTATTATTAAAGAGGGGATTCCCGTAGTTATGTTTCCACAACAAAAACAAAGCGAAGAAGTAATAGAAAGAATATGTAGAGAAAAAAAATGCAAATTAATAAAAGTATCACAGGATTCAGCGGTATATTTAGGGAAGGGAAATTTACAATATAGTGCAGTGGATTCAATGGAAGAAACAATGTGTACTAGTAATAATGCTATAATTCAAAAATTGAAAGTGCAAACTTCAAATAATGATTATACTATTGATTTATCACTTTTAGGAAAACATCAATTACTAAACTGTTCTGTAGCGGTTCATGCTATAGAGGAGCTTATAGAGCAAGGCGCAATGATTAATAGAGATCATATAATAACAGGGCTTGGGAGTGTAGTGTGGCCAGCAAGGCTTGAGGTGATGCATAAAAAGCCTTTAGTAGTTATAGATGGTGCACACAATATAGATGGTATAGAAAAACTTACGCAGAGTATTGATATGTACTTTAACTACAAAAAAATCATATTAATTTTAGGAATCCTTGCGGATAAGCAAGTGGAAGAGATGATAAAAACTATAGTTCCAAAGGTGAGTAGAGTTATTACTGTTACCCCCCATAGCGATAGGGCAGAACTCTGCGAAGAATTAAAAATCCAAGTAGAAAAATATACTATGAGTTGCGAGGCAATTGAAGATTATGAGGATGCATATAAAAAAGCTTTGAGCTACTGCGATGAAGATGATTTACTGTTAGTGTCAGGTTCTTTATACATGGTGGGCGATATGAGAAAAATAATACGAAATGTTCATAGCCATTAATAGTAATAAAAATAAATTGACACATATTACTAGATAATATGTGTCAATTTATTTTTATTATATAGGAAACAGCTTGCGGAAAATATTAAATTCAAAACATATGTACCGCATATGCAGCCTACCGGCTAAAAGACTTTTGGTGGGGATTAAAGAAAATTATTATTTTCTTTATCAGAAATTAATCTTAAATACATCTTAGGGCACTTCGTCTGTCACAAAATATCCTCAGAATCTTTGGTTTGTTATTTTCTTTAAGTTCCCTTAGTGTAAATATGATATAGTATGAAGTTTCTCCGGAAGTGGCACCAAATAAGAAGAGCAGAAACATTGAAATTCCATTTAAAATTCTTCTTTTGCAAATATAAAATTCTCGTGAGACTGACTGGAAGGAAGGCTAGCGAACCGGCGCACGCCGAATGTGAGTGTTAGAGAATTTTATATTTGCAAAAGATTAGAATTTCTTAATGGAATTTCACGTTTCAAACTCTTATTTGGTGCCACGCAGGGGAAACTTCATACGAATCGTATTCTTATTTGGTTAAGCTTTTGCAACTAATTCTTCCAGTGCCAAAGCTAATTGGTCTGGGCAAGAAGTGCTTTTACCACCACAGTTAATACCCTTAAGTTTTTTTATAACTTCGGAAACTTCCATACCTTTTACTAAGGTTGAAATTCCACTTAAATTTCCAGCGCATCCTCCTGTGAAAACAACATTTGTTATTTTATCGTCAACGACTTCAAAAGTTATTTTTTTTGAACAAACGCCTTTTGGATCATAACTATACATAATTTACTCCTCCGTCCTTTGTAATATTAATAATTACAATAGTTATTATATACTATTAAGTATCCTCATTTCAAGAATTTAATTTTAATGAAAACAATGTTAGCATATTAGCGCTATTTTCATATTATGGTTATGGGGAGGTGAGGGATTTGAGAAAGTTATATGTGTGTAGTACTTCAGCAGATTGCATATCAAAAGTTAACTTGGATTTGTTTATAGAAGAAGAAAAAATATATTTGGATAAAAAAAATCTCAAAAGAATTGGTCCTCATGGTATATATATATATAAAAACAAGATATTAACAGCTAATAGTTATGATAATAGTATTTCTATGGTTGATATTGATAATAATGAAACAGAAAGTTATTTTATAGGTATGCATTGTAATGATTTATCAGTTTATGATAATAGGGCATATGTTATTTGTGGAGATTCTGATGATATAATAGTTTTTGATTTAGACAAAAAAACAATTGTAGAAGTAATTCCATGTGGTAACTCACCACATAGTATTTATCTTTGTAAAAGAAAGAACCTTATTATAGTGGCAAATATGAATAGTGACAGCATAACAATAATAGATTGTGCTCAGAATACAAATATTAAAAATATTAGGGTGGGGGCATATCCTACTAAAGCTCTAATTACCCCGGATGGAAATTATATTTTAGTTTGCGAGAGCAATATAGGTATAGACAATAAGGGAAGTATAAGCATTATTTCATTAAAAAACTATAACGTATTATACAAGATACCTGTTGGTAATTCGCCTGTGGACATGTATTGTAATGAAAAATACTGTTATGTATCAAATTTTGGAGATGGCACGGTGAGTATATTAGACATAAATAATTACAAAGAGATAAAAAAAATTAAAATTGGGGGTATGCCTCGGGGAATACTCGAAGATGAAAAATATTTGTATGTAGGTGATAATTATAACAATTTGCTTATTAGAATTGATAAAATTACTGAAAATAAAAAAGCCATCTCTATTGGCGGAGAGCCCACAGGTATGGCACTTTTATAAAAATCAGCTTCTATAGAAGATTAAGATTAATCATCTATGAGAAGATTAATTATTTTAGCATAAAGTTCAGAAGGGTTTTTTCTCCATTTACTGCATAAATTTCGTGCTTGCTTGTTCGACGCAACACTAAGTTTAATATCTATAAGTGTAAAATTATCTTCTGAAGCGGTTAGGTTAACTAAATAATTATTATTGTTTTCTATTGTGTAATCAGCACTAACCGTGAGTGCTTTTTTGATGTTTTCAATATGAACTTTCAAATAGCTATCAATAAGTTGTATCTTGCTTTCAGAAATTCTTCCTTTAAATAAAGATAGAACATTGTCACCTTTTTGCGAAATGACTAATCTATGTTTACCTTTCTGATCAGTATGCTTAAGTAGGTTAGATGCAATAAGTTCCGTAATATATTGTTGCAAAGTAAAATAATTTATAAAATTATTCTCTAAAATAATTTGTGTTATTTGAATATTAGAAATAGGGAGCTTTATTTTATAAAATATATAAAGTAAAAGAAGCTTATTTTCAGCTAAGTCTAAAGCATCCTCAAACATATCTGTTCCTCCTTGTAGTCTGCTTAATATAAAACAAAAATGAACGGTATCATTTCATGTAAAATTAACTATAAACATTATAACATAAAAAGCACCGAAATGAATCGGTGCTTTTAATTTTAATACTATATAATGGGTTATCTGAATTTTCAAAGAAATAAACTTTATAAATTATACACATATATATTAACTTATAGAATATAAATTTAAAGTATAAATGTGCGGGGAGACGATAGGAGATATCTATTACTTTGGCACAAAGTGATTATAAGGAGGATATAAGAGGATATGAATTACATAAAAAAAAAATTAATAGTATTTTGTGCGATTTTCATTGTAATTTTATCAATTATAGGTGTTTATAACTTAAAAACTAAGGGTGCGTTTTTGGGTGAGCAACGTAAATTACCAATTTACTCCGTAGATACTAAAGAGAAAAAGATTGCAATCTCTTTTGATGCAAACTGGGGCGATGATAGAACAGATGATATATTAAAAATATTAGATAAGTACAATGCTAAAGCAACGTTTTTTATAGTGGGAGCGTGGCTAGACCAGTATCCGGATAGAGTAAAGACTATACATCAAAAAGGCCATGAAATAGGGAACCATTCCAATAAGCATCCTATAATGACTACAATATCCAAAGAGAGAATGAACAAAGAGATAACCACCACAGATGCTAAAATAATGGCTATAACAGGGAAAGAAACAACTCTTTTTAGATGCCCATCTGGAGAATATAATAATTTAGTAATTGAGACCGTAGAATCAACAAATCATTATTGTATTCAATGGGATGCAGATAGTATTGATTGGAAAGAGCAGGGGGCAGAAATTGAGTATAATAGAATAATTAAAAAGACTAAGCCGGGCTCCATACTTTTATTTCACAATAATGCAAAATATACACCTGAAAATTTGGATAAAATTTTAAACCATTTTAAGGCTCAAGGCTATGAATTTGTAAAAATATCAAACCTTATATACAAAAAAAATTATTATATAAATGAATCAGGAAAACAAATACAAAAATAAAAATTAAATGTATTGAAATCCACGGTGTATTTGTATTATAATGGAAATGACAATTAGTTATAATTTTGGAAAAATAGATATAAACAAAATTCTCTTAATATTAGGTATATTACATTGAAAAACTGAATATTTATATTCTAAAGAAAGTTTATTAAAAAAAACTAAGGGAAAGAGGGATTATGATGGATAATGTTATGTTAAATAACAAGATTTATTTAGAAGGAAAGGTAGTATCTGAATTGAAATTCAGTCATGAAATGTATGGAGAAGGCTTTTATGTATTCGATTTTGAGGTTTGGAGACTTAGCGAAACAACAGATATTTTAACTATAACAATTTCTGAAAGATTAATTGCAGGTATGAATATTACAATAGGAAATGAGTTTATAGTTGAAGGTCAACTTAGATCTTACAATAAATTCGTTGACGGATCTAACCGATTAATATTAACGGTATTTGCTAGAGATATTAAAATTTGTGAAGAACACAGTAAGAATCCAAATCAAATATTTTTAGATGGATATATTTGCAAGAGTCCGGTGTATAGGACAACTCCCTTTGGGAGAGAGATTGCGGACATGCTTTTAGCAGTTAACAGATTGTATAATAAATCTGATTATATACCTACAATTGCTTGGGGACGAAATTCTAGGTTTTGTAAAAGTCTTGAAGTAGGAGATAATATAAGAATATGGGGAAGACTTCAGAGTAGAGAATATCAAAAGAAATTATCAGATGACGAAGTTATAAAGAAAGTGGCATATGAAGTCTCTATATCAAAGATGGAAAAGGTTGATAAAGATGGTGAGGGCACAGTAGAAGCGGATATGATTGATGAAGAGCAGGACCTTGAAGCTCTAGACGTTATATAGTATAGATATGTAGAATGAATTTTCTTCTTTTAATGGGGTTGAAAAGAGCATATATTACGTAAAATACATTCGAACAAGCTTTAGTAATTCAAACTAATTTTATCGGAAGATACGTTAAGAACGGTACATGTTTGAGCGTTAGCGAGTTTGTACTGTTTAGTATCTTTCAATAAAATTAGTTTAGAATTACTTAGCAAAGTAAAATGAATTTGTAGTAATATATGCTCTTTTAATTTTTGTTATTTTCTTAAATCATCAAGTAGTTTAGTTTTTTCTTTAGTTCCACTATCCACATTTTTTATTATTTTTGCTGGTGTTCCAGCAACTACAACATTTTCAGGGATATCATTTACAACTACAGATCCTGCTGCCACTATAGAATTATTTCCAATTTTTACTCCTTCTAAAATTACAGCATTGGCTCCAATTAGTACATTGTCTCCAATTTCACAAGGACTTTTGCTTGGCGGTTCTAACACTCCTGCGATTACTGCACCTGCACCTAAATGAACTCTTTTACCGAGTTTACCTCTGGCACCAACAACAGCATTCATATCTACCATAGTTTCATCGCCAATTTCAGCACCTATGTTAATTATGGCACCCATCATTATAACGGCATTTTTACCTATGGTAACCTTGTCGCGTATAATTGCACCTGGTTCAATTCTTGCATCGATATTTTTTAAATCTATCAAAGGGATAGCAGAGTTTCGTCTGTCTTGTTCAAGTTTGGATTTTTTGATTCTGTCTTTATACTTCATTAGAAAATCTGATACCTCATTACTTTCTCCAAAAAGGATATAAAAGCTTCCGTTACCAAAACTTTCTATATTACCAAATTCGCATTGTGATAAATCTCCATCAATATAGAGTTTGAGTGGAGTTGCCTTTTTAGCTTCTTTTATGTACCTTGCAATTTCATAAGGGTCGGTTAAATCATAGTTCATAGTTAATCTCCTTTCGTATTATAAGTATTAAGCCAAATTTTCATTTTTATGCATTTAATTTCGATTACACCATAAATATTAGCATTATCCTAGAACAATTTAAAAAATACTGATTTTTATTCTATTATATAGTAAAATACTTATAATGCAAATAATTGAAAGCACAAACACATTGAAAAGGATGATGTTATGGATAATTTATTTTCAAATAATGTAAACAATGTAGAGATTTCTGGAATTAGAAAATTTTTTAATAAGGTTTCACAAGTTGAAGGGGCGATTTCACTGACTCTTGGTCAACCTGATTTTCCAGTGCCTAAAAATATTAAGAAAGCCATGATCCAAGCTATTAATGAAAATAAAACTGAGTATACAACTAATGCAGGTATTCCGGAGCTACGACATGAGATTTCTAATTTTTTATGCGGCACAGGCATCAACTATTCAGCTGATGAAATAACTGTGACTGTTGGTGGGAGTGAGGCACTTCTATGCACATTTGCAGCATTTTTAAATGCTGGAGACAAAGTGCTGGTACCGACCCCAGCTTATCCAGCTTATGAGAGCTGTGTAAAGATCTTTGGAGCAGAAGTAGTTAATTATAAGCTTAACAGTGATTTTACTATTAATTTTGAAACATTAAATAAACTTATTAATGAAGAAAATCCTAAGATTTTAGTGATGTCACATCCGTCTAACCCTACTGGAGCAACATTAACATTATTCGAGCGAAATAAACTTTTTCAAATCCTAAAAGAAAAAAATATTTACATAATAAGTGATGAAATTTATAGCTCATTATGTTATGAAAAATACTATTCATTAGCTCAAATTGATGAATTAAGAAATAAAGTAATTTTGGTGGGTGGATTTTCTAAAATGTTTTCAATGACAGGACTTAGAGTTGGATATGTTTGTGCTAGCAAATATATCATGGATAATATAATGAAAGTACATCAGTATAATGTTTCTTGTGCACCTTCAATATCTCAATGGGGTGCGTGCGAAGGATTACTTTCCAGCATGAATGATGTAAATAATATGAAAGTGGAGTTTGAGAGGCGAAAAGATTATGTATATAAAAGGTTGAAGCAAATGGGAATGGATACAACTATTCCTAAAGGGGCCTTTTATATATTTCCCTCTATAACAAAATTTTCTATGAGTAGCGAAGAGTTTTGCAACAGACTGTTGAATGAAGGCAAGGTCGCTGTTGTGCCTGGTTCGGCTTTTGGAGCCGGAGGAGAAGGTTTCATAAGGATATCATATTCTTATAGTATGGAAGTGTTAAAAGAGGCTTTAGATAGAATGGAAAAATGGATTAAATCATTACCTAAGTAATTTTTAAAAATATTGAACTAGAAAAGCAACCTATTTAAGTATTTAATACTTTGAAGGTTGCTTTTGTAGTTCAAAGGCTAAATCAATCCTGCGGATCTGTATTAACGACTTCAGAAGGAGATTTGTACTCCCACTGAAGTTTTTTATTTGTTAGGGCACGTAACTCCAGCGTGTAGTAATGGGAGACTTTCCTTCTGAACTGTCGTTATATTGACATATTAACTACATCATCCATACTATATAGACCTTTTTCTTTTCCATATATATATTCGCAGGCTTTAAGTGCACCTATTGCAAAAACATCTCTTGATATTGCAGTATGCTTAATTTCAATACATTCTCCTTTTCCTGCAAATATGACTTCATGATCACCTATAATACTTCCACCACGGATAGCGTGAATCCCTATTTCATTAGGTTGTCTTTTACTTAAACCGTCACGTCCTTTGACAAAGGTGGTTTCGTCATCTATAGAATCCTTAATTGTATTTGCAAGAAGTAGAGCGGTACCACTAGGGGAATCGACTTTTTGATTATGATGCTTTTCAATTATCTCAATGTCAAAATCCTTGTAAAGCATATTGCTTATGCTTTTAAGTATATTATTAACAACATTTATACCTATAGACATATTTGCAGAGTGGAATACTGGGATTTCGGTGCTGAGGGAACTGATTTTAGATAACTGTTCTTGCGTGTAACCAGTAGTGCAGAACACAATAGGGATATTTTTCTCTTTAGAATACTTACATAAGGAATCTAAAGCATCTGGCCTTGAAAAATCTAAAATCACATCTATATCATTTTCACATTCAAGTATGCTGTCATAGCATGTATAGCCTAAATTAAATGAATTTTTATCAACACCTGCAACAATTGAAATCGTTGTTGATGCTTTAGTCATTTCAGAAATAACTTTGCCCATTTTTCCATTGCAGCCATTTAGAAGCATTTTAATCATTTGATTTCCTCCTTTAAAGGGATATTATATGCTTTTAATTCTTTTTTTAGAATCTTTAAATTTAATTCATCCATTTCACATAGTGGTAGTCTTAAAGCCCCGACTTCCATTCCCATAAGATTCATAGCTGTTTTTACAGGGATAGGGTTAGTTTCTATGAATATAGAGCCATTAAGAGGAAGATAATCCAATTGAATTTTTAGAGCTTTTGAATGCTCGCCTTTTAAATATAATTCACACATGTTATGAATCACTGTAGGAATTATATTTGAAAGAACAGATATAACTCCGATACCTCCTAAGGAAAGTATAGGTATAACTTGGTCGTCATTACCTGAATAGATATCTATTCTATCTCCGCAGAGCGCTTTAATCTGTGCTATCTGACTTATATCGCCGCTCGCTTCTTTAATTGCTACAATGTTTTGTACTTCGCATAATTTTAGAAGTGTGCTTGGAATAATATTAAGACCTGTTCTCGAAGGAACGTTGTATATTATTATTGGTGAAGTTACACTATTTGCAATTGCCTTGAAATGCTCAACTAAGCCTTTTTGAGTAGTCTTATTATAGTAAGGCGTAATTACAAGTAATCCGTCTACTCCTATTTTTTCTGCCCATTTGCTCATACTTATTGCAGCGGCAGTATTGTTACTTCCTGTACCCGCGATTACTGGAATTCTCTTATTAACTAGATCAACTACAAATTTTATAGTCTCTTTTCTTTCTTGCTCGGTCATAGTAGAAGCTTCACCTGTAGTACCACATACTACAATAGCATCTGTCATGCTTTTGATATGCCATTCTATTAATTCTTCGAGTTTTTTAAAATCTACGCCTCTTTCATTAAATGGAGTGACTATTGCAACACCAGAACCTTTAAAAATACTCATAAGATTACCTCCTAGTAGTTTATACTATATAGTTATTAATTTAGATAGCTTTTAGTGAAGCATTTCGTAATATTCTTCATAATGAATTAAGAAACACATAAATTATCACTAAAATATTTTTCTTATTAGATTATATTATATAGCCCATATGTAAAAATATATATACTTTTAAAAAAAAAACTGAAAATCAGCAAGGTACAATTTAATGGGTATATTTATAAAACTGTAATTTAAATCATATTATGATTAAATAACGGGTAATATTTATTTATTATTATGAATAAAAAACCTCGAATTGTAAAAAATATAAGATATTACAATTATAATTAGGAGGTATATGATGGGTAAAACACCTTTGAAAAAAGTTATAAAAGCTAAATTAAGAACAAATAAAGAGTTAACTAAAAACGAAATGCTAAGAGAATCGTTAAAATATGAAATAGCAGAAGAATTAGGATTAACAGAAAAGATAGATGTTGATGGTTGGAGTGGGTTAACAGCAGAAGAAACAGGAAGAATTGGAGGCTTAATGACAAAAAGAAAGAAAGCCATAAATCTCCCTAAAAACAAAGATTTTTAAAGATATTAAGCAAATTAATTTGGACAATATTTGGTATATAGGTTAGTATATTATATACCATTATAGTATTAAGAGGAATATAAAGGAGAAATGTTAATATGAACTGTTACAAAGAGTTTGCTTGTATATATGATGAATTAATCAATTCTGATATTGATTATAAAACATGGGCTTCCCAAATATTATGTATTTGCAAAGAGTATCACTTAGATATGGAGAGTTATTTAGATTTAGCCTGTGGTACAGGAAATCTTACTATAGAAATTGCAAATGAGTTTAAGCATACGTGGGCAGTTGATTTATCTTGTGATATGTTAAGTCAAGCAGAGAAAAAGATGAGAGATGCTCGGGTAGGAGCAAAATTTGTATGCCAAGATATTTGTGAATTGAATTTAGATAATACTTTTAATCTTATAACTTGCGGATTAGATTCTAGCAACTATATATTAAAAAAAGAAAATTTTAAAAAGTATTTATTAGGTGCTTATGATTTATTAAAACAGGATGGGTTATTCATCTTTGATATTAACTCTTATTATAAACTTACCAATGTGCTTGGAAATAATATTTATAATTACGATAGTGATGATGTAGTGTATATTTGGGAAAATTATTTAGAAAATGATATAGTGCAAATGAATTTAACTTTTTTTGTAAAAGAAGGACAAGTGTTCAGACGCTTTGATGAGCAACACTCTGAAAGGGCCTATAAAGAAGAATATGTAGAAAGTGTTATAAAAGAAATTGGGTTCGAAATAATTAAAAAGATGGATAACTATGAAGATAAAGTAGTAAGTAAAATCACAGAGCGAATATGTTATGTACTTAAGAAGTAAAAAACAAAAATAGTTTACAGGAGGCTAGTATATGGATAAATTGGTTAGAGCTACTGCAAAGGAAGGCCAGGTTAGAATAGTTGCAGCAATAACTACGGATTTAGTAAATGAGGGGGTTTCTATGCATTTGTGTGCACCCACGGCAGCAGCTGCTTTTGGTAGGATGCTAACGGCTGGTACTCTTATGGGAAGCATGTTAAAGTCGCAGCAAGATAGTTTAACACTTCAAATTGATGGCGGAGGAGAAGCAAGAGGAGTGGTAGTAACTGCTCATGCTGATGTAAGTGTAAAAGGGTACATAGGAAATCCTAATGTAGATTTGCCTGCAAACAAACAGGGGAAACTTGATGTAAGTGCTGCCATTGGTATGGATGGTTATTTAAGGATTATAAGAGATTTGGGACTAAAGGAACCGTATATAGGTCAAGTGCCAATCTCTACAGGTGAAATTGGGGATGATTTAGCTTATTACTTTACTGTATCAGAGCAAACGCCGTCTGCTGTGGGACTCGGAGTTTTAGTTGACACGGACATGAGCATTAAAGCTTCAGGAGGTTTTATAATACAAATGATGCCTGGTGCAGATGAATTTTTAGCTGATATAATAACGTATAGACTTGAAGAAATTCCATCTATAACTGAATTAATAGCAAAAGGGATGAACATCGAAGAAATTTTGGAATTTATTTTTGAAGATATGGAACTTAAAATACATGAAGAGGTTAAGCCGACGTATAAATGTGATTGTTGTAGGGAAAGAGTTGAGAAGGCCTTAATAAGTATAGGTAAAAAGGATTTAGAGGAATTATATAATGATGGTAAAACAGAAGAACTTAAATGCCATTTTTGTAATGAAAATTATGAATTCAATCATGAAGAAATTGGGAAATTACTTAAAGAAGCTAATTCATAGAAAAAATACATCTTTGGATAAAGAGAATATAGTATTTGTGATATTGCTTTTTATAGTGAGCAATACACAAACTATATTCTATAGTAATATATGTTTCAAATCGTAGTAAAGTGGAGTAAATTTGACAAATAGGGAGTATAATTCAAATATACATGAATATCCGCCGTATTTATGGTTGACAGCCGTAAGAAAATCTTATAATATAATAAAGTACTCACAAAGTACACATGGACGAGGAAGTTAACAATAAAGTAAAAAAACAGTTAACACATAAAGTAGTTGACAAGTTTTATGAAATGATGTAAACTGTACTAGTCTGATAAAGATATGTGGGAGCATAGCTCAGCTGGGAGAGCATCTGCCTTACAAGCAGAGGGTCACAGGTTCGAACCCTGTTGTTCCCACCACATATGGCTCAATAGCTCAGTTGGTTAGAGTGCCGCCCTGTCACGGCGGAGGTCGAGGGTTCGAGTCCCTTTTGAGTCGCCATTTAAATTTACTAAATTTAAAATTATTAAGGCTGGATAGCTCAGTCGGTAGAGCAGAGGACTGAAAATCCTCGTGTCCCTGGTTCGATTCCTGGTCTAGCCACCATGTTGCGGAAGTGGCTCAGTGGTAGAGCGTCACCTTGCCAAGGTGAACGTCGCGAGTTCGAATCTCGTCTTCCGCTCCAACTATAATTATGAATAATGGCGCTATAGCCAAGCGGTAAGGTCAAGGTCTGCAAAACCTTTATTCCCCGGTTCAAATCCGGGTGGCGCCTCCAAAACAATAAAAAGTAGTCCAAATGCTGATGTTTCAGCAATTGGGCTACTTTTTATTTCCGCATATTCTGGATTCTTTAGACTCTCAAAATACTACCTCTATCGATTAGTTTTCCATTTCTTAAAAACACGGGTTCTACCTTATGCTTATTTAAAAAATTTAATACTTCTTTCCCATACAAATAATGATCTAAGTGACCATAAAAAGCTAAGACATTATCTTCGATAAGACCTGTTACGCCACCTATAAAACCGTAGTTAAGCCCGGGAAGGATAATATCACCAGGTGGGACTAATAAAATATCTATTTTTTCAATGCTTAAAGCCTTAGCGATAGAAACATCACTAGTTATGACTGCATGATCATTTACAATGCAAGTAGAGCATTTTGTATAACCTTGCTTAACGTTTATTAATTTTCTGTTTTTCAATAGTGACAAAAGATTAGTGTCAGTAAAATTAACTGAGTGAATAAAAAGATTGCCTAGGCTTAATGAATTGAGACATATATCATAAGGGTATTTATTTTTTAAAGTTGAATTTGATTTATAAACTTTATAATTTAACAAAACTAAGCTCAGTATGAATTCGTTATCCATGTCTTTATGAACTATAATATCATTGCCTAAAATATGCATAAGCATATCAGGGTGACCACATACAGCCTCGTATAAAATGTTACTAGGAGGGCAAATAAGCAAGTTATATCCTCTAGAAACTAAATATTCCTTTTCTTCGTTATGGATTCTAAAATCAACAATAATATTTTTCATTACAATACTCCTATTTAATATTTATTTTCTTATGTTTATTTTATAACACAAAGCTATCGCAAATTGCAATATGTCGATAATTGTTTAATCTATTTTGCATATACATTAATATTACACACATACTATCTTAGTGAGAAAGGAGTGTGCGAAATGCTTTTATTAACTATTGTATATAATAGGAGTATGGAATGTATTATTGATGAAATTAAAGACATTAAGAAGTGTTTTGAAGATAAAAAAAAATTTTCAGGTATTTCGGAAAATATAATAGGGGATACTCACGTAGTAAAGTTTTTTTGTGATGATGACAACTTAAGTGATGCTGGTATCAAAACATTTAATTTGCATGTTGCAAACATGTTATATAAAATAGTTGTAATGGAATTTTGTAAAAAAGGACTTAAAAAATTTTTAGATGAATCTTATTTTTTTCTGCAATTTGATGAAATAGAACAAATTAAACCTAGAATACAAGAATACTTGAGCAGTGAAGGCGAAATATCTGGACCTAATGGAGTATACTGTATGAATAAGAAAAATAGTATAATCGATAAGATAACTAAATGTATAGAAGAAAATAATGAAATTAACATACGTGGATTTTTAACCTTTAGGACAAAAGAGCTAAAGGGTGATTTAGAGTGCATAGTGGATAAAGTTGTGGAAGAGTATATGGTAGAGAAAGAATATAATGAGTTTATAAAATTGCTTAAATACTTTGTTGATGTTCAGGATAGTAAGGTAGATGAGATTAATATTCTAATTGAAAAAAACGGAAATTATCGTTTAACAGATGAAGAAGGTAATGATTTAGTAGGAAATATGATGATGGAGTTACCGGATGTTAAATTTGATTCAAAAGAAAATCAAGAAGAGCTTATTATTAGCACTATGATAACCAATGCTCCTAAAAAAGTAATTATACACTGTGTAGAACATTGTAAAAATAAAGAACTAATACAAACGATAAACAAGGTTTTTGCAGATAGGGTCTATTATTGTGATAAATGTGTTAAATGTGAAGAGATAAAAAAAGAAACTCTTGTATGGTAGTAAGGCATTTTGATATGTGAATAAAATAAATAAAAAAGTGTTGACAAACAAATACTTAGATAGTATACTTTGAATTGTTGTGAATGAAAATATAAAAAATATTTTAATATAATAGAGTTATCTTTTACAAGAAGAAACAGCCGTTTCTCACCTAACAGTAATGCTAGTTAGGTTAATTAGTAATTTAAATTTGTTACTATTAGGGACGGCATTTTGCCGTCCTTTTAATTGTTTAAATATTATATTTTTATCTAAATACACTTAGGAGGTGAAAATTATTAGTAAAAACAAAGATTTCATGATGAATGAAGAAATCAGAGTTAGAGAAATAAGAGTTATTGGAGCTGATGGTTCTGCATTGGGTATTTTGAATACTAAAGATGCGTTGAATCTTGCGGAAGAGAAAGATTTAGATTTAGTTATGATGTCTCCTACCGCAAAACCTCCAGTATGTAGAATAATGGATTTTGGTAAGTTTATTTATGAACAACAGAAAAAAGAAAAAGAAGCTAAAAAGAAACAAAAAGTTGTTAATCTTAAAGAAATACGATTAAGTGCAACAATAGAAGATCATGATATTGCAATTAAGGCTAGTAATGCTAAAAAATTCTTGTTGGATGAAGATAAGGTAAAGATAACCGTAAGATTTAGAGGTAGAGAAATTGAAAACTCAAAAGTAGGACATAAGATATTAAAATCTTTTGTAGAAAAAATCGGTGATGTTTATATTGTTGAAAAACCAGCGAGACAAGAGGGAAGAAATATGATAATGATTTTAGCTCCCAAAAAAGCATAACTGAGAGGAGGAATTTTATTATGCCTAAAATGAAAACACATAGAGGCGCAGCAAAAAGATTTAAGAAAACAGGAACAGGTAAGTTAAAAAGAGCTAAAGCTTTTACAAGTCATATATTAACAAAGAAAAGCCCGAAAAGAAAAAGAAACCTTAGAAAAACAGCATATGTTTCAACAACTCAAATAAAATCGATGAAGAAATTGTTACCATACTTATAATTGAATGGTGATTAGGAGGTATATTAAATGGCAAGAATTAAGCGAGCAGTTAACTCTCGTAAAAACCATAAAAAAGTATTAAAGCTTGCAAAAGGCTACTATGGTGGTAGAAGTAAGTTATTTAAAACAGCTAATGAAGCAGTAATGAGAGCACTTAGAAATGGTTATATCGGAAGAAAATTAAAGAAAAGAGATTTTAGAAAACTTTGGATAGCTAGAATCAATGCTGCTACAAGGTTAAATGACCTTTCGTATTCAAGATTCATGAATGGAATGAAACTTTCAGGCATAGATATTAACAGAAAAATGCTTTCTGAAATTGCAATAAATGATCCAAAAGCTTTTGCTGAATTAGTAGAAGTTGCAAAAAAACAATTACAAGCATAAAAATTATTTATTCAAAAATGTAGCCATACGGCTGCATTTTTTATTGCATTTTTGACAAAAACATGTAAAGTGATATAATTAGTAAAACATCATAGTTGGAAATTTAGAGGTGAATAATTTGAAATTAGATATTAAAGATCTTAAAAAGAAAAGCATATATACTCCTGTTCGGATACTTGCATTAGGGTTTGCTATAGTCATAGTTATAGGGGCAATACTATTAAGTCTACCTATAGCTTCGCAAAGTGGTAAAATTACGCCTTTCATAGATTGTATATTTACCTCTACATCTGCTGTGTGTGTTACAGGACTTGTAGTACTAGACACAGGAACATATTGGACATATTTTGGCAAAACAGTGATTATGTTACTTATAGAAATAGGTGGACTTGGATTTATGTCTGTAGCTACTTTAGTTTTTTTAATTTTAGGTAAAAGAATAACATTAAAGGAAAGACTAGTAATGCAGGAGGCTATGAATGTAAACTCATTACAAGGGTTAGTGAAAATGGTCAGATATGTATTGATATTTACAATTTATGTTCAGATAACAGGTGCTGTGTTATTCTCAACACAATTTATTCCTGAATTTGGAATTGCCAAAGGTATTTATTATAGCGTGTTCCATTCGGTGTCTGCGTTCTGCAATGCTGGGTTTGATTTGATTGGAAACTTTAATAGTGTCACTGCTTATGCTAGTAATTCAGTAGTAATATTAACAATTGCATCATTAATAATAATAGGTGGGTTAGGATTTTATGTTTGGGTAGAAATTTATAATTGCAAGGGAACAAAAAGATTGTCACTCCATGCTAGAATAGTTATTTACTCGACGATAGCATTGGTTGTTTTAGGGGCAATACTTATGTATATTTTTGAGATGAATAATGCCGACACTATGCAAGGAATGTCTATTAAGGGCAAATTTTTATCTTCCGTTTTTGCATCAGTTTCTCCAAGAACAGCAGGGTTTAATTCTATACCACTCGGTAAAATGACCACGGCGGGAAAGTTTTTAACAATAATTTTAATGTTTATTGGAGGATCGCCTGGATCAACGGCGGGTGGAATAAAAACGACTACTGCCATTGTGATTTTTATGACTATAGTGTCTGTGGTTCGTGGAAGAGAAGATACTGAAATATTTCAAAAGCGCATAAGCAAAGAATTTGTGTATAAAGCGTTTGCAGTATCACTTATTTCCCTAACAATTGTTATATCAGTTACCATGATATTATCTATTACACAGAACCCGAATATTCCTTTTGAATACTTTTTGTATGAGGCTACTTCAGCATTTGCTACAGTTGGATTAACACTCGGATTAACTACAAAATTAACATTTGTAGGAAAGGTAATAATATTACTTACCATGTATGCAGGGAGAGTGGGACCACTTACTATAATACTAGCATTAGCTAAAAATAAAAAAAGTAAATCGGGAAATATAAAATACCCAGAAGGCAAAATTTTAATTGGATAGGGGTGGGGTTAATGATTAAAAAACAGTTTATTGTTATAGGTCTCGGAAGATTTGGAGAATCCGTTGCTGAAACATTATATTCTTTGGGAAATGATGTATTAGCAGTTGATTTTGATGAAGATGTAGTTCAAAATATTTCGGATAATGTAACTCATGCAGTTCAAGCTGATGCGAATGATGAAAATAGCTTAAGGGCTCTTGGAATTCGTAATTTTGATTGTGCAGTCATTAGTATAGGTTCTAATATCCAATCTAGCATTTTGGCAACACTCTTAGTTAAAGAATTAGGAGTAAAATATGTGATAACAAAAGCGACTAATGCCCTGCATGCTAAAGTATTATATAAAATAGGTGCAGACAGAGTAGTTTTTCCAGAAAGAGATATGGGTGTACGCGTTGCTCATAATTTAGTATCATCAAATATATTAGATTATATTGAATTATCTCCTGATTATAGTATAGCTGAAGTTATTAGTCCTGAAGAATGGCATAATAAAACCCTGGGAGAATTAAATATAAGAGCTCAATATGGTATAAATGTAATGGCTATAAAAAGAAACAATGATATTGATGTTGCTCCAGCAGCTGATAATATTGTTGAACCAGGTGATATTATTGTTGCAATAGGTAATATTGAAGAATTAAATAAGTTGGAAAATCTAGTTAAATAAGGAGCATTCAGTTTGGAACATATTCAAAGTAAGGATAATTTATTGATTAAAGATATAAAAAAGTTAAAAGAAAAGAAATATAGAAAAGACAGTAATATGTTTTTAGTTGAAGGTTTCAGATTTGTAGAAGAAGCTTTGGATTCTGGTTTTGAAGTGGTGCACATTTTTATAAGTGCTAGAGGAGATTCAAAATATGAAAACTCTTGTATGAAAAACAAGCTACAGAAGAATACTAAAGTTTATAGTGTTAGTGACAGTTTATTCAAAAGTATTTGCGATACGGATAATCCGCAAGGTATTATTGCTACAGTTAGAAATAAACCGGTAGAGATTAAATATGATCATGGCTTCTATATGTTAGCTGATAAAATACAAGATCCAGGTAATATGGGAACTATAATTAGAACAGCTCATGCGGCGGGAGCACTAGGAGTTATAATTACAAAAGGAACTGTAGATATCTATAATGAAAAAACTTTAAGATCCACAATGGGTTCTATTTTTAAAATACCCGTTATTTGCGATAGTGATCTATCGGTGGTGCAAAAGCTTAGGAGCGCTGGATTTAAGCTAGTTACTAGTTCGTTGGATACTGATAAAAACTTCTATAATGTAGATCTTAGAGAGAAAGTTATTATATCAGTTGGAAATGAAGGAAATGGAATAAGCGCCGAAGTTTATGAGATATGTGATTTGAAAATTAAAATTCCCATGCCTGGTGGTGCAGAATCTTTAAATGCAGCTGTAGCTGCATCAATTATGATGTATGAAGTCGTAAGACAGAAAAATAATATATGATTTTTAAATTCATAGTTGAATTTTATTGTAGTTGTGGTTATAATATTTTGTATACTTCCATAAATTAATAATAAACTGTGACGGAGAAAGTAAATATAAAGATACTTACAGGGATAAGAAGCCTTAGACTGAGAGCTTCATTAAGAAATTTTTATATCCAAGTTCACTCCAGAGTTCTAATGGTGAAAAAAAAGTAGCCGATAGCGGGTAAAACCGATAAATTTATCTAAGAGGACTGTTTTTAGTCAATTAGGGTGGTAACGCGGATTTTCCGTCCCTTTATTGGGGATGGTTTTTTTTGTTTTATAAAGAATTATCAAAATATGAGAGGAGCATTCATTATGAAAGAAAAGTTAGAAACGATAAAAGCTGCAGTTTTAGAAGAATTAAAAGGAGCTGCTATTAAAACAGAATTAGAAAATATCAGGGTTAAATATTTAGGCAAAAAAGGTGAATTGACGCAAATATTAAGAGGCATGGGACAGTTATCAAATGAAGAAAGACCAATTGTTGGAAAATTAGCAAATAAAGTAAGAGAGGATATAGAGACACTTATAGATAAAGCCTCAGATACATTAAAAAACAATGAAAAAGAAATGAAACTAAAAAGTGAAGTTATAGATATATCAATGCCGGGGAAAAAACAAACAGTAGGCAAAAGACATCCGTTAGAGTTAACACTTGAAAAAGTTAATGAAATATTTTTATCTATGGGATTTGTTATTGAAGAGGGCCCTGAGGTAGAAAGAGATTATTATAACTTTGAGGCATTAAACATACCTAAAAATCATCCGGCAAGAGGTGAACAAGATACTTTTTACATAAATGATAATATAGTTTTAAGAACCCAAACTTCACCAATACAAATAAGAACTATGGAACTTCAGAAACCGCCTATAAAAATGATAGCGCCGGGTAAAGTTTATAGATCCGATGCAGCGGATGCTACTCATTCACCAATATTTTATCAAATTGAAGGGCTTATAGTAGATAAGGGAATTACCTTTGCCGATTTAAAAGGGACGCTAGAATTATTTACGCAAAAAATGTTCGGAGACGAAA
Source organism: Clostridium sp. CM041 (assembly GCF_055081035.1). Taxonomy (NCBI): domain Bacteria; kingdom Bacillati; phylum Bacillota; class Clostridia; order Eubacteriales; family Clostridiaceae; genus Clostridium; species Clostridium sp. CM041. The sequence continues at coordinate 3,320,832 of NZ_CM143648.1, forward strand.
TGGAAACAAAGTTTAGACCACATCATTTTCCTTTTACAGAGCCATCAGCTGAGATGGATGCCACTTGTTTTGTGTGCAATGGTAAAGGGTGCAAGGTTTGCGGCGGTAGCGGCTGGATAGAACTTTTAGGTTGTGGCATGGTTCATCCGGACGTTTTAAGAAATTGTGGGATTGATCCAGAAGTTTATAGCGGATTTGCTTTCGGGTTTGGACTTGATAGAATTACAATGTTAAAATACGGAATAGATGATATTAGAGCACTTTATGAAAGTGATATGAGATTTTTAAAACAATTCTAAAATATAAATAATAATGCAGCTTCGCAGAAGATGATTTAATACTATACAAATTCTAGGAGGATATAAAATGAAAGTTCCAGTTAAATGGCTTAAAGATTATGTAGATATAGATATTTCACCAAAGGTGCTTGGAGATAAGTTAACCATGTCTGGTTCAAAAGTAGAAGAGGTTATTATATCAGGTGCTGAAATTGAGAAGGTTGTTACAGGGAAAATAATAAAAATAGAAAGACATCCGGATGCTGAGAAATTAGTTATATGTCAAGTAAATATAGGATTAGACGAACCGACTCAAATCGTTACAGCAGCTACTAATATGAAAGAACAGGATATAGTACCAGTAGCACTTCACGGATCAACGTTACATGGAGGACTAAAAATAAAAAAAGGTAAACTCCGTGGAATAGTTTCAAATGGTATGTTCTGCTCTGAGGAAGAACTTGGAATTGCAGTTGATGAACCAGTTGATGGACTAATGATACTTCCAAGCGATACCATCATTGGAAAAGACATAAAAGAAGTATTAAATCTTCAAAGTGTACTAATAGATTTTGAAATAACTTCAAACAGAGCAGATTGCTTAAGTATTCTAGGAATAGCTAGAGAAACGGCTGCAACTTTAGGCACGCAGTATAGAAAACCAGCGCTTGATTATAAAGCTACCTGCAAGGATAATGTGGAAGACATTTATAAGGTTCATATTAATGATGAACTTTGCAGAAGATATATGTTAAAGGGCATAAAAAATGTAAAAATTGAGCCTTCTCCACAATGGATGCAGGAAAGACTTATAGAAGCGGAAATTAGACCTATAAATAATATAGTGGATATTACAAACTTTGTAATGGTAGAGCTTGGTCAACCTATGCATGCATTTGATGCTAGGCAAATTACGACTAATGGTATAGTGATAGAAAGAGCGGGTAACGGAGAAAAATTTATTACCTTAGATGAGATAGAAAGAGATTTAGATGAAAGTATTTTAACTATTAAAGATGGAGATAGAACAATAGCAATTGCAGGCATTATGGGAGGCTTAAATTCAGAAATTAAAGAAGACAGCACAAGCATAATACTTGAGAGTGCAAACTTTAATGGGGTTAATATAAGACTCGCTTCTAAGAAATTATCTTTAAGAACCGATGCATCTTCTAAATTTGAAAAAGATTTAGATCCTAATATGGCTGAAATGGCAATGGATAGAGCTTGTCATTTAATAGAAGAATTAGGTGCGGGTGAAATAATGGACGGATGCACTGAGGTATATCCGAGTAAAATTAAATCTCATACTTTAGAAGTAGATGCAAATTGGATTAATAAATTTTTAGGAACTAATATATCTATGCCAAATATGAAAATATACCTTGATAGGTTAGAACTTGCTACAGAAATAACTGGGGATTTTTTAGTTATACATGTACCTACGTTTAGGTCTGATATTAACATTAGAGAAGACGTCGCAGAGGAAATAGCTAGAATGTATGGTTATGATAACATACCATCTACTATTCCTAATTGTAAAACTTCAAAAAGTGGGAAAAGTGAAAAGCAAAAATTAGAAGATAAAGTAGTGCTTTCTTTAATTGGTAGTGCACTTAATCAATCCATAAGTTATTCTTTTGTAAGTCCTAAAATATTTAATAAAATTTTAGTTCCAGAAGATAGTGAGTTAAGAAAAGTAGTTACTATAAAAAATCCTTTAGGAGAAGATTATAGTATAATGAGAACTACAACTATAGCATCTATGATGGAATGTTTATCAAGGAATTATTCAAGGAATAATGAAGAAGCTAGGTTATTCGAAATAGGTAAGGTGTATATACCAAATGAAGATGCAGATAAGCTTCCAGAGGAAAGAAATATATTAACTATAGGAATGTATGGAAATGCTGATTATCTGGATTTAAAAGGTGTAGTGGAAAATGTATTAGATATTTTGGGAATGAAAAATACATCATTTAAAAGAGAAAGTGAAAATCCAACTTATCACCCAGGAAAAACATCAAACCTATATGTAAAGAGAGAATTTATAGGTGTGGTTGGAGAAATTCATCCGAGTGTTTCGGAGAACTATGAAGTGCAGCCAAGATGTTATATAGCAGAATTAAACTTAGATATATTATATAAATATGCTGACTTAAATAAGAAATACAAAGCACTTCCAAAGTTTCCAGCTGTAACAAGGGATATTGCACTTATAGTTGATGAGAGGGTTCTAGTTCAAGACATTGATGATATAATTGTAAAGCAAGGTGGTAATATTTTAGAAAGTGTAAAATTATTTGACGTGTATAAGGGGAAACAAATAGCAGAAGGAAAGAAAAGTATAGCCTATGCTATAGTATATAGACGCTCGGACAAGACATTAACAGATGAAGAAGTAAACAAGGTGCATGAAAAGATATTAAGATCTCTAGAGCATAAATTAGGTGCGCAGCTTAGATAATGAAAGTAAACTAAAACTCCCTTAGTAATAAGGGGGTTTTATCACTTCATGCAATCTCAAAAAACAAATGAATATTGTATTAATTGTATGCATAATTTCAAAAAATTGGTTTTATTAAAAGTTATATTGTGGTACAATAAGTTTAACTAATCTGTCTAAGAGGGTGTTTTAGATGAACGTTGTAACAATAAAGATAAACGGTGTTGAATATAATTTAAAAGGTGATGAAAGAGAAGAATATTTACATATGGTAGCTAGTTATGTTGATAAAAAAATAAAAAATATAATGGGTAATAATGAAAAGCTTAGTACTTCCTCAGCGGCAATTTTAACAGCTTTAAATTTAGGTGATGATATGTTTAAAAGTAAGTCACTTTGCAAGGAACTTTTGAGTAAGGGTGAATCTTTAGAAAAACATGATAATGAATTGAATGAGCAATTAGAAGGTTTAAAAAAACAGTTAAATCATTTGGAAGACTATAATCAAGAATTACTTAACAAGTGTAAAAACACAGAAAAAACTGAATATGTAAAAACATTAGAGCAAGAAAATATAGAGATGCAACAACAATTAGATGTGATGCAAGTGACTAGTAAAAGTTGTATCGAAGAAAATAGAAGAACAAAAACAGAAAATAAAGAAATGAGATTTAAGCTTCAATCTTATAAGTACAAAATAATCGATTCACAAAATAAGTTGATAGAATACCAAATTAGTTTAGCTAAACAAAAGAAAATTAATAATCCACTTTTAGCTTCACATAAAAAATAAAAATTATTTAAATGTCGCCGAAAGGCGATTTTTTTAATGGACGAGAAATATATTTACAAAAGGCTCACAATTTTTAAAATAATTGTGAGTCTATTTTTTATTATAATGACTTTAAGTTGATAAAGTGTAATATTAAAATGCTCATGAAACATATAATTATATTGATAGCGAAATTAAAGACTGTTATATTAACAACAATTATTAAGTTATATGAAATTGTTTATAAAAAAAGGGGGGAAAACAATGAAAAGAAGAATTGCTGGATGTTTAAGTTTAGCAATGTCAATGGCTCTAGTATTATCGGGTTGTGGTAAAAGTGATGTTGGGAGGGCAGCGAAGGATTTAAAAGGATCAGAAGTTATAGCGGCTGTAAATCCAGAAAAAGTGCCACAAACAGCAAAAAACAGAAAAGATACTTTAATTGTTGGATTTACAGCACCAGAAGGAAAATTTAATCCCATATATGAAAGTTCAGTAGATGATGGTTATATTGCTCAATTAGTTTTTGAAGGGTTATTGACAAATGATGCGAAAGGAAATCCTGTAGAAAAAGTAGCTAAGAAATGGGAGATTTCAAAGGATAGCAAAACCTATACCTTCCATTTAAACAAAGGCATTAAATTTAGCAATGGAGAAGAATTAACTGCAAAGGACGTGGAATTTACTTATACAGCTATTTGTGACCCAAAGTATGATGGACCCAGAACAGACGCTGTAGATAAATTGGTTGGGTATAAGGAATACAATAAAGGTGATGCTAAAACTGTTAAAGGCATAAAGGTTATAGATGACAATACAATTTCATTTACATTAACAGATGTTAAAGCACCAGCTCTAAGTTCTGATTTTATTTATGGGATTATGTGCAAGAGTTATTATGCATTTGAAAAAGGTAATATAGATAAATTAAAAAAAACATTCTTAAAACCGATGGGCAGTGGTCCATATATATTTAAAGCATATAAAGCAGGTCAAGAAGCTGATTTTGAGAAAAACCCTGATTATTGGAAGGGTGCGCCTAAGATTAATAAGTTAATATTAAAAGTTACTAATGCTCAAACCAATATTCAATCACTTTCCGCTGGTGAAGTAGATATCGATAGAATTACAGCTGAACCAGAAAATATCCAAATGCTTAAAAGTGCAGGATTCTTAGATATGCAACTTTTTCCAGATAATGGATATGGATTTATAGGTTTAAACCTTAAAAATGAAAAATTAAAAGATAAGAGAGTACGTCAAGCACTTACCTATGGTTTAAATAGAAAAGGATTTATAGATGCTAGATATAAAGGTTACGCTGATGTTTGTAATTCACCAGTATCGCAAGTCTCTTGGGCATATACTGATGATATAAAGAAGTATGAATATAATCCTGAAAAAGCAAATAAATTATTAGAAGAATCTGGTTGGATTAAAAAGGAAGATGGCTTTAGATATAAGGATGGTAAAAAGTTTCAAATCCATTGGATGACTTATCAAGGAAGTAAATACGTAGAATTGTTAATTCCAATAGTAAAGGAGAATTGGAAGGCTATAGGAATAGATGTTATTCCTGAATTAATGGAATTTAACACTTTGTGTACAAAGGTTTTTGATGAACAAAAATTTGATATGTATAATATGTCTTGGACTTTAAGTATTGATCCAGATCCATCAGGATTATTCTCAGAAAAGCAAGCAGAGCTCGGTGGATTCAATCCAGGAAATTGGGTAAATAAAGAAAGTGAAAAATTAATGGCAGATGCTCGTAATACTACGGATGTAAAAGAAAGAAAGGTATTATATCAAAAGTGGTTAAAACTTTTCACAGAGGAAGCTCCATATGTTTTGTTAGATCAATGTAAAATGATGTGGGCTGTAAGTTCAAGAGTTAAAGGCATAAACATCTCTCCATATGTTAATTTTACTTATCAAATTGCAGATGCAGAATTAATTGAACCTAAAGCTAAATAGGTAAATGATGCTTTAATTATATTTTACTATGCTTGGGGTTACCAAGCATAGTTTATAAAGGAGGATTGTCATGAGGCAGTATATAACTAGAAGATTACTGCAAATGATACCAGTTTTAATAGGGGTATCTATAGTAATATTTTTAATATTACAGTTGGCACCAGGTGATGCATTAACAGGTAAAATGGACCCACATTTAACACCAGAAAGAAAACAAGAATTAAGACAGCAAATGGGACTAGATCTACCGGCGTATAAGCAGTATCTTAGATGGGCTGGAGGAGTACTTCATGGGGATTTTGGCGAATCTACTAACTTTAAACAGCCAGTAGGAAAGGTTATGAACACATATATTTGGAATACATTTTACCTAGCTATACTCTCATTAATACTAAGTGTATTAATCTCAATTCCAATCGGAGTAGTTTCTGCAACTAAGCAGTACTCAAAATTTGATGGTTTTTTCACCGTGTTTGCCCTGATAGGTATTTCTATGCCCTCCTTCTTTTTTGGTATGCTTCTTATAAAAGTTTTTGCTGTAGACCTTAAAATACTTCCGGTTTCTGGAATGAGCACGGCTGGAAGTACAGTAGCAGGCATTTCCTATGGTTTAGATGTAGCTCGTCATATGATACTACCGCTAATTGTACTTACTTTAAGTAGTGTAGCAGGTCTTATGAGATACACAAGATCAAGTATGCTAGAGGTAATAAGGCAGGATTATATAAGAACAGCTAGAGCTAAAGGACTTAAAGAAAAAGTGGTTATATATAAACATGCTCTTAGAAATGGAATGATTCCTGTTATTACTTTACTGGGATTTTGGCTTCCTTTATTATTTTCTGGAGCGTTTATTACAGAAAGCATTTTTGGGTGGCCTGGCATAGGACCTATAGAAATTGCTGCAGTAAGTGGACGTGATTATCCACTGCTCATGGGAATAAATATCTTATTTGCAGTGTTAACTTTGGTTGGGAATTTAATTGCAGATGTTACTTATGCCGTAGTTGATCCGAGAATAAGGCTTAAATAGGAGGTGTTAAAATGCAAGCAGAAGTAAAACCAAAAGTGAAGCAAATTAAAAAAGAAGAAATTTTAAGCCCTTGGAAGATAATAAGAAAACGGTTAAAAAAGAATAAACTAGCTATATTTGGAATGTATATACTATTGTTTATGGTGATTATGGCATTAATTGGTCCATTAATATCACCTTATAAAATGGAAACTATAGATTTATACAATGTATCATCTTCACCTTCTTTTAAACATCTTTTGGGTACTGATGATGTGGGAAGAGATGTTTTAGTAAGAGTGATGTATGGAGGCAGAATATCTCTGTCAGTAGGAGTGCTCGCTGTATTTGTTGAAGTACTAATTGGAAGTATGTTAGGAGGAATAGCAGGCTTTTATGGTGGAACAGTGGATAGTGTAATAATGAGGATAGTTGATATATTCTTATGCTTTCCAAGTTTGCCACTACTAATAATGCTGGCAGCTGTAATGTCAGATTTAAAAGTTGCCCCACAGTATAGGATGTACGTAGTTATGTTTATTATAGGATTACTTGGATGGCCAAGTCTTTGCCGTATTGTTCGAGGACAAATACTATCCCTTAGGGAACAGGAATTTATGCAGGCAGCAGAAGCTTTAGGACTTAAGGATAGAAGAAAAATATTTAGTCATCTACTACCAAATACCTATGCGTCTATTATAGTTTCAGCTACTTTAGGTATAGGTGGTGCAATTCTAACGGAATCAGCATTAAGTTTTCTAGGACTTGGAGTTACTCCCCCTACGCCGTCTTGGGGTCAAATGGTCCAGGCAGTTAATAATGCATATATATTACAATTCAAACCTTGGATTTGGGCGCCTCCTGGCATATGCATTTTCTTAACGGTAATGGGTATAAATTTATTTGGAGATGGACTTCGCGATGCCATCGATCCAAAACTAAAAGTTTAGGAGGGGTGCTATGAGTAAGAATTTAGTAGAGATAAAAAATTTGAAAACGTATTTTTACACCGAAGATGGAATTGTGAAAGCTGTTGATGATGTTAGTTTTAATATTAGAAAAGGTGAAATAATAGGTGTAGTTGGAGAATCGGGTTGTGGTAAAAGCGTTACGGCAATGTCAATAATGAGATTAATTCCGTCACCACCCGGAAAAATAGTTGGTGGTGAAATTCTGTTTGAAGATAAAAATATTTTAGAACTTAAAGGCGATGAAATAAGAAAAATAAGGGGCAATGACATAGCGGTAATATTTCAAGAGCCTATGACTTCATTAAATCCTATATTCACTATAGGGTATCAAATAGAAGAAGTAATAATGCTCCACCAAAAATTAAATAAAGCCCAGGCTAGGGAAAAAGCGGTAGAAATGTTAAAGCTAGTTGGAGTGCCAAGAGCTGAGGACATAGTGAAGTGTTATCCTCATGAGCTTAGTGGTGGTATGCGCCAAAGGGCAATGATTGCAATGGCCGTGTCTTGTAATCCAAAGCTCTTAATAGCAGATGAGCCAACTACTGCATTAGATGTAACAATTCAAGCGCAAATACTGGATATTATGAAAGATTTAAAGAAAAAACTTAATACTTCAATAATGTTAATCACCCATGATCTTGGAGTAATTGCTGAAATGGCAGAATATGTAGTAGTAATGTATGCTGGTAAGGTTATTGAAGAAGCACCCGTAATTGAGTTATTTGAAAATCCAATGCATCCATATACTGAAGGATTAATGAAATCTAAACCTTCACTGGATAAAGATGTAGATAGATTATACTCAATACCCGGACAGGTTCCAAACCCAATTAATATGCCAGAAGAATGTTATTTTTGTGCAAGATGCCCGAAAGCTATGGATATTTGTAGAAAGAAGCAACCACCTACTTACGAGATAAGGAAAGGACATAAGGTAGCCTGCTTTTTATATGATTAGCAAAAGAACTAATAACTGCTTTGTACTACTGAGCAATGCATGGAGTGTAAGGAGGGGAAGTAAGTGTGTGATGAAATAGTTAGAGTAGAGAATTTAAAAACATATTTTCCTATTCAGGGTGGAATACTTAAAAAGACTGTAGGTTATGTTAAAGCTGTAGATGGGGTATCTCTATATATAAATAAAGGTGAAACCTTGGGCCTAGTGGGTGAATCAGGATGTGGGAAAACTACAGTTGGTAGAACTATGTTAAGGCTTATAAACAAAACAGAAGGCAATGTTTATTTTAAAAATCAAAATGTATTTGATTTATCGAAAAAAGATTTAAGAAAGATGAGACCTAAAATGCAAATAATTTTTCAAGATCCATATAGTTCTCTTAATCCAAGACTTACTATAGGGCAAATAGTTGGAGAATCGCTAATAGATCATGAGTTATTGCCTAAAAGCGAAATTGCTGGTAGAGTTCAAGAGGTGCTTGAGATTTGTGGGCTTGCACCTTATCACATAAGAAGATACCCACATGAATTTTCAGGTGGGCAAAGGCAGAGAATAGGAATAGCAAGAGCTCTTATATTAAATCCTGAATTTATAGTTGCTGATGAACCTGTATCAGCACTAGATGTGTCCATTCAATCTCAAATAGTTAATTTAATGTGTGATCTTCAAGAAAAAATGGGGTTTTCATATTTATTTATTTCGCATGATTTAAGTGTAGTAAAACATATTAGTCATAGAATAGGGGTTATGTACCTAGGATCTTTGGTGGAATTAGCATCAAAAAATGAATTGTACAATAATCCTCTTCATCCATATACAAAGGCATTGTTATCGGCAGTGCCTCTACCAGATCCAACACTAAAGAGAGAAAGAATTATTCTTAAGGGAGATATACCAAGTCCGGCAAATCCACCCTCTGGCTGTAAATTTCATACCCGATGTCAATATGCTGTGGAAAGATGCAAAAATGAATGTCCACAGTATAAAGATGTAGGCGGTAAACATTTTGTAGCTTGCCACTTGCTGTAAGGTAATGATTGGTAGCATAAAAGGATAGTATATTGAATTTACAGAGTAAGGGGGTAATATATGAGACAGGAAAGAGAAATAGAAATAGAAAGAATAAAGGATAGGGATATGAATTGTGATGAAGGTGTAGGCTGGAAGGACATTGTAGCCATTGTTATAGCACAATTTCAGATATTGATGCCAATAGTTATGGGAGCTGCATTAGTCATGAGTTTGTTGTTATTTATTGTAATGAAAGTATGGATCAGAAGTTAATAATAGTTAATTAATATATGTAAAAAAACTGTATATTTTTCAGGGAATACACCCTAGAGATAATGAAAAATTTGTCGAAGATGAATTTACACTATCACTCGGGTGCTTATTTGGGTATAATTGAAGTGTAGGGACATTTAATCTCATGCCCCTAATGTTAGAACATGAAAAGGATGGTATGTATATGAATTTATTAACAATAGAAGAAATGAGTAAAAGTTATAGTGAAAAAATACTCATTAATAAAGTGTCATTAGGTATAAGTGATGGCGATAAAATTGGATTAATAGGAGTTAATGGTACAGGGAAATCAACTTTTCTAAAAATAATAGCTGGCTTTGAAGTTCCTGATGAGGGAAGAATTTTAAAGGGAAACAAAGTGAATATAGAATACTTATCTCAAAATCCTAAATTTGACCCAGAAGCTACAGTGCTTGAGCAAATTTTTAAAAGTGACACTGATGTTATGCACGTTATAAGAGAATATGAAGTAGCTATGGAGAAAATGGAGGAAAATCCAGAAGATGAGTCCGTTCAAAATACTTTAATGAACCTTAACACTAAGATGGACGCATGTAACGGATGGGAAGTTCAAAATGAAGCTAAAATAATACTTACAAAGCTTGGAATAACAAATTTTAAGCAGCGAATAGGTAACCTTTCAGGTGGTCAAAGAAAAAGAGTGGCTTTGTGTAGTGCTCTAATTACGCCCTCAGATTTATTAATTTTGGATGAGCCTACAAATCATATGGACAATAAAATAATAGATTGGCTTGAGAAATTTTTAAATAGTAGAAAAGGTGCACTACTTATGATTACTCATGATAGGTATTTTTTAGATAGAATAACAAATAAAATTATTGAGCTTGATAAGGGTAATCTATATAGTTATCAAGGGAATTATAGTGTGTTTTTGGAAAAGAAAGTTGAAAGAATGGCTTTAATGGAAACGATAGAGAAAAAAAGAGAGAGTTTATTTAAAAAGGAACTAGCTTGGATAAGACGTGGGGCTAAAGCTAGAAGTACTAAGCAAAAGGCAAGAATTGACCGTTTTGGTGAGCTTCGCGATGGAAAAGTTGATGTAACAAACGAAAAGTTAGAATTATCCTCAGCATCGACTAGACTCGGTAAAAAGATTATGAATATAGAACATATTTATAAAGCATATGGTGAAAAGAAATTAATTAGTGATTTTAGTCATACTTTTACTAGGAGAGATAAAGTAGGTATTATAGGGCCTAATGGTATGGGGAAATCTACACTTATGAATATTTTAAGTGGAGTATTAAGCCCAGATTCAGGGGTAATAGATTGGGGAGAAACATTGAAAATTGGCTTTTTCCATCAAGAAAATGGTGAGATGAACGAAAAGCTACGTGCTATAGAGTACATTCGCGAAGGTGCAGAATATATAACTACAGGCGATGGAGAACAGGTTACAGCTTCTCAAATGCTTGAGAGATTCTTATTTGATGGAACTACTAAGCATTCATTTATTTCTAGTTTATCCGGTGGAGAAAAACGAAGACTATATTTATTAAGGATTCTTATGGAAGCTCCAAATGTACTATTTTTAGATGAGCCAACTAATGACTTCGATATTCAAACTTTAGCAGTACTTGAAGATTATTTAGATGGGTTTAGTGGTGTGGTTATAACTGTATCTCATGATAGATACTTTTTAGATAGAGTCTCTGACAAAATATTCAGTTTTGAAGGAAATGAAAAGATAATTCAATTTGTAGGTAATTATTCTGAGTATAAAGAATATATAGAAAAAAATCCGAATTTACTAGAAGTAGATAAAGAAGACAAAAAAGATGTAAATGAAGAGGTTGCAAGCAGTAAAGATGAGAGAATTAAAGAAGATAAACTTTTGAAAATTACATTTAAAGAGCAGAAAGAATTTGATGAAATCGACGGTAAAATTGAGCAAAAGGAAGCAGAACTTGTGGATATTAATAAAAAAATCAATGATGGAAGTAGTGATTTTGAATATTTGCAGAAACTAGTTAAGCAGCAAAAAAATATTGAAGTTGAAGCTGAACAGCTAATGGTGCGATGGACATATTTAAATGAATTAGTTGAGAAAATAGAGCAGCAGAAAAACAATTAAATAATCACCCGCTTATACAAGTGGGTGATTTTGTTTCTGAAATGTTATTGAAAATTTATGAGTGATAAGTTTATTTAATAAAGAAGGTATAGTCTGTGGATAAAGATAGAGATATAAAAATATCTGTGCGTAACTTAGTAGAGTTTGTACTAAGGGCTGGCGATTTAGATATGAGATTTATGGGGAGTAGCAGAGCTGTAGAGGGAACCAAAGCACATCAAAAAATTCAAAGTGAAAATAAAGAAAAGTATTCGGTATTACTTGGAGAAGAATATCACCCTGAGGTAAGTTTAAAACACAGCATACTATATAATGGGGCCTCGATTATAATTGAGGGTCGTGCTGATGGTATTCTAATCAAAAATAATAAAGTTACCATAGATGAAATCAAAACAGTTGCTAAAGATATAGAACTTATTAAGGAGGATTATAATAGTCTTCACTGGGCTCAAGCCAAATGCTATGCATATATATATGGGATTCAAAATAATCTTGGGCTTATTAATGTTCAATTAACCTATTATGAAATAGATACGCAAAAAACTAAGCAATTTATCAAAGCTTTTTCAATTGAAAAATTACAAGAATTTTTTGATGAAATTATTTCTAGCTATTTTGTATGGGCAAATATTGCTAGTGAGTGGAATAAGGAAAGAGATAGTTCTATAAAAGAGTTGTTGTTTCCGTTTGAAAATTATAGGGACGGTCAAAGGGAACTAGCTGTCTGCGTATATAAAACAGTAGTAGAGAAAAAGAAAATGTTTGTGCAAGCCCCCACAGGAATAGGTAAAACTATATCTACTTTGTTTCCGGTGGTTAAAGCTATGGGAGAAGGGCATACCACAAAGATCTTTTACCTAACAGCCAAAACTATAACAAGACGGGTTGCAGAGGATGCTTTTGATAAAATGAAATCAAATGGACTTAAATTTAAGACGATTACACTAACAGCGAAGGATAAAGTATGTCTTAGTAAAGGTAGTGCATGTAATCCGCAGCAATGTAAATTTGCAAAAGGACATTTTGATAGAGTTAATGAAGCGCTACTTGATATTCTGAAAAATGAAAATACATTTAGCAGAGAAATAATTGAGATATACTCAAATAAATATAACGTATGTCCATTTGAGTTTTCATTGGATTTAACTGTGTGGGCTGACAGCGTTATATGCGATTATAATTATGTATTTGATCCTAGGGTTTACTTAAAAAGATTCTTTACTGATAACGGTGGGGAATATACTTTTTTGGTTGATGAGGCTCATAACTTAGTGGATAGAGCTAGAGAAATGTTTTCAGCGCAAATTAGTAAAAAATTGATTATGCAATTGAAAAAAGATATAAAAGGTCTTGACGATCAAATGTACAAAGTTTTGAATAAGTTAAATGCTCTTATCAACAGCATGAAGAAAATGTGTAATGAAGATGGATATTACAAACAAAATTCTGAACCAGTGGATATATATAACCTCCTTACGAGGCTTACTAAAATATTAGAAAAATGGCTCACGAAAAATGAAAAATCTGAAACATATGATAGTTTTTTAGAATTGTATTTTAATTCTTTGAGTTTTATTCGGGTAGCTGAACTTTATGATGAAAAATATATAACCTATGTAGAAAGTGGGTTAGATGACGTAGTATTAAAAATGTTTTGCTTGGATCCATCTAAGCTTTTAAGAGAGGCGTCAAAAAGAGGGCAATCAGTGATATACTTCTCTGCAACGCTACTACCATTAGTATACTTTAAAGAGATTTTGGGTGGAGAAAGTAAGGATTACCATTTAACGCTGAATTCTCCTTTTGACAAAAGTAGGCTTAGGGTAATGGTAGCTAAGGACATTTCTACTAAATATAAATATAGAGAAAATAGTTACCTAAAGATAGTAGAGTACATACATTCTGTAATAAGTGCTAAGAATGGAAATTATATGGTGTTTTTTCCTTCATATAAATATATGGAGGAAGTGTGTAATAGTTTTACGCAAAAGCATCCACATATTAAAGTAAGTATCCAAACTAATTCTATGACTGAAGATGCCAGGGAAGAATTTTTGCAAAACTTTAGTAGTTCGAGTGGTGAGAATATTTTAGGTTTTGGAGTTTTAGGTGGTATATTTTCTGAAGGTATTGATTTAAAAGGTGATGCATTAATTGGTGTTATAATCATCGGTGTAGGTCATCCTATGATTTGCTTTGAACGGGAAATTATTAAAGAATACTTTAATAATAAAAGCAATTGTGGCTATGAATATTCTTATATGTACCCAGGTATGAATAAAGTACTACAGGCAGCGGGAAGGGTAATTAGAACAGAGGAAGATAGTGGGATCGCGCTATTAATAGATGATAGATTCCTCAACCAAAGGTATAGACGACTTTTCCCAAATGAATGGGATAATTATCATATAATAAATAATAGCACTCATGCTAAAAAAGAGATTTGTGAGTTTTGGGAATAAAGAATTATAAAAATAACATTATCTAATAAAATAAAAAAACTTGAGCATTCGCTCAAGTTTTTTATATACAAACAATTAAAGTCTATTTATAGGATACTATGGGGGGGGGATAAAAAAGGAAACTAATTTAATAATAACCGCTACAGATACATCTACATAAAATATTTTCCTTTTTATAGTTGGGGTATTTAATTTTAAAGGGATTATATCAAAATAAGTTTCCTATATATAAACGGTATATTTCGACTTATTTCTTACTATAAGATTAACATGTATTACACATATAGTCAATGGGATTTTTAAAAGTTTAATGTAAACTGATTAAAAATGAAAATAGATAAATATATTCGACAAAATATAATAAAATTCACATTTTCATTTAGTGCTTTATCAATGATATTGTAAAATCTTAACTCTAACTAGTTTTATATTTTTCTTATATCGTATTCGCTCTATAGGTTAGTTATCTCTATAAGTTGACGATTTCCCATACTATTAATTAAATAAGTAAAAGTGACGGGAGCTTAAAAGGTTTTTTTTGGTGTTTTTACAGAAAATTAATAATAATATAGCATTTATAGTGCTAGAATATAATATAAGAATAACAATGCTGAAAGTGCTAAATTAAAATTATTATATTTAGTTTACTGCTTACACATGTTAAAGTAGATAACACTTAATAAGTTATCTACTTCAGAAAATGATAGGGGGGATAGTATAAATGTTTGTTAAATCTTCTAGGGAAGTTTATGGCTGGGATAGATTTTCAACAGCAACCTTATTGGTAGGAATATTTTTGTTAGTAGCTAGGTATTCATTAATTTTAGGAACAGCACTTATTATATATTCAATTTGGAGAAGTAGGTCAACTAATGTACATGGTAGAAATAATGAAAAATTTGTTTTTGAAAATATAGAAAGACATTTTTATCGCAAAATCAATAATTTAAAACAAAATATTAAACTAATTAATATTAAAATTAAAAATTATAAACCTATAGAGAGATTAAAGGAAAAAAAGAAGTATATAATAACTAGCTGTCCTAAATGTGAACAAAAATTAAGATTACCAAGGGGAAAGGGTAAAATTATTATAACTTGCTCAAAGTGCTGTAGCGAATTTAGATTGAAGACATAAAAAAAGATATCCTTTTAAAGGATATCTTTTTTTATTAGGCTCGTATGACCTATTTTATTTAATAAAAAACTATCTTGAATTATTTACCTGAACCTAACTCAGCAAGACAGTCTTTACAAATATTTTTACCTTTGTAGTTTACAACGTCTCTTGCATTTTGACAGAAAATACAAGCTGGCTCATATTTTTTAAGAATAATTTGATCACCATCTACATAGATTTCTAAAGCGTCCTTGATATCTATATTCAAAGTTCTTCTCAATTCTATGGGAATAACAATTCTTCCAAGTTCGTCCACTTTTCTTACAATACCTGTTGATTTCATTTAATTTCCTCCTCAAACATCTTTCGACTTATTTATAATTAAATTGTAGCAAAAATAACATAAAACGTCAATAGGTTTATGAAAATATTTAAGAAAAATAATAAAAATTAACAAACTTTTACGTATTATGCAAAAAAAATATAAATGGTCTGTCATTTTAAACATTATTATAATATCTTATACAATATACATAAGATTTTAATTATTACAATATACATAATGGCTTGTAATTGGTGTAAATCATAATAGTAAATAAAAAAGGTTAGTACAGTGGGTACTAACCTTTAAAAATGTAACTATCTATAATTAGTGAATTGTAGGGGAATATCAAAATCTTTCGATTTTATTAAAGCCATTACTTGCTGTAGATCGTCAAGGTCCTTACCGGTAACCCTTAGCTGATTATCCATAATTTGAGCTTGAACTTTAATTTTGCTGGATTTAATTTCAGCAATTATTTTTTTCGATTTTTCAGTAGAAATACCTTTTACAATTTTGGCTGTTTGCCTTGCAGAACCTAATGTAGCAGGTTCTTGTTTACCTAGATCTAATGCTTTTCCAGATATACCTCTTTTAATTAACTTACTTACAAGAACGTCTATAACTGATTTTAATTTAAAATCATCATCAGATATTATTTTAATATCTTCTTTTCCTAGGTTAATTTCAGTAATAGTATTTCTAAAATCATATCTTTGTTTAATTTCTTTCAATGCTTGGTTTATTGCATTATCTACTTCTTGCATATCGACATCTGATACTATGTCAAAGGAATGTGCAGTTGCCATAATTAAAAACCTCCTATATATTTTTATGTTAATTAATAGAATCTTATTAATTAATAGTAGATTAATAATTTGAAAATGTCCAGTAGTTAATGAGTAAAAATTATAAAAACTATAAACTTGATAGCGATTTGTTTATTTATTTATTTATTTATTTATGAAATGTCATTAAATAATGAAAATCAAATGTTTAATATGTTTTAAATATCATAAAGTTGACGAAAATAGATAATAATAGATGTTTTGATTAAAACAAATACAAAGTTCGTCGCCATAAAGGTACAAATTTTTTAAAATAATGTTATACTATTGTAAGAAATTATTACGTATGAGAGGAAGAAATATATGTTGCGTGAAGCACAAGAAAAATTAAAAAAGTATTATGGATATGATAATTTTAGAAAAGGACAAGAAAATGTAATAGAGAGTATAATAAGCGGAAAAGATACCTTTGCTGTAATGCCTACTGGTGCAGGGAAATCGGTGTGTTACCAGATACCTGCTCTAATGCTAAAAGGAGTAACACTCGTAATATCACCACTTATATCGCTTATGAAGGATCAAGTAGATACATTGAATAGTATAGGGATAGCTGCAACATATATAAATAGCTCATTAAGTATTAATGAAGTTAATGAAAGAATTGATAAGGTAGCGCGTGGGGAGTTTAAGCTTCTTTATGTTGCCCCAGAAAGGTTAGAATCAGACTTCTTCTGCAATATGTTAAATAGATTAACAATATCGCTTTTAGCAGTGGATGAAGCTCATTGTGTATCTCAATGGGGACATGATTTTAGACCCAGTTATGCAGCAATTTCTAGTTTAATAGAAAAATTGCAAGAAAGACCAATTATAGCAGCATTTACGGCTACTGCAACAGAGGAAGTAAGGTTAGACGTTATAAAGTTATTAAAATTAAGAGAGCCAGATGTTTATGTAACTGGTTTTAATAGAGAAAATTTGAGCTTTACTGTTATTCGTGGAGAAAACAAAAGAGATTTTGTATTAGAATACATTCAAGACAATAAAGACCAGGTAGGGATAATATACACTTCTACAAGGAAGGAAACGAATAATCTCTATGAGCTTTTGAATAAAAAGGGATATAGTGTTGGAAGATACCATGCGGGGCTAGGAGATGAGGAGCGAAAACAAAACCAAGAAAAGTTTTTATATGACGATATCAACATTATTATAGCTACAAATGCTTTTGGAATGGGAATAGATAAATCAAATGTTCGATATGTAATTCATTATAATTTGCCAAAGAGTATGGAATCTTATTATCAAGAAGCGGGACGTGGAGGCAGAGATGGAGAGCCTAGCGAATGTATACTGTTATTTTCTGCAGCAGATGTGTTACTTCAAAAATTTTTTATAGAACAAAGTGTCGTATCACCTCAAAGGAAGGTAAATGAATATAAGAAACTTCAAGCTATGGTGGATTATTCACATACTTCAAGATGTTTACGACAGTTTATTTTGGAATATTTTGGTGAAGAAAATGTTCAAGATAAATGTGACAATTGCAGTACATGCAATGATGAAAGTGAACTGGTAGATATAACTATAGAGGCACAAAAAATATTTTCTTGCATCTTTAGGATGAAGGAGAGGTATGGTACTTCATTAATTGCAGAAGTGCTTCGTGGCTCAAAGAATAAAAAAGTTTTGGAACTTGGATTTGATAAGTTATCTACCTATGGGATAATAAAGCAATATACTGTTAAAGAGATAAGAGACCTAATAAATGTGCTTACGGCAGAAGAATATCTTTCGCTTGCAGATGGTCAATTTCCAGTGGTTCATTTAAAAGATAAAGCAGTGGCAGTACTTAAAAATGAAGAAAAAGTGTATCAAAAGGTTGAGAAAAAGAAAGCCAAGGTAGCTCGCGATACTGGTTTATTTGAAATATTGAGGTCCCTTCGAAAAGAAATTTCAGAGCGGGAAAAAGTTCCACCTTATATTGTGTTTGCAGATAGCGCGTTAAGAGAGATGAGCGAATATTTCCCAGTAAATAATAAAGAAATGCTAAACATTAAAGGGGTAGGAGAATCTAAGCTTAAGAAGTATGGTGAGGAATTCATTCAGGTTATAAAAAAATATATGCAGGAAAACAATATAGAACTAAAGGCAGAAATACTATATAATGAAAATGATGAGAAGGTTCAAACTGAATGTGCGGTAGAAAAAGCTTGCGAAAATGAAGGGAAGATCCCTAGCTATGTTATTACTTATAATATGTATAAAGAGGGTAAAAGCATAGAGGACATAATTTACGAGAGAAAATTAAAAAGCCTCACAGTACAAGAACATATATTTAAATGTGCTTATGAGGGTTTTGATGTTAATTTAGATGATTTTATTCCAAAACATCAGGAAGCACTTATTATTGAAGTTATAGAAAAAATTGGAGCTTCAAAGCTTAGACCTATCAAAGAAGCATTACCAGAAGAAATAGATTATTTAGCTATAAAAGCAACAATATTTAAATACGCTAACAATAAGATTTCTTAGAAAAAAGGAGAAAATATGAATAAATTATTTAATGAACTAGGATTACAAGAAAACCTTATAGAAGGTTTGATTAAACAGGAGATACAGAGCCCTACAGAAATTCAAGTAAAGGCTATACCAATTGGACTTGAGGGCAAGGATATTATAGGAGAATCAGAAACAGGTTCAGGTAAAACACTGGCTTACCTATTACCTATATTTCAAAAAATAGACACAACATCAAAAGATATTCAAGCGATTGTACTTGCACCTACTCATGAACTTGCAATGCAAATACATAAGCAAATAGAATTGCTATCAGAGAACTCAAATAGCAACATCAAATCAACTACCATAATAGGTAATGTTAACATTAAAAGACAGCTAGAAGCTCTTAAGGAAAAGCCACATATAATAGTTGGATCCGCAGGAAGAATTTTAGAACTTATAACTATGAAGAAACTAAAATCACACTTCGTTAAGACTATAGTAATAGATGAAGGCGATAGAATGATAGATGAAGATAACATAGATGGGGTAAAGGCCATAATAAAAACTACGCTTAGGGATAGACAAATTATGATATTTTCAGCTACGATTTCGCTTAAAGTTGTTGAGATTGCTAAAACTTTGATGAAGGATCCAGAAGTAATTAAAGTGGGTGATAAAAGTCAGGTAAATCCTAATATAGAGCACATGTATTTTGTAGTGGAAAAGAGAGAGAAACTGGTTCTACTCAGAAAACTCATAAGTGCTACTAAACCTGAAAAAGCAATAATATTTATAAACAAAAGTGATGAGGTAGAAATTACAACTTCAAAGCTTGGTTATCACGGATTAAAGGTTGAGGGTATTCATGGAAGCTCTGATAAACTTAATAGAAAAAAAGCTATTGAGGATTTCAATGCAGGAAAAATTCAACTATTAGTTGCTTCTGATTTAGCAGCTAGAGGCCTTGATATAGTAGGAGTGTCACATATATTTAATCTTGATATACCAGAGAATCCTAAGGATTATTTACATAGGGTAGGTAGAACGGCAAGAATGGGTGAACATGGTTTTGCATTATCTATAACAGAAGAGAGAGAACTTGATCTAATTAAAAACTATGAAAAAGATTTTAATATAGAAATTCTGCCTAAAGATATTCGTATGGGAACAATTATTGATTTACAAAACACACCTAAAGCAAAGTCAATAGAACATAATTTTAGATCTGATAGCAAAGCATCAAACACTAATAAGTCTAATAAGACTAGATAAGAAAGAAATTCATTGGCCTAGTTTCTTTCCGTATGGTATAATGAGTCAGTAGTTTTGACTAGAATGAAATTACTTAATGTATGGAGGTATTTATAAAGATATGATTAGTACAAATAACGTAAGTTTAAGATATGGTGCACGTAAATTATTTGATAATGTTAATATAAAATTTACTCCAGGTAATTGTTATGGATTAATTGGTGCGAACGGTGCCGGTAAATCAACGTTTCTTAATATATTATCAGGTCAAATTGAACCTAATACAGGAGAAGTTAATATTACAGCAGGAGAAAGATTAGCATTCTTAAAGCAAGATCATTTTGAATTTGATGAATATGAAGTTGTCAAAACTGTAATGATGGGACATGTAAGATTGTTTGAAATAATGAATGAAAAAGATGATTTATATGCAAAACCAGATTTTACTGATGAGGACGGGATTAGAGCGGCAGTACTAGAAGGCGAATTTGCAGAACTTAATGGATGGGAAGCTGAATCAGAAGCTTCAACTCTATTGATGGGACTTGGAATAACTGAAGACCTTCAAAACAAAACAATGAAGGAATTAACAGGATCAGAAAAAGTTAAGGTACTCCTTGCTCAAACACTATTTGGAAAACCAGACATTCTATTACTAGATGAGCCTACAAACAATTTAGATGTAAAATCTAAAAATTGGCTTGAAAGTTTCCTACTGAATTTTGATAGTACTGTTATAGTTGTTTCCCATGATAGACATTTTTTAAATAAAATATGTACTCATGTTGCAGATATAGACTTTAGCAAAATTCAATTATTTGTTGGAAACTATGATTTTTGGTATGAATCTAGTCAGTTGGCTCTTCAAATGGCTAAAGATCAAAATAAGAAAAAAGAAGAAAAAATTGTTGAATTACAAAACTTTATTGCTAGATTTAGTTCTAATGCATCTAAAGCAAAACAGGCTACTTCTCGTAAAAAGCAATTAGATAAATTGACTTTAGATGATATAAAACCATCTTCTCGTAAATATCCATTTGTTGGATTTAAGCCAGAAAGAGAAGCGGGAAATGATTTATTGACAGTTAAAAATCTAAGTAAAACTGTGGATGGAGAAATACTTCTTGATAATGTTTCTTTTATAGTTAACAAGGGAGATAAGATTGCTTTTACAGGTGCAGATGAAATAGCTAAAACTACATTATTTAAGATAGTAATGGGTGAAATGGAGCCGGATAGTGGTGAGGTTAAGTGGGGAATTACTACTTCTAAGGCTTACTTACCAAAGGATAACACGGAATATTTTAATGGCGTAGATTGCACCTTAGTTGATTGGCTTCGCCAATATTCAGATGAAAAGGCTGAAAGCTTTATTAGAGGCTTTTTAGGCAGAATGCTTTTCTCTGGAGAAGAGGCCCTTAAAAAAGCCAGCGTATTGTCCGGTGGAGAAAAGGTTAGATGCATGCTTTCTAAAATGATGCTTAGTAATGCTAATGTATTAATTTTTGATGAGCCCACTAATCATTTAGACCTAGAGTCCATTACGGCGTTAAACAATGGGTTAACTAGCTATAGTGGAACAATGTTACTTACATCTCATGACTCCCAACTAGTTGCAACAGTTGCAACTAGAATAATAGAAATTACACCTAAGGGAATAATGGATAAACAAATGACTTATGATGAATTTATAGAAAATAATGAAGTTCAAAAAGAACTAGAACTTATGTACAAATAAAAAAGAAGCACTTCTAATAATATTATTAGGAGTGCTTCTTTTTTTATTAAATTAACAACCAAAGCCACCAAAGCCGCCGAAGCCGCCACGGCCACCAATACCACCACAGCCTAATAGTAAAAGAATTATCAAGATACTGCCATTTCCGCAGCCAAAGCCACTTCCAAAGCCACTTCCAAAGTTATTATCACAGCAGCAAGCAGGTTTACAACAACTAACAGGCTTACAACAACTAACAGGTTCACAGCAACAACAACAATTTTTATGTCTATGACTCATATAAATAACCTCCTTATTTTTAATAAGTAAAAGTTTAAAAATCAACGTAGGTAGCTAGATTAGCAACTTAAGAAGAAATTTTACACTTAAACTTAAGTAATGAAGTTGCTTTGGTGTTAATGCCACCATAAATAAGTGATGGACTGCTTTTGAAAGGTCGTTAAATGAATGAAGTTGTAGCTGTACTTTAATATATTCCGCATTTTATTAAGTGTGAATATAAATTGTAGTAAATCTTTAAAATAAAAATTTGACGAATACTTTAATTTTATCATAAAATATTCAGAGGACTTATTTATCATACAGAAGTAATGTCATTCCTATATTCATAGTATAATTATGTATATAATAACAAAAAATAGAATTTAATTGCGATTTATGATATAATAAAGTACATAATTAATATTAAGTTATAATTATCCTATATGGGTAACTGACAGTCACCTAAAAAAAGGGTTTTTCCTAAAAATATAGAATATAAGTATTAAGGATAAAAATTGTTTTAAAATGGGAGGTACATGACATGATAAAAGAGAATACGTTAACTTCGGCTAAAGAAGCTGGTGAATCAACAGCAGAAGAGGCAATAACAATAGTTTCTGATGTTACAAAAGAAAATGTTGATAAGACTATTAATGTGGTGAAGGATATTGCTAAAAATGTTAAGTCAAAAGCTAGAAGGGCAACTACTGCTACAAAAAAAACAGCTAAAAAAACAATAGCTAAGAGAATTGATGTTGGATTCTATGTTCAATATAAGGGAAAAGAGGTTTCCAAAAAAACAATACTAGAAAAAGTTTATGAAGAATGGGTAAAATCTCACAAAATTACAGAACTTAAAACCTTAGATGTATATATAAAGGTTGAAGAAGATATAGCCTATTGCTTGGTAAATGGTGAAATTAAGATTAATTTGAAATTATCCTAACATAATTCAATAATATTTTAGGAGGGGATTTTTAATGTTACAAGAAAGACTTAATAAGGTTCTAAAGATCATGGCTCTAAAGAAAACACCTCAAATGATAGTTTCTGACCCAGCGGCTATATTCTATCTTACGGGGAAGTGGATTTTATCAGGAGAAAGAATGCTTGTACTCTATATTAACTTAGATGGACATAACAAATTATTTATAAATGAGTTATTCCCTATAAGTGAAGATTTAGGGGTAGAAAAGATATGGTTTAACGATACTCAGAGTCCAGTAGAAATTATTGCAAGAAACATTGATAAAGATAAGCCTATGGGTATAGATAAAAATTGGCCAGCTCATTTCTTAATAAAGTTAATGAAGCTTAAAGGTGGCAGTACATTTGTTAATGGATCTGAAATTCTTGACAGAGTAAGGATGTGTAAGGACGAAGGTGAAAAAGATCTAATGAGAGAAGCTTCAAAATTAAATGATATCGCTGTGGATAAAATGATAAAGCTTATCCCTAAAAAATATTCAGAAAAGAAAATGGGAAAGTTGCTTGGCGATATATGGGAAGAAATGGGTACTGAAGGGCATTCATTTGATCCAATTATAGGTTATGGCGCAAATGCTGCTGATCCTCATCATGAATTAGATGGAACAATGGTTAAAGAAGGGGACAGCGTAGTTATTGATATCGGATGTAAGATGAATTCATACTGCTCAGACATGACTAGAACTGTTTTCTATAAAAGTGTATCAGATCATAGTAGAGAAGTTTATAATATTGTTAAAGAAGCAAATAAAAGGGGAATTGAAAAAGTTAAAGCAGGCGTTAGATTTTGTGATATTGATGCTGCAGCTAGAGACTATATCTCGGAGAAAGGATATGGAAAATATTTTACTCATAGATTAGGGCATTCAATAGGAATAGAAGTTCATGATTTCGGTGATGTTTCCTCTGCTAATACTGATAAAGTTCAGCCAGGGCAAATTTTCTCCATTGAGCCAGGCATTTATCTTCCGGGTGACGTGGGTGTTCGTATAGAGGATTTAGTAATAGTTACGCAAGATGGTTGTGAGGTATTAAACCATTATACAAAGGACCTAATTATTGTAGAATAGTATGAAAATACTCAAAAAAATAAAAGAGCTTTGATAAATTAAAATTTTATCGAAGCTCTTTTATATTATTTCGAGGGTATAAATAATTTTCATTGTTATATATAATGTATAAGGTGTGGGTACACTAATGTAAGAAGATATCCACAAAATTGAATTTAATAAATAACAACAAAGCTAACGGATATAACTTGTAAGATAAATTTTAAAATTTAAAAGGAGCGATTTAAAATGACGAAGAGCTTTCCAAAAGGATTTCTATGGGGCGGAGCAGTAGCAGCTAACCAATGTGAAGGTGCGTACAATGAAGATGGCAAAGGGTTATCAACACAAGATATTGCACGAAAAGGTATTTTAACGAAATTAATTCAGTATTAAATGCACCATATATGAGCGGTGGTATATTTACGGATAAAGAAAAATTAACAAAGCAAGATTTATATCAGGCGATTCATCATGAATTAGTAGCAAGTGCAATGGCAGTTAAGATTGGGCATGAAATGATACCAGGAGCGAAATTTGGATGTATGATTCTTGGTGTACCAAATTATCCATTAACGCCTCATCCAAGCGATGTAATTGAAGCAATGAAACAGGATAGAGAAAATTTATATTTCGCAGATGTTCACGCAAGGGGAGCATATCCTAAATATATGGATAGATACTTTAAAGATAACAATATTAAAATACATATGGAGCCAGGAGACACTGAGGTACTTAAAAATACAGTGGATTTTATCTCATTTAGCTATTATATGAGTTCTTGTGCAACAGCAGACCCTAAAAAGAGAGAAATGGGAACAGGAAACATTATTTCAGGTGTACATAACCCATATCTTAAGGCTTCAGATTGGGGGTGGCAGATAGATCCACAAGGATTACGTTACATACTTAATCTTTTTTATGACCGTTATCAAAAACCTTTATTCATTGTTGAAAATGGGTTAGGTGCTATTGATAAATTAATAATTGATGAAAATGGAAACAAAACAGTAATTGACGATTACAGAATTAAGTATTTAAATGATCATTTGGTTCAAGTAGCGGAGGCAATCGACGACGGAGTCGATATAATGGGGTATACTTCATGGGGATGTATTGATCTTGTTAGTGCAACAACTGCAGAACTCAGAAAGCGTTATGGATTTATCTATGTTGATCGTAATGATGATGGAACAGGTACATTAGAAAGATATAAGAAAAAAAGCTTTGATTGGTATAAAGAAGTAATTTCAACAAATGGGAAAAGTTTAATATAAAATAAGAATATAATTTTTTATTGGAGGGATAATCATGTTAAATATAGGTTGTCATTTATCAGTATCAAAAGGGTATAAAGCCATGGGGAAAGATGCTCTTAGCATAGGGGCAAATACATTTCAGTTTTTTACTCGTAATCCTAGAGGTAGTAAAGCAAAAGAAATTGATCCGAGTGATGTAGAAGCTTTATTAGAAATATTAAAAGAAAATAAATTTGCGACAATCTTAGCGCATGCGCCATACACACTTAATGCTTGTTCTGCTGATGAAAAAACAAGAGAATTTGCAGTGATGATTATGGAAGATGATTTATCTAGAATGGAATACTTCCCGAATAGTTTTTATAACTTTCATCCGGGTAGCCATATAAAACAGGGTGTTGAGAAGGGAATAGAATATATTATAAATATGCTTAACACTATATTGAAACCAGATCAAACCACCACAGTACTTCTTGAAACAATGGCTGGTAAAGGAACAGAAGTAGGCCGAACGTTTGAAGAATTAAAACAAATTCTTGATGGTGTTACTCTTTCAGGCAAAATGGGTGTATGTCTTGATACTTGCCATATATATGATGCTGGTTATGATATCGTTAATGATTTAGATGGCGTAATAGATGAATTTGATAGAATTATTGGACTTGATAAGCTTTATGCAATTCACTTAAATGATAGTAAAAATCCATTTGAAAGTCATAAAGACAGACATGAAAAAATTGGAGAAGGTTCAATTGGAATAGAAGCGATTAGTAGAATTATTAATCACCCCAAGTTACGTCACTTACCATTCTATTTAGAAACACCAAATGAATTAGCTGGTCATGCGCAGGAAATTAAGATATTAAGAGAAGCATATAAAAACTAATAAAATACTATTGATAAGTTAGGTTTTCTTTGTTAAAATAGAATCGAAGACATATTTCAATTATTGACCCAGTGGGACGTTTTAATGCCCACTGATTATAAAGCGTATTAAATTACCATATACATATGGAAGGAGATAATATTATGATTTATTCAACAGAAGTTTCAGAAATGATGTGTGTTGCAAAAGGACCTAATCATGGATCAGCACCAATTCCTGAAGAAGGAAAATGGGTACAAAGTAAAGAAATTAAAGATATCTCAGGTTTAACACACGGAATTGGCTGGTGTGCTCCTCAACAGGGTGCATGTAAGCTTACTTTAAATGTAAAAGAGGGTATAATACAAGAAGCATTAGTTGAGGTAATAGGATGCTCTGGTAGTACTCACTCAGCTGCAATGGCATCAGAAATACTTCCAGGAAAAACTATTTTAGAAGCGTTAAACACAGATTTAGTGTGTGATGCAATAAATACAGCTATGAGAGAGTTATTCCTTCAAATTGTTTACGGAAGAACTCAAACAGCATTTTCAGAAGGTGGACTACCTATAGGAGCTGGACTTGAAGACTTAGGTAAAGGTCTTAGAAGTCAAGTTGGTACAATGTATGGAACACTTGCTAAGGGCCCAAGATATTTAGAAATGGCTGAAGGTTATGTTACTAATATTGCATTAGATAAAAATAACGAGATAATAGGTTATAAATTTGTTCAACTTGGAAAAATGATGGAAATGATCAAAACAGGTATGGATGCTAATGAAGCTATGGAAAAAGCTACTGGAAGTTATGGTAGATTTGCAGAAGCAACAACAGTAATCGACCCAAGAAACAAATAATATAAGAAGGAGGAATAATTAAATGGCTTTATTTGAAAGTTATGAAAGAAGAATAGATCAAATATTACCTGTGTTAAGTAAGCACGGTATAAACTCACTAGAAGAAGCAAGAACAATTTGCGAAGAAAAAGGTATCGATGTTTTTGGTATAGTTAAAGGAATTCAACCTATAGCATTTGAAAATGCTTGCTGGGCATATGCAGTAGGTGCTTCTATAGCAATTAAAAATGGTTGTACTAAGGCAGCTGATGCAGCAGTATATATAGGAGAAGGTCTTCAATCATTTTGTATACCTGGTTCTGTTGCTGATGACAGAAAAGTTGGAATTGGACATGGTAACTTAGCAGCTATGCTTCTACGCGAAGAAACTAAATGCTTCGCATTTTTAGCTGGACATGAATCATTTGCTGCTGCTGAAGGTGCAATTGGCCTTGCAAGAGCTGCAAACAAAGTAAGAACAGAACCTTTAAAAGTAATACTTAATGGTCTTGGAAAAGATGCTGCTTATATAATTTCAAGAATTAATGGATTTACTTATGTTCAAACTAAATTTGATTACTATACTAGTAAATTAACAGTAGTTAAAGAAACAGCTTATTCTGATGGAGAAAAAGCTAAAGTAAGATGTTACGGAGCAGATGATGTACGCGAAGGCGTTTCAATAATGCATTCTGAGGGAGTAGACGTTTCAATTACAGGAAACTCTACAAATCCAACAAGATTCCAACATCCAGTTGCTGGTACTTACAAAAAAGAATGTTGCGCAGAAGGTAAGAAATACTTCTCAGTTGCATCAGGTGGTGGTACTGGAAGAACTCTTCACCCAGATAATATGGGAGCAGGTCCTGCTTCATACGGAATGACTGATACTATGGGAAGAATGCATTCAGATGCACAATTTGCAGGTTCTTCATCAGTACCAGCTCACGTTGAAATGATGGGACTTATCGGAATGGGTAACAACCCTATGGTTGGAGCTTCAGTTGCAGTTGCGGTTGCAGTTGAAGAAGCAATGAGTAAATAAAGTCTAAGAAAAGGTACAAGCCCAGCATTTAGTGATAATTGACTAAATGCTGGGCTTTTATTTTCGCCTATAACTGATGCCAAATCAAATTACTAGATTCAAAAAAAAACCTGCTGAATGGTTAAGAGCGTAGTAGATAAAAAGATAGACATGAGAGAAGTCGCATGTCTATCTTTTGTTAATGAAAACTATTAGTCGTTGATAGCAGTGGGTTTACCTACATAAAGATTATATCCTATGAAAACCGAGACAATGCTTATTATAACTGTAGCAATAGCTACACAAGCAAGAATTGTATTTCCTTGAGGCATTATAGAAAAACTTTCGAAAAATTCTACTTCGCCAGTGGATGATGATAGCGGCATAGAAGATTTTAGAAAAGCTAAAAGTCCATAACCGATAGTAGCAAACCCGGCAAAGCTTAAGAGCCTAATTTTTCTGCTTTTTATAAAAATAATTGCAACTCCCACAAAAACAATTATTACTAATATGCATAACATTAATAGATCTCCTTTTGTTGTGTCTATTACTTGATTTATAGCAGAGTCTGGAGGAGCGTTACTAAAACCTTGGGAATCCGTAAGGTATGTAAATCCAAATATACTACCGAGTAACACAGCACCAGAAATATAGAATAGGATGTACATTATAAATATCATAACTATTGGTAGCAAAAATATATTTAGCAGTGTATATTTCCGGCTTACAGGAACAGTTTCAAAAAGTTTGTGATTACCATGAAATATCCCATTAATCATCCATACAATTATTATAGGCAAATTACAAGGTAAAAAAGAATTGAAAATTGCAGTATTTCCGAAAAATATAGATATATTCATGAAAATTATTACAGCAAAAGCAAAAACATAAAGTAATACATTTAAAGGGTTTAGCGAGTTAATATCAATTGGAGGATATGAATTTAGCAATAGCTTTTGATATGCAATAAGTTTTTTTAACATACTAAGCACCTCTTTCCTTTATAGAGTTTGTAGGATATTAACATTGAAATAGGGATTATTACTACGCAGACACAGACTAATATTGATAAAAATTCATTGTAACGAGGCATTGTTGCAATGCTTTCTAAAAAATGCAATGTACCAAATTCAGTCGAAACGGGCAATGCATTTTCGAATAATAGAAGTACTATTGTGACAAGTGTAACTATCGATATTGTAAGGGCTTTTCTAAGAGGATTAAGCCTTATAAAAAATATGGGTAATAAGACACTTGCTATTATAGTAGATATGCAGCTTGTTACTAATACAGCTTTCCAATTATTTGCTAATGAAATCATATCCAAAACGTCGGTCGACTGTGGTGAAAGTCCAGTTAGTATTAGTCCTAAGGTAATTCCAACAGTAAAACAGAGATTTTTTACAAGAACAAATAAATAAATATTTATAATGGAATACAATTTTGGAACTGGTACAATCTCAAATAATTTGTTTTGTGAATTTATAGTGTAATAAACTGCATGCAAAGTAAAAAATATGGGGCAAAATACCAATCCTCCAGCGTCTAATATTAATGATAAAGTAAACATAAATAACACGTAAATAAATACAGTGAAGAAACTCGATTTTAAAGAGTTTTCCGTACTAGCAATCCCCGATGAATAACTTAAAAGCGTCTGATAATTCAACAACTTCTTTAACATTGTTCCATCTCCTTGTAAAACTTTCTATAATTTGCTAAGGGGTAGTTCCTAGTCATCTTCATTTTTTTGCACCCATATAAACCATAATGTCCTCAATTGTAGGTCTGGCGGTTTTAACCCCTTCAAAATTTTGAAGTTTTAGATTTTTGTTGCATAATCCCTCATATCCGAAGGTCGTTTCCTTTATGCCTATAAGTCCAGATTTAATTTCATCTGTCATAGATTCTCTCTCAATATGTGCAAGGAGATAGGTATCAAGCATTTCATCTTTCCCCTTAGAAAAAACAATTTTACCATTATCAATCATTGTTATATAATCTGCAATTTTTTCAAGATCACTTGTAATATGAGTTGAAAATAGTATGGATCTTTGCTCATTTTGCATAAGTTCTAAGAGTAAATCAATTACGTCAGCTCTTGCGATTGGGTCAAGGCCTGCTGTGGGTTCGTCAAGTATGATTAAATCTGGATTATGACATAGTGCCATTACAACTCCGAATTTCATCTGCATACCTTTTGAATATGCTTTAAGCTTTTTACTTGGATTAAGTTCAAAGTGCTTCATAAGTTCGTCAAATTTTTTATCATCAAAGGTTTTATAAAAGGGTGATATCATTTTTTTAATTTTAATAGGTTTGAGGTTAAGAGGATAAATTAGACTGTCAAAGACAACTCCTATTTTTGCTTTAACTGTTTCTTCATTTCCAAACATAGGAGTACCATCGAAGAATACTTGTCCCGAAGTTTTTGGAATCATATTAAGTATTGTTTTAATAAGGGTGGTTTTTCCTGAGCCATTCTTTCCTATAAACCCCATGATAGTTCCTTTTTCAATTGAAAACCTTATATCATCCAAAGAGAAATCTCCTATATTTCCATTTAAGTTTTTGATTTCCAAAGCCTTATTAGTCATTTTTACTACCTCCGTATATTTCATTTATAACTTTAAGCATTTCCTCAGGGGATATGCCACAAGCGTCTGTAAATTCTTTAATTTCAAGAAGTTGTTCATGAAGCATGTCAATGTGTATTGACTTAATTTTCTTTCGGTCAATCTCTGCCACAAAGCATCCTCGTCCTTGTAAATTGATGACAATACCCTCTTTTCCAAGTTCTTCATAAGCACGTTTTACTGTTATGATTCCTACCTTCAAATCTTTTGCCATAAGCCTTATTGACGGCAATTGCTCCTTGGATTTTAGCTTTCCGCTGAGTACCATTTCTTTTATTTGATTTTGTATTTGCTCATATATGGGCGTTTGAGAAAGGGATGATATAAGAATATTCAAACATATGACCTCCTTGTCTACTGTTATTATACGGTAGACACAGAGGGGTGTCAATAATTTCTTTAAAATACAATTTATTAATTAGAGACTATCCTTGACATGTTTTTTTAAAAGAATTAACATTATAATAATTAAAACTTAAGAGGGTGAGTCCTATAAAAAAAAGAATAGCTGTTGTAGCGTTGGATTATATGGCTGCAAAATTTTACGAAAATCAGATTAAAGAGCTTTTTGGTGAGTTAGTAACCACGTGTGCTTATAATGTATTAAATGGATCGGTTAAAGAAATAAAGGAAGCTGATTTATTTGTAGTTTCAACCGATGCTTTTGAAAACATTACGGATTTTCAGGAATGCATTCCCATTGATGTCCCTAAAGTAGAAATTGCAGTGGCCTTTACTAACAAATCTCTTGATATTTTAAGGAGTATTCCAAATGGAAGTAAAGCTTTATTTGTAAATCTCAGTGAAAAAATGGTGCGCGAGGCTATAACTAGACTCAGCCAACTAGGCATCAATCACATAGAGTTTACTCCATATTATCCTGGAGCAAAGCTGGTTAGTGGGTTCGAGCTGTCGGTAACACCAGGTGAATTACGTTATGTACCAAAAGATATAAAGACTATTATCGACCTTGGGCAGCGTGTGCTAGATTCAACCACTATGGTGGAAATAGCCCTGAGGCTAAAATTTGATTACCTATTAGAGAGGGAAAAATTCAAGGAATATTTTCGTTCTTTAGCTGTCAATAATTATAGCTTTGATCAACTGTTTGGAAGATCTCTTCAAATGGAAAGTCAATTTGAAATTTTGATGGAAATCATGGATGAAGGTATTATTGGTGTGAATGAGGATGATATTATTTTTGCTTGTAATTCAAGAGCACTAGAAATTACAGGTGTTACGAAAGAACAATCCATCGATCATCCTGCTGCGTTAATTTTATCGTTTTTACCTTTTGAGGAGTGTAGGAGTACGCGAAAAAAGATAAATAATCGTTTGATTAGAGTGAGTGGTGTGGATATTACTGTAACCGTTACTCCTGTAATACGTGGAGATGAATATCTCGGTTCTTTTGCTACTATACAAAAATTTACTGAAGAAGAGTATAAACAACATAATTTGCGTCTTCAATTACTTAATAAAGGTCATAAAGCTAAATATACCTTTGATGATATCATTGGGGAGAGTGGTGTAATAAAAAAAGCATGTACCATTGCTAAAAAAATGGCGAGAACCAATTCTACTGTTTTAATTACAGGTGAGAGCGGAACGGGGAAGGAACTTTTTGCACATGCTGTACATAACGAATCAGAGCGTCATAACTATCCTTTTATTGCCATAAACTGCGCAGCAATACCAGATAATCTGCTAGAAAGTGAACTATTTGGTTACGATGAAGGATCTTTCACTGGTGCTAAAAAGGGAGGGAAATTGGGGCTTTTTGAATATGCTCATAGGGGAACAATATTTTTAGATGAAGTAGAAGGGATGAGTCCAGCCCTCCAAATAAAACTGCTTCGTGTTATTCAAGAAAGAGAGATTATGCGGATTGGAGGCAATAAAATTATTAGTATTGATGTACGAATAATAGCTGCAGCCAATGAAAATCTTGAAGAGCTGGTGTCTAACGGGAGTTTTCGTAATGACCTCTACTTTCGTCTAAACACCTTGCCAATTCAGCTTCCTCCATTGCGAGAGCGCGGTGAAGACATTATGCTGCTGTTTGACTACTTTAAACACAAATTGGGAGGAAAATTCATCCTATCTACACAAGTAATTAATGCATTGCTCTCTCATAATTGGAATGGAAATATTCGTGAACTACACAACTATGTAGAATATCTCACCTATATAGATAAAGATATAGTGTATTACGATGATTTACCACCTGGGTTCTACAATAATGCTATGTCAATATTAAAATGTAAGTCTGATACTAGCACTAATCTAGATACTAAACTTTTGGAGCAATTAGCAGGTAATCAATTAGATGATTATTTTTTTGTACTAGACAGATTGCATGTGGGATTTGTTCAACGAATTTCCATGGGTAGATTATCAATTTCTGAGCAAGCAGAAAAAACAGGACGCTACCTAACCCAACAAGAAGTTCGGGGTATTTTAAACGATTTAAATAATTTAGGTTTAATTAAAATGTCGCGAGGTAGAGGTGGTAGTAAAATAAATGACCGAGGCATAAAGGTTTTCAACAAACTGCAATCTCAACTTAAATAGACATTATTTTTCATTAAATTGGCACCATATTTGTTGTATTTATGTTATAGCAAATATTTCTTGCATAAATAAATATAAGAAGGGTGTAAATTTTGAAGTAATAGAATCTTGTTCTAATAATTGAAGATCAAGTGTTAGAACAAGATGGAGTCTATTCAATAGATTTTAAGGACTTTGAAAGAAAATTAAAACAGAAAAGAACTAATTAAAAAGCAATGTAAAATTATTCTTCAATGAGATTAAAAGACCAAGTGATATCTGATTTATAAGTATTTGCAACACCACTCTCAACCTCAAAGGTAGTTTTAAGCGCATCTTCTATCATTTCAGGGGTCATACCTTTTCCTTTTATATTATATGAAAGATCAATTTTTTCGATAGGCTTTGGAGCCACTGCTCCTCTTTCTCCATTCACAATCACTTCGTATTCTGAAATTTGAGCCCCTCTAGCCTTAAGTGTTGTAACTATATCTACACTTGTACATGCTGCAACCGCATGAAGAAGTATTTCAATTGGCTTTGGACCTAAAACTTTTCCGTTATTCATTTCTGCTGGACCAGCCAGCACGAATTTTGCTCCCTCTCGAGTTGTACATTCAAATGCCGCTCCGTCTCCAAGCCATTTTACTACTGCGTTCATCATAATAATTAAATCCTCCTATATTCATAATATGGTATGTGTTTAAGTTAATAATAACTCATAGACTTCAAAAAGAAAAATTGATATAATAAATCATAATCATATAAAAAATTTATGGATGAAGAAAGGATAATAACATGGAAATTCGCCAACTTAATACATTCATTACTGTAGCGGATCTTAATAGTTTTACTCGAGCAGCGTATACGCTTGGATATACTCAGCCTACTGTCACATCTCAGATACAGTTGCTAGAGAGTGACCTAGGAGTTCGTCTATTTGAACGTATTAGGAAGAATATTTCGCTTACCCATGAGGGTGAAAAATTTCTTGTTTATGCAAGACAAATCGTTAATCTGTGTGAAGAGGCAAAAGATGCAGTAAAAGATTATCCTGCTAGAAAAGGAGTTGTGACGATAGGAGCATGGGAGTCGTTATGCACAACACGGATAGATAACCTTCTCAAAAAGTTCCATTATAAGTTTCCCGACATTGAAATCATATTAAAAACTATCAAATCTACGGAGTATCAAGAACTTTTACTGGATAACCAGATTGATGTGGCCTTTTGCTTGGAGCGTATGATAACAAGTTCAGATTTCATTGTTGAATTGGCAATACCCGAACCTTTAGTATTACTCGCAGGACCTAACCATCCTATTGCAAAGTCCATTAGTGTATATCCCGAAAACATCGTTGACTATACCCTTATTTTAGCAGAAGAAGGCTGTAGCTATCGGAAGACGCTGATGAAAATACTTAGCGATTGTGGTTTGACTCCCCAATCAATTATGGAAATCGGTAGTATCCAATCTATGAAACAGCTTGCAATCGGCGGTTTAGGAATTATACTTCTGCCTAAAATTACAGTTGAAGAAGAACTATCAAAAGGTGAGCTTGTTGAATTGAAATGGTGTGGACCTTATTTTGAATTCTTGACTCAAGTAATTTACCACAAAGACAAGTGGATGTCGCCTGATTTACAGACTTTGCTGAATATGACGAAGATAATCCTTCCAATGCAGTATTGTCAGAAGTGATATTAGACTGCTGCCCATATCTCGTAGGAGGTAAAGTAGTGCTTTTATCAGAAAAGGCATAGCAAAATTTTGCTATACCTTTTTGTGAACTTTTTATATAAGTCTATTATTTTTAAAATTCAAATAGATCTTTTTGTGGGAACAATCCAAATGCTCCGCCGGTATGAATAAATAGAATATTTTCGCAGTTTTTAAAGGTTCCCTTTTTAATTTCTTGTACTAATCCATACATTGCTTTACCGGTATACACAGGATCTAAAATAATTCCCTCTAGTTTTGCAAAGTCGTGGATAAATTGAAGCTCTTCTGCTCTGCTAAGAGCATATCCTCTTCCTACATATCCATCTATAATATGAATTTCATCTTTAGAAATATGTAAATTCACATCGATGTATTGCATACTTTCATGAGCTATTTTATAAATCTCATTTTTGAAGTGTTCAGCGTCATCACAAACGTTGACGCCATAGATTTCACCATTATACTCTAGTGTTTTGCTTGCTAGAAACAGTCCGGAATGGGTTCCACCAGATCCTACGGCTAGTACAATTTTATCAAAATGTACACCTAGCACTTTTTCCTGGCAAATAATTTCCTTCATGGCATTATAGTATCCAAATCCACCAATCCCATTAGAAGCACCTTCTGGTATAATATAAGGTTTACAGCCCGTTGCCTCTAATTGCGCTTTGATTTGTTCCATAATTCCAGCTTTATTATTTTTATATTCTTCTGGAGTAACAAAACGAATCTCAGCTCCCAAAAGCTTATCTATAAATAAATTACCATCTGATTCTGTTTCTGAGTCCCCTCTTAAAACAAGGACTGATTTCATTCCAAGTCTTGCAGCGACTGCTGCCGTAGATCTACAATGATTAGATTGGATTCCTCCGCAGGTAATAAGTACATCACATTTTTGATCAAGGGCTTCCTTTATAGAAAATTCAAGTTTCCTTATTTTATTACCAGATACTTCGGTTCCTGTTTGATCATCTCTTTTTATATAGATATTAGGTCCGCCCAGTTTTTGAGAAAGTCTTTCTAGTTTTTCTATTCGTGTGGGTAAGTTTGCAAACGTTATTTTTTCAGGAATTTTAATCATTGATTACTCCTCCTTTTTTATACAAATGCTACAGCTTCTATTTCAAGTATTCCATCTTTAGGTAGTTTTGCCACCTGGACACATGAACGTGCTGGTTGATTTGAAGTAAAATAGCTTTCGTATACTTCATTTACTATTGCAAAATCATTCATATCTCTAAGAAAAATTACCGTTTTTACGACTTTATCAAGAGATGATCCTGCTTCTTCTAATATTGCTTTTAAATTTTCAATAGATCTTTCTGTAGCTTTTCTTACGTCGCCACTTATAAGTTCTCCGGTTTCTGGTACAAATGGTAGTTGACCAGATGTAAATAATAAATTTCCTACCTTAATTGCCTGTGAATATGGTCCAATTGCTGCAGGTGCTTTTTTAGTTGAAATAATTTCTTTTATCATAATTAATCTCCTTCTTTATGAAACTATATTTTAATTTTGAAAGTCTTTTTAGCTTTTATCTTACAATAATAATATACAAGTAAACCTAATAATGCAAGTTCTAATCCTAGTATAGTACTATTAGGTGAATACTTACTATTATTAAAGTTTACAGTTTAAGATTTATTGTACATAAAGTATTAGATGCTAAAAATCATCCGATGTAAGTTTTAATTGTAACTCGTATTTGCAAATACACTTATATTACAAGCAATAACCATGCCAATGTTATTGAACCTTTTCTATATTATTAAGAATTTATAGGACTAAATCAGTTATTTAAGGGGAGAGCATTCAACCTATAATATAGAGTTAACATCTATAAATCATTAGCCTTTGATAGAAGATGATAAAGATTGAACATTCTTCTTCATCCAGTCTTTACCTTCTACCAATCTAGTAACTATCATAGATGTTACAGCGTCACCAGTGCAGTTTATCCACGTTGCAGCAGGATCTACAAGGAAACCAAGAGTTGCAATAATTGGAAACGCTTCTGGCGGAAACCCAAATAAGTTTACAATCAACATTTCACCGATAAGTCCACCACCTGGAACACCCGACATAACTACGCCGCCCATAACTGAAATGGCTAGTGCAGCAATATAGGTTCCAATTCCAGAGAATCCTTGTCCGAATATTCCAAATAAAAATGAAATTTTTAATATCGAAGAAATAACAGTACCGTCCATATGCATGGTCGCACCAATTGGCAATACAATTTCACGGATATCCTTTGGAACTCCCATATTATTAGTAGCCTTTAGGTTAACAGGTAGAGTTGCAATAGAGCTTTGTGTTGCAAGAGATGTAATTGATGGTTCTAAGATGTTTTTGAAGAAAATTTTTATACCCTGAGTACCACCAGCAAAATATGAATATCCAGAAAATGCAACAAAAAAATATAAAATACATAGTGGATAATATATAATCATAGCCCTTGCATAAGCTCCCAAGAGCTGAGGACCAAATTCGCCAATGAGGCTTGCAAAATAAGCACCTAAACCAATTGGAGCGTACAACATAATAATGCTAATAAACTTCATCATAACTTTGGACATAGCGTCTAACCCCTTAGCTATAATGTTGTTTTCAGCGCCAAGGGAACTAACACATAAACCAAAGAAAATAGAGAATATAATAAGAGGCATCATATTAGAGCGAGAAAATAAGCCACCAAAATCAGTTACAGTTAGTGTCTTAACAATTTGATCAGAAAGATTGACTGATTCCAACGCTTTAGCAGATTCAAATGTTAGGTTAACGCCAGCAGCAGGTGAAAAATTTGACAACAGCAATAACTATAACGCCAGCAATAAGTCCCGTAGTAACAAATGTTAAAAACATGTTACTTATAATTTTTCCAAGTCTTTTCATATTGACCATATTTCCTACTGCACCAGCTATGGTAACAAATACTAGAGGGGTTACAACAGTGAACATTAAGTTAAGAAATACATCACCAAATGGCTTAAGTACTGTTGCTTTTTCACCGAAAATAATGCCAATGATACTACCTATTATAATAGATAGCATTAAAATAATTGGGAAACGATAGTTTTTCCATGTACTTTGTTTTTTTGTGATCATGTTAATATCTCCTTTTCATTGGTTGGTATTGTTAAGAAATTAAAAGACATTTCAAACAATCCTTGACTTTACGCCTTTTTATAATTGATAATGAGCAATTACCTGTTATACAATCTGTGGACAAATAATGACATTGTTGATTAATCACGATTTACAAGTACGGTATCGTTTACTTTGACGAAAATAATTTTGAATAAATATTGAAAATAGGTGTGATACCTATTCCATTATGTACGCTTAATATAAGTGTACAATTGCTCCTTGCATTAGCAACTTAATAATTCCATTTTTGTAATCATAGTTTTTATCCTTTCATTTTTTATATCAAGCTTGCTATAATGGTAACTAGCAAATTTTATGCCAATAAATGAGATTTATGCTTTTTTTCAACATAATTCAGAAATTAGGGATGAATGAATTATTGGTGTAAATGAGAATGATGTAATTATTGATTGCAATTTAAGAGAAGTAGACATTATTTTTTATTTAAATGGTTAAAGTTGTATAACTTTAACCATTTAATTTGTTAAAAAACAATTTTTTCAATAAAAGCTTTATATATAATAGATACTTATTTAAAAACCACTGCAAAAGATCAATCAGAAAATTGGCATCATTTTTGCTGTAATTATGTTATAGCAAGTATTTCTTGCACAAATAAATATAAGAAGGGTGTAAATTATGAAGTATAATTTTGATGAAATACTTGACCGTAGTAACAACTTTGCTGCAAAATACGATGAAAGAGAAAAAAAATTTGGAACTTCTAATGTAATACCATTATGGATAGCAGATATGGAATTCGAGGTAGCTAAGCCAATTAATGATGCCATCATCAAAAGAGCGAAGCAAGGAATCTATGGATATACATCTCGCCCTGACTCCTATTATGAAGCTTTTTGTGATTGGGAAAAGACTCAAAATAATTGGATAGTTAATAAAGATTTAATTAGTTTCAGCCCCGGTGTTGTCCCATCTCTATCGGTTATTGTCAGAGAATTTTCTAATAAAGAAGATAAAATTTTGATACAGACTCCAGTCTATCCAGAATTTTATGACGTAATAGAATCTTGGGGAAGAGTGGTAATTGAAAATCAATTATTAGAACAAGATGGAGTCTGTTCAATAGATTTTGAGGACTTCGAAGAAAAATTAAAACAGAAACCAAAGTTATTTATTATGTGTAGCCCACACAATCCGGTAGGCAGAGTGTGGAGCCGAGAGGAACTAGAACATATTACTGGACTATGCCTACGATACAATGTAATGATTGTTTCAGATGAGATACACTCAGATTTGATATTATGGGATAATAAACACGTTCCTACTGCTAGTATATCAAAGGAGGTTTCTAGTAAAACCATCACCTGTACTTCATGTACAAAAACTTTCAACTTGGCAGGACTACAGGCTTCTGTAGTGATTTTTCCCAATGCTGAAGTTAAAGAGACGTTTGATGTTTTTTGGAGAGGTATGGATATCCATCGCAATAATTGCTTTAGTCTTGTAGCGGTAGAAGCAGCTTATAGGTATGGTCAAGAGTGGCTTACACAGTTAATTCCATATATTGAGGGGAATATTGATTTCATAGTAGAGTTTTGTAAAAACAACATACCAAAAATTAAACCTAGCAGACCTGAAAGTACTTATCTGGTTTGGCTTGACTGTCGTAAACTAGAATTGGGAAATGATGAACTGAAAGAATTTATGATAAATAAGGCGGGTCTAGGACTTAATGCTGGCAATGATTTCTGTCGTAGTCTTTCTGGATATATGCGTGTAAATATAGCGTGTCCACGTTCA
This sequence comes from Clostridium sp. CM041, assembly GCF_055081035.1. Taxonomy (NCBI): domain Bacteria; kingdom Bacillati; phylum Bacillota; class Clostridia; order Eubacteriales; family Clostridiaceae; genus Clostridium; species Clostridium sp. CM041. The sequence goes on from NZ_CM143648.1 coordinate 3,360,935, forward strand.
ATACTTGAGAAAGCTATGCTACAACTTGAAAAAGCTGTTAATTCATTGAATAAGGATTAGATAAAATTATAAACAAGCAGTGATATACTTGGATTTAACGAGGGATATGAAAATAAAGAAATAGCTGTAGTAAAAATTAATTTTACTACAGCTATTTCTTATTTATCAAACAATCTTTGGAAAATTCCTTTTTTCCTGTGGAGAATTTCGTCGGCTACTGCTTTAGATCGTTGTCTTTCAAGACTTTGAGTTAGATTATTAACCAATTGAATATCGTGTTCCTTAATGGTTTCGGGTAATGACAATACGATTTTATTTTTCTCTTGTTCTTGTTTAAACAGGACCTGTGTATTTTCTAATAATTTATTAATATCATAGAGTTGACCGTCTTTAACATCTAATTGTTGTTTAATAAATTCGATATTACTTTTAAGTATTTCGATCATATCTTCTTTTAATAGATTCACCACTGTAACTGCAACTTCTGATTCTGCTTCTGAAGAGTGATTATATTTTAGAGCTTGTTTAATTGCCTCTAAGCCTTTTTCTTCTACACATGTTTTACCATTGTGGGATATTAAAAAAGGTTTTACTTCAGGTAATTTCATCTTAGCGTAAGCCGTTACTTTACTGATATTTAAATGTTTAGCAATTTTAAATGCATCATAGATCATTGTACACGCCTCCTATATTATATATAGAAAGTATTCTCCAAATATTTCCAAATACCTTCTATAATAAATTAAATTTAATTAGGCCATTGTAAAATTTAATTAAACACTTAACAGGAATGTATAGTAAAGTACTAAGATTAGGGATTTTATCGGGTTAAGGGTTAGTTAATAGTGATGTTAAACTTAACATCACTATTAACAATGGAAAAGGTTATTTTTGATTAAATTCTTGCTGTAAGTACTTTTGGAAGTCTTGGCATCGTAATAATATTTTCTATATGGAGTTTTATTTAAAAAAATTCATGAAAAATACAATAGTTGGGATGCCTATGAGGTCAATTAGAAATGCTCCGACTAATGGAACTATTAAAAATGCCTTTGGAGATGGACCATATTTTTCAGTAACAGCTCCCATATTAGCTATAGCATTTGGAGTAGCGCCAAGGCCATGACCTGCCATACCAGCTGCCATAACGGCTGCATCAAAATCTTTTCCAAGGAATTTAAATACAACAAATACTGTATATAATATCATAAATATTACTTGTGCAGTAACTATTATTAATAATGGTCCTGCAAGTCCTACAAGTTCCCATAACTTCAATGTCATTAATGCCATTGAGAGGAAAATTCCAAGGGACACGTTGCCCATTAAATCTATGGTGTAATAATCAAGTTTAGCGATGTGTATTTTATCATTTATATTTCTAAAAGCTACAGATACAAACATAGCGCCTACATATCCAGGTAAAGAAAGGCCTGTAGCTGTTGAAAACCATCCGCTGGCAATAGACCCGATTGTCATACAAACAGTTATTATTGCCATATGAGCCATAACCATATTCGTTGTGATTTTTGTATTTCCTGTATCGCTTACTACATTTTCAAAGGATTTTACGTCATAGTTATCTGATGTACTAGGTTTTAATTTGTATTTGTCTATTAAATGCTTTGCAATGGGGCCCCCGATAAGACCACCAGATATAAGACCACCAGTGGCGGCAGCTATAGCTACGGTAGTAGATCCTGGAATACCCATAGCCTCTGCAGTTTTTCCAAAAGCGGCTGCTGCACCATGCCCACCTTCCATTGAAACTGAACCTGCCATAATACCAAACATAGGGTGAATTCCAGTAATCTTTGCAAATACAATGCCTATAACATTCTGTGAAATAGCAAGGAATCCACATAGCAGCCAGTAGATAATTAAACATTTTCCACCTTTTTTAAGTAATTTAAAACTTGCGCCAAGTCCAATAGTCGTAAAGAAAGCTATCATAAAAGGAGATTGAAAAGTTGTATCCATACTAATTGTTATTAGACCGCTCTGTTTTAAAACGAGGGCAAGTATTGAAAATAGTAACCCTCCAATTACAGGGGCAGGAATACAAAACTTTCTAAAAAAAGATACCTTTTTTATAAGCCAGTAACCTAATAGTAATAATAAAATTGCGGTTGCTAAGGTTGCTACCATATCAACCTTGAGAGTAAGTAAATCTTCTACTAATTCTGTTTTCATAATTGCTCCTCCTTTAACATCAAGACAGTGTAAACGTTGTCTTGATTATTTTTATTATACCACTTTCTAATTTTAACAGTGCTAGACATCTATAGAAACATAAGAGTGGTTTTAATAATATATGTAGAATTAAATACTATATGTTCGATAAAAAAGTATCAGTTAATTATTTAGTAATAAGGATTCGTTTAGAGAGGATTTATAATAGATTTGAGATAATTAGTAAATAAAAACTGTCTATTGAAATCAGTTCCAGATATTAAGGATCCACCAATCTGATACTTTAGGGGAATCCTTAATTGAATATGTGAAAAACTCTAGGGAACGTGGGTTTTGGTAAATCATTATACTTTTCAAAGGCTTAAAAGAATATAAATAACTGTAAGGAGTGATTTATATGAAGTTGATATATACATTATTAGTTGTAAAAGTATTGTATAGTGGAAAAGCTAATCCGAAAAAAATAGTAAAAACAATTAAAAAGGAGTCTAAGTTTTGGGGTAAATTAATTACTGAAATTAGTAAACATTATAAGTAGGTTTGTATCTTTATAAAAACGTTACAACTTCACTTGTGAAAACATAGGGTTTCCATCTTTATCTAACAATACAGTAATTCCTCCAGCATAATCCTCAATATTAATTAAATAATTTGTTACTGTGTCTGTATCTACAAGTATTTTACAACGTACTGCTAATGCATCAGCCCGATTGCATACAGTTTTAAATGTTTTATTTCTTATCTTATCGTTCTTATTAAACATTTTTTCCTCCTATATTTTTTATTTCGCAATATTATTAAATATAGCCAAAAATTAAGGTTGTATACTTAATAGGGGGAGACTTTTGTTATTTGACGACAGTTTCTCAAAAAAATGTTTCTATGTTGATAATAATTAGCCATGTGTATCAGGATGCGAAACATTGAATTATTTAGACTAATATGTAGAAATATGAATGTAATCTAGCTAGAGTAGCTATGTTGTGAAATTATGCTCTTATTTATGTGATAGAATACTCCTTGTCGTCACAAACGAGTGGCACGATAAGCTAACTGTTGATAACTATTTAGTATGTTTTCAAATGAAAACAAATTAAAAAAATGTTGACAAAACAAGAAATACCTAGTAATATAGTAGAAGTCGTCACATGATGACGAAACAAATTGGTCTTTGAAAATTAAACAGAGAAATAGGTAAAGATAGCGAAATAATATTTCGTTAAACCAGTTAATTACTTTAGTATAAAGTAAAATTTAGTCGTAAGACTAAAAGTATGTAATGAGCTTGCGAATCAACTTAACAGTTGTCGCAGATTAATCATTTCAACTAAAAAAGTGTAAACTTTTAAATTGAGAGTTTGATCCTGGCTCAGGACGAACGCTGGCGGCGTGCCTAACACATGCAAGTCGAGCGATGATTCGTCTCCTTCGGGAGACGTTGATTAGCGGCGGACGGGTGAGTAACACGTGGGTAACCTGCCTCAAAGAGGGGAATAGCCTCCCGAAAGGGAGATTAATACCGCATAATATGTTTTGGTCGCATGATCGAAACATCAAAGGATTTTTCTTTTAGAAAATTCCACTTTGAGATGGACCCGCGGCGCATTAGCTAGTTGGTGAGGTAACGGCTCACCAAGGCGACGATGCGTAGCCGACCTGAGAGGGTGATCGGCCACATTGGAACTGAGACACGGTCCAGACTCCTACGGGAGGCAGCAGTGGGGAATATTGCGCAATGGGGGAAACCCTGACGCAGCAACGCCGCGTGAATGATGAAGGCCTTCGGGTTGTAAAGTTCTGTCTTCTGGGACGATAATGACGGTACCAGAGGAGGAAGCCACGGCTAACTACGTGCCAGCAGCCGCGGTAATACGTAGGTGGCAAGCGTTGTCCGGATTTACTGGGCGTAAAGGATGCGTAGGCGGACATTTAAGTCAGATGTGAAATACCCGAGCTTAACTTGGGTGCTGCATTTGAAACTGGGTGTCTAGAGTGCAGGAGAGGTAAGTGGAATTCCTAGTGTAGCGGTGAAATGCGTAGAGATTAGGAAGAACACCAGTGGCGAAGGCGACTTACTGGACTGTAACTGACGCTGAGGCATGAAAGCGTGGGGAGCAAACAGGATTAGATACCCTGGTAGTCCACGCCGTAAACGATGAATACTAGGTGTCGGGGGTCGAACCTCGGTGCCGCCGTTAACACATTAAGTATTCCGCCTGGGGAGTACGATCGCAAGATTAAAACTCAAAGGAATTGACGGGGGCCCGCACAAGCAGCGGAGCATGTGGTTTAATTCGAAGCAACGCGAAGAACCTTACCTAGACTTGACATCCCCTGCATAACCCAGAGATGGGCGAAGTCCTTCGGGACAGGGTGACAGGTGGTGCATGGTTGTCGTCAGCTCGTGTCGTGAGATGTTGGGTTAAGTCCCGCAACGAGCGCAACCCTTATCATTAGTTGCTACCATTAAGTTGAGCACTCTAGTGAGACTGCCCGGGTTAACCGGGAGGAAGGTGGGGATGACGTCAAATCATCATGCCCCTTATGTCTAGGGCTACACACGTGCTACAATGGTGAGTACAAAGAGATGCAAGACCGCAAGGTGGAGCCAAACTCAAAAACTCATCCCAGTTCGGATTGTAGGCTGCAACTCGCCTACATGAAGCCGGAGTTGCTAGTAATCGCGAATCAGCATGTCGCGGTGAATACGTTCCCGGGCCTTGTACACACCGCCCGTCACACCATGAGAGTTGGTAACACCCGAAGTCCGTGAGGTAACCGTAAGGAGCCAGCGGCCGAAGGTGGGATTGATGATTGGGGTGAAGTCGTAACAAGGTAGCCGTAGGAGAACCTGCGGCTGGATCACCTCCTTTCTAGGGAGTAGATGTATTGACTTCGGTCGATGCAATAGAAGAATATTAATTTGTTCTTCAAAAATATCTATTGTAATTAATCGTACCTAGTTCTCTGTTTAATTTTGAGAGACTAATTTTATCTAACTCTTAGGAGTTAGATAATGAATAGTTTTTCTAAAATGTTCTTTGAAAATTGCACAGTGAAAAAAGTTGTTTTAAAAAAATTAAAGCTACGCGAGTAGTTTATAAATTGATTTAATACAATTTCGCAAAATTAATATAATCGTCTATGTAAATAGACAGAATCAAGGTCAAGCTACAAAGGGCGCATGGCGAATGCCTTGGCACTAGGAGCCGAAGAAGGACGCGTTAAGCTGCGATAAGCTTTGGGTAGGCGCAAATAGCCTGTGATCCAAAGATTTCCGAATGGGGGAACCCACATAGTAACAACTATGTACTGCATACTGAATAAATAGGTATGCAGAGGTAGACCCGGGGAACTGAAACATCTAAGTACCCGGAGGAAGAGAAAGAAATATCGATTTCCTAAGTAGCGGCGAGCGAAAGGGAAAGAGCCCAAACCCAGGTCTTTGACCTGGGGGTTGAGGATAGATCATAAATACTGCAATTCCTTAATTGAAGATAGCTGGAAAGCTGCTCCGCAGAAGGTAATAGGCCTGTAAATGAAAAGGAAAAACAGTCAGATCTAATCCAGAGTACCACGAGACACGTGAAACCTTGTGGGAAGCTGGGAGGACCACCTCCCAAGGCTAAATACTACCTAGTGACCGATAGTGAAGAAGTACCGTGAGGGAAAGGTGAAAAGAACCCCGGAAGGGGAGTGAAATAGAACCTGAAACCGTGTGCCTACAACCGGTCGAAGCACTTTATATGTGTGACGGCGTGCTTTTTGTAGAACGAGCCAACGAGTTACGATATGTAGCAAGGTTAAGTACTTAAGGTACGGAGCCGAAGGGAAACCAAGTCTGAATAGGGCGCATAGTTGCATGTCGTAGACCCGAAACCGGGTGACCTATCCATGGCCAGGATGAAGCGGAAGTAAAATTCCGTGGAGGTCCGAACCACGTTGGTGTTGAAAAACCATGGGATGAGCTGTGGATAGCGGAGAAATTCCAATCGAACTCGGAGATAGCTGGTTCTCCTCGAAATAGCTTTAGGGCTAGCGTCGATTAATTGAGTAATGGAGGTAGAGCACTGAATGGGCTAGGGGCTGACAACAGTTACTGAACCCTATCAAACTCCGAATGCCATATACTTTTATTTCGGCAGTCAGACTGCGAATGATAAGATCCGTAGTCAAAAGGGAAACAGCCCAGACCATCAGCTAAGGTCCCAAAGTGTAAGTTAAGTGGAAAAGGATGTGGGATTTCTAAGACAACTAGGATGTTGGCTCAGAAGCAGCCACTCATTTAAAGAGTGCGTAATAGCTCACTAGTCAAGAGATCCTGCGCCGAAGATGTCCGGGGCTAAAACTTACCACCGAAGCTATGGGTGTACACAATTGTGTACGCGGTAGAGGAGCTTTCTGTACTGGCTGAAGTCATACCGTAAGGAGTGGTGGACGGTACAGAAGTGAGAATGTTGGCATGAGTAGCGAGAGTTAAGTGAGAATCTTAACGGTCGAAAACCTAAGGTTTCCTGAGGAAGGCTCGTCCTCTCAGGGTTAGTCGGGACCTAAGCCGAGGCCGAAAGGCGTAGGTGATGGACAATCGGTTGATATTCCGATACCACCAATGGACGTTATTAGAAATGGGATGACGCAGGAGGATAAGATGTGCACACTATTGGATGTGTGTCTAAGCATTTAGGCGGAGCAAGCAGGCAAATCCGTTTGCTCTTAACGCTGAGATGTGATGGGGAAGGGAATTTATTCCTGAAGTATCTGATTCCACGCTGCCAAGAAAAGTCTCTATCGAGGATATTGGTGCCCGTACCGCAAACCGACACAGGTAGGTGAGGAGAGAATCCTAAGACCATCGGAAGAATTGTTGTTAAGGAACTCGGCAAATTGACCCCGTAACTTCGGGAGAAGGGGTGCCTACGAAAGTAGGTCGCAGAGAATAGGCCCAAGCAACTGTTTAGCAAAAACACAGGTCTCTGCTAAAGCGAAAGCTGATGTATAGGGGCTGACGCCTGCCCGGTGCTGGAAGGTTAAGGGGATTAGTTAGCGCAAGCGAGGCTATGAACTTAAGCCCCAGTAAACGGCGGCCGTAACTATAACGGTCCTAAGGTAGCGAAATTCCTTGTCGGGTAAGTTCCGACCCGCACGAATGGCGTAATGATTTGGGCACTGTCTCAACAACACATCCGGCGAAATTGTAGTGCAAGTGAAGATGCTTGCTACCCGCGATTGGACGGAAAGACCCCGTAGAGCTTTACTGTAGCTTAGCATTGAATTTCGGTATTGTCTGTACAGGATAGGTGGGAGACTGAGAAACATGGGCGTCAGCCTGTGTGGAGTCATCCTTGGGATACCACCCTGACAGTACTGAGGTTCTAACTGGAGGCCATGAATCTGGTCACAGGACATTGTTAGGTGGGCAGTTTGACTGGGGCGGTCGCCTCCAAAAAAGTAACGGAGGCGCCCAAAGGTTCCCTCAGCGCGGTTGGAAATCGCGCGAAGAGTGCAAAGGCAGAAGGGAGCCTGACTGCGACACTTACAAGTGGAGCAGGGACGAAAGTCGGGCTTAGTGATCCGGTGGTACCTCGTGGGAGGGCCATCGCTCAACGGATAAAAGCTACCTCGGGGATAACAGGCTGATCTCCCCCAAGAGTCCACATCGACGGGGAGGTTTGGCACCTCGATGTCGGCTCGTCGCATCCTGGGGCTGAAGTAGGTCCCAAGGGTTGGGCTGTTCGCCCATTAAAGCGGCACGCGAGCTGGGTTCAGAACGTCGTGAGACAGTTCGGTCCCTATCCGTCGCGGGCGTAGGAAATTTGAAGGGAGCTGTCCTTAGTACGAGAGGACCGGGATGGACAAACCTCTGGTGCACCAGTTGTCACGCCAGTGGCATCGCTGGGTAGCTATGTTTGGAAGGGATAAACGCTGAAAGCATCTAAGCGTGAAGCCCACCCTGAGATGAGATTTCCCATAATGCGTGTTTTTAACACAAGTTAGTAAGACTCCTGGAAGACCACCAGGTTGATAGGTTAGAGGTGTAAGCATGGTAACATGTTCAGCTGACTAATACTAATAAGTCGAGGGCTTGACCTAAATAAATAATTAAAAGTAATGCGATATACTTCTTTTACAGGAACTATTTCTTTCGTAAGAAAGAAACTAAGCTTCTGACAAAGGAAGAAGCGAGGCTTTGAGCGTGAGCGAAAAGACTAATTCACTGTGCAATTTTCAGAGAATATTTATATTCTCAATCTGGTGATTATGGCATGAAGGTAACACCCGTTCCCATACCGAACACGAAGGTTAAGCTTCAATGCGCCGATGGTACTGCAGGGGTGACCTTGTGGAAGAGTAGGTTGTCGCCAGGTAAGAAAAAACCGCTAAGTTTAACTTAGTGGTTTTTATTTGGTTAAATACAATTACATTTTTGGATTTTAGTGGCACTTTAATTTTAGGAGAATATACTATAGGGACAAGATCCATACTTCTAAAAAAAGGGGTATTCAGTATGAATAAAAGATATCTATCAGGTATTGTCTTTATAGTTGTGATTATGATAAGTGGATGTACTTTAGCGAATAAATCGGAGGCTGCGGTTAAATTGCCTCCTAGTGACGCAAAAATATATCAAACTAACGTTAGAGTGTCTCAAAACAGTATACAAAAAGAAAATGTACAAAATAACAGTATTAAACTTTTAGCTCAAAAAAAACAACAGCCAATTGCTCAAATAATATTCAAGCAAGGAAATAAGGGCAGTAAAGTTAAGGAAATACAGCAAAAGCTTAATAAATTTGGTTATAAACTTTATGCAGATGGAGATTTCGGACGATTAACCTATTATGCGGTTATAGACTTTCAAATGAGAAATAAGCTAATCAAAGATGGCATAGTAGGTAAGTTAACACTAAAGAAACTTAATATGAAACCAACTTCACAGTCTATGTATAAACCACCAGTAATACAAAAATATACACCTAAAGTTTCAGCTTCAAACAATTCGTTAGAAAAAACTATAAACAGTAAGAACATTTATAGTTCAACTGCTTATTTTATATGGATTGATTTATCACACCAAAGGGTAAATATATTCAAAGGGTCTAATAGAAAATGGAATCTTGTTAGATCAATGGTTTGTTCTTCAGGAAAATCAAGAACACCAACAGTTAAAGGTAATTTTACCGTTGGAATTAAAGGAAGCTACTTTATTTCAGATGGAGGTGCTAGGTGCAAATATTATACTCAAATAAGAGGTAACTATTTATTCCACAGCGTACTATACGATAGAAAGGGTAATTATGTTATAGATAACACCCTTGGAGTTCCTGTATCTCACGGATGCGTAAGGTTAGCTTTAAAAGATGCTAAATTTATATATGATAATATTCCAGCTAGAACTGCTATTTGGAGCAAATAAAAAGTAAGTTATAAAAGGATATATACTCGAAAATAAGAATTCCATTTGGTATTCTTATTTTTATTGTACGGTGCAATGTGTTAAGTTATTCCTTAGTTATGCTTAATAACTCTATTTTATAATTTCCATCAGGAGATGCTACTTCTACTATAGTTCCTACTGTTTTTCCAAACAATACCATTCCTATTGGTGACTCAATACTAAACTTACCATTTAATATATCCACTTGTAATGTTGTTACAAGTTCTATTTCTTCGATATCATCGCTACCTAAAAATTTTATCATTAATTTATCACTTATATTTGCACCTTTAGTATTATAAATAACATCATCTATAACTTCAGCAGTTCTAATCATTTTTATTAAATATCCCATTCTTCTGTAGTTTTCGTACATATTTGTTTTGGCAGCTTTATATTCAGCATTTTCACTTCTATCACCGTGAGCAGCGGCTATCATTTTTTCGTGTGCAATTTTCATGGTTAAAGGACCTTTACGATAATCAAATTCTTTTTGAAGATCTTCAAGATCTTTTTTAGTAAGTTTATTATTCATTTTATTACCTTCTTTTATCTTTTTTACAAATTGTGTACTAATAATTTAATAGTACATTTATAATTCGATTTCTAAAAAAATTCGGAGTATTACTTGTATAGTTTACTATTGAACTTGCAGTTTTTCAACTTTTTTAGTAAGTACTGTTATTCTTCAATCCACATGACCATCAATGATCCTAAGTTAACGATAGTATTAATAAGTCCATCTAAGCCTATAAGATATTTTATTGTGGGCATTTATGTAAACATTAACAAATAGAAAGCACCTCCGAAACAAATCTTCATGATTATTATAAATATGTAGAAATATGTTTAAAGGTTTTTATCCAAAAATAGAGAATAATAGAGTATAATAAAAGAAGTCATTGTAAGTAATATAATAAAAAAGTATTAAATATGAAGATGAGAAAAACAACTTAAAGAGGTGGTTGTAAATGCAATCAATATTAAAAACAGCAATTGAAAACAGTAAAAAAATTACGAAAGATGGAAAAGTGGCAACGTATATTCCAGAACTTGCAAAAGGTGATAGAGATGCCCTTGGTGCATGTATTTTTGACACAAGCTGTAATGTTATTTTAGAAGGTGATTACAGAACAAAATTCACTATTCAAAGTGTATCAAAGGTGATAATCCTTATATGTGCTCTTATTGATAATGGAAAGGATGTTGTTTTTTCTAAAGTAGGTAAGGAACCCTCAGCAGACCCATTTAATTCATTGGTGAAGTTAGAAATAAAGGAGACTCATAAACCATCAAATCCATTTATAAATGCTGGCGCAATAGTTTGTACATCTCTTGTGGCAGGAGATAATGGGATAGAGAAATTTAGTAGAATTCTTAATACCATGAAGAGGTTAGCAAATAATAATGACATTGAGGTGAATTATTCAGTTTATAACTCTGAAAAATTGACTGGGAATACAAACAGAGCTATTGCTTATTACCTAAAGGGAGCAGGCATAATTGAAAAGGATGTAGAAGACGTATTAGACGCATACTTTAAATGCTGCTCAGTAGAGGTAGTTGTTGAGGATATAGCAAGAATGGCATCAGTAATTGCAAACAATGGGGTAGCACCATGGTCAAATGAACAGTTAATTCCAGAGTTCATCAATAAAATAGTTAAGGCTATTATGATGACCTGTGGATTATACGACAGATCCGGAGAATTTTGTATCGAGGTTGGTGTTCCAGCTAAAAGCGGAGTAGGGGGATGTATTATGGCTGTTGTTCCAAACCGTATGGGAATAGCAGTTGTAGGGCCAGCACTTGATAATTACGGAAATAGTATTGCTGGAACGAGAGTTCTAGAAGAACTTTCTAAAGAACTCAATCTAAGTATCTTCTGAATTTTCTAAGAAAATACATAATAAGGTATGGTGATGATAGAAAAAAGTTATTATATTTCAGTATTTAAATTATTAGAAGGAGTGTGACAGAATGTTAAATTTATTAAATTCTATTGTAACATCAGTTAATAACATACTTTGGTCTTACGTGCTCATAATTTTACTTATAAGTATTGGAGCATATTTTACTATTCATCTTAAGTTTCCACAGTTCAGATTTTTTTCTCATACAGTTAAACTTCTTAGGAATGGTAGAAAAACCTCAGATGGCGAGGAAGGTGTGGCTGTATCATCATTTCAAGCATTCTGCATAAGTGTTGCTTCTCATGTTGGTACTGGAAATCTTGCGGGAGTTGCAATAGCCGTTACAGTTGGAGGTCCAGGAGCAGTTTTTTGGATGTGGGTTATAGCTCTTTTAGGTGCAGGCTCAAGCTTTGTTGAAAATACATTAGCACAGATTTATAAAGTAAAGGGTGAAAACGGATACAAGGGTGGCCCTGCATACTATATGGAAAAAGCCCTTGGCAAAAGAAAACTTGGTATAGTATTCTCAGTACTTATAACTATATCCTTTGGTCTTGTATTTAATTCGGTTCAGGCAAATACTGTAACATTAGCTTTTGAAGGAGCTTTTGGTATTACAAGATTTTGGGGGGGCATGATCCTGGTAGGACTTACTGCTTTAGTTATATTTGGTGGCGTTAAGAGGATAGCAAAAGTTGCAGAGATTCTAGTGCCAGTTATGGCTGTAGCCTATGTATGTGTTGCATTCTTTGTAATTTTCAAAAATATATCCCAGGTTCCAAGCGTATTTAAAATGATTTTTCAAGGTGCTTTTGGTTTAAAGCAATTTACAGGCGGTGGAATTGGTGCAGCGATTATGATGGGTATTAAAAGAGGACTATTCTCAAATGAAGCAGGTATGGGAAGTGCTCCAAATGCAGCAGCTACAGCAGATGTAAGTCATCCTGTTAAACAGGGTATTGTGCAAGTATTTGGGGTTTTCCTAGATACTATAGTAATATGTAGTGCAACAGCATTTATCGTTTTGGTTTCTGGCGAACATTTAAATGAAGGACTTACAGGAATAGAACTGACACAAGCAGCATTAACATCGCAGGTAGGTGAATGGGGGAACATATTTATAGCTGTATGCATTTTCATGTTTGCGTGGAGTTCTATAATTGGAAACTATTATTATGGTGAATCAAATATTGAGTTTATGAATGGAAGTAAAATATGGCTTACTATGTTTAGAGTAGGTGTACTTGGTATGGTATTTTGGGGGTCAATGTCTTCAATAAGTATTGTATGGAATATGGCAGATTTATTTATGGGAGCAATGGCACTCATAAATCTTGTTGTTATTTTTAAATTAAGCAAGGTGCTTCCAAAGGTAATTAAGGATTATGCAATTCAAATTAAACAAGGAAAAGATCCAGTATTTCATGCGAATTCTATTGAGGGACTTACCAATACTGAGTGTTGGGATAAGGATTAGTAGGGAATTCTAATAGCATATTTTAAATGGGTTATTGAACAGGCCATATACGGTATATATTTTAGTATATGGTCTGTTCTTATATATTATAAAAAAATTCTTTATGAATATTAGGGAAGCAAGATTTTTCATTCATAAATTTTATTGGGATTTTTTTAAAAAGTGTTAGAACTAATTAACTTGGTATATAATGATATTATTATATAGAAAAGTAGTTTTAAAATAAATTATAAGGTGTGTTGACATGGAAGAGTTAAGAAGCGCGATTAATGAAATATTAAAGCAGGATATTTTAAAATTAGTTATTAGTAATAAAATGAATAAAGATGTACAGTATAATAAAATAACATTCGTATTGAAAGAAGATGATGTAAAGCAATATTATCAAATAGAAAAAAACACCGATAAGCAAGCTTTCCATGAGAATATTGCTATAGATGTTTTAGGAGAAAAAATACTAGAATATGTATCAGCGAGTTATAAACAAGTAGATGCTTGGTCAAATACAATTACATTTGATTTGAAAATATCTAAAAAAGGTAAAGTTCATTTAGGGAAGAAAAAAAGTGATAATGTAAAAATTGCTAATAAAGGACATAACAAAGAAAAAAATTATATTCTTAAAGAGGGTATGATAATAGAGCCTCTTATAGATTTAGGCATTTTTACAAAAGAAGGCAGGGTTGTTAATTCAAAATATGATAAGTATAAGCAAATAAATAAGTTTGTTGAAATTATTGATGATGAAATTAAGAAGAATGATTTTAAGGAACTTACTATATTAGACTTTGGATGTGGAAAATCTTACTTAACATTTGTATTATATTATTATTTTGTTGAAATCAAAAAAATCAATGTAAAAATGATAGGACTTGATCTTAAGGAGGATGTAATTAAAGAATGTAATGACATATCTAAAAGATACAATTATGAAAACTTACATTTTGAGCTAGGGGATATAAATGGATTTAAATATGATAATAAAGTTGATATGGTAATTACATTACATGCGTGCGATACAGCTACTGATTATGCTTTATATAATGCGATAAAGTGGAATAGTAATATGATTTTCTCTGTTCCTTGCTGCCAACATGAATTCAATAGCCAAATTAAAACAGAGTCATTATCGATACTAACAAAGTATGGAATAGTACAAGAAAGGGTTTCGGCGCTTATGACAGATTCAGTAAGAGCAAATCTTTTAGAAAGCGTCGGATATAAAAGTCAGCTTCTAGAATTTATAGATATATCACACTCTCCTAAAAACATATTAATTAGAGCTTCAAAAGCTAATATATCTAAGGATAAAAAAGAGAAAGCATTATCTGAAATTAATGTTTTAATGAACCAATTTAATTTAAATTCAACATTATTTAATTTATTAAAAAAAGATAATTTAATTTAAATTATATCGATTAATATGGATAACATAATGATAGCTTAATCAATCTAATTTAAATTCAACATTCTTTAATTTGTTTTAAAAATATAATTTTAATTTATTTTTTATATTAAGAGACGATAAGCTAGAGTGCTGAAAAAAATATATAAAAAGAGAGTAGATGTGATGCAAAATGTTAACAATATATGCGGTATCAGATTCAATAGGAGAAACGGCGGAACTTGTAGCTAAATCAGTTGCGAGTCAGTTCCCAGATAGTGTAATAGTGAAAAAAACACCACATATTAAAACAGCTGAGGATGTTAATTATTTTATTAGCAAAATAGATAGGGATTCAAAAGCAATGATTATTTCAACTATAATTATGGTAGATGTAAAAGAATTTTTAGTACAAAGATGTGTAGAAAAAGGAATATTTGTATCGAATGTTTTAGGACCAGGGATAGGACTAGCTTCTAAGTTATTAAATAAACAGCCAGAATACATTCCAGGAGCGATATGGAAAATGGATAAGGATTATTATAAAAGAATAGAAGCTATGGAGTTTGCTATGCAATATGATGATAGCCGGGATTATGATGGGATAAAACATGCAGACGTTGTGCTTATTGGTGTTTCAAGAACCTCAAAAACGCCATTGTGTATGTATTTAGCTAATAAAGGTATTAAAGCTATAAATATACCGTTAGTACCTGAAGTGCCTGTTCCAGAAGAACTATATAACATCCCTGGAAGAAAGATCATAGGGCTTAAAATAAATCCTTTTGAGCTTATTGAAATAAGAAAAAATAGAATGGGTAAATTCAATGGACTTAATGCTAACTTTCAATATGCGAATGATTCAAGAATATTAGATGAGTTAGATTATGCAGAAAAAATAATGAAAAAAACAAGGTGTTTGACAATTGATGTTACTAAAAGAGCTATAGAAGATACGGCTTTAATTATTATGAAAAGTATAGGGTATGATCAATAGTGTTTTTAATGTTTTTTAATAATAGTGATATAATTAAATAAATGCTTTGCTATGAAGTTATCTTACTTGAAAGCAAAACTTTGTATTGAATGTGTGAATTTTATAGTACATTAATGGCATAATAAAAAAATATGAACTTAAATATTAAAATGGAGTAGCGGCCTTTATTGGTGATAAAGTCAACATACTGACCTTTTGGTCTGGCTTTATCGTGGCTGAATTCTGTTTAAGTGAGACTTTTAACACAATGGTTTTATCGTTGTATGTATGGTCTTTTTTAGTATAATCGTTTATTCTAAAGAAGATTTTTAGCAGGATAGAATTTCATTGTGTTGAAAGTCTTTTTATTTATAAATTTTAATTTAAAGGGAGGGTGTCAAATGGCTATATTTATTAAAGCGTTATTACTTACTTAATTAGTGTCTATTTCAGAAACGATATTACATGTTACTTATTTTATAATCTTCTTGAATTATAGAATTGTTGCCAAAACTATAATATAATTTTGATAAAGGGCACCCATATAATATTACCTCAATTTTGGGATATATTTTAAAGGTAATAATTTATATAGCAGTTCTTTCAAAATAATCTTTATTTGAAAGTACCGCTGGAGAATCAGGCTTATATTCAGCTGCTTTATTATTATATTTAATTGACTCTTCTCTACTTCCTAACCTGTCATAACAAACACATAGTTGTAAATTGGGTATATATCCCCAATAATCATGCGATATAAAGCCCCAACTGTTAACTGGCTTATTAAGTTCTGATGCAAGCTTATACCAAAAGATAGCTTTGTTATAATCGGAAATTTCAAAATAGTTGGTTCCTAAAGTACAGCATATTTCAGCTCTTGGAGTATCATATTCAAAGCTTCTAAGTAGTATTTTTAGCATGGCTTTTTTATCACCTATAATGTTATAACAGTTAGAAAGATCAAAGCAGGCACTTATATTATCCTCTACCCAGCCCTTTTCTGTGTCTAAAAATTCATTGAAATATTTTATTGCTTCTTCAAAAAATCCATTTTGATGTAATTCCCTGGAATAATAGAAGAGTCCTCTTGGCGTTAAAGGTTGCCCATCTGACAGTAATTTTTTATAAATAGATATATTTCTACCTTGTACTGCGGCATGTTCTTTTCTATGTGTTATGCAAACATCAGCGTTTATAATATTTCCTCCCATTACTAGGCATTCATGAACAGGTTCTGTCCATTTACAATTGTTTATTCTTTTTGACAAGCGTTCTCTAAAATATGATAAGGTAACTGTTCCATTTTCGTCAAATCCTACGTTATACATCATCATAACATTATCTACATCTAGAGTTAAGCTTTGCTTAAGTTGTTTAAATTTTTTTATATCTTCTACGAGGATAATATCATCAGCGTCTAGCCAAAGAATATAATCCATTTTTGCTTTAGAAAAAGAAAAATTTCTAGCAGCAGAGAAATCATCAATCCACTGGAAATTAAAAAAATTATCTGTATATTCTTGTGCAATTTTTTTTGTGTTATCTGTGGAGCCAGTGTCAACTATTATTATTTCGTCAACAATATCCTTAATACAGTCAAGACACCTACCTAAAACATCTTCCTCATTTTTTACAATCATACATAAACTAATAGTTATCATATAAGATATAAGCCTCCTAAAACAAATTTACAGTTTATAATATGCTGTGGTTTGGAATAGGGAGCGTATTTAAAAATAAATTATAAAATGTAACTAAGTTTATGAAAATTATTTCTAAGGCCATTAGAACGCATTTATAAATAGGATAGGTACACTTTTTAATAATAAGCGTAATATGTAATTGAAGCATAATTTGCTGTGACTAAGTTATCGAGGAAGGGATAAAGTAATGATTGAGAATAGGAAAACTTCAATAATAATTTTAACTTACAACAATCTTATTTACAATCACAAATGCGTTGATAGCATAAGGAAATACACTAAAGAGAATACCTACGAAATAATTGTTGTAGATAATAATTCTACTGATGGGACAAGAGAATGGCTTAAAGACCAGAAGGATATAAAATCTATTTTAAATGATGAAAATGTAGGTTTTCCAAAGGGCTGTAATATTGGAATAGCTGCATCAGGCAAAGAAAATGATATTTTGTTTTTGAATAATGATACGGTAGTTACTCCAAGGTGGCTTGATAATCTTAAAATATGTCTTTACAGTGATGATAAAGTTGGAGCAACTTCATCTGTAACTAATAATTGTTCTAATTATCAGTCTGTAAGTGTGCCTTATAGTGATGTTAAAGATATGATTCCATTCGCTGAGACTAATAATGTTTCAAACCCCGAGAAATGGGAGGGGAAAGTAAGGCTTGTGGCATTTTGCATGCTTATAAGGAGAGATGTTCTTAACAAGATTGGCGTTATGGATGAGCAATTTTCACCTGGAAATTTTGAAGATGATGATTTATGCATGAGAATTATAGAATCGGGATATAAGATGATGCTTTGTAATGACAGCTTCATACACCATTTTGGCAGTTCATCTTTTAATAAAGATTATACTGAATTTAATAATGTACTAACGACAAATCGTAAAAAAATTGAGGATAAGTGGGGGTTTAACTCTAACGTAGGCAGCACATTAAAATTTGACATAATACAGCGTATAGATGAGCCAAAAGAAAATGGTCTAAATATTCTTGAGTTTGACTGTGGGCTAGGTGCTACACTACTTAAGTTGAAATATATGTACCCTAACGCTGATATATATGGTATAGAGACAAATGAGCATGTAGCGAGGCTAGGTGGAAAAATTCTAGAGTTAATAACTGATGATTTTGAAGAAAATTATAGCATGAACTTTAAAAAAGACAAGACAAATTTTTTTGATTATATAATTCTTGGCAATAGACTTCAACTAAGTAAAGACCCTTGGACATTACTAAATGAAATAAAAAAATTTTTGAAGCCTGGGGGATATATAATTGCGACTATTCCTAACTTAATGCATCATTCAGTTATAAAAGAGTTATTAAGAGGAAGCTTTATGTACAGCGGAAATTCTATTTTAAATAGAAATAATAATAAGTTTTTTACTTTAACAGATATATGCAAAATATTCGATGAGTGTGGGTATAGTAATCCATATATATTTCATTATCGTACTGAATTAACACCGGAAGATGATCAGCTATTAAATAATATTTGTGGTATTGTTGGTAAAGATATGAAAGAGTATTTCTTATCTTACGAGTATGTAGCTAAATATCAAAAAAATGTATAGTGTGCAGAGATTGACAACTATGTTGGCAGTCTCTATTTTTTAGCAAGGAGAAAATTGGCATAGTGTAATTGTTAGACTTTTTTCGTTTTATAGAAATATTTATGACTATTTGAGGCTAAGCTAGTTTATTTTTGTTGCAAATTGTCGTATGGTGTATAATGATTAATGTAAACAAAACTGGATATAATTACAAAAATAAATATTAAAGATTATCAGGTGGCAAAATTAAATACCAAGTGGTTAAAGGAAGGTAGTAAAAATGTATAAACATGAAATATTATTTCAAGATTATTTAGAACTAAAAAGTAAAGAATCAAAAGATTGTATTATGGGTTTTCAAGAATACAATGAGCCTGGGAAAGATATAGAAATTAAAGTTAATTTAATAAATGGCGACTGGTTAAGGGTTTATTATAATGATAGCGATATAGATTGGTGTTAAAAAATAATGTAGCTATTATATTAGAGTCAGTTGTTTGTAAACAGTCTGAAACATAAAAATAATCCTCCCAATTTGGGAGGATTATTTTTATGTTAAGATAAACCAAAGAAATACCTTAATTTTTTTATAGATAACATACCTTATTAGCAAGCTACCTTATTAGCAAGCTACCTTATTAGCAAGCTACCAAGCATATTCCCCTTAAGTATCTACAAGTATAAACTATGATTTCTCTAATTCTATATAGTTCACTTTCCTTATTTCGTGCCCTCCAGATTTTTGCATAATCACAGAACCATACTTCGAGATTTTCTGCGAGATCCATTGGACTAAATACTGTATCTACATCATTTTTAGAATACTCATTCTTCAAAAGATTTAGGAAAAAGCTATTCACAAGTTGTATTGCCCTTGCTGAAACAATAAATTCTTGCAGATCAAAGGTGTTTATGCACACTTTTTTAGACAATGTAGTAAACTTATTTTCTATTTCACAAGCTATGTCATAACCAGCTAAAATCTTTTTCCAATCAAGCTCGCTGAAACTTTCTTTAATATCTGAATTTTTACTATGATTTTCTTTCCATTCGACTAGTTCATACCAGCCTACGATCTGCTCCTTGGATAATTTATTAAGTAGAGACACGAGTTCAAGTGAGTCATCACCATACTCTATTAAGGACAACGCTTTAAATACATTTTCAAACTCTTTCTCGCCATCTGGGTTCCATGATAAGGACGCTCCGTATGCCATGCCTGGAATTGAGCTACTTAAAAAATTTATATGACCAAAATCTCCCCAGTCAGTATTGAGAACGCCTGTTGCACCATATTTAACACCATAGGCTACCATTCTTTTAATATTCTCAAAACCCTTATCGACTTTGTTCACTAGTTGATTCCATCCCCATACACCTGGGCACACGTACTGCTCCATACCTGACTCAGTTATTGCTTTTGTGCCATCCTCTTTGGCATTTTCGTTATAGTCCCAATTAAGACATATGGCATCCTTACTTATATTATTTAAAAGTTCAGGATGATGTAAAATCACATCCCCCCAGAACATAACCTTCTTGCCTTTTTTCTTGACTATATCTATTACTTTGTTCAAAAATTCAACATACAACATTCCAACCCCAACTTCATCGGCTTTGGCTTTACTTTTACCCTTTCCTAAATCAAAGGTTTCATCACAGCATATATTGAATGTGTCTGAGCTAAATAGCGGTATATATTGCATTAGCATTTCTTCAACTAGTTTTATGCTACCTTCATTAGTTGCATCCAGTGTGTGTGAAACCATTCTATGACCAAAAGAGTACTCGCCTCCCTCACTGTTTTCTAGCTCACACAATTCATTGAAGGACTTTGACCTAAGCACCTCATACATATGCCCGAAGGTAGACAAGGATGGGATTAATTCAACATGCCTTTTTTTGCAATATTGGTCAAGTATTAATATTTCCTCCGCTGTTAGTGGATCTTTGTCCATCCATATTTCACTCATGCCTTTAAATGCAAAAGTATGTTCTATATACAATTGCAACTGATTAATTTTATAAAAAGCTGCCCTGTCAACTAGTTCCATAAGCATTTCAAGTGTTGGTACCTTGCCTCTTGTAACATCATGATAGAACCCACGGTTAGTAAAATATGGCTCGTCTTCAATTTTGAGGTTTGGAAGTAAAGTTCCATTTTGCCTAATAATTTGTCTAAATGTCTGTACTCCATAAAACATGCCTATGGAAGTAGCAGCACATATTTCGATGCAGGTTCCACCAATAATTAAGGTGTAAGCCTCTTTTGGACCTGATACTTTTTTAAATCTAATTACGGTTTTATCATTATGGCAATCAAAGGCCTTATTTATTACTAATTTGAAGCCTAATTGTTGCTGAATTTCATATTGTAATACAATCGCGGCATTTAAGTCATCAAAATCACATTGGTAATCTAAGACTATCTCCGTATCACGTCTAAGCTGCAATGTACCTTTATTTAGTTCTAATTGTTTTGGACTTGGTATTAAAAACATATTGTACACTCCCTAAATTTTGTTTGATTAGAATCCGGGTTACTAGCCCTTAACTAGGGTAATAAATCCCGATTTTACTGAGTATTATAGAGAAAAATATCTATAAAATAAAAGCATCCATTTTATAATAGTTTTGAGATAAACTTTATATAAAAAGATGCTAATAAAATGAACAAAAAATATTTAAATCAAACTCTTATCTACTTCTCTACGCTATACCATATTGGAGAAGAAATCAATAGACTGATAGATAATAAAAAAATTACCAAAAGCAATTAATAACAAGGATACGGTTTCAAGCCATAGTCTAAGACTTAGAAGTGTTTATTTTAACATTTGTGTAAAAATAAACTACATATATAGTAAAAGCGTATATGTTAACTTTCTACATTATATGTGTCTATTATAAATGCCTCTTGTTAAAAGAAATAAAAAATGTGTTATCAATATATGAAACGGTAAGATATTATATATTGATAAAATAGAGTTGATTTTGAAATGTATTGATAATACTTAGCCATGTGTATCTGGATGCGAAATATTGAATTATTTAGACTTACATGTAGAAAAATGAATATAATCTAGCTAGAGTACCTATATTGTAAAATTATGCCCTTATTTATATGATAGAATACTCCTTGTCGTCACAAACGAGTGGCACGATAAGCTAACTGTTGATAACTATTTAATATGTTTTCAAATGAAAATAAGTTTTAAAAAGTTGTTGACAAAACAAGAAATACCTAGTAATATAGTAGAAGTCGTCACATGATGACAAAGCGAATTGGTCTTTGAAAATTAAACAGAGAAATAGGTAAAGATAGCGAAATAATATTTCGTTAAACCAGTTAATTACTTTAGTATAAAGTAAAATTTAGTCGTAAGACTAAAAGTATGTAATGAGCTTGCGAATCAACTTAACAGTTGTCGCAGATTAATCATTTCAACTAAAAAAGTGTAAACTTTTAAATTGAGAGTTTGATCCTGGCTCAGGACGAACGCTGGCGGCGTGCCTAACACATGCAAGTCGAGCGATGATTCGTCTCCTTCGGGAGACGTTGATTAGCGGCGGACGGGTGAGTAACACGTGGGTAACCTGCCTCAAAGAGGGGAATAGCCTCCCGAAAGGGAGATTAATACCGCATAATATGTTTTGGTCGCATGATCGAAACATCAAAGGATTTTTCTTTTAGAAAATTCCACTTTGAGATGGACCCGCGGCGCATTAGCTAGTTGGTGAGGTAACGGCTCACCAAGGCGACGATGCGTAGCCGACCTGAGAGGGTGATCGGCCACATTGGAACTGAGACACGGTCCAGACTCCTACGGGAGGCAGCAGTGGGGAATATTGCGCAATGGGGGAAACCCTGACGCAGCAACGCCGCGTGAATGATGAAGGCCTTCGGGTTGTAAAGTTCTGTCTTCTGGGACGATAATGACGGTACCAGAGGAGGAAGCCACGGCTAACTACGTGCCAGCAGCCGCGGTAATACGTAGGTGGCAAGCGTTGTCCGGATTTACTGGGCGTAAAGGATGCGTAGGCGGACATTTAAGTCAGATGTGAAATACCCGAGCTTAACTTGGGTGCTGCATTTGAAACTGGGTGTCTAGAGTGCAGGAGAGGTAAGTGGAATTCCTAGTGTAGCGGTGAAATGCGTAGAGATTAGGAAGAACACCAGTGGCGAAGGCGACTTACTGGACTGTAACTGACGCTGAGGCATGAAAGCGTGGGGAGCAAACAGGATTAGATACCCTGGTAGTCCACGCCGTAAACGATGAATACTAGGTGTCGGGGGTCGAACCTCGGTGCCGCCGTTAACACATTAAGTATTCCGCCTGGGGAGTACGATCGCAAGATTAAAACTCAAAGGAATTGACGGGGGCCCGCACAAGCAGCGGAGCATGTGGTTTAATTCGAAGCAACGCGAAGAACCTTACCTAGACTTGACATCCCCTGCATAACCCAGAGATGGGCGAAGTCCTTCGGGACAGGGTGACAGGTGGTGCATGGTTGTCGTCAGCTCGTGTCGTGAGATGTTGGGTTAAGTCCCGCAACGAGCGCAACCCTTATCATTAGTTGCTACCATTAAGTTGAGCACTCTAGTGAGACTGCCCGGGTTAACCGGGAGGAAGGTGGGGATGACGTCAAATCATCATGCCCCTTATGTCTAGGGCTACACACGTGCTACAATGGTGAGTACAAAGAGATGCAAGACCGCAAGGTGGAGCCAAACTCAAAAACTCATCCCAGTTCGGATTGTAGGCTGCAACTCGCCTACATGAAGCCGGAGTTGCTAGTAATCGCGAATCAGCATGTCGCGGTGAATACGTTCCCGGGCCTTGTACACACCGCCCGTCACACCATGAGAGTTGGTAACACCCGAAGTCCGTGAGGTAACCGTAAGGAGCCAGCGGCCGAAGGTGGGATTGATGATTGGGGTGAAGTCGTAACAAGGTAGCCGTAGGAGAACCTGCGGCTGGATCACCTCCTTTCTAGGGAGTAGATGTATTGACTTCGGTCGATGCAATAGAAGAATATTAATTTGTTCTTCAAAAATATCTATTGTAATTAATCGTACCTAGTTCTCTGTTTAATTTTGAGAGACTAATTTTAGATAACCCTTAGGGGTTATCTAATAAATAGTTTTTCTAATGGGGGTATAGCTCAGCTGGGAGAGCACCTGCCTTGCACGCAGGGGGTCAAGAGTTCGATTCTCTTTACCTCCACCATTAAATGGGCCTATAGCTCAGCTGGTTAGAGCGCACGCCTGATAAGCGTGAGGTCGATGGTTCGAGTCCATTTAGGCCCACCATTTATGTTCTTTGAAAATTGCACAGTGAAAAAAGTTGTTTTAAAAAAATTAAAGCTACGCAAGTAGTTTATAAATTGATTTAATACAATTTCGCAAAATTAATATAACCGTCTATGTAAATAGACAGAATCAAGGTCAAGCTACAAAGGGCGCATGGCGAATGCCTTGGCACTAGGAGCCGAAGAAGGACGCGTTAAGCTGCGATAAGCTTTGGGTAGGCGCAAATAGCCTGTGATCCAAAGATTTCCGAATGGGGGAACCCACATAGTAACAACTATGTACTGCATACTGAATAAATAGGTATGCAGAGGTAGACCCGGGGAACTGAAACATCTAAGTACCCGGAGGAAGAGAAAGAAATATCGATTTCCTAAGTAGCGGCGAGCGAAAGGGAAAGAGCCCAAACCCAGGTCTTTGACCTGGGGGTTGAGGATAGATCATAAATACTGCAATTCCTTAATTGAAGATAGCTGGAAAGCTGCTCCGCAGAAGGTAATAGGCCTGTAAATGAAAAGGAAAAACAGTCAGATCTAATCCAGAGTACCACGAGACACGTGAAACCTTGTGGGAAGCTGGGAGGACCACCTCCCAAGGCTAAATACTACCTAGTGACCGATAGTGAAGAAGTACCGTGAGGGAAAGGTGAAAAGAACCCCGGAAGGGGAGTGAAATAGAACCTGAAACCGTGTGCCTACAACCGGTCGAAGCACTTTATATGTGTGACGGCGTGCTTTTTGTAGAACGAGCCAACGAGTTACGATATGTAGCAAGGTTAAGTACTTAAGGTACGGAGCCGAAGGGAAACCAAGTCTGAATAGGGCGCATAGTTGCATGTCGTAGACCCGAAACCGGGTGACCTATCCATGGCCAGGATGAAGCGGAAGTAAAATTCCGTGGAGGTCCGAACCACGTTGGTGTTGAAAAACCATGGGATGAGCTGTGGATAGCGGAGAAATTCCAATCGAACTCGGAGATAGCTGGTTCTCCTCGAAATAGCTTTAGGGCTAGCGTCGATTAATTGAGTAATGGAGGTAGAGCACTGAATGGGCTAGGGGCTGACAACAGTTACTGAACCCTATCAAACTCCGAATGCCATATACTTTTATTTCGGCAGTCAGACTGCGAATGATAAGATCCGTAGTCAAAAGGGAAACAGCCCAGACCATCAGCTAAGGTCCCAAAGTGTAAGTTAAGTGGAAAAGGATGTGGGATTTCTAAGACAACTAGGATGTTGGCTCAGAAGCAGCCACTCATTTAAAGAGTGCGTAATAGCTCACTAGTCAAGAGATCCTGCGCCGAAGATGTCCGGGGCTAAAACTTACCACCGAAGCTATGGGTGTACACAATTGTGTACGCGGTAGAGGAGCTTTCTGTACTGGCTGAAGTCATACCGTAAGGAGTGGTGGACGGTACAGAAGTGAGAATGTTGGCATGAGTAGCGAGAGTTAAGTGAGAATCTTAACGGTCGAAAACCTAAGGTTTCCTGAGGAAGGCTCGTCCTCTCAGGGTTAGTCGGGACCTAAGCCGAGGCCGAAAGGCGTAGGTGATGGACAATCGGTTGATATTCCGATACCACCAATGGACGTTATTAGAAATGGGATGACGCAGGAGGATAAGATGTGCACACTATTGGATGTGTGTCTAAGCATTTAGGCGGAGCAAGCAGGCAAATCCGTTTGCTCTTAACGCTGAGATGTGATGGGGAAGGGAATTTATTCCTGAAGTATCTGATTCCACGCTGCCAAGAAAAGTCTCTATCGAGGATATTGGTGCCCGTACCGCAAACCGACACAGGTAGGTGAGGAGAGAATCCTAAGACCATCGGAAGAATTGTTGTTAAGGAACTCGGCAAATTGACCCCGTAACTTCGGGAGAAGGGGTGCCTACGAAAGTAGGTCGCAGAGAATAGGCCCAAGCAACTGTTTAGCAAAAACACAGGTCTCTGCTAAAGCGAAAGCTGATGTATAGGGGCTGACGCCTGCCCGGTGCTGGAAGGTTAAGGGGATTAGTTAGCGCAAGCGAGGCTATGAACTTAAGCCCCAGTAAACGGCGGCCGTAACTATAACGGTCCTAAGGTAGCGAAATTCCTTGTCGGGTAAGTTCCGACCCGCACGAATGGCGTAATGATTTGGGCACTGTCTCAACAACACATCCGGCGAAATTGTAGTGCAAGTGAAGATGCTTGCTACCCGCGATTGGACGGAAAGACCCCGTAGAGCTTTACTGTAGCTTAGCATTGAATTTCGGTATTGTCTGTACAGGATAGGTGGGAGACTGAGAAACATGGGCGTCAGCCTGTGTGGAGTCATCCTTGGGATACCACCCTGACAGTACTGAGGTTCTAACTGGAGGCCATGAATCTGGTCACAGGACATTGTTAGGTGGGCAGTTTGACTGGGGCGGTCGCCTCCAAAAAAGTAACGGAGGCGCCCAAAGGTTCCCTCAGCGCGGTTGGAAATCGCGCGAAGAGTGCAAAGGCAGAAGGGAGCCTGACTGCGACACTTACAAGTGGAGCAGGGACGAAAGTCGGGCTTAGTGATCCGGTGGTACCTCGTGGGAGGGCCATCGCTCAACGGATAAAAGCTACCTCGGGGATAACAGGCTGATCTCCCCCAAGAGTCCACATCGACGGGGAGGTTTGGCACCTCGATGTCGGCTCGTCGCATCCTGGGGCTGAAGTAGGTCCCAAGGGTTGGGCTGTTCGCCCATTAAAGCGGCACGCGAGCTGGGTTCAGAACGTCGTGAGACAGTTCGGTCCCTATCCGTCGCGGGCGTAGGAAATTTGAAGGGAGCTGTCCTTAGTACGAGAGGACCGGGATGGACAAACCTCTGGTGCACCAGTTGTCACGCCAGTGGCATCGCTGGGTAGCTATGTTTGGAAGGGATAAACGCTGAAAGCATCTAAGCGTGAAGCCCACCCTGAGATGAGATTTCCCATAATGCGTGTTTTTAACACAAGTTAGTAAGACTCCTGGAAGACCACCAGGTTGATAGGTTAGAGGTGTAAGCATGGTAACATGTTCAGCTGACTAATACTAATAAGTCGAGGGCTTGACCTAAATAAATAATTAAAAGTAATGCGATATACTTCTTTTACAGGAACTATTTCTTTCGTAAGAAAGAAACTAAGCTTCTGACAAAGGAAGAAGCGAGGCTTTGAGCGTGAGCGAAAAGACTAATTCACTGTGCAATTTTCAGAGAATATTTATATTCTCAATCTGGTGATTATGGCATGAAGGTAACACCCGTTCCCATACCGAACACGAAGGTTAAGCTTCAATGCGCCGATGGTACTGCAGGGGTGACCTTGTGGAAGAGTAGGTTGTCGCCAGGTAAGAAAAAACCGCTAAGTTATACTTAGCGGTTTTTATTTTGATAAAATATATTAAGGTGATTGTAGTTAGCTTATAATATAACAAGTGAAAGCACTAATAAAAGGAGCTTGACCGAAAATGGTTAAGCTCCTTTTATTAGTGCGCCAGTCACGGGGCAATTAGCTTCTTCTATTAATAGCACTAAATAAAGCATTTAGTGAAGCTGTATCAATATTCGCAGAAATACCAACCCCAAAATACCTTTGCCCATTGTATTGTATTTGTATATAAGTGGAAGTTTATTGCCTAGATAGTAACTATATTTTTATCTGTTTCAACATTTTGATAGTAAAAGGAATTTATACTGGACCAATACTACAGCTCATAAAATAGTTTAATGTAAAGCTTTTTTTATTTACTGCTTGTACTATAAGTGTATCCATACACTATCATATGCTATATAGATATGGTATAATTTTACTAATAAATAAATTTTTTGGGGGTTATTCTATGGAAAGATATGAAATTAATAAAAATTTAGCTCAAATGTTAAAGGGCGGAGTAATAATGGACGTTGTGAATGTGGAGCAGGCAATAATTGCAGAAAAGGCAGGGGCTTGTGCGGTAATGGCACTAGAGAGGGTACCATCAGATATTAGAAAAGAGGGTGGAGTGGCTAGAATGTCTGACCCTAGAATGATTAAAGAAATAAAAGCAGCCGTTTCTATTCCAGTAATGGCTAAAGGAAGGATAGGACATTTTGTTGAAGCACAAATTTTGCAGGAAATAGGGGTAGATTTTATAGATGAAAGTGAAGTTTTGACTCCAGCAGATGAGCAGTATCATATAAATAAATGGGGTTATAAGGTTCCTTATGTTTGTGGAGCAAGAAATTTAGGTGAGGCACTAAGAAGGATTGGAGAAGGTGCTGCAATGATAAGAACAAAAGGTGAAGCAGGTACAGGAAATGTAGTAGAAGCTGTGAGGCACATGAGATGTATAATGGATGAAATTAGAAAAGTGAAAAATGCTCCAAAAGAAGAGCTAATGACAATTGCTAAAGACTTTGGTGCCCCTGTTAATTTAATTGAATATGTATGGAAAAATGGTAGACTTCCAGTAGTAAATTTCGCTGCAGGTGGAATAGCAACACCAGCTGACGCAGCACTCATGATGCAACTTGGGGCAGAAGGAGTTTTTGTTGGCTCAGCAATATTTAAAGCGGAAAATCCACAGGTGGTAGCAAATGCTATAGTTTTAGCAACTACATACTATAATGATCCAAAAGTTATAGCAGAAGTTTCTGAAAACCTTGGAGAAGCAATGAGTGGCCTAGAAATAAGCGAGATTAAAGAGAAGTTTGCAGAAAGAGGATGGTAAAGTTGAGAATTGGAGTTTTATCACTTCAGGGTGGTGTAATAGAACATATAAATCATATTAATAAGCTTGGTCATGAAGGTGTAGAGATTAAGAAAATTGAGGATATCAAAGATATACAGGGGATCATTTTACCAGGTGGGGAAAGTACAACGATAGGGAAAATTTTAAAGGAAAGAAATATGATTATGCCTTTAAGAGAAAAAATACTTTCAGGATTACCTGTGTGGGGAACTTGTGCTGGTATGATACTGCTTGCTAAATATATTGAGGGATCAGTTAATGAATATCTTAAAATTATGGATATAAAAGTAAAAAGAAATGCTTACGGAAGCCAAATCGATAGCTTTAAAAGGGATGTTGTAATCGATAAGATTTCAAGTGAGCCGTTGCCACTAGTCTTTATTCGGGGTCCATTAATTACAGAAGTTTCGAGCGATGTTAAAATAATATGTACTCTTGATGGGAAAATTGTAGCAGCAAAACAAAATAATATGTTTGCTACGTCTTTCCATCCGGAACTTACTGATAGCTTAGAAGTTCATAAATATTTCATAAATATGTGCATCTCTAATAATACAAAGCTTTATTAATAAATTAATATTATTCCCATACATTTTAAGTTTCGAACTTATTTGAAAATTAAAATGTATGGGATGTCTATTTATACTTGAAATAATCTGCAATAGTAGGCAGCTCTTAGGGTAGACATTTATTAACTTATATATACGATTGCTCATGAACAGCAACATGCTTTTCAAAATTATGCAATAAGCAATAAAGTAGAAACATCAGAACAGTACTGCGTCACTTTTAGTTGGTGGTGCAACGGTTACTAAAGCTTCTATCCCAAATGCCATTGTTGGTACTGCGCTATTTCATTTAATGTTTATAGTCATGCCAATGGCAGGTAAATATATTACTGGATCGGCCATGATTGGGGAATACTTCCGTATGTTTATATCCTATGGAGTTGTTACCATAGCGCTAGTTCTCCACGCTTGGAAACGTCAAAAGGATAAAGAGATGGAACGTCACAGTTTTCAGTTGGACATGGAAAAACAGTCTGGTAAATAATTAATATGTTAGAAATATATTAGTGTAAACAATATGAAAGACATAAGCCCTAGATTTAGGAGTACACTTCTAAATCAGGGGCTTATTTTTAATCTGGGGGTAATTAAATATCATACTAGAAGATTACCTGTGTTAAGGAAAGTTTAATTCGCATTTTGACCTAAAAAAGAATTGACAATATACTACAAAGTCTTAAAATTCTAAGTGTCTAATAAGTTGAATTTCATGTCTTAGAAGACTAAATATCTGTCGTTATCCCATATATTCCAACCAAATTCAGATAATAATTCAGAATCAGTCACTGCGAATGCTTTTGTTAACTTAGTTAAAACTCCAATATAATCTGAAAAGATCAATCTTGGCTTTAGCTAATTTTAAATGTAAAATTCTCAATACAATTTTTGTATGATATAATGAAAATAATAATCAATAGATTTAATGTAAAAAATATGGTAACTATAAAAAAATTGTAATATTAAATACTTGATTTATCCATGGATGTAATCTTTTTTCATAATTAGAAAGTAGATAAACTTTAATTGTCTACTATTAACATGCTATACATCAGATATAGAAAGGAAGTGAGTATTTAGTGGGTTTGTGTACCTTTTATACAAGCTCTCACTAAAGATAAAGTATGGATAGTAAATTTCTAAACGCAGACAAGGTATTAGAATGTCTATTAGAAAATTTGGAGGAAGGAATTCAAGTAATAGATTGTGAGGGCAAAACTATATATTATAATAGCGCCATGGGAAAAGTAGAAGGTATAGATAGTAAAGAAGTAATAGGGAAAAAGGTTAATGAGTATCTAGAGGATGTAAAAGATGATGAATCTACACTTATGAGCGTATTAAAGACCGGTAAAAAAATTGTGGATTTAATACAACATTATGGTAATGGATATAAGAAAAAAGTCACTACTATAAATACTACTTTGCCAGTAACATTAAACAATAAAGTTGTAGCAGTGATTGAAATAGCGAAAGACATGACTCAGCTAAAAGAACTAACTGAAAACGTTTGCAAATTACAAAATTCAAATAAAATAATTCATAGACATTTTACTTTTAGTGATATATATGGTGACAATCCTGCTATGAAAAGTGTTATAGAAAAAGCTAAAAAAGCTAGCATGTCAAGTTCATCTGTACTATTATATGCAGAAACTGGGTCAGGAAAAGAAGTTTTTTCTCAAAGTATTCATTATGATGGATTAAGAAAAGATAAGCCTTTTATACCTATAAATTGTGCAGCTATTCCTGCCCTATTACTAGAGGGAATGCTTTTTGGTACAGAAAAGGGCGGGTTTACAGGGGCAGAGAATAAAAAGGGATTATTTGAAGAGGCAAATCATGGAACTCTTTTATTAGATGAAGTTAATTCTTTAGAACCGTATCTTCAATCTAAACTTTTAAGAGTACTTCAAGATGGTTATATAAGGCCTGTGGGAAGTACCAAAAGTATATATATTGACGTTAGAATAATAGCTACGTTAAATGAGGAACCAGAGAAACTTATTGAGAGTGGTAAATTGAGGAAAGATTTTTATTATAGGGTAGGTGTAATGAGAATAAATATACCTCCATTAAGAGAAAGAAAAGAGGATATTACTATATTTGTAGACAATTTAATCGAAAAATATAATAAAATTCTAAGTAAGAATATAAGGGGTATCGATGAAGATATGATGAGAAAACTCCAAGAATATAATTGGCCGGGAAATATTCGTGAATTAACAAATGTTATTGAAGCTGCAATGAATATGGCGGAAAATAATTCGATTTTAACAGAAAACTATTTTGATTCTATAATAACATATGAAAAATGTGGAAATGTTCATGACATTGCATCAAATACATATGAGAGCTTTAATTTAGAAAGTTATATGAGTAATATTGAAAAAAACTTAATAAAAAAAATGTTGGAAAAAAATAATTATAATGTTAGTAAGACTGCTAGAGACCTTAATATTTCAAGACAAAATCTTCAATATAAAATAAAGATACATAAAATAATACAAAAATATTAAAATAGCAAATTTTTTTGCTAATCATGCAAAATAATTTGCAGATATAGCTAAGCCCAAGAAACACTGAGTTTACCTAAAATTACTAGTCTTAATTCTCAATTATAAAAAAAAGATGCAGAATATTTTGCGAATTTAAAACACATGTATTTGAGCGATGGCTTAAAAGCATGTGTTTTTTACTTGGCATGGTAATTGCTGTATATTAAAGTGAGTATATCAATAAAGTGCTTTAATAAATATTAAATTTGGGAGGTATAAATTATGATAAAAAAAGGCATCTGGGTTGAAATAGAAGAAATCGTTTTAATGCCGAAAGATAGAGCTTTAAATATACCAGATGAGACAAAGAAAACTCCTCTTAAATGTTGGATAAGAGGGAAGTGCCTTAGTGATTGTGAATTAGGAGATGAAGTGCAAGTTGAAACTAATGTAGGCAGAATTGCTAAAGGTAAAGTTGTTGAAATAGAGCCAGGATATTATCACACCTATGGTAAGTATGTTGAAGAAATAAGTAATATAGGAAGACAAGCTAGGGAGATAATAGCACAATAGGTGATAATTTAAGAGGAGGTTATAAAGTATGAATAAATATGATGAGCTTATGGCCCGAAAGAATGAAATAATTCTTAAATCTATAGGAATAGATTATAGTAAATATGAAACTGGTAAGCTTTCATTTGATTATGAAGCTTTGATGAGAGATGTTGAATACTCATTTGCAGAAGTTAAAGAAATTCAAAATGATGTAGGGGTAGGAAATACTCCACTTATTGAACTAAGAAATATAACAAAATTAGCAAGAAAGGTTTCTAAGACTGGACGTGCAGCTAGAATATTTGTAAAGGATGAAAGCTGCAACCCATCCGGAAGTTTTAAAGATAGAAGAGCATGCATATCTGTATTTGATGCAATGAAAAGAGGGTACAAAGGCGTAGGAGCAGCTACGTCAGGTAATTATGGAGCAGCGGTTGCATCTCAAGCAAATATTAGAGGCCTTAAATGTATAATAGCAAATGAATGTTATGATTCAAGAAAAATAGGACAACCAGAAATATTAGAAAAAGGAAGAAAGTGTGAGGGGTTTGGATCAGAAGTTGTTAGGCTTTCCGTAGGTCCTGAATTATTTTATACTTATCTAAAGATACTTGAAGATACAGGTTATTACAATGCTTCATTATATTCCTCGTACGGTGTAGCAGGAATTGAAACTCTAGGATATGAAATAGCGGAGCAGTGTAGAGAAAAATTAGGAAAAGATCCTGATGCAGTTATTATAACGCATGCAGGTGGTGGAAATGTTACTGGTACTGCAAGAGGACTTATTAGGGCAGGTGCAGTGGAAACAAAGATAATAGGGGCATCGGTTGACCTTTCTGGATTGCATATGGCATCTGATATAGACTTTAATAAGAAATCGTTTACTACAGGCCATACAGGATTTGGAATTCCATTTATGACTTATCCAGATAGATCAGATGTACCTAGGAGCGCGGCTAGACCATTAAGGTATTTAGATAGATATGTAACAACTACTCAAGGTGAAGTATTTTGGATGACTGAAATATTAGCTCAGCTTGAAGGCTTAGAAAGAGGTCCAGCAGGAAATGTATCCCTAGTGGCAGCTTTTGCAATTGCTCAGGAATACGATGATGATGCCGTAATTGTTGTCCAAGAAACTGAATATACGGGAGCTGGAAAACATTTATTGCCTCAGCTTAATTTTGCTAAAGAAAATGGAATTAAAGTTTATGTGGGTAATCCTCGCCAGCAAGTACCTGGCGAGAATATAGTAATTCCGTCTCATCCATCAATAGTAACAGTCACAGATATAGACATGGAAGGGTTGAAAAATTCCTACATGAAAAATGTTATTAAGAAATTGATTGAGAATAGAGTGCAGCAGGTTGATATTGAGTTTTTGTCTTTAGAAACAAAAATGTCTAAAGAAGAAATAGTAGAAATATTAAAACAGCATAATATAGAAATAGCATAATCTTGAAAAACATAATCTTGCAAAACATAATCTTGAAATATGTTAGGGGGAGTTTAATTTATGAAAAGAGAAGATGATTTTGAAAAAAGAAGAGAACATTTGAAAGATTTGACTAATGATCAGTTATATGAAAAATTTTGGAGCCTTACTAATCAAGTTGTAAAACCGATGGTGGATTTAGCGTATACGCATACATCACCAGCTATTGAACGTTCTGTAGTACTTAGAATGGGATTTTCTAGTATGCAAGCTCAGCCTATAATTTCTTATGCAGCAAAATGGAATTTGATTGGAAAAGGTATAGGAAATGTAATTTTAACTTATGCAAAGCTTAAAAATATGGACTATCTTAAAGCAGGAGCAGAACTTTCTAAAGGAATAGGGTGGGATATTGTATCTGAAAAAATGAAGGGAAGTGAGTATTAATGCAAGAAAAATTACAAGAAAATGAAAAGCTTAGTGTAGAAGAAATATTAAAAGACTTAGATAAGTATGAACCAAAATGGAGAGGATGGCACTGGAGAGAAGAAAATGAAACTGGAAAGGTTGGAGAATTCACATATCATGAAATATCAGCACCTTTAAAGAAGAGTCAACCTCTTCCAGCAGCAAGAAGCTTTGAAAATATAGATCCGCAACCAAGAGCAGTTATTACCACAGAAATTGCTTCAGGAAGATTTGAAGATGATATAAGAAGAATGAGAATGGCAGCATGGCATGGTGCGGATCATTTAATGGTTATAAGGACAATGGGTCAAAGTCACTTTGATGGATTATTAGAAGGAAGCCCAGAAGGGTTTGGTGGGGTACCAATAACTAGAAAAGAAATTAGAGCAACAAGAAAAGCTATAGATTTAATAGAAGAAGAAGTAGGAAGAAAAATTAATTTCCATTCATATGTATCGGGCGTTGCCGGTCCTGATGTAGCGGTTATGTTCGCAGAAGAAGGCGTTAATGGAGCTCATCAAGATCCACAATACAATGTACTTTATAGAAATATTAATATGGTTAGATCTTTCGTTGATGCTGCAGTTGCAAAGGGTATAATGGCTCATGCAGGAATGCTTCAAATAGATGGTGCACATAATGCAAACGCAACAGCTATGAAGGGATATAAGGTAATGCCAGAACTTATGGTACAACATGCTATAAATTCTTGTTTTTCAGAACTCGTTGGAATGAAACCAGAAAACATTTCTTTATCAACTGTACCCCCAACATCTGCACCAGCTCCTTGTATGAGATATGATCTGCCTTATGCAGTAGCACTTCGTGAGTTTTTCAAAAGATACAAAATGAGAGCTCAAATGAATACTAAGTATATAGAGTCTTGTGAAAGAGAAGCTACAGTTGGACATACTTTGAATCTTTTAATATCAGAACTAACATCAGCAGACATTCAAAGTACAATAACTCCAGATGAAGGACGTAATGTTCCTTGGCATTATAATAATATTCATGCTATAAACACAGCTAAACAGGCATTTATAGGTATGGATGGATTAATGGACATGATAGAGCTTAAGAAAACAGGATATTTACCAGAAAAGGCAAGAGAAATTCAAGAAAGAGCTATTTTATTCTTTGAGGAAATACTTGAAGTTGGTGGATACTTTAAAGCTGTTGATTCAGGATTCTTTATTGATTCTGGTCAATATCCAGAAAGAAATGATGATGGTATTGCAAGAAAGATTGCGGGCGGAGATGCTGTCGGAACAATTGTAAAAAGAGAATCAGATTATTTTGCACCAGTTTGTGGCCATTTTGGATACAATAATGTTCCAAAAGAATATAAAAGACCTTGCGATGCAATAGATGAATGTACATTATGTAACCATTCCAAAATTCAATATATCGATGAATTGGATGATAATGACAATGTATTTAAGAGAATGGAAGAAGTTAAAGAAGATGGTACTGTAATTCCAGAAGTCCAATGGGCTAAAGACGGGTATGTAAAAATCACTTTATGTATCCCGGAAAATGAACAAATTAGTGAAGCAGCAGCACTTGAAATGGGCACGCGAATGAATTTGAAAAATGTAGAAATTATTCATAAACAAGTGTTACAAAAAGCTGAGGGAACTCTTGTGGAAATAAAAGGCGTATGTGATTTCACACCTGTAAAACGTGATGAGTTAGTTCTTCCAAAGAGAAGAAAAACACTAACAGATCAACAAATGAAGGATTATGTAAAAGAACATCCACTTAAGGTTGTTGCAGCCACAGTAGGTGAAGATGAACACTCTGTTGGAGTTCGCGAAGTTATTGATATTAAACATGGCGGAGTTGAAAGATTTGGTATAGAAGCAATTTTCCTTGGAACTTCATGTCCAATAGAAAAACTAGTAGATGCAGCTATAGAGTCAAAAGCTCAAGCTATATTGTGTAGTACAATAATTAGCCATAACGATGTTCATACAAAGAACATGAAAAAACTTAGTGATCTTTGCATCGAAAAAGGAGTAAGAGATAAGATTATACTTGTTTCCGGTGGTACACAAGTAACTGATGAAATAGCTAAAGCAAACGGTATGGATGTTGGATTTGGACGTGGATCAAATGGTACAGCTGTTGCATCCTTCATAATCAAAAGGTTAATGGGTTTGCCTGATAATGAAGAAGAAGAAGAATAAAAGGAGCGATTGCTTGTGAAGGTAGATTATCTTGTTGCTGAAATAGGTAGCACCACTACCCTGGTTACTGCTTTTAATGTATACTATGATGATAAGGGACAGGTTATTGTAGATATACCTTTTCAAGGTAATAGCTGTACAACAGTAATAGATGGTGATGTAACTATAGGATTAAAAAATGCTGTTAAAGATATTGAAAATCAAATTGGAGAATCAATTACATGGAAAAAGATGTTAGCGACGTCTAGTGCTGCAGGGGGACTTAGGATAACTG
The DNA here is from genome assembly GCF_055081035.1 of Clostridium sp. CM041. Classification (NCBI taxonomy): domain Bacteria; kingdom Bacillati; phylum Bacillota; class Clostridia; order Eubacteriales; family Clostridiaceae; genus Clostridium; species Clostridium sp. CM041. Next base: position 3,397,594 of record NZ_CM143648.1, read on the forward strand.
TTCACGGACTTATGCAGCAAATGACTGTTAAGGCTGCTAGAGAAGCAGCTCTTGGTGCTGGTGGTATCATAAAAATGGTTACTGCAGGGAAGATGCGAAAAAGTGATCTAAAGAGAATACATGATATAAATCCTAATATGATAATGATTGCTGGAGGCACTGATTATGGTGAAAGGGAAACATCTCTTTATAATGCAGAACTTATAAGCCTCGAAAAATATAATAAACCTATTGTATATTGTGGAAATATTGAAAATAGGGAAGAAATAAAAGAGATATTTGAAGGGCAAGAACTTTATTTAATTGACAATGTTTATCCAAGTATAGATGAGTTAAATGTGGAGCCTGCAAGGAAAATAATACAAGAAGCTTTTGAGAAGAATATTGTAAAAGCACCTGGAATGAATAAAATAAAAGAAATGGTAAATGGAAGCATAATGCCAACTCCAGGAGCGGTTATGGAAAGTTCAAAACTCTTATATGATATAATAGGTGACTTAGTAGTTTTTGATGTAGGAGGGGCTACCACAGATGTACACTCTGTTACAGAAGGAAGTAGTATAGTTTTAGATATGCTAATAAATCCTGAACCAAAGGCTAAAAGAACTGTAGAAGGAGACCTTGGAGTTTTTATTAACAGCAAAAATGTAATAGATTTACTTGACGTTAGGGATTTAGGTGAATATACTAAGGAATATATAAAGTTGCACATAAAACCTATACCGGAAGATATGGATGATATAAATGCAAGCAGCCTGCTAACGAAGAAAGCTATATCTGTCGCAATAGATAGGCATGTAGGATTTATAAAAAGAAAATATGATGGTGAAAGTGGTTTTGTGGCTTATGGTAAGGATTTATCTGAGGTTAAATATATAATAGGTACCGGAGGGGCACTTACAAGGCTTCCGAGTGGAGAAGCTTTGCTACTAGAAATAAGACACTTAAAAGACGAAGTTACAATGCTACCTAAAAAAGGTGCTAAAGTGCTTCTAGATAAAAACTATATTATGGCTTGTGCAGGGGTTTTAAGTAGAGAAAATAAAGAAGTGGCAACAGCGTTATTAACTCAAAGTTTAGGTATAACAAAGGATATGGGAATTAACGACATTTAAAAAGGGGAGTATCTATATGAAAAAAAATTATCCTTGTGTGGAAGTGAACTTGAAAAAATTAACACACAATGTAAAAACAATCCTAGCAATGTGTAATAAAAAGCATATAGATGTTACATCCGTAACTAAAGTATTTTGTGCACAAAAGCCTATTGTAGAAGCTATACTACGAGCTGGGGTGACTGAGGTTGCTGATTCTAGAATCTTAAATTTAAAAAAACTAAAAGATTTAAATTGTAAAAAGATGATGCTTAGAATTCCAATGATCAGCGAAGTCTATGAAGTTGTGAAGTATAGCGATTGCAGCTTAAATTCAGAGATCGACACAATTAGGAAGCTAGGAGCAGCTGCAAAAGATTTAAATAAAATGCACAACATTATACTGATGGTAGATTTAGGGGATTTAAGAGAAGGGGTATTGATTGACGATGTAGTTTCCATTGTGAGTAAAATAGTAAAATTAGATAATATTAAATTAATTGGACTTGGAACCAATGTTACTTGTTATGGTGGGGTAATTCCAGACACAAAAAACTTAGGTAAGCTTATAAAATTAAAATTAGATATAGAAAAAAACTTTAGTTTAAAGTTATCTATAATTTCAGGTGGGAATTCTAGTAGTTTATATATGGTTATTAATGATAATATGCCAGAAGAAATAAATCAGCTTAGAATTGGAGAAGCAATAGTTCTTGGTAGGGAAACTTCTTTTGGACTCGCAGTACCTAATTGCTATGAAGATGCCTTTATACTCAGTGGGGAGGTAGTTGAAATAAAGAGTAAACCAACAGTACCAACAGGTACTATAGGAATGGATGCTTTTGGTAATGAACCTCATTTTGAAGATAAAGGAATAAGAAAAAGGGCTATTATAGCAATTGGAAGACAAGATATAAGAGTTGAAGGGTTAATTCCTTTGGACACAGATATAAGCATTTTTGGTGCAAGTAGTGACCATTTAATTTTAGATGTAACTGATAGTAAAAAAGAACTAACAGTTGGCGATATAGTAGATTTTAAAATAGATTATGGATGTTTACTTGCAGCAATGACTTCTCCATATGTTGATAAGTATTACAATAATTAATGAAGATGCAGTTTAAAATATATAGAGTAAAATATAAAATTATGAGGGGGAAAATATTATGAGAAATAAAATAAAAGTTGTAGTCTGGGGATTAGGTTCAATGGGAAGCGGTATTGCTAGAATGGTATTAAGCAAAAAAGGATTTACTATCGTAGGTGCTATTGACATGGATCCGAGTAAGGTTGGCAAAAAACTTTATGAAGTGTTAGGTGTTCCAGCAAATGAAGATAATTCATGTATAGTTACAAAAAATGCTGGAGATGTTATAAAGAAGGGTTTTGCAGAGGTTTGCCTTATGGCTACAGCTTCCTTTACAAAAGTTGTATTTCCATTAATAAAAATGGCAGCAGTTGCTGGCATGGATATTGTAACAACAGCTGAGGAAATGTCCTACCCAAGAGCTTTAGACCCAGAATTATCAGATGAAATGGATAGAATTGCTAAAGAAAATAAGGTTTCAATATTAGGAACCGGAGTAAATCCTGGATTTATAATGGATTTAGTTGCAATAATGCTTACAGGAGTTTCTGACACAGTTGATAGCATAAAGGCTACTCGAGTTAATGACTTAGCTTGCTTTGGTAGGGCAGTTATGGTTGAGCAAGGTATTGGCTTAAAACCAGAAGCATTTATACAGGGTGTTAAAGACAATACAGTAGATGGGCACGTAGGATTTTTACAATCATTTGGTATGTTTGAAGAAGCATTTAATATTAAGTTCAATAATATTAGACAAGAAAAATCACCAATTGTTACAACTGTTCCACGTAAAACAGATATTATCTCAGTAAATGCTGGAGAGGTTGCTGGATGTAGTCAATTGGGATATGCAAATTTAGGAGATAAAGTATTTGCTACAATGGAACATCCTCAACAGATAAGACCAGAACTTGAGAATGTTGATACTGGAGATTATATTACAATTAATGGAGTTCCAAACTTGAACCTTCAAATAAAACCAGAAATACCAGGAGGAATCGCTACAATAGCCATATGTGTTAATATGATTCCACTAGTAATGAATGCAGAACCGGGACTCAAAACAATGCTCGATTTACCAGTTCCAAGAGCAATATTATCAGACGTTAGAAATTTACTAAAGTAAAAAGATATTAGAGGAGGTTTTTTATATTGGAAGAAAATAATAAAAAATTAGGACTAGGGTTACTTGTTGCTTTAGGCATAGGTACTATGATTGCATCAGGTATTTTTAATAGCCCTACAGATTTAATAACAACAACAAATCCAATGGTAGTCCTAATTTCATGGGGTATTGGAGTTTTTGGGGTAGTAATGCTAGGATTAGTATTTTACTTACTTTCAAATAAAAAACCTGAATTACACGGGGGAATTTATTCCTATGCTAAAGATGGATATGGTGATTTTATAGGTTTTAATTCAGCTTGGGGTTACTTTACAAGTTCATTCCTTGGCAATGTTGCATTTATTGTTTTAATTTTCAAGACTATAAATAGCTTAATTGGAGAAGGATACACAATGCCTCGTGTTTTAGCATTTTTACTTGCATCTATTGTTTTGTGGTCATACTATTTTGTAATAAAAAGAGGAATTAGACAAGCTGGTATACTCAATTTGGTAGTTACAATTGGCAAAGTTATACCACTAATTCTAGTAATTGTATTTGGCCTTTCAGCTTTTAAACTAGGTACATTTAATGTTGAAAATTGGAAGACAATTTTAGCAGTCAGTGGAGATACCGTTAGTATAGGGAAACAGATAAGTGGCGCAATGGGAACAATTTTATGGTGCTTCGTAGGTGTTGAAGGCTTAGTAGTTTTGTCTCAAAGGGCAGAATCTCATATAGTGGTTGGAAAAGCAACAATAATCTCACTTGTTATAACAGCGATACTTTATGTATCAATATCTATATTGTCAATGGGTATTTTGCCAGCTAAGGCTTTAGTTGCAGCACAAACTCCATTAGCAGCTGTTTTAGCACAGACTGCATTGGGAAGTGCAGGGGCTATTATAGTTAAAGTGGGAATTCTAATTTCCGTTATGGGTGCTTTACTTTGCTGGCTTTTGATAACCACAGAAATTTTATATGTTCCAGCAGAACAGGATGGGTTAATGCCTAAATGGTTTAAAAAGAACAATGATAAAAATGTGCCTATAAATGCTCTTTTATTTGGAATGGTAGCAACACAAATAGGGTTGCTAGCTATGCTCTCACCAGGCTTGCAAAAAGCTTATTTTGTTGTGACACATATGTGTACTACTAATATATTAATACCATACTTATTATCTTCTATGTATGCATTTAAGGTATATAATAAAGAAAGTGGACATCTTAAGGAAAAAATTATAGCAGTAATTGCAGGTATATATTCAATTTATGTTATATATGCAGTGGGAATTGGATATTTAGGTTTAGCAGTTGTAATTTATGCATTAGGGTTAGGTTTTTATTTGAAAGCAAAAAAAGAAAAAAAAGAAGCTATTACTCAGAAAGAAAAGTTGTCCATGATAGTTATGGTTATAGTGGCGATTGTTATGATAATAGCAGCAGCTATGGGTAAAATTTCTGTTTAACGACATTTCAGAAGGAAAGTCTCCAACTTCTACAAGTGGGACGAGGCAGCAAGAACAGTGATAATAAATTAAATATAAAAATGGGCCCTATAGAATAGACAAAAAAGTCTATCTTATAGGGCCTTTTTATTTTTTTAGTCCAAATCATTCCTTACGATATCCTCATAGGTTTCCCTTTTAACAACTAACCTTGAATTACCAGCCTTTAGCATTACCACTGCTGGTCTCGGTAATCTATTGTAATTACTGGACATCGAGTAGTTATAGGCTCCTGTAGTAAGCATTGCAAGTATATCACCTGTTTCCATTTTAGGAAGCTTTATATCGTGGATCAGCATATCACCCGATTCACAGCATCTTCCTGCAATAGTTACAAGGTCTTCATTTTCTTTATCAGCCTTATTCGCAACAATAGCTTCGTTTTCAGCTTGATATAGGGCAGGTCTTGGATTATCTGCCATACCACCATCTACACTAACATATTTTCTTATTCCCTCAATTTCTTTTATAGCTCCTATTGTATAAAGGGTTATACCGTTTTCTCCGACTAACCATCTTCCTGGTTCAATGAGAACTCTAGGAGTTTCTAATGAATATTTCTTGCAATCTCCATATATATTACCCATTATTACTTCTATAAACTCACTCATTTCAAGAGGTTTATCGCCATTAGAATAGTAGATTCCAAAGCCACCGCCCATATTTAGCTCTTCTGTTTTAAGGCCTAAGTTGTTCTTTAAATCAAGCATAAATTTTGTCATTATATGAACAGCTTCTTTATAAACATCCTTGTTAAACATTTGTGAACCTATATGACAATGTATACCGCTATATTTTATGTTTTCACATTTGCTTACCATTTCTATAGCCTCAAAAGCAACATTACCCTGTATAGGGAAGCCAAACTTTGAATCTAACTGTCCAGTAGAAATGTATTCATGTGTGTGACCTGAAATGCCAGGGGATATTCTTAAAATAGCCCTTACTACAACACCTTTACGTTGGGCTATTTTTTGTAAAAGTTTCACTTCGTGAAAGCTATCGATAACAAAGCAGCCAACATTATTATCTATACCAAGTTCAATCTCTTCTTGCGATTTATTGTTGCCATGAAAATATACTTTTTCCATTGGAAAGCCAGATTTACATGCGGTATATAATTCGCCGCCTGATACAACATCTATGCCAAGACCTTCTTCTTTTATTATTTTGCACATGGCAATGTTGCTGAAAGCTTTGCTGGCATATAAAGCAAGCGTATTGGGGTATTTATCCATAAAATGCTCGCGCACCTGTTTACAACTTTGTCTTATTCCGTCTTCACTCATAACATAAAGAGGCGTCTTGAATTCTCCTGCCAATTTTACCGTATCGCATCCAAAAAACTCTAGATGTCCTTTTTCATTTACATTTAAATAATTTCTTTTCATGAAAACACCTCCTGGTTGATTTTTGTGAAATTACTTTCTTATCGATTTAAAGTGTTATTGTATTTATAAATTAGCAATTATCATGCCAATACAGGAAAGTTATATAAATCAAAGATTTAGTTTGTTAATGCGTCCAAAATATTGGATAAAAATCCATTCTAAATTTTTATGAACTCCGAAAAGTGTTATTTCCAGAATGAGTCCAATGTTTTGGACTGATTCCGTGGTTTTGGACTTGTTTTGTTTATAAGAATGATGTTCAAAATAAAATCAATGATCCATATCAATCATTGATTTTATTTTGAAGATTATACCTCTTAAGTTTTTCGTAAAAACCTGATTTGCTTATGTTAAGTATCCTCATAGCTTCGGTTTTATCTCCAGCTGTAATTTTTAGTGCATTTTCAATAGCTTTTCGCTCTGCAATTTCGATTGCACCCTTGAGAGAATATCCAAAGCTACAGCTTTCTGAGCTTTTCGCTGAGGTTATGATGCTTATATCATTCGTAAAAATTGTATGCTCATCAGATACGTTTATTGCTCTTTCAAGAACATTTTCAACCTCTCTGACGTTTCCTGGCCAATCATACATAAGCATTTTTTTTATAACACCCGCTGATATTCTTTTCTCTTCGCAGCCCGCTCTTTTGCAAATTTTAGGGGTCAAATACATAATCAACGTATAAATATCTTCTTTTCTTAATCTTAACGGCGGTATAAAAATAGGGAAAACGTTAATCCTATAATATAAATCTCTTCTGAATTCTCCCTGCTTGACAGCTATATCTAAAGCCTTATTAGTTGCAGCTATAATTTTCACGTCAACTTCTATATAGTGTGTACCACCGACTCTATTAAATCGCTTGCTTTGCAAGACGTGTAGTAGCTTTGCTTGCATATATAAAGGTATATCCCCTATTTCATCGAGAAAAATAGTCCCCTCATGAGCAACCTCAAATAGCCCCTTTTTACCTTCTTTTTTTGAACCGGTGAATGCGCCACCTTCATATCCAAAGAGCTCACTTTCTATTAAGTCCTTGGGTATAGAAGCGCAATTTACATATATGAATGGCTTATTATTTCTTCTACTACCTTTATGTATGCACTCTGCCACGAGTCCCTTTCCTGTACCACTATCGCCTAACAAAAGTACTGTAGAATCTATTCCAGATGCCTTTCTGGCAAGCTTTCTTACAGCCTTAATGCTGTCACTTTGTCCAATAATCTTTCTGAATTCGTCATTATCTTTAAGCTTATTTTCAGCCTCATTAAGGGATGCTATGGCATAGTCTCTTTCTTTAATTATATTTTCAAGCTCAGTTATGTCTTGAACCTTTAATAAGGCACCTATAATTTTGTTATCATCTTTTAGCTGAACTAAAGAGCATCTTGTAGACCGGCCATTTATGTCCTTAACCTGATTAGTATAAGAAATATATTTACCTTTTGCGGCTTCTACAAAATCTACAATATTTATATTCGTTTCTTTAGGGTGAACATCAAAAATACTGCGTCCAACCACATCAATTGTATAGTTATAATCTCCCTTTGAAGCAAATATGGTTCCATTAAGGAGCTTTTTTATATCATCTCGCCTACTGGTGTAGCCTCTAGCCTGATAAAATTTTACCTTACCTGTATTGCCACATAAAACTACCATATGTCCTATGGACTTCGTATAATTAAGTGTATATTTAATATCATTTATAGATATAATCGCCACCCTGTTACAAAAATCAATAGCTGTAGTTAGTTTATTTTTGGAATATATGTTTTCAAGATACAGAGTACTTTCTCTAGAAGAAGTGCATTCTATTACACCATTGTATGATTTATCTCCCATAATACCTATTGAAACAAAGGCATCTCCTTGTTTCAATTTTTGAGAGGATACCCCTATATTTTTTAAGTCTTCAAGAGTTAGCCCCCCATCATCCTCACCAAGCATTGTATCAGCGATTATTACAATATCATTTTCTACGATACTGCCAGCAGAATGCCCTATGCCCTGGTTATATATAATTCCAAAGATCTCTTTAGCCATTCTGTTATAACATTTAATTACTCCATTTGGGTCGACTACTATGAGGCCTTCCGAGACCTCATCAAATATAATATTAAAAGGATCCTTCATATTATTACCACCATTCTATACTCTTATTCTAGTATTTTTTGCTTGGGTATACTAGATTATTTTGTATCGTTTATTTATTGTCATTCATAGCATTTCTTGCAATATGTTTTAGAAACATTATACCACTCTAATAAAAAGATAAAAATATATTACCTCTTTAAAAATACATTATAGAGTAGATAAATAAAAAAAGGAATAGTTTAGATTAGGTATTAAATATTACGATTTTAAATCACTTCTAGGTAAATCTGATTTCATTGTATTAATGACTCCACTTAATGATGAAACGCGCCACCTTATAGATTTTAAGAAATTCAATATAATGAAGAATACTGCTATATTTATCAATGCCTCTAGGGGGCAAACAGTAAATGAACAGGCCTTAATTGAAGCACTTCAAAGTAAAAGATTTATGGCGCAGGTATGGATGTGTATGAAAAAGAGCCAGTTAATAGTTTTTTATATAAATTGGCCACTATAATTTTTTGTAATAAGTGTAATTATTTTAGTACATTAACTCATACAATTATATGTATGAGTATACTTTTAAGACATTCTCAATAAATAAAGTTTAAGTAGAAATTACTTTTTAGAAAGGATAGATGAAAATGTTAAATGAGGTTATGGACTATTTATTAAGTCACATTGATAAATACTATGAAGCAGTGAGGATTCATATTAATATTAGTGTTACAGCAGTTTTAATAAGTATTATAATAGCGGTACCTTTGGGAATTATATGTGCTAAATTCACAAAAGCAACACAGCCTATAATGAATATATTTAATCTTTTTAGGATTATTCCAAGCCTTGCAATCTTAGTGCTAGTTATGCCAATACTTGGGACTGGATGCTTGCCAGCACTATTGGCACTTGTGATTTTAGCTATACCACCAATACTTATAAATACATATTTAGGGATAAAAAATATTGATGCATCTGTTCTAGAAAGTGCTGAAGGTATGGGAATGGATTACAAGAAAATGCTTTATAAAATTGAGATTCCATTAGCACTTCCATTAATAATTACGGGAGTTAGAACATCTGCGGTTGAAGTAATTGCTAGTGCGACTTTAGCATCTTATATAGGAGCTGGAGGACTAGGAGATTTCATTTTCACGGGTCTTGGTATGAATGATTTTAGAATATTAATAATAGGGGGAGCAACAGTTGCACTGCTTTCGGTAATCGCAGAAATGTTGTTATTTATGTTAGAACAAAGTATAACAAAGTATCAAAGAGACTAAAGAATACTATGTAGGAGAGTGAGTAGTTATGAATAAGAGATTAAAAAGCTTAGTCGTAGTTTCTGTATTAACAGCCTTGGTTACAGTTTCAGTTTTAACTGGCTGTTCTAAAAAGAGTGTTTCATCTGGGGATATAAATACATCCCAAACTAAAAGTAAACCTACAATAAAAGTTGGATCTAAAGATTTTACAGAATCTTTAATTTTATCTGAATTATATGCAGTTGCTTTAGAAAAAGAAGGTTATAAAGTTTACAGAAAATTTGATCTTGGTAGTGCTGTGGTTCATACTTCACTTGTAAATGGAGACATTGATGTTTACCCTGAGTATACTGGTACAGGATTATTATCTGTTTTAAAGCAGCAGCCAAAGTTTGATTCAAAGGAAGTTTATAATGAGGTTTCAACGAAATACAAGGAGAAATTTAAATTGATTTGGCTTGATCCATCTTCTGCAAATGATGGGCAGGGATTAGTGATTTCCAAAAGGGCCTCTGATAAATATAATATACACACTATAACCGATCTTCAAAAAAGAGCAGGAAGTATAAGATTTGCATCTCAAGGTCAATTTGATGAAAGATTAGATGGAATGCAGGCTTTGACAATGGCTTATGGGGATTTTAAATTTAAAGATGAAAAGATTTATGATAATGGAATTAAATATGATGTGCTTCATAATGATAAAGCAGATGTTGCTGTAGCATATACAACAGAAGGACAATTAAGTAAAACTGAGTTTGCGATTCTCGAAGATGATAAAAATGCATGGCCACCGTACAACATAGCCCCAGTTATAAAGCAAGACCTTCTTGAAAAGAATCCTCAAATAAAAGATATTTTAAATAAGGTTACAAGCAAAATTGACAACGTGTCAATAATAAAATTAAATTCCGAAGTAGACATAGATAAAAAAGAATACGCAGAGGTAGCTAAAAAATTTTTTGAAAAGGAATTAGCAAAATAGAAAATGGATATACACGGAAGGAGGTAAATCTTTTGAAAAGGGTAGCGATTGAATTTGTAAAAGTAAGCAAAAAATTTAAAGGTTCAGAGCAATATGCTGTAACAGATGTAAGTGCCAGTATTGAAGAAGGTAGTTTTATAACAATACTGGGAACTTCGGGCTCAGGTAAAACTACATTTTTGAAAATGATAAATAGAATATATGAATCAACCTCAGGAGAAATATTGTTTTTCAAAGAAAACATTAAAAATATTCCCGCTGAAAAACATAGGCAGAAAATTGGATATGTCATTCAACAAATTGGGCTATTTCCTCATATGACTGTGGAGGAAAATATTGCTACAGTTCCGAATATTTTAAGGTGGAAAAAGAAAGAGATAGCGCAAAGAGTTGATATATTGTTGGATTTAGTGAGCATTCCTTCTAAGGAGTTCAAAAAAAGATATCCAAGGCAATTGTCAGGAGGCCAGCAGCAAAGGGTTGGAATAGCAAGAGCTATGGCTGCTGATCCTGAAATAATGCTTATGGATGAGCCTTTTGGAGCGATAGATGCTATAACTAGACTAAATCTTCAAGAAGAACTCCTAAGAATTCAAAAAAAGCTTAATAAGACAATTCTCTTTGTAACTCATGATGTTAATGAAGCTTTCAAATTGGGGGATAAAGTAATAATCATGGATAAAGGAAAAATTCAACAGTTCGATACACCGTACAATATATTATTTCATCCAGCAAATGAATTTGTTACCCGTTTGGTCTCTTCAGAGAATGTTATTCAAAAACTTAAGTTTGTACGTGCGAGTTCTGTAATGATTCCTTTGGATTCAAAAACAATGGAAGATGACACAAGAGTTAATGAAAATGAGGATTTGCAACATTTGTTAGCATATTTTCTTAAAAAAAATATCGATCATTTGATTGTTGAGAAGGATAATCATGAAGCTGTTGGCAAAATAACACTTGAGCAATTAAAGATAAGTCAGTGAACAGGGGGGATAGTGCATGATAGAGTATTTATATAAGTATCATGATAATATGTTAAATTTGCTGCTACAGCATCTTCAAATTGTATCACTAAGTATTTCAATATCACTCGTGATCGCAATCCCTCTATCACTTTTGATTTTAAGGTCAAAAGTTTTATCTGTAGTAGTTTTATCCTCTTTAGGGGTTATTTATTCCGTGCCTAGTCTAGCATTATTTGCTTTATTAATACCTCTATTAGGCCTTGGAAAAGGAACAGCGATTTTCGTTTTAGTAATTTATAATCAGTATATTTTAGTTAGAAATATATTCGCAGCATTTAAGTCCATAGATTCATCCATAATAGAAGCCGCCAAAGGGATGGGTTTTAACCCTTTTCAGTTATTTTTGAAAGTACAAATGCCGCTAGCTCTTCCAATAATAATTGGTGGAATAAGAATTGCTACTGTAACTACCATTTCCATAGCGACTATTGCCTCGGTAATAAACGCTGGTGGGTTAGGAGTTATTTTGTTTGATGGACTTAGGATGAATTACCTTCCTAAAATATTATGGGGAACCATAATGTCTGCAGGACTTGCAATAGTTGCAAATGAAATATTGTTATGTTTGGAAAAATTGGCTAGTTTTAAAGCCAGTGGTAAATGCGAAGTTTGATGTTCTTATATTAAAATATATAGCTAGGAGTTTTATGGCAAAAGTTACAAAGGTGATATATTATAAAATACATTTGTATTTTTGAATTTACAAGGGGGAGAAAAATGAATACAATATTTGATTATAGTAATCTAGATACTATATTAGAAAACCATGAGTTTAAATCTAGTAATATTATTGCAATATTGCAGGATACCCAAGAATGCTATAGGTATTTGCCTAAGGAGGTATTCTCGTATCTTTCAGAAAAGCTTGGTATGAGCAGAGCAAAAATATATAGTGTGGCAACTTTTTATGAAAATTTTTCTTTACAACCTAAAGGTAAGTTTATAATAAAAATATGTGATGGTACTGCTTGTCACGTTAGAAAATCTTCTCCTATATTAGAAAAGCTAAGAGAGCATTTAAAACTTTCGGAAACTAAAACTACAACAGATGATTTAACATTTACTTTAGAAACAGTTTCTTGTCTAGGCGTTTGTGGACTTGCACCAGCTATGAGTATTAATGATAAAGTACATGGTTCTATGACCCCAGAAAAAGCAATGGAGCTTTTAAATACTCTTAAGGAGGAAAAATAATATGCTTCATAATAGAAATGATCTAATTAATGCAAGAAATATATATAAAAATAGTTTTGCAAAAGAAAAAAAGAAAATTCTTGTATGTGCTGGCACTGGCTGCGTTGCAGGCGGATCCCTAGATATTTATGATGAATTAATAAGGATTATAAAGAAAAAGGGCATAAATTGTGAAGTAAGCCTTGAGAAAGAGCCACATGAGGAAACTGTCGGAGTAAAAAAAAGCGGATGTCATGGATTTTGTGAAATGGGTCCTCTTATAAGAATAGAACCATTTGGATATTTATATTTAAAAGTAAAGATGGAAGATTGCGCAGAAATCGTGGATAAAACTATAGTTAAAGATGAATGTGTTGAAAGACTTGTATATACCAAAAATGGACAAATATTTAGGAAGCAGAATGAAATTTCTTTTTATAAAAAACAAACTAGAGTTGCACTTGAACATTGTGGACACATTGATGCAACTTCAATAGAAGAATATATCGCTATAGGCGGATATTCTGCATTTGAAAAAGTACTATTTGATATGAATTCAGATGAGGTTATTAACCAAATAAATGAATCAAATTTAAGAGGCCGTGGAGGCGGTGGATTCCCTACTGGTAGTAAATGGGGGCAGGTACAGCGCCAAAAGGAAAAGATAAAATATATTGTATGTAACGGTGACGAAGGTGACCCAGGGGCATTCATGGATAGGAGTGTAATGGAGGGAGACCCTCATAGAGTACTTGAAGGAATGATAATCGCCGCTGTTGCTTGTGGTGCACAAAAAGGTTTTTTATATGTTCGTGCAGAATATCCTCTTGCTGTAGATAGACTTTCGAGTGCTATTAAACAAGCAAAAGAATATGGAATCATTGGAGAAAACATTCTTGGGACAAATTTTAGTTTTGATATCCAAATTAATAGAGGTGCAGGTGCTTTTGTATGTGGTGAGGGAAGTGCACTAACAGCTTCCATTGAAGGAAAAAGAGGTATGCCAAGAGTAAAACCTCCAAGAACTGTTGAGAATGGACTTTTTGGCAAGCCAACAGTCCTTAATAATGTTGAAACTTTTGCTAATGTGCCTGTAATAATTAACAAAGGCCTAGAATGGTATAAATCAATTGGAACTAAAAATAGTCCTGGTACAAAAGCGTTTGCTTTAACAGGAAATATTGAAAACACAGGACTTATTGAGGTGCCAATGGGCACAACTCTAAGAGAAATAATATTTGATATTGGTGGAGGAATAAAAAACGGCAAAAAGTTTAAGGCTGTACAAATAGGTGGGCCATCTGGTGGATGTCTTACAATAGATGATCTTGATTTGCCACTAGATTTCGACTCACTAAAAAAAGCAGGGGCAATGATAGGGTCGGGTGGACTTGTAGTTATGGATGAAGATACTTGTATGGTTGATATTGCAAGATTTTTTATGAACTTTACAAAAAATGAATCCTGTGGTAAATGTGTTCCTTGTCGCGAAGGTACTAAAAGAATGCTTGAAATTCTTGAAGGAATAGTTGCAGGTAAAGGAAAGCTTGAAGATATATGTATGCTCTTAGAACTTGCAGATACCATATCTTCAACATCATTGTGTGGACTTGGAAAGACAGCGCCATTACCAGTTGTCAGTACTATTAATAATTTTCGTGATGAGTATGAAGCTCATATTACTTATAAAAAATGCCCATCTAAAACATGTCAGAAGCTTAAGACAATATTTATTGATTCAAAAATTTGCAAGGGATGTTCAAAGTGTTCAAAAATTTGTCCAGTTGGAGCAATCTCAGGTAAGATTAAAGGAACATTTACAATTGATAAAGACAAGTGCATAAGATGTGGTACTTGTGTTGATACTTGCGCGTTTAAAGCTATAAAGGAGGAGTAATAGAATGAATGGACAGTTTATGACTATAGACAATGTACCTGTAGAAATAAAGGGCGAAAAAAACATTCTTGAATTAGTTAGAAAAGCTGGTATCGAATTACCTACATTATGCTTCTATTCAGAGCTTTCAGTTTATGGAGCTTGTCGTATGTGTATGGTTGAAAACAAACATGGAGGCATTGAGGCTGCATGTTCTACTCCTCCTAAAGCCGGCATGGATATATATACAAATACGCCAAGACTTAGAAAGTATAGAAAGAATATTCTTGAGTTACTGCTTGCAAATCACTGCAGAGATTGTACAACCTGTGAAAAAAATACTTCATGTAAGCTACAGGAGTTAGCAAAACGTTTCGGAATAAAGAAAGTAAGATTTGAAAATACTGCTAAAGAACCTGAACCAGACAATTCATCTGTATGCATAGTAAGAAATCAAAGCAAGTGTATCTTATGTGGTGATTGTGTAAGAGTGTGTGCAGAAGTACAAAACGTTGGAGCAATTGATTTTGTTGGCAGAGGATCTAAAATGGCTGTTTCAACGGCATTTAATGAACCTATAGGAGACTCTAATTGTGTTGGTTGCGGGCAATGCGCTGCAGTATGTCCTACTGGTGCTATTGTAGTAAGGAGTACTACAGATAAACTTTGGAGGGAACTTAGTGATAAGAATACACAGGTGGTAGTTCAAATTGCTCCTGCTGTAAGGGTATCTATAAGCAAGGAATTAGGACAAGAAGATGGCAAAAATGCAATGGGAAAAATAGTAACTGCCCTTAGAAAAATGGGATTTGATAAGGTGTTTGATACCTCAGTAGGGGCAGACCTTACAATTATAGAGGAAACAAATGAATTTAATTCAAAACTTAGAAATAATGAAAGATTACCTCTGTTTTCATCTTGCTGCCCTGCTTGGGTAAATTATGTTCAAAATACTTATCCAGATTTAATGAGAAATGTTTCCACTTGTAAATCTCCTATGCAAATGTTTGCTTCTGTATTGAAGGAACATTACAAAGATGATGATAAAAAACTTGTGAGCGTAGCAATTATGCCTTGTTCAGCAAAAAAAATCGAAGCAAATAGGGATGAATTTAAAAAAAATGGTGTTCCTAATGTAGATTATGTAGTAACAACGCAAGAACTTATTAATATGATAAAAGAATCAGGAATTACGTTCTCAGAATTAGAACCTGAGGCACTAGATATGCCATTTGAAATTAGTAGTGGAGCTGGTGTTATATTTGGAGTAACGGGTGGTGTTAGTGAGGCTGTTATACGTAAAGTCTTAGGGGATCAACCGATTGCAATATTACGTGCACTTGCTTTTGATGGTGTTAGAGGTATGAATGGCGTTAAAGAAGCCAGTATTAATGTAAATGAACGCGTAATAAAATTCGCCATAGTAAGTGGACTCAAAAATGCAGATTACGTTATAAAGAAGATAAAATCCGGTGAAGCTCATTATGATTTTGTAGAAGTTATGGCATGCCCCGGTGGATGCGTTAGTGGTGCAGGACAACCATTCGTAAAAGCAGAAGGGAAATCTAAGCGTGGTACTGGATTATATAAGGCGGATAAAATGAATAGTATAAGTCGAACAGATGACAATCCATTGATGAATTCATTATATTCAGGATTGTTAAAAGGCAAGGTTCATGAACTATTACATGTACACTACAATAAAAAAGTTGAGTAATCAACACCCATCCATATATGGATGGTTTTTTTTTGTTTAAATGTATCATTATACATTTAAAATACATGTTCTATGTTGACAACGTTAACGTTCTAGTGTACTATTGGTATATGTCACTAGGACGTTAATGTACTTTCTGAAAGGAGATGAAATCATGGATTTAAAATTTAATGACAAAATGCCTATATATTTGCAAATTATGGATATTATAAAAATGGACATTGTTACAGGAAAGCTAAAATCAAAGGATAAATTACCATCAGTACGAGAAATGGCAACAAATTTGAAGGTTAATCCAAATACGCTTCAAAGATCTTATCAAGAGCTTGAAAGACTTGGAATTGTGTATACACAAAGAGGCACTGGAACATTTGTGGGGGAGGGAAATAATATGGTAGATGATTTAAAAAAGGAAATGGCAAAGGAAGTTATAGATTCATTTATACTTAGAATGAAAAGCTTAGGATTTACTGCTAAGGAGATAATTAAATCTGTTTCAAAGGAAACTATGGAGGTAAAACAAGATGAATAGTATATTAAAATCAGAAAAAATATGTAAGTCATATTTAAATAAAAAGGCCCTACGGGGAGTAGACCTAGATATAATGCCAGGAAAAATCGTAGGACTTCTTGGTCCTAATGGTAGCGGTAAAACTACATTTTTAAAAATAGCAGCTGGAATACTGCATCCATCGAAAGGGAAAATACTAATAGATGGTCAAAAGCCTGGTGTTTATACAAAGTCTATAATTTCATATTTGCCTGATAATGAGTATCTTCTAAATTGGATGAAAATAAAGGATGCGGTGAAGTATTTCAAGGACTTTTATTCTGATTTTGATGAAAAAAAATCAAAGGAAATGCTCCAGTTTATGAAACTTGATGAAAATAGCACTGTGAAAAGCCTATCAAAGGGAATGAAGGAAAAGTTAAAGCTTACATTGGTACTCTCAAGATCCGCAAAGCTTTATATACTTGACGAACCACTTGGTGGCGTAGACCCCACTACTAGAGAACAGATATTAAATGCTATAGTTAATAACTTTAACGAAAATAGTTCAATGATAATTACTACACATCTTGTAAATGATATAGAACGAATTTTTGATGATGTAGTATTTATATCTGATGGAGAGATAGTACTTAAGGGTAATGCAGAAGAATTAAGAAGAGATAAGAAAAAGTCAATCGATGAATTGTATAGGGAGGTATTTAGGTAATGTTTAAGCTTATAAAATATGAATTAAGATCAACTTTTTTAACCATAATTGGAATTTGTATATCGGTTATAATTGCTAATCTATTTCTTATGACAAAGAAAGATACCTGGGACGTTACAGTAACTGCATTATCTACATGCTTAATTATTGGTGCCATGATAGTAATATTTATATCTTCATTAAAAATTATGAGTAAATACTTATATGGAGACTCAGGCTACCTGTTATTTACGCTTCCTCAATCGGGCAAAGCGCTATTAGCCTCAAGGCTGATAACCGCCTTAATTCAAATATCCATTGTTGCTTTTGTATCCATTGTGATGTTCTATTTGACTGTAATAGAAAAAATAGATTTAAGTTTTTTTAAATATTTCAAGTTCAATGTAGTATTATTTTTTATAATTCAATATATATGGGGCATTGTTTATTTATTAACATTTATATACTTTTGTATGGTTATTGGCAAAGTAGCCTTAAGAGGTAAAAAACTAGGTAAAATAGGTTCTTTTATAATTTTTATAATACTAACAGTAGCGATAGGCTGGCTATCATTCAAAATTGTTGAACTATTCCCTCAAACAATGAACATCGTTGGTTCTTCATTAGAAAGTAGCTTTCAATCATCTGCTCTTGCTCTCTCAATTCCAAGTGAGGAATTAAATATTAATATTGCTGATACCATATTTCAGATAATTACTTTTGTAGGATTATTCATAACCACTACCTATCTAATAGACAAAAAATTAGATTTATCATAAGATTTATTAATTTAAAACTCATATAAGGAGGTTCAACATGGAAACTATAGTAAAAATCAAGAATGTTACAAAAAAAATCGGTAAAAAGGTAATAATAGATGATATTACTTTTGAGGTGCGTTCAGGGGAGGTGTTTGGATTCCTCGGACCAAATGGCGCTGGTAAAACTACTACTATTAAAATGCTTTTGGGACTTATGTCTATTACTAAAGGCGAAATGTATATTGATGGATTAAACGTTGAGAAGGATTTTGAAAAGGCCATCGCTAAAGTAGGTGGAATTATTGAAAATCCAGATTTATACAAATATTTAACGGGGTATCAAAATCTTGTCCATTTTGGGAGAATGTATCCAGACTTAAAGAAGGAACGTATTGATGAGGTTATAAAAATTGTGGGTCTTGAAAAAAGAATAAATGACAAAATAAAGACATATTCACTAGGTATGCGTCAAAGACTAGGGGTTGCACAGGCACTACTTAATTCTCCAAAGTTATTGGTACTAGATGAACCTACTAATGGTCTAGATCCTGCTGGTATTCACGAATTACGTAATCATTTACGGACACTTGCAAGAGAAGAAAATGTTGCAGTAATAGTATCAAGCCACTTACTTTCTGAAATGGAGCTTATGTGTGATAGGGTAGGAATTTTGCAAAATGGAAAATTGGTTAGAATTCAGGATATGAAGGAAATGCTTGAAGAGGAGTCGGATTCAGTTATAGCTCTAGATGTTTCGCCGATTGAAAGTGTAAAAGCATATTTAGAAAGTCTTAGTAGCAAATATAAACCAGAAATAAATGAAAAAGAAATTAGAATTAAAGAAAATATAGAAAATGTTCCTGAGTTAGTTGAAAAGCTTGTGGGTCAAGGAATTAAAATTTACGGTGTTCACAAAGTACAACAAAGCTTAGAAGAAAAATTCTTAGAAATGACAGGGGGTAGCGGAATTGCGTAATATAATAAATTTAGTTCGTAATGAAAATATGAAACTTGCTCATAGCATTAGTACATGGATAATGATTGGTATATTAGTTATTATTACAGTAGCAGCTGGGCTCATAATTAGATTTACAGGAAATGAGGCACCTAAAAGTGATTGGAAATCAGACATAACAATTCAAAATCAGGAAATTAAAAAATCATTAGCTAGGCCAGGGATATCTAAAATGGTAAAGGACGAAATTACAAAGCAGTTACAAACTAATGAATATCGTCTTAAAAATGACATACAACCTATACAAGATAAATCCTTATGGGGATTTGTAGAAGGAGCAAGTAGCATAATATTTTTAATTTCTCTTTTTGCTATTATAATGGGTGGTGGAATAGTAGCCAATGAGTTTTCAGGAGGCACAATTAAACTATTACTAATTAGACCTTCAAAACGGTGGAAAATTCTACTTTCAAAATATATTTCTGTTTTAGGATACACTCTTTTCATGCTTTTAGTACTTTTAATAGTTTCATTTCTTATTGGAGGAACATTGTTTAGCTTTAAAGGGTCAGGTACACCATTCCTTACAAATGTTAGTGGCAAAATTACTGAAGTTAATATGATAGCACATATTGTGGGGGTTTATGGACTTCAGTGTATAAGCTTAGTTATGATGGTTACTTTAGCATTTATGATTTCTACAGTTTTCCGTAATAGTGCAATGGCTATAGGAATTGGAGTTTTTCTTTTAACAGTAGGGAATACCGTAACAATGCTACTCACTAGATTTAATTGGTCAAAATATATTCTATTTGCAAATACGAATTTGAATCAATATATTGATGGGCAGCCATTGGTTAAAGGAATGACAATGAGCTTTTCAATTACTGTACTAATAGCTTATTTTATAATTTTTAATGTTGTTGCATACGTAGCTTTTATAAAAAGGGATATAGTAGCATAATATTATAAATAAAATATAGACCACCTGGATAAATATAAAATTTAGCTAGGTGGTCTATATTTTCATATTGACACGATTAATGTTGCAGTGTACTATTAACATATGTCACTAGGAAATCGGTGTATTTTCTAAAAGGAGATGAAATAATGAATTTAGAATTTAATGATAAAATGCCTATATATCTACAAATCATGGACCTTATAAAAATGGATATTGTTACAGGAAAGCTAAAATCAAAGGATAAGTTGCCCTCAGTACGAGAAATGGCAATGAATTTAAATGTGAATCCAAATACGCTTCAAAGATCCTATCAAGAGCTCGAAAGACTTGGAATTGTTTATACACAAAGAGGAACTGGAACATTTGTGGAGGAGAATGAAAATATGGTGGATAATTTAAAAAATGAAATGGCAAAGGAAGTTATAGATTCTTTTATACTTAGAATGAAAAGCTTAGGATTTACTACTAATGAAATAATTAAATCTGTTTCAAAGGAAACTATGGAGGTAATGCAAGATGAATAATATATTAAAATCAAAAAAAATATGTAAGTCGTATTTAACTAAAAAAGCATTGCGCGGTGTAGACCTAGATATAATGCCAGGGAAAATTGTAGGACTTCTCGGTCCTAATGGTAGCGGTAAAACTACATTCTTAAAAATAGCAGCAGGAATACTTCATCCATCGAAAGGAGAAATACGCATAGATGGTCAAAAGCCTGGTGTTTATACAAAGTCTATAGTTTCATATTTGCCTGACAATGAGTATCTTCTAAAGTGGATGAAGGTAAAGGATACAGTGAAATATTTTAAGGACTTTTATTCTGATTTTGATGAAAAAAAAGCAAAGGAAATGCTCGTATTTATGAACCTTGATGAAAATAGCGCTGTGAAAAGCCTGTCAAAAGGAATGAAAGAAAAGTTAAAGCTTACATTGGTACTTTCGAGAGCTGCAAAGCTTTATATACTTGACGAACCGCTTGGGGGAGTAGATCCTACTACTAGAGAAAAGATATTAAATGCTATAGTTAATAACTTTAGTGAAAATAGTTCTATGATAATTACTACACACCTTGTAAATGATATAGAACGGATTTTTGATGATGTAGCATTTATATCTGATGGAGAGATAGTGCTTCAAGGTAATGCAGAAGAATTACGAACTAGTAAGAAAAAGTCAATCGATGAATTGTATAGGGAGGTATTTCAATAATGTTTAAGCTTATAAAATATGAATTAAGATCAACTTTTTTAACCATAATTGGAATTTGTATATCTGTTATAATTGCTAACATATTTCTTATGACAAAGAAAGATACCTGGGACGGTAATGCAGTAGTGGGATTATCTATATGCTTAATTATTGGAGCCATAATAGTAATATTTATATCTTCGTTAAAGATTATGAGTAAATACTTACACGGAGAATCAGGCTACCTATTATTTACACTTCCACAATCTGGAGTATCGATAATGACATCCAGGCTGATAACCGCTTTAATACAAATATCCATTGTTGCTTTTGTATCCATTTTAATGTTCTATTTGACAATACCTGAAGAAATGGATTTAAATTTTTTAAAAGATATTAAGAGTGGTCTAATATTATTTTCTATAATTCAATATATATGGCGCATTGTTTATTCCCTAACAGTTATATACTTCTGTATGGTTATTGGCAAAGTAGCATTAAAAGGCAAAAAACTAGGTAAAATAGGCTCTTTTATAAATTTTATAATACTAACAGTTGCAATAGGCTGGCTGTCAACTAAAATTACAACGCAATTCCCTCAAACAATTAACTTGAGCAATTTTTCAATAAATACGACTAATAATATATTGAATTCTGATTTCACGGTTTCAAGTGGAGCATTTAATATTAATATTGCGAGTGCCATATTTCAGGTAATTACTTTTGTTGGATTATTCATAACCTCTACCTATCTAATAGATAAAAAATTGGATCTATCATAGGGAAAATAATTAAAACCACCTGGATAAATATGATATTTATCCAGGTGGTTTTAAAATACTTTTCTAAACTCTTTTTTTTATTCTAAATAATTTATTTATATTTGAGAATAACCCTAAAAGAGCTCCAATTAGCACAGCTTGAATCGCATATGTAAAAGTGCTAGATATATGAAAAATCATAGCTAAGGTTGCAACTATAAATGTGCTAAGCACCAAGGTTATTAATATAAAAAGATATAGTCCTAAAAAGTTATTTATCTTAAACTTTATTTGTATTTTACTGCTAATTAATAGCTTTTTATCAAAGTAAATAAATAGACCTGCTGGAACTAAGAGTAGTATTGCTATTAGTATATTTGTATCCATGATTCATCATCTCCTCTGATAATTGTACTTTCAGCTGTATACATATTATTTCCCTATATAATTTAAATACATGCTAAAATTATAACACATTTTTAGTGCTACTTTATTAGGTTATCTTACAAAATTGTAAGATAACCTTTTTTATTTGTAAGTGTAGCGATATGGAGTATGAGCGGTGAGCGCAGTATAATATGTGTATAGTGATGAGAAAACGAGATATAAAAAGGAGAGATATAAATGGAAGTTTTAAAGATTGAAAATTTAAAAAAAACTTATGGCACCGGCGAAAACAAGGTGGAAGCGCTTAAAAATATTAATTTATCAGTTGCTAAGGGTGAGTTTGTGGCAATTGTGGGAGCATCAGGTTCAGGAAAAAGTACACTTCTTCATTTACTAGGAGGACTCGATAGGCCAACATCTGGCAATGTAGTTATTGATGGAGAAAGCATTTATGATTACAAGGAAGAAAAACTTGCAGTGTTTAGAAGAAGAAAGATAGGTTTTGTATTTCAGTTTTATAACTTACTACCTATTTTAGATGTAGAAGAAAATATAGCACTTCCAGCACTTCTAGATAATGATAAGGTGGATAAAATTTATTTAGAAGAACTCATTAAAGTATTAGGGCTAAGCGAAAGGCGTAATCATCTTCCATCAGAATTATCAGGAGGTCAACAGCAGAGGGTATCAATTGGTAGAGCTGTATTTAATAAGCCGTCAATAATACTTGCAGATGAACCAACAGGAAATCTTGATACTAAAAATTCGAAAGACGTTATAGAATTATTAAAATTTACTGCTAAAAAATATAATCAAACACTAATACTTATAACCCATGACGTTAATATAGCAGCCATGGCAGATAGGGTTATAACTATTTACGATGGTGAAATAACTTCGGACAGGAACTTAAAAATAATCTAGGAGGGAAAGAGATGATAACTAGTTATAAACAGCTCACATGGAAATATTTGAAAAAAAATAAAAAAAGAACCACACTTACGATTATCGGAATAATGCTATCGGTTGCACTTATATCAACAATAGGACTTTTCTTTAAAGGAATTCAGGATGCTCAGATACAGGATGCTATAAATAGTGGAGGTTCTTTCCATTTAGCATTTCAAAAAACCAACGAAAAGTTAATCTCTAAAATAGTTAATAATCCTAAAGTGGCGAGGTCTGGATTGTATACTGTAAGTGAAGAAATAAAGATAGGTGATAAACTAGTTGTTAACGTAATAACAGCAACAGACAAGGCTTTAGAGCTTTTTCCCTATAACGCAAAGATTGGGAGATTACCAGAAAAACAAAATGAAGTAGCAATGGAAAAGTGGATATTACCATCTATTGATAAAAACGCTAAAGTAGCGAATAAAATTAAAATTAAGGGTAAAGAATATACTCTTGTAGGAATACTCGAGGATAATGTACAAAATCAGATAGAGGGTAACGGACTAATTTTATCAAAAAATAATAATATTAACAAACAAAATGCAGCGTTACTTATAGAAATAAGCTCAAAAACGAACTTAAAAAAGGCTGTAAAAGAATTAAAGCAGTTAGATGAGAAAGATACCGTTATGGAAAACAGCTATTTGTTACAAATGCAGGGAGCAGGAGATTCTGGTTCAGGTCTTAAAGGATTATATGTAACCCTAGCAATAATAATTGGAATAGTTTTAATTTCAACAATAGCCGTAATATATAATTCATTTCAAATAAGTGTTGTGGAAAGAATTAAACAGTTTGGACTTTTAAGAGCAGTAGGAACTACTCCAAGACAAATTAGAAAGATTGTCCTAAGGGAAGCAACAATCCTCGCAGTAATAGCTATTCCACTAGGCTTACTATGTAGCATTATAGCTATATATGGAATAAGTATTGCATTTAAATTAATTGGTGTAGATTCAGTTATGCCTATGAAAATTGCTATATCACCTATGGTTTTATGCATAAGCGCAGCAGTAGGTCTTATAGCAATATACCTATCAGCACTAGTGCCAGCATATTTCGCAGGCAGAATTTCACCACTGAATGCTATAAGTGGTAGAACTTCTATAACAAAGGAGAAAATAAAAAGAAGAAAGAACAGAGTTATTCAAAAAATATTTGGGTTTGAAGGAGCATTGGCCGCTAAAAATATTAGGAGGAATAGAAAAAGATATAGAATAACTGTTTTTTCTATAGTAATAAGTGTGGTGTTATTTGTTACTTTTAAATCTTTTATGGATATGTCACTCAATATATCCTCGGATCTTAATGAATCAAAAAACATCCATTTCTCAGTTGTGGGAAATAATAAAGGTACAGAAAAAATAGTAATAGATAATAAAATAGAAGATAATATTAGAGCATTAAAGTCAGTAGATAAGGTATATAAAGTATATGATCCATATTTTTTCGATATGGCAATTAATGAAAACAGTGAAGTTAAGGAAATTCAAGATATGAAAAATATATACAAAAAATCAACTTTAGATGGAGTGGAGAAGACCCTTATAGAAAGTTCTATTGCAATTTATGATGCGGATTCACTAGAAGCTTCTAAAAAATATCTAAAGACAGGAAATATTGATATAAAAAAACTAAACAGTGAAAATGGAGTAATCTTAATTAACAAAAATAGAGTGTATGATGAAAATACAAAGAAAGATTATTTTGGACCAATAGCAAATATAAAAGTAGGAGATGAAATAGACCTACAATATGATGCATTTAAACAGGGGGACGCTATTAAGGTAAAGACGGAATTTGGTAAAGGCAAGGTTCAAAAAGTAGAGGTTATGGCAATTCTTGAAAATGAACCTTTTAACTTTAGAGGATCTTCAAATGGATTAAAAATAATCACAACAGAAGAAATGGGAAAGAAATTAACAGAGGGGAAGGACATCAAACCTGTAAACTTAAATATAGTTCTTAAAGATGTAAAAAATGAAGAAGCAGGAAAAATAGGAATAGAAAATGCCATAAAATCAAACCCCGCTTTAATGGTAATAAATAATATAGATAATAATAGAACTGGAAAATCCACAATATTAATGGTCCAAATATTATTGTATGGATTTGTACTAGTAGTGTCATTAATAGGTAGTGTTAATATTATAAATACATTAACAACAAATATTATTCTTAGAAAAAGAGAGTTTGCTACATTAAAATCCATAGGGCTAACTCAAAAGGGTTTAAAGAAAATGATTGTGCTAGAAGGACTTCTCTATGGAATTGTTGGTTCTATATATGGATCAATAATAGGTTGCGGAGTATCTTACCTCCTAGGATTATCAATGGGCGCATTTAGAGAGATGGGGTGGATGGTGCCATGGGAGGCAATAGCTATTGCAGGAGCTGCATCTATAGTAATAAGCTATATTTCAGTATTGTCACCACTTTCAAGAATTAAAAAAGAAAACTTAATTCAAGCAGTCAGAGAAGATTATTAATAATCTTCTCTTTTCCAATTTTTATATACGTTAGCTTTAACTTAAGACATAATTGAGGTATTATTAAGGTGTTAACGACATTTATAGTGAGGTGAACAGCATGAATAGATTATTATTAGTTGAAGATGATGAGTCATTAGCCCTTGGAATAGAGTTTTCTCTAAAAGATGGTGGATATGCAGTTTCTAGAGCCGCAACAGTAGAAGAGGGAAAAAAATTATTCCATTTAGAAAAGTTTGATTTGATTTTATTAGATGTTAATTTACCTGATGGAAATGGGTATGAATTATGTAAGTACATAAGGAGCAAAAGTGATGTTCTTATAATATTTTTAACAGCCTGTGATGATGAGGTTAATATAGTCCAGGGGCTTGAAATAGGTGGAGATGATTATATAACAAAGCCTTTTCGTGTAAGAGAACTTTTATCAAGGATAAAGGCACTAATAAGGCGCAACTCTAAAAATATATCTATAAAAAGTACAATGAAAAGTGAAAATATATTAGTAGATAATATAAAAGCAGCAGTGTGGAAAAATGGTGAAGTCATAAATCTCACAGCGCAAGAATATAAGCTTTTATTAATATTTATGAATAAACCTAATATTCTAATGAAGAGGGATGAGATATTGTGTGAATTATTAGAAGGGGAAGATCCTTTCTTTGATGAAAATACACTATCTGTTTATATTAAGAGAATAAGAGATAAAATAGAAGACGATCCGAGGGAACCACAATATATTGTCAATAAACGTGGGCTAGGGTACAAGTGGAATAAGGAGATTATTAAGGGGTAGATTAGTATGAGAAGATATTTTGTTAATTCTGAGCTAAAAATAAGTACGGCGGTTCTTTTGTTTTTAATGACTTTATTTTTGATCATTACATCATTATGTTTAAAAGCGCATCATGATAACTTAAAGGCTGATTATATAAAAAGTTTAGGAGTAATTAGCGAAAGAATGATAGAGAAAAATCCGGAAATGGAAAAGGAAATTATACCTCTTATTACAAAAGAAATTTCTAGGAAAGAAGCTATAAAAGGAAGTGCTTTTTTAAGAGAGTATGGGTTAAGCGAGGATTTAGAGAATGAACTTTTCCCATATGTGAGCACAACTATTATAAAGAATAACTACACAGTTATTTTAATTTTTATTCTTATGGGTGCTATAGTACTTATACTTAATTATGTTCAATATAGTTTTTTTTATAAAAGGATAAGAAGAGTAACCTACGCCGCAAAGAGGGTAGTTGAAGGCGATTACGACATAGATATTAATGAAAACAGAGAAGGAGATTTTTCAAAATTAGCAATTTCTTTTAACTCTATGAGGGAAATCATTAGGAGTAATTTAAGCGATCTTAGGCGGGAGAAACAATTTCTAGTGGATTTATTATCAGATATATCCCACCAGCTAAAAACTCCACTTTCATCTGTAATTTTATATAATGATATTATGGGTACAAAGGAGCTACCTCGAGAGCAAAATGAGGCATTTTTATTAAATAATCAAAATCAACTAGAAAAGATGAATTGGCTCATAAAGAATATACTTAAGCTTGCTAAACTGGACGCTAAAGCAATAGAAATTGTAAAAGAAAAACAAAGCTTAAATGAAACATTGCAAGATTCAATAGAGGCTTTAGAAAGTAAGGCAAATGATTGCCAGGTTAAGATTATTTTTAATGAAAAAGAAGAGATAAATTTTGCACATGATAGGTTGTGGCTTCAAGAGGCACTTATTAATATTATTAAGAATGCTATAGAACACACTCAACCTGGCGGAATCATAAACTTGGAGCTTATGGAAAATGCTTTGTATGCAAGAATTATAATAGAAGATACAGGCGAAGGTATAAGTGATACGGATTTGCCTAATATATTTAAAAGGTTTTATAAAGCAAAAAACTCTAAGAAAAGCGAGTCTATTGGAATTGGGCTAGCCCTTTCAAAATCGATAGTTGAAGCACATAATGGAATAATAGAAGTTCGAAGTAAGGTTGACATAGGAACCAGATTTATTATTACATTTATTAAATGGTGAATACAAAGCAACAAAAAGTGGTAATGCCCATCATTATCCAGTGTTTTATGATATAATAATTTTTATTGGTATTTTGAGTCTTGGAGGATTAAAATGAAAAAGCTATATACAGACATATATGATAATATAAAAAAAAATATTGTTAAAGGTATTTATACACCAGGGGAAAAACTTCCCTCAGAGAATGATTTTTGCAAAGAGTATGGGGTAAGTCGTGGTACTGTTAGAAAAGCTTTGGAGATGCTTGCTGAGGAAGGCTTTGTTAATAGTCTTCATGGTAAAGGGGTATTTGTTTTAGAAAATAATTTTATTTCATTTTCTGTTGGTGGTCTAGTTAGTTTTAAGGAAGCTAGTGCAAGCAGTAACCAAAATTTTATTACTACAGTGCCTAAATTCCAGGAAGTTATAATAGATGAAGTAATAAATAAAAAAAGCAATTTAAATGTAGGAAAAGAAGCTTTTCAATTATATAGAGTGCGTAGTTTAGAAGGTGAACGAATAATTTTTGATATTAATTATTTCTTAAAAGATGAAGTGCAAGGATTAACAAAAAAAATTGCAGAGAAATCCATTTATGAATATATTGAAGAAAGCTTAAATTTAAAAATAGGTTTTGCTAATAAAATTATACAAGTTGAAACTGCTAATTCAAGAGATAAATTAAATTTAGATATGAAATCTTATAATTTTGTTGTTGTTGTTAAAAATTATGTATATTTAGCTGATGGAAATCAATTTGAATATACAGAATCTCGTCATCGCCCAGACCGTTTTGTATTTACTGATTTTGCACGTCGCCGATAGGGCGATTTTTTTTGCGATTTAATAATTCAAAACCGTTTACATTTTTTTCGCTTAAATCTATTGACTAACTTGTATATATAAGTTAATATAAGAACAAGAGAAACTTGTATAGACAAGCTGAGATGGAAATATAAAGAACTGGTGTATATAAGTTATAATGAATTCTTTAGGAGAGAAGTGAATTAAAGTTAAGGAATTATAATTGTAGGAGGAATTTATATGAGTAAATATACAGAAGATTCAAAACGATTATTAGAATACATCGGTGGGAAAGAAAATATTGTAGCGGTATCCCATTGTGCAACTCGAATGAGATTTGTATTAAAGGATGATAAAAAAGCAGATGGTAAAAAGATTAAAAGTATTAAATTAGTAAAAGGTACTTTTATGCAGGCTGGACAATTTCAGGTTATTATAGGAAATGAAGTACCTGATTTTTACAATGAATTTGTAAACGTTTCGGGAGTGGACGGGGTTAGTAAAGATAAGGCAAAAATAGAAGCAAAAGGTAATATGAATTTTATTCAAAGAATGCTTGCTAATTTGGCAGAAATATTTACACCTCTTATTCCAGCGCTTATAGTTGGAGGTTTGATATTGGGTTTTCGCAACGTAATAGGGGATATTAAATTTCTTGAAAATGGTACTAAAACAATAACTCAGATGTATCCATTTTGGGCTGGAGTTCATTCTTTCTTGTGGTTAATTGGTGAAGCTATATTTAACTTTTTACCAGTAGGAATAACCTGGGCTATTTCTAAAAAGATGGGAACGACTCAAATACTCGGAATTGTATTAGGTCTTACTCTAGTATCACCTCAACTATTAAATGCTTATGATGTAGCAGGTGCTGCTGCAGATAAGATTCCATTTTGGAATTTTGGAGCTTTTCACATTCAAATGATAGGTTATCAAGCACAAGTTATTCCAGCAATTATGGCAGGATTTCTTTTAGCGATATTCGAAAAAAATGTACGAAAAATTGTTCCAGAGTATATATCGATGATAGTGGTACCTTTTCTAGCGTTGGTGCCAACGGTAATAATAGCTCATACTGTTTTAGGCCCAATAGGTTGGGCAATAGGTTCAGTTATATCAAGTGTAGTATACACTGGGTTAACTTCTGCTTTTGGGTGGTTATTTGCGGCAGTGTTTGGATTCTTTTATGCACCACTCGTAATTACTGGATTACATCATATGTCAAATGCTATTGATCTACAACTTATGGCTGAATTTGGTGGAACAAATTTATGGCCAATGATTGCACTGTCAAATATAGCTCAAGGTTCTGCAGTTATGGCAATAATACGTATAAATAAAAAGGCTAAACCAGAAGAAGAACAAGTATCAATTCCGGCAGCTATTTCCTGTTACCTTGGAGTAACTGAGCCGGCTATATTTGGTATTAACTTAAAATACGTATATCCATTCTTAGCAGCTATGGTAGGTTCAGCAATTGCAGGCGTAATATCAGTTAGTTCAGGAGTCATGGCAAATTCAATTGGCGTTGGGGGAATTCCTGGTATACTATCTATTAAACCTAAATATATGTTGATTTTTTCATTGGCAATGATAGTGGCAATTGTGGTTTCATTTACATTAACGCTTATACTTTCTAAAACAAAATTTGCAGCAAAATTTGCACCAGAGGATTAATCGTGAATAACTAAAAAAATATAAAGTGATGATTTAATATAAATTCGTTTATATGCATTCATTTAAAGGAGTATTAAGAAGTATGAAAGATTTTAAAAAGAGTGTGGTTTATCAAATATATCCTAGATCATTTAAGGATTCAAATGGAGATGGAATTGGTGATTTAAAAGGTGTTACGCAAAAATTAAATTATTTAAAAGTCTTAGGAGTGGACTATATATGGATAACTCCATTTTATAGTTCTCCCCAAATAGACAATGGGTATGATGTAGCAGATTATTGTAGTATTGATAGTAGTTTTGGTACTATGGAAGATTTTGAGGAGATGGTTTTAGAAGCTAAAAAATTAGGAATCGACATTATGTTAGATATGGTATTTAACCATACGTCTACAGAGCATGAATGGTTTAAAAAGGCAATGAATGGTGATGAAAAGTATAAAAATTACTATATATTCAAAGAACCTAAGAATGGAAATGAGCCAACAAATTGGGTTTCAAAGTTTGGTGGTACGGCTTGGGAATATGTAAGAGAATTTGATGAGTATTATTTGCATTTGTTTGATAAAACTCAAGCAGATCTTAATTGGAAAAATGAAGAGTTAAAACAAGAAGTGTTTGATGTGGTTAATTTTTGGATGGAAAAAGGAGTAAATGGGTTTCGATTTGATGTGATTAATTTAATTTCGAAACCAGAAAAATATGAAGATGATTATAAAGGTGATGGTCGCCGTTTTTATACAGATGGTCCTAAAATTCACGAATATTTAAAGCAGCTTAACAAAGAAACATTTGGAAAATGCGAAGATATTATTACAGTTGGAGAAATGTCCTCCACGACTATAGAAAATTGTATCAAATATTCAAATCCACAGGAAAAAGAACTATCAATGGTATTTAATTTTCACCATCTTAAAGTTGATTATAAAAATGGCGATAAGTGGAGTTTAATGGATTTTGATTTTAAAAAGTTAAAACAGATTCTTGCTGAGTGGCAGGTTGGAATTGAGGAAAGTAATGGATGGAATGCTTTGTTTTGGTGTAATCATGATCAGCCACGTATTGTGTCTCGCTTTGGAGATGATAAAAAATACCATAGTAAATCTGCAAAAATGCTGGCAACAACAGTGCATTTATTAAGAGGAACACCTTATATTTATCAAGGGGAAGAGCTTGGCATGACAAACCCATACTTTGATAAAATTGAATTATATAAAGATGTAGAGTCAATTAATTATTACAATATCTTAAAAGAGAAAGGTATAGATGATAAAGAAATAATTAAAATATTGCAATCAAAATCAAGAGATAACGCGCGTACTCCGGTGCAATGGAATGATAATATGAATGCTGGTTTTACAACAGGCTCGCCACATATAACAATATGTAACAAT
This sequence comes from Clostridium sp. CM041, assembly GCF_055081035.1. NCBI lineage: Bacteria > Bacillati > Bacillota > Clostridia > Eubacteriales > Clostridiaceae > Clostridium > Clostridium sp. CM041. The sequence goes on from NZ_CM143648.1 coordinate 3,429,479, forward strand.
TACAAAGAAATAAATGCCAAGAAGGCTTTGAAGGATGAAAATTCTATTTTTTATCACTATAAAAAACTTATACAACTTAGAAAAGAATATGATGTAATTGCTTATGGTGATTTCAAGATTATAATAAAAGATGATTCTCAGATATTCGCTTATATGCGTTCATGGAAGGCTGAGAAAATTTTAGTTATAAATAATTTTTATGGGAAAGAAACTACTTTTAATTTACCAGAGGATTTATTGCTTATTGGGCAATCAACTATTTTGATATCTAATTATAAAGATACTATAAATAACATCAAAGAATTAACTTTAAGACCATATGAATCTATTGTTTTTTATATAAAATAGAAGTTTATAAAATAGAGAATTTCAAAACGCTTTGCTCCATACATGGGCAAAGCGTTTATATTTTTGTTAGTAATTATAATAGATAGTATAGAAAGACTGCTGTTACAGCTTAACAGTAGATTTTTATCGAAATTTTGGAAATTTTATATTGCAATCTACAAGGGGAAACTTACGCTTCAATTTTTCTTTACATGACTTAGAATCAGTGGTAAGATTATTTTTATGTCGTGTTTACTGCAATTATTTATACTAAGAGAAGAACTAGTCGGCTAGTAGCACACCTAAAATAGGTGTGTGTTGTTTTGTCTCTATCTTGAACTATAGGAGGAAAAAAACATGAAAAAACTAATGAGCAAGTGGAATCAGATGAGTCTGGTAAAACAAATAATTATAGGTTTAATTATTGGTATTATCTTGGCTGTAACAATTCCTGAGCAAGCAAAATCAATCGTAATTTTCGGTTCTTTATTTGTAGGTGCGTTGAAAGCGATTGCACCTATATTGGTCTTATTCTTGGTTATATCTGCTATTTCCCAACACAAGAGTGGTCATCAAACCAATATAAAATCTGTTATCATACTTTATCTTTTAGGAACATTCTTGGCTGGACTTGTAGCGGTTATTGCAAGCTTTATGTTCCCTGTAACATTAACACTTACAGAAGGTGTTAAGAATGTTACGCCTCCTGGAGGTGTCGTAGAAGTGCTTAAAGCATTACTACTTAATGTTGTTGATAACCCAGTAAAAGCACTTTTTAATGCCAATTATATCGGCATATTGTCTTGGGGGTTAGTTCTTGGAGTGGCTTTAAAGAATGCGGCCAATTCTACAAAAACAATGATTGCTGATGTTTCAGATGCAGTAACCGAAATGGTTAGATGGGTAATTAACTTTGCACCACTAGGTATCATGGGTCTCGTATTTGATGCTATTGCTACAAATGGAGTAAAGGCATTACTCGGCTATGGACAATTACTTGCAGTTCTGATTGGTTGTATGGTCTTTGTGGCTCTTGTTGTCAACCCAATCATTGTGTACGTAAATACTCGTAAAAATCCATATCCACTTGTGCTTATGTGCTTAAAGGAAAGTGGTATTACTGCATTCTTTACACGTAGCTCAGCTGCGAACATTCCTGTAAATATGAGCTTGTGTGAGAAACTAGGGTTAGATAAGGATACATATTCAGTATCTATTCCATTAGGTGCTACGATAAATATGGCTGGTGCAGCTGTTACCATTACTGTTTTGACCCTTGCAGCAGTAAATACACTTGGAATTAAAGTGGATATTCCTACTGCATTTATTCTCAGCATACTTGCGGCTGTAAGCGCTTGTGGTACTTCAGGAGTAGCTGGTGGTTCTATACTACTGGTTCCTCTAGCGGCTAGCTTATTTGGAATCCAAAATGATATTGCTATGCAGATAGTTGGTGTAGGATTTATCGTAGGTGTGCTGCAAGACTCTTGCGAAACGGCACTTAACTCATCCACAGATGCACTTTTTACAGCAGCAGCTGAATTTGCTAAGTGGCGTAAAGAAGGAAAAAAACCATTATCAATAAATTAAATTATGTGATTGTGGTTACATATTAAAGCCCCTTATCGCAGGTTATAATCTACGATAAGGGGTTTTCTCTTTTGAATGAACAGGTATTAGCTGAATATTGAAAAAATAAATAAGCATAAGCCTCAAGATATATTTTAAAACCCTAAGACAGATTGGGATAACTGTGTAATAGTAAGAGTAAATGATGAAAAATATAAAAACGAAAGCAAGAAGAGCGATACAAAAGATAATGGTGGCTATGGCCAAGATTGGTAAAAGGATGTATATTAGTATTATATAGCTCGCTATTTTATAATGGAAGGAAAGTGGTAATTTGAAGGATTTTAAAATTCTTTTGTTGGAAGATGTCAAAACAATAGTAGGTTTAATGACAATAATTTTAGCAAGATTTATTCCCATAATTAGGACGTTCGCACCTTTTGTAGCTGGTATTTCAGAAATGAATTATTCGAAATTAGTTATAGAGTTCACAAAAGAAAATAGAAAAACAAGGAGAAATGCTGAAAATGATGAAAATAATATCTTTAATGCAGAAATTTGATAGTTCCATATTATTGTATATAAAAGGCAATATGCATGGAACTGTTATGAATAAAGTAATGGTTACTATTACATCATTAGGTGATAATGGAGCTATATGGATTATAATTGCAATTGCATTGATGGTTAACAAAAAATATAGGAAAATAGGTTTCATGGCTTTAGTAGCGTTATTGCTAAGCGCAATTTTAGGAGAAGTAATATTAAAAAACATAGTTCAACGTATAAGACCATCAGCAAATATACCAGCAGTTGACCTTTTAATTGTAAAGCCTTTATCCTATTCATTTCCTTCAGGGCACACTACGTCTTCATTTGCGGTTGCAGGTATATTAGCAAAATATTTTAAAAATTATGCACTTGAGATTTTTAGTTTAGCTACTTTAATAGCTTTTTCAAGATTATATTTATATGTTCATTATCCTACAGATGTTTTAGGTGGTGTACTTTTAGGGCTTATATGCAGTGGAATAATAGTTTATTTATTTAACGCCATTTCAGAGGGGAAGTCTCCCACCTCTATAAGTTAAAGTCCAATATTATAATAAAGCAATGTAATTTATATAAGTAAGTAGAAAAAAATGGAGATCTTGATTAAATTTATAGAAGGCATATTTGAATGCAGTTAGGTAAGGATAATAGGAAACAGTCAATAGACTCTTTCAAGCGATATTCTTAGTAGATAGTTTGTGTATATGTAAAAATCATTGGAATATAGGACTTTGTTTACTATTTATTTTACTTGGTTCAAAAATGCGGTAATAAGCATATTATATATAGTGTACCAATTTTAAGTAATTAATAAAACCAAAGCAACACAAGGGGGATTTATATGGATGGTTATGACTTAAAATCAAAAAGTAATAAGGAAATACGGCAAGAAGCAAGGGAGGATTTATCAGGTAATTGGATTGTAGCTATAATAGTTTGTGTATTAGCCTGGATTTTCACAGAAATGTTTATACAGGCACCTGATATTAAAGAAAGGGTAAACTGGGTTATTAATAATCCTATACATGAAATATTTAAATATAGTGCTCCAATTAGTGATGGTGGAATTCAAAATATAGGTCTATTTATAGTACTGATTATCGGAGGACCCATAACTTTTGGCGCTTCAATGTTTTTTCTAAATTTAATACGAAAGACTAATGCTAAAATCGAGGACGTTTTTATGGGGTTTAAGTATTTTGGGAAGACATTTTTGTTGAACTTATTAATGGGTATATTTATATTGTTATGGACTTTATTGCTTATAATACCGGGGATAATCGCTAGTTTTAGTTATTCTATGGCATACTATATACTAATTGATAATCCCGAATTAACCTCTTTGGAGGCTATAAACCGTAGCAAAGAGATGATGAATGGATATAAAGGGAAATTATTTTGTCTATATCTAAGCTTTGCAGGGTGGTTTATATTATGTTTAGTCACTTTAGGAATAGGGTTCATATGGCTTGAACCGTATATACAGACATCCACAGCAGTTTTCTATCAGGGGTTAAAGAATGATTCTAATGAAAAAAACTACTTTAGTAGAAAAGATAGATAAATTAAGTGATTAATTCTAATGTATTTATATAATGAAATGGTTAGTAAACAGAAGTTGGAACAATGGGATATATTGCAATGTAATAAACTAATTTTTGATTAATATGAAAGGAGCCAACAATCGTTGGCTCCTTTTATATAAAACTTTTAACGCTTTCATTGCTTTTCATCTTATACATACCAATTAGGAAAAATGCTAATGCGAAGGCTACAAGTATTCCAAGTAATGGCATAATTTCTAAAAAGGTTTTACCGTTTTGGAGCTGCCTAATAGCCTCTAATGCCCAAGTTTGTGGTAAAAAATTGGCTATCTGCTGCATAGTTTTAGACATAAGCTCAATTGGCCAAAAACACCCTGAAAGCATACATGTCGGGATTATTATTAAGGTAGCCATCACCCCTACTTGATTTGTTGTCTTTGAAAAAGCAACTAATAGAATACCTAGTGTTACACAAACAAATCCAAATAAAGTGAGTATTGCAAGTAGCTGCAAATCAGGTACTCCAGTAGTCAGTTTTAAAATATACTTAGAAAAAAATATTACTAAAATTGATTGTGCTACCATTATACACATATTAGCCATTATATTGGCCCCAATATATATTCTACTGTTTACAGGAGTCGTAAATATTCTAAAGTAGGTTTTCTCTTTCTTCTCCTTTAAAATAAGCCCTGAAGTGGTAGTTGCGCCTTGAAGCATAAACATTATTAAAAATCCTATACTTTGAACAGTTTTTAATTTATCAAGGGATTCATCTTTAACTACATTTTTATGAAGAGTAAGAGTTTGAATCTTAAATCCTTCATAAAGTTTATTAAATATAACGTTATCCCCACCTGATGCTTTTCCTAGCATCATGAGACTTTTAACATAATAATTTACATAGTTTTGAACCCAAGTCGTAACTTCTTGCCCTTTAATTGCAGTAATCTGTATTTTACTTATTGCTCCATTATGAACACTTTCATCAAAGTTTGCAGGTATTGTAATTACACAATCAACCTTACCTTCTGCAACTAAATTATTTATTTCTTCATCTTTAATTTCTTGAATTTTAAATTTATCCTGTTTATTTAAAGCAGCAACAAAATCTTTAGCTATTACTCCGTTTGCAGCTTTATTGTTTATTCCTACTTTAATCTTTGAATCCATTGAGGAATAAACGGACATAACAAATATAACAATTACAACTGGAAGAATTAAGTATACTATAATATTAGACTTCTTTCTAAAAGTGATTTTTAATGTATTAAGTGCAAGCAAAAATAAATTTCTCATATTATGCATTCTCCTTTCTAAACAACAAGGAAGATATAGCAAGAAATATTACAGCTACGCCTATATTAATCAAAATTGCTGTGGAAACCTTGCTGTAATTATTATTATAAACCACGTCAAATATAGATCTATTAACCCATCTTACAGGTGATAAATAGGTTATTGATTGAAAAGTTTTGCTTCCAAAACCATCTACAGGCATATAACTTCCTCCAAGGAATACCATTACCGGTATTATAAAATTTAAAACTCCATTTGCCACATTTTCATTTTTGAAAATAAATCCTAGCCCAACACCTATGCTTATTGCCATGATTATTTGAGATGTAAATATTAGTAATACAGTAAAAATATCATTCCCCCAATTTGCATGAAGCACATATTTACTAAACAAAATAACAATAGCAATCTGAATAATTGTACCTATAACTCCACCTATTGTTTTTCCAATAAGAAACTCATATTTTTTAACAGGACTTATCAAAATCCTATCTCTAGTTTTTAAATTTTTCTCACTTGCAATTCCAAAGAGACCTGTCATTCCTGAATACATAATTATTAGAGCTATTTCTGCAATTGTATAATAATCTAAAGAGGAGGGCTGGATTGCTTTATTAAGAGAATTAATTGTAGAATAGTTGTCATTGCTATCACTTAGCAAACTATTTATTATATGTGGATTTACTTTGCTAATATCTACAATTACATTAAATTCTTGTACATAGGTAGATAGAATAGTTTCAACCACACCAGCCTTAAGGCTTTCTACATTGCTCTTGTAAAATTCTATCTTATTATTACTTTTCATTTCTATGATTGCATCGTACTCTTTAGAAATTAATTTTTTCTTAGCAGAATCCATATCCTTAGTTTTTGTAAATTCTATTTTAAAATCTTTACCTTTTTCAATAAAACTAGTTTTAAAATTATCCGAAACAACACCTGTAGCTTCAATGCTATATAAAACTTTAGGTGTACCAATATCAATAGTGTTAGTAAACTCTGATTTAAATGCTGCACTAATCACAACTATTAGCGCTATTGGAAATAATATCATCATTGCCATTGATTTTCTATCTCGGAAAGTATGTTTTACTTCCTTTATAATTATAGAAATAATGTTCATTTTTTCACCTCTAATCCCTTAATTTTCTACCGGTAAGTGTTAAAAATACAGTTTCAAGATCTGGTACTTTGTTCTCAATATTTTTAATTGGAATTCCATTATCCGTGAAATATAAAATTATCTTATCTAAATTGTTAATTTCCTTTAAACTGTCAATTTTAACTTTGTTTTCATTAATGAGGACATTCGTAACTCCCTTTAGTTCCTTTAATTGTTCTTCATTAATTACCGTACCATCGATAACCGTAACCTCAACAGTATTTTTATCTGTAACAATAGCTTTGAGTTCTTCCTTGGTACCTGTTACAATAACCTTCCCATGATCAATAATACTTATCATCGTTGAGATTGCTTCTACTTCTTCCATGTAATGGGTTGTATAAATAATGGTACATCCTCTTTCATTTAATTTCTTCACAGAGTCAAGTATATGATTTCTTGATTGTGGATCGATACCTACTGTAGGTTCATCCATTATTAAAAGCTTAGGGGTATGGGCAATTGCGCATGCTATATTTAATCTTCTTTTCATTCCTCCAGAAAAACTAGCTGGCATACTCTTAGCTTTATCACTAAGACCAACAAATTCTAGAGCATCGAAGGCTTTCTTTTTTAATTCTTCCCCTTTAAGACCGTAAAGACTTGCAAAAAACTTTACGTTTTCGAGGCAAGTTAAATCTTCGTATACTGCTATGTCTTGAGGAACTACACCAATGTTTCTCTTTGCATTATTCGAATTTTTCTGATTATCTTTTCCAAGTATTTCAATAGAACCTTTTGTCGTTGTAATTAACCCACAAATCATATTTATAATGGTACTCTTACCTGCTCCATTAGGCCCAAGTAAGCCATAAATTTCTCCCTCTTTAATGGAAAAATCTATATTATCAACTGCAGTAAAGTCTCCAAATTTTTTAGTTAATCCTTTTATTTTAACAATATCCAAAATAATACCCCCTAAAACTTTTTTGTTTTTAGTAATTTCTATGCTTTTATTATATAAAAAAAAGACTTCTACTGTGAGTGCAGAAAGTCACTTTTACAACATGACAAAGGTCACATTCTATTTATTACCACCTTTTAAATAATAAATAGCAATCTGTGTTCTATGTTCGAGGCCTGTTTTACTTAAAATTGAAGTAATGTAGTTTTTCACAGTACCCTCTGATATAAACAATCTTGCCGAAATCTTTCTATTTGATAATCCATCAGCTATTGCCTGCATTATCTCTATCTCTCTCCCAGTAAACAAATCCCTATTTAATTTACTATTATTATCACTATCTATTCCTTTTAACACTTTATCAATTATACCTTCCTGCATAACCATATTCCCACTGTATACTACCTTTATTGCAGCTTTAATCTTATCTGGAGTATTATTTTTAAGAATATATCCCTTTGCTCCATAACGAATCGCTGCATTTATATATTCGTCTTCATCAAAGGTAGTCAGAATGAGGCATTTTGTTGAAGTCTTTATAGAGATTTCCTTTATGGCCTCCACGCCATTTAATACTGGCATTCTTATATCCAAAAGTGCAACATCTACGGAGTTGTTTAAACAATATTCTATTGCATCGAATCCATTTTCTACACAAGCCATCACAATAAATTCTTCGTCTAAACCAATTATTATTTTTAGACCTTCTCGAATAAGTGAATCATCATCAGCAATCAAAATCTTAATTGGCAATTCGGCACCACCCTTTTACTAAATTTGAATTATTCCTAAATAGGAAGTAAAATAATTACTGAAAACCCACTAGAACCATCTAAAATAACTTTTCCATTTAAATTCATAGTTCTTTCTTCTATTCCTGATAGGCCAAGATCTTTTTTTATGATGATGCACCCTATGCCATCATCCTTTATTTCTACTTTAAGTAAAGTATTAAGCACTTCCACATTTACTTTGACATTCTTAGCTTCAGAATATTTAATTATATTGGTGAAAGTTTCTTTTATATTGTCGCATATAACCTTCCATTCAATATAGGAAATCCTATCCAAATTATTGCTGTAATATAAATTTGCATTGATTTTAGTTTTATTGTTAAACTCATCTACAAGTAGCTTTATTTTGTTTATACCTAACTGTTCTGCTTCAGGTTTAATGTTCTTCAAAGTATATCGTATACTTTCCATTCCATCTCTAAGTACATTTATTGTAGTTTGAATAATAGATTTGCTTTGATTACTATCCTTGTCCATAATAAGTTTCGCAGCCTCTAGTTGCATTAAACTTCCTGAGATACTATGGCCTAATTTATCATGTATTTCCTGAGCAATATTATTTCTCTCTTGCAACTGTGAAGTATATATCATTTGATTTTTGTATTCCATTTGATTATTTAAGCTCATCAATAATCTATAGTTTTTCTCTTTAAGCTCATCATTTTTAATAGTAAGTTTTTTCATTTTATTTTCAATGATTAAAATAAAATAGTATGCTACGAGACTAAGCAAGGAAGCGAATGAGTATTCGCATACTATAAAATGTTTATTAATAATAAAAATAGATATTAGTAAAACAAACAAAATAAATATGAGTTTTATTTTACCAATAAATATTTCGAAAAAGTTTAATGGTAACAATATAAAAAATATAGGGGTGACAAAAAAAATGCAAATCAAAAGCTCAAGAATTGATATGCTTAAAAATATGAGTTTGCATTTATTATTTGAAATCAATGATTTACTTACATTAATAATCACATAAAAAAGTAATGATATAATAACTATATAGTTGCTGCAAGGATAATCGAAATTGCCCTTTACTAGCAGAACACTTACATAAATCAGTAAAATTAATTTATTTAATATAATCCAATTTTCCATAAAAGCACCTCTGCCTATTACAAATTATGCAAATACTTGAGATATTTTATTAATATTTATAAATTTTCATAAAATACACCATTATTGTAATTCTATATTAACGTGATATTATCCTTCAATTGTATAAAAACAACTGTATTAGAGTTCTTCACAATAAGATGAAGAGAAGTACCGTAATGATGAATTAGTTAATGTATATCATAAAAATTAACCACCGATATAATCTTTTCTAATCGTTTCTAAATCTGTATTTTTTAAATCATCTACAATAATCATGCCACCTACAATACTGCCATCTTTTATAATCGAATAGATACCGCTTCTACTAAAGGTGGTATCTACTTTAACAGTTCCTTTTTTACCATTAAAAGTAGTTATGTTGTTGCCAGTGTCTGATGCAGCAATTTCAAAGGTTCCATCTGGATTGTCAAATCCAAATAAATCAAAGCTTAAAATGGTATTAACATTTTTAGCCGCAACTACAATCAAGGGTTCAAATTCATATCCTGTACCTTTAATTGAAAGAGCCTGATTGCTTCCTGAAATCACAGCTTTTTGGATCAATCTACTGGTTTCAACTTTACTCAAATCCGTACCATAAACACTTGGTTTTTCAGGTGCGCTACCCATATTACAACCAGGCATTCCACTGGATGGAGCTGGCACAGAAGGATCAGGTTTTGAAGTGTCTACCGTTTCAACATTATCAACTACCTTAAACACGCCTCTAATCATGCCCATTCCACAACTGAAGTTTATATCTTTATCCTTTGGTGTAAATTCAATAACATTTTCACCGGGCTTCAAAGTTTTCTGAATGTTTAAGGATGGAATAATTATTTGGCTGTTACAGGAATTTAATGATTTACCATCAATTATCCATTTTACAGGCATATTTTTCTGTATATATAAACCATTCGGTGTATAACCTGCACCGTCTGCGGTCATCTTAACTACCTGAACTCCATTCTCTATAGTTGCCTTAGCAGCTGGGGTAGCTGATTCCAATGGGTTATTACCAGATAAACTAGAAGCTAATGAAGATGTAGAAGGCACATTTACACCAGCTAAAGCTAGTCCTCTACTTCCCATTACAATACCTAAAACTACAACTAGTATTCCACTAAATTTTAAAAGGGTTTTTGTATATCCTTTAGTAATGAGACCTGATAATGCGCCAAATGTTAACATTAAAGGTCCTGTACCGAGAGAAAATATTAACATAGATAAGGCTCCATTAAAAGCACTTCCAGTTCCTAAAGCATATAGTTGCATTGTCTGAAGGGGCCCACAGGGCATAAGTCCATTTAAAACACCAACTAAAAAAGGAGTTTTTGGTTTCTTCTTAACTGAGCAAGCAGGCCTCGGAAGCTTTATGTTAAACCTTCTAAATAGGCTATATCCACTCATATTAAGTCCCATTATTATCATAAAGACACCGGCAAATATTTGGAGCCCAGCCTTTGCGGATAGAGAGAGTGAAAGCACGGAACCTAGAGCACCTACTATCCCACCAATTACTGTATATGCCATAACTCTACCTGCATTATATAGAAGTGCAGGTTTGATGGAATCGAATTTACTTTTGCTATCTTTATTTATACTTTGGGATAGCATTATTCCACCACACATTCCTACACAATGTATTGAAGTAAGGACTCCAACAATGAATAGAACAAAATATGTAGCGCCATTGAGTCTAGAGGTCATGTCAATTCCACCTGATGAATTTCCGATTAATATAATTGTCGCTACAATTATAAATATACCTACTATTTTGTGGTTATTTGAACCTTCTATGCTATAACCAGCTGCTTTTATGGCAGTTCTAATTTCTTCAGAATTACACAGGTCTGTATCGTATTCTATTGTTACAGATTGACTACTAAAGCTTGCTAGAGCTTTTTTCACACCATATAATTTTGTAACGGCTCTTTCTACTTTTGATTCACATGATGTACACGTCATATCGAAGACTTTTATTCTTTCCTTTTTAATGCTCACATTATTACCTCCTAAAAGTTCTTAATATAATATTTAATGTTGTATTCTATGAATATAAACTTATTATTTAAATTATATAAAAAAGATGTGTAGATTTTATAAAGATATATAGCTGATAGGTTTTAAAAAATAATTAAATCCAGATAAGTTACTTATCTGGATTTAATGTTAAGTTAGATTATTTATCTAGAGTTTTAATATATTCTTTCATCTGATCAATATTCATAGCACCAGAGTGTTTAGAAATGATATTCCCGTCTACATCAATGAAATATGAAGTAGGAATTGATGCTATATTATTTTGAGCGGCAACAATCTGATCAGGGTCTGAAAGAACTTTAAAATTATAATTATTACTATTAATAAAGGATTTAACAGTATCTAAAGGTTCACCAATTTCTATAGCTACTATAACCAAGTCGCTATCTTTTGTTTCTTGATATAATTTTTCGATTTCAGGCATTTCTGATCTGCAAGGTGGACACCAAGTTGCCCAAAAATTAAGAAAAACCTTTTTACCTTTTAAGTCACTTAAAGATAATTCCTTACCATCTAGATCCTTTAATTTGAAATCCGTGGCCTTGGTTTTAGAAGCCTTAGGATTTATTCCAATGGGCTTAGTAGGAGCATTATTTTGATTGGGACTACTTTTGTCTGTATTTTCCACAGATAAGTTAGAGTTAGAACTTGATGCATTGTAGGTGTTTAAAGTATGGACAGAGACACCTACAATGATAGCAGCTACAAGTACTATTAGTAATTTTTTCATATTAATTATCTCCTTTAACTAAAAATTAATAAAATTCATATATTGACTTAATATGGCTAATTTGTTTGTGAAAATCATAACCCCCATTATTATCATTAAAACGCCACTTATTATAGAGATTATAGGAAGATATATTGAAAACTTTCTAAATTGTTTAATAAAGCTACCTATGGCCATGGCAGTTAAAATAAATGGAACAGCAAGTCCTAGGGAATACATTATCAAAAGTAAAACCCCTTTACCTATAGAGTTCATACTTGTAGCATAGATGAGTATTGAGGATAATATAGGACCAATGCAAGGTGTCCAACCTGTGGCAAAAGCCATTCCCATTATCACTGAGCTAAAAGGACCCTTGATTTTATCGAAATATAAAAATCTTTTCTCACGATAAAACAATTTTATTTTAAATAATCCAATAGTATGAAGACCAAAAACAACAATAAGAGTTCCTCCTACTTTTCTAAACAAATTTTTATGGGTAATTAGTAATTTACCAAGGGATGTTATAGAAACTCCCATTAAAATAAAAATAATAGAAAAGCCTAATACAAATCCAAAGGATTTATATAAAACAGAAAGTTTAGCTTTGCCATCCTTTAATTCTTCTATGGAAGAACCAGTTAAATAGCTTATATATGCAGGAACCAGTGGAAGGACGCAAGGAGATAAAAATGATAGAAGACCTGCAGAGAAAGCTAGTAATATTGATATGTCATTCAAAAGTAAAACACCTCCAATTTAGTATTAAAAAAATGAGTTAATAAATCAAATAGGTTATTGAGCTTCAACGTAAAATATGAATAATAAAAATTCCTTTCTATGAAAAAAATCTTAACTATAAACATTATACTAAAAAGATGTGGAGATTTTATGTGCTTATGTAAAATAGATTTTTAAAATAGGGTTCTTCATAAAATCTACATAATAATTAGGTATTATGTGGTTATAGAAATGAAAAGGAGCTGTTTAAATATTAAAAATGCCAACAAAATTATGATATTAATGATCAATTAGTTATAAATTATGTTTATATTATATAATTTATGGTGTACAATACAACTAGATAGCACCCCCTATGGGGGGGGTAAGGAGATGTTTAAATGAATCAAGAAAAAGTAAGGGCATTACAATCGTTGAAAACTTCAAAAGGACAAATTGAAGGGATTATAAAGATGTTAGAGGGCGGAAGATATTGTGTAGATATATCTAACCAAATAATTGCAGCTCAATCTCTTTTAAAGAAAGCTAATTTATTAATATTAAAACAGCATTTAAGTCATTGTGTTAAGGATGCTGTACTTAGTGATAATGGGGATGAGAAGATTGAAGAGATAATTGATTTACTCTCAAAGATTATGGATAAATAATAAAGTTATAGGAGGCAATATAAATTGGAAACAAAATCATTGAAAATTGAAGGAATGACCTGTTCAGCATGTGCTAAGACTATAGAAAGAGTTTCGAAAAAATTACCAGGGGTTTACGATGCAAGTGTAAACTTTGCTACAGAAAAATTAAATATAAATTATGAAGAGTCAAAAATTAAATTATTAGATATACAAAGAGCAGTTGAAAAAGCTGGGTACAAAATAGTAGTGCAAACAACTAATAAAACATTAAAGATAGAAGGAATGACTTGTTCGGCCTGCGCTAAGAATATAGAAAGAACAACTAGAAAAATTAATGGAGTTGTGGAATCAAATGTAAACTTTGCCACAGAAAAATTAACTATTTCTTTTGAACCATCATTAGTAAGGACAGTAGATATAAAGAAGGCAATTGAAAAATCAGGATATAAGGCTCTAGAGGATGAAAGTAATGTAGACGCTGATAAAGAAAAAAAAGAAAAAGAGATAAAGTCTTTATGGAATAGATTTTTAATGTCTGCAATATTTGGAGTTCCATTGTTACTAGTTGCAATGCTACCTATGATTATTACATTACCTGAAGCTATTAACCCGATGATGCATATGGAGACTTATGCTATTTTACAATTGATACTTGTTCTACCAATAATGTATACAGGTAAAAAATATTTTATAGTTGGATTCAAATCATTATTTAGATTAAGTCCAAATATGGATTCACTTATATCCATCGGAACCTCTGCGGCATTTTTATATAGTTTATTTGCTGTATTTGAAATAACAATTATGGGAAATATGGATTATGAAATGTATTTTGAGTCAGCAGGAGTAATTTTGACACTTATAACTCTTGGGAAGTATTTAGAATCAGTAACTAAAGGAAAAACCTCTGAGGCAATTAAAAAACTTATGGGTCTTGCCCCAAAAACTGCAATGATAATTCGCGGTAATAAAGAAATAGAGATTCCAATTGACGAAGTAGAAGTTGGAGATATAGTAGTAGTGAGGCCTGGCGAGAAAATGCCTGTGGATGGTGAGGTAATAGACGGAACTACATCAGTAGATGAGTCAATGCTTACAGGTGAGAGTATACCAGTTGAAAAAAGTATTGGACATAATATAATTGGTGCAAGTATAAATAAAAATGGATCTATTAAATATAAAGCAACTAAAGTTGGTAAGGATACGGCACTATCACAAATAATAACCTTAGTTGAAAATGCTCAAGGCTCAAAAGCTCCAATAGCTGCAATGGCAGATGTTATATCAGGTTACTTTGTGCCTGTGGTTATAGGACTTGCTCTAGTTTCGTCATTAGCTTGGTTTTTATCTGGAGAAACGGCAGTGTTTTCTCTAACAATATTCATTTCGGTGCTTGTAATAGCGTGCCCTTGTGCTCTGGGCCTTGCAACACCTACAGCAATAATGGTTGGAACAGGAAAAGGCGCAGAGTATGGAGTGCTTATAAAAAGTGGTACAGCGCTCGAAACTGCACATAAAATTCAAACTATAGTATTTGATAAGACTGGAACACTTACGCAAGGAAAACCAAAGGTAACTGATATAGTTACGGTGGAGGGTGCTTCCGCGGAATTCTTACTTCAAATAGCAGCCTCTGCTGAAAAAGGATCGGAACACCCACTAGGTGAGGCTATAGTTAAAGACGCAGAAGAAAAATCATTAGAATTTAAAAAAGTAGAAAGCTTTAAAGCTATACCTGGTTATGGAATAGAAGTTAGTATAGATGGTAATAAAATAATATTAGGAAATAGAAAACTTATGATAGAAAGTGAAATTTCTTTAGAAAAATTAGAAGATGTTTCAAACAAACTAGCTGAAGAAGGTAAGACTCCAATGTATATTGCCATAGAAAATAAGTTAAGTGGAATAATTGCAGTTGCTGACACTGTTAAAGAAAATAGTAAAAAAGCTATAGAGAGACTCCATAGTATGGGAATAGAAGTTGCCATGATAACTGGTGATAATAAAAGGACTGCAGCAGCTATTGGAAAGCAAGTTGGTATTGATAGAATATACGCAGAAGTTCTGCCAGAGGATAAAGCAAATGAAGTTAAAAAACTTCAATCAGAAGGTAAAAAGGTTGCTATGGTTGGAGATGGAATAAACGATGCTCCTGCACTTGCACAGGCTGATATTGGTATAGCTATAGGTTCTGGAACAGACGTTGCAATGGAATCCGCAGATATAGTACTTATGAGAAGTGATTTAATGGATGTACCTACAGCGCTACAGTTAAGTAAGAAAACTATAACAAATATAAAGGAAAATTTATTCTGGGCTTTTGGTTATAATGCATTAGGAATCCCAGTTGCGATGGGAGCACTGCATTTATTTGGAGGTCCGCTTCTAAATCCTATTATTGCAGCACTTGCAATGAGCTTAAGTTCAGTTTCAGTATTAACAAATGCTTTACGATTAAAAGGGTTTAAGCCATTAAGATAAAATTCATGAGAATAATATAAATCACAATTAAATTTAAATATGAAAATACCCAAGTATTTTTTAATAAAACAAAACTCCTACTTATAAAAGTGGGAGTTTTGTTTTAGAAGATGAGCAGTTTCGCAGAAGATGATTTAATTCTAGTATATAAACAATTTTGAAAACAAACATCTACAACTGATATACAGCTACCTTATCAGAAACTGTAAAATCAGCTTCTGTAATACTACGAATGTCCTCAACATTTAGGCCTTCAAATATTTCAGTAAGTACCAGTCCAGTAGGCGTTACCTCAAATACTGCTTTTTCAGTAACGATAACATCGACTACACCTTTACCTGTAATTGGAAGAAGGCATTTTTTTAGTATCTTAGATCCACTCTTACTAGAATGTTTCAATGTAGCAATAACTTTGCGAGCACCATTTACTAAATCCATAGCCCCCCCCATGCCTGGTGCAAATTTTCCTGGAGCAAGTGGCATAGCCCAGTTTGCAATGCTACCCTCTTCATCTACTTCAAGTGCGCCCAGTACTGTGGCGTCAACATGCCCTCCACGAATAATGCAAAATGATGTAGCCAAATCAAAAACCGCAGCTCCGGCTAGTAAGCTAATAGGTTGACCACCAGAGTTTGCAATATCCGGATCTTCCTTGCCTAGTTTTGGAGTAGGGCCAAACATTAAGCAACCGTTTTCGGATTGCAATATTACTTCCACACCCTCAGCTAAATAATTGGCAACTGCTGTAGGCATTCCAAACCCTAAGTTCACTACTTGATCATTACTTAGTTCCTTAGCTGCCCTCCGAGCAATTATTTCTCTTGCTTCCATACTTAATTACCTCCTTTGATTTATAAAAAACAATTATTTTAATTGATTAGAACGAACCCACAAATTAGTATATACTTGTTTATGTTCATCAAATGAATGGCCTTGTACAACGGCTTGTACAAATACACTTGGTGTACCTACGCATTCAGGTTCAATACCACCAACATCAACTATTTCATTCACTTCGGCTACTGTATAGTCTGCACCCATTGCCATAATTGGATTGGTATTAATGGCTAAGCCACGATATTGTATATTTCCTAATCTATCGCCTTTATAGCCTTTAATAAATGCAAAATCAGCCTTCAGTGGCAACTCAATTAAATACATTTTATCCTCTATTATAAGTTTTTGTTTACCGTATTCAACTAATGTACCTACACCAGTAGGGGTAAGAACACCACCTAACCCAGAACCAGCTGCTCTAATTTTTTCAACAAGACTACCCATTGGAAAGTATTCAATTTCAATATCTCCGTTTTTAAATTGTTCCAAGGCAAGCTGGCAAGTGCTAGAATGGGCAGTTATTAATTTTTTAACTTGCTTGTTTTTGTACAATCGTGCAATGTCAAAATCCTGACCGGGATAAGAGTTAACTACTGATATTATAGTTAACTCTTTAACACCTTTTTCTACTAATTTGTCAATTGCTTTAAGCGGTGCACCCACCCCTAGAAAGCCACCAAACATAATTGTCGCTCCATCGTGAACCTTTTCCATTACTTCATCTAAATCCATAACTTTGTTCATGAAATTATCCCCTTTCAATAATAGCTTGATATATGAACTTATAATGTCTCAGTTAAATCATTTTTGTCATAGCTCTATGCACAAAAGGTTGGATCAACTACACATCTACTAACACCTACTTAGCCATCTATTATTCTATACATCTAAGCAATATGGGTTACTGCATCAACTATATTGTAAGAAATTTACTTAAATGCACATAAAAACTATATATATTTATCATACTATAAATGAACGAAAATTATTACATTAATTTCAATATAACAAAAAAAGAGAAAAATATCTATGCAATCTCCTGTTACAATTAAGTCACGACACAAAACATCCAAAGGGAGCTTCTAAAAAGTATAAACCAATATTAATAGAACAAAATCATGGGATATATTTAGTCCATATGAATTTGAACCAGTATCTCAAGTATCTATTGATGATGATTGGTCAGCAATGCATTTCCGTCATGTTGATAATATAAAGACAATGAAGAGAAAAACTGCAGATACTGAAAAGGGAAAGGAACGAATAAAGGACAATAAAGGTTGTAAATAGGTATTGCTGTACACGATCTACATATATAGTGTAAATATGTAATTGTTAGTTTAATAGCTGACATCATCTAGAAATGGATTATTTGTGAACTACCACTTCTATAAGTGGTGGTAGTTCACAGAAATAGTTCTAAATTTCCTTTATAAGCTCCATAAAAATCTACATTTTCAGTATCTCCTGGATTTGCTTTTGGAAGAACAGGAATATTATAAATTTTGTCTATTGCAAGTGGAGTATTGCTTGAAGAATTATCGTATTCATCAGTAATATAATAATTATCAGCATGACCAGTGCCATTTCTAGTTACCACCAGTTTTACAATTGCTTCGTATATTGCCATTGGTGCAACTATTCCGGTAACTTTAACCTGTCTTGTTGTTGGTATTCCAGGATTAGGATTGCAATTGCAGGGACAAGGATAATATATTACCTTCATTGAAGTATGATTTTCGATATTATGATTACATTCATCTTTACAACTAGTATGTTTTTCTTGTATTACGATAGTGTTTTTTATACAATAAATTACTTTTATAAATGGAATTAAATTGCTATCCTTACACATGGCCGAACCAAAGTTAGTGATAAAATCATTATTTTTTTTACACAGAATTATACCCTTGTTTGAATTTGAATTCTTGAACCATAGCGAAACAATCTTAGTGAGATTCGTTGTAACTGATATTTTAGAAGTTATGGGATATATGCTACCTTCAATAAGATGGTTAACTTTCGGAGGATTCTTATAGGTAGTGTAATTGCTAAAATAATCAAAAAGCGGATATATATTAATACATTTTTTTTTATTTTTATAAAAGTTATCAGTTTTAAATAATACAATTTCTGCATTGGTTATTTCAGCATTATTTGGTATTGTGGAGATATCAAAAAATAAAAGGCTTGAATAAGTATATACTCCATCATTTCCTACGGTTATATAATCTTTATTTATGTTTCCAGTAGGAATTTTATTTGTTAATGTAAGACTTTTAGTTGATGGTATTATAATACTTTCCACTTTTGTTACACTCCTTATCTTATAACACAAACAAAGCCTGCCAAGGCTTTGTTTGTGTTTATTATTATGCTATTGGAATCATAGCGCCTTCAAAAGCTCCACCATCTCCAGAGATTAATAATGTCACTGGCTTTGGTGTTGATAAAAGCTCATTAGCTGTTAGTCTGGGGGTAATTGCCATATATACTTCGTCGGGTGTAGTCGAGAAGTCTGCACCAGCAAGATACTCCTTTGTTACATAAAAATATCTATGAGTAGGCGTAAGCGGAGTAGTAATATTATCGAGAACATCCAAAGTTATAGTTACTGCATAGGTTGGAGAATCAGTACCAATCTTCCCAGTAAGCTGTATTTCTTGAACAGAAGCAGTTTTAGGGCTTCCAAAATCTAAAGTTAGTGCTGCCATATATAAAGACTCCTTATTTTTAATTTAAGCTTTTTATTGCTCAATACATAGTAGTATATTTCTAGTATTTTGTGACTAAAAAGGAGCATTTATACTATTTTTCTCTTCGAGTATTGGGGAGTCTATAAGTGTAACAAATATTAATTTATGGGAGTGGAAATCATTTACGGATGTAGTTATTTTTACTAAATGAACATGTTTTCCATTACCAACAGGTATCTGAATGCCAGAAGTTGCTTCGAAATAATGTAAGTGATCAAAACAATCTGTTCTTGACTTAACTTTATGAATATGTCCACCTGAAACAGATATTGCAGGACTGGATACTCCAGCAAATCTATGATTAGGAGGTGTTTCCTCTAATTCAGCTATTGTAGTGCTACCTTCAAACTCATGGACATGAAATTGTTTTTTTTCGGAATCACAATGATCTTTATCATCGATATTGTC
The DNA here is from genome assembly GCF_055081035.1 of Clostridium sp. CM041. NCBI lineage: Bacteria > Bacillati > Bacillota > Clostridia > Eubacteriales > Clostridiaceae > Clostridium > Clostridium sp. CM041. Next base: position 3,449,344 of record NZ_CM143648.1, read on the forward strand.
ATTAAGTTTTTTTTCGAAGTCACAATGATCTTTATCATCGATATTGTCATTAAGTTTTTTTTCGAAAGCACAATGATCTTTATCATCGATATTGTCATTAAGTTTTTTTTCGAAGTCACAATGATCTTTATCATCAATATTGTCATCAAGTTTTTTTTCAAAATCACACTGGTCTTTAACGTCGACTATATCATCATGTTTTTCTTCAAAATCACGTAGGTCTTCACAATCGTCTTTTTCGACACACCAATCTTCAGGATGATACTTTGTTTCTATAGTTGGCATAACATCGCTCCTTAGCTTTATTTAGTATATAATACGTAGATTGATTAAAAACGACACTGAAAGTAAAAAAATAGAAGAGGTAGTCTATATTATCTCATTGAAATTTAGATATGCTTAATGTAACATAAATACAATTGAGTTATGATAAGCATGGGACATCATTGCAAACGAGGCGGTTACTCCTTAAGGTGGATGTACCGATTTGATTACGGTACGAAAAAGACCGTGTCTATTTTGCCCGTGGTAAAATAATGTTATAATCTTCGTAAGAGTTGTTTCGCAAGTGTAGATTATTGTGAAGAATAGCAGGATTTAAATATATAAAACAAAGATAGTGTTTACACTAGCCAAACATAAAAGGAGGTGTTGTCAATTAGTAGGAGGACTAAAAAAGTATTGTACTTTGTAATGTCGACATATATTATTACACTTTTATTTTATATAATGCTTCAGGTTATTGGAGGAAAATCAAGTCCGATTGCTGTCGATTTATTAGGAGTACCAATGATTATACCTTTTATCTCAGTTATTATTGTGCAAAAATTTATCTTCAAACAGAAATTAAAAGGTTGTCTTGGCATTTCTTTTAGACCTAATTCTTGGTTTTTATTTTCAATATTATTACCTATGTTAATGGCATTGGTTATCAATGTAATTAGTATAATCCAGTTTAACAATATAATTTTTTCGAAAAAAACATTTATATTAAATATAATAATTGGTCTGTCTATTTCAACTGTTTCAGCATTAATAGAAGAATTAGCGTGGAGAGGTTTTTTGTTTAATGAGTTGAAACATATAGGTATGATTAAATCATCATTACTTATAGGCTTTATATGGGCAGTGTGGCATACTCCTGTTAGCATATGGTATAAGTATCCCAATAATCCGATTAAAGGGGCAATTATTAATTTTATACAAATGTTTGTTATGTCTATAATTATTACTTATATTCGTGAAAAGTCAGAGTCTATATTTGCAGCGGCTATCATGCATGGGATGTTTAATACAATGATTTTATCAAGTAATATGGATGATTTTAAAGTTGTGGTAATAAAGATTTTATCGGGTATATTGGTTATAACTGTATTGTTTACATACGATTTTTATAAAAAAAAAATGCATCTCTGCTGTTAGTAGCTTAGTGCAGGCACAGAAGTTCGAAAGCTATAAGAAAAATAAGCGTGTAGATTTGCAAACTAATTACATATTAAAAAATTATTATACTTCTTTTATTAAGAGTGGATTTTATCCTATATTTAGGGTTAAAATTCATTCTTTATTTTTGTAATATGGATTAAAGAATGATATTAGGTTATTTATTATGAACTTAAAGTAGTTACATTGGGCATAATATCGTTAATACATATTTGATAGGAGTTGTTGTATGAGTATTATTACATGAATAAAAGAAAATTTGAGGCACAATGGATGACATTAGTAGTAATTTGAAAAAAACTTGACATGCAACTAAATGGTTGCTAATATAAAACTATGGATAAAATATTTAGTGCTCTTGCTGATAAGTCACGTCGTTACTTATTAGATCTGCTTTATGAAAAGAATGGTCAATCTCTTTCTGAACTATGTTCCCGGCTTGAAATGTCAAGACAGGCAGTATCAAAACATCTTTTAATTTTAGAAAATGCCGATATTATAGTACCCATATGGAGGGGGAGAGAGAAGATTCATTATATTAATACTGTTCCATTAAGGCTAATTTCTTTGAGGTGGATAAATAAGTTTGATGAAATAAGAATTGAAGACTTGATGGAATTGAAAGGAAATCTTGAAAAATAAACTAAGGAGGATATTATGGAAGGATTTATGTATCAAATAGTTATATCGACCAGTGCGGAGAAAGTATGGGAAGCTCTTATTAAACCTGAATATACAAAAAAATATTGGTTCGGACGCAGTGTAATTTCTAAATGGAATGTTGGTTCCTCTGTATCGGTTATTACACCCGAAGGAAAAGAGGAAGTGAGAGGCGAAGTTATTGAATATAAGCCAAACAAAAGACTTTCCTATACTTGGAAAAAGTTTCAAGAAAATACTGAAGAAAAGGTTACAACAGTGGTTTTCGAAATACAAGAGATGGGACCCTTAACAAAATTAACGATTTTGCAAGATATAAATGCTGAAGATGCAAAATTCCAGCAAGCTGCTGCTGGATGGACTTTTATTCTTTGTGGAATAAAAACTCTATTAGAAACAGGAGAACCACTTCCGTCGCTTCCTTGGAAGCACTGATAAAGAAAATTGAATATAAAAAAATAACTTAGTATCTTGGATTAAAGAATGATACTAGGTTATTTTTATGGAAGGCTGGTTATATCTGACTGATAAAATGATGTTAATCAGGCTTTTGCATTAGAAATTATGAAATAAGATAAAACTTCCTTCCTTTACGGACGACACAAGTGTTTTGTATTGATATAAGTATACAACACAAAATTAAACAACTTGGATAAAATGTTATTCTTTATTTTTATGGACTTAAAGTAGCTACATTGGGCATAATATCGTTAATACATATTTGATAGGAGTTGTTGTAGCTATGACTAAACTAGGCACTATTAAACAAAACAGAAAACCTAACAGATTAATTAATGAAAAGTCTCCATACCTTCTGCAACATGCATATAACCCAGTAAGTTGGAATCCCTGGGGTGAAGACGCCTTTACCAAAGCAAAAGCAGAAGATAAACCAATCTTCCTTTCAATCGGTTATTCAACTTGCCATTGGTGTCATGTCATGGAGAAAGAATCTTTTGAAAATGAAGAAGTAGCAGCTATTATAGATAAATATTTTGTATCAATAAAGGTGGATAGAGAGGAACGCCCAGATATAGACAGTATTTATATGACCGTATGCCAAACTTTAACTGGAAGTGGTGGATGGCCCTTAACTATTTTTATGACACCAGATAAAAAACCATTTTATGCTGGTACGTATTTTCCAAGGGAAAGTAGACATAGAATGCCAGGCATAAAGGATGTACTGAATTCTATCGCACAGCAGTGGAATGAAGAAAGAGAGGATGTTGTAGCATCTAGTGAAAAAATAGTAGAACATATAAAAAACATTAATAAAAAGGTTAATCTAGTAGAACTAGGAGAAGAAATAGGCGAGGATGAAATACATAATGCATATAATAGCTTCAAGAGTGTATTTGATAGAGATTATGGTGGATTTGGAAGGTCTCCAAAATTTCCAGCGCCTCATAACTTGCAATTTTTATTGAAATACTGGAGAAATTATAATGAGCCTAAAGCATTAGAGATGGTAGAAAAAACTTTGGAAGCTATGTATGAGGGCGGGATTTTCGACCATATAGGGTTTGGATTCTCAAGGTATTCCACAGATGGGAAATGGCTCATACCTCACTTCGAAAAAATGTTATATGATAATGCACTTTTAGCTACAGTATATATTGAGGCTTTTGAAGCTACAGGCAAAGTATTCTACAAACAAGTAGCTGAAAAAATATTTATTTATATCTTAAGGGATATGACCTCTCCAGAGGGTGGCTTTTACTCAGCAGAGGATGCAGATAGTGAGGGCGAAGAAGGCACATATTATTTATTAACATTAAAGGAAATAGGTTCAGTTCTAGGTGAGGAGCTTTATGAAACCTATTGTAAACGCTACAATATAACGGTTGAAGGTAATTTTGAAGGTGGGAATATTCCAAATCTTATTGGCAAAAAGAGTAGCTCTAAGATGGATGAAAAAATAGAATGCAAATTAGAAGAAATGAGACAAAAGTTATTTGAATATAGGGAAAAAAGAATTCATCCTTATAAGGATGACAAGATATTAACTTCCTGGAATGGACTTATGATTGCGGCGCTCGCTTATGGTGGAAGGGTTTTTGATAATAGCGTTTATATTACCCAGGCAGAAAAGGCTATGGATTTTATTTTAAGTAACATGATTAATGAAAAAGGAAGATTAATGGCTAGATACAGAGAAGGCGAAATAGCCCATTTAGGCTATTTAGAAGATTACGCCTTCCTTGTGCATGCTTTAATTGAGTTATATGAAGCTACTTTTAATGTAAAATACTTAGCTAAAGCAATAGAGTTTAATGAAAATATGCTTAAGTTGTTTAAAGATGAAGAGCAAGGTGGATTGTTTTTATATGGAGTTGACGGAGAAGAACTAATTGTTAGGCCAAAAGATATATATGATGGTGCTATGCCATCAGGTAATTCAGTGGCTACTTTAAATATGTTAAGGCTTGCTAGATTAAGTGGTAATAGTGAATTAGAAAATGAGGCATACGGGCAATTTGAGGCTTTTGCTTCAAAGGTTAAAACTATAGAAAGTGCTCATGCTTATTTTATGACGGCACTATTATATAGCGAGGTACCAGGAAAGGATATTATTATCGCAGGAGAGGGGCAGGGTAGTGTTACTAAAGCTATGATTAAAGAGATTAATAGTAATTACCTCCCATTTGCTACAGTAGTAATAAACACTGGCGATGAAAGGTTAAATTCTATTAATAATGAGTTAAGGGCACATAAACCTTTGCAGGGAAAAACTACTGCTTATATTTGTGAGAATTTTACTTGCAAAGAGCCAATTACTGATTTAAAAAAATTCTCTGAGCATATTAAAATTTATTAATATGCAAAACAAATTGTAAAAAAATTGACAAATATGTACTGTAGTGATATAATTTGAGCTATTATTGAGTAATTATATAATTATATAATCATTAAATTCCATGAAAAGGACAGTACTTTCTTATTAATCTTAAAGCGAGCAAGGGTAGAGTGTAAGCCTTGTAAGGTATAGGAAGTTAAGTGGGCAACTATTTAACAAAATTAGTATTAAATTAATTTTAGGAAGAGAACCTTGGAGAAGCTGCCTGAACTAGTTAAAAGTATTTTTGACTCTTATAGGGTAAGCCGCGAGTAGCGTTAACACATTGAGTGGACTTTATAGTCAACTAGAGTGGTACAGCGGAAGTATAACCCGTCTCTTTATTTAGAGATGGGTTTTTGTTATATTACAATATATATGGATTTTGAGATTAGGATTACAATTAATAAGTGTATCAAGTGAAATGCAGTGCAGGAGGGATAACAATTGTTATCTACCGCAGAGCAATACAGGAGGGAATTTTTATGGATTATAAAAAAATAGTTGCAGAAAGAATTAAACAATTGGTGGAGCTAGATATAGAAACAATAGAGAAGTTAATTGAAATACCCCCAAGACCTGAAATGGGAGAGTTTGCTTTTCCGTGTTTTCAATTAGCAAAAACTATGAAAAAAGCGCCTAATATGATATCTAATGACCTAAAAGGAAAAATTGAAAATGAGGGTTTTGAAAAAATAGAGTGCTTTGGTCCTTACTTAAATTTCTTCCTAGACAAAGGAGTATTTATTAAAAATACTATAGAAAAAATATTAGAAGAGGGAGAAAGCTATGGTTCATCTAAAATAGGTGAAGGTAAGAATATGATAGTAGAGTATTCATCACCTAATATAGCAAAGCCATTTCACGTAGGACATTTATTCACTACAGTTATAGGTAACTCTTTATATAAGATACTTTCTTTTGAAGGATATAATTGTACTGGAATTAATCATCTCGGGGATTGGGGAACGCAATTTGGTAAGCTTATTTACGCCTATAAAAACTGGGTAGACGAAGATGCATTAGAAAAAGAGCCTATTAATGAATTATTAAGAATTTATGTAAAATTCCATGAAGAGTCTGATATTGACCCAACACTTAATGATGAAGCAAAAATGTATTTTAGGAAATTAGAAGACGGTTGCGTTGATGAAGTTAAGCTATGGACTAAATTTAGAGACTTAAGCCTAGTAGAGTTTAAGAAACTTTACAAAACTTTAAATGTTGAATTTGATTCTTATGCTGGGGAAAGTTTTTACTGCGATAAAATGGATGACATAATAAAAGACATAGATTCAAAGGGCCTACTTGTAGACAGTAATGGAGCTAAAGTTGTAATGCTCGATGAGTACAATATACCACCTTGCATAATTAAAAAATCAGACGGTGCTACAATTTATGCTACTCGTGATTTAGCTGCAGCAACTTACAGAAAGAAGACTTACGATTTTCATAAAAATATTTATGTAGTTGGAAAAGATCAAGCTCTTCATTTTAAACAAGTATTTACTACTTTAAAGCTTATGGGCAATGAGTGGGCAGATGATTGTGTGCATGTACCTTTTGGAACAGTAAGATTTGCAGATAAAAAATTATCTACAAGAAAAGGCGATGTTATTTTCTTAGATGAATTATTAGATCAAGCAGTGGTTAAAACTCTTGAAGTAATAAATGAAAAAAATCCAGAGCTTGAAAACAAAGAAGATGTAGCTAAAAAAGTAGGAATAGGTGCTATTGTATTCACTTATTTAAAAAATCATAGAGAAAGAGATATTGTCTTCAATTGGGAAGAAATGCTTAGCTTTGATGGAGAAACAGGTCCTTATGTGCAATATACTTATGCAAGAGCAAAAAGCATATTAAGAAAAGTTGGAGAAAATAGCAATAAACCTGAAACTAATGAAGTTAGAACTAATGTAGAACCTGATTATAATAAATTAAGTTCTAAAGAAGAATTTGAACTTGTTAAGCAGTTAGAAGGTTTCCAAAGTGCAATTATGGCTGCTATTGATAAATTAGAACCATCTATGGTTACAAGATATGTTATTGAGGTAGCAAAGGCATTTAATAAATTTTATAATCAGCACAATATATCAAATTTAGAAGATGAATCGAATAAAAAAGCAAAAATTAAAATGGTAGAATCTACTTGCCAAGTAATCAAGAACGCGTTAAACCTTATAGGGATAGAAGTTGTAGACAGAATGTAGCATATACTCGGTATTCCTTTGAATTTGCGTTATTGCAATTATTTGCAATAACGCTGTTTTTAATGTATTATTAGATTATAGAAAAATGTAAAACTTGTTTAGAATTATTTAGCAAATAAAAAACACATTTGTTGTAATAGATACTTTTCTTTTTTTATAGATTAGGGGGAACTATGTTTATCAAAAAATATAAAATTAAGGTTATTTTGCCTAACGAAATTTTCACCAAATATAAGATGGACACTATTGCGTATTTAGATATTGAAGCTACAGGTTTCGATATGGAATATGATAAAATAGTATTGATATCTTTAGGGTATTACTTAAACAAAGATGAATTTGAAATCGTTCAATATTTTGCGGAGGTGCCAAGCGACGAGGAGAGTCTTTTGAAAGAACTTAAAAAAGCGATGGGTAATTTTAAAAGATGGTGCTCTTATAATGGAACAGCCTTTGATGAGCCCTTCATAATTAGAAAGATGTACAGATATAATCTTGGGTTTAGAATGCCAAGGGAACATATAGATTTATTTAGGATTATAAGACCTTTTCATAAAAAAATGGGAATTAAAAATTGCAGTTTAAAAAGTGTAGAGCAGTTCACTGGTATTAACAGAAAAGATGAAATAAATGGGGCTATGTGGGTTGAACTATACAATGAATACCTAGTAAAACATGATGAAAAGTCTAAGGAAATTCTCATGCTTCATAATTATGAAGATGTTGTTAATTTGCCTAAAATTTTCAATGTAGTTGATATTATTGAAAATGATTTGGATCTTAAGAGAAAAGAAAAATTAGCTAAAAAACAAATAGCTTTTTTGAAAAGTAATAGAACCACTAATGAACCACTAAAAATGGTGAGTAACAGGTTATCTATATTAGCAAAATAGTGCAGAGGTAAGATTAAAAAAACAGTGGTATAGTACAAAAATGTACTATACCACTGCTTTTTTTATTGAATTTTATTGGGGGGCTTTATTTCACAACTATGGCTACAGCCTTTACAGCCATTTCCACAACCACAATCACCACTTGCTTGCTTTTTTATATTAGTATATAAGATATATCCAGCTACAACTATAATCACACCAACAATAATAAATTCCACGCTAGCATCACCTCTTTATATTTTATACTATATATTTTATGCTATAAATTTTTTATTATCCAATTATAAAACTACCTAGATTAAATATTATAAAAGAAACTATCCAGGCTAATAGCAATTGGTATGTTAAAGAAAAAATTGCCATTTTATTTCCATATTCCTTTTTCATAGTTGCGATTACTGATACACAGGGAGTATATAATAATACGAAAACTAAGAAGCTATAAGCCGATAGTGGCGTAAAATAATTAGCTAAAATATGTTTTAAATTACCTCCATATATAACACCCATTGTACCTACAACTACTTCCTTAGCCATAAGACCAGTTAAAAGTGCTACCGAATTTTGCCATGAAGCAAATCCAAGGGGTATAAATACTGGATTTATAAATTTTCCTATTGAAGCTAAAAAGCTAATGTTTATATCAACCATACCTGTAGTATTGAAATTTGATAAAAACCATATTATTACGGAAATTGAGAAAATTATAGTGCCGGCTTTCTTTAAGAAGCCTTTACCTTTTTGCCAAGTATGTATTAATAAGCTTTTTGGTTCTGGTAATTTATATACAGGTAATTCTATAATAAAAGGTTCTTCATCCTTTTTGAATAAAGTATTTTTAAATAGTAGTCCAATTCCAAAGGCTAAACCAATACCTAGTAAGTATAATGAAAATACCATGAAGGTTTCTCTTCCAGGAAAAAATATTGATGCAAACAATGCATAAACTGGAAGCCTGGCATTGCAGGACATAAGAGGAACTAAAAGTGCTGTTAATCTTCTGTCTTTATCACTCTCTAGAGTTCTAGCAGACATTATAGCTGGAACAGAGCAACCGAAACCAACAATTAAAGGAATAAAAGCTTTACCTGATAAGCCCATTTTTCTCATTAACTTATCCATTATAAAAGCAGCTCTTGCCATGTATCCACTGTCTTCTAAAAATGAAATACCTAAGAATAATGTCAATATAACCGGTAAAAATACTATTACGGAACCAACTCCGCCTACGATACCATCAATTAGTAGAGAAGAAAACCAAGCGCTGTTACTCGCAAGTACAATACGTAAAAATGGAACGAAAAAATCATTAAGCAAACTATCTAGAAGATCAGCTAAAGGTTGTCCAACCCAGGTAAATGTAAACATAAAAATTAAAAATAAACTTCCGAAAAATAGCGGATAAGCAAGTATTCTATTAAGCACAATTTTATCTATTTTTTCTGTAATAGAAGCTTTATTATCAGTGTTTTTATTAGTAATTGATTTTAATAAACATTCAATGTAATCATAGGTTTCTTTTTCATCTTTAAATTTTAAACTGTTTGTAGAAGTGGTAATATAATCCTTTTTGAGGAGGCAATCGCGAACATCAGAAATACCTTTACCTTTTGAAGCTACTATAGGTATTATTTTTACCCCTAGTTTTCGTTCTAAAAGTTTTAAATTAATGTCTATTCCCTTAGATATTGCTACGTCTATCATGTTTAATACTAAAATTATCGGTTTGTTAAATTGTTTTAATTGAGTTGTAAGGTATAAATTTCTATCAAGGCTCGATGCATCAACAATATTTACAATTACATCTACGTTACTGCTTTGCAAAAATTCCTTGGACACTTTTTCTTCGTTTGAATAAGTGTCCATGGCATAAATACCAGGCAAGTCAACAATTTTAATTTTATTAGCTATAAAGCCTTCTTTTTTTTCTACGGTCACTCCAGCCCAATTACCTACGTATTGGTTAGAACCTGTAAGCGCATTAAATAGAGTTGTTTTGCCAACATTAGGATTACCTAGTAAGGCAGCAGTAATCATTCAAATCCTCCTTATTATATCTCGCTATAATAATTATGCAATTTTTATAGATATATTTTTAGCGTCGTTTTTTCTAATGGCTAAATTGAAACCGCGTAAATTTATAATTATAGGATCCCCTAGAGGTGCAGTAGCTACTAATTTAACTTCAGTACCTTCTATGAAGCCTAATGCGAGTAATCTTTTAGCAAACTTATCATCCCCGCAAACGGAGTCAATGAGCGCTTTATCTCCTGGCTTTAAATCGTAAATACTTATAATAATCACTCCTTAATGAAAACAATTCTCAATTGTAATTCTAACATGTTTATCTATTAGTGTCAATATAAAGTAACAAGAAAAATCATTAAATTTTAAAAATGATTTTATAAAATAGTGGAAATGTGATAACATATAAATAGAGCGGAGGTTTAAATTAGACTTGTGCAAATTTACGGTTTTGCTTTTTAGAAAACTTAGTAAAAAGTTAGTAAACTTAGTAGAAAAGAGTGATATTGTGATTACAAAACTTAGTAGTATTAATGTAGGGGAAATTTCAGTGGAAGGGGCCCTTACTATAGACGGAAATAAGCAACTCTTTAAAGATGCATTGTTTTTTGATTTAGAACATTACATTTATAAAAAGCCCATATGTATAGGAGTTTTTGGGTGCTGCTATTATGATGAAATTTCAAACGAGTTAAAGGTTACCCAATATATGGCGGAAAATAAAAAAGATGCTATAGAAATATTGTCTTTAGCTAAAAATTATTTTGAAGAAATGAAGATGAAGAATAATAAAAAATGCATCGTTACATTTTCAGGTAATAATGATTTTACAGTTATAAACTATTTGTTAAAAGCTCATAAAATAGATTTTATACTAGAGGGGTATTTTGGCGAAGTAGATTTGCAGAAATGTTATGAAAAAGCTGAAGGAACATGTATTGGGCTTAAAGCTCTAGAAAAGATATTTGAGATTGATCGCGAAAGCGAGGTAATTAGTGGATCTAATTTAGCTAAAACCTTTGGTAAAATAGTAAAAGACGCTGACTATATAAATAGAATGCCTAAAGAGAAAAAAGAAAGAATATTATTATATAATCAACAAGATGTTGTTAGTTTATTTTATATATACGTTGATTGGTACAATAAAATACAGTTAAAAACTAAGGAAAGCATAGCACAGCAATAGCTGTGTTTTTTTTATTTGCTAAAAAATTTTAGATTAACTTAGTAATGAGGAATACTGTAAGCATTTCCATAATAATTTAATAGAAGGGTGTTTTAAAATTATTAGAGGAGGGAAGCATATGGAGCAGACTCGGAAAAACATTGATGCAGCGATGGGAAGGGTTAAAGCAGATTTAGTGCTAAAGAATGCGAATTTTATTAATGTGTTTACTGAAAATATAGATAGAGGGGATATTGCTATACTAGGCGATACTATTATAGGAATTGGTGAATACGATGGAATCGCTGAAATTGATTGCTCAGATTTATATGTTTCGCCGGGATTCATTGATTCGCATGTACACATAGAATCCTCCATGATTATGCCCAAGCAGTTTGCGGAGGTGGTAATTAAAAAAGGTGTAACTACGATAATAGCAGATCCACATGAAATAGCTAATGTAGAAGGAATGAACGGTATTAACTTTATGATAAATAATAGTAAAAAAGCACCTATAGATATTTTTTTCATGCTACCGTCCTGTGTTCCGGCAACGAACTTTGAGGATAGTGGATGCGTTCTTAATGCTAATAATTTTGAGAAATTAATCAATAATAAGCTAGTTTTAGGTCTCGGTGAAGTAATGGATGTGACCGCAGTTACAAATAAGGATGAAAATATATTAAAAAAAATAGATATAGCAAAGCACAAACATATAGATGGTCACTGTCCTAATATATCGACTAGGGAGTTAAATGCATACTTAAGCTGTGGTGTAAGAACAGATCATGAAAGCGAAAATGCCAAAGAAGCCTTGCTCAAAGTTAGTAGGGGAATGTACGTAATGCTGCGAGAAGGATCAGCTGCAAGAAATTTAAAGGACATACTTCCCGCGGTTACCAAGAATAACTTCGGAAGATTTTTATTTTGCAGCGATGATAGACATATAGACGATTTACTAGAGAGTGGCTCCATAGATAACTGTATTAGAATTTCTATAAAACAGGGGATTAATCCTATAAATGCGTTTATAATGGCCTCATTTAATGCAGCTAAATGTTATGGGTTGTTGGATAGAGGAGCTATAGCACCAGGATATAAAGCAGACTTAGTGCTATTTGAAGACTTAAAGAACGTAAATATAATAAAAGTTATAAAAAATGGTAAAGAGTATAAAGAATTACCGGGCACAAAACATGTAGACTTAAAAATAAAATCGTCCATGCATATGGATTTTATAGATAGTGAAATTTTCAAAGTCGAAAGTAATGCTAAAGCTGTAAATGTGATAAAATTAATTCCGAATTCCTTGCGAACTAAATTAGTGCAGAGGAAAACAGAAAGTGAACTTGGTTATATAAAGAGAGTGGCAGAAAGAGATGTATTAAAAATAGCAGTAATTGAAAGACATCATAATACAGGTAAGCATTTTGTTGGGTTTATAGAAGGATTAGGATTAAAGCATTGCGCCATAGCACAAACTATAGTCCATGATTCTCACAACCTTATAGTCGTTGGAGATAATGATGAGGACATGGAGGTGGCAGTTAATACTCTTGTTTCGATTGGTGGAGGTATAGCTATGGTGTCTGAAGGGAAAGTTATTGCTCAGCTAAGCTTGCCAATTGCGGGGCTAATGACCTTTGAGTCACCATATATGGTGTCAGAGCACCTAAATAGGCTTAGTAGAATTGCCAGGGGCTTTGGAGTACGAGAGGAATATGACCCTTTTGTAAGCTTATCTTTTATGGCGCTTCCAGTAATACCTGAAGTTAAAATTACTACTCGAGGATTGTTTGACTATAATAAGCATGCATTTATAAAGCTTATTATCGAATAATAGCGGAAATAAAAATCTTACAATAATAATTAATATTATTGTAAGATTTTTTTTAAACCCATTTCTAAATGATGAACATATTAATTAATAAAGTATATTTATGAAAAGGAGATATAGGGATATTTATTTACCCCGCAAAATTAACGTTTTCTTTATAATTATGTTAAATATTCATAAAAAACTATGCATATAATTTGCAAAATAAGGAATGCACTGATGGCGGGTATTGTGATTGGATTTAAAAAAATAAAAAATCCGTAAATATTTTTGATTTGAGTACATATACTGTCAAAGGGGTATTTAAATTTAGCGTACTAAATATTATATAATGTGTTATGAAGCTATTAATGAGAAATTTAATAACAGTGAAAACATGATTAGGAGTGGGGAAATATGAGTCTTCAAAATAAACATAAATTAGGAGATATACTTGTTCAAACCAAGAAAATAACTGAAGAACAGTTGAGATCAGTTTTGAAAAAACAAAGAATATCTGGGAAAAGACTTGGAGAACAACTTATAGAGGACAATATTTTAACGGAAGATGTAATAATAGATGTACTTGAAATACAACTAGGAATTATGAGAGTAGATTTAGAAAGAACTGTTGTAAATATGGAAGCAGTTAAATGTATATCTGAAAGTCTAGCTCTTAGATACAATTTGATTCCTATAGATATAGAAGACAATAAAATCAAAGTTGCTATGGCAGACCCATTAAATGTGTTTGCAATCGATGATGTGGGCATATCATCAGGTTATGAGGTAGAACCTTTAATTACGACTCAAACAGCCATTAAAAAGTCTATAGATAGATATTACTCGTCGCAATATGTTCAAAAGGCAGCAAATGAACTAGTAAAATCTCAAACTCAAAGTGATATAAAGGGACTTAGCGTGGAGGAATCTGATAGTCTTGAAAACATTAAGAATGCTCCTGCGGTAAGGCTTGTAGATTCTCTAGTTAAAAATGCAGTAAAAAGCAGGGCTAGTGACATTCACATAGAACCCTTTGATGAGTATGTTAGGGTTAGATATAGAATCGATGGTGAGCTTCATGAAGTATTGAAGTCTCCCAAGGAAACCTTAGCTGCATTGGTAACTAGAATAAAGATACTTGGTAACATGAATATAGCAGAGAAAAGACTTCCTCAAGATGGAAGAATACTAATGAATATAGAGAAAAAAGATTACGATCTTCGTGTATCTATTCTTCCTACGGTTTATGGAGAGAAAGTGGTTATTAGAGTGCTTGACAGAGAAAACTTTCTTAAATCTAAGCAGCAACTAGGATTAAGTAAAGATGACTTAGAAAAGGTAGAGGGTATAATTAAAAGCCCTTACGGTATTATTTTAGTAACAGGGCCTACGGGAAGTGGTAAGTCTACCACGTTATATAGTATTTTAAGTGATTTGAACAAGGAAAATATTAATATTATAACTGTAGAAGATCCAGTAGAGTACTTAATAGATGATATAAATCAAGTTAATGTGAATATTAAGGCGGGACTAACCTTTGCGTCAGGCCTTAGATCTATTTTAAGACAAGACCCAGATATAATAATGATAGGTGAAATCAGAGATAGTGAAACAGCAGAAATAGCGATTAGGTCCGCTATTACAGGACATTTAGTTTTAAGCACTATTCATACCAATGATGCAGCCTCAGCAGTAGTAAGACTTTCGGACATGGGAATAGAACCATACCTAGTGGCAACTTCGGTAAGTGGAGTTATTTCACAAAGACTTGTGCGAAGGATATGTAAGCACTGTAAAACTTCTTTTGAAGCTAATAGTTATGAAAAAACAATATTAGGATTAGAAGAGGAAGAGACGTTAAAGCTTTATAAGGGCGAGGGTTGTACCTACTGTAATAACAGTGGGTTTTCGGGCAGAACAGGTGTCTATGAGATTATGGAAATCACTAGAGAAATAAGGGAAAGCATCCTACTTAACAAAAGCATAGATCAAATTAAAGATATAAGCATTAGAAATGGAATGAAAACCCTTAAAAAATCCTGTGAGGAGTTGGTTTATAGTGGTGAAACTACAATAGACGAATTGATAAAAATAGCTTTTTCAAAGGATAGTTAGCAGTTGTGCTAACTATAAAGGGGGTGTACGAGTGCCAATTTTCGTATATGAGGCAAAAAACGTTCAAGGTGTTTCATTAAAAGGTAAAATGGAGGCCTCAAATGAAAGAGCTGTAACTATGATGCTTAGAGAAAAAAGCTATTATCCTGTTAGAATAAAAGAATATAAGAAATCCTTAAATGTAGATTTAAGCTCTCTTAAAATGGTTAGTACAAAGGATATATCAATATTTTGCAGACAGTTTTCAGTTATAGTTTCTGCGGGAATCAGTATAGTTAAGGCTGTAGATATAGTTAAAGAACAGACAGAAAATCCAAAGCTTAAAAAAGTTTTATATGTTGTGAGCGAAGAGATACAAAAGGGTAAAACTTTTTCAATATCCCTTAGAGAACACAAAGATATTCCAGATATGCTAGTAAATATGGTTGAGGTTGGAGAAACTAGCGGGGATTTGGACACAATTTTGGGAACATTAGCTAAGTATTATGAGAATGAGCATAAACTACAACAAAAAATAAAGCAGGCCATAACATATCCAAAGGTTATTGTTATTTTTTCATTTATTGTTGTAACTGGGATTGTAATCTTTGTGGTGCCTACATTTACAAATATGATTATAGACGCAGGAGGAAAAATTCCGCTTCCTACTAAAATTGTTATGGGCATCAGTAATTTTTTTAGAGAAAATATAATAGCTGTAACTTTAATTATGTTATTTACTTTTCTATTATTTAAAATTTTGGGCAATAAGGGTAAGAGAAAATTGAGAAATGATAGATATACTATGAAAATGCCTATATTTGGGAAGCTATATTTAAAGATTGTAACAGCTAGATTTGCTAGAACATTTGGAATACTTTTATCTAGTGGAGTACCAATTATTGAAAGTTTAGAAACTTGCGCGAAGGTCCTTAATAGTAGGACAATTAGTGATATACTTTTTTCTATTAAAGAAGAAGTTAAAAAAGGGATAGGTCTTGGTGATGCTTTGTCAACTAGAAAAATATTTCCACTTATGCTTACTCAAATGATTAAAATAGGTGAAGAATCTGGTAATATGGATGAGGTCTTAAAGAAAACGGCTGACTTTTATGATGATGAGGTAGCGAACGCTACAGCACAAATGACTGCTTTAATAGAACCCCTTATAATAATAGGATTAGCAATGGTAGTCGGATTTATAGTGGTATCAATAATACTACCTATCTTTGGCATGTATGATGCAGTAGGGGTCTAAAGGGTCTAAATTTGATAATTATCAAAGCTAATACTTTGATGAATATAAATATTATATGAAAAGGGAGGAATTATAAAATGATTGAAACGATTATTAAAAAGAAGAAAAAAGGATTTACACTTATCGAGCTTATTGCAGTTATAGCAATACTTGCTATACTAGGTGCTATTTTGGTGCCAAAAATTACAGGCTATTCTGACAGTGCTAAGAAAGCTAAGGCTATATCGGATGCTAAAATTATAGTGAATGCAGCAGCAGCCTACAATGCTGATCATGAAACTGCACAAATTGCAGATACAGGTACTTTTAAACTTGGATTAGATGCAATTATAGGAACTGGAACTGGAAAAGTTATAGAGGTAAAACCTAGTGAATTTGCTGAGGTCACAACATTAGCACAATTAAAGGTGATTGCAGCTGCTGGCAAAGATCATATAATTCTTGATAGTAATGGAATGGTTACATCTAACTAATAATTTAAGGTTTTTAGCTTAATCAAGGTTATTCAATGATTTGGTTAAGCTTATTATTGAATGAAATTTTATTACTTAGTATAGTCGGAAAACAATAATTAACAATTTCCATATTTAAGTATTAAAAGTGCTTATTTGAATGAAAAGTTATATTTGAATTAATTACGGGCATGACAAAAAGACTTTTTTATACACTATTAAAAAAAGCCGTAGGCTGGTTATTGAATTGAAATTTATTTTAAATTACGCAGCTATATTTTTAAGAGTTGGGAAAATATCAGCAAGGGCTATTAATTTTTCTGATGCCCAAGCATCTATGAAACAGCAAAATGCACCAAGAAATACCCTTGTTATTCTATACCCAACAGAATAAATAATTGCATCTTCAGCATGAAAATTATTATTTATTCTATCCCAACACCTTTCAGTAGTTGAACGTCTTTTATAAAGAGATTTCCATTGTTTTGAACCTCTTAATATTGGAGTAAAATACCTTGGGTTATCTAATGTTTTAGTGTAATAAGATTTATTGCTTTTCATAGGACATTTTTCACAGTTTTCACATTGAACTGGGAATAACCATTTATGTCTATATTGTTTAGTAATAATTCCCCAATTACGAAGCTGATGTCCACAAACAGTTCCGTGTGGAATAGCATTCTTATCAAGTTTAACAAATTCACTATTTGATGATGGTTTTGAAGAACGTGAATTTAAATCAATAATAGGATTTATTCCATAATGCATGCATAAAAGATAAAAAGCATTAGCATCATAAGCAGAATCTAAGGCTACAGAATGAAATTTAATTTCAGGATATAAATCTACAAGTTCTTTAAGTGCATAAACTCCAGTAACAGCATCATGGCGTGCCGCGCTAACAAATTTAATATGGATAGGTAGGCTGTAAAAGCTATCACAGGCAGTAAATCCATGATAGGTATGACCATAGTAATAATGTTCATTAAAGCTATCCCAACCCCAGCTAGCACTGGGGTCGGTAAACTTTCGATAACAGTCACAATGTTCTCCTGGTTTAAGTTTGCAATCACAAACTTTTTTACCGTAAGGCGAAGCCTGTGTTGGCATACAGGTTCCGTCGCCAGCAATATTTAGTTTAGAAGGATCGCCCAAAATACCCATTGATAAAGAAGGAATAACAAATAATTCTTTAAGTATGTTGTTCATTTTGGATTCGCTTCTGTCAAGGAGCTTTAAATTATCAAATTTTAAGATTCTTTTAACTAAACGGTCAACTACACCAGATTTGGAGTTATTCATCTTTTGGTTTTTCTTTTGCTTTTTACGTGGTTTACGTTTAATTTTACGCAGTTTGGATTTATTAAGGATCTTATCCTTATGAATCAGCCTATCCATAAAATCATAAAAAGTACCTACACCAGGAAGTCGGTCAACATGTATGCCTTCGGCTTTAGAGTCTGAATAGCAAGCGGGTATAAAACCAGATAAAATTGAATAGAAAGGGTCTGAACGTAATGTTTTTACCCAAGAGGATATACTAGTTTCTTTACAATAAGCCATGATAATAAGTGACCTGAGTAATGCTGCCGCATCTTTTGGCGGAGCTCCTTGATTAGATTTAGAATAAGTACTTTCTATTAGAGGGACAATTCCGGTTAGGTCGGTAGACCATATTTTAGTTATTTGTGAACTACGCTCAAACAAAGTGATTTGTTGATTGGTTTGAATATAGAATTTTTCTAAAAATGTTTCAAGAAAATATTGATATTGGGAATGAGAAACCTTAACAGTTAACATAAAAACACTCCTCGCAAATGAAATAATGTAAAAAATATACATATTTAATTTTGCGAATTTTTACTAGCTGTCAAGTCTTATTTCACAATGTTTAAGTAAAAAAAATAAAAAATAATACGAATAGCTTAAATTTTCTAGGTTATTCGTACAATATGAGGCACCACGAATTTTTGAGGTGAAGTTGATTTTTGAGCAAAATGAATCAAGAGTTAGCAGTGCCTTAAGAGTTTCCGAGAGTGCACATTACTAAACATGAGGTGAATTAAGTGTTTGAAAAGGATAGAATTGCTTTAGACTTAGGTTCTACCAGTATGAAAATAATGATAGGTAATAAAAAACAAGTTAAGTTATTTGAAACTATAAAAACCTCAGAGGGTAGCATTAAAGATGATAAAATAGTGAATCTTGAAGAAATCAAGGATTCACTTGGAGTGTTTTTAAAGAAGAACAACATTAGAACAAAGGAGATTGCCTTTACTATCCATGGACAAGAGGTTATATCAAGACATACAGAAATGCCAATAATGGATGATAGAGGAATAAAAACTTCACTTGAATGGGAAATGAATCAGTATCTCCCAAGAGATATAAGCGAATACAC
This sequence comes from Clostridium sp. CM041, assembly GCF_055081035.1. Lineage (NCBI taxonomy): Bacteria > Bacillati > Bacillota > Clostridia > Eubacteriales > Clostridiaceae > Clostridium > Clostridium sp. CM041. Next base: position 3,468,603 of record NZ_CM143648.1, read on the forward strand.
TATCGATTATGAAATTATAGAGAAAATAGATACCTCAGAAAAAAAAGCATTAAGACTTTTAGTTTCGGCTGTACCTAAAGAAAAAATCAACCAATTAGTTAAAATTTCTCAAATGTTAAATTTAGAGATTGTAGCAATAGATATTTCTTCTAACTGTGCACGAAGAGTGTTTAAAGACGCTTCAAAAAAGAGTACTTCATTAGAGAATATTGGAGTTATAGATATTGGTAGTAACAATACCAATATAATAATATTAGATAAAGGAAAACTTTTTATTGAAAGAGAAATTCCATTTGGTGTAAATAATATACTCACGGAAATTATTAAAAAAGAAAACATTGAGCACATTAGTGCATTTGAATATTTAGAAAAAAATATTAATTTTATAGAAAATAAAGATGATAATGAACTTGAAGGCAGAATAAAAGCACTTTTTAATAATGTTTTATTAGCTTTAGAAAAAATAGTTACTTTCTTTACAATAGGTAAAACTAAGGGTAATTTGGATAGTATATATTTAATTGGCGGAGGTTGTGTAATTAATGGTTTAAGTGAATACGTTAGTAATTATTTTAACTGCTCTGTATATATTTTAGATGATGCTAAGAGTATTGGAGTGAAGACAATAATTCCTACTGATTGCAATATAAAACATTTTATTGGCACCCTAGGTCTTTTACTTAGAAAGGAGTAACTCATGTCTGAATTAAATTTAATACCCTACGAACTAAAGGTTAAAAGAGAGAGGAAATTAAAAGTCAAGAACTATATTTCCATGGGAATTATAGTTCTTGCAATACTCTTTACAATTGTATATGTCCCGAAGCTTTATTTGAAGAAGCTTATTTCAGATGAATCGGATTTTAAAACTGAAATTGCTGACAATTACGAAGTTGTTCAAGAAAACAAAAAGATTTTGTCAGATATCAAAAACTATAACTTATATAATAATGAAGTAGAGTTATTAATAAAGCAAAAGGTAAGTGTCACAAACAAAATTAAAAATCTTGAAAAATATATTCCGGTTGATGTATCACTTACAGATATTAATTATTCAAAGGGAACAATAATGATAGGTGGAGCTTCAACAAATTATGCTTCAATTAGTACTTTTGCTGCAAACCTTCAAATGTCAGTTGAGTATCCAATAGCTAAAATTGGTAACATAAATAACCCTGATATTAAGACAAAAGGGTATATATTTACTATAGAGATAAGTGAATAGAAATATTTGGAATTTTGAGGTGATTTTATTGAGCAATTTTAGTAAGAGAGAGAAACTTCTAGTTATAGTAGGAACCATTTTAGTAATCTTGTATCCATATTACAATCTTTTTCTAAAGCCAATAAGCCAAAAAATAAAGATTGTAAATCAAAGCATAAGTGATAAAAAGATAGAATGTGATTCGATTGAAAAATTTAATGGTTCGAATATAAGTAATACTGAAAAGCTAGAAGATATTAAAAATATATATAATGAATCAGTAAAGGTGCTTCCTGAAAATGAAAGAAATCCTGAGATATCTTATAGCATAAATTCTTTTGCCACTAAGAATAAAATTAAACTAATTTCTGTTGCCTTTGGGCAAAGTGTAAATTATTCTTCCAAAAGTAGTGTGAATAATTCTGCAAACATCACTGCCAATACCAATACCAATGAAGTAGATAGTTCTATTGACAGTACTAATCAGAAATTAATGTTTGTACCAGTAACTGTTATAATTAGCGGTGATTATTCATCTGTTTTAAGTTTCATTAGTGGCATAGAAGGGGATAGTAGATTGGCTGAGATAGTTGATATAAGTATGTCTTCAGCGCAGGGAGAAAGCAAGGGGCCACAAGCAACTATTGTTTTGAACTACTATTCTACTGAAGGTACTATTAAAAACAAACCAAGCTATGATTTTAAGGATGATAATGTTGGGAAAAGCAATTTGTTTAATTAAGGGGTTTGATAATAGTGTCTAGGAGCAGAGATATAAAGTTACAAAAGCATAATGGATCTTCTTTATTACTGGTAATTGCTATAGTTGGTGTTTTACTTATCTTGTGTTCGGCTTTAGGAACTAGCGTAGTTTGGGAAGCTAACAATGCAAGAAATCAAGAAAAAAAGACACAAGCATATTATATAGCAAGAGCGGGGGCGGAAGCTGCGGCTAAATATATAGAATCTATGAACAGTAAGGATGTGAGTACATTGGTATCTCAACTGCCACTCCATTCTGATAATACTATTTTTGGTAATGGTAATTTCAACATAACAATACCAACTATAATAGATGGAAAATTACTAATTAAATCAACAGGTAAAGTTAATAATGGTAAAGATTCCGGTGGAAGTCCAAAATATATTACAGATACAGTTACAGTTGTTCTTAAAAATACTATATCACCTACAATCATTACAACAGCTATTTTTGCTAATAGTAGTATTATTCTTAATGGCGGTAGTGTGGATGGAGATATTGGGACCAACTCTATAGCTGCTAATTCAATTAAGTATTATAAGGATGTAATTACTAGCGGTCATAAAATTATAATTCCTAATACTGGGAACAATGGTGAATTAGAAGGTGCAGTAGTAAAAAAGCAAGGAAATTGGATTAAACTTGTACCCGTAGAGAATTCACCTAACACTGTTGTTGGAAATTACCCAACGCCAGTTATGCCAAGCTTCCCAAATGGTCTTGCAAATATGGGTAATATTACGATTAATGGTGCTAGTAGCGTAAATATTAGCACTGATGGATGTTATGAAAAAATTGAAATATTAGATGACACTACTCTAACTATTAATACAAGTACAGGGGATAGAAATATAAGAATAAAAAATTTAAACATGAAACAAGGTAAAATTGTAATTACTGGAGGTAATAAAGTTAATCTATATGTGGACTATTGTACTAACCTAAAAGGATATGTTAACAGCGATGGAAAATCAAATGGAGATAAAAACAAATTACAATTTTATTGTAATAATACTACTCCATTTACTATGGCTGCTGAAACTCATATTTACGGTTCTGTAACATGGGGCACAGGGGAGATTATATTAACTGGATCAGGTGCAATTATAGGAAATTTAACCTCCATAGGAACATCCATTCTTTTTGATGGTGGAAGCTTTTTAGGTTCACAAATTTTATATGCACCTAATGCAGATATTACTTTAAATAGTGGAAAGATTACAGGCGCCGTTATTGGAAATACAGTTACCGTCACTAATAGCGGATTTGTAATAAAGTTACCTAGCAATCTGCCACCTTTATCTGTTAATTCGGATAGATACGAAATCTCCTATTGGAAATAAAAAAAATAATTATTTTTAGGAAGTGAGTTTATGAAAACTGTTTCAAAACAAAGCGGGTTTACATTAGTAGAAGAAATCGCTTCGCTTGCAATAATTTCAATAGTATTAGTTGCATTTTTACCAGTTATTACAGGTAGCTTAAAAAATATTCATGTTAATGGTAATAGGACTATAAATGTTTCTTCTGCTGAAAATATAATTGGGAATGCAATAAAAGGTAATTCGACTACAGGTGTAGTTCAAACAAGCAAGATGATTCCAATGACGTTGAAAAATTCTGAGGGCATAACAATACTAACACCTGGAAGCATTAAAGGTACGGTGTTTACTTTTGATAAAAGTGGTGACAACCAAACAACGCTATCTACCTTTGTTCCGTTGGATGAAGCGATTAGAGGAGAGTAATATTAAATGAATCAAAATAAGGGCTTTCATAAAAAGGGATTTACACTATTGGAATTGGTTGTAACAATTCCAATAATGATAATGGCTATAGCTTTAATTTTTTCTATTGGAGATTTTGGAAATAGATATTTCAAAAAAACTAATATACAAATGAATAATCAACAAGTTGTTAGACTAGTTGGAGATTATATTAAAAAAGATATTAGAAGTGCTAAAATAATAAATAGTGACAAAACAATTGTTAAAGAACAAAATGTGAATGTTAATTATTATGTATTAGCATACACAGGTAATCACTTAGTAAAGCAAGTAAGGAAAAATAGTGATGAAACTTTAGTCAGTGAAATAACCATAGGTGATATGCTAACAGATTTATCTTTTTTGACTGCTACGGATAAGGGGATGCTAAAGTATAAAGTAACAAATAATGCTAACGGACAAAATTATAGTGTAACATATGAAGTTGTACTTGATAACATAAGTACGGTTGTGTTACCTAGTGCCAGTACACCAACTATATATTATGCAAATAATTAAAGTAATAAATAATAAAAATAGTTCAACAATTTAAAGACATGTCAATACTTTCAAAAGAGGTGATGGCATGTCTTTTAAAATTACGTGGAAAACGCACGTAATATGCATTTTAATAACATTTATAACCGTAAAGCTCCTGGGGAGTAGCGCAAATAACATACTAGATAATTTCTTTCTAAAATCTTTTATTTTTTACCCAACGTCAAACTTAATCATTAATTTTTACATATATGTGTTGCTTCTTATGATTCCTATATCAATTGCTCATGAGAGTATACATGGATTAGCATTTTTAGCTTTTGGTGGTAAAGTTAGGTATGGATTCAAAGGCATTTATGATATACCCAGGAAATATCTGAGCTACCTATAGATCGCACTAAATTTCTAATCATCCTTATGGCACCTAATGTGGGCAGAAACTGATGCATACAAATATGTATATAAATAATAAATAAGGATAACATTGTAAACATATCCGTGGTAGTCAGTTTATAGTTCTTCTATAAATTGGCTACTTATTTATGGAATAAATACAAAATTCTATAAGTGGGTCTCACATGTAAAACTCAACTCAATTAAAAGTTAGTAGCTCTCAAAAGGAGTTAAAATAAAAAGATAACAAAAGGGGAAACAAAGAATGATGAAAAAGGTTAAAAAGAAAAAAGGATTTACCCTAATTGAACTAATAATTGTAATTTCAATTATTGGGATTTTAGCGGCAATTGCGGTGCCTAAGTTTAGTGGGGTACAAAAGGATGCTAAAGCGAAAGTTGATGTAGCTAGTGCAAAGGTTATTGGTGATGCCACAAATACTCTTATTGCTAAGGATGGCATAACAAAAGCAACTTACTTTAAGCCAAGTCATTTAGGCAAAGAAATAACGGATTATCTTCAAGTAGAGCCTGATGTTAAGGCAGTTACTGATGGTGAATTTTTTGTTGAAATCGATGGTAATGACAATGTTTTTGTTACAGTTGGCGGCGCCCAGTTGTATCCTAAACAAAAGGGAGTTTATCCTCCCGCAAAATAATAAGCATATCTGTAGTCTTATTTATTTGTCCAAAGTTTTAATGACTTTGGACTTTGAATTATTTTAAATTCACAAGATTACATTGCATTAATAATTGAAAAAAACTTTATAGTAAAGTAATCCTCCTAAAACATCTTATTTTGCGGATTTAATTATCACTAACTTATATTTTGAATGTTATTATTTGCATATATATGTTAAAGTAATAATGAAAATAAATACAAAAGAGTTAAAAACTTATATTAAAATAGACTAATATAAATGCTTCTTTGTATTTAAATATAAAAGTAAATTCAAGGAGGTCTACCTATGGCAAGTATTTTCGGAATAATTATTTTTATCTTAGGATTATTAATAGGAAGTTTTTTAAATGTATGTATATATAGAATTCCAAAAGGAGAAAATATAGCATATCCCGCATCTCACTGTACTTCTTGTGGCAGTGATATTAAACCCTATGATCTTATACCAGTATTTAGTTGGATTTTTTTAAGGGGCAAATGTAGAAATTGCGGAGAGAGGATATCTAGTAGATATGCACTGGTAGAACTTACAACAGCTATATTTTTCTTATTAACTTATTTTCAATATGGAGCCAGTATTTATATAGCACGGTATTTAATACTTATACCTTTTTTAATAGTTATAGCTATGATAGATTATGATACTATGGAAGTATATACCACTACAACATGGTTGGCTATCGCTATGGGTATTGTTTTACTAGGAGTGAATATCTACATGGGACAATCAATAGTTACATACATTTATGGAGGGATACTCGGAGCAGGTACAATTACCTTTATCATATTATTGTCAAAACTTATTCTTGGGACAGAGGGTATGGGTTGGGGAGATGCAGAGATTTGCGGGCTTTGTGGTTTGTTTTTAGGGTTTGAACTAACCATTGTGATGATGTTCTTTTCTTTTATAATTGGCGGAATCATTGGTGTTTATTTAATGAGATTCAAGAAAAAGAATGGGAGATCAGAAATGCCTTTTGGTCCATCTATTATAATAGCCGCTTTTTTAATGATAATTTGGGGCGATAAAATTTTAAACTGGTACTTGAATTTAATTTTATAATTAACTATAAAATTTCAAATATTTGCAAATGGCAGTCTAAACATAAGGACTTTAATGAAAACTAGAGGATTACTCGAATAGTTTAAGTAACCGCTAAACTACCTAGAATGGCGACCTTTGGCTCTTGCGAATAAAAGTTGTATAATAAGTCATAACTGAATTGGTTATGAAAGGTTGATAATATGCAAAACATTTTGCAGAACATGAATAATAGAGGAAAGGAAAAACCCATGAAAGCTAAAAAAAGTGATTATCTTCAAAAAATTTACGAGAAAAATACTAGCACAGGAAATTATGTTATACAGGTAGCTATAGATAAGTACACTGACATATTTAATGAATGGGATCGTGCTCCTTTTAGAAAAAGAGACATGGATCCAGATTTAGCACTTTTTCTTGAAAACTGTTTTGAAGATATTCCGGCTAAACATGGAGTAGATATATGTTTCTACTTACCTAAAGAGGGAAAAGATGTAACTAGAGAAGAATTGTTAATTGCAGGTATTAAAACTTATTATTCCTTTTATTTGCATCAGGAAATTAGAGTTTTAAAGGGGAATTATAGTAGGTTATTCAAATATTTAGTTTCATCATTTAGTTTACTAGCAATGTCTATTTTTTTAGGTACAATAGTTGGTGAAAACATAATCTTAGAAACATTACAACAAGGATTTAACATAGGCGGCTGGGTATTTTTATGGGAAGTTATTTCAATAGTAATATTTAGAGGACGAGAAGTTAGTTCTGAAATTAATAAATACCAGAGATTTTTAAATTCATTAATTTATTTTAAATATGGTAATGAGAACCCGTTATCATAAGATAGCTAAAAGCTAAAAAGGTAGATATTTCTGCAGCAGCAAAAATATCTACCTTTTTTATTACCTTTAGGAAATATTAAACTAACCTTGTTACAGTTATTTTTAAAATTTAAAGGATTCTTCTAAAAATGTATATTTAGGAAGACCATTTTCAATTGATATTTTTGGTTCCCCCATTATTAATGGCAAGGTGTATTCGTATGCGTCGCGAGTAACATTATTACCTTCCGAATTTATCCATTCCTTAGGGAAGTATTTAATGTTATTTGCAACATGTACAGTATCGAGCGCAAAAGTTGCAGAGGTGTAAGGATCGTTTGAAAGTCTTCTTATACCTATCATATTTCCGCTTATTCCATCTATAGAATAAATAGCAGCGGCTTTTCCTACTTCATATGCTTCATCAATATCAGTTTGAGATGCACAGTGCATTGAACAACGTTGAATTGTAGAAAGTTCTAAAACTCTAACTTTTTCAGCGGTACTCGTAGTTAAAATTAAATTCTTAAGGTAGGCACAAACACCACCTAATTGAACATGACCAAATTTATCGAGGCATGTTGCTCCCATTTCACCTAAGAATTTACCTTCTTTAGTTCTGATGCCCTCAGATACTACTACGAAAACATGATTCTTTTCAGTAAGTTTTTTACTGACATCTTTTAAAAATTTATCTATATCAAAAGCTACTTCTGGTAGATATATAAAATCTGCAGCAGGTTTACCGTTAATAGTTGCAAGGCAAGCACTAGCGGCGAGCCAGCCAGTATCACGTCCCATAGTTTCAAGTATGAAGACCCCTTTTGTAGGATATACACTGGCATCTAGGAAGTTTTCAAGAACTTGAGTAGCAATTAGTTTAGCTGCACTTCCAAAGCCCGGGGTATGATCCATAATTGGTAGGTCATTATCTATTGTTTTAGGAATGCCAATAAATTTTACATCCTTATTATGCTCAGTTGCGTAAACGCTAAATTTATGAACAGTATCTTGTGAATCATTCCCCCCGATATAGAAGAATGTTTTTATTTCATATTCTTCTAATATTTCAAAGAGTTTTATGTATTCCTCGGTGCTTTTTTCAAATGGTTTTAATTTATATCTGCAAGAACCAAGACCAGAGGATGGCGTGTATTTTAATCCTTTAACATCATCATAGTTAATGGTGGATAGGTTTACAATGTGGTTGTCTAAAATACCTTGTATTCCATATATACCAGCATAAACATTATCATAATAGTGAGAATTCATATTTGCGTCTAGTAATCCTATAACACTAGCATTTATTACGGAAGTTGGACCTCCTGATTGCGCTACTATACAATTTTTCATTAGAGAATCTCCCCTTTCAATAGAATTTAAATTAATAGTATGTTCTTATAGCACATACTTATTTATTATAATGCACATAAAAACAAATAACAAGCCAGTATTATAGCGTAACAGGTGATGTTTAGAAAAAAAGATGAAAATCTATAGAACTATTAGAAGTTTCGTTTAATAATAAAATTGTTGCAAAAATTCAAAGACTAATTTTAATATTAATGATAAAATATATATATAATATTTTAAAAATTCTGTGAAGTTTTTGGTATTAAAATCAGGAGGGATACAATGTCGATTAATAAAAATAAACATAAAAAAGAATTGAAAAATAATATAATTTTAAAAGAAGTTAATATTCGAGGAAATTTATGTGGGGAATTTGCGGAGTATACTATTGACCATGTATATGAGAATAAAGGAAGCAATAATGTAGAAGCAATTTATACTTTCCCAATTCCAGATGGAGCTGTTATATCTGGTTTTGAAGCAGTGCTTGGCGGTAGAACTATAAAGGGATTAATACAAGATAAGGAAGAAGCAAATAAACTATACGAGAATGTTAAGGGAAAAGATAATAACACTTTTATGCTGGAAGAATTTAAAGATAATATAGTTAGAATATTTATTGGCAAGATAATTCCTAATGAAGTTGTGAAAATTAAAGTGTCTTATATGGAAGAACTTAGTTATGAAAATAGAAACTTAAAATTAATTATTCCAACTATAATAACTCCAATAAATCTTTCTACTAATAATAATTTACTATCTAATAAAGATAGTAGCACCAATGAAAATTATAAGTTCACTTTAAGCCTATTAGTTGAATCCTTAACAAAATTAAAATTTAAATGTTCTTCGCATAAACTCAAGGTTGAATATGAAGAAAATAATTTATATAAAGTAACGTTAGATGGAAAAAATCAAAAAATGGATCAAGATTTAGAAATAATACTAGAAGAGCAAGAAAAATTAGAAACTACAGGAATGATATATGATTATCCGAGAGATGATAAGGGTATTTTATATTTAAGGTTTATACCAGAGATTGAAATAGAACAAAAACCGACTGGAGAAAATTATATATTGCTGCTTGATATATCAATGGATGAAGATAAGTTAATAGAAGGTAAAAATGCGCTTCAACTATGTTTAAGAAATTTAACACTAGGAGATACCTTTAATATTGCAGCGTTTGGAGATAAGCTTAATTACTTCTCTAAAGACATTAGAGTTGAGTTTAACGAAGAAAATTTAAGTAATGCTAGCAAGTGGATTGAAGAACTTACAACAGAAAAAGATGCAGCAATTTTTGATGCAATAAAATATGCACTACTTGGAAAAAGTGAAAAAGAGGAAAATATAATATTCTTATTTACAGATGATGTTGTTGAAAATGAAAAAGAAATATTGAATTTTGTGGAAGAGAACATTAAAGAAAGCCGAATATTTACTTTTGGAATAGATACTTCAGTAAACAGTTATTTCATAAATAAATTGGCTCGTATTAGCTATGGTGCTGCAGAAGTTATTTCCCCAGATGAGAGAATTGAAGATAAAGTACTTAGACAGTTTAATAGAATCAAAAATCCTCAAATTACTGACATTGAAATTGATTGGGGTAAAATGAATGTGGAAACAACATTCCCAAGAACTATTGAATATATGTATGATAAAGAACCATTTTCAATTTTTGCTAAAATTAAAGGAGAAGTGGGCGGGGTTGTAACTTTAAAAGGAAAAGTTGGTAACAATAGAATTCAAAGAATAATTATGCTTAATGAACTTGAACTAGAAGAAAATGTGAATTTAATTGAAAAAATGTGGTACAAAAAACGTATAGAATCTCTTCAACACAGAGTCAAGTATGAACGAGGGGAACTTCGTGATGCAATGAGCAATAAAATTGTTGAAATTTCTAAAAAGGTTGGTATAATTTGCAAAGAAACTTCATTTATTCTTTATGAAGAGATGGAAGATCCAATAATAGGAATAAGAATAAGAGAAATTTTGCCTGTTAAAACAACGAAAAAATTAGGGATTTCCTGTGAAAGTTTAGATGAAGACTCTGAATCAACAGCATTTTATTATAAAGATTTATTTAAAATAAAAGAAGGTAATGATAAATATGCTAATTTTCAAAGAAATGAGTTATTAAGGATTTTGGCGTCGAACCAATTTGCCAGCGGAGCTTTTGGTATTAATGTGGAAGATAAATTAGAAAAAAATATAAAATACACAGTAAAAGCTATATTAGCATTTATCATAGGCAGTGAAGACACTAAGAAGTATACTAATCAATTAAATAAATCTATAGAGTTTTTAAATGGAGCACTAGGAAAGAATGATTTAGAAATAAACAAAGAAGAATACCTAAATTTATTGTTAGTTTTTAAATTGGCTATTAAAAAGAATGTAGCACTATCTTTTCATAAAGAAAATATAGACAAGAAAATTAATGAAATCAAAGAAAAATTTGAATTGCAGAATGTTGATGTAAATGAAATGCAAGATGAATTTATTAATAGGTTAAGGGAAAGTTCTAATGAGCCTAAAGATACAGTTAATTTTATAATTGACACCGCTATTTTAAAAACTGTTTAAAATTCACTAGATTTTTTAAGTATTAAACACATGGAAATAAATAAGTAGTCAGGATATACTGACTACTTGTTTTTTTGAATCTACCTAAGAATAAGGAAGTAAGATAATGATAAATGAAAATATAAAAGATTTAGAGTATGGCAGGTCAGAAATAATTGAAAAAAGAAATAGAATAAGAAAGAAATTCATAGTAAGATCTATTAATGTAAAAAATGGAAGTATACAATGCATGTCAAATGAGGATTTGAAAATTTTATTCTATTTGTATGATGAAGAATTTTTTTATGATTACTTTAGTAAAAGATTCAAAGGGAGCTTAATTTTTTCGTTATCCACTAGGATGACTTCTGCTGCAGGAAAAACTATGTATAGTAGAAAGATAAAACTATTGCACGAAGCAGAAGAAAGTTATGAAATCAGGATGGGAATAAAATTCTTTTTTCAGTATTATAAGGTAGACAGAGACAAAATAGTTTCTGGTATAAATACAAAAGATTCCTTAGAGGCATTCCAAATAGTATTAGAACATGAATTATGTCATTTAATTGAACTACATATTTATAAAGAATCTAGTTGCAAAAAACTTAGGTTTAAAACTATGGTTAATAACTTATTTGCCCATACGGATGTGTATCACCAATTGCCAAGTCAAAAGGAGATAATTTCACAAAAATACGGTTTAATAATAGGACAAAAGGTGAGTTTTGTGAATGCAGGTAAAAAATATAGTGGGTTCATTTATAAAATAAATAAAAGAGCAATAGTTATGGTGAAGGATTCAAAAGGCACTTATAGAGATGGATATGGAAATGCATATTCTAAATGGTATGTACAATTAGAGAAACTTAATTTTAAAAAAATTACCACATAACATCATAATTTATGATATAATTAGAAATAATTGCTAGCAAAATTAAGATGGTTTTCATATTTTGTCAACGATTAATATAATAAGTAAAATCAATACGTGTAGCGTTTGCTATATGGGATGTAAATAGGAAGGTGACAAAAATGAAGAAGATTCTTTCAGTAATAGTATGTAGTGTGGTAATATTTACATTGGTCGCTTGTGGGAAATCTGAGGTAAAGAAAGAGGATCCAAAAGCAGTTAATAAAATAGAAACTAAGGAAGTACCTAAAGAAGAAACTAAATCAGAACCTAAAGAAGAAGTGAAAAGTAGTGAAGTGCTGCTGTATTTTAGTGATGATCAAGCTATGTACTTAGTAGGAGAGAAAAGAAATATAACAAAGCCTACAGCTAAGTCTATTGTAGAGGAATTAGTAAAAGGCCCTAGTGCAAAAAGCGAAGGAGCAGGGAAATTGTATGCAACATTGCCTGTTGTAGCACAAGTACTAGATGTGCAGATTAAAGAACATATAGCTTATGTTGATTTTAAAGGTAACTTAAGTGAGAAAATGCAGGGTGGCTCTGCAGGTGAGGGAATGGCTTTATTTTCAATAATAAACACATTGGTTTTAGATAAGGAATTAGGAATAACAAAGGTTCAATTTCTTGTTGACGGGAAAAAGGTAGATACTATCAAAGGCCATTATGATGTTAGTAAACCTATGAGTGAAAGTAAAGAAATGATAAAAAAATAATACCCACAAGGTTTCAGATTTATAGATTACCTAATAACAAAAAGGCAAGTTTATTATAAATACATTTAAACAAATAACAAGTCAATATGCTAGCCTATTTGACTTGTTATTTATTTTCATGTACCTAATAACTTGCCTTTTAACCCTAGGGATTATTTGACAACTTAGAACAGTCTTCGCTACAACCCATATACATACCTACACACCCATTTGTAATCTTTCAACAACATACAAGCATTACAGCACATATATACATCTTTGCTCGACAATATAGAACACCTTGGGAGCCAAAAACAATCTCTCGATTAAGAATAACCCCTAGTTATAAGTTAATAAAACCTGCGGCAACCTATATCATCTTAGTTCGAATATTACACATCCGGGAGAACCATATATATACGGTTAGGCACATATCCAGCTGTTAAGAACCCATAATAATCTTCCCTCCAGCATATACAAAACCTTAGCAGATCTCGCATACACCTTTGGCCGAATACTCTAAAGCCATTTCCAGCCTACGAGCACTCTAGACTCAACCATAATAAATCATCTACTAAGATTATTGTATGCTTTTTTTTATTTTTTATACTATAAGGCACAATGAAAAAATTATAAAAGTTAGCCTAGAGTAAGAATTTCTTTCAGTGAGGATATAACAAATTCAACATCTTTATCAGAAACCCAATTGTGGGTAACAAAACGCATTAATCCATCTTCTTCTCCATTAATTTTTATTCCTCTATTGTAGAATTTCTCTACTAATTTACTGCTACTAAATCCAGTACTCTTCATATCAAAGAATACCATATTAATATGGATATATTCTTTATTGACTACTATGCCAGGGATTTTTGATAATTCTTCACCTAAAACTATAGCATTTTTATGATCTGTTTTAAGTTGAGGAATCATCTCACAAAGTGCTACAAGGCCTGCTGCAGCTAAAATACCTGACTGCCTTAAACCTCCACCTAAAACTTTTCTTTTCTTTCTTGCCTTATCAATAAAATTTTTACTACCAGCAAGTATAGAACCTATAGGTGCACAAAGAGCTTTGGATAGGCAAAACATAACAGAATCACAATACTTAGTAATTTCTTTTGCATCCACATCTAAGTAAGCAGAGGCATTAAAAAGCCTTGCTCCATCTAAGTGAACAGGTACTTCATGCTCTTTTGCCAAGGTATAAATTTTTTTCATCGTACTTAGAGGTATTACTGTACCGAAGGAATGAGCATTTTCTATGCATATAAGGCCTGTACTAGGATAATGAATGTCTTCTTCCTCTTTTCTGATTTTGGATTCAATTTCTTTAGGATCTAATTCACCCTTATTGCTCATTAGGGTTCTAAGCTGAACCCCAGCAATTATTGATGCACCAGCAACTTCATGCATTACTATATGGCAATCATCACCAAGAATTACTTCATTACCCCTAGTGCAATGAGTAAAAAGTGCTAGTTGATTACCCATTGTACCACTTGGTACAAATAGCGCAGCTTCTTTTCCAACAAGTTTAGCAGCATACTCTTCTAGTGTTTTTACAGTTGGATCATCTCCATAAACATCATCTCCAACTTCAGCTGTGAACATAGCTTGTCTCATATTTTGTGTAGGCTGCGTTACTGTATCACTTCTTAAATCTATAAACTTCATTTTAATAACCTCCCTAAAATATTTATAGATACTATTATAACTTAAAATTTTTTGTATTGTAGTGAATAATAAAATCTTAATGGAGTAGTAGTAATATTATTTTTGGTTTTTATGGTAAAATCTATATTAGGGGGTGGTAAAGTAATGAGTGGAACATTTCGATTTATTCATGCTGCGGACTTGCATTTAGGTTCCTTTCTTAATATAAATGGGAACCCGCAGGAGGAAATTAAAGACTTGTGTAAAGACGCTGTCTATGATGCCTTTGAAAGGATATGTAATAAAGCTATTTCATATAAGGTAGATTTTATATTGCTTTGTGGAGACGTTTATGATAGCTATTTAAGATCAGTAAGAGGAAATAGGTTTTTTATTAATCAATGTGAAAGACTAAATGAAAAAGATATAAGTGTATATGCTATTTACGGTAATCACGATGCTATAAATGATGCACAGGAATTGTTTGCTATGCCCCAAAATGTTCATATAGTAAGCGCTGATAAAGCAGAGAGTTTTGAGGTATATAAAGAAGGGAAAGTTATAGCAAAAATTATTGGGAAATCTTATAAGCATCGATCCGAAAGAGAAAAAATATATGAAAACTATTTATTGGATAATGATGTTTTTAATATTGCGATGCTACATACTGCTTTAGAAGGGGATAATAAAAATTATGTTCCTTGCACTTTGGAGGAACTTAAGGTGGTGCATAATATAGATTATTGGGCTCTAGGTCATATTCATAAACTAAGTATTTTAAGCACTATGAAACCTATTATAGCTTTCCCAGGGATTCCTCAAGGGCGTGATATGGGAGAACAGGGAGTAGGGGGAGTTTTCTTAGTTACAGCATGCAAGAAAGAAATTGCCCATATGGAATTCATACCTGTAGCAACAGTTATGTATAAAAGGGTAGAAGTAATAATAGGTGATGAGAATGAAATAGAAAATTATAGTGATTTACTTCGAGTAATTTACGATAAGATAAGTAGTTTAACATATAGTCTTCCTGAAATTTATAGCGAGATTGTTCCTTTAAAGGAAGATACATATTCTAAGGAAAGTACGCCTTTAAACGAAGATCTATTGGATGAATTTAAAGGCTATATTGTGAAGCTTATAATAAAAGGAAGAACAGATATGCACGGTGATATAAATAACATGACGGAAGATGATTATAAGCAGTTTATAGAGGAAATAAATGAAGAACTGGTCGCCCAAAAATATTTTCTGTGGATAGATTCCATAATATTTAGAACCAAACCACTTATGCAGGATTTTGAAAGTCTAAAAATGCAAAACTCTATTTTTAAGGATTTAGATGAAATAATTAGCTTATATACTGAGGACCCTGAGCATAAAAACCAACTTGCAAAAAATTGGGGATCCATTTGGAAAAAACAAATTTATAAAGAAAATATAGATGAAGATAAATTTGATTTTGATGAAGAAGTTATGCAGGATATTATATCACAAGCTAGAGAATTGCTTATTGAAAAATTGGCAGAAGCTTTAGAAATAATATAGGGGTGGTGAGAATTTGAAAATAACACAGCTAGATATTAGAGATTTCGGCGTGTTTCAAGGTGGAAAGCTGGAAGACTTGGGTAGCGGCATAATAGTTATTGGTGGAGCAAATAGATCTGGTAAAACTACCTTAATGCAGGTACTTAGAAATATCCCCTTTGGGTTTTCAAAGAATGGCAATATACCCCCAGCTAAATTCCAATACGATGTACGATGTGATTTATTATTAGATGATGGAAATGGCGTAAATGTACTTTTAAAAGGATTTAGTAATCCGGAGATAGTTTATAATAATGCTACAGACAATAAAGCTAATAAAGGGTTATATAATATAGATAAATCAGCCTACAGAGAACTCTTTACCATAAGTCTTGATGAACTCAATAAAAGCTCTGGCAAGGAAGATAGTAACCTGCAGTCTATGCTACTGGGTGCAGGCTTTAAGCATATTGCAAAAATTCCTGGAGTTGCTAAAGAGTTAAGGGAAAAAGCTAATACAATCGGTGGAACTCGTGGAAATCCATCAACTAAAATGTTTAAGCCCTTCACAGAGAATATTAAAAAAGGCGTAGAGGGAAGGAAAAAATCCATATCCATGTTAGATACTTTTGCTGAAAAGAAAAATAGCTTGTCCCGTCTTCAGGCTACCATAATTTCAAAGGAGAAGCAGCTTGAGATTAGCAATAATAATATAATTAAATTAGACATTTTAAGGCACAATTACGAGCTTAACCAAGACAGAAAAAATATTGAGGGCGAGCTTCAAACATATTTTTTTAGTCATAGCGATATAAAGGAATATAATATAGAAAAAGCAAAGACTCTAAAAACTCAATATATTAAAGAGTTAGAACAGTACAATAATGACAACAATGAATTTCAAAGGGAAATAACCACAGAGAAACCTATGAAAGAATTACTTTTAGGTAGTAAGGATTTAATTATTGATTTTTATAATGGAATATCAGGCATTAAGGAAATGAACAAGAACCTACTAAGTGTAAAAAAAGAGTATTATGAGAAAACACAGTTATTAATGAATAAAATTAAAAAATCAAATGATAACTGGTCTAGTTTTAAAGATATTTCAGAGATTAATTGTGATGAGGTGCAACAATGCATTTTAATACAGAATATTGAAAAATTTAAAAAGGCAGAATACGATAGAGCAGTTTGTGATAAAAGAATTGGAGACCTCAAAGTTCAAAGAGAGATCTTAGAAAAACAAATAGTAACCTGCGATTCTGCAACTTATATGAAAAAATATTTTTATCTTACAATATCTTTTATGATTTTAGGCTTGGTATTATTTTTTATAGATAAATTGCTTGGGTGTTCACTAATAATAATGGGGGCAATAGGATCAGCCCTATATTTGTTTATAAATTACTCAAATAGCAAACTAATTATAAATAGAAATATAGAAATTAAAACTCAGATAGACAATAGATCAGGTGATATCGGTAATAATTCCCAGGAAATAATAAGCTTAGATGAGGATTTAAGAGAACTAAACAACATAATGGACGAGTATAGAGATATTCTAAAGCTTGATGGAAGAGTCTCAGTAGAAGGTATCAAGGATTATTTTAAAACAGTGTCTTATTTAAAGGATGAAATATCGGAGTATTATTTATTAAAGAAAAAACTAAGCAGTCACTTTAATACCCTTAATGGATCTTTAAGTAGTATTGAAGAGGTGCTTAAAAAATTTACTGAATTTATTACTAAAAATCCAGAGAAAACAAATTTAGATAATATTGAGAATATTTGTAGTGACATACTACTAAAGTTAGAGGAGTTATATAAGTATTTGATACTGGTGGAAAAAGCCCATGAAAGTTACTTAAAATTAAACATGGTAGAGCATGAGATATTGGGGTTCCTTGGAAGCAATTACTTAGAGGATATAATTTTAAATATAGAAAAGTATATAAGTCAGGGAGAAAAGTATATAAAATATTTAAATAAGCAGAATGAATTAAAAATTATTCAGGAGAAGTTATTGCAATCGATAAAAAGCCAGCGTATAAAAAAAATATTATATGATGGGAAAGTAGAAGCTGCGCCCAGTGATGATACAAATCTATTAAAAATCCTTGAAAATTTATATAGGGAGTATATCAATATAGATGAACTCACTTATGAATACGAGGGATTAAATGCTGAAATTAAAGAATTGATAGGGCAATTGGATATTTTAAAGAATGAAAAACAAACTTTAAAAGATGAACTCCTAGCCTTAAATTCTGATGAGATGTTAGTGCAATACGATAAAGAAATTAGACAGGCAAGAGGCCACTTGCGGCCACTTGCAGAAAAATATGCTGTTTATAATACAGCAGCTTTATTACTTGAAAAAATCAGAGAAAAATTTTTAGAAAGTACTAAGGATAAGTTATTAAAAGGAGCTAGTGATATTCTAAGTGAAATAACCTCTGGGGAATACAAAGATATTGTGCCTATGGAAGATTTAATGCAGGGAGACTTTAAAACTGTATTACGAGATGAGAGTGTTAAGGAGAGTTCAAGAGAGTTAAGCAGGGGTACAAAAGAACAATTATTTTTGGCAGTTCGTATAAGCAGAATAAAAGAAATTAAGCCAAGTTTACCAGTGATTTTAGACGATTCCTTTGTTAACTTTGATATTGCACATACGAAAAATACAGTTAAGGCATTAGTACAGCTTTCAAAAACTCATCAGATTTTTGTACTTACCTGTCATGCAACTTTAGTAGAGTTAATAAATGATCTAGAGAAGCAGGCACAATATTTCAAATTAGACAAGGGTAAGTTTGAAAAAAGCACAGGGGGAGATTTGAAAAAATATCTAAAAGAATTATAAGTGCATTTCTTTTGAAATAGGTGCGTAAAAAATGGTATAATAGATTGCTTAATACAATTATTAGAGCATGTATTATAGAGTTTGTTAATACTTCAGCTCCGCAGGAGATGATTTAATGGAAAGTGAAGTGGTAATTATTAGTAAGGCGTTATTTATTACAGAGAAACCAAGTGTTGCTGCGGAATTTGCCAAAGTCTTAAAAATAAATGGTAGAAAGTTTGATGGATATATAGAGTCTGACAAAGCTGTTGTTACATGGTGCGTGGGACATCTTGTTACTATGAGTTACCCAGAAAGATATGATGCAAAACTTAAAAAGTGGTCTTTAGATACTTTGCCATTTTTACCTAAAAAGTATAAATATGAAGTTATAGATGGAGTGAAAAAACAATTTAATATAGTTAAAAGCCAACTAATACGCGAAGATATTGATAGAATTTATGTTTGTACAGATTCGGGGCGAGAAGGGGAGTACATATATAGATTAGTAGATGAAATGGCGGGGACTCCTAATAAGCAAAAACGAAGAGTGTGGATAGATTCACAAACGGAAGCTGAGATTATTCGAGGAGTTAAAGAAGCAAAGGATTTGAGTGAATATGATAATTTATCTGAAGCGGCCTATTTAAGAGCAAAAGAGGATTATCTAATGGGAATTAATTTCTCAAGGCTTTTAAGTTTAGTATATGGAAAAACTGTAAGCAATTATCTTGGGAAAAATTATATAGTTATTGCTGTGGGACGAGTAATGTCTTGTGTGCTTGGAATGGTAGTTCAAAGGGAAAGAGAAGTTCGCGAGTTTGTTGTTACTCCTTTTTATAAGATTATGGTCAGTTTTAAGGTAGATGAAGGTTGTAATTATGAGGGAGAATGGAAAGCGGTAGAGGGTTCTAAGTATTTTGATTCACCTATGCTTTATAATGAGGGTGGGTTTAAAACTAAGGAAACGGCGGAAAAGTTGATGGGAGAACTAAGGGATTCTAGTATAGATGGTAAAGTTTTCGTTGAAAATATTACTAAGAAAAAAGAAAACAAAAATGCTCCGTTACTTTTTAACTTAGCAGAAATACAAAATGAGTGTTCTAAGAAATTCAAGATAAATCCAGAGCAAACGCTTAGTCACATTCAGGCATTATATGAGAAGAAAATGCTTACATATCCAAGAACGGATGCTAGGGTATTGACTACAGCGATAGCAAAAGAAATAGATGAGAATATAAAAAAATTAACGAAGTTAAATGGAAATGCTGAGATAAATAATATAGCTCAGCATATTTTAGAAAAAAAATGGTATAGCAATATAGCTAAAACAAAATATGTTGATGATAGCAAGGTAACAGATCATTATGCTATTATTCCAACAGGTGAAGGGCTTCAAAACTATTCATCATTAAAGGATATACAAAAGAAAATTTATGACTTAGTGTTACGACGGTTTTTGGCGATTTTTTATCCGCCCGCTGTGTATAGTAAGGTCTCTGTTATAACAAAGATTGACAAAGAAAGATTTTTCACCTCAGATAAGGTGTGCGTTGAACTTGGCTATTTGGAAGTTTTAAAACCGGATAGGGATAGCAATGATAATGAAAGCACAAATATGAAATTTTTGAGTACATTAAAAAAAGGTCAAAGTGTAGAAATTGAAGATTTAGTTGTAAAAGAAGGTAAAACTTCTCCCCCTAAAAGGTTTACCACAGGTTCAATTATTATAGCTATGGAAAATGCAGGTAAGCTAATTGAAGATGAAGAACTAAGAGAACATATAAAAGGGTCAGGTATTGGTACAAGTGCCACTCGTTCAGGGATTTTAACAAAGCTTGAAAAAATAGAATACATTAAATCTAATAATAAAACACAAGTAGTTATGCCTACTCTACTTGGAGAAATTATCTATGATGTGGTGAAAAATTCTATCCCTACGCTTTTAAATCCAGAGTTAACAGCTAGTTGGGAAAAAGGATTAACCATGGTTACTCAAAAAGAAATAGCTGGAGAGTTGTACATGGAAAAGCTTGAAAATTATATTATTAAAAATAATGATAGAGTACTTAAACTAAATAATGGACAAAGGCTTAAAAACAATTTTGATATGGTAAGTGGGTTTTACAAAAATTCAAAAGCTAAGGTGGAATAATAGAAAAGATAAGCAGAAAGTAAAATATATCTTCTGCTTATCTTTTTTCTGAATTTCACTGACATGATAATTAAAGGGAGATGGCTCTAATTGGCAAAAGATAAAACAATCTATGTTTGTAAAGAGTGTGGGTCACATGCTCCAAAATGGATGGGTAAATGTAATGATTGCGGTGCATGGAATTCATATGAAGAGAAAGTGGTTAAGGCGGGATCCGCTAAATTAAATACCTTAAATAGTATGGGAACAACAACTAAACCTACAAAACTAAAGGCGGTTGTACAGGCGAACAGTGACAGAATAATTACTGGAGTTTCAGAATTTGATAGAGTTATGGGTGGAGGAATAGTTAGAGATAGTGTGACTATTATATCTGCTCCCCCAGGGGCGGGAAAGTCTACACTTTTGCTACAACTCGCAAATTCACTGTCATTAAAAGGATATAAAGTTTTATATGCGTCTGGAGAGGAAAGTAATAGCCAAATTAAAAATAGAGCTGACAGAACAGTAAAAGAGATAGCTGATAACTTTTGGGTTGTTTCGGATACAAAGCTTGACGAAATATTACAACATATAGAAACTGTCGATGCCGATTTAATAATACTTGATAGTATTCAGACATTCACTTTGGAGGAATATTCAAGTTCGAGAGCGGGTTCTCCTACTCAAGTAATTGAATGTGCCACAGCTTTAAAGGATAAAGCAAAAAATCCAGAGAGACCAAGAGCTGTTTTTCTGGTTGGGCAAATGACAAAGGCAGATGAGATGGCAGGACCACGCATATTAGAGCATTTAGTAGACACTGTATTATATATTGAAGGAGAAGATGGAGAAGAGCTAAAACACTTGGTAAGTAAGAAGAACCGTTTTGGAAATACGGAAGAGAGTGGTATGTTTAGGCTTTCGGACATCGGAATGGAAGAGATTACTGACCCTTCTGAGTTTTTTATGACCAAAAGAGATGAGTTGGTTCCAGGAAGTGCCTTAGCTGTTATAAAGGATGGAACAAGACCCATTGTTATAGAAATAGAAAGTCTTGTATCTAAATCTTTTACTCCTTACCCAAGTAGGTTAAGTGAGTGTTTTTCAAGGAAGGAACAACTGGGAACCCTTATTTCTATTCTTGAAGAAAGGGGAGGAATAGGGCTTTATGATAAGAATGTTATTATAAAAGCAACCGGCGGTCTTAAACTAACTGAAACATCGGTGAATCTTGCTGTAGTTATGAGTATTGCATCCTCTACGCTTAATCATGGAATAGCTACGGATACAGTATTTATTGGAGAACTGGGTCTTACTGGTGAATTAAAAAAAGTCCCATCTTTAGAGCAAAGACTAAAAGAAGTAGACAGGATGGGGTTTAAAAAGGCTTATATACCTCAAAATTGTTTAAAGGCGGGGGTTAAATTCAAGAAATTAAAGATTATCCCATGTAAAAAATTAACAGATGTTATTGAAAAAGAATTCAAGCAATAATGAAAAGGCCACTGAAATATTATACATATTTCAGTGGCCTCATCACATAATTACCATCTTCCACAGGCGCAATAGTATGAAATTTCACTTTTCAAACCCTTATTTGGAGTCACGCAGGAGAAAATTCATACGGATTGCACTCTTATTTAATAATTAATTCAAATAGTTTTTTAGCTGCCTTTTTAGGACCATCTTTTTCTTGTCCTTTTACACCCAAGGAAGTTCTAATTTGTCCAACTTTTACACCTGTTTTGAAGAATTCCTCAAAATAGTTCACTAGAAGTACATCTACTAGTTCTTGTTTTTGAACAGGACCAAAAGGATTTGCAAAATATGAGGTTACAAGACCTAATTCAGTAGTAGTACCCTTTGCCATCCTTGACCCTCTTTTGCAAATATCAATAGCGTCCGTAGGATTCGTAAAGAAATTAATTTCCTCAATATCACAGGTTACTTCTTCATAATTATTTGCATAGAGAAATAAATCTATAGGATAGCCCTTAATAATATCTTTATAGCTTGCTACTGGCATAACAAGTCTTGCGTTAATTTTATCAGGATTCATAAATATGCTTCTATCAATTTCTTTAAAGGCATAACCTGCATCTAAATCATCGAGTCTTACGAAAGCACCAATTTCAGTTCCAAAGGCTAATGGTTTAGCACCTTCGTTTAGAGTAAGAACGCCCATATCATCAAAGACTATGGTCATGTCACTGATATAATCTTCACTTAAACTTCTAAAGGCTTCTAAGCATTCAGACTTACCCGCACCGCTATCACCCATGATAACAATATTTGCACTGTTACCATTATTCATAATAATGTTTACCATTGCACCATGTATTGGCAGAGAACCTCGTTTAATCATTATTAAGTTATGAAGTGTTAAGGTCATCTTTTTTACATATCCGAAATAATCAATTTCATCGCCATAACTTATATAGCCAAGCATGATATTATTTGCTACATCATCATAAAATACTGTGCTGCCGTTAGAAGAAGAATTTTTAATATTAGAAGAATCTTTACCACCAAAAACAAAAACTATATCTGGCTTAATGCCCCTATACTCGCTTTCACTTGCCATTTCAAAGAGGTTACATAGCGTTATTGCATGGGCCATAAAATCTCTGTGAATATAAATGAATGCAAGTAAAGTGCCTACTTTAGCTGGATAACAAAACCAATGGTCTGTGCTTATAGTACAATTTTTCAATGGGTTTTCAAAACATTCATTAAAAATTCCATTGCGAGTATTCTTTTTGGGGTAGCTTATATAAGGTAAATCTAATATTATCGAATCAATAAATGGAACGTCTTTTAATAGTTCATATCCAGAAGGAATTGGCCAATATGCATTATTAACAATTAGACCAGCATTGCCACCTGCAGGCAGTTGCCTGTAAACCTTAGGTTTATAGCCAACAACATTCTCTTCAATTTTTCTGTATAAATTAAGTATAAGCATTGAAAAATCATTGTTAGCTTCAACAAAGCTTGTTTTCTCAAGGCCATCATTGATTTTATTGTTGTGAATTACAGTGTATCTTTCAAGTTTTCTCCAAAAGCCATAGAAATCTTCTATAAAATCAATAAAAGTATCCTTACTACTTATAAGGGAACTATATTTAGTGTTTAAATTTGTAATCTCATGTACATTTAATACAGATAAGAGTTTAAATAAATGTACAATGAAGACATCTAAATTCTCATTGTCTGTGTGTGCATTTTGGATTAAATATTTATATATATTCGATTTTTTCTTTTTTATTTTTTTGAGATATGCGTTGAAAACCCGTCGAAAGCCAGCACTTTCTAATAGGGTTTCAGGACTATTACAGTATTTTGCAGTGAAATTTATCATTACTTTATCGTTACTTAAAGAAAATTCTTTTTTCAAATTGGCACCTCCATATGTGTGTAGATAATTTTTGCGTTTTAACGAAATGAAATTTATATAAAAAAACATTTCATAAGTGACGGCTGAAACTTGAATACTATAATATAATACTGCAAAAATGAAATATTAACAATACATAAATTGCATAAAACGTATTTTAATATATTACGCATATGAAAATAAATAGGGATATAGACATACTATGATACTGAATTGTTATTTTTAAAAATGAGACTTATCTTAATAATATATTATAGTAACTAGATATTTGGAATAAAATTATGTTGTAATTCTTTAGAATGCTGAGATATAATAATATTAGGCGTTTGTCATTTATTCTCATGTGAAGTAAAAGGGAGTGATATATTGAAAAACAAAAAAACATCTCATGTATTGGCAATTATCTTAATGTTTATGTGGAGTTTATCATATTTAAGCATAAAGGTTATATCAGAAGAGGTAGATCCAACATTATCGGCATTTTATAGATTTATGTTAGCCGCAATAATCTTATTTATAATATTAAAAGTGAAATTCCCTAAGGAAAAGGTTTTAAAAGAGGACAAGTTTAAATTTGCCTTGGGTGGTCTCTTTGGAGTAACAATATATTTTATATTCGAGAACGCTGCTGTTGCATATACATCTGCATCAAATGTTGCAATTTTAATTGCATCTATACCAGTATTTACTCTATTTACCCAAAAAATAATTTATAAAGAAAAACTTACTTATGGAAAAATAATTGGTGCCACCTTAAGTTTAATTGGAATTATTATAATAGTTGCATCTAAGGAAAGAGTAAGCATATTATCAAAAGGAAGTATAGGAGACTTGATGACTCTTGGGGCGGTATTTTCTTGGATAATTTACAACATTGTTTGTAGTAGTTTTAAAGGAAATTATAAAGTTATAAGTATAACTACTTATGAAATTATGTGGGGAGCGTTATTCTTAAGTCCTTCACTATTTTTTAGCACACTTCAAGTTCCTTCTACCAAAGTTATACTAAATATATTGTATTTATCAATTTTTTGTTCTTGCATTGGGTATGTAATATATGTACATTGCCTAAAAGATCTTGGAGCAACCGTCATTACTACATATATAAATTTACAGCCTATTATGAGTCTAATTGCTGCGGGAGTAATACTAAATGAAGTCGTTAAGATTTGGCAGATAGTTGGATGCGTGGTCATAATAATGGGGGTAACTTTAGTTACTTTCGATGGTAAGTTAAATTTAAAAAGACGAAAAAAGATAGCTGATAATTTATAACAATAGGTAAACATAAATGTGTATGGAATAAGGAAGTTTCAGGATGGGGATTTTGATGTATAATATTTTTTTTCATAGTATGTTAAAAAAAGTATATATTGCGTAAAATGCGTGATTAAGAGCAATATATACTTTTGCTATAACATACTGTTAGAAAAAGCACATAGCGCTAATTTTTTGAAAATACAATTAATGTTCATCAGGAAATATCGCATTTATAACGTTTATGATGGTTTCATTACAAATTTTATAATTAATTTGTAGACCATTTCTCTCACCTTTGATAATTCCAAGAGATTTTAGTTTTTGAAGATGCTGAGAGACGGTGGATTGAGGAAGGTTTAAACAGTTCTGCATATAGCTAACATTGCAGCTTCCTTTGTTTATAAGTCCTCTAATAATACATATTCGTGCAGGGTGAGCAATAGCTTTTAATAAATCAGCAATTTCTGTATATTGTTCAAAGTTGGCATTCATAAAAAATCTCCTTTTAAAAATCAATAAATTTTAATCTAGATTTGTTTTATACATGTAATGAAAAATATAACAACTTGTATATATCAATATTCTTATATTAATATATTACGATATAAATGTCAATATACCGCAATAAAACTATTTGAAAAGCCTAAAAAAGGACTATATTAATTTTAAAATTAATATAGTCCTTAAATTCGCAAATACCTATTTGAATCTCATTCCTCTACTATGACGATTTTTACGTCGGTTGATAGAAGAAATTAATAATACAATTAATGCTAAAACTACGATTAGTACAATGGCAGCTACAGCATAGATAATTACATTGTCTTTAATAAGAGCAGACTTTGAAATCATTGGATATAATTTATAGCTTTTTTCAGCATCTTTTTGTTTGAAAAGTAATGTCCCAACAGAAGTCTTTTTATTAAGTTTCCATGCATTTGTGAGGGAAACTTTAGAGGAAGTTTGCGGTGCGACATCATTTTTATAAAAGGTCACATCTTCTTTTGAATCTAATGGCACATCAATTGTTTTTTCAGGTCCTATGAATGGAATAACCTTATAGGGTACAGAAATTGTTTTGATTTCAGTATCTTTTTTATTAAGCACTTCTTTTTTAACGTCATAACTATAGTCAATTAGTTTTTTCATATCTTCAAAGACTTTTGTATCTTTTGGCAAATCATACTCAGAATTCATAACAACGCCTATGATATGGCGACCGTTACGTTCATATATAGAAACTAAGCATCTTCCAGCCTTTTCCGTATAACCAGTTTTACCACCTATGTTGCCTTCTATTCCAAGAAGTTTATTTCTATTCTGAACAGTAGATTCGACCCCATTAGCAGATTTTATTATACTTGTTTTTTTACCCATAGACTTTTTTACCCAATCATTTTTATAAGCAGCTCTACCTAAAAGAGTTAGGTCATAAGCAGTTGTATAATGTTGATCATTTTTATCATCCAAACCATTAGGTGTGATAAAATGAGAGCCTTTCATTCCTAGATTTGTAGCCTTGTCATTCATCATTTTAGCGAAATTAGTTGGATTTTGACCAACGTTATCGGCAATCATATAGGCTATATCATTTCCTGAATAAAGAAGAAGTCCATCCATTACGTTGTCAGCGGACATTGTATCTCCAATTGCTACAGGCTGTACATTTAGATTATATGAGTAAGATGGTTGTTCTTTTGCAGTTTTTGTATAATTTAAGTTGTCTGTTGATTTTTTGTTTTCAGCTAGTAGTAAAGCTGTAACAAGCTTTGTAATACTTGCTGGGTACATCTTATTATCAATGTTTTTGGTGTAAATAATTTCGTTAGTATCCATATCTACAGAAATGGCAGCTTTACCAATTAATTCTGGTGGGTTAACAGCAGCTAAAACAGTTGTAGAAAAGATTAAAGTAAACACTAGTGTAAATAATAAAAGCCGATTTTTTCTTTTCAATTTTCATCTCTCCATTTGTATTGAATTTTATCTTTATCTATTGATAATTATAAAGCAAGTATAACATTTTAAGATATTAAGAACAAGGTACATTGATTAATGAAGATGTATTTAAGATGGAGTTAATACAATTTATTTAAGTTTTCTATGTGAGAACCAAAATACAGAAAGGTATGGTTTATTATCTTAGCATATTGGTATATTATATAAGTAGGTTGAATCAGGAGGTGATAGGTATGGTAAATAGCCTAGAAAAAATATTTAAAAATAGAGATTCAAAGGTTATTGGAGAATTTAAAGAAAGTGCAGTTATGATATTACTTACGGAGGATGCAGAGGAGTTATCTATTGTATTTGAAGTGCGTGCTCATAAATTAAGAAGCCAGCCAGGTGATGTTTGTCTTCCAGGTGGAAAAGTGGAACTAGATGAAAATCCAAGGGAAACTTCTATCAGAGAAACTATGGAAGAATTAAATTTGAAAAGGGATCAAATTGAAATTATAGGGGATATGGATTATTATATAAGCCCTTATGGTAACTTGCTATATGCTTTTATAGGCAAACTAAAATATGGTGATATAAATCCTAATGAGGATGAAGTAGATCACGTTTTTAAAGTTCCACTAAAATTCTTTTTGGAAAATGAACCACTGCTTTATAGAATGGAAATAGGTCCCATAAACCAAGAGGGTTTTCCTTTCCATTTAATAAATGGAGGAAAAGACTATAAGTTTAGAAAAGGGTATCTAGATGAGCATTTTTATGAATATAATAACTATAAGAT
Organism: Clostridium sp. CM041; assembly: GCF_055081035.1. Lineage (NCBI taxonomy): Bacteria > Bacillati > Bacillota > Clostridia > Eubacteriales > Clostridiaceae > Clostridium > Clostridium sp. CM041. The sequence continues at coordinate 3,496,862 of NZ_CM143648.1, forward strand.
ATGGGGTTTTACAGCGCAGATTATTAAAAGCTTTATTGAAATTATACAAAACAGTAATAAGAAATAGATTATTACTGTTTTGTAGTTATATTATTTACTGCGTGCAACTTTGTTTTTCTTAATGAATAATAAAACACTTAGTGAGATAAAAACCAAATAGATAAAAACATATATAATTGAAACCAATCCTGATTTATATAAAAATTTTAGATAAATAAACGCACCTTGCGATATTAAGGCCCAAAACAGAGAAACAAAAGCCATGATATTATTTCCGTGTCTCCAATGCTCAGGGTCTTTCATTGATCCAATAATTTTATCTCGTCTTTTACTTTTATCACCTGTGTTAATTACTAGAAATTTGTAATACAAGAAAAATATAAATGATACTATAGAAATTGCAAAAAACATATATGATAATGAAGTACTGGTTACATTCAAAAAAATCACTCCTTTTAGCAATTAATATACCCTAAAAGTTAAAAAATATGTTTTGTTAGCTGACGATTACCATACTTAATTTGAACATATCAAAAAAGAGTGGAAAAGTCCACCCTTTAAAAATCACTATTCTTTATTGTAAGAAACGATGCCATCATAATAATCAGTTCCCCACTTACACATAACGTCTAATATAGGCATTACACTTTTGCCTTGTTTTGTTAAAGAGTATTCTACCTTAGGAGGAACTTCTGCATAAACTTTTCTAAGAACCATTTCATATGATTCTAATTCTCTAAGCTGTTGTGTTAACATTTTTTGTGTTATTCCACCCATGGAGCGTTTCAATTCGCTAAATCTTAATACACCGTTTTGGGCTAATTTCCAAAGAATAATTGGCTTCCATTTACCACCTATTATATCGAGTGTTAACTCTATGGCACAACTATATTCTTTATTATTTATTTTCATAATTTTATCGCTCATAATACCTCCTAGTGTTAGTTTGAGTGGTAACAGTTCTTAGTATACTAAGTAACTTATAAGTGAGTACTTGATTAAAAAACCTTTGGTATATACAATTATATCATTGATATATTTTATATACAATGATATAATGCTCCTTAAAAAAGGAGGGAAAGAAATGAAAGAAATTCATACATGGCATAAAGAGACTATTGGGTCAAAAGTAGTAGAGGTCCTTAAAAAAAATGGGTTTTCAGCAGTTTATTTAAAAAAAGGTGAGGAAGCCTCAGAATTTATAATGAATAATGTACACAAGGGTGACAGAGTAGGTTTTGGAGGATCAATGACTATAAGTGAACTTGGTATACAAGATAAGGTAAAGGCCATGGGAGGAGTTGTGTTAGATCATGGTGATCCAACTTTATCACCTTACGAAAAATTGGAGACTATGAGGGGTGAGCTCCTTAGTGATGTTTATTTATGTAGTTCTAATGCTGTAACTTTAGATGGAGAGCTTGTTAACATTGATGGAGCGGGAAATAGAGTGGCAGCAATGAGCTTTGGACCTAAAAAAGTCATTGTTGTCGTAGGGGTTAATAAAATTTGTAAAAATGAAGCTTTAGCGTTTGAACGAATAGAACAAATTGCGGCACCAAAGAATAATATGAGACTAAATATGCCAAATCCTTGTACTAAGACGGGAGTTTGCAATGACTGCAAAACAGATACTAGAATCTGTAGGATCTATTCTGTAATTAAAAGAAAGCCTATGAGAGCTGATATTACTGTAGTTGTAATTGGTGAGAATTTCGGTTTTTAACGATATTTCAGCACCGAAGGTGATGATTTAACGACATTTCAGAAGGGTAAATAATTTGTATTTTTTTGTCTATATCTTTATATGTAAAATTCAAAAAAGCACTTCAATTTATCGGTAGGATGTCTTATAATGTTATGAGAGTAACGATGTTACTTAAATAACAAAATATGGGATGGAGTGATGGAATGTTACAGTGTGATTTTCTGACAACTATAGAAGAAGAAGTAGACTGCTTTAAGGAGTGTGCATTACATAAATGGGTAGATAATGGAGGGAAATGTCCATTTGATGAATTGAGAAATTATAAACCATTTGATGTTAAAAATATTTCTGATTATGATTTATTTAGTGATGATAGGACTTCACCACTTAGATTGCTATACAAAGAAATATACTAACAGGAATATTAATGAAAGTTTGTGTATAATATCTAATAATAGGATGTAAATTAGTTTATAAATATACAATGCGGGGGAGTGAATTTAAATGGAAAGAACTTTGGTTTTAATCAAACCAGATGGAGTTAAACGAGGACTTATTGGGAAAATTCTTAATCAATATGAAGAGAAATCATTAGAAATTGTGTCGCTCAAAATGATTACTGCTACAAAGGACATTGCTAAAAAACATTATAGTGAACACGCAGGAAAGAAATTTTTTGATGAGTTAATAAATTATATTACTGAAGGTAAAATATGTGCAATTATTTTAATGGGTGAAAAAGCTGTTGATGTAGTGCGTAAAATCAATGGAGATAAGGATCCTGTAAAAGCGGAACTTGGCAGTATAAGAGGGAAATTCACTTTGGATAAAACTAAAAATTTAGTTCACGCCTCTGATAGCATTGAAAGTGCAGAACATGAGATTGCAATATGGTTTCCGGAGCTTACGAGCCTTCAAAAGCTTACATACCAAGATCAGTATAAGGGAACTGTGGATTTGTTTTCAAAAACAGATAGTCTATTAATAAATGTATAGGTTAACGACATTTCAGAAGGAAGTCCCCAACTTATATAAGTGGGAGATCCATACTATAACAAAGAGAAAAATTCAGCGGGAGTACAGATCTCCTACTGAAGTCGTTAATGCATCTTCAAATAAGATGAGCAGCACCGAAGGTGATGATTTCAACTAAAAGGCTAACCAATAATATTGGCTAGCCTTTTTAAGTATTTCAATATTACATGTGGTTAATGAGAACCACAATGTCCACCGCAACCATTACAGGATTGTTTGCCGGCACTAGAACAATGGCTCTTGGCACCTTTTGGCAATAATGTCTTAATCCAAAATCTAGAGTCTTTATAGGCTACTGTGAGTTCATTTATGTTTTCTAAAAGAGTTTCATCATATAATATTGGTAAATTATCAATATTATTTTTAATGTCTCCAGTTTTAAAATTGTCTAAGTAAATATCAACTTTTGCAGTTTTGCAACAACCGCTGACGTATACAAATCGCACACTATCATAAGAATCGTCAAGTTTAATCATTTCCATAAGATTATCAAGAGCAATTTTCGAAAGTTTAATTTTTAAAGGTTGTGCCATAAGTCCTCCTAGTATAACTCTTGGGGATAACAAATATATTTCTGTTACTCCTCGAGGATTTCAGAATAATGTGTTAATAGACCTTGCTTTAGGTTCCATAAATTGCAAGAAAGATCCACATAATATGCATGAGGATTATCAAATCTTAAAACTTCTGTCCATAATTTAGATACTTCTTGTTCAGAAAATGCTTTTATTTCCATAACAGACGGAGATTCATAAATCTGATGTCCATTTTCAAATAGTTTAACCATAAGTTCTTTTACATAGTAATGTTTAAGAGTTTTCTTTTTCCAGGTATAAACTGGATTAAATATTTCAAGTGGTCTACTTTCATCGATTTTCTCATCATGTAAGGTAATAAAATCCGCAATGGCCTTGTGTGATGTTTTATCGAAAATTCTATATAATTTTTTAAAAGCAGGATTGATGATCTTTTCTGTATTCTCACTAATCTTAATTTTTGGTATTATTTCTCCATCATTCTCAACTGCAACGAGTTTATAAACACCGCCAAACACTGGTTCCGATCTTGCAGTAATAAGTCTTTCACCAACACCAAAGTTATCAATTTGTGCCCCGTTTTCCAAAACACCGCTTATAATATATTCATCCAGTGAGTTAGAAACCGTAATCTTTACATCTGGGTATCCAGCTTCATCTAAAATTACTCTAACTTTTTTAGTTAGATAAGTAATATCACCACTATCAATTCGAATTCCTTTTGGTCTTTTACCCATAGGTTTAAGTACATCATTAAATACTTTTATGGCATTTAGAATCCCAGAGCGTAGTACGTTATAAGTATCTATAAGAAGTACACAGTTATCGGGGTAGGTTATAGTCCAAGATTTAAAGGCATCATATTCAGTATCAAAAAGCTGTACCCAACTATGAGCCATAGTTCCAATGGCTGGGATATCAAACATTTCTTCAGCGATAGTACAAGCAGTACCAACACAACCACCAATAACAGCGGCACGTGCTCCATATATAGCGCCATCATAGCCTTGAGCACGCCTAGAACCAAATTCCATAACAGGTCTACCCTTTGCGGCTCTACATATTCTACTCGCTTTTGTAGCTATTAAAGTTTGATGATTTATTGTGAGTAGTATCATTGTCTCAACAAATTGAGCTTGTATAATAGGTCCTTTAACTATAACCAAGGGTTCACCAGGAAAAACAGGATAACCTTCGGGCACCGCCCAGACATCACAAGAAAATTTAAAATCCTTTAAATAATCTATAAAATCATCTGAAAAATCATTTTTGCTTTTTAGATAGGATATATCATCATTTGAAAATTTTAAATTAGAAAGATATTCAAGTAATTGTTGTACCCCGGCCATAATACAATATCCACCACCGTCAGGTATTCGTCTAAAAAACATATCAAAGTAGGCAATTTTATCTTGAACATTATTATCTAAATAACCGTTTGCCATAGTTAATTCGTAAAAGTCTACCAGCATTGTTAGGTTTCTTTCATTCCTCACATTAAAATCTTTTGAGTGTTTCATAATTTTTCCCCTTTGAAATTTAATAAAAGTATATAATGAAATTATAACATAATTATATATTAATGTTTAGATAAGATTATTAAAATAGTAAATTGGGGATAAGCATAATATATGAGCAATTTAAAGTAGGTGGATGAAAGTGGAGACAAAACATAATATGGATAATAAAATAGTAAGCGAGAGAATAAATTCGAAATTAAGTAAAGAACAAAAGGATGCTGTTTATTCTGTTAACAGAAAATTATTAGTAACAGCAGGACCGGGTAGTGGTAAAACGGTAGTTATTGTTAATAGGATTGTTCATTTAATAAATGAGAAAAATATTAAGCCTAAAAACATTATTGTCATTACCTTTACAAGAGCTGCGGCTATTAATATGAAAAGTAGATATGTTGCTATTAATGGAAAGGAGAGGGTTCCATTTTTTGGAACCTTTCATGGTTTGTTTTATAAGATTCTTAAGAACTATTACGGGCAGATAAACATAATAGATACATTAGAGGTATTTAAACTCATAAAAAATGTACTTATGTCATATTTGGATGAGGTAGGTGATGAAAAAGTAAAGGAAGTTATAAATAATATTTCAGTATTCAAAACAAGTGGAAAAATAATGGAAAATTTCTCTCCAAGTATTGATAAAGGAATATTTGTAGCAGCATATAATATTTATGAGCAGTATAGAAAAGAAAAAAAATTATTTGATTTTGATGATCTTCAAATAGGTTGCAGAGATTTGTTTATAAAAAATCACACAATACTTAAGGGGTATAGAAGTTTATTTAAGCATATTCTAGTGGACGAATTTCAAGATTGTGATTCAATGCAAGTTGAGATATTAAAACTTTTAAATGAAGAAAATTCTATTTTTGCAGTAGGAGACGAGGACCAATGTATTTATGGTTTTAGAGGGTCGAATCCTGAATGCATGGTTAAGTTTTCTGAGCATTTTGTAGGTGGAGGGAAATTACCCTTGTCCACTAATTATAGATGTCCAAAGAATATAGTAGAAATATCCATGAACATTATAAAAAATAACGACTTGAGAAACGAAAAAGATATAACAGCATTTAAACAGTATGATGGCATCGTTGCAGTGCTTAACAATGTAAATGAGAACTCACAGGCAGAGGAAATTAGCTGTATTATTCAAAAATATAAGGAAAATAATGAAAAAAATTATAGAGATAATGCTATATTGTACAGAACAAACGTAGAGTGCAGAAGTCTAATAGATGTTTTTATTAAAAAAAGAATACCTTTTAAGCTTTTAGACAAGGAGTATGACTTCTTTCAACATTTCATTTGTAAAGATATAATTGCATATTTTAAATTAAGTATTGATAAAAGTGATAAAGAGAGTTTTGTCAGGATAATTAATAAGCCTTTTAGATATATAAGTAAACTAAATTTAGATAAATTAAAAAGAAATTCCGTAAAGGAAGACTGTTTTGAAATGCTAAAAGATATTGAAGACATACCGGTATTTCAAATGAAGATGTTAGATAAGTTAAAAAAGGATATACATTTTTTAAATAAAATTTCGTTAGAAAGCGCTATAGATAATTTAGTCTTAAGTATAGGATATCATGAGTATATTAAAGGGTATTGCACTAAATTTAAGATAGATCTAGGTGAGATAGAGGATGTTATTGACGAATTTAGACAATCAGCAGAAGGATATAACTCAATAATAACTTTTCTAGCCCATGTGGACCAGGTTAAAGAGGAAATTAGTAAGCATAAGAAAAATATAGATGAGGATGCAGTAATACTTAGTACAATTCACGGTGTTAAAGGTATGGAGTTTGAAAATGTATACTTAATAAATTGCAATGAGGAAAATATCCCCCATGTAAATAGTATAGATAATAACCTAGAGGAAGAAAGAAGATTATTTTATGTTGGAATTACAAGAGCTATAGACAATGTTTGGCTATGCATTAGTAAAAGTGTAAAAGGAAAAGCGAAAGAAACCTCACGATTTATTAGAGAGTGCAATATATTAGGATCAAGCAATTCGGATTTACCATTTAAAGAAGGCGACGCGGTGATACATAAAAGTTTTGGCAGTGGAGTCGTAATTGCAATTACTAGTAAAGAGTTAGAGATTAAGTTTGAGGGAGAAATTATAAGAAAATTTGACGTCAATGTGTTGTATAATAACTCTTTAATTTCAAAAGTGTAGTAAATGTAATGCAATACATAACAACAATTGACAAAGTATGTAAATATGGTATACTGAAAAATGAATTGTGTATTAAGGAGGGTATTTAATGGTTGCCTTTAAGCAAATGTGGGATGATGTAAGGTTAATTTTGTCAAATGGAAAGCACTCAGATATAGAAATTGTGGAGAGATTTAACTGTGGATTTACAGTTGAAGAGAGAGGTAATATAATTTTTATTACAAGAGATGACTTCGTGGATTTTTGGTGCAAGCTATTGTACTATAATGAATTATCATTGGAACAGGCTTTAAAAGATGATAAATCAAAACCAAAATATATTTATACTATTATAAAAAAATTACCTTATGTATCAGAAAGTTCCGGTGTAATTAAGTTATTGCAGTAGTTTCATTGAATGTTACAATATAATGTTATATAATTTTATTAAGCTCATATTCTATGAATATGAGCTTAATAATTTAAGTTACAGTGATTGGAATAACACTTAAATAATTTTGTGAGGAAGAGGTATATAAATGGAAATCACAAATGTACATTTAGAAGAACTAATATTCGCTTTAGATATAGGAACAAGATCCATCATAGGGACAGTTGGAGTAATATATGAGAAAAAATTCCAAGTAATTGCTGAAAGTTATATAGAACATGAAGAAAGGGCTATGATTGATGGTCAGATTCATGATATTCAATTGGTCGCTAGTGGAGTGAAAAAAGTAAAAAAAGAATTAGAACATAGCTTAAATATCTCTTTAACTAAAGTGGCAATTGCGGCGGCTGGAAGATTTTTAAGGACAACTGATATTAAGTCTGAAATAGAAGTTGAGGGCGATAAGGAAATTGATAGGGAATCCATTAGAAGCTTAGAGCTTACTGCAGTTAAAATGGCAGAGGATGAAGTTGCGAGTTCCTCGAAAGGGAAGCTTTATTGTGTAGGATATAGTGTGAAAAATTACTACTTAAATGGGTATGTAATAACAAATTTGAACTCCCACAAAGGAGAGAAGATTGCAGTGGAGATTATTGCTACATTCCTACCACGCTCGGTGATTGATAGCCTTTATGCTGTTATGAGTAAGGCTGAACTTGAGGTTGTAAGTTTAACACTAGAGCCAATAGCGGCAATGGAAGCTGCAGTACCACGAAACATGCGACTTCTAAATTTAGCTTTAGTGGATATTGGTGCAGGTACTTCTGACATTGCCATTAGTAGTAAAGATAGTATAAGTGCATACGGTATGGTACCTGTTGCAGGGGATGAGGTAACTGAAATAATAGCACAAGCATATTTAGTCGATTTTAATACTGCTGAAAAAATTAAAAAGGGATGCAGCGGAAAAGACAAAATTGAGTACATAGATGTTTTAGGATTTGCTAATGAGATAGACCCGGAGGAAGTAATAAAAATAATTAACCCTGTAGTTATGAAGATCTCAGAACAAATTGGGAGTAGGATAATTGAATTAAATGGAGGAAAAGCCCCTAATGCGGTATTTCTAGTAGGCGGGGGAGCACATACACCCTTTGTTAAAGAAAATATTGCTAAAATTTTAAATTTGCCGATTAATCGAGTTGCAATTAAAGGTAGAGATTCAATAGTTGAATGCATATGTGATGCAGGGATTGGAAGCGCTGGAGTTACAGTTTTAGGTATTGCATTAATATCAATAAAGAGATTGGGAAATGATTTTATTGACATCACTATAAATGATAAAATTATAAGTTTATTTAATGCACATAAACATACAGTTATGGATGTAATGATTCAAGAGGGGATAAACCCCAAAATATTGATTGGTAAGAACGGACGTAATATCAGGTTCAGTGTTGATGGAATAAAACGAGTCGCCTTTGGGAAATTAGCCAAGGGGGCAGAAATTAAGATTAATAACATAATTAGCAATATTGATTCTGAAGTAGTTGAAGGTGATATTATTGACGTCTCTTTCTGCAAGGACGGGAAAGATGCAGAGCCTAAAATTATGGATTATGTTAAGAATATTCAAGCTATAAGTTTTTATTTTGAAGATGTAATTCAAAACATTGAGCCAGTACCATTTATTAATGGCGAGCGATCTTTAATAAATGATGTAATAAAAGAAAACGACAATGTTTTAATAGAATTGCCTACTACAATTAGCGAATATGCAAAGTTTTTTTGTTGTAAATCGAAAGGCTCAACTTTTATAATTGATAATGAAGAACTTTTGGAGGATTATGTTATAAAAGAAGGGGACAGAATATATAAAAAACATGTAATCGAAGAATATGTTAAAGAAAAAGATGGAAATGTGAAATTAGACATGGAAGTATTAGAAGTTAAAATAGAAGATAAGAGTGAAGTTAAGGTTGAAGTTAATAAAAAAATTATAACGCTTAAAAGTAAAGATAAATACATATTTGTGGATATATTTAATTATGTAGAATTTGATTTGTCTATTTCAAAAGGAAACCTAATATTAATGCTCAATGGTAGCAAAGCAAGTTATAACCAGATTCTAAATAATGGGGATGTAATTAAAATATATTGGGAAAAATAGCGTAAAGAGGTGTACATAGTGAATTTTTTAGATATGGCAAAAAATATTGAAAGTGAATTAATAGACATAAGAAGAGGCTTTCATGAAAATCCTGAATTAGGGTTTGATTTATTTAAAACTTCCCAGAAGGTAAAAGATTTTTTATTAAAGGAAGGTATTGAGTTTTATGAGGTAGCACAAACGGGAATCTGTGCTATTATTAGAGGCAAAGGTGAAAAAACTATTGCTTTAAGGGCAGATATGGATGCACTTCCATTGCAAGATAAGAAAACGTGTGATTACTCCTCTAGAATTAATGGTAAAATGCATGCTTGTGGACATGATGCTCATACCACTATACTTTTGGGTGTAGCTAAGATATTAAATAGCATGAAAGAAAAAATTCCAGGAAATGTTAAACTTTTATTTGAACCAGCAGAAGAAACAACTGGGGGTTCACCTTTAATGATTAAAGAAGGAGTACTAGAAAATCCTAATGTGGATGCTATTATTGGGCTTCATGTAGAGGAATTTTTAGAGGCTGGAACCGTTGGTTTAAAAAGAGGCGTAGCTTATGCAGCATCAAATCCATTTACTATAAAAATAATAGGTAAAGGAGGACATGGTGCAAGCCCACATATGACGGTTGATCCCATTGTAATAGCTAGTAATGTTATAATAACTATTCAAAACATTGTAAGTCGCGAAATTCCACCTACAGATCCTGCAGTAATTACTATAGGATCAATTCATGGAGGTACAGCCCAAAATATTATACCAGAAGGGGTTACAATATCGGGAATTATTAGAACTATGAAGAGTGAACAGAGAGAATATATAAAGACCAGATTAATTCAGGTAGTGGAAGGCATCGTTACCTCTATGAGAGGGGAATGTGAAATTAGTATTGAGGAAAGCTATCCTTGCCTTTATAATAATGATAAACTTGCAGAGATGTTTGAAAGTAAAGCAAGCCAACTAATTTCTGAGAGTAATGTTTATAAATTAGATCAGCCTACTATGGGTGTGGAAAGTTTTGCTTATTTCTCTATGGAGAGACCATCACTATTTTATTTTTTAGGAAGTGGTAACAAAGAAAAAGGTATAGTAAACCCGGCTCATGGAAGTTTATTTGATATAGATGAGAGCTGTATATCAATAGGTGTAGCTATGCAATGTACATTAGCTTATGAATTTTTATTGAATTCATAACACATATTAGTATATAATTGATATTTGATGTGATTTTTTTAAATGTATTATAATTTATTAAAAAATAAAATGGTGATTTTTTTAAAAATAAATTAGATTATATATAGAATTCGTCAATAGATAAAAGAAATAGGAGGATATATATATATGAGGATAGAAATTGGAGCGAATGAAGCGGGACAAAGAACAGATAAATTCATGAGAAAAGTGCTTGGTGATGTGCCGTTGAGCAAAATATATAAAGCTTTTAGAAAAGGTGATATTAGGGTTAATGGTAACAAAATCAAGGAAAAACATTCTTTAGTACAAGGTGATATTATTGAAACAAAATATATTACAAGTGAGTTTAAAAAAGAAGAGTTTAAAAGAATTGAAAACAATTTAAAAATTACCTTTGAGGATTCTAATATATTAATGGTTGAAAAATGGCCGGGAGTTTTAGTTCATTCTGATAAAAAAGATGGCGAAGCTACTTTAATAGATTATGTGCTTTCTTATTTGTATGATAAGGGAGATTATCAGCCAGAAAATGAAATAACATTTAAACCAGCACCTTGTAATAGATTAGATAGAAATACTTCAGGTATAGTCATGTTTGGTAAGAACTTTAAATCTCTTAAACTTTTAAATGAAATGGTAAGAGAAAGAAATGTTGAAAAATATTATATGGCTTTAGTAAGAAACAGAATTAAAGATGGGGTTTACGAGGGATATATATATAAAAATGAGGATGCAAATATATCACAGGTATTTGATACCGAGATGCCAGATACAAAAAAAATAGCAATGGAAGTTAAAACGTTGCAAAGTTGTGGTACATTTTCTTTAATAGATATTAACCTTTTAACAGGAAGAAGCCATCAGCTTAGAGCGCATTTAAGCCATTTGGGTAATTCTATTGTTGGTGATTCAAAATATGGAGATAAAAAAATGAATAGTTTCTTCAACAACAAATATGGTTTAGATTATCAATATCTATATGCGTATAAGGCAACGTTTAAGAATTGCCCTGATGACTTATCTTATATGGAGAATAAAACTATTGCAGAGAGTTTACCACCAATATTAAAAAAGATTAAAAAGGATGTATTTAAATTTTAGAGGGTGAGTTTAATGACCCAGGAGATGATTTAATGAGCGAACAAGCAAATTCAAATAAACAATCTACAACAAAAGGTTTTGCCATATTATCTGCGGCAGGTTTTATGGTTAAGGTTTTATCACTACTTTATATACCTTTTTTAGGGAAAATACTAGGAGAGGATGGGTTAGGGGTATATTATTCAGCATATAGTATATTTACATATGTATATATATTAACAAATGCTGGTATTCCTGTGGCTATTTCTAAGATAGTATCAGAGCTCATAGCGGTAGGTAATTATAAGGATGCTGTAAAGACCTTTAAAATAGCTAGATTTTCGCTTTTGATATTAGGGATAGTTATGTCACTTTTAATGCTTATTTTCGTAGTACCTATAGCTAATGCAACCGAGAGTGATACTGCAAAATTAGCAATCATGGCACTCGCTCCAACTATTCTATTATCCTCTGTATTATCAGCTTATAGAGGCTATTTTCAAGGAAGAGGGAATATGACACCTACTGCAGTTTCACAAGTATTAGAACAAATTGCAAATACTATATTTAGTTTAGTTTTTGCAGCGTGTTTTATAAAATATGGGCTAGCAGAAGGAGCGGCAGGCGGAACTATAGGAACAACTGTAGGAGCACTGGTTGCGGTAATATATATGATTTATGCTTATAAAAAAAATAGAATTTTTATAGTTCCAAAAGGGTATAGTAGGTTAAATATAAAGAGATTAACTACTAAAAAAATAATAAAAAAGCTATTGGGTGTTGCCGTGCCAATGACAATATGTTTAGGAATACAACAATCAGGATTATTGATTGATTTAGTGGTAGTTAAATCAAGAATGTTATCTTCTGGAATGGATAAAGTACAGGTTAGTATTTTATGGGGTGTGTTAAGTAAATATTCAACATTAATAAATGTGCCTATAGCTATTATTACAGCTCTAGCCATGACTATTCTGCCTTCTATATCCGGCTTAATGGCACTTAAGGACAAAAAGGCTGTAAGAAATAAAATTGATTATGCTTTTAGGTTATGTTTTTTGGTGGCAGTACCTTCGGCAGTTGGACTAGCAGTTTTAGCTAAACCTATAGTATATTTAATCCAATATGGTTCTGATGTTTCAAGATTACTTACATATGGATCAGTGGTAATAATACTTATGGCTGTGGTTAGTATTCAAACTTCAATTCTTCAAGGGCTTGGAAAACTTTACTTAGTTACCATTTATGCAGTTCTGGGATTAATAGGTAAAATAATTACTAATTATATTTTTGTAGCAATTCCAACTCTTAATGTATTAGGGGCTGTTATGGCCAACGGAGTAAGTTTTGCAATAATTTTGATGTTGAACTATAATACTATGAACAAAGCGCTAGGGATTAGAATTAAACTAGCTAGTCATGCAATAAAACCCATAATAGCATCAGGGGTTATGGCTGTAGTTGCAGGGTTCATGTATACTATCTTAAATTTTATATTCAGTCATATTAAACAAGGATATTTTGCTAATGCTGTTTCTATATTATTTACTATATGCTTAGCTATATTAACTTATTTCTTCGCATTAGTGATTATAGGTGGAATAACTAAAGATGATTTGGATGTATTTCCAAGAAAGATTAAGAAACTTATACCTAAGTATATTTTACAAAGAATTAAATAAAAAAAGTATATATTACTATTAATGCATTTTATACGTAATATATACTTTTTTTTCATTCATCTCTCCAATCCATAAAAAAATATATACATTATTTTCTTTTTTTTGTAAGCAGGATAGAAAATAGTAAAAGGGAGAAGCCAGTAGCAATAATTATTATGTTTTTAGTAACAAAGATAGAATTTGGCAACGTAGTATTTAAAATTTTTAATACAAAGTATAAGAGTGTGCTAAGACAGACATCAGTTAAAATTTCGCCTACTGAAAACTGTATATAGCAGCTTTTTTTAATTGCAATAATATTTAATATAAAGCTTATAATAGAGCTTATAATGAGCGCCATGCCGTAACCTAGAATGTTTAATTTTGGAATACCTAATAATACATATAGTAAAACAAGTTCAAGAATAGAGGTTACTATAGAATTTATTAAAAGAGATTTTTGTTTGCCAAGTCCGTTTAAAATTCCAAAGGTTGAACCAGACATATACATGAATGGTGCACTTAAGGAAGCAAGTCGTATGTAAACACCTAAGTCATATCTGTCGAAAAATAATTTTCCAAGGGAGTCTCCAGTACATAAACATATTATCATAGTTGAAATTCCTAGTAAAAACGAAACTTTTATAGCTTCGCGGACTCTACGCTCCAAACCATTATAATCATTTTTACTAATACTTTTAGAAATATCTGGAGTTAATATGGTTGACATGGATATTACAATAATAAAAGGAAAGAACACAATGCTCATAGCCATACCTGAAAACTTACCTATTAAGGATAAGCTCTGCGTATACTCTATGCCTGCAGAGACTAGTCGCCCAGGGACAATCAATGTTGATAGCGCGGAAATTACAGTGTTTAAAAAGCCATTTAAACATAATGGGAATGAAACAACAAGGACATTAAATAAAAGTTGGGCCCTTCCTTCAGTTTTTTTATTGTAATTCTTAAATTTGGTTTTACTTTTTTCATAGAAGATAAAGAGTAGAATAAAACTTATAAGTTCCCCAATGGATAAGGCGATATATGTAGCAGTTACGGTAGTAGTTACATTTTTTAATGCGAAAAAATTTATTATTCCAAGTATTATGCCCATTCTTACGGTTTTTTCAACAATATCTATGATTGCAGGTACTTTAACATTGGAAATACCGTAGAAATAACCCTTATATATAGATGAAAGAGCAACAAAGATTAAAGCCGGGCAAATAACCCAAAGGGAGTATAATGTTCTCTGGTCTTTTATTATATATGTACTAATAAAAGGTGAAAAAATAAATACTAAAGCTGCTATTGATATAGAAAATGCAAAATCGAAAACTAAGGCAGTATGTATAGATTTGTTTAAACTACCGTAATCTTTTAATTCATAATAGGATGAAGCTTCTTTTGAAATAGCTGTTACCATTCCACCGCAAATAAGGCAAGTGAATAAATCATAAATAGGCATTACAAGGCTATATAATCCCATACCTTCTGCACCTAATTTTTTTGAAAGTAAAATTGAAAACATAAACCTTAATATACCAGCAGTTAAATTTGATACGGTGAGTATTATTGAGTCTCTATAGAAATTATCTTTAATCATAAAAGGATCCTCCTTGTTCTACTACCTGGGGAGATAACAGTTATTTATAATTAGTATGTGAAATTTAATAATTATATTCTGTAAATCATCATCTGAAATATTGAATGTAAGAAAAATAAAAAATTCAGTAAATATGATACCAGTATAGTTGATTTTATAAAAAAAATGTAAAAACGCTCCTAGGGAGGAGTTTTTTATGTTAGAATAATTTTAGTAGTGTCTTTAGGAGAATAATAAATAATAATTATTATTTACTCCAAATAAAAGTGCGGAGGAAATAGAGCTATATGAAATGTTTGATATGTGGTATGGAGATAAATATAAATAATTTCAATATAAATAATGATGGCTTATTAGAAGTGAATGAAAGAGAGCATATTAAATATTGCCCGTTTTGTGGCGTAACTTCTAAGTATTTAAAATCTCTTGGTGAAGCCTATAAGGTTTGTGCGCAAAGTTTGGATCCCAATACTTTAGTAGTATTAGATCATGCCATGAAACTTGAAATATTTAATTCAGAGTTTTACATGTCAGCGGCAAAGCTTGCGAGTAACGACCATGTTAAAGAAATTTTTAAAGCACTTTCAAAAATTGAAAAAATACATGCTATTGTGCATCAAAAACTAGGTGGGTTCAAAGAACTTCCAAAACTCGTGGATATAGATTACAGTAAATATAAAAACGATACAAGCTTAATGAAACTCGCAGAAAATAGAGAAGTTCATGCTACAAAGTTTTATGAAAAACATGCAAAGGAAATAAATAATTTGATTGTTAAAGAGGTATTCGTTGCCTTGGCGGAGGTTGAAAGAAGTCATATACAAATTGCTAAAAATTATTAACACATATACTCTAATTTATATAAATATATATAAATTAGAGTATTTATAATTTAGGGGGTAAGTATGAAGAAGACCATTGGATTTATAGTTATTTTAGCTGCAATGGCTTTTGCACTATTTTCAATGAAAGGTTCTTTTAAAGAATATAGGGTTGCAGTTAAAGATGAAGTTATAAAATCACAGATACTATTTAAAGGATTAAGTAAGGCAGTAGATTTTACGAAAGATAGTGAAGGAAACTACTATGTAGCTTTCAAAGACAAAGTACAGTACATAGATAAAGTAGGCAGGTCATACAATATATTTACAAATAAGAAGCTAAGCATAACTAGTTTAGATTATAATAATAAAGTATTGTATTATGCATCCGGAACAAAAGTCTACTCATATGATTTAGTAACAAAGGCAAATAAAGAAATTATCAAGAATATACCTAATTATGGAGACTATAATGACAGTTTAGTTAGAATTAATGGAGAATATCTATTTGTTACAATAGGAGCTGCAACAAATTCTGGGGTAGTTGGACCGGATAATCAATGGTTAGATGATTACCCTCAAAATCATGATGTTTCGCCTAAAAGTATAACTATAAAAGGAATTAATTTTGATGAGAAAAAGACTGGAGCATTTGTCCCATATAAAACTAGGAACGTAAAGGGGCAAATAATAACAGAACATATGATTGGAAATTCATCTATAATAGTTTATAATTTAAAAACTGGAGCACAGGGGAACTTTGCTTGGGGTATAAGAAATATGAAGGCTATAGATTTTAATAGTGAGGGCAAAATAATAGTTGCTGTTGGGGGAATGGAGGACAGGGGATTAAGGCCTGTAAAGGGAGATAGTGATTATATATACAAAATTAAAAAAAAGTCATGGTATGGTTTCCCAGATTATACTGGAGGAGATCCAATAAGTTCACCTAAATTTAAAGGCTTACTTAACGGGGAGATACCATTTATTTTAGACCAGCACCCTACAACAAATCCTCCCGCACCAATTTATCAACATAAAGAAGTAAATAGTTTAGCCGGGTTAGCAATTGATAAAAAAGGTATAATAGGTAGCATAGACTGTATATATTTCTATGAAAAGAATGATAATAGTATATATAGTTTAAATAAAAGTAATGCGCTTAAAGAAAAAGTAAGATTTGGGGATGAAACTTATATATCTAGTATGAAGTTTTTTGATGATTTAATAGTGTTAGACTCTAAAAGTGGATATTTAATTAATATTAAAAAAAATATAAAGAATGATATAGGGATAGAAGGGAGGAAATTAAGCTACTATTTATTAACAATTGTGCTAACTTTAATAATTAGCCTACTTGTTAGTTTAAGCAAAAAGAATTAGAATATAGTCAATATACATTGTTGTTAATTATTAAAAATATTCAGGTATGTTTTCAGATCATATTTATTGTATACTAAAGTGAGAGGTGAACAGGTTGAAGAAAAGAATGGAAGTTACTTATGGAAGAACTTTAAAAGGCTTAATGATAACAATAAATCCAATTAAAAAAAGGATCATGAAAACTCATTGCATTGTTCATAAATTTATAAATATTCAAGCTATAGAAATTTTAAAAAATAAGGAATATAGTGAAATTTCTAGTTTTTACAAGGGACACATAAAAGAACTAAATAAGGGGGTTACTTGGGCAGATCAAGATTTTAAAAGCTCAAACCATTTTTATCATCACATTAAGGGTACTGGCCTTTATGGATTTTCAAATGCATTAACCGAATTCGAAAAATATTATAAATGTGCATTAAGATTTATTAAAGAAGGGGACACAAGGCAAGGTCTGTTTTATTTTGGAGCAGCCTGTCATTTAATTCAAGATGCTACGGTGCCTCAACATGTGAACAATAAGCTACTTAAAAGCCACAGGAATTTCGAACTTTGGATTATAAGTAGATTAATGAGTGATTATTCATTTCCTATTTTTAATGAAGTAATAAAACAAGAGAATATAGAAGACTATATAAAAAAAAATGCATTATTTGCGAATGAAACTTATATTGCTAATGCAAACATAAAAAACAAGGAAGATAGGTACAAGAAAATATCTACACTTATAGTGCAACGAGCACAAAAGACTACTGCAGGTTTAATGATTAATTTTTATAATGAAATTAATAAATAATTCCTTTATATTAGAGGAATTATTTTATTTTTGAAGAATATAAAAATAGGTAAAAATAGGTAATAACATGTGAAATATATTTAACAAAGGGGGAGTAACAATTGAAAAAGGAGGTTTTTATAAATTTAGAAAAAGAAATTTTCAAAGGAAATATATTAGATATAGGTTTTTCTAATCATGGAATTATATATAATATATACAAACAATATGTTGATGATAGTAGTAGCTTAGATTATATAGAGGGAAAAGATGAGAAGACAGGAATAGAGGAAGGTGAGTATGATCTCTGTGCACTGTTTTTTACTTTGAGTGATATAAAATTTACAAAAAGCAAAAGTAAATTAATACAAGATATATATAAATTTTTGAAAGAAGATGGATTGCTATATATATGGGATGTAGATAAAGGATTTGCTAAAATCTTTAATTCTAAAATTAAGGTTGTGTCACCAGATAAAAATACAAAACAAATACATTTAAGAGACTTAAATATATTTAAAGATAGTTCTAAAGAGAATACAATCAAAATTTTACAACCTTATTTTGAAGTATTAACTTTAAAAAATTCAGATAATGTTTATTATATGATATGCAAAAAGAAAGGGAAATCAAAAGATGAAAGTAACACTAGTAGGTATTAATGCAAAATATATTCACAGTAACTTAGCAGTAAGATATTTAAAAACATATACAGAGGATTTAAATTACGAATGCAAAATTATGGAGTTTTCTATTAATGATCAAATCGAAAGAATTGTAGAGGAAATTTTGAGTAGCAAGCCAGACCTTGTAGCATTCTCTTGCTACATATGGAACATTGAGTACGTTAAGGCTGTATCATCTCTTATAAAGCTTGTAAATAGTGAGATTGAAATCCTTTATGGAGGACCAGAGGTTAGCTTTAATTGTAAAGAGTTTCTTAAGGAAAACGTAGGGGATTATGTAATAGAAGGGGAAGGAGAGGTAACGTATAAAGAATTTATTAAATGGAGAATTAATTCAAAGGATGATTCTAATATCAATGATGAGAATAGTGATAACATTCAAAACATTCTAGGGCTATATTATAAATATTATGAAAATATTGGATGTGATAGTAAAATTAACTATGGTGGTAAGAGAGCCTTAATGGATATGGAGCAGGTTATTTTCCCATATAATGAAGAAGAACTTATCAATAAAATAGTTTATTATGAAGCATCAAGAGGATGCCCTTTTAATTGTAAATATTGTCTCTCCTCGACTACTCATGGAGTTAGATTTTTAAATACTGAAAGAGTAAAGCGAGAATTGAAATTTCTCGTGGACAAGAAGGTAAAATTAATAAAGTTTGTTGATAGAACATTTAATTGCAATTCGAGATTTGCGGTAGAGATTTGGGAATTTCTAATAAAGATGGATACTGAAATAACTTTCCACTTTGAAATCTCAGCAGATCTTCTAAACAAACAGGAATTAGACATTTTAGCTAAGGCACCAAAGGGTAGATTTCAATTTGAAGTGGGTGTACAAACAACAAATCCCTTAGTTCTTAACAATATAAATAGATTTGTAAACTTTAATGATATAAAGGAAATGGTGGAGGAATTAGAAAAAATAAAAAATATTAAACAACATTTAGATTTAATAGCGGGCCTACCAGGAGAGAATTATGAATCATTTAAAAAATCTTTTAATGATGTTTATAGCATTCATCCAGAAGTAATACAATTAGGATTTTTAAAATTACTTAAAGGTTCGGATATGAGGAGTGAAGCAACTCTTTGGGGAATGGTCTATGCACCTTATCCACCATATGAAATTCTAAAGACAAGGGATATAAGTTATGAGGAATTAGTATGCTTAAAAAGGGTAGAAAAAATTGTGGACAAATATTACAATTCACAAAAGTTTAGTACTATTCTGAAATATTTTGTGAAAAAATTTAATACACCATTTGAATTTTATTACGAACTGGGATTATTTTTCTATGAAAAGGGATATCTAAGTAGAAACATTTCCTCAGTAGATTATTACAAGATATTTATTGAATTTAATGAGGAGAAACTTGAAGAAGAAGATTTCGTTTTAAAAGAAATTGTTAAATATGACTACCTTAAATATAACAAAAAGAAGTGGCTTCCAGATTTTCTAATCAGAGATTTAGGTAAGAAAGTAGAAAGATCAATTAAGGATAAGTTGTTACAAAACAATGATACAAACAATACATCTAATATTCATATTGAAAAATTTATGATTGATATTTTAGATTATATAGATAATAATACTGTACGCAAAGAAGATCATTATTTAGTTTATGATATTAATGATGAGGATAACATAAAGGATATAACTTCTATCATAGATTAGAATATGATAAAAGTTATAAAACGGAAAAAATGATAAATTATTAAAAATGACATTTGAAACATTGGAATAAGTTAATATTACGAATATTGTTAATGTTAAAAAAAAGTTGAAATTTTCAATAAAAATTAGTATAATTAAGATATTAAGATGTATTCAATATTATATAAAATAGAATAAAGGTAAATACTATACTAAGTATTTACTATTATATAAATTATTAATAATTTATATATACTCATTATGGCTAGTTATTAGTAAAAGGTGGTGATATTTTGGCATTAGAAGCAATAAAAAGTATAAAAGAAGCGGAAAAAAAAGCAGCAGATATTGTAAGTAAGGCAATTTCGGATAGTAAGGATATATTAAAAAAATCTGAAATTTACGCCGAAGATCAGTACAAAAAGGTTTTGGATGCTGCAAGAGAAGAAACTAAAAAAATCATTAAAAATGCTAAAGAAGAAGGTAAAAGTAAGTCTGAACCAATTTTTGATACAGGTAAGATAGAGGTCACGAATATACTAAATTTAGATAAAGAAAGATTTGATAGGTCGGTTAACATGGTGGTTGAGAGGATAGTGAAAAATAATGGCAATAGTTAAAATGAGCAAATTTACATTGTTTGCCTTTGAATCACAAAAAGAAGCGTTGCTTGATAACTTTCACAAATTTGAAAATATTCAATTTGTAAACCTACAAGAGAGTGCAGAAGAAGATTTGCAATCTCTTGTAAAAGACTCGGAAAATGAAAAAGTTTCTCATTTAGAAGGAGAGCAAGCAAAAGTAAAGTTTGCCCTAGATCTATTAATGAAGCACTCAGAAAAAGAGGGTGCTCTAAAATCTTTAATCAAGGGTAAAAGTTCTTTGGATTATGAAGAGTTAGAAACTTTAGCTAAAAAATCAAACTATAAAGAGAACTATCAAAAGTTAAAGGATCGAGATAATGATTTGATTCAAATGAAGAGTGAAAAAGCCAAAATTAATTCTGAAATAGGATCATTAACTCCATGGATGTCCTTAGATGCCTCCTTTAAGGATTTAAAATCATTAAATTCTTCAATATTCTTAATGGGGTCTTTGCCTAAAGCTTTTAAAGATGCTTTTAGAGAAGAGTTTGAAAGTAAAATTCCGTGTTCTTACTTAGAAGTTATTAGTGACGGAAAAAATGCAATTAATGTAATGGCGCTAGTGTATAAAGGGTATGAAGATAAAGCTAATGAAATACTTAAACATTATAGCTTCAATACTATTAATTTAAAATATGATGGAATTTCAGCAGAAATTGTACGAGAATTTAACAAAAGATTAGATGAGATATCTAAAGAAGAAGAAAAAATAAATACTGAAATAAAAAATGATTGCAAGTATTTAGAGGATTTTAAAATAGTATATGAATATTTATCAAATAAACATATAAAAGCTTCAGCTTGTAAAAATTTCTTAAAAACAGAGAACACCGTTGCTATAGAGGGATGGGTACCAACAGAATCAGCAAAAGATTTAGAAAATTTGATAAAGTCTACAACTAAGGAAGAGTTCTATTTAGAAATTGAAAAAGCTGTTAAGGAAGATGACAGGGTGCCTATACTTTTAAAGAATAGTGCAGTTGTAGAACCTTTTGAACTAATAGTATCAATGTATAGTTTACCTAAATATTCAGAGATAGATCCAACACCCGTAATGGCACCCTTTTACATGGTATTCTTTGGGATGATGCTCGCTGATCTTGGGTACGGGTTAGTAATGTTCATAGCTTGTGCAATTGCATTGAAAAAATTTAATTTAGAAGAAGGACAGAAAAAATTTGCTAAATTCTTCTTACTACTAAGCATACCAACTGCACTAGCAGGCGTTGTTTACGGAGGTTTCTTCGGGGATATAATTCCATTTATATCAACTCACAGTTTAATAAATCCTGGAGAAGATATAATGTTATTACTAATTATATCAATAGTAATAGGTGCAATCCAAATCTATTTTGGCCTTGGAGTTAAAGGTTATATGTTAATTCGCGATGGAAAGCCAATGGATGCTATTTATGATGTAGTGACATGGTACGCTGCATTAACTGGAGCATTTTTGTTATTAGGTGGAGCACAAATAGGATTAAGTCCTGCTGTAGTTAATATAGGTAAATGGGTTATGATAGTAGGAATGGTTGCACTAGTATTAACTCAAGGAAGACAAAACAAAGGTATTGGTGCAAAACTTGGGGGAGGTCTTTATGGGTTATATGGTATATCTAGTTATATAGGTGACTTAGTTTCCTACTCGAGAATCATGGCTCTTGGACTTGCAGGAGGATTTATAGCATCTGCTTTTAATATGCTTATTAAAATGATGCCAACACCATTTAATATTATTGTAGGTATAATTATATTCGTGTTTGCACAAACGTTTAATCTATTATTAAGTTCATTATCAGCTTTTGTTCACAGTGCTAGGCTTCAGTATGTAGAGTACTTTAGCAAGTTTTATGAAGGCGGAGGAAAAGCATTCAAGGTGTTTAAATCAAAGAATCAATATATTAACGTAATAAAAGGAAAGCAAATTTAAGGAGGAATTAATTATGACATTCATGGAATTTATGAGTAAAAACGGTGGATTTATCTTCGCTGCATTAGGAATGGCTTTAGCGGTAATTTTACCAGGTATAGGATCAGCAAAAGGAGTAGGTATGGTTGGTGAGGCAGCTGCAGGACTTACGACAGAAGAACCCGAAAAATTTGGTAAAGCTCTTATTCTTCAATTATTACCAGGTACTCAAGGACTTTATGGTTTCGTTATAGGACTTATGGTATTACTTAAATTAACTTCGGGTATGACTTTAGATACAGGCTTTTATTATTTGATGGCTTGTTTACCAATAGCTTTCGTAGGTTATTTTTCAGCATTATATCAAGCTAGGGCAGCTGCTGCCGGCATTGCAATAGTAGCTAAACAACCAGAGCATAGCACAAAAGCTATCATACTTGCAGCAATGGTTGAAACATATGCCATTTTAGCATTCGTTGTTTCAATAATACTCGTAAGTAAGACACTCTAATTTAAAAAGTGATGAGCTAGAGGGAGTGAGAATATGTCAAATTTAGATAAATTAGCTGACAAGATAATAGAAGATGCTAAAGTTAAAGCGGAAACTATTTTGAAAGAAGCTAAAAACAATGAAATT
Source organism: Clostridium sp. CM041 (assembly GCF_055081035.1). Lineage (NCBI taxonomy): Bacteria > Bacillati > Bacillota > Clostridia > Eubacteriales > Clostridiaceae > Clostridium > Clostridium sp. CM041. The sequence continues at coordinate 3,520,448 of NZ_CM143648.1, forward strand.
TTATTAATAGAAAAGAAAACAAAAGAAGCAGAGCTAGTAAAAAAACAAATGATAGAAAAAACTAAGGTTGAAGCTATTATGGTGAGTAAAAGAATTATATCAAATTCTCACCTAAAAGCACGAAATGAAAAGCTAGGGGCTATGCAAAAAATGATTGATAAGGTATTTGAGAGTGCTCTAGAAAAACTTATGGCTATAAATGATAATGATTATTTGGAACTTATAAAAAAATATCTTATATCAATGCCAATAGCAGGGGATGAGGAAATAATACTTCCTGGGAAATATAAAAGTATTGTAAGCGATGAATATTTATCTGAAATTAATATTTCACTAAAAACTAATGGAAAAATAGGTGAATTAAAATTAAGTTCCGATAATCGAGATATAAAAAGTGGATTTGTAGTACTTAAAAATGGTATAGAGATTAATAATACTTTTGAAAGTCTGGTTAACTCCTTAAGGGATGAACTAGAACCTGAAATTGTTAACGCATTATTTAAATAAATGCAAATAAAATTTAAGGAGTGGATACCAATTTATAATTGGTATCCACTCCTGATCAAAACAAGGAGGATAGCCATATATGAATAATATGGATTTTACACAAGCTGTGGCTAGGCTAAGAGTATTAGAAAAAAGACTCCTGAGTAAAGTAAAGATTGAGAGAATGATTGACAGCTCCTCGGCGGATGAAGTACTTAAAATTTTGAAGGAAACCGAATATGCAAGTTTGATGGGAAATGTAAAAAGAGCAGAGGACTACAACATATTACTTAAGGATGAGCTAAATAGAGTATACTCCCTTATGTATGAAGTTTCTCCATATCCTTCTATAGTAGATATTATGAGTTTGAAATATGATTATCATAATATAAAAGTGTTGTTAAAAGGAAGAACTTTAGATAAGGACTTTTCTCATATGCTAATTCCAGCAGGTACAGTAAATATAGAGGAATTAAAATTTTACATGACAACTATGGAATATAAGAAATTAGACACTAATATGAGGGAAGCTATAATTGAGGTGGAAAAAGTATACAAAGAACTTAATGATCCTCAAAAGATAGATATTATATTGGATAAGTATATGTATGTAGATATGTTAGCTAGGGCAGAAGAAACAAAAATTGATTTTATAATTGAATATGTTAAGAAAAGTATAGATTTTTCTAATATTAAGTCAATAATTAGATTGAAAAAACAACAAAAGGATGTTAACTTTTTTGAGGAAGTTAAACTGAGTGGTGGAGATATATCTAGTGATGTTTTATTAACAGCTTTTAGTGATCCAATTGATAATATGGCAACTAAATTTTCTTCGTCAAAATATGGAGAAGTTGTAAGAATTGGACTAGAAGAATATATTAAAACTGGTAAACTTTCTAGTTTAGAAAAATTATCAGAAAACTATATTATGGAGAAGCTAAGGGCCGCTAAGTATGTTACTTTTGGACCTGAGCCAATATTTGCGTATATCGCAGCAAAGGAAACAGAAATAAAGATAATAAGAATAATTACGGTTGGGAAATTAAATAATGTTGATACGACGCTCATAAGAGAAAGGATGCGTGAAGTTTATGCATAAAGTAGGAGTAGTTGGAGATAAAGATTCAATACTTGCTTTCAAAGCTCTTGGAATTGACGTATATCCGGTTATTGAAATAGAAGAGGCTAAAAAAGCTATAGATAAAATGGCGTTAAGTAATTATGCGGTTATATTTGTAACTGAGCAGATAGCTCAGCACTTAGATGAAACTATAGCAAGATATAACAGACAGATGATTCCTGCCATTATATTAATACCAAGTAATCAAGGCTCACTAAATATAGGAATGCAAAGAATTCGCGATAATGTAGAAAAAGCAGTGGGCGTAAATATTTTATAGAAAGGTAGTGAGATAACTTGAAAATCGGTAAAATTGTAAAAGTTTCAGGTCCATTAGTTGTTGCAAAGGATATGGACGAAGCTAATATATATGACGTAGTTAAGGTTGGAGATAAGGGTCTTATTGGCGAAATTATTGAAATGAGAGGAGATAGAGCCTCTATTCAAGTATATGAAGAAACATCAGGCCTAGGACCCGGAGATCCAATAGTTACTACTGGTGAACCACTAAGTGTTGAACTTGGACCAGGACTTATAGAATCAATGTTTGATGGTATTCAAAGACCGCTTGATAAAATAAGAGCTATAGCTGGTAATTACTTAACAAAAGGTGTAAATGTTTCGCCACTAGATAGAGAAAGAAAATGGAACTTTGTTCCTACGGCGTCCGTTGGAGATATTGTTTCATATGGTGTAGCTATAGGAACAGTTGCGGAAACTACTGTCATAACTCAAACGATAATGGTGCCTAAAGGAATAGAGGGGACTATAACGTCTATAACTGCAGGAGAATATACTGTAGAAGATGTAGTAGCAGAGGTGCAAACAAATGGCGGAATTAAGCAAATTACGTTAATGCAAAAGTGGCCAGTAAGACGTGGAAGACCTTATGCTGATAAATTAAATCCAATAGAACCACTAGTTACAGGTCAAAGAGTAATAGATACTTTCTTTCCAGTAACTAAAGGTGGTACGGCATGTGTTCCGGGTCCTTTTGGTAGTGGAAAAACTGTAGTTCAACATCAATTTGCAAAATGGGCAGATGCAGAAATAGTTGTTTACATAGGTTGCGGTGAACGTGGCAATGAAATGACAGATGTTTTGAATGAGTTTCCAGAACTTAAAGATCCCAAAACAGGTGAATCGCTAATGAAAAGAACAGTGCTCATTGCAAATACTTCTAATATGCCAGTTGCAGCTAGGGAAGCCTCTGTATATACAGGTATAACTATTGCAGAGTATTTTAGGGATATGGGATTTGCTGTAGCATTAATGGCAGATTCTACATCAAGATGGGCAGAGGCTTTACGCGAAATGTCAGGAAGACTTGAGGAAATGCCAGGTGATGAGGGGTATCCAGCATATCTAGGCTCACGTGTAGCAGATTTTTATGAAAGATCTGGAAAGGTAGTTTGCATTGGAGACGACAAAAGAATAGGAGCAATTACAGTTATTGGCGCAGTATCACCTCCTGGTGGAGATTTATCAGAGCCAGTTACTCAAGCAACGCTTAGAATAGTCAAAGTGTTTTGGGGACTAGACGCGCAACTTGCTTATAGAAGACATTTTCCATCAATAAATTGGTTAGATTCTTATTCACTATATTTGGATCAGCTGGCTAATTGGATGAATGAGAACATTGCTTCCGATTGGACTGAGCTTAGGGTTAAAGCTATGACTATTTTGCAAGAAGAAGCAAAGCTTGATGAAATAGTAAGACTTGTAGGTGTAGATGCTCTTTCTGAAAAAGATAGGTTAAAACTAGAAGTTGCAAAATCAATTAGAGAAGATTACCTGCAACAGAATGCATTCCATGAGGTTGATACTTTTACGTCGCTTAACAAACAATATAAAATGTTGAAGTTAGTTTTAGATTTCCATGTTGAGGGTGAAAAAGCATTGAATTTAGGGATTTATTTGAAAAAGATATTAGAAATTCCTGCGCGTGATAAAATAGCAAGAGCAAAATATATTGCAGAAACTGATATGTCAAAAATTGATGATATATTTACGGCCCTATCTAATGATATTGAAAAATTAATAACGGAAGGAGGAGTCGTAAATGATTAAAGAATACAAAACTATAACAGAAGTTGTAGGGCCACTTATGGTTGTAGAAAAAGTTCAAGGCGTTAGGTACGATGAACTAGTGGAAATAGAACTACAGAACGGTGAAATTCGTAGCGGAAAAGTACTTGAAATAAATGAAGATAAAGCAATGGTTCAGTTATTTGAAAGTTCTGCTGGAATTAACTTAAAAGGTAGTAAGGCTAAATTTTTAGGAAGACCACTAGAACTTGGAGTTTCAGAAGATATGCTCGGAAGAGTCTTTGATGGACTTGGTAGACCTAAAGACGGTGGTCCTAAAATTATTCCTGACAAGAGACTCGACATAAATGGAGAGGCATTGAACCCTGTGGCAAGAAACTATCCGTCAGAGTTTATTCAAACAGGTATTTCAGCTATTGATGGGCTTAATACTTTAGTTCGTGGACAAAAATTACCAGTGTTTTCTGGTTCGGGTCTTCCGCATGCGCAACTTGCAGCTCAAATAGCAAGGCAAGCAAAGGTATTAAATTCAGATACGAAATTTGTTGTTGTATTTGCAGCTATAGGAATAACTTTTCAAGAAGCGCAGTTTTTTACAGATGATTTTACAAAAACTGGTGCAATAGACAGAACTGTATTATTTATGAATCTTGCAAATGACCCAGCTATTGAGAGAATAGCTACGCCTAGAATGGCACTAACTACAGCTGAATATCTTGCTTACGAAAAAGGATTTCACGTACTTGTAATTATGACTGATCTTACAAATTACTGTGAGGCCCTGCGTGAAGTTTCAGCTGCAAGAAAAGAAGTTCCAGGTAGACGTGGATATCCAGGATATCTTTATACTGATCTTTCGACGCTATATGAAAGAGCCGGTAGGATTAAAGGACTTGAAGGTTCAATAACTCAAATTCCTATACTTACAATGCCAGAAGATGATATAACTCATCCAATTCCTGACTTAACAGGATATATAACTGAAGGGCAGATTATTTTAAGTCGAGAACTTTATAAAAAAGGCATTATGCCACCAGTAGATGTTCTACCATCGTTATCAAGACTTAAAGATAAAGGTATAGGCAAAGGCAAAACGCGCGAAGATCATGCTGATACGATGAATCAACTATTTGCTGCATATGCTCAAGGTAAGCAAGCAAAAGAGCTTGCAGTTATATTAGGAGAGTCAGCATTATCTGATGCAGACAAAAAATATGCAATATTTGCAGATGCTTTTGAAAAACGATATGTTTCCCAAGGATTTGAAACCAACAGGACTATTGAGGAAACAATAAATTTAGGATGGGAGCTTCTATCTATTCTCCCAAGAAATGAACTTAAGAGAATTAGAGATGAATATGTAGAAAAATACTTACCAAAAAAAGAGGGTGAGTAAACGTGGCGAGGCTCAATGTCAATCCAACTAGAATGGAGCTTACTAAACTAAAAAAAAGATTAGGTACAGCTACTCGTGGTCATAAATTATTAAAGGATAAGCAAGATGAGCTTATGAGAAGATTCATTGATCTTATAAAACATAACAATAAACTACGAGCGAAAGTTGAAGAAGAATTACAGAACTCTTTTAAGGATTTTGTTATGGCAAGTGCATTAATGTCATCAGAATTTCTAGAGGAAGCAATAGCGCAACCAAAAGAAAAAATTTCTGTAGAAGTTGAGACAAAAAATCTTATGAGTGTTAATGTTCCGATAATGAAGTTTAAAAGAGAATTAGAAGATGATCCTGGCAGTATATATCCATATGGATTTGCCAGCACTTCGGCAGATCTTGATGGAGCTATAGAAAAGTTATATTTAGCCTTGCCGGAGCTTTTAGAACTTGCAGAAGTAGAAAAATCTTGTCAGCTCATGGCAGATGAGATTGAAAAAACTAGAAGAACGGTTAATGCACTTGAATACATGACTATACCTCAACTAAATGAAACTATAAAGTATATAAGAATGAAGCTTGAGGAAAATGAGCGTGGAGCTTTAACTAGACTTATGAAGGTTAAAAGTATGATGGAGAAAGCTCAAGAATTAGCAGATGCAAAAAGAATTAGCACATAAATAAGGTGGAATTAAGGTGTCTTTAGTGATGCCTTAATTTTTTTGTAAAGATTTTAGTTGATGTATACATATATTTAGAATAGAATATATGTATACATTTAAAAGTTATTGCTGTGAAACGCAATTAATATAAAGAGAAGGAGAAAGCATATGGCAGTTAGGGAAATTTTACAGTATGGAGACGAGCGTCTTAATATGATTTGTGATAAGGTAGGAAAAATAGATAGGAAGATATTAAACACAATTGACGATATGATGGATACGCTTTATGAGGGTAATGGGATAGGACTTGCGGCTCCTCAAATAGGTATTTTAAAAAGGGTTATATTAATTGATTTAGGAGAGGAAGAAGAAAATCCAATAATAATTATAAATCCTAAAATAACAGCTCAGTCAGGAAATGAAAAGGATTATGAGGGCTGTTTAAGCTACTTAGGATATGAAGGTGAAGTATCTAGACCTACGAACGTTACAGTTGTAGGAATTAATATTAAGGGGAAACCAGTAACTTATGAAGCTTCAGGATTACTGGCAAGGGCCTTATGTCATGAAATTGATCATCTAGATGGAGTATTATATATGTCTAGAGCTGAGGAAATGTACGAAGTAACAACAGAATAATTTTGTAAAAAGGAGCATGCCTGAGATTACTAAAATCATAAGGCATGCTCTTTTTTACAATTTAATGTATTTATTAATGTAATATTTAAGTCTATCATCCCAAGGAGCAATTTCAATGCCAAGAGAATGTTTTATATGCGAATTATTTACACAGGTATATTTAGGTTCTTTAATGAGATTGGATAAAAGCTTATCTGAATTCACAACTAACGGAACATCGAGATTACTAAATTCTATAATACTATTTATTAGCATTGATTTTGATAAACAACCTTCATTGGTATAGTTATATATTCCATATTTATCGGTTTCTAATAGTCTCTGAAGGACTATAGTTAAATCTTCAATATAAGTTACGGAAAGGGTGGGATCCGAAAATAGATAAATTGCTGTATGTTTGCCATTTATGAGCTTTCTCACAAAACAATCATTGCCACCAAATATATTTGAGGTGCGGACAATAAAATATTTTTCACAAATGGTTTGTATTAATTCTTCTCCGCCTAATTTACTTTTGCTATAGGCGTTTATTGGAGTACATTCATCAACCTCACTGTAGGGTGTTGTATTAGTATCTCCGTATACATCTGTGCTAGATAGGTATACTAGGGGAATACTAAGTGAATTACAACAATTAGCAATGTTTAAAGTTCCTACAGTGTTTACATCATAGGCTAAAGATTCATGGTATTCACAAATATATTTATTTGTCATGCCCGCAGTATGAATTACAGCGTCAGGCTTTAATTCATACAGGGTTTTCTCGGTAGTTATTTTATCAGTTATGTTAAGTTCAGTTTTATCTAATCCATATATAGTATGTGATTTAGACAAGATATTACAAAGATAAGTTCCAATATTACCTTTTGCACCAGTTATTAAAATATTCATAGAGCCCTCCTTAAAGTTCGTGCTATTAAAGTATATGACTCAGTATCTTTATTATTAAAAAATTATTTTATTTTTCAAGATGTATAATAGAATATTTTAATATTTAAGTGACAAACTATAAAGTATATGCATTTCCATGTATATAAAAGATATGTTAACTAATAATCGTTATTAGTTGAATGGATTTGATAAATGTGGTAAAATATATTATATGTAAGATGATTAAAATCATATAGGTTTATAGGATGTCTAACAATTAATAATTGTTAGACACTAAGAGAACTAAAGGAGGACTTTGAGAATGGAAACAACAAAGTTAAAAAACAATATTTATTGGGTTGGGGTAAACGATCCTAAGCTCGAGGTATTTGATATTATAATGGAAACAAAGAAAGGAACTACATATAATTCATATTTAATAGATGATGAAAAAGTTGCTATAATAGATTGTGTCAAAAATGGTTTCTTTGAAGGGTTTTTAGGTAAAATAAAAGGTGTTATTGGAGAAAGAAAAGTTGATTACATAATTGTTCAACATACAGAACTCGACCATAGTGGTTCTTTAGGTAAGCTCTTAGAAGTTTATCCAGAGGCTGTTGTTCTAGCTTCAAAACCTGCTATAACGTATTTAAAAGAAATTACTAACAAAGAATTTAATAGTAGGCCAGCAGTAGGAGAGATTTGCTTAGGTAAAAACACATTACAATTTATTTCAGCACCAAATTTACATTGGCCTGATACAATGTTTACATATGCTAAGGAAGAAAAAGTATTGTTTACATGTGATGTAATGGGTTGCCATTATTCACCAGTTAATTGTATAACGGATGCTTGCTCAGGTGATTATTTTGACGAAATGAAATATTATTTTGATGTTATAATGGGACCATTTAAAAAATTTGTTAATATGGGATTAGATAAAATCAAAGATTTAGAATTAGATATGGTAGCGCCAAGCCATGGTCCTATACATGTAGAAGATATTAAAATGTATGTAGACCTTTATAGAAAGTGGGCTAAAACTTATGAGATAAAAGAAAAAAACATTCAAATATTATACATATCCGCTTATCATAATACTGAGGCTATGGCAAAATATATAACTAATAAAATTAATGAAAAGGGAATAGTGGCTGAAGTTCATGAAATAACATCTATGAATTTAAGTGAGCTTGTATCATTAATTGAAAAAGCCTCAGGTATTATGATTGGTTCTCCAACTATCAATCAAGATGCTGTAAAGCCTGCTTGGGATGTTCTATCTCTTGTGTGTCCAATAACAAATAGAGGTAAAGTCGCAGCAGCTTTCGGATCATATGGATGGAGTGGTGAAGGAGTTCCGATGCTTACACAAAGGCTAAAATCTTTAAAATTTAAAGTAGTCGAGGAAGGACTTAAATTTAAATTCGTCCCAGACAGCAAGGAATTTGAGCAAGCTGATAAATTCGTGGAGGAGTATTTACAACTCTTTAATTAATAAGTTGCTAGGGTGACTTAGGCTACAACATTTATTATAGTAAATAAAAGAAAATCTCACTTGGTTAGTGAAATTTTTTTTTTATAAAGAATTAAAAATATTTCAAATGCAAAGAATATAATGACCAGGATACTAAATATTATTGTAAAAAAGTTTTGCAATAATATCCAGACAAGAATTAAATCGCAATAAATAATTCACAAATGATTTATGGAGGGGTATATTTGAATAAGCAAAATATAATAAATTTTCTAAATAAGAATGACCTAAGTGACATAGTTGAAATTCAATATAAAAAGGACACTATAGCACTGAAATTTAAATATTATTATGATGAAGTAGAAATTGAAGCTGCTACATCTTATGCAAATGAAGAGGGCGATTTTAAGCAAAATGAAGAAGATTGGTATGAAGAATTTTTCTTGCCTTATTTAAGTGATATTTCAGCAGATAATGTGGAAGATATAATGGAAGAATGCGCTGAGGAAATGAAAATTGAATATGAATTCATCGGTTGTGATATATCAGAAGATGCATATGAATTTAATGAATTCGCGGTAGTTTTTTATGGTGCAGATGTAAATATTGAAATTGATGATATTTTAATTGAGTTGGATATCTAAAATCATGTGAGGATTATCAAGCCACTTTTTCTAAAATGGCTTGAAATTTCTGATATTTAATTATAACTTCATCTAATCGTTGACTGCATGATACAACTATTTTATCTGTAGGTTCTTTACAATTTAGTAAAAAATGTAATATTGTTCTTAACGATTCTAATTCTTCCTTTATAATTTTTAATTTAATATCCATTCATCAACACCTCTTCGCTTTATTTTGTTTTTGGAATAAATACATAATAACATATTATTCAAACTATGTTAAATTTTTAGTTAGTCACTAAAATATAAAATAATACAAAATATACTATAATTTGTTAAATAAAACATCTATATAATGGTAAAATATAACAAAAAAATCCTTGCAGATGTTGAAAAAACTTACATGGAACAATATGTAAATGACGAAAAAAGTCTTAATTTTCTTATGTTATAATTATAAAATCAGAATATGTTTAAGTTATACTATTTATGAATAAAATATTTTGGTATAATAGAAAAGTTAAAAATAGTCTAGGAGTGATATTATGAATATTGATGAATTAACTAACAGAATAAATTACCTTTATAAGAAAAGCAAAGAAAGTCAACTTACAGAGGAAGAGAAATTAGAACAACAACAGTTAAGACAAAAGTACATTGACAATGTTAAAAGAAATTTTAGAGCACAATTAGATACAATTAAAAAAGTATAATATCTTTATTAAAAACAATAAATTTTAAAATCAGTATAAATGGGGGAGTTTTAATGGATGTTACTATAGAGGAATTAATAGAGCATTTTAAGTTAGAGGTTTTAGTAGAAGGAGAAAAGGGTAACTTAATTAATGTTAGTGATATTAATAGACCAGGGCTTCAAATTGCAGGCTTTTACCAGTATTTCGATAATAATCGAGTTCAATTAATAGGTATGGCAGAATGGAGTTTTCTAGATTGTATGGAAGAAGACCTTAGGAAGAAACGATTGAATAAATACTTTAAATTAGATATACCTTGCGTTATAGTCACTAGGCAGATGCAACCTCATAAGGAACTTATGGAGGCAGCAAGGGGAAATGGACGATGGGTTTTACGAACAAAATTAATTTCTACAAGATTTATTAGTAAATTTACAAATTACGTAGATACTAAGTTAGCTCCAGAAACTAGACTTCACGGTGTTCTAGTAGATGTTTATGGTATAGGCATGTTATTAAGTGGAGAAAGTGGGATAGGTAAGAGTGAATGTGCGTTAGAACTTATAAAAAGGGGACACAGGCTGATTGCAGACGATGCAGTTGACATTAAAGAAATTGATGGTGTATTACTTGGAAGTTGCCCATACATAACCTCAGGAATGCTGGAGGTCAGAGGTATGGGGATAATAGATATTCCAGCAATATATGGTATGAGTTCGGTTCTAAACACTAAGACTATTAGTTTGTTGATATCACTTACTCAGTGGAATGAGAGTGAAGAATATGATAGGCTTGGTATAGATAATGACTTTATGGATATTCTAAATGTGCCTGTAAGAAAAATAACATTGCCAATTAGGCCAGGTAGGAATATAGCAGTAATTATTGAAGCGGCTGCAGCTAATTATAGATACAGTTTAAATTCTAAGATAACTCCTGTTGAAACTATAAATATGAGAATAGAGGAAGTAACTGCAACTCCTAAGAAATAAAAAAATGGGATTAACATAGAGTTTAATTTTTTTGAACTTTAAATGTTTGTAATTTTAGGAAATATTTAGTAGAATAGTAAGTGCAGGAATTATTTATAATAGGGAGGGAATAAACATGTCTGAAATTAAAAGTTTAGAAAAAAAATATGAAGTAGCTTGGGATAAATACACAAAAAGTGATCTTAAAAAGGTATTTGCATTATCTGACAATTATATAGATTTCATGTCAAAATGCAAAACTGAAAGAGAATGCGTTACAGAGTTTGTTACACTAGCTAAAAAAAACGGTTACAAAAACATTGATACTTATATAAGTGAAGGTACTAAATTAAAAGCTGGTGATAAGGTTTACGCTAGCAGTATGGGAAAAACCTTAGCCTTGTTTTTAATTGGGTCTGAGCCTATTGAAAAGGGTTTTAAAATTTTAGGTGCTCACGTGGACTCACCAAGACTCGATTTAAAACAAAATCCATTATATGAGGATTCAGATCTAGCATTAGCTAAAACACATTACTATGGTGGAATTAAGAAGTACCAATGGGTTACGTTACCTTTAGCTATCCATGGTGTTATTGTTAAAAAGGATGGTACAGTAATAAATGTAGTAATAGGAGAAGATGAAAAAGAACCAGTAGTTGGAATTTCAGATCTTCTAATTCACTTATCAGCAGATCAATTGAAAAAGACTTTAGACAAAGGTATCGAAGGTGAAGATTTAAACGTATTTATGGGAAGTATACCAATCGACGATAAGGATGCAAAAAATAGAGTTAAGTTAAATATATTAAAACTTTTAAATGATAAATATGATATAGATGAAGAAGATTTCGTATCATCAGAATTAGAAGTAGTACCTGCAGGGCGCGCTAGAAACTATGGATTAGATAGCAGTATGATTATGGCTTATGGACAAGATGATAGAGTGTGTGCATACACTTCTTATGAAGCATTAATGAACATTAAGGAAACAGATAAAACTTGTATTGTTTTACTTGTGGATAAAGAGGAAGTTGGAAGTATTGGTGCAACAGGAATGCAATCAAAATTCTTCGAAAACACAGTAGCTGAAGTTGTTAATTTAATGGGAGAGTATAGTGATTTAAAAGTTAGAAGGGCATTAGCAAATTCAAAAATGTTATCATCAGACGTAAGTGCAGCATATGATCCAAACTTTCCTTCGGTTATGGAAAAACGTAATTCTGCATATTTTGGAAAAGGTATAGTTTTAAACAAGTATACTGGAGCTCGCGGAAAGGGCGGATGCAACGATGCAAATCCAGAATTTATTGCACAGCTTAGAACCATAATGGAAAAACATAATATTTCATGGCAAACATCAGAGCTTGGCAAAGTGGACCAAGGCGGCGGAGGTACAATAGCTTATATACTTGCCGGGTTTGGTATGCAGGTTATAGATTCAGGGGTTGCTCTTCATAATATGCATGCGCCATGGGAAATTGCAAGCAAAGCAGACATATATGAAGCTTTTAGAGCTTATGAAGCTTTCCTAACAGAAATATAAAAGAAAAAGCATATATTACTACAATTGCATCTTACTTCACAGAGTAATTCTAAGCTAATTTTATTGAAAGATACTAAAAAGTACAAATTCGCGAGCGGTCAAACATGTACTTTTCTTAACGTATATTTCATAAAATAATCTAGGAATTACTAATGTTTGTTTAAATGCAGTTTACGTAATATATGCTCTTTTTCTTTAGCTTTCGATTTTGTAAAATAACAGTTATTTAATATGCAAAAAAGTATATATTACTATTAATGCATTGCATTAATAGTAATATATACTTTTTTCTTTTATGATTCTAAAGCATTTACAAAGGTAGCTAGTTCATTATGGCTTAAGGAAACTGAACCAACGACGCCATGACTGGTATCTGAGATTGTAATTCCATGAAAATCTGAACCTGCAGTAATTAACTTACCATATTCTTTAGCTTTTGACTTTAAAAGAGATTTTTGCTTTTTTGTATTTATTGGGTAAACTGCTTCAATACCATCAAAATCTAAGCTTAGCATTTCATCTATGGTTGATTTTTTAATTAGAACAGGGTGTGCAAGTACAACTAATGCATTAACTTTTTTTAATATAGTTATGCCATCGGCTGTTGAAATTCTCTTAATGTGTACATATGCAGGGCTACTGTTTGAAAGGAAATTATCAAATATATATTTCCAATCATATTTATAACCAGCATCAATTATGGCTTTAGCTATATGGGGTCTAGCTATTACTCCTTTAGCTTCATCTAAAACTTTTTGATAGTCTAGTTTTATTTTGAAAAACGTATCTAAATTTTCCACTATTTTTTTAGCTCTTAATATTCTGAAATCATCTATGTCTTTTAAGAAATTTTGAAAATCAACATCTTTATATTTATCATCTTTAAAATAACCCAATATGTGAATGCTTTCGTTATTATAAATAGTAGATAGTTCTATACCAGGTATTACCCTTATATTTTCAATTAGACCTTCTCTGATTCCTTCCTCAACATTTAAAGTTGTGTCATGATCTGTTATTGCAATAATATCCAAACCATTTAAAGACGCTTCATGAATTAGTTCTTTAGGACTTAGTTTTCCATCAGACGCATTTGTATGAAGATGGAAATCACCTCGATTGTACATATAATCACCTCGAATTTAAAGTTTAGCATAAGGCACATAAAAATAAATAACAAGACAGTATACTGGTCTATTCTAGCCAGGTCTATTCTAGCCTATTTATTTTTATGTGCCTAATACCATTTTAACCAATATTGGTGAATATTAAAAGGGGATTACAATAAATAATAATTATTATAGAATATTTATTAAATGTTAGGCTCTTTTTTGCAAATGTATAGGTGGTAGCCTGCGAGATAGTTACTCGTATAACTAATCTTTATAATTTACTTATTTTTAAAACATATATTTCATACATTTCATATTTTATAATTGTAAATGTGACTTGATTACAATTATAAAAATTTGGAGGGTACTTATATGATTCAATTAAAAGCTGTGAATAAAAAATATAAACGCGAAAATATGGAGCAGGAGGTTCTAAAAAACATAGACATGACAATCGAGGAAGGGGATTTTATTACTATAATGGGTCCTTCAGGAGGTGGAAAATCTACACTTCTATATATTTTGTCAATGCTTGAAACTTCAAGCACTGGTGAAGTCTTTTTTGACAATAAGATTGTCAGTGGTAAGAAAGAAAAAGAAATAGAGGTATTAAGACGTAAAAATATCGGACTTATTTTTCAAAATTCTAATTTAATAACGGGTTTGACACCTTTAGAAAATTTATTATTAACTATGGATAGCAAAGAAGGTAAAAAAGAGAAAATAGAAAAATGTGAAGCTTTATTAAAAAAGGTAGGCTTGTTAGATAAGAAAAATGCTAAGGCAACCTCACTTTCTGGTGGAGAAGCCCAAAGAGTAGCTGTAGTGAGAGCACTTGTTAACAGTCCTAGATTCATACTATGTGATGAACCTACAGGTGCTCTAGATTCTGAAAATGGTAAAAGGGTTATTGAACTTTTAATGAGGGTTAAAGCGGAAAGTGGTTGCTGCCTTGCTATAGTAACTCATGATGAAAGAATAGGCTCTTTGGAATTATAAAAGGCTTTAAAGAAAAGGAAGAGGTAGTATTTAAATTATTTATAAAATAATAGCAAGTTAAAATTTCCGATTTATGTTAAAATCAATGATTTTATTGGGATTATTGATATAATACTATTAGGTCAGGTGACGCTATATATGTTTAAATGGAACTGAGAATATAATAAACTTTTTAATATAAACACATGGAGGAATTAAATGGAGAGAATTTTGATTGTGGAAGATGATAAAGATATTCGAGATATATTAAAAATCTATTTAAAAGCTGAATCTTTCGAAATATGGGAAGCTGAAAATGGTAAGAAAGCTTTTGAAGTTCTTGAAGATAAAGAGGTAGATTTAGTTGTTTTGGACTTAATGCTGCCAGATATAAGTGGGCTAAACATTTGTAAAAATATACGCACTAAATACAAATTTCCTATAATAATGCTCACTGCAAAAACAGCGGATCAAGATAAAATAATAGGTCTTACTTATGGTGCCGATGATTATATGATTAAGCCTTTTAATCCCTTGGAAGTTATGGCAAGGGTTAAAGCTCAGCTTAGGAGATACAAGCAGTATGGGGAAGGTACAAAGGAAGATGATAATACTATATATTATAAAGGGTTAATCTTAGATAAAAATAGTAGGCATGTTAATTTAAATGGCAAGGAACTAAAACTAACACCTACAGAATTTAACCTTATTGAAATATTACTACTAAACAAAGGACATGTTTTAAATGGAGAAAAGCTATTTCATTTGTTGAGGGAGGATGAGTATTATTCAAAATCAACAAATACAATAACAGTTCATATTCGAAACTTAAGAGAAAAAATGGATGAGTCTTTTGAACATCCGGAATATATTAAAACTGTTTGGGGGGTAGGCTATATCATTGAAGATTAAAAAATGGAAATGGAATTATTATATTTTAGCTTTTTTTATATTTATAGGATTAATGTTATTTATTGATTTAAAATTAGAAGGAACTGTGGCAGAATTTTTTGAAAGGCAAATATTATTTGATAGAGAAAAGGTATTGTTTGTTGGCATGGATCATACCAGGGGAACCTTTTATTGGCCACGACTTAGAGATATATTGAAGAATATGGTTATTGGAGGTTTTGTTCTTTTAGAGATGGTTGTTTACTTTACATCAAGATACTCACAAAATAAGCAGCGAAAAAAGATAATAACTCAGTTAGAGCAAAGAATATCTTTGCTCAGCAAGGGAGAGGTACCTGAAAAAGTTCAAGAACTAAAACTAATTGATTTTGAGATAAATGAAATTAGACATGAGAATGAACTTGTGAAGCAGGAGATATTAATGGAGATGAGCAAGAAAAATGACCTTGTAACCTATTTAGCACACGATTTAAAAACTCCATTAACAAGCATCGTTGGCTATCTTACAATTTTAGATGAATCTGAGGTACCAGAGGAGGTTCGTAAGGAGTATATAAAGAAACTTTTGGTAAAATCCTATAGAATGGAAGAGTTAACGAATCAGTTTTTTGATATTACTCGCTTTAATCTTCAGGAAATCCCTTTGAATAAAAGTATACTAGATGCAGAGTTTTTCCTAGAACAGTTGACTGAGGAACTATATCCTTTACTTAAGGAGAAAAATTTAAAATTTAATATAAACCTTACTCCGAGTATTAAGATTTATGCCGACGGATCACTATTTGCCAGGGTGTTAAACAATTTATTAAAGAATGCTATAGCATATAGCCACAAGGATTCTGTCATAAAAATAAAGGCCGAAATGGGAAAATGTAGTATGCAATTGTTTGTAGAAAATGATGGTGACGTAATAAGTCAGCAGGAATTAAAACTTATATTTGAAAAGTTTTATCGAAGAGATCAGTCAAGAAGTCAATCAAACGGGGCAGGACTTGGTTTGGCTATTGCAAGAGAAATTGTACAAAAGCATCAGGGCTCTTTAGACGCGGAAAGTCAGGATGGACATACTGTGTTTATTATTACTCTACCCAATTCTTAATAAAATCTTTATAAATACTAAATAATTTATGAATAAACCTTTCTTTTATCCCAGTTATACTGAAGATAGAAGAAAGGTTTTTTATTGCTTTTGCTTTAATAAGGAGGAAAAAAATATGAAATTATTTGCTTATAATATTTCTAAGGAGTTTAAAGATTTAAAGGCTGTTGATAATATAAATCTTGAATTTACTCCAGGGATTTGGGGACTTTTAGGACCAAATGGTGCGGGGAAAACAACATTAATGAGAATGCTAGCTTCTAATACAACTCCAAGTAAGGGTAAAGTAATGTTAGACGATGTAAATATCGCCAGCCTTAAGGATTCGTATCTAGATAAAATAGGATATTTGCCTCAGCACTTTGGATATGACAAAAATCAATCTGTTGAAGATTTTCTCCATTATATTGGATCTTTAAAGGGGCTTAATAAAGAAATTAGAAATAAAAGAATCAGTGAATTATTAAATGAATTTAATTTATCAGAAGTTAGAAAAAAAAAGATTGATAAGCTTTCCGGAGGTATGAAGCGTAGAGTTGGAATATGCCAAGCTATGTTAAACAATCCTGATATTTTAATTGTAGATGAGCCTACCGCTGGTTTAGATATTGAGGAAAGAAACAAATTTCGTAAGTATTTAACTGCAATAAGCAAAGAGAAAATCATTATTGTATCTACACATATTGTTTCAGATATTGAATTTATTGCTAATTTCCTTGTGCTTATGGAAAAAGGTAAAGTAATTGCAGCAGGAGAAGCTCATTCTTTAATTGAAACACTTGATGGTAATGTGTTTGAGACTGTTATTGATGAAAATGAACTTTCACGGCTAGAAAATGAATATAAAATTATGAATTTTCGTAATGAATCTAGTGGGAAGGTTTCAATTCGTTATGTTGCAAATGTTCCATTAAAAAATAGTAAATTAGTTTCACCTTCTCTTAATGATTTTTATCTTTCAAAAGTTAAGGAGGTATAAAAATGGATGTATTTTTTCAAGAGTTAAAAAGACAACTAAATTTTAAAAGGCTTCTAACATATGTTTTAATTGCAATTGCTTTGGCAGGATTATGGACATGGTTTATTGTGTGGGGAGCTACAGAAGACTTTTTGCAGCAAGGAGTTTACAAAGAATATAAAGGTAGATCAGCAATAGAAGCAGCAGGTAATGATAGAGTAGGCGCTGAAGGAGAAATGACTTTAGATAAATTTCAAAGTGGCTGTGATATTTTTCTAAAGTCATTAAAAGGTGATAATGAAAGCGATTTAGTAATTACTAAAGACTTGTTGAAATATACTGTCTATGCTGACCAATTAATTCTCCAGGAGTTTCGCTTGAAAACTATGATAGGAGAATCAACAAGTGACCTTTTGCATATTCCTAAGGGTGCAGGAATGAATTTTTATGAAAATGAAGATTTATTCTATGGTAAATATATTGATAAAAATGCACTTAATGAAAATGAAAAGACCTTGTCCATCTCTCTATTGGATAAAGTGAAAAAACCTTATACTTATTACACTGGATTTAAAGAATGGAATGATGGAATTGGACATATGATGTTTTTCTCATTTGTACTTATGGTTATGTTAGGGGTTTTTTCAAGTTCCATAATAACCAATGATAAAGAAAATGGAATGGATGAAATTATAACTACTACAGTAAATGGCAGGAAAAGCCTCACTATAGCAAAAATTAGTATACCTTTAATTATGGCATCTATTGTATATCTTTGTGGAGTTGGTCTTTATGTTTTGCTATTAAAGTATTTATTACCTGCTGATGCTTTAAATACTTCAATACAGGTTTCAAGTAGAAGTTTTCTTCCATATACTCAAGGTGACTTACTTAGAAATGTATTTATCGTAGGCTGGATAGGAATTTTAATAGTGTCAAGCTTTTCTACTTGGATTTCATCTATATCTAAAAAATCCTCAAAAGCCATCCAATTCTCGATACTTACAATATTAGGTTCTTTTATTTTAGGCGTATCTATCACTAGTCACTCTAGGAATATGGATATAATTAAGATGCTTATACCAGGAGGAATAGGATTTTCATATGTACAATCTATAGACTTTCCATTCATTACAATTTTAGGGAAGACTCTATGGATGCCATCCATTTTGCTCATAGCAAGCTCAATTATATTTTTACTTAGTACCATTTTTACAACACTTAATTATAGAAGGAGGTAAGGAGATGATATATCAAGAATTAAAGCGTCGCCTTTTTACAAGATATGTTTTCTTCTCAATAATAGGTCTACTTTTGCTTACATGTGTATTAAATCTACGCACTATAGCAATAAATGAAAATCTACATGAAGTCATTAAAGAAGAGTCTGTATATGCTGGTGAAATGACTGAAGATAAATTATGGCTAGGTCTAGAAAAAGTGCGGGACAAAAAGTCAGATGAAATAAAATATAGCCCACTTATAGCTTTTATAAGTCGGTTAGTTTATTCTTATCCCGGAATACTATACAATGAAGATAAACTAACCGAATTTCCTGATTATTATGCTAAAAATTTTTATGCATGTTGGGAAAAAAAATCTACTGCACTTATAGAAAAAATATCTAAAAATAATCAAGCAAAAGCATTGGAAGAACTAGCTAAGGTGAAAACACCTTTTTATCAATATGAAGGCTATTATCTTTGGACTGAAAGCTTTAATATTCTTAAGATTCTTTATCTAATAATTATATTTATGGTAACATTTTTTGCGGCATCCACCTATTCTGATAGCATGGAAGACGGTAGTATGGAAATTATGTCTGCAACAGTTTTTGGCAAAAAGATGATGGGCATTCGCCTTCTTCCTGTTATGATATATGGTTTGCTTTTAACTTTGGCAGCAACACTTTGCAGCGTATTAATTTTAGGTTCAGCTACTGGACTTCAGACTTTAAAGAGTAGTTTAAAGGTATTTGCATTATTTTCTATAGGTAACGCTACATTAGGAAGTGGAATACTCTTAATGTTTGCATGTGAACTTTTAGGGGTGCTATCGTTAACAACTATTATGGGATGGATATCCTACAAAACAGCAAGTACAAGCCTTGCTACATCAATAGGAATAGGAATAAATATTTTCTATATCATCATGGCTTTATTTATTAAGCTTCCGTGGAAATTTTTCCAATTTATCTTAAATGCATTGCCACTGGCATCATCACAAATTATAAATGAAGTGTCTGGATTTCAGTTTGACATGGGGATTTGGAGACCATATGCAGTTATGGTAAGTATGGTTTTGGTGTTTATTGCATTCGGTATGTTGCTTAGTCATGCAGTTTGCAGAGAGGAAATATAATTAAATCATTTTAGAAAATCTTATATGATATAATTACTCATAGGCACACGCCCACAACCAACAATGAAAGTTGATTTTAATCCTAATGATTTTACGCAAACTATTTGATATAATATAAGTAATTATAAGAGAATAGGAGATAGTTTATGTTTTTGATGATAGACAATTATGATTCATTTGTATACAACCTAGTTAGATACTTTGAAGAGCTAGGTGAGGAAATATTAGTATATAGAAACGATAAAATTTCCTTTGCGGATATTGAGAAAATTAAACCCGAAGGAATAATCATTTCACCTGGTCCAAAATCTCCTGAATATGCGGGGATTTGCATGGAAATAGTAGAAAACTTTAAAGGCAGCATACCTATTTTGGGAATATGTTTAGGTCATCAGATTATTGGTAAGGTGTTTGGTGCTAAAATTATTAAGGGAAATGAACCAGTGCATGGGAAAGTATTTGAAATAAAGCATAGTGGAAAATATGTGTTTAAAAATATTGTGAGTCCAATGAAGGTTACGAGATACCATTCCTTAATAATAGAGAGAGAATCCTTGCCAGAGGCATTAGAAATAACTAGTGAAACAGAGGATGGTGTTATAATGGGTATAAGACATAAGCAATATCACATTGAAGGGGTACAATTTCACCCTGAAGCAGAGCTTACGGAATATGGACATGAAATTCTTAAAAATTTTATTAATGAAGTTAGAATTCAAGATAAATTTGTTGAAAACTAAGGAGAAGAAATGAAACTGATAATTGAACAAGTTAATACTAACCTTGATGGGTTTGGTATATATTCATTATTTAAAGAAGATTTAAACACTATATTATTAGATAGTGCTAGAGACGAAGAAACGTTAGGAAGATATTCTTTTATAGGAACTAACTGTTTTTTAACATTTAAAAGTAAAAATGGTACCTGCTATAAGGGAAAAGAAGTATATGAAGGGGATACATTTGAAGAGTTAAATAAAATTATTGAAGAATACGCTATAGAAAATAATACTGGGCTGCCTTTTGTATCTGGCGGTATAGGATACTTTTCCTACGACCTGGCTAGGGAAGTTGAAGAGCTACCCAATATAGCAAAGGATGATGTAGATATACCTCACTGCTATTATAATTTTTATGATAACATTATCATTTTAGATAATTTTAAGAAAAGTGTTTATATATCTGCACTAGGAATACTTAAATCTCAGAAAGACAGTATTGAAGGTATTAGGCAGCGTATACAAAAGGGCAATAAAATTGTATATGAAAAAGTAGGAGTTATAAAGAATAAATTTACTTCGGACTTTGAAAAGAACAATTATATAAATACTGTATCAAAGGTAAGAGCTTATATAAAAAGTGGAGATATATATATCACGAATTTAACTCAAAGATTTAGTTGTAACACTCGTAAAAGCGCATATGAAATATATAAAGATCTAAGAAATATAAATCCAGCTCCTTTTGCTGCATTTATGAATTTTGAAGATTTTAATATAATATGTTCTTCTCCAGAAAGATTTTTAAGTATTAGAAATAGAATGGTAGAAACTAGACCTATAAAAGGAACTATGCCAAGAGGGATGGATGCAGGGGAAGATCTTAAAAATAAAAACATACTTATAAATAGCGAAAAAGATAAGTCTGAACTTCTAATGGTGGTAGATTTAGAAAGAAATGATTTAAGCAAAGTTTGTAAGCCGAATTCTGTTAAGGTAACGGAACTTTTTAAATTAGAGGAGTATAGCACAGTATTTCATTTGGTATCTACAGTAGTAGGTGAATTAAAAGATGGAGTATGCTCACTAGAATGCATTAAAGCTTGTTTTCCAGGAGGGTCAATAACAGGAACCCCTAAAATACGCTCATTAGAGATTATTGAGGAATTAGAGCCTGTGCGTAGAAACATATATACGGGCGCTCTTGGATATTTAGGGTTTGACGGAAATGTAGATTTGAATATAATTATTAGAACGATCTTAATAAAAGACAATAAAGCCTATTTTGGTGTAGGTGGTGGAATAACGTGGGATTCCAATGAAGAATGTGAATATGATGAGACCTTAGATAAAGCAAAAGCGTTAATGCGAGTGTTATAGGCTGGTGAATAAAGTTGTAAACTAAATTATAGAATTTGCCACGTGTCACATGGGTGGAACCTAAGGGGGTATTATGATATTTGTAAATGGTGAATTAAGTGTGGATAAGATATCCTTAGATAGTGGGTTTTTCTTTGGAAGAGGAGTTTTTGAGACTATATTAGTTAAAGAAAAGCCAATATTTCTAAGGGAACATATAGAAAGGTTAAATAGAGGGCTTAACACACTAAACGTAAATAAAAAAATTACTGAAACAGAAATTTATGCTGCTACTCAAAAACTCAATTGTAAAAACTGCGTGCTCAAAATTATGGTATCTGAGAAAAACACTATAATTACTAAAAGAGAAATGGCCTATAAACAAAGTGATTACGAAAAAGGTTTTGGCTTAGGATTAAGTGAGGTTAGGCGAAATGCGCATTCAAATTTAACATATGTGAAATCCTTCAACTACATTGAAAACATAATTGAACGAGATAAAATTATAGATAAAGGGTACAATGAAGCACTATTTCTAAACACAGAGGGATTTATAAGTGAGGGAGCTGTAAGCAATATATTTTTCATCAAGAATGGAATTATATTTACACCAAAGATTAAATGTGGGTTATTACCGGGTATAGTGCGAGATTTTGTTATTCGAAATTTGTTGTCTATAGGATTTATTGTACAAGAAGGCGAGTTTACATTAGAAGAATTAATGAAAGCTGAGGGTGTTTTTATAACTAATAGTATTATGGGTATAATGAAGGTGAATAAGATCGAAGATAAAGCTTTCAATGAAAGCACAGTTGTATCTGAAATAAAAAGGTATTATGATAGATATGTAGAAAATCATAAGGAATAAGGCTACTCTAGGAATAAGGCTACTCTAAAAGGGGGGTGGAAATTATAGATAATAATTTAATGAATGATAAAATAAATCTTATTATAGAAAACTATAGCTTTGTGTATAATTTAAGGAAGATAGAAAACTTCGAAGAACATAGAGAATTTTGCCTGCATGATATGCAGCATTTTTTAGACGTGGCACGACTTATGTACATAATGAGTTTAGAAAAGCATTTGAATATACCAAAACACATAATTTATACAACTGCACTTTTGCATGATATAGGTCGGGGAGAAGAATATGAAAATGGGACACCTCATGATATTGCTAGTCGGCAAATTGCTAAAAACATATTAAAGCAGTGCAAATATAGTGCTAAGGAAATAGATGAGATTCTAGAGGCTATAGGTAAACATAGAAGCAATACTGAAAATTTAAATAGTTTAAGTGATGTATTATATAAGTGTGACAAGCTTTCAAGAAATTGTTTTAATTGCGAAGCTATTGATGGGTGTAAATGGCCAGTAGAGAATAGGAATTTGAAGATAACATACTAGAAGTACAGTTGAGTGAATGAGATTATGAGGAGGAAGTTTATGAAAATGGGAAACCGAAATTTTGAAATAGGAAAAAGAACTTACATAATGGGGATTTTAAATGTAACTCCTGATTCCTTTTCTGATGGTGGAAAATTTAGTGATATTAGTTCAGCAATAAATCATGCGAAAAAAATGGTTGCTGACGGGGCAGATATTATTGATATTGGTGGCGAATCCACAAGACCGGGACATGACCCCGTAAGTGAAGAAGAAGAAATTAAAAGGGTAGTGCCTATTATAGAGGCTTTAAAGAAGGAAATAAGAGTCCCTATTTCTGTGGACACATATAAAGGCAGAGTTGCAGAGCTTGCAGTAAAGGCAGGGGCAGCAATGATTAATGATGTATGGGGGTTTAAGAAGGACGCATATATTGCAAACGTTGCTGCTAAGTATAATGTGCCTTGTTGTTTAATGCACAATAGAGATAATAAAAATTATACTAACTTAGTTTGTGATATACTTAATGATTTGGAAGAAAGTATAACAATTGCACTAAAAGCAGGAGTTAAAAAAGAAAATATTATTTTGGATCCAGGCATTGGTTTTGCAAAAAGTTATGAAGATAATTTAAAAACTATGAATAACCTGGAAAAGCTAAATAGTTTAGGGTATCCTGTACTTCTAGGAACCTCCAGAAAATCCATGATAGGGTTTGCACTAGACTTACCTGCAAGTGATAGGCTTGAGGGAACACTTGCAACTACAACTATTGGAATAATGAAGGGCTGCGAATTTATAAGGGTACACGATGTATTAGAGAATAAAAGGGTTTGCATTATGACAGATGCTATATGTAGAAGCTAAGAAAACACCCTTATTTATAAAGGAGACAATACTATGGACAAAATGTACATAAAAGATTTAGAGGTTTACGGACACCATGGTGTCTTTAAGGAAGAAAAAACCTTAGGACAACGTTTTTTAATTTCATTGGAGCTTTTCCTTAGTTTAAGAGAGGCAGGCATCACTGATGATTTAACTAAGACGGTTCATTATGGTGAGCTTTGTCAATTGGTTGAGGAAGAATTTAATAAGGAAAGTTATGATTTAATAGAGAAAGCTACAGAAAAATTAGCTGAGTTTATACTCTTAAAATATGATTTAGTTCAAAGAGTAAAGGTTAAAATAAAAAAACCTTGGGCGCCAATTGGAAAACCACTACAATATGCAGCGGTAGAAATAGATAGAAAATGGCATACAGCGTATATTGGTATAGGTGGAAATATGGGGGACAAAGAGAAAAATGTGAAAGAGTCATTAGAGCTTATAAACAATTCTTATCATACCCAAATAACAAAAACATCAAAATTTTATGAAACGAAGCCAGTAGGATATCTAGAGCAAGATGATTTCTTAAATTGTGCTATTGAAATAAAAACACTTTTAAATCCATTAGAGATTGTAAGATTCCTGCTATCTATAGAAAAAGAATTAAAAAGGGAGAGAGTTATAAGATGGGGTCCTAGAACAGTAGATTTGGATGTGCTACTGTATGATGATATTATTAGTTCTTTAGATGAAATAATATTGCCTCATCCAAGAATGCAGGAGAGAATGTTTGTTTTAGAGCCACTGTGTGATATAGCACCTTATGTTATGCATCCAATTTTAAATAAATCTATAATTGAAATCAAGGCATCCTTAAAGGAATAACCGGATAAAAACAAATACCTTATACCTTATTTAGGTATAAGGTATTTGCATAATCCATAAAGATTATAGGCTTTGTACATTTTACTAGTATCAATGTAATCCATTTTGTAGGAGCCATCCCAGGGATATATGGAAATGAATTTTTCGTTATAGACATTTATCATATATTTATTTTTGCTGAAGGTTAAAAATATCTTATATATTGGTTTATCTGGTAAGTTCGCTGGTTTATCTATGAAACTATCATTATTTAATGAATTAAAAAACTTGGCGAATGAAGATAAATCCTCCTTGGAAAAATCTTTCTTCTTATAAAAATTCATATATAGAGCATAATGCTCAGTAGGATTTTCTAGAGATAAATCTTTCATTAATAACTTGGTATAGTAAAAATTGTTTGGTTTACTTTTTATAAAAATGCTTTTATCAAAATTGTATCTACAGCCGAAGAGACTTAAAGAAAAAAACACACAAATTACGAGTAAAATACATTTCCTTTTGTTAATATTCAAATAACCACATCCTTTAAATAAAATATGTTGATTAATTATCTTTTAGTACACAAAATAGTAATGTTTGGATATTTTAATATTTATATGGTGATGGAATTGATATCAAAAGAACTCATATATATATATAATTATCTAAATGCTTTAGGAAATCAAAACAAAAATGAAAGAACCGCCTGAAGCCAGGTGGTTCTTTCATTTTTGTTCCATATAACATCTTATTATTTCTTATAGGATCCAGGTTTTACAATGCTGTGCAATTCCTGACAGTTGGTTTAGGGCGATTCCACTTATACTCAATAATATACTCTTCATTTACATTAATCAGAGCATATTCATTTTTAGTGTACTAAAGGGGGTGTAGTTCACTATCATCTCAAATTATGTAATTAATTATATTATAAAATTATTTGTAGCTAAGATTAACTCTTAAGAGGGGTTATGGGATTTGTAATTAAGAAATCAATAAATGCCTTTGAAGCGTTGGATAGATAACGATCTTTTTTCCAAACGACAGCAATTTTTATGGGAATAGCAGTACTTAATGGAACTTTTGTTATATTTTCATTATCTTCAACAATTTCCTTTAGTAAAAAGGAAATGCCAACCCCGTTGGTAATAAGGCCCTTGATGGTTTCTAATTGTGTGGACGATAAAATAATATTAGGTTGAATATTGCATTCATTAAAAGATTCTAATATCTTTTGTCTGATGTAGAAGCCTTCTTTTAGTAGGATAATAGGTTCGTTCTTAATATCTTTAAATGTAATGGTTGATTGTTTGCTTAAAGGGTGTTCCTTTTTTAAGCAAACGAAGAGCTCACTATTTAAAATGGGAAGGGAAGCTAGGGACTTATCGGAGGAATCGATGATAATGAGACCTAAATCAAGGTCTCCATTTTCGACCATTTGTTTTGTTGTAAGGGACCCATATTCGGAAATATTGAGTTTAATATTTGGATGTGATTTTTGGAAATCAATAAATACTCTTGGAAATATAAAAGTGCTGATCAGTGGAGGGATACCTATCGTCAGGATGACATTTTTAAGATCCTGGCAATCCTTCATTTCTGCAACGGCATTGGTTACTTGTCTTAAAATATCATCTACCCTTTTTAAGAAGATTTTGCCTTCGTCTGTTAGGGAAAGCTGTTTTTTAGAGCGGTCAAAGAGCACAATGGACAGTTCCTTTTCTAGATTTTTGATAGAATTGGTAATAGAAGGCTGAGTTACATAAAGTTTTTTGGCAGCCTGTGTAATATTATTTAATTGACATACCATTTGAAAATACTCTAACTGTCTTAATTCCATAACATATCCCCCTAATTATAAGTTTTAACTATTATATCATAGTTAAATGATATTTTTAATTTATAACAACGCGTGTTATAGTTTTAACAAGAATTTAAATAAAATAACATAAATGTTAAAAAGAGAAAAGCAATGTTTCTTTTTAAAAAATGTTAAAATATTAACATGCTTAGAGGGATAAAAATCTGTAATCGTTTTAAATTTACAATGTATATTCCTCTCTAATTATAAGCTTAGACCATTATATCATAGTTTAATGGTTTTTTTAATTTAGGATAACATTTGTTATAGCTTTATCAATAAATTAAATAAAGCCCCAGTGTTTTTTTAAAATCATTAATGTTAAAAAGAAAAAATCCATATTTCTTTGCCAATAAGTGTTGAAATATTAACAAACTCGAAGGGAGGTGTAAATCTAGACTTGTTCGTTTGTTTAAAAGTCTAGATGAATAAATATGAAGTATAGTTATTATCCAGGTTGTACGTTAAAGACGAAAGCTCAGGAATTAGAAAAGTTTGCACTGGATGCTGCAAACGTTTTGGGGTTTGAGTTAGAAGAGCAAAAGGAGTGGCAGTGTTGTGGTGCTGTATATCCCATGGCCACTGATGAAATAGCTACTAAGTTATCCTCAGTAAGAAGCCTAGCAGGAGCACGGGACAAAGGTGAAAAACTAGTTACTTTATGTGCAGCATGCCATCACGTGATTAAAAGGGTCAATGAAGATATGAGGACCAAAGATGACATAAGAACAAAGGTTAACAATTACTTGGAGCTAACGAAAGAATACGCGGGAGAGACGGAAGTCCTTCACTATCTTGAAGTGCTCAGGGATGAAATAGGATTTGATGAACTCGCTAAAAAAGTAACAAATCCTCTTACTAACCGTAAAATTGGTGCATATTATGGATGCTTGCTACTTCGTCCCAGCGGAACAATGAATTTTGATGATCCAGAAAACCCTTCTATTATAGAGGATTTTATAAAAGCCATTGGTGCAACTCCTGTAATATATCCTTATAGAACGGAGTGTTGTGGAGGGTATCTTTGTTTAGATCAAAAGGATCTTGTAAATAACATGACAAATACTATAATTCAATCAGCTGTAAAAAATGATGTAGAAGAGATTGTTACTGCATGCCCACTTTGTAAATATAATCTAGAAATTAGTAATGATGGGGCCAAAAATAAACTATCTATCAGCTATTTCACGGAGCTTTTAGCAGAAGCGTTAGGTGTCAAATAAGATAGGAGGGGATAGTGCAATGAAAAGAGTGAAAATATATTCTGACAAAAAATTAAAAGAGTTAGATCAAATTTCTCAAATTAGTGGGCAGAGGATACAAGATTGCATCCAATGTGGGAAATGTTCAGCAAGTTGTCCTGCAAGTGAAGGTATGGATATCCTGCCTCATCAGGTCATAAGATTACTTCAGACAGGAGAATTAGACAAGGTTACAGAGAGTAAAACAATTTGGTCTTGTGCTTCATGTTTTACATGTTCCCAGCGTTGTCCTAGGAATATAGATATTGCAAACGTTTTAGAGGCAGTTAGGCTTATAATCCTTAGACGTACAGGAGAAAACAGAATAAAAGCTGAAGAGGTCTTTGGAAAAATAGATGATAAAATGCCCCAGCAGGCAATTGTAAGTGCATTTAGAAAGTATAATAAATAATTTTTACAAAAAAATAATGACACTGTTATTTTAAAGGAGGAATCAAATTGCAGAAAATTGGAGTTTTTGTTTGTTGGTGTGGAAGCAATATAGCAGCTACCGTGGACATTGATAAAGTTATAAAAGAAGCTGAAAAAATGCCTGGAGTTGTATATGCTAAAGACTATCAATATATGTGTTCCGAAGTAGGCCAGAATTTGATTAAGAATGCGATAAAAGAGCAAAAATTAGATCGAGTTGTGGTAGCATCATGTTCTCCTAGAATGCATGAGGCAACATTTCGAAAAGCGGCAAAGGCAGCGGGATTAAATCCTTATTTATTAGAAGTTGCAAATATTCGCGAACATTGTTCTTGGATACATAAAGATAAAGAGATAGCAACCCCGAAGGCCATAGCTCTTGTTAGGGCTGCAGTGGCTAAAGCAACATTAAATAGTGAACTTGTACCAGGTGAAATAGATGTAACGAAAAGGGCACTTATTATTGGTGGAGGAATTGCAGGAATCCAAACGGCTCTTGATATTGCTGAGGCTGGTTATCAAGTGGATATCATTGAGAAGTCACCAAGCATTGGTGGAAAAATGTCTCAGCTAGATAAAACATTCCCTACCCTGGATTGTTCTGCATGCATTTTAACGCCGAAAATGGTAGATGCGGCGTCTCATACAAATATAAACATATACACCTACAGTGAGCTAGAGTCAGTTAAGGGATATGTGGGAAACTTTGAAGCAACCATTAACCAAAAATCACGAAGTGTAGATATGGACAAGTGTACTGGTTGTGGCGTTTGTGCTGAAAAATGTCCTTCAAAAAAAGCTAAAAATGAATTTAATGAAGGCTTAAACAATAGAGGAGCTATTTATATGCCTTTTGCTCAGGCTGTGCCAAACGTACCTGTTATAGATAGAGAACAGTGTATCAAGTTTAGAACAGGGAAATGTGGACTTTGCGAAAAAGTATGTACAGCGGGTGCCATTGATTTTTCTCAGGAAGATACCAAAATAACAAAACAATATGGGGCTATAGTGGTATGCACAGGTTATGATCTTATAGGTTTAAATAAATTTGGAGAATATCAGTATGGTGAGCACCCTGATGTAATTACATCTCTTGAATTTGAGAGATTAACAAATGCTGCAGGACCAACAGCAGGCCATCTTGTGTGTCCATCGAATCATAGAGTGCCTAAAAAAGTAGTGTTTATACAATGTGTGGGATCAAGGGACAAATCTTCTAGGGGTAAACCTTATTGTTCTAAAATTTGTTGTATGTATACAGCAAAACATGCAATGTTACTCAAGGATCATTATCCCGATATGGAAGCCTATATTTTTTATATTGATGTTCGTACACCAGGGAAAAACTTTGAAGAGTTCCAGCGAAGAGCTGTTGAAGAATATGGTGTTCATTATATTAAAGGTATGGTTGGTAAAGTTTTTCCAAATGGAGATAATCTTCAAGTTAATGCTATTGATGCTTCGACTGGAGAAACAGTTCAAATTGATGCAGATTTAGTAGTGCTCGCAGCGGCGACTAAGGCCAAAGACGATGCAACTACAATTAAAAGGATATTAGGTATAAGTACAGATACAAATAATTTTTTTACAGAGGCTCATCCAAAACTTCGTCCAGTGGAAACTCATTCTGCAGGAATATATTTAGCAGGAGCATGCCAAGGACCAAAAGATATCCCAGAAACGGTGTCACAAGCTAGTGCTGCAGCAGCAAAGGTAATTGGGGTATTAAGTAAGGATAAATTGGTTAACAATCCTTGTGTTTCAGAAGTAGATGAATCAATTTGTAGTGGATGCCTTGCGTGTACTAAAATTTGTCCATATGATGCAATTTCATCAAGTACAATTGAAGTTAAAGAGAACGGAAAAACAATTACAAAAATAGTTGCAAAGGTAAATGAAGCACTTTGCCAAGGTTGTGGTGGATGCACAGTAGCTTGTCGTCCTGGTGCCATTGATCTTAAAGGATTTACAAATAAACAGATTTTAGCGGAGGTGGATGCCATATGTCGATAGAAGCCGAAAAAATCGAGGGATTAGATGAAAATAAATTTGAACCCTTAATTGTAGCCTTTTGTTGTAACTGGTGTAGTTATGCAGGAGCAGATTTAGCAGGAACAAGCAGATTAGCATATCCTGCCAATGTTAAAATTATTCGGGTTCCATGCTCATGCAGAGTAAGTGAAAACTTCATACTCAGAGCATTCCAACATGGAGCTGACGGCGTAGTAATTGCCGGTTGTCATCCAGGGGATTGTCATTATACAAGTGGAAACTATCATACAAGACGACGTTTTTCAGTTTTGGCAAATTTACTTGTATTTATGGGAATAGAAAAAGAACGTTTTAGAGTGGATTGGATTTCAGCAGCAGAGGGACAAAAATTTTCAAGCGTTATGAATGATGTATTAGAGAAAGTTCATAAACTTGGTCCTAATAGAAAGTTGAGGGATGAAAGATGGATAAGATAACTGAAAAAATAAGAGCGACCGCAAAACTTGCCCTAGAAAATGGGGAAGTAGAAAAAATTATAGGATGGGAAAAGGGAGATACCTTTGATGATTCCTATCCCGTATTTATTACAGAAGCGGATAAAGTAGATTCTTTAATATGGGACTGCTTCTGTGTTAATAACCTAAGTAAATATTTACTTAAGGAATTAAAGGACAATAAAAAAGTAGGTATATTTTTAAAAGGATGCGATTCTCTTGGATTTAACCAACTGATAAATGATAACAGAATAGACCGCGCGAAGGTTGTGGTCTATGGAGTAAGTTGCTCTGGTATGATTGATCCAGAAAAAGTAAAAAAAGGAGGGTTAAATAAAGGCCTTCTAAGCGTGAAAAGATCTGGGGATGAAATTATATTTGTGAAAAATGATGGTGAAAAGAAGGTTTCAGCAAGTGAATTTGAATATGACAAATGCATTAAATGTAGACAGCCGAATCCTGTAGTATATGACCAGTTGATGTCGGATTTTGTAGGGAGAGAAGTGGATCCACTAGAACGATTTAAAGATGTGGAAAAACTTGAATCCCTAACAGATAAGCAGCGATCTGATTTTTGGGCTGCTCAATTTTCAAAATGCATAAGATGTAATGCTTGTCGTAATATATGTCCTGCATGTAATTGTGTAAAATGTATTTTTGACAATGATAAGGCAGACGTATCAGGTAAAGCAAAATTAGATAGTGAAGAGCAGTTTTATCATATTATTAGGGCTTATCACGTTGGTGGTCGTTGTGTGGACTGTGGAGAATGTAGCAGAGTATGTCCAGCAAATATCCCACTTCACCTATTAAATAGTAAAATCATGAAAGATATAAATGAACTTTACGGTGAATATGATGCGGGGTTAGATCCATCTAAACAAGCCCCAATCGGAATGTATAAACTGGATGATAGTGATTCCTTTACATCGCATGGAGGTGGGAAAAAATGATGAAGAAAATATTAAAGAATCAGTTTTCGCAGCTTTTTAGTATGATTGTTAAATCCTATGAACTGTTTTTGCCTATTGAAGTGGATGGAGATGTAAACTTCAACCTGTGGAAACAAGGAGATACGGTGAATGTAGAAAAACTGAAAACTAATATTTCACCAAAAAGTTTTATTTTCCCCCAAAGTGAAACCTACTTAAAGTTTAAAAGAGATGGAAAGAAACTTGAACTAGAAAATGTAGGAGGAAAGAAAGAGGACTATGTACTATTTGGTGTGAGACATTGTGATGCAGCGAGCTTTAAGCTACTTGACAATGTATTCCTCGTTGATCCTGTAGATGCTTTATACGAGGAAAGACGAGAAAAAGGAACCATCGTTTCTATGGCCTGTTTTGATCCAGAGGAAACTTGCTTTTGTAGTTCATTTGGAATAGAACCACAGACAGCTTCTAAAGAAGTAGATGTTAACACATGGGATATGGGAGATAGCATACTTTGGAATCCACAAACCCCAAAAGGTGAAAACTTAACGGAGAAATTAAAGGACATTTTAGAAGATGCAACTGAGCAGGATATAAGTGAATTAAAGGCATTGAAAGAGGCTACAAAAGTGAAAGTTAAAAATCTTCCTTTAGCAAATATAGACCCTAAAAAAATAACGGGAGAGCTTAAGGAGTTATTTGAATCTAAAATTTGGGGAGAACTTAGTGAGCGTTGTTTAGGTTGTGGTTCATGTACTTATGTATGTCCTACTTGTCATTGTTATGATATTGGTGACTTTAAGGGTGATACATCTGGAGAAAGATTCCGTTGCTGGGATTCATGTATGTTTTCGGACTTTACCCTGATGGCTCATGGAAATATCAGAAAAACGCAAAAGGAAAGGTTCAGACAGCGGTTTATGCATAAGCTTGTTTATTATCCAAATAAACAAAATGGTGTATACGCTTGCGTTGGATGTGGAAGGTGCATAGAAAAATGTCCAGTTCATTTGGATATTGTTAAAGTAATTAAAAAGTTAGGTGGTGAACAAAATGAGCTGCAATTGTAATATACATGAACATAAACATGTAAATCCTTTAATGCCAGAACTAGCTGAAATAGTGGACATTAGGGAAGAAACACACGATGTAACTACTTTTAGAGTTACAAAACCTGGTGGTGGAAAATCATTTGAACATATGCCAGGTCAATGTGCGATGATTTCGGTTCCTCCACTTGGAGAAGCGATTTTCTCAATCACTTCTTCTCCAACAGAAAAGGATTATATGGAGTTTAGTGTAAAAAGATGTGGAGTAGTTACAGAATATCTACATGGTTTGGAAGTTGGGAGTGAAATAGGTATTAGAGGACCATACGGAAATAATTTCCCTGTAGAGGATGAGCTAAAAGGAAAAGATCTTCTTTTCATCGGTGGGGGTATAGGACTAGCACCCATTCGTTCCGTTATAAACTATGTAATGGATAATCGAGACGATTATGGAAAGGTAGATATTTTATATGGGGCAAGAACGCCTGGAGATCTTGTCCAGACAAAAGACATCTTTGAAAATTGGCCATCAAGGTCTAATACAGACGTTTATTTGACGGTTGATCGAGAAGTCGAGGGATGGGAAGGACATGTAGGATTTGTTCCCAGTTATATTAAAGAGATTGGATTTAGCACAAATAAAGTGGCTTTGGTATGTGGACCGCCAATTATGATTAAATTTGTTCTTCAAACGCTTGAAGAAATGGGATTTAAGAAGGATCAGGTATACACCACATTGGAATTAAAAATGAAATGTGGCGTAGGGAAATGCGGACGTTGCAACATCGGAGATAAATATGTGTGTAAAGATGGTCCCGTATTTAGATGCGATGAGATAGATCAACTTCCAGATGAATATTAATGTAAACACTAAAACGGTTTAACCCATTAGAGATTAGGGGTAAACAAAGGAGGCATATAAAATGGCCAATAAAGAAATGGTGGAAATATATATATTAAATAAAAAGTACTCTGTACCTTCAAGCCTTACAATCATGGATTCCATGGAATATGCAGGGTACCAATTAGTTAGAGGATGTGGATGTAGGTCGGGCTTTTGCGGTGCTTGTGCTACGATATATAGAATTAAAGGTAAGAAAGAATTAAAGGTATGTTTAGCATGTCAAACAAAGGTTGAAGATGGTATGTATCTTACTCAATTGCCATTCTTTCCTGGAGACAAAAAATTATATGATATGAATGAATTAGAGCCAACGGCTGATACAATGATGAAGCTTTATCCTGAAATATACAGCTGCATTGGATGTAACTCTTGTACGAAGGGATGCCCCCAGGACCTTAATGTTATGCAGTATATTGCCTATGCCCAAAGAGGAGACATTGAGAAATGTGCCCATGAATCTTTCGACTGTGTTATGTGCGGAATCTGTGCTTCTAGGTGTCCTGCCAATATAACTCATTACCAAGTAGGGGTGATTGCACGCCGGCTTACAGGTAAATACATTGCCCATGAAACAGAACATTTGACACAGAGGGTACAACATATTAAAGAAGGCATGCATGATGATTCATTAAGAGAACTAATGGCTAAAAATGTTGATGAATTAAAGGGAGTATACAATACAAGGGATATTGAAACGTAAAAATTAGCTTAGAATTACATAAAAATATAGTTTTACCAGGGAGGTATTTAAATGTATACAGCAGAAATGAGGGGGCTAATAAAGAAGGTAGAGGCCACCCGTTCCCAAAGATTGGGAGTCCAGTTTCCGAGAATGAGTCCCCAAGAAAAAGAAGATATATTAAAGGAAAATTATCCGGATTATAGAGATAATGAATTCAAAAATCTAAGTTTAGGGCCAAATAAAGGATCAAAGGTTCCCCTAGAGTTGGCGGATATTATTGAAGCTAAAAGTAGACTTCAAGATCTGGACATGGATTTAACTAAAGTAAACTATGACGTGGATGTGTTGATAATAGGTGGGGGAGGAGCTGGAGCATCGGCAGCCCTAGAGGCTCACAAAAAAGGCGCCAATGTATTGATTACCACAAAATTACGTTTCGGTGACGCTAATACCATGATGGCCGAAGGGGGGATCCAGGCTGCTGATAAGCCAGAAGATTCTCCTGCGAAACACTACATGGATGTAATGGGTGGCGGACACTTTACTAACAAAAAAGAACTTGTTAATGCCCTTGTAAAGGATGCTCCGGGAGCAATCAAATGGTTAAATGACCTTGGGGTAATGTTTGATAAAGAAGAGGATGGCACCATGGTTACTACCCACGGAGGTGGAACCTCGAGAAAGAGGATGCACGCCGCTGCCGACTATTCGGGAGCTGAGATCATGCGTGTGCTTAGGGATGAAGTGATTAACAAAGGGATTGAAGTGGTGGAATTTTCCCCTGCTGTGGAGATCCTATTAGACAAGGATGGTAAAGCTGCTGGAGCCATATTATTCAATCTTGAAACAGAGGAATATTTAATCGCAAGGGCTAAAACAGTTATTATAACCACGGGAGGGGCTGGAAGACTTCACTATCAGGGTTTTCCAACATCAAATCATTATGGTGCAACAGCGGATGGTCTTGTTTTGGGATACAGAGCCGGAGCAGAACTTATCTTCGCAGATGCTGTGCAATATCACCCTACTGGGGTAGCATACCCTCCCCAAATTTTTGGGGCACTTGTTACGGAGAAGGTCCGTAGTTTAGGGGCAACGCCTCTTAATATTCATGGTGAGCAATTTACTTATCATCTTGAAACAAGGGATGTAGAAACATCTGCAATCATCAGAGAATGTCATGTAAGAAATAATGGTATTGAGACACCTTTAGGGGTAAAGGGTGTATGGTTGGATACTCCTTTAATCGAAATAATCAATGGGGAAGGAACGATTGAGAAAAGACTTCCTGCCATGCTGAGGATGTATCAGAAATTTGGTATTGATATGAGAAAAGAGCCAATTCTCGTATATCCAACCCTTCATTACCAAAACGGAGGACTTTTAATTGATGAAAACGGTCAAACCAAGGTAGAAAACCTCTATGTGGCAGGAGAAGCTTCAGGAGGGATACACGGTAGAAACAGATTGATGGGTAATTCACTATTAGATATTATTGTTTTCGGACGTAGGACAGGGTTCCATGCAGGTGAAAAGTGCAAAGTGGTTAAATTAAAAGAACTGAGCCTTGACCATGTTAAAGAATACCACAAAAGCCTTGAGGGAAACGGTGTGAATACAGACAAGATTTCTCCTGTACTACTGCCCCATTATACCCATGGAAGAGAAAATGATAAATAATATTATTTAGTTTGATTTTTACTATGAATAAGAGTATTTATTTTAGTTATAATAGACATCCAAGGCAATAATCTTTATGAAACAAAAATAAAAAAATATCAGAAATAAAAACTGTATTGTAAAATTCCAATACGGTTTTTGTTTTCTTTGAAAAAACTTATTTTAAATATCGAAGACTTAAATATGGGAATAGAAAAGCTAATCCATGAATAAAAGTTTTGTGTCACCTTTTTGCAATTTTGGTCATAAAAAAAGACTATCAAGAAACTCTTGATAGTCTTTTGGTGCCGAAGGCGGGAATCGAACCCGCACGGTATTGCTACCTCTGGATTTTGAGTCCAGCGCGTCTGCCAGTTCCACCACTTCGGCATGCCTGACAAGAAGAATTTTAACATATATTTATAATTAATGCAACACTTATAGTATATTTTTATTAATAAATTTTGTATCTACCTTCATATTATTTAAATCATTGATGTTTTTATTGACGAAGTATATTATAATGTAGAACATAGCACAATATATAAAGTTATAAACATACTAGAAAGAAGGGATTTACAATGTCTAAGGAAAGACTATTAATTTTAGATGGCCATAGTCTTATGTATAGAGCTTTTTATGCATTACCAGCCCTAACAAATTCGGATGGCATATACACTAATGCAATTTATGGTTTTACAAATATGCTTTTAAAGATGAAGGAAGAGTTTGAGCCAGATTATATTGTTACAACATTTGATAGGAAGGCGCCTACTTTTCGTCATGAAGAATATAAAGATTATAAGGCAGGAAGAAAAAAAATGCCTGATGAGCTCCGCGATCAGTTTCCTCTAGTTAGGGAACTTTTAGAGAAAATGGCTATAGATATTTTTGAATTAGATGGCTTTGAAGCAGATGATTTAATAGGAACATTAGCTGTATTTGCAGAAAAACAAGGACTTGAAGTTTTTATAATAACAGGAGACCGAGATGCACTCCAGCTTGCCACAGATAATGTTAAAGTTGTTATAAACAAAAAGGGAATGTCACAAAAGGAAATATATGATAGAAATCGAATAATAGAAGAGTTTGGAGTAACTCCTACAGAATTTATAGATGTAAAAGGGCTAATGGGAGACGCTTCTGATAATATTCCAGGTGTACCAGGAATTGGTGAAAAAACTGCTTATAAGCTAATTAAAGAGTATAAGAGTATAGAAAATCTTCTTATGAATATTGATAAGATTAGTGGAAAAAAACTTGTAGAAAATTTAACTGCTTATAGTGAACAGGCTATTTTCAGTAAAAAATTAGCTACTATTACTACATGTGTGCCTATGGAAATGGAATTAAGCTCAATTAAATCAAAAGAAAAATATGATGTACGGGCTGTAAAAGATTTATTCTACAAATTACAATTTAAATCTTTAATAGGGAAAATACCGGATGATGAGGATTCAATCGAAGAAACATTTTCTGCAGATTTTACGGTAATAGATAAATTGTCGAAGCTTCTGGAAGTTATTAGTGAAATTAAAGAGACTATTTATATAACTTTCGATATTGCAGATTCTAATGTGTTTTCTAAAATTAGAGTAAATAACATATATTTTAATAATAAGGGAAAGAACTATTTGATTAGGGTTACTGATTTATTTAATGAGGATGAAGAAAAAACTATAAGTTATTTGAAAACTATACTTGAGAGTAATGATATTAAAAAGGTAAGTCACGGCGTAAAGAATGCTTACACTGCGCTTAATAAAAAAGGCATTAAGTTACAAGGAGTAAAATTTGATACAGAACTTGGGGCTTATTTGCTCGATTCAGCTAAAAAGGAGTATAGCCTGGAAACTCTTATAGATAAAATTCTAAGAATCTGTATTATAGGTGAGGGTCATGAAAGAGAGATTAATAAAGTAGCATTACTAAAAGAGCTTTATGAAATCTTAGAAAAGAAGATTGAAGAGTACAAAATGGAAGAACTGCTATATGAGGTGGAGCAACCATTAACAGAAGCTATATCATATATGGAGGCAGAAGGATTTACAATAGACAAGGCTAGATTAGCGGAACTTGGCATAAAATTCGCTCAAGATATAAAAGAAATGGAAAGCACTATTTTTGTTTTATCTGGAGAAGAATTTAATATTAAATCTCCAAAGCAACTAGGCAAGATATTATTTGAAAAATTAGATTTACCTGTTATAAAGAAAACAAAAACAGGATATTCAACTAATGCTGAGGTTTTAGAGGCACTAGCAGATAAGCATCCCATTATCACAGAAATTACAAGGTATAGACAGTTAACGAAGATTTTTTCTACTTATATTGAGGGGCTACAAGCAGTAATTGATACAGATTGTAGAGTACATTCAAACTTTACACAAACAGTTACAACAACAGGAAGACTATCAAGTACTGAACCTAATTTGCAAAATATCCCTATAAGACATGAAATGGGTAGAGCTATAAGAAAAGTATTCATACCACACAATGATCAGTGTGTTATTTTATCTGCGGATTATTCACAGATAGAGCTTAGAGTATTAGCTCATATAGCAGGGGATGAAAATTTAATTGAGGCTTTCATTAAACATTGTGATATTCATACTAAAACTGCTTCGGAGGTATTTAATGTACCGATAGGAGAAGTTACGGCGCTTATGAGAAGTAATGCAAAAGCTGTAAACTTCGGAATAGTATATGGTATTGGAGAATTTAGCTTAGCAAAAGACTTAAATATATCTAGAAAAGAAGCTAAAACATACATAGAAACATATTTTGAAAGATATCCAAATGTTAAAAAATACATGGAGGATATAGTGGTTGAAGCTGAGAAAAATAGTAGTGTTACTACAATAATGAATAGAAGAAGATTTATCTATGAAATAAATTCAACAAACAAAATTGTGAAGTCCTTTGGTAAAAGGCTTGCTATGAATACACCGATACAAGGAAGTGCAGCAGATATTATTAAACTTGCTATGATAAATGTATTTGATAAATTAAAGCAGGAGGGATTAAAGAGTACTTTAATTCTCCAAGTGCACGATGAATTAATATTAAACGTATATAAGGATGAGCTTAAGCAAGTTGAATATTTGGTTAAGGAACAGATGGAAAATGTAGTTAAACTCTCAGTTCCACTAGAAGTAGAAATAAGCATTGGAGAAACTTGGTATGAGGCAAAATAGTTGAAAACGCTAAGGGTTGGGATAACAGGTGGAATCGGTAGTGGAAAGAGCACAGTGACTAATATGCTAATAGAGAAGGGTCTTCCGGTTGTTGATGCAGACATTGTAGCTAGAGAGGTTTTTATAATATACCCTGAGATGATGAGCAGAATTAAAGGGGAATTCGGGTATGAGTTTTTTGACAGTGAAGGTAATCTTAATAGGAAAGAGTTTGGAAACTATATATTTAAGAGTGATGCTCGAAGAAAAAAACTTGAAAGTATAATGATGCCGTTTATAACAAAAGAAATACAAGACAGAATAAAAATGTACGAAGAAGGTAATTGGCAATTTTGCTTTTTAGATGCACCTACTTTAATAGAAAACAATTTTCATACTAGTATGGATATAACTATTTTAGTGTGGGTGAGTAGTGACATTCAAGTACAAAGGGTTATGAATCGAGATGCTTTAAAAATAGACGAAACATGGGATAGAATAAGAGCTCAAATGCCAATAGATGAAAAGAAAAAATTTGCGGATTTTGTTATTGATAATGGCGGGAGTATTGAAAATACAAAGTTACAACTAGAGTTGATTATTAGGAAGTTAGAAGGGTTAGGAGTGAAGTGATGAAATTTAAAAAAATTATAAAAATCTTAATCTTGATTTTTTTGGTTATTATAGTTATTAACATTAAAAGCATTTTTAAAAGTTTTTACCCAATAAAATATGGAAATCAAATAGTTAAGTATTCGCAAAGGTATAATGTGGATCCTTGTTTGGTTGCAGCTGTAATTAGGGCAGAAAGTAATTTTGATGGAAACGCTGTTTCTCCAAAAGGTGCCTATGGGCTTATGCAGATAATGCCTGATACTGCATTGTGGGTTGCAGAAAATATGAAATTAAAAGATTTTGATGTGGAAAAGTTATATGAAAGTGAAATTAATATTGCTATGGGATGTTGGTATATTAATAATTTAAACACTGAATTTAATGGGAATATAGACTTGGTGTTGGCAGCTTACAATGGTGGACGTGGAAATGTACAAAAATGGCTTAATAATAAAGAATATTCTAGCGATGGAAAAACATTAAATGTAATACCTTTCGGGGAAACAGATAAATATGTTAAAAAGGTAAAAACAAATTATAATATTTATTTGAAATTATATGGTGATGAAATCAAATAAAAACAGAAAAAACTATTGACAATTTATACTAGAATAATATATAATCAATCTTGTAGTTGCAAGTTTTAAAATACATATGACTATAAGATTTGATCCTTTATATTAAATAAACAATATTTGCGATAGTGGCGGAATGGCAGACGCGCACGTTTAAGGGACGTGTGGGAGACCATACGGGTTCAAGTCCCGTCTGTCGCACCAAAAATTTATATTACTTTAAAAAAGAGGTAGAATACCTCTTTTTTTTTACGGCTTTCATTCAGAAGTTGTTAATATTGCAGCACCGCGAGTGATGATTTAATTGGAAGGATAAAAATCTGTAAAAAGTGAATTTTTTAAAGAAATATGGAAAAACTAACATCTGAAAGAGGTGTTATTTATGAAAAACAAAAACAATAATTCTAATGAAAAACAGGAGAAGCCACTTAAAAATAAAGAAAATAATCCAGTTACTATAAATGGTGATAGTAATATGAGAAAGCCTGTAAGAGGATTAAAGTAGAGGCACTATAAAAAGTGAGTGCTATAAAGAGGGTGTAATTACATCTTCTTTATTTTTTTTTGCATATTGTCATAAAATTAGTATCAAAACATGGCCTCTAGCATAAATTGTTAATGTATTAAGTTATAAATAAGGAGGGCGGTTATGAAACTAGAGGACAGAAATATTGAAGATATAGACATGAAGGAAGAATATGAAATGGTTCCACTAGAACCTATGATGTATGGATATGGGCAAATGAATATGATGCCGAATGTGGGCATGAACTCAAATATGGGTATGAACCCAATGGGAATGCAAATGGGAGATATGCAGGATGTAAATCCAAATATGGGGATTAATTCGCTTATGGGAATGAACCAATTTAATGAAGACATGTTCATGAATGGGTCCAATCCAATGGGTATGACGTATGGAGATGTATATATGAAAGGTTTTGAGCAGGGGGATGAAGATTTAAGGCAATTAGATAATTATCAAGATAGATCCCCATTTGATAAACCTAATCCCCAATACAATGATGTTGAGTCTATTGTAAGAAGAATTGAGAGGTATAACCCTGCCATATTTAGGAGGTTAAATAGGTGCGGGATACCATATTTAGAAGCAAAAGAAATAGTTAGAAGAATCGTTAGAGTAACACTTATGTACAGAGATGAATAAAAAATAGTAATCATTTAACATAAAGAAAAACAAAATTCATTTAAAACCCTATAAAAACTTATAGGGTTATTTGATTTATAATGATTTTATAAAAAAATCATAGCAGTATTAATATAATTTTTTTTGAAGGGGATTTAAAAGTAACGTAGAATTTAATTATTAAAGAGGCATAAAATGTTAAAGAGGAGTAAATATGTTTAATATAGATCTTAAATTTGATGATGTTAGCATTATGAATGTAGAAAAAGAGGATATTTTAAAAATTAAAAATTGGACTAATAAAAAGCAAGCTTTTAATATAGAAGCAAGGTTAGATTATGATATTAAGGGATTTTATGAAAGATATTTAGAGTGTTATGTGAGTGAGGGGGAATACTTTCTTAAAGTGTTACGTGGTAGTGAACTTATAGGTATTATAAAAGGTAGAATAGAATTTAAAAATCCAAATGAAGTATGGATTATGTGTTATTTAATAGAAATTAGACTATATGATGCTGATATATCAAACACAATTATTAATGAGTTTTCAAAACATTTACGTGAAAATTATGGAATGTGTAATTTCTATACTTTTGTTTCATCTAATAATAATGCAATGGTGGAATTTTGGAAACGAAATAACTTTGAAGAAAGTAGGATAGCAAGCAATTTTTTAAAGATAAATAGCGAAGACAAGGATATAATAATTCTAAAAAAAACAATTTAATATATAAATATATTTTTTTAATTCTAAAATCAATTTTAAAATAATAGTATTTTAAATAAGGCATCTAAAAAAATAGACTACAAGTTACTAGTTATTTTTTTAAAGATGTTTAAAGATTTATTAAATTAGGGGATGATAAAGTGAGATATACTAGATATAATTATAAGACACCTAGGAAAAACAATAATTTCATGATTGTAATTACATTAACTTTGATAGCAGCCATTGCCTTGGGAACAATGTTGTCTAAGCTAATACCTAATAATAACGTAAAAACAGGTACAGGTGATAAAACTACTAAAATGGATATAGTAAAAGACAATAAAGTAAATAAAGGTAGTAAAGTGAACAAAGAGAGTGTAGATGTTTCTAAAGTTATTCCTCAAACTAATATTAAAGATTATGTAGCAATACAATGTGGCGTTTTTAGCGCGAAGGAAAATGCTTTAATTCTGAAAAAAAGTTTGATGGAGTTTAGTACACCATTTATTATTGAAGAAGATAAATTATATAAAGTTTTGGTTGGTGTTTATCCTAAAGATGGGATTGGTAATATTATTAAACAACTTGATCAAAAAAAAATATTGTATACTAAAATTAATTTTCAATTGAGTGGAAAGGATTCAACAAGTGCACAAACTAATGAAATGATAAGTGCTGATCTTAAAATATTAAATAAACTTTCAGAAAAGGATACTAAGTCAATTAAAACTGTAGAATTAAAAAAATGGATAGGTTCTTTAAAGGGTGCGGAAGAAAAAAGTAAAAATTATAGTACCATGACTGAAATGAAATCATATTTAACTGCAATGCCAGCGGAATTAAAAAAGGAAAAAACAGAGGATGGATATATCTACATTTATAAATTTATAAAGAAGATATTAAAGAAGTAGAATGATGTGGAGTTAAATAATTAAAAATACAAATAGATTATTTGAATCTATTTGTATTTTTTTTATCTAAATGCCAGTGGATGTTTTTGCATCTTAATAAATTACAATTATAAACTTTTTTTGAATAATAAATTTATACACTTGTGTATGAATTTATTAAATGTTAAAATGTATAGGATATAAGTAAAGTGGGGGGTACAATTTGAAAAGTGCAGAAGGAAGAAATCCGTATTTTATTTTTTTTATACTGATTGGAGCAATTTCTGGAAGTTTTATAGGTGAGCTATTAGGAGATAACGTAAGCGCACTCAAATTTTTAAAGAGTACATACACCATAGGAATGAATACTCCTATGCTTATAGATTTTAAAGTATTAGCAGTAACTTTCGGTATAAATTTTAATATTAATATAATGTCTATTATAGGCATTGTTTTGGCAATAATTTTATATAGAAAATATTAGGAGTGGTGTAGTGGATATTATTCTAGCTTCTGCATCTTTGCGTAGGTTGGAACTTTTAAAAAAAATAACTAGTAATTTTAAGGTAATAGTAAGTGACTTTGAGGAGAGTGACTTATTATTTTCTGGGAATTGTGGGGACTACGTTATGACTTTAGCAAAAGGAAAGGCTGTAGCTGTTTGTAGTAGCGTTAAAAAACCAGCTGTTATAATAGGGTGTGATACTATTGTTTATTTCAAAGGCAAAGTGCTTGGTAAACCTAAAAATAACAAGCAAGCTTTTCAAATGATTAGTGATTTAAGTGATAATACACATGAGGTATATACAGGAATTGCAGTAATAAACACCGAAACTCAAGAGATTAGTACTGAGTATGTTTGTACGGAAGTGAAATTTTCAAAATTATCTTCGATAGAAATAAACAATTACATAGAAAAGGGCGAGTCACTTGATAAGGCTGGAGCTTATGGAATACAAGGAGCAGCATCTCTATTTGTTGAAGAAATAAAGGGCTGTTACTATAGTGTGGTGGGGCTACCAGTAAATAAATTATATTTTATGTTAAGGGAGATGGGGGTCAATCTATAAAGGAGTTGTTTATGGGTATGACGTGCAAAATCATGGATTTGCCTCAAAATGAAAGACCAAGGGAGAAATTGTTAAGATACGGTGCTGAAGCTTTATCCAACAATGAGCTATTAGCTATAATACTTAGAATAGGATCAAAAAATGAAAATATTATAAGTCTTTGTGATAGGATAATTTCTGAGTGTGGCGGACTAAATGGACTTCTAAGTTCAAGTGCAGAAGAATTTATGAATTTAAAGGGTGTTGGAAATGCTAAAGCAACACAACTTTTAGCACTTACAGAAATTTCAAAAAGATTTAGAAGTTTTAAATCAGGAGAAGATTACAAAATTACTTCCCCAAAAGATGTTGCAGAATATCTTA
Source organism: Clostridium sp. CM041 (assembly GCF_055081035.1). Classification (NCBI taxonomy): domain Bacteria; kingdom Bacillati; phylum Bacillota; class Clostridia; order Eubacteriales; family Clostridiaceae; genus Clostridium; species Clostridium sp. CM041. Next base: position 3,565,352 of record NZ_CM143648.1, read on the forward strand.
TGGAGGAAATGAGATATTTAAAAAAAGAATATCTTAAATTAGTTATGCTAAACACAAAGAATGTCATTATAAGTATAAAAGATATCTCAATTGGTAATTTAAACACTTCGATAGTTCATCCAAGAGAAGTTTTTTACGAAGCTATTAAAAAATGTAGTGCTTCTGTGGTTATTTGTCACAATCATCCGTCTGGAGATCCAACTCCTAGCAAGGAAGATGTAAACATCACTATAAGACTTCAAGAATGTGGTAAATTACTAGGAATAGAAGTGCTTGATCATATAATTATTGGGAATGGAACTTATACGAGCTTAAAAGAAAAAGGAATACTTTAGATACGAAGGGAGAAATTAAAATGGGAATGTTTGGAACGACTCGAGATATGGGAATAGATTTAGGAACAGCAAATACATTAATTTACTTGAAGGGGAAAGGAATTGTACTAAGAGAACCTTCTGTTGTAGCTATAAATGTAAATACTAATAAGGTATTAGCCGTTGGTGAAGAAGCAAAACAGATGATAGGTAGAACACCAGGTAACATTGTTGCCATTAGACCTATGCAGGATGGAGTAATTGCAGATTTTGAGATTACTGAAAAAATGCTTAGACACTTTATAAATAAAATTAGTTCAAAAGGTCTTACAAGTCCAAGAATTGTAGTCGGATTTCCGTCTGGTGTAACTGAGGTTGAAAAGAGAGCAATTGAGGAAGCAACTAAAAGAGCGGGTGCAAGAGAAGCATATTTAATGGAAGAACCGATGGCTGCAGCAATTGGAGCTGGACTTCCTGTAAATGAACCAACCGGAAGTATGATAGTGGATATTGGGGGCGGAACTACGGAAGTGGCAATAATTTCATTAGGTGGAATTGTAACAAGCAAGTCTCTAAGAGTGGCAGGGGACAAGTTAGATCAATCGATAATAGCCTTTGTTAAAAAACAGTACAGCCTTATGATAGGTGAGAGAACTGCGGAAAATATTAAAACGGAGCTTGGATCAGTATATGAGCTAGAAGATGATGATATGAGTATGGAAATAACAGGAAGAGATTTGATAACTGGATTACCAAAAGTGATCGAAGTAACGCAAAAGGAAGTAAGGGAAGCACTTAGTGAGCCAGTTCAAGCAATAATTGAGGCAATAATAACAACCCTTGAAAAAACCCCACCAGAGCTTGCGTCAGATATTATGGAAAAAGGAATTATGTTAACTGGAGGCGGCGCGTTACTAAAAGGAATAGATACACTTATAAATCACGAAACGCATATGCCTGTACACATAGCTGAAAATCCACTTGATTGTGTTGCCATAGGAGCAGGAAAAGCTCTCGTTAATATAGACGTCATGAGTAAAAGAAGATAAATATGGGATTTTTAAAAAATAAACTGGCAGTAGTTATTATAATACTGTCAGTTACATTTTTATCTTTAATAGGATATAGTGCAAATCGAGAAAAAATATCTTTCGTGGAGAATGGTGTGGGTGTAACGTTAAATTCAGTGCAGGGTATATTTTATGGTGGGTTTCATAAAATAAAGGGTTCTTTTAAATTTATAACAAACTTTTCAAATGTTAAAGCGCAAAATGAAAAACTTCTAAAAACTAATAGCGAGTTACAAGTTAAAGCATTAGAATATGATACCGCAATAAAAGAGAATGAAAGGTTAAGAGAAATGCTTAATTTTTCAAAGCAAACAGATGAATACAAATATGTAGGTGCTGAAATAAGAGGATTAAGTGGAATTAGTTTTTCAGATGGATTTATAATAAATAAAGGCACAAATAAAGGCATAAAAAAAAATATGATAGCCATGACTGGAGAAGGGCTTGTAGGTCAGGTTACATCTGTTGGTGATGATTGGGCTACCGTTCAATGTTTATCTAATGAAAATATTGCAGTGGCAGGTCTTGTTCAAAGCACAAGAGATAATAATGGTATGGTTAAAGGCTATAAAGATGAAAACAATAAATTACTAGCCGAAATACAGCATCTATCTGTAGATTCGACTATAAAAAAAGACGATATAATAGTAACATCTGGCCTGGGTCGCAGATATCCAACTGGAATTAGAATAGGAAAGGTGCTAAGTGTTCATGAGGATAAAGGTGAAGTAATGAAAAGTGCTATAATCGAGCCATATGTTGACTTTTCAAAAATTGAAGAAGTTTTTATTGTAGTACCAAAACATATAAAAGATGGTGAAATAATATATTAGGAGTTGTAGTATGAAGAGGATATTAACAGTAGTGTGGTTATGTATTCTATTCCTAATATTAGATAATACGTTGATGCCTTTACTCAAAATAAACGGTACATATCCAAGTTTAATATTTACTTTTGCACTGTGTTATTCGATTGTTAGTTCGCCAAAAGATGCAGTAATAATTGGAGTTTTTACTGGTGCACTGCAGGACATCTATTTCTTAAATGGATTTGGAATCAATATGTTAAGTAATATGCTAATGTGCGCTATAGCTGCAAACATAGGTAAAAATATATTTGTTGAAAAACCATTTTTGCCAATAGTTTCAACTTTTGTGTTAAGTTTAGTAAAAGGGTTAATAGTATTTTCTATATTGTTTTTGATAAAGCAATATACGCATATGGGGGTAGTATTATATCATGGAATATATAATCTAATAGTTTCTATTTTTATGTATAGATTCGTATATAAACTTTCACAAAAAGAATATATGAAGAAAGAGTGGAAATTTTGATGCAGTACATTTATATGATTTTTAAAAGGTTGGTGCAAAAGTGAGAAAGAAAAATAAAAATAACAATAAATTTTCTAGATTTAATGCTTTAATTGTAATTATGATATTGATTTTCTCAGCTATTATTTTCAAATTAGTGAATATACAGGTAATCAATGGCCGGGTGTATATGGAAACTGCAAATCAACAAAATCATAAGATAATATCTAAAGTAGCACCAAGAGGTGAGATAATTGATAGAAATGGTGCGAAACTCGCTACAAGCAAGCAAAGTTATATAGTGACATTTACTAAAACAAAAGAGAGTGAAGAAAATTTATTACCAACTATTGATAAGGTATTTAAAATTCTTGATGATAACAAGCAAACTCAGGTAGATGAGTTTGCACTTAAAGTAAAGACTAGTGAGGATAAAAAAGATGTAGAGTATAGTTTTGACTTTAAAACCTTAGATAAAACATCACAAGAGTGGACAGAACTTAGATTTAAAAAAGATAGAGGCTTTGATGAGGCAGCTATTAAAAAACTTTATAAGGGGAAAAAGAAAGATGATTTAACTGCTGATCAACTTAAAAAAGTTGATGAAGAGCTTTTAAAGGTTACGCCAGAAGAAGTGTTTAATCAACTAATAGTGGATTATAAGCTGGACAAAATTAAAGATTCTAAAAGCAAAGAAGAGCTCAGACGGTATATGGTAGTTAAGGACAATATAAAGATGCAGAGTCTTTCTGGATATAAGCCAGTAGCTATAGCTAACAATTTATCTAAGGACGTTGCATTTATTTTTGAACAAATGCAACCTGAAATTCCTGGTATTAGTGTTATGACTCAGCCCATTAGGGTCTATCCTAATAAGGATCTAGGTTCAGCTTTCCTAGGTTATATTTCTAAGATAAATCCTTGGGATTCATCTAAGTATGAAGAAAAAGGTTATGATATAAGTACGGACTCTATAGGTGCCTCAGGAATCGAATCAGCCTTTGAAGACGTTTTAAAGGGAACTAAGGGACAAGAAAGTATCACAGTTAATAAACAAGGACGTAAAGTTAATACTTTAGGTGAGATTGCAACTTATCCTGGGCAAACAGTGCAACTTAATATAGATAAAAATATGCAATATGCTGCAGAGAAATCTTTAGATGCAGTTATGACTAAACTACAAAAGGAAGGGAATAATTCATCCCAAAGTGTAAATACAACTAATGCAACCAGAAGTGCTGCTGTGGTAATTGAAGTTAAGACGGGAAAAATATTAGCTCTGGCAAGTAGACCTGGGTATGATCCTAATATGTTTGCAGAGGGGTTATCTAGTGATCAGTATGATGATTTGCTAGGCCCAGTTACAGAGAAAACGGGACTAGATTATATTAGAAGACGAGGACTTGTAAATATTAAAGGTATACTAAAGGATACAGACATGGCAAAATCTATAGAGGAAAGAGAGAAAATATTGCTTAATTATATGTTCCCAATAGACAAAAGTGTAAAAGGGAATACTACAATAAGGAAGGATAATAGTGATATTTTTCCAAAAGCGACTTTCAATTATGCAACAAAATCCTTAATTCCTCCTGGCTCTGTTTTTAAGCCGCTTACAGCTATTGCAGGGCTAGAGGAAGGCGTTATAGACGAGAATTATTCAGTGAAAGATGGTGGCGAAAATACTAAGGGCAATGGGGCATACAATCACCGGTACCCATCAGTTAATGCTGCCTGTTGGTTATTTAATGAGCAAGGTTATGGACATGGAATGGTAGATTTAAGAAAGGCTATGAGAGAGTCTTGTAATTATTACTTTTATGATGTAGCTGATAGACTTTATGCAAAGGCGGGAGAAAATAAAACTGGTTTAGACTTACTAGCAAAATATGCATGGAAATTTGGTCTTGGCATAGATCCGAAGAGTGATAAAACACCTGCTACAGGTATAGAGATACCAGAAAACTTTGGACAGGTATATAATTATGAATCCAGTAAAGAAATAGTAGCTAATATGCATAGAAGTAGTCTGGTAGAATCTCTACAAAGCGGGGCAAAGCCTCTCGATTTAGTTTCGCAAAGTGAAAGTGGAACCAAGAAAGAAATAGACGAAATTAAAAAATTAAATGAAAACAAAGTTAAGTTTCTTGCTTTAATTAAGACAGAAATGAAAAAAGAAAAGGATGGTTCCATTAATACAAGTACGGTAAAGAAATTCATTGAAAATTCTCCAGCATTAAAAAGTAACAATTACACAGATAAAAATATTAGTAATATGGCTCTCACTATAAATAATGAAATAAGTGCTTCTAATACTGAAATTAGGACTGCTTCCAATGCATACAATGCAGCTATAGGACAAGGGTTTAATGCGTTTACACCGCTGCAGTTAGCCAATTATGTCGCTACTATGGTAAATGGGGGGAATAGATACGAACTGCATTTGGTTGATAAATTTTTAGATCCAGAAGGAAATGTAATTAAAAAAAATGATCCTGTAGTTTTAGAAAAAACTGAAATAAGTGCTAAAACAACTGAGTTAATTAAAGAGGGGATGTTAGAAGTTACTACTGATCCTCAAGGTACAGCATATAACGCATTTAAAGGTTTTTCTATACCTAATGGAGGGAAAACAGGTTCGGCTACTTTTAATGATGTTACACAATCAGCTCTCGGAAGGACTTCCTATGGATATTATATAGGATTTGCTCCCTATGATAAACCTGAAATAGCTGTTTGCGCAGTGGTTTTTGATGGAGGTCATGGTGGCTGGGTTGCGCCAGTTGCAAAAGCAGTTTATGAGCAATATTTTAAAGCTGAATTACTTGAAAAAGATCCTAAATATAAATTTATGGTTGATCCAGATCATGAAACTAGTAATATAGATTTAGATCATGCTAAAACTGGAAATTCCCATGATTAGTAAAAAAAAATATAAATAAATTAGAACTTTAAATAAACTCTGACAAATTTGTTTGTTAGAGTTTATTTAATTGTAAAAGCATGGAGAAAAAATAAAAAAATATATTTATATTGAAATTAAGCAGGAATTTACTGTTAATATGTTGAAATAATAGCTTAAGTTCAATTATGGAGAAAAACGATTATTTATTTAAAAGTTACGTACACCAGATGAGAACTAGGAGGTTAAAATTATGGTTACAGATAAAATAATCATTAAGGGAAATAAAGAGGGATTAAATGTAGTTATAAATATGAATCATTTCAATGATTTTGATGACATGTTAGAGTCTTTAATTAATAAGCTATCACAAGGGAGAAAATTTTATAAAGGTAGCACTTTGAAAATTACTACTGAACTTAAATACATAAATGAAAGGGAATGTATAAAATTAAAGGAAATATTATTTGATGAATTTTTAATTAGTGATTGTATTTTTCAGGAGCAGGAAGATTCCATAGGAAAAGTGTTTACTGGAATTTATGAGGGGAAAACTAAGTTTTTGAGGAAAACTATAAGGAGCGGACAAAGTATAAATTATCCTGGTAATATAGTTATAGTTGGTGATGTTAACCCGGGAGCTGAAATATATGCAGCAGGAAATATAATTGTTATTGGTACTTTAAGAGGGGTTGTACATGCGGGTACTAATGGTAATGAAAAAGCTATAATTGCGGCAGTTAAGTTGCAACCTCAAATACTTCAGATAGGAAACATAGTAACGAGGTCCCCTGAGGATGAAGTTAAGCCTCTATATCCAGAGGTGGCAAAAATTAAAAATGGCAATATCATTGTAGAACCGTATTTAGCAAATAAATATATATAATGGAGGTAATGCACATGGGAGAATCTATAGTTATAACTTCGGGTAAGGGTGGTGTAGGTAAGACAACTACCACAGCAAATATTGGAACAGCTATTGCATCTATGGACAAAAGAGTAGTAGTTATTGATGGAGATACAGGACTTCGAAACCTTGATGTATTAATGGGACTTGAGAATAGAGTAGTATTTACATTGGTAGATGTTATTGAAAAAAAATGCAGGTTAAAGCAAGCCCTAATAAAAGATAAAAGGTTTAACAATTTATATTTGTTACCAACAGCTCAAACAAGAGACAAGAATGACATTGATATAAAGGATATGCTTTTAGTAGTAAAGGAGTTAAAAGAAAACTTTGATTACGTTATTATAGACTGTCCTGCAGGTATTGAACAAGGATTTGAAAATGCTATAGTAGGAGCTGATAGAGCTATTATAGTGGTTAATCCTGAACTCACTTCAGTTAGGGATGCAGATAGGGTAATAGGGAAATTAGATTCTAAGGGTATAGATAGACATGAGGTTATAATAAACAGAATGAACTATGAAATGACGAAAAATGGAGATATGCTATCTGTAGATGATATTATAGAATGTTTGGCCATTAAATTAATAGGTGTTGTTCCAGATGATAGGAAGGTTACTATTTCAACTAACAAAGGGGAACCAATCGTACTTGATGAAAAATCTTTGGCGGGTCTAGCTTTTAAAAACATAGCAAGGCGAATAATGGGAGAGGAAGTATCATATGCTTCACTAGATGGATCATCATGTAGTGGGATAGGATTCTTTGCTTCTCTAAAAAGAATATTTAAAGGGATATAGGGGGTAGGGCATTAATGAATTTATTTAAAATGTTTTCTAATAAAATGTTTTCAAAGGATATTGCAAGTGATAGATTAAAGCTGATTTTAATACATGATAGAGCGGACTTTTCACCTAATTTTCTAGAAATGATTAAGTCCGACATACTAAAGGTAATTTCAAAATACGCCGAAATAGAAACTGGGGAAATTGAGGTTAGATTAACAACAACGGAAGAATATGAAGGGAATTCACCAGCATTAATTGCAAATATACCTATTAAAAAAATAAAGAGATAAGTTAGCAAAGGCTATGTATAATTAACAACTTATGCATAGCTTTTTTTTTTTAATATGATATAATCATATTTGAGATGGAGGTAGGCTAAACCATGAAAATTTTACAAAACCTAAGACTTAATAAAAAACTGTTAAGAGAATTGGATTATAGTGTAATTATAGTAGCAATTTCTATTGTGATTTTTGGATGCATAAATATTTATAGTGCTACAGTGAAGAATTATGGAACTAAGTTAGTTAAAATGCAAATTGTATGGTTAATAGTAAGTATTGCCGTGATGTATGTTCTTTTAGTCTTTGATTACATTTTAATAGAAAATTATGCCGTTATAATATATTGGGCAGGCGTTGCATTGTTAATATATGGTGATGTTTTTGGAACTGTTGTAAATGGTGCAAGATCTTGGATAAATATAGGCATAGGCACCCTGCAACCTTCAGAATTTGCTAAGATTGGCATGATAATAATGCTGGCTAAGAAATTAGATGAAATGGAAGGGCGAATTAATGATCCTAAGAATTTGTTGGAGTTAACATTTTATGTGGCAGTGCCAATGTTATTAATTATTATTCAACCGGATATGGGAATGACTATGGTAAGCTTTTTTATAGTACTAGGGATATTTTATTGTATAGGACTAAATTACAAAGTGATAATTGGAGGAATGACTTCAATTTTACTTATAGTTGTTGGTGTATGGAATTCTCCAATTATGAAAACTTATTGGAAAGGAAGGCTCACTTCATTCTTGCATCCTGAGCAATTTGCACAAGGGTATGGTCATCAGCTTATTCAAGCAAGACTTGCTATAGGCTCCGGAGGAATACTAGGAAGAGGTTTTGGAAAAGGAGTGCAGTTTAGTTCTGTTCCAGAAAATCAGACGGATTTTATTTTTGCCGTCTTAGCAGAAGAATGGGGACTTATTGGTGCATTATTATTATTATTATTATATGGACTACTTATATGCAGGTTAGTAAAAACTGCGAAAGAATCGAAAGATATTTTTGGAACTGTGTTGTGTGTGGGATTTATTTCAAATTTACTATTTTCAATAATGCAAAATATGGGAATGACAATGGGACTTATGCCTATTACAGGAATAACGCTACCATTTATGAGTTATGGTGGGAGCTCGCTTTTAACGACTTTTATATCATTAGGATTAGTGCTTAATGTAGGTATGAGAAGGAAAAAAATAAATTTTTGATTATATTCAAATAAGTTATGAGGGAGGATAGATATGAGAATAGCACTAGTAGCCCATGATAAAAAAAAGGCTGATATGATTGACTTTGCAACAAGGTACAAGGATGTTTTAGAAAAACATGATTTATACGGAACAGGGACAACAGGAAAATTAATAAGTGAACAAGTGGGACTTGATGTTACTAGGTTTTTATCAGGACCACTTGGCGGTGACCAGCAAATAGGTGCAAAGCTTGCACAAGAAGAATTGGATATGATAATTTTTTTAAGGGATCCACTAACGCCTCAACCTCATGAACCAGATATTTCAGCACTTCTTAGATTATGTGATGTGCATTGTGTTCCACTTGCCACAAATTTAGGTACAGCTGAAGTATTAATGAGAAGTTTAAAAAATCGTAAATAGAACAATATAATCGAGTAAGCACTGCATAGTTTGCAGTGCTTATTTTGTTTAAGATGATATAATATATACTTTTTTTTCTTATAATATGTAATATAAATGGTAGAAATTAAATATATATGAATAGTAAAAGATTGTTAGAGGGGGATAAAATGGGTAATTATAATATGCAGTACCAAAGCTATTATAATAATTTGGCAAAAAAGCATAGAAGCGCAAATAGGTTTCATAGTGAAAATAACAAACAAAGTGGAATGCCTAATTTTTATATAAAAAGATTAACCAGGGAATTGATTGGTGTACTAGTATTGTTTATTTTTGTATTATGCTTAAAAGTAGTAGTTACACCTAAAACTCAATATGTTTATAATTATTCTAAGCAAGCAATAAACAAAGAGTATGATTATGGTACATTAATAGATAAAGCGAAAGGCGTTAAATTTAAAGATGTAGAAGCTGTTACAGTGAATTTCATAGAGAAGGTTAAAAGCAAAATTTCAAGTGGGGATGGAATAAATAGTAAAGATATTAATTTTTGATGATTTAATGACAGTTCAGAAGGGAAGCCGGCCGCTTCTATAAGTAGGAGGTCCATACTATAGCAAAAAAGAAACTTTAGTGGGAATATAGATCTCCTTCTGAAGTCGTTAATATTGCAGCTCCGCAGGAGATGATTTAATGACAGTTCAGCAATTGCTTTGGGGGATTAATTGATAAGAATAAGTAAGTTATTTATACCGTATATTATTTTGTTAATAATATTAGGATTTAAAGGAGAGTTAGTAGTAGCTTTCGCTTTTGTATTCATCCATGAGATGATGCATTATTTAACTGCTAGAATTTTAGGATTTTCAGGCTTTGATATCGAAATTCTTCCTATAGGAGCCGTACTTAAGGTGAAAGATTTAGATGAAGCAAGTGCTAAAGAGGATTTAATAATTTCTTTATCGGGTCCTCTATTAAACTTATTATTAGCAGTTATTTTTTATATTTTATTTATATTATTCAATAGACCTTATTTGAATTTAATTTATAAAAGCAATTTAGCCTTAGGCATTTTTAATCTTATACCAGCCTTTCCACTGGACGGAGGAAGGGTACTTAGGGATATACTTAATATTAAAACTATATATAGAAGGGCAAATGAAATTTCTATTAGGGCTAGTATGATTATTGGAAGTATTTTCATGTTTATATATTTTGTAAGTGTAGTAGCAAATAAAAGCAACTTTAATTTAGGTTTAATTTCTATATTTATTTTAATATCTTCGATTAAAGAAAAGGAAAGGATAGTATATTTGATTATGGGTTATATTATTAGGAAGAAACATAGATTTATAAAGAGAGGATATGTAGAGAATAAAAGTATATCTGTTTTCTGTGAAAAAAATTTATTATCGGTACTAGGGATAATTGATAAGAATAAGTACAATTTGTTTACAATACTAGATGAAAATATGACATTGCTAGACACGGTGTATGAAGAAGAAATAGTTGAGGCAATAAAAGCCTACGGTAATATAAGCCTAAGTGAGTACATTGACATTAAGAAATTAAAAGATACTGTATAATAAGATATCTTAAAGTAAAACAAAGCCTATTAAAGGTTGGGTGTTTTACTTTAAGATATTTTTCATTTTGAGATTTAACGCTCGTGTGTTAAAATAAAATAATGTAATGTGTCTATGGCAGATACAAAGGATAACTATTATCTAGCCTAGAGAAAAAACGAGGAGTGATTTCTATGAATAAAATTTCAGATGATATCTTATTTAAGGTCGAAAAGCCTGCTAGATACATAGGTGGAGAACTTAATTGTTGTTATAAAGATTTAGAAAAAATTGATATAAGATTTGCTTTTTGCTTTCCTGACGTGTATGAAGTGGGAATGTCACATTTAGGTAGTAGAATACTTTATCATGTATTAAATGAAAGAAGTGACACTTATTGCGAAAGAGCGTTTGCTCCTTGGCCAGATATGGAAAAACAAATGAGAGAAAATAATATTTCTCTGTATGCTCTTGAGAGCAAAGATTCTTTAAGGGAATTTGACATTTTAGGGTTTACTCTGCAATATGAGATGAGCTACACTAATATACTCAACATGCTAGATATGTCGGGTGTTACTATAAGAGCTTCAGAGAGAGGTGAAGATGAACCTATAGTTATGGCTGGGGGCCCATGTGCTTATAATCCTGAACCACTGCACGATATAGTGGATTTCTTTGAGATTGGCGAAGGCGAAGAAATAATGAATGATGTGTTAGATATTTACAAAAAGTACAAAGGTCGTAAAAAAGAATTCCTAAGAGAAATATCTAAGATAAGAGGAATATATGTGCCTTCATTATATGAGGTGTCCTATAATGAAGATAACACTATCAAGGAATTTAAGCCTAAATATGATGATGTTCCTAAAAGCGTTAAGAAAAGATTCGTAACAGATCTTAATGAAGTTGCTTTTCCAGATAAAATCGTAGTTCCGTATACTGAAATAGTACATGATAGGGTAATACTCGAGACATTTAGGGGATGCACTAATGGATGTAGATTTTGCCAAGCGGGCATGATATATAGACCAGTTAGAGAAAAGAGTACAGCGAGCATTATCGATGCTGCAGATAAATTATTAAAGAGCACAGGGTATAGAGAAATATCTTTAAGTTCTTTAAGTATATGTGATTATTCAGATATACGAAACCTTATAACGACGCTAATTGAAAAACATAAGGAAGACCACGTGAGTGTATCTCTACCTTCAATTAGGATAAATTCTTTCTCTGTAGATTTAATTAAGGAAATACAAAAGGTTAAAAAAACTGGTATAACTTTTGCACCAGAAGCTGGAACCCAAAGAATGCGCGACATTATAAATAAGGGAGTTACAGAGGAACAGATATTAGAAGCTGCCAGCAGCGTTTTTGCTTCAGGGTGGTCAACTATAAAGCTTTATTTCATGGTTGGGCTTCCGTATGAAACTATGGATGATGTACAAGGCATTGCAGAGCTTTCGGATAAAGTTGTAGCAGAATACTTTAAAATCCCTAAGGAAACACGAAAAAGAGGATTAAGGGTTACTTCAAGTTCCGCTATATTTGTACCAAAACCATTTACTCCATTCCAATGGGCGCCCCAAGCAACAATGGATGAGGTAGCTTTAAAAATAAAAGCAGTTAAGTATGCTATAACAAGCAAGGCAGTTATTTATAATTATCATGAATCTGTAGTTTCGTATCTAGAAGCGGTAATTGCTAGAGGAGACAGAAGAATTTGTGATGTTATAATTAAGGCATTTGAAAAGGGTGCAAAATTTGATGGTTGGTCTGAGTATTTTAATTTTGAAATATGGAAAGAAGCAATGGATGAATGTGGCGTTTTAGGAGAATTTTATGCTTATCGCGAAAGAAGTTATGATGAAATACTTCCTTGGGATTTCATAGATATTGGTGTTAATAAAGAGTATCTAATACTGGAAAATGAAAAAGCAAAAAATGTAGAATTAACTCAAAATTGCATGTTAGGCTGCACGGAATGCGGCGTTAATGTTAATTTTAAAGAAGGGACGTGTTTCAACGGTGCGTTATTTAATTAAGTATACTAAAGGCAGTGAAATTAAATTTGTTGCTCATTTAGATTTAATGAGAACCCTCCAAAAAATTATTAAGAGGTCAGTTCTTCCAATAGAATATTCAAAAGGCTTTAATCCTCACATGGCAATATCTATTGCACAACCATTGTCTGTAGGGGTACATTCTAAGGGGGAATACATGGATGTAGTGTTAAACAGCGAGTTAGAAGAAAAATATATTATGGATAAAATGAATGAAAATACGCCACGTGGAATTGAAATTTTAGATGTGGTAAAAGTTATTCCAGTTGAGGGAAAAAAGAAAGCTCAAGCTATGGCAATTATTGATGCTGCTAAATATACTCTTAAACTAAGTTGCACAAGTGGAGAGGGTGCACTAAAAACATTGCAGAGTATTTGTAGCGCAGGCGAATGGAACATCGTTAAGATGAGTAAAAGTGGAGAAAAAATGATTAATATGAAACCATTAGTGCATAAATTTGAATATGAAGTAGATAGCTCAGTAATTTGTATTTCAGCACTTATTGCTTGTGGAAGTCGCGCTAATTTATCAGCTCGGTTATTAGCAGACTATATGAAGGAAAATATAGAGTCTATTAATAAAGAAGCTTTTGTTGATATAGAGCGGGAAGAAATGTATGCATATAAAGATGATAAATTAGTCACTCTTAGCGAGCTTTTCAAAAATTAGTAAAATAGGAGTGGATTAAAGTGAAAGAAATATATATTGAAAGGCAAGAAGAATTTTTAAGAATAGCTATAAAGGAAAATAACAAATTAAAGGAATGCTTCATAGAAGAAGAGGATAGTGGCCCTATTCCAGGAGAAATATATCAGGGAGTCGTAAAAAATATTGTTCCAGCAATTAAATGTGCTTTTATAGATATTGGGAAGGGCAAAGACTGCTATATGTATCTTGATGAAAAGTTTAAGAATACCAAGATAAAAAAAGGCGATGAGATTATAGTTGAAGTCTTAAAAGAAGAGATCGATAAAAAGGGAGCTAAAGTTACTAGTGCTTTCGGAATTGCAGGTATTTATTGCGTGGTTGTAAATATTAATAAAGACATAAGCTTTTCTAAAAAAATAAATAATAGAACTTTTGAAACTATGGTGGCAAATCAACTTAATAAGCCAGAGGATATAGGGGTAATGATTAGGACCAATGCCTTTGATGTAGACATTGACACTCTAAATGATGAAGTTCGTGAATTGTATGAAATATATAAGGTTGTTATAAACCGAGCGAAGTATTCAAGAAATCCTACTTTGCTATTTAGTGATGCTGGAGCTTTAAACAGAACCCTACGTGATATTTTAGATAAAAACACTTTTAAAATAGTATTGAATAATGAAAGTGATTTTCAGTATACGAAGAAATTTACAGAAAAACGATCGGACATCAATGTAAAAGTTGAATTTCATAGTGAAAGCAGAATGTTACTGGATTATTATGGAATAGAAAAAGAAATACTCAGTCTTCGCAATCATAGGATTCCACTAAAATGTGGAGGAAATATTGTAATTGATAAAACTGAGGCAATGTATGTAATTGATATTAATTCCGGGAAGAATACAAAGAGTCGATCACTTCGAAAAACTGCACAAAGCACCAATCTTGAGGCGGCGACAGAAATTGCAAGACAAATTAGACTTCGTAACCTAAGCGGAATCATTATAATAGATTTTATTGATATTGAGGATTTAGAAGTGAGAAAAAGTATATTAGACGTTTTAGAAGCAGGATTTGCGGATGATAAAAACAAGACTGTAATTTATCCATTTACTGAGCTGAATTTGGTTCAAATTGCAAGAAGGAGGCGCGGAAAGTCTATATACGAGTTTATTGAGGAACCTTGCAAGCAATGCGGTGGAAAAAGTAGCAGGGTTAAGCTAGCCTATATTCAGTTTTTGATTAAAAATGAAATTTTTAAGATACATAAGGAACAGGGCATTAAAGACATATATATTGAAATTGATGAAATTTACAAAAAGGATATTATGGAGGATGTTTTAGAATTTGCACGTCAAATAGGAGCGTTAGATAATAAAATTTATGTGAATTTTATTCCCCATTTAGAAAAATTCAAAGTAGAATCGCTAATTTTCGCAAATCAAATAAGAAATTTGCAAACACATAAGATATATGGGTAAATATACTTTACAAACATTTGAATATATGTTAGAATGTCATTTGTAGACCGCACACGTAAGGTTATAAACATACTTGCTTATTTTACATAAAGGTATGTACCTGGGATGGCGAGACTGGATCAAGGAGGTGTATTTTATGTACGCAGTTTTAGTTACTGGTGGAAAGCAATATAGAGTTCAAGAAGGAGACGTTTTATTCGTTGAAAAATTGGATGCTGAAGTTGAAACAACCATTGAATTAAATGAAATTCTTGCAGTAGGCAAGGAAGAAGGCTTAATAGTTGGAAAACCTGTAGTAGAAGGAGCTAAAGTTGTTGCTAAAGTATTAGCACAAGGAAAAGCTAAGAAAATTATAGTTTTCAAATTTAAGAGAAAGTTAGATTACAGAAAGAAACAAGGACACAGACAAGCATATACTAAAATTCAAATCGAGAAGATAGAAGCTTAGTTATGGTTAAAGTTGAATTTGTTCGAAGAAAAGGTGAAATAGTTTCTTTTAAAATAAAAGGTCATGCTCAGCCTAAAGAAGCAGAATTAGATGTAGATTTAATTTGTGCTGCTATTTCAGCAATTTCTCAAACTACAGTTATTGGTATTGAGAAAGTTCTAAAAATTAAGGTGAAGTATGATATAGAGGATGGATTTTTAAATTTAGATTTAAAAGATCAAACCCTAAAAGATATCGAAAGATGTCAAGTTTTACTTGAAACAATGATACTTGGACTTAAAAGTATAGAAATTACTTATGGTGAATATATAAAAGTAGAAACAGAGGAGGTGTAGTACAATGTTAGTTATGAACCTTCAGTTATTTGCTCATAAAAAAGGAGTAGGTAGCTCAAGAAACGGTAGAGATAGTGAATCTAAGAGACTTGGGACTAAACGTGCAGATGGACAATTTGTTCTTTCAGGCAATATTTTAGTAAGACAAAGAGGAACAAAAATCCATCCAGGAAACAATGTTGGAATAGGTGGAGATGACACTCTTTTTGCTAAAATTGATGGAGTTGTAAAATTCGAAAGAATGGGCAAAATGAAGAAAAAAGCAAGTGTTTATCCTGTTGATGTAGAAACGTGTATTGCTGAATAATTTAAGGCACCCTTAAAGGGTGCTTTTTTAAAATTCTCTTTTGGAGGATAGTAATGAGTGATTTAGAAAGTTTTATAAACTTAATTAGAAAACAAAGACATGATTTTATGAATGATCTGCAAGTTATATCTGGATATTTGCAAATGAGGCGACCGGAAGATGCTTTGAAATACATAGATAGGTTATCCAAGGAAAATGAAATTATCAGTGAAATTTATAGATTACAAGATAATGGATTTTCACTATGCCTTGAGAATAATATTAAAAAACTATGGCAAAATGAAATAAAAGTAGAAATAAACATCGAAATTAGCAATTTTAAAAATAAAATTTTTGAAATTGGATATAATAAAAAAAGCGATTTGCTTAACACTATATTTATGGAACTAGAAGTTACTAATCAGAAATTTGTATATATTTATATATTTGAAGATGAATTAGGTGAAAGCTTACTGATTACTAATAATGAAGCTATGTCTGACGAAATGAGTTGGATGGATGAATGGCAACAAATAGAAACAGAAATAGATGATTTAAGAATTTATAAATGTGTTTTTGATAATAATATAGCTTATAGATTAATATTCAGTACCATAAGTGATGTTATCACCTGCGGCGCTGGGCTAATAAATTAAAATTAAACAAAATAGAAAATGAGCTAAGGTAAGGTGAAATATATGTTTATTGATACAGCCAGGATTTTTGTTAAATCAGGAAATGGTGGCAGTGGAGCCGTTTCGTTTAGAACAGAGAAATATATACCACTGGGTGGACCAGATGGTGGAGACGGTGGAGACGGTGGAGACGTAATATTAGTAGTTGATCCTAGTATGACTACCCTATTAGATTTTTCATATGCAAGAAAATTCGTAGCAAAAAATGGAGTAAACGGTTCTGGTTCTAAGTGTTATGGAAAAGCTGGAGAGGATCTGTATGTTAAAGTTCCAATGGGGACTATTGTGCGTGACATGGAAACAGAAAAAATAATGTATGATTTAGCTCATGATGGTGATAGTTATAGAGTTTGCAAAGCTGGACAAGGCGGAAAAGGTAATGTTAAATTTTGTACACCTACAAGGCAAGCGCCAAACTTTGCTGAACCAGGAATGCCAGGAGAAGAAAGATGGATTAAACTTGAACTTAAGAGCTTAGCTGATGTTGGATTATTAGGTTTTCCAAATGTAGGCAAGTCAACATTGCTTTCAGTAGTATCAAAAGCAAGACCTAAAATTGCTAATTATCACTTTACAACTTTAAAACCGAATTTAGGAGTAGTAAGTGTTAAGGGTGCACAAAATTTTGTTATTGCTGATATACCAGGAATAATTGAAGGTGCAGCTGAAGGAGTAGGTCTTGGAATAGGTTTTTTAAGACATATTGAAAGAACTAGAATGCTTATTCATGTGGTTGACATTTCAGGAATTGAAGGTAGAGATGCTGTAGAAGACTTTGTAAAAATAAATGAAGAACTTAGAAAATATAGCGTTAAGTTATGGGATAGGCCTCAAATAATAGCCGCTAATAAGAGTGATTTGCTGTTTGATGATGAAGTATTTGAAAACTTTAAGAAGAAATTAAATGAACTGGGATATGATGATAGTAAAATATTTAAAATATCTGCAGCTACAAATCAAGGTGTTGATGCACTTATGAAAGAAGCAGCTAGAATGTTAACTACTATCCCAGTTACGGAATTAGTAATAAATGATGAAGATAAATTCATAATAGAAGAAAAGAGATTCACCTACACTGTTGAGGTTGATGAAGAAGGCACTTTTGTTGTTGAAGGAAGTTTTGTTGAAAGATTGTTAAGTGCTGTTAATATAAATGAACCGGATTCGCTTAAATATTTCCACAAAGTGTTAAAGAATAAGGGAGTATTTGACGCATTAGTTGCAAAAGGAATTCAAGACGGTGATTTAGTAAGACTACAAAAGTTTGAATTTGAATTCTTATTATAAAAGATAATGAGCGATAATTCTTATCTTATAAGAATGTAACTAGGAGGATATTATGATTACAAGTAAACAAAGAAGTTATTTAAGAACTCTTGCAAATCCATTACAACCTGTATTTCAGGTTGGAAAAGCTGGAATAGAAGAAAATTTTTTAAAACAGATAGAAGACATATTAGAATCTAGAGAGCTTGTTAAAATTAAAATTTTAAATAATAGTGGAATAACTGCTAGAGAAGCTTCAGATATAATTTGCACGGCTATAAATGCTGAAGGAATACAAAGTATTGGTAGTAAATGTGTATTGTACAAAAGGTCATTAAAAAAGCCTAAAATTGAATTACCATAAAAGCATGTAATTTTACATGCTTTTTCCTTTATATAAATTAGAAAATGTGTTATTATTTTACAGAAGGTACCTTATTATAATATAAAGAAGGTGTTACAGTGAAAAAGGCTATTTTTGGAGGAACCTTTGATCCAATTCACATAGGACATGTTCATATTGCCTATGAAGCATTATACAATTTACATTTAGACAGTATTTTATTTATGCCAGCAGGAAACCCACCGAATAAAATTAATAAAAAAATTACAGATGCTCAAATTAGATATGATTTAGTTAAAAAGGCAATAGAGCACGAAAGCCACTTTGAAATAAGCGATTATGAGATTAATAAAAAAGATAATAGCTATACTTATGAAACACTTGAACTTTTTAGTGAATCACAAACTAATATAGAGTGGTATTTTTTAATTGGTGGAGACAGCCTAATGGATTTAGATAATTGGAAAAATGTAGATAGGATACTCAATAGTTGTAAGTTGGTGGTTTACGGTAGAGCAGGATTTACAGTGGAAGAACTGTTAAAGCAGAAAAATCATGTAGAACAAAAGTTCAATGGTAAAGTGATTTTTCTCAATATGCCAATTATAGACATATCTTCAACGAACATTAGAGGTGGTATAAAAAAAGGTAGAAATGTTGACTACCTTCTTCCTAAGGGTGTAGAGGTAATTATTGATAAGCTTCAGTTATATAAATAGGGGGATTTAAATGTGGAATGAGAAAGAAATGCTCCATTATTTGAAATTAAGTTTAAAAGAAAGTAGATTAAGACATAGTTTAAACGTTAGTGAAACAGCAGTAACGCTAGCGGTTATTTATGGAGAAAATGTAGAAAAAGCACGGATTGCAGGCTTAATACATGATTGTGTTAAGAATAAGACTGATGAGGAGCTTATAAAACTGGCTATAGAACATAAAATACAATTAGATGAAATATACCTAAAGAACCCACCAATTTTGCACGGGTTAGTTGGAAGTATACTAGCTAAAGAAGTAATGGGGATTTACGACGAGGATATTTTAAATGCTATTCGTTATCACACTACTGGTAGAAAAAGCATGAGCCTTTTAGAGAAAATAATTTATATTGCAGATTATATTGAGCCATTAAGAAAATTTGATGGAGTAGAAGAACTAAGAAGCTTAAGTAATATTGATTTAGATGCAGCAGTAATAAAATCTTTTGACAATACTATAAAATATGTTATAGGTCAAAAGGGATTATTGCATACGGATACAATAGAAGCAAGAAATTATTTATTAAGTAAATATAGTAGGTGAGAGTATGAGTGATAATAAAAAAAAGAGAAAAATAGTGAATTATAAAAGATTTGCAATTGTTATTAGTACTTTAGTGGTGACAGTGCTTGTGTTAATTTTCGGTTATCTTTATTTCTACTTAAATAGCTTTAATAATAGTGCATTAGATTTATCCAAAAAAGGATTAGCATCGGAATTAAACAAGGATAATATAGAAAATATTAAGAAAGATGGAAAGACTTGCAATATACTGGTTATGGGCGTAGATGTGGGTACTCCAGGTGCTACAAATGCTGACGACCCAAAGAGGACAGACACAATGATATTAGCACACTATAATGCAAATGATAAAAAAGTTAATTTGGTTTCTATCCCCAGAGATACTTTAGTTAAGATAAATGGTAAAAATCAAAAAATTAATGCTGCCCATGCTATTGGTGGTGTGGATTATGCAGTTGCTGCTGTACAAAAGTTATTAGGTGTTCAAATTGACTACTATGGCAAAATTGACTATAAAGGATTTGATAAACTAATTGATGCTATTGGTGGAGTAAATATTGACATAACAAGGAAAATGGATTATAAAGATCCTGATCAAGATTTAATCATTTATTTTGAAAAGGGAACGAATGTTCATTTGGATGGTAAAAAAGCTGAGGAATTTTTTAGGTGGAGAAAAAATTCTGATGGTAGTGGTTTTGAAAATGGTGACTTAGGAAGAATAGAAAATCAGCATATGTTTATTTCTAAAGTTATGAAGAAAGTAAAAAGTCCTATTACAGTAATTAAGATTCCAAGTATTTTATCAGCAATAAAAAGTTCTGTAGAAACTAATATGGATGCTAATGATATACTTAAATATGGATACATATTTGCAACCATTGGTAGTGATAAGCTCTCCATGGATACCATTAAGGGCGACTTAAAGAGTGTACATGGTGTATCATATGTAGTATATAATGAAGCTCAAAATAAAGATATTATATCAAAATTAGAGGGTAACCAGGTGCAGAATATTGATAAGTCAAAGGTTAAAATAAAGGTGATTAATGGGACCAAAACACCGGGACTCGCTAGTGACTTTTCAACATATCTTGTAGAAAACGGCTATAATAAACCGGTAACAGGAAATGGTCAGGCTACTAGTAAAACTAAAATTTTAGTGTATAATGGTAATGAAGACATCAAAAATGATTTAGAAAAAGATTTTAAAATAGACAATATTGAATTTTTATCCTCCAGTGATGAAAAATTCGATATAATAGTTTTCTTAGGTAAAGATCATAAATTAATGCATTAATCATCTTCTTGAAGCTGAAATCATCTTCTTGAAGCTGAAATCATCTTCTTGAAGCTGAAATCATCTTCAAAGAAAATTTCAGCCACCAAGGAGATGATTTAACTTACCGATACTATATAATTATGAGGGGAAGAAAAAATGGGAAAATATATTATTAGCACAAAATTAGCGGCTAGAGATTGCGTTCAGGTAGGAAAGTTTCTTAAGGATGCAATAGTTGAAATAGAAGTAATTGCTATTGAGTAATGATAAATTAACATATGTAGTTGGAGCAAATATCGTTGACGTAAAGGTAAGAGATTATTTAAAGTACACAGAAAATTTATCTGGCAGATTTATAAAAAGTTCAGGGCTTAGTGGGAAAATAAGGGTAAACGATCAAATAGCTAAGTTGAATCTTAGAATAAATTCAGAGGATAAAATAGAAATTGATATGAAAAAAGACGAACATCAAAATATTGAGCCTGAGAAGATGGATATAGACGTGGTATATGATGATATAGACCTTATTGTTGTAAATAAGAGCCCGGGGATAGTAGTTCACCCAACTCGGGGTTATCCCAGTGGTACTCTTGCCAATGGAGTTTTGTATTATTTTAAGGAAAGAGATGAAAAATGCATTGTTAGACTAGTAAGTAGATTAGACAGGGATACTTCAGGTCTTATAATAATTGCAAAAAATCAATTTTCACATATGGCATTAGCTAGAGATATGCATAGCAGCGATTTACAGGTAAGAGATATGCAGGAAAGCGACATGCATAGCAAAACTTTCGAGAAGAGTTATATGGCTGTTGTACATGGCAATATGGAAAATAAGACAGGTACTATTGATTTGCCTATTGGAAATCCCGATGAAGAAAGTGCAAGGAGAGAAGTTTGGGCAGATGGACAAAGAAGTATAACTCATTATGAAGTTATTGATTCTTTTAAAAATGGTGATTTGTTAAAAGTAACTTTGGAAACGGGTAGAACACATCAAATTCGTGTTCATTTAAGTCATATAGGTCATCCGCTTTATGGAGATAGTCTGTATGGAGAGTGCGAAAGTCATTATATTGATAGACAGGCACTTCACGCTTATAAATTAATTATTCCGCATCCAAGAACTGGAGAGAAGCTTACACTTAAGTCAAAACTTCCAGATGATATAGCGAATTTGGTAAGTAAACTTAAAACTGAAAGTGACATATAAAAAAGCACCAAGTATAAACTAGATTAATAGTTTATACTTGGTGCTTTTTTATATGTTATGTTTTACTATTTAAAATGTCTGGGGATATACTTTATTATGTTTCTCCTTTTTTCTATTTTCCTTTTTTTTGATATTATAACAAATAATAATAGTGCTAAGGCAAGTGCAAGATATTTTAGTGCATTTTTTGTGTTTGTTGAGAGTGAAGGGGTTTGAACGTTGTTTTTAGCGTAATCTATTCCACTAGCCAAATCTAAAGCATAAGAATCTTTACCATAGGTGATTGTAGCATTACTTATTAGAACACCTTTCTTAATTGGCGAAAGGTCTATTTTCTTTTCCGTAGTTTTAATAGTTGGAGTTAAAGTTCGATTTTTAGATTTAACAATATAAAGATCAGTTGAAGCAAGTAGCGGAACCTTTGTACCGTCATCTAAAGTTAAATTTGATACTTTATCATTCTTATTAAATTGTTTAGAGAGTTCAAAATTATCAAAGCCATAATCCAATAATTTTTTACTGTCTGGAAAAAATGTCTTTTCAGAGTCATGTACAAGAGATACTATAAGCTTTTGACCATTTCTACTAGCTACGGCAATAAAGGAATGCTGTGATTGGATAGTATATCCTGTTTTTCCACCTTCACAACTCTTATAATAGTTTTCGTCACCAGTATGTATTAGTCTATTACCATTCCAAAGAGGACGCTTTTCCTTGGACTTATTGGTTGCTGCCATAATATATGAAGGAGTTGTTGATATTTTTGTGTATTCATTATGCTTAGTTAGTTCCTGCATAATTAAGGCTAAATCGTAGGATGAAGTTTTATGATTAACATTATATAGTCCATTGGGATTGACAAAATTAGTATTTTTGCAACCTAAAGAATCAGCCCTTTCATTCATAAGCTTTGCAAATTTTCCTGTGGAACCACTTATATGCTCTGCTAAGGCCACAGCACAGTCATTAGCAGAGGCTAATGTCAATCCGTATAACAATTCTTTTACAGAAATTTTTTCGTCTTTAATGAGATATATTTTTGAACCATCAGTCATCTCTGCATTTTTACTTACTGTTACGACATCGTTTAAATTGGAGTTTTCTAAGACAAGAAGTATAGTCATTATCTTAGTGGTGGAAGCTGGTGGGTAAGCGGAATCTTTATTTTTCTCATAAAGTAGTTTACCGGTAGTGGCATCCATTAAAACCACACTATCAGCAGACACCACTGGCGGTTTTAATAGTGCTTTAACTGTTGGGGCCGTATTAAAAAATAAAAAAAATGATGTAAGTGCTATTGTGATTAATTTTTTCATAGGTTACCTCCAAGTTTTTCAACATTTATAGTATATCAAAAAAAATCTTTCTTAGCGATAGTATTTACGCAAACTTGTCAATAATTTTATATAGGATGGCAAAATAATTAGCAAGTGTTCTGTGCCCTAGGAGGTTAACGAGGAGGAATTATGAAAAATAAAGAGAAAATAATTGGTTCTATAGTTATTTTATGCATAAGCATTGCATTTATAATTGCTGGCTACAAATTTTCAAGTCCAAAAGAAAATGTTAATGCTTCGGATTATAAAGATATATTTGTAGAAACTGATAAAACTTCAGAAAAAAAAGATACAGCGGGCGTTATTGTAGCTGGATCAAATAAAGTAGAAGGTAGTAATACAAAAGTAGAAGGTAGTAATGCAAAAGTAGAAGGTAGTAATGCAAAAGTAGAAGGTAGTAAGGCAAAAGTAGAAGGTAGTAATGCAAAAGTAGAAGATAGTAATATAAAAGTGGATATAAAAGGTGCTGTAAAAGATCCTGGTGTTTATGATATAAAAAAAGGAAGTAGAGTTGCCGATCTTATAAAATTAGCAGGTGGGGGAACTAGTGATGCAGACCTTGATGCGACAAATCTTTCTGCAAAACTAAATGATGAAGATTGTATTGTGATTTGTAAAAAGGGTGAGGTAAACAAAACACAAACGCCTCTGAATACTACGCTAAAGAGCAATTCTAACGATTCTGCGATTTCAAACTCGGGTAGCACTGAAAAGGGCGCTATTATTAACATAAACACTGCTAGCAAAGAAGAACTAAAGACTCTTACAGGAATAGGGGATGCTAAAGCTGATGTTATAATTGAATATAGGCAGCAAAATGGAGGATTTAAGTCTGTAGAAGAGATAACAAAAGTGGGAGGTATTGGAGAAAAGACCTTAAGTAAATTTATAGATAAGATTGACATAAAGTAATTAAATCATCTCCTGGGTCGCTGAAATGTCGTTAAACCAATAAAGTTTATATGTAATATTTGTATATTTAAAAGAATTTAGGATACAATATAAAAATGAACGAGGAAAATTTAAAGTATGGAGTGTAGGATTAAACAATTCGACAAAATTATGCATATTGCTATTGAATATATCGGTGAAATATGCTAAAATGAATAACATACATGGGGGTAGGTGATAGTGTGCCTGCCAAGTTAAAACTATGTTGTAGTGCTAATACAACGAACGAATCCAATTTACACATATTTCATAATTAAATAGACATATTGCGGCTTAGATACATAGTTTTATGCTATCTGAGCCGCTTTTTATATTGTATTTCATAAAAAAAAAGAGTTTATAACTCTTTTTTTAAATTCTCTTCAATAAATTCTATTCCAGTAAGTTCAATTTTATAATTTCCTCTAACCGCTTGTTTAGTTATAAGCTTTTTTTTCATTAAAGATTCAAGAGAAGATTTCAAGACCCTAATATCACCTTTACCATTACCTAGATTAAGTGCAAGTTTTATTTTTGCAATGCTTTGTGGGGATGCGGTTCTATTTTCATACAGATAGTTTAATATGCTATCTTCAATTTCTTTTATGTTATCTTTCATAAATATCCTCCTTCATTACGTATTTAGCCATAATATATAAGTATACTACATACATTAGGTAATATAAAGAAAAATTATTTAAGAAACCGTCATGGTTTTTATGTAGGGGGCAAGAGATAAACATAGGCAGCGTTAGCTTTGTATGGTATATATTGTAATAAGGCTCAAATCCCTTATCAAATGCTTATATTATGCCCAAAATCGCTTTCGACATTATGCATTAAGGGTAATATAATGAGAATATAGTCTTCATTCCAAATTATGTAAAAATGTAAAGACAAGTATTATTTATAAATATTGGGGGTGATGTTTTGGAATTTATAACTAACAAAATAATGAGTATAGACAAAGATGCTGAAAGCTATAGGAAGGGCATTGATGAAATGTTAAAAGTAAAACAAGATGAATTTGAAAATATAATAAAGGATATGAAGGTTAGCTTTCAAGAAGAATCTAAAAACATTAAGAATACTATAAGTAATGAAAAGATGATGGAGGCGGAGTTTAAAGCTGAAATCATAAGAAAAGAAAAAGAAAAAGTATTAAAAAATATTAGTAAAAAATATCAAAACAATAAATTTAAAATAGTAGATGAAGTATTTAACGCTATTATAGGAGTGGGAATATATGGGGAGTGTTGTTAAGTTTAGTGCTATTAATTCTAAAGTAAAGGCAATGATGGGAAAGATGATAAGCGGAGATCAATATTTGAAATTACTAAAGTGTAAAGATTTTAAAAGTACTGTTAAAGTATTAAAAGAGGATACGAGCTATGGGGAGCTTTTAGGAGAATACAACTTAGAGAAAATACATAGGGGTAATTTAGAGATTATTTTAAATAGATACTATACAAGTATTTATAGCAAATTTATAAATTATTTTGATGGTGAATACAGGAAGCTTATAAAAGTTTTTTTTGTAAGATGGGAAGTAGAAGATTTAAAAATAATTATTAGAGGCAAATATTTAGGCCTACGTTGCGACGAAATAGAAAACAAGCTAATTGCAAGAAGTTCTTTAAATACAATAAATTATGATTATTTAATATCCTTAAAAAATACAGAAGAGGTAATAGATGGACTAAAAGGGAGCATATATTATAAAAGTCTAAAAAATTTAGCTAGGGGCATCAGTGAAAAAGGTTTGTTTAGGATTGAAACAGAACTTGATTTTGTTTATTTTATGTCTGTACGACGCGAACTCAAGCATTTGGACAATGAGAATAAAGAAGTGGTACTCAGTATATTAGGATTGGAAGCAGACCTTTTAAATTTAGGATGGATATATAGAGGAAAGACTTTTTACAATATACCTTCTGAGGAACTGTTTAATTATACCATATATAATGGGTATAAACTTTCAAAGGAAAATATTAGAAAGCTTTGTTATATAAATAATATGGAGGAATTTTACAATATAATAGAAAAAACACCATATGCAAAGATATATGAAAAGGATGATTTTAATTCCATTGAAAAACGACAACGTGAATTTCAAAAAAAATACTTCAAAAAAAATCTTAGAGAAAATAAAACAAATATTAGCATGGCTATGAGTTATCTTGCGTTTTATAAGATTGAAATAAAAGATATTATATCTATAGTAGAACAAAGAAGATACGATATGGATATGAATGAAGGTATAAATTATGTTTCTGTCACATTATAAATGATTATCTACCCCAGAAAAAAGCAGGAGGTGATTTTGTGTCTATAGAAAAAATGCATATGGTTAATTTAGTAGGTGAAATGTCTGATTTTGATAAATTAACTAAATTATTAGCACTAGAAGGTTGCATGCAGCCAGTAAGTGCATTGCAAGAAATAAACTCGTCAGATTTTGTATTAAAAACTTCTGAAGGCAACATAGAGGCTTTAATGGATGTAAACTATATAAGACCTTACTTATATGATAAAGAATATAATATAAGTTTAAAACATGTTGAAAAACTTGCAAAGGCTCAAAATACTGTTGGTATAAATTGCGATTATATTAAAGAGATGATTTTTGATCTTGATACCATAGAGAATAAGCTAGCGGAAGTATATGATAAATATATGGTTTTAAACAAAGAATTTGAGGATTTAAAACAAAAGGAGCAATACCTTAAAAACACCTATGAGGCCTTAGGATTTTTAAATGATGTATCTATTCCTATGGAAGAGATTACTGCTATGAAAAATTTCCAAATGGATTTATATAAAGTGCCAGAGCAAAACATGGTTAAACTAAAAGCCAATTATGAAAATATTCCATCAGTAATAGAAACTGTCTATAAGGAAAAAGATTTCGTTACATTTATAGCATTTACTCCAATGCTTTTGCTAACAGAAACGGAAAGAATTTTTAAATCGGCAAATTGCGAAAAAATTCTAGTGCCTAATCATTACATAGGCATTCCAAGGGACGTGGCAGTGGTTGTTCGTGCGGAAATATATCAAGTACAAGAATCTACAACGAAAATTAAAATGGAACTTAGTGATTTCCTAAAGGAAAATTATAAAACTATAAAAAATATAGAAAATAGTTATGAATTGGAGCAAAAGTCTGGAGAAATTAAAAAGAACGCGGCGTGCACAAATGAATTTTTTTATCTTTCTGGTTGGATACCTAAAAGTTTTATGGAGAGCATTGATAAGTTACTTTTGAGTTTTGATGATAGAATATTGATTATTAAAAAAGATCCAAATGAAAGAACTAATAAAGCTATAACTCCACCAACAATGCTTATAAACAATAAATTGTTTAAACCATTTGAAAGTTTGCTTTTCATGTATGGTGTTCCTAGCTATGAAGAAATCGATCCTACTAGGTTTTTGGCAATAACTTATACTCTAATGTTTGGTGCTATGTTTGGAGATGCAGGACAAGGACTAGTATTGCTTTTAGCAGGAGTTATGCTGAAAAATAAGCCAGGGAGAAGTAATATAGGCGGGCTTTTTGAAACCCTGGGGGTAAGTTCTATAATATTTGGGTTCCTATATGGGAGTGTATTTGGTTCTGAGAGAGTAATTAATGCATTGCTAATTAGACCGATGGAAGATATTAACGATATGTTAATTGGAGCTATAATATTTGGATGTGGTTTTTTAATTTTAGGCTTTATATTAGGGATTACTAATAGTTTAAGAAGAAAAGATATAGAACGGGGACTTTTTGGAAAAGAAGGACTAGCAGGTTTTATGTTCTATATTGGAGCTTTAATACTAATAGTATCTATAATCTATAAAAAGCCATTATTACCAAAAGCTATTTGGATAATATATTTTCTTTTCTTTTTATTACTGATATTACTAAAGGAGCCGCTTGCAAATATTATTAAAGGTAAAAAAATATTATTTGAATCTGGAACTAAGGATTATTTTATAGAATCAGGTTTTGAGGTAATAGAAACATTGTTATCCATGTTTTCTAATACACTTTCATTCATAAGAGTAGGTGCATTTGCATTAAATCATGTGGGCTTGTTTGTTGCATTTTCTGCTATGGCTTCAATGACTAAAAGTGGATTTGCTTCAGTGATAATACTAATAATTGGGAATGTAATAATTATATGCCTTGAAGGGTTAATTGTATTTATACAAGGGTTAAGACTTGAGTATTATGAATTATTCAGTAAGTATTATGAAGGGGCAGGGATTGCTTTTGAACCTGTGCAGATTGAACTTAAGTAACATATATATAAACATGTATTCTGTGTAAAAAGTTAATGGAAGTTATGAACATGAAAGTTAGTGCACTAGATATTAGAAGGAGGAATAACAATTATGACTATTTTATTAATGTTAACATTTTGTGTTGTTATAGTTACTATTACGTATGGAGTCATTTCTCAAAGTAAAATAGATGTTTTGGGGAGGAAAAAGGTAAAAAAAGCACTGAAAATAAATTTAGGTGTATTTATACCAGTTATGATGGGAGCTTTGATCGTGAATATTCCAAGCGTAGCACGCGCAGCGGGAACAGTTGCAGTGAACCCGGCTGCTGGACTTGGGTATTTAGCAGCTGGGCTTTCCACAGGACTTGCAACTATTGGCGCAGGCTATGCTGTAGGGGCAGTTGGTTCTTCAGCATTAGGTGCGGTATCAGAAGATCCCAAGATACTAGGAAAAACTCTTATCTTTGTTGGTCTTGGAGAAGGTATTGCTATATACGGACTTATTATATCAATAATGATACTTTCGAAATTATAATTTTGATAGTGTTAACTAATCTATGAAAAAACAAGATTAAAAATTTTGGAATTTAAATTGCACCTTGAAAAGTGAAAATATACCTTAAAGGAATGAAATATTAGTTTTGTCTTCATCAAAACCTTGTAATTTTTTTGGTAAATAAAAAAAGTCAGCAAAAATATACCTAATCAGATTGTTCCTTTTTTACGGAACCCTGCCGGGTAAGAAAATTCAAACTATATTAAAAGGTAAATTCACTTATACAACCTGTTTTTCTATTATAAGTTGCTGTGAAAGTTCGATTAACTTTTGCCATTTTGCTGGCATAGTAGAAATCTTTTCAAGTTCAGGGATTGAGTTCAATGGTCCCCAATAAGCGTAGCTATGTGGGCGGAGAAAGTTGTAATATGCTACAAACAACGCCAAGTGCGTGTTGGAACCTTCTTCACTACCAAAGCCATTTGTAACCCTATAGGAAAATTTAAATGTTCTGTTGAGACGCTCTATTATTTGTTTAAGCCAACGATATTCGGTTGAAATAGGATCAGAGTTAGTAAGACCAATTACTTGGATTACATCGAAGTCCATGCCGTTAAGTTTAAACTGTTGCTCAGCAAGCTTATATGCAGTATAGCCATCAGCAACGAATTTAAGTGACTTGCCGGGAAACTCTTTGAACTTATCGAAAGCCATACGCATAGTCAAAATGCAAGGGCCAGTATCACGGCTAAAAGACGCTTGGTATCCTAAAATTGATTTCTTGATAGCGTCCATAACAAGCCAAACATATTGATGGACTCCTTTGACTTTAGTATAAGTTTCATCAGCAGCGAGGTAATCAGTAGGCTTATAGTCATAATTATCGACAAAGGGTTTAACTAAAGCGGCAGCTGTGACGGCGTATCTGCTAACCATGACATGAGATATTTTAACTCCATGTATTTCCCAAAGAGCAAGCGCCGTACGGCGTGTAGATAATCCTAAATTAATGTTATATGTTAGACATAGGCCCATTACATGAGACGAAAAATTTCTGAAATTTAGGCTAGTAGCACCTTTTGGCATAGAAGATAAATCTACATCAAAATAATTCGTTGTAAACTCACGATAAATGTAATGCAGTTTAAATCTGTGCTTATCTTTCTTGTATTCTTTAATATCTTCAAGAGAAAGCCTTGAAAGAGAATTCAGGTAATAATTACATTTTTTATTAACACATTTATGGATATAAAAGTTTTTACGGTCCTTCTTCTTACTTAAAGAGTGTCCACAAAATGGGCAAAGGAAGCTCTCAGTTTTAAAATTAACCTTATTTTTGTTGAAATGCAGATCACAAACTTTGCACCAAAGCTGCCCACGGCCTCCAGCGTTATCGTAGATATAGATGTGCGGAGCGCCACATTGAGGGCAGATGGTCTCTGGGGATACTGGATATTTACCACGAGAATTGACAGGTTTTTTATCCTTACCATGAGAGGTTTTATACTCATCTAATAGTTGATTATAATTAAGCTTTTCAAAAGTTTTGATAGTAGGCAATTTGTCTACAGTAAGTTTTTTATATTTAGGACTTGTCATATCGTATTTTGGAACTTTTAGCGGTATATTTTTAGCAATAAAAATAAGTAATTGTTTAATTTGAGAAAGTAATACTTGATTATAGGTAACTAACATTGATATAATTGTACTCACAATGACACCTTCCTTTTGGTATTTTGTTGAGTTCAGATACAACAATTATATCAAATAGAGGGGGCATTGTTTTTTTATTTTAAAAACAACTTAAATCCTTGCAAATTCAAGGATTTATATAAAAAAAGTAAAGATAGTGTTTACACTATC